>NZ_JAUSBV010000009.1 GCF_030651915.1 Parvibaculum sp. | reverse complement strand
ATAGGCCGAATAGGTCGCGCCACCCGTCTCCGCAAGCACCTTCGTGATCGCTGCCGTCAACGACGTCTTCCCGTGGTCAACGTGACCGATCGTACCGATGTTGCAGTGCGGCTTGTTCCGCTCAAACTTCTCTTTGGCCATCTCGGCGCTCCATCCTTCAGGAACAGTCTTGGTTCAATTGGTTAGGCGAGCTTCGCCCGGACTTCGTCGGACACCGCTTGCGGTACCTGTTCATAGTGATCGAACTGCATCGTGTACTGGGCGCGGCCCTGGCTCATCGAACGCAGCGTATTGACATAGCCGAACATGTTGGCGAGTGGCACCATCGCATGAATGACCTGCGCGATGCCGCGCTGCTCGGTGCCGCTGATCTGTCCCCGGCGACTGTTCAGATCGCCGATCACATCGCCCATATATTCTTCCGGCGTCACCACTTCGACCTTCATGATCGGCTCGAGGAGCTTCACACCGGCTTGCTGCGCGCCTTCGCGGAACGCCGCGCGAGCCGCAATTTCGAAAGCCATCACGCTTGAGTCAACATCGTGATAGGCGCCATCCATCAACGTCGCCTTGAAGTCGATCATCGGGAAGCCGGCCAGCGGGCCCGAATCCTTGACGCTTTCAACGCCCTTTTGAACGCCCGGAATATATTCCTTGGGCACCGAGCCACCGACGATCTTGCTTTCGAACAGGAATCCTGTACCCGGCTCGCCCGGCTCGAAAACGATCTTGACGCGCGCATACTGGCCCGAACCACCGGTCTGCTTCTTGTGCGTGTAGTCGATCTCGGCGCGTTTCGTCAGTGTCTCGCGATAAGCAACCTGCGGCGCGCCCACATTGGCTTCAACCTTGAACTCGCGGCGCATACGGTCAACAAGAATGTCGAGATGAAGCTCGCCCATGCCCTTGATGACGGTCTGGCCGGACTCCTCGTCGACCGAAACACGGAAAGACGGATCTTCCTGTGCAAGACGATTGAGCGCGATGCCCATTTTCTCCTGGTCGGCTTTCGTCTTTGGCTCAACAGCCACTTCGATAACCGGTTCCGGAAATTCCATCCGCTCAAGAATAATCGGCTTCAGCGGGTCGCAGAGCGTGTCGCCGGTGGTGGTGTTCTTCAGGCCCGCCACAGCAACGATGTCGCCTGCATGAGCTTCCTTGATGTCTTCGCGATGGTTCGCATGCATAAGCAGCATTCGGCCAATACGTTCGCGATTGTCTTTCGTCGAGTTCAGCACGCCTGTGCCCGTCGCCAGCACACCGGAGTAAATACGGCAGAAGGTCAGCGAGCCGACGAACGGGTCGTTCATGATCTTGAATGCCAGAACCGAGAGCGGCGCCTCATCCGAGGTCTTGCGCGTCGCAGGCTCTTCGGTCTTTGGATCGATACCCTCAACGCTCTCGACATCAACCGGTGACGGCAGATAGTCGACAACGGCATCCAGCATCGGCTGCACACCCTTGTTCTTGAAGGCGCTACCGCAGAGAACCGGCACGAACTTGCGGCCGATGGTCCCTTTGCGGATGAGGGCTTTGAGGGTCGCCTCATCAGGCTCATTGCCGTCGAGATATGCCTCCATCGCGACATCGTCCATTTCGACGGCGCCTTCGACGAGCTTCGCGCGATATTCGTCGGCCTGCTCTTTCAGATCGGCGCGAATGTCGCGGTACTCGAACTCGGCACCCAGCGACTCGTCTTTCCAGATGATCTCTTTCATCCGGATAAGATCGATGAGGCCTTCGAACTCGGCTTCCGAACCGATCGGCAGCTGCAACACGAGCGGCGTTGCGCCGAGGCGCGTCACAATCATGTCCACACAGCGATAGAAATTCGCGCCCATGCGGTCCATCTTGTTGACGAAGCACATGCGCGGCACGCCGTACTTGTCAGCCTGACGCCACACGGTTTCCGACTGCGGCTCCACGCCAGCCACCGAATCGAACACGGTGACGGCGCCGTCGAGCACACGCAGCGAACGCTCGACTTCGATCGTGAAATCCACGTGGCCGGGCGTGTCGATGATATTGATGCGCTTTTCGTTCCAGAAGCAGGTCGTCGCGGCGGATGTGATGGTGATTCCGCGCTCTTGCTCCTGCTCCATCCAATCCATGGTAGCGGCGCCGTCATGCACTTCGCCGATCTTGTGACTTACACCTGTGTAAAACAGGATGCGCTCGGTCGTCGTCGTTTTACCGGCATCGATGTGCGCCATGATGCCGATATTGCGGTAATCTTCGAGCTTCGTTTTACGTGCCATGACGGTCTGCCTTTGGAGGTCGTATCCGCTTTACCAGCGGTAGTGCGAGAAAGCGCGGTTGGCTTCCGCCATGCGGTGCGTGTCTTCACGCTTCTTGACGGCCGACCCGCGATTGTTGGCCGCATCGAGCAACTCACCCGAAAGACGCGCTACCATGGTGGTCTCGTTGCGCGCGCGAGCAGCGGCAATGATCCAGCGGATGGCGAGCGCCTTGCGGCGTTCCGGACGGACTTCGACGGGCACCTGGTAGGTTGCGCCGCCGACACGACGCGAACGCACTTCGAGCGCCGGCATCACGTTCTCGAGGGCTTCATGGAAGGTGCGCAGCGGATCGACGCTGGCCTTCTGCTGCATCTGGTCGAAGGCGCCATAGATGATGCTTTCGGCGGCGGACTTCTTGCCGTCGTACATCAGGCTGTTCATGAATTTCGCGAGAACGACGTCGCCAAATTTGGCGTCCGGAATTACGTCTCGCTTTTCTGCGCGGTGGCGTCGGGACATGTCTTTGATCCTTACTTCGGACGCTTGGCGCCGTATTTCGAACGGCGCTGGCGGCGGTCTTTCACGCCCTGCGTATCGAGCACACCGCGGATAATGTGATAGCGAACGCCGGGAAGATCCTTCACGCGGCCGCCGCGGATCAGCACCACGGAGTGTTCCTGCAGATTGTGGCCTTCGCCCGGAATGTAGCTCGTGACTTCGAAGCCATTCGTCAGACGAACGCGCGCTACCTTGCGCAGCGCGGAGTTCGGCTTCTTCGGCGTCGTCGTGTAGACGCGCGTACAAACGCCACGCTTCTGCGGACACGCCTGCATGGCTGGCACTTTATTTCGCTTCACCAGCGGCTTGCGCGGGTTGCGAATGAGTTGGTTGACGGTGGGCATTCGCCTGCTCGATCCTGTCTGTCCAAACAAAAAAACGCCGCGCCGCCCCGGATTTCCTCCGGAATTGGCTGCGCGCGCTCATGGACACCAAACCCCTATCGGGTTTTGCGTCCAAATGCAGAGGATCCCGGCTTGTGCCCGGAATCGTGCGCCATTCCTCGTATTCGGTTCACTGACCCCAGTGTCTAGATCCGGTGAAAGGCCAATCCCATCAGGGACTTGAAGGCCCGACACCCGGGGAGCTCTACTACCTGGAGCGAAAGTGGGCGGAAACTACTCTGGGCCCCCTACCCCGTCAACCCCAATCCTTAAGAAATGCGAGGAAATCCGCCCCGGAGAGACGTTTCGGGTCCAAAACGGCCACAGGACGGCCATGCAGGGCCATTTCGACGACAATCCGCCTGTCCATGGCGCTGTCGGAGAGACGAATCCAGAGCAATATGAGCACCAACGCAGGACTGACGGAGGCGTTCCAATGACAGACCGATTCTGGCCTGCATTCTTCTGGGTGGCAGCGGCCTACAACTTCCTGGCCGGCCTGCCGCCACTCCTGATGCCCACCCTCTCCACCGTCAATGCCGGCTTGCCGCCCCTCGACCCGCAGCACACGATCCTGGTCCAAATTATGGGACTGCTGATTTGCATCTTCGGCGTCGGTTACGCCATGGTCGCTTCTGGCAGCCCGGCCGCTCGCCAGATTGTCCTTCTGGGCCTCGTCGGCAAACTCGGCGTTTGTGTGCTGGTCGCCTTGCGACTGCGCGAAATTGAGGTCCCGACAGCGATGCTGCTGGCTGCGGCCGGGGATTTCCTCTTCCTTATCGTCTTCATTGTCTTTCTTAGCAGAGCCATCCGGGCCCCTATCGCAGCTTGAGCACCGAAACGAAACAGGCCACCCGATTGCCCGGGTGGCCTGTTTGCGCTTGTCCTGGGCGCGGAGCCGTCAGGCGGCGTCGCCAGCGGTCTCGACTACTTCGGGCGTCACGACGGGATTCGCCGCCACCTGATCTTCAAGAATTTTATCGTCGCGGCTCTGTGCCTCGCCACGCAGGCGTTGCAGCATGCCGCCCGTACCGGCCGGGATCAGGCGCCCGACGATAACGTTCTCCTTCAAACCAATCAGTTGATCAACCTTGCCGGCAACTGCCGCCTCGGTCAGAACGCGGGTCGTTTCCTGGAAAGATGCCGCCGAGATGAACGAACGAGTCTGCAGGCTTGCCTTGGTAATGCCAAGGAGAACCGGAGATGCCGTTGCCGTCGCCTTGCCCTGTGCTTCGAGCTTGGCATTCATCTCGTCGAACTCAGAACGATCAAGCTGCTCGCCCGGCAGTGTGACGGAGTCCCCGGGGTTCGTAACCTCGACCTTCTGCAACATGTTGCGCACGATCACTTCAATATGCTTGTCGTTGATCGCGACGCCCTGCAGACGATAGACGTCCTGAACCTCGTTGACGATATAGGCCGCCAGCTCCTCGACGCCGGAAATCGCAAGAATGTCATGCGGCGCCGGGTGTCCGTCGAGAATGAATTCGCCCTTCTCGATCACATCGCCTTCTTGCACCGAAATATGCTTGCCTCTTGGAATCAGATACTCGATCGGCTCCATGCTCTCGTCGCTCGGATGCACGATAATACGACGCTTGTTCTTGTAGTCCTTCCCGAATTCCACACGCCCGGTCGCTTCCGCGATAATGGCGTGATCCTTCGGACGGCGTGCTTCAAAGAGTTCGGCCACACGCGGCAGACCGCCTGTAATATCTCGCGTCTTGGCACCTTCCGTCGGAATACGTGCCAACACGTCGCCGGCATGAACAGAGGCGCCGTTATCAACCGACAAGATGGCATCGACCGAAAGCAGAAAGCGAGCTTCGTTGCCATTGGTCAGCGTCAGTATCTTGCCGTTCTTGCCCTTGACGACCATAGCCGGGCGAAGCTCGCTGCCGCGCGGGGTGGCGCGCCAATCGATAACGACGCGGCTTGAAATACCCGTCGCCTCATCCGCGACTTCACGGATCGAAACGCCGTCCACGACATCCTCGAACTCAACCGTGCCATCCAGCTCGGTAAGGATCGGCATGGTGTAGGGATCCCATTCGGCAATCCGTTGACCGCGGCCAATCGTACCGCCCTCGTCAACCTTGAGGCGCGCGCCATAAGGCAACTTGTGCGATGCCCGTTCGCCGCCATGTTCGTCGATCACCTGGACCTGAACGTTCCGGCCCATCACGACGAAAACGCCGTTCGAGTCTTTGACCACGTTGCGATTGACGATCTTGATCGTCCCGGGATGATTTGACTCGATGAACGAACTGTCCACCACCTGCGCTGTACCTCCGATATGGAAAGTACGCATGGTGAGCTGTGTACCCGGCTCGCCGATCGACTGGGCCGCAATGACACCCACTGCTTCGCCCATGTTTACCGGCGTGCCACGTGCGAGATCGCGCCCGTAACAAGCCGCGCAAACGCCATTCGCCGCCTCGCAGGTCAACACCGAACGAATCTTCATCGTCTGAATATTGGCCGCTTCGATGAGGTCCATATCGGCCTCGTCGATCAGGTGGTTCTTCTTGAGGATGACCTTGTCGGTTGCCGGGTCTTTTACGTCTTCGGCCGTCGTGCGGCCGAGAACCCGGGTGCCGAGCGACACGATGACATCGCCCGCCTCAATTACGGCCTGGACGGTGATGCCGCCCGAAGTGCCGCAATCTTCTTCGGTGATGATCGAATCCTGCGCCACGTCCACGAGACGTCGTGTCAGGTACCCCGAGTTCGCTGTTTTAAGCGCGGTGTCGGCAAGACCCTTACGTGCACCGTGAGTCGAGTTGAAGTACTCGAGAACGGTGAGACCTTCCTTGAAGTTCGAGATGATCGGCGTCTCGATAATTTCGCCCGAAGGTCTGGCCATCAGGCCACGCATGCCGGCCAGCTGCTTCATCTGTGCCGGCGAGCCGCGCGCGCCCGAATCCGCCATCATGTAGATCGAGTTGATCGGCTTCTCCCGCTTCGTTTCGGGATCGATCTCGACCGCGCGAATCTTCTGCATCATCACGTCGGCAACGCGATCGGTACACTTCGCCCAAGCGTCGACAACCTTGTTGTACTTTTCGCCCTGAGTGATGAGGCCGTCGATATATTGCTGTTCATACTCGGTGGCGAGCGTCTGAGTCTCTTCGACGAGTTTGGCCTTCTCTTCCGGAATGACCATGTCGTCCTTGCCGAATGAAATACCGGCTCGGAACGCCTGACGGAAACCAAGCGCCATGATCTGGTCACAGAAAATAACCGTCTCCTTCTGACCGCAGTGCCGATAGACCACGTCGATCATCTTGGATATATCGCGCTTCGTCAGCAGGCGGTTGACGACATCGAAGGGCACACTGGGGTGCTTCGGCAGAAGCTCACCGACCATCATGCGGCCAGGTGTCGTGTCCACCACCTGGGTAAGGGGATTGCCATCCGCATCCTTCGTCGTGTATCGCGCCTTGACCTTCGCATGGAGCGTTACCGCCTGAGACGCCAACGCGTGCTCGATCTCCGCCATCGTAGCGAATACCATGCCCTCGCCCGGCTCATTCTGCTTTTCGATCGTCACGTAGTAGAGACCGAGAACGATGTCCTGCGACGGAACGATGATCGGCGAGCCGTTGGCCGGATGCAGGATGTTGTTGGTCGACATCATCAGCACACGCGCTTCGAGCTGCGCTTCGAGCGACAGCGGAACGTGAACGGCCATCTGGTCGCCGTCGAAGTCCGCATTGAAGGCCGCGCAAACCAGCGGGTGAAGCTGAATCGCCTTGCCTTCGATCAGCACCGGCTCGAAAGCCTGGATACCGAGACGATGCAATGTCGGCGCGCGGTTGAGCAATACCGGATGCTCACGGATCACCTGTTCAAGAATTTCCCAGACTTCAGGGCGTTCCTTCTCGACCAGCTTCTTTGCTTGTTTGACGGTTGCCGACAGACCCTTGGCTTCAAGACGCGAATAGATGAACGGCTTGAAGAGCTCGAGGGCCATCTTCTTCGGCAGGCCGCACTGATGCAGCTTCAGCTCCGGACCGACGACGATGACCGAACGGCCCGAATAGTCGACACGCTTGCCGAGCAGGTTCTGACGGAAGCGGCCCTGCTTGCCCTTCAACATGTCGGCAAGAGACTTCAACGGGCGCTTGTTGGCACCGGTGATGACGCGACCGCGGCGACCGTTGTCGAAAAGCGCGTCGACTGACTCCTGCAACATGCGCTTTTCGTTACGGATGATGATATCCGGCGCGCGAAGCTCCATCAAACGCTTCAACCGGTTGTTGCGGTTGATAACACGACGATAGAGGTCGTTGAGATCCGACGTTGCGAAACGGCCACCATCGAGTGGCACCAGCGGCCGCAACTCCGGCGGAATCACGGGGACAACCGTCAAGATCATCCATTCCGGCTTGTTGCCGGATTCGATGAAAGCCTCGATCAACTTCAAGCGCTTGGCGAGCTTCTTGGGCTTCAGTTCCGACGTCGACTCGGCAATCTCGACACGCAGTTCGGCTGCGGTCTTTTCGAGGTCGAGCGCCTCCAGAATTTCGCGGATCGCCTCAGCACCGATTTTGGCGGTGAAGCTGTCTTCGCCATACTGATCCTGGGCGTCGAGCAACTCTTCTTCGGTAAGAAGCTGGCGTTCCTTCAACGAAGTCAGGCCGGGCTCCAGAACGATGTAGTTCTCGAAATAGAGAACGCGTTCAAGATCCTTCAACGTCATGTCGAGAAGCATGCCGATGCGGCTCGGCAACGACTTCAGGAACCAGATATGTGCAACCGGCGCCGCAAGCTCGATATGGCCCATCCGCTCGCGCCGGACCTTCGAGAGCGTCACTTCCACGCCGCACTTTTCGCAGATGATGCCCTTGTACTTCATCCGCTTGTATTTGCCGCACAGGCATTCGTAGTCCTTGATCGGACCGAAAATGCGCGCGCAGAACAAGCCGTCGCGTTCGGGTTTGAACGTACGGTAGTTGATCGTTTCGGGCTTCTTGATCTCGCCGTAAGACCAGGAATGGATCCGTTCCGGGCTGGCGATCGAAATCTTGATCTGATCGAATGTCTGCGCCGGCGTCGTCGGATTGAAAAGGTTCATGACCTCTTGGTTCATGGACTTCTCCTGAGCTCGGGCCTCCACATCAACGGGGAACATCGTTCGCGTCCGGTGGGGCCATCCGTCCGCATACCCCGTATATCAATCTCTGCTTTGCCTTCATCGCTCCCGAAGGAGCGGAAGGCGGCGGCGCGGCCGGCAAAGGGCGCGCCGCCATCGTTTCACGTCAGTTCGCCGGCGGCGTCAGCAGCTCGACATTGAGGCCGAGGGACCGCATTTCCTTGACGAGTACGTTGAAGCTTTCGGGAATACCGGCCTCAAACGTATCGTCGCCGCGCACAATGGCTTCATAGACCTTGGTACGACCGGCAACGTCGTCCGACTTGACCGTCAACATTTCCTGCAACGTATAGGCGGCGCCATAGGCCTCAAGCGCCCACACTTCCATTTCACCGAAACGCTGGCCACCGAACTGCGCCTTGCCGCCCAACGGCTGCTGGGTAACGAGCGAGTAAGGCCCGATGGAACGAGCATGAATCTTGTCGTCCACGAGATGGTGCAGCTTCAGCATGTAAATGTAGCCGACAGTCACCTTTCGATCGAAGGCCTCACCGCTCCGACCGTCATGGAGTGTCACCTGACCGGAATGATCCATTCCGGCAAGATCAAGCATCTCCACGATATCCGGCTCATGCGCACCATCGAACACCGGCGTCGCAATCGGTACGCCATTCGTCAAATTTCCGGCCATCTCGACAAGCTGCTCCTCATCGAGCGAAGCAACGGTCGGGTCGTCGCCATAAATCTTCTTGATGAGATCTTTCAGTTCCTTCGGCTTGTTCTCACGACGATAGCTTTCGAGAGCGATCTCGATCTTCTTGCCGAGACCGGCGCACGCCCATCCCAAATGCGTTTCGAGAATCTGACCGACATTCATGCGGCTCGGCACACCGAGCGGATTGAGCACGATGTCCACCGGCTGCCCGTCATCGAGATAAGGCATGTCCTCCATCGGCACGATCCGGCTGATGACACCCTTGTTGCCATGGCGGCCGGCCATCTTGTCGCCGGTCTGCAGCTTGCGCTTCACGGCGACGAAGACCTTGACCATCTTCATCACGCCGGGCGGCAGTTCGTCGCCGCGCTGAAGCTTGTCGACTTTGTCGGCAAAGCGCGCTTCGAGGCGTTCCTTGCTTTCGTCATACTGCTTTTTCAGCGCTTCGATTTCGGCCTGCGCCTTCTCGTTCTTCAATGCAATCTGCCACCACTGCCCGTGGCTCAGATCGTCGAGATTTGCCTGCGTCACCTTGCTCTCGGCTTCCATGCCCTTCGGGCCGGAAGCGATTTGCTTGCCGAGCAGAATCTCGGAGAGACGCCCATAGACGTTACGGTCGAGAATACCGAACTCGTCGTCACGATCCTTCGCGAGACGTTCAATTTCCTCGCGCTCGATCGCCATCGCGCGTTCGTCCTTGTCGATACCGTGCCGGTTGAACACCCGCACTTCGACAACCGTACCCTGCACGCCCGGCGGCAGACGCAGCGACGTGTCGCGCACGTCAGATGCTTTTTCGCCGAAGATGGCGCGCAGAAGTTTTTCTTCCGGCGTCATCGGGCTCTCGCCCTTCGGCGTGATCTTGCCGCAGAGAATATCGCCAGGATTCACTTCCGCGCCGATATAGACGATGCCGGCTTCGTCAAGGTTCTTGAGAGCCTCTTCGCCGACATTCGGAATATCGCGGGTAATTTCTTCCGGCCCGAGCTTCGTATCGCGCGCCATCACCTCAAATTCTTCGATGTGGATGGACGTGAACACGTCATCGCGCACGATGCGCTCGGAAATCAGGATCGAGTCTTCGAAGTTGTAGCCATTCCACGGCATGAACGCGACGAGCACGTTCCGGCCGAGCGCCAGATCGCCGAGCTCGGTCGATGGACCGTCGGCGATGATGTCGCCCTTGCGAACCTGATCGCCGACGCGCACCAGCGGACGCTGGTTGATGCAGGTGTTCTGGTTCGAACGCTGGAACTTGCGCAGATTGTATATGTCGACGCCCGACTTCGATGGATCGACCTCTTCGGTTGCCCGGATGACGATGCGGGTCGCATCGACCTGGTCGACGATGCCGGTACGGCGCGCGCCAATCGCGGCGCCGCTGTCCCGTGCCACAACTTCTTCCATTCCGGTGCCGACCAACGGCGCCTCGGAGCGGATCAGCGGCACAGCCTGACGCTGCATGTTTGAGCCCATCAGCGCACGGTTCGCGTCGTCGTTTTCGAGGAACGGGATCAGTGCCGCGGCAACTGAGACAATCTGCTTCGGTGACACGTCGACGAAGTCCACCTGATCCGGCGGCACCATCTCGAAATCGCCATCGATACGGCAATTGACGAGTTCGCCTTCGATCTCGCCCTTCTTGCTGATCGAAATATTGGCCTGAGCGATGCGGTAGCGCGCCTCTTCCATGGCCGAGAGATAGACGACGTCATCCGTCATCTTGCCGCCCTTGACGCGTCGGTACGGGCTCTCAATGAAGCCGTACTTGTTGACGCGAGCAAAGGTCGCCAGCGAATTGATGAGGCCGATGTTCGGACCTTCCGGCGTTTCAATTGGACAGATGCGACCGTAATGCGTCGGATGCACGTCGCGCACCTCGAAGCCAGCTCGCTCACGCGTGAGGCCGCCGGGCCCGAGCGCCGAAAGGCGGCGCTTGTGGGTGATTTCCGACAGCGGGTTGGTCTGGTCCATGAACTGCGACAACTGCGACGAACCAAAAAATTCGCGCACAGCCGCTGCCGCAGGCTTGGCATTGATCAGGTCATGCGGCATCACCGTGTCGATATCGACCGACGACATGCGTTCCTTGATCGCTCGTTCCATGCGCAGCAGTCCGACGCGATACTGATTTTCCATCAGTTCGCCCACCGAACGCACGCGGCGATTGCCGAGATTGTCGATATCGTCGATTTCACCCTTGCCGTCGCGCAGCCCGACCAAAGTCTTGATGACAGCCAGGATATCCTCCCGGCGCAGCACTCGCATCGTGTCCGGGCAGTCGAGATCGAGGCGCATGTTCATCTTGACGCGCCCGACCGCTGACAGATCGTAGCGCTCGGCGTCGAAGAACAGGCTCTGGAACAAGGCTTCCGCTGTGTCCGCCGTCGGCGGTTCACCGGGGCGCATAACGCGATAAATGTCGATCAGCGCCTGCTCGCGGTTGGTGCATTTGTCCACGGAGAGCGTGTTGCGGATGAAAGCACCGGTATTCACGTGATCGATGTCCAGCGTCGTGATTTCACTGTGACCTGCTTCGACCAGCATCTCAAGCATCTCGGGCGTGATCTCGTCGCCAGCCTCGGCAAAAATTTCGCCGGTCTCCATATTGACGATTTCTCGGGCGAGATAGCGTCCGTGAATGTCCTCGTTTTGTACGAGCAGTTCCTTGAGGCCGTCTTCTGCAAGCTTCTTGGCGAGCCGCGGCGTCATCTTGCGGCCGGCTTCGACCACCGCCTTGCCGCTCTTCGCGTCAATCATGTCGCGCTCCGGCTTCGCGCCGCGATAGCGATCGGCATCGAAGGGCACACGCCAGCCCTGCTTCACCTTTGTAAAGGTGACGCTCTTGTAGAAGGTATCGAGAATTTCTTCCGAATCGAGCCCGAGTGCGTAGAGCAATGTCGTCACCGGCAGCTTGCGACGACGGTCGATACGCACAAAGACGATATCCTTCGCGTCAAACTCGAAATCGAGCCACGAACCGCGATAGGGAATGACGCGCGCAGCAAAGAGCAGCTTGCCGGACGAATGCGTCTTTCCCTTGTCGTGATCGAAGAACACGCCGGGGCTGCGATGCATCTGCGAGACGATAACGCGCTCTGTACCGTTGATGACGAACGTACCGTTCTCCGTCATCAGCGGCATGTCGCCCATATAGACGTCCTGCTCCTTGATGTCCTTGACCGACTTCGCGCCGGTATCCTCGTCCACCTCGAACACGATCAGTCGCAGCGTCACCTTCAAAGGCGCCGCATAGGTCATGCCGCGTTGCTGGCATTCCTCGACATCATACTTCGGCGTCTCGAACTCGTAGTTCACGAATTCAAGTGTCGAGCTCTCGGAAAAATCGCTGATCGGGAAAACCGACTTGAAAACCGCCTGGAGCCCCTGCTCCTCGCGGCCACCAACCGGGTTTTTCACCTGCAGGAACTGGTCGTAGGAATATTTCTGAACCTCGATCAGATTCGGCATTTCCGCGACCTGCGGGATATGACCGAAGATCTTACGAACCCGCTTTCGACCAGTGAAGGACTGCGTCATTTGTGCTCCTCGCAACGCTCTGCATTAGAACGGCGGCCGGGCTTTCAGTCGGAGAAGGGGGCTGCCCGGTCTCAAGGCCCGCCTTTTCCGTAGGGGGTATCCGGCGCCGAGGCTCCGGTGTTTCGGTCGGGGTGGACGGCGCAGCGCCGTCCACCCCGACCGCAACGGTCGAAACGAACTTACTTGAGTTCGACTTTGGCGCCGGCCTTCTCAAGCTGCGCCTTGATCTTGGCAGCCTCATCCTTCGACGCGCCTTCCTTGACGGTCTTCGGAGCGCCTTCAACGAGGTCCTTGGCTTCCTTGAGGCCGAGGCCCGTGATCGCGCGGACTTCCTTGATCACTTCGATCTTCTTTTCGCCGGCGGCAGCAAGCACCACCTCGAACTCGGTCTGCTCTTCAGCAGCAGCGGCAGGAGCCGCACCGGCAGCCGCGACGGCCACCGGAGCCGCCGCCGAGACGCCCCACTTTTCTTCGAGCATCTTCGACAGCTCAGCTGCCTGAAGAACGGTCAGGTTGGAAAGGTCTTCCACGATTTTTGCGAGATCGGTCATTTCAGTGTCTTTCTTTGGGGTTCGGTTGGTTTCGGTTCACCGCAGCGGTCACGCCGCTTCGCTCTTGGTGGCATAGGCATTCAGCACACGCGCCAGTTGGGCACCAGGTGCCTGCAGCACACCCGCGATACGGGTGGCAGGCGTCTGGATCATGCCCACGATCTTCGCGCGCAGTTCGTCAAGCGACGGCAGGTCGGCAAGTTGCTTCACTGCTTTCGCATCGAGAACCGTTTCGCCCATCGCGCCGCCGAGGATCACCAGCTTTTGGTTCTCCTTGGCAAACTCGATTGCAACCTTGGGGGCCGCAACCGGGTCGTTCGAATAGGCGATCGCCGTCGGCCCCGCGAAGAGATCGTTGATCTCTTTCATCGGAGTGCCGTCCAGAGCGAGCTTTGCAAGCCGGTTCTTCGTCACCTTGAACGAAGCACCAGCCTTGTTCATCCGCGAACGCAGATCAGACATCTGGTTCACGGTAAGACCGCTGTAGTGGGCGACGACGACCACAGCGGCGTTCGAAAACACGCCGTTGAGTTCCGTCACGAGCTCTGATTTTTCAGCTCTGTCCACTTGCTCTCTCCGTATGCATGAAACCCTCATGCACTCAGGGGCGACTTCGAGACGCACACATCGTCCGTCTCTTTGCCGCCGTTGGCGTTTGCCGCTCGAAGCGGACGCGGGGCCGTCAAGCCTCGCGCCTCTGTCGAACGGCGCTCACTTGCCTGTCGTCCCGGGTTCCAACCGATCCCATGAACCCGAAGGCTCCATGAAACCGTTCAAACTCCCGTCTATTGCCGGCCGCCTTCTTGTGGCGATTAAGCGTCGATTCCCGAAGAAACCTCGGCGCCCGCAGTCTCGGACAGGTGAACGGACGATGGCGTAGCCACTCCGGCTCGCCGCCGAAGTGATCACACGTCCCGTCCGTACTTACCGGGCGCAACCCCGAAACGGGGCTGCGACCGGAAACTTTTTACCGCCTCAGGCGGCCGCAACGCTTTGCGGTTCGACCTTGACTCCAGGGCCCATGGTCGAGCTGATCGCGATGCGCTTTATATATGTGCCTTTGGCACCCGCCGGCTTCGCCTTCTGCACCGCATCGATCAGTGCCCGGACGTTGCCGAGAATTTGTTCCTCGCTGAAGCTCGCCTTGCCGACGCCGGCATGAACAATGCCTGCCTTCTCGACGCGGAACTCGACCGCACCACCCTTTGCAGCCTTGACGGCTTCGGCAACATCGGGCGTCACCGTCCCGACTTTGGGGTTCGGCATCAGCCCGCGTGGGCCGAGCACTTTGCCGAGCCGGCCAACCAGCGGCATCATGTCGGGCGTCGCGATGCAGCGATCGAAATCGATCTTGCCGCTCTGCACGATCTCGGCGAGATCCTCCGCACCGACGATGTCGGCGCCGGCGGCCTTGGCCGCATCCGCCTTGTCGCCTTTTGCAAACACCGCCACACGAACCGTACGGCCCGAACCGTTCGGCAATGCCACAACGCCGCGAACCATCTGGTCTGCATGACGCGGATCGACACCGAGCGAGATCGCGACTTCGATCGTCTCGTCAAACTTCGCTGTCGCCCGCTCTTTCACGAGCTTCACGGCATCACCCAGCCCGTAGGCTTTCTTGTGATCGATACCCTCACGGGCCTTCGTAATACGTTTGCCTGCGTTGCTCATCTCGCTCACTCCACCACCTGAAGGCCCATGGAACGGGCGGAACCGGCAATAATCTTCGTCGCCTGATCGAGATCGTTTGCATTGAGATCGACGAACTTGGCCTCGGCAATTTCGCGGCACTGGGCCAGCGTCACCGTACCGGCGCTGGCGCGGCCGGGCGTCTTGGAACCCGACTGTATCTTCGCCGCTTTTTTCAGAAAGTACGAAGCCGGAGGCGTTTTCATCGCGAAGGTGAAGGAACGGTCCGAATAGGCCGTGATCACGACCGGGATCGGCATTCCCTGTTCCATCTTCTGCGTCGCAGCGTTGAACGCCTTGCAGAACTCCATGATGTTGAGGCCGCGCTGACCGAGCGCGGGACCGATCGGCGGCGACGGATTGGCGGCGCCTGCCGACACTTGCAGCTTGATATAGCCTTCGATTTTCTTCGCCATATTATTCCCCTGCCGGATATCCCCGGCTCTTTGGGTTAGTGGTTAGCAGCGCATCGGGCGTTTCGAGACCGATGCGCCTCCCACACGACTACGAAGTGGATGAAAGCCCTAGAGCTTCTCCACTTGCGCATATTCGAGCTCGACCGGGGTCGCCCGGCCGAAAATCGACACGGCCACCTTGAGCCGCGCCTTTTCTTCGTCGACTTCTTCGACGAAACCGTTGAACGAAGCAAAGGGTCCATCCGCAACCCGAACCTGCTCGCCAATCTCGAACGTGATCGAGGGCTTCGGTCGCTCCACACCTTCCTGCACCTGATGCAGGATGCGATCGACCTCGCCCTGGCTGATTGGCTGCGGCTTGTTGTCCGCGCCGAGAAAGCCCGTCACCTTCGGCGTATTCTTGACGAGGTGATAGGCCTCGTCCGTCATCTCCATCTTCACCAGCACATAGCCGGGGAAGAACTTGCGTTCTGCATTGATCTTCCGCCCGCGCCGCACTTCGACCACTTCTTCGGTCGGCACGAGAATTTCCTCGAACTGATCCGAGAGCCCGTGCTGCTCGGCCTGCTCCTTGAGCGACTCTGCAACCTTCTTCTCGAAATTCGAGTAGGCGTGAACGATGTACCAGCGTTTGGCCATATTTAAATCCGAAGAGGCGCGAAGCCTCGTATCCTCAATTGCCGCCGAAACCGAGCACGAGCGAAACGATGTAACTCAGCGCGGTGTCGGCCAGAAAGAAGAACACCATTGCAAGCGCCACCATGATGAACACCATCACCGTGGTGATAATCGTCTCGCGGCGCGTCGGCCACGTGACCTTTTTGGTCTCGGCCCGCACTTCCTGAAGAAACTCGAGTGGATTGGTCTTCGCCATTTTTCCTACCAACTGCCTCTCGGCTCCACCGGAAATCCGATACCGCCATCTCGCCGGTTCCAACCTGCCTGCCCCATCGACCGAGGCATGGCAGGAGTGGAGGGGCTCGAACCCCCAACCCCCGGTTTTGGAGACCGGTGCTCTACCAGTTGAGCTACACTCCTAAGCCTCGCCGCGAGCGCGACAAGCCTTACTTCAACACTTTCGAGACGACGCCGGCGCCGACGGTACGACCGCCTTCACGGATGGCGAAGCGGAGCTTCTCTTCCATCGCGATCGGCGCGATCAGCGTCACGTTCATCTTCACATTGTCGCCCGGCATCACCATCTC
>NZ_JAUSBV010000008.1 GCF_030651915.1 Parvibaculum sp. | reverse complement strand
TTCGGCAACAAAGGCTTGATTAAAGCCCATTCCGCATCGCTCAGATCGAACCGTCCCATCTCTCCCTCCCAGAAAACCGAGAGAGAAAGTGAATCACGCTTCGCCTGTCAGCGGAATCCCTTTATGAGTACAGAACCTAGTTCTTCAGCATTGCCGCGACCAGCAGCGGCACGTTGTGGCGGAACATGTCGATATAGGTCGGCGCCGCGCCGTCCGCGCCCGACAGCGCATCGGAATAAAGCGCGCCGCCCATTTCGGCGCCGGTTTCGCGCGCGATGGTTTCCATCATGCGCGGATCGGACATGGTTTCGATGAAGAGCGCCTTGATGTTCTCGGCGCGGATCTGGTCGATCAGCCGCGCCAGCGCCTGGGCGCTTGGCTGCGCGCCGCCGGCAAAGCCCAGCGGGGCGTGAAATTCGACGCCGTAGGCATCGCCGAAATAACCGAAAGCGTCATGCGTGGTGATGACCTTGCGCTTTTCCGCCGGCACCTTGCCGATCTCGGCGCGCACCCAGGCGTCGAGTTCCTTCAGTTCGGCGATATAGGCGGCGGCGTTCGCTTCATAGGCACCTGCATTCGCCGGGTCGGCCTTCGCCAACGCCTCGGCAATATTGCGCGCATAGATCGCGCCGTTTGCCGCGTTCTGCCAGCCATGCGGATCGAAGTCGTGCGGCACGGACGGATAGCCTTTCTCGTCGTGCCCCTGACCGTGGTCATCGACGTGGTCTTCTTCCAGATCGCGCGGGTTGATGCCGAAACTGGCGACCGCATAGGCCGCCTTGCTCTTCGCGGCGGCGGCGAGGCGCACCATCCAGGGTTCGAAGCCGAGGCCGTTGACGACCAGAAGGTTTGCATCGGCCAGTGCGGCTGCATGCGCGGGGCCGGGCTCGAATGTGTGGGCATCGCCTTCCGAGCCGACCAGCACAGTGAGTTCAACGCGACCGTCCGCGATGCGCGTCACCATGTCGCCGAGAATACTGAAGCTCGCCACCACTTTCAGCGGCTCGGCCGCGGCGGGTGCGGCGACGACGGCGAAAACGAGGGCAAGGCATGTCAGAAGCTTCTTCATCGTCCATCTCCTCTCATTCGTGGAAATGCGCGCGCGGAAAATAGCGCGTGCGCAGGCTGTCGCGGGTGCCGAGCAGGATCGAGCCGAGATAGAAACCGCCAGCGGTCAGGATGATCGAGGGGCCGGAGGGCAGGCTGAAATTGTAGGAAATCAGCAGGCCGATCAGCCCCGAGGCAAAGGCCATCGCAATCGACAGCGCCGCCAGCGACCAGACGGCGCCGGCCCAGAAGCGTGCGGCTGCCGCCGGCAGCATCATCAGCCCCAGCGCCATCAGCGTGCCGAGCGCCTGAAAGCCGGCAACGAGATTGAGCACCACCAGCGTCAGGAAGATGAAATGCCAGAGCGTGCCGCCGCCGGTCGTGGCGCGCAGGAAGGCCGGATCGAAACATTCGATGACCAGTGGCCGGTAGATCAGCGCCAGCGTTACCAGCGTCAGGCTGGCGATGGCGGCGACCAGCAGCAACGCCGCGTCGTCGACCGAAAGGATCGTGCCGAACAGCACATGCAGCAGATCGACGCTCGAGCCGCGCATTGAGACAATCAACACGCCGAGCGCGAGGCTGATCAGATAGAAGCCGGCAAGGCTTGCATCCTCGCGCAGCGCCGTCACGCGCGACACGATGCCGGCCAGCAGCACCACCGTCAGACCGGCGATGAAGCCGCCAAGGCTCATCGCCCAGAGCGAGAGGCCGGCGACGAGAAAGGCGATGGCGGCGCCGGGCAGGATCGCATGACCCATCGCGTCGCCCATCAGGCTCATGCGGCGCAAGACCAGAAAGGTGCCGACGGGGCCGGCGCCCAGCGCCAGCGCGAAGCAGGCAACAAGCGCGCGGCGCATGAAGCCGTATTCGACGAAAGGTTCGATCAGCGCCGCATAGAGCATCATGCTGCGTCGCTCCAGCCGTCGGAAATGTAGCGGGCGCGGCGCAGGTTCTCGGGCGTCAGGACGTCGCCGGCCGGGCCCCAGGCTATCGGCTCGCGCGCCAGCAGCAGCACGTCGGGGAAGGCCGCGCGGACGCGTTCGATATCGTGCAAGACGGCGATCACGGTGCGGCCTTCGCCGTGCCAGCGATCGACGAGGTCCATCAGCTCGGCGGCGGTGCGTTCGTCGATGGCGGCGAAGGGTTCGTCGAGCAGGATGACGCTCGCATCCTGCAGCATCAGCCGCGCGAAAAGTACGCGTTGGAATTGTCCGGCCGAGAGGCTGCCGACCTGCCGGTTCTCGAAACCGCCAAGGCCGACGGCGGCGAGTGCCGCTTCGGCGCGCGCGGTCAGGCCACCGGTAATGGTGGCGAAGAGGCCGATTTCGGCCCAGAGCCCCAGCGACACCGCGTCGATGACGTCGATCGGGAAGCTGCGGTCGATCTCGGCGAGTTGCGGCAGATAGGCGACGCCGCGTCGCGTCAGCCCGTTCATGCGCACAACGCCTTCGTCGGGCGCGATCAGGCCGGCGATGGTTTTCAGCAGCGTCGATTTGCCGGCGCCGTTGGGCCCCACAATCGCGGTCAGGCTGCCGGGTGCGAAGCTGCCGGTCAGGTGATGCACCGCCGGCTCGCGGTCATAGGCGACCGTCAGGTCTTCCAGTTCGATGGCAGGCACGGGAAGGGCAAGCGCGTTCATCGTGCAAGCGCCCAGAAAACCGCCAGCCACAGAACGACGATGCCCGCGCCGGCAACCGCCAGCCGCGCCGCGAGGCCCGTTCCGAAGGCACTGACGCGCCCCCAGCTTTCCGGCGCGTGGGCAGGCTCATGGCGATGGTCGGCCACCGGCATCTCCAGCAAAGATCAACATATGTAATAATATAACATCGGGAAACTAGGCGCTATCACCGGAAGCTGCAAGCGTCAAAAGGGCAATTTCCGGCGCTTCAGCGCCCTTCGCGCCACCAGGCCAGCGCCAGCGCGCCGAGGATCAGCAGCAAGGCCAGCGGCCCGACCAGCAGCGGCGTCTGGCGAACCGCATGGACCAGATATTTCTCGTTGCGCCGGAGACCGAGCCAGCCGTCCGCTGCAGCCGCGTGGTTCGCGCGAACGGCACGGATACCGGGCGTCGCGCTTGCACCTTCACCGACCCACCAGACACCGCCGCCGGTCGCCCGCGTGATGGGTCGCATGAGGCTGTCGGTGGCGCGGACATCGGAAAACTCGCGCGGGTTCAGCGGTCCGGATGCTGCGACCACATTCAGGTCGCCTTGAGAAACGCGGTAGAGACCGAGTTCGCGCACCGGCACCGTCGCGGAAAAGCGACCGGGCGCGGTTTCGTTGAGCGTGACTTCGGTAACGGCGCCGGACGGCGCCGTCACGCTTGCAGCCGTTGCCACGTCGTCCATTGTGCGCCGCTCGATGGTCAGCATGTCGCGTTGCACGGAGGCCGAAAGTTTTTCTTCTTCGAGATCGGGTTCCTTCATCAACCAGTGGGCGAGACGGCGCAAAAGCTCCGCCTGCGGACCGCCGCCCTCGTAGCCGCGCGACCAGAGCCAGATGTGATCGGAAAGAATCTGGGCGACGCGTCCCTTGCCCGCATGATCGAGCACCATCAGGGGGCGTTCGCCCGGCGCTTCCATCAGCACCTTGCCCTGGCCGACATCGACGTCGATGGTGCGGAACCACCGGCCCCAGGCTGGCGGCTCGGATTCGCCGCCCGGCAGATCCGCCGTCACCGGATGGCGGGCGCCGGTGCCGGTGACACGCGGAAGGAAGCCGCCAACGGTCGTTTCGCCGGTCGGTTGTGCAGGGAGGATGGTTGCAAGCGGTGTGCGGTAAATCGAATAGGGGGTGGCGAATGCCGGACCCGAAGCGGCGAGGAAGGCGCCGCCATTCTCGACATAGTCGACGATGTTGAGGAAATAGGCGATCGGCAGCACGCCGCGCCGCTTGTAGCGGTCGAAGATGATCAGGTCGAACTGGTCGAGCTTCTCGTCGAAGAGTTCGCGTGTCGGGAAGGCGATCAGCGACAACTCGTCGGTCGGCGTGCCGTCCTGTTTTTCGGGCGGGCGCAGGATGGTGAAATGCACGAGATCGACCGACGGGTCGGCCTTCAGCAGATTGCGCCATGTGCGCTCGCCCGGATGCGGTTCGCCCGACACCAGCAGCACGCGCAGCCGGTCGCGAATGCCCGTGGCGACGACGACGGCACGATTGTTGAGCATCGTCAGATCATCGGGTCCTTCGGCGACATCGATTTCGATGACGTTCGGGCCGCCATGTTTCAATGCCAGTGATACATCTGTCTGTTCGCCGACAGCCGCTTCGATGACCATCTCGGGAACGCCGTCGACCGAGACCGTGACGGTCGCGGTCCCGTCCGTCGCGCCTTCATCCGCTGCGGTTTCGTCGACGCGGAAGGAGAGTGTTACCGGTTCGTCGACAATGCCGAAGCGTGGCGCTTCGATGACGCGCAACCGGCGGTCCCGCTCGTTCTTGCGGCCGACGATCAGCGCGTGAACCGGCGCGTCGAAGCCAAGTGCGGCGGCGCTCGCCGGTACGTCATGAACCTGCCCGTCGGTGATGAAAATCGCGCCGGCAATGCGCTCGCGCGGTACGTCGGCAAGGGCCCGCTCCAGCGCTGTGAAGAGCGCCGAGCCCTCCTCGTCGCCGGGATTGCTCGCGACGGAGACGACACGTGTCTCGATCCCATCCTCGCGTGCGAGGCGATCCTGCAGGATCGCGAACGCCGCATCGGTCTCGCCGGGGCGGTTGCCGATATCCTGGCTCTGGCTGCGATCGATCACGATGGCGGCAATGTCGGGCACCGCCTCGCGGTCTTCCTGGCGGATGGTCGGGTTCAGAACCGCCAGCACAAGGATCGCAAGGGCCGCCGTGCGCCAGGGTGCGCCGCGTGCGCCGCGCCAGGCGGCATAAGCCAGCGCGGCGACACCGGGCAATGTCAGCAGCACGACCAGCAGCAGTGGTACAAGCGGTTCGAAAACGATGTTCCATGCCATCTGTGCCCCCTACTGACCGAGACGCTCGAGAAGGGCCGGCACATGCACCTGATCGGACTTGTAGTTGCCGGTCAGCGCATACATCACGAGGTTGACGCCGAACCGGTCGGCCATTTCGCGCTGACGTTCGCCGCCGGGGCTGACCGGGTAGAGCGGTCGGCCCGCTGCGTTGCGCGCCCAGGCGGCCGCGTAGTCGTTGGAGCCGACGACGACAGTCGACACGCCGTCATTGGTTCGGCCCGCGTTGCCGCCGGAGGTGGCTTCGACCCAGATCTGGCCGCCGTCCCAACGGCCGGGAAAGTTGTGCATCAGGTAGAAGGACTTGGTCAGCACGTGATCGGCGGACACAGGTTCGATGGCCGGCAGATCGAGTTGGCCGAGCAGGCGGCGCAGCGTCATCGTGCCGGGTGTCAGCGTTCCGACGATGGCCCGGTCCTGATCGCGGGTGTCGAACAGAATGGTGCCGCCGTTCTTCATATAAGTATCGATCTTCGCCAGAGCCTCCGGCGGCAGGTTTTCCTGGCTCACGGTCATCGGCCAGTAAAGGACCGGGAAGAACGCGAGCTCGTCGCGCAGAATGTCGACGCCCATTGGTTCGCCGGGTTCGAACGCCGTGCGCGCACGCAATATCCGGCTCAGGCCCGCAAGTCCGGCCGCGCTGACCGCATCGGCATCGCGATCGCCTGTAATTACCCAGGCAAGCCGCGTTTCGAGTGAGGCTGCAAGAGCGAATTCGTCCGCACGGTCCTGCGCATGCGCGTCGGGAGCCGGAAGAAGCAGCATCAGGCCGGCAAGTGCAGGCAGGATACGTGTGGCAAAGCGGCGGCGTCTGATCTTTTCGGCCTCGAAGAGACCTGTCATCCAGAGCGCGGCCACGGTGTCGAGGATCACAAGCGCCAGCGCCAGCATCAAGGCGAGCGCCGCAAGGCGCATTTCGGTATTGCCCACAAAGCCGCGCCGCTCGGCGACGCCGGGCGTGTCGATCAGCGGCATCAGCGACGGTGCCGGTGTTCCGAGGTTCAACGCGCGCGGTGCGTCGGCCGCACCGTAAAGGCCGGGCGGGTGGCGGGGACCGCGCACGGTCTCATCGAACTGGGTCGCCCGAATGGCGATCGCC
Source organism: Parvibaculum sp. (assembly GCF_030651915.1). Classification (GTDB taxonomy): domain Bacteria; phylum Pseudomonadota; class Alphaproteobacteria; order Parvibaculales; family Parvibaculaceae; genus Parvibaculum. The sequence continues at coordinate 467,255 of NZ_JAUSBV010000008.1, read as the reverse complement.
GTCGCGGGTGGGGTGCCGAGGCGGCCAAAGCCGTCCAGCGTTGCAACCGGGCTCAGCAATTCGTAGTCGCGGCGCGGCCCTTCGGATCCTTCACCGGTGGCGGTCGCGAAACCTTGCGAAAGTGCGACGGTACGCCGAAGCATTTCGACGAAGAGTCCGGACAGCGCCAGATTCGACCAGTCGCTGTTGGCGGTCACATGAAAGAGCACGATGGTGCCGTTGCCGCGCTTCGATGCCGTGACCAGCGGTGTGCCGTCCTGAAGCTGCGCCCATGTCCGGCTGTCGAGATCGGGCGTGGGCTCGGCCAGCACCTGCCGCGAGACGGTTACGTCGTCGGGCATGTCGATGCCGTAGAACGGACTTCCGGGTTCGAAGGGTGCGAGGCGCTGTGGCTCGCTCCATGACAAGGCGCCGCCCAGGGCGCGGCCGCCGCTCCGGAGCGGCACCGGCACCAGATCGTCGCTTTGCTCGGCAAGGCGGGGTCCGGCAAAGCGGATCAGCATTCCGCCTGCCTCAACCCATTGGCGAACGCGTTCATAGTCGGTGGCAGACAGCGTACCCAGATCGGCCAGAACGAGCACCGATAGCGGCGTGTTGAGCAGTGCCGCGATATGGCCCTCTTCGCCGCCGGTGGCGTCGCGCAGTTCGGCAAAAGGCGCGATGGCGCGGCGCAGAAAATAAATGTCCGACAAGAGCGGCTGTGCTTCCTCCTGCGAAGCGCCGGAGACGATGCCGACGCTGTGTCGCCGCCAGCTCCTGTCGGTCAACACGACCGCGCCGGCCGATGTCTCGCCGGCGATTTCGAGGCGGGCAATGCGGTTCCGCAATTCCAGCGGCAGATCGAATTTGGCTTCGGCGTGCGTCTCGCCTGCCACGAAGCTGTAGGTCGCCTCGCCGAGAATGTTGCCTTCCCCGTTCAATGCACGAACGCTGCCCGCAGCCCCGCTGCCTTGTTCCGTGCGGATGATTGTTGTGGAAAGTGCATTGCTTTCGGATTGCGGCGGCAGCAGCGCCAAAGCGCGCGAATCGGCTGACGGTTCGATCAAGGTCACTCCGTTGTCGCCGGCGATTGCCGCGAGGCGCCGTGAAAAGGCGGCGCCTTCTCCATGCTCGATACCGTCGGCGAGCCAGAATATCCGGATGTTGCTGGCATTGAGCGTGGTGGCGGCTTCGAGATGCGCCGCAAGCGCGGCTCTGTCCGGCGCGATCGGCTGCGGCTGCATGGCGCGGGCGCGCGCGGCGGCATCGTCGGCCGCTTCGAAATTGAGTTCGGGCGCACTGACGGTGGGCGCGGTGCCGACAATCAGAACAGGCCGGTTGTTGCGTCCGGCATCGGCAATCAATCCGTCCATGGTGGCGCGACGATCGCTCCAGCGGGCGGCGGCGGTCCAGCCATTGTCAACGACAATCAGCAGCGGCCCCGAACCCGCGATACGTTGTGCCGGGTTCCATAGCGGTTCGGCCAGCGCCAGCACAATCAGCGCCGCGATGGTCAGGCGCAGAATCAGCAGCCAGAGCGGTGTATGCGCCGGCGTCTCCTCCTCGCGGGCAAGGCCGGCCAGCAGCCGGATCGCCGGAAAACGGACGCGCTTGGGCAGCGGCGGGCTGATGCGCAGCAGCCACCAGATGGCTGGCAGTGTGGCGAGGCCGATGAGCATCCACGGGGCGGCAAAGGCGAGGGGGCCGAGTTGCAGCATGATCAGAGGCCCGGACGCGGCGGCTTGCGTGCCTCGATGGCGCCGGACAGGGCACTGTAAAGGGCCAGCAACGCCGTTTGCGGGACACGGTCGGTGCGGTGTGTCGCAAAGGTGAAATTGATCCGTCGCGTCACGTCCATGATGCGATTGCGGTGAATATCGAGGCGTTGGCGATAGGCTTCGCGCAGATTTTGTGCGCGCCCGACCATCAACCGCATCTCTTCCTCGACGCCCTCGAACTCCGTCCGGCCCGAGAACGGCAGGTCTTCCTCCGCCGGATCGAGAACCTGAATCAGGTGGCCGCGCACGCCCTCGGCCGCATAACCCCTGATGCGGGCGACGATGTCATCGGCCGGCGCGAGAAAATCGCCGATCAGAACAATCTGCGCGTAGCGCGGCAGATGTTCGGGTGGCGGCAGGCTTTCAAACTTCATCGCTTCGCCGTCAACGGGCGCATCGAGCAGCGCATGGGCCATCCGGCGTTGCGCCGCGCGACCGTTCATTGGCGCGAAGCCACCACCCAGCAAGGCGACGCTTTCGCCGCCTTGCACCAGCAGCGAGCTGAGCGCCAGCGCCAGCACGGTTGCGCGATCCTTTTTTGTGCACGGGGCAAGGTCGGAAGCGTAGTCCATCGAGGCCGAACCGTCGCGCCAGATCCAGACGCTTTCGGCTGCTTCGCGTTCCGTCTCGCGCACGAAGAGATGCGCCGAACGGGCCGAATGCCGCCAGTCGACCGAGGACGCCGTGTCGCCTTCGCGGAAGCGCCTGAACTGCCAGAAGGTTTCGCCCATGCCGACGCGGCGTCGTCCGTGGACGCCTTGTGCGACCGTCGAGGCGACATGCTCGGCTTCCGTCGCCAGGGGCGGCATGACCTCGGCCAGCGCCTCGGCCTGCTCGCGCAGGCCGGTCGCGCCCGATGGGGCAGCCGGTGATCGGGGAAGGCGCATCGCTCTCACTCACATTCAGCCGAAATTGCGGCAGAGCCTGTCGATCACGCCCGACACCGTGACGCCTTCGGCCCGAGCCGAGAAATTCAGGGCCATGCGGTGGCGCAACACGGGTGCGGCGAGCGCCGTCACGTCTTCGATCGAGGGTGAGAAGCGCCCGTCGATCAACGCGCGGGCGCGCACCGCCAGCATCAGCGCCTGGCTGGCGCGCGGCCCCGGACCCCAGGCGACATGCCGCTCGACTTCGCTCGACGCGCCTTCTTCGGGCCGTGCGGAGCGCACCAGTTCCAGAATGGCGTTGACGACCCTCTCGCCCACCGGCACGCGGCGCACCAGGCGCTGTGCGGCCATCAGATCTTCGACGCTCATGGCGGCGCGCGCAGAGACGACTTTCTCGCCGGTCGTTGCAAGCAGCATGCGGCGCTCGGCTTCGAGGTTCGGGTACTCGACATCAACCTGCATCAGGAAGCGGTCGAGCTGCGCCTCGGGTAGCGGGTAGGTGCCTTCCTGCTCAAGCGGGTTCTGCGTTGCCAGCACATGGAAGGGCGCCGGCAATTCGTATCGGACGCCGGCCACGGTCACCTGCTTTTCCTGCATCGCCTGCAGCAGCGCCGACTGGGTGCGGGGGCTGGCGCGGTTGATTTCGTCGGCCATCAGCAGCTGGCAGAAGACCGGCCCCTTGATGAATCGGAAGCTCCGGTGGCCCTGGCCGCTCTCTTCCAGCACTTCCGAGCCCAGAATGTCGGCGGGCATCAGGTCGGGCGTGAACTGCACGCGCTTGTCGTCCAGGCCCAGCACCTGGCCCATCGTGTGGACAAGCAGCGTTTTCGCAAGGCCCGGCACGCCGACCAGCAGCGCGTGGCCGCCGGCCAGCACCGTCACCAGCGTCTGGTCGATCACCTGTTCCTGGCCGTAAATGACCTCGCCGATGGCCTCGCGCGCCGCCGCGATTTTTGCGCCGGTGGCCTCGATTTCCTCGACGGCAGTGCCGCCGGCTTCACTGAGTGTCTGCATTGACCTACATATACCGTGTGTGCCGCATGTCGCGCTTTGCGCCGGGCCGCCATTGGCGCGGGCGTTCGTGACGATAATATGGCCGGAATCGCCGGTTTGCGGCAGCAAATCGAATGCAAGTTGTCGAGAGGATGAGAGAAATATGGCCGGGGCGACCGGAAAGACCTCGGGGAAGCCTGAAAAATCCGAAGCCGGCGGCGCGCCGGGCGGGTTGAAGGGCCTTGCCGTTGCCGAGGCCGAGGGCAAAAAGGCGCGCGGCTTGCCGCCGGTCCACAAGTGGAACCCGCCCTTCTGCGGCGATCTCGACATGCGCATCGGCCGCGACGGCACCTGGTACTACATGGGAACGCCGATCGGCCGGGCGCGGCTGGTGCGGCTGTTTTCGACCGTGCTCCGGCATGACGAGGACGGGAAATACTATCTGGTCACGCCGGTCGAGAAGGTCGGGATCACGGTCGATGACGCACCGTTCCTGGCCGTTGCCATGAAAGTCGAGGGCGAGGGTCGCGGCCAGGTCCTGACCTTCACCACCAATGTCGGCGACGACGCGACCGCCGGCGCCGAGCATCCGATGCGTTTTGTGATCGACGCCGAAACCGGCGAGCCGGCACCTTATGTCCATGTGCGGGCGCGGCTTGAAGCGCTGATCAACCGCGCCGTCTTCTACGATCTGGTCGAACTCGGCGTCGAGGAGGAACATGAGGGCCGGCGCTGGTTCGGCGTCTGGTCTGGCGGCACCTTCTGGCCCTTCATGCCGGCCGAGGAGATGGCGTTCTAGGCCGGACGGTCAGCGGATTGTCTGCACCTCGACGCCGACATCGACCTTGGCCCACGCCTTATCGGCGGTCACTGCCGTCAGCCCCAGTTCTCCGGCGAGCGATAGGCAGGCGCGGTCGCCGAGCGACAGTCCCGCCCTGGATGTCTTGTTTGTCAGCAAGCCTGTTGCGACGGCGCGTCCCTTGTCGAGCGGTTCAATTTGCATTTCCATATCGTCAACCAGATCGAGGACCGCATCGATCGAGAGGCCGTATGCGGTGAGTTTGGTCACGACTTCGGCAAGATTGACGCTCGACATTCTGGCGCGGTCGAGAAGCGGCGCGATATTCTCGTGTCCCGGCTCCCGCAGTATTGAGACAAGCAGCACGGATGCATCCAGAACCACCTCAGCCATTCTTGCCTGCCTTTCGCGTGTCGGTCATTTCCTCAGCCGCTTCGCGGCGACGGTCGGCGATCAGTTCGTCGACCAGACTCACACCAGCAGGAACAAGTTTGCGGACAACTTCCTGCGCGCGCTGCAAGGCGAGTTGCTTGCTCATCAGTTTGAGTTCGCCGTCCGCGAAGCGCGCGACGAGCCGGTCGCCCTCCTTTATGCCCATGGCTTCCCTGACGGATGCGGGAATCACAACGCGACCGCCGGCGCCCACCTCGACATGGGTCGATTGGGGCAGGGCTTCCGCTTTCCTCGTGGTCTGCACCTGAACATTGCGGACATGCTGGGGGATTGTCCCAAGAAAATCGGCTATCTGACGTCGGCTAAAGCCGCCTGCATCTGTCAGAGCTCTGATCTTCGCGGATTTGGTCGGAAGCCCCTTCGTGATTGCCTCCATCCTATCCATGTTAGCTTCTGTCATCGCCGGTCTCCTCGCTGGAGATATTTGTTCATATAGGTTGTGAACAAATTATATGTCATACGAGTTGTTCATTGTCAACTAACTATCGCACCCGCATTCTTTCCCGCACCGACCGGGAGCCGCCGCCCGTCAGCGCCCTGCTGGCGCCCGAAGGCATTCCTGGCCGCCGCCTCCGGGGTGACCACGACCTCAACGAAAATGTCTGGGTCGAGCCCGAGGAGCGGCCGAGCTTGCGTGCCGCCGCCGTGCTGGTGCCGGTCATCGAGCATCTGCACGGGCCGCATGTGCTGCTGACGCGGCGCGCCGAGCATCTGGGCACCCATTCGGGCCAGGTCGCCTTTCCCGGCGGCAAGATCGATCCCGGCGAAACCCCGGCCGAGGCCGCCTTGCGCGAGGCCGAGGAAGAAGTCGGGCTCGACCGGTCCCATGTCAGCGTCGCCGGTTATCTCGACGCCTACGAAACCGGCACCGGCTTCCGCATCCTGCCGGTGGTGGCCTTCGTCACGCCGGGCTTCAGCCTGACGATCTCGCCGCATGAGGTGGCGGAGGCTTTCGAGGTACCGCTCGGCTTCCTGATGGATCCGGCCAATCACCAGCGCCACAGTGCCGTCTGGCGGGGCAAGCGGCGCGAATATTACGCGATGCCCTATAATGGCCATTACATCTGGGGGGCGACGGCCGGGATGCTGAAAAACATGTATGACCGCCTTTATGGTGCCGAGGCGGGCTGAAACGCCGGGGCAGACAGGCGGGCCCGCGCATCCTATATCTGCGGGACATGAAAAGAATTTGCGGAGCGACGCAGGATGAATGCCGAGAAACAACTGGTCCGGGCCGAATGGCTCAACGCGCCCGACACAAAGGCGGTGCTGGCGGCGCTGGCGGCCGATGGCGGCGTCGCGCGCTTCGTCGGCGGATGCGTGCGCAACGCGCTGATGGGCGAGCCGGTTTCCGATGTCGACATCGCCACCTCCGAAACGCCCGAGCGCGTCATGGCGCTGCTTGGCGCCAAGGGCATCAAGACGGTGCCGACCGGTATCGATCACGGCACGATAACGGCCGTGACCGCGAACCGCCGTGTCGAAATCACGACGCTCCGGGCCGATGTCAAGACCGACGGCCGCCGCGCCGATGTCGCTTTCACCGGCGATTGGCTGACCGACGCGAAGCGGCGCGATTTCACCATCAATGCGCTTTATTGCGATGCCGACGGCACGATCCACGATCCACTGGGCGCGCGCGCCGACATCGCGGCGCGGCGCATCCGCTTCATCGGCGATCCGCATGAGCGCATCCGCGAGGACTATCTGCGCATTCTGCGCTTCTTCCGCTTTCATGCCTGGTACGGCAAGGGCGAACCCGATCCGGCGGGTTTGCGCGCCTGTGCCGGGGAAGGCGAGGGCCTGAAGCAGCTCTCGGGCGAGCGGGTGCGCGACGAGTTGCTGAAAATTGCGGCAGCCGATAACGGCGCGGCCGCGTTCCGGCAGATGGCGGCGACCGGTCTTCTGTCGATCGTGCTGCCCGAGGCAACGCGTCTGGACCGTTTCGAGAAGTTGGTTGAAATCGAGGCGACGCAGTTGTTCCTGCGTGAGGCCGATCCGGTGCTGCGTCTCGGTTCGATGCTCGATCTCGATGCGGCCGGCGTCGCGGCGCTGGCGGCGCGCCTGCGTCTTTCCAACCGCGAGCGCGACCGGCTGACGCGCATGCTGACCGACACCACCAGGATCGTCTGCTACCTGTCGATGCGCGAGGTGCGCCGCGCGCTCTACACAATGGGTATCGAGCTCTTCAAGGATCGCGTTTCGCTCGGCTGGGCCGACGACAAGCGCGGCCACAACGCTTTCCAGTGGCGGGCGCTGCTCGCCATGGCCGATAGCTGGGAGCGGCCGGTGTTGCCGCTGACCGGCGAGATGATCAAGGCCTCGGGCGTGCCCGAAGGTCCGGAGATCGGCCGTGTGCGCGCCGAGGTCGAGGAATGGTGGATCGACAGCGATTTCATCGAGGATGAGTTCTCGATCATCGAACGGCTGAAAGCGATTGTGCAGGCAACGATTTACTGAGGGAGGTCGATCATGCGCGTCCTTTTTGTTTCGTTTCTGTTGCTGATGCCGCTAGCCGCTTGCGGCGACGGCGCGTCCGAGAACGATGCGGCCAGGGCTGCGGCGGTCTTCTACGACATTCGTCTCAGCGAGCGTGCGGGCGGCGTGCCGGAAGGCGATTTCCGCACGCGGCTCAGACCGGTCATCTCGCCCGGGCTCGACAGTCTGCTGGCGCAGGCCGCCGAGGCCGAGCGGCGCCACACCGAACGGACCGACAATTCCGAGCCGCCCTATCTGCAGGGCGACATCTTCTCCTCGCTCTTCGAAGGCGCGACCGGCTATGAAATCGGCAAATGCGAAGCCGATGGCGAGACGGTTGCTTGCGATGTATTGCTGGTTCACGACGCGCCCGAGCAGCCGGTGCAATGGACCGACCGTGTCGTCCTCGTATCGGCGAACGGGCGCTGGGCGGTCGACGACATCCATTATGGCGGCGACTGGGATTTCGCCTCGAAGGGCACGCTGCAGCAGATGCTGAAGGCGGTCATCGCCGAGGAAGAATAGCGCCGCCGCGACCATCTGCCGCCCGGCTGCGGCATTTGCGCGGATTGCCGCGGCCATGCGCCGGCGCCTAGCCTTTATGCCATGCGCAGCGATTTCATCGACCGATACGACCTGCGGGTCCCGCGCTACACCTCCTATCCGACGGCGCCGCATTTCGGTCCCTCGGTCGATGGCGCGCGCTATCGGGCCTGGCTCAGCCAGCTCGATCCGGCGCTGCCGCTGTCGCTCTATCTCCATGTCGCCTATTGCGCCGAGATGTGCTGGTTCTGCGGCTGCCATACCAAGGCGACGCGGAAATATGCGCCGGTCGCCGACTATCTCGAGGCGATGCTTGCCGAGACGCGCCTGGTCGCGCGGCATCTGCCGGCGCGGATGCTGGTCAGTCACATCCATTTCGGCGGCGGCAGCCCGACGCTGCTGACGCCCGCCGATTTCGGCCGCACGCTGGCTCATCTGCGCGAATACTACAATGTCGCGCTCGACGCCGAGATCGCGGTCGAACTCGATCCGCGCACGGCCGACGCGCCTTATGTCGCCGCGATGGCGCGGGCCGGCGTCACGCGGGCCTCCGTCGGCGTGCAGGATTTCGAGCCGCGCGTCCAGCGGGCGATCAACCGCATCCAGCCCTATGACGTGACGGCGCGGGTTATCGGCTGGCTGCGCGCGGCCGGCATCGGCGCCATCAACATGGATCTCTGCTACGGGCTACCGTATCAGACGGTCGCGAGCCTCATCGACACGGTCGACAAGGCGGCCGGTCTCCGGCCTGCCCGCATCGCGCTCTTCGGCTATGCGCATGTGCCGTGGATGAAGCCGCATCAAAAGCTGATCCCGGACGAATCATTGCCGGGCATCGCCGAGCGCTGGGCACAATATGAGGCGGCGTCGGCGCGGCTTGCGGGCCACGGCTATGTGGCGATCGGGCTCGATCATTTCGCGCTGCCCGACGATGCGATGGCGCAGGCGCTCGGCGCCGGCCGGCTGCAGCGCAATTTCCAGGGCTACACGACCGATGCGGCGCCGGCGCTGATCGGCTTCGGTGCGTCCGCCATCGGCGCGCTGCCGCAGGGCTATGTCGCCAACGAGCTGGCCATCGACCGCTACAAGGCCCGCGTCCGGGCCGGCGAGTTGCCGGTGACGCGCGGCGTTGCGGTGACGGGCGAGGACCGGCTGCGCCGCGCCGTCATCGACCGGCTGATGTGCGACATGGCGGTCGATCTCGATCAGGTGGCGGCGCTGCATGGCGCGCGGGCGGAGGATTTCGCGGCCGAACTCGCAAGTCTGGCGCCGCTCGAGGCCGACGGCATTGTCCGCCGCGAGGGCGCGCGGCTTGCCGTCACCCAGGACGGGCGCCCGCTGGTGCGCGCCGTCTGCGCCGTCTTCGACAGCTATCTGGGCCAGGGCGAAGCGCGCCACTCGAAGGCGGTCTAGCAGATCGCCGCAAAGGTCGCGCCGGCTGCCGCGGCGAGCGCGTCGGCCGCGATTTCCAGTTCGAGGCCGTAGGCGCCGCCCGAGACAAAGATCGTCGGGAAACCCTTTGCGCTTTCATCGATGAAGGTTGGCAGTGTTTTCTTCTGCCCGAGCGGGCTCACGGCACCCATCGCATAGCCGGTCAGTTTCACGGCCTTGTCTTGCGGCGCGAGGTCGATCCGTTTGGTGTTCATCGCACGCGCCAGCGCCTTGCGGTCGAGGTCGCGATCGGCGGGCACCACGACAACGGCGAACTTCCCCTCATCCGTCTCGACAATCAGCGTCTTGAACAGCCGCGCCGGATCGAGCCCGCCGGCCTGTGCCATCTCGAGCGCCGAGGTCTTGCGGTCTTTCGGCACGTCGATCTCGCGGAAGGTGCCCGGAATTTTATTCAGCCGCACGAAGCGTTCCGCCGCCGTCTCGCCCTTCGCCATGTCAGTCTCCGAGAATTCCACCGTGGCTGCCTTGGCGGCCATCCGGCTGCGGAACAATTTTTTGGCTCGCCTCCGGCTTTCTATTTTCCTAAACTTCGCTGGGCAAGGTTTTACCGCGCTGTTCCCGAAGCGGGAATTCGTGCATTCAGGGGGGTGGATATGAAGAGGATTGTCGGGACTGTTTGTGCCGTTGTCGTCGCTGTGGCGCTTGCCGGCTGTTCGACCATGACACCTACAAGCTATGCACCCTATGCGGACAACAACGTCGCTCTGCGCAAGCATGAGGGCGTCTCCGTCAGCGTAGGCTCACTGAGCGACACCAGTAACTTCAGCGCCAATTGCAGATTGATGGGGCCGATCACGGCGTCCGGCAACAGGTCGATCGCGCAGTTCGTTCAAGATTCGTTCAACGATGAATTCAAGTTTGCCGCCATTCACGGGTCCGACACGGTTCTTCAGGGAGAGCTCACGCATGCCGAGTTCTCGTCCACCTCGGGTTTGACGAATGGCTGGTGGATATTGCGCGTGACCCTCAGAAATCCGGACAACGGGTCGAGCCTCACCGCGGATGCCCGGTATGATTTTCCGAGCGGTTTCGACGCGATGACGGCCTGCACGCAGACCGCGCAGGCACTGACGCCTGCCGTTCAGCGCCTTGTCAACAGCGCCGTTTCCAAACCGGAATTCGCAAAGCTGATTGCGCGCTGATGTGTTGTCCCGGTGTTTATCGCCGGGACAGCATCTACCTTTTGTTCGTTCCTGCTTTCTCCAACCTCACGGCCACTTCACCGTCGGCGGCATCGAGGAGAGGATCGCGTTGACATTGCCGCCGGTCTTGAGGCCGAAGGTCGTGCCGCGATCATAGAGCAGGTTGAATTCGACATAGCGGCCGCGCCGGATCAGTTGTTCCTCGCGCTCGGCCTCGCTCCATGCCTCGTTGATGTGGCGGCGCACCAGCGCCGGATAGATGTCGAGGAAAGCCCGCCCCACATCCTGCGTGAAGGCGAAGTCCTTGTCCCAGTCGCCGGAATTCAGGTGATCGTAGAAAATGCCGCCGGTGCCGCGCGGTTCGTTGCGATGCGGCAGGAAGAAATATTCGTCGCACCACTTTTTGAACTTCGGATGGTAATCCGCGTCGTGCCTGTCGCAGGCGCGCTTCATCGCCGCGTGAAAATCGACCGTATCGGGATGATCGGCGCGGCGCTGCCCGTCAAGCACCGGCGTCAGGTCGCCGCCGCCGCCGAACCAGCCCTTTGTCGTCACCACATGGCGCGTGTTCATGTGCACGGCCGGCACGCGCGGGTTCTGCATATGGGCGATCAGCGAAATGCCGCTCGCCCAGAAGCGCGGGTCTTCTTCCGCACCCGGCATCTGCTTGCGGAAGTCTTCGGAAAATTCGCCGTAGACGGTCGAGATATGGACGCCGACCTTTTCGAAGACGCGGCCCTGCATCACCGACATCTCGCCGCCGCCTTCGTCTTTCGCGCCGTCGCCGCGTTGCCAGGGCGTGCGGACGAAGCGGCCGGCCGGACGATCGGCGAAGGTGCCGGTCAGCTCGTCCTCCAGCTTCTCGAATTCGGCGCAGATCAGGTCGCGCAATGCGCGAAACCATTTGGCGGCGCGCGCTTTGCGTTCTTCGGTGGTCTTCCCGTTGCTCTCGGACATCGTCTCTTCTTTTTACAATTGACCGCTCTTACTTAGCCGCCGGGAACCCGGCCGGGAAGCCCGCCGTCTGCCGCAGCGCTTCCGACAGCACCATCGCGGCCGCCACCGCCATGTTGAGCGAGCGGGCAGGGGGCCGCATCGGGATCGTCACGCGGCCATCCGCTGCCGCATGCACCTCGTCCGGCACGCCGGCGCTTTCGCGGCCGACCAGCAGGATGTCCGAGGGCCGGTAGCGAAAGTCCACAAAATTATTATGGGTTTTGGTCGTCAGCAGCACCAGCCGCGATGTGTGAGGCTGCGTGCGACGAAAATCGTCCCATGAGGCATGCCGCGTCACCTCGGCCAGCGCGCCATAGTCCATGGCCGCGCGTTTGAGGTCGCGGTCCGACCAGGGAAAGCCGCAAGGCTCGATAATGTCGACCGGAATGCCGAGACAGGCGCCGAGCCGGAGCAAAGTTCCGACATTGGGCGGGATGTCGGGTTCATAGAGCGCGAGGCGCATCGGAGACCTTTGAACAGAGGGATGGAACGCGCCGCAACGGCGCCGATTGCGTCAATTCGGCATGCGGCGATGCGTCATCCTGCCACAGGGTGGGCGGGGCTGGACAATGGCCTGATTGGATGCCACAAAACCACGCAATGCATGGGGCGAAAGCAGGGGATTCGTCGGTCTTTCGCTCGAAGCAGCGGGTATCTTCCACCCCGTTGCTGCACTTCAACGAGGAGACCTGAACCGTGGCACAAACCCACGCGGTCGAGCCGACCAGGCGCGATTTTCTCTATGTAGCTACCGGATCCTTCGCCGCCGTCGGCGCGGCCTATGCCATCTGGCCGCTGATCGACCAGATGAACCCCGATGCCTCGGTTCTGGCGCTGGCGTCGATCGAGGTCGACATCTCGAACATTCCGGTCGGTCAGGAAAGCACCTTCAAGTGGCGCGGCAAGCCGGTCTTCATCCGCCATCGCACGGATGCGGAAATCGCGGCGGCCGAAAGCGTCGATGTGGCGACGCTGCCCGATCCCGAATCCGATGTCGCCCGCCTGCGGCCCGGCCCGTCCGGCGAGATCGACAAGAAGTGGCTGGTCGTCATCGGCGTCTGCACGCATCTGGGTTGCGTGCCGCTTTCCTATCGCGGTGAATTCGACGGTTATTTCTGCCCCTGCCACGGCTCGGTCTACGACACCTCCGGCCGTATCCGCAAAGGCCCGGCGCCAACCAATCTCGAGGTGCCGCCTTACGCATTCCTGTCCGACTCCAGAATCATGATCGGCTGAGGGGCATAAAGATGAGCCATCAAAGCACCTACACGCCCGGCAACGGCTTCTCGCGCTGGATGGACGAGCGCCTGCCCGTCATGCGGCTTGTCAATGACAGCTTCGTCGATTACCCGGTGCCGAAGAACCTCAACTATTGGTGGACCTTCGGCGCTGTGCTGAGTTTCTGCCTCGCGGTCCAGATCGTCACCGGTATCGTGCTCGCCATGCACTATATCCCGACGACCGAACTGGCCTTTGCCAGCGTCGAGCACATCATGCGCGACGTGAACTATGGCTGGCTGATCCGCTATGTGCATTCCAACGGCGCCTCGATGTTCTTCATCGCCGTCTATATCCACATGTTCCGCGGTCTCTATTACGGCTCCTACAAGGCGCCGCGCGAAGTGCTGTGGATCCTTGGCGTGCTGATCTATCTGCTGATGATGGCGACCGCCTTTTTCGGTTACGTGCTTCCCTGGGGCCAGATGAGCTTCTGGGGCGCCACCGTCATCACCAATCTCTTCGGCGCCATTCCGCTGGTCGGCGAGGCGCTGCGTACCTGGCTCTGGGGCGATTTCGCGGTCGGCGATCCGACGCTCAACCGCTTCTTCTCGCTGCATTACCTCTTCCCCTTCCTGATCGCCGGCGTCGTCATCCTTCACGTCTGGGCGCTGCATGTGACGGGGCAGAACAATCCGGCCGGCATCGAGGTCAAGGACCCGAAAAAGGACACGGTGGCCTTCACGCCCTATGCGACGATGAAGGACGCCTTCGGCCTGTCGATCTTCATGATCCTCTTTGCCTATTTCGTCTTCTTCAATCCCAACGGTCTCGGCGAACCCGACAACTACATCATCGCCGATCCGATGAAGACGCCGGCCCATATCGTGCCCGAATGGTATCTCTTGCCCTTCTACGCGATCCTGCGCGCGGTGCCCGACAAGCTCGGCGGTGTGGTGCTGATGTTCGGCGCCATCGCGATCCTTTTCGTGCTGCCCTGGCTCGACACGTCGAAGGTTCGTTCGGCGCGGTTCCGGCCGCTCTACAAGCAGTTCTTCTGGATTTTCGTCGTGGTCTGCATCGGCCTCGGCTATTGCGGCGGCCAGTCGCCCGACAAGATCCTGATCCCGGTCGGCGAGGGCGGCTTCGACGTCACCGATCTCTCGCGCATCCTGACCACCTATTACTTCCTGCACTTCCTCGTTCTCTTCCCCGTGCTGGGGCTGATCGAGAAGCCGAAACCGTTGCCCGAAAGCATTGCCGCTTCCGTGCTCGGGTCCGAACCGGCAAAGAGCTGAGGGAGAACGGACAAGTGAAAAACAAGATGATCGAAATCTCCCGCAAGACCGGCCTTCTGGCCTTGGCGGCCGCCGCCGCGATCGGGATGCCGCTGCTGGCGGGCCCCGCCCAGGCGGCGGATGCCGTCAAGCCGATCCAGCTCGAATGGTCCTTCGAGGGTGTCTTCGGCGTTTACGACCGCGACGCGCTGCGCCGCGGCTACAAGGTCTACAAGGAAGTCTGCGCCGTCTGCCATTCGGCGGAACTCGTCCGCTTCCGCAATCTGATGGAGCCGGGCGGGCCGGAATTCAGCGAAGGCCAGGTCAAGGCGCTGGCGGCCGACATCGTCGTCATCGACGGGCCGGACAATTCGGGCGAGATGTTCGAGCGGCCGGGCGAGCCCAAGGACCGCTTCCCCTCGCCCTATCCCAATCCGGAAGCCGCCGCCGCCGCGCTCGGCGCACCGGCGCCCGATCTCTCGGTCATCGCCAAGGCGCGGCCGGACGGCGTCAACTATCTCCACTCGCTGCTGGTCGGCTATGCCGAGGCGCCGGAAGGCTTCGAGGTGCTGCCGGGCCTGCACTACAACACCTATTTCCCCGGCCATGTGCTGGCCATGCCGCAGCCGCTGTCGGACGGCCAGGTCGACTATGAAGACGGCACGCCCAACACGGTCGACCAGATGGCCCGCGACGTCACCCATTTCCTGATGTGGACCGCCGAGCCCAAGCTCGAACAGCGTCACCGCATCGGCTTCCAGGTGATGATCTATCTGGTGCTGCTGAGCGGCTTCCTCTGGTTCTCGATGCGCAAGGTCTGGTCCGACCAGCACTGAGGCGCGTCACACGAAATTGACGGAAAAGGGTCCCTCTCGGGGCCCTTTTTCATGGCGCAGGCGCGCTGGTTTGTTATATGGGGGACGCATAACCCCCCGGTCGTCATGGCCCGCTTCATGCGGGCCATCCACGTCTTTCTGTCCTTACTCCGGCGCCACGACGTGGATGGCCCGGACAAGCCGGGCCATGACGGTAAGAGAAGCGGGAGAGACCAGTGACCAA
This sequence comes from Parvibaculum sp., assembly GCF_030651915.1. Taxonomy (GTDB): domain Bacteria; phylum Pseudomonadota; class Alphaproteobacteria; order Parvibaculales; family Parvibaculaceae; genus Parvibaculum. The sequence continues at coordinate 452,201 of NZ_JAUSBV010000008.1, read as the reverse complement.
AACCGTACTCGGCGTGATCGGCGGCAGCGGCGTCTATGAGTTTCCGGGGCTGCGCAACGAGCGCTGGGAACGCATCGCCACGCCCTGGGGCGCGGCCTCCGACGAACTGCATTTCGGCGAGCTGCCCATCGGCGACGGCAAGACGATCGAGATGGTGTTCCTGCCGCGCCATGGCCGCGGCCATCCGCATTCGCCCTCCAGCATCAATTACCGCGCCAATATCGACGCCCTGAAACGCGCCGGCGTCACCGACATCATTTCGGTCTCGGCGGTCGGCTCGCTGAAGGAAGAGCTGCCGCCCGGGACCTTCGTCATTGTCGACCAGTTCATTGACCGCAGCTTCGCGCGCGAGAAAAGCTTTTTCGGCGAAGGCTTCGTCGCCCATGTCTCGATGGCCGATCCGGTCTGCCCGCGCCTCGGCGATCACATCGAGGCCGCCTGCAAGCAACACGACATTCGCCACAAGCGCGGCGGCACTTATCTGGTCATGGAAGGCCCGCAATTCTCGACCCGGGCCGAGAGCGAGCTTTATCGTTCCTGGGGCTGCTCGGTGATCGGCATGACCAACATGCCGGAAGCGAAACTCGCCCGCGAGGCCGAGATTTGCTACGCGACGGTCGCCATGGTCACCGACTTCGATTGCTGGCATCCGACCCATGCCCATGTCGAGGTTTCGGACGTGATCCGCGTGCTGGAGGAAAATGCCGGGCACGCCCGCGCCGTCATCCGCGCCGTGGCGACAAGCTTCGGCCCGGAGCGCCAGCCCTCGCCGCAGGGCCTCGACCGCGTCCTCGACACGGCGCTGATCACCGCACCCGACAAGCGCGATCCGGCGCTGGTCGCCAGGCTCGACGCGGTCGCCGGACGGGTGCTCAAGGGGTGAAGATGTTGAAAGAGCGCAGCCAAATCCAGAGGTGTCACCCCGGCGAAAGACGGGGTCCATGGGCAGTCCATGGCAAGGTGAAGATTTTGCACGCGGAGGCGCGGAGCCGCGGAGAAGAGATAGTTTATTGCGCCTTCGGCGCGAAGCGCCAGAAAACGTTCCCTGTGCCGCTGCTTGAAACTTTCTTGCTTTCTCCCCTTCTCCGCGCCTCCGCGCCTCCGCGTGAACCCTTCTTTCCTTCACCTCGTCGTTTGCCGCTGCTGCTTGTGGATCCCGGCCTTTGCCGGGACAGGCGCCGGGATCGCCGGGGTGACACAAGTTTGTAATCCGGCGTGAACGGCTCGCCAGCAGACGACTAAACAAGATCAAACGGAGACACAGCAACGTGAAACAATTCATCCGCACCATTCCGGACTATCCGAAGCCCGGCATCCTGTTTCGCGACATCACAACGCTCCTGGGCGACCCGGTCGGCTTCCGCAATGCGGTCGACGCGCTGGTGGCGCTGCATGACGGCGCCACTTTCGACATCGTCGCCGGCATTGAGGCGCGCGGCTTCATTCTCGGCGGCGCCGTCGCCCACCGGCTCAATCTCGGTTTCGTGCCGGTGCGCAAGAAGGGCAAGCTGCCCTTCGCCACCATCTCCCAGGAATACGATCTCGAATATGGCACCGACACGGTCGAAATCCATACCGACGCCATCGATGCCGGCGCGCGGGTGCTGCTGATCGACGATCTGATCGCGACCGGCGGCACGGCCGAGGCCTCGGTCAAGCTGATCGCGCGGGCGGGCGGCCGGGTCGCGGCGGCGAGCTTCGTCATCGAATTGCCGGAACTTGGCGGCCGCCAGCGCCTCGAAGCGCTCGACATCGAGGTGCTGTCGCTCTGTTCCTTCGAAGGCCACTGACCGACACCGGCCGGGAGCGAGATCATGAAGATCGACGGCATCCCTTACCGCACCATCCGGGTCGCCGATGACGACTGGTCGGTCGAGGTGATCGACCAGACCAGACTGCCGCATGAATTCGCGCTCATCCGCCTCGAAACGGCGGACGACTGCGCCCGCGCGATCAAGGACATGAATGTGCGCGGGGCGCCGCTGATCGGCGCCACCGCGGCCTACGGCATCTGCCTCGCGCTGCGCGCCGATCCCTCCGACGCCGCGCTGGAAGCGGCCTGCGTCCTGCTCGGCGCAACGCGGCCGACCGCCGTCAATCTCAAATACGCGATCGACGAAATGCGCGCCGCCGTGGCGCCGCTCGGCGCCAATGCCCGGGCCGCGGCGGCCTATGCCCGCGCCGCGCAACTCTGCGACGACGATGTCGAGATCTGCCGCCGGATCGGCGAGAACGGCCTGCGCCTGATCCGCGGCATCGCCGAGGCCAAACCCGGCCAGACGGTCAACATTCTCACCCATTGCAATGCCGGCTGGCTTGCCTGTGTCGACTGGGGCACGGCGCTGGCGCCGATTTACATGGCGCATGATGCCGGCATCCCGGTCCATGTCTGGGTTGACGAAACGCGGCCGCGCAACCAGGGCGCCGCACTCACCGCCTTCGAGCTCGGCGGCCATGGCGTCCCGCACACCATCATCCCCGACAATGCCGGCGGCCATCTGATGCAGCACGGCCAGGTCGATCTCTGCATCACCGGCACCGACCGCACCACCGCGACCGGCGATGTCGCCAACAAGATCGGCACCTATCTCAAGGCGCTGGCGGCCGATGCCAATGACGTCCCCTTCTATGTCGCGCTGCCGCACACCACCATCGACTGGTCGCTCGAGGACGGTGTGGCGGGAATTCCGATCGAAGAGCGCGATGCCCGCGAGGTCACCCACATGACCGGCCGCACAGCGGCGGGCGAGATCGTCACCGTCGAAATCGCGGCGCCGGGCAGCCCCGCCGCCAATTACGGCTTCGACGTCACGCCCGCGCGCTACATCACCGGCCTCGTGACGGAGCGCGGCGTCTGCGCGGCGAGCCGCGAGGGGCTGTTGGGGCTTTATCCGGAGCGGCGCGATGGCTGAGCGGGACGCGGGCGGCACCGACGAGGCCTGGCTGCGGCAGCGCGTCGTCGATGCGGCGCAGGACCTCGCCCGGACCGGCCTCTCGCCCAACATGTCGGGCAATGTCTCGGCGCGGGCGGGCGACCGTATCTTCATCACGCCGTCCGGCGTTCCCTATACCGATCTTCTTCCCGCCGACATCGCCGAGATTGCGTTCGACGGACGCATCCTGTCGGGCACCTTCCCACCCTCCAGCGAATGGCGGATGCATGCGGCCATCTATGCCGCGCATCCGGAAGCCGGCGGCATCGTCCATGCCCATTCCGATTTCGCCACCGTGCTGGCGGTGCTGAAGCGCGAGATCCCGCCCTTCCACTACATGGTGGCGGTGGCCGGCGGCCGCGACATCCCTTGCGCGCCTTACGCGACCTTCGGCAGCGCCGAACTCGCCGCCCATGCGGTCGCCGCGCTCGACGCGCGCCGCGCCTGCCTGCTCGCCCATCACGGCCAGATCGCCTTCGGGCGGACCGTCGAGGATGCGCTGCATCTCGCCCATGAAGTCGAAACGCTGGCCGCCCAATATTGCCGCGCGCTGCAACTCTGCGAACCGGACTTGCTGTCGGATGATGAGATGGCGGTGAATGTCGAGAAGTTCAGGACTTACGGGCCGAGGGGGTAGGGCCTTCACTCTCTTCCCACCCTCCCCCTGAGGGAGGGTCAAACCGCTGCAAGCGGTTTGGGGAGGGGTAGGGGCGGCTGCGGCGGGTTCGGGTGCTTGCGATGTGCTCATAGGCGCAACGCTTCACCCCTCCCCGAAATTTGTCTCGCTAGCGCTCGAAAATTTCGACCCTCCCACAGGGGGAGGGTGGGAAGGAGAAGCGTCCGCCCCCCTCACACCCCTTCGAACAATTCCAGCGTCCGCTTCAACGCCAGTTCCGCAGATGCCTTGTCGTAATTGTTGCGGCGGTCGGAATTGAAGCCGTGATCGGCGTCGTAGACATAGACCTTCGCGTCTGGACACTACCGGCGCTCTATCCCTTCCATCAATTCCTCCTCGGAACCATCGAATAGCAGCGCGTACAAATCCACGCAGCTTTCGTTATTGAGCGACATGACGGCCATTACGAAGCCCCGGGCGCTTTTCCATTTCACAACCGCGGACCGGACATCGGCGTCAGACTCGTCCCAGACGAGCGGTTCCGACTTTCCGAATACCGTTTCCATCCCGGCGCGAATCGACACGAAATTCTCCTCGCACCACCCGGTCGTCATCTTGGGTTCGTCGAAACGGATCACGGGGTCATAATTGGCAATGACGAGGCGGAGACGCCCATCTCTGAAAACGAGGGTGGTCGCAGCTGCCGGTTCGCGTGAGGGCATGCGGCCAAGCATGAGTTCGTTGTCGTTGCTCTCCTCGATTATCTCTCCGTCATGCTCGGCAAAAATGCTTCTGACCTCGTCCGCCGTCATCCCCAGTCGGAAAACCTCATAGGGATTGGCGGCATGAGCGCTGGCCGAGCCGATGGCGAAAAGAGTGAGGGCGACGGTGTGCAGGGTGTTTCTCCACATCGTCATTGCCGGATGGGTGCCGCTGTCACCAGGCTATCGGCCGGAAGGCCCATGGCGTTCAAGAACCGCGCGTAAAATTCTTCGCATGCCTCGTCCGTACCGGCGAAAGCCGTCGTCACGACGTCGCTGCAATAGGGGTCTTTTTCCGGGGCCGCCGTGCCATGCATGCGCTGATAGGCCCAGAGCGTGCCTTCTTCGAGCTGCCAGGTCAGCAGGTGTCCGCGTATGTCATCCTCTACCTCGACCTCATCGGAGGCGGGTTGCCCATGGGCCATCGCGATGGTCTGACGGATATGCGCGAACATCGTGTCGCATGTGTCCTGAGAAATCCGGGGCTTCGGCGACTTGAAATTGTAGTCGAACATGATTGATTTCAACTCGCCGTTCTCGAGCACGAACATTCCCAAGCCCATAGTGCCTGTCGGAATGCCGCCGACGAGCATCTGAAAACTGCCGAAGTCTGGCGGCTTCCTGCCGGCGTCTTGCGGGACGATCTTGGTTGGGTCGACGACGCTGCCGCCATGTGCCTCGGCGGCCGCAACGACGTCCGCCTCGCTCATCCCTAACCGGAAAACCTCATAGGGATTGGCCGCGCGTGCGTCGGTGCATCCGATGGCAAAGGCCGCAAGCAGGACAAAAGCTGAATAACGCATTCCATCCCCCCTAACTCGTCATTGCGAGCGTAGCGAAGCAATCCAGGCGCGGCAAATGCTGCGCTTGCGGCTTCTGGATTGCTTCGTCGCTGCGCTCCTCGCAATGACGACCTGAAATAAGTTGCGTCCGGCAAACCCAAAAGCGTCCGCCCCCCTCACACCCGCTCGAACAATTCCAGCGTCCGCTTCAGCGCCAGTTCGGCCGACGCCTTGTCGTAATTGTTGCGGCGGTCGGAATTGAAGCCGTGGTCGGCGTCGTAGACATAGACCTTCACTTGCGGATGCGCGGCCTCGATGCGGCGCACGTCGTCCATCGGGATGCCCTTGTCCTTCTCGCCGAAATGGCAAATGGTCGGGCATTTCGGCGTCTCGTCGATATAGTCCTTGATCGCGCCGCCGTAATAGCAGGACGCCGCATCGAGCCCCTCGGCGCGGCAGGCGGCGACCCAGCTCACCGTGCCGCCATAGCAATAGCCGGTGATGAAGACCTTGGCGCTGCCGTCGGCGCGCAATTTGTCGATGCACATCTGCGCATCGAGCACGGTGTTCTCGTAAGGATTGTTGGCGCGCAGTTCCAGCGACTTCTGGATGTCTTCCTGGGCGTAGCTCGCCTGAAAATCCTTCACCTGGCGGTCGTAAAGCTGCGGCGACAGCACGTCATAGCCGCGCGCCGCATACTCGTCGCAGAGATCCTTGATATGCGCGGTGACGCCGAAGATTTCCATGATCAGCACCAGCCCGCCTTTACGCGTGCCTTCGGCCTTGGCGTGGTAGCAAAGAATTTCGGCGCCGTCGCCGCTCTTCAGCGTGATCGTCTTGCCCTTGCGTGCCATTGCTGCCTCCCTTGAATTTTCTGTTCTCAACCCGCGTCGCCGCGGCGTTCGGCCATGCCCTGTCCGATGAAGTCGAGCACGGTTTCACCGCGCTGGTTGGTGCCGACATTCCGGCTCCGGATGATGCCCCAAGCTGGCCGCGATTTCATTTCGATTTTTTCGACGACCGTTGACGAATAGGTGATCGTGTCGCCCGCGCGCACCGGGTTCGGCCATTTCATCTCGAGAAAGCCGGGCGAGGGGCCGCCGGCGGGCTTGCGGCCCGTCTCGTCGGGCTGTTCCTCGCGGCCGGTCCGCGCGGCGATCATCATTTTCATCCAGGTCGCGGTCGTGTGCCAGCCGCTCGCCGTTAGCCCGCCAAAGGGGCCGGCCTTCGCCGCTTCCGCGTCGATGTGAAAATATTGCGGATCGTATTTGGTCGCGAAGCGGATGATTTCCGCTTCGGTGAATGTATAGGCGCCGAGGTCGAGCCGGGCGCCGATCGCGATGTCTTCGAACCAGGGCATCAGGCGCTCCCCTCGACAGGCGCGCCCGGATGACGGCGGCCATACATCGCCCAGCCGTCCGAGGTCAGTACCACCTCGTCCTTCTGGTTCAGCATTTCGATATGGAATTTGGTCAGGCCCATTTCCGGGCGGCTTTTCGAGGCGCGGCGTTCGACGCAGGTCCGCCGCACACGGAGCACATCGCCGACATAGACCGGCTTCTTCCAGCGCACCTCGTCGACGCCCGGCGCGCCCAGCGAGGCGCTTTCGAGAATGTAGCCGTCGCACATCATCCGCATCATCATCGCGCAGCTGTGCCATCCGCTGGCGCAGAGCCCGCCCAGGATCGACGCCTTCGCCGCTTCCTCGTCAAGATGGAAGGGCTGCGCGTCGAACTCGCTGGCGAATTCGACGATCTCTTCCTTCGTCACATGCTTCTCGCCGAACTCGACCGTCTCGCCGAGGCGGAAGTCCTCCCAGTAATATTTCGGTTGGGTCATGGGATGCCTGTTGTCTTTATACGGAACATATTCTTGCGCGGCGCTGGTTTGTGTTCCCACCTGCCCCTGGAGGGCTTGGGCGTCGACGGCGACCCCCGGGGGTAAGTTTTTTTCACCCGCCGAATCGCGCGGCGCGCATGCCGCCATGCTGGCCCCCGGGGATAAGTTTTTCGTTCCCGCCTCCAGAATCGTCTCGGCGCGATTTTCACCGCCGTCCGAAACCGGGGATTACTTTTTTTGTCGCCCCGTCATTTTCCATTTGTGACAGTTTTTTGACAGTTTTGTGACAGAGGGGGGTCTGCAGTCGATTTTCGCTGTCACAAACCGGGTTATCCCCGCCCTTCGGGGGCGTGCGAAAATGCCGTTTCCGGTTCCTAATTGGCAAAGCGGAAATGCATCACATCGCCGTCCTGCACCACATACTCCTTGCCCTCAAGACGCATCTTGCCGGCATCCTTCGCGCCTTGTTCGCCGCCCAGTTTCACATATTCGTCATAGGCGATCGTCTCGGCACGGATGAAACCCTTTTCGAAGTCGGTATGGATGACGCCGGCCGCTGCCGGCGCGCGCGTGCCGCGGGTGATCGTCCAGGCGCGCGTCTCTTTCGGACCCACGGTGAAATAGGTGATCAGATCGAGAAGTGCATAGCCGGAGCGGATCAGACGCGCGAGGCCGGGCTCGGAAAGGCCCAGCGTTTCGAGATATTCGGTGCGGTCGCCGGCCGGCAGTTGCGCGATCTCTTCCTCGATGCGCGCCGAGATGACGACGGCCTGCGCGCCTTCGGCTTTGGCGCGCGTCTCGACGGCTTTCGAATATTCGTTGCCGGTCGCGGCGGACGCTTCCTCGACGTTGCAGACATAGAGCACCGGCTTCGAGGTCAGCAGGTTCAGGCCTTCCCAGGCCTTGATGTCCTCGTCGGCGATCTTGCCCTGCGCCGTCGCCATCCGCGCGGGCTTGCCTTCGCGCAGAAGTTCAAGCGCCACATGCATCAGATCGAAAAGCTGCTTTGCTTCCTTGTCGCCTGTCTTCGCTTTTTTTTCGGCCGCCGTCGCGCGCTTTTCGAGGCTTTCGAGATCGGCCAGCATCAGCTCCGTCTCGACGATTTCGGCATCGGCCAGCGGGTCGATGCGGTTCTCGACATGGGTGATGTCGTCATCGACGAAGCAGCGCAGCACATAGGCAATCGCGTCGACCTCGCGGATCGTCGCGAGGAACTGGTTGCCAAGGCCTTCGCCCTTCGAGGCGCCCTTCACGAGACCGGCAATGTCGACAAAGGTCAGTCGCGTCGGAATGATTTCCTTGCTCTTGGCGATGGCGCAGAGCTGTTCAAGCCGCGGGTCCGGCACCGCCACTTCGCCGACATTCGGTTCGATGGTGCAGAAGGGATAGTTGGCGGCCTGCGCGGCGGCGGTCTGCGTCAGCGCGTTGAAGAGCGTCGACTTGCCGACATTGGGCAGTCCGACAATGCCGCATTTGAAACCCATGGCTCAGGCGTCTCCGTTCTTTGTCTCATCGGTCTTTTTCTTCGGCGGCTCGGGGTTGAGCGCCAGATGGACCTTGTTGGCGAATGTCGCGTCCTTGCCTTCGGCGAGCAGCGGCGCGGCATCGGCAATCGCCTCGATCAGCGGTTCGACCCAGCCGGTCATCTCCGCCTTCGAAAAATCGCCGAGCACCGCGTTCAGCACGCGATCCTTCTCGCCCGGATGACCGATGCCGATCCGTACACGGCGGAAATCGGGTCCGATATGGGCGGCGATCGAGCGGATGCCGTTATGCCCCGCGGCGCCGCCGCCGGTCTTGATCCGCAGCTTGGCCGGGGCGAGGTCGAGTTCGTCGTGGAAGACGATCACATCGGCTTCCGTCAGCTTGTAGAAGCGCAGCGCCTCGCCGACGGCGCGGCCGCTTTCGTTCATGTAGGTGGTCGGCTTCAGCACGATGGCCTTCGCGCCATCGAGCGTCCCTTCCGACACCAGGCCCTGAAAGCGGGCGCGCAGCGGCGAAAAGGAATGGCGGCGGACAATCGCGTCCGCCGCCATGAAACCGATATTGTGGCGGTTGCGGGCGTATTTCTCGCCCGGGTTGCCGAGACCGACGAGCAGGATCATCGCCGGCTCCTTTCAGGTCACGCGGATCAGGCGTCTTTGGTGGCAGGCTTTGCCGCGTCCGTCGCTTCCTCAGCCTTGGCTTCCTCACCGGCGCCGGCGCCGGCCGAGACGACGGCGGCAGGGGCGGCAATCGTTGCGATGGTGAAGTCGCGGTCGGCGATGGTCGGCTTCACATTGTCCGCCAGCTTGACGGCCGAAATATGAATCGACGTTCCCATCTCGTAGCCGGTGAGATCGATGTCGAGCTGTTCCGGGATCGCGTCGGCCGGGCAGACCAGTTCGACTTCGTGGCGCACGATGTTCAGCACACCGCCGGCTTTCAGACCGGGCGAGGCTTCGTGGTTGTGGAAGTGCACCGGCACGTCGACGGTGACGGTCGCGTTCTTGCCGAGGCGCAGAAAGTCGATATGGATGATGAAGTCGCGCACCGGTTCGAACTGCACGTCGCGCGGGATCACGCGCTCGGTCTTGCCATTGACGTCGACGTCGAGCACGTGGCTCATGAACGTGCCCTTCTGGTAGAGGGCGGTGACGTCCTTGTAGCTGATGGCAATCAGTTCGGGCGATTTCTTGTCGCCATAGATGACGGCGGGAACGCGGCCTTCGCGACGGAGCGAGCGGACAGCCCCCTTGCTGCCTTTCTCGCGCGTCTCGGCCTTGAGCGTCAGAGTCTCGGCCATGACAAATTCTCCAATAAAAACGGGGCCTTAGCGGCCCACGCGATGACCCGCAAGTCTCCTCCAGGGGTGTGGAAGTGCGGGATTGCGGGCCTTATAGCCGCCAATCGGGCAAAACTCAACCGGGGCGGGAAGGGGGCCGGTGTGGCTCGGGTCAGTCGAACAGGCTCGAAACCGAGCGTTCCTCGGCGGTCCGGCGCATCGCTTCGCCGATCAGCGGGGCGATCGAGACGACCCGGATATTGTGGCTGACGCGGACGGCTTCGGTCGCCTGGATCGAATCCGTGATGACGAGCTCTTTCAGTTGCGAAGCCGAGACGCGGGCGACCGCGCCGCCGGAGAGAACGCCGTGCGTCACATAGGCAGAAACTTCGGTCGCGCCCTGTTTCAGCAGCGCTTCGGCGGCGTTGCAGAGCGTGCCGGCCGAGTCGACGATGTCGTCGACCAGGATGCAGGAGCGGCCCTTCACATCGCCGATGATGTTCATGACTTCGGATTCGCCGGCGCGCTCGCGGCGCTTGTCGACGATCGCAAGGTCGGCGCCGATGCGCTTGGCGATCGCGCGGGCCCGAACCACGCCGCCGACGTCGGGCGAGACGATCATCACATTGCCATTGGCCGCGTAGTGCTGCTCGATGTCGCGCGTCAGCACCGGCGCGGCGAAAAGATTGTCGGTCGGGATGTCGAAAAAGCCCTGTATCTGTCCCGCATGGAGATCGAGCGTCAGCACGCGGTCGGCGCCTGCCGTCGTCACCAGATTGGCGACGAGCTTTGCCGAGATCGGCGTGCGCGCGCCGGGCTTGCGGTCCTGCCGCGCATAACCGAAATAGGGGATCACCGCGGTGATGCGCCGCGCCGAGGCGCGCCTGAGCGCGTCCATGATGATCAGCGTTTCCATCAGATGGTCGTTGGCGGGATAGGAAGTCGACTGGATCACGAAGACGTCCTCGCCGCGGACGTTCTCCTGAATCTCGACGAAGATTTCCATGTCCGCGAAGCGGCGGACGACCGATTTGGTGAGCGGCAGGTTCAGATAGGCGGCGATGGCTTCGGCAAGCGCCCGGTTTGAATTGCCTGCGACCAGTTTCATGCCGTGATCCCCGCGCTTCGCCCCTGAACTTCAAATCGCCGCAACAGCCCTGCCGGAAAGATGACAGGTCGGTGACGGCGCGAGCGCGTTGTAACAAGGCGATCCGACCCTGTAAACACGCAAACTTTTGGCCCGAAACTGCCTGTTTTCAGGCCATTCGCGCGCAATCAGGACCGACCGGGCGACGGCGCCAGCAGCGCCATCACCCCTTCGGCGGCGGCCTCCGCGGCGTTCTCGGCGAGCTTGCCCCAGTTCCCCGCGATGCTCGCCGCATCGAGTGCGTTTCGCTGTTTCACTTCGCCCAGCGTTTCGCCGCTCAGCGATGTCACGATCCAGTGGATTGAAACTTCGGTGCGGCCGTCATTGCGCGAGGCAGTGAAGATGCTGCCCTCGATCTTGTATCCCTCGTTGCGCAGCCAAGTTGCGGTCGGGACGCGGCGGGCCAGTGCGCTGTCGAGGGCCCGCGTCAGCGCCGCATTGCCGTCGCCGGGCGCCGCACCGACAATGATGTCGAAGGGGAGGCGGTCTTGGTCCTGCGGTCTTTGCGCGGCGCTGGCGGCAATGCTGCCGGTGACGATGCGGTCACCGCTTCCGGCTTTCGTCATCGCGCCGCTTTGCGCATCGATTTCGCTTGCATACCAGACGGCCAGCCGTGCCGCTGCGTCACCGGCGATGCGGCGCAGGTCGGCCCGGGCGATATGGGCCCAGGGGTCGCCGTTTCCGGCGCGGAGCGGCAGGGTTTCTTCGTTGACGACACGGTGGACCCGCGCGCCCGTTGCATCGCGCACGTCGATCACGGTGACGACATAGGCACCCTCGGCATTCTCTCCGGCATCCATTGCGCCCGATATTTCGTAGGTGCTCGCCTCGCCATCGGCGACCGGAAGCCGCGCTTTGGCCGCTTCCTCTTTCAGCAGCGCGGCAAAGATGGCCGCCTCCGCCATTGGCGCGCCACTCAGGGCGGCAATGGCGATGCCGGGTCCATGGCTGGACTGGGCAGCCGTTGTCGCTGCCGCTTCGGCAGGCCGTGCGTTGCGGTCCGAGGCCGCATCATCTGCGCAGGCCGCCATCGCGAAAATGGCGATGGCAACGCCGATACGAAGCCGGTGCGCACCGGTCCGTTTCCAGTCCGAAGCGTCTTTCGCGAATTCGGGTTGCGTTTTCGTCAGCACCGCCGGATGCCCCAATGCCTTGCCCGGATGGTGGGCGCCTGCTGGAGGACAGTCTAGTCCGATTCGGACCGTCGTTACCGGACTGTCATTTATTCGGGTCGCAGCATGATCGCCGATATTTGCCGGCCGTAATCTGGTTCGTTGCGGTGAGTCGCGCGGCGATAGGAAAAAAATCGGGCGCGGTCGGCATAGGTGCAGTGGCCGAGCATCGAAACGGCGCCAATTTCGGCAGCGGTCAGCCGTGCTTCGACATAGCCGGGCAGGTCGAACATGAAGTGGCCGGGCTTTTCGGAGGCCGTGAACCATTTGGCGTTGACGGCATCGGCCTCGACGAATCGCGTTCGGAACTCAGGGCCAACCTCATAGGCTTCCCTGGAGATACAGGGGCCGATCGCTGCCGCGATGTGGCCGCGCGTTGCACCAAGCCGTTCCATCGCCTCGATGGTGGCCTCCATGACGCCGGTCAACGCCCCCTTCCAGCCTGCATGCGCCGCGCCGATGATGCGGGCATTCTTGTCGGCGAAGAGCACCGGCGCGCAATCGGCGGCCAGAACGCCCAGCACAATACCAGCGGCGGCCGTTACCATCGCATCGGCTTGCGGCGCGTTTTCCCAGGTCCATGGCGCCGTCACGTCGATCACGTCGGCGCTGTGAATCTGGTGGACGGTGACCAGATTGTCCGGTTCGACGCCCAGCGCCTGGGCAACGGTGGCGCGATTTTTTCGCACCGTCTCCTTGTCGTCGCCGGAGCCGAGACCGCAATTGAGCGAAGCATAGATGCCTTTGGACCCGCCGCCTTCACGCGTGAAAAAACCGTGCCGGATATGGGCGATGACGTCGAGGGGTTTCGCGGTCAGCATCGGCGCAACCTCAAAAAAATCCGGGCGGCGGTATCGTACCGCGGGGGGCAATACCGAGCACCTTGAACAGGCTGCCCATCTCATCGGGCGCGGTCAATCGCTGCAGTCCTGAATTGATGTCGCGGGCTTGTGCCTCGGTCGCTTGCTTGCGCAGGGCTGCGGCGCGCGCTTCGATGCCGAGTGCCCTCAGAAAGGCGCCTTGCTCGACCGGCCCGTATGCCGCGGCACCGCCTGCGACAACAGCAAGCGCGAGGCTTTCAAAATCGACATGTGCCGTCAGATCCGCCTCGCCCGGTGCATCGAAGGGGTTGGCATATTCATGGCCGCGCAGGGCCTGCAACGTGTCGCCGGGAGCGCTTCGGACATGGCCGTAGTCGACGATCAATGCCGCGCCGCCGCGCGCGGCGATGCGTGCCGATATGCCTTCGGCAATTGCGAGTGATGCGGGAGAGGTTTCGACGAAGGCACCCTCCGGGGCGTCTCGCATGGCGGCGGGCAGCGCCTTGTCGTTTGCGAGCGGGACGGGCGCGAGCACGGGCGCCAATCGACCTTCCGCAAGACCCACATAGCGCTCGCACCAGCCGCGCCCGGTGCGCTGGTACTGGACAATCGGCAGGGCGTCGAAGAATTCGTTGGCGATCAGGAAAAGTGGTTGATCGGGCAATGTGTCGATGCGTTCGTGCCATGTCGCTTGCGGGACGCGCTTCTTCTGGGCCTGGCGCAATACGGGGCTCGTTTCGACGAAATGCACTTCCGCGGCTTCGGTCATTCCGGGGACGGCGCGCATGGCGCGAAGGGCGTCGGCCATCAATGTGCCGCGACCGGGACCGAGTTCGGCCAAAACGAAGGACGCAGGTGCGGCTTGTGCTACCCAGGCATCGGCCAGCCAGAGGCCGACCAGCTCGCCGAACATCTGGCTGACTTCGGGTGCGGTGACAAAATCGCCGCGCGGGCCCAATGGGTCGCGCGTCATGTAATAGCCGTGCTCGGGGTGGCCGAGTGCGATCGCCATATAGTGCGAGAGCGGGATCGGCCCCGTTTCTTCGATCAGCCGGACGATATGACGTGCGAGCGCTGTGTGGCCCGCGTTCATTTCCGTTTGGGCTTCGGTGTCGGGGCCTTGCTTGTCGCCGATTTCCAGATGATGGCGGCGCCGACAAGTACCATCGGAATCGACAGTATCATGCCCATTGTCAGCCAATGGCCGAACAGGAAGCCGATCTGCGCATCGGGCTCACGGAAAAACTCGACAATGGTGCGTGCGACGCCATAGCCGGCGATGAAGCCACCCATCACGACGCCCGGTTTTTGCAGCATGCCGAAGCGATGTGTCAGCAGGCGCAGCACGAAGAAGAGCACAATACCTTCAAGGGCGGCCTCGTAGAGCTGGCTCGGATGACGTGGAAATGGACCGGCGCCCGGGAAAATCACGCCCCAAGGCGCATCGGTGATACGGCCCCAGAGTTCGGCATTGATGAAGTTGGCAATGCGGCCGAAAAAGAGACCGATGGGCGCGGCCGCACTCACCAGGTCCATCATCGTCAAGGCAGGGAAGCCGCGCTTGCGGGCAAACCAGAACATCGCGACGAGAACGCCGAAGGCGCCGCCATGGAAGCTCATGCCGCCTTGCCAGACATAGAGAATTTCGAGCGGGTGTTGAAAGAAGTATCCCGGGTTGTAGACCAGCACATAACCGAGACGACCGCCGAGAATGACGCCGAGTGCCGCCCAAAGGAGCGCGTCGTCGACGTCGAGCCGTGTGACCGGCGATTTGCCGGGCCAAAGGCGCGGCGCTTCAGCCAGGGCGACGATATAGCGCCAGCCCAGAATGAGGCCGGCGATATAGGCCAGAGCGTACCAGCGGATGGCGAAGGGACCGATCTGGATCAGCACCGGGTCGATTTCGGGGAAGGGCATGGGATTCGGCCTCGGTGTGGCCCCTGCGATGGGCGATGGCGCGCTAGTTTGCCTCCGGGCCCCTTCATGTCAAGGAAACCGCCTTGTGCAGCCCGCGTCGTTCGGTCCGGTTCGCATTCGCGCCGCAAGGCGTTATCTTTCCGGGCGAAGGCATAACCGGAGACCTGCCCATGACCCAGACGCAGAATCGTATTCTCGACGAGCTCGGCCGGCTTTTCACCAACGCCGCCGGTGCAGCACAGGGTGTCCGTACCGAAGTCGAGACGCTGATCCGGGCTCAGGCCGAGCGGCTGGTTGCCGATATGGATCTGGTCGGCCGGGAAGAGTTCGACGCCGTGCGGGCGATGGCCCAACTTGCCCGGGAGGAAAACGAGGCGCTCAAGGCCCGGCTCGACGTGCTGGAAGCGGCGCTTGCGGCAAAGAAAGCCAAGCCCACGAAGCTCTCCGCCAGCGGCGCCGTTGGCGATGGCGTCTGATTGCGTCCATGGTTTCCCACAGCTTTTGTCTCGATTTCGGCCCGGCAATGGTCCCTCAGGGTTGCGCCGACTCAACGCATCATGCACGTTAGGTATCGTGTGTAGAGGCAGGAGCGCCTACTAGATATGGGGTTTCGGCCTCGTTCAGTGGCATCCGATGCGGGGGAACGAATGAAAGGCACAGTCGCCGAGACTGCGGAATTCGACGGCAATCCCCTCGATCTTCTTGAGCAGGTGGCGTCCGTCCGCGACTGGTTTTTCGAACGAAGCCACGAAGACGAACTGAATATCTGTGTGGCAGGTGATTGGCGCGACTATCAGATCTCGCTCAACTGGCGTGACGACCTTTCCGGCCTCCATGTCGCCTGCGCGCTCGATCTGCGCGTACCGCCCGAAAAGCGGCCGGTGATCCGCCATCTTCTGACACTGATCAACGAGCAGCTATGGTCCGGTCATTTCGACATCTGGTCGGATGACGGCGTTGTGCTGTTTCGCAACAGTCTGCTCTTGTGCGGCGGCGCGGCGGCCACGCCGGAGCAATGTGAGGCGTTGCTGCGTCTCGCGGTCGAGGCCTGCGAGCGCTATTATCCCGCCATGCAATTCGTCATGTGGGCGGGCAAATCGGCCGAAGAAGCCATCGCCGCGGCCATGTTCGAGACACAAGGCCGGGCCTGATCCGGTTCGTCCGGTTCCGGCGACTTCAATCAAATGACGGTTTCTGCCATGACACTTTCTCTCGAGCGCCCGCTGGTTCTGGTGGGCGCGGGCAAGATGGGCGGCGCGCTTCTTTCCGGCTGGCTTGAGCATGGGCTTTCGCCGTCGCAGGTTTTTGTACTTGAGCCCACACCCGCATCCGAGATCGAACAACTTGTGGCCGCCAGGAATATTACGCTCAACGCGTCGGTACGCGACATCGCCGCCGCACGGCCTGCCGTGGTGCTGATCGCGGTCAAGCCGCAGGCCATGGGCGAGGTGCTGCCTGCGCTTTCACTTCTCGTGCATCCCGAAACGCTGTTTATCTCGATTGCCGCGGGTACCGGCCTCCACCGGCTCAAGGAACTGCTTGGTGCCGAGGTGCATGCGGTGCGCGCAATGCCCAATACGCCCGCCGCAATCGGACGCGGTATCACCATCGCCTGCGCCAACGAGCGGGCGACACCGGCACAGAGGGAGATGGCACAACAGCTTCTCGCCGCAGTTGGTGAAGTTGGTTGGGTCGAGAGCGAAGCGCATATCGACGCCGTGACGGCGATTTCCGGCAGCGGCCCGGCCTATGTGTTCTACATGG
This sequence comes from Parvibaculum sp., assembly GCF_030651915.1. Classification (GTDB taxonomy): domain Bacteria; phylum Pseudomonadota; class Alphaproteobacteria; order Parvibaculales; family Parvibaculaceae; genus Parvibaculum. The sequence continues at coordinate 435,685 of NZ_JAUSBV010000008.1, read as the reverse complement.
TCGAATGCCTTGCGGCGGCGGGGGAGGCGCTGGGCCTCGAACCGGCGATGGCGATGAAGCTGGCGCGCGAAACGGTGAGCGGCTCCGGCGAAATGCTGCGTCGTTCGCCGGAGGCGGCGTCCCAACTTCGGGCCAATGTGACCTCGCCGGGTGGCACGACGGCCGCCGCGCTTGACGTCCTGATGGGCGAGGGCGGTTTGTCGCCGCTTCTGCGGCGCGCGGCGCTCGCGGCGCGCGACCGGGCGCGTGCCCTCGGCAAATAGGCCTTTGCCGTCTCGTCAAGCGTGGCACGACGCCCTATCTTCGTTTCACATCACCTTGTGTTTCCAGGGAACGACGAAATGGCCGCCAAACGCGATCCCGAGGAGAAGATCATCGATGCCGCATTCAAGCTTGCGGCGTCGCGCGGCTGGACGGGTCTGTCGCTGGCCGAGATTGCCAAATCGGCGCGCGTCGGCCTGCCGGCGCTTTACGGGATATTTGGCTCGAAGGGCGAGATTCTCGCCGCTTTCAGCCGGCGCATTGATGCCGAAGTGCTGCAATTGGCGTCGGAGGAAGATCTCGCGGGCGAGGCAGCACGGGACAGGTTGTTCGATGTGCTGATGATGCGCTTCGATGCGCTCACAGCCTACAAACCGGCGCTGAAGCGGATAGCCCGGGATATTGGGCGTGATCCGGTGGCGGCTGCGGGCCTGATGCGGCCGATGCTGCAATCATTGGGCTGGATGCTTGAAGCGGCCGATATCGACAGTTCAGGCCTGGGGGGTGCCTTGCGTGTGCGGGGGCTTGCGTTGGTCTGGGGTGCCGTGTTCCGGGTCTGGCTTGAAGATGACGACGATCAGGCCCAGACGATGGCCGATCTTGATCGCAGGTTGCGACGTGGCGAAGCGTTTATCGAACGGCTGCACGGCCTCGGCCGGCGTGAACGCGGGGCCGGCGCGGCGGCGTGAGTCATCAGAAATGAAACACACGGCAGGCGGTGATATGTTCGTCTTTCCATTCGAGCATTTCGACCACGCGTTTGCGGCCCTTTTCGTCACCATTGAGAACGCGCCAGTACTCGATTGAGGCACGGCCGGCGCCGTCTTTCTCATCCGAAATCGCACCGAGAATCTCGGCCTTGAAACTCCTGAGCCGCCCGGCCGACACCTCGGCATAGGCGCGAATCTCCGAGTGCCCGCGCAAGGTCCCGTCGGCGATGTTCATCCGCTCGACGACGACCGAACTCATATGAGTGGCGTCTGGCGCATAGATGGTCTCAATGTGAGCCGGATCGAGGCTTTGCCACGCCGCCTGCCATCGAACGACCATGTCCGGGAGTGTCATTGAGCCGACTCCGTCTGCAATTCAATTGAGTTTCCAGCGCCACAACTATTTACAGGCCACCCTAAAATAAGTCAACAATGCTGACTTAATTTGGGATGGTTTCGATTGGAAACGGCGCTCTCAGACGGGCACGTGGATGACGGCGCGCAATCCGCCCATCGGGCTGCGGGCCAGCGTAATGTCGCCGCCATGGCCGCGCGCGATGTCGCGGGCAATTGCGAGCCCCAGGCCGGAGCCGCCGTCTTCCAGATTGCGCGCGGCATCAAGCCGGTAGAACGGGCGGAAAACCTCTTCAAGCTGATCCTCGGGAATGCCGACGCCGTCGTCGTCGACAAATATATCGATGCCGCCGCCATCACCGGCGTCATCGGTGTCGCGGATCGCCGTTACCCAGACATGCGCGGCGTGCCTGCAGGCATTGTCGACGATGTTGGTGAGGCAGCGTTTGAAGGCGTTGCGCCGGAGCGGCAAGACGAGATCGCCATGCAGGTCGAGCCGCAGGTCGTGGCCTTTGCGCTGCGCGTCGGTCCGCACTTCCTCGATGAGTTCGGCAAGGTCGGTTTCTTCCGACGTCTCGCCATGGTGCCCGCGGGCGAATTCGAGGTAGTCTTCCAGCATGCGCTCCATCTCGGCGATGTCGGCGCGCAAGTCCTCGATTTCGGGTCCTTCGCCCAGCATTGCAAGCTGCAGTTTGAAGCGGGTCAAAGGCGTTCTGAGATCGTGGCTGACGCCGGCCAGCATTGCAGTGCGCTGCTCGATCTGACGCTGGATGCGCGCGCGCATGTCGAGGAAGGCCTGGGCGGCGCTTCTCACTTCGGTCGCACCTTGCGGCCGGAAGCTCGGCACGTCGCGGCCCATTCCGAAAGACTCCGCGGCTTCGGCCAGCCGCTCGATGGGGCGTATCTGGTTTCGCAGGAAGACCATCGCCACGATGATCAGCACGACCGACGTACCGAACATCCAGACCAGAAAGATATGCCAGTTCGACGCGTAAACATGTGAAGCTGGTGTCAGGATGCGCATGACACCGCCATTGTAGGCAATGCGGATATCGACATATTTGTCGTATTGTAACGTATTGATCCAGAAAGGCCGTGCAATGCGCAGACGCAATTCGTCGTTGAGCGAATTGTCCAGCAGACTGCCTGTCGAAGATGGCGTTTCGGGCAGGACTTCGCCATCGAGGAACGCGATCGGCAAACCGATATGCGCGTTTGCCCTTGCGGCGATCCTGGCGGCCTGCTGAGGTGTCTGATTTTCTTCGAACTCGGCGAGTATCAGCGCAATCTCCGCAACGGTCTTGGCCGACAATCGCTGCGTTACCAGTTGCCAATGACGTTCCAGAAAAACGTAGGTTACGACGAACTGCAGCAACACCATTGGAGTAATGATGATGATCAGCGAGCGGCCGTAAAGACCGCGCGGCATCAGTCTCTTCATTATCTGAAACGGGTGCCATGTCATGGGCGCTATTTTTGTGCGCTCGGACTGCGCGTTCATCTGAACCTCGGTTTGCATGTCGATCGCTGTCAGTCAGGCATCAGCGCGTAGCCTTCGCCACGCACGGTCTGCAAATATACCGGGTTTCGGGGGTCGGTTTCGAGTTTGCGCCGCAGGCGGTTGATCTGAACGTCGATCGAGCGCTCAGCGGCCTCATTGTCGCACAGGTCCATGCGCGACAAGGGTTTGCCCGGATTGGCCGCGAAGATGCGCAGCAACTGAATCTCGCGCGTTGTCAGCCGGATTTGCCTGTCGCCGTTCCAAAGCTCGCCTCGTGTCGTGTTGAAGCGACACGACCCCAGAGAAACTTCGTCATGCCGCATTGCACCTGGCGCCTGCGCGCGTCGCAGGATTGTGCCGATGCGCAGCAGAAGTTCGCGTGGCTCGAAAGGTTTGGCCAGATAATCGTCGGCGCCGCGCTCCAGCCCGTCGATACGATCGCTGGCCTCGCCGCGCGCAGTCAGCATCAGGATCGGCACGGTCGAATTGCGGCGCAGGTCGCGCGTCAGATCGAGGCCGCTTTCGCCAGGCATCATGACGTCGAGCACCAGCAGGTCGAATGACAGACCTGCCAGCCGCGCGCGTGCCTCGGCCGCGTTCTCGGCCGCGGTTACACGATAGCCGTTGTCGGAAAGGTAGCGCTTCAGCAACTCACGGATGCGGCGATCGTCATCGACGACCAGAATATGGGGTGCGTCGTCCGACGGGCCGGTTTTTCCGACCGCCTTTGTCTGGGCGTCTGTCGTCGCTTCCGTTGTCACCTGAAAACCTTCCCGGCGTTTCCGCTCAGCGTGCGGGTGTCTTTGCGATCAAGGATTCGACTTCCGGCCGGTCATCCTCGTTCACCAGCGCCAGCAGGACGGTGCGCCAGGCGAGATCCGCGTCGGGGCCGGCCTTCTCCAATGCCTTGGCGACGCGTGACCTTTGCGGCGCCGCCAGACGCTGTTCTATTTCGCGGCCGGTCGCGGTCAGGAACAGCATTCGCTGGCGGCGGTCCTGCTTTCCTGTTTCCTGCTCAATGAAACCCCGCTCGATCAATTGTTTCAGCACCCGGGCAAGGCTTTGTTTGGTGATGCGCAGGATATCCAGCAGTTCGGCAACGGTAATGCCGGGGTTGCGACCCACGAAATGCACCACACGGTGGTGGGCACGACCGAAGCCGTATTCGATCAGGATTTCGTCGGGGTCGCTGATAAAATCGCGGTACGCGAAAAAAAGCAGTTCGATCGCCTCGGTCAGATGGTCCGCAGAGCCGCTGCCGGGGGCGGCCGAAGCGCCGCCTTCGGGGGCAGATGGGCGCTTTGTCTGTGGTTTTCCCATGGGTTTTACCGTTGCCATCATTTTATGTCAGTGATGTTGACATATTTTATCCGGAGTGCTACCTGTTGCGGACGGCTTGAGACAGAATGGACGCAAGGCTGGAAGCCTCGAATCTTCGCGTCACTATACTAGACGATTGCCGCGTAAATCTGTCTCCGGCAAATCCCGGAATGCGGGGACGCAAGGGCAGGGTGAAGGTCGGTAACGGCGAAGGCCCGCGCGATGCGGAAACACCAGGAAATCAGGTCATGGCAGATATTCCTTTCGACAAACGCGACGGCTTCATCTGGTTCAACGGCGAACTTGTTCCCTGGGCTGATGCGAAAGTGCATGTGCTGACCCACGGCCTGCACTATGCGAGCAGCGTGTTCGAAGGTTGTCGTGCCTATGGCGGTGAGATTTTCAAACTGCGCGAACATTCCGAACGTCTGATCAAGTCGGCCGAAATTCTCGGATTTAAAATTCCCTACTCAATCGACGAGATCGACGAGGCCTGCCGTTCGGCGCTCCGGGCGCAGAAACTGGTTGACGGCTATGTCCGGCCTGTTGCGTGGCGGGGCAGCGAGATGATGGGCGTCAGCGCGCAGAAGAACCGCATCAATTTCGCCGTCGCTGCGTGGGAGTGGCCGTCCTATTTCGATCCGGAACAGCGCAAGGTCGGCATTCGCCTCGACATCGCAAAATACAAGCGCCCCTCACCGGAGACCGCGCCGTCGATGGCGAAGGCTGCCGGCCTCTACATGATCTGTACGATCTCGAAGCACGCGGCGGAGAACAAGGGTTATGCGGACGCGCTGATGTACGACTATCGCGGCTATGTTGCCGAGGCGACGGGCGCAAATATCTTTTTCGTCAAGGATGGCGTTATCCACACACCGAAGCCCGATTGCTTCCTTGATGGCATTACACGGCAGACCGTGATCGCGCTCGCCAAGGGGCGCGGCTACGAAATCGTCGAGCGCCACATCATGCCGGACGAACTGTCGAGCTTCAGCGAATGCTTCATCACCGGTACGGCGGCCGAAGTGACACCGGTCGGCGAGATCGGCCCGCATCGGTTCACGCCGGGTGTCATTTCAGCGACGCTCTTCGAGGACTATATGGCGGCCGTCAATCCGAAGGTTGCAGCCCGGGCCGCGACCGCCTGAACGCCCGCATCGCGGTTTGAAAAAGGGCGGCGCGTGCCGCCCTTTTTTGTTCAACGCTTCGCGATGCTGAAGGTGGCGTTGCCGCGTGCGCAGGGTTTGTCGTCGGCTGTCACCAGGCATTGAGCGAAGCAGAGCGTCGAGCCGGTTTTCACGACTTCAGGGCGTATTTCGAGCCACTGTCCGATCCGCGCCGTACTCAGAAAATCGACCGTGAGGCCGACCGTCACCAACCCGGCGATGTTTTCGAGCTTCAGACCGCAGGAAAGCCCCATTGCATTGTCGGCCAGCGCCGAGATCAACCCGCCATGCGCGAAGCCGCGCGAGTTGGTATGCGGGGCGGCGACATGCAGGCCGAAAAAGACCGCATCGCCGGTGTTTCGCGAGTAGAGCGGCTCCCAGGGATCGGTAAGCGGGCTCCGGCGATAGTGGCGGGTGAACCCGTGGGGCGGGGTGGACGCGGCCTCGGTGGCGTGTTCGGTGCTGGTCATGGCGATGCTTCCCGGTCAATTTTGAATTAGACCAGTCTATATACTTCTGGGAAGCATGGAACAGGCGATTTTCGCAAGAGGTCTACCGTTTCCAGCGCGTTGCCGCCTGGTCATCGCTCTCGCGTGCGTCCACCCAGCGCGCCTCGCCCTGTCCCTCTTCTCGCTTCCAGAAGGGCGCGCGGGTCTTCAGATAGTCCATCAGAAAGGACGCGGCCTCGAAGGCGGCCTCGCGATGGGCCGAGGCGGCGACGACGAGGACGATGTTGTCGCCGGGCGCCAGCCTGCCGACGCGATGCACGATCAGCGTCGCCTGCAGCGGCCAGCGTTCATGGGCTTCGGTCTCGATGCGGGCGAGTTCCTTTTCGGTCATGCCCGGATAGTGTTCGAGTTCCATCGATGTGACCGGCGCGTTACCGCTGGCGTCGCGAACGAGACCGGAGAAGGTTACGACCGCGCCGATGTCGGTGCGGCCGGCGGTCAACGCCGCCACCTCCGCGCCGATATCGAAATCCTCGGCCTGTACGCGGATCATGGTTTCAGCCGCCTGTCACCGGCGGAAAGAACGCCACTTCCGTCGCCCCCGCGATCGACGTGTCGAAATCGCCATGCGCCTGATCGACGGCGCAGCGGATGATGCCGAGATCGGCGAAGGCCGCTTCATAGCCTTCGCCGCGTGTTTTCAGCCAGGCGATCAGGCCATTGACGTCACGGATATTGGCGGGCAGCGAGACTTCTTCCTCGCCCGTGCCGGCCTTCTGTTTCACCCATGCGAAATAGAGCAGCTTCACGCCGGTCCGTCCTGTTCGGCCGCCGTTTTGGTCATGGCTGGCGGCTCACGCCGCTTCGGGGTTTCGTCGGTCAGATGGTGGATGCCGGCGCGGAAATAGTCGTAGCCCGTATAGAGCGTCAGTATGGCGGCTGCCCAGAGCAGGGTGATGCCCATTTCGGTGATGCCCGGGAATATCTTGTCCCCCGCCGGTCCGGCCAGCAGGAAGCCCAGGGCGACCATCTGGATCGCCGTTTTCCATTTTGCAAGTTGCGTTACGGGGACGCTGACGCGCAGCTCGGCCAGAAACTCGCGCAGGCCCGACACCAGTATTTCGCGGCAGAGAATGATGATTGCCGCCCAGAGGGAAAAGCCGGAAATGACGTCCTGCCACGTCAGCGCGATCAGCACGACGGCGACCAGCAGCTTGTCGGCGATCGGATCGAGCATCCGCCCAAGATTCGATTGCTGCTCCCATGCGCGGGCCAGATAACCGTCAAAGAAGTCGGTCGCACCGGCGACGATGAAGAGCGTCAGCGCGGCCCAGTGGCCGGCGTCGCCAGGTATGTAGAAACAGGCAACGACAGCCGGTACCAGCGCGATGCGGAAATAGGTAAGCAGGTTCGGCAGGTTTGTCGCCATTTCGGGATCCATACTTCGTGAGGCACGCAGTCTAGCATTCCCACGGCCAATGTCGCGGGCCGGTGATCAATTTTCAAGCAGTCCCGTCAGGATTTCCGTGGAAATGGTCATAGACGGCGCGGGCGACCACGGTGCTGATACCCTCCACCGATTCGAGATCTGCGAGGCCCGCACGGGCGACGGCGCGCGCCGACCCGAAATGTTTCAACAAGGCGCGTTTCCGCCCCGGGCCGACGCCAGGGACCTCATCCAGCGGATTGACGATGATGGCCTTCGAGCGCCGCGCCCGATGACTGCCGATGGCGAAGCGATGCGCCTCGTCGCGCAACCGCTGCAGGTAGTAGAGGACCGGGTTACGCGGTTCGAGCATGAAGTCGCGACGGTCTGCCATGAAGAAGCGTTCGCGTCCCGCGTCGCGCTCCGGACCCTTGGCGACACCCACCGCCGTCACGCGATCGATGCCGAGTTCGTGCAGCACTTCAAGCGCGACCTTCAGTTGGCCCGCACCGCCGTCGATCAGAATGAGATCGGGCCATGCGGCTTCCGGGCGTGTTTCTTCCGGTCCGTCATCTTCGAAACCGTCGCCGGCATTTTCCTTCATCAATCTTGTGAATCGGCGCGTCAGGACCTCGCGCATCATCGCGTAGTCGTCGCCGGCGGCCATGTCGGCGCCCTTGATGTTGAATTTTCGGTATTGTGACTTCATGAAGCCTTCCGGCCCGGCCACGATCATGCCGCCAACCGCTTTCGTGCCCTGGATGTGGCTGTTGTCATAGACCTCGATGCGCTCCGGCGCCTGTTCGAGCCCGAAGACCTCGGCCACACCTTCCAGCAGCTTGCGCTGCGTCGAGCTTTCAGCGAGGCGGCGGCCGAGCGCCTCGCGGGCGTTTGTGAGGGCATGATCGACCAGTTCGCGTTTTTCGCCACGGCGTGGCACGCCGACCGCCACCTTGCGCCCGGCGCGGATCGACAGTGCTTCAGCCAGCAGTGCCTTGCCCGGTACATCGTGGCTCAGCAAGACCAGGCGCGGCGGATGACGGTCTTCGTAAAACTGGGCAAGGAAGGCGTCGAGGACATCCTCGGTCGGCAGTTCACGGTCGTGGCGGGGAAAATAGGCGCGGTTGCCCCAGTTCTGGCCGGCCCGGATGAAGAAGACCTGTATGCAGGTCTGTCCGCCTTCCGCCCAGGCCGAGAAGATATCCGCTTCGGTTACGGTTTCCGGGTTGATGCCCTGATGTTGCTGGATTTGTGTCAGGGCGCGGATGCGGTCACGAAAGACCGTGGCGCCCTCGTAATCAAGATTGGCGGCGGCCTCATCCATCAACCGAACAAGCTGCTGCTGTGTCTTGCGGCTACGGCCTTTCAGGAAGTCGCGCGCCTCGGCCACAAGTTCTGCATAGGCCTCGGCCGAAATGGCGCCGGTGCAGGGTGCGCTGCAGCGTTTGATCTGAAACAGCAGGCATGGCCGCGTCCGGCTTTCGAAAACGCTGTCGGTGCAGGAGCGCAGCAGAAAGGCCTTTTGCAACGCGTTGAGGGTGGCATTAACCGCGCCGGCGCTGGCGAAAGGTCCGTAGTAGTCGCCGTGCCGCGTTCGGGCGCCGCGATGCTTCAGCACTTGCGGGAATTCGTGGTCGCCGGTCAGAAGGATGTGCGGGAAGGATTTGTCATCCCGCATCAGCACGTTGTAACGCGGCTTCAGCCGCTTGATCAGGTTGGCCTCAAGCAACAGCGCGTCGGTCTCGGTCGCGGTGGTGATGAATTCCATCTGAACCGTCGCCGCGATCATCCGGGCGATGCGGTTCGTCTGGCCTGCGAGTTTGGTGTAGCTCGCGACCCGCTTTTTCAGACTCCGGGCCTTGCCGACATAGAGCAGCTCGCCGTCTGTGTCGTACATGCGGTAGACGCCGGGGCTGTCGGGCAGCGTCCGAACTTTCGCCGCGATCAATGCCACACCGGCGCTGTCGGCACGGCCATGCCTCCCGGCACCGGTTTCGGGATTGGCGGGCTGCTTGGCGGGTTTGTGTTCGGTGTCGTCCATTTCGGTCTGTATAGCATCGACAGGGGCTCGCCGGCCGGGCAGTGCCTGTGGATAAGTGTGTTGACTCTTTCCGGTTTTGAGACGTTCGGAGACGTCAACTTCTTGTAATAATTAGGATTTGTGACAGGGGGGCAAAACCACCCCGTTTCTAAGTCTTTGGAATATATAGGGTTTTTGGACCTATTCCAGCGTCGTGGGCGCCGCGCCTGTTTCTTGCGCATAATCTGCGTCGTCCGGAGCGGTCAGCGGAGTGCTGTGCACAAACCCTCCGTGTGCGGCATTTGGACTGTCCAACATGTTGATTCCATTGCCGCTTTTGAGCGTGCTCTTCTTGCGTCAAGGACGTGGGCGGACACGTTCGATTTCGACGCCGACGCTTGATGCTTCGGGAATCACCGCAAGTTTTTCAACCCGCACCAACGCGACACCCACCCGGTCGTCGGACAGGCAGGCGGCGGCGATGCGTTCGGCCAGCGTTTCGACGAGGTTGAGGTGGCCTTCGGCGACGATCACCTTGATCCGGTCGACGACGGTCGCGTAGCAGACGACATTGACCAGATCGTCGCCATGCGCGGCTTCGGACACTGTCAGGTCGACATTGACACGGATCGGCTGGGCCGCGCCCTGCTCGTGGCGGAATGCACCGATATGGGCGTCCAGCAGCAAGTCACGGACAAAGACATGGCGAATGGCTTCCGCTGCATTGGCGATCTTCAGGCGGGTGACATTGTCGGACTGGGTCATGATATCCAGGTCTCTATTCGGGAACGCCGGCGACGTCGGGCGTTTCCCAGGCGAGGTGCTGGCCGCCGTCCAGCGCTATCATCTGGCCGGTCATAGCGGGCGCGGCGACAATAAACCGGATCGCGGCGCAAATCTCCTCCGCCGTCGTGCCCCTTTTCAGTATCGTCGCCCGGCATTGTCTCTCGAAATCGGCATCGGACTGGCGGGCATTGATCATCGCCGGTCCGGGGCCGATACCGTTGACGCGGATCTGCGGCGCCAGCGCGCGGGCAAGCACCTGAGTCAGGTCCCACAAAGCCATCTTGCTGACCGTGTAGGACAGAAATTTGGGTGTCGGCGCCCAGACGCGCTGGTCGATCAGGTTGACGATGTTGCCGTCCGCACCCGATGGCAACTGTGCGGCGAAAGCCTGAGCCAGAAAGGCCGGCGCGCGCAGATTGGTGTCCATGTGTGCTGCCCAGCTTTCGGGCGTCATCGTTGCCGCCTCGTCTTTTTCAAAAAGCGAAGCATTGTTGACCAGCAATGTCAGTGGGCCGAGCGCAGCCGCAGCTACGGCGATGAGCCCCTGCGTTTGGGTCATGTCGGCAAGATCGGCGGCAAACACGCCGGCTCGTCCGCCCTTCGTTTCGATTTCGCGTGCGACCTCGGCGGCCTCGGCGGTGGAGCTGCGATGATGGATTGCGACGGCCCAGCCATCCTCTGCCAATGCCAGTGCAACGGCGCGGCCGATGCGCTGTGCCGCGCCGGTGACGAGTGCGGTTCCCTTGCTTGCAGTCACGATCGCCTTCTCAGAATCCGTTCAGTCCGTTTTCGACGGTCGGCGGCACATGGCCAAATGCAAACATTGCATAAAGATAAGCACCATAGCAGAGCAGGAATACAGCGCCCGCGATGCGGCCAATCTTGTGGCCTGTCATGGCCATGGGCAGCAGCAGGACCGCCGCGCCCAGCATGACCCAGAGATGGAAGGTCAGAAAGTCCTTGTCAATCGGCAGCGGTGCGATCAGGGCCGTGATTCCGAGAATGGCCAGGATGTTCATGATGTTGCTGCCGACGATGTTGCCGACCACCATTTCGTCGTTGCGGCGGAAGACAGCCATGACCGAGGTTGCGAGCTCTGGCAGCGATGTGCCGACGGCAATGAGCGAAAGGCCGATTACGGCGTCCGACACGCCGAAGACCTGTGCGATGTCGATGCCCCCATCGACGACCAAGCGCGCACCGAGCGGCAAGCCGGCAATTCCGAGGACGATCTTGAGTGCGATGACCCGGCGGGAGTGGAGCGGCGGCGGCAAATCGCCATGCGGAAGACTGCGGGCAGCGTCGAATGACGCGTCTTGAGCAAATGGGTCGCCGAGATGTTCAGGAACGGGCAGCACGTCGTCGGCGGATGCCAATAGAGGCGATGGTTCGTGCGGGTTCATGCGCGCATCCCAGCCCGAATAGACGAGATAGATCGCCAACAGCGTGAGAAGAAACAGGCCTTGCCAGAAGCCGAGGGGCCCGATGAAGCACAAGGCGATCAGCGTCACGCTGGCGGCCATCATGATCAGCATATTGTGCGGCATGATGCGACCGGCGCAGGCAATCGGATAGATCAGCGCCGGCAGACCGAGAATGAGCAATATGTTGGCGATGTTGCTGCCGACGACGTTGCCGAGAGCGATGCCGGGGACACCGGCGAGGGCGGCGCGAACCGAAACCAGCAACTCGGGTGCCGATGTGCCGAAGGCGACGATGGTCAGGGCGATCAGAAGCGGAGAGACGCCGTAGCGCGCAGCCAGCGAGGTGGCGCCCCTTACGAGCAAGTCGCCGCAAATAAGCAGGATCACCAGACCGCCGGTCAGGTAGACAAAATCCTGCAGCATCAGGTGCAATGCTCCTGGAAGGAGATACGATTAATGGAGCCGCCGCGACGGCGGGTTTTCAACCGGATACCGATTTTGATCCCCTTGATCGTTGCGGGTCCGCCCCCGAACCCGTTTTCTTTCGCTATCGGAGGCATATAGGGGGCAACGCTGCACCTGACAAGAATCGGTTTGTTAACGCAGCGTCAGACTTCATAAATTGCGTAGTGCTTGCGGGTTCTTTCGAGCACTTCCCAGACCCCGCGGAAACCGGCCGGAATCGCGAAAGCATCGCCGGCCTTCACGGTCAGGGGTTGGCCGCCATCGGGTGTGATCCGGCTGACACCTTCGATGATGTGGCAAAACTCATGCTCCGTATATTCGATCCGCCATGCGCCGGGTTCGCTCTCCCATATGCCTGAAAAGAACCGGCCGTCAGGTGCCGTAAAGAGGTTCCAGGTGCGGCTCACAGGCTTGCCGTTGAGCAGTCGCTCGGGGGCTGGCGCGCCGAGCTCTGGCGCCAAACCGTCGATACTGAAGGGCATCAGGGCAGGGAACATGGACGGGGCTCCTTCGGGCATTGCAGCGGCCAATCCTAGCACGCCGGCGCTGGCCGAATGCTTGCTTGGCTCAAGCCGAGTGTGGAGTTGTGTCCCGAATCGGGACTGACTGCGCCGAAAACGGACGATGGACGGAAAATGACTTTGGCGACGGATCAGACGGAACCGGTTCCCGCGGCGCTGCCTCAGCAGCGTGGCCGCCGCGTTGCCGCGTCTTTCCCCGAGCGTTTGGCGCGCGTGGCGGGTGTCGCCGTCTATACGAGTTTCGAGGCGGCCGAGCCCGTCTGGCGCGCTTTCGAGGCGACGGCCACCGGCACCGCCTTTCAGAGCTTTGACTGGCTTTCAGCCTGGCATGCCCATGCGGGCGCCGGGACGACGCCGGCGATCGTTGTGGTGTCGCGGCAGGGCGAGCCGCTACTGCTCGCGCCCCTCGGCATTGAGCGTTTCATGGGGCTCAAACGGCTGGTCTTCATGGGCGGCCGCATGGCCGACTACAAAGCACCGCTGCTGGCACCCGACTTCGCGGCGCGTGTGCCGGCCGGTGAATTTCCGGCGATGTGGCGGCAGATCGCCCGGGCCTTGCCGCGTCATGATCTTGCGATGCTTACCAATCAACCCCTTGCGCTCGGTACGCCGCTTGCGCCGGTGCGCAATCCTTTCGTCGAACTCGGCGGCGTGGCGGCGCCCGACGACGCCTATGTTTTCGATCTGCCGGCAACCTTCGACGAATTCGCGCTGCGTTACCGCCCCGAGACGCGACGTATCGACCGCTCGAAAATGCGCAAGCTGGAAGCGTCCGGCGCGGTGACGTTTCGCTTTGCGGAGACACCCGAGGAGTGCGTCGCGATGACCGCCGAAATCCTGAGCCGCAAGGCGGCGCAGCTTGCCGCGCAGGGCATCCGTTCGATCTTCACCGAGCCCGGCTATCGCGACGCCTATCTGGCGCTGGCCGCGTTGCCGGCCGGGCGCTCGCTCCTCGATGTTGCCGAATTGCGGCTCGACGGCGCGTTTCTCTCCGGTAGCATCGGCCATCGCCGTCAGGGCCGCACGACGCTGATGGTGCATACCTACGAGGCGGGTGCGTACGCTCGCCTCTCGCCGGGCCGGCTGCATCTTCTCCAGCTACTGCAGGCGAGCATCGCGCGTGGCGACACGGTCTACGATCTCTCGGTCGGTCATCTTCCCTACAAGGAGAGTTTCTGCGATGTGCCGATGAAGATGCGCAATTTCGTGGGTGGCGTGAGCCTTGCCGGCGCTGCTGCTGCGGCGGGAATGCGCGCCGGACTGGCGTTGAAGCGGTGGGTAAAACACGATCCGCGACTGATGGCGCTTGCCGGTCGTGTGCGGGAACATTTCGGCCGGATGCGGCTGCCGGCGCCGCCGGCTGGGCACTAGATATATTTTGACACGTATATTGCCAATTTAATCGGGCGGCCCTAGGATTCCTCCGTCGCAAGAGGAACCGTTCCATGCCCCGTCTCACCGGTCCCCGTCTTCTCTCTCTCGCATTGGTGCTGCTCTATGCCGGTTTCTGGGCCTGGTATGGCGGCGCGGGCAGGCCGCTGTCGGCTGAGGAGGTCGACCGCTTCATGGCGCAGATCGACGCGATGGCCGCAGACCATCAAAGTTCCCTTGGCGCGCGCCAGACCATCGAAACCTGGGCGCGGGCCGATGACGGGCGCGAATTCTTCATGGTCAATCTGGTCAACGACCCGGCCGACATGGCCGCCGCCGAGGCCTATAACCGCGTCATCCTGCCGGAGCTGTTCAAGCGCGCCGGGCATCCCATCTTCATGTCGCGACCGATCGCGCGTTTCATCGAGCCGGCCGGGCTTGAACCCTGGGATTTCGTCGCCATCGTGCGTTACCGCTCGATGCGCGACATGCTTGACATGATCACCGGGCCGGACGCTGAGAATATCCGCCATCTGAAAGAGGCTTCGGTTTCGAAGACGCATGTCTTCCCGACGCATATCGGCTTCAGCCTGATCTGGGTGCGGCTTCTCGTGGCGCTGTTGTTTGCGGGGCTGGGCGTTGCGCTGCATTTCGCCTTCCGCCCGTTCGGCTGGTATGCGCGCTGAGCGTCAGTGTGGACGTTCGTCCCAGGGTTCCAGCGTGCCGGCGATGCGGCGGGGGAGGGGCATTTCCATCTGGGCGATGGCGGCGGCCGAAATTTCCTCGTGATCGAGCCAGCGCGAATTTTTTCCCTCATGCACGAAGCCGAGGATCACCTGTGCATAGGTGATGTCGGGCTGATGCGCCAGCACCTCGGCGCGCAATGCCGCGATGGAGGGCGCGCCGCTCTCGCCCGTCAGGATCGAACGCGAGCCCATCACTTCGACCAGCAACCCACCCGGCGCGATGAGGGCGTCGAGCGCGGCGCGCAGCAATTCGGCGCGGGGACGGATCCATGTCAGCGCAAGATCGAACGGCGCGTAGTCGGCGAGTGCGCCGAGGAAGGCGGGCTCGTCCTCATAGGAGAGCGACAGGCGGATGAGCCTTGCATCGAGCGCGGCGTTGCCGAAGGAAAAAACACCGGCGTTGCGCGAGACGAGGACACATTCTTCCGCCTGCCAGGCGGCGTGACTTGCCGCAGCCTTCAGCATGCCGGTGGCGCCAAGGAGGAGGGTGGTGGTCACGGGCCGGCTCACTTCGTCAGATCGTTCCAGCCGTCGCGGAAGGCATGGCCGATGCGGGTGAAGAAGTTGCCGGTTTCCTTCGCGGCGTCGCGCGTGCCGTGGCCGATCTCGGTCGTGACTTCGTCCGCCGTGTCGCCGACCGCATGGACTGTGTCGCGGGTGCCGTGACCGATGGCCTTTGTGGCGTCGCGCGTGCCATGACCGATGGCCTTGGTCGCATCGCGGGCGCCATGGCCGATGGTGCGGCCGCCTTCCTTGACGCCATCGACCGCCTGACCCACGACCGAACGCTCGCCATCGCCCTCCGCGAAGGCCGGGGCGACGGCCAGCGGGATCGTCAGTGCAAGGATCGCGAGTATCGCGCGCATGATTCAGTCTCCATGAGTGATCTTGTTCTCGGCGGCAGGATAGAGGCCGAATATGGCAAAAGCGTGCAGGTCAGAACATGCCTTAAGGGGCTCGCTTTTTCTTCCTTTTCCGCTCCACCATGATGCCCGGATAGCCCTTGAGGGGTGCCAGCGCTTCGCCGAGATAGGCCCAGTCGGGCATCTCTTTCAGCCCGGCATGGTAACGCGGTTCGCGACCGACGCGGCTCTCGAAAAGAGCGCGGGGAATGTTGATGACGTGGCGGGAGCGGTCGCGCTCATAAAAGAGGGGTGTGCCGCAGCGGGCGCAGAAGCTGCGGGCGGTGCCGGGTTCCTCCCAGCGGGTCACCTCGTCTTCGCCTTCGAGCAGACGGAAGCGTTTCTTCCAGCTGCCGACCCAGCACATGGCGGCGGCGCTGGTTGTCGCGCGGGTGGCGGCGGAATGATCGTGCCAGGCCCAGAGGGCGGGAACCAGGATATCGAAGCGCACCGCGCCGCAGCGGCACTTGCCGGCCGCCCGTTCGGGGTTCGAGAGCGTCCGTCGTTTCGGTTTCTCCATGCCTCTCCCTTTCGGCGCCTCTCTTCCGGCATCGGCCGCTGACGAAATCTTGACTTGCGCGGCCGCCGGACCGGGCGTTCGATATGCCACCCCGAACGATAACAAGCGGAGGACGAAAGTCATGGAAGGTTTTCTGGACGCCTTCATCGCCGCGCAGGCGGCGCAGGACGCCTATGTGGCGGCGCTGCCGCAATGGGTGCAGTACTGGATGTACTGGATGCTGGCCGTGCTCGGCGTCGGCAGCCTTGTTTTCTCGTTTTTTCGTTCCGAAGCGCGGTGGCTGCTGCTGGCCTTCTTCCTTTCCATCGTCGCGACGATGGGCCTCGGCATGACGGTCGGCTGGAACAAGCTCTGGGGCGTCACGCATCTCGTCTTCTGGACGCCAGTCGCGGTGCTCTTCATCCGCCGCTGGGGGCAGATCGACAAGAAGAGCGTCTACGGCGTCTGGTTCGTCGCGGCGCTGGCGACGATGATCATCTCGCTGGTCTTCGATGCGAAGGATCTGGTGGAGTATCTGATGGGGGTGTGAGGGAGGGCTAATACCAGTGCGCGTTTCCGGATCGCTTGATCGCTATGTGTCGTTTCCCGGACAACGGATACGAACTCTTTCCCTTGCTTGTAATGCTCCATGTTCCGCGACCTGAACTCACCACCAGTCCACTATGTCGAAGGTATTGCTTGGCGGCTTCGATGTGGCACTTGTACTTGGGCCTTCCGTCGGCGTTGGTTGGTCGCATATCTGCGGCAGTCAGCCCTGCCCGCCGTGCGACCGCTGCAATAACATCGCCTGCGGGCGCGGTGCCTCCGCGTACAATGAGAACGGCGAGGATATGGTCCCAGTATCGTTCTTCTTGGCGCATCGCTCTACCGCCTCTTATATTTCCCCGCCCTTGTCCCCGGCTTGCCTGACGTTGACCGACCTTTCGGTTTCGTCGTTCTCGCAACGCTGTCCTCGACCGCCGATTGCCGCGCCATCGGATCGTCGGCGATCGCGAGTTCGGTCGCTTCCAGCCGTTTAATCTCATCGCGCAGGCGCGCCGCCGTTTCGAATTCGAGATCGGCGGCGGCGTCCTTCATCTTGCGTTCGAGTTCGGCGATGTGGGCGCGCAGATTGTGGCCGATGAAAGCTTCGTCCGCCTCGCCGGTATCGACGCGCACATGGTCGCGCTCATAGACGCTTTCGAGAATGTCGCCGATATTGCGGCGAATGCTTTCCGGCGTGATGTTGTTTTCGATATTGTAGGCGGTCTGCTTTTCGCGGCGGCGGTTGGTCTCCGCGATGGCGCGTTCCATCGAGCCCGTCACCTTGTCGGCATAAAGGATCACGCGGCCGTCGATGTTGCGCGCCGCGCGGCCGATGGTCTGGATCAGCGAGGTTTCGGACCTGAGGAACCCTTCCTTGTCGGCGTCGAGGATCGCCACCAGCGCGCATTCGGGGATGTCGAGGCCTTCGCGAAGCAGGTTGATGCCGATCAGCACGTCGAAGGCGCCGAGGCGCAGGTCGCGCAGGATCTCGATGCGTTCCAGCGTGTCGATGTCGGAATGCATGTAGCGCACGCGGATGCCCTGCTCGTGCATATATTCGGTCAGGTCTTCGGCCATGCGCTTGGTCAGCGTCGTCACCAGCACGCGCTGACCCTTCGCCGCCACTTCGTGACATTCGGCGATCAGGTCGTCCACTTGCGTCGCGACCGGGCGGATGAAGGTCGGCGGGTCGATCAGGCCGGTCGGGCGGATCACCTGTTCCACGAAGATGCCGCCGGTGCGTTCCATCTCCCAAGGGCCGGGCGTCGCCGACACGAAGACCGATTGCGGCCGCATCGCGTTCCATTCCTCGAAGCGCATCGGCCGGTTGTCGACGCAGGAGGGCAGGCGGAAGCCGTATTCGGCCAGCGTCGATTTGCGCCGGTAGTCGCCCCGGAACATGCCGCCGATCTGCGGCACGGTCACATGGCTCTCGTCGGCGAAGACCAGCGCGTTGTCGGGCAGATATTCGAAAAGCGTGGGCGGCGGCTCGCCGGGCTTGCGGCCGGTCAGGTAGCGCGAATAATTCTCGATGCCGGCGCAGCTGCCGGTCGCTTCCATCATCTCGATGTCGAATTGCGTGCGCTGTTCGAGGCGCTGCGCTTCCAGCAGCTTGCCCTGGCCTTTCAGTTCCTGCAGGCGGACCTGAAGGTCATGCTTGATCTCTTCCATCGCCTGATTGAGCGTCGGGCGCGGCGTCACGTAATGTGAATTGGCGTAAAGCTTGATCTCGTCGAGCTTGCCGCTCTTCTGGCCGGTCAGTGGATCGAATTCGGCGATCTCCTCGACCTCGTCGCCGAACAGCGAGACGCGCCAGGCGCGGTCTTCGTAGTGGGCGGGGAAGATTTCGATCGTGTCACCGCGCACACGGAAGGTGCCGCGGACGAAGGACTGGTCGTTACGCTTGTATTGCAGCGCCACGAGGTCGGCGATCAGCTGCTTGCGGTCGAGACGCTCGCCGCGCTTCACCGAAAAAGTCATGGCCGAATAGGTCTCGACCGAGCCGATGCCGTAGATGCAGGAAACCGAGGCGACGATGATCACGTCATCGCGTTCAAGCAGCGCCCGCGTCGCGGCGTGGCGCATGCGGTCGATCTGCTCGTTGATCGAGCTTTCCTTCTCGATATAGGTGTCGGTGCGCGGCACATAGGCTTCGGGCTGATAGTAGTCGTAGTAGGAAACGAAATACTCGACTGCGTTTTCCGGAAAAAAGCTCTTGAACTCGCCGTAAAGTTGGGCGGCCAGAGTCTTGTTGGGCGCGAGGATAAGCGCCGGCCGCTGGGTGCGGGCGATCACCTGCGCCATCGTATAGGTCTTGCCGGAGCCGGTGACGCCGAGCAGCACCTGGTCGTTCTCGCCCTGCTTGATGCCTTCGACCAGCTCGACAATGGCGGTCGGCTGGTCGCCGGCCGGCTCGTATTCTGACACCAGTTTCAGCGGCCGGCCGCCTTCCGACTTTGCCGGGCGCTCCGGACGGTGCGGTTCGAAAAGCGGCCAGTTGGCCGGGTCGCCTTGCAGCGCGCCGGCCCATGTCTCGCTGTCGGGCGCGGCCGTCGCGGGCACAAACGCAGCCCCGGGCGCCTCGGCAAAGCCTGAAGAGCCTTTCGCGGGCAAGGGACGTTCAGACCCCCGACCGAATGATTTGAACTTGTCACGCGCCATGACCCCAATATGGGGCGCGGCGCGCGGATTCGCCAGAGCGCCGGCTAGCTGAAAATAACGATCAGGCTCAGCGCCGCCCAGGCAGCGAATAGCGAGAAGCCGAGAACATAACGCACGCCATGTCCCGTCTCACCCTGTCTCGTGTCGTCGGTCTTGCGAACAATGCCGGTCATCTTTCCTCCCGTCGTCTGTGCCGTCGGGGATGCGGGCGTCGTCTTGAGGGCCCGCACAAATCTCGCGTCGCGGCCAGTTATAAGTATAGCGCAGATGAGGCATGGCCACCCGGCAATTCGGCGGTCATTCGGAATCCCGCGGATTCCGGCGCTTCCCATCGGCTGGACCATCTGCAATCCTGCCAGGCATGATCGACTCCTCCGCCCCGCCGGTGCTTTCCCGCGCCCATTGGACCATTTACCTGCCCTCGCTGGTCGTCGCGGCGATCTGGACGGGCGTCTATGTCTGGGCCGACACGCGCGAGCCACCGCTTGCCGCGATCCGCAGCATTGCGCTGGCGATCGAGGCCGTGGTGGTGCCTTTGCTGCTCCTCCACGCCTTCCTGCGTGCGCGGACCCTCCGCGTCGCGGTCGCGGGCGATCGGCTTGATGCACAGTGGGGATTTCCATGGCGCCGCGCGCTCTTGGTGCCGTTGCAAAACGTGGCTGGCGCGGCGGTGCGACCGGCGGTTGCACAGCGGGTTTTTGGCGGCGGCGCATTGGCCCTGACGCTCCGCGATGGAAAACGGTATTTGATCGCCGATCTCGCGCAGCCGGAAATCGTGGCTCGCGCGATCACGGCGCACAGGGAGAAGGACGACACGTGAGCCAGATGATCGAATTCGACGAAGCGGCGGCAAAGGCCGTCGAGGCGATGTATCTGACGCCCGATGTCGTCGGGCAGCGGGCCCGTGTGCTCGACATGCTGTCGCCGAAGCCTGGCGAGCGAATTATCGATATCGGCGTCGGGCCGGGACTGCTGGCGCAGGATCTGGCGCGGCTGGTCGGCGATACGGGCCGGGTCGTCGGTCTCGACATGGCGCCGGCCATGATCACGATGGCGCGCACGAGGCTGGCGGCGCTGCCGCAGGCCGAATGCGTCGTTGGCGAGGCGACAGCGCTCGATTTCGCGGATGGTTCCTTCGATGCCGCGGTGTCGACGCAGGTCTATGAATATGTCGCCGACATGCCGAAGGCGCTGGCGGAACTTCATCGTGTCCTGCGGCCGGGCGGACGGGCACTGGTTCTCGACACCGACTGGCGCAGCATTGTCTGGCATTCTTCCGACGAGGCGCGCATGGCCCGCATTCTCGACTGCTGGGACGGGCATCTTGCCGATCCGCATTTGCCGGCGAAGCTCGGGCCGTTGTTCCGGCGCGCGGGCTTCACCGTTGCGCGGGTCGAGATCGTGCCGATGTTTGCCGCCTTCTGGCAGCCGGTGTCCTATGCGGCGGGCATCATGCGCGCGATCCACGGTTATGCGCGCGGCAATGGCGCGAAGTACGGGCTTTCGGAGGCTGACGTTCAAGAATGGTATGACGATCAACTGCGGCTGATCGAGCGAGGCGAGTTCTTTCTCAGCGTCAACCGCTATGCCTTTCTGGCGACGCGCTAGAACGCGTCAGGCACCGTAGAGTTCCAGAAAGGCGTTCACGCACATATCGATTTTCGTGTCGGCGTCGGGCGGAAGCTGGAAGTCGGCCTCGAAAAGCGCCGGCCAGACGAAAAGTTCCTTCAACATGCCACTGCCCAGCCGGGCACTGAAGGCCGCGTCGTGTGGTTTCAGCATGCCACGCTCGATCATCGCATCCATCACCGCCATCACGCTGTCGTTGCGCCGGTTTGCCAGCACTTCATACATCTCGGCAGCGAGTTTCGGTGCACCCGGAACCTCCGCGATTACAATGCGCATCAGTGCGTTTGCATTATGCTCGAACTGCACGCTCAGATAGGCCTTGCACAGCTTTCGAAGGATATCGCGGGCGCTGTCGTCCGGCGTAACAAGGCCGGAATAGTCACCGACACTTCGCGCCGCCTGCTTGACCACTGCCGCAAAGAGGGATTCTTTTGAATCGAAGTGCTTGTAGAGCGTCGCCGTCGAAACATCCGCTTCGCGTGCGATGTCGGCCATGCCGGCGCGGCTGAATCCGTTTCGAAGGAAGTTATCGAGGGCAGCCTTGAGAATGGCGGCGCGCTTCTTGTCGCTGACATTTCGCCTGTGCGTATCCAAACTCAATTTTCTTTTCCCCCGTCGTTTCCGGCTATCTCTGTATTCGTTCGTACATCCTGAAATACGCGTCGACACAGGATTCTATCTTGCTGTCGATGTCGTTCGGTCTCTGGAACTCCCTTATGAACAGAGCGGGCCAGACGATGAACTCCTTCACCATGCCGCCGAGCATTCGTACGCCCGTCTCGGTGTCGTGAGGTTTAAAGTCGCCACGCTTGACAAGCGCATCGAGCACCTGCTGGAACTGTTTGTACCGCGCCGAAACACCGCGCTCGAAAACCTTGCGTGCCAGTTCTGGCGATGACGGTACTTCGGCGATCACGATCCGAAGCATACCGTTCATTTGTCCTTCGAACTGCTGCGCCGCATAAACGTTGCATATTTTCGTCAGCGCGTCGCGCGCTGTCGCCCCTTCGATATTGCCGAGAGTGGGCGCATTCATGTTGTCGTAGACGGCCTCGACGACCGCCGTGAACAAAGCTTCCTTGGACGCGAAATGTTTGTAGAGCGTTGCCGTCGAGACGTCCGCATCGCGCGCGATTTCCGCCATCGCAGCGCGGCTGTATCCGCCCTTGAGGAAGTTTTCCCGAGCGGCATTCAGGATCGCCGCGTGCTTTGTTTCGCTAATCGTTCTTCGATAGTTTTCCAATCCCAAGCGCAATCCACCTTCCATGTGCCGATACTCGGCCGACGCATACCCCCAATACTTATACGGCGAAATTGCACCTCACCGGTCAAGTAGAATTGGGAAAACCGCCGTCTTGCCTTGGACACATGCATCATTCGAAACCCATCCATACGGATGACGCGCTGCATTGGATCAAACTTTTCTGATTTTAAATCGTATCAGGTTTCGGCCCCGCAAAAACGATGTAACGCAAGGGTCCGCGCGCCGTTTCGTCGAACGGATAACAAGTGACAAGTGCAATGCCCATTTGTGCACCCGGGTCTATTTGTGTGTGCCGCGCGTCGGCGATTTCGATACCGCCCACGGAATAACGCAGCGTCACGCCGTCGGAGGTTGTGAGAGTGACGGTATCGTCACGTTTGAGATCGCGCAGAAACGAAAAATGCGTATCGCGGTGACCGGCGATCACGGAGGTTCCGCCAGCGCCGGGAAGGGGCGATCCGAGTAAATGTCCGGGTCCGAATGCCAGCGCTTCGCCGCTTGCGTTCGACAGCACGATCTGGCTTTTGCCAAGCGTCGGGACTTCAAGTTTGGCGACTGGCCAGGCGTCGGCCCATGGCCATGCCTTGTGCGGGTGACCATTGGTCAGTGTCCGTTGCCAGGCGCGTTCCAGCAGAATCTGCGCTACCTCGGCCTTTGCCTTGATGTAAAGCCCTTGGCCGATTTGATAGAAACCGACGCCGAGACAGAGCGCGATCGCGGCGGCCCAGAACAGGGCCGCCGCTTTTTTCGAGATCGCGTTCATAGCCGCCGTCCCGGCAAGGCCGTATGCGCCCATTGCCGCTGTAGCCAGCGCATGGCGGCCAGCAAGGTGGCGAGCATCAGCGCCAGCAGTCCGCCACGGATCAAGGAAGCCGCGTCGGTCGATGTCTGCGGCAGGGCGAGGCCGGGCGCCATGGTTTCGGCGGCCGGCGCCATGGCGGCCATCGCCAGCATTGGCGGCGGCGCGGCATGGAGGGCGGCGCGTTTCGCCGTCGGCATGGCTTCGCCGCCGAAGACCTTTTCGTAGTCCCAGCCTTCCGGCAGGTTGACCGGCATGTCGTGCCTGGTCAGCGCTTCACCGTCGGGGCGCGCCGGTGTCACGTCGACCGCGACCAGGCTCGTCAGCCGGCTGACCAGATGATGGCCGAGCGCGGTTTTCAGAATGCCGTCGTCATGCTTCTGCCAGTCGCCCTCGATGCGGGCGTCGGCCTCGAGCTGTTCGATCTTGCGCCGTGCCCAGAGCTTGCCGATGCCGGGCCGCGTTTCACCGGCGTCGAGCGGTAGTCGTATTTCCCAGGGTGCGCCGGCGAGCTCGCCCTTCAGCGTCAGCGTTCCCTCCGCCTTCGGCATGCGGGCCGACAGCACGATCGGTTCGCCCTTGTAGAGATCGGGCACCGGGTTCGGCCAGCTTTGCGTGTTGCGCCCGTCGGGCCAGCTTGCCGCGATGTCGGTCATTACCGGATTCTGCAGTTTTTCGAAGAGTACGCTCATGCGCTCGGCGACCTGCGTCTCGCTGCCGATATGCGTGAAGGTACCGCGTCCGGCTTCGGCGGCGCGGGCCATGAAGTAGCTGTTGGGGGCCGAGCCGATGCCGACCGTGAAAATGCGCGACCGTCCGAGATTGTTGGTGATCTCGGTGAAGAGTTCGCGCTCGTTATAGATCGCGCCGTCGGTCAGGAACACAACCTGGCGGAGCCGCGAATTATCGGTTGCGTTGGGGTCGATGAGCGAGGCCTTGAGCGCCGGCAGCATTTCGGTGCCGCCCTGCGCGGACAGCCCACGCACATACCGGCGGGCCACGTCGAGGTTCTCGCCATGTGCCGCGACAGCTTGCGGGAACAGGACCGTCATCGTGTGATCGAAGCGGATCACATTGAAGGTGTCGGCGGGCGTCAGCCTGTCCAGCGCCCAGAGAAGGCTCTGTTTGGCCTGGACGATCGACGGGCCCGACATCGAGCCGGAATTGTCGATCACCAGGATGATCTCGCGCGGCTTTGCTTTCGGCAATGTCTGGCCGGCGGGCGGCGTCAGCATGACGAGGATGTAGTCCTCGTCGCCGACGCGTTCGCGAAAGAGCGCGGCGGTGGGTGCGGATGCCGCAACCGGCTTCCACACGAGTTCGAAGTCCTTGTTGGCTGGCGTCAGTTCTTCGGCCAGCGTCAATTTCGCCTTGCGCGGACCATCGCGTATCAGCGCGATTTCGTGATGCGCACTCTCGACCGAGCCGAGCGCGAAACCGGCGTCGAGCGAAATCGCAAGGCTTACCGGGTTGATCTTTCCCATATCGGGGTGAAGCACCGGCGGTTGTTCGAGATCGAGCGGTTCTTCGGGCGGCAATATTTCGCCCCAGCCGCCGTCGCCGGGCTTGAAGTCGACAAGCTGCGGCGTGGCGTTCATCGGTATGTAACGGGGCGCGACGACCATCGGGAAGCGCAGCGAGAAGGCGTCGGCGTCCTGACGCACCGTCTGCTGATACTCGATCTGGATGACGATCGTTTCCTTCGGACCAATATTGGCGACGGAATTGGTGAACACGTTGGGGCGCTGTTGTTCGACCAGGCTGGCGCGCCGGCCTTCGGCACGGGCCTCTTCATAGGCCTGTCGTGCTTCCTGTTTTTCCTTGATCTGCCCCTCGATGACGCGGTTTCCGATTACCATTTTTAGTGTGTCGACGGCCGCATTCTCCGGCAGCGGAAAGATATATTTGCCTTCGACCCAACCATCGCCCGGATTGATGAAGTGCTGCGTAACCCGCGCACGCGCGATGGGGCCGGTGACGTCGATTTGCACGTCCGTTGCGAGCAACGGGGCTGGCACATATTTCCCGGGCTCCGTGGAGTTCAGCAACAGCGCGCCGCTTTCGACATCCGCCATACGAACAAGGCCCGCGCTGTCGGCGCGAGCCTGATGCTGGGAAAAACTGACAAGGACAAAGAGAGAAACGCAAACGACGAAGAGAAACAGGGCAAATGGTTGAGACCGGTCCGGCCGTGATCCGGCGGACGCGGTGCGGCGCGATGTGTGTGGCATGATTTGCTCCCCGCTACATGCTGATGTTCGGAGGCAAATCCTCCTCAGGCGGACAAAGTGTCGCGGGGAAATAGGGCCGTTCGGGTTCGGAAAGTCGACGGGAGGCGAGCCATTTTGGGGCCATTTTGTGGCGGCCCCGTTTTGTCAGGGCCGCCAGTCCATCGGGACGTGGCCGGGCGCGCTCCGTATGCGGTTCATCCAGCGGCCGATTGCCTTGCAGGGCGCGAGGTCGAAGCCGCCCTCATGGGCGACATGCGTGTAGGCGTAGAGCGCGATATCGGCGATGGAGTATCGGCCGCCGGCGAACCAGTCATGATCGGCGAGGTGGCGTTCCATGACGCTGAGCGCCTGATAGCCCCGTTCGTGCCAGAGGGGGAAGCTGTCTTTCTTCTCTTCGTAGCCGCCCGGCTTGATCGACTGCCAGAAGCGGGCGACCGCGATATAGGGCTCGTGGCTGTATTGCTCGAAGAACATCCATTGCAGCGCCTGCGCGCGGGCCATGCGGTCGTCCGGCAGAAAGCGGGTCCCTTCCGCCAGATAGAACAGGATGGCGTTCGATTCCGGCAGCGTTCGCCCGTCGTCGAATTCCACTGTCGGTACGCGGCCGTTGGGGTTGCGGGCGAGGAAGTCGGCGGTCCGGCTCTCGCCCTTCAGGATGTCGACATCGGCAAGTTCGAGCGGCAGGCCGAGCTGGTGGGCCAGCAGCCGCACCTTGTAGCAATTGCCGCTGTCCTGCATCTGGTAGAGGCGCATGGGGTTCTCCGTCAGGGGCGCCGGGGGCAGCCGGCCCTTGTCAGCACCTCGGCGAGGCGCGTCGCGGCCTTGCCGATCTCCGCCTCGGGTACCGAGGCGTAGCCCATATAAAGGCCCGGCCGTCCGGATTCCAGTCTGTAGAGCGAGAGCGGACTGACGTGAATATCGGCCTCGGCGGCGGCGCGGGCCATCGCCGCATCGTCGGCGCCGTCGGCCAGAAAGGCCGAGAGTTGCAGCCCACCTTCGCCGGGCGCCGCTTCGAGCCAGGGTACAAGGTCGTTGCCCAGCGCCTCAAGCAACAAGGCCCGCCGTCCGGCATAAAGCGTCCGCATGTGACGCACATGGCTGCCGTAATGGCCCTCGCCGATGAAGTCGGCCAGCGCCGCCTGAATGGTCGACGGCGGCACATGACCGGTAATGCGGATGGCGGTGCCGAAGGCATCGACCAGATGTTCGGGGACAATCAGGTAGCCGATCTTGATGGCCGGAAACATCGTCTTGGCGAATGTGCCCATATAGATGACGGTGCCGGCCCGGTCGAGACCCTGCAGCGAGGCGATGGGACGGCCCTGATAGCGGTATTCCGAATCATAATCGTCTTCCAGCACCCAGGCGCCGGATTGCCGCGCATGGTCGAGCAGCGCGAGGCGGCGCTGTAGTGACAGCGTCGCGCCGAGCGGAAACTGGTGGGACGGGGTCACATAGATCAGGCGTGGCGCGTCGTGCCGGGCGATGCCGGCCTCGACATCGATGCCCTCGGCATCGACGGGCACGGGGACCAGTGTGGCGCCGGCGCCCATCAACGCGCCGCGTGCGCCGAGATAGCCCGGATCCTCGATCCAGACCGGGTCGCCGGGGTCGAGCAGCATCCGGGCGGCCATATCGAGCGCGCCTTGTGCGCCGACCGTCACGATCACCTGGTCCGCCGTGCAGACGACACCGCGCGCCGCGCCCGCATAGGCGGCAATGGCCTCGCGCAGCGCTGGCAGGCCGATGCCGACCTCGTAACCCAGATTGCCGCGTCGCGGGTCGCGGGCATGGCGGGCCAGCAGGCGGCTCCAGAGCAGGTTCGGAAACTGGTCGATGGCCGGCAGCCCATGCAGGTAGGGGCGGCCCTCGCCGCGTTTGTAGGTCGGCGCGAGGCGGCGCGTTGCGGAGAGCGCGCGGCCGCGCTCGGAGAGGCCGCGTGTGTTGCGGGCGGGCCGTCCCGGCTCGGGTCTGCGCGCCTGCCGGTCGAGTTGCAACAGGCTGTCGGGCAGGACGGCGGCGATGCGGGTGCCGGCGCCCACTTGTCCCTCCAGATAGCCCTCGGCCGTCAGCTGGTCGTAGGCGGTCAGCACCGTGTTGCGGCCGACGCCGAGTTCGCCAGCCAATGTGCGTGACGAGGGCAGTCGCGCACCAGGATGCAGCCGCCCGTCGAGTATGGCGTCGCGCAGCGCGTCGTAGAGCTGGCGATAGAGCGGGGCCTCGGCGTCGTTGTCGAGCGCCAGCGTGCCGAGGGGCAGAGGGCTTGCGGGCATCGTGCGATCCTCCGTGATTCAATGGACCTATCATATTTTACCAAATGGACCTTTTGATAGGGCCAATTTCGGCAAATGGTGCGGGCCGGAATCGAGAGGAGGACGCGATGCTCGACATGAAATCCGCCTGCGAGAAATGCGAGGCGCCGACGCCGAAGGACGGCGCGGCCGAGATCTGCAGTTTCGAATGCACCTTCTGTCCGCCCTGTGCCGAGACGATGGGACATACCTGTCCCAATTGCGGTGGCGAGCTTCTGGCGCGGCCGAAGCGGACGCTGGACGTCTGAAAGGAACACGCAATGAGCGACTATGAAACCTCGGCGGCGCACCGGGTGCGGCAGGTGCCGAAGCGGGCGGCCTATGACCGCGCAACGGTGCACGGCATTCTCGATGCTGGCTATGTCGCTCATGTGGCCTTCATGGGCGAGGCCGGGCCCGTCGCCCTGCCGATGGTCTATGTCCGCGACGGCGACGCCGTGCTGATCCATGGATCGCGCAAGAGCCGGCTGATGCGGATGATCGGCGGCGGCGCGCCGATCTGTCTGACCGTCACGCTGATCGACGGGCTGGTGCTGGCGCGTTCGGCCTTTCACCACTCGATGAATTATCGCTCGGTGATGGCGCATGGTGTGGCCGAGACGGTGGCGGAGGCCGACAAGCCGCGTGCGCTGGACCTGTTCACGGCGCGTGTCCGGCAGGGCCGCCCATCCGAGACGCGGCCGGCCAATACGCAGGAATTGAAGGCCACGCAGGTGTTGCGGCTGCCGCTCATCGAGGTTGCGGCCAAGGTCCGCAGCGGCGGGCCGCTCGACGATCCGGAAGACATGGACCTGCCGGTCTGGGCCGGCGTCGTGCCGATGCAGATGGTTTTCGGCGAACCGGTGCGCGACATGTCCGTCGCTCCGAGCTCCTAGGAGAAGAAACGATGTATGTGCCGCCACGTTTTGAGCAGGCAGACCGGGGCGAATGCGTTGCGCTGATCGAGCGCGAGCCGTTCGGACTGCTCGTGACGTCAGGCGACGGCGGCGCGCCTTTTGCCACGCATCTGCCGTTCCTGCTGGATCGGCGCGGCGACGAGGCGGTTCTTGTCGGTCATGTCGCCCGCGCAAACCCGCATTGGCAGGCGTTCGACGGCGCGCGGGAGGCACTGGCCGTGTTCCAGGGGCCGCATGGCTATATCTCGCCTGCCTGGTATGCGACGCCAGGACGTGTGCCGACATGGAACTACATCGCCGTGCATGCCTATGGTGTGCCGCACATTGTCGACGATGCCAATGCCGCGCGGGCCGCGATTGCGGCGCTGACCGGGCGCTTCGAGAGCAAGCGTTCCGCGCCGTGGTCCGTCGACGGCCTGTCGGAGCGCGAGATTGGCAAGCTGCTGAATGCGCTTGTTGTCTTTGAGATGCCGGTGGCGCGGTTTGAGGGCAAGTGGAAGCTCGGCCAGCACATGGCGGAGGCGGACCGCGCCGGTGCCGTGGCCGGTCTCGCCCGCGAGGGCGGCGATCCGGCACTTGCAGCCGCCATGAAACTCTGAGCAGGAGAAACAAATGTCCCAAATCGTCATCGGCGTCATCTTCGTGCTTGTCGGGCTGCTGAACGCCTATCCCGCTGTCGGCATGCTGGGGGCGAAGCAGCTTCGCGGGCTCTACGGCCTCACCTTCACCGACGCCAATCTGCTGACCCTGATGCAGCACCGCGCGGTCATGCTGGGGCTGGTCGGGCTCTTTTTGATCGTGGCGGCGTTTCGCCGCGAGCTGCAACCGGCCGGTTTCGTTCTCGGCTTTGCCAGCATGCTCTCCTTCGTGGCTTTCGCCCGGCTGCAGGACGATCCGAGCCGCTGGATTTCGAAGGTCGCGACAGCCGACGTCGCGGGCTCGGCGCTGCTTCTCGTCGCGCTGGTGCTTTATTGGCTGCGGGCCTAGGAAGGCGGTTGCGCGGGCAACCGGAGCGGCATAGGTTGCAGCCGCTTTTCGGACCAACCGCCCCTATGGAGACTGTGTCATGGGCTTCCTTTCAGACTCGCTTTCGCGCATCAAGCCGTCGGCAACCATTGCCGCGACCCAGAAAGCGCGCGACCTGAAAGCCGCCGGCGTCGACGTCATCGGCCTTGGCGCGGGCGAGCCCGATTTCGACACGCCCGACAACATCAAGGAAGCGGCCATCGCGGCGATCCGGCGCGGCGAAACGAAGTACACGGCGGTTGACGGCATTCCCGAGTTGAAGGCGGCCATCGCGGCCAAGTTCAAGCGCGAGAACGGGCTCGACTACAAGCCCGCTCAATGCTTCGTCGCGCCCGGCGGTAAGCCGATCATCTACAACGCGATGATGGCGACGCTGAACCCAGGTGACGAAGTCATCATTCCGGCGCCCTATTGGGTTTCCTATCCCGACATCGTGCTGCTGGCGGGCGGGACGCCCGTTTTCGCCGAAGCGGGAATGGCGACAGGCTTCAAGCTGCAGCCGGAGGCACTCGAAAAGGCGATCACGCCGAAGACCAAGTGGCTGATCTTCAACTCGCCGTCGAACCCGACGGGTGCTGCCTATACATGGGACGAGCTGAAGAAGCTGACAGATGTGCTGGTCAGGCATCCCCATGTCTGGGTGCTGAGCGACGACATGTACGAGCATCTGACTTATGACGGCTTCAAATTCGCGACGCCGGCCGAGGTCGAGCCGAAGCTTTACGACCGTACACTGACGATGAACGGCGTTTCGAAAGCCTATTCGATGACCGGCTGGCGCATCGGCTATTGCGCCGGTCCGATCGAACTGATCAAGGCGATGACCACGATCCAGAGCCAGTCGACATCGAACCCGACGTCGATCAGCCAGTGGGCCGCCGTCGAGGCGCTCAACGGGCCGCAGGATTTCATTGCCGAGCGTGCGCAGAGCTTCAAGGAACGGCGCGATCTCGTCGTCTCGATGCTCAACCAGGCGAAGGGCATCAAATGCCCGACGCCCGAAGGCGCCTTCTATGTCTATCCATCCTGCGAAGGATGCCTTGGCAAGACGACGCCAAAAGGCAAACTGATCTCGACCGATCAGGATTTTGTTGAGGCGCTGTTGGAAGAAGAGGGCGTTGCCGTCGTACACGGCGAAGCCTTCGGCCTCGCACCATTCTTCCGCATATCCTACGCGACCTCGACCGAAAACCTCGTCAAGGCCTGCGAACGCATCCAGCGCTTCTGCGGCAACCTGCGCTAGACGTTGCCGCCGCCGAAATCGAAGGCCCCGCGTTTTGCGCGGGGCCTTTTTTGTTACACCTGATAGCCCATCTGCCGCAGTTGCGCCTGCAGCGCGGCCATGCGTGTGGCATCGGAGGGATGGGTCGACATCAGTTCCGGCGGCGGCGCCTGGCCGGTGCGCTGCTTGGACATGTTCTGCCAGAAGCGCAGCGACTGGCGCGGATCGTAGCCGGCCTTCTGCATGTAGCCGACTCCGAGCCGGTCGGCTTCGAGTTCGTGCTGGCGCGAATAGGGCAACAGCACGCCGAACTGCAGGCCGGCGCCGAGAATGGCGGCGATAGCGGCCGGATTGCTCACATTGGCGCTCTGCAATCCGATCTGCGCCGCCTGCATGCCGACACCAGCCGCCATGTGCTGGCTATAACGTTCGGCCGAATGGCGGGCCGTCACATGTGCCGTCTCGTGACCCATCACGGTAGCGAGCTGGTCGTCGTTCTCCATGCTCTTGAAAATGCCTTCATAGAATCCGACCTTGCCCCCCGGCAAGACGAACGCGTTGGCTTCCTTGCCCTCGAAGACCGTGAACTCCCATGGCTGGTTCTGAAGGTTGGCGGCGGTGACGATCTTTCGTCCGACCGTCTGCAGGCGCGTGTTGAGCCCTTTGTTGGTCGAGACTTTTTTCTGCTGGCGGAGCTGCGTCCAGGCGGATGCCGAGAGTTGGCTCATCTGTGCTTCGGAAACCAGCAGCAATTGCTGCCGCCCGAGCGCCTGGTTGTCGACGCAGCCGGTCAGCGCGACGACGTATCCGGCGGCGAGACCTCTCACGAGCTGGCGTCGGTCGAGTTCGATCGGCTTGGTGTCAAGAAAGCGGAAATTGGTCTCCATCGGCTGCCTCCTGGGGGGTGGGTCGGCGGTTTCACACTCTAGAGCAGGGTTAACGGCCATGTCGCCTGAATACGGCAGATTTCACATTAGAAGTAATATAAAAAAACTTGTAATTCGTTGTTATTGAAATACATGACATGGGTACCCAACGAAAGGAGGCGTATTGTGAAAGTTAACACAGGCATCGCAGCGAAGGATCGGAACGAGATCGCCGAAGGGCTCTCGCACGTGCTGGCCGACACCTACACGCTCTATCTCAAGACCCACAATTACCACTGGAACGTGACCGGTCCGCATTTCCGCACGCTGCATCTGATGTTCGAGGAGCAGTATCGTGAGCTATGGGCGGCGACCGACGAGATCGCCGAGCGCATCCGGGCGCTGGGTGAATATGCGCCGGGTACCTATGGCGAATTCGGCAAGCTGACCTCGCTGCACGAGGACAACAGCGTACCGAGCGCCGACCAGATGGTGAAGAATCTGGTGAAGGGCCACGAGCAGGTCGCGAAGACGGCACGCGATCTCTTCAAGGCGGCCGGCGAGGCCGACGACGAAGTGACCGCCGATCTGATGGTGCAACGGATGCAGGCAAGCGAGAAGAATGCCTGGATGCTGCGCAGCATCCTCGAATAAGGCTGTAACGACCCGTCATCAAATTTGATGCCGAAAGCGCCATGATCGCGGGTATAACCCGGTCATGGCGTTTTCCTTTTCTCCCTCTCTTATCATTTTCGATTGCGATGGCGTGCTGGTCGACACCGAAGAAGTGTCGAACCGGCTGCTGGCGCGCGTATTGGCCGAAGACGGATTTCATGCCTCCTATGAGGAAACGCGCCGCCTCTTCGTCGGCAAGACGATGGAGGCGGTGATGGCACATGTCGAAACGGCCATAGGCCGTCCGCTCGGCGAGCACTGGCCTGCCTATATTCGCGAAGAGACATTCAAGGCTTTCGCGGAGGGACTGGAACCGGTGCGGGGCGCCGCAGATGTGCTGCGGTATTTACGCGAGAAGAGCGTTCCCTATTGCGTCGCGTCGTCCGGCAAGTTCGAGAAGATGCGCTTCACGCTCGGGGCGACGGGGCTCCTACCGCTGGTCGACGAGGTGCTGTTCAGCGCGGAGGAAGTACGCCACGGCAAGCCCGCGCCTGATCTTTTTTTGCACGCCGCCGCGCGCATGGGACACACGCCGGAAAACTGCCTTGTGATCGAGGACAGCCTGCCAGGCGTGCAGGCGGCGGTTGCAGCGGGGATGCCCGCCATCGGCTATGCGGGTGATCCCATGACCGATGCGTCGGCGCTTAAACGCGAAGGCGCCCATGTCATTTGGGATATGAGCGCCCTGCTGGATTCTCTGACTGTCGATTAAGCCGCGTTGACGAGGTTCAGTCCTTCGCCAGTCATCAGCCAGTGCGCGCATTCTTCGCCCAGCTTCTCCCGTGCGAGCGCTTCGTAGTTGGCGCATTCTTCTGCGCTCAGTACGTCGCGCCAGCGGCCGTTGGTGCCCTTGTTGATGAAGGTCGTCGCGCCACCCTCCCAAAGCAGGCCGCCGAGCGGCGCGCTCTTGTCCGCGTGTTTCTTCATGTAATCGAAGGTGCAATGCTCCAGGATCGCCGGCCATCTGGCCTCATCGATCGGAATGTCGAGAAATGCTGCAATCCGCTGTATTTCAGACGGCATGTCTCGTTTCAGATTTTCGAAATGCACGAAGAGAATATTCGGCAGATGCCGGATCGCCCACCAGCCCGACACATTTTCCCAGAAGGACCAGAAAGGATAGCCGTCCTTCTCGATCCATGTGTCGAAATAGGTCTTCACATCCGTGGTGACGCGGCCGAGCTTTTCGCCCACGAGCCCGGGCGTTTCGTTCAATGCTTCATAGAAGGCATCGTTCGCACTGGCATGGTGATGATACATCGACCAGAGGACGTCGCGGCCATCGCGCCCGATATAGATGTATTTGGCCTGTGGTGAATAGACGAGCGCATCGACAGGCAGATGCGTCTTCATGAAACGGCGGTGCGTTTGCGCCTCGATCAGCGGCAGCTTGATCTCGGGCGGCGGTACGCGCAAATCGAGCCATGGCGACAATTCGTTCACCGGGACGTCTTCGGCGCCATTGAAGATCAGCTGGCCAACAATCTGTTGGGTCCAGGTTGTGCCGGCCTTGCCATAGGTCGAAATGATGATGTCGTCGTCCCGGAATTTGAAATCATTCCAGACCGTCGACTGAAAGTGATTGCTGTGCAACTCGCGGACTTTTTTCGGCCAGGCGACTTCCGAGACCATTTGTGTTTCCTCGCGGCAGGGGTGGCGCGGAAGACTATCCCTGTGCGGAGGGTTTTGAAAAGTGAAAATCGGCATCGAAAACGCCACCCGAATCGGTGTCCGGGTGGCGTTGATCTGGTTGGAGGCTTGATGTCGCGGCGTCTGGCCGGACGCGCCGGACGTTACTCGGCGGCTTCGGCGTGGGCTTCCTGAGCGGCCAGCCAGCGTTCGGCTTCGAGCGCTGCCATACAGCCCATGCCGGCCGCCGTTACCGCCTGACGGTAGATGTCGTCGGTCACGTCGCCGGCCGCGAAGACGCCGGCGATGTTGGTCGTCGCCGTGCCCGGCACCGTCTTCAGATAGCCGCCCGGCTTCATGTCGAGCTGGCCCTTGAAGAGCTCGGTCGCCGGCGCATGACCGATCGCCATGAAAACGCCGTCTGCCTTCAGTTCGCGCGTCTCGCCGGTCTTGACGTTCCGGATGCGCGCGCCGGTGACGCCGGGCGGATTGTCGGTGCCGAGGATTTCGTCGATCGCCGAATCCCAGATCACCTCGATCTTCGGATGCTTGAACAGGCGCTCCTGCATGATCTTCTCGGCGCGGAAACTGTCGCGGCGGTGGATGACGGTCACCTTGGTGGCGAAGTTGGTCAGGAACAATGCTTCCTCGACGGCCGAATTGCCGCCGCCGACGACCAGCACCTCCTTGCCGCGATAGAAGAAGCCGTCGCAGGTGGCGCAGGCCGAAACGCCGAAGCCCTGGAATTTCTGCTCCGAGGGTATGCCGAGCCATTTGGCTTGTGCGCCGGTCGCGATGATCAGCGCATCGGTGGTATAGACCGTGCCGCTGTCGCCCTTCAGCGTGAAGGGCCGCTTCGACAGGTCGGCCGAAACGATGGTGTCGGCGACCATCTCGGTGCCGACATGGCGCGCCTGCGCCTCCATCTGTTCCATCAGCCAGGGGCCCTGGATCGCCTCGGCGAAGCCCGGATAGTTTTCGACATCGGTGGTGATGGTGAGCTGGCCGCCCGGCTGGATGCCCTGGATCAGCACCGGTTCCAGCATCGCGCGCGCGGCATAGATTGCTGCCGTGTAACCGGCCGCGCCGCCGCCGACGATCAGGACTTTTGCATGTTTCTTTTCGGCCATGTGGTTTCCGTATCGGTTCGGGGGATTGACGGTTCGGGCGGCGGGCCCGCGTCCCCACTATATAGGGGTTGGGCGGGCCCGCCAAAAGGCCGGGCTTCAGAGGGCTTCGGCGTGGGCGCCGAGATATCTGGCGACGCCGGCGGCGTCGGCCTTCATGCCTTCGTCGCCCTTGTTCCAGCCGGCCGGGCAGACTTCGCCATGCTCTTCGTGGAACTGCAACGCATCGACCATCCTGAGCGCCTCGTCGGCATTGCGGCCGAGCGGCAGGTCGTTGACGAGCTGGTGGCGGACGACGCCCTCGCGGTCGATCAGGAAGGTGCCGCGCAGCGCCACGCCGTCCTTTTCGATCAGCACGTCGTAGTCGCGTGCGATCTGCTTGGTCATGTCGGCGACCATCGGGAACTTTACCGGCCCAAGACCGCCATCGTTCGGCGCGGTGTTGCGCCAGGCGGCATGGGTGAACTGACTGTCGACGCTGACGGCGATTACCTTCACACCCATCGCCTCGAATTTCGGCACGCGATTCGAATAGGCAAGTATCTCGGAGGGGCAGACGAAAGTGAAATCGAGCGGGTAGAAGAAAACCAGCCCATAGGCGCCGTCGAGATAGGCCCGTAGGTTGAAATCCTCGACGATATCGCCATCGGGCAGCACGGCGGCGGCGGTGAAGTCGGGGGCCTGTTTGCCGACGAGTACGGCCATGGGGAACTCCTTTGCACGCGGTGGGTCGCGGCCGGTGGAACCGGCTTTTCCGTTATTTAGACGCATTATAAAACATATGCAAGGCGGAATGCTGCACTGCGACATGTTGTCAGGACTCCGGTTCACACAACGCGCCTA
Organism: Parvibaculum sp.; assembly: GCF_030651915.1. Taxonomy (GTDB): domain Bacteria; phylum Pseudomonadota; class Alphaproteobacteria; order Parvibaculales; family Parvibaculaceae; genus Parvibaculum. Next base: position 400,038 of record NZ_JAUSBV010000008.1, on the reverse strand, counting down.
AGCCGATGACAGGGACCGGCTCTTGATCGAAAATCCCTTTCTCTTGCTCATGACGTTATTGTTTCGTGCGCTCGATTGCCGTTCGGGTGCGGTTCGGGCAGATAGCGCGCAGACAAATGCCGTTCAGAAAAAAGGGGTGAAGAGCCATGGCCAGAATGTCGTCTTTCGTCGCTATTGGCGCCGCCGCCGCTGCGGGTTTCGTGTTCTTCGCGAGCGCTTCGATGCAGGAAACCGTGCCGGCCGAAGCCGAGCTTGCGATGTTGTTCGATCCGCGCCTGATCGCACAAAACCAGTGTGGACGTACCGGGCAGTATCGCGGCGCCTATTTCCAGCCGTCCTTCCAGCTCGCGCTGGCGACGGCGGCGCAGGCCGCGCCGTCCGCCGAAAAGGAGCGCGCGCCGCTCTGGCCGGGGCTCGGCGACCGCTCTTTTCAGCTCACGACCGAAAGTGCCGAGGCGCAGGCCTATTTCGATCAGGGCTTCGCGTTGCTTTACGGTTTCAATCATTGGGAAGCGATCCGCGCGTTCCGCGAGGCGCAGCGGCTCGATCCCTCTTGCGCGCTCTGCTATTGGGGCGAAGCCAAGGCGCATGGACCCAACATCAATGCCCGCATGGGCGCCGACGCCGAGGACCCCGCACTTGCGGCGATCGGCAAGGCGCAGGCGCTTGCCGGTGCCGCGTCAGCCAGGGAACAGGCGCTGATCGAGGCGCTGGCGCTGCGTTACGCGCGCGAAGGCGAGAGGGCGGAACTCGACCGGCAATATGCCGCGGCGATGGAAGACGTGCATCGTCAATTCCCCGACGACCAGGACATCGCGACGCTCTTTGCTGAAGCGCAGATGGACCTCTCGCCCTGGGATTACTGGGAGCGCGATTACCGGACGCCGAAGCCGCATATCGCGAAGGCGATTGCCGCCATCGACGGCGTGCTGGCCGCCAACCCCGATCATGCCGGCGCCATTCATATGCAGATCCACCTGATGGAAGCGTCCGCCACGCCCGAACGGGCGGAAGCGGGCGCCGACCGTCTGGCCGATCTGATGCCCGGCGCCGGACATCTCGTTCACATGCCGGGGCACATCTATTTCCGCATCGGCCGCTATCTCGACTCGCTTGAAACCAATGTGCGGGCGGTGGCCGTCGACGAGGATTATCTGTCGAAGACCGAAGGCTCGCCCCTCTACCGCTATGGCTATTATCCGCACAACGTCCATTTCGTGATGGTCTCGGCGCAGATGGCGGGCGACGGCAAGACGGCGCTCGAATATGCGCACAAGCTCGACGCGCTTATTCCCTTCGAGGCGGTGAAGACGGCCGCACTGGTGCAGCCGGTCAAGGTCGCGCCCTATTACGCGCTGCTCGACTTCGGCTCACCTGAGGAAATTGCCGCCATTCCGGCCGCGCCTGACGATCTACCCTTTGTCCGGGGCATCCAGCACTACGTGCAAGGTGTTGCCGCGGCGCATGCGGACGATCTTGCGGCGGCGCGCGGCAATGCCGACGCCATCGCCGCCCTTCGCGGCGATGCGGCGATGGAGGAGCTGGCGGCCGACGGCGTGCCGGCCGCCAGCATCCTGTATCTTTCGGAACTGGTGCTGCGCGCCCGCATCGACCGGCGCGAGGGCGCGCTCGACGCCGCCCGCGCGAAGCTCGAAGAAGCGATCGCGGTTCAGAACAGCCTCGCCTATACGGAGCCGCCTTACTGGTACTACCCGGTCGAGCAGACGCTCGGCGCGGTGCTTCTCGAAGCGGGCGAGCCGGAAGCCGCCGTGGCGCAGTTCCGCGCCGCGCTGGTCCGCCACCCGAACAATGCCTGGTCGCTTTACGGGTTGATGAAGGCGCAGGAAGCGGCGAAGGACGCCACGATGTCCTACACGGCCGATCTGCTGGCGGCGGCTACCGTCAACCCGGATACGATCCGGCTCGACAGGTTGTAGGCGGGCGCGGCGCTTCCGGCGGCGATCATCGCGGTGCGGATCGGTGTCGCGTTTCCAGCGCGTGCCGGATCGCGTCGGCGATCTCGCTTGTGGCGTCCAGCGCCGTGCAGGCCCGGCTTTCGAGTGTCCCGGCAAAGGGCCGCGCCGCGCCGGAGGCGTAGATGCCGTCGAGAAAGCGGCGGAACTTCGGCGATCCGCCTTCAAGCTCGATCACATGGACAGGCTTTCCGGTGAAGGCGGCCTCGCCGATCATGTTGACCGAATCGCTGGTGACGATGATCGCATCGGCTTGTCCGAGAAAACCGAAATAGGGGTTCTCACCCGTACCGTCCCACATGATGGCGGCCTTGCCGTCGAGCTTTTCGCGCACGATCCGGGTCTGCGCGGCGCCGGTGCGACGCGATGGCGTGACCATCAGCCCGGCATGGAAGCGGTCGGCAAGGTCGGCGAGCTGCGTGCCGATGCGGGCTGCCGCGTCCTTGGAAAAGGTATAGGCCCGGCTTTTACCGCCGAGCAGGACGGCGATGCGTGGATGCGGCAGATGCGCAACGGCGGGCGCGATGCGCGCTGCTTCCGCGGCCAGCTTTTCGCGCGTCAGGCGATGCGGCGAGGTCAGCGTCGACAGCACGTTCTCACCTTCGAGGCGGTCATGCGCCGGTGCCCAGACGAAATCGAATTGCGTCGGCGAAACGCGCGGGTCCTGCAGCATGACGACGAAGGTCTTGCCGCCGGCGCGCTTGCGGATCATGCGCGCGTAAGGCACGGACTGGCGGCCGGCGGCGATCAGCAGGTCCGGCCAGGGCGGGGCGATGCTGGCGTCCGGCGCCGCCGGTCCCCAGGGCGCAATCCAGCGGTAGGGGGCACCGGGCGCGACCCGTTTGACCGTCGGCGCGAGGCCGAGCGCTTCGGCGACGCCGAGCGTCTGCACCTCGCAGCCCGCAATGCCGCTGGTCAGCACCCAGCAGGTGAACCCCTCCCTTCCGGGCGACGTCGCGCCAGACGGGTAAGGCGGGTTTTCGGTCATATTCATGCGCCGTTGAGTAATTTTATTGCTGAAATTGGGTCGATGTGAGAGTAGGTAAGGCCCATTGAAACATCAAGGTTCCGGTGTCCCATGAAGCGGGCCAAGCTCGACAAGATCGACTTGCAAATCCTGGCCGAGCTTCAGGCCGACGGGCGCATGACCAATGTCGAACTGGCCAGCCGTGTCGGCATCTCGGCGCCGCCCTGCCTCAGACGCGTGCGGGCGCTGGAGGAGGCGGGCCTCATTCGCGGCTATCACGCCGAACTCGACGGAAGGGCGCTCGGTTTCGAGGTGACGGTCTTTGCCATGGTGGGGCTGCACAGTCAGGCGGAAGCCGACCTCAAGGCCTTCGAGGCCGAAGTCGCGACATGGCCGCTCGTGCGCGAATGCCACATGCTCAACGGCGAGATCGACTTCATATTGAAATGCGTGGCGCCCGACCTCTCCACCTTCCAGAGCTTCCTGACCGAGAAGCTGACGCCGGCGTCCAATGTCGCCAGCGTGCGCACCTCGCTCACCATCCGGCAGTCGAAACATCTGCCGGGTGTGCCGCTCGAAGCGCTGGAAGAGGAATAGGCGCCGCTTACCCGAAGCTGATCTTCAGGACTTCGTAGCTCTTGCCGCCGCCCGGCGTCACCACTTCCACGCTGTCGCCGACCGACTTGCCGATCAGCGCGCGCGCCAGCGGTGAGGTGATGGAGATGCGGCCCTTCTTCACATCGGCTTCAAGCTCGCCGACGATCTGATAGGTCGATTCCTCGTCATTGTCCTCGTCGACGAGTTTTACCTTGGCGCCGAACATGACCGTATCGCCGGAGAGTTTCGTCACGTCGATGATGTCGGCGCGGGACATCTTGTCCTCGAGCTCGGCCACACGGCTTTCGTTGAGACCCTGCTGCTCTTTCGCCGCATGATATTCGGCATTCTCGCTGAGATCGCCATGGGCGCGCGCTTCCGAGATCGCCTTGATGATGCGCGGCCGCTCCACGGACTTCAGAAACCTGATCTCTTCTTCCAGGGCCTTGTAGCCCTCGGAAGTCATTGGAACCTTTTCCATCTCGCTCGACGATCTCTCTCAAAGTTTGCCCCGCCCGGAATTTCAGTTCGGGCGGGTGCGGTCCGCATCATGAAAAATCCCGCCAGGCGCCGAAGGGCGCCCCAAGCGGCGGGTGACAGGAGCCGATTGTGGGTCAGCGTGGCGGGAAAGGTCAAATGCGTTTTATGCCCACCGCCGCCTGCGCGCATTATTTCGCGGTGTTTCGCCCCATATTGTAGGACTGTAGCGAGGCAACTTCCAGCTTGCCCTTGCGAATGGCCTCGATGCCTTCGACGGCGGCGCGGGCGCCAGCAACCGTCGTGTAGTAAGGCACCTTCATCATCAGCGCGGCGCGGCGCAGCGACATCGAATCGGTCAGCGCCTGTGCGCCTTCGGTGGTGTTGAAAACCAGCGCCACCTCGCCGTTCTTGATCGCGTCGACGATATGCGGACGGCCTTCCAGCACCTTGTTGATGGTGGCAACCTCGATGCCCTGTTCGGCCAGATAGCGCCGGGTGCCGCCGGTGGCCACCAGCTTGAAGCCCATCGAGATCAGCTTTTTTGCCGGCGCGATGATTTTCGTCTTGTCGGCGTCCTTGACCGAGACGAAGACGGTGCCTTCGACCGGCACCTTGGTGCCGCCGCCGAGCTGGCTCTTGGCAAACGCCACCGCGAAGCTCTTGTCGAGGCCCATCACCTCGCCGGTCGAGCGCATCTCCGGCCCGAGAATCGTATCGACGCCGGGGAAGCGCGCGAAGGGGAAGACCGCTTCCTTGACCGCGACACGGCCTTCGACTTTCGGCTTCAGGTCGAAGCTGGCGAGGCTCTTGCCGGCCATCACCTTGGCGGCGATCCGGGCAACAGGTTCGCCGATCACCTTGGCGACGAAGGGCACGGTGCGCGAGGCGCGCGGATTGACTTCCAGCACATAGATCGTGCCGTCCTGAATGGCATATTGCACATTCATCAGCCCGCCGACATTCAGCGCCAGCGCCATCTCGCGCGTCTGCCGTTCGATCTCGGCGATGGTTTCGGGTTTCAGCGAATAGGGCGGCAGCGAGCAGGCGCTGTCACCCGAATGTACGCCCGCTTCCTCGATATGCTCCATGATGCCGCAAATGACGACATCCTTGCCGTCGCAGAGCGCGTCGACATCGACCTCGATGGCGTCGCGCAGATAATAGTCGATCAGCACCGGGCTCTTGCCCGAGACGATCACGGCCTCGGTGATGTAGCGGTCGAGATGCGCCGCGTCGCGCACGATCTCCATGCCGCGCCCGCCCAGCACATAGGAGGGGCGGATGACGACCGGATAGCCGATGCGTTCGGCAATCGCCTTGGCTTCGTCTGCCGAGCGCGCGATGCCGTTGGGCGGCTGCTTCAGGCCGAGCTTTCCGAGCAGCACCGAGAAGCGGTCGCGGTCTTCGGCAAGATCGATGGCGTCGGGCGAGGTGCCGAGGATCGGAATTTTCGCGCGTTCGAGATCGCCGGCGAGTTTCAGCGGTGTCTGGCCGCCGAACTGCACGATGACGCCGGCAAGCGTCCCCTTCGACATTTCGAGGTCGATCAGCTCCAGCACGTCCTCGGCTGTCAGCGGTTCGAAATAGAGGCGGTCCGAGGTGTCGTAGTCGGTCGACACCGTTTCCGGATTGCAATTGACCATGATGCTTTCGATGCCGATTTCGTCGAGCGCGAAAGCGGCATGGCAGCAGCAATAGTCGAATTCGATGCCCTGGCCGATACGGTTCGGGCCGCCGCCCAGAATGATCGCCTTCCTGCGGTCGGTCGGCGCGGCTTCGCAATCGGCCTTGCCGTCGAAATCGGTCTCATAGGTCGAATACATATAAGGCGTCAGGCTTTCGAACTCGGCGGCGCAGGTGTCGATGCGCTTGTAGACGGGGCGCACGCCCATCTCGCGGCGCGCGGCGCGCACCGCTTCTTCTTCCATGCCGCAAAGCTCGGCAAGCCGCGCATCGGCAAAGCCCATCGCCTTCAGCCGCCGCATATCGGCTTTCGCCTTCGGCATGCCGTTCGCGCGCACCTCCGCTTCGGCGTCGATCAACCCCTGCAATTGTTCGAGGAACCAGGGATCGTAGGCACAGGCCGCATGGATCTGCTCGTGGCTCATGCCGTGGCGCAGCGCCTGCGCGATCACCAGCAGGCGGTCGGGCGTCGGGCGGCCGAGCGCGGCACGGATCGCGTTCTTGTCGTCGCCTTCGCCCATGCCGGGCACGACGACTTCGTTGAGCCCGGTTAGCCCGGTTTCCATCGAGCGCAGCGCTTTCTGCAAGGACTCCTGGAAGGTGCGGCCGATCGCCATCGCCTCGCCGACCGATTTCATCGCCGTGCCGAGCAGCTTTTCGGCGCCGGCGAATTTCTCGAAGGCGAAGCGCGGGATTTTCGTCACCACATAATCGATGGTCGGCTCGAAGCTTGCCGGCGTGACTTTCGTGATGTCGTTCTGCAATTCGTCCAGCGTGTAGCCGACGGCGAGCCTCGCGGCGACTTTCGCAATCGGAAAACCCGTCGCTTTGGAGGCAAGGGCCGATGAGCGCGAGACGCGCGGGTTCATTTCGATGACGACGAGGCGGCCATCCTTGGGGTTGACCGCGAACTGCACATTGGAGCCGCCGGTCTCGACGCCGATCTCGCGCAGCACAGCGATGCTGGCATTGCGCATGATCTGGTATTCCTTGTCGGTCAGCGTCAGCGCCGGGGCAACGGTGATGCTGTCGCCCGTATGCACGCCCATCGGATCGATATTCTCGATCGAGCAGATGATGATGCAGTTGTCCGCCTTGTCGCGGACGACTTCCATCTCGTATTCCTTCCAGCCGAGCACGCTTTCTTCCACCAGCACTTCGCTGACGGGGCTGGCGTCGAGGCCGCTTTCGATGATGTCGGCGAATTCCTGGCGGTTATAGGCGATGCCGCCGCCGGTGCCGCCCATGGTGAAGGAGGGGCGGATGATCGCCGGCAGGCCGACAAGCTCAAGCGCCGCCAGTGCCTCTTCCATATTGTGGGCGACGCGCGAGCGCGGGCTTTCAAGGCCGATGCGGTCCATCGCGTCGCGGAAGAGCTGGCGGTCTTCGGCCATCTCGATCGCCGCGCGCTTGGCGCCGATCATCTCGACGCCGAATTTTTCCAGCACGCCCATATCGGCCAGCGCCAGCGCGGTGTTGAGCGCGGTCTGCCCGCCCATGGTCGGCAGCAGCGCGTCGGGGCGCTCCTTCTCGATGATCTTGGCGACGATCTCGGGCGTGATCGGTTCGATATAGGTCGCGTCGGCCAGTTCCGGATCGGTCATGATCGTGGCGGGGTTCGAGTTGACCAGAATGATCCGGTAGCCCTCGTCCTTCAGCGCCTTGCAGGCCTGTGTGCCCGAGTAATCGAACTCGCAGGCCTGACCGATGATGATCGGCCCGGCGCCGATGATCATGATGCTTTTTATGTCGGTACGTTTGGGCATGGATTAACCGCGTGCCTCCTCGATCAACTTGACGAAGCGGTCGAAGAGATAATGTGAGTCCTGCGGGCCGGGCGAGGCCTCGGGGTGATACTGCACCGAGAAGACGGGCTTGCCTTTCAGGCGGATGCCGCAATTCGAGCCGTCGAACAGCGAGACATGGGTTTCCTCGAGATCGCTTCCGAGGCTTTCGCGCGCCACCGCAAAGCCGTGGTTCATCGAGGTGATCTCGACCTTGCCGGTCGTGTGGTCCTTGACCGGATGGTTGGCGCCGTGATGGCCCTGATGCATCTTTTCGGTCCTGGCGCCGAGCGCCAGCGCCAGCATCTGGTGGCCGAGGCAGATGCCGAAAACGGGCTTGCCGCTCGCCACCAGCTTCCTGATTTCGGGCACCGCATATTCGCCCGTTGCGGCCGGGTCGCCCGGACCGTTCGAGAGGAAGACGCCGTCGGGCGCCAGTGCCAGAATGTCTTCGGCTTTGGTTTCGGCCGGCACCACCGTCACCTTGCAGCCGGCGCTGACGAGGCAGCGCAGGATGTTGCGCTTGATGCCGTAATCGATGGCGACGACGTGGTGCTTCAGGCCCGTTGCCTGCTTGTGGCCCTCGCCCCAGACCCAGCGCGCCTCGTCCCACTTATATGACTGGCCGCAGGTGACGTCCTTCACCAGATCCATGCCGACAAGCCCCGGCCAGCCGCGCGCCTTTGCGAGCAGCGCCGGCACGTCGAAATTGCCGGAAGGGTCATGCGCGATGATGCCGTCGACCGAACCCTTTTCGCGGATGCGCCGGGTCAGTGCGCGGGTATCGATGCCGGAAAGGCCGATGATCCCGCGCACCTTCAGCCACTGATCGAGATGGCTCGCCGCGCGGTAGTTCGACGGATTGGTGATGTCGGCGCGGATCACCATGCCGCGCACGCCGGACGCCGACGCCATGTTCGACGTTTCGATGTCGTCGTCATTGGTGCCGACATTGCCGATATGCGGGAAGGTGAAAGTGATGATCTGTCCGGCATAGGACGGGTCGGTCAGGATTTCCTGATAGCCGGTCATCGCGGTGTTGAAGCAGACCTCGCCGACCGCTTCGCCGGTGGCGCCGATGCCGCGGCCCGAAAGCACTGTCCCGTCCTTCAGGATCAGGAGGGCGGTCGGCTTTTCGGCGTCGCTCATGGTCTGGCTCTTTGCTTCGGGCGCCCGCGTGTTCATGCCGACTCCTCCCCGGAACTTTGCGGGCCCTCGGGCGCGCGCCGTTCCGTGGCGGCTTTCGTCGACACCTTCATACTGGCTCTCCAGGGGAGGACGCGCCTGCCTTCGGCTTGCCCGCAAGCGGGCAGGGGGCGGACGCCCCCGGCGACAGACTCGGTTTCCCGTTGAATTTGGCGGACACTAAGGGATCGCCGGATTTCCGTCAAGGCAAGGCGCGCCCGAAATAACACAATAAAATCAGCAAGTTATAAGTCATGCGGCGACGCATCATTGAATTGCGCTGCCGGAGCGATTGGTTTAGCGTGGCGCCGATTCTGACCCCGGCCTTTGTGCTGCGGGCCGCGACCCACGGAGCGACCGGATGAGCGATAGTTTGCGCGACCGCATCAAGGCGGGCCTGACCGAGGCCACCAAGGCCCAGGACAAGCGGCGCATGTCGACGCTCAGGCTGATTCAGGCGGCACTGAAGGACCGCGACATCGCCGGCCGCACCGAGGGGCGCGATGCCGGTGTCGGCGAGGCCGAGATCCTCGAAGTCCTGGCCAAGATGGTCAAGCAGCGCCGCGAATCGGTCGAGACCTATGAGGCCGCCGGCCGCGTCGAACTCGCCCAGCAGGAGCGTGAGGAAATCGGCATCATCGAAGGCTTCATGCCGAAGCAGCTTTCCGACGGCGAGACCGAAGCCGCCGTCGCTGCCGTCATCGCCGAAACGGGTGCGTCCGGCATCAAGGATATGGGCCGCGTCATGGGCGAGCTGAAGAAGCGCCATGCCGGGCAGATGGATTTCGGCAAGGCCGGCGCCATTGTGAAGGTGAAGCTGGCCTGAAGGCGGGCTCTTATTCCTTCGTCTTCTTTTTCGCTTTGGCCTTCGCCTTTTGCGCTTTCATGAAGCTGCGCAGCACTTCGTTGATCCGCGTCTGATAGCGCGGCCCTGTTTCGCGGAAAAACCCCAGCACATCCTCGTCGAGCCGGATGCTGACCGGCTGCTTTTTCGGAATGACGAGTTCCCATTCTCCTTCATCGAGCGGGAAGTTGGAATCGGGGTCGGAAGCAATCGCGGCTTCGAGCTCTTCATCCGTCATGTTTCGCACGCGCTCCCAGTCGGTCTCTCCGGGACCGAGCTTTTCAATCTCCTCGCGCGTATAGCGAACGATACGCTCTTCTTTCTTCCGGCCGTGCGCGTCTTGCCGAGATGATGCGGCAGACGCCTTCTTCGCGCTCTGTGTAGACGATCGAGATTTCGACATCGTTCAATACTCCGACAACGAGGAAGCGCATCTCCCCGTTCTGGTCCGATCTCCGTCGGCAAAGCCGTTGCTCAAACAAGTCCGGGACTTGTCGAAAGTCGATCCCGTGCTTGGCAATATTGATTTGCCGTTTGTCTTCGTCCCACTCGAATGAGGCAAATGGAGAGTCGAATGCTTCATATGCCGGCGCATCTTCCATGAATTGACTCTATCGAAAATCCATCGAAATCGCGGTGGTCCGGCATGACCGCGATCAAGTTACATTTGTATATACAAATGTAACTCTTTGCAAGCCCCCCGCCGCAGCTTTACGAAAAGCTGTACCATGTACAAGCGCGCTCCAAACCGTCAGGCATCCGACCCCCATGTCCTTCCCGAAGTCCTTCCTCGATGAACTGAAGGGGCGCATCCGCGTCTCGGAGGTCGTTGGGCGCAAGGTCAAGCTGACGCGGCGGGGAAGGGAATTCGTCGGGCTGTCGCCTTTCACCAACGAAAAGAACCCGAGCTTCACCGTCAATGACGACAAGCAGTTCTATCATTGCTTCTCGTCGGGCGAGCATGGCGACGTCATCAGCTTTCTCGAAAAGACCGAAAACCTTTCCTTCCTCGAAGCGGTCGAGCGGCTGGCCGCCGAGGCCGGCATGGAAATGCCGCAGCGCGACGCTCATGAGGCGCAGCGCGAGAAGGAGGCCGCCAGTCTCATCGACGTGATGGAAATGGCGGCGCAATTCTTTCGCCAGAAATTGCAGGAAGGCGCGGGCGCCGAGGCGCGGGCCTATCTCGAACGGCGCGGCATGAGGGGCAAGACGCTGGAGGATTTCGGCGTCGGCTATGCGCCGGGCGACGACCGGGCCGAGCGCACGGCGCTGATGCGCTACCTGAAATCGCGCGAGGTGACGCTCGAACAGATGGCCGAAGCGGGTCTCATCATTTCCGGGCCCGACATTGCCGAGCCTTACGACCGTTTCCGCAATCGCGTGATCTTTCCGATTGCGGATGCGCGTGGCCGCGTCATCGCCTTTGGCGGCCGGGCGCTCGCGGCTGACGCCAAGGCCAAATATCTCAACTCGCCCGACACGCCGCTCTTTCACAAGGGCCGCGTGCTCTACAATCTGCATCGCGCGCGCAAGGCCGCGCATGACGCCGGCACGGTCGTCGCCGTCGAGGGTTACATGGATGTCGTCGGTCTCGCCCAGGGCGGCATCGATCATGCGGTGGCGCCGCTCGGCACGGCCTTGACCGAAGATCAGATCGCGCTGCTGTGGCGCATGGCGCCCGAACCGATCCTCTGTTTCGACGGCGACAAGGCGGGGTTGCGTGCCGCCTTCCGCGCGGTCGAGCGTGTGCTGCCGCTGTTGAAGCCCGGCCATTCGCTCCGCTTCGCGCTGCTGCCGGAAGGCAAGGACCCCGACGATCTGGTGCGCGAGGAAGGTTCGGCGGCGATGCGCGCGGTGCTCGATGCCGCCCGCCCGCTGGCCGAAATGCTCTGGGAAAAGGAAGTCGCCGCCGGCACCTGGGACACGCCCGAGCGCCGCGCTGCGCTCGATATGCGGATCGAGGCCGTCATCGGCATGATCGGCGACCCGAAAGTGCGCGGCCATTATGCCGAGGATTTGCGCGGTCGCGTGGCGCGGATGTTCGGCCGCGGCGAGCGCCGCGCCGGCGGGCAGGGTGGACCGGCGCGCAACAGCCGTCCCTTCGGCCCGGGCAATGCCGGCGGCAACCGGCCATGGCGCGGCCGCCAGGGCTTCGGCCCGGGCAGCGGCTATGTGCCCCCGATCACGCCCGAATTGCGCCGTTCGGCCATTGCCAGCGGCCTTGCGGGCGGTCAGGGCCGGGAGGGTCTGCTGGTTCTCACGGTGCTTAACCACCCGGAACTCCTTGAGAATTACGTCGAGGAATTCTCAAGTGTCGAGATCCGGGTCCCGGCGCTTGACAGATTACGCAATGAAATCATAGATATAGCCGCCCTTCATGCGCCTCTTGAAAGGGAGGCGCTCAAGGACCACTTGCTGAGCAGGGATTTGGCGGAAATTGCACGACGTCTTGAGGCCGGTACGGCCTATGTCGGCGACCGTCATGCTTGGCCCGATGCGCCGCCCGACGAGGCGGAAGCGGGCTTCCTGCACACATTGGCGCGGCACCGGCGCGCGATCGTGCTGGAGGCCGAATTGAAGGCCGCCGAGCGAGTGCTTGCCGAGGAGATGACGGAAGAGAACTACGCCCGGTTCCGGGCCATTCAGGAGCAGCTTGAGCGCTCCGAACTGGCCGACGGGCTCGGGTGAGACTTCGGAACTGGACTTTAAGGGGATCGGGTCAACCAGCGGGAATTTCGAGGGCGGTGCGCCGGCGCGGTGATGGTTTGCAAAGCCATACGGGGACACGCGGGTGCACAAGGGATCAGGCGAGCGTGAGGGAAGTGTAGCGGCCGGGCGGCGTCCGGCGGCGTGCCTTCTTTTACACGTTCGGTTCCCGTTCGGTCCTCGCCCCGAGGGTTCCCACGGCCTATATCGGATACATGCGCGGCCTCGCGGCGGCGCCAAGGCGGAGACGGACTGAATGGCGAAGACAGCGGAACAGGCAGAAGCACCGGAAGTGGCCCAAGAGGCGCCGCAGGACGGTCCGCTTCTCGACATGTCCGACGCGGCGGTCAAGAAGATGATCAAGGCCGCCAAGTCTCGCGGTTTTGTCACCTATGACGAGCTCAACAAGGTTCTGCCGTCCGAAGAATTCTCCTCCGAACAGATCGAAGACACGCTGTCGATGCTCTCCGAAATGGGCATCAACGTGGTCGAGAACGACGAAGTCGAGGAGCAGGCCGAAGGCGACGGCGAGGCCGAAGCGGACGGCGAATCCGACGACGAAGACCGCCCCGCCGGCAAGGCGGTCGCCACCACGACCACCACCTCGACCGCGCTCGACCGCACCGACGATCCGGTACGCATGTATCTGCGTGAAATGGGTTCGGTCGAACTGCTGTCGCGCGAAGGCGAAATCGCCATCGCCAAACGCATCGAGGCCGGCCGCGAAACCATGATCGCGGGTCTCTGCGAAAGCCCGCTGACCTTTCAGGCCATCATCATCTGGCGCGACGAGTTGAACGAGGGAAAGATTCTCCTTCGCGACATCATCGATCTCGACGCCACCTTTGCCGGCCCCGACGCCAAGAAGGTCGACCACAGCCAGGCGGCACTCGCCGGCGAGGCGCCGCCGCGCATCGAACCTGAAGAAGAGGAAGTCGATGAAGACGGCGAGGACGACAATTCGATGTCGCTTGCCGCCATGGAAGCCGAACTGAAGCCGAAAGTGCTCGAGACCTTCGACAAGATCGCCGCCGACTACAAGAAGCTCCGCAAGCTGCAGGATCAGAAAGTCGAGCTGGCGCTGAAGGGCGAGGATTTCGGCGGCGCGTCCGACAAGAAATACCAGAAGCTGACGTCGGACCTTATCGACGAAGTCAAAAGCCTCTCGCTCAACAACAACCGCATCGAAAGCCTTGTCGAACAGCTCTATGCGATCAACAAGCGCCTGATGGGCCTCGAAGGCCGCATGCTGCGCCTGGCCGAAAGCCACGGCATCCCGCGCGAGGAATTCCTGAAGCAGTATTTCGGCAACGAACTCGATCCCAACTGGATCCGCCGCGTCAGCCGCCTCAAGGGCAAGGGCTGGGCGGGCTTCACCAAGGACGAACGCGACCAGGTCAAGAATCTGCGTCTGGAAATCCAGACACTGGCCTCCGAAACCGGTCTCGACATCCAGGAATATCGCCGCATCGTTTCCGGCGTGCAGAAGGGCGAGCGCGAGGCGCGCATCGCCAAGAAGGAAATGGTCGAAGCGAATTTGCGCCTCGTCATCTCCATCGCCAAGAAATACACCAATCGCGGCTTGCAGTTCCTCGACCTGATCCAGGAAGGCAATATCGGCCTGATGAAGGCGGTCGACAAATTCGAATACCGCCGCGGCTACAAGTTCTCGACCTATGCGACATGGTGGATCCGCCAGGCGATCACGCGTTCGATCGCCGATCAGGCGCGCACCATCCGCATCCCGGTCCACATGATCGAAACGATCAACAAGCTGGTGCGCACCTCGCGCCAGATGCTGCACGAAATCGGTCGCGAGCCGACGCCGGAAGAACTGGCCGAAAAGCTCGGCATGCCGCTCGAAAAGGTCCGCAAGGTTCTGAAGATCGCCAAAGAGCCGATCTCGCTCGAAACGCCGATCGGCGACGAGGAAGATTCGCATCTCGGCGACTTCATCGAGGACAAGAACGCGATCCTGCCCATCGACGCGGCGATCCAGTCGAACCTGCGCGAAACGACGACCCGCGTGCTGGCGTCCCTCACGCCGCGCGAGGAGCGCGTGCTGCGCATGCGCTTCGGCATCGGCATGAACACCGACCACACGCTGGAAGAAGTCGGCCAGCAATTCTCGGTGACGCGCGAACGCATCCGCCAGATCGAAGCGAAAGCGCTGCGCAAGCTGAAGCATCCGTCGCGCTCAAGGAAGCTCCGCAGCTTCCTCGACAACTGACGCTCCTTCCCTTTCGCCGTCATTGCGAGCGCAGCGAAGCAACCCGGAAGCGGCAAGCCCTGAGCCCGCCGCTTTCTGGATTGCTTCACCTCTTCGGGGTTCGCAACGACGAAGCGGGGGGATTGCCACAAACGTCAAAGCCCGGATCGTTCGATCCGGGCTTTTTGCCATCCGTCATCAAAAAAACTTATCCCCACCCACCAAACCACCCCCATATTCATCCATACCCGCTCCTGCGAAGGGCGTATCCGGATTGTCCGCATGCGTGGATCGGGTGTCGCTGTTCTGAGGGCTCATGGTGCTAGGCCATGCGCGCGCGGAATGCGGCGCGCGGGGCGCGTGCGAGCAAAGCCGCCCCCACATGTAACATGCACATGTACCTCACATGTGCGGCCACGTTCGACACACGCCCCGCGCATCCTTCACGCCTGAAGGTCGCAAGCTCGCGTGCCGAAACCCCGGAAGCCAGGCTTTGCGGGGCTGTTGGCGTGTGGCGCGTCGGGTGCATTCGGACCGGAGATATCCGGCCCGGACATGCTATGGTCGGCCGGCAGCGGGTCTTTGCCGCCTGCCATGCAGAGGAACACGCCAATGGCGCGGATGAACGGATTGATGGTGGTCGGAGCGATTCTGGTTCTGGCCGGCATTCTGGGCTTTGCGATCCCGGTCTTCACGACGCAAAAGACCGAGGAGGTCGCCCGGATCGGCGATCTGGCGCTTCAGACCACCGAGGACACGTCCTACAGCATACCGCCGCTCCTGAGCGGCGGCGTACTGGTTCTTGGTCTGGCGTTGATCGGCGCCGGCGTCATGCAGAAGCGCTAGGGCCGGCGACACCTCGTCCGCCGGCATGCAGCAGGCTCAGTCGGCGGATTCCTGGTCCGCCTTCTTCGCCGCCGGCTTCTTCTTCGACTTGGCGGCTCTGGCGGCGGCTTTGGCGTCGATCGCCGCTGCGGCGGCTTCCTCGGCGTCGCGGGCGAGGCGGAGTTCGCGCAGGCGCGCGGTCTTGGCCGCCGAGAGGCGCGCGGCGGTTTCGTTGATGCCGTGGGCGACGATGCTGGTCTGGTCCGCCTTGGTGACGCGTTCTTCCGAGGACTTGACCTTGAAGTGAAAATTCTTGGCCGACATGGCTCGTTCCTTCTGCTGTCCGCTGCGGGGCCGGCGTTCGGGCATGAAAAAAGGCCGGGATGTCCCGGCCTTTCCCAATCATCCCGTGGCCCTGCCGTTACATCCGTGGTCAAGGCTTCGCGATGAAAAGTTACCGGGCTTGCGCCACCGGCTCTCGCCGGACCGGCATCTCCGCCTGCGCCCATAAGGCGCGCGAAAAGCCGCGATAACTGTCGCTTTCATCAATATGGGGGGCCGGCGCCACAAAACAAGGCCTGTCTTTCAGCAGCAGGCGCCATCGGTCGCCGTGGCATCGCCGGTAAAGGGCATTTGCGTGCCGCAGCCCTCGAAAATGCCGAAATGCCGCGAGAAATCGCCGATAAAGTCGAAATGCGGGGCAAAGCGGCTTTCTTTCAGCATGTGCCATGTGTTGCCGCAAACGGGGAAAACGCGGCCTTTCTCGATGCGGTGGTGGCTGTCGAGGGTGAAAACCTCTTCGGCATGCTGGATGCCGCCCCGATAGATCACGGCCTGTCCATAGTCTTCGCAAGCGCCTTCCAGCCCGTCGATCTTGAAGAGCCGGTAGGTTGCGGAAAAGAAGCGGGCGGGGCCGAGCGCGCGGCGGATGGCGGCATCGGTCACCTCGAGCGGCCGGTCGGTGACAAGGCGGGGATCGGCAAAGCCCGTTTGCTTCGCCAGGGTCAGGAAATCGTTCCAGTAGAGGGCGCCGCCGAGGCATTCGCCGAGCAACACCGGATCGTCGCGCAGCGCCGGGTCGAGGCGGCGGTCGGCATAGACATCGGCGAAATAGAGTTCGCCGCCCGGCTTCAGCAGCTCCCAGGCGCCTTTCAGCACGGCGCGCTTGTCGGGCGAGAGGTTGATGACGCAGTTCGAGACGATGATGTCGAAGCTCGCCGGCTCGAGGCCGAGATCGCCGAGCGCTTCGATATAGCCGTCGCGGAAATCGACATTGGCCTGCGCATAGCCGTAGCGCTCCGTGTGCCAGTCGATATGGGCGCGGGCGACGGAAAGCTGCTCGACCGTCATGTCGACGCCGGTGACCCGGCCCGTCTCGCCGACCAGGCGCGACAGCGCATAGACATCGCGCCCGGCACCGCAGCCGAGATCGAGCACGCGCATGCCTTCGAGCTTTTCGGGGATCACAAGCCCGCAGCCGTAATAGCGCGTCAGCACCTCGTCATGGATGCCGGACAGCGCGGCACGGATATGGGCGGGCGTCGCCGTCACGTCGCAACAGGCATCGGTCTTGAGATCGGCCGAGCCTTTCAGCGTCTGGCCGTAATATTCCTTCACCATCTCGACCGACATCCGCGCCTTCTCCATTTTCCCTGTGAGCGATGGCGCAAGCCTGCCCGGCGGCGGGGCTCACCGTCCAGTCACAAAAGGGAGAGGGGCTCAGGGACGCGGATATTCGAGATCCATGTTCCGGGGCATCGGTTCCTCACCTCCGCGCCGCCTCGATCAGGGCACGGATCGCCCAGCGTTTGACCTCGCGCGCCTCTTTCTCGTCGAGTTGCAGCACGTCCTTGAAGACGATCATGGCTTCCGTGCCGACCACAAGCGCGAGGGCTTTCTTCAGTCTGTCGAGCGAGGCACGGCTGAACTCCGCCTTGGCGGGCGCGAGCGCGGCCTCGATCATCGGCGAGCGGCGGTTCTGGCGGGCCGGGAGGCCGGTATCGCCTTCGGCCACGCGCCGCTCCATCGTCTTGGCGAGCATCAGGCGGAGCGGCGTCTCGTTTTCGAGGATCATGTCGTGGAAGGCGGTGTCCACGCGTTCCATGCGTGCGACAGGGTCGGCGGCCGGCGCGCCGCGGAATATCGCCGCCTCGTCGGGCAGGGCGAGGTCGAGCGGCGCCTCGATCAGCAGCGCCTCGACATTCGGGAAGTAGCGATAGGCGGTCGCGCGGGAGACGAGCGCCTCTTCGGCGATTTCCTCGAGGCTCGGCTTCCGGCCTTCCTTCATCAGCCGTGCGGCCGCCTGCAGCAGATCCTTGCGGGTGCGCCGCTTCTGGTTGGCGCGGCTCTCTTTCGCCGCGCTCATGCGGCCGCGTCTTCCGTCTGCGGCAATTGCGCGATCACGGCGGCGAGATCGACCCAGACATTCTCACGCGAGATATCCCCGCCTTCCGAGAATTCGATAACATGAAGCAGGCAGAATTCGAGCGGGCGGCCGCGCCCCTCGATGCCGAAGGGACGGCCCGGTGCCGTGCCGCGCCAGAGCGACTCGTCGACCAGGAAATTCGAACCGTGATAACGCCGCAGACAGGTCACCTCGCCATCGGCGAGGTCCGCAAACAGCGTCTCGTAGAAGGGGCGGGCGGCGGCGCGGCCATGCGCCGGCCCGGTCGGCCAGCCGACAACGTCGTGCTCGACGTCCGGCGCCAGTGTCGCCAGCACGCCTTCCACATCGTCGCGGGCCTCGAAACCGAAATGCGCGTCGATCTTCCTGTCCATCTCGGCGGGTGTTATCGCCATGGCGGTTCTCCTCAAGGGGCTCCGGCGGCGGAGCGGATGCCCGATGATTTAGTGAGATTTTTGTCTCATTGCAATATAAAAATCTCATTAGTGCGCAGAAAAAGGGCGGTGCCCGTCAATGACACCGCCCTTGTCCGCTCGTTCTGGAAACGGCTAGTCGATCCGGATCACCAGCGTCACGCTGGCCGAAAGCGTCTGCTCGCCGGCGGCCACGGGCACGCTTGAATCGCGTTCCATCGCCATCATGCTCTTGGCATACATCGGCGGCGCATAGCCCATGCTGCTTTCGGTGATGGTCTGGATCGGGCCCAGCGCCACGCCGGCGGCACCCGCATAGAGCTTGGCCTTGCGGAGCGCGTCGGCGACCGCCTTCTTGCGCGCCTCGTCGATCAGCGGTTCGGGCTTGTCGATTGCAAAGCGGATGCCCGAAAGCTGGTTCGAGCCGAGCTTCACCACCTGATCGAGAATGCCGCCCAGCGCGTCGAGATTGCGGACCTTGACGGTCAACTGGTTCTGCACGCGGTAGCCGCCGATTTTCGGCATTTGCGGTCGGGTCTGCGGTTCGATCTGTTCGTAAACGGGGTAGACGGAGAATTGCGAGGTCTGCATGTCGCGCTTCTCGATGCCGGCCTCTTCCAGCCCTTTGAAGATGGCGTTCATCGCCTTGGTGTTGGCGGTCAGCGCTGCGCCGGCCGTCTTGCCCTCGGTCACGACACCGGTGTCGATATAGGCGATGTCGGGAACGCCCACGCTCTCGCCCTCGCCGGTGACGGTGAGGGTGCGCGGCGGCGGCGTGTCGGTGGCATGGGCCGGTGCGGCAAATGCCGTCGTGGCCAGAAAGAGCGCGGCGATGGCGGCGGCGGGAATGAAGCGGCGCGGCATGGACATGCCTCCTGTAAATGCGTTCAGGAGCGGAGCTTCGGCGTCGAAGGGGGCGAAATTGCGGCGGCTGTCCGCCCCCCGAATGGCTGGACGGGCCGATCTTGGCAGCCTTGGCGCGGTGCTGAAACCCGGCTTCCCGGTTGGCGGGCCGTGCCCCTTGCTGCTATATGGCGGGGCGCTGGGGGCCTGTAGCTCAGTTGGTTAGAGCGGACCGCTCATAACGGTTTGGTCGCAGGTTCGAGTCCTGCCGGGCCCACCAGCCTTCGTCCTCCGCACAGCGCCATGCCGAGATGGGTTTCCAGGACGGCTGGGGCACGGCGCTCGACCAGCTCGTCGAATACATGAAGACGGTCTAGGCCAAGGTAACGGATGCGGTCTCTTTCCTCTCCTGCGATAGTACGGAAAAGAGGAGGACCCCCATGTCGCTTCGTGTCATCGAGATCACGGCGCCCGCCGGCTATGCCGACACGCTGACAGCGCTTGCCGAACAGCATGAGATGATCGACGTCTTCTCCGCCCGCAGCGCCGATATGGATGGGTCGCGCTGCATCGTTCGTGTCGTCTGCGACATGAATTGCGTTCAGGCCTATACGGATGCCGTTCAGACGGCGATCGGGCGCGGCGAAGCCTGGCGCGCGGTCACATTCAAGGTGGAAGGCACGGTCCCGGACTATGAGCCCGACACGGCCGGGAACAAGCCCGCCTTCGATACGGGCGCCGCCAGCCGCGAGGAAATTCATGAGGAGGTCGCACGCAACTCGGAACTCGACTCGACCTATCTCATCCTCACGGCGCTTTCGGGCGTCGTCGCGGCGATCGGTCTCCTCAACAACAATGTGGCGGTCATCATCGGCGCCATGGTGATCGCGCCCCTGCTCGGTCCCAATCTTGCCTTCGCGCTGGGCACGGCACTCGGCAATCATGCGCTGATGCTGAAATCGATGATGACCAACGTTATCGGCATCGGCCTCACCATCGTGCTCGGCGTCGTCATCGCCTTTCTCTGGACGGAAGATTTCGATGCGCCGGAGCTTCTGAGCCGCACCAGGGTTGGCTATGACGGCATCGCGCTTGCCCTTGCATCGGGCGCCGCCGCCGTCCTCTCCCTGGTCTCGGGTCTGTCGAGCGCGCTGGTCGGCGTCATGGTCGCGGTCGCGCTGCTGCCGCCTGCCATTGCGATCGGCCTGATGCTGGGGGCGGGAAATTTCGACGCGGCGTTCGGCGCGGCGACCCTGCTGGGCGTGAATATCGTCTGCATCAATCTTGCCGCCCAGACGGTTTTCGTGGTCAAGGGAATCCGGCCCCGGACCTGGTGGGAAAAGAAGACTTCCACCGCTTCCCTTGGCATCAATTTCGGCATGTGGCTGGTGCTTCTCGTCGCCCTTGTCGGCGCCATCGCCTGGCTCAAGGTTCCGGTGGTGCCGTTCCACCTGATCGAGCGTGTCACCGAGGCCGCCGAGAGCACCGTGGCGCCATAGGCCGGATTGCCCCTTTCCGGGCGATCCGCTAGAAGAAGCGCCAATTCCAATTCCGAGCCCAAGGATACCCGCCCGCCATGGCCGCTTATCAGTATGTCTATGTGATGGACCGCCTGTCCAAGACCTATCCGGGCGGCAAGCAGGTGCTGAAGGATATCCGCCTGTCCTTCCTGCCGGGCGTCAAGATCGGCGTTGTCGGCCTTAACGGCGCCGGCAAATCGACGCTCTTGCGCATCATGGCCGGCGTCGACACCGATCACACCGGCGAGGCCTGGGCGGCGGCCGGCGCCAGGGTCGGCTATCTGCAGCAGGAGCCCGAGCTCGATCCGGCGCTCAATGTTTTCGGCAATGTGATGGAGGGCGCCGCCGAAAAGAAGGCGCTTGTCGACCGTTACAACGAACTGGCCATGAACTACTCGGACGAGACGGCCGAGGAAATGGCCAAGCTGCAGGACGTCATCGACGCGCAGAATCTCTGGGACCTCGACAGCCAGGTCGAGATGGCGATGGATGCGCTGCGCTGCCCGGACCCGGAAGCCGACGTCAACAATCTTTCGGGCGGCGAGAAGCGCCGCGTCGCGCTTTGCCGCCTGCTGCTGGCCTCGCCCGACCTGCTGCTGCTCGACGAACCGACCAACCATCTCGACGCGGAATCGATCGCCTGGCTGCAGAACTATCTGAAGGAATACACAGGCACCGTCGTCATGGTCACCCATGACCGCTATTTCCTCGACAATGTGACGGGCTGGATTCTCGAACTCGATCGCGGTTCGGGCATCCCTTACGAAGGCAATTACTCCTCCTGGCTCGAACAGAAGGAAAAGCGCCTCGTTCAGGAAGGCCGTCAGGAAGAAGCCAAGCAGCGCACGCTGGCCCGCGAACTCGAATGGATCCGCCAGAGCCCCAAGGCGCGGCAGGCGAAGTCGAAGGCGCGTATCAGCGCTTACGACGAATTGCTGGCCGAGGCCGGCAAGCAACAGGAGGGCAAGGCCCAGATCGTCATTCCGGCAGGGCCCCGCCTCGGCGGCAATGTCTATGAAGCCGACAACATCTCGAAGGGCTTCGGCGACAAGCTGCTGATCGACGGATTGTCGTTCAAGCTGCCGCCCGGCGGCATTGTCGGCGTCATCGGGCCCAACGGCGCCGGCAAGACGACGCTGTTCCGTATGCTGACGGGTCAGGAAAAACCGGATTCGGGCACGCTGAAAATCGGCGAGACGGTCGTCATGGGCTATGTCGACCAGAGCCGCGACTCGCTCGACGGCAACAAGACCGTCTGGGAAGAAATCTCCGGCGGCACCGACATTGTCGAGCTTGGCAAGGTCACCATGCCGAGCCGGGCCTATGTCGGTTCGTTCAATTTCAAGGGATCGGACCAGCAGAAGAAGGTTGGCCTGCTGTCGGGCGGCGAGCGCAACCGCGTGCATCTGGCCAAGATGCTGAAATCGGGCGCCAACCTGCTGCTGCTCGACGAACCGACCAACGATCTCGACGTCGAAACCTTGCGCGCGCTCGAAGACGCGCTGGTCGCCTTTGCCGGCTGCGCCATCGTCATCTCGCATGATCGCTGGTTCCTCGACCGCATCGCCACCCACATGCTGGCCTTCGAGGGCGACAGCCATGTCGAATGGTTCGAGGGCAACTACCAGGAATATGAGGAAGACAAGAAGCGCCGCTTGGGGCCGGCCGCCGAAATTCCGACCCGCATCAAATATAAGCGCTTCAGCCGCTAGAGGGGCGACTTCGTTCACCCTCCCCCCAGCGGGCGGGCGCCGCGCCGCAGGGCCGATCGGCCGGCCCGTAAAAAACTCCTATTTCACCAAAATCGCCCGGAATCCCTTGCGTTACCGGCGCGGTCCGGGCCGCCCTGTTCACGGAGCTTTAATCCGCAAATTCTAGATTGGGAGCGATCAAATCGGGGGATTTGGAGGGAGCTCGGGCGCTGCTTGGCGGCGCGCGTGGCGAAAGGCTCGGCGATGGGTGGAAAGAAAATCAGCGACCAGGAGATGGCCGCGATCGTGCGGGAGGCGGTGGACCGCCTGCCCGGCGGTTTCGTGATATTCGGCCCCGATCATGAAATCCTGCTCTCCAACGCGCAGAACGAGCGCGACTTCCCCTACACCAACCAGGCCCTCAGGGAGGGCAAGACCTATCTCGAAGCAACGTACACCGCGGTCAAGGTGGTGGTGCCCGACTTGCCGGACGATGACGCGCTTGCAGTGGCAAAGGGCATTCACGACACGCTGGCGCGCGGCGAGCCGGTCGAGTTGAAGACCCATCTCGGCACGGTGATGCAGGTCGTCGAGATTCCGCTGTCCTTCGGCGGCTGGGTCGCGGTCGGTGCCGATGTCACCGCACTCAGAGAGCGCGAGCGCGAGTTGAAGAAGGCGCGCAAGCAGGCCGAGGCCGCCAATGAGGCGAAGTCGGCCTTCCTCGCCAATATCAGCCACGAGATCCGCACGCCCCTGAACGGCATTCTCGGCATGGCGCAGGTCATGGCCTCGGGCGATCTCTCGCCCGAACAGCAGGACCAGCTCGAAACGATCCTCGATTCGGGCAAAACACTGATGGCGATCCTCAACGACGTTCTCGATCTCGCCAAGATCGAGGCCGGACGCTTCGACATTTCGCCGATCGACAATGATCTCGGCCATCTGCTGCGTCGCATGGAAAAGCTCTGGGCGCCACGTGCCCGGGAAAAGGGGCTCAAGCTGACACTTTCGGTCGACTGCGCGATGTCGACCTTTCTGCGTTTCGATCCGGTGCGTGTGCGCCAGTGCATTTCCAATCTCGTGTCCAACGCGATCAAATTCACCGAGCAGGGCGGCATCGATATTTCGGCAACCGCCGTGCCGGCCGATGACGGCGCCTTCGAAATTCGCATTTCGGTTTCCGATACCGGCATGGGCATGGATGCCGAAACGCTCGACAGGCTCTTCGCGCCCTTCACCCAGGCCGACGCTTCCACCGCGCGCCGTTTCGGCGGCACCGGCCTCGGCCTGTCGATCAGCCGCAAGCTGGCGCAATTGATGGAAGGCGACGTCACCGTCGAAAGCGAGGAGGGCCATGGTTCGACCTTCACGCTGAACTTTCGCGCCATGCCCGGCCGCCGCGCCAGCGAGGCGCCGGCCGATGCCGAGGTCGACCGCACCGGTGGCGTGCGCTGGGCCAAAGGTCTTTCGATCCTGCTGGTCGACGATCATGCGCTCAACCGCAAGGTTGCGCGGCTTTTCCTCGAGCCGCTCGGCATAACGATCGCCGAAGCCGAAAACGGCGCCGACGCGATCCGTGACCTGCAGACGCGGCCCTTCGATCTTGTGCTGCTCGACATGCACATGCCGGTGATGAACGGCAAGGAGACGCTTGCCCATATCCGCGCGCATGAAGCGTCTTTCCGCGACATTCCGGTCATCGCGCTGACCGCCGACTCGCTTGGCCCGGACAACAAGCGGTATGACGAGATGGGCGCCGACGGTTATGTCGGCAAGCCGATCGACCATCGCGAACTGATCCTCGAGATCGGCCGTGTGCTGGAAAAGAAACACGGCCGCTCCCCGACGCCGAAGAACGCTTTCCCCGACCTGCGCCGCGCCTGAGCGAAGGCGCAAGGAAAGAATTTTTCACGCGGAGCCGCGGAGCCGCGGAGAAGAAAGGAATTCTGGCGCTACGCGCCGACGAGGCTGCTTCGCATCAGCGACATGGAATCTCATAAGAAACGTCATTGCGAGCGAAGCGAAGCAACCCAGAAAGCCGCAAACTCTGTATTCGACGCTTTCTGGGTTGCTTCGTCGCTGGCGCTCCTCGAAATTGTGTGTTGGCGATGTGGTTCTTTCGCGCCGAAGGCGCAACCACTTTTCTTCTTCTCCGCGCCTCCGCGTCTCCGCGTGAGTCCTTCTTCCCTTCACCTCACCACTTGCCGAACGGCCCATGGATCCCGGCTTCCGCCGGGATGGCACTTTTGGTTTTGGCGAGTGCACAACTTCCTTGTGAGAAAGGGTTTTGCACGCAGAGGCGCAGAGGGGAATGAATATGTGGCAGGCTCCCGTTTTCTGTCGCTTGACTGCTTTTGCCGGGCGAAGCCCGGCAGGAATGAAAACAGCGTCCGGGGAAGCCTGATGCGTCTGCGCCGTATCGCAGCACCTCTGCGTCTCTGCGCCTCTGCGTGAGTCCTTCCCTTCTTCGCGTCTCCGCGTCTCCGCGTGAAACCCTTCTTCCTTTTTCCCAACCCTCACGCGAGTTCGAAAAACACCTCGGCGTCGCGGTCCTCGATGCGGAACTGACCTTCGCCGTGCAGTTCCTCGCCGAAACCCTCGATCAGACCCAGCACCAGCCGCGTGCCGGTCGCCGCTTCGAACATTGGCAGCTGCGTCATCTCGATCATTTCGCGGTGACCGTCGCGGTGGAGAATGTCCTTGCGGATCCAGCGGCCGAGCGGCGGCGGCCCGAACATTTTCGGCATTGAGGCGCCGGCGATGTGCTGGCGTTCCGGCGGCACGAAGTCGGCATAGTTCATGCCCTTGACGTCGACACCCAGATGATCGCGGATATTGTTGCCGGCCAGCCGGATCGGCAGGCGCTTGCCCGGCACGTCGTGGAGTTCGACCAGATAGATGTTGGCCAGAAAGCGCGCGAAGCGCTCGGGCCGGAAATCGGCCTTGTCGGGGATCGGCTGGCCGTGCTTCGGGATCGCCATCCAGACTTTCTCGAAAGCATGGCTCAACGCCGAACGCACCGGCTTCATTGCCGCCGCCGCGCCGCCCGAAGAAGACCCCGCATCCAAAACGTCACCTCACGCAACAAACAAAGGCCCAAGCTTACCCGGCCATCCTGAGGCCGAAGCTTTAAGAAGGTCTGAAACGGCAGGAATGCGGACGCGGATTGCGGCTCCGCCGCCGAATTTTTCGCATGCGCCACGCATTATCTCACAGAATATCGGCGATGCGGCCTCCGGCGGCGCGCCGTCAGCCAGACCAGCGCCAGCGCCGCCATGCCGAGCCAGGGCAGCAGCAGCATGTTCATCGCCTGCCAGCCCAGCAACTGATGCAGCGCGCCGGCGCTGAGCGAGGCGAGAAGGCTGACACCGAAAACCGTCATGTCGTTCATCGCCTGGGCGCGGCCCTTTTCGGCCTCTGTATAGGTTTCGGTCAGAAGCGTCGTGCCGCCGATATAGAGAAAGTTCCAGCCGACGCCGAGCAGCACCAGCGCCGAGGCGAAGGAAACGAAGTCCGTCCCCGACAGGCTCATCGTCACATGGCCCGCCAGCAGCGCGACGCCTGCCAGCATGATGCGCAACACGCCGAAGCGCGCGATCAGCGAGCCGGTAAAGAACGACGGCAGGAACATGCCGAGCACGTGAAGCTGGATCACCAGCGCGGTGTCGGAGAGATGATGATGGTGATGGGTCATCGCCAGCGGCGTCGCCGTCATCGCGAGGATCATCACGCCGCCGCCGGTCGCGGCGCCGAACAGCGCCACCGCATAGGCGGGTTGCCGGATAATGGCGCCAAGCGGACGGCCGCCATCGGTACCCTCGGCGCGCGGCGCCGGGCGCGGCACATTGAGGCCGAGCAGGAGAACGGAGGCGACGATCGACACCAGCGCCAGCAGCAGGAACGAGCCCGTATAGACCGGCACCAGCAAGGGCCCGCCCCATTGCGCCAGCGCCGGACCGAGGATCGCCGCCACGACGCCGCCGGCCAGCACCAGCGAGATGGCGCGCGGCCGAAAATCCTCGTCGGCCACTTCCGACGCCGCGAACCGATAAAACTGCGCGAAGCCCTGATAGACGCCGACCAGAAACGTGCCCGCCGCGAGCAGCAGCAGCGAGCCTGTCCACATCCCTGCCGCCGCCGCGAATCCGCCCGCCGCGCCGGCCAGCGCGCCGAGGATGAAACCCGGCCGCCGCCCGACCCGCGCCATCAGCATCGAGGCCGGCACGGTCGCCAGCGTCGTGCCCAGCAGCATGGCGGCGATGGGTGCGGTCGCCAGTTCCGGCCGCGGCGCCAGCGTCGCGCCCGCCAGCGCGCCGATCGTCATGACGAGAACGGCCGTCGTCTGGAACAGCGCCTGCGCGGTCGCCAGCAGCAGCACCTGCCGGTGCATGGGTTTGCCGAATGTCATGGGATGGTCGCCCCCCGGGAAGAATCGCAATCCTTCCGGTTGCGCCCGGCGAATGTGGGGAGGTTCGCGGAAAGAGGCAAGTCCTGTTTCTGTACCTTCGCCTCGGCGCAACACCGCGGCTGACCGGGTCCGGAATTGTCTGTATACAGATTTTCCACCGGGCGACCGGTGTACCGGTGTACCGGTGCATCGGCGAAAGCCGAAATCCGGTTGGCGGGTGCCGCGATACGGCCTTGATCAACAGGGCGGGGACAAGTTTTGGCGAATTTTGGCGCATTTTATTCGCGTCGTGGCCTTCGCGTCACGGTGACATGGCTGTGGCATCCCGGTCCCACGGGGATAAGTCATGTCTGTCCCACGGGGATAAGTCATGGGGTATCGCTGTGGAAAAGTCTTTTGTGACAGTTTTATGACAGTTCAGTGACAGAGGGGGGTGTTTTGCTGCCACAAACAGCTGCGGCGCCCCTCTTTCGGGAGGCGCCGCGGCCGGGTTGATCCGTGTACGGTTCTTTCTTTAGTCGAGCTTGGCGATGCCCGAAAGGTCGCCCTTTTCGGCCTTGTCGATCTGGGCCCGCAGGTGTTCGAGCAGGGCGTCGAAATTGCCGCCGCTATTGCGGATGACGCTCGAGAAGGTCGAGCGCTGCTCCTGTGCCAGCCAGATGCCGACGACATTGATGTCGAAGATCCTGTAGCCGTCGCCGCTTTTCACCAGCCACCAGTCGACAGTCACCGGCGGGCGGCCGCCGGGAAAGCGGATCTCGCTCTTGACGATCGCCTGGGTGTCGCCGCGCATCTGCGCGCTCAGCACTTCGAGCTTCTCGTTGTTGTAGTCGGTGAGACGCGTCACATAGACCTTGACGATGAAGTTCTCGACGAGGCTGCGATATTCGGCGAGCTGCTCGGGTGTCGGCGTGCGCAGATACTGACCGAGCGCGAAGGCGGCGACGCGGTCGAGATCGGCGGTTTCGCGCAGCAGGTCGCGGAAGGCTTCCTCGCGCTGCTTCGGCGTCGCCGCGTCGTCGCTGATAATGGCGATGGCGCGCACGGCGACCGCGTCGACAAAGGCTTTCGGATCGTCGTTGGCGCGGGCTGGCGCGGCGGCGTGAAACAGCCCCAGCGTCAAGGCGGCGCAAAAGACGAGGGGGGCGATGACGGCTCGCATCGAAGCATGGCGGGGCATGCGCGATCTCCTGCTTTCCGGTTCCGTACGTTCGGTGCCGGCGCGACATGCGCGGGCGTGCGAACTCAGGGTCTCATACCGGGAGTGTTGGGTTCGTTTGTGTCGAAAGTGAGATCGTTGATGTCCGGCAGTGTGTCGAAATTGTACTGGCCGTTGGCGATCTCGCTGGCGCGGCTTTGCCGGTAGAGGTTGCGCACCGTCGCGTAAAAATCGATCGAGGTGCGCTCGATCTGGTCGAACGTTTTTAGACTGCGCGCGCGCTGGTCGACGCCGTTCACTACGAAGCGGGTGACCGGCACCGTCTTCGGGCGGTCCCAGTAGATATAGGTCAGCGGGTCGAAGGCCGAGTCGACGACGAAGCCCGTCAGGTCGCGCGGCGGGGCGGGGCCGAGCACCGGCAGAAAGAGATAGGGGCCTTCGCCCGTGCCCCAGGTCGCGAGCGTCTGGCCGAAGTCCTCGCTGTGCTGCTTCATGCCCCAGTTCGAGGCCGGGTCGAAAAGGCCAAGCACACCGACCGTCGTGTTGACGCCGAAGCGGCTCGCGGTCGTGCCGGCGCGATCCCATTCGCCCTGCAGCAGATCGTTGGCGAGGATGACCGGGCTTCTGAGGTTGTCGAGGAAATTGCGCACGCCGTCGCGGCCCGGCTCCGGCACGACGCCGTCATACCATGTGGCGACCGGCTTCAGCAGGATCGTGTCGAAGAACTTGTTGAGCTCGAAGAAGTAGCGGTTCATCGGTTCGAGCGGGTCGTTCTCGCCGTCGTCCCCGGCCAGCGCCACGCCGCCGGCAACCAGCATCGTGATCGCCGCAATGCCTGCGAGCAGGCGCGGCCGCGCCGTTCGTCCAGTCCGAAACCTCATTCGTCCGCCCTCAATCCAAAACCGGCTGCCCGCCGATGCGTGCGTTACATCGGCCGTAAGCCCCTTCCCCGGGAGCATCCGCCGAACCGCTTAAATTCGCGTGAACGGCGCAGAAACGCTCAAAATTTCGCTTCGATTCACGCATTGCCAAGCGCTCTAGGTAGCATATGGGTTGGGCGTTAACCAGCGGACGAGCCCGGGGGCTCCCGTCAATTCCGCGACTATGTTGCGGAAATGCTGCAAGAAAAAAGTCCTTTTGATAGACATAAGGATATGTTTATATGTTTCTCAAAATTTGACGATCGGATGCCGAATGGAACAGCTTCTTGCGGGGTTGAGGGCCGCTGGTGAGCCAACGCGATTGCGTCTTCTGGCCTTGTTGGCGCGTGGTGAACTCACAGTGACCGAGTTGACGCAGATTTTGCGCCAGAGCCAGCCGCGCGTCAGTCGTCACCTCAAACTGCTTTGTGAAGCGGGGCTTCTCGAGCGGTTTCGGGAGGGGAGTTGGGTTTTTTACCGCCTCGCCAGTGGCGGACCGGTGGCCGCGCTGGCCGAAGTGCTGACAGGGCTGATTCCGCAGGAAGATCTCGTCATCGCGCGCGATTGTGAGCGGCTGGAGGCGGTGCGTACGGCGCGTGCCGAGAAGGCAGCGGCCTATTTCCGCGCGAATGCCGATGAATGGAACCGCATTCGCTCGCTCTACGTGCCGGAAGGCAAGGTCGAACAGGCGATGATGGATCTCGGTGCCCGTGACGACATGGAGGCGGTGGCGGATCTGGGGACAGGAACGGGGCGGATGCTCGAACTTTTTGGCCCGAAGGCCAAGAGCGGCATCGGTATCGATCTCAGCCCGGAAATGCTTGCGCTCGCGCGCGCGCACCTTGCGCTGCCCGAATTTGCACATTGCTCGGTAAGGCAGGGCGATCTCTACGACCTGCCGATGCAGGACGAGACGGTTGATCTCGTGACCTTGCATATGGTGCTGCACTTTCTGGACGATCCTGCCGCCTCGATTGCCGAAGCGGCGCGGATAATGAAGCCCGGCGGACGATTGCTGATCGCCGATTTCGCACCGCATGATCTCGATTTTCTGCGCGAGAGTCATGCCCATCGGCGGCTGGGATTTGACGCGGACGAAGTGGCGGCATGGCTTGTCGAGGCCGGTCTCGATGTGCGCGAAATCAGGCATTTGCCGCCGGAAGGTGACGACGATGCGCAACTGACGGTGTCGATCTGGGTTGCGGAGCGGCCAGCGCGACCGGCGCCTCGTGCCGAACGGCGCATCGAATTTGAAGGAGCGACGCGATGAACCGGAAATCAAAAGAAGACAAGCGCGATCGTACGCGCGTCTCGTTTGAATTTTTTCCGCCCAAGACGCCGGAGATGGAACAGACGTTGTGGCGTTCAATCCGGCGGCTGGAACCACTGGCGCCTGAATTCGTGTCCGTGACCTATGGCGCCGGCGGATCGACGCGTGAGCGCACGCATGCGACGGTGAAGCGCATTCTCGACGAGACGACGCTTGAGCCAGTTGCGCATCTTACCTGTGTCGGTGCGTCGCGCGCCGAAGTCGACGACGTCATCCGGGGCTATTGGGATGCCGGAATCCGGCATATTGTAGCGCTGCGTGGCGACATGCCCGAACTCGGCGCGCCCTATCGGCCGCATCCGGAAGGTTACCAGTCGACGCCGGAGCTGATCGCCGCGATCCGCAAGATCCGCGATTTCGATGTGATCGTTTCGGCCTATCCGGAAAAGCACCCGGAATCCGTTTCGCTCGACGCCGATATCGAGCTGCTGAAGAAGAAGGTCGATGCCGGCGCGACGCGGGCGATCACGCAATTCGTGTTCGACACGGAGAAGCATGTCCGCTTTCTGGAAAAAACACAGAAGGCGGGAATCTCGGTTCCGATCGTGCCGGGCATCATGCCGACGACCAATTTCAAAGGCACGAAGCGGATGGCGGAGCGTTGCGGCGCCAGCATTCCACAATGGCTGGAGAATTATTATGTCGGGCTCGACGACGAACTGGAGACGCGCAAGCTGATCGCCGCCTATGTCGCGGCCGAGCAGGTGAACCGGCTGCGCGGCTACGGCTTCGACCGCTTTCACTTCTACACGCTCAATCAGGCCGATCTCACTTTCGCCATTTGCCATGTGCTGGGTTTGCGTCCGCAGGCCGCGCTGACGCCGGTCGAACCCGCATAAAGGAGGCACCATGACCAGAGACGAACGGATTGCAAAACTGAAGGTGCTCGCGAAGGAGCGCATCCTGGTGCTCGATGGGGCGATGGGAACGATGATCCAGGGCTACAAGCTCACCGAGGCCGATTTCCGTGGCGAGCGGCTGAAGGATCATGCTCATGACGTCAAGGGCGACAACGAGTTGATATCGCTGTCGCAGCCCGACATCCTGCGCGAAATCCACCTGAAGTATTATCGGGCAGGCGCGGACATTGCCGAGACCAACACGTTCAGCGCAACGCGTATCGCGCAGGCGGATTATCACCTCGAGCATCTCGCCTATGAGATGAATGTCGAGAGCGCGCGCATCGCGCGCGAAGCGGCGGATATCGCGGAGAGTGAAACGCCCGGACGTGTCTGCTTCGTCGCCGGCGTGCTCGGACCGACCAATCGGACGGCGTCGATTTCGCCGAAGGTCAGCGATCCGGGCTTTCGCAACGTCTATTTCGATGAGCTCGTGACGGCCTACAAGGAAGCGACCAGGGGTCTCATCGAAGGCGGCGCCGATACCATTCTCGTCGAAACGATTTTCGACACGCTGAACGCCAAGGCGGCGCTTTTCGCAGTCGAGGAAGTTTTCGAGGAACTGGGCTTCGAACTGCCGGTGATGATTTCCGGCACCATTACCGATATGTCCGGACGTCTGCTTTCCGGGCAAACACCGGAAGCCTTCTGGAACTCGGTGCGGCATGTGAAGCCGTTCTCGATCGGGCTCAATTGTGCGCTGGGCGCCAAGGAGATGCGGCCGCACATCGACACGCTGTCACGCATTGCGGACGCCAATGTGAGCGCGCATCCCAATGCCGGCCTGCCGAACGAGATGGGCGAGTATGACCAGGATGCGGCGCAAATGTCGGCGCTGGTCGGCGAGTTCGCGTCGTCCGGCCTCGTCAATATCGTCGGCGGCTGCTGCGGTACCACGCCCGAACATATTGAGGCCATTGCCAAGGCGGTGAAGGGCATTCGGCCGCGCAATATTCCACGGATCGAGCCGCGTTTGCGGCTGTCGGGTCTTGAAGCCTTCACGGCGGCCTGATTTTCGGGCCGCCGTCACTCTCCTTCAAAAAAGTTAGATATTGAATCTCATGACTCAATCGACTGCAAACTTCATCAACATTGGCGAACGGACCAATGTGACGGGATCGGCCAAGTTCAAGAAGCTGATCGTCGAGGACCGCTTCGATGAGGCGCTGGCCGTTGCGCGCCAGCAGGTGGAAAACGGCGCACAGATCATCGACGTCAACATGGACGAGGGGATGCTCGACTCGCAGGCGGCGATGGTGCGATTTCTCAATCTCATCGCGTCCGAGCCCGACATTTCGCGTGTCCCCATCATGATCGACTCGTCCAAGTGGTCGGTCATCGAGGCGGGGCTCAAATGCGTGCAGGGCAAGGCGGTGGTGAATTCCATCAGCCTCAAGGAAGGGGAGAAAGCGTTTCTTGAGCAAGCGCGCAAGGTCAAGCGCTACGGTGCTGCTGCCGTCGTCATGGCTTTCGACGAGGAAGGCCAGGCTGATACCGCCAATCGCAAGTTCGAAATTTGCGAACGTGCCTACAAGTTGCTGACGGAAGTGGCGGGATTTCCGCCCGAGGATATTATTTTCGATCCCAACATCTTCGCGGTTGCAACCGGGATCGATGAACACAACAACTACGCCGTTGAGTTCATCGACGCGACAAGGCGTATTCGGCAGCAGTTGCCTTACGCTCATGTTTCGGGCGGTGTCTCCAACGTTTCTTTCTCCTTTCGAGGAAACGAGCCCGTGCGCGAGGCGATGCACTCGGTGTTTCTCTACCATGCCATCAAGGCGGGCATGGACATGGGCATCGTCAATGCCGGACAGCTTGCCATCTATGACGATATCGAGCCGACCCTGCGCGAGCGCGTTGAGGACGTGATCCTCAATCGGCGGCCGGATGCGACGGAACGGCTGCTGGAGGCAGCGGAACAATACAAGGGCGGTACGGGCAAAAAGCGCGAAGAAGATTTGTCCTGGCGCGAAAAGCCTGTCGGCGAACGGCTCACGCATTCGCTGGTCAAGGGTATCAATGCCTATATCGAGGAAGATGTGGAGGAAGCGCGGCAGCAAGCCGAACGTCCGCTGCATGTCATCGAAGGCCCGCTGATGGATGGCATGAACGTCGTCGGCGATCTCTTCGGTGACGGCAAGATGTTTCTGCCGCAGGTGGTGAAGAGCGCCCGCGTGATGAAGCAGGCGGTCGCCTACCTGATGCCCTTCATGGAGAAGGAAAAAGAGCTGACGGGAGCGACGCAGAAGGAAGCGGCAGCCACCATTTTGATGGCGACCGTCAAGGGCGATGTCCACGATATTGGCAAGAACATCGTCGGCGTCGTGCTCCAATGCAACAATTACGAAGTGATCGATCTCGGCGTCATGGTGCCAGTCGACAAAATCCTTCGGGTCGCGCGTGAAAGGAAAGTCGATATCATCGGTCTTTCCGGCCTCATCACGCCGAGTCTCGACGAAATGTGTCATGTCGCGGCCGAAATGGAGCGCGAAGGCTTCGACATTCCGCTGCTGATCGGCGGGGCGACGACAAGCCGCATTCACACAGCCGTCAAGATCAATCCGAACTATCGGCGTGGTCAGGCAATCTATGTAACCGACGCAAGCCGCGCCGTGGGCGTTGCGTCGAACCTCATTTCGGAAACGTCGCGCGGACAGTTCGTGGCTGACATTCGCGAGGAGTACGCGAAAATGGCGACGGCTCATGCCGGCGCGCGCGAAAAAAAGGATCGGCAGCCGATAGAAGCGGCGCGTGAAAACCGTCTCAAGGTCGAGTGGCCGGGCTACAAGCCGACGCGACCGAGCTTTCTCGGCACGAGAGTGTTTGAGGACTATCCGCTCGAGAAGCTGGTGCCCTATATCGACTGGACGCCTTTTTTTCAGACGTGGGAACTCGCTGGCCAATACCCGCAGATACTGAAAGATGACAAGGTAGGTGAAGCAGCGCGGGGGCTCTTCGACGATGCACAGGCGATGCTGAAGCAGATGGTCGAGGAGAAGTGGGTGAAGGCGGCTGCCGTCATCGGATTCTGGCCGGCGAACCAGGTGGCCGACGATGACATCGAGCTTTATACCGACGATGCGCGCAAGGAGACGCTGGCCATGCTTCACTCGCTGCGCCAGCAGATGAAGCGCAGCTCCGATCGCGCCAACATGGCGCTTGCGGATTTTGTCGCCCCCAAGGACACGGGCATCGAAGACTATGTCGGTGGCTTTGCCGTCACGGCCGGGTTCGGCGAAGATGAGGTCGCGAAGCGCTTCGAGGAAGCGAATGACGACTACAGGGCAATCCTGTCGAAGGCGCTGGCGGACCGACTGGCGGAAGCCTTTGCCGAGCACATGCATGAGCGCGTGCGTCGCGAGTTCTGGGGCTACGCAGCGAAGGAAAAGCTCAGCAACGCCGAGCTGATCGCGGAGAAGTATCAGGGCATTCGTCCGGCGCCGGGCTATCCCGCGCAACCGGATCACACCGAGAAGCGCACGCTCTTCAAGCTGCTCGACGTCGAAGCGAAGATCGGCATGAAACTGACCGAGAGCTGCGCCATGTGGCCGGGTGCGGCGGTGAGCGGGCTTTATTTCAGCCACCCTCAGTCGGAATATTTTGGTGTCGGCAAGATCGGCCACGACCAGGTGGTGGACTACGCCGCGCGCAAGGGCATGGAGCTTGCGGAATGCGAGCGCTGGCTGGCACCAATTCTCAGCTATACGCCGGGGGCGGAGCCGGAAGAGGAAGCTGCCTGACGCTCAGCCGAGCGATTTGACCCATTTTTCGGACCACGCCGTCAGGGGCGCGAGTTGCGTAAGCAGTTCGCGCCCTTGTCGTGTCAGCGCATAGCCCTCGTCGGGCCGCTGTTCGACGATTTTGCTGTCGCGCAATTCGGCTAGGCGCGCATTGAGGACGCTGGGCGAAAGGCCGCCGGAAGCCGCCTGCAGCGCGCGGAAGGTCAACGGGTCGCCCCGTAGTTCCCAGAGGACGCGCAAGACCCAGCGCCGTCCGAGCAGGTCGAGCAGGACCATGACCGGGCGGCCGGTGGTCGAGCCGCGGACGCGGCGGCCGGGACGGGGGGCGGTTTTCGGCGGTTTCGTCATGCTGCCAGATTAACTCTTGCGCTACGAAAAGAGAAGCGACATGTTCTTGCTACTGAAATCGTAGCAAATATGGAGATGGCGCCATGACAGCCCGGATCGAACCTGCCGCAAGGCCTTACGATGACGACATGGAGAAGACGCTTGAGAGGCTGATGCCGCCCGGCGTCGAGCCGCTGGTGCTCTTCCGCACGCTCGCCCGCAATCCGCGCGTCTTCCGGCGCTTCATGGCGGGCGGGTTGCTCGACAAAGGAACGCTCTCGTTGCGCGAGCGCGAAATCGTCATCGATCGCGCCTGCGCGCGTTGCGGCGGCGAGTATGAGTGGGGCGTGCATATTGCGTTCTTCGCCGATCGGGTGGGTTTCGGCCAAGCGGAAATTGCCGCGACGGTCGCCGCTGGCGCCGATTCCGAATGCTGGAATGCGCGCGAGAGGCTGGTCGTCCGGCTTGTCGACCAGCTGCACGATACAAATACTGTCGACGATGAATTGTGGGGTGCGCTCAAGGCAGAATTCAGCGACGAGCAATTGCTGGAACTGATCGTCCTCACGGGACTGTACCACATGGTGTCGTTTGTGGTGAACGCCACGCGGCTGCCGCTTGAGGACTATGCCGCGCGCTTTCCTGAATCTGTCGATTGACCGTCGACAAATGAAGAGGGCGCGCCTTGCGGTCGCGCCCTCCGAACCATCTGGGGGATACGGCATTGACGCCGTAACTGCCTTCGTCCTGTCGAGGTCAGAACAGACCCATCGCCACGGCGCCGACGAAGAAAAACGCAAGCCCGGTAGCGACGTAACCGACTTTCGTTGCAATCATTTCGGCCTCCACTCGTCGTGGGTAGATGCTGACTTTCAGGTAAAATTCGGGCTGTTCGCAAGCGGTTTCGTGGCTGCACCGCAGCATGGAATTTGAGCGTCTGAGCTTTGGTCCCCAAGCGCTTGAATCCATGCATGTAATTCGATGTGGATAAAAACTCGAATTTGTCACGCCTTGGTCATTAATTGAGCCCATTGCGTGCCCTATGCGCGAGTCGTGGCCATTCCGGCGGCGGGCGACCGATATGGACCGGATCAAGCGCCGGTCATCAGACCTGGCCAAACCCGCCGCCGCCCGGTGTCTTCACGATCACAATGTCGCCGGCGTCGAGTTCGGCTTGAGCGGAACCGTCGAGTCGTTCCGTTTTTCCATTGATGCGACGGATGTCGTTCTTGCCCTTTTGCGCATCCTCCCCACCCATCAGACCGAAGGGTGCGACGACGCGGCGGGTCGAGAGGATCGACAGGCTCATCTTTTCTCGGAAGCGGATCGCGCGCACCGCGCCGTCGCCGCCCTTGTGTCTGCCGCCACCGCCGGAGCCGCGGCGGATGCTGAATTCTTCCAGCAACACAGGGAAGCGCCATTCGAGCACCTCCGGGTCGGTCAGCCGCGAATTGGTCATATGCGTCTGCACGGCATCGGCGCCGTCGAAATCGGGGCCCGCGCCTGCGCCGCCGGCGATCGTCTCGTAATATTGATACCGGTCATTGCCGAAAGTCAGGTTGTTCATCGTGCCTTGCGCCGAGGCCATGGCGCCGAAGGCGGCGAAGAGCGCGTCTGTCACCGCCTGGCTCGTCTCGACATTGCCGCCGACGACGGCCGCCGGATAACGGGGCGCGAGCATCGAGCCTTCGGGAATGACGATTTCGATGGGCTTCAGGCAACCCTCGTTCAGTGGAATGTCGTCATTCACCATGCAGCGAAAGACATAGAGCACCGCCGCGCGGGCGACCGCCGACGGCGCATTGAGATTGCTGGCGAGCTCGGCGCTTGTGCCGGTGAAGTCGATCCGCGCGGTGTGGGCCTCTCGGTTCACGCGCACGGCGACGCGAATGACCGAGCCGTCGTCCATTTTCTGCTCGAAGCTTGCGTCCTTCAGCCGACCGATCACGCGGCGCACATTTTCCTCGGCATTGTCCTGCACATGGGTCATGTAGGCCTCGACGACATCGAGACCGAATTCGGCCACCATGCGGCGCAGTTCCCGCGCGCCCTTTTCGCAGGCCGCAATCTGGGCGCGGAGATCGGCAATGTTCTGTTCGGGATTGCGCACCGGATATTTGCCGCTTGTCAGCAGGCGACGCAGCTCCGCCTCGCGCAGGCGGCCGCGCTCGACAATGCAGAAATTGTCGATCAGCACACCTTCCTCTTCGACGTTTCGCGAATGGGCGGGCATCGAACCCGGCGTGATACCGCCGATATCCGCGTGGTGGCCGCGCGCCGCGACATAGAAGAGCCGGGTCTCCTTCGCCGCGTCGTAGACAGGCGCAACGACGGTCACGTCCGGCAGATGCGTCCCGCCATTGTAGGGCGCGTTCAACACGAAAACATCGCCGGGGCCCATATCGGGGTTCTGCTCGATCACGGCGCGCACACTGGCGCCCATCGAGCCCAGATGCACCGGCATATGCGGCGCGTTCGACACCAGGCCGCCCGCGCGGTCGAAGACGGCGCAGGAAAAATCCAGCCGCTCCTTGATGTTGACCGACGAGGCGGTGTTCTGCAGCGCCACGCCCATCTGTTCGGCAATCGACATGAAGCGATTGTTGAAAATCTCGAGCATCACCGGATCGGCGCCGGTGCCGATGGCGGTGCGCGCGGGCAGGGCCTCGACGCGGCGCATGACGATGTGGTCCTTCGCCGTCACTTCGGCGCGCCAGCCGGGCTCGATCACGATCGTCTGGTTCGGCTCGACGATGATGGCGGGGCCGGTCATTTCGTGGCCGGCCGTCAGCGCCGCCCGCATATAGATGTTCGCGTCGCGCCATTCGCCGCCGGTATGGATGCGCCGCCTGTCATGCGGTTCGGGCAGGTCGGTGGTCGTTGCCGCGCTTTCGGTGTCTCGATGGCGTGTGGTCGTATCTTCCGCGGTCACTTCAACCGCTTCCACCACGACCGTCCTGCCCTCGAAGCTGAAGCCGAACTGCGCGCGATGCGCCGCCTCGAAATGCTCGATGGTTGCCAGCCGGTCGCGGGTCGTGAAGTCGGATGGCAGCGTCGTGTCGCTGCCGTCATAACGCAAATGCAGGATTGGTCGGGTCTTCGCGCTTGCAGTGTCGACGCCTTGCGCTGCGAGTTCCGCCAGCGCTTCTTCGGTCAATTCGGCAATCGTGGCATCGAGTTCCGCCGTCAGTTCACCGTCGAAGGGGCGGATCACGGCGCGCGCGCGCGCGGCGGCGATGCGGGCCAGACCGATGCCATAGGCCGACAGCAGGCCCGAGAAGGGGTGAATATGTATGGCGGTCATGCCCAGTGCGTCGGCGACGAGACAGGCATGCTGGCCGCCGGCACCGCCGAAACAGGACAGCGTGTAGGCCGTCACGTCATGGCCGCGCTCCACCGAAATTTTCTTGATGGCGTTGGCCATGTTTTCCACGGCAACGCGGAGAAAGCCTTCGGCCACTTCTTCCGGCGTCCGCCCACCGATGCGCGCAGCAAGTTCGGTAAAGCGTTCGCGCACCATATCGGCGTCCAGTGGCTCATTCTGCGCCGGGCCGAAGATGGGCGGAAAGAGATCGGGCTGCAGCTTCCCCAGCATCACATTGGCATCGGTGACGGCGAGCGGGCCGCCGCGCCGGTAGCAGGCGGGGCCGGGGCTGGCGCCCGCCGAATCCGGGCCAACCTGAAAGCGCCCGTCCTCATAATGGAGGATCGAGCCGCCGCCGGCGGCCACCGTGTGAATGCGCATCATCGGCACGCGCATGCGAACGCCCGCAACCTCGGTCTCGAAACTCCGTTCGTATTCGCCGTCGAAATGCGACACGTCGGTCGAGGTGCCGCCCATGTCGAAACCGATAACGCGGGTGAAGCCTGCTTCCGCTGCCGTTGCCGCCGCGCCGACCACGCCGCCGGCGGGGCCGGACAGGATCGCGTCCTTGCCTTCGAACAAGGCCGCATCGGTCAATGCCCCGGAAGACTGCATGAAGAACAGCCGCGTCTCCTCATCGTCGGCGCCGATCTCGCGGGCCACACCCTCGACATAGCGGCGCAGCAAGGGCGAGAGATAGGCGTCGACAACCGTCGTGTCGCCGCGCGAGACGAATTTGATCAGCGGGCTCGCCTTGTGTCCGACCGAGACTTGCGTGAATCCGGTTTCGCGCGCGATGGCAGCGGCCTCGTTTTCGTGTGCCGGATAGCGGTAGCCATGCATGAAGCAGATTGCCACGGCGCGTATGCCCGCTTCATGTGCCGCGCGTAATTCGGCACGCGTACCATCGCGGTCGAGCGGCATCAGCACCTCGCCCTCGGCGGTGACGCGCTCGCCGACCTCCGCCACGCGCGCGTAGAGAAGTTCGGGCTTTTCGATTTTCAACCGGAAGAGATGCGGCCGGGCCTGATAGCCGATGGCCAGTGCGTCGGCAAAGCCGCGCGTGGTCAGGAAGAGCGTGCGCTCGCCCTTGCGTTCGAGCAGCGCATTGGTCGCGACCGTCGTTCCCATCTTGACGGCGCCGATGCGGCCG
The DNA here is from genome assembly GCF_030651915.1 of Parvibaculum sp. GTDB lineage: Bacteria > Pseudomonadota > Alphaproteobacteria > Parvibaculales > Parvibaculaceae > Parvibaculum. The sequence continues at coordinate 360,608 of NZ_JAUSBV010000008.1, read as the reverse complement.
GCGGGCAAGCCTGCGCCCGCCGCCACGTCCAGCAGGTCGCGAATGCCCTGAAGGGCCGCATCCGCGTAGTGTTCCGGGTTTTCGGACAGCAGCTTCCGCGCCGTCAGGCGGCCATCCGGCGCCCGCCCGAGGACGTCGGTGAAGGTGCCGCCCCGGTCGATCCAGAAATCCCAGCGGTTGCTCATTCGGCAGCCCAAAAAATGTCGCGGTGAGCAATTTGAAAGTTCATACTCGAATTCATCTTTCGCATTGCGATTGCGATTGAAAAAGGGGAAAACTTTCCATGAGTGACCATACCAGAATTCTGAAGATGGCGGCTTTGTCCGCGGTGCTCGCATTTGCGACTGTTGCGCAAGCGGCTGCCGCCGGATTTCCCGATGGGCCTTCTGCGGTCCATCTCATCGTGGAGCCGGATCAGCAATTGGAACAGACGCTCACCGCTTCCGTCGGCGATGTCGTTTACAGCGACACCCGGATTGCCGCCTATCGCAGGATCATTGTGAATGGCGACATGCGCGGTATCTGCGCCAACGGGATTTGCCACAATGTTCCCGCGGGCGAAGAGTATGTTCCTATTCCATATGGAATGTCGCTCTACTGCACCAAAGGCACATATGCCGAGCGAAAGTCCCTGTTCTCCAAACATCAGGATCACTCCTGCATCAAGCTGACATCGCCGGGCAATGTGACGAACATCGAAATGTTCTCGATCGGCAGCTTCGATGATCAGCTCAGGATCGTGCCGCAGCCCGTCAATATCGGAAATTACCTTCGCCTCAACGATGAGCGGCTCGACAGCTTGCCGGAAGGTATTTCCGGCGGATGGACCCATTTCTTCGAGCCGGTGCAGATCGTCTATCTCGGCGCATCGGAGGGGCGTATCCGCTTCCGAATCGAGTCGCGCACGGACGCCAGCCATGCGCGCGTCATCAGCTATCCCTATCAAGGTGGCCCGGCGAGGCTCCCCATGTCCGGGGTCAATCCAATGGCAAGTGATACCGATTACGAAAAAATATCTTTCGGGGGTACGGATGAAGAGGTGACGGGGGTAACGATGAACGTCGAAACCGCAGACCTGAACGCGATCTCCTACAATCTCAAAGAGGTGACGTTTGTTCGGCAGTTCATGGGATCCACCATCAGTCTGTCGCAAGGAGACACGACAATCTCGCTGCAATACGGAACTCGAAACTGATCAATAGCCTCATTTCCGCAAGGTCATCCGCCGATTTTGCAGGTGCGAGAAGGGAAAAAACGTCCTAATCTCGCCTCATGTCGATTTGGGGAAAAATCGCGGGCGCCGGCGTCGGATTGGCCGTCGGTGGGCCTCTTGGCGCGCTCCTGGGCGCGGTCGCCGGACATATCGTCATCGACCGCGCACTCCAGGACGGCGAAGTCGTGTTCACGATCGCCCTCATCGCGCTCTCGGCCAAGATGGCCAAGGCCGACGGCGAGGTGAGCGACGCCGAAGTGCGGGCTTTCGAGGAAATTTTCCATGTGCCGCCCGGCGAGGCGCGCAATGTCGAGCGTGTCTACCGCATTGCCCAGCAGGATGTTGCCGGTTTCGAGGCCTATGCGGCGCAGGTGGCGCGCATCTATGCCGACAGGCCCGCCGTGCTGGAAGACGTGCTCGATGCGCTCTTCCACATCGCCAAGGCCGACGGTTATGTCCATCCGCAGGAGCTCGAATATCTGCGCACTGTCGCCGATATTTTCGGCTTTTCGGAAATCGAATTCGCGCGCATCCGGGCAAGCCATCTTGGCCACGAAAAGGGCGATCCTTATCTGGTGCTCGGCATCACGCCCGATATTTGCGACGAGGACCTCAAGAAAGCCTATCGCCGCCTCGTGAAGGAAAACCACCCCGACATGCTGATTGCACGCGGCGTACCGAAGGAGCTCGTCGCCATCGCCAACGAGAAGCTTTCGGCGATCAATGTGGCCTATGCGAAAATTGCCCGCTCGCGCGGCATGACGGTCTGATTGGCCCTAGGCGTGCCCGCGCCGTTGAGATAACAACAACCCAAGAAGAAAAAGCCGCCCGGCGACCTCTTTCCGGCCCTGACACGGAACCGCGATGACACCCCTCCATCTGGGCTTCATGGTCCTCATCAACCTCATCTGGGGCTTTGCGCTGATCGCGGCCAAGGTGTCGCTCGACCATTTTCCGCCGCTGCTCTTCGCGGCGCTGCGTTTCACGCTGATCGTGATGGTGCTGTTTCCGTTCCTGAAGGTCCATCGTGGGCGGATGAAGCAGGTCATCATCATCGCGTTGTGTGCGGGCCCGGTCGGCTTCGGCCTGTTCTTTGTCGGTCTTTCTTTGTCGACCGCCTCCGTCGTTGCTGTCACCAGCCAGCTCGGCGTGCCCTTCGCCACCATCATGTCGATCGTCTTTCTGAAGGAACAGGTGCATTGGCGGCGCTGGCTCGGCATCACGCTCTCATTCGCCGGCGTCATGGTGATCAGCTTCGACCCGGCGGTCTTCACCTATATCGATGGACTGCTGTTTGTCGTCGCATCCGCGCTGGTCGGATCCGTCGGCACGATCTACCAGCGTCAGATCAGGAATGTCGGTGTTTTTGAAATGCAGGCCTGGGTGGCGGCGGCGGCCGCACCACTGATGATTGCGGGGTCCCTCGCGCTCGAGCAGGGACAGATGGCGGCGCTTGTCGAAGCCAATTTGATGGAATGGGCGGGGGTTTTCTACGTGGCTTTCGCGTCGAGCCTTGTCGGCCATGCTGGCATCTACTACCTGCTGCAGCGCTATGAAGTGACGCAAACCGCGCCGCTGACTCTGCTGGCGCCGGTCTTCACGGTGTTTTTCGCCGTCACCCTGCTTGGCGAAGTGCTGACGGAGCGTATGCTTGTCGGCGCGCTGATCGCCTTGACGGGCGTTCTGATCGTGTCGATACGCCAGAAGCGGATTGTGGATACCGGGCCCTGATGACACTCCCCTGCGACGAGCGGTCTTCGCCGAACTTCAACGAGCGCCCCGAGGGGCGCGCGGTCGATATTCTGCTGTTGCACTATACCGGTATGGCGAGCGCGCAGGCCGCCCTTGACCGGTTATGCGACCCGGCGGCCAAGGTCTCGGCTCATTATTTCGTGAACGAGGCGGGACGCATCACCCGCATGGTGCCGGAACACCGGCGCGCCTGGCATGCGGGCGTCGGTTGCTGGGCGGGCGAGAACGACATCAACGGTTGTTCGATCGGCATCGAGATCGCAAATGGTGGACACGATTTCGGTTCGCCGCCCTATCCGGATGTGCAGATGGCGGCGGTCGAAGCGCTTTGTCTCGACATTCTTTCGCGCCATCCGATCCCGCCCGCGCGCGTGCTCGGCCATTCGGACATTGCGCCGGGGCGCAAGGCCGATCCCGGCGAGTGGTTCGACTGGGCGCGACTTGCACAGGCGGGCGTGGGGCTGTGGGTCGCGCCGGAACCTGTTGTGGAAGGGCCGTCGTTGTCATTCGGCGACCGTGGCGACACGGTCGCCGAGCTTCAATACATGTTGGCGGGCTATGGCTACGGGCTCGAAGTGCTCGGCCATTACGACGCGACGACGCAAGACGTCGTCACGGCTTTCCAGCGGCATTTCCGGCCTGAGAAGGTCGACGGGGTGGCGGATCTTTCGACCGTCGCCACCCTTCGCCGTCTTGTCGATGCCGCGAAGGCCATCGCTTAGGGGATCAGCGTCACGCGACCGAAGGCCTTGCGGCTTTCGATATATTCGTGTGCGGCCGCGGCGTCCTTCAGCGGGAAGGATTTGTCGAGCACGACCTTCAGTTCGCCCTTCGCGATGTCGCCGATCAGTTTCTGGATGTTGTCGTGGACGCGATCGGTGAAGATTTCGGCACCGAGGAAAACGCCTGACAGCGACTGGTTGCCGCCCATCATCGTCGTCACATCGACGCGCATATCTTCGCGGCCGGCGCGGCCGACCATCGAAATGCGGCCGCGATAGCCGAGCGACAGGATCGACTTCTGCAATGTCGAGCCGCCGACCGGATCGACGACGAGGTCGACGCCTCTGTTGTCTGTGAGGCGCTTTGCTTCGGCGACGAGATCCTGCGTCCGGTAGTTGATGCCGTGGTCCATGCCGTATTGCTTCAGTCCTTCGAGCCGGTCGTCGCTCGACGCCGTTGCGATGACTGTGGCGCCTGCCTTTTTTGCAAGCTGGATCGCGGCGAGGCCGACGGCGCCGGCGCCCGCCTGCACGAGCACCGTTTCTCCGGCCTTCAAGCGACCGAACTCGAAGAGGCAATCATGCGCGGTGCCGAAGGGAACGGGAATGGCGGATGCTGTCTTGATATCCATGTTGTCGGGGATCAGCCATGCCGTGCGCGCGAAGACCGAGCGCAGCTCGGCATGCGAGCCGTGCATGTTGACCGTCGTCACGCGCTGGCCGGTTTTGAGGTGCGTAACTTCCGCGCCGACCTCGATAATCGTTCCGGCCGCCTGATAGCCGACGATATGCGGTACGGTCGCCAGTTCGCCGCCGGCGCGGTTCAGCGTGTCGCCGCCTTCGATGCTGACCGCCTCGACCTTGATGACGATGCCTTGCGGCAGGCATTGCGGATCGGGCACGTCTTCGTATTTCAATACCGAGGGCGGACCGTTTTCGTAATAGACAGCGGCCTTCATCGCGTTCTCCCATGTGTGGATTGTCGTTAGGGGCAATGTCGGCATCGTGCGGGCAATCCGCAAGCGTCTTGACGCGGACGATTTTCAGGCCCATCTCATTCCGGTCAGATGGCCGGATGGCTGCTGCATGAAAATGCAGAGGAAAGTCCGGGCTCCACGGAGACACGGTGCCGGTTAACGGCCGGCGGGGGCGACCCCAGGGAAAGTGCCACAGAAAGCAAACCGCCTCGGCCTTCGGGCCGCGGTAAGGGTGAAAGGGTGCGGTAAGAGCGCACCGCGCGGCCGGTAACGGGCGCGGCACGGCAAACCCCACCGGGAGCAAGACCAAATAGGGGCGGCATTTCAGGCGTTTAGCCTGATAACCCGTTTCCGGGCCGCCGCCCGGGTTGGTTGCTAGAGGCGTCCGGTAACGGGCGTCCCAGATGAATAGTCATCACCCGCAAGGGTACAGAACCCGGCTTACAGGCCATCTGACACCCCCTCTGTCAAAAAACTGTCACGAAACTGTCACAAAGGCGGCGCGGGGCCGCCGTGGTGTCGTGGCACGAGGGAGACCATCGCGCGCGTCCGATCCGATGACTGAGGAGAACAAATGTTCTACTTGTGTTCTCAAGTTTTCGACAGTTTTAACGGTCCGTTAAGACAGTTCAGATGGGTCAAAATGGGGCGGAAAACCGCGAAATTACTAGGTTTTCCCGTTGACGCCCATGAAATCCCATGCTATCCCATGATGTCCCGTATAAGGCCCAGCCGCGCCCGTAAAGCGCTCGCCGGTCTCGCGGGCACAAGTCCCTTCAGGCAGGAGGGGGCAGCCCGAGAGAGGGGAGAGGTCGGCCGATGGAGTCGTTCCGGGGGCGTTTCACGAACAAGATCGATGCGAAGGGGCGCGTATCCGTGCCCGCGAAGTTTCGCGCCGTGACGGTCGCCCAGGGCTTCAACGGGATCATCTGTTTTCCGCCGCTGAGCGAGGGCCGGTTCATCGAAGGCTGCGGTCCGGCTTTCTCGAACCAGATCGACCAGATGCTGGCCCGGCTCGATCCGTTCTCGTCCGAGCGCGACATGCTCGCCTCGGTGCTGCTCGGCGAAAGCGCCGAACTGATGTTCGATGCCGACGGCCGCGTGATCCTGCCCGAAACGCTGCGCGAGATGGCCGGTATTGCTGACGAGGCGACTTTTGTGGGCGCCGGCGAGCGGTTCCAGATCTGGGCGCCGAAGGCTTACGAGGTCTTCGCCGTCGAGGCGAAGAAGCAGGTTCCCGGTTTCCGCGCCATGCTCAAGGCGCTACCCCCGGTTCTGGACGGAGGCGGCCGATGAGCGACGGCGGCCGGAGCAACGCCCCCCATATCCCGGTGATGCTCGCCGATGTCCTCGATGTCCTTCGGCCCCGCGACGGCGCAGTTTATGTCGACGGCACATTCGGCGCAGGCGGTTACACGCGGGCCCTTCTCGGTTCGGCCGATTGCGCGGTGCTGGCGATCGACCGCGATCCGAGCGCGATCCTGCGCGGCCGGGCGCTGGCGACCGAATTTGCCGGACGGCTGACGTTGATTGAAGGTTGTTTCGGCGACATGGCGCGGCTTGTCCGGGCGCTCGGCCACGAGACCGTCGATGGCGTCGTTCTCGATCTCGGCGTTTCCTCGATGCAGCTCGATGAGGCCGAACGCGGCTTCTCGTTCCAGCAGGACGGACCGCTCGATATGCGGATGGGCGGCGAGGGGCCGTCGGCCGCCGATGTCGTCAATCATTTCGATGAGGGCGATCTGGCCCGCATCATCGCCGTCTATGGCGAGGAGAAGCGCGCGCGGGCCGTCGCCAAAGCGATCGTCGCGGCGCGGACGCAAGTCGAGTTCAAGCGGACGCTGGAGCTTGCCGAGACAGTGGCGCGCGTTATCGGCCGCCGGCCGCAGGATCGTATCCATCCGGCGACGCGGACCTTCCAGGCGCTGCGGATTTTCGTCAATGACGAGCTCGGCGAACTGGCGCGGGGGCTTTCGGCTGCCGAAGATTTGTTGCATGAGGGCGGGCGCCTCGCGACCGTCACCTTCCATTCACTCGAAGACCGTGCCGTCAAACGCTTCCTGACCGCGCGGACGGGCCGGGCCGGGCGCGCCAACCGCCACATGCCCGAGCGCGACGAGGCGGCGCCTTCGTTTCGCGAAATCGAACACAAGGCGCGCAAGGCGCCGGAGGCCGAGATCGAAAACAACCCGCGCGCCCGCTCGGCGAAGCTGCGCGCGGCGGAGCGGACGGGTGCGCCTGCGTTGCCTCTCGATCTCGCATCACTCGGTTTGCGTGCGGTCCCTTCGCTCGATCGACATATCTCGGCGGGAGGGCAGGCATGATCCGGCTCATCAACCTGCTGCTTGTCGTTGCCGTGATCGGTCTGTCGGTCGGTCTCTACGACATCAAGTATCGCGCCGAGGGCGCCGACCGGGCGGCAGGGCGTCTCGAGGCGCAGATTGGCGCCGAGCGCGAGGCCATTCGCGTGCTGCGCGCCGAGTGGAGCTATCTCAATCAGCCGGAGCGCTTGCAGGAGCTCGCGGCCCGTTACACCGCGCTGCAGCCGCTGACGGCAAGCCAGATTGTCGAATTCGAAGATGTGCCGATGCCGCATATGGCAGATGACTATTATGTGCCGTCGGGCCGGCAGCCGCTGGGCGGCTATGCGGGCACCGTGTCCGAGGGTATTGGCGGCGGGAGGTCGATCCAATGATCGGACGCCGCGGACGGCCGCAGATGCAAACGCGCTTTCTCCTGCCGGGGTATGACGCTATCGACAAGTCGCGCCATTCGGCGCGTGCCGGCGAGCGGAATGTCCGCACACCGTCGGAGCGCCGGATCTCGCTGGCGATTGCGGTGTTTGCCGCCTGTTTCGCGTTGATCGGCGCGCGACTTGTCGGGTTGGCGATCATCGGCGGCGACGACAGCTCGCGCGTGGCCGCGATCGACCGTGCCGCACCGATCCAGCGCCCGGATATTGTCGACCGCAACGGCGAGGTGATGGCGACCGATATCGGCACCGCCTCGCTCTATGCCGACGGACGCAGCATCATCGACGCGGCCGAAACGGCACGACAGCTTGCGACGGTTCTGCCCGAACTCGACGTGGCGGACATGACAGCGAAGCTTTCGTCCGGTCGCGCCTTCATGTGGGTCAAGCGCGATCTCGCGCCGCGCCAGCAATATGCCGTGCACTATCTTGGATTGCCGGGGCTCGACTTCCGCAATGAGCGCAAGCGCGTCTATCCGAACGGCAAGACCGGCGCCAGCGTTCTCGGCATGGTCGATATCGACAATAACGGAACCGCCGGCATCGAACGCTATATGGACCGCGTCGTTGCGCGTTCGGACAGGTTCGGCGTTCCGCGTTTCGATCGCAACCGGACGGTGATGTTGTCGATCGACATCAAGGTGCAGCACGCGCTGACGGACGAGCTTGAAAGGGCGATGACCGAATTCCGGGCGCTTGCCGCAGTCGGCATCATCATGGATGTCCATACCGGTGAAGTCGTCGCCATGGCGTCGCTGCCCGACTACAACCCCAACGATCCGATGGCGGCGCCCGAAGAGGCCCGCTTCAACCGGGCGACGCTCGGCGTCTATGAGATGGGATCGGTGTTCAAGGCCGTGACGCTGGCAGCCGCACTCGACAGCGGCAAGGTCCGGCTCGACGGCCGGTTCGACGCGACACAGCCGATGCAGGTGGCGCGCTTCAAAATTCACGATTTCCATGCCCAAAATCGCTGGCTCAGTGTGCCCGAAGTTTTTGTTCATTCCTCGAATATCGGTACGGCCAAGATTGCATTGCAGCTCGGCGGCGAGGAGCACCGCGAATATTTGCGCCGCTTCGGTATGCTGACACGACCGCAGATCGAATTGCCGGAGGCCGGTTCGCCGCTGACCCCGGCGCGCTGGAGCGAATTGTCGACCATCACGACTTCCTATGGCCACGGCATTGCCGTGACGCCGCTGCAGGTCGTCAGCGCGGTCGCGACCATCGTCAATGGTGGGCTCAAGGTTGAGCCGACCTTCCTGCGCCGTAATGAGGCGCAGCTTGGCGCGCGGGTGATTTCGAGCGAAGTCAGCCAGACCATGCGCGGGCTGATGCGGATGGTCGTGGCTGAGGGCACAGGGCGGCGTGCCGATGTGGCGGGTTATCCGGTGATGGGCAAGACCGGGACGGCCGAGAAGGCCGAGAACGGCCGCTATGCGCGTAACAAGCTGATCACGTCGTTCATAAGCGCCTTTCCGGCCAACGATCCGCGCTACGCGATGATCGTGATGTTCGACGAACCGAAACCGACCAAGGATACCTATGGCTATGCGACGGCGGGCTGGAACGCCGCGCCGGTGACATCACGCGTGGTGGCGCGTGTCGCACCGCTGCTCGGGCTTCGCCCGGCAACAAAGCCGCAGGAACTGGAAATGTTGCGTGAAGCGAAGCTCGTGTCTTTCGAGGCGAACGGGCGATGACGACGGGCGTGTGAGTTTACGGCGAACGAGAATGTTGGGAGATATGCAGCTTGCGGCGTTAATGGGGTCGGACCTCCCGGCGCTCCCGGAAGGGGGTGCCACGGAGATCCTTGGCCTGACCGCGGACAGCCGCGCGGTCAGACCCGGATTTCTGTTCGCGGCCCTTCCCGGCACCAAGCTCGACGGTACGCGCTTCATTCCGCAGGCGCTGGAACAAGGGGCAGTGGCGTTGCTCGTGCCGCAAGGAGCCGGGATCAAGGCGCGTGTGCCGGTGATCGCCGACCGTAATCCGCGCCGACGTCTTGCGTTGATGGCGGCGCGGTTTTTCGGCAAGCAGCCGGAGATCGTCGCGGCGGTAACGGGGACCAACGGCAAAACATCGGTCGCGACTTTCGTGCGGCAGATCTGGGCGGCACTCGGCGAGCCGGCAGCCAGTCTCGGGACGCTGGGTGTCGAAAGCCCGAAGGGCGAGCGGCCGCTGGGCTTTACGACGCCCGATCCGGTCGCCCTGCAGGCTGAGCTTGCGGCACTGGCAGATGAAGGTGTGACGCATCTTGCGATGGAGGCGTCGAGCCATGGGCTTGCGCAGTACCGCCTCGATGGGGTGCGGCTGGCCGCGGCCGGGTTTACCAATATCACGCGCGATCATATGGACTATCACACCAGCTTCGACGATTACCTCTATGCGAAGATGCGCCTGTTCGGCGAGGTGATGGGGCCGGGCGGCGTCGCCGTCATCAATGCCGACGGTGCGCAGGCCGCCGAACTTGAGGCGCTGTGCTGGGCGCGCGGGCACCGGATCATCTCGGTCGGACGCAAGGGACGCGGCATTTGCCTCGTCGCAGCGCGGCCGACGGCACGGGGCCAGACGCTGGAGCTGGTGCATGGCGGCGCGAACTATGAAGTACAGCTTCCGCTGGTTGGGACCTTCCAGGCGTCAAATGCGCTGGTCGCCGCCGGCCTTGTCATCGGCTGCGGAGGCATCGCGGCCAAGGTCTTCAAGGCACTCGAGAACCTCAAGGGCGCGCGCGGCCGCATGGAAGAAGCCGCCCATCTGCCGTCGGGTGCGGCCGTCTATATAGATTACGCACATACACCGGATGCGCTTGAGAATGCGCTCGACGCGATGCGGCCGCATGCTGAAGACAGGCTGGCCGTCGTTTTCGGCTGCGGCGGCGATCGCGATGCCGGCAAGCGTCCGCAGATGGGCGAGATCGCGGCGCGTCTCGCCGACCAGGTTTATGTCACCGACGACAATCCGCGCAGCGAGGATGCCGGCGCCATTCGCGCAGCGATCATGAAGGGCTGCCCCGGTGCCACCGAAATCGGCGACCGGGCCCAGGCGATCGAAACGGCAATGCGGGCCCTCCGCGCAGGCGATGTGCTGGTCGTGGCCGGCAAGGGACATGAGACGGGGCAGATCGTCGGTGACCGGACGATCCCGTTCTCTGATCACGACGCCATTGCAGCGGCGGCACGGAAGATCGGCGGTGGCGCATGACAACACCGTTGTGGACGCAAGAGGAAACAATCGCGGCAACCGGCGGCAAGGCCGAGGGTGCGCGTTGGGCGGCCAGCGGCGTTTCGATCGACAGCCGGACACTGCAGCCGGGCGATCTCTTCGTCGCCATTTCGGGCGAGAATTCGGATGGACATGTGTTTGTCGAAAGCGCCTTCGCCAAAGGCGCGGCGGCGGCCATCGTGTCGAAGCCGACAGACAAGATGCGTGCGGCGGGGCCGCTCGTCATCGTTGCCGATACGCTGGCCGCGCTGAATGCGCTTGGCCGCGCGGCGCGGCGGCGGGCGCGTGCCGGCATCGTCGCCGTGACCGGGAGCGTCGGCAAGACCGGCACCAAGGAAGCGTTACACTTCGTGCTGTCCGAGCAGGGTGCGACCCATGCCTCGGCGGCGTCCTATAACAATCTCTGGGGCGTGCCGCTGTCGCTGGCGCGAATGCCCGCCGATACGCGCTTCGGCATTTTTGAAGTCGGGATGAACCATCCCGGCGAAATCACGCCGCTGTCGAAGCTGGTCGAACCCTTTGTCGCGCTGATCACGACGGTTGAGGCTGTGCATCTGGCCTTCTTCAATTCGGTCGAGGAGATCGCAGATGCAAAGGCCGAGATTTTCGACGGGCTGCAGGAAGGCGGGGTCGCCATCCTCAACCGCGACAATCCGCATTATGCGCGGCTCCGGGCGCGCGCCGAAGCGCGCGGCGCGGCGCGGATCATTTCGTTCGGCGCGCATGCGGATGCCGATGCGCGTCTCGACAAGGTGGCGCTCAACGAAAGCTGTTCCTGCGTGTCGGCGACGATCTGCGGTCAGAAGGTCACCTACAAGCTTGCCGTGCCGGGGCGCCATATTGCGATGAACAGTCTCGCGGTGCTGGCCTGTGTGCAGGCGCTCGACGCCGATCTGGCGCTGGCGGCGCTCGCGATGGCGCAGCTCAAGGCGCCAAAGGGGCGGGGCGAACGGCATGTCGTGTCGGCGCCGCTGGGCGACTTCACGGTGATCGACGAAAGCTACAACGCCAATCCGGCTTCGATGCGCGCCGCGCTTGCGGCGCTCGGCCAGTCCAGTCCGGCGGGAAGCGGCCGGCGCATCGCGGTCATGGGCGACATGCTGGAACTTGGCGACGACTCGATTGCCATGCATCGCGAGCTCGCCGGGGATATCGCTGCGGCGGGGATCGGCCTCGTCTTCGCCTGCGGGCCGCATATGCGCGAGCTGTTCAAGGCGCTGCCGACAACGGTGCAGGGCGGTTATGCCGAGACGTCCGACGTGTTGGCGCCGCTGCTGCGCGACGCGATCCGTCCCGGCGATGTCGTAATGGTCAAGGGTTCTCTCGGTTCGCGGATGGGGCCGCTGGTCGAGATGCTGCTGGGGATGGGCGACGATGACGGCGCCAGCCTGCGGCGCAACAGGGGGGCATAGAGGATGCTGTACGATCTTCTCGGAGGCATGGCCGGTGAGTATCCCGCGCTCAACGTGTTTCGCTACATCACGTTCCGCACCGGCGGGGCAACGCTGACAGCACTCCTGATCAGCTTCCTGTTCGGACCGCGCATCATCGCGCTCTTGAAGTCGCGGCAGCGGCGCGGTCAGCCGATCCGCGAGGACGGACCGCAGACGCATATCGTGCAGAAGCAGGGCACGCCGACCATGGGCGGGTTTCTCATTCTCGTCGGCCTGGTGCCGGCGGTGCTGCTGTGGGCCGACCTTTCCAACAAATATGTGTGGATCGTGCTTCTCGTGACGCTCGGCTTCGGCGCGGTGGGCTTTGCCGACGACTATCTCAAGGTGTCGAAGATTTCGCCAAAAGGCGTGCCGGGACGGGTGAAGCTGTTCTTCGAATTCATTATCGCGATTGCGGCCATGTGGGCACTGGTGCTGGTTGCCAACGAGCCATTGCAGACGGCGTTGACGGTTCCGTTCTTCAAGGGCGTGCTGCTGCAGCTCGGCGGCTTCTTCTTCGTGTTCGGAGCGCTCGTGATCGTGGGCTCGTCAAACGCGGTCAACCTGACCGACGGGCTCGACGGGCTCGCCATCGTGCCGGTGATGATCGCGGCGGCGGCGTTCGGCCTCATCGTCTATCTGGTCGGCAATGCCGTTTTCGCCGACTATCTGCAAGTGCATTTCGTTCCGGGCACGGGCGAGCTTGCGATCGTTTGCGGGGCGCTTATCGGGGCCGGGCTCGGCTTCCTCTGGTACAACGCGCCGCCGGCCATGGTGTTCATGGGCGACACGGGCTCGCTGGCGCTCGGCGCGGCGCTCGGCGTAATCGCAGTGGCGGCCAAGCATGAGCTGGTGCTGGCCATCATCGGCGGGCTTTTCGTCCTCGAAGCGGTGTCGGTCATCGTCCAGGTCGTCTCGTTCAAGCTGACCGGCAAGCGCGTTTTCCGCATGGCGCCGCTGCATCATCATTTCGAACAGAAGGGCTGGGCGGAACCGACCATCGTCGTCCGCTTCTGGATCATCTCGGTCGTGCTTGCCATGGCCGGCCTCGCAACCTTGAAGTTGAGGTGAGGGGATGATCGCAGCGACCGGTTTCGCAAAGCGCAAGGTGGCGGTGTTCGGGCTCGGTACGTCGGGCCTTGCGACCGTGCGCGCGCTCGAAGCCGGCGGGGCGACGGTGCTGGCCTGGGACGATGCCGACGCGAAACGTGCCGAAGCAGCGGTTGCAGGCTTCAACGTCGTCGACATGAGAGACTGGCCCTGGGCGGAAATCGCCGCGCTGGCGCTCAGCCCCGGCGTGCCGCTGACCCATCCCGAGCCGCATCCGGCCGCACTGGCGGCGCAAACGGCCGGCGTCAAGATCATCGGCGATATCGAGCTTTTCCAGCGCGCCGTGACAGCGAGCGGCACGGGGGCCAAGATCGTTGCGATCACCGGCACCAATGGCAAATCGACGACGACGGCGCTGATCGGTCACATGATCCGGCGTTGCGGCGGCGAGGCACAGGTCGGCGGCAATATCGGCAAGGCGGTACTCGAACTCGAAGCGCCGACTCCGGCAACCGTCTATGTGATCGAGGTGTCGTCCTACCAGATCGACCTTGCGCCGAGCCTTGCGCCGCAAGTTGCCGTGTTGCTCAATATCACGCCCGATCACATCGACCGGCACGGGACGCTCGAACATTACGCGGCCGTCAAGGCGCGGCTCTTCGAAAATCAAACAGAAGGCGACACGGCGATTATCAGCGTCGACGACGCGCTGTCGCAGGACATCTGCACCCGGGTCGGCGCGCGGCGTCTGGCGAAGGTGGTGCCGATTTCGGTCGGCAAGACGGTGGGACGCGGCGTCTATGCGATCGACGGCACGCTCTACGACAATGCCGGCACACAGGCGGTCAAGGCCGGCGACCTGAAAGAGATGCGCACACTGGCTGGTGCGCATAACTGGCAGAACGCCGCGGCGGCCTATGCGGCAGGCCGGGCGCTTGGCTACACACGCGAGAAGATTTTCGCCGCTTTCGAGAGTTTTCCCGGTCTCGCACATCGCATGGAAATCGTCGCGGAGCGCGACGGCGTCCGCTTCGTCAATGACAGCAAGGCGACCAATGCCGATGCCGCTTCGAAAGCGCTTGGCGCCTACCGGACGATTTTCTGGATCGCCGGGGGCAAGGCCAAGGAAGGCGGCATCGAAAGCCTCGAACGCCTCTTCCCGCATGTTGTCCGCGCCTATCTGATCGGCGATGCCGCGGCGAATTTCGCCCGGACGCTTGATGGCAAGGTCGACTATCTGCAATGCGGAACGCTGCCGCGCGCCATCGAAGCGGCGACGCGGGACGCGATGGCGAACGAGGCCGAGATGCGCGTCGTGATGCTCTCGCCGGCCTGCGCCTCGTTCGACCAGTTCCGGAATTTCGAAGAGCGCGGCGATCTGTTTCGCCGCGAAGTGCAGCGTGTGCTCGCCGAAACGGGAGGAGCCGCCGCATGATCCGTCTTGCGCGCACCAACCGCAGCCTGATCGCCGAATGGTGGTGGACCGTCGACAAATGGACGTTGCTCTGCCTTGTGTGCCTGATGGTTCTGGGCGGCGTTCTGGCGCTGGCGGCGAGCCCCGCGGTCGCCATGCGCATCAACCTGCCGCCATTCCATTTTGTTTATCGGCAGATGCTGTTTTTCCTGCCGGCGCTTGCGGTGATGATCGGCGTGTCGCTGCTCAATGTGCGGCAGGTGCGACGCCTGGCGGCGCTGGTTTTTGTCGGCGCGCTGGTGCTGATGGTGCTGACGCTTTTCATCGGACCGGAAGTGAAAGGTGCGCATCGCTGGCTGCAGATCGGACCTTTCGCCATTCAACCATCGGAATTCGTCAAGCCGGCCTTCGTCGTGCTCGTCGCCTGGCTCTTTGCAGAAGCACAGCGCAACCCCGGCATTCCCGGCACCGCTCTCGCGCTGGTGCTCTATGCGACCGTTGTAGGTGTGCTGGCGCTGCAACCCGATTTCGGGCAGCTGATGCTGGTGACGATGGTCTTCGGCGCGATGTTCTTCATGGCCGGGCTTTCATGGAGCTGGATCGGTTCTCTCGCCGCGGTGGCGCTGGCCGGCGTCATCTGCGCCTATACGTTGATGCCGCATGTCGCCAGCCGCGTGGATCGCTTTCTCAATCCGGAGTCGGGCGACACCTACCAGATCGACCGCGCACTCGATGCCTTTCATGCCGCCGGCTTTTTCGGCCGCGGACCGGGCGAGGGCGAGGTGAAGCGTATTCTTCCGGACGCTCATACCGATTTTATCTTTGCGGTCGCGGCCGAAGAGTTCGGCGTCGTTGTCGGATTGATGATCATCGGGCTTTTTGCCTTCATCGTGGTGCGGCCCATGAGGCGGGCCGCCGAGGAGCGCGATCTCTTCGTGCAGTTCGCAACATGCGGGCTGGTTGCGATGTTCGGCGTGCAGGCACTCATCAATATGGCGGTCAATCTCAACCTCGTACCGGCCAAAGGCATGACGCTGCCGTTCATTTCCTATGGCGGTTCGTCGCTGCTGGCGCTTGCGCTTGCGATGGGCATGCTGCTGGCACTGACACGGCGCCGTGCCGGCAGCAATGTGGCGCCGCCCGGCGAGCGGAGGGCGCAGGCATGAAGCGCAATCCGCAAGGTCCGATCGTGATTGCCGCCGGCGGCACAGGGGGACATTTGTTTCCTGGCCAGGCGCTGGCGCAGGAACTGCGCCGCCGCGGCCGCCGTATCGTGCTGATCACCGATGAGCGTGTGCAGCGGTTCGACCGGCTTTTTCCCGATGCCGACATTTATCCCGTTCCGGCCGCAACACCTTCAGGCAAAGGTGCGGTCGGTCTTGTGAGGGCGGCGCCCGCCATTCTTGCGGGCGTCGCTCGTTCCTTCGGCATTCTCGGCCGGATCCGGCCGGCGGCGTTGATCGGCTTTGGCGGTTATCCGACGCTGCCACCGGTTGCCGCCGCGATCCTGCGCGGCGTTCCGGTGTGTGTGCATGAACAGAACGCGGTTCTCGGCCGCGTCAACCGTCTTGTTGCGCCTTATGTCAGCGCCATCGCCTCGACTTTCGATGCGCCGAAATTCCTGAGGCCGAAAGATGCCGGCAAGCTGGTGCTGACCGGCAATCCGGTGCGCGACGCGGTGATTGCGGTCGCCGGACGGAGCTATGCGGCGCCTGCCGGGCAAGAGACGATCCATCTGCTGGTTTTTGGCGGCAGCCAGGGCGCGCGCGTGATGAGCGATGTTGTGCCGGACGCGCTGGCGCAGCTTCCGGAAGCCTTGCGCCGCCGCCTGTCGGTGGTGCAGCAGGCGCGTGCCGAGGATATGGAACGGGCCGCCGCGATTTACGAGGCCGCCGGCGTCGACGCCGAACTGAGCCCCTTCTTTGACGACATGCCGGAGCGCCTTGCGGGTGCGCATCTGGTGATCGGCCGGTCGGGCGCATCGACCATCAGCGAGCTGGCCATTGTCGGCCGGCCCTCGATCCTGGTGCCGCTGCCGCATTCGCTCGACAACGACCAGAAGGCCAATGCCGAAAAGCTGGCCCGCACGGGCGCTGCCTGGGCCATCGAGCAGAAGAATTTTACCGCGGCGGCGCTGGCGACGATGTTGACCTCGCTGCTTGCCGATCCGGCGCAGCTGGCGGCCGCGGCGCGCGCGGCCAAGGCGCAAGGGCAACCCAATGCCGTGCGTGATCTCGCCGATCTCGTTGAGCGGATCGGCCGCGGCGAATTCCAGGCTCTTGGCGCGCCGGCCCGTGCCACCGACACGGCCGGCGGATCCGGCCTCCTCAAATTCGCGACCGGAGGTGCATGATGCGTCCCGCGCCTCTCGACATCGGCAAGATTCATTTCGTCGGCATCGGCGGCATCGGCATGAGCGGCATTGCCGAAGTCATGCACAATCTCGGCTACACGGTGCAGGGCAGCGATCTCAGCGAGAGCGCCAATGTCAAGCGGCTCGCCGGGCTCGGCATCAAGGTGTTCATCGGCCAGAAGGCCGAGAACCTCGCCGAGGCGCAGGTCGTCGTCGTTTCGTCGGCGATCAGACCCGACAATGCGGAACTGATGGAGGCGCGGGCGCGCTTCCTGCCGGTGGTAAGGCGCGCCGAAATGCTGGCCGAACTGATGCGGTTGCGCTCCTGTGTTGCCATCGGCGGCACCCATGGCAAGACGACGACGACGTCGCTGGTGGCGGCGATCCTCGATGGCGCGGGCTTCGATCCGACCGTCATCAATGGCGGCATCATCAATGCCTATGGCACCAATGCGCGGCTCGGCGACGGCGAGTGGATGGTGGTGGAGGCGGATGAATCCGACGGCACTTTCGTCAAGCTGCCTTCGACGATTGCGATCGTCACCAATATCGATCCCGAACATCTCGATTATTACGGTTCGTTCGAGGCCGCCAAGGACGCCTTCCTCGCCTTTGTCGAAAACGTGCCGTTCTATGGCTGCGCCGTCATGTGCGTCGACCATCCGGAAGTGCAGGCGCTGATCGGCCGGGTGCGCGACCGTCGCATTGTCACCTACGGGACCAATCCGCAGGCCGATATTCGCGCCACCAACCAGCGCGTCGAAAACGGCTTCAACACCTTCGACGTCACAATCACGGATCGCAAGACCGGCAAGACGCGCGAGATCGGCGGCGTGCATCTGGCGATGCATGGCACGCACAATATGCTGAACAGCCTTGCGGCCATCGGCGTCGCGCTGCAAATGGGAATTGCCGACGAACGCATCCGCGCGGCGCTGGAAGGCTTTGGCGGCGTCAAGCGGCGCTTCACCTATGTCGGCAACTGGAACGGCATCAGCATCTATGACGATTACGGCCATCACCCGGTCGAGATCGCGGCTGTGCTGCAGGCGGCGCGCTCGGCGACGCAAGGGCGCGTCATCGCGGTGGTGCAACCGCATCGCTATACGCGGCTGCACAATCTCTTCGACGAGTTCTGCGCCTGTTTCAACGATGCCGACGCCGTGATCGTCGCCGATGTCTACGAAGCCGGCGAGACACCCATCGCGGGCGCCAATCGCGACGCACTGGTGGAGGGCTTGCGCGCGCGCGGGCACCGCAATGTGACGGCGCTGGAGGGGCCGGAGGCCCTGCCGGCGCTGATCGCCGATACGGCGAAGCCCGGCGACCTCGTCGTCTGCCTCGGCGCGGGCAGCATCACCTATTGGGCCAATGCGCTGCCCGAACAGCTGGCGGCGTTCGACAAGGCGGATGCCAGAGACGGGAGGAAGAAATGATGGCGGCCCGCGCCTCGCTTCCCCATCTGCTCGACCGGCTGCCGCCGGTGCGCGGCGCACTGGTCGCCGATGCGCCGCTCGCGCCGCTGACCTGGTTCCGCGTCGGCGGACCGGCGGAGGTCATGTTCCGTCCGGCGGATGCCGACGACCTGGCATCGTT
The DNA here is from genome assembly GCF_030651915.1 of Parvibaculum sp. Classification (GTDB taxonomy): domain Bacteria; phylum Pseudomonadota; class Alphaproteobacteria; order Parvibaculales; family Parvibaculaceae; genus Parvibaculum. The sequence continues at coordinate 342,121 of NZ_JAUSBV010000008.1, read as the reverse complement.
CCTTGCCGGCTGTCCGGCCGATGTGACGGTGACGGTGATCGGTGTCGGTTCCAACCTGCTGGTGCGGGACGGCGGCGTGCCGGGCGTCGTCATCCGTCTCGGCAAGGGCTTTGCGCAGATCGAGACGTTGCCGGGCCAGCGCCTGCGCGCGGGCACGGCGGCGCTCGATGTGGCCGTGGCGCGAGCCGCCCAGGAGGCGGGCATTGCCGGACTTGAGTTCTATCGCGGCATTCCGGGTTCGATCGGCGGTGCCTTGCGCATGAATGGCGGCGCCTATGGGCGCGAGACGAAAGACGTTCTGGTAGAGGCGGTTGCCATCGACCGCGCGGGCAAGCGCCATGTGCTGTCGAACGCCGAGATGGAATACAGCTACCGCCATTGCGGCGCGGCGGACGATCTGATTTTCGTCGAAGCAGTCTTTCAGGGCGCGCCCGGCGACAAGGCCGAGATCGCAAAGCGCATGGACGAGATCACGGCGTCGCGCGAGGCGACGCAGCCGATCCGCACGCGCACCGGCGGTTCGACCTTCAAGAACCCCGATGGGCACAAATCGTGGCAGCTGATCGACGCGGCCGGCTGCCGCGGGCTGAAGCGCGGCGGGGCGCAGGTGTCGGAGCTGCATTGCAATTTTCTCCTCAACACAGGTGCGGCCAGCGCCGCCGACCTCGAGGATCTCGGTGAAGAGGTGCGCGCGCGCGTCAAGGCGCAGAGCGGCGTTATGCTTGAATGGGAAATCCGGCGCATCGGCACGCGCAACGATGGAGGCGGGGCATGAGCGCGACCAAGCATGTCGCCGTCCTGAAGGGCGGCTGGAGCGCCGAGCGCGAAGTCAGTCTCGTCACCGGCAAGGGTTGCGCCGAGGCGCTGCGGAGCCACGGTTATCACGTGACCGAGATCGATGCCGGACGCGATCTGGCCGACCAGATTCTCAAGGCAAAACCCGATGTCGCGTTCAATGCGCTGCATGGCCGCTGGGGCGAGGATGGCTGCGTGCAGGGGCTGCTCGAAATCCTGCGCGTGCCCTACACGCATTCGGGTGTGCTGGCCTCGGCGCTCGCCATGCACAAGGAGCGCGGCAAGGCCGTGTTCCGCGCGGCGGGGCTGCCGGTGGCCGAGAGCGTAGTCGTGCCGCGTGCGCAGGCTGCGCTCGGCCATGTGATGGACCCGCCTTATGTCATCAAACCGGTGAGCGAGGGTTCGTCGGTCGGTGTGTTCATCATCCGGGCGGGCGACAACCGGCCGCCGGCGGAGCTGACCTCGCCCGACTGGAACCTCGGCGACGAGGTGATGGCGGAACGCTACATCGCTGGCCGCGAACTCACCTGCGCCGTGATGGGCGAAGAGATATTTGGCGTGACCGAGATCATCGCCAACACGACCTTTTACGACTACGAGGCCAAATATGCGGCCGGTGGTTCGCGTCACGTCATTCCGGCACCGATCGAGCCGGACGTCTATGCCGAGGTGCAACGGGTGACGCTGGCCGCGCACAAGGCGTTGGGATGCCGTGGCGTCAGCCGCGCCGATTTCCGTTTCGACGATACGCGCCCCGGCAAGGGCGAACTCATTCTGCTCGAGGTCAACACGCAGCCCGGCATGACGCCGACATCGCTGGTGCCGGAGCTTGCCAATCTCGCCGGCTATTCCTACGCCGAACTGGTGAGCTGGATGGTGGAGGACGCCACATGCGACCGGTGAAAAAAGCATCGCGCACCGGCATCCGTGCCGCACCACGCCGGGGAGCCAAGAGCAAGGTTACGCCCGGCAAGCGCCACAACACGCCGTCGACGCGGATTTTCGGGCGCCGCGCGCAGCGGCCGCCGGGACCTGTCGGGCGCTGGCTGGCCGAGATCGGCGCCGGCGAGTTTCCGATGCGGCCATTTACAGCCGGTGCAGTGGCGTTGTTTGCCGGTGTCGTTCTCTATGGGCTGTTTGTCGGCGGACATGTGAGCGAGGGCGCCAACGGGATTGCCGAGCGGACCAACCGGCTTCTGGCGTTGTCGGGCTTCAGCATCCAGGACGTGACCGTCATCGGACGTGTGCGGACCGACAAGCAGGCGCTGTTTGATGCCGGCGGCATCAAACGCGGCGATCCGATTTTCGGTTTTGACACCGAGGCGGCGCGGCAACGTGTGGAGCGGCTGGGATGGGTCGAATCGGCGACCGTGACGCGACTGCTTCCGGACACCATTCGTATTGAAGTGACAGAACGAGCGCCTTTCGCGCTCTGGCAGCGTGGCGGCATGCTGTCGGTCATTGATGCCGAAGGACGGCCGATCACCGACGAGGGCATACAGGAATTCGCGCATCTGCCTTTCATCGTCGGTTTCGGCGCGCCGCGCGAGGCACCGGCGTTGCTGAAGCTCATGCAAGCCGAACAGCCGCAGCTCTTGCAGCGCGTACGGGCTTTCGTGCGTGTCAGCGGGCGACGCTGGAATTTGCGGCTCGAAAACGGCGTCGACGTCAAGCTGCCGGAAAGCGGCGTCGAGAAGGCGCTGGCAGACCTCGTCGCGCATGACGCGCGCCACCGTATTCTGTCGCGCGACATCGTGGCGGTCGATCTGAGGCTTCCCGACCGCGTGTCGGTCGAACTGGCACCAGGCGCCGGTTCGACGCAGGGCATCGCGGCCGGCATCAAGAACAAGAACGGCGTTGTCCGGCCCGCCGAGGCCGGTATTGGGGGCGAAACATGAATATGGTCAGTCTCGGCTCGCGGAGTTTTCAGGGCCGTCCCATCGCGGTGGGCCGCTCGGGCACGATCGCGGCGCTCGATGTGGGATCGAGCAAGATCTCCTGCTTTATCGCGCGGATTGAAGCGGGGCGGGTGGCCAACGGCCATGCGCCCGTGCGCGTCATCGGCATCGGACATCAGGTGTCGCGCGGCATCCGCGCCGGCACCGTTGTCGACATGGATGCCGCCGAGGAAGCGATTCGCGTTGCGGTCGATGCGGCCGAGCGGATGGCCGGGGTGACGATTCGGGACGTGATCGTCGGCGTGTCCGGCGGCGAACCGAAGAGCCAGACGGTTGGCGTCAAGGCGTCGGTCGCGGCCAACGAGATTGGCGATAACGATCTCGGCCGCCTGATCGGCCATGCCCAGAGCAATTTCCAACCCGACGGGCGTGACGTATTGCATGCCATTCCGACCAACTACAGCGTCGACGACAGTCGCGGCGTGCGCGATCCGCGCGGCATGTTCGGCGAGAGGCTTGGTGTTGAAGTTCACATGGTCAGCGCGTTGCGTGGACCCCTGCGCAACCTCGAACTCTGCATCGAACGTTGCCATCTCTCGGTCGCCGGCATTGCTGTCAGCCCCTATGCGAGCGGGTTGGCCTGTCTCGTCGAGGACGAAATGGACCTCGGCGTTGCCGTTGTCGACATGGGCGGGGGCACGACATCGCTCGGCATCTTCTTCGAAGGTGCGATGGTTTACTGCGATTCCGTGTCGATTGGCGGGAATCATATTACCAATGACATTGCGCGAGGGCTTTCGACGCCGCTCTCCCATGCGGAACGAATGAAGACGCTTTACGGGAGCGCACTGGCCAGCCCGTCGGATGAGAGAGAAATGATTGATGTGCCGCAAGTTGGCGAAACCGATGCAGACGCGGCGAATCACATTCCGCGTTCGATGCTGACCGGCATTATCCAGCCCCGCCTGGAGGAGACTTTCGAGATGGTGCGGGACCGGATGGATGCGAGCGGTTACGGACGGCTGGCAGGGCGACGCGTGGTGCTGACCGGCGGCGCGAGCCAGCTCAACGGCGCGCGCGAACTCGCCACACGGATGCTCGACAAGCAGGTCCGGGTCGGCCAGCCGATCCGGCTGACCGGCCTTGCCGATGCGACAGGTGGGCCGGCCTTCTCGACTTGCGCCGGGCTCCTCACCTATTCGCAGATCTCGCCGCTCGACGCCGTGGGTGCCGATGATGATTCCGAAATGGGGTCGTCCAGTGGGCAGTTCCGGCGCTTCGGCCGCTGGCTGAAGGAGAATTTCTGATGAGACGCATCGGCCAAATCGGCGTGCGACGACGACGTGGGTCTATCGATCGGGCGCCCTGCCGGCGGCGGCAGGGACGGCTCTCTGGCCCGCCGGGAAGACGGGCTAACGAATCGCCGCCAGATAAAAGCGCGGCTAACCCGACCCGGATTTTCACTACTGCTCCCAGGAGGCTGACATGAGCATCAAACTTTCGGTTCCTAAGGAAAAGGAACTCAAGCCCAGAATTACCGTGTTCGGCGTCGGCGGCGCTGGTGGCAATGCGGTCAACAACATGATCGAAGCGGGCCTCGAGGGCGTCGACTTCGTCGTCGCCAACACGGATGCGCAGGCGCTGGCCCTGTCTTCGGCCGATCGGCGTATCCAGCTCGGGGCATCAATCACCGAGGGTCTGGGCGCGGGTTCACGTCCGGAAGTCGGCTGCGCGGCGGCCGAGGAAGCACTGCATGAGATCGTCGAGCATCTGCAGGGTGCGCACATGGTCTTCATCACCGCCGGTATGGGCGGCGGTACCGGCACCGGGGCGGCGCCCGTCATCGCACGGGCGGCGCGCGAGCACGGTATCCTGACGGTCGGCGTCATCACGAAGCCGTTCCAGTTCGAAGGCTCGCGGCGGATGCGGCTTGCGGAAGAAGGCATTTGCGAACTGCAGCAATATGTCGACACGCTCATCATCATCCCGAACCAGAACCTGTTCCGGGTGGCGAATGAGAACACGACTTTTGCCGACGCTTTCGGCATGGCCGACCAGGTGCTGCATTCCGGCGTTGCCGGCATCACCGACCTGATGATGAAGCCCGGTCTCATTAATCTCGACTTCGCGGATGTGCGCACCGTGATGAACGAGATGGGCAAGGCGATGATGGGGACCGGCGAGGCTTCGGGCGAGAACCGGGCAATCGAAGCGGCGGAAGCGGCGATTTCCAACCCGCTGCTCGACGAAGTATCGATGAAGGGTGCCAAGGGTGTGCTGATCAACATCACAGGCGGCATGGACCTGACGCTTTATGAAGTCGACGAGGCGGCCAATCGCATCCGCTCCGAAGTCGATCCCGACGCCAATATCATCGTCGGTTCGACCTTCGACAGTTCGCTCGACGGCCGGATGCGCGTTTCGGTCGTGGCGACGGGCATCGAGGCGGAGGGGGCGACGCTGGCGCGCCCCGATGTGCAGACAGCGCAGATCCGTGTTGTCGCACAGAACCGCATGGCACCTGCCGCCATGCAACCGGTCGCGTTGACCGCGCATGTGACCAATCCGGTTCAGACGCAGGTCGAGCACATCGAAGAACGGATGGCGCCTGCGGTGCAGGCCGATCTCGGCATCGAGCCGGCCATGTCATCCAGCCGGGACTATGATCTGGCCGACTATGAAGCCGAGGTCATCATTCACAAGCCCGAGCCCCGGCATCAGCCGGCGTCGCGGGGCGACGTGGAGGCGCCGGTCATTCCGGCCGCTGCGGTTCGCGCCGAGGCAAAATCGCATCCGTTCATTCCGGGCGATCTCGACCGGGCGCAGACCGGCAAGGCTGATATTCCGGGCTTTCTTGGTCAGAAGCCGGCGCCGGTGCAGCAGTCCCGTGCCCCGAAAAAGGGTCCGGGCTTCTTTGAACGCCTGACCGGCGGCCGGCGCAAGGTGGAAACGCCGGAGGCGCCGGCGCCGCAACGCCGCGAGCCGGTCGCTGCCCAACGTAAGCAGGAGCCCGTTCGTCCGGCTCCGGCGGAGCGGCCGCAGGAGAGCCTGTCGCCTGCGACCGAAAGCCGTCTCGTCCAACCCTCCTATGAAGAAGAGCAGCTCGAGATACCGACTTTCCTGCGTCGCCAGGCCAACTGAAGAACGGCTGTCCCGCTCATTCGGGGCAGCTTTATGTGGTAAACCCGCTCGTTTTGGCCACTGTGCCGGCGGGCGGGTTTTCTTTTTTCTGTCAAACGGTTAACGCTCGTTTTCGGCGCGTAACATTCAGTAAAGAACTGTTATTTGAGACGATTTTGAGACACTGCTAGAACCGAGCCGAAGCCAGCCGGATGGGGCGGTGGAGCTTTGGGGGATTTCTCAGGTGTTTCAAGTGCGTAAATCCGAGTTCGAGACCATCATGCTGGAAACGGTCCGGCGCCAGCGGCGCGCGGCCGCGCTGCCATATCCACAGATGACGCTGGCGGCGCCTGTTGCCATTGAAGGCGCGGGCCTTCACAGCGGCAAGATCATTCACATGATGCTGCATCCGGCGGACGCCGACCATGGCGTCGTTTTTCGTCGCATCGATCTCGTGGGTGGTCGCGATGCGACCGACATTCGGGCGCGTCATGACCATGTCGTCGAGACCACGATGTCGACGGTGATCGGCAATGCAGCCGGCGCGCGGGTTGGCACGATCGAACATTTGATGGCCGCGCTTTCGGGCCTCAGCATCGACAATGTCCTGATCGAGATCGACGGCGAGGAAGTGCCGGTTCTCGATGGCAGCGCCGAGGTTTTCGTCGAACGGATTGAGGCAACCGGCCTGACGGCGCTGGACGCGCCGCGCCGCGCCATTCGTGTTCTGAAGCCCGTCATCGTCGAAGACGGCGCGAAGCGCGCCGCGCTTCTGCCGGGCGACGGTTTCCGTCTTGCCTTCGAAATCGATTTCGACAATCCGGTGATCGGCCGTCAGGCGATCGAGGCGGATTTGTACGATCCCTGCTTTGCCGACGACATCCTGGGCGCCCGGACCTTCGGTTTCCTGAAGGATCAGGAGAAGCTGCGTGCTGCCGGGCTTGGGCAGGGCGCATCGCTCGACAACGCGATCATTATCGATGGCGAAAACATCCTCAATGAGGAGGGTTTGCGCTACGAGGATGAGTTCGTGCGCCACAAGGTTCTGGACGCCGTCGGCGACCTCGCCCTGTCGGGGCTGCCGCTGATCGGCCGCTATGAGGGCGCGCGCTCCGGCCATGCCATGAACAACTGGGTGCTGCGGGCGCTGATGGCCGACGATACGGCCTGGGAAGTGGTCGATTTTGTCGAAGCGTCGTCCCCGGTCTATGCGGCGGAACACGCCCTCGTGGCCATTACCGCCGACTGAGCGCCGATCCTTCCCGGACGACCCCAAAAATCCAGTGGAATCGGGCCATGAGCGGCCCCGCGTGCCGGCGGCGTCTTGCCCGACCGGCCGCGTGCCCGCTATGGTCTCGCAGCGCTTCTTGAGATAGAAACAGACAGGGATTGTGCCTTGGCGGGGCGAGTCGCGCCTTGCGCTGCGGCCCCGCCGGAATATCGAACGAAATGGACGTTGCCCGCATGAGTTCTGCCCGCCTGCCTGCTTTCCGCAATGCCCGGTCCGCCTTCCGCCTGCGCCATGCGCTGACCGGTATGGCCGTGCTTGCCATCGCCGCCCTCGGCGGCTGCGCCAGCGACGAAGTGCCCTATGAGGAGCGCGCGGTCGAGCAGATCTACAACAAGGCGATGGATCACATGGAGGATGGCCGCTACATCCCGGCGGCCAAGGAGTTCGACGAGGTCGAACGCCAGCATCCCTATTCGGAATGGGCGCGCCGCTCGATGCTGATGAGCGCCTATGCCAACTACAAGGTCAACCAGTACGACGAGACCATCCTCAATGCGCAGCGCTTTATTGCGCTGCATCCCGGCAACAGGGACGTCCCTTACGCCTACTACTTGATCGGTCTCAGCTATTACGAACAGATTTCCGATGTCGGTCGCGACCAGAAGATGACCGAGAATGCGGTGGCTGCCTTTACCGAACTGGTGCGCCGCTTTCCCGCCAGCGAGTATTCGCGCGATGCGCGGTTGAAGGTCGAACTCGCACTGGACCATCTGGCCGGCAAGGAAATGGAAATTGGCCGCTATTATCTCAAGCGGCATGACTACATCGCCGCGATCAACCGTTTCCGCGTCGTTGTCGAGCGCTATCAGACAACGACCCACACGCCCGAGGCGCTGGAGCGCCTGACCGAAGCCTATATGGCGCTCGGCATCCAGACCGAAGCGCAGACGGCGGCGGCGATCCTCGGCTACAACTATCCCGGCAGCGAGTGGTACGAGGACAGCTACGCGCTGCTCGCGGGCTACGGTCTCGAGCCGGTCGAAAACAAGGACTCCTGGATCAGCCGGGCCTGGCAGTCGGTCACATCGGTCTTCTAACTCAGCCATAAGGCGCGTTTGATGCTCGCCGCCCTGTCGATCCGCGACATCGTTCTCATCGATAGACTGGAACTGGTGCTGGACCGGGGCCTGTGCACGCTGACGGGCGAGACCGGTGCCGGCAAATCGATCCTTCTCGATGCCCTCGGACTGGCTATCGGCGCGCGCGCCGATAGCGGGCTTGTCGGGCAGGGCGTCGAACAAGGCAGCGTCACCGCGGTTTTCGATGTGCCGGCCACGCATCCGGCGCGCGCCACGCTGCGCGACAACGGTCTCGATGCCGAGGGCGATCTCATTCTGCGCCGGGTGCAGACGCGCGACGGCCGCTCGCGCGCTTTCGTCAACGACCAGCCGGTCAGCATCGCGCTGTTGCGCCAGCTCGGCGACGCGCTGGTCGAGATCCACGGCCAGCATGACGAGCGCGGGCTGCTCGATGCCTCCGGCCATCGGGCGATCCTCGATGCCTTTGGCGGCCTTGAGGGCGCGGTGGCCGAGGCGCGCAAGCTTCATGCGGCGGCGGCCGAAGCCCGCACCGCGCTTGCCGACCACGTGGCGCTGCTGGCGCGGGCCAAGGCCGAACAGGATTACCTGACCCATGTCGTCGGCGAGCTCGACGAACTTGCGCCCCGGCCCGGCGAGGAAACGGCGCTGGCCGAAGAGCGCACGCTGATGATGCATGCCGAAAAGATCGCCGCCGATCTGATCGAGGCCGATGAGGCCTTGAGCGGCGATGGCGGGCTTGATGCGCGCCTCAATGTGGCGCTCCGGCGGCTGGCGCGCGTCGCCGAACAGGCCGGCGGGCGGCTCGATGCCTCGATCGAAGCGCTGGAACGGACGCTCAACGAGGCCGCCGATGCGCGCGAGCGGATCGCCGAAGCGATGCGGGCGATGGAGTTCGATCCGGCGCGGCTCGAAAAATCCGAAACGCGGCTCTTCGCGCTGCGGGCAGCAGGGCGCAAGCACAATGTCGCCGTTGACGATCTCGCCGCACTGGCCGACAAGCTCCGGGCGCAGCTTGCCGATATTGAAGGCGGCGAGGCGCGCGCCGCGGCGCTCGCCAAGGTTGCCGAGGCGGCGTCGACCGCCTATGCGGCACATGCGCGGGCATTGTCGACCGGGCGGCAAAAGGCCGCCGCGAAGCTCGACAAGGAAGTGGCGAAGGAGCTGAAGCCGCTGAAACTCGACAAGGCGCAATTCAAGACGCAAATCGATGTGCTGCCGGAAGCGCAGGGCGGACCGGAGGGCATCGACCGCGTCTCCTTCCTGATTTCGACCAATCCCGGCGCGCCATTCGGGCCGCTGATCAAGATCGCCTCCGGCGGCGAGTTGTCGCGTTTCGTGCTGGCGCTGAAGGTCGCGCTCGCCTCGCGCGGCAGCGCGCCGACGCTGATTTTCGACGAGGTCGATTCAGGTGTCGGCGGCGCGGTGGCCGAAGCGGTGGGCCGGCGTCTCGCCGAACTGGCCAAGGCCGCGCAGGTGATCGTCGTCACCCATTCGCCGCAGGTGGCGGCGCTGGCCCGGCATCATTTTCGGATCTCGAAAAGCGCCACCAATGGCGCGGCCAAATCGGCGCGGCTGGCGACGCGGATCGAAACGCTCGATGCCGGCGAACGCCGCGAAGAAATTGCCCGCATGCTGGCCGGCGCCACCGTCACCGACGAGGCGCGTGCCGCCGCCGACCGGCTGATCGGGAGCCAGCCGTGACACGCGGCGCCGAAAAGGCCGGTACGGGCGCCGAACTGAAGCCCGTCGCGCAGCTCACCATGGAAGAGGCGGTGGAGGAGCTGGCGCGGCTGGCGGCCGAGATCGCCACCCATGACGAGCTCTATCACCGCAAGGACGCGCCGAAAATTTCGGATGCCGATTACGATACGCTGCGGCGGCGCAACGAGGAAATCGAGCAGCGCTATCCCGAGCTGGTGCGCGAGGACAGCCCTTCGCAGCGCGTCGGCGCGGCGCCGGCCGAAGGTTTCGGCAAGGTCGTCCACAAGGTGCCGATGCTGTCCTTGTCGAATGCCTTTAACGACGACGATGTGCGCGATTTCTGCGCCCGCGTGCGCCGCTTTCTCAATCTGAAGGAAGACGAGACGCTGGCCGTCACCGCCGAACCCAAGATCGACGGGTTGTCGGCGGCGCTGCGCTATGAAAAGGGAAAATTCGTGCTCGGCGCGACGCGGGGCGATGGCCGCGAAGGCGAGAACGTCACCGAAAACCTCAAGACCATCGTCGACGTGCCGAAGGCGCTGAAGGGAAAGAACATCCCCGATGTCGTCGAAATCCGCGGCGAAGTCTATATGAGCCATCAGGATTTCGCCGCGCTCAACGAACGGCAGAAGGAAGCGGGAAAGCCGGTCTTCGCCAATCCGCGCAATGCGGCGGCGGGCTCGCTGCGCCAGCTCGATGCGAAAATCACCGCCAGCCGGCCCTTGCGTTTCTTCGCCTATACATGGGGCGAGGTGTCGGCGCTGCCGGCCGATACGCAGGCAGGCGTCATCGAGGCTTTCGACAAATGGGGCTTTGCGGTCAATCCGCTGTTCCGGCGCTGCGACAGCATCGAGGAGCTGATCGGCTTCTATCGCGAGGTCGAGGAAAGCCGCGCGGGCCTTGGCTACGACATTGACGGCGTCGTCTACAAGGTCGACCGCCTCGACTGGCAGAACCGCCTCGGCTTCGTTTCGCGCTCGCCCCGCTGGGCGATTGCCCACAAGTTTCCGGCCGAGCAGGCAATGACGGTGCTGGAGAAGATCGAAATCCAGGTCGGCCGCACCGGCAAGCTGACGCCGGTGGCGCGGCTCGCGCCGGTGACGGTGGGCGGCGTCGTTGTGTCGAATGCAACGCTGCACAACCAGGACGAGATCGAACGTCTCGGCGTCCGCCCCGGCGACACGGTGGTGGTGCAGCGGGCGGGCGATGTCATTCCGCAGATCGTGCGCGTGGTCGAAGACAAGCCGCGCGGCAAGAAGAAGTTCGTCTTTCCCGAAACCTGCCCCGAATGCGGCAGCCATGCGGTGCGCGAGGTCAATCCGAAGACCGGCAAGATCGATGTCGACCGGCGCTGCACCGGCGGTCTGGTCTGCCCGGCCCAGGCGGTCGAACGGCTGCGGCATTTCGTGTCGCGCAATGCCTTCGACATCGAGGGCCTCGGCGAAAAGCAGATCGCGGCTTTTTATGCCGATGGGCTGATCGCGCGGCCCGACGATATTTTCACGCTCGAGGCGCGCGACAAAAGGAGCCTCAAGAAGCTGAAGGACCGCGAAGGCTGGGGCGAAACCTCGGCGCGCAACCTGTTCGAGGCGATCGAGGCGCGCCGCAAGGTCGATCTCGACCGCTTGATTTTCGCGCTTGGCATCCGCCATGTCGGCGAGACCAATGCGCGATTGCTGGCGCGCAGCTACGGCACGCTCGACAATTTCGAGACCCAGATGCGCGCCGCCGCCAGCCGCGACGGCGACGCCTGGAGCGAGCTTCTGTCGATCGACGGCATCGGCGAGGTGCTGGCCGAAGCGCTTACCGATTTCTTCGACGAGCCGCATAATCGCGAAGTGCTGGCGGGCTTGCGCAAGGCCGGCGTCGAGGGCGTGCCGCTGCCGGAGCGGGAGGCGGGCTCCCCCATCGCCGGCAAGACCGTCGTCTTCACCGGCTCGCTCGAGCGGATGACCCGCTCGGAGGCCAAGGCGCGGGCCGAGCAGATGGGGGCCAAGGTCGCCGGCAGTGTCTCGGCCAAGACCGACCTCGTGGTCCATGGGCCGGGGGCGGGCTCCAAGCTCGCCAGGGCGGCCGAACTCGGCATCGAGACGATCACCGAGGACGAATGGATGGAAATGGCCGGTTCCTGAGCCCTTTTCCGTGCCCCACGGTCAGCCGTTCTTAACCAAATCCGGGCGAAAATCGGCTGTTTACGGTCCCCGGCGCCGATGCCGGGTTCCGGCCGCGCGCGTTTGGGGAATTCATGGAAGCCTTGCTGATCCTGCATGAGGTGGCGCTGCTCGAGCCGTTGCTCTATGCGACCGGCTTGATCGGCACGGCGACGGCCGACGAGCGCGCCGAGGCACGGGAGGCGCGCGGCGTCGCGCTTTCGACCCTCCGCTCGCCCGAGGCCGTGCGCGCCATGGCGCCCGAATGGCGGGCGCTCGAAGCGCGCGCCTCGGCCACGGCGACGGCCTTCCAGTCCTGCGATCTGCATCTCGTCTGGGCGCGGCATTTCTGCGATGCGCGCACCGAACTGCGCCTCGTCACCTTGCGCAAGAACGGGCGGCTGGTTCTGGTCTGGCCGCTGGCGGTGCGGCAGACGGCGCTGGGTGGCGTTGCTTCATGGGCCGGCGATCCGATCGGACAATATGGCGATGTCGTCGTCGAGGCGGGCCCCGATCGCGACCGCTGGATCGAAGCGGCCTTCCGCGAAATCGGCGCCTGGGGCGACGTTTCCTTTCTGCATCTCTGCGGCGTGCGCGCCGACAGCGCCGTGGCGCGCTGGGCGGGCCGGCGCGGCCGCAAGATCGGCGTCACGCAGGAAGCGCCGGCGCTCGACCATTCGCCCTTCGAAAATGCCGAGGCCTTCGCGCAGGCCGGCTGGCCGCAGGCCAAACGCAATGCCAAACGCATCCGCAAGTTCGAAAGCATGGGCGGCATGCAGTTCGAAACGCTCGAACCGGGCGACAAGGCGCAGGCGCTGGTCGCCGCCGCTTTTGGCTTCAAGCGCGCCTGGCTCGACCGGCAGGGCCATTTCGGCCGCGCCTTCATCGACACGCGGCTCGAAGCCTGCCTGGCGGAACTGGCCGGCGACGCCGGCTTGCGTTCGGGGCTTGTCGTCTCGCATCTTGCGGTCGGCGGCGAAACGGCGGCCATCGAAATCGGCTTCCGCCATGGCGGCATTCACTATGCCTTCATGGGTGCCTTTGCGCCGGACTTCGCCAAACACAGTCCGGGCTTCGTCGTCACCGAACTGACGATCCGCTCCTGCGTCGAGGCGCCGGATGTCGGCGAATACGACCCGCTGCCGCCCGCCGACGACTACAAGCTCGCCTGGTCGAACCGCCGCGTCAAAGTGCGCGATTATGGCTTCGTGCTGGGCTGGAGCGGCTATGCCGCCCATCTTTACGCCGCGCATCTGCGCCCGGCGCTCAAAACGCTTTACGAGCGCTTGCCGCTGAAGCTGCGGCAGGGGTTGCGGTTTTCCAGCAAGTAAAAATTCCTCGTCATTGCGAGCGAAGCGAAGCAATCCAGAAGCGGCAGGCTCCGAGTTTTCCGCTTCTGATGGGGTGGACGGCCCCCGACGGCATCATGTGTGCCAGAGTGAGGTCGTTGATTTCCTCAAGCAAAGGGAGCCGCCCATGGAGAAGCTTATCCGCGTTGGCATTGATACGTCCAAGAGTGTTTTTCAGTTGCATGGCGTGAATGCGTCGGAGGAGGCGGTGCTGCGCAAGAAGCTGCGGCGTCGGGAGGTTGAGGCGTTTTTCTCGCGGCTCGATCGGGTGCGGATCGGGATCGAGGCCTGCGGCGCGGCGCATCACTGGGCGCGGACGCTCGAAGCGCTGGGCCATGAAGTGGTTTTGTTGCCGCCGCAATATGTGAAGCCTTATGTGAAGCGCGGCAAGAACGACGCGGCGGACGCCGAGGCGATCTGCGAGGCGATGAGCCGGCCGTCGATGCGCTTCGTGCCGGTGAAGAGCGCGGAAGCGCAGGCAGCGCTGATGCTGGCGGGTCTGCGCGAGCGGCTGGTGCGCGAGCGGGTGCGGCTTGCCAATGCGATCCGCGGCTACGCGGCGGAGTTCGGCGTTGTCGCGGCCAAGGGGGCGGCGAAGATCGAGCCGCTGCTGGAGCGCCTGCAGGCGGACGAGACGCTGCCGGCGCTGGCCCGCGAGCTGTTTGCCGAGCAGGCCGCGGCCTACGCCGACCTCCAGACCCGCCTCCAGGCGGCCGATGCCCGGCTGATGGCCTGGCACCGCGCCAACGAACTGAGCCGGCGTCTGGCCCGGATCCCCGGCATCGGACCGGTCACGGCCTCGCTGCTGGCGATGAAGGTGCCCGACCCGCACGCCTTCCGCTCCGGCCGCCAGTTTGCGGCCTGGATCGGGCTGACGCCCCGGGATCACTCAACCGCCGGCAAGACGCGGCTCGGCGTGATCACGCGGGCGGGCGATGAGACCTTGCGAAGTCTGCTGGTCGTCGGCGCCACCGCCGTGATCTGGCAGGTCCGGCGCGGCACCGGCCGTCAGCCCTCGCCCTGGCTCGTCGCGCTCCTGAAGCGCAAGCCCCCCAAACTCGCCGCCGTGGCGCTGGCCAACAAGATCGCCCGCATCGCCTGGAAGCTGATGACAACCGGCGAGACCTATAACGGGAGGCACAGCCCGCACGCGATGCAACCAACCGCCGCCTGACCCGACATCGAGACCGGCGAGACGACGCGGCAACAGGCCCGCTCTCTCGTCCGAACCGGACCTTGCAAGACGAACAGGCAGATGGCGGATCGGTCGATCCGAGACAGGAGATACTCCGGGCAATCCAGTGGCGCTCGACGTCGCCCTTCTGTGTGGAACTCCCGTCGGGAAAACCATCTTGGCCAGCGGTTCAGCGTGACCGCATCAAACAGGCCGAACATATGGACGCAAGCGATCCGATCCAAACATGCCTGACCTCTTGCAAGCAGGGGGCCGTCCACATATGGATTGCTTCGTCGCGCTCACGCGCTCCTCGCAATGACGGTGGAATTCAAATCGCCCGCGTCGCCTCTTCGAGCCAGGCTTTCGTATCCGCGTCCATTCCCGGCGTCAGCGCCGCGCGGACGCGGGCGTGATAGGCGTTGAGCCATTCGACTTCTTCCGCCGTCAGCAGCTTCTTCTCGACCAGCGCGAGGTCGATCGGCGCCAGTGTCAGGGTCTCGAAGCCCATCATCATGCGCTCGCCGCCTTCGATGGGTTGCGGCGGCGTCACGACGCAGAGATTTTCGATGCGGATGCCGAAGCCGCCGGGCTTGTAGTAGCCGGGCTCGTTCGAAACGATCATGCCGGGCTTCAATGCCTGATGGCCCATTTTCGAAATGCGCTGCGGCCCTTCATGCACCGAGAGATAGCTGCCGACGCCATGGCCGGTGCCGTGATCGTAGTCGAGGCCGGATTTCCACAAGGCCATGCGCGCGAAGGCATCGAGCTGCGCGCCCGAGGTGCCTTCCGGGAAACGCGCGGTCGCGATGCCGATATGGCCTTTCAGCACGCGGGTGAAGCGGTCGCGCTGCTCGGCGCTGGCCGCGCCGATGGCGACCGTGCGCGTCACATCGGTGGTGCCGTCGATATATTGCGCGCCGGAATCGACCAGGAAAAGCTCGCCGGGCTTCAAGGGCATGTTGGTGCCCTCGGTGACGCGGTAATGGACGATGGCGCCATTGGCGCCGGCGCCCGAAATCGTGTCGAAGCTGAGGTCCTTCAGCTCGCCGCCGGCCGAACGGAAGCCTTCGAGATGGCGCGCGGCCGTGATTTCGTCGACATTCCCTTTCGGTGCCTCGCGGGCGAGCCAGGCGAGAAACTTCGCCAGCGCCATGCCATCGCGCAGATGCGCGGCGCGGGCGCCGGCCACTTCCGCCGCGTTCTTGCAGGCTTTCGGCAATTCGCAGGGGTCGCTGCCGCGCTTCACCTCGGCGCCGGCACTCTTCAGCCGATCGTCGATCCATGCGGCACAGGTTGCCGGATCGACCAGCACGGTCTTTTTCTGCTTCCCGAGTTCGTCCAGCGCCTTGCCGAGATCGTCGCGCGGGCGGATGCTCACCACATTGCCGAGATGGGCGCGGGCGGCATCGTCGAGCTTGCGGTCGTCGATGAAGAGTTCGGCATGGCCGTCTTCATGCAGCAGCGCGAAGGAAAGCGGCAGCGGCGTATGCGGCACGTCGGCGCCGCGGATGTTGAAGAGCCAGGCGATCGAATCCGGCATGGTCAGCATCGCCGCATCGGCATCCGTGCTCATCAATTCGGAAGCCAGCCGCTTGATCTTATCGGCGGCCGGTTCGCCCGCATGGGCGAGCGGATGGGGCACCACTTTCGCGGTCGGCGGATCGGGCTGATCGAGCCAGATCGTGTCGAGCGGATTGGCATCGACCGGCACCAGCTGGCCACCGGCCTTCTCTGCGGCTTTTCTGAGACGGGCCACTGCGTCGATCGTGTGCAGCCACGGGTCATAGGCGAGCCGCGCACCCTTCGGAAGATTTTCCTCGATCCAGCGCGATGGCGGCTCCTCGATCAGGTGTTGCGGCACGAAGGTGTCGATATCGACCTGCGCGCGCACCTGCAGCGTGTAGCGCCCGTCGATGAAGATCGCGGCCTTGTCCATCAGCACGATGGCAAGCCCCGCCGAACCGTTGAAGCCGGTCAGCCAGCGCAGCCTTTCGGCATGGGGCGGCACATATTCGCCCTGATGCTCGTCGGCGCGGGGGATCAGGAAGCCGTCGAGCCCACGGCGTTTCAACTCGGCGCGCAGCTTCGCGGCGCGGTCGATGCCGAGGGCGGGATTGGCGGTGTCGTCAAAGGTCTGGAACATGGAATGAATGTAAGTTGCGGCGCGGGGCGGGGCAATGGGGTCACCCCCTTATCCTCAACGTTACCCAGTCGCCTTTCGGCTTGCGCGAGACGAGGCGCAGGCCCTGCATCGCCATGGCGCTTGTCACCATGTTCTCCTGCGTCCGCAATATGCCCGAGAGGATCAGCGTGCCGCCCGCCGCCAGATGCCTGCCGAAAGCCGGCGCGAGCCTCACCAGCGGCCGGGCGAGGATATTGGCGACGATCAGGTCGTAGGGCGCGCCGGCCGCCAGTGCCGGGTGGTCGAAGCCCGCCGCCGTCACCGCCTTGATCCACGGGCCGACGCCGTTTGCCCGCGCGTTGCGCCGCGTCACCTCGACCGCGACCGGGTCGATGTCGGAGGCCAGCACCGCGCGATGCGTCGCCTTTGCGATGGCGATGGCAAGCAGCCCGGTGCCGGTGCCGATGTCGAGTGCGTTAACGGGCGGGCGTTCGTCGAGAAGTTCGGAAATATATTCAAGGCAGCCGGCCGTCGTCGCGTGATGGCCGGTGCCGAAAGCCTGATTGGCCTCGACCTCGATCGGGATCGCGGCCGCCGGCACCTTGTCCGCATCGTGACGGCCATGGACGAAAAAGCGCCCGGCGCGCACCGGCGCCAGCCCCTCCAGCGATTTCGCCACCCAGTCGGTGTCGGGCAGGCGCTCGATGCGCCAATCTTCCGCGGCCGCACCGGTTTCCTTCTCGACCGGCGCCAGCAGCGCGCGCAGCGCCGCCGCGTCCGGTTCTTCCGCATAGAGACATTCGACGCGCCAGCGCCCATGTGCCTCGACCTCGTTCCAGTCCGAGGCCGTCTTCACCAGCGGGCCCGAGCCCGGCTCGGCCTCGACCGTCGACACCGCCAGCGCTTCCGGCGCAAAGGCAGCCTCCAGCGCCTCCGAAAACGCCTCGGCCGCCTCGTAGGGCACGATGAAGGAGAATTTCCAGAGCGGGGTGGTCATGGTTCGGCTGCCGTTCTGCAACCACCCGCCCCTGGGGGGCGGGTCGAAATTTGTGCAGCGTCAGCGAAACAAATTTCGGGGCGGGGGAAGCGTCTTGTGGAGGACGAAACGCGGGCAGTGACATCTGCCGTATTCGCCGCGACCCCGCCCCAAACCGCCTTTGGCGGTTTGACCCTCCCCCAAGGGGAGGGTGGGCGTTCCATCGAATGTTGAGCGAATGCGGCCACGCCCTCACACCCGCTCCAGAAAACTGTCGATCACTTTCTTCCGGCCCGCCTTGTCGAAATCGACCGTCAGCTTGTTGCCGTCGATCGACAGCACCTCGCCATAACCGAATTTCTGATGGAAGACGCGCTCGCCGGTGTTGTAGCTGGCGGCCGCCGGGTCGCTGGTGGCGACCAGATCGGCATGGGTCTCATAGGCGGGCGGGCGGACGCGCGAGGCCGCTTCGGCGTTTTCCTTGGCGCGGCGCCAGCCGGGGCTCGTGTAGTTGCTGTCGCGGGCGAAGTCCTGCGCGAAGCGGCTCTGGCCGTAATTCTGGTAGCTGGCGCCCGCCATCGCGCTTTCGGTTACCTCGACATGGGCTTGCGGCAATTCGTCGATGAAGCGCGAGGGCAGGGAGGATTGCCACAGCGCATGGATGCGGCGATTGGCGGCGAAGGAGATGTAAGCGCGCTTCTTCGCCCGGGTGATGCCGACATAGGCCAGCCGCCGTTCTTCTTCGAGCCCCGCCAGCCCGTTCTCGTCGAGCGAGCGCTGATGCGGAAACAGGCCTTCTTCCCAGCCGGGCAGGAACACGGTGTCGAATTCGAGGCCCTTGGCCGCGTGCAGCGTCATCAGGTTGATCTTGTCGGCGGTGTCGTTCTGCTCGATCTCCATCACCAGCGAAATATGTTCGAGATAGCCGGCCAGCGTCTCGTGATGCTCCATCGAGCGGATCAGCTCCTTGAGGTTTTCGAGCTTGCCCGGCGCGTCGGCCGATTTGTCGTTCTGCCACATCTCGGTATAGCCCGACTCGTCGAGCACGATTTCGGCAAGCTCGGTATGCGGCATGCCGGGCACCAGCGCCCGCCAGCGTTCGACCATTTCGACAAATCCGGCCAGCGCACGCCGTGCGGCCGGCTTCAGTTCTTCCGTCGTCACCAGCATCCGCGATGCGCGCAGCAGCGAAATGCCCTCGGCGCGGGCGAGGCGATGAATCGTTTGCAGCGCCACATCGCCGAGGCCGCGGCGCGGCTTGTTGACGATGCGCTCGAAGGCGAGGTCGTCGTCGCCCTGTGCGATCAGCCGCAGATAGGCATTGGCGTCGCGGATTTCGGCGCGCTCATAGAAGCGCGGGCCGCCGACGACGCGATATGGAATGCCGAGATTGATGAAGCGGTCTTCGAATTCGCGCATCTGGAACGAGGCGCGCACCAGGATCGCCATTTCGCGCAGCAGATGCTCCTGCCGCTGCAATTGTTCGGCTTCCTCGGCGATTGCGCGGGCCTCCTCCTCGCCGTCCCAATAGGAAGCGACCTTGATCTTGTCGCCCTCATTGTCGTTGGCCTCGGTCCACAGCGTCTTGCCGAGGCGTTGTTCGTTGGCGGCGATCAGGCCCGAGGCGGCGCCCAGAATATTCGCCGTCGAGCGGTAATTGCGTTCGAGGCGGATCACCTTGGCGCCCGGAAAATCCTTCTCGAAGCGCAGGATGTTGTCGACCTCGGCGCCGCGCCAGCCATAGATCGACTGGTCGTCGTCGCCGACGCAGCAGATATTCTTGTGCTTCTGCGCCAGCAGCCGCAGCCACAGATATTGCGCGACGTTTGTGTCCTGATATTCGTCGACCAGCATGTATTTGAAGCGGTCCTGCCATTCGGCCAGCACTTCGGGGTGTTCCTGGAAGATGCGCAGCACTTCGAGCAGCAGGTCGCCGAAATCGGCCGCGTTCAGCACCTTCAGCCGCGCCTGATAGGCGGCGTAAAGCTCGCCGCCCTTGCCGTTGGCAAAAGCATGGGCTTCGCCGGCCGGCAGTTTGTCGGGCGTCAGCCCGCGGTTCTTCCAGCCGTCGATCAGGCTTGCGAGCTGGCGGGCCGGCCAGCGTTTCTCGTCGATGCCTTCGGCGACGATGATCTGCTTCATCAGCCGGGTCTGGTCGTCGGCGTCGAGAATGGTGAAATCGGAGCGCAGGCCCGCAAGCTCCGCGTGCCGCCGAAGCATCTTGGCGCCCAGCGCATGAAAGGTGCCGAGCCATTGCATGCCCTCCACCGCACCGCCGATCAGGGCGCCGATGCGGTGCTGCATTTCGCGCGCCGCCTTGTTGGTGAAGGTGACGGCCAGGATCTGGCTCGGCCAGGCCTTGCGGGTGGCCAGCAGATGCGCCAGCCGCGTCGTCAGCACCCGCGTCTTGCCGGTACCGGCACCCGCCAGCACCAGCACCGGGCCTTCCAGCGCCTCCACGGCCTCGCGCTGTTCGTCGTTCAGCCCTTCGAGGTAAGGCGCGCGCATGGCGCCGATCGCCGCGGCGCTGGTCGAGCGCGCGGTCGTTTCTTCGGGGATCGCCCCGAGGTCGAAGGGATCGTCGCCTGCGGTCATGATTCCGGGATTGTAGCAGTTGTTGCCCGGCGGTGCCCTACTTCCTCTTGATCCCGATAACCCGCCCGGCCTGTTCCGGCCGCGGCATGCCCTCATGCGCCTTCATCATGGCGGCGATCTTTTCCTGCTGTTCGGCGGGGAAGGGGGAGGCGCGGCGCGACTTCATGTCGACATGGATGCACATCTGCTCCGAGGTCGCGGCCAGATAGCCCTTTTCGGCGTGATACATATGGCCGAAGACATGGATGCGTTTCGCATCGGCATCGAGCAGTTGATAGGTGACGCGGACCGGATCGCCTTCCTTCAGCTCGTCCAGATAGCAGACATGCACTTCCGCCGTGAAGCAGGAGCCCTCGCCCTTCTGCGTATAGTCCCAGCCAATGCCGAGTTCGGTGAAAGCCACATCCAGCGATTCGTCGAAGACCAGATGGTAATAGGCCATGTTCATATGGCCGTTGAGATCGACCCATTGCTTCTCGACCTTGCGGATCGGGCATTCCAGCGGCTGTCCGGTCATTGGCGGTTCCTTTTTTGCGTTTCTTGGCGGTTGGTGAGATTGGCGTGAGGGACCACCCTCCCCTTGGGGGAGGGTCGAAATTTGTGCAGCGACAGCGAAACAAATTTTGGGGCGGGGTCGCCGTCAATGCCCAGCCCCCGCCCCGAAAAATTCTTCGCATGCGCTCGAATTTTTCGACCCGCCCCCCAGGGGCGGGTGGGGTTGGGCGGCGTGACGATGCAGTTTCATGCTAATCTATTCGCAAGCACGATCAAGGATACCTCCATGAGCAGGGCGACGGTCGAAACGGATGCACGGGCGGCAGCGCTTGCCGAACTCGCGGCGCTGCTCGGCCCGCGCTTCACCACTGCCGCGGCGATCCGCGAGGCGCATGGCCGCGACGAGAGCTGGCATCCCGTTGCCGCGCCCGATGCCGTCGCCTTTGCACAAACGACCGATGAAGTCGCCGCGATCGTCCGCATCTGTGCCGCGCATGGGCTTCCCGTCATTCCCTTTGGCGCCGGCACTTCGCTCGAAGGCCATGTCTCGGCGGTGCATGGCGGGCTTTCGCTCGATCTCACGCAGATGAACCGCATTGTCGAAGTCAATGCGGCAGATCTCGATGTCCGCGTCGAGGCCGGCGTCACGCGCAAAGCCCTCAACGAACACCTGCGCGACACCGGGCTCTTCTTCCCGATCGATCCCGGCGCCGATGCCACCATCGGCGGCATGGTGGCGACGCGGGCGTCGGGCACCAATGCGGTCCGCTACGGCACGATGCGCGAAAACGTGCTCGGCCTCACCGCCGTCATGGCCGATGGTTCGGTGGTGCGCACCGGCGGGCGGGCGCGCAAATCCTCGGCCGGCTACGATCTGACGCGGCTTCTGGTCGGCTCGGAAGGCACATTGGGCATCGTCACCGAGGTGACGCTCCGTCTCTACGGCATCCCGGAAGCGATCCGCTCCGGCGTCGTTCCCTTCGCGACGCTCGAAGGCGCGGTCGATGCCGTCATCGAGACGATCCAGTCCGGGCTTCCCATTGCGCGCATTGAGATTCTCGATACGCTGTCGATCCGCGCCTGCAACGCCTATTCGAAACTGTCGCTCGCCGAAGTGCCGACGCTGTTCGTCGAGTTTCATGGCACCGAGGCCTCCGTTGCCGAACAGGCGGAACGTTTCTTCGCCATCGCGACGGAGCATGGCGCCGGCGTGGCGGAATGGGCCTCGAAAGCCGAAGACCGCACCCGGCTCTGGGAGGCGCGGCACAATGCCTATTACGCGGCGCTGGCCTATCAGCCGGGCAAGAAGGGCATGGTGACCGATGTCTGCGTGCCGATCTCGCGGCTGGCCGAGGCGATTTCGGGCACGCGCGCCGATCTTGAAACCTCGTTCTTGCAGGCGCCGATTGTCGGCCATGTCGGCGACGGCAATTTCCACATGCTGCTCTTGATGGACCCCGAAGACCCGCGCGATCTCGCCGAAGCCACCCGTATTCACGACCGGATGGTCGCCCGGGCGCTTTCGCTCGGCGGCACCTCGACCGGCGAACACGGCATCGGCGAAGGCAAGATCAAGTTCCTCGAAGCGGAGCATGGGCAAGGCGTCGCCGTCATGCGCGCCATCAAACAGGCGCTCGACCCGCAGAACATCCTCAATCCGGGGAAGATATTTTCCGCATAGGGATTATGTTCCGGATATTTCTCTCAATTCCGCGCAAATGTGACGGAAATGCCTTATTCCGGCCGCTCTCACGGCAAGTTTCTCCTGTCTGGTGACACTCACGAAATGCGGAGCGGCGTTCAGCCGTCCCGTTCCATTCCTCTCACCACGGAGAAACGACATGGACAAGGACCGCATCAAGGGAACTGCGAAACAGGCGACCGGCGCCGTCAAGGAAACGGTCGGCAAGCTGACCGGCGACAAGAAGCTCGAAGTCGAAGGCAAGTCCGACAAGGCCGAAGGCAAGATTCAGAATGCCTTTGGCGGTGCGAAGGACACGGCACGCGACGCCGTGAAGGACGCCAAGGACAAAGTGCGCGACGCCGTCGGCGGCAACTGATTTCTCTTGCCGTGTGAGCGTGGGGCCGTCTCTTCCGGGAGGCGGCCCCGCTCCGTTTCAGAACGTCGGTTCGATTCGGTTTGGGCGTTCGCGGCGGCGGCGGGGATAAGTTTTTTTCATTTGTCACCGAAGCGGGGATAAACCCGGGCATAAACCCGGGGACAAGTTTTCTCGTCAGGCTTTTGTGACAGTTTTTTGACAGTTTTGTGACAGAGGGGGGGTAAACAGCCTCAATCGAGCGTCTGCCGATAGCGATTGAGCGCTACCAGCGAGACCGCAAGCAGGAACGCCGTCATCGCCGCGAAGTCGAGCATGATCTCCTCGAAACCGTTCCCCTTCAGCAAGATACCGCGCACGATGCGCAGGAAATGCGTGATCGGCAGCACCTCGCCGATCCATTGCGCCCATCCGGGCATGCCGCGAAACGGAAACATGAAACCCGACAAAAGGATCGACGGCAGGAAAAAGAAGATCGTCATCTGCACGGCCTGCAACTGATTGCGCGCCAGCGTCGAGAAAGTAAATCCGACGGCGAGGTTGGCGGCGACAAAAACAAGCAGCACAGCCGAGAGAAGCCAGAGATTGCCGGTCATCGGTACGCTGAACAGCCAGTAGGCGGCGGCCAGAATGACGGCGGTCTGGATATAGCCGACGGCGATATAGGGCAGGATCTTTCCGACCATCACTTCGAGCGGCCGCACCGGCATCGTCAGCAGGTTTTCCATCGTGCCGCGCTCGACTTCGCGCGTCATTGCCAGCGCGGTGAAGATGATCATCGTCATGGTCAGGATCACACCGAGAAGTCCCGGCACAATATTGATCTGCGAGCGGCCTTCGGCATTGTAGCGGCGGTGAATGACGAGACCGACGGGTGGCGGACCCTGCTTCAGTTGCGTCAGCGGACCGGCAAGATCGCGGTCGAATACCGTTGCAGCAAGAAGTTGAAGGCCGGTCACGGCATGGCCTGTGGCCGAAGGATCGGTGGCATCGGCATCCAGCAATATCTGCGGTCGCGCGCCGCGCTCGAGATCGCGGGTGAAGTTCGGTGGAATTTCGATCGCGAATTGAACGGTGCCGTTGCGCAGCAACCTGTCTGCTTCGGCCGCCGTTTCGGGCTTGGCAACGACATCGAAATAGGTCGAGTTTTCAATTCCCGCGACAAGGCTGCGCGTGAAGGCCGAGTGGTCCTGCGCGAAAAGCGCTGTTGCCAGATGGCGCGGGTCGGCGTTGATCGCATAGCCAAACAGTACCAATTGCATCACCGGTACGCCGAGCATCATGGCAAAGGTCAGGCGGTCGCGCCGCATCTGGATGAATTCCTTGCGGATCATCGCGCCGAGACGCCTGAACGAGAAGCCGCCGGCCATCGCGTCACCCCGCCTTCTTGATCGCGAAGTTGTCGGTGACATCGCGCATCAGATGCACGAAGACGTCTTCAAGCGTCGGCGCGGCCTTCAACTTGCACAGGCCCGACTGCTCGATCACCTCTTCCACCGTGCCGCGCGCCAGCAGCTTGCCATAGGCGAGGTAACATATCTTGTGGCAGCGTTCGGCCTCGTCCATGTAATGCGTGCTGACCAGGACGGTCAGACCTTCGGCGGCGAGGTCGTGAATCTCATTCCAGAATTCGCGCCGCGCTTTCGGATCGACGCCGGCCGTCGGTTCGTCGAGCAGCAGCAGTTTCGGCTTGTGCATGATTGCGGCGGCGAGCGCGAGGCGTTGCTTCCATCCGCCCGAGAGTGTGCCCGCGAGTTGATGCGCGCGGTCTGCAAGGTTGAGTTTTTCGAGCGTCTCGCCGACCGTCCGCCGCGCTCTTCGAATACCATAGATCGAGGCGACGAATTCGAGGTTCTCGCGGATCGACAGATCCTCGTAGAGGCTGAAGCGTTGCGTCATGTAGCCGACCTCGCGCTTGATTTTCTCGCTCTCGCTCAAGACGTCGTAGCCAAGGCAAGTGCCTGCGCCGCTGTCGGGCGTCAGCAATCCGCAAAGCAGACGGATCGTCGTCGTCTTGCCGCTGCCGTTCGGTCCGAGAAAGCCATAGATATCGCCCCGTGCCACCTGCATGTCGAAGCCGTCGACCACCTTCGTGCCGCCGAAACTCTTCGTCAGGCCGCGGACGTCGATGGCGAGCGGCGCCGTCATGACGCTTCTCCGCTGGCGTCCGCCGCAAGCGGCAAGCTCACCGTCACCGGTTGACCCGGATGCAGAGCCTCGGGCGTTGCATTCGGCACGGCCTCGACCATATAGACGAGCTTTTCCTTCGACTGGTCGCTGTAGATGACGGGCGGCGTGAATTCGGCCTGTGTCGAGATGAAGCGAACCGTGCCGTCGAGCGTGGCGGGGCAGCCGCTGCAGGAAAAAATCACGCGGCTTCCGATGCGGACGCGGCCGAGATCCGCTTCGGGCACGAAAAAGCGCACCTTGATGTTCTCCGGTGGGAGCAGCGACACGACGGGCTGGCTCGCGGCGGCGAACTCGCCCGGCCGGAACAACACATCTTGCACGATGGCCGCCGTCGGGGCGTGACCTTCGCGGCGTGCGAGGCGCCATTTCGCCTGATCGTGCGCGGCGGCGGCGGCGAGCATTCGCGATCCGGCGCGGTCGCGCTGCGCGCGCGATGTGTCGAGGATCGCTTGAGCCACATTGCCGCCGGCGCGAAGCGCTTCCATGCGTTTCAATTCGCGCTGGGCGTCGTCGAGCGCCGTTTTCGTTTCGGCGAGTTGCGCGGCGGCCTGTGCGGCGGCGGCGGTTTCAGCCGTCAGGTCGAGACGGAAGAGCAGGGCGCCTTTTTCGACGCGGTCGCCGCGCGCGACGGCGATCTCGTCGATCGTGCCGCCGTCGACCGGGCCGACGCGCACATATTCGCCCTCGGCATAGCCCTGATATGTGCCATCGGGCGCGTCGTTGCATCCGGCAAGGAGGAGCGCGGCCACGCTCGCGAACAGGAGGGAATGGAGGCGCTGCATCTTACGCCTCCCTGTCCGCGGCGAGGCCGCGCATGACGAACGCTGCATGAGCCGGAAAAAATGCCGCCGGGTTAAGTGGTTCAATGTCGCCGAATGTCTCGCGTGCCAGCGTATTCATGATGATCGGGAAGATGATGCTTTGTGCGGCCGTTCTCGGGTCGCAGGCATGAAACTCACCGCGAGCGATACCGCGCTCGACGATGCGGGCGAAATTGCGAAGGCCGCGCTGCACGATGTGGTCGCGGTAATAGTCGCGGATCTCGGGAAAATTTCCGCTCTCGGCTAGCACGATGCGGGCGAGCGCGGGGATGCGTGTCGTCGTCGCGGCTTCGCCGAGGCGGGCGATCACGAAACCGAGCAGTTCGGCGCTTGAACCTTCATATGTGTCGATGAGCATTTCGATCTCGTCGAAGCGCGGCGTGGCGAGTTCGCGGACGAGGGCGGTGAAGAGCTGTTCCTTGTTTTCGAAGTAGAGATAGATCGTCGCCTTGCTGACCCCGGCGGCTTCCGCCACATCGTCGAGCCGCGTCGCGGCGAAGCCTCTTTCGGAGAAGAGCGTCAGCGCCGCCGCCATGATTTCGGCGGGCCGTGCTTGTTTGCGGCGCTGGCGCTTCGGATTAGCGGTCGGCATGCGGGCGCTCTCAACTCATGTAAATTAATAACTGACCAGTCAGTTATTAATTTATGCACCGCATGTTGTCAACGCCGCGTTGAGCGCCTTTCCTAACCCCATGAAACTATTATGCTTTCTATTGAGGTTGGCGACTGCGGTCCCAGCGACGTTCACTCGGACGCCGTCGGATCGTCCGGCGGCGTGTCCCGCCGGGCGCCGTCGAGTTTTCGCTCGGCGCGCGTCCGCTCCAGCTTGTCGCGCTTCTTTTCGGCGCCGCTGCGTCCGAAGCGTGTACGGTTTGCCGTCGCGCGCTTTTCCTTTTCGGCTTTTGCCGCGCGCTTTTCCGCATCGCGCGCCATTTTCCGGAAGGTGGCGATTTTGACTATATTTTCGTCGTTCGAGTCCATAGTTTGCCCGCAATACGACCGCATCTGGCGGTCTGGCTGCCGCTCATCCCATGAGCTTAGGCTAAAGGCGGTCGGCATAAAACCGTCGAGGGCAACGCTGCGTTCGCGCGCCGGGTGCGGCTGGAGACAGGCTTGAATTCGATCCTGACCTATATTGCGGGACTCTTCGTCGCGCTTTTGTTTGCCGCTCTGGTCGGACCGAACCTGATCGACTGGAACAAGTTCCGCGGCGAAATCGAAGAGCAGGCTTCGAACGCGATCGGCGCGCCGGTTCGCATCGATGGCGACATACGTCTGCGAATCCTGCCTGCGCCGCACATGACGCTCGGCAAGGTGAAGATCGTCAATACAAGCAGCGCGGCCCTGTCTGCGCATATGGCGACGTTCGACGAGATCGACGCCGTGGTGGCGCTGACGCCGCTGATCGCCGGCGACATCAAGATCACCAGCGTCCGTATCGTTCGCCCGCAGATCAATCTCGAAGTTCTGCCGGACGGCACAACAAACTGGGCCGCTTTCGAACTGCCGGATGCTGTGATGGCGGACGGTATGTTCTCGCTGGCGTCGATCAGTCTCGAAAGGGCGCAATTCGAGAACGGTATTGTCGTCTACGAGAATCGTGCAAACGGGCGGAGCTGGCGCGCGACACAGGTTGGCGGTGAGGTGATTGCGACGTCACTTGTCGGTCCGCTGCGTGCCGAGATCGAGGCTGTTGTCGACGGCGTCCCGCTGACCATGAGGCTTGGCCTTGGCGACTTTGCCGGCCGCAAGGCATTTCAGGTCACGGCGGATTTGCAGCTTCGGGACCGGCCGGTCCGGTTCCTGTTTTCGGGTGTTGCGACGGAGTTTTCGGCAGCGGCGCGGCTCGACGGCAACGGCCGTATGGAGGTCGGTGCGAATGGCGAGGCCGTGCCGGTTCGTATCGACAGCGGACTTGTCGCGACCGCACAATCGGCAACATTCCGCAATCTCGTCCTCGCCGCGGGTGGGACGACGCTCAACGGCGCGGCTCAGGCCCGCTGGGAAGGGCGCCCTGTATTCTCGCTCGAACTGACATCCGAGAATTTCACCGCCGGGCCTCTGCTCAGCCGGTTGCTTCCCGACGCCATGGAAAGCGGCGTTCCGCTTGCCCATCTCCTCGCCGTGCCGCTTCCGGGCTGGATCGATGGCAGTGTGCAGGTCTCGGTCGCGACACTTGCCCTGCAAAACGCGATCGTGCGGAATGCAGAGCTGACACTGGCGCTGGCGGACGGCGTTCTGGATGTCGAAACGGCCCGCGGCGAACTTGGCGGTCAAACCGAGGTTTCGCTGATCGGTCAACTGGCTCGTCGCGAGGATGTTCCGGTTTTCGACGGTCGCTTCGATATGCGCAGCGGCAACCTTGCGGCGCTGACACAATGGCTTGCGGCAAGCCACGACGAGGCCGATTCGACCGCGCGCAGCGCGCCACGCGCCGGCACACCCTTTTCGGCCCGCGCGCGCTTGCGGTTGGGTCCGGATGCGCTCGATATTTCGGGTCTGCAGGCCGGTTATGCGCGCGATCTCGCCGCGCCCACGCTTCTCGGCAGCATCGGCTACCGGCTGGCCGACGGTCGTCCGCGTATTGATGCCGATCTCCGCGCGACAGATTTCGATGTCGATCCAATGCGCGCATTGTGGTTCCGCGACCGCGAACCGCAGGCGTTTCTGGCGTCGCATGATATCGGGCTGCGTCTTCGTGCCGAACGCCTGCGCCTCTGGGAGGAAAATATTCGCGGCCTCGATGCCGAAGCGACATTGATCGACGGCATGCTCGATGTTCAGCGTTTCGAGGCCGAAGATGTCGCGGGCGCTAGGTTTTCCTTCTCCGGGCAATTGACCGGTGTCACGAGCGGGCGGCGTGACGATGTGAAAGGCAATTTCGTCAGCCATATCGAGGGTGAGCGCTTTGGCGGCTTGCTGGCGCTCTTTGGCTTCTCGGTGCCCGATGCGAGCGGACCGGTGTCGATCGATGTGACCGGCGTGTCGGGCGAGGCCACCGACAGCGAGTTGCGTGTCGACACGTTGACGCTCAAGGGTACCGTGCGCGGCAGCCGTGTCGATGCGGTGTTGAAGCGGCGCCATGGCGACGGCACCGGCGTCGAGAGCCTCGACATCGTCGCCAATGCGGCCAATGACGAGGGCCGCGTTCTTCTGCAGCAACTGGGGCTCGATCCGCGCGACAGTGTGACGGCACCGGGGTCGATCGCGCTGCAGCTCGAAAGTGTGCCCGACAAGCCCTATCAGGTCAGCTTCCGGGCCAATATCGGCAGCATGACCTTGACGGCGCGAGGTCGCGCCACCGATCCATTCGAAGCCTTGCGCTTCCAGGGAAGAGCCGACATTGCAGCGCCGGGCGTGCTTTCGGTCTTTGCCGCATTCGGCGCGCCCGAACCCTTGTCGAGCTGGATCGGCAAGCAGGCTTCCGGGCCGGGTTTCGTTTTTTCTTCAGCGGTTGTCTGGGACAAACATAGTCTTGCGCTTTCGAATATGGAGAGTGTCGCCGGCAATTTCCGGCTCTCAGGCAGTACGACCTGGCGCGCGCCGGATGGGGACAAGTTGCCTTCGCTGACAGGCCGGCTGGAGGCCAATGCGCTTGAGCTGACCTCGCTCGCCAGCGCCGACGACGAGATCTGGCCGGCGGCCGCGCTCGACTGGTCGATGCTGGGCGCGCTGGACGGGGAGGTCGAGCTCAAGGCCGGGACGGTCCGGTTCGGTTCGCTTGCCTTTGGCGATGTGACGACGAACCTGTCGCTGTCGCATGGCGTTCTTTCGGCGTCGCCCTTCATCGGGCAATTTGCCGGCGGGCGGGTTTCACTCGGGGCGCGGATCGAGGGCGGGCAGGGCGCGCCCGGTATCGGCTTGACGGCGCTGATTGAGGAGGCCGAACTCGGGCGTGTTTTCCGCGAGACCTTCGGTGCGGGTCCTGGCAAGGGCCGGGTCAACCTCAGCGCACAGTTTCAGGCACAGGGACGCAGCTGGCTGGCGCTCGTATCGTCGGCGAGCGGTGCAGGAACGATCGATGTTGCCGGTATGGCGTTCGCGCCGCTTGATGTCGCCGGCTTCGGCGAAGCGCTTGAAACGCTGCAGGACATCGACGATTTTCCAGCGCTTGTCAGCGACACGCTGCAAAGCGGCGAGACCGCGGTGCGCGGGTTCGACGGTGGTTTCAGCATCGAGGATGGCGTATTGCGCCTTGCCGATGACACCGTGACGCTTAATGGCGGCACTGCGAAACTGCTGGCACTTTACGATCTGCCGCGGCTTGCGGCCGATGCCGAATTGACGATTGTGCCTGAAAAGCCCGAAGGCGCGCCGGCGTTCTCGATCGTTGCAACAGGACGCGGCGGCACGATCGACACAAAGACGCAGACGCTCGAATTGCAAGCATTCGTCGCGGCGCGGCTGCTGGCTGAGAGTCTGGAAGAAGCCGGTGGGGCGAGCCGCGAATTGCGCGAACTGATGGGCATGCCTGCGGAAACGCGCACCGCTCCGCCGCCGCCACCGCCGACGCGCCCGGCTTTCACGCAGTAATCAGGTTGTGCAGCTGCCGTCGCTGCGTCTGCGCATGCCTTCCAGCACATAGAGGCGGACGGCGGCCGAGAGCGTGCCCTTGCCACCGCGTTCGGCGTCGATCCGGCGCACCAGATCGTTGACCGAGGTCTTTTCCGAGCAGGCCAGTTCCTTCAGCAAGTCCCAGAAGGGCCGCTCCAGCGAGATGCTGGTGCGGTGACCGGCGATGGTGACGGAGCGTTTGATCTCGTCGGTCATGATGCGTTCGATGTCGTTTATTCCGGGCCGATCATTTTTTCAGGGCGCACGATGGCGTCGAATTCCGCTTCGGTCACATAGCCGCCCCCAACCGCTTCCTCGCGCAAGGTGGTGCCGTTCTTGTGCGCGGTCTTGGCGATCTTCGCGGCGTTGTCGTAGCCGATCTTCGGGGCGAGCGCGGTGACCAGCATCAGCGAGCGTTCGAGCGCCGCCTTGATGTTGTCTTCGCGGGGCTCGATGCCCACGACGCAATTGTCGGTGAAGCTCACGGCGGCATCGGCCATCAGGCGCACGGATTGCAGGAAATTGTAGGCCATGACGGGGTTGTAGACGTTCAGTTCGAAATGGCCCTGCGAACCGGCGAAAGTCAGCGCTGAATGATTGCCGAAAATCTGCACGCAGACCTGCGTCAGCGCTTCGCACTGGGTCGGATTGACCTTGCCCGGCATGATCGAGGAGCCGGGCTCATTTTCAGGCAGCGCCAGTTCGCCAAGGCCCGAACGCGGGCCGGAGCCGAGCAAGCGAATGTCGTTGGCGATCTTGAAGAGCGAAGCGGCGACCGTGTTGATCGCGCCATGGCTGAAGACCATCGCGTCATGGGCGGCCAACGCCTCGAACTTGTTGGGCGCGGTCTTGAACGGCAGACGTGTGATGGCGGCGATCTTGTCGGCGACATTTTCGGCAAAGCCGATGGGGGCGTTGAGGCCGGTACCGACAGCGGTGCCGCCCTGGGCCAGTTCCATCAGCTTCGGCAGTGTCTGCTCGATGCGGGCGATGCCGTTTTCGACCTGTGCGGTGTAGCCGGAAAATTCCTGGCCGAGCGTCAGCGGCGTCGCATCCTGGGTGTGGGTGCGGCCGATCTTGACGATGTGGTTCCAGGCCTGAGCCTTGTCGTTCAAGGCATTGCGCAGCTTCTGCAGCGCCGGGAGCAGGCGGTGGTGGATTTCCTCCGCGCAGGCGACATGCATGGCCGTCGGATAAGTGTCGTTCGACGACTGACTCATGTTGACGTGGTCGTTGGGATGGACCGGCTTTTTCGAGCCCATCTCGCCGCCCATGATTTCGATGGCGCGGTTCGAGATCACTTCGTTGGCGTTCATGTTGGACTGGGTGCCGGAGCCGGTCTGCCAGACGACGAGGGGGAAGTGATCGTCGAGCTTGCCCTCAATCACTTCCTGCGCGGCCTGCACCACGGCCTTGCCGATGGCGGGATCGAGGTTGCCGAGTTCCATATTGGTTTCGGCGGCGGCGCGCTTGACGATGCCAAGGGCACGGACCACGGGCAGGGGCTGCTTTTCCCAGCCGATCTTGAAATTGCCGAGGCTGCGCTGGGCCTGCGCGCCCCAATAGCGGTCGGCCGCGACCTCGATGGGTCCGAATGTGTCGGTTTCGGTGCGGGTTTTGGGGGTATTGGCCATCGGGCGTGCTCCAGCAGGCAGGAATTTCGATGGGCGCCGGTTTAGCACGCGGGGGCGGGCAGCGCCAAGGCGCGGGACAGCGCTCTCAAAGTTTCACGCCGAAGAAGGTGGCCGCAATCCAGATTGCGGCCAGATAGAGCGCGACGGTCAGCGCACAGGCGATGCCCAACGCTGCCCAGAAATCCATGCCGCTTCGGAGCATCAGCGGCAGCGCCAGAAACATCGGCAGGGTCGGCAGGACATACCAGAAGGTGGCTTCGGCATGGGCGGCAATGCGCTCGGTGTCCGCCGTGTCGTTCCAGAGCCAGATGATGGCGAGAAGCGAAATCAGCGGCAGGGACGCAATCAAGGCGCCCAAAGCCGCATAGCGCCGGGCGATTTCGGAAACGAGCATGATGATGATGCCGGAGAGCGCTGCCTTGACGATCGGATAGAGCAGGCCGCTCATTTCTTCCGGAAGGCGTCGAGGCTAACGACTTCGCCGTCGCCTTCGGGCTTTTTCGGTTCGGGCTCGGCGGGGTTCGAGGCCTCGGCCACCGCCGGCTTCGCCGCCGCGCCGTCGACCTGGAACTGCAAGCCGAACTGGACGCTCGGATCGAAGAAGCCCTGCACGGCCGAGAAAGGCACGACAAGCTTTTCAGGAATCTTGTTGAAGGTGAGGTCGACCGAGAAGCGTTCCTCGCTGACTTCGAGATTCCAGAATTGATGCTGCAGGACGATGGTCATTTCTTCCGGATATTGCGACTTGAGCTTCGGCGATATATCGACGCCGGGCGCACCGGTGCGGAACGAAATGTAGAAGTGGTGCTCGCCCGGCAAGCCCTGGTCGCGGGCGATGCGAAGCGCGCGGCGCACGACGCCTTTCAGCGCTTCCTGCGCCAGCATGTCGTATCGCATCAGATCTTCGGCCAAGGTCAGCTCCCGGAGGGCGCGTGAGTCGCGCTTTTTTCGAACCGCCCGATTCAATCAGCGATTGGCCGTTAAATCCAGACGAAGCGGCGCTTCGCGCCGTGCGGCGCTGCGAGATTTTGCAAGTGTGGCGTGCGCGACACCGCTCTTTTGGGCTGGCAGTCTGGATGTGGACAAAAAGTGGGGGTTTCTGTTGCCAGGTACCCCCGAACCCCGCCCTGACCGGCTAAAGCCAGGGACTTGATTTGAAGCTATCGCACTGCATTAAGCAGCGAGACGCGCCTCAGCATAGTTGTCGTTGGCAACTATAAAACGGCCCGATGACGGCGGAACCATGCCGGGCAAAAAAACTGTCTTTACACCCTCGTCGATCCTGTTTCGCCCCCAGAGCCCCTGCCGCGACAGGGAGAATTTGGTGGAGGCGCCGGGTACTGCCCCCGGGTCCGAATGGCTTATTCCACAGTCCGTTTATCGCCATAGCCGAGCGGGAGAACCCACCGGCCCTTCTAATATAGGCGGGAAATTCCTTATTTGAACCTCAATTCCGGCGAAATCGGCGGCGAACCTTCCGGCAGGCAGGATTTGAAGGGGAAATGCATGATTTCGCGCCGTTCGGTGGTTTTCGGGCTGGCCACGCTGCCGCCGGTGCTGGCACTTCCGGCGCGGCTGGCGGCCGAGCCGGCGGAGGCGGCGGTGAAGCTCGTCGAGGCGGCGCGGGCGCAGATCGGCGTCACGACGGTCTATGACGGCGCCTATCGCCGCATTGGCTATCCGGGCGGCGATGTGGAACCGGAACGCGGTGTCTGTACGGATGTTGTCGTGCGGGCTTATCGCGCTGCGCTGGGCACCGATCTGCAGCGCCTCGTGCATGAGGACATGGCCGAGAATTTCGCCGCCTATCCGGCCAATTGGGGCCTGACCCGGCCCGACCGCAATATCGACCATCGGCGGGTGCCCAACCTCGCGACATTCCTCCGGCGGCAAGGGGCGGAACTGGCGGCGGAGGAAGCGCTGGCGCCCGGCGATCTGGTGACGCAGACGATCGGCGGGCGGCTGCCGCATATTTCGGTGGTGTCGGACAGGCGGGTGCGGGGCGCGGCGCGCCTGTTCGTCATCCACAATATCGGCGGCGGCGCCGAATATGCCGATATTCTCGAGCGCTTCCCGGTCAATGGCCGCTTCCGCTATCTGCCGGCGTGAGGCCTATCCCGCCGGCAGCAATTCGCGGAAGAGGCGGAGCGCATTGCCGCCCATCACCTTTTCGATTTCCTCTTCGGTGAAATCGGCGTCGCGCATGGCGCCGGTCAGCAACGCCAGTTCCGAGGTGTCGAAAGCGACCGGCACGGCGCCGTCGTAGTCCGAACCGAGCGCGACGTGATCGACGCCGAGCTCGTCGATCGCATAACGGATGGCGCGGACGATGCCTTCGGGCGCCGGATCGCAGATGGCGCTTTTCCAGTAGCCCATACCGATCAGGCCGCCGGCTTCCGCGACGCGCTTCATCAAGGCGTCGTCGATGTTGCGCGGGCTGTTGCAGGCGCCCTTGATGCCGGTGTGGGAAATGACGATGGGCCGGGTGGCGATGTCGAGCACATCCTCGACGACCGCATGGGAGGAATGGGCCACATCGACAATGATGCCGAGGCGCTCCATCTCGCGCACGGCTTGCCTGCCGAATTCGGTGAGGCCGCCCGACGAAAGTCCGTGCAACGAGCCGCCGAGCTCGTTGTCGAAGAAATGCTGCAAGCCCATCATCCGGTAGCCGGCGTCGTAAAGCGTCTCGATGTTTTCGAGCTGGCCTTCGAGCGGGTGCGAGCCTTCGGTGGCGAGCAACCCGCCGACCGGGCGGTTCCCCGCGCGCGCGGCGAGCAGCGCATCGATGTCGGCGGCGGTGCGGATGATGCGCAGCTCACCCGGCGCGGCCGCCTCGGCGCGGTGCAGCTTTTCGGCCTGATAGAGCGCGCGCTCGAAGAGGCTGTCCCAGGTGCGGGCCGGCCAGCGCTGCGCCATCGCCAGCAGGGTGATGACGTCGGAATTCGCATCCGTGCCGGTGTGGCGCTGGCTGCGGGGGACTTTCGTCACCACCGAAAAAACCTGCAGCGTCACATTGCCGTCGACAAGGCGGGGCAGGTCGACATGGCCGCGGCTGGCGCGCGCCAGCGGGTCTCTCGCCCAGAGCAGCGTGTCGGCATGGAGATCGACGACATTCAGCCGCTGGTGATGGCGGGCGGCCTCTTCGGTCACTTCGAGGGGGCCGACATCGACCAGGCGGTTGATCTGGCCCTCGACGAAACCGGGCAAGACCTCCAGGAAGAGGATGGCGGCGAGCACGAGCGCCGCGCCGATGCCGAGCATTATGCGTTTCATGGTGGTCCCTTGCCCCTTGCCGTTTTGCGGGCATTCTGGCGCGGGCGGGGCATCGCCGCCAGATTTTCCGTATCAAATCACAGGCTTGTGACGGGGATTGCCGCGCGGTGGCGGCGGGGCTTCGCCGGGGTTAGACTGGTCAGCCGAATCTCAGGACCAGCGATGAAACAATATCTCGACCTCATGCGCCTTGCGCGCGACACGGGCGTGACCAAGACCGACCGCACCGGCACCGGCACGCGCAGCATATTCGGCCATCAGATGCGCTTCGACCTTGCGCAAGGTTTTCCGCTGGTGACGACCAAGAAGCTGCATCTGAAGTCGATCGTGCATGAATTGCTGTGGTTTCTCGCCGGCGACACCAACATCGCCTATCTGAAAGCCAACGGCGTCAGCATTTGGGACGACTGGGCGGACGCCAATGGCGATCTTGGACCGGTCTATGGCCACCAGTGGCGCTCATGGCCGGCACCCGACGGCACCAAGATTGACCAGATCAGGAACCTGCTGGAGCAGATCAAAAACAATCCGGATTCGCGGCGGTTGATCGTCTCGGCCTGGAATGTCGCCGATGTCGACCACATGGCGCTGCCGCCCTGCCATTGCCTGTTCCAGTTCTATGTGGCTGAAGGCAAGCTCTCCTGCCAGCTCTACCAGCGCTCGGCCGACATCTTCCTCGGCGTGCCATTCAACATCGCTTCCTATGCGCTGCTGACGATGATGGTGGCGCAGGTGACCGGCCTCAAACCCGGCGAATTTATCCACACCTTCGGCGACGCGCATCTCTATCTCAATCATCTGGAACAGGCGGACAAACAGCTCTCACGAGAGCCGAAAAAGCTGCCTGTCATGCACATCAATCCCGATGTGACGAGCCTTTTCGATTTCACCTATGACGATTTCCGGCTCGAAGGCTACGAGGCGCATCCGCATATCGCCGCGCCTGTCGCGGTCTGATGCGGACGCGTCGGCGGATGCTGCTCTTCGGGCTGACGATCGCGGTGCTGCTGCTCGCCGCCTTCGCGATGTTCGCCATACTGGTCAGTCTGAGGCCGCTCGATCCGGAAGCCTTGCGCGCGCCGGATTTCACGGCGCTTTTTGAAAGCCGGGTGGTGTGATGGGCGCTCATGTCTGCTTCGTCGTTGCCATTGCCGACAATGGCGTCATCGGCCGCGACAATGGCTTGCCGTGGCGGCTCACGGGCGACATGGCGTTCTTCAAGCGGGTGACGATGGGAAAGCCCGTCATCATGGGCCGCAAGACATGGGAATCATTGCCGAAGAAGCCGTTGCCGGGCCGTCCGAACATCGTCGTCACGCGCAATGCGGCCTATGCGGCGGATGGCGCGGAGGTCACGACGTCGGCGGCGGCGGCGCTCGTGCGCGGGCGCGAAATTGCGACGGCAAGTGGCGTGGATGAGATTATGGTGATCGGCGGCGCGGAGCTCTATGCCGAGACGTTCGATCATGCGACGCGGCTCTATATCACCGAAGTTCATGCATCGCCTGAGGGCGATGTCAGTTTTCCAGCCTTCGATCGCCGGCAATGGCGCGAGACCTCTCGCGAGCGACGCGTGGCGGGAGAGAAGGACAGCGCCGATTGTTCCTTCGTTGTGCTGGAGCGGGTCTGAGCAATTGCGTCGCCGGGCCGCCCGGCTCACAATGACGCTCTGAAATTCATAAGCAGATTTCCCAACGGAGACGACATATGGATGTGCGTGCGGCGGTGGCATTCGAGGCGGGCAAACCGCTCGAAATCGAAACGGTACAGCTCGACGGG
This sequence comes from Parvibaculum sp., assembly GCF_030651915.1. Taxonomy (GTDB): domain Bacteria; phylum Pseudomonadota; class Alphaproteobacteria; order Parvibaculales; family Parvibaculaceae; genus Parvibaculum. The sequence goes on along the minus strand of NZ_JAUSBV010000008.1, from coordinate 305,101 downwards.
CCGAAAGCGGGCGAGGTGCTGGTCGAGATCAAGGCCACCGGCATTTGCCACACCGATGCGTTCACGCTGTCGGGCGAAGACCCCGAAGGCGCCTTTCCGGCGATCCTCGGCCATGAGGGCGCGGGCGTCGTCGTCGAGGTCGGACCCGGCGTCAAGTCGCTCGCGGTCGGCGACCATGTGATCCCGCTCTACACGCCCGAATGCCGCGAGTGCAAAAGCTGCACCAGCCACAAGACCAATCTCTGCACCTCGATCCGCGCGACGCAGGGCAAGGGCGTGATGCCCGACGGCACCAGCCGCTTTTCGTACAAGGGCAAGCCGGTGCTGCATTACATGGGCTGCTCGACCTTTGCCAATTACACCGTGCTGCCGGAAATCGCGCTGGCGAAAGTGCGCAAGGACGCGCCGTTCGACAAGATCTGTTACATCGGCTGCGGCGTGACAACGGGTCTCGGGGCGGTGATCTTCACGGCGAAAGTGGAGGCGGGCGCCAATGTCGTCGTCTTCGGACTTGGCGGCATCGGCCTCAACGTCATTCAGGGCGCGCGCATGGTCGGCGCCAACATGATTGTCGGCGTCGACATCAACCCGGCACGCGAAAGTCTCGCGCGGCAATTCGGCATGACGCATTTCGTCAATCCCAGGGAAGTGAAGGGCGATGTGGTTGGCCATATCGTCGAACTGACCGGCGGCGGCGCCGATTACAGCTTCGAATGCATCGGCAACGTCAACACGATGCGCCAGGCCCTCGAATGCTGCCATCGCGGCTGGGGCGAGAGCATCATCATCGGTGTCGCCGGCGCCGGACAGGAAATCTCGACACGGCCGTTTCAGCTCGTTACCGGCCGCGTCTGGAAGGGGACGGCCTTTGGTGGCGCGCGCGGGCGCACCGACGTGCCGCGCATTGTCGACTGGTACATGGACGGCAAGGTCGACATCGACAATCTGATCACCCACACAATGCCGCTCGAAGAGATCAACAAGGGTTTCGACCTGATGCATGAAGGCAAGTCGATCCGTTCCGTCGTGGTTTATTGATGGCTGTCGAAACGCTCGAAACGCATCGCTGTTTCGCCGGCACGCTCGGCATCCATCGTCATGCCTCGGTGGCGACGGGCACGCCGATGCGCTTTTCGGTCTATGTGCCGGATGGCAAGGGGCCATTCCCGGCGGTGATTTTTCTCGCAGGCCTGACCTGCACGGAAGAAAACTTCACCGTGAAGGCCGGCGCCTATGCACATGCATCGAAGCTCGGGCTGGCGGTTGTCGCGCCGGACACCAGCCCGCGGGGTCCGGGTGTCGCCGATTGCGAAGCCTACGATCTCGGACAGGGCGCGGGTTTCTACATCGATGCGACCGAAAAGCCATGGGCGCCGCATTTCAGAATGGAGAGCTACATCGTCCGCGATCTGCATGCGGCGCTGACCGAGAATTTTCCGGTCGATGCGGCGCGGCTCGGCATTTGCGGTCATTCGATGGGCGGGCACGGGGCGCTGACGCTTGCCTTGAAGCATCCCGACCTCTTCCGTTCGGTTTCGGCCTTTGCGCCCATCGTTTCGCCGACTCGCTGTCCCTGGGGTGAAAAGGCCCTCGGCGCCTATCTCGGGCCGGATCGCGCGCAATGGGCGGCGCATGATGCTTCGCTGCTGATGGAGGGCGGCGCGGCGCTGGGGCGCTATGACGACATCCTGATCGATCAGGGGCTCGCCGATAATTTCCTCGAGAAGGAACTGAAGCCGGAACTTTTTGAGGCGGCTTGCGCGGCCGTGAAGCAGAAGCTGACGTTGCGCCGCCAGCCTGGCCACGATCACTCCTACTATTTCATCCAGACATTCATCGGCGATCATCTGGCGTTTCACCGGCAGAGGCTTGATTGAACGAGCCATTGCGGAACCCGCCGCGCGTTGACAGAATGCGGCCCACAAGAATTCCGCATCAGACGGAACATCAGGGAGGATTGATATGACTGCGATGAAACTTGTCGCCGACGGCTTGCGGTTTCCGGAAGGTCCGATTGCGATGCCGGACGGCAGCATCGTGCTGGTCGAGATCGCGCGCGGGACGCTGACGCGCGTTACGGCAGCTGGGAAGGTCGAAGTGATCGCGGAGCTCGGCGGCGGGCCGAACGGCGCGGCGATCGGTCCCGATGGCGCCTGTTATGTCTGCAACGACGGCGGTTTCGAGTTCCACGAGGTCAACGGTGCGCTTGTGCCGGGCGACGCACCTGCCAATTACTCCGGCGGACGCATCGAGCGTGTCGACCTCAAGACCGGTGCGTTCAAGGTGCTCTACAAGGAGTGCAACGGCATTCCGCTGAACGGGCCCAACGACATCGTATTCGACAAGTCGGGCGGCTTCTGGTTCACCGATCTCGGCAAGGGACGTGGCCGCACACAGGATCGCGGCGGCCTCTACTACGCAAAAATCGACGGCTCGATGATCAAGGAAGTCGTTTTCCCGATCACCTCGCCCAACGGCGTCGGCCTCTCGCCCGACGAGAAGACCGTATATGTCGCCGACACGATCCCCGGCCGTCTCTGGGCCTTCGACATCAAGGGGCCGGGCGAAGTTGCGCCGCAACCGGGTCCGCTGCCCGGCCGGTTCGTGGCATCGGGACCGCAGCTCTGTTTCTTCGACAGTCTTGCGGTCGATGCGGAGGGCAATATCTGTGTGGCGACGATTTTCAATGCGGGCATCACCACGATCTCGCCCGACGGCTCGAAGGTGACGCACACGCCGACCGACGATTTCATCACCACCAATATCTGTTTCGGCGGCAAGGACTTGAAGACGGCCTATATCACGCTGTCTTCGAGCGGAAGGCTCGTGTCGATGGACTGGCCGGTGGCCGGGCTGCCGCTCAACTTCCTCAACAAGTAACGGGATGATGGAAAAGTATGTTCCGGTTCCGGAATGTACCTTTCCGCATGCCAGAGGCCGTGCAAACATGCGCCGCCTTTGGGGTACACGGTGATCGATCTGAAGATAGGGAGGACAGAATGCGTCTATTTGTGAGTGTACTCGTTGCGTTGTTTGCGTTCACCGGAGCGGCTCTCGCCGATCCGTTCGCCAATTTCTATGGCAACACCGTCAACGTGGTTGGCGCCGCCGGCGAGCGCTCGGTCTATATCGACGCGGGCGGGGCCTATTCGCAGAAGCTGCCGGATGGCAGCACCGCGGAAGGCACCTATGAGATTGACGGCGATACGGCCTGCTTCCTCGGTGGCGACGAGCCCTATTGCGTGGCGGCTCAATCGCGCGACATCGGCGAGACATGGGAGCTGACGGCACCCGATGGCTCGAAAGAAACTGCGACGCTGGTCGCGGGCCGCTGAAACCTTCAGGCGGTCTATCGGAATGGCCGGCTCCGCGAGGGGCCGGCCGTTTTCGTTTCAGTCCTCGATGGAAATGACCGGCGCCTTGCGCGCCGTGTCGGCAAGGGCGCGGTCGATATGGGCGGCGACGCGCGCGGCGATGTCGAGGAATGGTTTTGCTTCCGGACTGTCCGGTGCGGTGGCGACTACGGGCCGGCCACTATCGGATGTCTCGCGGATCGTCATGTGGAGCGGCACTTCACCGAGGAAGTCGCAGCCGAGTTTCTCGGCCATACGCCGCGCACCGCCTTCGCCGAAGATGTAGGACTTCTCACCCGACCCCGGACTGATGAAATAGGCCATGTTCTCGACGATGCCGAAAACAGGCACATGCGTCTTCTCGAACATCGCATAGCCCTTGCGGGCGTCGATCAGCGCGATTTCCTGCGGCGTTGAGACGACGACGGCACCTGTCAGGGGCACGCGTTGCGCCATGGTGAGTTGCGCGTCGCCAGTGCCTGGCGGCATGTCGACGACCAGCACATCGAGTTCGCCCCACTCGACATCCATCATCATTTGCGTCAGCGCCGATTGCACCATTGGCCCGCGCCAGATCATCGGCGTGTCCTCGTCGACGAGATAGCCGATCGACATTGTCTTGATGCCGTAGTTCTCCATCGGCAGCAGCTTCTTGCCGTCCCGGGTCTCGGGCTTGCCCTTGATGCCCATCATGCGCGGGATGGAAGGTCCGTAGATATCGGCGTCGAGCAGGCCGACGCGGCGGCCGAGCTTCGACAGGGCCAGCGCGAGATTGATTGCGACCGTCGATTTACCGACGCCGCCCTTGCCGCTCGCCACGGCGACGATCGCCGTGACGCCGGGAATGCGCAACGGACCCTGCTGCGCCGCGCGCGGCTGCTTTGGCCGATCGTCATGTGCATGTCCATGTGCGGGGCGTTGCGCCGCCGCGCCGCCACGATGTGCCGTCAAAACCGCCGTTACACTCAGCACGCCGGGCAGGCATTTCACAGCGGCCTCGCAAGCCTGGCGCAGCGGTTCCTTTGCCGCGCCCCTGGCAGGATCGACCTCAAGCGAAAAGCCGACATGTCCCTCGCGCACGACCAGTCCCTGCAATATGCCGGCGGTGACGACATCCTTGCCCGTCTCGTCGTCGATGACGACCGACAACGCGGCGGCAACATCGTCTCGGGTTATGCTGCTCATGGATAATTTGCCTGTTTGCCCATATGTGACGGTTATGGCCGCGTGCGACGGAGAATTCGTGCGATCCCCGCATTTCGGGTTGCGCTGCGTCCGGTTCGCGTTGCGCGGACATGGTGTCTGTCATATAACCCCCGATAGTGGTGTTTCCAACCGGTCTCTCACGAAGCAATCGAAGGAATATGGATGCCCTGGAGCAATCAGAACGGTGGCGGCGGTGGCGGCTGGCAGGGCGGCGGTGGCGGTAATCGGGGTCCGTGGGGGCAGGGGCCTTCCGGCGGCGGCAATCAACCGCCCGACCTTGATGAGCTGATCCGGCGCGCGCAAGAGAAGTTCCGGCAGATGTTTCCCGGTGGCGGCGGTGGTGGTGGCGGGACCCGCGTTGGTGCCGGCGGCGGTTCAGGGCCGTTTATCCTGATCGGCCTCGTGATTCTCGGTCTCATTGCCTACAGCTCGTTCTTCCGCGTCAATGTCAATGAGCAGGGCATTGTGCTGCGTTTCGGCAAGCTGGTGCGCACGGTCGAGCCCGGCCTCCACATGAAATTTCCGTTCCCGATCGAAACGGTCTACACGCCGGCCGTCACCAACATTACGACCGTCGACATCGGCATCCGCGTGGCAGGCAGTTCGGCGATCGCGGTGCCGGAAGAAAGCCTGATGCTGACCGGCGACGAAAACATCGTCGATATCGGCTTCTCGGTGCAGTGGCGTATCAACAGCGCGCATTCCTTTCTTTTCAATGTCGAAGATCCCGACCGGGCGGTGAAAGCCGTCGCCGAAAGCATGATGCGTGAGGCGGTCGGCCAGTCGCAGATCGAAGTGCTGCAGACCGTCGGCCGTGCCGAGGTGCAGAATCAGGTGCGCGCCGGACTGCAGGCGACGCTCGACAGCTATGGTGCGGGCATCGAAATCACCGAAGTGAGATTGCAGAAAGTCGATCCGCCGGCACAGGTGCTCGACGCCTTCCGCGACGTGCAAGCGGCGCGCGCCGACCAGGAGCGGTTGCGCAACCAGGCCGAGACCTATGCCAACACCGTCATCCCGCGTGCGCGCGGCGATGCGGCGCAGATCACGCAGGCCGCCGAGGCCTATCGCGAACAGATCGTCGCCGAGGCGCAGGGCGAGGCGGGACGTTTCGTCTCGATCTACGAGGAATACAAAAAGGCGACGGATGTGACGCGGCGGCGCATCTATCTCGAAACCATGCAGGAAGTTCTTGGCGGTATGAACAAGGTGCTTATGGACGGTGCGCAGGGCGCGCAAAGCGTGTTGCCCTATCTTCCGCTCAATGAGCTGAAGCCGAGGGCACCGGCAGCCGCGCCCGCCCCGGGCGCGACGACGGGAGGTGGCCGATGAACAGGTCGATAGCCATAGGCGTCGGCATCACCGCGCTCATTATCGCGGTCGTGCTTTATCTTTCCGCCTTCACGGTCAGCATGACGCAGCAGGCGATCGTGCTGCAGTTCGGCGACCCGCGTCAGGTCATCACGGAACCGGGCCTGCACTGGAAGCTGCCGGTCATCCAGAATGTCGTCTATATCGACAAGCGCATTCTCAATCTCGACTCGCCGGCCGAGGAAATCATCGCCAAGGACCGCAAGCGCCTGGTGGTCGATGCCTTTGCGCGTTATCGCATCGTCGACTCGTTGCGCTTCTATCAGTCGGTCGGCGATCCGCGCAACGCGACCCAGCGGCTGCAGCCGAACTTCATCTCGTCGCTCAGGAACGTGCTCGGCGATCATACGCTGGAAGAACTGGTGCGCGACAATCGCGCCGGTCTGATGAAGAACATCCAGGCAGCGTTCAACAACGCCACCCAGCAATTCGGCATCGAGGTGGTGGATGTCCGTATCCGCCGCGCCGACCTGCCGGAACAGAACAGCATGGCGATCTATCAGCGTATGCAGACCGAGCGCGAGCGCGAAGCGGCTGAAATCCGTGCGCAAGGCAACGAGGAGGCGCAGCGTATCCGTGCCCGTGCCGATCGTGAATCGACGGTCATCATCGCCGAGGCCGAACGCGATGGGCAGCTGGCCCGCGGCGAGGGCGATGCGATGCGCAACAACATCTATGCCGAGGCCTATTCGCGCGATACCGAGTTCTTCGCCTTTTACCGCTCGATGCAGGCCTATCGCGAGGGCCTGAAAGGCGACAACACGACGATGATCGTGACGCCGGATGGCGAGTTCTTCCGCTATTTCGGCGCCGAGGCCGGGCGCGTCCGGCGCTGACCCGTGGACTGGACCGATCTCGTCACGGCGCTCGGTCTGGCGATTGCGCTTGAGGGGCTGGCCTATGCAGCCTTTCCGGAGCCGATGCGGCGGGCGCTGGCGGCGCTTTCCGTGCAGCCGGAACAGGCGCTGCGGATGGCCGGGCTTGTGGCGCTTGCCGCCGGTGTTTTCATCGTCTGGCTGGTGCGCGGCTGAGGACGCCTCAATTCGTCCATAATCCGTCTCACAATGAAGGCGGCGCTGCCCCGGACGGGGCGGCGGATCGGCCGAGGGGAGTGGCGTTTCGATGGCAGGGACCGGTACAGGACGGGCGCGGCGCGACTTCATGCGCGGCGTGGCGGTGGCGTTGCTGATGGTGCCGCTGCTGGCTTCGGCGGCGCAGGCGCAAGCGGCGCCCGACAGCTTCGCCAATCTTGCCGAACGCCTGTCGCCGGCCGTCGTCAACATCTCGACATCGCAGCTTCTCGGCACCGGCCCGCAGTCCATTCCCGGTGTGCCGGAGGGCTCGCCGCTCAACGATTTCTTCAAGGAGTTCATGGAGCAGCAAGGCCAGCGGCCGCAGCGCGTGCAGTCGCTCGGTTCGGGTTTCGTGATCGACCCCTCGGGTGTCATCGTCACCAACAATCACGTGATCGACGGCGCCGACCGGATCGAGGTCATCTTCATGGACGGCACCACCCTGCCGGCGGTGCTGACGGGGCGCGATCCGAAAACCGATATCGCCGTGCTCAAGGTCGAAAGCAAGACGCCGCTGCCCTTCGTCGAACTCGGCGACAGCAGCAAGGCCCGGGTCGGCGACTGGGTGATTGCGATCGGCAATCCCTTCGGCCTTGGCGGCACGGTCACGGCCGGCATCATCTCGGCGCTCAACCGCGACATTCACGCCGGCAATTACGACGATTTCATCCAGACCGACGCCTCGATCAACCGGGGCAATTCCGGCGGGCCGCTGTTCGACATGGAGGGCCGCGTGGTCGGCGTCAATTCGGCGATCATTTCGCCGTCCGGCGCCTCGGTCGGCATCGGCTTTGCCGTGCCGACATCGACGGTGCGGCCGGTCGTCGAGCAGATCCTCGAACATGGCGAAACGCGGCGCGGCTGGATCGGCGTGCGCATCCAGACGGTGACGCCCGAGATCGCCGACAGCCTCGGCCTCACGCCGGCGCGCGGCGCGCTGATCGCCGGCATCAATGAAGACGGCCCGGCCGCCATGGCGGGCATCGAGCCTGGCGATGTCGTGCTGAGTTTCGATGGCCGCAACATCGGTGCCATGCGCGATCTGCCGCGCGTCGTTGCCGAAACCGATGTCGGCAAGACGGTCGATGTCGAAATCTTTCGCGGCGGCCGCACGCTCGGCGTGAAGGTCCAGGTTGCGCGGCTCGACGAATCCGAGGAGACGCCCGCCGCCGTGCCGGCCGAAACGGCGCCCGGACCCGCCCGGACGGTCGTGCTGGGGCTCAGTCTGACGGCGCTGACCGCCGAGACGCGGCAAGGCTTCAATGTGGATGCACAGACCCAGGGCGTTCTCGTCAGCGATGTCGATCCGGCGAGCGCGGCGGCCGAAAAAGGCGTCCGTCCGGGCGATGTCATCCTGCAGGTCGCGCAGCGCGACGTGGCCACGCCCGCCGATGTCGAGCGGATCGTCGCGTCCGAGGAGAAGGCGGGGCGCAACACGGTGCTGTTGCGTCTGTCGAGCGGCGGCGATATGCGCTTCGTCGCGCTCCGGCTCGGTGGGCAATAGTGCGTCAGCCCAGCCTGATTTCGTCTTTCCGGTAGCCCTGCAGATAGAGCAGCGCCGTCAGGTCGCCATGATCGATGCGCGCATCGGCCGCTTCGGCGACCACGGGCTTGGCGTGAAAAGCAACGCCGAGGCCCGCTTCGCCGATCATGCCGAGATCGTTGGCGCCGTCGCCCACCGCCATCGTTTCGTGATGGCCGAGGTTCATCTCGCCGCGCAGTTTCACCAGCGCCTCGATCTTGGCCTGGCGGCCGAGGATCGGTTCCTGCACGGCGCCGGTCAGCTTGCCGTTTTCAAACAGCAGTTCGTTTGCTTGATTGACGTCGAAACCGACGGCGGCGGCAACACGCCCGGTAAAAAAGCTGAAGCCGCCCGAGACCAGCGCGCAGGCCGCGCCATGGGCGCGCATGGTTGCTGTCAGCGCGCGGCCGCCCGGCGTTTCGACGATGCGGCTGCGATAGACCCTGTCGAGCGCCGCAACGTCGAGGCCCTTCAACAGCGCCACGCGCTCGCGCAGCGCCGGCTCGAATTCGATCTCGCCCTTCATGGCGCGTTCGGTGATGGCGGCGATCTGCGGTTTGATCCCGAGTTCGGCGGCCAGCTCGTCGATGCATTCCTGCTGGATGATGGTCGAATCCATGTCGGCGACTAGCAGCTTCTTGCGGCGGCTGCCGACGGGCTGCACGGCGAGGTCGATCTTCACGTCCTTCAGCGCCGCGCGCGCCGCCAGTTCGGCCGGCCTTGGATTCGGCGTTTCGAAAGCGATGTCGCAGGCGACACCTTCCGCAAGCCAGTCGGCGAGCGCCGGCGCCGGTAGCAGGCCGCGCGCCGCGTCGACATGCGCTTGCGAAAGCGGCGTTGCCGTGTTGCCTATCAGCGTCAGGACGTATTTCATCGCGAAAACCGGAAAGGAACCCGTCTCTTGAGTCTCGAAGTCGATCGCGCCGTTCTTATTGCAGGGCCGACCGCCAGCGGCAAGTCCGCGCTGGCGCTGGCGCTGGCCGAAAGGCTCGGCGGTGAGATCGTCAATGCCGATTCGATGCAGCTTTATCGCGAAATGCGGGTGCTGACGGCGCGGCCCTCCGAAGCCGAAGAAGCGCTTGTGCCACATCATCTTTACGGCGTCACGGCGGCAGACGCGCCGCTCTCGGCCGGGCGCTGGGCGGTCGAGGCCGCCCGCGTCATGGGCGAGATTGCGAGGCGGGGCCGGGTGCCCATCGTCGTCGGCGGCACCGGCCTCTATTTCCGGGCGCTTGTCGAAGGTCTGGCGCCGATCCCGGCGATCCCGCCCGATCTGCGCCGCGAGGTGCGCGCCGAGGTCGCGGCAGCGGGCGAGGGTGCACATGCGCTGCTGGCCGAAGCCGATCCGGCACTGGCCGCCACCATCCGCCCGTCAGATCGCCAGCGCATTGCCCGCGGTGTCGAAGTGGCGCGCGCCACCGGCCGGCCCTTGAGCGAATGGCAGCAAGTGCCGCCGGTGCCGCTGGTGACGGGGCGTTTCGCCAAAATCGTGCTGATGCCCGATCGCGACTGGCTCAGGGCGCGCTGCGACGCTCGCTTTGCGCGCATGGTCGAAGAGGGCGCGCTTGAGGAGGCGGCCGCCATGGCCGCCCTCGCGCTCGACCCTGCGCTGCCGGCCATGAAGGCGCTCGGCCTGCGCCCGCTGATGGGCCATCTCGTCGGCGCCCTGCTGCTCGAAGAGGCCATTACGGCCGGACAGGCCGAAACGCGGGCCTATGCCAAACGGCAGGAAACCTGGTTCCGGACTCAAATGATTGCGTGGATGGCCTTCCATACGCAAGATTCGGAAAGTATTAATGCAGAAATCTTTTCATTTATTGACGATTTGGGGTTGACCCGGTCCTGAGGCGCGGTTAGGTTGCCCGCGCTTTCGGCGGCGATGCGCTTGAAAACGTCCGGATTCCGGGCATTGCGCGTGCCGCTTTGTTGTTTCTGGCCCCTTCCCGGGGCCTCGCAAGGACCGGACCGATGGCTCAGGAACTGACAGGCGCGGAAATCGTCATCAAGGCGCTGGTCGATCAGGGCGTGGACACGATTTTCGGCTATCCCGGCGGCGCCGTGCTGCCGATCTACGATGCGCTGTTCCAGCAGAACAAGATCCGCCACATCCTCGTTCGTCACGAGCAGGGCGCAGTGCATGCGGCCGAAGGCTATGCGCGCTCGACCGGCAAGCCCGGCGTCGTCCTTGTCACCTCCGGCCCCGGCGCCACCAATGCGGTCACCGGCCTCACCGATGCCTTGATGGATTCGATCCCGATCGTCTGTCTCACCGGGCAGGTCGCCACGCATCTGATCGGCTCCGACGCCTTCCAGGAATGCGACACGGTCGGCATCACGCGTCATTGCACCAAGCACAACTGGCTGGTGAAGTCGCCGCAGGAGCTGACGCGCGTCATGCACGAGGCTTTCTATGTCGCGACCCACGGCCGTCCGGGCCCGGTCGTCATCGACATCCCGAAGGACGTCCAGTTCCAGAAGGGCGAATATACCGGCCCGCAGAATGTCGTTCACCGCACCTACCGGCCGAAGGTCAAGGGCGACATCGAGAAGATCAAGCAGGCGGTCGACCTGATCGCCAATGCCAAGAAGCCGGTTTTCTACACCGGCGGCGGCATCATCAATTCCGGCACGGTTGCCAGCCAGCTGCTGCGCGAATTCGTGCGCCTGACCGGCTATCCGATCACCTCCACCCTGATGGGGCTCGGCGCCTATCCGGCGTCGGACAAGCAGTGGCTCGGCATGCTCGGCATGCATGGCACCTTCGAGGCCAACAATGCGATGCATGATTGCGACGTGCTGATCAATATCGGCGCGCGCTTCGACGACCGCGTCACGGGCCGTCTCGACGCCTTCGCGCCGCATTCGAAAAAGATCCATGTCGATATCGACGCCTCGTCGATCAACAAGAACGTTCGTGTCGATATCGGCATCATCGGCGATTGCGCCCATGTGCTCGAAGACATGCTGCGCATCTGGAAGTCGAAGGCACGCCGTCCCGACAAGGACGCGCTGTCGGCCTGGTGGAAGCAGATCGAAGCGTGGCGGGCGCGCAAGTCGCTCAGCTTCAAGACCAATGACGACATCATCAAGCCGCAACAGGCGATCCAGCGTCTCTACGAGCTGTCGAAGCATCGCGAGACCTACATCACCACCGAAGTCGGCCAGCATCAGATGTGGGCGGCGCAGCACTTCCCGTTCGAGCAGCCCAATCGCTGGATGACGTCGGGCGGTCTCGGCACGATGGGCTATGGCTTTCCGGCCGCCATCGGCGTGCAGATCGCGCACCCGGACGCGCTGGTCATCGACATCGCCGGCGAAGCCTCGATCCAGATGTGCATTCAGGAACTCTCGACCGCCGTTCAGTTCATGCTGCCGGTCAAGATTTTCATCATCAACAACGAATATATGGGCATGGTCCGGCAGTGGCAGGAGCTGCTGCATGAGGGCCGCTATTCGCATTCCTATTCGGATTCGCTGCCCGATTTCGTCAAGCTGGCCGAAGCCTATGGCGCGACCGGCATCCGCGCCTCGAAGCCTTCCGAGCTTGACGACGCGATCAAGCGGATGATCGAGGTGCCGGGTCCGGTCATCCTCGACTGCGTGGTCGACAAGTTCGAGAATTGCTATCCGATGATCCCCTCGGGGGCGGCGCATAACGAGATGATCCTGGGCGACGATGCCGAGGGCGCCACCGTCTCCGAAGAGGGCAAAATGCTGGTTTGACGGGGAAAACGCCAAAATAAGCTTCCCCCGAGGCCCCGGACACAATACAGAGACGCGCATGAAGAAGGATGAGACCATCGAACGGCACACCATCGCCGTCCTCGTCGACAACGAGGCGGGCGTGCTGGCGCGCGTCATCGGGCTGTTTTCGGGCCGGGGCTACAATATCGAAAGCCTGACGGTGGCCGAAGTCGACCAGGCCGAGCACACCTCGCGCATCACCATCGTCACGGTCGGCACGCCGATGGTGATCGAGCAGATCAAGGCGCAGCTCGACCGGCTGGTGCCGGTCCACCGCGTGATGGACCTCACTGTCGAGGCCAATTCGGTCGAGCGCGAAATGGCGCTGGTCAAGGTGGCGGGCACCGGCGAACGCCGCGTCGAGGCGCTCAGGCTGGCCGATGCCTTCCGCGCCCGCGTCATCGACACGACCCACACCTCCTTCATTTTCGAGGTGACGGGCGCGCCGACCAAGATCGACGCCTTTATCGGATTGATGAGGCCGCTCGGCCTCGTGGATGTGTCGCGGACCGGCGTGGTGGCGATCGCCCGCGGTCCCGAGGCGATGTAGGAGAAAGATGAGGCGTCTGTCGAAAGAGGAAAGTCGACAGCGCTGGCGGGAAGTACGCGGCCTTTGGAATGAGTTCAATCCAATTGGCGCACCGGATATGCCGGAAGACGAATACGAGGGCTATGTGGGGCCGTGCCTGCGAATTCTGGAGCAGGGCGGACCCGACGAAGAGATGATGGCGCATCTGCGCTTTGCCTTCGGGAACATGGGACTGAAATTGCACGAGCCCGAGGCTCTGGAATTCGTGGAACGACTGAAAGCGTGGTGGCAAAGCCGATGGCAAGGCACCAGCGTCTGACGAAAGAGGATAGAAAAATGCGCGTTTATTACGACCGCGACGCCGACGTCAATCTGATCAAGGGCAAGAAAGTCGCCATCATCGGCTATGGCAGCCAGGGCCATGCCCATGCGCTGAACCTGCGCGACAGCGGCGTCAAGGAAGTTGCCGTGGCGCTGCGCGCCGGCTCGGCCACCGCGAAGAAGGCGGAAGGCGAGGGCCTGAAGGTGATGACGGTCGCCGACGCCGCCAAATGGGCCGACGTGCTGATGATGCTGACGCCGGACGAACTTCAGGCCGACATCTATTATGCCGACCTGCACGAGAACATGAAGCCGGGATCGGCGCTCCTGTTCGCGCATGGCCTCAACATCCATTTCAACCTGATCGAGCCGCGCACGGATATCGACGTGCTGATGGTCGCGCCGAAGGGCCCGGGCCACACGGTGCGTTCGGAATACAAGCGCGGCGGCGGCGTGCCGTCGCTGATCGCCGTCCATCAGGACGCGACCGGCAACGCCCATGATGTCGGCCTCTCCTATGCGTCGGCCAATGGCGGCGGCCGCGCCGGCATCATCGAGACGACCTTCCGCGAGGAATGCGAGACCGATCTTTTCGGCGAGCAGGTCGTGCTCTGCGGCGGTCTCGTGGAACTCATCCGCGCCGGTTTCGAAACCCTGACCGAAGCCGGTTACGCGCCGGAAATGGCCTATTTCGAATGCCTGCATGAAGTGAAGCTGATCGTCGACCTGATCTATGAAGGCGGCATCGCCAACATGAACTACTCGATCTCCAACACGGCCGAGTATGGCGAATATGTCACCGGTCCGCGCATCATCACGGCGGAAACCAAGGCCGAAATGAAGCGCGTCCTCAACGACATTCAGTCGGGCAAGTTCACGCGCGACTGGATGCTCGAGAACAAGGTCAACCAGACCAGCTTCAAGGCGACGCGGGCCGCCGCCGCCGCCCACCCCATCGAGGAGGTGGGCGCCCGTCTGCGCGAGATGATGCCGTGGATTTCGGCGAACAAACTCGTAGACAAGGCCAAGAACTGACGCGATCTCGCACTCAGCCCGACGAAACATGGGGCCCTCCGCGAAGATCGCGGAGGGCCTTTTTCTTTGAGGAGAGGCCCATGCCTCCATCATTACGACATCACGGCGCCGCCATCGCCTTCCTGCACACGGCCGCCGTCCATATCGACACTTTCGACGCGTTGGCGCGCGAGCTTGCGCCCGGCGTCGCGCTCACCCATGCGGTGCGCGAGGATCTTCTCTGCGCCACCGAGAAGGCGGGCGGCCTCACCGCCGCCGTCAGCCTGCGCACGCAGGAGGCGCTGCTGGCGCTCGCCGAAGGTGGCGCGCGCGTCGTCGTCTGCACCTGCTCGACGCTGGGGCCGGCCGCCGAAGCGGCAGCCGGGGAGGCTGAAATCCCGATCATGCGCATCGACCGGCCGATGGCCGATGCGGCGGTTCTGGCCGGCCGCGTCATCGGCGTCTGCGCGGCGCTGGCGCCGACGCTCGCGCCCACCCGGGCGCTGATTGAAAGCTCGGCGGCACGGGTCGGCCGCGATGTCCGGGTTCGCGAGTTCCTGTTCGACGACGTCTGGGCGGCCTTCCGCGAAGGCCGTCTCGACGATTATTACGGTGGCATCGCAGGCCGCCTCGCCGATGCGGCGCGCGATGTCGATGTGCTGGTGCTGGCGCAAGCTTCGATGGCGCCCGCCGCCGATCGCAGCGGCGCGCTCTCCGTGCCGCTGCTGTCGAGCCCGCGTATCGGTTTCGAGGCGGCGGCGAAGATCGCGGGGGTCAGGGGGTAGGGGAAGCAGAACTAAAAAAAATCGTCACGGCCCGGCTTGTCCGGGCCGTCCACGTCTTCCTTGTCTGAATGGCTGCAAAGACGTGGATGGCCCGCATGAAGCGGGCCATGACGTACTTAGGGAGAGGATGCGGCCTCTAAACCACTTCCATGCCGTATTTCTTCGCTTGCTCCGCCACCACCGCGTCGAGCTCGCCGAGCAGCGTTGCCCAGGCGGCGTCCGTTTCCGCCGTCCATTCCGCGTCCAGTAATTCGCGAAATGTCTCCATGACCACCGTGAAGAACGTCGCGAAGACGCGCGGCGGCACGCCGACATTGCTGTGATTGGTCAGTTCGCTCTGGATCAGCACCGGCGCATAGGCGCGCGGTCCCAGAAAATCGAATATGCAATCGAGCGATTCCGACAACATGTGGCCGCGCGCATTGCCGTCGGTGTCCAGCACGAACAGCGCCTCCATCTCCGGCGACTGCGCAAAGAGCCGCGCATAGACCTGACGAGACGGATCGCCGGCCACTTCCGCCACGCGTTCGATGGAATGTTCGATCAGTTGTTTTTCTTGTTCTGTCAGGCTCATAGGTGCCTCCCTTTTGGGAGAACACTACAGCACCGATGTCACCCGCGCGAAAGCCGGTATCTGGGGGTGCGGCAATTATGCGGCTGCGGTTCGTTCACTGTTCCCAAACATCGTCATGCCCATACAAGCCCGGCAATGAGGATCTCGGGAGGGGAGGTGCGGCTGGTCGCCTCACCCGTAAACCACCCCGTGCCAGCCGGTGCGGTCGAACGGCGTCCAATTGCTTTCCGACTGCGCCAGCCGGTCGGCGATCGCCCAGAGCACCATCGGGTTGACGCCCATGCCGAGATGGGTGGCCGTCACCTCGATATTCTCCGCCTGCGGACCTTCTATTTCGCGGCAGTCCTGCCACGAAACCACGCCGTCGCTTTTCGAATAGATGGCGGTGCAGGGCACCGGCGGGGCGATGCGGCGGCGGGCGGCTTTTTCGCCGCCGTCATATCCGTCCGGGCCGTTCTCGGCGCCGAAGGGGCTGCCCAGCGTCACGACCTGGCGCACCAGTTGCGGATATTCCCGCGCGAGCTCGCGCGCATAAATGCCGCCCAGGCTCCAGCCGACAAGGCTGACGCGGCGGCCATAGCGCGCCGACAATTCGCGCAGCCGTTCGCGCAAAGCCGCGTGCAGCGCCCGGCTCGGGCCCCAGTTGTGGCCCTGGTTCCAGGGATGCGTCGTGTAGCCCAGTTCGTCGAGATAGCGGCGGATGACAAAGGTCGCCTCGTCGCCGGTCAGCATGCCGGGCAGCACCAGCACCGCATGACCGTCGCCGCGCGGCGCGCCAAGCAGGGCCGGCAGCGCCGGCGCCAGCGCGCCCAGTTCCGCAAAGACGCGCAGCTCGCCAGCCCAGGACAGAAGTGTCCGTGCTCCGTCGGCCGAAAACGGCATGATTGGCCCCTTTTTTGATCGTCTGACCCGCATCATACCGCACCGCAACATGAATGGCGCGGGTTATTTCAGTGCCCGCGATGGTCCGCATCGTCGGGGCAATCGGCCGCCTCGATCTGCACCGTCGCATGGCCGATGCCGAAGCGGCTGGCGAGCCGCGCCTTGATGGCGGCGAGTGCCACGCCGGGGTCGGTGTCTGGGGCGAGGCGGGCATGCAGCGTCGCCACCTTGCGATCGGACGCCAGCGACCAGGCATGGACATGATGGACGTCGGCCAGCCCCGGCACTTCCGCCATCAGGTCGCCGGCAATCCCGACGCCGTCCGCGCCTTCGGGCGAACCTTCCATCAGCACATGCGCGGCCTCGCGGATGATCGAGGCGGCGCTTCGGAGGATCAGCAGCGCCACCAGCACCGAGAGGATCGGGTCGATGGCCATGAAGCCGGTCGTCAGGATGACGATGGCGGCCGCGATCGCGGCGACCGAGCCCAGGAGGTCGCCCATCACATGCAGCGCCGCTCCGCGCATGTTGAGATTGCCGTCGCCGCCATGCAGTAGTTTCAGCGCGACGATGTTGACGGCAAGCCCGGCAATGGCGACGGCCAGCATCGGCCCGGCCAGAATGTCGCGCGGTTCCATGATGCGCGTTGCCGCCTCGAAAAGGATCCAGCCGACCAGCACCAGCATCACAATGCCGTTGGTGAAGGCGGCCAGCGTTTCGGCGCGTCCGTAGCCATAGGAGCGGGCGATATCGGCGGGCTTGCGTGCCAGCCGCGTTGCGAGCCATGCCAGCATCAGCGCGCCGGTATCGGTCAGCATGTGGCCGGCATCGGCGATCAGCGCCAGCGAGCCCGACAGGATGCCGCCGGCGAACTCGACAATCATGAAGGTGCCGGTCAGCCACATGGCGAAGAACACCCGGCGCTCATTGGCGTGGCTGTGGTCGTGTTGATGGTCGCTATGCCGATGCACGGTCATCTTGAATTCCGATATTCATTGGAGATTGGTGCCTATGCCTATTCTCTCACGGGGCGGGAGAGCGGGGATAAGTGGACTGAAACGGAGCCGGGTTTATTCCGCGTCCTCGTTCACATGCGCGATCATGTCGGCAATGACGCGTGCGACATGCTGGTCATGCACCCGGTAGAAAACCTGCTTGCCGCGCCGCTCGGCGCTGACCAGCCTTGTCGCGCGCAGCAGGCGCAAATGATGGCTGACCAGAGAGACCGAGAGGCCGAGCGCGGCGGCGATCTCGCCGACGGCGCGCGGGCCGGCAAGTGTTGCTGTCACGATGCGCAAGCGGCTCGGATCGCCCAGCATCTTGAACATGTCGGCCAGCTCCACCGTCTTGTCGTCGTCGAGCGGGAGGTCGGGCAGCGGCGGGGCGGCACTGGCGGTTTTCGGCGTGGCCATGATGAACCATACAATTGAATATATATTCAATTGTTATCATCAAAAAGCGGGCTGCACAAGGCCCGCCGATCCGTGCTAGACCCGCCGCCCTAACGGTTCAAGGAGGCCTCATGCGCATCGGCACGCCGCTTTCCCCGTCGGCCACGCGGGTCATGCTGCTGGGCTCGGGCGAGCTTGGCAAGGAAGTCGCTATCGAGTTGCAGCGTTACGGCGTCGAGGTGATCGCGGTCGACCGCTACGCCGACGCGCCGGCGCACCAGGTGGCGCATCGCAGCCACGTGATCGCGATGACCGACGCCGGGGCGCTGCGCGCGCTGATCGAAAAAGAGCGCCCGCATATCGTCATTCCCGAGATCGAGGCGATCGCGACAGCGGAGCTGGCGAAGATCGAGGCCGAAGGGCTCGCCGAAGTGATCCCGACGGCGCGGGCGACACAACTCACCATGAACCGCGAGGGCATTCGCCGTCTGGCCGCCGAGGAGCTTGGCCTGCCGGTCTCGCCCTATGCCTTTGCCTCCAGCGCCGCTGAACTGAAAGCTGCCATTGATGGCGGCATCGGCTTTCCCTGTTTCGTCAAGCCGGTCATGTCGTCGTCGGGCAAAGGCCAGAGTCTTCTGGAAGCGCCGGGTGGCGTGCAGAAGGCCTGGGATCATGCGATGTCGGGCAGCCGCGTCGAGGCGCCGCGCGTCATTGTCGAGGGCATGATCGATTTCGACTACGAGATCACGCTGCTGACCGTGCGCGCGAAGGGACAGGGCGGCGGCGTCGAGACGCAGTTCTGCGCGCCGGTCGGTCACCGCCAGGTCAAGGGCGACTATGTCGAGAGCTGGCAGCCGCAACCGATGAGCGAAAAGGCGCTGTCTGCATCGCGCGCGATCGCCAAAAAAGTGACGGATGCCTTGGGGGGCAGGGGGATTTTCGGCGTCGAGCTGTTCGTCAAGGGCGACAAGGTCTGGTTTTCGGAAGTCAGCCCGCGTCCGCACGACACCGGTCTCGTCACGCTGGTGACCCAATATCAGAGCGAGTTCGCGCTGCATGCGCGCGCCGTGCTCGGTCTCCCGGTTTCGGTCGAGATGGCATCGCCGGGCGCCAGCGCCGTCATCTATGGCGGGCGCGACGAAAAGGGCATCGCCTTTGAAGGTCTCGATCAGGCGCTGGCGCTGCCGGGCACCGAGGTCCGGCTTTTCGGCAAGCCCGAGGCCTTCACCAAGCGCCGCATGGGCGTGGCGCTGGCGCGGGCCGCGAATGTCGACGAGGCACGCGCAAGGGCGAAGCAGGCGGCCGGTCTTGTAAAACCGGTCTCGGGTTGAGCCCTCTTTATTTATTTTCCGCCGGGGCTCGCGGACTGCTTGCAAACACTCTATCTCTTGCACGTCAGACGCGTGGTTGTGTTATCCGTGAAGCGCGCACGGGACATGAAGGAGTTGGCGATTGACGCTGCTGTTTCTGGTTCTCGGGCTGTTGCTGCTGCTGGGCGGCGCGGAGTTTCTGGTCAAGGGTGCGGCGGGGCTTGCGACGCGGCTCGGCGTTTCCCCCTTCCTGATCGGGTTGACGCTGGTCGGTTTCGGCACCTCCTCGCCGGAACTCGTTGCCAGTCTTGAAGGTGCCTTTCGCGGCTATCCCGGCATCGCGGTCGGCAATGTCGTCGGCTCCAACATCGCCAATATCCTGCTGATCATCGGCATTGCCGGTCTCGTCTATCCGATGACGGTGGAGCGGGGGGTGCTGAAACGCGACGGCTCGATGATGCTGGCCGCCGCCGCGGTGATGATCGCCGTCTGCGTCTACGGCTTCCTGTCGCGCGGCGTCGGCATCGTCTTCCTGCTGTTGCTGGCCGCCTACCTCGTCTACACCTATCGCGCCGACCGCAAGTGCCAGGACGGCACCGCCGATCTGCATGCGGCCGAAGCAGCCTTCCTGCAGGCGGGTCCGCGTTTCGGCCTGTTGATCGAACTCGTCATGGCGCTGGGCGGTCTTGTTGCGCTGGTCGCCGGCGCCTCGCTGCTGGTCGACAGTGCCGTCACGCTCGCCGATACTTTCGGCATCTCCGACTCGGTCATCGGTCTGACCGTCGTCGCCGTCGGCACCTCGCTGCCGGAGCTGGCGACCTCGGTGCTTGCCGCCTTCCGACGCAAATCGGAGATCGCCATCGGCAATGTGGTCGGCAGCAACATCTTCAACGTGCTCGGCATCGCCGGCACGGTTGCCATCGTCAAGCCGATCACGGTGCCGGCCGACATCGCCTCTTTCGACATCTGGGTCATGGGCGCGGCGACGCTGGTCTTTCTCTTCTTCGCCTTCACCGGGGCACGGCTCGGGCGGGTGGAGGCGACATGTCTGCTGGTCGGCTATGCGGCCTATGTGGCGTTCCTGCTGGCCTGATATGACAGTTTTATGACAGTTTTGTGACAGAGGGGGGTAAACCGTTGCTCCGCTGTGCTGTCACAATTGCCTCCGACATACCCTTTTCCCGCAAGTCGACCGTTGCTTTTTCGCATTTTAATGGCGATGCAAGACCCCTATGCTGTTCACGCAAACCTCGGTTTCGGTCTGGTGGCGGGGGCTAAGTGTATGAATTGGGATGATTTACGGTACTTTCTGGCGGTTGCGGCGGCCGGCAGCCTGTCCGGCGCCGGGCAGCAGCTCGGGGTCAATACGACCACCGTCCTCCGGCGCATCGCCTCGCTGGAGGACGATCTCGGCGCGCGCCTGTTCGAACGCGAGCGGACCGGCTATCGCCTTACAGCTGCAGGAGAAAAGCTGGTCGAGACGCTCGAACCCGTCGACCGGCGGTTGTCCGCCCTGCCGCGCGATTTCGCCGCCGCCGGCGGCAGCGGCGCTGAAGGCATTGTCCGGCTGGCGGCCAGCGATGTGGTGGCCGCGGCTTTGTTGGCGCCGGGGCTTTCATCCTTTTGCCACGCCTATCCGGGGCTCGAGCTCGAAATCGTCACCGATCCGCGCCTCGCAGCGGCCGGTGCTGCGCCGCGTATCGGCAATCCGCTCAAGGATGTCGATGTGGCGCTGCGGCTCGCCCGTCCGACGCAGGGCGACATGCTGATGCGCAAGGTCGGCGACATGGCCTACGGGCTTTACGCTGCGCCGGCCTATCTCGAAGAACGCGGGCATCCGCGCCAGATGGCCGACATCGCCGGTCACGATCTGATCGGGTTCCCGCGCGCGGAAACGCCGCTCGGGCCGGTGTGGTGGTTCTCGCGGGCGGAGAAGTCGGCGAATGTGACACTGCGATCGTCCAGTGTTGCGACACGCACCGAGGCGGCGCGGAACGGACTCGGCTTTGCCGCCTTGCCTTGTATTCTTGCCGACTCGGACGAAGGGCTCGAGCGCATCTTTGGCCCCGACATGCTCGGCGCGCTGGAAATGTGGCTGCTTGCCCGCAACGACCTCGCGCAGCTTGCTCATGTTCGCGCCGTCATGGAGTTCGTCGTGGAGGCCGTCAAGCGTCGTCGCGGTGCGCTCGAAGGGCGCATGCAGGAGGTTATGGAGCTGCCGCCCCAAACCTCTTCAAACCATTGAAAAGCCGCGAAAATTCTGTCTTTGCCATTGCGTTTTCGTCACGTTCTGGCATAAGAATCCCGTGCAGATGCGGGACGGGTTGGCCTTAACGCGCTCTTAATTTTCCGGCCGCTGCGATTGGCGCGATGCCGGTAGCGGGAGTTGTTGCGCGTATCGAGGCCATTGGTGCCGTTTCCAGTTGCGATCTCGCCACAGTTTCGACCCACGACATTCGTAGGCTGAAGAATCGATGAGGGTGTCTTCCTGATTGTTTTTGACGCTTGCCGTCGGCGCCGGACGTGCGGCGGTAATTTTTGACGACGCATTAACCAAAAAGCCACCCTAAGTGGCGAAGCTCTGAAATTCGTAGCCGCGATGTCTCTGGTGTCCGGCAGCACTCTGTCAAGGGAATGAAAAAAACATGCTTTCCGGTCTGCTCGGCATGTTCTCGGCCGATATGGCAATCGATCTCGGCACCGCAAATACGCTCGTGTATGTCAAAGGCCGCGGGATCGTCCTGAACGAACCGTCGGTCGTCGCCATCATTGAGAAGGGCGGAAAGAAGCAAGTTCTTGCCGTCGGCGAGGAAGCGAAGATGATGCTTGGCCGCACGCCCGGCAACATCCAGGCGATCCGGCCGATGCGCGACGGCGTGATCGCCGACTTTGAAATCGCGGAAGAAATGATCAAGCATTTCATTCGCAAGGTTCACAACCGGCGCTCTTTCGCCAATCCCCAGATCATCGTTTGCGTGCCGTCGGGATCGACGGCCGTCGAACGTCGTGCGATCCAGGAGTCGGCGCTGTCGGCGGGCGCGCGCCGTGTCTACCTGATCGAGGAGCCAATGGCTGCCGCGATCGGCGCCGGCCTACCGGTGACCGAGCCCACAGGCTCGATGGTTGTTGATATCGGTGGCGGCACAACGGAAGTTGCCGTGCTGTCGCTTGGCGGCATCGTCTATGCGCGTTCGGTGCGCGTCGGCGGCGACAAGATGGACGAGGCGATCATCGCCTATATCCGCCGCCATCATAACCTGCTGGTGGGCGAGGCGAGTGCCGAGCGCATCAAGAAGGAGGTCGGCTCGGCTGCTATCCCGGCGGACGGCGACGGGATGACGATCGAGATCAAGGGCCGCGACCTGATGAACGGCGTGCCCAAGGAAATCGCGATTAGCCAACGCCAGATCGCCGAAAGCCTTGCCGAACCTGTTGGTGCCATCGTCGAGGCTGTGAAGGTTGCGCTCGAAGCGACGCCGCCCGAGCTTGCGGCCGACATTGTCGACAAAGGGATTGTGCTGACGGGCGGCGGGGCGCTGCTCGCCAATCTGGATCAGGTGTTGCGCGACGAGACGGGGCTTCCGGTCAGCATTGCGGACGATGCGCTTTCCTGTGTCGCTCTCGGCACTGGCAAGGCCCTCGAACACATACGGACGATGAAGCACGTCTTGTCGTCGGTATACTGAGGCGCAAGCCTGTTCCATTCATGGAACGCGAAAGGTAGAAGCAAGGTGGGCCGGCCGGCAACGAGAGAGCAATAAGTTGTAATGGACCCGAACCGGACAGCGCTGCCGTTCCGCGAGTTTTCCCATAGAATCTCGCTTGTCTTCATGCTGACGCTGGCTGCCGCACTGCTCCTGCTCGGCCGTGCCGAAACTTATGTCTTCGATCGGGCGCGACAGGTCGTTACGGATCTGGCTGCGCCGCTGCTGGAGGTCGCATCGCGGCCAGTGGCCGCCGCACGGCGCGTGATCGAACGCACCGACGAATATGCCTATGTGTTTGACGAGAACGAACGGCTGAGGGCCGAGAATGCGCGCTTGCTCGCCTGGAAGGAGATGGCGCTCAACCTCGAGGCGCGCGTTGCGCGCTACGAAGCGTTGCTCAATGTCCAGATCGATCCATCCATCAACTATGTAACCGGTCGCGCCGTTTCGGATGCGGGTGGTCCCTTTGTCGATACCGTTCTGGTCAATGTCGGGCGCGAGCAGGGTGCAAAGAGTGGACAGGCCGTCGTCGATACGGATGGTCTGGTCGGACGCATCGTGTCGACCGGCCCAAAGGCGAGCCGTGTGCTGCTGCTGACCGACCTCAACAGCCGTATCCCTGTCGTGATCGAGCCGGCGCACTACAAGGCGGTACTGGCGGGCGACAATACCGAGTGGCCGCGCCTTGAATATCTGACGAATATCAGCGCCATCTCGCCGGGTGACCGGGTTGTTACGTCAGGCGACGGCGGGCTCATCCCGCAAGGTCTGCCGGTTGGTCTCGTCATACAAACCAGTGATGGTAACTTGCGTGTTCAGACATTCGCCGACCGGGGGCGACTCAATTTTGTGCGAGTCCTTCAATACGAATTCCCTTCGCAGGTCGAGCGGCAAGATCCACCCGACGTGCTGAAGGGCCCGCCGATTTCGTCCAGCGCCGATTCGGCGGCCTCGGCTGCCGCGAATTCGACCGGAACGGAGTAGCGCATGGTCCGTCTCGAGCCCTATTCGCCGACACCGGCCGCCCGCGCGGGCCGCGTCTTCATGGTCGTTGCGCCGTTTGTCATGGGGCTTGTTTGCGTCCTGCTTTCTTTTGTGCCGCTTGGCCGCATTTTCGGTTCCTCGTTGACGCCAGCATTTGCGCTGATGGCGATATATTACTGGGCGATCGTGCGACCCGAAATGTTTCCGCCTCTGGCGGTTTTCACAGTCGGCCTTGTCTTCGATCTTTTGTCAGGCGGCATTATCGGGCTCTGGGCGTTTGTCTATGTTCTCATCTATGCCGTTGTGATCTCGCAGCGGCCGCTTGTGGTCAACGCTCCCTTTGCGGTCTTCTGGTTCGGTTTTCTTGTTGTTGCGGTGTTCACCGGCGCGATTTCTTGGGCGGTTGTGTCGATATACTACGGGAGGCCGGTTCCCCCATCTTCATTGATGCAACACATGGTTTTGACGGTGGCGATCTTCCCGATCTTCGCTATGATTTTTGGACGGGTTCAGGCGCGCGTTTTGCCGGGAAGCTGAGGCAGAACGATGGGGCGTGACACATGCAAATAAGCGGACGCGACAGCAATCGATATCAGACCTTCACGCGGCGCGCGGCGCTGTTGGGCGGGATTCAAGGCGTTGCTTTCGTGGTGCTCGCCGGGCGCATGTACTATCTGCAAGTTCTGAAGTCGGACCAATACACGATGCTGGCCGAAGAAAACCGGGTCAGCATGCGGCTTCTGGCGCCGCTCAGGGGCAATATTGTCGACCGTTACGGGCGCGTGCTGGCGTCCAATCGCCAGAACTACCGCGCGATGATGATCTCCGAACAAACACCGGATATCGAGGCGACGCTCGACAGGTTGTCGCGGATCGTCGAGATCAACGATTTTACCCGCAGGCGGATTCTGCGCGATGTGCAGCGTTCGCCGCGCTTCATGCCGGTGACCGTCGCCGAAGGATTGACCTGGGACCAATTTGCGCAGGTCAATATCAACGAACCAGATCTCGCAGGGATCATTCCCGATGTCGGCGAGACGCGCGACTATGCCTATGGCGAGGAACTCGCGCACATCATGGGCTATGTTGCGGCCGTATCCGAGAAGGACATGTCCGACGCGCAGACCGATCGGCAGTTGCTGCGTCTGCCGGGTTTTCGTATCGGCAAGGAAGGGATCGAAAAAACCTACGACAAGGAGCTGCGCGGAACGGCGGGCTCCAGCCATGTCGAAGTCAACGCCTATGGTCGCGTGATCCGCGAGCTTGCCAAAGACCCCGGCAAACCGGGCGACGAGGTCGTCCTGACGCTCGATATGGATATTCAAAGGTTTGCGTGGGACCGGCTGAAGGGTGAGTCTGCGGGTTCCGTCGTCATGGACATTCATTCTGGCGACGTGCTGTCCTTTGTATCGGCGCCCGCCTATGACCCGAACCAGTTCAATATGGGCCTGAGCAACGAGCAATGGCGTGCGCTGGTCGACAATGAATACAAGCCGCTCATCAACAAGTCGCTGGCCGGCATGTACCCGCCCGGTTCGACGTTCAAGATGGTGGTGGCGGCAGCAGCTGTTGAGGCGGGAATCAACCCCGCGCAGCGCGTCGTGTGCCCGGGGCATTATTCGCTGGGAAGTCACGTCTTCCATTGCTGGAAGAAGGGCGGGCACGGCGCCATGAACATGCATCAGGCGATCAAGTATTCCTGCGACGTCTTCTTCTATGATGTCGCACGGCGTATCGGCATCAATGCCATTGCCGAGATGTCGCGGAAGTTCGGTCTGGGTGAGACCTACGGGTTCGAAGTGCCAGGTGAAAAAGCAGGCCTCGTGCCGACACCCGACTGGAAGCGCGCGACGCGCGGCGAGCCGTGGCACCAGGGCGAAACGGTGATTGCCGGCATTGGTCAGGGCTATTTGCTTGCGACGCCGCTGCAACTCGCTGTGATGACGGCGCGGCTTGCCAATGGCGGCTACGCCGTAAAGCCTCGACTGACTCGCGCCATTGGCGGACAATTGTTGCCGACGCCGCGACCCGCAGCGATTGGTGTCAGCGAAGCGGCATTGAAAGTCGCCTGTGACGGCATGAACGCCGTTTCGAATGAAGCGGGCGGCACGGCGTTTCGCTCGCGGATTCCAGATCCGGGGATGGAGCTCGCCGGCAAGACCGGTACGGCGCAGGTTCGGCGGATCAGCCGCGCCGAGCGGTCGACCGGCGTGTTGCGAAACGACCAACTCGAGTGGCGGTTTCGCGATCATGCGCTCTTTGTCTGCTATGCGCCCGTTCATGCCCCCCGGTATGCCATGTCTGTCATCATCGAGCATGGCGGATCGGGATCAGGTGCCGCCGCACCTGTCGCACGCGACATCATGCGCGAAGTTTTGATCCGCAACCCCGAACGGCCACAAGCCACGGTGCCATCGCGCGCTGACGGCAAGACGAGGGAAGGCTGATGCTCGATCTCAGGCGCTTCACCGGTCGTGAAATGCGACTCACCGACAAGCTCATTGAGTTCAATTGGGGATTCTTGTTGTTGCTGGTGCTGATCGCGTCGATCGGATTCGCGATGCTTTACTCGGTCGCCGAGGGCAGTTTTTCGCCATGGGCCTACAGGCAGGCGTTGCGTTTCGGAGTTGGCGTTTGCATTTTATTGATTGTTGCGATGATCGATCTGCGTCTCTGGATGCGGCTCGCCTATCCGCTGTACGGCGTAGCGCTTGCCATGTTGGTTGCGGTCGAGATTGTGGGTTTCACCGGCATGGGCGCCCAGCGCTGGCTCAATCTCGGATTTGTCCAGGTGCAACCGTCCGAAGTGATGAAGGTGACGCTGCTGATGGCGTTGGCGCGCTATTTTCACGGGTTGACGCTTGAGGAAGTGTCGCGGCTGCGCAATCTCGTCATCCCGGTTTTATTGATTGCTGTGCCGGTCGGCCTTGTTGTCCTGCAGCCTGATCTTGGTACCGCGATCCTCCTGGTGGCGTCAGGTGCGATCCTGTTCTTCGCGGCTGGATTGCGCTGGCGCTATTTCATCTTGTCCGGAATCATCGTGCTCGCGACCGTGCCGGTCGTCTGGAGCCGGCTGCATGACTACCAGAAGAATCGCGTTTTTACTTTTCTCGATCCGGAGCGCGATCCCTTGGGCGCGGGCTATCACATTCTGCAATCCAAGATCGCCCTCGGTGCCGGCGGGGTTTTTGGCAAAGGGTTTATGGAGGGCACGCAAAGCCAACTCAATTTCCTGCCCGAAAAGCATACCGACTTCATTTTCACGATGCTGGGTGAGGAGCTTGGCCTTGTGGGCGGGCTTGTGTTGCTGGTGCTCTATTTCATCGTGCTGATGTTCTCGCTCAATGTGGCGATGCAGTGCCGCAACCAGTTTGGCCGGTTGCTGGCTATCGGCGTGTCGATGACGTTCTTTCTCTATGTTTTCATCAATTCCGCGATGGTGATGGGGTTGCTGCCCGTCGTCGGCGTGCCATTGCCGCTGGTGTCCTATGGCGGCACGGCCATGCTGTCTCTGATGTTCGCTTTGGGCTTGCTGATGAGTGTTTATATCCATCGCAACGTCGAAATCTCACGCGGGCCCAGCGCCTTCTGGTGACAACGGCCGACCTTTCGGGGCGCCGCCTTTGGTCGGTGGAGAGGGCTGCTGGACAGGTCCTCTTTCCTTTGCTATAGGCACCGCTCCCCCACGTCACACGTGGCCGGGATGGTGGTTTCCACCGGTCGCCCCCGGCGCTATGTCCGGCGGCACGGCGGGCGCATAGCTCAGTTGGTAGAGCAGCTGACTCTTAATCAGCGGGTCCCAGGTTCGAGTCCTGGTGCGCCCACCAAGCAAGTCCGGGACCTGCGCTGCCTATTTTTGGCAGCGTTCTCAATTCCGAAATATGAGAGGTAACAGCCTGTGCGGTTCGCTGCGGGTGCATGGCGTCTGCCGAAGACGGCGCTGCCGAGCGAGACGATCAGGGTGCACCAAGAGGGTTTTTGGACGGCGTTTTCGTCCCGGGCGCGAACCGACCGCAACCAGCGGTTTGCGGATGAAACAGCGATGGATATTCCGGCGTGCTTCGCCCAAAATTGTACGTCGCTTGTCTCGTGGGACCCCCAATGACGAAGAGAGTTTGGCAACATCAAGGTTCGGCACTCGCATGGAGGCCGGACATCGACGGGCTGAGGGCTGTTGCGGTTCTTGCTGTGATCATCTTCCACGCCAAAGTTGGTATCATGCCTGGCGGTTTCGTGGGGGTGGACATCTTCTTCGTCATCTCGGGCTACCTGATTGCTTCCATTATCCTGAAGGAGGAGGCGGAAAAAAAGTTCAACCTCGCCCGTTTCTACGAACGGCGTATACGGCGCATCTTTCCCGCCCTGTTCCTGGTAATAGCGGCTTCCGCGGCTGCGGGTGCGGTTCTTCTTGCCCCGGCCGACTACGTGTTGTTCGGCCGATCGATCATTGCCGCGATGGCTTTCTTTTCGAATTTCCATTTTTCCCATCAGGCCGGCTATTTCGCACCGGCCGCCGAGACGCAGCCGTTGCTGCACACATGGTCACTCGGTGTCGAAGAGCAATTTTATCTGGTCGCGCCATTCGCTCTCCTACTGTTCGCGCGGCAGTTGCGGCCATGGAGAACGCCGATCTTCGTCGCCTTGTTCGCCGCCTCCCTCGCCGTCTCGATGTGGGGCGTGGCCACACAAGCCCGATGGGCCTTCTATCTTCCACATTCGCGCGCGTTTGAACTCATGGGTGGTGTTGCACTCGCCATGGGACTCGTTCCCGTCGTCCAACATCGGCGCATCAACGAGGTTCTGGGCACGGCGGGTCTTGCGCTGATCATCTTTGCGGTTCTGTTCTATTCCGAGCGGACGCCATTTCCCGGTTTCGCTGCACTGGTACCGGTCGTCGGTACCATGCTTCTCATTCATTCCTCCATGAATTCCGGATCAACGGCGACGGCACGCCTGCTCTCGCAGCGTCCGGTCGTCTATGTGGGCAAGGTCTCCTATTCGCTCTACCTGTGGCACTGGCCTTTGCTTGCCTTCGCCGAATATGAATTCGGCGCATCGCTTGAAGTCTGGCACCGCGTGGGCCTTCTCATCGTCGCTTTTGGTCTTTCGGCGCTCACCTACCGCTTCGTGGAGCAGCCGGCGCGCAATGCCGGTCCACCGGTGACGCGCAAAGTCGTCTTCGCCGGCGGACTTGCCGCCATTTTGCTGTGCCTGGGCGCAAGAGAATTGATCGTCGACGGGAAAGGTCTCCCGGGCCGGCTGGCGCCGGAAGTTGCGGCGCTGGCACGTGCGACGCCCACGCGGGTGGTTTCGGGTGGATTGTGCAGTTTTGGCGAGGAAGGCGTTCGGGCGCGCACGGCCGCCGATTGCGCCATCGGCGCGCCGACTGCGACACCTTCTTTCATGCTGTGGGGTGATTCTCACAAGGCGACGATCGCGCCGCTGGTCGCTCAATTGGCAACGGCGGCGGAGCTATCGGGTTTCAATATCGGGCGCGGCGGTTGCGTGCCGCTCTTCGGCCTTGAAGGGCAAGGGCGGCAATTTCGAAACTGCCTTGCAGGACCGAGCGAAGTCGAAAGGCTCCTTCACGATCCCGACATTTCGGATGTGGTTCTGATTGGCCGCTGGGGGCTTTACGCGGAGGGAACGCCGTCTCCAAACGAACGTCCGACGAGTCTGCCCCGGTTTGTCGAGAACGATCAAGACGCAAACCGTGAAACCTTTGGGCGGCTTCTTGTCGAAACCGTTGAGAAAATTCGCGCCTCGGGCAAGCGCGTTATCATCGTCGGGCCTGTGCCCGAGCTTGATGTCAATCTGCCGGCCGCCTTCGTCAAGGCCGCCATGAAAGGGAGAACTGGCGATATCGTCAACGCGCGGGCTGATTTCGACCGGCGCCAGCTTGGTGTTTTACCCGTTCTCGCCGAGCTTGAGCGTATGGAAGGCGTGAGCGTGTTTTATCCGCATCTGGTGTTGTGCGACGCGGAGGTCTGCCGTGGGTCAGAACACCAGATGGCGCTTTATGTGGATGACGACCATTTGAGCCCGGCCGGCGCGAGACGGCTCGAACCGATGCTGCTGAGCATCTTGAATCTCATCAAGGGCTGAATTTCCCGGCATGAAACCGGGCGCCGCCGTTCAGTGCTGTCGGCCAACGGGTCTGTGATGCCCGTGCGAGGCATCTGATCGATGCGTGGTCGATGTTAGCGACAGATTGGCGTTTCCTGGGCAAGGTCGGGCCACCTCGTTTCCCAACCGTCATGATGGCCGGTGCCGGGCAGGATACGCAGCGAGGCGCAGCGCGAATCCCGAAGGCGTGTCATGTACGCGTTGCCGGTCGCAGCAGGCACAATCCTGTCGTCGGCGCCGGCAAGATGAAGCTGGGGCAGGCTGGCAAGCGTCGCGGCAATGTCTGCCGGGTTCAACGATTGGGTCAGCGGTGCCACGCCGTGGTGGCGCGCAAAGGCGTCGGTATCGAGCGGTGCCGCCACCGTTTTCAGCCACGCCACATCGCCTCGCCGTGCCGCGACGAGCGCGGCGATAGCGCCGCCACCCGAAAAGCCGACAAGGCCGAGGCGTTGTGCGCCCGTGCGCCGCTTCAGCATATCGAGCGCCTCGTTTGTCGCCGCGACGACGTCTTCGCCGTAGCGGTGGCTTGTCCAAAAGGCGGTACGGCAATTGCGCCTGTGGGCTTCATCCGTGAACTGGCAAGGGCGGGCAAGATAAGCAACCGCCGGCGCGCCGTCCGCCAGCGCCAGTCTGAGCGCCGTCGGCGTCACGGGTGTCGGATCAGGCGACGCCTCGTCGATGCGCAGCCATGCGAGCCCGTCGCCCTCGATATAGACGACGAGCAGGTCCTGCGGGTCGTTTGTGCGGCTGAGGCTGTAGAGGTCGAATTGCCGTGTCTGGAGGTAGGCGGGGACCATATTGCCGGTCGCCATCGCCTCGGCGCTTTCCTTGCGGTCGGCGGGTGCGGGTGTGCCGCAAGCGACAAGCAGAAGTAGGATGGCCGGGGACAAAAAATTCTGACGGCGTTTCGGCATGACGATCGACCGGATATGAAAACACCGCCTCAGAGTGACCCGAGGCGGCGATTTTCGATAGCAAAGAATTGTCCGCTGTTGTGCGGTCGCCGCTCTACTGTGCTGCGGCGTGGCGGCGGCTCTGCTTCTGGCCGCTCTGCGGGCGGCCGCGGCCGGCACCGGGCTTGCCGAAGTGGCGCGGCTTGCCGGGCTGATGCCGGGGGCCGCGCGGGCCATTGCGGGCTGGGCGGTTGTCCGACGGCTCATTCATCGGCACGGCGACCTGATCGCCAAGCCATTCCGTGGTTGCGACCACGGTGAGCGGCCGCTTGGTCAGCTTTTCAATGCTTCTCAGATGCGAACGCTCGGAAGAGTCGCAGAAGGAGATTGCGATGCCGCTCTTGCCGGCGCGCGCGGTGCGGCCGATGCGATGAACGTAGCTTTCGGGCTCGTTCGGCAATTCATAGTTGATGACATGCGTGATTCCGGTGACATCGATGCCGCGCGCGGCAATGTCGGTCGCAACCAGCACACGTGCCTTGCCATTGCGGAACTGTTCGAGGGCACGTTGGCGGGCGCCCTGCGATTTGTTGCCGTGAATGGCTTCGGCGGCGATGCCCGTCTTTTCGAGCTGTTCGCTGACGCGGTTGGCGCAATGCTTGGTGCGCGTGAAAACGATGACGCGACTCAACTCGCTGTCGTCCAGCAGCTTTGCCAGAAGCTCGCGCTTGCGCTTGCCATCGACATGCAGCACGCGCTGGTCGACCTTGTCGACGGTGATAACCTCAGGCCGAACTTCGACGCGTACCGGCTCGTTGAGGATTTCAGCTGCCAGATGCTCGATGTTCGAGGGCATGGTGGCGGAGAACAGCAGCGACTGGCGTGTCTTCGGCAATACCGCGACGATCTTCTTGACGTCGTGGATGAAGCCCATGTCGAGCATGCGGTCTGCTTCGTCCAGAACCAGTACGGAGGCCTGACGGAGATCGGCATGGCGCTGGTTCATCAGATCAAGCAGTCGGCCGGGCGTCGCGACCAGAATGTCGACGCCGCCAGCCAGGGCTTTCACCTGACGGAACTGATTGACGCCGCCGAAAATGACGGTGTGGCGGAGCTTCAGGTTCTGGCCATAGGTTTCAACGCTCTGGCCGATCTGAACCGCGAGCTCGCGCGTCGGCGCGAGAATCACGACATGTGCGCCTTTGGCAGGGCGCTTGGTCTGATTGGCGGCCAGACGCTGCAGGATCGGAAGCACAAAAGCCGCCGTCTTTCCGGTGCCGGTCTGGGCAAGGCCCAGCAGATCGCGGCCCTGAAGGAGCGCCGGAATGGATTGGGCCTGAATGGGGGTTGGAGTGGTGTAGTTCTGCGCTTCAAGAGCGCGGCAGAGCGGCTCGGCAACGCCGAGATCCGCGAAGGTCTTCGTGGTCATAAGTAACAATCTCACAAGTCAAACGTCGTGCGCCGGCCATTATGGCCGTCACTTCACGCGGGGTCTTGCCGCGTTCCAACGCGCTTGGAATCGAGGAAAGGGTCTGCTGCTTCGGGGTTAGGCGATGCCGAAAAGGCAGCGCAGAGCGCGCACACGAAGGCAGATGGCCGTTAATTGGGCCATTTGGCTCCTGAAGTCAAGGACGAAAGGGTTCATGAAACCTTAATGGAGCATGGCGGGACGGATTGTCGCGGGTGGTTTGAGTAGGCATGATCGACGCGGTCGCAAGAACCGATGCGGAAGGTCCGATGATTACAGCCTATGTGCCCGTCAACGGCGCACTTACCCCCGTTCCGGTCGCTACCGGCGAGACGATCCCGACCGACGCAGTGTGGATCGATCTGCTCCAGCCGACGGATGACGAACTTGCCTTTGTCGACGTGAAGTTGAATCTCGATGTGCCGACCGAGGCTGATATGCAGGAGATCGAGGTGTCAAGCCGCCTCTATCTCGAGGATGACGTCGTCTACATGACGGCGGCGATGGTCACCCAAGCGGATACGCCGAGGCCGCTGGTTGTGCCTGTTACCTTCGTTCTTGCCGGTCATCGATTGTTGACGCTGCGCTATGCAGAGCCGACACCCTTTCGCCACTATGCCTCCGAGGCACGACGTCACAGCGTGCCTTGTGCGACCGGCGAGGAAGTTCTGGCCGGGTTGCTCGATGCCATCGTCGATCGTGTCGCCGATATTCTGGAGCGCGTGCAATCCGACATCGACACGCTGTCGGGAGAGGTCTTCCCACATGAAGGCGGGAAGACGAAGCGCAACTACAACGAGATTTTGCGCCGCATCGGCCGCAGCCATGCATTGACTTCGCAAGTGCGGGAAAGCCTGGTCAGTTTCGGTCGGCTGGTCAGTTTCATCGCGCGGCCTGCGACGGAAAAGCGGCCGAAAGCGACCGAGCGTGCCTTCAAGACGACGGCGCGCGATCTGACGGCGCTCAGCGACCATGCGAGCTTCATCGCCAACAATACCAGCTTCATCCTCAACGCGACGCTGGGCCTGATCAGCAACGAGCAGAGCGGTATCATCAAGATCTTCTCGGTCGCCGCCGTCGTTTTTCTGCCGCCGACGCTGATCGCCAGCATCTACGGCATGAACTTCGAATTCATGCCCGAACTTGCCTGGCCCTGGGGCTATCCGATGGCGCTCGTCATGATGGTCGCCTCGGCCGTTGGGCCCTACCTCTTCTTCAAGCAGCGCGGCTGGCTCTAGATGTCCGGAATACGCACCGAATGGATATGGATCGTCCATGCGCCGTTGCAGGGACGTGAAAGCCGCTATTACGGTCACCTCGATGTCGCCGCCGAGCCGGTCGATCCGGTGCAGGCATCGGTGATCGCGCGGCGGCTGCCTTCCGTCGCGGTCTGGCTATCGTCGCCGCTGACGCGCACACGTACGACGGCGCTGGCGCTGAAGCCCGGCGTCGATCCGGTAGCGGTCGGCGATTTCATCGATCAGCACTACGGGCGCTGGCAGGGTATGAGCTTCAACGATGTCTTCGCCGCCAACCGGACACTTGACTGGTCGCGGCCCGCCGACATTCGTCCGCCGGAGGGCGAGAGCTTTGCCGAGATGGCGGCGCGCGTGGCGGCGGGTATCGATCGACTGACGGCGCATTATGCCGGTCATACGCTTGTTTCGGTCGCGCATGCCGGTGCGGTTCGGGCGGCAATCGCCCATGCACTTGGGATCGACCTTGCGACGGCTTTGCGCGTTGAAGTTACGCCGTTGTCGATCACCCGGCTCAGTCACCGCGATGTCAACGGCGCGGCGCAATGGAGCGTCGGTTGCGTCAATCTCGATCTTTCGGCGTGACGGCGCGTTTGCCCGGTGCCGAGGATGTTCGCGCTGCGGCGGCACGCATTGCCAGCGTTGCGGTTCGGACGCCGTTGCTTGAATGCACGGCGCTCGATGCGCGGTGTGGTGGCCGGGTTTTCGTCAAGCCGGAAGTGCTGCAGCGAACCGGATCGTTCAAGTTTCGCGGCGCCTGGAACTGCTTGTCGCAGCTTTCGGCGACTGAGCGGCGCGGTGGCGTCGTCGCCTGGTCATCGGGCAATCACGCGCAAGGCGTTGCAGCGGCGGCGCGGATGCTCGGCCTTCCGGCGCTCATTGTCATGCCGTCGGACGCACCGCGCCTCAAGATCGAACGCACACGCGGCTTCGGCGCGGATGTCGTGCTCTATGACCGCGCGACGGAGGTCCGGGAAGAGATCGGGGCGCGGATCGCTGCCGAACGCGGCGCGGTCGTCGTGCTGCCCTATGACGATCCAGAGATCATTGCGGGGCAGGGCACCGTGGGGCTCGAGATTGCCGAAGACGCGGCGCGGCTTGGTGTTGCGCTCGACGCGGTGTTGGTGCCGGCGGGCGGCGGGGGTCTGGCCGCCGGCACGGCGCTGGCGCTCGGCGCCACCATGCCCGATGCGAAAGTCTGGTGCGTCGAACCGCAAGGCTTCGACGATCACGCGCGCTCGCTGGCTGCGGGGCAGCGACTCGGCAACGAAGCGGGTGGCAAGTCTTTTTGCGATGCGCTGCTGGCACCGATGCCGGGCGAACTCACCTTCGCGATCAATTCCGTGCGTCTTGCGGGCGGTCTGGCGGTGAGCGACACGGAAGTAGCGGTCGCGATGCGTTTCGCTTTCGAGGATTTGAAACTGGTGGTAGAGCCCGGTGGCGCCGTGGCGCTGGCGGCGGTGCTGGCCGGGCGGTACGATGCCCGAGGGAAGTCGGTGGCACTGGTGCTGAGCGGCGGCAATGCCGATCCGGTGGCGTTTGCGCGTGTCCTCGCCGGCTAGCGGACCTCGTTCTCCCAGCGTTCGATGAGGCGGGCGAGGCGTTCCTCGATACGATCGAGGGCATTTGCGACGACGGCGATGCGCTTGCCGGTCAGTTCCTCATAGGCCGCAGCCATGAAGATGCCGCTGGCATGGGTCTCGATCTCGTCGCAGAGGTCGGCGTCGGCGCCCTTGCCGCGCAACACCTCGGCGATTTCCTGCAGCCGTCCTGCGGCGCTTGCAATGTCGGTGGCGGCGCGGGCCGCGGCATCGGCGATGGCGGCAGGATCGGTGGCGGGTTCGTCAGGTCCAACCTCGGCAAATCCCGCTTGTGCTTCGGCCAGCGCGCGGGCGAGTTCCTGTGCCTCGTGGTAGACGAAGCCGAGCCGGAGCCCCGCATCGGTTTCCCGCGCCAGTTTCTCGATCGCGCCAACGACCTCGGCGGCGCCGGCTGCGTGGCGGCGGGCGAATTCCTCCAGAAACCAGCGGCCGCGCGGGGTCTCGCGCACGGCCTGCTCGATGGCATCGTAGTCGTCCGGTTCCGGGGCGTAGGCGGGCTGGCTCATGGATGTGGCTCCGGGTGAGGCTTGCCGGGTCATTATCGGAGGCATTGCTTAACCGTTTGCTTCGCGCCCTTGCGAGAGGCTAGAGATGGCGGGGCCGGGCGTTCCGGCGAGGCGAAAGGACCGGATTTTGGCGCGCGAACTCCCCATCGATATCGAGACGGTCAAGGGTTTCATGGACGCGGAAGAGGGTTGGGCGCTGCATGAGGCGGCGCTGGAAGCCTCGCGGCGCGGCCCGGTGCTCGAGATCGGCTCCTATTGCGGCAAGTCGACGGTCTATATTGGCGCCGCCTGCCAGGCCAACAACGCCGTCCTCTACGCGCTCGACCATCACTACGGCTCGGAGGAGAACCAGCAGGGCTGGGAGCATCACGACGCGGCGCTCCATGATGCCGAGACCGGCCGCCTCAACACCTTTCCGCTGTTCCGCCGGACGATGCGCCTGGCGAAGCTTGAAGACACGGTGGTGCCGCTTGTGGCACCGTCCGAAGTCGCCTCGAAGGGCTGGGCGACGCCGCTGGCGATGGTGTTCATCGATGGCGGCCACGGCATGGAACCGGCGCTGACAGACTACCGCCTCTGGGCGCCGCGCGTGATGCCGGGTGGCATCCTCGCCATTCACGACGTCTTCCCCGATCCGAAGGACGGCGGCCGGCCGCCCTACGAGATTTACAAGATGGCGCTGGCTTCGAAGCTGTTTGAGGACGAGAAGGCCGTGAAGAGCCTCAGGCTACTCCGCCGCCTCGGCTAGCGTGCGCTCGGCGAAGAGGCGGGCGGCAGGCGTCATGCCGGTCACGGCGTC
The DNA here is from genome assembly GCF_030651915.1 of Parvibaculum sp. Lineage (GTDB taxonomy): Bacteria > Pseudomonadota > Alphaproteobacteria > Parvibaculales > Parvibaculaceae > Parvibaculum. The sequence continues at coordinate 268,686 of NZ_JAUSBV010000008.1, read as the reverse complement.
GGTCGCCAGGATAACGGCGGCGGCCGTCCATGCCGGCTTCTCGGCCGGCCAGGCTACATCGTCCTCGAACTGATAGCCCATCCAGTAGGCGCCGCAATCGGCGCGCCATTGGTGCTGCCAGGAGAGCATCGCCTCGGCTTCCTTGCGCCGTCCGGCGACCAGCAGCGCCATGGTCAGCTCTGCGCTTTCGGCGACCGTCACCCAGGGTTGGTCGAGCACGCAGCGGCAGCCCTTGCCGTCGGCGACGAAGATGTCCCATTTCCAGTCGAGGCGCTTCCGGGCCGCTTCGCCGGTGACGACGCCGGCGAGGACGGGGTAGTACCAGTCCATCGAATAGCGGTCCTTCGGCTCCCAGGTGCGATCGAAGCGGTGCGGCTTGTCGCGCAGCGCCTCGCCGAGACGGGCGCGTGCGGCCAGCCAGTCGCGCGACGGTTCGCCCAGTTCGCGTGCGATGTGGGCGGCGCATTCGAGGCTCTTGTAAATCGAGGAACAGCCGGTGATCAGCGCGTCGTCCTCCGGCGTGTGCGGATCGGCGGCCGACCAGCGGATGTCGCCATGCGGGCTCTGATGCGCCAGCACAAAGGAGATCGCGGCCTTCACATGCGGCCAGATGCCTGCCAGCCATTTGCGGTCGCGCGTGACGAGATAGTGATGCCAGGCACCGGTCGCGATGTAAGCGGCGAAATTGGTGTCGCGGATGTGATGGCCCGCTTCGTGTTCCTCGCCGGTGAAGCGTTGTTCGTCGTCGTCGAAGGGAACGGCGGAACCGAGCTGGCCCCACCACGATCCGTCCTTCAACTGCGTCTCGGTGAGATAGCGGAAGGCGCGGCGCGCATGCTCGATTTCGCCGAGCACGGTCAGGCCCATCGCGGCTTCGGTGTGGTTCCACGGGTCGATGACGCCGCCGTCATACCAGGGGATTGCGCCGTTATCGCGCTGCAACTCCATAATGCGCGCTTGCGAGCCTGCGAAAAAATCATCCGGGACCGGGTCGCCCCAGGTCAGATGCACCATCACGCCGCTCCCTTGGTGAAATAGAGAACGACGCTCTTGCCCATCAGCGGTCCGGCGAGCTTTTCAAGTGTCCGTGTCAGCCACGGGCCCTCGAGAATGTCCCATTCGAGAAAGCGCTTGTAGAGATTGACGAGGCGCACATCCTCACGCTTCACGCCGACGGCGCATTTCAACCACCAGTAAGGCGAATGCAGGCCATGCGCGAAATGACGATGGAAGAAGGAGAGTCCGCGTTTCTCGACGGCATCTTTCAGTTCGCTCTCCTGAAAGATGCGGACATGGCCGCCCGGTTCGTTGTGATAATCGTCGGAAAGCTTCCAGCACACCCATTCGGGGAAGAAGCGGGGCACGCTGATGGCAAGTGTGCCGCCGGGCTTCAGGATGCGGTCGATTTCGGCGACCGCCTGCTTGTAGTCCGGGATGTGTTCCAGCACTTCGGAGCAAACGATCTTGTCGAAACTCGCATCGGGAAAGGGCAGCGACAGCGCATTGCCGACCGACAGCGAGAAGGCGCGCCTTGTTTCGGGGTCCATGTCGGGGCAGGTGCCGAAGCCGTCGCGCGTGCGCTTCACGTCCTCGAAGCCGAGATCGATCCCGACCACGTGGCATTCGGCGTGGTAATACATGGCATGGACATGCCTGCCGGCGCCACAACCGAGGTCGAGCGCGCGCTGGCCGTCCCTAAGCCCGAGCACGTTCAAGTCGATGGTCTGCATCTGCGATTGTCTGCCTGTATATCTCGACGCATTCACGCGCCGCACGTTCCCATTTGAATTTGGCGAGGATGCGCTCGCGCCCGGCCTCGCCGTAGCGCGCCCGCATGTCCGGATCGTCGAGCATCGCGGCAATGGCGCGCGCGAGCGCCGGCGGATTGGAATGCGGCACAATGATGCCGGCATCGCCGACGACTTCGGGCAGCGAGCCGCCATCGGTCGCGATGACGGGCGTCCCGCATGACATGGCCTCACCGCAGGGGAAGCCGAAGCCTTCATAGACCGAGGGCGACACGGCGATGGTCGCCTCGTTGTAGATCGTGGTGATATCCTCGTCGGTGACCCCCGTCACGAACTCCACCTTGTCCATGATACCGAAAGCGCGGAGTTCGTCCGTCGTGTTTCCTTCACGCAAACGCCCGATCACTTTCAACCTGAGGTTAGGCCGTGTTTTCAGGAGTTCGGCATAGGCGCGGATCAAGTAGATCAGACCCTTCAGTGGGACGTCGGCGCTGGCGCAGGCAACGATCAGGTCATCACGCCGCTTCACATGCGGCATCGGGCGAAATTGCAGATGGTCGATGCCGTGCAGAACGAGGCGCGTTTTCGACGCGTCGACGCCGAATTCGCGCACAACGTCGCGTCGTGTGCTCTCGGAGACGACGATCAGCGGGTCGAGCTGCCGCGCCACCTTGATCTGCATGTTGAGGAAGGAGTACCAGCGCCGCTTCAGCAGCTTCAGCGATAGTGTTTTCGCATGCTGGATATCGATACGACGGTCCATTGTGATCGGATGATGGATCGTTCCGACGATAGGCAGGCCCATATCGCGGAGTTTCAGCAGGCCCCAGCCAAGCGTCTGATTGTCGTGGCAGACATCGTAATCCGCGATGGTACCGCGCACGTAGCGCGCCATGCGCGCGCAAAAGGTGTAGGGCTCGGAGAAACCGCCGGTCGCATGGCTCCACCATTCAAAAAGATCGATCGGTGAGGCCAACATCCAGGGCCGGATCGATTTGATCGGGTGCGGATTGGCGTAAAGGTCGAGCGAGGGAAGCTTGATCAGCTTCACGCGCGGGTCGATTTCGGGATAGGGGGGACCCGAGATCACGTCGACTTGATGGCCGAGTTCGACCAGTGCCTTGGCAATGTGGCGCATATAGACGCCCTGGCCGCCGGTGGTCGGGTTCGAGCGATAGCTCGGCAGCAGGATGCGCAGCGGCCGGTCGCCGGAAATGGCGGCGAGCTTCGGTGCGTCGGTTGTGGATTTTTTCGCGGGCCCGGCCAGCGCGTTATCCGTCTCATTGCGCTCCAGCGCCTGCGACATACAGATTTCCTCGGTCTCTATTTGATGCGCGCCGAAGGCGGCGTCCGGATGGCCGGAGGGGGTATACCCCATACTGCGCCGCATTAAAGCGCGGCGGATCATAACGGCATAGGGGCAAGGCAACAACCCGCTAACAAAAATGTAAGCGAGGGGTATTCCGGGCCCCAATTCAAGCATCAGTTCAGGCGTTGCCGGGGCGTCGCGGTCTCTTCGTCGGGGTCCGGCGCCGTGCCCGACTGGTGATGGACGATCAGCCAGCCCTCGCCGCTGCGAATGAAGATGTTGGTCGCCAGCAGGTAGTCCGGGCCGATGCGCTCGTAGCAGATGACGATGCCCGTGTCGCCGTGAAGGCTGGCGCGTGCCCGCAAGCACTCGATGTTGGGGCTTGCCGGTCCGGTCAGGATCGCATGCCAGCTTTGCAGCACTGCATCGCGCCCCTCGACGGGTGGCCAGCCCGGATGCAGGCACGTCACCTGTTCGACATCGGCCCAGAGCGCGCCCATCAGCGTCATGTCGCGGCCTGCAAAGGCGCGATAGAAGGTTTCGTTTGCAAACAGCAGGGCAGCACGGTCGCGGGCAAATGTCATGCAGGTGCCGGATCTGAAAGCCGAACTCACAGTCTAGCAGGCTTTCACAGGCCCGCGAGTATTGGCGGTCCGTTCGTATTCTCTTGAAAGAGCGAGACATAACCGACGGAGATAGCCACGAGGTCCGAGGCGAAGACCACGACCAGCCACAGTCCGAGGGGTGAGCGCAAGTCGAACGCCGGATTGCGCCAGACTAGCCAGGCGAGCAGCGGCGTCCAGAGCAGCATATGGCTCAGAGACGTCACGCCGTTGGCGCGCACCATGTCGAGGAGCAGAAGATTGGCCAGCCAGGCGGCCAGAATCGCCCGCGCCGCGCAATGCCGGAAGAAAAAGAACACCGCCAGTGAATTGACCAAGATCAGCCAGCCGAGAAAGGCGTGCGGCAAGGCGGGATCGGCGAGGATACGCTCCATCCATTCCATGCCTGTCCTCCCCCGAGGCCGGACTGACCGATTGTTACAATTTGGTCATTCTGGCCATTTTCGGGGCAGGCGGCAAGTCACATCCGTGCGAGATTCAGCTGAAACGACGCTTCAGCCAATCGACCATCAGCCGGTTCAACTCGTCCGGCTTCTCCGATTGAGTCCAGTGGCCGCAATCGGCGATTACGTGCTTTTCGAGATCGGGGATGTAGTTCTCCATGCCGGCCGTCAGTTCGGGGCGGAGCACGATGTCGTCGGCGGCCGAAATCATCAGGCAGGGAACGTCGATCTTTTCGGTCTGACCTTCGGTCAGTTGCCAGTTGCGCGTGAAGTTGCGGTACCAGTTGATGCCGCCTTCGAAGCCCGACTTCTTGAAGGCCCGGGTGTAGTAGTCGAGCTCTTCCTTGTTGAGTAACTGCGTACCGAGCCAGGTGCTTTCGTCGGCGTCGAAGGACTTCAGGAACGACAGGTTCTTCTGGTCGGCGGGCAGGGCATCGAAGTCGGCGAGCTTCATCGCGCTCTTGCGGTACCAGAAGCGCATCGAGCGAGCGACATCGGTATCGAAAATCTTTTCCGCGACGCCAAATTTCTGGAAATAGACGATGTACATGTCTTCGCCGAAAACCATTCGCATTCCGGCGATCGGGTCGATGGGACCGCGCGGAATGAAGGGCGTGTTGACGCCGATGACGCCGGCGACGCGGTCCGGGTGGCGCAGCGCCATCTGCCAGGTGACCATGCCACCCCAGTCGTGTCCGGCGAAGACGGCCTTGTCGATGCCGAGAGCGTCAAGCATCCCCGCCAGATCGTCCGTCAGATGGGCGATGTCGTAGAGCGGCACTGCGTCCGACCCCTTCGGGCCGCCGGTATTGCCGTAGCCGCGCTGGTCCGGCGCGAGGGCACGGAAGCCCGCGCCCGCGACGGCTGGAAGCTGATGACGCCATGAGTAGCCAAGTTCCGGAAACCCGTGGCACATCACGATGGGCACGCCGTCTTTCGGGCCTTGCTCATAAACGGCCATCCGGATGCCGTTTGTCTCGACATAGTGCGGCTCGGGAAATTTCATCGCCCTGTTTCTTTCCTGCTTGGAGGGAAGCTTGATTTCTATGCGGCCTTCAGCCGTTCCGCGTCGGCGGTTGGCGACAGTCCGAGTGACGTCAGCATTTCGCCGCGATCGGGCCCGAGTTTCGGTGGATAATACGCGGCATTGCGCTTCTTGCCGCGCGCCCAGGTGAACAGAATCTTGGCGATATTGCGCGGATCGCGCAGCCACAGGTTCGGACGATCAACCATATGAAAGGCGCGCATGAAAGTGCGCAACAATTCGACGTCGCCGCGCAGCGCCGGTGTGATCGCGTCTTCGGCAAAACTCTTGATAAGCCGCGCCTTCAGTCCCGGTTTGTAGTCAGGATCGATCGCATTGCGCGCCCGCTTGATAGCTGACAGATCCTGCTTGACCATGTCGTCATAGTACTGACGCAGATCGACGGCGAGGCGCTTGTGGTAGTAGACGGCGCGCGTGGCAGCTTCCGGCAGGTCGAGTGCATCGCGCAACGCCTCGGCGGCGATGGCAGCGAAAGAGCAGCCGCGTCCATAGAGTGGATTGGTGCGGATAACACTGTCGCCGATCGGGAAAAAGCCGAGCACACGCGGCTCGTCCTTCACGGCCAGATGCCGCCAGCGGCTGATCAGTTCGCCCATGCCGAAGACGCGGCTGACGGATCGCGATGTCTCGGGCGAGGTCCAGCGGGCGATACCCGGCAATTGTGCACAGATGCCGTCGAAGATTTCGGGGCGCACGACGGCCTTGCGTATTTCGATCTCGATCTCCGGCACCGCCAGCGTGATCGAGAAGCAGCCATTGTCGGCGGGGAACACGCCATATTTGATAAAACCGAGATCGCCTGCGCCGGGTACCTTGCCGCGTTCGGGCTCCGTAACGCCGTCCCGCAGCCGGTAGTGTCGCGTGAAATAGAGGATTCCCGCGCGCTCGTTTTCTTCCGGGATGCCGGCGCCTGCCTCGTTGAGCCAGTCGATGGCCTGACTGTTCTTTCCGGCAGCATCGATCACGATATCGGCTGGCCAGTCGCGCCGCGCGCCGTTTTGCTCCACCGTGACGCCGGTGACGCGAAGCTTGCCGTCTTCGCGGTCGGTCAGAAGACCGCGCACCAGCGCGCCGGTCTCAAAGCGGATGCCGGGCTGGCGTGCCGCATAGCGGCGCATCACCAGTTCCAGCGTCGTACGGCGGCTGGTCAGGATCGTCATGTCCTTGTCGCCCGGCGCCGGAACGTAGCGCGCGCGCATTGCGTGAGAGAGATTGTCGGCGAAGACGAGCTCGCGGCAGCCGGCCGCCAGCAGATCTTTCATCAACTCGGGATAATTGTCGCGGATCAGCATGTGCAGTCGTGCCAGGAATGCATGGCTGTGACGCAGATGGCCGACGCCCTTGCGCTCCCAATGATCGAAGGCTTCGTCGGCCGAGGTCTCGGGCGGGGGCGGGTCGCGTTCGAGGATCGTTACTTCGCGGCCCGCGCGGGCCAGCGCCAGCACGGTCGACAGACCGGCGATGCCGCCGCCAACCACCAGAATCCGTTCACCCATGCTCTCGCCTCCGCCTCGACCCTCGGCCCCGGCAGGAAAATAGACTGCAGTCTATTTTATTACAAGAGGTGGCGGCTCAGGCTCCGCTCTTCATGGTCCAGGCCGAGAGGGCAAGCGCGAGCCAGCCGGCCAGAAAGCCAATGCCGCCAATCGGCGTCACCAGTACCAGCATGCGGCTGCCGGTAAGGCCGAGATAGTAGAGCGAGCCGGAAAAGAGGATCGTGCCGATGAGGAAGGCCCAGCCGGCCGCCTGCGCGAAGGTGCCGCCGCCTTGCGCCGCAGCCCAGGCGACAGCGAACAGCGCCAGTGCATGATACATCTGGTAGCGCGCGCCGGTTTCAAAGGCGGCCAGTTCCGCCGGGCCGACACGCGCTTGCAGCCCATGCGCCGCGAAGGCGCCAAGCGCCACCGAAACGAGCCCGCTCAGCGCGCCGATGGCCAACCAGAGCCGCATGTGATTTTCCTCCGCCATATGCCTGCCGCCGAAGCATCGGGCAAATCAGGCCCGCGCGCAATGCGGCGTCAACGTCCGGCCTGCATCAGCGCCGCGATGCCGGCCTCGCGCGCAATGACCGGCTCATAGCCGAGATCGCGCCGCGCCTTGTCGATTTTCAGCGTGCAATTACGCGACAGCAGCGCCGCCGTATGCGGGTCGATGGGCGGTGGCGTCCGGCGCAGCGTCAGGCGCCAGATGAGGTCGAGAAGCTTTGCGGCGCCGCGTGCGAGCCAGCCCGGCATGTTCTTGTCGGGCAGCTTCAAATCGATGGTGGCCGCCATTTTCGTCATCATGTCGCGGAACGAGATCGGCTCGCCGCCATCGGTGATGAAATAGGCCTCGCCGCCTTTGCCTTGTGTCAGCGCGAGGCGGATCGCATGCACCACATTGTCGACATGCACCGTGTCGGTGAGTGCACGTCCCTTGTCGATCCAGGTGAAGCGGCCGGCTTTGACCATCGCCTGCAAGGCGGGCAGCAATGTCTGGTCGCCAGGTCCCCAGATGAAGCGAGGGCGCAGCACAATGGTCGTGAAACCGTCGTCATTGGCCGCGCGCACCGCGCGTTCGGCCAGCGCCTTGCTGCGCGGGTAGGGCAGCGGCGAGGTGAAGGCCAATGGCGCCGTCTCATCGAGGTCGTTCATCGCCTGCCCGTAAAAAAGTGCCGCCTCGGTGCCGATGTGAACGAAGCGTTTGGCGCCTGCATCGCGCGCCGCCTTCAGCAGCCGCTCGGTGCCCGTCACGTTGATGTCGATGAATTCCTTCATCGGGCCCCAGGTCTCGACCTTGGCCGCGCAATGCACCACGGCATCGACGCCGCGTAGCATCGCCGCGTCGATGCTTTTCAGGTCGCCGCGAACGGGTGCCGCACCCAGTGCCTTGATGATGGCATCGGATTTTTCCGAGCGCGACAGCGCCAGAACCTCGTGATCTCCAGAAAGCTGCCGGGCTGCCGCGCCGCCGACAAATCCCGACGCGCCTGTGACGAATATTTTCATGGCCAGACCCTCTCTTCGCGCGACGTCGAATGACTGCCGGTCACAATCCCGCCGGCGTGTGAATTGAACGGTGAATGCAAGGCATGCGCAATCGAATTACGTCGCGGTATCCTCGGGATGCATCCGGTTTATCTCGGGTTTGCGTAGACCGGTGGCGGCTATCGGTACCGGAACCGCGAGCAAGCGGCAGAACCTGAGTTTATAACGTTGCGCAAGTCGGACATTGCGCGATCACTTGCTCCTTTGATTGCCGCACCAAATAGCCATAGCATCGCTATGGATTTAGGAAGTTCGACAGGAAACACAAACATGATCCCCCAGGATATCGCGCAGACCATTATCGATCCGAAAGCCTATGCGGACGGCAAACGCGTCGACGATGCGTTTGCCTTTCTGCGGCGCGAGATGCCGCTGGCACAGGCGCAGCCGGAGAATTTCGATCCCTTTTGGGTCGTCACGAAGCATGCCGACATTCTGGAGGTCGAACGGCAGAACGAGCTCTTCCACAATGGCGACCGCGCAACCACGCTGACGCCGATCGATGTCGACCAGAAGGTGCGCGAGCTGATGGGCGGTTCGCCGCATCTGGTGCGCTCGCTGGTGCAGATGGACAACCCCGATCACATGAACTACCGGCGGCTGACACAATCCTGGTTCATGCCGCAGAACCTGAAGCGGCTTGAGGCGCGCATCCGCGAGATCGCCAAGGGCTTCATCGACCGCATGGCCGATATGGGCGGCCAGTGCGATTTCGCACGCGACGTCGCTTTTCTCTATCCGTTGCATGTGATCATGGAAGTGCTCGGCGTGCCGGAGGCCGATGAACCGCGCATGCTCAAATTGACGCAGGAGCTGTTCGGCAGCGCCGATCCGGACCTCAACCGGAGTGGCGTCGAGATCAAGGATGCCGATGCCGCACTGGCACAGATCGGAGCCACCGTCGGTGAGTTCATCGAATACTTCAACGCCATGACTGAAGACCGCCGCGCCTGCCCGCGCGACGATCTCGCCAGCGTCATTGCCAATGGTACGATCCAGGAGAAGCCGCTCGGTCATCTTGAGGCGATGTCCTACTACATCATCGCGGCGACCGCCGGCCACGACACGACATCGAACACCACCTCGGGCGGTTTGTGGGCGCTGGCAGAAAATCCCGATCAGTTCGTCATGCTCAAGAAGGATCCCGGTCTCATCCCGAGCTATCTGGAAGAGTCGATTCGCTGGGTGACGCCGGTGAAGCATTTTATGCGCAGCGCCACCGCCGATGCCGAACTGCGCGGAACCAGGATCGCCAAGGGCGACTGGATGATGCTGTCCTATCCGTCGGGCAATCGCGACGAGGATGTGTTTGCCGATCCGTTCTCTTTCAAGGTGGACCGGTCGCCCAACAAGCATGTCGCCTTCGGCTACGGTGCGCATGTCTGCCTCGGCCAGCATCTGGCGCGAATGGAGATGCGCATTCTCTGGGACGAACTTCTGCCACGCCTTGAATCGCTGGAATTGTCGGGTATGCCGAAGCTGATGGAGGCAAATTTCGTCTGCGGTCCGAAATCGGTGCCCATCCGTTACCGGATGCACTGACGGAGCGACGGGTAAAAAGGGGGGGCTATGGTCGGCAAGGACGCGAGCGGCGCTTACAAAACATGGCAGTGCGTAACCTGCGGCTTCATCTATGACGAAGCCGAGGGCTTGCCGGGCGAAGGATTGCCCCCGGGGACGCGGTGGGCCGAAATCCCCGACGATTGGGTTTGCCCGCTATGCGGGACGCCGAAGACCGATTTCGAGATGATCGTGATCTGATCGCCGCCGTTTGCTGACGGATAGCGCTGGCCGGCGGCTGCGCTTCCGTTGCGTCATGGCGGCGATGGTTTCCTGTCAAGTTGACCCCCGCCGAGTGGGCGTTCATTCTGGCTGGCAAAGCAATCAAGAACGAAGCTCGGCCATTGAAGCCGGGCGGCGAGGGAGGCCAGCGCGATGCTCACCAAGGCGGACGATTTTCCGATTCATCAAACACCGGAGCCCATCGCCTTTTCGGGCACCGACCGCAATTTCTACGACCGCTACTTCTTCAACGGTTACACGCGCGAGGGCGAAGTGTTTTTTGCCGCCGCGCTCGGCGTCTATCCGCATCTCAACATCATGGACGCCTCGTTCTGCGTCATCGTCGATGGCGTACAGCGCAACATCCATGCCTCGCGCTTCCTCAACATGGAGCGCTTGGACACGCATGTCGGGCCGATCTCCATCGAAGTTGTCGAGCCGCTGCAATGCCTGCGGGTGCGCGTCGCCGACAATGAATACGGCATCACGGCCGATCTGACGTTTCATGGCCGCGCGCCGGCGCTGAAGGAGCCGCGCTTCACGCGCCGCAACGGGCCGCGCCTGCTGATGGATCTGACGCGGATGACGCAGAATGGCGACTGGGAAGGCTGGATCGAGATCAAGGACACGCGCATCGAGGTCACGCGCGACGCCTTTATCGGCACGCGCGACCGTTCCTGGGGCGTGCGTCCGGTCGGCGCGCAGGACGCACAGCCGATGGTGCCGCCGATGCCGTTCCAATTCTACTGGCTCTGGGCGCCGCTCAATTTCGAGGACCGCATCACGCTGTTCCACGTCAATGACGACGAACACGGCGAACCGTGGAACCTTTCGGGCGTCATATGCCCGCTTGGTCGGGACGCGAAGCCGGAGGAAATGGATCGAGTGCGTTCGGAGTTGCAGTTCGCGTCCGGGTCGCGGCATGCGAAGTCGGCGTCGATCTTTTTCGAGAACCGCAAGGGCGACAAGACCCGCATCGATCTCACGGCCAAATGGAATTTCTACATGATGGGGCTCGGTTACGGGCACCCGGAATGGAGCCACGGCGCACACAAGGGCGACAATGCGCTCGGCTATGAGGAATTCAGACTTGCCGATATCAAGGATTATGCGCCGCCGCATCTGCACATCCAGGCCTTCGTCAAGGCCGAGATGACGCTGCCCGACGGTTCGACGCGGGAGGGCGCCGGCATTCTCGAACAGATGATCATCGGCCCGCATGCGCCGTCGGGCTTCAAAGACATTCTCGACCCGGCGAAATGACGATGGACGATCTCGCACCCCGCATCGCCGCCTATCTCGCGCACAGGATGCCGCAGGCGTCGCAAATCGAGATCAGCGGCGTTTCGCGCATTCATGGCGGCGCCAGCCGCGAGACTTTCCGCCTGAGCGCCAGTTGGCGCGAGGGCGGAAACAGGAAGACACGTCCGCTCATCCTGCGCCGCGATCCGGTGGCAAGCCTGATCGAGACCGAGCGCGACGTCGAATACAACGCCTATCGCGCGTTCCACCCGACCGGGCTGCCGGTGCCGGAGCCGCTTTATCTTGAAACCGATCTCAAATGGCTCGACCGGCCGTTCTTCGTCATGGAGCAGATCGAGGGTTGCACGGCGGGCTCGCCTTTCAATCCCGAACCTTACGGCGCGCTTGCCGAAACGCTCGGGCGTCAGTTCTGGACGCATCTCGGGCACATCGCCGCCGCCGACCCGAAGGAGATCGGCTTCGACGCCAACATGGGGTCGATCGCGCCCGATGCATGCTGGAAGCGCGAACTCGACAAGTGGGAAAAGGTGATCGACGAGGACGAGCTGGCGCCGCAGCCGGTCGCGCGCGCCGCCATCCGCTGGCTCCGGCGCAATCCGCCGCCGCCACCGCCGAAAATTTCGGTCGTGCATGGCGACTACCGCACCGGCAATTTCCTCTTCAATCCGGAAGGCGAGATCCGCGCCATCCTCGATTGGGAAATGTGCCATCTCGGCGACCCGCTCGAAGATGTCGCCTGGGCGGCCGATCCGCTCTGGGCGTTTCAGCGGCCGGACAGGCCCGGCGGCATGATCGCGCGCGATGAAGCTTTCGCGATCTGGGAAAAGGAAAGCGGATTGACGATCGACCCCGGCCGGATGCGCTGGTGGGAGATTTTCAATTCGCTGAAGGGCCTTGCGATCTGGATTTCGGCCGGCAAGGAATACCAGACCGGCGCCAATCGCGATCCCGTTCTGGCCTTTTCGAGCTGGTACTGCACCGATGTTCACAACCGGGTGCTGGCAAAACGGCTTGCCGATTTCGCAAAGGAGGCCCGTCGATGAAACCCGATGTCGATCTGGTGATGCAGGGCTTTTTCGGTACGTTGCTGATGGATGTCGCGCCGCACCTCAACGCCGAATATTCGATGGGCAATGTCGGCATCATGGCGATGATGATGTTCATGACGGCCGAGGAGCATGACCGCGCCGCCGATATTCGTGTCGCCGAGAACACCGAAATGCGGGCGCTTTTTGCCGAGGCGGCGAAGTTGATCGAGGACGCGGCCTTGAGCGCCATGCTCGCCGATGCGGCGGCCAGCCGCGACGCTTCGTTGCGCGTCAAGGCGCTCGATGCGGCCAATGCGGTGCTCAATGGGCTGCTGGTTGAGTTGCAGACGTATGTCGAGACGTCGAAAGCAGCTTGGGCCGGGCCGCTTGACGCGCGGATCTGGGATTATCTCGTCGCTGCCACGGAGCGCCGAAAGCTGACTTTCCCCTCGCTCGGCTGAGTGCTGCGGGTCTGAAACATCCTGCTTCCCGAGGCGTGGCCCGCCGCGCTATGAGTGGGTGCTCCCATCGGGAAGTCCGCGCATCATGTCGCTCTCCGTCCGCCTGTCGATCTTCTATGGCTCGCTATGCCTGTTCGGCGGCATCAACATGCCGTTTTTTCCGGTATGGCTGAAGTCGAAGGGGCTCGGGTCCGAAGACATCGCGCTGGTGTTGGCGACGACGATGTTCCTGCGCATCGCGGCGGGCCCGGTCTTCGCCTTTGTTGCCGATCGCTGGGAGAACCGGCGCGGGGTCGCCATTCTGCTTTCCTGGGCCTCGCTGGCCACCGTTTCTCTCTTTCTCTTCACCGACAGCTTTTGGGCGATCTTCCTCGTTGCCGCCTTGCTCATGTGTCTCTGGCCGTCGGTCACGCCGCTGGTTGAATCCATCGCCATGCGCGCGACACAGGAGCAGGGCGTCGATTACGGCCGCGTCCGGCTCTGGTGCTCGATCACCTTCATCTTCGCGGCGACCGGCGGCGGCTGGCTTCTCGAATGGAACCCGGCCTCGATCGTCATTGCCTGCATGATCGGTTCCATCGCCATCGGCCTTGGCGGCGCGCATCTGCTGGTTAAGGAACGGCCAGTCCGCAAGCGGCGGCGGCGGCCGGGCGGCCAGTTCATGGCGTCGCTGGCGATTATCCGCCACCCGGTCTTCCTGGTTGGACTGGTGACGGCGAGCCTCGTCCAGTCGACCCATGCGGTCTACTACGCCTTCGGCACGCTGAACTGGCAGCAACTCGGCTATGGCGAAAACCTGATCGGCGTCCTGTGGGCGGTCGGCGTTATTGCCGAAATCATCCTTTTTGCCTTCTCGGCGCGGGTGCTCAAGCGGTTCAGCCCTGCATCGCTGCTGATCCTGGGGGCGGGCGCGGCTATGCTCCGCTGGACGTTCACGGCTTTCGATCCGCCGCTCTGGGCATTGTTCGGCCTGCAAATTCTCCATGCGCTGACCTTTTGCGCGGCGCATCTCGGGGCCATGTATTTCGTGGCGGCGGCGGCGCCGAAGTCGCTGGCGGCGACCGCACAAAGTCTTTACGGCGCGCTGTCCTCCGGCGTTATCATGGGCGCGATGACGCTGGCTGCCGGGCCGCTCTATCAGGCATACGGTGGGCAGGCCTATCTGCTGTCGGCGGCGGCGGGTGCGCTGGGTCTTGTGGGCGCACTCTATGTTGCGGCGCGCTGGGATGGCGGTACGCTGATCGAGGAAACAGAGGAAGAAGATGAGCATCGAGATCATTCCGAGCCGACACGCCCTGGGTGCTGAGGTTCGCGGCGTCGACCTGTCGAAGCCGTTGACGGGCGATGCTTTCATGGCGATCCAGCAGGCCTGGTACGACCACATCGTTCTGCTCTTCCGCGGCCAGAAACTTTCCGATGACGACCTGATCCGGTTCTCTCGGCATTTCGGCGAGCTCGACATCGCGCCCGCCAGCGCCACCGACATGGCGGGCGGTCAGGAAAAGTCGCGACCGGAAATCTGGATCATCTCCAACGTGCTCGAAAACGGCAAACCCATCGGGGCGCTCGGCGATAAGGAAGCCGAGTGGCACACCGATATGTCCTACGTGTCGGCGCCGCCGATGGCGAGCGTGCTTTATTCGCTCGAAATTCCGAAAACCGGCGGCGACACGAGTTTTGCCAATATGTACAAGGCGCTCGAAACGCTACCTGCCGATTTGCGTACCGCTATCGAGGGCCGCATCTGCAATCACGACGCCAGCACCACCAGCGTCGGCGAGTTGCGCGCCGGCGCCGACGCCGTTATCGATGTGCGCACAGCACCCGGCGCGAAGCATCCGGCGATCCGCACCCATCCGGCGACCGGCGGCAAGGCGCTTTATCTCGGCCGCCGTCTCAACGGTTATCTCGAGGGACTTCCCGTCGAGCAAAGCGAGCAACTTCTCGACCGCTTGTGGGCGCATTGCGCGAAACCGGAATTTTCGTGGACGCATCAATGGGCGGTCGGCGATCTCCTCATCTGGGACAATCGCTGTGCGATTCACCGCCGCGACGGTTTCGACGGGCGCGAGCGCCGCGTCATGCATCGCACGCAGATCAGGGGCGATACCCCTCGCTGAGCCGGACCTTGCGTCAAATCGCTTCCGTTTGACATCCGCTTTTTCTGCGCCAGTTATTGCAGCAACAAAATTCAATGAACGGGAGAAAACGACATGCGCGCGATGGAAATTCAAGGCGCCTACGGCATCGACAATCTGAAGCTTGCCGACAGGCCCGTTCCGAAGGCCGGCCCGGGTCAGGTTGTCATCCGCATGAAAGCCGCCTCACTCAACTATCGCGACCTCGCGACCGTCAGCGGAACCTATGGTCCCGGTCACAAGCTGCCGCTCGTCCCGCTCTCGGACGGCTCGGGCGAGGTGGTGGAAGTGGGCGAGGGGGTGCGTCGCCTGAAGGTCGGCGATCGCGTGGCGCCGAGTTTCTTTCAGGGCTGGCTGTCCGGCGATCCGGTGCCCGAAACGCTCGGAAGCACGGCGCTGGGCGGACCGATCGACGGTTGCGCGCAGGAATATATGTGTCTCTCCGCCGAAGGCGTGTCGAAGGCGCCGGCCAATCTCAGCCATGAGGAAATCGCCTGTCTTCCCTGCGCCGCGCTGACCGCATGGCGCGCGCTGGTGGTCGAAGGGCGGATGAAAGCCGGCGACACGGTGCTTGTCCAAGGCACCGGTGGCGTTTCGATTTTTGCGCTGCAGTTCGCAAAGGCGGCCGGCGCGCGCGTCATCGTCACCTCGTCATCGGATGAAAAGCTCGAACGCGCGGGGAAACTCGGAGCCGACGATTTCATCAACTACAAGACGACACCCGACTGGGCAACGGAAGCGCGCAAGCTGACCGGTGGGCGCGGCGTCGATCACGTGGTCGAGGTCGGCGGCGCGGACACCTTTCCGCAGTCGATCATGGCGGCGCGTGTTGGCGGCCATGTCGGTGTCATCGGCATTCTCAGTGGCTTGAGCAAGGACGTAAACGTCGCTGCGATCTTTTCGCAGAACCTCAAAATCAGCGGCGTCACGGTCGGCAGCCGCGCCCATTTCGAGGATATGACGCGCGCGATCGAACAGAACGACATTCACCCGGTGATCGACAAGCGGTTTGGCCTCGACGAAGCACAGGACGCATTGCGGTTGATGGCGGGGGCCTCGCATTTCGGCAAGATCGTCCTCGAGATCTAGCCCCACAGCTCTCGTTCCGGCGGATGGACGGTGCTGCCCTCGTAGCGCAGGCCCGGCGCGCGGTCTTTGGTCAGCAGCAGCGGCCCGTCGAGGTCGACATAGTCGGCCTTTTGCGCGATCAGCATGGCCGGTGCCATGGCCAGCGACGTCGCCACCATACAGCCCACCATCACGCGCAGCTTGCGCAGCTTCGCACAGCGCACCACCGACAAGGCTTCGGTCAGGCCGCCGGTCTTGTCGAGCTTGACGTTGATGAAATCGTAGAGGCCGACAAGCCGCTTCATGCCTTCAAGGCCATGCGCGCTTTCGTCGGCGCAGAGCGGCACCGGGCTGCTGATGTCGCGCAATGCTTCGTCGTCCTTTGCCGGCAGCGGCTGCTCGATCAGCGCGACGCCGAGCCGCGCCAGTTCGCGCGCCATCGGCATCACGTCGTCGGCCGTCCAGCCTTCATTGGCATCGACGATCAGCGTCGCATTGGGCGCGCCTTTGCGCACCGCTTCGACGCGGGCGATATCGTCCGTCCCGCCGCCAAGTTTCAGCTTCAGCAGCGGGCGGTGCGCGTTTTCGCGCGCGGCCTCGCGCATCGCGTCCGGTGCGGCAAGGGTCAGTGTGTAGGCGGTGGTCACGGGTTTCGGTTCGTCGAGGCCGGCCAGTTTCCAGACTGGGCATTGCGCCTGCCGCGCCTCGAGGTCCCACATCGCGCAATCGATGGCATTACGCGCCGCGCCACGTGGCATGGCGCGTTGCAGATCCTCGCGCGTCAGCCCGTCGGAAATCTGAGGCTGCAGGGCGCGGATCGCGGCCAGCGTGTCTTTTTCGGTTTCGCCGTAGCGCGCATAGGGCACGCATTCGCCGCGTCCCGTCGCCCCGCTTTCGCGCAGCTTCACGACGATGACGCGGGCTTCGGTTTTAGAACCGCGCGAAATCGTGAAGGCGCCCGCGATCGGCCAGGATTCGATGTCGACGTCGATCTCGCGCATGGAAAGGGGCGGCCTCGTTGCGTGCTGGAATCGGAGCGCGATCATGGCGCGGCAGCGTCTTGCCGCCAAGCCCCGTATTGGGACAGCCGCTCCCTAGACGCGACCGGCAAAAAAGGCGCCGTTCCAGTGCGGACCGGGCGGGTTTGCCTCATAGCCGGCGATGCGCGCTTCGTAGAAGTCGTAGAGCGTCGGGATCGCGCCATTGAGCTTGCGGCATTCGGCGATGGCGGCCCGCGCCTCGGCCCAGCGCTGGCTGCGATAGGCCGAGAAGATCAGCGCATGCGCTTCCTGCAGCGCGCGAAATTTCGGATTGGCCCGCATGATCGGATCGCCGAGCAGCGCATAGACGCGGCGGCCTTCCGGGTGGCGCGGCGTCGACACAAGGTCGATCTCAAGCAGGGCATAACGGCCGCCGACGCTGCGCTGCGTGCCTTCGCCGACGATGATCGCCGGGCCATAATGGCGCGCGTTCCGTTGCAGATAGGCCGCGAAGCTGACCGGCTCACCGAGTACGCCATAGTCGAAGCGCTGGACGGCGCCCATATTGCCCGTGATCGCGGTGCCCGTGTCGATGCCGATCGACAGGCTCAGCGGCACATGGCTCAGATGCTGGCGAAACGCATCCTCTTCGAGGAATTCGTTCAGTGCTTCCAGGTTCTCGACCATGCGCAAGGCGGCATCGCAGCCCTTGGAGGCGTGGTCGGAGACATCGAGCGGCGCATTCCAGACCGCAAAAAGCGTGTCGCCGACGCCGCGATCCACCATGCCGTTGCGGTCCTGCACGATCTTGGTCATCGGCGAGAAGAAGCGATTGAGAATATCGGCATAGGCCGTTGGATCTTCGAGATAGCGGTCGGCGATGATGTTGAATCCGCGCAGGCCCGCGACAACGGAGGATACGTCGCGCAGCGTGCCCTCGGCGCGGATGAGGCGCGGATTGGCCTTCATGCGGGCAAGGCCCGATGAGGAGAGACGGCGGCCGAACTGCGTCTCGACGAAGCGGATTTCGTCCTCGGTATGCAGCCGCGTCATCAGCGCGCAGGTGAAGCAGGCGAGCAGCAGCGTCACGGCGCCCAGCGCCGGGTCGAGCAGCCAGCGATGCGTTTCGAATGCCCACCAGGACCCGTAG
The DNA here is from genome assembly GCF_030651915.1 of Parvibaculum sp. GTDB lineage: Bacteria > Pseudomonadota > Alphaproteobacteria > Parvibaculales > Parvibaculaceae > Parvibaculum. Next base: position 250,622 of record NZ_JAUSBV010000008.1, on the reverse strand, counting down.
GCGCTGCCGGCGATCAGCAGCAGCGTCAGTGTGAAGCCCCAGCGAAGGCGGAAGCGGCGCACGACGAGAATGACGAAGATGCCGCCGAGGAAAATGGTGAGCTGTTCGGCACTGGCCGCCCAGCCCGGACGGACCAGAAAATGGCCGCCGGCGATCTGGTCGATGGCGCTGGCGGCGATGGCGCCGGAGGCGAGCGCGGTTCCGGCCGGCGTGTCGAACATCCGTTCGACGCCGTTCGCCGAGACGCCGATCACGGCGATGCGTCCTTCGAGCGACGGCACATCGGCCGAGCGGTCGAGCATCTTCCAGGCCGGCACGGCGCTGCGTGTGTCGTCGCGGCCGAAATAAAGCCGGAGCCTGCCATCCCTGGTCGTCTGCGCGACGAGGGGCGTGTCGCCGATTTCGACGCGCTCGAGGCCGGGCTCCATCTCGAAGGAGAAGCCGTATTCGGGCGCGGCGACAATGGCGCGATAGCCGCTGCCGTTGCGCGCCACGCGCAGTGTTTCGAGCACATTGGAGGGATAGAGCGTGCCGTCCAGATTGACCAGCAGGGGCAGATCGCGCACCCGGATGCCGGTGGCGGCGTCACCCGGCAGGCTCGCGCCGACGCCGCGGGCGGCGACCTCGAAGGGCGCGAGCGTCGGGCGCCAGGTCTTGTATTCATGCATATAGTGCCGCGGTTCGCCGCCTTGCGGCACGATCGATGCGGGGCGGGCCGGCATGTGCTGTCCGTCGAAGGCGGTCTTTCCCGGCACGAAGGAAACGACGGCCTGCGTCGCGCGCAACTGGGCCGCCAGTTCGCGGTCATGATCGGGAAGGCTTTGCAGCGCGCCCGCGAGGCCGGCGAAGTCGCCCCCGGCCGGCAGCGGCGCCCAGAGTTGCATCAGTTCGCGGATGGCGGTCGGATCCGGCTCGGACAGGGCTGCGTCGATCAGGATGGCGGTGGCGCCGCCCTCGCGCACGCGCTCGACAAGCTGGGCCAGCCGCTTGCGCGGCCAGGGCCATGCGCCGAAGCGCTTGGCCGTTTCGGCGTCGATGTCGACATAGACGGCATGCGGGCCGGCCGGTGCCGCTTCGCGCGGCAGGATTTGCTGATAGAGATCGAAGACCTGATTCTGCAGGAAACTGCCCATGCCGCGCGGATCGTAGATCGCAACGGCGAGCCCCAGCACAAGCACAAGGCCCGGCAGGATTGCGGAAAGTCTGCGGAATGCAGGCGTCGGATTCATGTCTCACTGCGACCGCCCCGGGGAAAATGCCGGAACGGGTGCCCCATATTGAAACTTTCGACCCCGCCCTTGTCTTGTTACGGGACAAAGACGGATGCCGCTACTGCTTTTGCTGCAGCATTCGTTCCAGCGCCGGGCCGGCGCGGGCGCGCCTTAATTATGGCGATATGTGGAAGTTTATTCGGCGTCGGTCTCGCGCTTCAGATAGGCGATCAGGCTGGCGCGTTCCTCGGGCTTTTTCAGGCCGGGAAAAGCCATGTTGGTGCCCTTCACCATCGCCGCCGGGCGCTCGAGATAGGTCGAGAGCGTTTCATCGGTCCAGACCAGGCCTTCCTCGCCCTTGGCCTTCATGGCCTTGGAATAGGTGACGCCTTCGCGCGTTCCGGCCGTGCTGCCGAAAATGCCGTGCAGATTGGGGCCGATGCCGTTCTTGCCGCCCTCATCGAGCGTGTGGCAGGCCTTGCAGCGGGCAAAGAGCTTCTCACCGGCGGCGAGATCGGCCTCCTCGGCGAGCGCCGCGCCCGGCAGCGAAAGCGCCAGACCGATTGCCGTCAAACCTGCATAGAAACCACGCATGGGAACACCTTTCTGAAGGTCGGGACCGGGATTGAGCCCGGCTGCCGCCGGGACAGAGCAGGAAACTAGCCCGGCGGTGCCGGCAAATCCATGCGGCACGCGCGCGCGCAAGGCCCGTGTGGGATTGCTTGCCGTCGGCCGGGCCCGGGGGCACAGTGCGTCAATCGACGGGTGCGGGGCGGATTTTGGGGGCGGTTTGGCCGGGACGCATAATTCAGCAGGACGGGAGCCGGATGCCGCGACGCCAGCGTCCTGCACGATCGGCGTCGAGGCCGGGACCTTGCGCATCGTGGCGGCGGGCGACTGGTCGATTGTCCATCTCGATCCGATCGACCGGCAATTGCGCAAGCTGCTGGCCGCGCCGCCGGAGGCCCGGCGCGCCGAAATCGATTTCACGGATATCAGCCGTTTCGACACGGCGGGCGCCTGCGTGCTGGCGCGCACGGCGACGTTCCTGCGGGCGGGCGGACTGGCGGTCGATCTCAAGAACATCAGCGAGGCCCAGCGCATCCTGATCGACAAGATCGGCCGGGGCGGCGTGCCCGAACCCGTCATCCATCTTTCGCAGCCGCTTTATATCGAGTTCACCGGCCGGGTCGGCGAGGCGGTGCGCGCCATTGGCGGCGAGGCGCTGGGCATGCTCGGTTTCGTCGGTGCCGTTGTCGTCACCGCCGGCCGCACCATCGTCCATCCGAGTCGATTTCGCATCGTTCCCTTCATGCATCACATGGAGAAGGCCGGTTTCGACGCGTTGCCGCTGGTCTGTCTGCTGACCTTTCTGATCGGCGCCGTCGTTGCCCAGCAGGGTGCGGTACAGCTCAAGCAGTTCGGTGCCGAGGTCTTCACGGTCAATCTGATCGCCATCATCTTCCTGCGCGAGGTCGGGTTGCTCTTGACCGCGATCATCGTGGCCGGACGTTCGGGCAGCGCCTTCACGGCTGAAATCGGTTCGATGAAGATGCGCGAGGAAATCGATGCGATGCGCACGCTCGGTCTCGACCCGATGGAAATGCTGGTGCTGCCGCGCGTGCTGGCGCTGATCGTGGCGTTGCCGCTGCTGACCTTCGTCGCCAATATCATGGGCCTGATCGGCGGCGGCGTCGTCGTGCAGCTGATGCTCAACATGTCGCCCGGCGTCTATATCCAGCGCGTGCAGGAGGCGATCGGTTTCTGGACCTTCGGCGTCGGTCTGGTCAAGGCGCCGTTCATGGCCGCCACCATCGCGCTGGTCGGCTGCCGCGCCGGCATGGCGGTTTCGGGGAGCGCCGAATCGGTCGGCGCGCAGACAACACGCTCGGTCGTCTATTCGATCTTCCTCGTCATCGTTCTCGATGCGCTTTTCGCCATGTTCTTCACCGCTGTGGATATCTAGGCCATGCAGAAGGGCGAACCCATCATCGAAGTCGAGGGCCTTGTCACGCGGTTCGGTGACAATGTCGTCCATGACGGTCTCGATCTGACGGTGAAGCGCGGCGAGGTGATCGGCATTGTCGGCGGTTCGGGTACCGGCAAGTCGGTCCTCTTGCGCACGATCCTCGGCCTCAAGACGCCCGATGCCGGGCGCATCCGTGTCTTCGGCATCGACCTTGCCGAACTGCCGGAAGAAGAGCGCCGCCTCCATGAGCGGCGCTGGGGCGTGCTGTTCCAGGACGGGGCGCTCTTTTCGGCGCTCACCGTGGCCGAAAACATCCAGGTTCCGTACCGGGAGCATCTCCATCTGTCGCCGGAGCTGATGAATGAACTGGCGGCGGTCAAGATTGCGATGGTGGGGTTGAAACCGGCGGCGGCCACGCTCTACCCCTCGGAGCTGTCCGGTGGCATGCGAAAGCGAGCGGGCCTGGCCCGTGCGCTGGCGCTCGACCCGGAAATCCTCTTTCTCGACGAACCGACCGCCGGTCTCGATCCGATCGGCGCGGCGGCGTTCGACGAGCTGATCAACGATCTGACGGAAACGCTGGGCCTGACGGTCTTTCTGGTCACCCACGACCTTGATACGCTCTATGCGACCTGCGACCGGATAGCGGTCATTGCCGAGAAGCATGTTATTCTGATCGGCACGATCGACGACATGCTGTTGAGCCGTCATTCATGGGTGCATGAATATTTTCACGGGCCGCGGGCGCGCGCGGCCTTTGCGGGCAAGTAAGAGCCATGGAAATCAAGTCCAACAATGTGCTGATCGGCGCCTTCACGCTGCTGACACTGGTCGGCATCTTCCTGTTTGTGCTCTGGCTCAACGGCGTGCAGCTCAATCGCCAGTTTGCCTATTACATGATCATCTTCGACGGTTCGGTGTCGGGTCTCTCGGTCTCGGGCCCGGTGCAATATAACGGCCTGCCGGTCGGCAAGGTCGTCGACCTGCGGTTGATGGAGCGCAATCCCAACAAGGTTGTCGCCATCGTCGAACTCGATGCGCGCACGCCGATCAAGGAAGATTCGGTGGCGCAGCTTGAGCTCTCGGGTCTCACCGGCGTTGCCTTCATCCAGATCACCGGCGGCACCGAGGGATCGGCGCCGCTGACGGCGCCATCCGATCGCGAATACCCGATCATCCGCGCCGCGCCGTCCGTGTTCCAGGATCTGCTCGCGGCCGGCCCCGAAACGCTGCAAAGCGCCAACAGTCTGATCCGCGACCTCAATGCGGTTGTGACCGCCAACCAGCAAGCGATCACCGAGGCGATCGAAAACATGAACACGATATCGGCGGCGCTGGCCGGCGGTTCGAATGACATGAGCCGGGCGATCAAGCAGCTTTCCGAGGCCTCGGTGCATCTCAACAGCCTGAGCCGCAATGCCGATGCGCTGCTCAAGGACGATGTCCGCCTCTTCCTCACCGATGCGCGCGAGGCCGCGCATTCCTATCGTCTGGTCGCCGAGGAACTCGACACGGTTCTGAAACAGAGCGGGCCCGGCCTCGGCGCCGGCCTTGCGCAATTGCCGCAACTGGTCGCCGAAACGCGGGCGCTGGTGGCCTCGCTCGACCGGATCGCGTCGCGGGCGCAGGACGATCCGGCCCGCTTTCTGATCGGCAAAAATGTGCCCGAGGTCAGGGCCGAATGAGAGGGCAGGGCGCGATGGACAGCCGGTTTGGAAAAATGCTGCGCGTGGCGGGCCTCGGCCTGATGCTCGGGCCGCTCGGCGCCTGTGCGCTGGCCAATGTCGCCAGCGAGCCGGCGCCCAGTCTTTATGTGTTGACGGCGGCGACGCCGCAGGTGCCGGCAGGCGCGGTGGCGGCGATGGCGCAGGTGGTTGTCGAGGAATTTTCGGCGCCGGCCGCCGTCGATACGACGCGCATCGTCTTTCAGCCGTCGCCCAACGAGATCAAATATTATGCCGGCGCGCGCTGGAGCGACCGCGCACCGCGCATGATCGCCGCGCTGACGGTCGAGACATTGCACAATACCGGACATTTCCCGTCCGCCATCGGTTCGGGCAGCGGCGCGCGCATGGACCTTGCGCTGGTCGGCGACATTCGCCAGTTTGCGGCGGCGCGCGTTGCCACGCAGGGCCTCGGCCAGGCGGCGACGGAAGCGCGCGTCACGCTTTATGTTCGCCTCCTGCGCGCCTCCGACCGCTCGATTGTCGCCAGCCGCGAATTCGCCGCGACGGCGCCCTCGGCCAGCGGCAAGATGACCGACATCGTTGCCGCCTATGACGCCGCTCTCGGGCAAGTGCTGTCGGACATCGCGCTCTGGACGCTCGACGAAGGCGCAAAGGCCTTCCCGAAACGCGCATCGTCATAAGGTAAGGATTCACGCAGAGGCGCAGAGGTGTCGTCACGCGGAGCGAGCGCACGAGGCCCCCGCATACGCCACTTCCTTTCTTGCCGGGCTTCGCCCGGCAAAGGCAATCAAGCGACAGGAAACGGGAACCAGCCACGCATACAGTCCCCTCTGCGTCTCTGCGCCTCTGCGTGCAAAATAAAGAGGCCCTGCTCTGGCAGGGCCTCTCGCTTTCATTCCGGCCAACGGCCGCAGTTCAGCCCAGTTTCCCCGTCGCCTGGCCGAGCATCAGATAGACCTTGCCGGTGTCCGATGTCAGATAGGTCTGCACCAGGATGTTGTCGCGGTCGCGGGCGGTGGCGGCACCGAGCAGGTTTTCGAAAGTGGCGGTGAAGCGGTCGACATGGGTGCGGAAGTCGGCATCCTTCTTGTATTTCGTCGCAATGCGGTCATAGAGATCGCGTCCGGCCAGGTTGTAAAGCCGGCGCGTGAAGACGTTGCGTTCGCCGGCCTGGTAGCGCTGCCAGAGTTCGGCCGGCGGGCTTTGCTCGAGCGCCGCATCGAGGTCGATGGCCAGCGCCTGCAGCGTTTCGATCACATGCAGCGAGGCGCGCTGGAAGTCGCGCTCGCCGCCACCGGTGATGTCGGCGGCGTCGGGTGCGGCCGGCTTGCGTTCGGCAGCGGCCAGCAATTCCGACAGGCCCCAGCGGCGCGGGCTCTCGGCCGCGCGCGGCGTTTGCGGTGTTGGCCGCGCCGGCGCGCCGATATCGTGGAGGGGGGCCGAGCGGTCGAGCGTGCGCGCATGGCGCACCACGATTTCGGCGATGGTCGCCAGCGCCGAAACCTGTTCCTGCAGCACGTTCTTCAGCGCCAGCGCGCTTTCGGCGGCCTCGCCGGGCAATTCGTCGATGCGGGCGGCCAGATCGTCGGTCGCCTCGTGCAGCGCGCGGCCGGCTTCGCGCGCCGTGCCGCCGAGGCGGATCATGGCGGCGTTGAAACGTTCGGCCGCATTGTCGCTTTCGGCGGCCGTCGCCTCGATGATGCCGCGCAACTCGCCGGTGCGGCCGGCGATCTCGCTTGTCAGCGCCGTCGTGACGCGCATCACCTCTTCGCTCATCGAGACGGTGGCCGACTTGACCTTTTCGGTGGTCTTGTCGATCGCTTCGGCGGCCGAGCGCGCCACATCGGTCGAGAGCGCGCCGGTCGCGGCTTTCAATTCGTCGACGGTGGCGCCGATGGCCCGTGTCGCGGCGCCGGCCGAGCGGCTGACGGCGGTCGAGGCGCTTTCGGCCTCGGCGGCGGCATTGCGGATTTCGCCGGCGATCATGTCGCGCAAGGCGGCGGCGCGGGCGGCGGCGGTGTCGAAGGTCGCTTCGATGCCGGTGCCGAGGTTTTCGACGGCCACGCCGATCTGCGCCGTATGGCGGGCAAGGGCCGCATCGGCCGTTTCCATCGTCGCGCGATGACGTTCGAACGCGCTGTCGAGCCGCTCGCGTTCGGCATTCATGCGGTCGGCCGCCTCGGCAATCGCCGCGCGCTGCTGGTCGTAGCGCTGGCCGAGATCCTCGGCCTTGCCGAGCGCGCCCGCCGCCACCACTTCGAGGCGCGAGGATTGGCGCTCCAGCATCAGCGCGGTCGCATCGGCGCCGGCGCGCGCCGCTTCGCTGACGCGGCCGAGCGTCCCGGCCTGTTCCGACACCCGGTCGCCGGCGGCCTTCAGGTCGCTTTCGGCCTTGCCGGTCAGCCCGCGCACGGCCTCGACCTGTTCGCGGACGGCGCGTGAAATCGCATCGCTTTCACTGCCGAGTGTGCGGGCGATTTCCTCAAGGCTCTCCCGGTGGCGGCCCAGCAGTTCTTCCATCGCCCGTGTGCGGAATTCGGCGCGGCCGGTGCCGCGGTCGATCTCCTCGACCTCGCGGGCGACGATCTCCTTCAGGTCGTTTGCCTGTTTCAGCGCCGCGTCGAGCCCTTCGCGCATGCCGGCGAGTTCGCGGCGCACGGCGCCCGAGATGGTGGCGATCTGACCGCTGGCGAAATCTTCCGGGTCCGACAGGCGGATCGCGGTGCGGGCCAGCGCGTCGGCCATCAGCCGCATTTCCTGGCCGCGCCAGACGACAAAGGCCAGCATCCAGATCAGCGTGACGGGGGCGAGGGCGGCGGCCGCGATCAATCCGGTTTCAAGCTGCGTCAGGGCCTGCAGCCCGTCGGTCCCGTAGCGGCCCCAGAGAAAGGCGGCCTCGGCGCCCAGAACGAAAAGGCTCGCGACCAGCGCGGCGCCGAAAATGCGCGGGCTCGGGCGGCGCTGGATCAGCCGGTAGAGGGCGCCGGTTTCGGGGCTGTCCTCATTGGCGGCGTGGACGCGGGGTTCGGTTGCTTCGCCGGGCGTCGCGCTGTCTTCGGTGGCGGGCCGCGTTTCGGCTGTTGGCGACATGTCATTGTTTTTCATGAAAGTTCCGGCCTCCCCTGGCCCGTCCGGGGGCCTTGGCCGCCCGCCACATCGCGTCAGCCTGTCCGATGCCCCCGGCGCCGTCAACCATAAGGCCGCCACAAAGAAAGGCCCCGGGCACGGGGGACATGCCGGGGGCCGAAAGGGGGGCTGACGGCGCGTGGTTGCCGGCTCTCGGGGCCCGCTGGAACGCGCTGTCGGGGTCAGCTTAGGCCCTTGTTAACCATAATTGCAATGACCGCCGCCCGCCGCCCGGTCCGGCTTAACGATTCTGCAGCGCCTCCGCCCCTAAGCTGCCTGCAACGGGAATGACGGCATGGAGCGGGTCCGATGAAACCCCAGGCAAGTGCGGCGACGGCGAATGCGGCAGGCGCGGCGATGACGTTCCGGGCCGGCGAGGCTTCGGTCCCGGCCGGGCGGCCGCTCGATCTGGTGCATCTGGCGAAATACACGCTCGGCAACCGCGCGCTGGAGATCGAACTGCTCGGTCTCTTCCGCGCCCAGGCCGGCATCTATATCGAACGCATCGAAACGGCGGTCACCGCCATCGACTGGAAGAACGCCACCCACAGCCTCAAGGGCTCGGCCAAGGGCCTCGGCGCCTGGCCGCTGGCGGCACTCGCCGAGGAAGCCGAATGGATGGCCGTCGACGGCGAAGGCCGCGACGACATCCTCGCCCGCCTCCGCGATGCGGCGGCCGCCGTCAACGCCTTCATCGACAGCATCGTCGACGCCTGAAGCGCGGCGGTTTTTTGCACGCAGAGGCGCAGAGGCGCAGAGACGCAGAGGTGCCGCATCTGCGGCAAGGCACTGCGCTTCCCCAACCGGATGCATGGACGGAGCGGCAGCGACGAAAGAGAAGGTTTTCTGGCGCTTCGCGCCGGAAGTGTCTTCGCGCCGCAGGCGCAATCATTGAAACAATGGAGGCACGGCCGGTCTCAAGGGCACAGCCCCTCTGCGTCTCTGCGCCTCTGCGTGAGTCCTTCTTTTCTTTTCCGCGCCGTCGCGTGAATCAAAAATCCTCGAGCATCCCCACAACCTCGTCGGCGATCGCCAGCGAGGCCGTCAGGCCCGGGCTTTCGATGCCGAAGAGATTGACGAGGCCCGGCACCCCGTGCGCTTCCGGCCCTGCCATCGCAAAGTCGCTGTCGCCGCGCGCCAGCTTCGGGCGGATGCCGGAATAGGCAGGCGCCAGCGCGCCGTCGGGGAGCGCCGGCCAGTAGCGCCTGATCGCCGCGTAAAACGCCTCGCCCCGCGCGGCGTCGACGGTGTAATCCGGCGTCCCGCTCTCCGCGAGCCATTCGACATCGGGCCCGAAACGCGCCGCGCCACCCATGTCGAGCGTCAGATGCACGCCGAGCCCGCCATCGCCGGAAGGGGCCGGATAGATCAGCCGCGAAAACGGCGCCCGCGCCGCGCAGGAAAAATAATTGCCGCGCGCAAAATGCAGTGCCGGCACATGGCCCGCATCGAGCCCCTTGATTGCCCGCGCGACGCGCGCCGCCGCGAGCCCCGCCGCATTGACCAGCAGCTTCGTTTTCAGCCGCGTTCCGCCCGCATGAATGACAAATCCGTCCGCCCCGCGTTCCGCACGCGCGAATTCGGTGTTGAAGGCAATGGCGCCGCCCGCATCTTCGAGCTCGCCGCGCAAGGCGAGCATGAACGCATGCGCATCGAGTATCCCGGTCGAGGGCGATAGCAGCGCCGCCGCGCAACGGAGCGCCGGTTCCAGCGCGCGGGCCTCCGCGCCGGTCAGCGCCCGCAAATCCACCACGCCGTTCGCCCGCGCGCGGCCCGCGATCCCGTCAAGCGCTTGCGCCTCGCCCGCATCGCTGGCGACAATAAGCTTGCCCAGGCGCCTGTGCGGCAGCTTCCGCGTTTCGAGAAAATCGTAAAGCGCCGCGCGGCCCGCCCCGCAGAGCCGCGCCTTCAGGCTCCCTTGCGGATAGTAGATGCCGGCATGGATCACCTCGCTGTTGCGCGACGAGGTCTCGGTGCCGATGGCGCCATGCCGCTCCAGCACCACAACCTCGCGGCCCTTGAGCGCCAGCGCTCGCGCGCAAGCCAGCCCGACAACGCCCGCGCCGATCACCACGGCTTCGATCTGATGTGTGTCGGTCACGGGTTGCGGTCTTCCGATTCTTGCGGCGGCGGTCACTCAGAAGTGCCGGAGAACGGGGAGGGTGGCAAGGGGCTGCTCGGAGACGCTATCCGCCTCTTCTGCGCCTCACTTCCCTCGCGCCGCCTTGTTCCGACCGCTCTTCGGTTTTCCGGCGTTCTTCTCAGGCGCGAGTTCGCCGATGCCGGACACGACCACCGCCGGGCGGTCCGGGAACCGGGCGACGAGATCGAGCGATCCGCCCATCGCCGCGACATAGGTCTTCAGTGTCGAGAGCAACAGATCCGACCGCTGCTCCAGCCGCGACACGCTGTCCTGTCCGATCTTGAGAACGTCGGCCATTCGCTCCTGTGTCAGTTCGCGCGCCTTGCGCAGATCGCGAAGCGTCATTTCCTCGGCGATCAGTTCTCCGGCGCGCGCCTCGATCTTCCTGCGGCGCGCCGCCGGGAGGCGGTCCATCATCTCCTTGAGATTCTTCGGCATCAGCGGCCTTCTTTCTTCTTCAGACGCGCCAGATGCGCATCGAACCGTTTGTCGGCCCTGGCGATCAACTGTTTGTAGAACCGTTTCGTTGACTGCCCCGACTTGTCGCCGGCGACCAGCAGGATGCCCTTGCGCTCGGGATCGAAGGCATAGGCCACGCGCCAGACGCCGTCATCGGCCGCGAAGCGCAGCTCCTTCATATTGGCGTGCTTCGACCCTTCCAGTGTATCGGCATGTGGCCGCCGCAGCTGCGGTCCGAAGGTTTCGAGCAGCCGGGCATGGGCCAGCAACTCGTCCTGAGCGTCTTCGGGCATTTCGTTGAACTCGGCTTCGAAAGCCGCATCGAAGAGCACCTGCCATGTCATGAAAATATGGACTCCAGATAATATGGTGTCAAGTACATATTGTTGGCGTGGGGCAGGGTAAGAATGCGCGGGCCGGGCGGCAGGTGGCAAGGGGGCGGGGCGCGGCTTTACACGCGCTTTCGCCTTGGGTAGCGTCTGAACTCCTTGTTTTCCTGTTGTGCCGTTGCGGATTCGATCATGACGAACAGTCTTCCGGCCGCTCTCGACGACGCGGCGCCCGTGACCGGCGGATCGGTAACCGATTTCAATCGCTGCCGTGCCCATGTGCTGCAGCGCATCGCCGAGACCCAGGGCAGCACCTGGCCTTTCGAGCACGCCTTCATCGAGAACATCTTTCCGGCGGATTATTACGCGGCGCTGCGGGCGCACATGCTGGCGTTCAAGCACAGCGACAAGGTCAGCGAGCGCCATCAGGACAATCCGCTCTACGTCAACAAGCGTTACAATCTCGTCGAGGATTACAGCGACGTCATCGGCTGCTTCCGGCGCGTCTTCTCCGACCGTGAGGTCAAGCAGGCGATCCTGCGCAAGTTCTACCGCGTGCCCAGCGCGGCGCTGGCCGATGCGCTGGCGATCCATGAGGAATTCGAATTCGTCTTCACCGAGGCGGGACGCTTCCAGAACATTCACATCGACATTCCGCCGAAGTTCCTGTCGCTGGTCTTCTACATTCCCGAACATCCGGTAACGCCGGAGCAGGAAGAGCGCAACGCGACCATTCTCTACGACAAGGAGCTGAAGCCGCATTATCTGGCCCGCTTCAAGGCCAATTCGGTCTGCACCTTCGTGCCGCAATTCTCGTCCTATCACGGCTTCTCCTCGACGATCGACCGGGACGCGCTGGTGATGTTCTATGTCAATGGCGATGCGTTGCGGCAATGGCAGTCGATCCGCAAGGCGGCGAAGGACCAGCCGCCCTTCACCGGCCTTCTCGATGCCATCGAACAGAAGCTGAAGGATCACCCGCTGATGTCCTTCGATGAGGAGGGGCGGCGGCTGGCCGAGGAGCGCGCCGCCTGTCTGGTCAACGCGCCGCAGGGCCGCGTCCTTGTCGATGAACATGGAAAGCCGTTGCCGAAAGACACGCACCCGGAATGAGAAAGACGATCTGGGCGTGCTGGTTTCAGGGGCGCGAGGCCGCGCCGCCGCTGGTTCGGAAATGTCTCGACAGTTGGGAGCGAAAGAACCCCGATTGGGAGTTCCGCTGCCTCGACGCGCGGACCGTCGAGCGTTTCGTTCCCATTCGGGATCTGATCGATCTCGACAACCGGACGATCACGGCGGCGTCATTGTCGGACATCGTTCGAATTTCTCTGCTTCACGAGTTTGGCGGCGTATGGGCCGATGCCACCTTGTTCTGCAACCGGCCGCTCGACGACTGGCTGCCGGATGTCATGCAGGAAGGATTTTTTGCCTTTGCCGATCCGGTTCCCACCCGCCCGCTCTCGTCATGGTTCCTGAGCGCGGAACCGGACAACCGGCTTGTTGCCGAGTGGTATCGCAAGACGATTGAGTACTGGCAGGATCGCACCCGCTCGAACGACTATTTCTGGTTTCACCACCGGTTCAAGACGATCTGCGAAACCAGCGGATTTTTTGCCGGCCTGTGGTCCCGCGTGCCGAAGGTCAGTGCCGGTCCATCTCATGCGTTGCAGGCGCCCGGCTGCATGTACAGTCCGGCGGCGGATGTCGGAGACCGGATCGACTGGACGACACCCGTCTTCAAGTTGACCCATCGGCTGGCCCGACCGCTGCACCCGGACTCGGTTCTGGCGCGGGTGCTCGGTCCCGATGCGGAAATGCTGCCGGTTTCAGCGCCGCCGACCGGGCCGGCCGCCGCGCCGGCGGCATTTGCGTCGCTGAAAGTGGCGACCGAGAATCTCGGCGACCATGTCCAGATCCTTGCCGGCCGGCAGCTGCTGTCGCGCTTCGGCGTCGCGCATCGCCATGAGATCGACCGTGACGACGAAATCATGTCGGCGCCCTGTCTCGACGCAGAAGGGGGCGAGGTCGGCATATTGCTCAATGGCTGGTTCAAGACCAATGACGCCGAATGGCCGCCGCACCCGAAGCTTGCGCCGCTGCTCTTCGGCTTTCATATCCGGCTGTTTCAATGTCCGGCGCTGGTGTCCGACGCGGCCATCGCATTCTATCGGCGCCACCAGCCCATCGGCTGCCGCGACAGCTACACCGCACAACTGCTTGCCGGGCACGGCGTCGAGACCTTTGTCAGTCACTGCCTGTCGCTGACATTGCCGCGCCGTGTCGCCAGCGACGCGCAGTCCGAGGTCTTCGTCGTCTCGCGCGATGCGCGGATATGCGACCGGTTGCCGCCGGAGCTGGGGCCCTGCAATTTCGTCTCGCATTATTCGGGTTCGAACGATTTCGCCGCCAACATGCGCGAGGCGGAAAGCCTTCTTGAGCTCTACCGGGCGCGCGCCCGGCTCGTCGTCACGACGTTGCTCCATTGTGCGCTGCCGGCCATCGCGATGGGCATTCCGGTGGTCATGTTCTATCCGCTCAACAGCGAACGCGGCCACGCGTCCGACCGCGAACGCTTTTCTTCGCTGACGGATTTCCTGCCGGTTCACGATCTCGACGCACAGGCGCAGAACGGCTGGCGCGATGTCGACTGGAATCCGGCGCCGGTCCGGATCGGCGACACCAAGCTGGCGATCCTCGACCGGTTCTTCGAGATGGCCGGAAAATGGAAACTGCCGCCCGCGCCGCCGCTCGGCCCCATCGCACCGCCGGATGTCCTGCCGGTGTCGTGACGGCGACACTCACTCGGAAGTGCCGGAGAACGGGGAGGGTGGCAAGGGGCGCCGGATCAGTTTGCCGGTGCGTTGCGTCCCGCGCCGAGGCGGCGTGCCATCGTCCAGAGGAGCAAGAGGACCGGCAGCGCAAGGGACGCCAGCAGCAGCGCCCGCTTGGCAAGCGTCACATAGCCGAGATTTGGTTCCAGCAAGTCGTTGCGCGCGGGGAACTGCGCGATCAGCGTGAAGATCGTCAGGTTCTCGATCATGTCGGTGGCAAACCAGAGAACGGGCACCGCCAGCACAAGGCCGCGCGCGGTGCGGGGCAATGACGCGCGTTCGCCCGCGAAACGCGCAAACACCAGAAGAAACACCATCAGCGCCAGCGGGAACGCCACATCCGTCGTCACCGCGAAGCGCTGATAGACCGCGCGGCCTTCCGCGCCGAAGGCCTCAAGCCGCGCATGCACCGCCTCGCCCGTGAAGGCCGGTGCGAGATCGAGAATCTGCGCGCGTCCTCCCGCCGCCGTCACATCCTTCAAGCCGTAAGGGATCGGCGCGTAGTGGGTGATGGCGAAGAGCGCGGCGGCAAGGGCGAAGGCGGCAAGCAGCGTCAGGCGCGATGTCATGGGTTCTCCTCCGGCGTTGGCCGTCCAGCATGGGGGCGACGGCTGGCGGAAAGCAAGGGGCGGCGCGCCCCCAAATAAATTGACACTCGACGTGCTAATATATAAACAGGGCCCCGGGTGAAAGCGCGTCTCGGCCCGGTCCGCAAGGGGCGGCGCGGGCAGATGCCGGTCGGGGAGGGCAGTCATGGGCAGGCGGTTTCGATATCCGGTCGTCCTTCTCTCCTTCGCCCTGGCCGCCGCGCCTGTACGCGCCGACACGCCGGCCACGCAGATGCCGGCCTATATCGAGTTTCAGCGGCCGATCCTCATCAACGCCGACCTCTGGTCGGACCAGCCGGAAATCCTTGCCGCCAATTACGGCTTCGAAGGCATCATCGGCATTCCCGGCCTGCAGACGGCCGACGATCTGGCGCTTGCCGTCGCTGCCGGTGCCGGCGTCAATCTCGACTGGGCCGCGCTCGATCCCGTTCCGCCCTTGCGCAATCTGACATCGGGCGCCGGCGTCGTCGGTGTTGCGGCGGCCGGCTATGGCGGCACGGTAACCTTTGCCGACGCGATGCCGATCGAGGTCAGCTGGCCGATCCTGCCGGGCTCGCTCTCGCCCGACAATATTGCGATCACGCTCAACACCGGCGAAGTCGTGACGCCCGTTCTCGCCGCGCTCAATCCCAATTACGACTACAATGAGCGTCATGTGATCGTCGTCTTCGGCGAATTCGGCAATCGCCTGGCGCCGGGCGAGGCGGGTGCGATCTATCCCGTGTCGGTCGCCTTCGTCGAAGGCTCCTCGCCGCTGATGGCGGTCGGGCCCGACGGGCCAGTCTCGATCGTCGGCCTCACGGCGCCGAGCGCCAACCCCTATGTCGCCGGTCCGGGGCTGGTCGGCGCCAAGCTCAACCACTTTTCGCCGGTCGGCGATTTCGCGCCGCAATCGCTCGCCAATGCCTTTCCCAACGACGCCTATTCGCTCTATGGCGACGATGCCGAATACCGGCTGCGTCTTTTCACCTCGGGCGGTTTCTCGCCCGATGGCGTCAGCGGCTTCCTGCCCACCGATTTCGAAACCTTCTTCCGGCTGCATGCGGTCGATGCCGAGGGCAACGACGTGCTGATCGACGAAGTCGGCCGCGTCTACGATCTCGGTGTCGGCACGGTCGAAATTGTCGGTCTCGCCGAAACCGGCGCACCCCAGGACGATCCTTACGACCGCATCTATTATGTCGAGGACCACGACAATTATTTCGACATCGTGCTGAAGGGCGACGAAGCGGCGATCGCGCTTCTGCGCTGGGTCGAGATTCCGACGTCCGCCGTTGCGGGCTACAGCGACATCTACAATCCCGGCGGTCCCGGCCGCACGCCCGATCCCGACACGATCTATACCAAAGCGGCGCTGCCGCAGATGTTTGCCATCGACCTCAGCCTCGACGATCCGCGGACGGTCAGCTATGCGGCGCAGGATTTCGCCGCTTACGATCTCGACGACGATCTGCCGGTCGTCTTCCGCCTCAACGATCCGGACGGTCCGGACCGCTTCACCACAAGCACCAATGAAGTCGCGGCGCTGCTGGGTGCCGGCTTGACCGAGGCCGGCGTCGATTTTGCCAATGAATCGGCGCGGCCGGGCGTTCTCGACGTCGATGCCTTTTTTTCCGCGGCGACCGGCGACCGCATCTACACGCTCGATGCCGACGAGAAGGCGTTGCTCGCCGCCGACAGCGACTGGGACGACGAGGGACGTGCCTTCGGTGCCTTCGACCGCGCCTGGCCCGGCGCCGGCGCCATCTATCGCTTCTTCGATCCGGCGAGTGGCTGGCATCTCTTCACCCCCGATCTCGGCCAAGGTCTGCAGATCGAAGGCGCCGAATATCAGGGCATCGGCTGGTATGCGGCGCTCTTCGTGCCGGTGTTGCCATCCGAGATCACCTTCGACCGTTCCGACGATGTTTCGCTCACCGATCCGATCGACAGCGACAGCGGGCTCGTCAAACAGGGTTCGGGCACGCTCGAAATCGCCTCCTTCGCCAGTTTCGAGGGCGGCACCGAGGTTGAGGACGGCAAACTGCTGGTCAATGGCGTGCTGACCGGCGGCCCGCTCGATGTCGGGCCGGGCGGCATTCTCGGTGGCGGCGGTATCGTCAATACACAGACCAATATCGGCGGCACGCTGTCGCCGGGTCAGTCGCCCGGCACGCTGACCTTTCTCGCTCCGGTCGTCATGGCGCCGGGCGCGACGCTCGAAATCGAGGTCGACGGGCCGTTGCCGGTCGACGGCGCCGGCGGCTATGACCGGGTGCTGGTACTCGGCGCCGGAAACGGTTTTGCCGCCGACGGCACGCTCGATATCCGTCTTCGCGGCATCACGCCGCCCGCCAACAATGATTTCACGCCCGTGCTCGGCCAGCGCTTCGACGGCATCGTCGCGGCCGAAGGCGGCGTCACCGGCTCCTTTGCCGCGCTGGCGCAGCCGGGTTCGGGGCTCGCGCCCGGCACGCGGATGGATGTGATCTATGGCGCGCAGACGATCGATCTCGTCGTCACGCCGGCGGCCTATGGCGATCTAGCGGCGGCGGGGCTTTCCCAGAACCGCAATCAGGCCTCGGTCGGCGCGGCGCTCGACGCGATCCGTCCGGCGGCGGGCGTCCGTCCGGCCGGCGCGGCGACGGATCTCTTTCCGGCGCTGGCGCCGCTCGCTGCGGCGGCGATTGCGCCGGCGCTCGACAGCCTGACGGGGCAGGTCCATGCCGATGCGCTCGATGCGGCGCTGGCCGGGCGGCGCCTCCTTCAGTCGCTGGTCTTCGCCCCGCCGGCCGGAGCGGGCAGGGCGGCGGCGAAGGGGGCCTGGATGCAGGTCTTCGACAGTCGTGGCCGCCAGCGCGATGCCGGCGGCATTCAGGGCTACGACAATGATCATCGCGGCTTCGTCTTCGGCGTCGAAGGCGCCGCGACGCCCGAGCTTCGGCTGGGCGTTGCCATCGGCCAGGTCGAAACGAGTGTCGCCGCCGCCAATGGCTCGGCCGATGTAACGAGCCTGTTCGCCGCCGTCTATGGCGCGCAGGCGCTCGGCCCCGCCACGCTTCACGGACATCTGATCGGCGGCACCGATGCTTACGAAACGAACCGCGCCGTGCGCGCCGGCGCATTCGCCGCCGATCCCGAAGGCGATGCCGATGGCTGGGGCCTCGCCGGCGCGGCGGGGCTGACGCGGGCCTTTGCGCTGGCGCCGTCCTTCACGCTCGCGCCCGAGGCGGGCTTCGCCTTCGCGCATCTCGAGCGCAAGGAATTTTCCGAAAGCAATGGCGGCAGCGCCGCGCTCGATGTTTCGGCTGCCACGCGTTCGTCGCTGCGCAGCCGCCTCGGCGCGACGCTCGCCTATGCCGGTTCCGATCTCGCCGCCGACGTCACGCTCGGCTGGGCCCACGAATTTGCCGACAGCGCCGCCGCGTCATCGGCCGCGCTTGCGGGCGGCAGCTTCACCATCCACGCCGCGCCGCCCGGCCGCGACACGCTCGAACTCGGCACCGGCCTCGCGCTGGCGCTTGGGCCCTCGACCGTCCTCGAAGCCGGCTACCGCCTCGCCGCCAGCAAGAACGCAACCGCCCATGCGGCGACGCTCAATTTTCGGGTGAGCTGGTAGGGGGCGTCCACTTCTCCCTCGCCCCCTTCAGGGGGAGAGGGAAGGGGCCCAACGCAGCGGCGCTGCGTTGGGAAGGGTGAGGGGGCCTTTCCAAGAAACTTCACATTCCCGTCATTGCGAGCGCAGCGAAGCAATCCAGAGGCGGCGGGCGCCGAGTTTGCCGCTTCTGGATTGCTTCGTCGCTATCGCTCCTCGCAATGACGATAAAATAATCCGTTAGCGGATTATTCTTCCGCCTCCACTTCGTCTTTGCCGGGTCAAGCCCCGGGGGAGACGAATGTGGGAGGGTGGTCGGTCATTATCCCCACAGTCCGTACGCCCACCATCGGAAGCTCCGAAATCGGCCCTTCCCTTCGCACCGAACACAGCCCTCAACGCATCACCTTGGAAAGCACCGATCCGGACACCTGAATTCACCCTCTTGATCGCACCGCTAAGCACCCTCAACACGTCCCCTTCAAAAGCGCCGTGCCGGTCTCCGCGCGCGTCTCTCGGATCGTCTCCGAATTCGTCGCCGTCAATCGCGCTCCAGCGGGGATAAGTGCGGCCAGTCCCGGGGATAAGTCGCCGCCAATTCCATTTGTGACAGTTTTTTGACAGTTTTGTGACAGAGGGGGGTCTGCAGCCGTTTTCGGCTGTCACGAAACTGTCACAAATGACTTATCCCCGGCCTTTCCGCAGCCTTTAAAATCCGCTCACGGATCAATAGCGCGCCGCCTTGCGCGCCACGGGTCCGTCGTCGGTCAGCGCGATATGGGTCAGCGTCTGTTCGTCGTGGTTCATCCGCCAGGAGAGCAGCTTTTGCGCATATTCGAGCATCAGGGGCAGGTAGGCGGGGTCGCCCGCGCGATTGTCGAATTCATGCGGGTCCTTTTCGAGATCGAAAAAGAGCGGTGGCAGATGCGTGAAGTGAACATATTTGTATTTCGCGTCGCGGATCACGTTCATCGTGCATTGATGCAGCGTCAGGCCGAGACGTTTCTCGGCCGTGTCGTCGGCCGGATCGCGGAAATCATATTCCCAATGCGCTTCCTTGCGCCAGTTTTCGGGCGCGCGGGTCGTCGTCAGGAAGGGCATCAGCGATTTGCCGTCGCATTGCACCGGCGTTTCGGCGCCGATGAAATCGAGCATGGTCGGCATGATGTCGACATTCTCCGTGAACTGATCGACGACGCGTCCGCGCGTCGCGTCGGCCGCGGGGCGCGGGTCGCGGACAATCAGCGGAATGTGGTAGGACGCGTCGAACCAGCCGCATTTGCCCAAGAGCCAGCGGTCGCCCATCTGTTCGCCGTGGTCGGAGGTGAAGACGATCAGCGTGTTGTCCCAGCGGCCGGTCTGTTTCAGGAAATCGAAAACACGGCCGAGTGCGGCGTCGACTTCCGACATCAGCCCGTAATAGACGGCCTTCAGCCGGCGGAGCTTTTTCTCGTCGGCGGGCGCGCGGAAGAGCTTGCGGCCGAGCTGGTGTTCGAGCCAGGGATGCTGCGCCGCTTCCACTTCGGGCGTCGCTTGCCGCGCAAAACCCGGCACGTTTTCGGGATCGTACATCGCGTTGTAAGGCTCCGGCGCAACGAAAGGCGGGTGCGGGCGCAACAGCGACAGATGCGCGATGAAAGGCTTTTCGGATTCGCCGATGAACTCCATCAGGCGGTTGGTCAGGAACGCCGTGTCGTCGACTTCGTTCGGATAGACGAGCGGGCGAGGCACCGCGGCGCCGTCCTCATATTCCGGGCCCGGCGCGCGATGGCCATAGGCGTAGCGGATGTCTTTCGGCACTTCGAAGCCGCGTTCTTTCAGATCGTCCGTCCACGGCGTCGGCCAGGTGCCCATCATGCAGATCGGGCGGATGCCGGGCAGCGGGCCTTCATAGGTCGTCAGCCAGGGGCTTTCGGGATCCTCCTCGCGCGGGTCCTGGCTGGTGTCGGTGTAACCGAAGAGCACCGGGTCGTAGCCGATGCGCGCCGCTTCCTTCGCCCAGTTGGTGTGGCGCGCGTCGAGCGGCGTGCCATTGGTCGCCGAGCGGTGGTTCTGCAGATACATGCCGGTGTGCAGCGAGGCGCGCGAGGGCCCGCAGGGCGCGGTGTTGGCGAAGTGATTGCGGAAGAGAACGCCCTCCCTCGCCAGCGCGTCGAGGTTCGGCGTCTTGACCGTCGGGTGGCCGCGGGCCGACAGGCATTCGCCGCGCCACTGGTCGGCGGTGATGAAAAGGACGTTCATGGGTGCCTGTTTGGGCTCTGGCATTTCCGTCGCGCTCCCGGCGGTTTTTCGTTGTTGTTCCAGACTATGCGCCGCCTGCGACAGGCCGACAACAGGGGGTGCGGCGCCTTGTCCGGGCGATCCCGGGGGGTTAACCGGATTGAGGGGTTGAAAAGCCGAAGCCGCTGCGGCATCTATGTGCCGGCCCTCATGCGGGGGTTCGCGCCTTTCCAACATCCGGCAAGAAAATCAAATGGCGAAGATCACCTTTATCGAGCACAACGGCACGGAACACGCGATCGATGTCGAGAACGGCATGACCGTGATGGAAGGCGCCATCAAGAATTCGGTACCCGGCATCGATGCCGATTGCGGCGGCGCCTGCGCCTGCGCGACCTGCCATGTCTATGTGGCCGATGCGTGGAAAGAGAAAGTCGGGCCGGCGGAGAGCATGGAAGAGGATATGCTCGATTTCGCTTTCGACGTGCGCGAGAATTCGCGTCTGTCCTGCCAGATCAAGGTGACCGACGAGCTCGACGGGCTTGTGGTCAACCTTCCCGAAAAGCAGTTCTGAGACGTCTTTTCCTTTCGACCCTCATCTCAGCACAGCGATTGCACGGTCTGGCGCGCCAGCGCGTGCAGCGCTTCTTTCGTTTCGCCGGCGCGGGCCCTGACCGCGAGGCTGTGCAGAACCGACGCCGCCAGGCGCGCCAATGCGGCGGTGTCGGCATCGGGCGGCAGGCGTCCTTCGGCCTTTGCCTTTGCGAACGGCACTTCGAGGCCCTTGTCGATTTCCGCCAGCGCCGCTTTCAGCGCCGCGCGAATGTCGGCATCCATCGCGGCTTCCGCCGGCGCGGTGCAGATGATGAAGCAGCCGCGCGGACCGTCCGGACCCGACATGTAAATCTCGATCGCGTCCCGATAGAAGTCGCGCAACGTCGCCTCGAGCGGCGCCTCGCTATGTGCCGCGTTGTCGAGCGCCGCGTGCAATTGTCCGGCAAAGCATTCGAAGGATTTCAGGTAGAGCGATTTCTTGTCGCCGAATGCGGCATAGAGGCTCGGGCGGTTCATACCCGTCGCCGCGGCCAGCGCATCGAGCGAGGTTCGGCTGAAACCGTTCGCCCAGAAAGTTTCCAGCGCCTGCCACAGCGCGACCTCCGGATCATAGGCGCGTGGGCGCCCGCGGGCTTTTTCCGACATTTTTGTACCAATTCGCAAAAAATCATTGACGGCAGGCGTCCGCTTAATATTATTCGGATCGGTACAAAAATTCAACTCGCGGGAGGCATTCATGGATCTCTATTTCGCACCAATGGCTTGCTCGATCGCCACACGCATCGCCCTCTACGAGTCGGGGCAGGACGAGGCGGCCTCATTCCACCCGGTGACGCTTGCAACCAAGCAGCTGGCGGACGGTTCCGACTTCTACGCGATCAATCCGAAGGGGCAGGTGCCGACGCTGCGGCTCGACGACGGGCAACTGCTCACCGAAGGGCCGGCCGTCCTGCAATATGTCGCCGACCGCAATCCGGATACCGGTCTGGCGCCGGCCTTCGGAACGATGGAACGCTACCGCCTGCAGGAGTGCCTCAACTTCATCGCGACCGAACTGCACAAGCAGGTGCTCGCCGCGATCTTCAATCCTGCATCGCCGTCAGAAGCGAAGGCATTCGCCCGCGACCAAGTGGCGCCGGCGAAGTTCGAAGCGCTGGCAGGCATGCTGAAGGGGCGGCGCTATCTCGTCGGCGAGCGCTTCACCGTTGCCGATGCCTATGCGTTTTTCGTGCTGACACTGTGTGGATTTGCCGGCATCGATCGCAGCCGCTGGCCGGCGCTCGAAACCTATTACGCCGATCTGGCGCAGCGTCCGAGCGTCGCGCGTGCCTTGTCGGAAGAAATGTCGCTGATCAAGAAGGGCTGAACTTGTCTCGCCGGCGGCTGTCAGTCGCCGGTACCGGTCGCGCGCGGCTTGGCGTCGAAAATTTCGTATTCATGCGCGATCGATTTCTCGATCAGCAGGCGCCACAACGGCTCGGCAATGGCACGCGACAGGCCGGCGCGGTCGGCTTCGGCCAGCACTTTCTGCACCACGTCTTCGATCCGCGCCTCGTCGCGCACCCGCGTGCGCTCGCCCTTGATCGCCCCGGCCTGTTCGATATAGGTCTGGCGCTCCGCCAGCAGCTTCACCAGCTCGCGGTCGATCCGGTCGATCTCGCGGCGGACATCCGCCATGGTGTTGCACTTGACCATTCTCGTCTCCGCCTCTCTCTTCGCCGCGCTCCGCATAAAATAGGCAGGGCGGACGGAATGTCACGGGGCGCATACCGCCGCAAATCGCCGCGGAGCGCCACAATTCTGCAAATTCCGCTTGGCGGCGGGCCTCCGCGCCCCTATATAAGCGTCGCGGATTGTGAAATAGATTAAACCACAATTTTTGCAAGTTATTTTAGCTCCACAGGTGGGGCGAAACCAGACGGGTGCCGGCTATGACGCAGGAAACGATTTCGACGGATGTGGTCATCATCGGGGCAGGGCCGTGCGGTCTGTTCGCGGTGTTCGAGCTCGGCCTGCTCGACATGAAATGCCACCTGATCGACATTCTCGACCGCTCGGGCGGGCAGTGCGCGGAGCTCTATCCCGAAAAGCCGATCTACGATATTCCCGGGCTTCCCGTCGTCAGCGGTCAGGAGCTGACCGACCGTCTGATGGAACAGGCGGCGCCCTTCAAGCCGGAATTTCACTACAACGAAATGGTTGAGGAACTCGAGAAGCTGCCCGACGGGCGCTGGCGAGTGAAGACCGATGGCGGTCTCGTGTTCGAAGCGAAGGTCATCGTCATCGCGGCCGGCGGCGGCAGTTTCCAGCCGAAGAAGCCGCCGATCCCCGGCATCGAGGCCTATGAGGGCAAGTCGGTTTTCTATGCGGTCAAGCGCATGGAAACCTTCCGTGGCAAGAACATTCTGATTTCCGGCGGCGGCGACAGCGCGCTCGACTGGACGATCAACCTGCAACCGGTTGCGGCCTCCATGCAGCTCATTCATCGCCGCGACGGTTTCCGCGCCGCGCCCGACAGCGTCAAGAAGATGCATGCGCTGGTGGACGAAAAGAAGATGCAGTTCCATCTCGGCCAGATCACGGCGCTGCATGGCGACAACGGCCAGCTCGAAGGCGTCACCGTGAAGGGCAATGACGGCAACGATTTCCAGCTTGAATGCGACACGCTACTGCCGTTCTTCGGCCTGACCATGAAGCTCGGGCCGATCGCCAATTGGGGCCTCAACCTGCATGAGAATCTGATCCCGGTCGATACCGAGAAGTTCCAGACCAACGTGCCAGGTATCTTCGCCATCGGCGACATCAACACCTATCCGGGCAAGTTGAAGCTCATTCTCTCGGGTTTCCACGAAGCGGCGCTGATGGCGCAGGCGGCGTTTCGCCATGCCAACCCGGACGCAAAGCTCACCTTCCAGTACACGACGTCGTCGACCAGCCTGCAGAAGAAGCTGGGTGTCGCTTGAACCACTGAACAGCCGGAGCAAGAAATGCGTATCGTTCTTGTGGACCAAAAGGGCGTTGAGCAAGCGCTCGAAGCCGCCGAGGGCTGGCGGGTGATGGAAATCATCCGCGACTACGGCTTTCCGATCGTCGCCGAATGCGGCGGGGCCTGCGCTTGTGGCACCTGCCAGGTGGAAGTCGATCCCGAATGGACGACGAAGCTTCATCCACCACGCGACGACGAGGTCGATATGCTCGACCGGAACTTTGGCGGCGACTGGTCGCGGCTTTCCTGCCAGCTGATCATGACGCCGGCGCTTGACGGGTTGCGTCTTCGTATCGCAGACGTGGCCTTGCGCGAGGCCGCCTGAGGGCTAGCGAAGCGGCGCGTCAGGGTTCAGAGTAGGGGCCATGACCCGCCGATTCATCCATGTCTTTCTTGTCGTTCTGGCACTTGTCGGTGTCGCATCGCCGCGCCATGCAGCCATTGCCGATCCGGTCTCCGGTGTTGTCCAGACGACGCTCTATTTCGGGCTCGATCGCGGCGATGGCGGCACGGTCAGCGAGCGCGACTGGCGGCGATTTCTCGTCGAGGCGGTGACGCCGCGCTTTCCCGACGGGCTGACCGTTGTCGACGCCTACGGCCAATGGCGCGACGCGGGACTTGCCGATGCGGCCATCGTGAGAGAGGCGACCAAGGTCGTGATTGTCGTGCACGATGCAACACCGGATGCTGTGGCAGCTCTTGCCGCGATCAAGGCCGACTACATAAAGCGTTTCGGCCAGAGATCGGTTTTCCATACGGAAGCGCCGGTTCGTGTTGTTGAATAGTTTTTCCCTGTCGAGTTTCCGCCATGCTGGCTGCTGCATCGTTGATTGAGAAAGAATTCGAGGTATGGCCGGGCGTGCTTCGGCTGGCGGCGGCGGGAGAGGGCGCGCGCGATGCGCTCGATGCGGGCATGGAGATGGCACGCGAGGTTTCGTTGGCGCTGATGGCCGATGCCGAACTTCTTGCAGGTGGGTCTGCCGATATATTGCCGCGCGGGAGTGCCGGGCGGCTTGCGATTGAGGCATTCCACACCATGCGCGATGCCATGCCCGTCGATGATCTGCCGCCGGCGCTGGCGGCGCTGCCCGGTGCGGTTTGCGATGCGGTTCTGGTGGCAATGCGCGAGGGCGGCCGGACGACGCTGGTGCTGGTTTCGGTGGGCGACGTGATGGCAGTTCATCTGGAAGCAGGTGAAAACGTACCGTTGCGGACGAGCCTGCCGCCGGTGCTTCATGAATTTTCCGCGGCGCTCGGTGCGGGGTTGCAAGGGGGTGTCGCCATCGGCGGCATTCGCTCCGCCACGCCGACTTCGGGGCTTGCCGATTGCGTTGCGGTGCAGGCGCGCAATACGGCACTGGCGGGTCTCGCCGCCGCCGCGCTTGCCGATGCGGCTGATGTCGCGGGCGCCGCGCGCGAGGCCGGGCATTCGCGTGACCGGCTTGTTGCAATGGGCTGGGACGGGCGGGGCGTGACCGCTGTGGCGGGCCTCATCGAACCGGAGACAGTTTGGCAGGCGCTTTCGGCGGGTGTGCGGCGGGCCAGTGTGCTGCGCGAGAAGCGGTTGTTGCGCGCGGCGGCGCTGGGCCTCAAGGGGCGCGGGCGTACCGTCGGACCGATTGATGGCGACCGTCTGCTGCGCTTCGGCGTTTCGGAGTGGCGCTAGCGAAGCGGCGGCGTCATACTCCGCGCTGTCTGACGGATCGGGAGGGACGCATCATGGGCTTTTACGAAAACCGGATTGTACCGCATATCATCAACTGCGCCTGCGGAACCAAGCCGATCCGCTATCAACGCAAGAAGGTGGTGCCGATGGCCGAGGGAACGGTGCTTGAAATCGGCATCGGGACGGGCCTCAACCTGCCTTATTACGATCCGGCGAAAGTCACACGCGTGATCGGGCTCGATCCGTCCGAAGCCTCGTGGAAGCTTGCCGGCGAGCGGGCGAAAGATCTTTCCTTCCCGGTCGAATTCATCGGCCTGCCTGGCGAACAAATCCCGCTCGACGACAAGAGCGTCGACACGGTGCTCTGCACCTTCAGCCTTTGCACCATTCCCGATCCGGTGAAGGCGCTTGAAGGCATGAAGCGGGTGTTGAAGCCGGGCGGCAAGCTCATTTTCTGCGAGCATGGCGCGGCGCCGGACGAGGGCGTGGCGAAATGGCAGGATCGCATCAATCCGGTGTGGAAAGTGCTGTTTGGCGGCTGCAACCTCAACCGCAAGATGCCGGCGCTTATCGAGGAAGGCGGGTTCCGCATCGCCGATCTGCAGACCATGTATCTGCCGTCGACGCCGCGCGTTGCGGGCTTCAATTATTGGGGCGTGGCGCAAGCTTGAGTCCATGTTCCGACGTCCTGTGAGGAGAATTGACTTGTGGAAGATGTGTGGCTAGAACAAAACAAGAACAAAAAGGCTTTGTCTCATGCCGCCGCTCTCGCAACAGGATGCCAAAACCGCGCTTGTCGCCGACCTCAGGGCCCGGATTGCCGGGCCTTTCGCCGGATTTGAAACGGCAGGGAACGGGCGTTTCGTGCCGCTAAACGTCGATGCGATCGATGCGGCGCTGCCGGGCGGCGGGCTGAAGGCCGGTGCACTGCATGAGGTGGGCGCCGCGGATTATCGCGACATGGGCGCGGCGACGGGTTTTCTGGCGGCGCTTGCCACATGCCTTGCCGAAAGCACATCCATGCCCGTTCTCTGGTGTGGCTCGGCGCAACCGCCTTTCGACATCGGCGCGCTTTACGGGCCGGGGCTTGTCGGCTTCGGGTTCGACCCGGCGCGGCTCGTGCTTGCGCTTCCTGCCTCCGTCACGGATTGCCTCTGGGCGATGGAGGAGGCGCTGCGGTCCGGCGTCTTTGCTGTCGTTATCGGCGAGGTGGCCGGGCGCGCTGCCGCACTCGATCTGACGGCGACGCGACGGCTGCAGCTTGCAGCGGAAGAAAAAGGAACACCAGTACTTCTGTTCACCGGGCATGACGGCGGGGCGGCAAGCGCGGCTGTCACACGCTGGCGCATTGCCGCTCTTCCAGGTTCAGTTATTCCGGATACAGATGAGTTTGCCGGGTTGACGGGCGTGCCATGCTGGCGCGCCGCATTGACGCGCGCGCGCGGCGGTGCGCCGGGCACATGGAATGTGGCATGGCATGCCGGCGACAGGCGCTTTGCGCTTGCCGATACGGCAGCGCTTGCACGATGGGAGAAACCGCCCGCGCCAGCGAGAGAGAGCGTGGCGGCATTCAGGCAAAGCGCTTGAGTTACCAGCGCCGGTAGGGATAAGGGTGGGGATAGTAGCCCGGCCATGGTCCCCAGAAAGGCGGCGGTGTTTGCGCGCGACGCAGCGCCTGCGTGTTTTCCTGCTGGGCGCGAATTTCTTTCAGCTTCAACTGGCAATTGGCGAAAGCCTCGGTGCCGGGCGTGAAACCCAGCCGTTCGCATTCGGTACCGTCGGCCTGCGTCTGGGCGGCGGCGCGTGCGGCCTGTTCCTGCGGGCTTACGCAGGCGGCAAGCGCAAACAGCATCAGGAGGGCCAGAGTAGTTTTCACGACTTTCATGCCAACCTCCCTTCGTTGCGTCAGAAACCCTTGCTGACGCCGATACCTACGCCGAAACCGATGTTCGGCGAGCGGTTGCCTTCTTCCTTCGCACGGATTTCCTTCATCTTCAGCCGGCAATTGCCATAGGCCTCGGTGCCCGGCTCGAAGCCCAGGTCGACGCAATTCGTATGATCGATCGCATCAAGACGTGCCTGCTCGGCTTTCGGGTCGGCGCAGGCGGCCAGTGTCAGTGGCGCAAGAAGCGCGAGAAGGATGAGCGGATATTTCGTCATGGGGCGATGCCTTTCGGGTGTGCGGGCTCATCTTATGCCTGTTTCAGGCAAAAACAGGGCGGTGCGAGATTCGACTCGCCTTCGGGACGTGGCTGAGTCAAAGTGATCGTTCCCTTTTTGTTCTTTTGACGGTTTTTCCGGCGATGCGTATGGACGAAAAAAGGCGGATCGCCGCGCTTTGGCTGCCGCACTGGCCGGTGGAGCGGTTTCGTCGTGCGCTCCGGCGAACGGGCGGCAGGGTTTCGGCTCCCGAGATACCGCTGGCACTGGCTGCACCGGGTCAGGGAGGGGTCCGCGTGACCGCGCGCAACCGGGCAGCGGCGGCGGCCGGCATCGCGCCGGGACAGCTTGTGCCCGATGCAATGATGATTTGCCCAGCGCTCGATTTGCAGGCTGCCGATTTCGGCGCCGATCGGGCGACGCTGACGCAGTTTGCGCTCTGGTGCGGACGCTACACGCCCTGGACGGCGGTCGATCCCGTGGGCATTGGCGCGGAACCTGACGGGTTGCTGCTCGACATCAGCGGTTGCGATCATCTTTTCGGCGGTGAGGCGGCGCTTGTCGCCGATCTGCGGAGGCAGCTTCGCGGGTTCGGGTTGACGGGGCGTGTGGCGGTCGCCTCAACGCCAGGTGCGGCCTGGGCACTGGCGCGGTTTGGCGATGTACCCGCTCTCATCCTGCCGCCGGGAGGTGAGGCGGGCGCGCTCGAAACATTGCCGGTGGCGGCGCTTCGGTTTGATGATGCGACGATCGGTGGGCTGATGCGGCTCGGCCTCAAGCGCATCGGCGATCTTTATGGCAAGCCACGCGCGCCCCTCGCAGCGCGGTTTGGACCCGATGTCGCGCGACGTCTTGACGAGGCGCTGGGCTTCGTGCGCGAACCGATTTCGCCGCTGCGGCCGCCGGCGCCTTTTCGTGCGCGCGGGCTTTTCGTCGAAGGGCTGGTGCGAACCGAAGACATCGTGGAAGCAGTCCGGCTTCTCGCCACCGAGCTTTGCCGGTTGCTCGCAAGCGAGCGGCGGGGTGCGCGGCGGCTCGAACTGACGCTTTTCCGTGCCGATGGTGAAGTGACACGGCTTTTTGCCGGTACCGCGGCCGCTTCGCATGACGCTTCGCATCTAGCGCGGCTTTTCCACGAGAAACTTGCACAGACGGGCGATAATTTCGATGCGGGTTTCGGTATCGAGGCGGCGATGCTGGCCGCGACCGCAGCCGACCCGCTGGTGCCGGCGCAGGACAGTTTCGATGCCAAGGGCGCTGGCGCAGAAGCGCTGGCGCAGATCATCGATCGGTTCGGCGTCCGGCTGGGGCATGATCGCATCGTCAGGCTCGAACCGCGGGCGAGTCACATTCCGGAACGTGCCGTCATTCCCGTGCCGGCGCTCAAGGGTGTGACATCGGCCATGTGCGGCTGGCGCACACAAGTCGAAGAACAGATGGCGGCGGCGCTGACGGGGCGTCTCGCCCGGCCGCTGCGGCTTCTGGCGCAGCCGGAGGCTGTGGAAGCCGTTGCCGAAGTGCCGGAAGGGCCACCGCGGATTTTCCGATGGCGGCGCGTCGCGCATCGCGTGGCGCGGGCTGAAGGGCCAGAGCGGATTGCACCCGAATGGTGGCGGCCTGGCGAACGGCGAACGCGCGACTATTACCGCGTGGAGGATGTCGAGGGGCGGCGCTTCTGGCTCTATCGCGACGGGCTTTACCTGCGCGACACGGAGGGACCACGTTGGTATCTGCACGGTGTTTTCGAATGAGCGTGCCGTTTGCAGAGTTGGCGATTTCGACAAATTTCAGTTTCCTGCGCGGCGCGTCGCATGCCACCGAGCTGGTGCTGGCGGCGAAGGCGCAGGGGCTTGACGTCATCGGCGTCGCTGATCGCAATACGCTGGCCGGCGTTGTGCGTGCCCATGCGGCGGCAAAGGTGGAAGGCTTGCGACTTCTTGTGGGTGCGCGGCTTGTGACGATGGACGGTTTCGAAGTCATCGCCTATCCGCAGGATCGCGCGGGTTATGCGCGGCTGACGCGGCTTCTCACGCTCGGTAACCGGCGCGCAGCCAAAGGCCAATGCCACCTGACGCTCGCCGATGTGCTGGAACATGGCGTGGGGCAATGTTTGATCGCCATGCCGCCTCCTGTGCCGGGCAAGGATTTCACAGCCGCGCTGACGCAGCTCGCACAAGGTTTTCCAGGATCTGTCTGGCTTGGCCTGACGCCGCTCTACCGCGCCGACGACAAGAGCCGTTTCGTTCTTCTCGGCCGTATGGCGCGGGAGGCGGACGTTCCGCTCGTGGCGACCAATGATGTGCTCTATCACACACCGGACCGCAAACCGCTGGCCGATGTCGTCACTTGCATCCGTGAACATTGCACGCTCGCGGAAGCGGGATTTCGTCTCGAAGCGAATGCCGAGCGGCATGTCAAAAGCGGGATGGAAATGGCGCGGCTTCTCGCCCATGCGCCTCAGGCGCTGGCCGCGACACGCGACATTGCAACGCGCTGCGCATTCTCGCTCGATGAACTTCGCTACGAATATCCGACCGACAATTTTTCCGAGCATGAGACGCCGCAAGAACTTCTCGAAAGGCTGACATGGGAAGGTGCGCAGGGGAGGCTTTCCGACGGTGCCGACGACAAGCTCAAGGCGACCATCGTGCATGAGCTGAAATTGATCGGTGAAATGAACTATGCACCCTATTTTCTTACTGTGCATGACATTGTCCGCGAAGCACGCAGCCGAAATATTCTTTGTCAGGGGCGCGGCTCTGCAGCCAATTCCGCCGTCTGTTTCTGTCTCGGTATCACCTCGGTCAACCCGACCGAGATAGATCTTCTGTTCGAGCGCTTCGTTTCGAAGGACCGCAGCGAACCGCCGGATATCGATGTCGATTTCGAGCATGAACGGCGCGAAGAGGTGATCCAGTACATCTATGGAAAATACGGGCGACACCGTGCCGGTATCGCTGCAACCGTCATTTCCTATCGCTCGCGTAGTGCCATTCGAGATGTCGGCAAGGTATTCGGCCTGTCGGAAGATGTCGTGACCGCACTGTCACGCTCGACGTGGGGCTGGTCGAACAGCGGCATCTCCGAAAAGGATGCGCGCGAAGCCGGGCTCGATCCCGGCGACAGGAGCTTGCAGCAGGCGCTGGTGCTGGCGCGGGAACTGATCGGCTTTCCGCGTCATCTTTCGCAGCATGTGGGCGGTTTCGTCATCACCAAGGGTCCACTCGAAGACGTCGTGCCGATCCAGAACGCGGCAATGGATGATCGTACTTTCGTCGAATGGGACAAGGACGATCTCGATACGCTGGGCATCCTCAAAATCGACATTCTGGCGCTTGGTATGCTCACCTGCATCCGGCGCGCCTTCGATCTGCTCGACAGGCATTATGGCATTCGCATGGGGCTTGCCGATGTGCCACAGAATGACCTGGCGGTTTACGACATGCTGTGTGAGGCGGACGCCATCGGCGTTTTCCAGGTCGAGAGCCGGGCGCAGATGTCGATGCTGCCGCGGCTGAAGCCGCGCTGCTTTTACGATCTTGTGGTCGAGGTGGCGATCGTCCGGCCGGGGCCCATACAAGGCGACATGGTCCATCCTTATCTGCGAAGGCGCAGCGGAGGGGAGAAAGTCACCTATCCTTCCGCAGTTCTGGAAGAGGTCTTGCACAAGACATATGGCGTGCCGCTGTTCCAGGAACAGGCGATGAAGATCGCCATTGTCGCGGCGAGCTTTACGCCGGGCGAATCCGACCAGTTGCGGCGCGCTATGGCGACGTTCCGGAAATCCGGCACGATCGGCATCTACCGGGACAAGTTCGTTACCGGCATGATCAACAACGGATATGAAGTGGATTTTGCCGAGCGCTGTTTCAAGCAGATCGAGGGCTTTGCCGATTACGGTTTTCCCGAAAGCCATGCAGCAAGCTTTGCGCTTCTCGCCTATGTTTCCGCCTGGCTGAAGTGCCATTACCCGGATGTTTTTTGTGCCGCGATTCTCAATTCGCAGCCGATGGGTTTTTATGCGGCCGCGCAGCTTGTGCGTGATGCGCAGGAGCATGGTGTCGATGTCAGAGAGGTCGATGTCAATCGCAGCGACTGGAATTGCACGCTGGAAGAGATGGATGATGGAAGTAGGTATGCCGTAAGGCTGGGTTTCCGGCAGGTGAAGGGTTTGCCGGCGGAAGCGGGAGAAACGATCGAGAAGGCGCGGGGCGTGGGCTTCGATTCCGTGCGTCATTTCTGGCTCAAGACCGGGCTCAAGCCTGCCATGATCGAAAGACTGGCGGATGCCGATGCGTTCCGCTCGCTCGGCCTCGACCGGCGAGAGGCATTGTGGGCGGTGCGCGGGCTCGGTGGATATGGCGGCGGTGGAAGCGGTGCACAACCTGCCGCACTGCCGCTTTTCGCGG
This sequence comes from Parvibaculum sp., assembly GCF_030651915.1. Lineage (GTDB taxonomy): Bacteria > Pseudomonadota > Alphaproteobacteria > Parvibaculales > Parvibaculaceae > Parvibaculum. The sequence goes on along the minus strand of NZ_JAUSBV010000008.1, from coordinate 218,688 downwards.
CGCTGGAGGGGGGCGGTTTTCAACGCGAACAAGAAATGGCGCTGCCCGCCATACCGCTTGGCGAACATGTGGTGCTCGATTATGCGACGCTCAGGCTGTCGCTGAAGGCGCATCCTATTTCCTTCCTGCGACCACGCTTCGCAGCGCGGGGTGTGACACCCAATGCGGGGCTCAAGACAATCGAGGCCGGCCGCCGCGTGACGCTGGCGGGACTGGTGCTGGTGAGGCAACGGCCGGGCACGGGGCGCGGTGTTATTTTCGCGACGCTCGAAGACGAAACAGGCATCGCCAACATCATCATCTGGCCGAAACTTTTCGAGGCGCGGCGGCGTATTGTCATCACGTCAAGGCTTCTTCTGGTGCGCGGGCGGGTGCAGAAAGAAGGGATCGTCATTCATGTCGTGGCCGAGGAACTCGAAGATCTGACGGATGAACTGACAGGGCTCTCGGAGATCGGCGATATTGGCGAGGTGGCGCTGTTGCCGATCGATGAAGTGAAGCGGGCATCACGCGATCCGCGCGAAGCAGTGACCGCCCGGCACGAGGAGCGGCGATTGCGTGCGGCGCGTTTCGTGCCGAAGAGTCGCGATTTTCACTAAGTTGATTTTTGTCGCAGCACCGCGAATTGCGCGGCGCTCCCGGCAACCTCCGTGACCACGAAAAGCCACAATACCGGCGTTGCGCCAAGCGTGATCGCATAGAGAATCAGCGCCATCACGGCGAGGCGCGCGCGGACATCCATCCACGCCAGATCGGCTTCCGGGCGGCGCAACCGCGCCATCGCCCAGAGAACGCCCAGCACGCCCATGATATGAACGAACATCAAGCCGAAGGGCCCTGCCTCGAACATGATCGATGGCGTGCCGAAACCGAGCCATCTGTCGACGAAATAAAGCAAGGCAATCACTGCTTCGGCGATGAAGGGCAGGGCGAAAGGCAAGGTGATCGCCAGATCGACCCAGGCAAAGCCCCGGATCACCCTTGTCTGCGTCTCGTTTCCGCTCATCCCTCTTTCTCCTGATCCTCGATGTGATAAATCGCCCATGCGGCCCGCGCGCATCTTCCGGCCGACTCTGCTATACAAGATGCCATCTGTGAACAGCCTGACCAGCGGCGGAGGCATTTTGCGACAGCGCACGATCTGGGGTGGCGGCATTGCCCTCGCCATTCTTCTGTTGGCTGCGGTCTATTTTCTGTTTCTGCGCGCGCCGGCCATTCAAACGGCAACGCCGACGCGCGGGACGGCTGTGGAGGCCGTTTACGCCACTGGGACGGTCGAGCCCATCGCCTATGCACGAGTCGGTACCAAGATTTCCGGCAGGCTGACCGAAGTGCTCGCGCGGGAAGGTGCAGCCGTCGAGGCGGGGCATGTACTGGCCGTGATTGACGCACGAGAAGAAATCTCCCGCGTTCAGGAGCTCAGCGCACGGTTGCAACTCGCTGTCTCGGAACTTGAGCGCACGCGCACGCTGCGCCGTTCCGGGCATGTGAGCGCCGCCGTTCTCGACCAGATGGAGACCGCGCATGCGGCCGCCGTCGCGGCATTGAAGGGAGCGCAAGCGCGGCTCGACGAACATTTCATTACCGCGCCCATTTCCGGCACGATCCTGCGTTCCGAAAACCAGCTCAAGATCGGCGATATGGCACAGCCGGGGCAAGTGCTTTTCATGGTAGGCGATGCGTCGGCGTTGCAAATCGACGCCGAAGTGGATGAGGAAGACATCCTGAAAGTCGAGCGTGGACAGGAGGCGCTGATCCGGGCCGACGCCTTCGCCGGACAGATTCTTGGGGGAACTGTCAGCGGGATCACGCCGCATGGCGATCCGGTGGCCCGGACCTATCGCATCTATATCGAATTGCCCGCCGACACGCCGCTGGTCTCCGGTATGACGACCGAAATCAACATCGTCGTGCGGCGTGAAGAAAATGCGCTGCTTGTGCCACTGTCGGCGCTGGCAGGGGCTTCCGTCTGGATCGTCGATGGAGGCCAGGCGCAGCTCCGGCCGGTAACGCTCGGCGCTGTGGGGAGTACGGCAGCCGAAATTCTCTCGGGTCTTTCGGATGCGGACATGATCATCGTCAATCCACAGGTGGGCCTCGCCGAAGGCCAGCGTGTGCGGGCGCGCGACGGCAGCTAGAGGTTTCCCATGTTCTGGCGCGTCAGCATCGGCATTGCGGCTGCCCAGCTTTCCTATCGGCGACGGCAGACCATCGTTTCGACGCTGGGCGTGGCGCTCGGCGTCGGATTTTTCGTTGCCACGTCGGCGCTGATGTCGGGTTCGGAACAGGACATGGTGCGGCGGCTGCTCGACAATGCGCCGCACATCACCATCAAGGACGAATTCCGCGCCGCCGCACCGCAGCCGGTTTTCATGGCGTTTCCCGAGGGCGCGGTGACGCTTTCCAGCACCAAGCCGCGCGAATATCTGCGCGGCATCAAAAATCACGGTGCAAAAGTCGAGGAACTGTCGCAGCAGCCCGGCGTGATCGCCGAGGCGGCGCTCATGGGACAGGCAATTGTCCGCTATGCGTCCAAGGATGCCAGTGCCGGCATCGCGGGGATCGATCCCGAGAAGGAGAGGTTCCTGACGACGATAGAGGACAATATGCGCGAAGGCAGCCTTATGCGCCTCAAGACCTCGTCGCAGGGCATGGTCATCGGCCGCGGCATGGCAACCCGCCTTGGCCTCGGCATGGACGATCTTGCGACCGTGGTGTCGCCGACCGGGCTGGTCCGGCGGATGAAAGTGGTCGGCATCTTCCGCACCGGCAACCTGCTGCTCGATGAAGGTCAGGCCTATATGCTGATTAAGGATGCGCAGGTCCTTCTCGACAAGCCGTTCATCGCCAATCGTATCCGCATCAAGATAGCCGATCCCGACATCGCCGAGGATATAGCCGCCCAGCTTGAAGCGCGCTGGGGCTATCGCACGGAATCCTGGCAGGAAGTGAACCGGGACTTTCTGGGTCTGTTTGTCATCCGCAACGTCATTACCTATTCGATCGTCGGGGCGATCATGGCCGTCGCTTCCTTCGGGATATTCAACATCATTTCGACCATCGTGATGGAAAAGAGGCGCGACATCGCGATCCTCATGTCGATGGGGTTTCGGGCCGCCGACATTCAGTGGATTTTTCTGGTGCAGGGCGTGTTTGTCGGATTGATCGGCATGGTGCTTGGCTGGGGGATCGGGCTGGTGTTGCTGCAAATGCTCGGCTCGGTCGAGATCAACGTGCCGGGCCTGATGGACACGCAGCGCCTGCCGCTTGCCATCGGGTTTTTCCAGTTCGGCATTGGCGGACTTTTTGCGGTTTCGTCGGCGGTTGCTGCGGCGTGGTTTCCGGCGCGCAAGGCGGCGCAGGTCAGGCCCGTCGACATCATCCGAGGTGCAACATGAACGCGACCGCCGGCGAGGTGCCGGTCATCGAACTCAGGGGCGTCACGCGCATCCTGCAGGAAGCGGTGCCGGTGACCCTGGTGCGCGATATCGACCTTTCGATTCGACGCGGCGAGTTCGTCAGCGTTACAGGGCCCTCCGGCTCCGGCAAGTCGTCGCTGCTCTACCTGCTCGGATTGCTTGACCTGCCGACCAAAGGTCATGTGTTCATCGATGGCGAAGACACGTCGGGCTACTCGGTCGATAAGCTCGCCGAAGTGCGTCTCGCCAAGCTCGGCTTCGTGTTCCAGTTTCATTTTCTGCTGCCGGAGTTCACCGTCCTGCAGAATGTCACGCTGCCGATGCTCCGGCTCGGACGTCTGAGCGAGAGCGAGATTCACGAACGCGGTATGTCTCTGCTGAGGGATTTCGAAATCGACGATCAGGCCAAGAAGCGGCCCGACCAGCTTTCAGGCGGACAGCGCCAGCGCGTCGCGGTTGCCCGTGCGCTCGCCAACGACCCGGCGGTGATTCTCGCCGACGAGCCGACCGGCAATCTCGACATGCGCAACAGTGAAATCGTGCAAGGCATTTTCGCCGACCTCGCCGCGAAGCAGGGCCGCACCGTGATTGCGGTCACGCATGACAAGGATTTCGCAGACGCGGCGCCGCGCAATGTGCATCTGGTCGACGGGAAGATCGACAGCGATACGCGGCGCTAGCGCGAGAGCTCACGCATCGCGTGGTCGAGGCCTTCCAGCGTCAGCGGGAACATGCGTTCGCCCATGATCTGTTTGATGATCTGGAGAGAAGGCGTGTATTCCCAGTGGCGCTCCGGGATCGGGTTGATCCAGATGGCGCTTTCGTAAATCTGGTTGACGCGCTCAAGCCAGATGCCGCCGGGCTCTTCGTTCCAATGCTCGACCGAGCCGCCGGCATAGGTGATTTCGTAGGGGCTCATGGTGGCATCGCCGACGAAGATGACCTTGTAGTCGGACGGATATTTGTGGAGCACGTCCCATGTCGACATTTTCTCGGCATGGCGGCGGCGGTTGTCCTTCCAGACGCCTTCATAGAGGCAGTTGTGGAAGTAGAAATATTCGAGGTTTTTGAATTCGGTGCGCGCGGCCGAGAACAGTTCCTCGCAGAGCTTGATGTGGCTGTCCATCGAGCCGCCAATGTCGAAAAAGATCAGCACGTTGATCTTGTTGCGGCGCTCGGGGCGCATGATCAGGTCGAGATAGCCCTGATGCGCGGTCGCCTTGATGGTGCCGTCGAGATCGAGTTCGGTCGGCGCGCCTTCGCGGGCGAAGCGGCGCAGACGACGCAAGGCGACCTTGATGTTGCGGGTGCCGAGCTCGACCTGGTCGTCGAGGTTCTTGTATTCACGCTTGTCCCAGACCTTGACGGCCTTGCCGTGACGGCCTTCCTTCTGACCGATGCGGATGCCTTCAGGGTTGTAGCCATTGGCACCGAAGGGCGATGTGCCGCCCGTGCCGATCCACTTGTTGCCGCCTTCGTGGCGTTCCTTCTGTTCCTCAAGCCGCTTCTGCAGCTCTTCCATGATCTTTTCCCAGCCGCCCAGCGCCTCGATCTGCGCTTTTTCTTCATCGGTCAGGAATTTTTCGGTCAGCGCCTTCAGCCATTCTTCCGGTATGTTGGCGAGCTCGCCGTCGCCGACCAGTTCCAGTCCCTTGAAGACATGACCGAAGACGACGTCGAATTTGTCGAGGTTTCGTTCGTCCTTCACCAGTGACGCGCGGGAGAGGTAGTAGAAGTCCTCAACCTTGCGGTCGATGATGTCCGAGTCCATCGCCTCAAGCAGGGTCAGATATTCGCGGAGCGAAACCGGTACATTGGCTTTTTTGAGTTCATGGAAGAAATGGACGAACATGAGGTTTTCCGGGCTTAATTCGGTGAATGGCGCGTTGGCGGCAGTTTAGGGCCTCAAGGCCGCAGAATGAAGGGGCTCGGACGGTTCATTTATGAAGATGGTCAAGTTGAGATTCTTGCCGGTTCTTGCCGTTTTTATGGGTTTTGGCGGGGCGGCTTGTGCCGAGCCGCCGGACAATCCCTGGCTTGCCGAGGGCGCGGCCGGGAGCCTGATCGAGGCCTGTCTTGTCGCCGCATCGAGCGAGGAAGAGGGGGGCGACGCGCCCCGGCAATGCAGCGATGCCTATTTCACGGCCTGCGCCGAGCAAGGCGACTGGACCACGCATGCGATGAACCAGTGCCAGGGCGCGGCGCTGGGCTATTGGGAGGGTGTCGCGAAAGCGCGGGAGCGTGCGGTTTTCGACATCGAGGACCAGCGGTTGACCGATTATGTGGAGGTCAGCGGTGTCGCCTATGCGGCTTATCGCGAGGCGCGCTGCCAGCGATTCCTGCTGCCGATGGGGACGATGTATCTGCAAATGTATGCGGCCTGTCTGACGGAAACGACGATGGAGCGAGCAGCCGACCTTGCGGATTTTCTTGGCGAGCAACCGTTGATCGTGCCGGAGCCCGATTAGACACGCGGAAACGGCCCCGCGGGCGACATGCGGGTTCGGCCAGAGATATAGAGGGGCGCGGAGTGACTTCGACCGCGACTCTAATTTGTTTTTTGAGCGCCCGAAGACACTCCGCGCACGACGTTTTTGCCCCGATGCCCTCATCCACCCAACAGCTTCGGGTTCTTCCGAAGAGGAACCGTCTTGCCGAGCGGGTCATAGTGCCCGCGCCCTTCTCGCATCGGGAGCCCCGGAGCGCCGGGGTGCGTTACTTCCCCGGCGGCGCAGGCGCCGCCCAAACCTTCATGCAACGGACGCTCCGGAGCATCCCTCTTGAAGGCGGTACACATAAGATGGGGGCTGAAAGCAGGGTGGGGATAAGTTTTTTTGGGGGCGGGAGGCTATTCATCCCTCAGCGCATGCAGAAAAAGCCACTCGGTCGGCTTGCCGTCATAGCCGCTGCCGCCGGTTTCCTCAATCTCCACGCCGGACCAGCGCGCGCTCGCCGCGATCCAGGCGGCGAGTTCATCCTTCGAGGGATAGTTGTAGTAGCGGCCGAGCGTGTCGCGTCCTTCTGCGTCGCCTGACTTGAAGCTTGCGAAGAGGCGGCCGCCCGGTTTCAGCGCCCGGTGGACACGGGCAAGGATGCCGACGATGGAGTCGCGCGGTACATGGAGAAGCGAGGCGTGGGCCCAGACGGCGTCGAAGGCCTCAACGTCCTCGATTTCGTCGAAGCGCGCGACGCGAACGGGTTTGCCGAGGTGGCGGCTTGCGATGGCGGCGAGACCGGCGGAACCGTCGAGCGGCGTTACCTCGAAGCCTGCCTCGATCATCGCCACCGCATGGCGCCCGTCGCCGGAGCCGAGGTCGAGGACATGCGCGCCTGGCGCGAGATGGGCGAGGAAGGCGCCAAGCGATCCGCTCACATTGCTCCTGTCACCGCGCGCGGCATAGGCCGCCGCTTCGGCGTCGTAGAAGGCGAGGGTCTTCGGATCGTGAGTCTTGTCGTTCACGGGTGCGATCTCATCCGATAGTGAAAAGCCCGCGCGGATGAGGCGCGGGCTTTGCTTGTTAAAGACTTGTATGGCCCGCCAGATCGGAGGGCCGGGCCATGACGAAGAAGGGTGTCAGTTCCGTTCCCGGCGTGCCAGGAAGGCCAGGCGTTCGAAGAGGTGGACGTCCTGCTCGTTTTTCAGCAGCGCGCCGTGGAGCGGCGGGATCAGCTTGGTCGGGTCCTTCTCGCGCAGCGTTTCCGGCGAGATGTCTTCCGAGAGCAGCAGCTTCAGCCAGTCGAGCAGCTCGGAGGTCGAGGGCTTCTTTTTCAAGCCCGGGACTTCGCGGATCTCGTAGAAGATGTTGAGTGCTTCCTGCACCAGCTTGCCCTTGAGGCCCGGGAAGTGGACATCGATGATGGCGCGCATCGTGTCTTCTTCCGGGAACTTGATGTAGTGGAAGAAGCAGCGGCGCAGGAAGGCGTCGGGCAGTTCCTTTTCGTTGTTGGAGGTGATGATGACGATGGGGCGGATTTCGGCCTTGATGGTCTCGTTGGTCTCGTAGACGTAGAATTCCATCCGGTCGAGTTCCTGCAGCAGGTCGTTCGGAAACTCGATATCGGCCTTGTCGATCTCGTCGATCAGCAGGATCGGGCGCTTCTTGCGCTCGAAGGCTTCCCAGAGCTTGCCCTTGGAAATGTAGTTGCGGATATCCCTGACGCGCTCGTCGCCGAGCTGGCTGTCGCGCAGGCGCGAGACCGCGTCATATTCATAAAGGCCCTGATGCGCCTTGGTGGTCGACTTGATGTTCCAGGTGATCAGTTCGGCGTCGATCGCCTTGGCGATCTCCTCGGCCAGCACCGTCTTGCCGGTGCCGGGCTCGCCCTTGACCAGCAGCGGACGCTGCAGCGTGATCGCCGCGTTGACCGCCACACGCAGGTCGTCGGTGGCAACGTAATCCTTCGTTCCCTCAAATTTCATCGAACTTGCTTTCCCCTGGGACGCGGGAACTGACGCTTACCAAGCGCAGGCCGCTCATCGAATTGCTGAACGGCTGAGAAACTAATGGGTGACCTTGGCCGGTTCAAGGAAAAGGCCTGTTCGCCGCCGACGCCGGACCCTGCCGCATTCGAACGGACAGGCGCGGCGGCCGGTGCCGCCCTTGCGGCAATTTCTGCCGGGCAGGGGGCAGGGGCTGCAGAGTTCCGAAACAGTTAACGAATGGTAACATGTTGATTTTGTTCACAAAAATCGATGGCCCGCTCCTTGCTCACATGCAGGCAGCACGTGTTCCGCAGAGCCCCTGCCGGGACCCACCGCATGGAGAAGAGCCATGAGTTTCTTTGGATCGATGTCCACCGCCATTTCCGGCATTCGCGCCCAGTCGAGCGCGCTCGGTCACATCTCGGACAATATCGCCAACTCGCAGACGATCGGCTACAAGCGCACCGATACGAGCTTCCAGGATATCGTCACCGCGTCCTCCAGCCGCAACCATTTGCCGGGCGCGGTTCTGGCGGCGCCTTCCTTCACCAATTCGGTGCAGGGGTCGATCGACGCTTCGGAAGTGCCGACGCATATGGCGATCAATGGCGAAGGCTTCTTCATCGTTTCGTCGACCATCGCGACCGTCGACAACCAGCCCGTCTTCGACAACGTCAACTACTACACGCGGCGTGGCGACTTCACGATGGACCGATACGGCCATCTCGTGAACGGCGCCGGTTATGCGCTGCAGGGGCTCGCCATCGATCCGGTGACCGGCAATCCGGTGGGCGACACGCCCGGCCGCATCCAGATCAACCGCGACTTCCTGGCGGCGCGGCCGACCAATTCGATCAGCTACACGGCGAACCTGCCGGCCTGGCCGAAGACGGTCAATGCCGATACCGGTGTTGCCAACAGCGAGCTTTTGACGGTTGGCCGCTTCACGCCGCCACTCGCCGATCTCTCTGCAATCCCGGCCAGTGGCGAAGACATCTTTCTCGACAACTCGCTTTCGGGCGGCGCGGTCACCGGTTACGACTCGCTCGGCGCGCCGGTCAACATCCAGCTGCGCTGGTCGAAGGTCGACAATGCGGCCGGCGGCGGCGACGAGTGGAACCTGTTCTACAAGACCGACGACGCCGCGGTCGGCGCGGCCGACAAATGGGTCAATATCGGTCAGTCCTATGCGTTCGATGCGCAGGGCCGACTGGCACCCGCTGTCGACTCGACCACGATTACCGCCCTCACCGTCAATGGCATCAATCTCGGCGATGTGACACTCAATCACGGCTCCTCGAACATCACGCAGTTCCAGAGCACGGGTGGCACGGTTGCGGTCAACACGATCGACCAGAACGGTTATCCGTCGGGCGAGCTTGTCAGCGTCGCTGTGTCGGAGAATGGCCGGATCACCGGCACTTACTCCAACGGCAAGACGATCGATCTCGCCGAAGTGTCGCTGGCCAAGTTCAATGCGCCGGACAAGCTGAAGAAGCTCGACGGCACGGCCTTCGCCGCGACGCAGGAATCGGGCGAGGCCATTCTGGGCGCCGGCGGCAACATCATCGCCTCGGCGCGCGAAGCGTCGAATGTCGACATCGCCGACGAGTTTTCGAAGCTGATCGTGACGCAGCAGGCCTATACGGCCGGCACACGCATCGTGACGACGGCCGATGAACTCATTCGCGAAACGCTGAATATGAAGCGCTAACAGGCATGGCGGCGGGCGGTTCCCTTGCGGGAACGCCCGGCGCTGAGTTTCCGGTTCCTCGTTCCCAGGTTGCCAGATGAGCCTTTCCACCGCACTCGGCGCCGCATTGAGCGGATTGAACGTCGCCCAGTCAGGCATCGACGTTACCGCGCGCAATATCGCCAATGTCGGCACGCCCGGCTACACACGGAAAGTGCCGAACCAGGTCAATGCGCTGGCAGGGGCCGAGGGCATCGGCGTGCGTCGCGAAGCGGCGCAGCGCCAGATCGACGAATTCCTGCAACAGCAGATGCGCGTGGCGTCGGCCGGCGCGGCAAACCTCAACGTCAAAGCCTCGATGCTCGGGCGCGTTGACGCGCTGTTCGGCGCGCCAAGCTCCAACAGCTCGATTGCCGGTTCGATCAGCGCGCTGGCAACGGCGCTTCAGGAACTGGCCGGCAGCCCGGAACAGCCGGCGGCGCGCCAGTCGCTGCTCAACCATGCCGGCAATCTTGCGGCGCAGCTCAACACGATGTCGCATACCGTTCAGAACATGCGGCTTGAAGCCGAGCGCAACATCGCCGCGGCGGTCGAGAGCGCCAATTCGCTGCTGAAGACCATTGCCGAGGTCAACAGCCAGATTTCGCAGCGCCAGGCCTCGAGCCAATCCGTGGGCGACCTGCAAGACAAGCGCGACATGGCGATCAACGAGCTGTCGCGCCTGATGGATGTGCGGGTCACCAATCGCGACGACGGAACGGTGACGATCTTTACCTCGGGCGGGCAGTTGCTGCTCGACCGGACCGCCGTGACGCTGAGCTTCGACGAACGGACACAGATCGACGCGACGTCCTCGCGCGCGAATGGCGGTGTCGGCACCATCACGCTGACCGCCGGCAGCACGACCATCGATCTGCTGGCGGCGGGCGCGATCCGCTCCGGCGCCATTGGCGGTTATCTGGAGATGCGCGACAATGTGCTGACCCAGGCGCAGGCGCAGCTCGATGAGTTGGCCGCGCAACTGGCGCTGGCCCTGTCGCAGGAAACCGTGGCCGGCGATGCCGCGGTGGACGGCGCCGCATCAGGTTTCGAGATCGATACGGCCGCGCTGCTGCCCGGCAATTCGATGACCCTGACCTATACGGTCGGCGGCGTGCCGAATACCGTGACAATCGTTCGTGTGGAAGATCCGTCAACGTTGCCGCTGACCAATGCCGCGACGGCCGACCCCAACGATACGGTGATCGGCATCAATTTCAACCAGCCGATGGCTGCCGTGGTTGCGGCGCTGCAGGCGGCGCTGCCGCCGGAAGTGGTGGTGTCGAACCCGTCGGGCGAAGTTATTCGCTTTCTCGATGATGGCCTTGCCGCCACCAGCGATATCAATACGCTCTCGGCCACGGTGACGCCGGCGGGACTTGCCGACGGTACGACAGGCATGGCGCTGTTCGTCGACGGCGCCGGGAGCAAGATTTTCTCCAACAGCCTCGACAATCCGCCCCAGAAGACCGGCTTTGCGAGCCGCATCCAGGTCAATCCGGCGATCATCGCCGACGACACGCTGCTTGTGGCCTATGACACGGATGTGCCGCTGGGCGATTCGACGCGGGTGCACGATCTTCTTGAGCGTCTGACCGGCCAGAGCCGTTACTTCTCCCCGGGATCGGGGATCGGCGGCGCGTCCTCGCCCTTCAACGGGACGATCGACAGTTTTGCGCGACGCCTGGTGTCGTTCCAGTCGTCGCAGGCCGCCAATACACAGCGTGACGCGGAGGCGCAGCAGATCGTCTCGTCGTCGCTTCAGGACCGGTTCGATGCGCAGACGGGCGTCAATATCGACGATGAAATGTCGAATCTGCTGCTGCTGCAAAACGCCTATTCGGCCAATGCGCGCGTCATCACCACCGTCAAACAACTCTTCGATGTGCTTATGAGCATCGGCAGGTAAGTCAAATGCAGATTTCAACGCTCTCCCAGTCCTTGGCCTTGCGCAGTTCGATCAACTCGATGCGGGCGCAGTTCGACGATCTGCAGCGCCAGCTTGCGACCGGGATCAAGTCCGACAGCTACGCCAAGCTCGGGACCGACCGCAACATGGTGCTGTCGCTTTCACATCAGCTGAGCCAGCTCCAGACCTACACCAAGACGATTTCGCAGACGCAGATGCGCGTGCAGATCTCGTCGGACGCGTTGACGCGCGTCGCGCAAATTGCCAGCAGCATGAAGACGACCAACATCACCAGCGGTTTCGAGCTGGTGAACGGCAAGCAGACCAGCGCCCAGGTGACGGCGGCGATGCAGTTCGACGAAATCATCAACCTGCTCAATCTCCGGGTCGAGGACCGTTATCTTTTTGGTGGCCGCGATACGCAGACACAGCCGGTGGCGGTGCCCGATGCGATGCTGAACGGCACGGGCGACAAGGCCGGTCTCAAGCAGTTCATCGACGAGCGGGCCCAGGCCGATCTCGGCACCGACGGGCGGGGACGGCTCGAACTCGATCTGACGGGCACGACGGTCACATTGTCGGAAGATGCCGCGCCCAGCGTGTTCGGATTCAAGCTTGCTGCCGCCGACTCGTCGCTTTCCAATGTCACGGTCAATGGCCCGGCGGGCGCACCGGCCGAAATCGAAGTCGATTTCACCGGCGTGCCGCAGGCCGGCGAGAAGCTGACGCTCGATTTCGCCTTGCCCGACGGGACGACGACACGGGTAACGCTCACCGCGACGACCGACAACCCGCCGGCCGCCGGACAGTTCACGATCGGCGCCGATGCGACGGCGACCTCGGTCAATTTCCAGGCGGCGCTCGACACGGCCGTCCAGACCGAAGCCAATACCAGGCTGCGGGCCGCCTCGGCGGTGGAAGCGGCCAACAATTTCTTTGACTATGCCAATGGCGGCGCGCCGCAACGCGTCGACGGGCCGCCCTTCGGCACGGCGACAGCGCTGCGCGATGGAACGCAAGCCGATACGGTGTTCTGGTACAGCGGCGACCAGAGCGGCGTGCCGGGCAACAACATGATCGCCAAGATCGATGACGGGCGGCAGCTGGCCTATGGGGCGCGGGCCGACCAGGCGGCGATCCGCGACACGCTGAAGGTGGCGGCGCTGATGTCGGCGGTCGAATATACCGGCACCGATCCCGAGGAAAGCCATTCCTACAAGGCGCTGACGCAACGTATCGGGACAACGCTCAATTTCGAGGGAACGCCCTCGGTCGAAAGCATCGTGACCGGGCTCGGGCTGACGGCGGCCACGCTGGCCAACACGCAGGACCGGCACGACAAGATGATGGCGACCGCCAACGAGATCCTGGGCGATATTCAGAACGCCGACTCCTACGAAGTCGGCGTCAAGCTGACGACGCTGCAGACTCAGCTCGAGGCCAGCTATCAGGTTACCGCGATGCTTTCGCGGATGTCGCTGGTCAATTATCTCTAGGGTGACCATGCACAGACAAAAAGGCCCGCTTTCAAAGCGGGCGTTTTTCGTCCGTGCACCGGCTGTTCGCGAGAGGCCACATGTTCGTCCAAACAAGATGGTGGAGAACGAAGATGGATCGTGTGGGAGCTATCGGGCGCCCCGTGCGCTCGAACCGCGTCAGCCCTTCTGGTAGAGGCCGGCGGCGATTTCGCGGTTGATCATGATCAGCGTGTCGAGGAGCTGCGGCTCGGGCTCGCGGGTCGCCTCGATCTCTGCGGTGCGCTTGAAGATGAAGACGGCGAGGTTGGCGATGTTCTGTTTGATCTCGCGCGGCAGCGGATGCTCGAGCTCGGCGGCCGAGGCGGCGAATACGGTCCAGATGCGGCGATTGTAAAGAAGAGCGTCGCGCAGCGTTGCGGATGTTTCGGCCGTCCAGTTGTCGCGGATACGCTGAAGTTGGCCGGCGGCGCGGGTCAGGATCGAGGCCTCGAATTCACGCGGATCCGAAATCGTCATCCGCGACGCGGTGGCATAAGCCTCAAGCGGTTTTGACATTCTCCAGCAACCCCCGTTCGTACTCGATCAATTTTCGAGCTTCCTTGAGAGCTTTATACATTTCGCCGGTTAAGATTTTGCTGTTGATGGTGTCCAGATACGGCATGGTCGAGGGGGCCGCCTCGGCCACATCCTTAACAATCTGAAAATACATCTCGTGATGCGGGCGCGGGTCGGGCGCCAGGTACATCATCTGGACCAGCAGGTAGACGCGCTTGCAGGGGGTGTCGGCGTCGGCGGCCCTGAGAATGTCCTTCTCGCGCAGGATCGGCGCGTCGCCCTCGATGAAGAGGCGCGTGCGCTGGTCGTCATTGGTGATGACGCTGTCGCCCAGAATGAAGCGCTCGCCTGGTTTCAGTTCGACTTTGAGAGCCATGCCGTTCCCGTCCGGTGATCTGCCGATTGAATCGGGCCGAGTCTAGCCCAGATCTGCGGCAGTTGGCAGGCCTATCGGACCGGCTCAAAAGGAACGGCGGGGGCCAAGGCCCCCGCCGGTTTTTGTCTCCGGTTTCGCCCGAAGGCGGATCCGTTTAGCGGAGCAGCGAGAGGACGCTCTGTTCCGACTGGTTGGCCAGCGACAGCGAGGTCGAGGCCAGCGACTGGCGGGTCTGCAGGGCGAGCAGGTTGGCCGCTTCGACGTTGGTGTCGGCCAGCGTCAGGTTGCCGGCGCCCGCTTCAAGAACGTTGATCATGTTCTTGGTGAAGTCCTGGCGGTTCTGCACGACCGAGAGGTTCGCACCGAAGGTCGAGGACTGTTTGCGGAGCGTGGCGGTCGCCGCGTTCAGCTTGGTGACTTCGGCGTTGATGTCGCTGAAGTCCGTCGAGGCCAGGCCGATGCCGGCGGCGTTGAAGGTCACGCCGACGATGTCGAGCTTCGAGGTGCTGCCTTCGTTGAACATCACCGACAGGTTGTCGCCGGAAAGCAGGTTGATGCCGTTGAAGCTCGTATCGAGCGACATCTGGTCGACCTGCGCGAGCAGGTTGTTGTAGTCCGTGGCGAAGGTCGATTTGGCTTCTGCCAGCGTCTCGCCGTTCTGGCCCTGCGTGCCGGAGGTGGCGATGCCGAAGCCCGCCGCACCCGTGGCCGCCGCCGTGCCGGCGATCGTCAGGTTTTCACCCGAGGCGACCGTGAAGCTCAGATCGCCGCCGGTGCGCGAAACCGCCAGGCCGGCCAGCGTGCCGCCCGACGAGACGAGACCCGCGAGTTTGGTTTCGATGGCCGCGGCCGAAGAAGCGGCCGAAGCATAGGTCGCCGTGTCGAAGACGACGCTGACCGCCGAGGCCGTACCGATCTGGAAGGTGACCGTGCGGGCACCGGCCGAGCCGGCAATCGCGGCCGCTTCGGCCGTCTTGTCGAGGGTCGTCGCCGTCGCCTTGGCCTGGAGGGCCTGGTTGGCAACCGACTTCGCCTGGTCGACCAGCTTCTGGATCGACTTGATACCTTCGTCGGCGGCTTTCAGCGTCTGCACGCCAAGGCTCATCGAGTCGAGCAGGGCGCTCATGTCCGTGGCGCGGCTCGAGAGGCCGGCGGCGGTGAAGAAGGATTGCGGATTGTCGAGAGCGCTCGAAACCTTCAAGCCGGTGGCGAGGCGGTTCTGCGTCTGCGCCATCATCTGCGCGGTGTTCTGCAGCGTCAGCAGGTTGGTGCGCACGGCGCTGGAAATGGTGATATCACCCATAGTTCAGTTCCTTTCCTAGGACCTAGTTTTTCGGCTCTTTCTGAGCCATGGCGGGATCATGCAGCGGGGTCCGTTAAGAGCCGGTAAAACGAATTGCTTTTTTTGTAATCATTCGACGAAAATGTTCGAGCCGTCCGTTTCATGAAACCCGATCAATGAAAAAGGCGGGTCCGGGGACCCGCCTTTTCGATCGCATATTGTCGTGAACGGCTGTTAACCGAAGAGACGCAGGACGCCCTGTTCGGCCTGGTTGGCCAGCGAGAGCGCCGTGGTGCCCAACTGCTGGCGCGTCTGCAGGGCCAGCATCTTGGCGCCTTCCTCGTTGGTGTCGGCGACGACGAGGCTCGAGGCGCCGGATTGCAGCGTGTTGATCAGCGACTTGGTGAAGTCCTGGCGAATCTGTACGACGCCGAGATTGGCACCGAAGGTCGAGGCCTGCTGGCGCAGTGCATTGGTGGCGGAGTTCAGGCTTTCGACAAAGGCCTTGATCGCGGCGTCGGCCGCGAAGCCGTGATCGCCGGAAGCGTTGCCGACCTCTGCGATGTTCAGCGCACCGTCCGGCGTCAGCGAGACGCCCTGGATGTCGAGCTGGCTGGTCTGCTCGGTATTGAAGAAGACGCTGAGCAGGTCGTTGCCCTTCAGCAGGTTGACGCCCTTGTAGCTTGCGTCGCCGGCCAACTGGTCGATCTGCTCGCGCAGATTGTTGAAGTCGCGTTCGTACTTGTCGCGATTGACGCCATCGGTCGCTGAGATGCGGCTGCCGACAAGCGCGTCGAGGCTGACCGGCGTGCCGCTGTTGTTAGCGGAAATTGCAATGTCGCGGCCGTTTGCGGCGGTGAACTGCAACTGTCCGTCGGCATTCAGCGTGGCGGCGAGCGGCTCGTCCCCATTGAAGGTTGCGCCGACCCAGGCCATGAGCTCGGTGATCGTCGAAACCTGTGCGGCACCCGTGCCGATGGTCACGTTGTTGGTGACTTCGCCAACCGTGATGGTGATCTGGTGGCCCGTCGCGAGCGCCGCGAGACTGGCGAGCGTGACACCGCCGGTGAGGGCCGTGTCCTGATTGCCGGTCAGGACGGTTGCCTTGACCTTGGTTTCGAGGGCCTGGTTGGCGACCGACTTCATGCTGTCGACAAGTTTCAAGATCGACTTGATGCCCTGATCGGCCGCTTCCAGCGTCTGTACCGCCTGACCCATCGAGTCGAGCAGGTTGTTCAGATCGGAAGCGCGGTTGTTGAGGCCCTGCGCCGTGAAGAACGACGTCGGGCTGTCGACCGCGCTGCGGACTTTCAGACCCGTTGCGAGGCGCAGCTGCGATTCATCGAGCATCCGCGCTGTATTCTGCATGCTGAGCAGATTCGACCGGATCGCACCGGAAAGGACCACATCAGCCATTGTCTCTACCCTCCAGGGTTTGGCTCGGCCGTCTCATGGCGGCACGGGCACTACACTCGGCATTAATCATTAATTCGACGTAAACAGTCCGAACTGTCTTTCGATTTGACCGACGATCTGCCGATTGAAGGTCGTCCGTCTCTTCGCCGTCGAACCGGGGGCATGAGGCAATTCGATTGGCCGTTCCGCACCCGCGATTTCATCTGCGGATTACTTCGCAAGGGCCGGGCCAAATGAAAAATCCATGATAATCAATGGGTTATGTTCATCATGGCCGGAGCGGTGCTGGCAGGAACTGCCGCTGCGGGAAAGAATTGCCGGGCAGGGGGCGTTCTCAGGCGCGCAAGAAGGCGCCGACATCCGCAACGATGCGGCTCAGGAAACCGGATACACTTCCGGTGTCCTCGATCAGGTAGCAGCGCATTTCAGGGAACCAGGGCGAGCCGTCGGTGCCCAGCATGGTCCAGTTCCGGCGAATGTAGTGAAAGCAGGGACGATCGAGCGCACCGGCCACCATCATCGGGAAACTCGAGGGCGCAACTACAGCATCCATGCACGCGGTCAGGGCGGCCACGCCTTCAAGATCGTTGAAGAGATCGAGGCCGGGCATGCGATGCAATGTCAGTCCGTGGTCCCGCTGGAGAGCTTCGGCTTCTTCCGACACGTCGGTGTATTGAAGATTGACGATGGCGGCGCCTTCGATGGCGAAGAGGTCTTTCCAGTCGGCCAGCTTCGTGTAGCTGAGCGCGCGAATATCGTCGACCTTGCCGGAGGTCCAGGAGATGCCGATTTTCGGGCCGGTGCCCAGCGTATCGAGCCAGGCGCGGCATTCGGCGACGCGGGCGGGATCCGGCACCAGCGCATGGCGCGGCGCGGGAAATTCCGTCAGCTTGCGGCGCAGTTGCGCGGCGACCAGGCCCGCCGGGGCGGTGTAGTCGAAATCGACTTCGCCGTAGTTTTCGAGCCCGGTCGATGTCCATGTTTCGACGCGGACCGTCGCCTCGGGCCAGGTCCGCTGGTAGAGCGAAACGAGACGGCGTTCGGTTTCGATGATGACATGGCCGGCGCGGGCGATCAGATCGCTATAGCAGGTCGAAAAGATCAGGTCGTCCCCAAGGCCCTGTTCGCGCCAGACCATGATGGTCTTGTCCGTCAGGTCCTGGCCTTCCCAGATCAGGCCCGGGAAGGGGCGCCAGGGCTGGCGTTCGCGGCAGGCGAAGCCGAAGCCATACATGTCCCAGCCGGCTTCGATCTCGCCGATTGTCAGCAAGGTGCGGGCGAGGTTCCAGCGAGCGGCGTCGCTGTTCGGATCGAGGTTCAGCGCCTGTTGCAGCGCCGGCAAGGCTTCGTGGTGCCGGCCCAGGACTTCGAACAGAGCGGCGAGGTTGGTCCAGGTCTGGGAGATGTTGGGATTGAGTTCGATGGCGCGGCGGTAACAGGCCAGCGCTTCGTCACGCAGCCGTGTTCCCGTCAGCACCTTGCCGAGATTGCCATAGGCCCTGGCGGATGTCGGGTGAACCTCGATGGCGCGCGAGAGCAGGTCGATGGCTTTCTGGATTTCACCCTGCTCCTCGACAACATTGGCAAGGTTGATCAGGGAAGACGACATGTCGGGTGCGATTTCCAGCGCGCGCTCATAAAGCGTCCGGGCCTGCTGAAGATATTTCACCGTTGTGCAGAGACCGGCAAGATCGAAGAGCCAGATTTCGTCGCCCTCGGGCGCATCGGCCGCAGCCCGGTCAAGCGTCTCGATCGCGTCCTGCTGTTTTTTCTGTGCAATCAGGCATTGGGTGAGGCCGGTCAGGGCGCCCAGATGCCGGGGATCGAGAGCCAGGACCTTGCGGAATCGCTGTTCGGCTTCGGCGAAGCGGTCGCGGACCTGTAGCCGCTGGCCCTGCGCGAACTTCTTCTCGATCTCACCGTCGCTTGCCGCGACGCGCTGCTTCTTCAGTGCAGACATGCCGGATGCCGTTCCCGTGACCTGCCGTATCGGCCGTTTGATTGTCTATCTGCGACCCATCGTGGTTACCACCGAGTTAACGGCGGCCACGAAGTCGCCTAAAACCGGGCGTCGAGGGTCAATGAGCCTGGCGTGGCCGCACTTCCGGCGCGCCGGGCGGCCGGGGCGGCGTCGCGGCCATAGCCGAGCGTCGGCGCGGCCTGTTCGCTCATCGCATTGGCGACCATGCGAATCAGTCCTTCGGAGACCGAGCGGGCGGCTACCAGCGCCTCGCCGTTCTCGGCCAGCGAGCGATCGAGTTCGATCATGGCCGCTTTCAGCCTCGAGACGCGTTCGGACGGGGCGCGGTCGATCAGATCCTTGCGGCCGTGAATCGCCTGGGCGTCCATCGCATAGTCGTTGGCGATACGAATTTTTTCAGGTTGCAGCGCGGCGACCTCGGAGCGCGCCCGATCACGCAGAAAGCCGGTTTCGCGGCGGACAATCCCGGTCAGGGCGAGCGTCTGCTCGAGCATGCGCTCGACCAGATCGGCGGGCGCCAGGTTTTCGGCGGCGATGCGGCGGGCGGGCGCACTCATCGGGGCTGTTCCTGCATTTTCAGCATTTCACGATAGACGCTGTCGGCGAGGCCGATGCCACCGCTCTTGACCATTTCCCGGCCATATTGTTCGACCAGCAGCGAGCGGAACATGCCTTCGCCGGGGCCGCCGCCGAAAGCGCTGTCCTCGCCCGTGCCCTCGAACATCGGTTGCAGCAGGACCGAAACGAACTGGGCTTCGAAGTCGCGCGCGGTTTCCCAGGCGCGCGCGTCGCGGCCCTGGGCGGCCGGATTCGGCGCCGGCTTGCCGGGTATCGCGGGCAGAGGGGCGGGAAGGGCGGCCAGGTCCATCACATCACCTCGATTTCGGCCTGCAGCGCACCGGCGGATTTGATCGCCTGCAGGATGGTGATCATGTCGCGCGGGCTGACGCCCAGCGCATTGAGACCGTCGACCAGCTCCTTGAGGCTGACGCTGCCCTCGATAATACCGAGCTGCTTGCCGTTTTCCTCGTCGACCGTGACGGTGGTGCGCGGCACCACGACCGTGTCGCCCTGCGCGGCGAAGGGCGAGGGCTGGCTGACCTGCGGCGTTTCGTTGACGGAAATCGTGAGATTGCCTTGCGCAATCGCCACCTGGCTGACGCGGACGTCCTGACCCATGACGATGACGCCCGAGGCTTCGTCGATGACGACGCGAGCGGCGAGATCGGGCTGGACGCGCAATTGTTCGATGTCGGTGAGAAGGCCGACGACGCCGCCGCGATAGCTTCCGGGAACGGTGAGCTGCACGGTGGTCGGATTATCGGCGGTTGCGGTATTGATGCCGAGATAGGTGTTGATGGCCGTGGCGACGCGCAGCGCGGTTGTCAGGTCGGGATTGCGCAACGACAGGCGCAGCGAGCGCAGTTCGGCCAGCTGAAATTCGATTTCGCGTTCGACGATGGCGCCGTTGGCGATGCGGCCATTGGTGGGCACGCCGCGCACGACGGAGGCGCCTTCACCCTTGGCCGCGAAGCCGCCGGTGGCGACCGATCCCTGCGCGACGGCATAGACCTGGCCGTCGGCGCCCATCAGCGGCGTCACCAGCAGGACGCCGCCTTGCAGGTTGGTCGCATCGCCGAGTGCGCTGACCGTCACGTCGATACGGGTGCCCTGGGCGGCAAAGGCCGGCAGGTTGGCCGAGACCATGACAGCGGCGACGTTGGCGGTTTTCAGCGCCGTGCCACGCGTGTTGACACCGAGACGTTCCAGCATGCCGATCAGGCTTTGCTGGGTGAAGGGCGCATTGCGCAACGTGTCGCCGGTGCCGTTGAGGCCGACGACAAGGCCGTAGCCGACCAGCATGTTGTCGCGGATGCCCTCGACATCGACGATGTCCTTGATGCGCGAACTGGCCCCGGCCCCGACCGGCATGGTGGCGGTCAGAAGGGAGGCAGCGAGTACGAGCGTCAGGAAAGAACGGAGATGATGGGCAAAAAGCCGTAACATGGAACAACCGA
This sequence comes from Parvibaculum sp., assembly GCF_030651915.1. Taxonomy (GTDB): domain Bacteria; phylum Pseudomonadota; class Alphaproteobacteria; order Parvibaculales; family Parvibaculaceae; genus Parvibaculum. The sequence goes on along the minus strand of NZ_JAUSBV010000008.1, from coordinate 198,099 downwards.
TCATTCGCTTGCGATACGGCGTTCTTCTAGCGAAAGACATGCCATCCGGCGCGTTGGATCAAGCTGTTGATTTCTATCGGGTTTTTCTTTTTCTGCGGCAGAGATCCATGCGCATTGCCGTGGCGCTCGGGCATCTCCTGCCGCGGGGCGGCAATTCCTGCCGCCGGATGACCCGATCCATTGTTAAGTTTAACGCCGCCTTAAGACCTCCCGTTCATTTTGGAGCAACTGAAACTGGGCACGACTGTTTCGGATCGGGGTGGGGCAGCGCCATGAAGATTGGCAATACCAGAGCAACATCGCAGGGCGGCGGGGCGCGCGGCACGGCCGTCCGCAGCGCCGGCAGCGGCTTTGCTCCCGCCGGCGCAGGCGCCACACGCGGGGCCGCCGGTTTGTCCGGGCCGGCCTCGCTCGGCGCTGTCGATGCCCTGCTGGCGCTTCAGGAAACCGGGGCAGCTGATGATGCGCTCCACGCGCCACGCCGCAAGGCCGTCGCCCGGGCCGAGGAAATGCTCGATATTCTCGACGAGATCAAGTTGGCGCTGTTGATGGGCCAGGTGCCGAAATCGAAGCTTTCGCGCCTGCTTTCCGTCGTCGAACGGCAGCTTGGCGGGATTGCCGATCCGGCTTTGCGCGAGATTCTCGACCAGATCGAACTCCGGGCGCGGGTCGAGCTGGCCAAGTTCGGGACCTATACTAAAATCTAGATTTTCCTTGCTTTCGGCCCGCGCCGGAACCATCCCGGATTTCACATATATTTCACCGGTTTGGCCGGTCCATCGCTGTTGAGAATCGTGGGGCCGGTCGCTATAGTCCGGCCCGTTTCCGCAGGGGCTCGGGCTGGAGGAAGATTGTCGCGAATGGCTGTTCGTTTACCCAAGGGCTATATGCCGACAGACGATGAGCCGTTTATGAATAAGCGGCAGAAGGAGTATTTCCGCCGCAAGCTCGAAAACTGGAAAGACGACATCCTCCAGGAGAATCGCGAGACGCTGCAGCATCTGCAAGACGATAATGTGCAGCATCCCGATATCGCCGACCGCGCCTCCTCCGAAACCGAACGATCCCTTGAGCTCCGTACCCGCGACCGACAGCGCAAGCTCGTCGCCAAGATCGACGCCGCGTTGAGGCGGATCGATGAAGGTACGTATGGCTATTGCGAAGAAACCGGCGAGCCGATCAGTCTGAAGCGGCTCGATGCGCGACCGATCGCGACACTTTCCATCGAAGCACAGGAGCGCCACGAACGCCGCGAGAAGGTCTATCGCGACGACTGAGCGCCAGTTGATCTGGACGGATGAAAAAACGCGGCTCTTGCGAGCCGCGTTTTTCTTTTGGGTAAGCCGTCAGTCGGGTGGTCAGAACGGCATCAGAATGTCGAAGAGCTGCTGACCGTAGCGGGGCTGTTGCATATCGGAGATCTGGCCCTGACCGCCATAGGCGATGCGCGCTTCGGCGATCTGGGTGTGCTGGATCGTGTTGATATTCGAAATGTCCTCGGGCCGGACGATGCCGGTGACATCGAGTTCGCGCACTTCGAAATTGACGCGGACCTGCTGGCGACCGGAGATGACGAGGTTACCATTCGGCAGGACCTGGGTCACGACCGCCGCGACCGTGAGATCGATCTTTTCCTTGCGGTCGACCGAGCCGGCGCCGGTGCTTGAGCTACTGGTGCCGAGACGGGCGAGATTGGCGTTGTCGACGGCTCCCGGAAAGACCTTGCCGAGATAGCTTTCATAGCCGAGCAAATTGTTGATGGCGGCGTCTTCCGAGCCGGCGCGGTTGCGCTTGGTCGAATTATCGACTTTGGCGCTGTCGGTAATGTTGATCAGAACTGTGAGGATGTCGCCGACGCGTGCGGCGCGCTGGTCGCGGAAGAAGGCGCGTGAACCTGAGCGCCAGAGCGAGTTCGGCTGATAGACGATCTCTTCGGGCGCAGGCATCGGCATCGAAACGCGCGGCTCGATGGTGCCAACCGGCGCCATATCCGGTGCCTTGCCGATGTTGGCGATACGGTCGGCGCTGCTGCAGCCGGCAAGCGTGGCGGCGATCAGGACGACGGCGACAAGGCGGCAAGGAGAACTGACAAACATTTTCATGGCCTTTTTGATCGGGGCTTCCGGTATTTCGATCACGAGTTGCCGCCAGCGGCATTGAGCGCCGCTGCACGTGCTGAGCCAGGCGCATCGATGCGGACCATGTTCGGACCTTCGATGATGCCCTGTACGGTGCGGTTGGAGCGGCTGTTCAGCACATTCACCACATCGCCGATTGCGCCGCTGTCCAGCGCACGTCCACGCGCCGTCAATGTCAGGGAACCGGAAACGAAAGTCATATCGACCTGTGCGCCCTTCTCGACGACCAGCGGCGGGCGCATGTCGGAAATGCGAAGCGGTTCGCCGGCGCGTGCCGGATTGCGCGGCGACATGCCGACAAGCTGGGGCAGCGATGTTGCGATGTTCTGGCTGACGCGCGTCGATGGCAGACGAATCCAGTCGATGTCGTTCCGGCGGACGACATCGCCCGGCATGATGTCACGGGTTAACACCGGCACATCGATAACGGGATAGGCGCGACCGGTCACACGGCGCAACGGGCTCATCATGTCGTCGGCCGGTGCACGAATGACTGCGGTGAATGCGCCACTGCGTGGATTGAAAGAGAGTTGTTCGACGCGAACGCTGCGTTCGGCGTCTTCGGCGACCTGGATTCCGGCGACGCCGTTGGCAAAGTCGACCTGAAGGGTTGCTGCCGAGGGAAGGGACGAGGATTGCGTTTCGATGGCGCCGGCGATTGCCGCGGCAACTTCGCTCTCGGGGACAGGCAGGCCGCTGCGACCGATGACGACATGTGTCAGGCCGGCATTGTTGCGCCATGCGATGCCGTTGCGACGCGCCGCGAGCGAAATGCGTGACACGGAAACCTCGCCCGTAAGGCCGGGTGCCGGTGCGTTTGCGACGACGACATGGGCCGCGGATCCGGCATCGTCGAAGAGGTCGCCCAGCGTCACCGTTTCGCCAGCGACGGTCACCGTCGGGCGCAATTCGGCGGCAGCGACAGGCGCCGCGAAAAACACTGCTGAGGCGAGTGTTACAATCAAAAAGACGTTATGCGCGTACATATGATTCACCAATTATTTGACGTTCGTGGCGACGGACATCATCTCGTCGGAGGCGGTGATGACCTTGGCGTTCATTTCGTAGGCCCGCTGAGCCGTTATGAGCGAGGTGATTTCGCCAACCGCGTTCACGTTCGAGGTTTCGAGGAAGCCCTGAAGAACGCCGCCGAAACCCGCATTGTTGGGCGTGCCAATCAAGGGTGCGCCGCTGGCCGTCGTTTCGAGGAAGAGATTGTCGCCCTGCGGGTCGAGACCCGCCTCGTTGGCGAAATTTGCCAGTTCGATCTGGCCAACGACCTGGGAAGCGGTCTGGCCCGGGATCATGACTTGAACCTGACCGTCACGGCTGATGGTGATGTCGGTTGCTTCAGCCGGGATCGAGATGCCCGGTGCCAGTGTGTAGCCGTCCGATGTCACAATCTGGCCATCGCCGCTGACCTGGAAGGAACCGGCGCGGGTGTAGGCGTCCTCGCCGCTCGGCAGCTCGACGCGAAAGTAGCCGCGTCCCTGAATGGCCATGTCGAGCTTGTTTTCGGTGATGTCCATGTTGCCCTGTGTCATCACACGATAGACCGAGCTCGTCTTGACGCCGAGGCCGATCTGCACGCCTGCGGGCACGATGGTGCCTGCATCCGACGAGTTGGTGCCGACGCGGCGCAGGTTCTGGTAGAGCAGGTCCTGGAACTCCGCGCGCTGACGCTTGAACCCAGTCGTGCTCATGTTGGCTATGTTGTTGGATATCACCTCGACATTGAGCTGCTGGGCCATCATGCCGGTGGCGGCGATGCTGAGCGACTGCATGGAGCTTGTTCCTTACCCTTGTGTCATATCGAAGGCCGGCTTCAGGCCGGGCTTCCGAGTTCCTGAATGGCCTTGCGGCGCATCTGGTCCGATTGATCGATGAGCTTCTGCGCGCTTGCGTAAGACCGCGTCACTTCGATCATGTTTGTCATTTCGATAATTGGCTGCACGTTGGACCCTTCGATCGCACCCTGCATGAGGCGCGGCTCGTCGACCGGTTGTTCGTCCTGCAGCGTCCTCAGGAGGGTGCCGCCTGCCATCTGCATGTTCTGCGGATTTTCGAATGTCACGACGGAAAGCTTTCCGCGCAGGCCGAGACTTGACGAGACCGTGCCGTCGCGTGCGATGGTGATGCCGGTTTCGTCCTGCGCGAAAAGGATCGGTGCGTCGGCGTCGGTCAGCACGGGGTCTCCGTTCGCCGTCACGAGCTGGCCGGCTTCGTCGAGGCGAAAGTGACCGTTGCGCGTATAGAGCACATCGGTTTCGGTCTGGACCCTGAAGTAGCCTTCGCCCGTGATCGCAACATCGAACGGGTTCGCTGTCATTTGCAGCGTGCCGTCGCGCAGATCGCGATGCTGGCCAAAGTCCTGGACGAAAGTGATTTTGGACGGGCCGTTGCTTTCCGAGGCGCCCTTCATCACGAACTGGTCGAACAGCATCGATTCCGACTTGAAGCCGGCCGTGTTCATGTTCGCCAGATTGTTTGCGATGGTCGCCATTTCGCGCGTCATCGCCATCTGGCGTGAAAGACCTATGAGAAGTGCGTTTTCCATACTGGCGTCGGTCGTCCGGTTCAGTTGACGGGCGCTGATGCTGGCGTCCCGTCGACGGATGTGCAGGGCTCATGCCACAGTAAAATATCAATAAAAACAATGGGATAAGAAATTTTGATGGGCCGGCGGAATGTTCGGCGGCAGGGACTACCGGGCAGTTTCTGCCGCTTGGTCTCTCCAGCGTCATAATCCTTACGGGTCGCTTCAAACAAGGCGCCGGAACGCGTCTCGCACAACGCTTCATTAACCAAAGTGCGAGAGCATCGCCTTGTGTCGCAAAGAAGACGCGGCGCACCGATCGCACAGGGACAAGACATCGCGGGTGGAACGCCGGCGATGTCGAAGAGGTGGGACATTTCAAGATGGCTGCAGTCGATGCCGAACTTGACGAAGAACAAGAGGAAGCCACCGAGACGCCGGCACGACGCCGGCTCGCTGGCAAAGTGCTTGTTCTCTATGTCGCATTGCCACTTCTGGTATTGATCGGCGCTGGCGTGGGGCTCTACATGTCGGGCATTTTCGGCGGTTCGGCCGAAGACAAGCCCGCTGTCGAAGTCGTTGCCGATCCGGTCTTTTATGATTTGCCGGACTTCCTCGTGAATCTCGCCGGCCCACCGCCCGCGCATTACCTCAAGATGCGCGTGACGCTGCAGGTTGTCGATGCCGAGGCGGTCAAACGCGTCGAGATCGAGATGCCGCGTGTGCTCGATGGCTTTCAAACCTTCCTGCGCGATCTCAGGCCGGAGGATCTCGAAGGTTCGCAAGGGATGCTCAGCCTCAAAGAAGAGCTGCTGCGCCGCCTGACGCTTGCGACCCAGCAACCGCTGGTGACGGACATTCTGTTCCGGGAAATCATCGTTCAGTAAAGGGTTCGGGGACCGTTTTATGGCCACCACAGACGTCAAGAACAACGACGCCGACGCGCTTGCCGCCGCCACGCATGCGGCGGTGAAAGCGCCGGAACGCGTGCTCAATCAGGACGAGATCGACAGCCTGCTTGGCTTCGAGGTCGAAGAGGGCCAGACGCCCGACCGGCACGGCATCGACGCCATTGTCAATTCGGCGCTCGTTTCCTATGAGCGCCTGCCGATGCTCGAAATCGTGTTTGACAGGCTGGTCCGCCTGATGACCGTTTCGCTCAGAAATTTCACATCCGACAACGTCGAGGTTTCGCTCGACAATGTGTCGTCGATCCGTTTTGGCGATTATCTCAATTCAATTCCGTTGCCCGCCATTCTAGCGGTTTTCCGCGCGAAGCAGTGGGACAATTACGGCATGTTCACGGTCGACTCGAATCTCATCTATTCGATCGTCGATGTGTTGCTCGGCGGGCGGCGCGGTACCGCGGCCATGCGTATTGAGGGTCGTCCCTACACCACGATCGAGCTCAATCTGGTGCAACGCATGATCGAGGTCGTGCTGCAGGATGTTCAGGCGGCTTTCGAGCCGCTGTCGCCGGTGACACTTGAGCTCGACCGGATGGAGACCAATCCGCGCTTTGCAGCCATTGCGCGTCCGGCGAACGCCGCCATTCTCGTCAAGCTGCGCGTCGATATGGAAGATCGCGGCGGGCGGATCGAGTTGATGTTGCCCTATGCGACACTGGAACCCATCCGCGAACTGCTGCTGCAGATGTTCATGGGGGAGAAATTCGGCCGGGACTCAATCTGGGAAGGACATCTCGCCACCGAACTCTGGTCAACGCGGGTTCCGCTCGAGGCGGTTCTCGATCAGCAACAGCTTACGTTGCGCGACGTCATGGCTTTCGAGGTCGGGCAGACACTGATGTTCAACAACACGCCCGATGGCACGATCGATATGCGTTGTGGCGGGGTGCATGTTGCAAAAGGGCGGATGGGACGGGTCGGCAATCACATTGCCGTGCGCGTCGAACAGGCCATGCGCATGCATAAACGGACGGTGCTCGTGGAGCCGGAACAGAAAGCAATTGAGACACGAATAACAGGAGCGTTCAAATGACCGTTCTCCTGGGGCTGCCGCTCGGCGTTCTTCTCGAGGCCATTGTCTGCCTGTTTCTGGTCGCGACCATTGCCTATTGCGCGATGCTAGACCGCCGGTTGCGCGCCATGCGGTCCGGTCAGGACGGGCTGCGCGACCTCGTTCGCGATCTCAACGCTGCCACCACGCAGGCGGCGTCGGCTATCGGCAATCTTAAAAAGGCGAGCGCAGCTACAGGTGAAGACCTCGGCGAAGGCATTCGACGCGCCCGTGCACTGGCGGACGAACTGGCGCTGATGGTCGAGGCCGGCGATCGCATCGCCGATCGGCTGGGCCGCAGCGACAGGCCACCGATCGTCAGACCTGCTGCACAGGCCGTTGCAGGACCGCGTCAGGCGCCGGCGAATGCTGCCCGTGACTCCTCCAACCCGGCCCGTGCAACGCATCCGCTTCTCGATGCGCTGAAACGGGCTCGCTGAGGCAACTGAAATCATGCTGGATCGTCTCCGTCTGCTGCCGATCGTCATACTCTGCGCTTCGTTGCTGCTGGGTTTGAAGCTGGCTGACCTGGCAACTGGAGGCGCGGACACGCAATCTTTTGCCGCGATCACGGTTGCGCGGGCCGAAACACCCGAGGCGCCTGCGGTCGAGTTGCCAGAATCGGGAAAAAGCGACGGCACGACGACCACCGCCGAGCCGGTAAAGCCGGAGGACTTCGCTGTTCCAGGTGATCCACGACTCAGCAAAGCCGAAATGTCGGTGCTGGAGAGCCTTTCGACGCGACGCGAAGAACTGCAAAAGCGGGCACAGGCGTTGGATATGCGTGAGCAGATTCTAGCGGCCGCCGAGAAGCGCGTCGAGGATCGGATCGCCGAACTCAAGGCGATCGACGAAAAGATTAACAGCCGGATTGTCGAGATTGATAAGGCCCATGAGGAAAAGATGGCGGGCCTCGTTTCGATGTATGAAGGCATGAAACCCAAGGATGCTGCCCGGATTTTCGAGCGGCTCGATATGGGCGTACTGCTCGATGTCGTGAAACGGATGCAGCCGCGCCGCATGTCGGCCGTGCTGGCGGCGATGGATCCGGTGGTCGCGCAGGATCTCACCATGGAGATCGCGACGGGCGACCGTCTGATCGAGACCCCGTTGCCGCAGGAGCCGCTCGCGGCACCGGTACCGGTACCGGAAGCCTCCCTTTCGACGGACAAAAACGCCAGCTAATCCGCGAAAAAACGGTCCCCCTTAAGCACCATTTAACCGACCGAGCCGTAGACTGCTCCGATGCACGGCAGAAAGCCGGGCGATATGGGCAGAAGCTGCAGGAGCGCGCGCCGGGTGTGAGCGAAATCCATCGACATATGTTGTGCGACACAAGGCTCCGCAGTTTTGCGAGCGCGATGGCGTTTGCTCTGTTTCTGCTGTTCGTGCCGGCTGGCGCCTCGGCGCAGGCGGTGCCTGAGCGTCTCAATCTGACCGAGCAAGACGGCTACGGGCGCATGGTCTTTGCGTTTGCCGGCGCTGCGCCCAAGCACAAGGCTGAAGCAAGTGCCGGGGTTCTCGTGTTGGCCTTTGACAAGGCCGTCAAGGTCGATCTCGACGCGTTTGCACGCCAATTGCCGCGTTACATCACAACGGCCCGGCAGGACGAAGACGGCAAGACGTTGCGCTTCGCGCTCAGGGCCGATTTCAGAATCGATACGAAGCAAGCGGAAAACGCGCTCTACGTCGATCTGATGCCGGCGCAATGGACTGGTGCGCCGCCGCCGCTGCCGGCCGAAATTCAGGCGCGCATCGCAGCCGCCGCCGAGGCAAAAAGGCAGGTTGAGGAGGCCAAGGCCGTTGCCAAGGCACAGGGCATCGTCGAGCCGGATGTGCCGTTGCCGGGTCTCAATGTGCGCGTCGTCCGCCATGAAGGGATCACGCGGCTCGTTTTCGACTGGAATCAGCCCGTGATCTATTCGCTGGTCCAGCGGCAGGGGCTTGCCACCATTACCTTCGATCGAACTGCTCGGGTCGATCTCGCATCCCTGCGCGTCGACCCACCCCCCTATCTCAGCCACGCATCGGCCATCGAACATGACGGGCGGCTTGCGGTTGTGCTGACATTGAAGCCGGGCGTCGTCGTCAACGATTTCCGTGAGGATATGACGGTCGTCTTCGATCTCAAACCGGGGCATTCCCGGGACAGTGCACTTGAAGAGAAAGTCCGAGGCCCGACAGACATTCGGCCCGACGCTGTGCGCACCGAACTGGAGGAAGAAGTTGCGGCTGGCGAAGAGATCACCCCGGCAGGCACGCCTGATTCCGCAGCCGGTGCGGATGTCGCTGCCGCGGAAGTGGCGGTTGCAGATGGGGCGTTCGAACCCGCTATGGGGCCGATGCCACTCGGCGCGCGGCCGGTTGGCGAGGCGATTGCCAGCATCCGTGCCGGACGCGGTACAGCCGACATCGTCGTTTCGTGGCCCGAACCCGTTGGCGCGGCGGTATTCGAGCGCGCCGGTCGCTTGTGGATGGTTTTCGATGCGCCGTTGCCGATCGATGCGAGCGCCCTGACATTCGAGTCCGATGCCGGATTGCCGGCTCCTTTCGGGCCACCGGAAGTCGTGAGGTTCGAGGGGGGCGTTGCGCTGGTTCTGCCATTGCTCGAACGTGCGCTTGTCAGCGTCGTTGAAGAGGGCGCCGACTGGCGCATTTCCGCGGGCGAAACGCTTCAGACGACCGGCCGTCCCATCGCCATATCGCGCGACTGGCGCGCGGATGGACGCGGTAGCGTGGCTTTCGATCTCAAAGCCACGCGCAACGTCCTGAAGTTCGTGGACCGGCTGGTCGGCGACATGCTGATCGTCGCGACGGCGCGTGGGCCGTCGCAATCCGTGCAGACGCCCCACAATTTTGTCGAGTTTCAGGTGCTTCAGACGTCGCAAGGCATCGCTATCGTGCCGATCGCCGACGACCTCGTTGCCGCAGCGGCTCCGAACAATGTGGTGGTTTCGCGTGCGGACGGACTGATGCTGTCGGTGGACACGGAGAGTGCTGTGTCCGGCGGCGTTCTGGCGACCACCGCGGTGCTCCCTGCGGTGATGGAATTTGCCCGATGGCGCGAGGCGCCGGGTTCAAACTTTGTCGAAAGGCGGCAGTATTACCTGGATCGTCTGACCAACGCGCCGACGCAGGACATCGGTGCGGTGCGTTTCGACTACGCGAAGTTTCTATTGGCCTATGGACTTGCGCCCGAAGCGCTGGCTGCGTTGGGCGCTGCCGCGATCGAAGATACCGCGCTGGCCAAGAACGCCGCCTTTCGCAGCGTTCAGGGTGTTGCCGAGACGATGAGCGGCCGCTACGTCGATGCCATTCGCAGCCTCAGCGGGAACGGACTGGACAACATCCCTCATGCTGCGGTCTGGCGCGGTCTGGCGCGGGCGAAGCTCGGTCATTGGGATGCGGCACGCGGGCAGTTTGCGCTTGCCGGCGCCGTCATGGATTCCTTCGACGACGATTGGCGGACAACATTCCGCGCCCATGCAGCGGAGGCTGCGCTGACGAATGGCGATATCGAGGGCGCGCGACGTCATGCGGCCGCCTTTCCCGAGAACCCGCAGAGCCGCAAGGCGCGTGCCGAGGTCATGTTTGTCGATGCGTTGATCGCCGACAGGATTGGACGGGCCGACGAAGCGCTTATTCGTTACGACCGTGCCATTGAGGACGGATATCCGCCCGTTGCAGCGCGGGCGCGTTTCGGCAAGGCCATGCTGCTCAGCAAGAGCGACAAGCTCGACCATGAAGCGTTGAAGACAGAACTCGAAAGCCTGCGTTTTGCGTGGCGCGGCGATGCGCTTGAGCTCGAAGTGCTGAGCCAACTGGCGGCGCTGCATCTTGAGGCAGGCGAAATCGTCGAAGCGCTGAATGTCATGCGTATCGCAACTGCTAACTATCCGGATAGCGACCATGCACATCGCATGAATATGCAGATGTCAGATCTATTTGCGGATTTTTTTCTGGGTGACGAAGCAACGCGCCTGACTCCGTTGCAGGCGCTGGCCTTTTTCGAGCGGTTCAAGGATCTGACGCCGATCGGCCAACGGGGCGATGAGATGATCCGTCATCTGGCCGAGCGTCTGGTAGAGGCCGATCTGCTGCCCCAGGCCGCTCAACTTCTCGACTATCAGGTTGCCAACCGGCTGCATGGCGGCGTTGCCAAGGCGCAAGTTGCGGCGCGACTTGCCGCCATTCTGCTGCTCGACGAAAAGCCGGAAAACGCGCTGGCGGCGCTGCGTGCGACCAGACAGAATCTGCTGCCTGAAGCACTGGCCGAGCGCCGGCTCCTGATCGAAGCGCGGGCGCTTGCCGAGACCAAGCAATATGACTACGCGCTCGACCTCCTCGAAACACGCAGCGACGCGCTTTCCAATGTGCTGCGTGCCGACGTATTGTGGCGCGCCGGGCGCTGGGAGGAGGCAGGTGCCGCTTTCGAGACCTTGCTCGGCGACAGCTGGAAGGCCGACCATTCCCTGTCTGAGGATGTGCGCCTGCAGGTTATGCGTGCCGCTGTTGCCTATTCGCTGGCGGGCAACGAAGACGGACTGTCGCGCATGCGGACGAAGTTCGGTGATGCCATGAGTCGCAGTGCAGATGCGGGCGCCTTCGCAATCGTTTCCGATCCGATCATCGATCAGGGTGTCGCCTTCCGCGAACTTGCCAGCCGAATTGCATCCATCGATACGATGGAGCGGTTCGTGACGTCATTGCGGGATAACGCGCCGCCGGCGATCAATTGAGGATCGGACGGCTCCGTGCCGTCAGGTTCCGAAGCTCTGCACCAGGCTCCCGGCGATCAACGACCAGCCGTCGACCAGCACGAAGAAGATCAGCTTGAACGGTAGAGATATGATGATCGGCGGCAGCATCATCATGCCCATCGACATCAAAACCGATGCAACCACCATGTCGATGATAATGAATGGCAGGAAGACCAGGAAGCCGATCTCGAAGGCGCGGCGCAGTTCACTGATCATGAAAGCAGGCACCAGCACCTGAAGGCCGATGTCGGTTGCTTCTTCCGGTTCGGCGATGTTCGACAAATCGACAAAGAGCTTCAGGTCCTGCTTGCGTACTTGCGAGAGCATGAAAGTCTTGAACGGCTCGCTCGACTTTTCAAATGCTTCGCCCATTTCCATTTCCTGGTTCATCAGGGGCAGGATGCCGGCGTCATAGGCCTTGGTGAAGGTTGGCGTCATCACGAACGCCGTCAGGAAGAGTGCAAGGCTGACCAGAACGGCATTCGGCGGCGATTGCTGCATGCCGAGTGCCGTTCTGAGAAGCGACAGTACAACGATGATGCGCACGAATGACGTCACCATGATCAGAATCGATGGCGCAAGACTCAGGATCGTGACCAATGCAACGATTTGCACCACATGATCGGTCAGTCCGAGACCGTCGGACAGATCGAGGCTAATGCTGTTGGCAAGCGCCGGATCCGCAAGACCGAACGAAAGGAGTGCGACGGTAAAACCGGTCAGCAGGCGCTTCCGGTACGCGGAAATGTCGAGAAAGCGGATCACGCGCGACGCTCCTTGATGAAGTCGACGATACGCTGAAACTGCAGAACGGGCGCGGGCGCGCCCGCCGGGCCCGACCCGGTATCGGCCAGCATCACGGGTGCCGGCGCGTCGATGCCACCCTCAATCAGCAATGAATGTTCACCGCCAAGCAGGATCAGGTGTTCCTTGCCGTCGCGACGGATCAGCAGGAGGCGATGCTTCGCGTCGACCGGCTTCACTTCGACGATGGCGAGACGCCGCTGACTGCCTGTGGTTGCGATGCCACCGGCTGCGAAGCCCAGACGGCGCGCGACGAAAGCGCAGAGCCCGATCAGGCCAATGATGAAGACGAGCGCGGCCGCAAATCGCAGAACCTCAGAGACGTCCATTGAGCGTATTCCCCCACCTGAGGGCGGCACACCCGGCCGGCCCTGTCATGGGAAGAATTTGCCGCCTCAGGCTTAATGCCGGGTTAAGGGCGAGGGAATTCAAGGCGCTTTCTGGTTAGCCGATTGTGAATGCACCAGGACTATTTTGCCGCGTTAGCGCGATCTTAACTCTCAGGGGCAAAACTTGGGCTTGCCGCCAAGGAATGCGTGGCTTCGGAAACGGTCCGGCTTGCACCCAGAACACGGGCGCTCGATCGACCGGCTGATGGGCCCGCGGCTATGACAATCGGTACTCTCCCGATCATCGAAATGATGAAGCAGCGCATGCAGTGGCTGACCCAGCGTCAGCAAGTGCTGGCGCAGAACGTCGCCAATGCGGACACGCCCGGTTACACGGCACGGGATATCAAGGCTCTCGATTTCGGCACAATGGTCAAGCGGAGCGGACCTGTGCTGGCGCCGACCGCGACGCAGGCGATGCATATCGGCAGCCCGGCAGCAGGCTCGGGGATCGGCCTCCGTCCAGGGCAGGCGACAGGTGGGCAGGTTATCAAGAAGCCGGATTTTGAGACGACCCCCGGCGGCAACTCGGTGGTGCTCGAAGAGCAGATGATCAAGGTTGCCGAGACGCAGATGGACTATCAGGCGGTGACCGGACTCTATTCCAAGAGTCTCGGACTCATCAGGATCGCGCTCGGGCGCTCGTGAACGTCCGGGCCTGAAAGGATACAATCAACATGAGTGCCATGGACCTTATCAAGTCGATGATGGTTGCGGCTTCCGGGCTGAAAGCCCAGAGCGGGCGCATGCGTATCATCGCCGAGAACATCGCCAACACAGACTCCGCCGCTCGTACGCCCGGCGGCGATCCCTATCAGCGTCGAATTCCGACTTTTCAGCAGAAGCTCGATCGCGAAATCGGAACGCATGTCGTGTCACTCGGCCGGCCGGTGTTCGATCAATCGGAATTCAAGCTCAAATACATGCCCGGTCATCCCGGCGCCGACGATAACGGGTATGTCAAGATGCCGAACGTCAACGGCATGGTCGAGTCGATGGACATGCGCGAAGCCCAGCGCAGCTATGAGGCCAATCTCAATCTCATCCAGGCGTCACGGCGCATGATCTCGCAGACGATCGAAATTCTGCGAAAATAGGGGAGCTAGACGCGTATGAGCATACCGGCATCTTTCGCCCTCGACGCTTATGCCCGCGCAGCCGGTATCGGCGCCGGCGCGCCAGCGGGGCCGGCAGGCGGGCTCAAGGAGAACGGCGGCGGTTTCGGCGAGATCCTGAAACAGGCGCTTGACGAGGCCGTTGAGACGGCGAAGGGCGGCGAACAGAAGATCGCCGCCGTGACGGCCGGCCGCGAAGGCAACCTCGTCGATGTTGTGACCGCCGTCGCAGAAGCAGAGGCCACGTTGCAGACGGTTGTTACCGTTCGCGACAAGGTGATTACGGCGTATCAGGAAATCATGCGCATGCCGATCTGACGATCGGATGCGACTGGGGTGGACAGGGGCGTAACCAGACAATGAGCGGACCGGAAATTCTCGATCTCGCGCGGCAGGCGATTTACGTGCTGCTGACGCTGGCTGCGCCAATGATGTTCATCGCGCTCGCGGTCGGTCTTGTGATTGCGTTGCTGCAGGCGTTGACGCAGGTGCAGGAAATGACCTTGGTTTTCGTGCCCAAGATCCTTGCCATTTTCGTTACATTGCTGGTGGCGCTGCCTTTCATGGGCTCGTCGCTTGGTGGGTTCATGAGCCTGATCGCGCAAAAGATCGTCTCGGGCTGAGCGCGCCGGGACCGCCATCATGATCACCGTCGATTTTCTGCCACAAACCGCCTTCGTCTTCCTGCTCGTGTTCGCCCGCGTTGCGGCGATGCTGATGCTGATGCCGGCGCTTGGCGAGGCGACCATTCCGGCGCAGGCGCGCTTGATCATGGCGCTGCTGCTGTCGCTCATCATGATGCCGCTTGTTTCGGGAACCTTCGGAGAGCTGCCGGAAACGATTCCGGCGCTTGCCTTCATGGTGGTTCACGAAATTCTTGTCGGTCTGTTCATTGGTAGTGCTGCCCGCCTCATCATGAGTGCACTTCATGTGGCCGGCAATATCATTGCGCTGCAGATGAGCCTCGCCTTCGCGCAGAATGTCGACCCGACGCAAGGCATGCAGGGCGTGATGATCTCGAGCTTTTTGTCGTTGCTTGCGGTGACGCTCATTTTTGCGACCGGTCTCGATCATCTTCTGATTGCGGCGATGCGCGACAGTTACGAGATTTTCAGCCCCGGCGCTGCACTGCCTGTCGGCGATTTCACGCAGATGATCGTCAAGATCATGTCCGCTGCGTTCCGTCTTGGATTGCAGCTCGCGGCGCCATTTCTGGTGTTTGGCCTGATTTTCTACCTCGGGATTGGCATCCTTTCGCGTTTGATGCCGCAGATACAGATTTTCTTCATCGCCATGCCCGCCAATATCGGGTTGGGCCTGGTTCTGCTGATGCTGCTGCTGGGCGCGATGATGACCTGGTTCCTGCAGGAATTCGAGCAGACCATTTCCATGTTTGTCGGTTAGGCGAAAGGTTGCGCCATGTCCGAACATGATGATTCAGAAAAAACAGAAGAACCAACACACCGAAAACTGGAAGAAGCCCAGAAGAAGGGCGATGTCGTCAAAAGCCAGGAAATCAGCACCTGGTTTGTAATGCTGGGCGCTGCCGTGGCGCTTGCGCTGATGGCGACGGGCACGGCGACATCGCTGTCAGGCACGCTCAAGGTGTTCATTTCGCAGCCTGAGGCTATCCCGATGGATCCGGATCATCTGCGCAAGATCTGGCTTGACGTTGGCGGCACGGTGTTCGGTGTTTTGCTGGCGCCTCTGTCGGTCCTCATGCTGGCCGCGCTGATCGGCAACATCATCCAGCACGCCCCGGTTTTCTCCGCCGACCGGATGACGCCAAAGCTTTCAAAAATCTCGCCGAAGGAAGGATTGAAACGTCTCTTCGGGGCAAAAAGCCTGATGAACCTTGCCAAGGGCATCGTCAAGCTCAGCGTCGTCGGTGTTGTTGCCACCATGATCGTCTGGCCGGAGCGCGACCGCTTGGTGCTGATGATGACCTGGGAGATTGCCCAGCTGCTGCCGCTGGTGCGCGAACTGGCGTTGAAGATGTTCGCCGGTGTGATCGCCGTCATGACCGTCGTGGCGGCGCTCGACTATCTCTTCGAGCGGCTGCAATGGATGAAGAAGCAGCGCATGACCATTCAGGAGGTCAAGGACGAATACAAGCAGATGGAAGGCGACCCGACAGTCAAGGCAAAGCTGCGTCAGATCCGCGTCGAGCGCGGCCGCAAGCGCATGATGGCTGCCGTACCGACCGCCACCGTCATCATCACCAATCCGACTCATTATGCCGTGGCGCTCAAATACGAGCAGGGGATGGGGGCCCCGACCTGCGTCGCCAAAGGTGTCGACGCGGTCGCTTTGCGTATCCGCGAGGTCGGCCGGGAGCACGATGTGGCGATTATCGAGAATCCGCCGCTCGCGCGCGCGCTTTATGCGACCGTCGAGATCGACCACGAGATCGAGCCGGAGCACTACAAGGCCGTCGCCGAGGTGATTGGCTATGTGATGCGGCTTAAGGCTAAGATGGTCGGTGGACGCGGCCGGAAGTGATTCGGGCCAGCGCGGCGCCAAGCACACCGACAGACTGCACCGGGAGTTGGGAATGGCCGAAACGCCGGCCGATTATGCCGACACAATAGACGATAGGTCCGATGGCCCGCGGCTGCCTGACGGCGATACCGTCCGGTCAATGCCGGCGCGGCGCTGGATCGTCATTGGCGGCGTTGCGATCGGTGCCGTCACGACATTGCTCGATACGGTGGGTGTCCATGCGTTCGGCGTGACGGGTGCGCTGACCGCGCTTGGCCTGTTCGTGATCGCGATCGCCGTTCTCTATAGTTTTTCCGGCAACAACGCCGACGCATTGAGCCGTTCGCCGGCGGCGGCGGCCGACGCGCTCAATGTGCTCCCTGACCCCTGTTATGCGACTGACCGGCGTGGGGCCGTGCTGTTCGCCAACGAGGCCTACCGGATGTTGGCGGGCGGCTTCGATCTCGACCGGCCGGTGCCGCTGGAGCGCCTTCTGGCCGGGCGCGGCGATGTGGCCGAGATTGCCTTCCGCCTAGCGCAGGCAGCGCGAACCGGCTTTGCGGCCGATGAAGATATACGCATTGAGACGCCGGGAGGAATTGAGCGCCTCTACAAGGTTGTGGTGCGCCCGCTGAGCGGTGCGGAAGGCGGCGCCGTGTGGTTGTTCCGTGACCTGACGGCGGAACGCGACAGGGCAGAGGCTGCCGAGCGCACACATATGCGCTCGCTTTCCTACCTTGAAAATGCGCCTGTCGGCTTTTTCGCCGCCGACGCCGTGAGCGGCCGCATCGTCTATCTCAATCCGACGCTCGGCAATTGGCTCGCGATCGAACCGGCACGGGTGACGGAACGCGGACTGACGCTTTCCGATCTGGCGCTCGGCGAGGCGCCGGCGCTGGCCGAGGACGAGAGCGGATCGGACGGTGAGATGTCGCCGCTCGATCTTGACCTCAAGGGGCCGGAAGGCCGCGCGGTACCGGTTCGCATCATGCGGAGCCGGCTTGACGGCATTGAAGGCCGGCCGGCGCGTATCTTTGCGCTGGTGCTCAACCGGACGACAGGCGACAAGGCCGAGGTCACCGCGCGCGATGCCGAGATGCGCTTTGCACGCTTCTTCAACAACGCGCCGATCGGCATTGCAACGGTCGATCAGAATGGCCGGATCGACAACGCCAACAGCGCCTTTGTCGGCTATGTGGGTGAGGGCGTGGAGCGCGGCACCAGGCTCGCCGACCTTGCGGCGGAGGACGACCGTCCTGCCGTGGACGAACTCCTGGCCCGTGCGCGGGCGGGCCAGCTGTCCAGTGCTGCCATCGATATCCGCCTCGTTCGAAATGCGGAGCGGGTCGGCCAGCTCTATGCCGCGCGCGTCGATGCGGGTGAGGGTGCGTCGCTGGTCGTTTATCTGATCGATGCAACCGAACAGAAGTCGCTGGAGATGCAATTTGCGCAATCGCAAAAGATGCAGGCTGTCGGTCAGCTTGCGGGCGGTGTTGCGCATGACTTCAACAACCTGCTGACGGCGATTATCGGCTTTTGCGATCTCCTTCTGGCGCGGCACCAGGCTGGCGATCCTTCGTTTGCCGATGTTGTGCAGATCAAGCAGAACGCCAATCGTGCTGCCAATCTGACGCGTCAGTTGCTGGCCTTCTCGCGGCGCCAAACGCTCCGGCCCAAAGTGCTCTCGTTGACCGATGCGCTGGCCGAGCTGCAAAACCTGCTGGCGCGCTTGCTCACCGAGAAGGTCGAACTCAAGATCGTGCATGGTCGCGATCTCGGTCTCGTGAAGGTCGATCAGAACCAGCTTGAACAGGTCGTCATCAATCTCGCCGTCAATGCACGCGATGCGATGCCGGACGAAGGCGGTCGCCTCACGATCCGCACCGCCAATGTCTCAGAGGCCGACAGCCGCGCGCTCGATCACGCGCTGATGCCGCATGGCGAGTATGTGCTGATCGAGGTTGCCGATACCGGTCACGGTATTCCCAAGGAAAACCTCGGCAAGATTTTCGAGCCCTTCTACACGACCAAGGACCCCTCCAAGGGAACCGGCCTTGGCCTTTCGACCGTATACGGCATCGTCAAGCAGACGGGCGGTTTCATCTTCCCGTATTCGACAGTCGGCAAGGGCACGACATTCCGCATCTACCTGCCGCGCTATACCGAAACGGCGGCCGACCGCCGGCAGGAAGAGGCATCGCTCGCCGCGGCCCCGCCGGAACCGTCGGACCTCACCGGCAAGGGCACGATCCTGCTGGTGGAGGACGAGGACGCTGTGCGCACCTTCGCGGCGCGGGCGCTGGCGACCCGAGGCTACGACGTGCTGCAGGCCGAGAGCGGCGAGGCGGCGCTTGCAGTCGTTGATGCCTATGAAGGCCGGATCGATCTCGTGGTGTCTGATGTCGTGATGCCCAACATGGACGGCCCGACCATGGCCAAGGAGCTGAAGCACAAGCTGCCGGGTACGCCGATCATCTTCGTGTCGGGCTATGCGGAAGACGCTTTCGCCAAGAGCCTAGACCCCGGGCAGGAATTCCATTTCCTGCCCAAGCCCTTCTCGCTGAAGCAGCTTGCCGCAGCCGTCAAGGAAGTAATGAACGCGAAGTGAGCGGCGTGCCGCCTTTCGGAGCAATGTCTGTGCTCATCGTATTCTCGGGACTGCCCGGCACTGGAAAATCAACCATTGCGCGCGAACTCGCGCGGCGTATTGGTGCGACTTACTTGCGCATCGATACGATCGAGCAGGCGTTGAAGAATTCGAGTTTGCGGATCGACCCGGTCGACGACGCGGGTTATGCGGCGGCTTTTGCGCTGGCCGAAGACAATTTGAAGTTGGGGCGCATCGTCGTGGCGGACTCGGTAAATCCCGTCGAGGAGACGCGGGCGGCGTGGCGCATCGTCGCGGTCCAGGCAGGGTGCGACGCCATCGACGTCGAGATCGTCTGCTCCGACGAGGTGGAGCATCGCCGCCGCGTTGAGACGCGGACAAGCGACATTATGGGGCTCCGTCAACCCACATGGAGCGAGGTAATCCGCCGCGACTACCGCCCGTGGCAGAGCGAGCGCATCGTCATCGACACCGCCGGCAAGCCTCCGGCCCAAACACTTGCCGAGTTGTTCGAGCGCTTGCCTTCGTTAAGCATTTCATGAAGGCGACCGACCGAATGCTGGTTTCACCCGCCGGAGCCGTATATCCTGAGCCGGTCTGAAACGAGTGTGGCGGGTGGCTTCGTTTTTTATGGGCATTGAATTCAGTTCCATCGAGCCGGGCAGTTCCCGGCCCGTCGCGACGAGTGCGGAGAACCACCGTGCGGCGCTGGCGGTCGCGCGACGGCATATGGGGCATGTCGCCTGGCCGACGGTTTTCGTCGCGCTGGGGTCGCTTGCCGGCCTTGCCGTCTCGACGGTGGCGGCGCTTACCGGATTATGGCCCTATTGGGTTTCGATGCTGGTCAACGGCTACCTGCTGCTGATGCAGTTCATGGCCGTTCACGACGGCATTCACGATGCGATCTCGGGCGACAATCGCCGCTATAAATGGCTGAACGACCTGCTCGCCTGGATGGGCGGCATGGTCACGCTCATTCCCTTTCGCGGCTACGACGTAATGCATCTCGTGCATCACCGCTACACCAACGATTTCGAACGCGATCCCGATACATGGTGCGCCTCGCACAATCCGCTGGCGCTGGTCTTCCGCTTCTTCACGCAGACGCCGCATTACGTCTGGATGATGACGCGGATGGGGATGTGGAAGGACAAGGCGCAGCGGCGGCCCTATTTCATCGCGGGGGCGCATCACCTGACCGCATGGACGATCGTCGTCGCCGCTTTCGTCTACGGCTTCGGATGGGAAATCCTGATGCTGTGGATTTTCCCGACCTTCCTCAACGTCGCGCTGATCGGGCTTGTCTTCAATTATCTGCCGCACCGCCCGCATCTTTCGCAGGAGCGCTACAAGGATTCCGGTGTCTTCCTGCTGCCGCGTGCCATTCACCGGCTGGTGACCGTGCTCGACATGTACCAGACCTACCACCTGATCCATCATCTCTTCCCGCGCATTCCGTTCTACCGCATCGGCCGCGCCTTCCACGAGATGCGGCCGATCCTGGAGGCGGAGGGTGCCATCATCCATGACTGGACCCATGCGTGGGATGCAAAGCCGCGTGGTGTCGTTGCGCGGCCGCTGACGGGCGTCGCGCCGGGCACCCGCATGGCGCGCGGCAGCACCGGCGTCGCGGCTCCGGCCTCCGCCATTGAGAAAAAACAAGAACGTCGCGCGAACTAAAGTCTGATTTTTAAATAAAATCAAGAACTTGAAAATTCTGTTGCCACAGAGAACAAAACCGGTACATTAACCGCATTGCACGACTCGACGCGCAATGGAATAAGGGGAAACCGGTCATGTCAAAGAATGTTGTGAGCCTCGTGAAAGACGATAGCGACAAGAAAAAGGCGCTGGACGCCGCGTTGAGCCAGATCGAGCGGTCGTTCGGCAAGGGCTCCATCATGCGGCTCGGCAAGAACGAGCAGATCGTCGAGATCGAATCGATCTCGACCGGTTCACTCGGCCTCGACATTGCGCTCGGGATCGGCGGATTGCCGCGCGGCCGGGTCATCGAAATCTACGGCCCGGAATCATCCGGTAAGACCACGCTGGCGCTGCAGACCATCGCCGAAGCCCAGAAGAAGGGCGGCGTCTGCGCCTTTGTCGACGCTGAACACGCGCTCGACCCCATTTATGCGCGCAAGCTCGGCGTGCAACTCGATGAACTTCTGATTTCCCAGCCTGACACCGGCGAACAGGCGCTCGAGATCGCCGATACGCTGGTGCGTTCCAGCGCGGTCGATGTGCTGGTGATTGATTCGGTCGCGGCGCTGACGCCCAAAGCCGAACTCGAAGGGGAGATGGGCGACTCGTTGCCCGGCCTGCAGGCGCGGTTGATGAGCCAGGCGCTCCGCAAGCTCACGGCCTCGATCTCCAAGTCGAACACGATGGTCATCTTCATCAACCAGATTCGCATGAAGATCGGCGTGATGTTCGGTAGTCCCGAAACCACCACCGGCGGCAATGCGCTGAAATTCTATGCCTCTGTCCGTCTCGACATCCGCCGCATCGGCGCAATCAAGGAGCGCGACGAGGTGGTTGGCAACCAGACCCGCGTCAAGGTGGTCAAGAACAAGGTCGCGCCACCCTTCAAGCAGGTTGAATTCGACATCATGTATGGTGAAGGCATCTCGAAGATGGGCGAACTGGTCGATCTCGGCGCCAAAGCCGGCATTGTCGAGAAGTCCGGCTCCTGGTTCTCCTACAACAGCCAGCGCATCGGTCAGGGCCGCGAGAATGCCAAGCAGTTCCTCAAGGACAATCCCGACATGGCCGCCGAAATCGAGGCCTCCATCCGCCAGAATGCCGGTCTGATCGCCGCCAAGATCATGGAAGTGGGTCCCGAAGCCGAGGATGATGACGGCGAGCTCGAAGCCAGCGCTTGAGTCCTGTATTTCAGATTTCCTGATGATGAGCCAAAGCGGCGCCGGGTACCCTCCGGCGCCGTTGTCATGTCCGGCGGGCCTTTTTCGCCCCTTTCTGGACAGTCGGCGGGGCGACAGGTAAAAGCTGGGGCGCCGTATTTTTCCGGATAATCGGGGATAAACGGGCGGATGTGCGGCCATGGCCGCACCGTGTTCCTGTGTCCCCGAAGCCCGACTGCGAGACAAACGAAACCATGGCCGGCCTCAACGAGATCAGAGCGAAGTATCTGGAGTTTTTCCGTGCACAGGGTCATGAGGTCGTGGCCTCGGGGCCGCTTGTGCCCAACAATGACCCGACGCTGTTGTTCACCAATGCCGGCATGGTGCCGTTCAAGAACGTCTTCACCGGGCAGGAAAAGCGCCCCTATGTCCGCGCCGCCTCGGCCCAGAAATGCGTGCGTGCCGGCGGCAAGCACAACGATCTCGACAATGTCGGTTACACGGCCCGGCATCACACCTTCTTCGAAATGCTCGGCAATTTCTCCTTTGGCGATTATTTCAAGGCCGAGGCGATCGAGTTTGCCTGGACGCTGGTGACCAAGGAATTCGGACTGCCGACAGAGCGTCTGATCGCGACCGTCTATGCCGACGACGACGAAGCCTTTGGGCTCTGGCGCAAGATCGCGGGCCTGCCCGAAAGCCGGATCATCCGCATTCCGACCGCCGACAATTTCTGGTCGATGGGCGACACGGGACCGTGCGGGCCGTGCTCGGAGATCTTTTTCGATCATGGCGACAAGATTCCCGGCGGGCCGCCCGGCAGCCCCGATCAGGATGGGGACCGCTTTATCGAGATCTGGAATCTGGTGTTCATGCAGTATGAGCAGCAGGCCGACGGGACGCGTCTCAACCTGCCCAAGCCGTCGATCGACACAGGCATGGGGCTCGAGCGCGTCGCCGCCGTGCTGCAGGGTACGCATGACAACTACGCGACCGACCTGATGCGGGCGCTCATTGTCGCCTCCGCCGAGGCCTCGAAGTCCGATCCCGACGGACCGCATGCGGTCAGCCACCGAGTCATCGCGGACCATTTGCGGGCGAGCTCGTTCCTGCTTGCCGATGGTGTGATGCCATCCAATGAAGGCCGCGGCTATGTGCTGCGGCGGATCATGCGGCGCGCCATGCGCCATGCGCAGCTTGTCGGCGTCGCCGAACCCTTGATGTGGCGGCTGGTGCCGGCGCTGGTCAGGCAGATGGGCGACGCCTATCCCGAACTGCGCCGCGCTGAACCGCTGGTCACCGAAACGTTGAAGCTCGAGGAAACGCGGTTCCGCGAAACGCTGACGCGCGGGCTGAAGCTTCTCGACGAGGAAATCGAGAAGCAGCAGGGCAAAGGTGTGCTCCCCGGCGACGTCGCTTTCAAGCTCTACGACACTTACGGTTTTCCGCTCGATCTGACGCAGGACGCGCTTCGCTCGCGCGGCATGAGCGTCGACCAGACGGGCTTCGATGCTGCGATGGCCAAACAACGCCAGGACGCGCGCGCCGCATGGTCGGGCTCAGGCGAAAAGGCGACCGAGGCCGTCTGGTTCGAATTGCGCGAGCAGCATGGCGCGACGGAATTTCTCGGCTATGAAACCGAAAATGCCGAAGGCAAGATCGTGGCGATCATTGTTGATGGCCGGCCGGTCGATGAGATTGCGGCGGGGACCGAAGCGGCCATCATCGCCAACCAGACACCGTTCTATGCCGAGTCGGGTGGGCAAGTGGGTGACAGCGGCGTATTGTTCACGCCCGGCGGTGCGGAGTTTCCAGTATCGGACACGGTGAAGAAGCTCGGCGACATGCATGTGCATATCGGCACGCTCATGCGCGGCAAGCTCAAGACCGGCGATATCGTCGAGATGAAAGTGGACGAGGCATTGCGGAGCGCGACGCGCGCCAATCATTCGGCGACGCATCTTGTGCACGAGGCGTTGCGCCGTGTGCTCGGGCCGCATGTCACCCAGAAGGGGTCGATGGTCGGGCCGGACCGGCTACGCTTCGACTTCTCGCATCCGAAGCCGATGGCGGCCGACGAGGTGGCCGAAGTTGAAACCATCGTCAATCGCGTCATCCGCCAGAATGCCGAAGTTTCGACGCGGCTGATGACGCCGGAGAAGGCAATCGAGGCCGGCGCGCTGGCGCTGTTCGGCGAAAAATATGGCGCGGAAGTGCGCGTGCTGGCGATGGGGCTCGACGACGCCAACGACAATGGCGTCTATTCGGTCGAGCTTTGCGGCGGCACGCATGTGCGCCGTGTTGGCGACATCGCGATCTTCAAGATCGTCAGCGAGAGCGCGGTTGCGTCGGGCGTCCGTCGTATCGAAGCGCTGACCGGCGAGGGCGCGCGACGTTATCTGGTCGAACAGGAACGCATTGCCAGGGAAGCTGCCGGGGTGTTGAAGATTGCGCCGGAAGATCTGCCGGCGCGCGTCGTCTCGCTGATGGAAGAGCGCAAGCGGCTTGAGCGCGAACTGACGGAAGCGAAGAAGAAACTTGCGATGGGCGGTGGCAGCGGCCCGTCCGCCGATGCGCAGGTGCAGGAAATCGGCGGGGTGAAACTCGTCGCGCGCAAGCTCGATGGTGTGAATCCGAAGGATCTGCGCGGGCTTGTGGACGAGGCGAAGAAGCAGATCGGCTCGGGTGTTGTTGCGTTTGTCGCTGTCAGTGAAGACGGCAAAGGCGCTGTCGCTGTCGGCGTCACGGCGGACCTGACGGCGAGGTTCAACGCGGTCGATCTGGTGAAAGCCGGTTCGGCGGCAATGGGCGGCGCTGGGGGCGGTGGCCGTCCGGACATGGCGCAGGCGGGCGGTCCCGATGGTGACAAGGCCGAGGCGGCGCTTGCAGCGGTGAAGGCGGCGCTGGAGGCGGTGGCGGCTTAAGTCTCTTTTGTTTTCTGAAGAGGCGGGTCCCAGGATCAAGTCCCGGGACGACGATGAATGTTCATTCGTGCATCACAATAACTCGGAGGCATCCCAAGGACCTTGACCGTGGGACCCAGGGCGGCTTTTGCTGAGTGCGCGGCTCTTGAACCCCGGCACGAGGCAGAGGTGACAGGTTCAGGGTTTGGGCGCGTGCGGGCCTAGTCTGCTTTGCGGGCGAGGACCTTTCGAGCGCTGTCCGCGCCGGTGACGGGGAGGCCTTTGGGGTCGAGCAGACCGACCTGCATCAGCACGCCAGCCTGATCCCAATAGATGTGCTCGTAGGAAATCCTGTCGCCTTCGAAGCCGACGATGACGGCGACGACCATTTCGACGGGCTTGTCCGTCGGCGCGACGTTCGGCAACAGCCAGTCGATGACGGTCGTATGCGTGAAGCTGATGTAGATTTCATCGACGATCCGCTCTTCGCCGACCGTGCGCGACACGCCGATCATCTCGACATCGGGCGGAAAGAACTTGCCGACGAGATGATCGCGGTAGAAGGCGCGGACGCCTTCCTTTCCGCTGCCGCCTTGCATGGTCGGCACGTGGTTGAGGTAGGGATCGTCGCTCATCGTCGCCATCGTGACGTCGAGATCGCCTTCCAGTTCTGCACCGACATGGCGCTCGAAGAGCGCCACCATTTCCTGCTGTTTTGCCGATAACATTTTGTGCATTTCCCCCGATCCGGCCGATTGTGCTTTTGCCAAGCCGGATTTCGAGGCGAGTCTGACTTTGGACGCGCGAACTCGCAAGAGCGATCTTGCGATCCGGTGTCAGTCCGCGCCTGGACCGAGGGTGTTGGCGCCTCGGGGGCCTTTGCGGAAAAAAAGGTCGAACATTCCATCTTCGCCGATGATGCGGCCGAGTTCCCTGATGCCGAAGAAGGGGATGAGGGCGACGAAGATCATGACGGTGAGAGAGAGGATCGCCGGCAGGCTGCCGAGGTCCATGCCGTCGCCGCTGGCGGCTTCATGGGGGCGGAGCCAATGGAGAAGGGCTTCCTCGGCGAGGTTGAAGCCGATGAGGACGAGCGAGAAAAGGGCGGACTTGATGAGGATCGGCCAGATCAGCGGCAGGTGCTCAGCGCGCGACCCGAGTTTCAGGTGCTCGCCGATCAGGATGAATTTCGCGAAGACCAGCGCCTTCAGCGTAGCCGCGCCCAAATGGGCAAGAAGGCTCCAGTCCGACAGGACGAGTGTATTGTGCAGCGTGTAAACGCTGAGGAGCAGCCAAAGATAGACGAAAATGAAGAAGAAATGACGGAGCCTGAAAAGCCACCCGGTCTTTCCACTATGGGGTCTTCCGGTGGACATTCGGGTTTGGCTTTCGCTGAATGGTCCGGTTCGTCTGAGTCGGGTCGAAGCCTACGCTGAGGATATTTGCTCCGCAAGGTGATGGTTCGCTGCGGAAATCCATCGGCGCGATTTCGTGGTGACATGGGACATGGTCGTGCGCGTGCCGATCTTTTCAGGCATCGACGCCATCAACATTTATGGCAGGGCTTTGCCAAATGTATTCAGCTCATACTGCGACTTCACCCCAGCAACCGAGAGCGGCAGTTTCAACGTCTGCAGATCACGCCTGCTTCGCCAACGCCTTGTCGAGATTCTCGGCGACCTTGTCGAGGAAACCTTCCGTCGACAGCCATGACTGCTCGGAGCCGACCAGCAGCGCCAGATCCTTCGTCATATAGCCGCTCTCGACCGTCGAGACGCAGATCTTTTCGAGTGTGGCAGCGAACTTCGCCAGCGCGTCGTTGCCGTCGAGCTTGGCGCGGTGTGAGAGGCCGCGCGTCCAAGCGAAGATCGAGGCGATCGAGTTGGTCGAGGTTTCCTCACCGCGCTGATGGGCCCGGTAGTGGCGCGTCACGGTGCCGTGGGCGGCCTCGGCTTCCATGATCTTGCCATCCGGGGTCAGCAGGACGGAGGTCATCAGGCCGAGCGAGCCGAACCCTTGAGCCACCGAATCCGACTGGACGTCGCCGTCGTAGTTCTTGCAGGCCCAGACATAGCCACCCGACCATTTCATCGACGAGGCCACCATGTCGTCGATCAGCCGGTGTTCATAGGTGATCTTCGCGGCGGCGAAATCGGTCTTGAATTCCTTTTCGTAAATCTCCTGGAAGAGATTCTTGAAGCGGCCGTCATAGGTTTTCAGGATCGTGTTCTTGGTCGAGAGATAGACCGGATACTTGCGGTCGAGAGCAAATTTCAAGCAGGCGCGCGCGAAGTCGCGAATGCTGTCATCAAGATTGTACATGCCCATGGCGACGCCGGCCGAAGGGAAGTCGAAAATCTCTTCTTCGATCGTCTCCTTGCCGTCGTCCGACACCCATTTCATCGTCAGCTTGCCCTTGCCGGGGATCAGCATGTCGGTGGCGCGATACTGGTCGCCGAAGGCGTGGCGGCCGATCACGATCGGCTCGGTCCAACCCGGCACGAGGCGCGGAATGTTGCGGCAGATGATGGGCTCGCGAAACACTGTCCCGCCGAGAATGTTGCGGATCGTGCCGTTGGGCGACTTCCACATCTTCTTCAGCTTGAATTCTTCAACGCGGGCCTCGTCGGGCGTGATGGTCGCGCATTTGACACCGACGCCATGCTTCTTGATTGCCTCGGCCGATTCGACCGTCACCTTGTCGTCGGTGGCGTCGCGATGCTCCATGCCGAGGTCGTAATAGTCGATATCGAGGTCGAGATAGGGGAAGATCAGCTTGTCCTTGATCATCTGCCAGATGATCCGGGTCATCTCATCGCCATCGAGATCGACCACGGGGTTTGCAACTTTGATCTTCGGCATGGGGGGTCCTTCGAGACGTGTAACGGGCGGGGCAGGCCTACGCGGCGCCTGCGCAAGACGAGCCTCTTTCCTATAACATTGCGGGCCGATTGATTAAAGACGGGCAATCGCTTATTGACGCTCGCCAACTGCCCCAACGGAAACTTTCAGTACTCATGGCCGGAACCGACCAGACCAGGCGCGACGAGGCCCCGCTCGAGGTGGGACCGGCGGTGATTCTCGTTGCGCCCCAGCTTGGCGAGAATATAGGCACAGCGGCGCGCGCCATGCTCAATTTCGGGTTGACCGACCTCAGGCTGGTGCGGCCGCGTGATGGCTGGCCGAACGAGCGTGCCCGCGCGGCGGCATCGGGTGCCGACATCGTCATTGAGGCCGCGCGGGTCTTCGACAGCACTGCGGATGCCATTGGCGATCTCGATTATGTCGTGGCAACGACGGCGCGGGCCCGTGACATGGTGAAGCCGATCTTCACGCCGGCGGTGACGGCGGAAAATCTGCGTCGTGCGATCGGGGCGGGTGGGCAGACCGGCCTGCTGTTCGGTCCGGAGCGCACCGGTCTGGAGAACGACGATCTGGCGCTTGCCGATGTGTTGATGATGGTGCCGGTCAATCCGGCCTTCGCCTCGCTCAATCTCGCCCAATGCGTGTTGCTGATGGCCTATGAATGGCACAAGGCCGGCGATGCGACCGCGCCCATGCGCATCGAATATCTGCAGACGAGACCGGCCAGCAAGGCGGAGCTGCTCGGCTTCTTCGTCCATCTTGAAGGCGAACTCGACCGATTTGGCTTTCTGAAGCCGCCGGAGAAGCGTCCGTCGATGATCCGCAACCTACGCAACATGTTCCAGCGCGCGGTGCTGACCGAGCAGGAAATTAGGACACTCCGGGGTGTGGTCGCGGCGCTGACCCGGCGTTTCCCGAAAGGCGAGGGGCCGCCGGAATAGGCGCAGAGCCTGCTTCCTGCTGTTTCCTGCTGTTTCCTGCAGTGTTTCGGTGGTTTGACAGGGGCGCCGCGGCGGGCTAAAACCCGCCTCGAAACGGGCTCCCGGCATTCGGGGGCCCGGTTTCATTAGAATACGCACCCGCGGGGACGGCGACGCTTGTAGCCAGCCCCTGTCGGCCCGAAAAGGGCAAAGGAGGGCGCGTTTCCGTCATATCTGACAAGGAAACCGCGATGACGAAGCGCCAGGAGTCCAAGTACAAAATCGACCGCCGGATGGGCGAAAACATCTGGGGTCGTCCGAAGAGCCCGGTCAACCGCCGCGAATACGGTCCCGGCCAGCACGGCCAGCGCCGCAAGGGCAAGGTCTCGGATTACGGCGTGCAGCTGCGCGCCAAGCAGAAGCTCAAGGGCTTCTACGGCAATATTTCCGAAAAGCAGTTCCGCGGCATCTACAAGGATGCCAACCGCCTGCGTGGCGACACCGGCGAGCTGCTGATCGGCCTGCTGGAGCGCCGTCTCGACGCCGTCGTCTACCGCGCCAAGTTCGTGCCGACGGTTTTTGCCTCCCGCCAGTTCGTCAGCCACGGCCATGTGATGGTCAACGGCAAGCGCGTCAACGTGCCGAGCTACCGTGTGCGCGAAGGCGATGTGGTGTCGGTACGCGAGAAGTCGCGGCAGATGGCGCTGGTCCTCGAAGCCGCGCAGTCGGCCGAGCGCGACACACCGGACTATCTCGAAGTCGACCACGACAAGATGACGGCGAAGTTCGTTCGCATCCCGGCCTTTGCCGATGTGCCCTATGCGGCGCATATGGAACCGAACCTGGTCGTCGAATTCTATTCGCGCAGCTAGTCGCAGCGCGTCGGACAAACGAAAAGGCCGCTCGAAAGAGCGGCCTTTTTGCTGTTGGCGCCGGAAGGATCAGGCCGCCTGCGTCTCGATGCCCTTGGCGGCGAGATAGTCGCGCAACTCACCCTGTTCGAACATTTCGCGGACGATGTCGCAGCCGCCGACGAATTCACCCTTCACATAGAGCTGGGGAATGGTCGGCCAGTCGGAAAATTCCTTGATACCGTTGCGGATGTCGTCGTCCGCCAGTACGTCGATGCCCTTGAAGGGGACGCCGAGATAGGTCAGCACCTGCACGACGGCATTCGAAAAGCCGCATTGCGGGAAAACAGGCGTGCCCTTCATGAAGAGCACCACGTCGTTATCGCTGACTTCCGTCTTGATGCGATCGAAGACCGGGTTGTCGCTCATCTGCTTCGTCCTTTCACGGCGCGTCTCGCCGGCGTCTCGTGTCAATCCTGCGGCGCGCTGGTCTGCAGCGCCAATGCGTGAAGTTCGTTGCCCATACCGCCTTTCAGGGCGCTATAGACCATCTGATGCTGTTGCACCCGCGTCTTGCCCTTGAAGGCGGCCGAGATGACGTTGGCGGCGTAGTGGTCGCCGTCGCCCGCCAGGTCGCGAATGTCGACGATCGCGTCGGGGAGCGCTTCCTTGATCAAGCGTTCGATGTCCGAGGCGGTCATGGCCATGTCAGCGCGTCTCCCGGTTCATGGTGGCCCTCAAAGTTCGGCGCCTTCGGCCATATAGGCCGGCAGCCAGCCTTCATGCGCAACACCAAGTTCCACCAATGATATGGGAGTGGCACCCGCCAGTGTCAATTCGCTGCCGCCAGTGACGCCGATCCGCGCGGCCGGCACACCGGCTTGCGCGGCGCGGGCCATGAAGCTTTCCGCGTCTTTTTCCGGCATTGTGACCAGATACCGGGCCTGATCCTCGCCGAACGCCCAGGCGTGCAGAGGCAGGGCGGTTTCGGGCTTCACGCGCGCGCCGATGCCGCTGGCGATGGCCATTTCGGCCAGCGCGACAAAGACGCCGCCATCGGAGAGGTCGTGTACGGCGGTAAGGTTGCCGGCGCGGATCTCGGTGCGGACGAAGTCGCCGTTGCGACGTTCGACGGCGAGGTTAACCGGTGGCGGTGCGCTTTTGTCGTCCGACTTTCCGGCGATGTCGCGCAAGTAGATGCTCTGGCCGAGATGGCCTTTCGTTTCGCCGACGAGAATGATCGCCTCGCCTTCGGCCTTGAAGGGGATGGTGGCGCGCTGTGCCACGTCGGGGAGCAGGCCGACGCCACCGATCGTCGGCGTCGGCAGGATGCCCTTGCCGTTGGTCTCGTTGTAGAGCGAGACATTGCCCGAGACGACCGGAAAGTCGAGCGCCCGGGAGGCTTCGCCGATGCCCTGAATGCAGCCGACCAGCTGGCCCATGATCTCCGGCTTCTCGGGATTGCCGAAATTGAGATTGTCGGTGATGGCGAGCGGTTCGGCGCCGACGGCGGTGAGGTTGCGCCAGCATTCGGCGACGGCCTGCTTGCCGCCTTCCACCGGATCGGCGGCGCAATAGCGCGGCGTCACGTCGAGCGAGAAGGCGAGGCCTTTTTTCTGCCGTTCGACGCGGATCACGGCGGCGTCGCCGCCGGGGCCGACGGCGGTGTTGCCCTGGATCAGATGGTCATATTGTTCCCAGACCCAGCGGCGCGAGCACATGTCGGGCAGGCCGATCAGGCGCGCCAGCGCTTCGCCGACATCGCTGGGCGCCGGTGCGCTGGCGGGAGACAGGGTCTCGGGCTTCGCGGTGGCAATCCAGGGGCGGTCATATTCCGGGGCCTGATCGCCCAGCTCCTTGATCGGCAGATCGGCCATGACGTCGCCGTGACGGCGCACGCGGAAGCGCAGATCGTCGGTGGTCTTGCCGATGATCGCGAAGTCGAGGCCCCATTTGACGAAGATCGCCTCGGCGTCTTTCTCCCGCGCCGGGTCGAGCACCATCAGCATGCGCTCCTGACTCTCCGACAGCATCATTTCATAGGCGCTCATACCGTCTTCGCGGCAGGGCACCTTGTCGAGATCGAGTTCGACGCCGAGGTTGCCCTTGGCGCCCATTTCGACGGCGGAGCAGGTCAGGCCCGCCGCCCCCATATCCTGGATGGCGATGACGGCGCCCGACGCCATCAGTTCGAGACAGGCTTCGAGCAGCAGCTTTTCGGAGAAAGGATCGCCGATCTGCACCGTCGGCCGCTTTTCTTCGGTTCCCTCGCCGAATTCGGCCGAGGCCATGGTTGCGCCGTGAATGCCGTCGCGACCGGTCTTCGAACCGAGATAGACGATCGGCAGGCCAACGCCCTTGGCTTCCGAATAGAAGATCTTGTCGGCGTCGGCGAGACCGGCCGCAAAAGCGTTGACCAGGCAATTGCCGTTGTAGCTCGGATCGAAATTCACTTCGCCGCCGATGGTCGGCACGCCGAAGGAATTGCCGTAGCCGCCGATGCCGGCGACGACGCCCGAGACGATATGGCGGGTGCGCGGATGTTCGGGCGCGCCGAAACGCAGCGCGTTCAGGGCTGCCACCGGGCGCGCGCCCATGGTGAAGACGTCGCGCAGAATACCGCCGACGCCGGTCGCCGCGCCCTCATGCGGTTCGATGTAGGAGGGATGGTTGTGGCTTTCCATCTTGAAGATGATCGCCTGTCCGTCACCGATATCGACGACGCCGGCATTTTCGCCCGGGCCGCAGATGACGCGCGGGCCGGTTGTCGGCAGTGTGCGCAGCCATTTCTTCGACGATTTGTAGGAGCAGTGCTCGTTCCACATGGCCGAGAAGATGCCGAGTTCGGTCAGCGTCGGCTCGCGGCCGATCAGGTCGAGGATGCGCTGATACTCGTCGGGCTTCAGACCGTGCTCGGCGATCAGTTCCGGAGTGACAGGAACGACATTCGGGATCACGCCACAGCCTCCAGCACGCTTTCGAAGAGCGCGCGTCCGTCGGTCGCGCCGTTCAGCGGTTCAATCATGTTTTCGGGATGCGGCATCAGCCCGAAGACATTGCCGCGTTCGTTGAGAATGCCGGCGATGTCGTTGAGCGAGCCATTGGGGTTGGTGCCTTCGGCATAGCGCAAGGCCACGCGGCCTTCGCCTTCGAGCCGCGCCAGCGTGTCGGTGTCGGTGAAATAATTGCCGTCGCCATGCGCGACCGGGCAGTTCCACACCTGACCGCGCTCGTATTTGCGTGTGAAGTCCGTCTCGGCATTGACGACCTGCAGCTTCACATGACGGCAGACGAATTTGAGGCCGGCATTGCGCATCAGCACGCCGGGCAGCAGGCCCGCCTCGCAAAGGATCTGGAAACCGTTGCAGACGCCGAGAATGCGAACGCCCCTGTCGGCCGCCTTCGCGATTGCAGGCATGATGTTGCCACGCGCGGCGATGGCGCCGGTGCGCAGATAATCGCCATAGGAAAAGCCGCCCGGCAGCACGACCAGATCGACATCCGGCAGGTCGCGTTCGGTGTGCCAGACGGCATGCGGCTTGACGCCGGTGATCAGTTCGAGCGCGTAGAGCATGTCGCGCTCGCGGTTCGATCCGGGGAAGACGACGACGGCGGACTTCATGCTCACTTCTCGTCGAGCTCCACCGCGTAATTCTCGATCACGGTGTTGGCCAGAAGCTTCCTGCACATCTCGTCGATGGCGGCGGCGGCCTTGGTCCGGTCTTTCTCGGCCAGCTCGACCTCGATGAACTTTCCCTGCCGCACGCTTTCGATGCCGGAAAAACCCAGCGCGCCCAGTGCGCCCTCAATGGCTTTTCCCTGCGGGTCGAGAACGCCGTTTTTCAGCGTGACTTTGATACGGGCCTTCATGCGTCGTCGTTCCTCACTTCACCAGCTTGGGGCCGCTGCGTTTTGGTTCGTTCTCGAAGAGAATGCCGAGGCGGCGCGCCACTTCCTGATAGGCTTCGATCAGACCGCCCAGGTCGCGGCGAAACCGGTCCTTGTCGAGCTTGTCGTTGGAGCGGATGTCCCAGAGCCGGCACGAGTCCGGGCTGATCTCGTCGGCCAGCACCACACGCACCATGTCGCCTTCATAGAGGCGCCCGAATTCGACCTTGAAGTCGACAAGACGAATGCCGACACCGAGGAAGAGCCCGGTCATGAAATCGTTGATCCGCAGCGACAGGGCCATCATGTCGTCGATTTCCTGCGGCGTCGCCCAGCCGAAGGCGGTGATGTGTTCTTCCGACACCATCGGGTCGCCGAGTTCGTCGTTCTTGTAATAGAATTCGATGATCGAACGCGGCAGCGCCGTGCCTTCCTCAATGCCGAGGCGTTTCGACAGCGAGCCGGCGGCGACGTTACGCACCACGACTTCGCAGGGGATGATCTCGACCTCGCGGATCAGTTGCTCGCGCATGTTGATCGAGCGGATGAAATGCGTCGGCACGCCGATCTCGTTGAGGCGCGTGAAGATGAATTCCGAAATCCGGTTGTTGAGGACGCCCTTGCCCTCAATGACGGCGCGCTTCTGGTTGTTGAAGGCGGTCGCGTCGTCCTTGAAGTGCTGGACAAGCGTGCCGGGCTCGGGGCCTTCGTACAGCACCTTTGCCTTGCCTTCATAAACGCGTCTGCGCCGGCTCATGTCGTGAATTCCAATCGGTTGGCCCGGAAAGCTGAGCGGAGGGAGCGCGAAGAGCGGTTGCGGAATCGGCTCTTCGGCGTGCGCAAGTTAACGCAAGGCCGGGGGCGATACAATGCGCCTCTGGCGCCGTTTTGCCGCGCTGCAAGGTTTCGGGAAATGCCCGAAAAATCAGCATCTTAGCCATTTCGTCGCAGCGCCCCGCCGCGTCCCCGATCGCGGTTGATTTGAAAGGGCCGGGCGGCTATGCCTAGAGCCAGTTTTGCGCCGCTGCGGCCCTTCCCGCCGGCCCCTGACCTTTGAACGGAGTGACCCGGTCCCATGTCCACCTTCGACAAGCGCCAAGACGGTTTCGAAAAGAAGTTCGTCCATGACGAGGAGCTGCGTTTCAGGGCCAATGCGCGCCGCAACAAGCTTCTGGGGCTGTGGGCCGCGGGTCTGCTCGGCAAGTCCGGCGCGGAAGCCGACGCCTATGCGCAGGACGTGGTCACCTCGGACCTCAAGGAAGCGGGCGATCAGGATGTGTTCGACAAGATCCGCGCCGATTTCGATGCAGCCGGCGTCGAACAATCCGACCACCAGCTTCGCCGCACGATGGACGAACTGATGGACGAAGCGATCCGTCAGCTTCAGAGCTGAGGCCGGTCGCCGCCCTCATTACATATCCGGGAAAATCGAGATGCTGCCGAGCAGCAGCATGTCCTGCGGCGTTGCGCCTTCGATCGGCAGATGCAGGATTTCGAGGCTCAGGAAATCGCGGTTGATGCCGCAGAGCCGTCCTTGCGTCGCATGGACGATGCGTTCGCGTGTGACCTGCCGGTAGACCTCGGCATTCTCGGCCACGCAATCCGGCTGATAGAGGTCTGAAATCGCCATGCCGGTCGGATCGAAGCCCAGCCAGCCCGTCAACTGCGTGCCGATCAGCCTGAGCCGCCAGTCGGCGCCTTCGGGATCCAGCGGCTCGAGCACGAAGACGCTGGGCAGCAACGCGCTCATGGCGCGGCAGGGAAGATCGGCCCGGCTCAGCAGGCGGTCGCCCTGCCGGTGATGGCGCCAGAAATCGAGCAAAGCCTGAGATTGCGGATGCTGCGGCGTCTCGATCGGCGTCACATCCGTTTCGATGCGCACAGCGTCAGCCGGCAAGGACTGCGGGTCGTTGTGCTTTCGAAGGCTGGCAAACATTGCTGGGGGTGCCCGTTCTGACGGCAATTCAGTTCATAATGTCGTCCCCAAAGCGATAAGAAGCCCTTAAAGCGCTTCGACTTGTGGCCAAAATGGCGCTAATTGCCACCCGCGGCGGCCAGAACGACGGCGGCAAAGCTTTCTGTGGCGGTTTTCCGGGCCCCGGCCTCGTCGAGCCCGTCGATCAGGTTGGCGGGCGTCTCCTTCATTCGGTGCATGGCCGCCCAGGCGATGATCTCGATGGCAAGGCGCGCCGCCAGCCGTATCGCTGCATTCGGCGTGCCGGTCCGGCCGGCCGCCTTCAGCGCCACGGCGGCAATGTCGTCGCGGTAGTGGCCGCGCATGTCGGTGGAGAGCAGGGAGTCGAACGCCGGTATCTCGCGCGCGCAGTGATCGAGCAGCCAGATGGCGCGACGCGCCTCGTGCAGCATGTCGTAGAGTTCGCCGCCAATGGCGACCAGCGTTTCGTGGCCGGGCCGGGCGCCGGGAGCCCGCGCCGCGCGCAGCGCGGGCCATTCGGCCACTTCCGCCACCCGCGCCGCATAGACCGCCACCGTCTCCTCGATTCCGGGATCGGTGAGGGGCAGGGCGAGTTTGTCGAGCGGCCGGTCGCAGACCCTCAGGATGGCGAGGTGAAACAGTGCTTCCTTGCTGGCGACATAGAGATAGAGCGTGCCGGCCGAAACGCCTGCCGTCCGCGCCACGTCGGCCATCTGGGTGCGTTTGATGCCCATATCGGTGAAACAGGCCACTGCGGCCTCGGCGATGTCCTCCAGTCGATTCCCGGCCTTGCGTCTCATTTATCTCCCCTTGTGCCGCGGCTCCAAAAGGCCGGGCGGGACCGATTTCGTCAAGCCGCTTGCATCCATCATGAAAGGGTATTATATGAATGAACCATTCATTTAACAAGGGGTTTCCGATGTTCCCGCGGCACTCTGTCTTCGGCGTCCTGATCTCTATGTGCCTGGCCGTCCCGGCAATGGCGGCGGGCTGGAGCCATTACGGCGGCGATGCGGGCGGCCAGCGCCATTCGACGGCGGTGCAGATCACGCCCGTCAATGTCGGCAAGCTGAAACCCGTCTGGACCTACCGGACCGGCGACATGGAGACCCGTGCCGACGACATGAAGTACTCGGCCTTCGAAGGGACGCCGATCCTTGTTGCCGGATCGCTGATCTTCTGTTCGCCGTTCAATGAGGTCATTGCCCTTGATCCGGGCACCGGCGCCGAAAAATGGCGCTACGACCCGAAAGTGACGACCGGCTACCGGCCGGCCAATCAGTTCGTCTGCCGCGGCGTCACGCCATGGACGGATGCCGAGGCAGCGCCCGGCGATCTCTGCGCGACAAGGCTTTTCATGGGCACGGTCGACTCGCGCCTGATCGCGCTCGATGCGCCGACGGGGCAGCCCTGTCTCGGTTTCGGCGCCGACGGCGAAGTGCGCATCGATCCGGGTATGGATCTCATCTGGCCGGGCGAATTCCACATCACCTCGCCGCCCGCCGTTGCGCGCGGCGTCGTCATCATCGGCTCGGCGATCAGCGACAACCGCCGTGTCGATGCGCCGAAAGGAACCGTTCGCGCTTTCGATGCGCGCAACGGCAAGCCGCTCTGGGATTTCAATCCGGTGACGCGCGGCGCGAAGGATCATCCCGAAGACTGGCCGCGCGGCGTTGCGGCGCGTACCGGCCATGCCAATGTCTGGGCGCCGATGTCGGCCGACGAGGCGCGCGGGATGTTCTTTCTGCCGACATCCTCGCCCTCGCCCGATTTCTTCGGCGGCTTGCGTTCGGGCGACAATCGTTATTCGAATTCCGTCGTGGCGCTCGAAGCGGCGACCGGCAAAGTGCGCTGGCATTTCCAGACCGTGCATCACGACGTCTGGGACTACGATCTGCCGGCGCAGCCGAGCCTCGTCACGCTGACGCGCGACGGCAAGCCGCTCGACGCGGTGGTGCAGGTGACCAAGCAAGGCTTCGTCTTCGTTTTCGACCGCGACACCGGCAAGCCGGTTTTCGAAATCGAGGAGCGTCCGGTGCCGCAGGACGGCGCGGCGGGCGAGTTCCTGTCGCCGACGCAGCCGTTTCCCGTTGCGCCGCCACCGCTGGTGCCGCAGACGCTCTCGCTGGACGATGCTTGGGGCCTCACATATTGGGACCGCAAGGCGTGCCGCGAAAAGATCGCCGCCGCGCGCTCGGAAGGCCTCTACACGCCGCCTTCGGCGCAGGGCACGATCATGTATCCCTTCACCGGCGGTGGCGCCAACTGGGGCGGCATGGCGTTCGATCCTGAAAGCCAGCTCATGTACATCAACACCAGCCGCGCCGCGCATCTGATCACGCTGGTTCCGTCCGAAAACTACGAAGCCGCGAAGGCTGCCGAGCCGAACGAGGAAATCTCGCCGCAATTGCCGACGCGCTGGGCCGTCAAGCGCGAGCTTGTGCTGTCGCCGTTGGATCTTCCCTGCAATCCGCCGCCCTGGGGCATGCTGACCGCGGTCGATCTTTCCGATGGCACGATCAAATGGGAAAGCGTGCTCGGCACGGTGCGCGATCTCGCGCCGTTGCCGCTGCCGCTGAAATGGGGCACGCCCAATTTCGGCGGACCCGTCGTCACGGCGGGCGGCGTCGTCTTCATCGGCGCCGCGATGGATGATTATCTGCGCGCTTTCGATGCGGCGACGGGCGCCGAACTCTGGAAAGGCCGTCTCCCCGCCGGCGGGCAGGCGACGCCGATGACCTATGAATGGCAGGGCCGCCAATATGTCGTCATCGCGGCCGGCGGTCACGCCCGCGCCACGACGAAGCTTGGCGATTCTGTCGTCGCCTTCGCGCTGCCGGAATAGCCCGCATTCCGCTTGTCATCGTCCCGCGCCTCCCCGCACAATCGTTCGACAAGAACAACAAAGGGGAGGCGCGGGCCATGACCGCTTACAACAACGTCACCATCGAGAAAAAAGGCGCCGTCGCGCTGGTACGCTTCGACCGCAAGGGCGCGCGTAACGCCTTCAATCAGGAAACGATCCTCGAACTCACCGATGTCGCCCGCCGCTTCCAGGACGATCTCGACACGCAGGCGGTCGTTCTCACCGGCACACGTGAGGCTTTCTCCGGTGGCATCGACCTCAAGGAGCGCGCGACCCGCGCGGTAACGGCCGGCACCGATCTCGAGCTGCGCCAGACCTATTATCGCGGCGTCCGGCTCTGCCAGGCCTGGGAAGACATGCCGCAGATCACGGTCGCGGCCATCGAGGGCATGGCGGTCGGCGCCGGCGTCGCGCTGCCGCTGGCGCTCGACTGGCGCGTCATGGGCAAGGGCGCCTTTCTCTATGTGCCGGAAGTCAAGATCGGCATCAACCTGCAATGGGGCGCGCTGCCGCGCCTGATCACATTGGTGGGCCCAGCGCGTGCCAAGCGCATCTGCATTCTCTGCGAGCGCATGAGTGCCGAGCACGCGCTCGACTGGGGGCTCGTCGAGGAAGTCGCCGAAGACGGCCATGTGGTCGAAAAGGCGATGGCGCTTGCCGCCGCCGCCGCGTCGATGCCGGCACCCGCCGTGCGCATGGTCAAGGAAGCGGTCAACGCGACCGCCTATGCGCTCCACAAGGTGGCGAGCTATGCCGATGCCGACCAGAGCCAGCTTTCGACCAATTTCCGCTCGGCGCAGGAAGAGAGCGACAAGTTTGTGAAGGGCAAGAAGTAGCGCTCAGACGACAGTCTTCGGTTTCAGCCGCGTTGCGATCTGTTCCAGCGATTGCAGGT
The DNA here is from genome assembly GCF_030651915.1 of Parvibaculum sp. Classification (GTDB taxonomy): domain Bacteria; phylum Pseudomonadota; class Alphaproteobacteria; order Parvibaculales; family Parvibaculaceae; genus Parvibaculum. The sequence goes on along the minus strand of NZ_JAUSBV010000008.1, from coordinate 159,261 downwards.
GGTTGCCTTCCTTGACCACGTCATAAACGGCGATGTTCATCGCGCGCACCGACTTCCGAACGATCTCGCGCGTTTCCGGATGTTCGTCGAAATCGATGACGTTGAGGCAGCAGGTGTTCTGGTCGATGGCGGCGAAGGTTTGCAGGCCGGTGCCGAAGGCCCAGCCGATGACGAGGCGGTTGATGCCGCCATGCGCGACCAGCGCCAGCGTTTCCCATTCAGGTTCGGCGATCAGCGTTTCGAGCGCCGCCGTCACCCGCGTGTTCACTTCCTCGAAGCTGTCGCCGCCATTGTAGCGCGCGCCCGGTTCATGCGCGCTGCGGAAGGCATAGGCGATGTCGTTGAGATCGGTGATCTTGTCGCGGAATTGAGGATTGCCCTGGAACTCGACGAAACCGGCATGGCGTTCGACCGCCAGCCCGCGGCCGGCAAGGATCAGCTCGGCCGTTTCGACCGAGCGCGGAAAGGCGGAGGCGACCGCGCGGTCGAAAGGGATGGCGGCGAGCGCCTTGCCGGTCAGCGCCGCCTGTTCGCGGCCCCAGTCGGTCAGCGGCACGGCGGTCGAGTCGGCCACCCGGTTGCCCTTGTCGTCGACATAGGAAACGTCGCCATGGCGAAAGAGATAGATGCGGCGGCGGCGCGCGCCGTCGAAAGCGGTACGAAGCATGGGAACCCCCGGGGAATGACAATCCGCGCAGTATAGGCCGGATTGTGACGGCGCGGTGAAGCCTTACTCCGCCGCCTTGCCCTTTTTGGCGGCCGCCATCGCTTCCTTGCCGAAGACGCGGGCGAAGATCGTGTCGACCTGGCGCGTGTGATAGCCGAGGTCGAACAGCGCCTCGAGGTCGGCATCCGACAGCTTCGCCGACACATCCTTGTCGGCTTTCAGCAGTTCGAGGAAGTTGCCTTCGCCGCGCCACACCGGCATGGCGTTGCGCTGCACGAGGCGATAGGCGTCCTCGCGGGCAACGCCCTTCTGCGTCAGCGCCAGCAGCACGCGCTGCGAATGCACCAGGCCGCCGAGCTTGTCGAGGTTCTTCTGCATCTGCTCAGGATATACGAGCAGCTTGTCGATGACGCCGGTCAGGCGGTTGAGCGCGAAGTCGAGCGTCACCGTCGCGTCCGGGCCGATCATGCGTTCGACCGAAGAATGCGAAATGTCGCGCTCGTGCCAGAGCGCCACGTTTTCCATCGCCGGGATCGCCATGCCGCGCACGAGGCGGGCAAGCCCGGTCAGATTTTCGGTCAGCACCGGATTGCGCTTGTGCGGCATCGCCGAGGAGCCCTTCTGGCCTTCGGAGAAAAACTCCTCGGCTTCGAGCACTTCGGTGCGCTGCAGATGACGGATTTCGGTGGCGAGCCGCTCGATCGACGAGGCGACGACACCGAGCGTTGCGAAATACATCGCGTGGCGGTCGCGCGGGATCACCTGTGTCGACACGGGCTCGACTTCGAGGCCGAGCGCTTTGGCGACATGTTCTTCGACGCGCGGGTCGATATTGGCGAAAGTGCCGACCGCGCCCGAAATCGCGCAGGTTGCCACTTCCTTGCGCGCCGCGACCAGGCGTTCGCGGCAGCGTTCGAACTCGGCATAGGCCTGCGCCATTTTCAGCCCGAAGGTCACGGGCTCGGCATGGATGCCGTGGCTGCGGCCGATGCAGACTGTGTCCTTGTGCTCGAAGGCGCGGCGCTTGAGGGCGGCCAGCAGCGCGTCCATGTCGGCCAGCAGAATGTCGGTCGCGCGCACGAGCTGCACGTTGAAGCAGGTGTCGAGCACGTCCGACGAGGTCATGCCCTGATGGACGAAGCGCGAATCCTCGCCGATGAATTCGGCCAGATGCGTCAGGAAGGCAATGACGTCGTGCTTCACCTCGCGCTCGATCTCGTCGATCCTGGCGACGTCGAAGACCGCCTTGTCGCCGCGTGCGCGGATATTCTTTGCCGCTTCCTTCGGGATCACGCCCAGTTCCGCCAGCGCCGCGCAGGCGTGCGCCTCAATCTCGAACCAGATGCGGAACTTCGTCTCGGGTTCCCAGATGGCGACCATTTCGGGCCGCGAATAGCGGGGGATCATCGGCGCCTCTCGGGCTTGGAAAAACCGGTCTTGCAGGAATGCGCAGGGTGTAGCACTTGGACACCCGGCGCTCAATAGCAGGCCGGGATGGGCTGGAAAGTGCCCGAATCTCTTTCATTTCCGTCGTTCGCCGCGCTACCCTCCCTCTCAAGCCGCGACAGGCGGCAGCGAACATAAAGGGAGGATTTGGGCATGGGCAGGCAGCTTTCGCGCCGGCATTTTCTGAAATCGACGGCGGCGACGGCCGTGGTTGCAGGCGCTTACGGCGCCGGCTTCCGTCCGGCGCTGGCCGCGCCCGATCTGGCGCGGCTCGATGCGCTGGCACAGGCCGATCTGGTCGCCAAGGGCGAGACGAGCGCGCTCGAACTGGTCGATGCCGCCATTGCCCGCATCGAAAAAGTCAATCCACAGGTCAATGCGGTCGTCACCGAGCTTTACGACCGCGCCCGCGCGGCGGCGGCGGGTCCGCTGCCCAAGGGTCCGTTCACCGGCGTTCCCAATCTTGTGAAGGACCTCGACAATCTCAAGGGCACGCGCGTCACCTCTGGCTCGCATCTCTTCGCCAAAAACATCTCGCAAGAGACCGACCCGCTGATCGCCGCCAATGAGGCGGCCGGCTTCGTCATGGTCGGCAAGTCCAACACGCCGGAATTCGGCCTGCTCGGCACCACGGAATCGCTGCTTCTCGCGCCCTGCCACAATCCGTGGAACCTCGAACATTCCTCCGGCGGTTCGTCGGGTGGCGCGGCGGCGGCGGTTGCGGCGGGCATGGTGCCGCTGGCGCATGCGACCGATGGCGGCGGTTCGATCCGCATTCCGGCATCGTGCTGCGGCGTCTTCGGGTTGAAGCCGAGCCGTGGCCGCATTTTTACCGGCGAGCGTAACCTGCCGGGCGATATCGGCGTCCAGCATTGCGTCAGCCGCTCGGTGCGCGACAGCGCAACGCTTTTTGCGGTCACCGAGATGACAGGCGAGGGCGCCACCTTCGCGCCGGTCGGCCGCGTCACGGCGCCGGGCAAGAAGCGGCTCAAGATCGCCTTCGACACGATGAGCTATTACGGCACCGAGCCCGATGCCGACGTCAAGGCGGCGCTCGAAGAGACGGCGAAGCTCTGCGCCGATCTCGGCCATGAAATCATCCCGGCCCGCAATCCGGTCGAGGGCGAGCCCTTCATCGACGCCTTCCTGACCGTCTGGGCGTCCGGTCCCTCGCATCTCGTCAAGCTGGCGAAGGAAAACGGCCTCGATCCCAACGAGGTGCTCGAGCCCTGGACCAACGGCCTTGCGGCCTTTTTCGATGCCATGCCCGGCGATGCGATGGAAAGGGCGCTGGCGCAGTTCGCGGCGGCGACGGCGCAGGTCAATGCCTTCATGGCCGATTACGATGTCTGGCTGACGCCGATGCTGGCCTCGGCGCCGCCGAAGCTCGGGCAGCAGGACCCCCGCGTGCCCTTCGACACGCTTTACGAACGCACCATCCGCTATGTGGCCTATACGCCGCTCCACAATGTCGCCGGCACGCCGGCCATGTCGGTGCCGCTGTCGTGGAACGACAAGGGCCTCCCCATCGGCTCGCAATTCGCCGCGCCATTGGGCGGCGAAAAGGTCTTGTTCGAACTCGCCTTCGAGCTCGAACAAGCCCGTCCGTGGGCGGACAAATATGCGCCGGTCTTTGCGGGGTAGGGCACGGCGCGCAACCGAGCAAGTTTGCCCTCGGGGCCCGCTGCTGAACTTCGTCCGCGCTTCAGATCAATCCGAGCGAGCGGAAACTTGCGTGCCGGCCCTTGCCGACGACGAGGTGGTCGTGGACCTCGATGCCGAGCGGTTTGGCGGTGTCGACGATCCGTTTTGTCATTTCGATATCGGCGTTCGACGGCGTCGGATCGCCGCTCGGATGGTTGTGGACCAGGATCAGCGCCGAGGCGTTGAGGTCGAGGGCGCGTTTGACGACTTCGCGCGGATAGACCGGCGTGTGGTCGACCGTGCCCTTCTGCTGTACTTCGTCGGCGATCAGATGGTTCTTGCGGTCGAGAAAGAGGATGCGGAATTGTTCGACCGGATTGTGGGCCATGGCGGCGGCGCAATAATCGAGTAGCGCCGACCAGGAGCCGATGATATCCTTCTTCTTGATGTTCGCTTGCGCGAGGCGCAGGCCCGCTTCGCGCGCAAGGCGCAGCTCGGTGACGGCGCGGTCCTTGATGCCGCTGGTTTCGCGCAACCGCGCTTCCTCGGCGTTCAGCACTTCGGACAATCCGCCGAATTTGTCGATCAGTTCCTTGGCAAGCGGCTTCGTGTCCTTTTGCGGCACCGCGTTGAAGAGGATCATCTCCAGTACTTCGTAGTCAGCGAGACTCTCCGGCGCTTTCAGGAAGCGTTGGCGCAGGCGGTCGCGATGGCCGTGATAATGGGGTTTCGGCTTCTGTTCGGCGCGCGTCCCCATGCGGCCTGAAGCTCAGGCATAGGGCGGGCAATCGCGGCCCGCGGGCGATTTGGTGAAGATCTCGACGCCGGTCTCGGTGACGCCGATCGAATGTTCGAACTGCGCCGAGAGCGAGCGGTCGCGGGTGACCGCCGTCCAGCCATCGGAGAGGATTTTAACGCCCGGTTTTCCGGCGTTTATCATCGGTTCGACGGTGAAGAACATGCCGGGCTTCAAGGCCGCGCCCTGGCCGCGCTTGCCGTAATGCAGCACGTTCGGCATGTCGTGGAAGACGCGGCCGATGCCGTGGCCGCAGAATTCGCGCACCACCGAGCAGCGCTGGCCCTCGGCGAATTCCTGGATCGCGGCGCCGATGTCGCCCAGCGTGGCGCCAGGCTTCACCGCGGCGATGCCGCGCATCATCGCTTCATAGGTGACTTCAACGAGACGCTGCGCCTTGCGCGGCGCTTCGCCGGCGAAATACATGCGGTTGGTGTCGCCGTGCCAGCCGTCGACGATCAGCGTCACGTCGATATTGACCGCGTCGCCCTCGCGCAAAATGCGGTCGCCCGGAATGCCGTGGCAGACGACATGATTGATCGAGGTGCAGCAGGAATGGCGGTAGCCGCGATAGTTCAGCGTCGCCGGCAGGGCGCCGTGATCCATGCCGAATTCGAACACCAGCCTGTCGAGCGCCAGCGTGGTGACGCCGGGCTTCACTTCATCGGCCAGCATGTCGAGACATTCGGCGGCCAGCCGGCCGGCCTTGCGCATGCCGGCAAAGTCTTCGGCACCGTGAATCTTGATGCGGCCGCTATTGGCGGCGGGGCTTTCGGTGGCGTCCTGATAGGTCATCGGGTCTCGCGGTGTCGGCGGTTGATGGCCTAACATAGCCGTTGCGCGGGCCCGATCCTAGCCTTTGCGCCGATTTGATCGGTGGCGGGGCGGGGCGCTATCCTGCGGTTCCGCGATTTCGAGGAAGGCCCATGCCGAAAACCGTTACCGCCTGTGTGCTGCTGATCGGCGACGAGATCCTGTCGGGGCGGACGCGCGATTCCAATCTCGCCTATATCGCCAACCATTTGAACAAGATCGGCATTCAGGTGCGCGAGGCGCGGGTCATTCCCGATGTCGAGGAAACGATCGTGGCGGTGCTGAACGAGGTCCGGGCGCGCCACGACTATGTGTTCACGACCGGCGGCATCGGCCCGACCCATGACGACATCACGGCCGACGCGGTGGCCAAGGCTTTCGGCGTGGGGATCGATCATCATCCGGAGGCGGTGAAGATACTCGGCGAGCACTACAAGGCCACTGGCGGCGCGTTTACGGCCGCTCGCATGCGGATGGCGCGGCTTCCGGAAGGCGCGACGATGATCGACAATCCGCTCAGCAAGGCGCCCGGTTTCCAGATCGGCAATGTCTTCGTGATGGCCGGGGTGCCGATGGTGATGCAGGTGATGCTGGACAGCCTGACCGGCCGCCTGGAAGGCGGGGCGACGATGCGCAGCCTGACCGTGACGGGGCAGATCGGCGAGGGCACGATCGCCGAAAAACTGGGAGAATTGCAGGCCAAACACCCCGATATCGGCATCGGCAGCTATCCCTATTACCGGGGCCGGACCTTCGGCACCAGCATCGTCATGCGCGGCGTCGATTCGAACGCGCTGGAGGGCGTGGCGGCGGAAGTGGCGGCGCTGATGCGCGAATTCGGCGTCGAACCGCAGACCGGCGATCCCGCCTGAAGGCGGTCAAGGCCGCGGAATGGCAGGGTTTTTGTCGCTTCTCGGCAACAGGCCGCCAACATTACAAAAGTTTCAGCATTCCTGCGGGTTTCGGCGCGATACAATCGCATTCGAACCGGCTAGAATTTCCCCATGAAGGGTCTGCCGGGCTCGTCCGCGGGGCGAAGAACGGCGGAACGGGGGAAACAGGCCAGACGTCCAAACAAAGGCCTGGGAACGAGTTTTTAGGGTCAGGTTACCCGGAGGGAGAGAGAATTATGAAGAAGACCATCGGATTTGTGGGCCTGGTTGCCGGCGCGGCACTGATGCTGGCCGGCGCGGCTTCGGCGCTCGATTCCAGCTTCGACGCGCAGTCGAAGGCCGGAACGCATCAGTTCTATGTGTGGTGCACGGGCGGCGCGGACAGCGTCAAGACCGCCGACGGCGCCAACGCCAAGGAAGCCCAGGCGACGCTCGCCGCCAGCTCCGGCAACAATTGCTGGCCCGTCTGGCAGGGCCTTGCCGGCTAAGCCTTTCACGGCACACCGGAATTTCTATGGAGCGGCGGTCCTTGCGACCGCCGTTTTCCTTTTGCGCGAAGCCGCGCGAGAAGGCATAGCTTGAACGGCGGCGCGCGCCGCGGGGCCCCTTGGCGAAACTGGTATACGCAGCAGACTTAAAATCTGCTGCGCCGCTTTCCACAGGTGCATAAGACATCAAAAACGGCAGGAACCCTCGGCTTATCGCCGGGGGTTTTTGTTTGCCCTGACCTACTCACCCGTGCAGCGGATAACGCAGTGCCCGCCATATGTTGCGGTGTTGTTGCGGATTTAGGTTGCACCAAGACGTCATCAGAACGAAGGGAAGAACGAATGTCGAACAACAAGTCGGTCCCAATCGCCGCCCGCCTGACCGAACAGGCGCACCACCTCTACAGCGACGCCGAGCTATCGGCCCTCGCGCGCCCGGTACGCGACATCGTCATCGACCACGGCCGGCTCGTCGCGTTCTTCCGCTCGGACGCCGGCGCTGTGCTCGGCCGGGAAGGTGACAACCTCGGCCTCACGCCGGCGAACATGGCGATCCGCGCGATGCTCCGCCACGTCGCTGACGCCGCCGCTGCTGCCGCCGACAGGAAGAACGCCGCCGCCAACGCCGCCGCCAACGCCGCCGACAGGAAGGCCGAGGCCACCGCATCGACCCTGCGCCGGATCACCGACGCCGAGGCACACCGGATCGCCACCGAGTACGTCGAGGCGGTCAACCGTGTCACCCAGTGGCGGACTGCCTACACCGTCGAAGCCAAGCGGCGAATGGACGAGAAGATGACGCGCTACGCCTCGCTCCTCTCCCGACACAGCCTCGCCTATCTCGCCTACCCGCTCTTCAAAGAGCCTGTCTTCGGGTTCGATTTCGGCAACTGACAGCCGCCCTCCGAAGTTTCCCCTGAAAAATTAATTGGAAGGTTGCGAACATGGATCAAGTCCTGTTCGACCGACAGGTCGCGCTTGAAGAGAACATGGTGAGCCAAGGCGTCGAGGCGTATCGCTCCGCCATCGCCAAGGCCGAGCAGTCGAAGGACGTGAGCACCACGCCTCCGGTTGTCATGCTGATGAAGAAGTACATCGAGCCGCTGTCAGTGATGATCGCGGACTTCGTCACAACCACGATGGCGGCCAAGCGCGGCCGGCGCGCGGTCGCGGCCAAGTACCTGAACATGATCGAGCCGCAGGTCGCGGCCTTCATCGCGCTCAAGGTCACGCTTGGCGGGCAGGGCACACGCACTATGCTTGTTCAAGGCGTCGCCACGTCGGTCGCCAACCGCCTCGAAGACGAGGTGCGGTTCCGCGAGTTCGCCACGCAGTCGCCGCGTTTCTTCCGCTTCGTACAGGAGAAGGTAACGTCAAAGCACACCCGCCATCGACGGACTGCCATGAACAACGCCTTCAACAAGTCGGACGTTGTGTGGGAGGATTGGCCCAAGACGGACAAGGTTCATCTCGGCATGAAGCTGATTGAGATGGTGCAGTCGCTCGGGCTGGTCGAGGTGCGCAGTAAGACGGTGAGCAAGAACGACACGCGCCTGTATCTCGAACCGACAGAGGCGTTGTGCCAGTGGATCGAACAGATGCACGGCCGGTGTGAACTGCTGATGCCTGTCAAGCTGCCGTTCCTGATCCCTCCGAAGGACTGGACGTCACCGTTCACAGGCGCCTACCACACCGCCGCCCTCCGCCCGCTGTCGCTGGTGAAGACGACCAATCGGAACTACCTTCAGGAACTTTCCGAGCGTGTCGATGAGATGGAGAAGGTCTACACCACGGTCAACGCCATGCAGCGCACGCCGTGGAAGGTCAACGCTGATGTCCTCGCCACCGCCAACGAGGCGTGGGAGCGCGGCCTCACCATCTGCAAGCTTCCCGCGCGCGACAGCTACACGGTCCCGCCTTGCCCGCTGCCGCGCACGCTCGCTCGCGAGGACATGACCGAGGAGCAGGCCGCCACGCTCGCCGAGTGGAAGCGTGCAGCTACCAAGCTGCACGACGAGAACGCCCGCCTGCGTTCCCGCCGCGTTCAAACCGCCCGCACCTTGCAGACAGCTATGGGGTATGCGGACGAAGTCGCGCTGTTCTTCCCGTACCAGCTAGACTTCCGCTCGCGCATCTATGCCGTGCCGGCGTACCTCAACCCGCAGGGTAACGACCTGTCCAAGGCGCTGCTCACGTTCGCCGAGGGCGCCGCCATCACCGACGACGTGGCGGTCGGCTGGCTTGCGGTTCATGGTGCCAACACGTTCGGAGAGGACAAGGTCACACTGGACGAGCGTGTTCAGTGGGTGACGGACAACTCGGATCGCATCGAAGCCATCGCCGCCGACCCGTTCGCCGATCTGTGGTGGACAGAGGCAGACAGCCCGTGGTGCTTCCTCGCGTTCTGCTACGAGTGGGCAGCGCTACAGACCACAGGCTACGGATACGTCAGCCACCTCCCGGTCGCGATGGATGCCACCTGTTCCGGCATCCAGCATTTCTCTGCCATGCTCCGCGACGAGCACGGCGGTGCGGCCGTGAACCTGATACCCGGCGCCGGTCGTCAAGACATCTATCAGCAGGTAGCCAACAAGGTGTTGGAGAAGCTGCACCAAGACATCGCGGAAGGTGTCACCGAGGAGGATGTCAAGGCTGCCGTTGCGGCGGTCGCGGCAGGGAAGAAGCCTCCCGTTCCCGCGCATGTCCTCGCTGCCTTGTGGCTTGAGTTCGAGGGCGGCACCGTCTCACGCGGCGCGACTAAGCGCAGCGTCATGGTCCTTCCATACGGCGGCACGCTGTTCTCGTCCCGCTCGTTTGTCGAGGATTACATGCGCGAGAAGATTTACGAAGACGGCAGGGCGGATGTCTTCGGAGACGAACGCTCGTTCTCTGCTGCCATCTATCTGGCGAAGCACATCTGGTCCTCGATCTCCGACGTGGTGATCGGCGCCCGGTCGGTGATGAACTGGCTGCAAGGTGCTGCACGCGTGCTGGCCAAGGACGGCCGGCCCGTGTCGTGGGTTACGCCTGCCGGGTTCCCGGTCCTTCAGTCCTACTTCGAGAGCAAGGCCAACCGCGTCAAGACGCACTTCGGTGACACGCTGGTCTACCTGACGCTCCTCGAACAGACATCGAAGCTGGACGTGCGCGGGCAGGCGAACGGCATCAGCCCAAACTTCGTCCACGCCAACGACGCGGCCCACCTCTGCATCACGGTGGACCTTGCCATCAACAACGGCGTCAAGCACTTCGCCATGATCCACGATAGCTTCGGCACACATGCAGCGCACACCAACACGTTCGCCGCCTGTATCCGCGAAGCCTTCGTGGACATGTACGACGAGAACGACGTGCTTGAGAACTTCCGCGAGGAGGTGGGGCGGATGCTCGACATCGGCGCTGAGATCGCCGCCGTCCCGCCGCGTGGCTTGCTCGACTTGGAGCAGGTGAAGCACTCCGAGTTTTTTTTCTCCTGACCTAATCACCCGTGACACAGAAGGAACACCTGATGAAGGTAAGAACTGAAGGCGCGCGCCATGTGACCCTCCCTGACGTGGACGCCGTCACCGTTGAGGTGGCTGGCATGCGGCTGCAAATCACTGAGCGGCGGGGCTGTGCGTCCGTAACCATCATCGAGCCGTTCGGTGAGTGCCTGTCGATTATTCCGCAGGCGTCCAACGCTCTCCTCATCACCTCGGTCGATGCCTTCGGCGACAAGACACGCCTTTAGGTTGCACCAAGACAAGCACAGAACGCTCACGAAGGGACCGCCAATGAGCCGCAAGTCCGCCGTCGTCATCCGCATGGGCGCCGCTCACAACTCCGTCACCGTTGACGGCGTCGTGTTCGACCGTAGCACCATGACCCGCCCGGAGCAGCGCAAGCTGGCCCGCCTCGTCACTGCCGCCAAGGCAATCGAGTGGGGCACGCACGCCGCCACATGAAAATCCCCCGCCCATCCTGAAAGGAACGCCCGTGTATCAGCACGCTCTCCCGCTCTTAATCGTTGCCGGCCTGCTGTTTCTGCCGGCCGTGTTCGCTCTCTTCATGGGCGGTTACGTCCTGTCACTGATCGTCCGTGACGTCGCACTCGTCGTCCTTCAGGTCGGCGCGTTCCTAGCACTGCTCGTGTTCGCAGCAGTGTGTGGCCTGTCGCAGGCCGTCTTCAAGGCGCTCAAGGGCGTCCTTCCCTCATTCAGAAAGGCGCAGCGCCAATGAAGATGTCCTGTTGTCACCGCACTCCCTGCGAAGATCGCCGCCCGCGCGCCGCAGCCATCGCCCGCGAGGCGGCCCGCATCAGTGCGGCTCGTGTTGAGGCAGCACGCTGCGCCGACATCCCCTGCATCACGATCCAGACAACCACGTCCCGCGTGGTCGAAGAGGCTGTCGATGTGCAGGTGAAGTGCGTCATGCGCTACGCCGTCATTGCGCAGATCAAGACGACCCTCATGGCGAAGACGCATCGCAATGTCTCGGCCATGTTCATCTCCCGCCGTGGCGCTGAGGCGCACATCGGGCGCCTCATAGCCGCCAACCGCTCGTCCCACCGCTCGTACTTCCTGTACGACCTGTTGGAGAACAGGAAGGTCGAACAATGAACCGCGATCTCCTCCTCTCCACGCCGACACGCACCGCCGCGTCCCGCACCATGCAGGTCATTGACGGTGTGCAGGACTACCAGCCGCACGAGCAGATCGTCGCCCTCGCTGCGACGTTCCTCCTCCTCTGCGAGCGCTGGAACACAGACCCGCGTGACGCTCTCCGCATCACCGACCGCATCATCAATCACGCCGAAGGCAAGCGCCCCGAGTTCGCTGCCGTCCGCGACTACATGGAAGGTGAGCTATGAAGAACCACGTCCCCGTCTACGACAGCGTCAACCAGAACCGTCTTCTTGGCTACTTCCCGAAGGGGTTCCTGAGGTCCGTGAACAAGTCCGTCGCGTCGCTGTCTGGCACGCGCCTTGATCTCGCAGTGGCGCACCCGTGCTACGCGACGGTGTCCCACAGGGACGTCCCAATGTCGTCCCGTTCGATCGACATTACGCGCGTCTCCTTCGCGGTGGCAGTCCGCATTGACCCGGACGATTTCTGGAACGCTGAACGCATCCTCCACACGTCAGCACCTCTCGGCGATCTCGCGCGTATTCGTGAGTTCGAGCCTGTCACCTGCCGCGACGGTCGCTGCCACTGCCCGCGTGGGTGCCGCTAATGAATGACGCAGCACACCTCCCGCGCCACCTCCGCGACATGCTCGAAGAAGCCGACGAACTTGTTGCGGCCGGCGAGCGTGTCCCTGCCGACGTCCTCGCCGCGCTTGCGCACGAGGGCATCGACATCTCCAACATCTCCTGAACGAAAGAACAGACATGACCGAAAAGAAAAAGCTGCCGACGCTCACGTCGCCGCGCATGACGCTGAAGTGGCCGAAGCTGAACGAGCCTGACTACGGCTCGAAGGATTACCCGAAAGAGGACGGTGAGTTCTCGACCAAGGGTGTCCTCCGTCTCGGCTCGCCGGAGTGCGACGCGCTCCTGAAGGTGCTTCAGCCGCTCCATGACGAGGCTGTCTCGCTGGCCGAGCAAGCCTTCAAGGAACTGAAGGTTGACGTCCGCAAGAAGCTCGAAGCGAAGAACGGCAAGAAGGGCGTGCAGATCAACGCGCTCTACACCGCGATCTACGACAAGGAAACGGAAGAACCGACAGGCGATGTCGAGTTCAAGTTCGTCACCACCGCGTCCGGCGTCTACAAGAACGGCCCGAAGGCGGGCAAGCGCTGGAACCGTGAAGTCGCGATCTTCGACGCGAAGGGTATCGCGATGGCGAAGGCGCCCGACATTTGGGGCGGCACTGTCGCCAAGGTGTCCTACAAGGCGTCGCCCTACTTCATCGCAGGGACCGGCGCTGCCGGCCTCAAGCTGAACCTCGACGCTGTGCAGATCATCGACCTCGTGTCGAAGGGTTCGCGCGCCGCTTCGAGCTACGGCTTCGGTGAAGAGGACGGCGGGTATGAGTATGACCCGTCCGACGACAGCACCGACGACGCGTCCGGTGACGGCGAGCAGGCAGGCGAGCAGCGTGCAGCGCCCGGCGAAACGGACTTCTGATCCAAGGCAACGTGCGAAGGCGGCGGGGTATCGAAGCGGACTTGAAGAAGTCACCGCTCAAGACCTCACCGCCTCCGGCGCTGCCTTCGAGTTCGAGACGTTCAAGGTCGCCTACACCGTGCCTGAGCGCCGTGCGAAATACACGCCAGACTTCCTGCTCCTGTTCAACGGCATCATCGTTGAGACGAAGGGGCGGTTCGTTACGGCCGACCGGCAGAAGCACATCCTCCTGAAGGAACAGCACCCCGACATCGACATTCGCTTCGTGTTCTCAAACCCGTCCGAGAAAATCTCCAAGACGAGCAAGACGACTTACGCAATGTGGTGTCAGAAGCACGGCTTCAAATTCGCGCGCAAACGTATTCCCCCTGAGTGGCTGGCCGAACCGCCTGAACCGCGACGCTTCGCCGCCATCGAGAAAGCAAAATCAAAATGAACACCTTCATCCGCCGCCTTCGCATTGCGCTTGGGCTGACCGCGCTCGCTCTCCTCCTCCCGCCCGCGTACTTGGCTGACGCTGCCAAGACCATCTTCACGGAAGCTGTGTTCTTCTTCCGCGAAGTCGGTGAAGGCGTCCGCCGTGACCACCGCCGCGCGCGTCTTGTCGTGCGTGAAGTCGTCGGCCTCACGAAGGCGCAGTGGTAGTATTGTGCTGAAGCCTGAGAACGTCACACACATTGTCGTTCACTGCTCGTACACACCTCCGAGCATGGACGTTGACGTCCGCACCATCGACAGGTGGCACCGCGTGCGTGGCTGGCTGATGGTGGGATACCACCTCGTCATCCGCCGCGACGGAACAGCAGAGAACGGCCGCCCACTGAACATGGTTGGCGCGCACGTCTCCGGTTACAACAACAGGTCGGTCGGTGTCTGTCTGGTAGGTGGCATGAAGGAAGGCACTGCCGGCGCACACCCGGTCGATGAAACCAACTTCACGCCCGAGCAGTACACGACGCTCGCCATCGTGGTCCGCACGCTCAAGGACAAGTTTCCGAACGCTGTCGTCGTGGGGCACAACGATCTCACGCGCACCAAGACCTGTCCGACCTTCGACGTGAAGGCGTGGGCCGCGTCGCTCAACCTTTAGGTTGCACCAAGACAACACCTGAACGCCCTCGTCCTGCTCCGGCAGGCGGGGGCACCTTTTCGTTTTTCAACGAGCGCGACAACTGCGCAGAAGGAACACCCGCCATGTCGATCCAACATCACTCGCACTCCTGTGATTACCGCTACACGCAGGCGCTTGCGAAGAGTGCCGCCAACGCCGCCGCCACCGCCGCCGCTGAGGCCACTGCGAAGCGTCGTGAAAAGCTCACGCGTCAGGCACGCCTCGTGCTCCGCTCGCTTGAGGCCGGCCGCGCCACCACACGCGTCACCGCCATGCACTATGGCGTGATGAACCTGACCGCCCGCATCAGCGAACTCCGCAACGCAGGCTACGACGTCGTTTGCACGATCCACCGCGACGTGGCCGGGAACAAGTACGGCGAGTTCAAGCTCGCGCCGACCGTGGCGGCACGCTGATGGGCGGGCAGATCATCACGGACGAACTGTTCGTACAGCTTCCGCCCCCTGTCATTCGCAACCGCCCGCACCCGGACGGCAACCGCCGCACCCGGCGCGTTGCGGCGTCCAAGGCGCGTCACGCCGCACCCGGCGCACTGGACGCACACAACGATCGCCTTGCCGATGCGGCGATCGAACGCGACCACCTCGAACAGCTTCACCCAACCAAGGGGAACCGCATGCGCAGCTTCAAGGCGCTGACAGCCGACGCCGGCGTCATCAGCCTCCGGGGCATGTGGGCGCTGTTCGCCTCCAACGGCCTCGCCAGTGTCACACGATCACGACACTGAGGCCACCTACCTCCACAAAGAGCCGTGCCCGGAGTGCGGTAGCCGCAACAACCTTGCGCGCTACTCGGACGGGCACGGCTGGTGCTTTGGATGCGGACACTATCAGCCCGCTGAGGGAGGACGCCCAGTCACGCACAAGGAACGATCACCGATGTCGCAAGACTTGATACAAGGCGGGACAGCTATGCGTCTCGCCTCCCGCTGCATCGACGAAGAGACGTGCCGCAAATGGGACTACCGCCAAGGCGACCACATGGGGCAGGGCGTGCAGATCGCGAACTACCGCGACACGTCCGGCACCCTCGTCGCGCAGAAGGTGCGCTTCAAGGACAAGAGCTTCGCCATACGTGGCGACATAAAGGCTGCCGGTCTGTACGGCCAACACCTGTGGCGCGATGGCGGCCGACGCGTCGTCATCACTGAGGGCGAGATCGACGCGCTCTCCGTGTCGCAGGTGCAGGGCAACAAGTGGCCTGTCGTCTCCATACCACTGGGCGCTAACAACGCCCGCAAGTCCCTCGCCGCGCAGCTTGAGTGGCTGTCAGGCTTCGAGGAAGTCGTCCTCCTGTTTGACGAGGACGATGCCGGCCGCGCCGCCACGATGGATTGCTTCACGCTTTTCAAGCCGGGGCAGTGCAAGGTCGCGAAGCTTCCTCTGAAGGACGCGAACGAGATGCTGAAGGCGGGCCGCGCCGACGAACTGCGCGCCGCCATCTTCGAGGCCAAGACGCTCCGCCCGGACGGGATTGTAACGATCTCGGACATCCGCGACCGCGTCCTCGCGGCGCCTGTTGAGGGCTTCCCGTGGTGGCACGAAGGGCTGAACGAAGTCACATACGGCCGCCGCCCCGGCGAGGCATACGCGCTAGGCGCCGGCACCGGCGTCGGCAAGACCGACTTCATCACGCAGCAGGTTGAATACGACATCAACACGCTCGGTCAGAAGGTTGCCGTGTTCTTCCTCGAACAGCAGCCGGAGGAGACTGCGAAGCGTGTGTGCGGAAAATTCGCGGGCAAGCGCTTCCACATACCTGCACGCTTCGGCGGGTGGGAGCAGGAGGAACTTGTCGCGGCGCTCGACCTGATCGACGCCGAGCCGCGTCTGCACATGTACGACCACTTCGGTTCCGCCGAGTGGGACAAGATTGCCGATCGCATCCGCTTCCTGTTCCACACCGAAGGCATCGTCATCTACTACCTCGACCATCTCACCGCGCTCGCCACAGGCGGGAACGTCGGCAGCGAGAAGGACGAGCTTGAGCGGATCATGGCCGAGATAGGATCACTGGTCAAAGAACTGAACATCATCCTCATCTTCGTCAGTCATCTGACGACGGCGGACGGCGTCCCTCACGAAGAGGGCGGCCGTGTCACCATCAGGAACTTCAAAGGTTCCCGCGCTATCGGGTTCTGGTCGCACTACATGATCGGACTTGAGCGTGACCAGCAGGCTGAAGACCCGCGCATCCAGCAGACGACAACACTCCGTGTGCTGAAGGACCGCTACACCGGACAGGCAACAGGCAAGTGCTTCTTCCTCGGCTACGAGGTTGACACAGGCCGTCTCTATCCAACCGACGACCCGTCAAAAGAACCTCCGGCCTTCGGCAACGAAACCGACAGCACGGACTTCTGACCGCTACACCCTCCCGCGAGTAGGCGCGCTGCGCTGGCTTTCGCTGCGTCCCTGAACATTCGCTTCGGCTGAGTGTCTGAGGAAGCGCGCCCGTGCGCGCGCAGCCCTCGCGGGAGGGACAAGCGGTCTAACCAGCTACTCCAATGAGAGGGCGTATGAGCCGCTATTACTTCGACAGCGAAACCAACGGGCTTCTTGAAAGCCTTACCAAAATCCATTCACTCGTTCTGCGTGACCTTGACACCAACGTGGTGTTCTCGTGCCACGACAATGCCGAACACGGCAACCCGCGCGCCAAGGAAGGCGTGCTTGTTCACATGTCGATCGCACAGGGACTTGAACTTCTAGCTGCCGCCGACGAAGTCGTTGGGCAGAACATCATCAAGTACGACATTCCCGCGATCACGAAGGTCTACCCGAACTGGCGCCTGCCGGCTCACTGCAAGATCGTGGACACGCTTGTCATGTCCCGCGTCATCTGGCCCGCGCTTCGCGACGACGACATCAACAACCGCCGCCGCCGCCCAAACTTCCCCGGCAACATGTACGGCCGGCACTCACTGGAAGCGTGGGGCCTGCGTCTCGGTTTTCCGAAAGACGACTACAAGGCGCGCTGCAAGGAACTTGGTATTGATCCGTGGGCTGAGTGGAACCCGATGATGCAGGCGTACTGTGAGCAGGACGTCGCCGTCACCGCCCGCTTCCACGAGGTGTGTCTCTCAAAGAACTATGACCCACGCGCTCTGGACTTGGAGCACAGGTTTCAACACGTCATTCTCAAGATGGAGAACGCGGGCTTCCCGTTCGATGTCGCGGCCGGCGAGCGCCTGTACAATGTCCTCGCGTCACGCCGCGACGAGATTGAGAAGGAACTCCTCGTCGCGTTCGCGCCGTGGTGGACAGCCCTAGAGCTTGTCTCCCCGAAGAAGACGCTCAACTACAAGGACGTAACGCGCGCCAGTACCGTCGAAGGCTGCAACTACACACGCGTCACGCTCACGCAATTCAACGTGAACTCTCGCGACCACGTATCGAACAGGCTCATCGCCCTGCACGGGTGGGAACCTGAGGAGTTCACGAAGGACGGCAAGCCGACCATCGACGACGAAATCCTGAGCGAACTGGAATACCCGGAAGCGAAGCTGTTGGCGGAAGCCTTCATGCTTCAGAAGCGCATCGGCCAGCTTGCCGAGGGCAACGGTGCGTGGCTCAAGCTAGTGCGCGGCGGCCGCATCCACGGCGAAGTAAACACCAACGGCGCTGTCACAGGACGCTGCACACACAGTAAGCCGAACATCGGGCAGGTGCCTGCTGTCGGCAAGCCTTACGGCGCTGAATGTCGCGCGCTGTTCACTGCCATCAAGGGGTTCCGCCTTGTAGGCGCCGACGCTGCTGGCCTAGAGCTTCGCATGCTGGCGCATTACATGGCCCGCTACGATGACGGCGCCTACCGCGACGCGCTCCTCCACGGTGACATCCACTGGGTGAACGCCATCGCGCTCGGCCTCGTTCCCGCAGGTACGGTGTTCGACGATCACAACGAGCATCACCTGCGCGCCCGTAACAACATCGCAAAGCGCTTCATCTACGCCTACCTCTACGGCGCTGGTGACGCGAAGATCGGCAGTATCGTCGGCGGTGGTGCGGCAGCAGGCAAGAAGCTCAAGGCAAAGTTCCTCGCGACCTTGCCCGCCCTCAAGTACCTGAAGGACGCGATCGACAAAGCCGTCGATGCTCGCGGATACCTCACTGGGTTGGACGGACGACGCATCCCGGTACGCTCCAAGCATGCGGCGCTCAACGCCCTGCTGCAAGGCGCCGGCGCTGTCGTGGTCAAGCTTGCGACGGTCCTGTTCGACGACGCACTCGCGGCGGCTGGACTACTGTGGACCCGCGACTTCGCGATGGTCGCTCACGTTCACGACGAGTTTCAAACGCTCGCCCGTGACGAGATCGCTGAGACTGTCGGCGCCATTGCCGTTAAGTCCTTCCAACTGGCCGGTGAAGTCCTCGCCCTCCGGTGTCCAATCGACGGCGCGTACAAGTGCGGCGACAACTGGGAACAGACCCATTAGCGCCGGCTTCGTCTACGTCATCACGAACCGTGCTTGGCCTGAGTGGGTCAAGTGCGGCCACGCCATCAGCGCTGACAAGCGCCTCGCACGTTACCAGACGTACTCTCCCATGCGCGACTTCGTACTGGTCGCGTCTGTTCCGTTCACGAACAGCCGGGCAGGGGAGTTTGAGTGCCATCTTGAACTTGCCCGCCGCGCTCACGAGCGTAGGGGCGAGTGGTTCCGAATGAACGCGCAGGCCGCCGCGCGGGTTATCACCCGTGTAGGCCGCCGCGTAGAAAGCCAGAAGGAAATATGAGGACAGTTCTAATCGACGGCGACATCGCGGCGTTCCGCATTGCGGTTGCCGCCGAGCGCGCAGTGAAGTGGAATGACAACCTGTGGACGCTTCACGCCGAGGAACAGCCGGCCATTGCGCGCCTGCACGACAACATCGCCTTCATTGTGAACGCGTGTGACGCCGACGCTGCAATCGTCGCGCTGACAGACACGGAGAACTTCAGGTACGGCATCCTCCCGACGTACAAGGGCAACCGCAAGGATGTCCGCAAGCCCATGCTTCTTCCAACGCTCCGTCAGGTGCTCATCGACGACTACTCCGCGATGGTACGCCCCGGCCTTGAGGGTGACGACATCCTCGGCATCGTCTCCACGAGCAGTGTCATCTGCAAGGGTGAGCGGATCATCTGGTCGCTCGACAAGGACATGTACACAATCCCCGGACTGTTCTGCCGCTCCGTCACAGAGAACGGCAAGGCGATCATCACTGACGTCTCCGAAGCTGACGCGGACAGGTTCCACCTGTTCCAGACACTCACGGGCGATGCCACTGACGGTTACTCCGGGTGTCCCGGTGTCGGCCCCAAGGCTGCGAATGAAATCCTTGACGAGCCGCTGCTCTACGAGCCGTTCGAGAAGACGATCACGCGCGGCAAGAACAAGGGCACCACGCAGACTGTGTGGGAACCGACGCGCGCCTGCTCGACGTGGGAGGCTGTCGTCAGTCAGTACCGACGCGCCGGCCTTAGCGAAGGCGTCGCCCTTCAGAACGCCCGCGTCGCCCGCATCCTGCGCGCCGCAGACTACAACTTCAAGAAGAAGGAACCTATTCTGTGGAACCCGCCAGCCTGAGCTACGACCGCCTCATCGCAATCCACGCGCCCGCAGGGAGCGGTAAGTCTGAAGTAGCGAACCACCTCATCACGACACACGGGTTCACCCGCGTGAAGTTCGCCGGTGCGCTGAAGGACATGATCCGTATTCTGATGATTGCGCGTGGGTGTCCGATCGACCTGCTTCCTCAGTACCTCGAAGGCACCCTGAAGGACGTCCCGACGGATTACCTCGACGGTTCCTCGCCCCGCCGCGCGATGCAGACGCTCGGCACGGAGTGGGGCCGCGCCATCATGGGCTACGACTTCTGGCTGAACAGCGCAGTCGGTGAAGCGACCCGCCTTCTTGGTCAGGGCCGACGCGTCGTCATCGACGACATGCGGTTTATGAACGAGTACCACGCTGTCCGCACCATCGGCGGCCAAGTCTGGACGGTCAACCGCAGCGCCGGCCCGCAGGCCCTCGTTCAGGCGCACGCCTCGGAAGGAGCGCTCCCGCCCGATCTCGCTGACATTGTCATCCCGAACAACTTCGACCTGAAGTGTCTCCGGGCTGAGGTGGACGCGGCCCTCGACGGTGCCGGGTTCCCCATCGAGCGGCGCCTGTGATCCGGTACGGGCGCCCGCCTGTTGCCGACGATGAGGAAGCGGACGACGCGCTTCCTCTCGCCACCGCCGCGATGGGCAGTGTCATGCAACTCATCGAGCATACGAAACCACGCCGCGCGCCTAAGAAGCACCCGATTGGGTTCTTCAAGGGCGGGCAGCCGTTCACCTCAAAGGGCATTTAGGTTGCACCTATGCAGCAATTCAGATGACTGACCGCTTGCCGACCATTCCCAAGCACCTCCTGACTGCCCTCGAAGGGCGGTTTCCCCCACTCGCTGTGACGTCTTCGATGACGCACGCTGAGATCATGTACGCGGCCGGCGAGCGGAATGTCATTCGCCTCCTCCGCCAGACGTGGGAGGAGCAGAACAATCCGAAAGACCTTTAGACATGTGCATGCCCTCTCCGAAGACCCCGCAGAAGCCTGCTGAAGCGCCCCCGCCCGCCGAGAAAGCCGCCGACGCCCCCGACGTGGGTGCGAACAAGGACGAGCTTGCGGCGAAGGCACGGCGCACAGGAACGCTGTCACTGCGCATCCCGCTGTCCACACCCGGCAGCACCGGCACCAGCCTGAACGTCCCGCGCTAAGATGGCGAAGGGCGCCGCACAGAAGCGGTATCTCCAACTCGAAAGCGCCCGCGAACCTTTTCTGACCCGCGCGCGTGACTGCTCCAAGCTCACCATCCCCGCCATCGTCCCGCCGCAGTCCCACTCGTCCTCTGCCACGCTCCCGACGCCCTTCCAAAGCATCGGCGCGCGCGGCGTCAACAACCTCGCGAACAAGCTCATCCTCGCATTGCTCCCGCCCAATTCGCCGATCCTCCGCATGGTGGTCGCGGATGACGTGCTTGAGGAGATCATGGCGATGGAAGGCTCAACCGCTGAGGTTGAGACTGCGCTCTCCAAATACGAGCGCAGTGTGATGAAAGAGATCGAGAGTGCCGGCGACCGCAACCCGGTGTTCGAGGGCTTCAAGCATCTCGTTATCGCAGGCAACGTCCTCCTCTACATAGGCAAGGACGGCCTGCGCGTGTTTCACCTGCACCGCTACGTCTGTAAACGCGACCCGATGGGTAACGCCATTGAGATCGTCACGCGCGAAGACGTCGCTCCTGAAGTGTTCCGCAAGTACCACCGCTTCGACGCGGCGCTTGTGGATCAACTCACCCGCGACGGCCGCAAGGACGATGAGACGGTCGAGGTGTACACACACATCAAACGCCTTCCCGACAAGTGGGAGGTGTATCAGGAAACAAACGGCCTCGTGATCCCTGAGACGCGCGGCACGTTTCCCCTCGACAAGTCCCCCTACATTCCCCTCCGCTGGACACGCATTGACGGCGAGGATTACGGTCGGGGCCATGTCGAAGAGTATTTCGGCGACCTGAAGTCGCTCGAAGCTCTGACCCGCGCCATTGTTGAGGGCGCCGCCGCCGCCGCGAAAGTGCTGTTCCTCGTGAACCCGAACGGGACCACGCAACAGCGCGTTATCGCCGAGGCACCGAACGGTGCTGTCCGCTCTGGCAACTCACAAGATGTCACCGTGCTTCAACTGAACAAGTACGCTGACTTCCGTGTAGCCAAGGAAATCGCATCTGAGATTGAACAGCGTCTCAGCTTTGCTTTCCTACTGAACTCGACCGTGCAGCGCTCCGCTGAACGTGTCACCGCAGAAGAAATCCGGTACGTCGCGAGCGAACTTGAGGACGCCCTTGGTGGCCTCTACTCGCTGATGTCGTCTGAGTTTCAACTGCCCTACGTCAAACGCCGCATCGCCCTCGCTAAGGGCCTGCCAAAGCTGCCTGCGAACGTCGTGAACCCCGTCATCATAACGGGCATCGAAGCGCTCGGCCGTGGTCAGGACTTGCGCAAGCTCGACCTGTTCGTCGGCGATCTGCTCGCGAAGGTAGGAGAGCAGGGTCTTGCACGTCTTAACATGGACGAGTACCTACGCCGCCGCGCCGCTGCCTTGAGCATGGACGTGACTGGCCTCCTGAAGACGGACGAGCAAGTCGCTGAAGAACAGAAGCAAGCGCAGATGACGCAGATGGTCGATCGCCTCGGCCCTGAAGCAATGAAGCAAATCGGCGGCATGGCTGCTGACCAAACGAAGGGAACTACACCGCAATGAGCAAGATCAAAGGCGCGACGCCCGCGCCGACGCCCGCCACCGCGCCTGACGCCGTCGTCGAGCCGACCCCCACCGACCACACTGAGCCGCTGTCGCCGGTGCTCTCCGACGAAGAGGCTGTCGCGCGCCTGTACGTCGCCGAAGCCGCCGTCGCCGCCGTGCCGCAGCCCGTCACCGCCCCGGAAGTCATCCTCGACGACGGCGCCGTGCGCGTTGTTGAAGGCGTGGTCACGACGCTCAAGAACCGCGTGACGATGCCCTCCGGTTCGCTCCGCGAGGACTACTGATATGACGACCGCTGTGTTCGGCGCCGCGCCCACGACGTCTGAGGCGCCCGTCGCCGCACCTGCCGTTGATCGCCCCGAGTGGCTGCCTGAGCAGTTCGACAAGCCGGAAGCGCTTGCCGACGCCTACGCAGCGCTCCGCGCCAAGATGGATGGCAAGGCACCGGACGCTGATCCCGCGAAGCCGGACACCGACCCCGCGAAGCCGGACGCTGTCCCGCCTGTCGAGACGCCGAACGACGCCGCGAAGCTTCACGACGCTGCCTCGCGCGTCCTCGCCGACGTCGGCCTCGATCTCGCGGCCTACAACGCTGAGTTCGCTGAGACAGGCGCCCTCTCGGACGCCACGTACTCCGCGCTTGAGGCCAAAGGCTTCGACCGGGCAACGGTTGACGCGTACAAGAACGCGATGACTGCCGGCCCTGCCGCTGCGCAGACGATCGCTGACGCTGAGAGCGCGTCGATCATCGCCGCCGCTGGTGGTCAGGAGAAGTTCACCGAGATACTTGCGTGGGCTTCCGAAACCCTCACCGCTGACGAACGTAGTGCTTATGATGCCATGATTGAAAGTGGCAATGCCAAGACCGCCCGCATGGCCGTCGAGTGGCTGTCGAGCAAGCATGCGAACTCGGACAGCAACACGCCGAACTTGGTGCACGGTGCCGACACGAACACGCCAACTGTGCAGCCTTTCGGCTCGATGCAGGAAGTGACACGCGCGATGTCGGACGCCCGCTACAAGTCCGGTGACAAGGCGTACCACGCCGACGTTCAGAAGCGTCTCGCCGTCTCCCACAACCTCCGGTAAGGAACGCTCCATTGGTGATCGAAGGCTTGATCGCCTCCGTCGTCCTCCCCGCCGCCATTGACCTGTTCAAAGGTCTTGGCGGTGCGGTGGCGCGGCGTGTAGGTGGCATCTCCACAGACGACCAGCTAAAGCTGGACAGCGCGCACGTCGAACGCCTCAAGGCGCTTGCCGTTCTCGACAATCCGCACGGCGTTCCGAGCCAGTGGGTAGTCGATCTCCGCGCCTCTTTCCGCTATGTCGCCGCCGCCGCCATCATTGCCATTGGCAGTGCTGTTCTCGCGGCCGGCATCACTGCCTCAAACAACGAAGTGATTATCCTCGGCGTCCAGCTTGCTGGCTACCCGTTCGGGTTCATCTTCGGCGAGCGCATGTACCTGAGCTTCAAAGGTGCGTTGAGCAAATAAGTCCACCGACGTCTGCGCGGTTTAGGTGCCCTTCTAGGCATCTCACGTAGCAGCAGCGGGTGGCCCTGTGTAGACGGGCGGTCTACAGATGCGCCGGGCGAAAGCGCCGCGCAGCAGAGGGTGGAAACCCCTCTTCTTCCTTGGTCGGAATGTTCTCCAAACCAGACACCTCTTTAGGTGCTCACGGAGAAGCCCCTCCGAACTACCACATGCAAACCTTGGCCGCTTGCGAGCGACAACCATGCGTGCGCGGTGAGCGTTCGACGGATGGCAAGTCCATTCCCGATACACCCACCAAGGATACCACACTATGTCGAACATGACTGTCTCCCCGCTCGGTCAGGCGAACCTCGCCGGCGCGTCGGACGCTCTCTTCCTGAAGGTCTTCGGCGGTGAAGTCCTCACGGCCTTCAACGAAACCGAAGTGATGTCGGACAAGCACATCGTCCGCACCATCGAGCACGGCAAGAGCGCCCAGTTCCCCGCAACGTGGAAGGCGAACGCCGCCTACCACACGCCGGGCAACCAAATCCTCGGCGCGAACCAAATCCGCCACGGCGAACGTACCATCTCGATCGACGACCTGCTCGTCGCCGACACGTTCATCGCCAGCATCGACGAGGCGAAGAACCACTACGACGTGCGCTCGATCTACTCGGCGCAGCTTGGCGCGGCCCTCGCGCGCGCCTACGACACGAAGCTTCTTCAGGTTGCGATCCTCGCCGCCCGCGCTTCGGCCGTCGTCACCGGCGCCTTCGGCGGCTCGGCCATCACGGATGCCGACGCCCGCACCAACGGCGAAAGCCTTGCCGGCTCGATCTTCGATGCCGCGCAGGTGCTCGACGAGAAGGACGTGCCCGAGAACGACCGCTATGCGATCGTCAAGCCGGCCCAGTATTACCTGCTCGCGCAGACCACGAAGGTTCTGAACAAGGACTGGAATGGCGCCGGCTCGTACAGCGACGGCAAGATCACGCGTATCTCCGACATCGTCATCGTGAAGTCGAACAACCTGCCGCAGGGCGTGGTTGCCGGCGCCTCCGGTGAGAACAACACCTACTCGGGCACCTTCACGAACGTGGCAGCCGCCGTGTTCCAGAAGTCCGCTGTCGGCACGGTGAAGCTGATGGACCTTGCGGTTCAGAAGACTGCCGACGATGGCGACTTTGCGACGATGTATCAGGGCACCCTGATGGTCGCGAAGTACGCGATGGGCCACGGCCTGCTGCGTCCCGAGTGCGCGGTCGAAGTTAAGATCGCGTAACGAAAACCACCGACACCAAGTAGGGGGAGAGCACTTGCTCTCTCCCTATTTTTTCGCGAGGACCGCATGTCAGAACTACCCGTACCCGTCCCGACGACCGAGCTTGAGGCAGTCAACTCAATGCTCCTGTCGATCTCCGAGGCGCCCGTCAACACGCTTTCCGGCGCCCTTCCGATGGACGTTGCGATCGCCAAGAAGTACCTCTCGGAGGCCAACCTACAGGTTCAGACGCCGGGGTGGGACTTCAACAGTGAATACAACTTCCCCCTGACCCCCGACATCGACGGCCACATTGCCGTGCCTAACAACGTCCTGAGCGCTGACTTGAAGCGCGGCAGCGGCATCGACCCTGTCGTGCGCGGCGCTCGCCTGTACGACAAGCGCTCGCGTTCGTACACGTTCAGTTCAGTCGTGCTGGCTGACGTCATCCTCGCGCTTCCGTTCATGGAACTTCCGCAGGCTGCGCGCTGGTACGTCCTCGTGATTGCAGTGCGCCGCTTCCAGCAGAAGATCATCGGCTCTACCACGAGCGACATGTTCGACAAGGACGATGAGCGCTCCGCGCGTGCAGCGTTTGAAAACGCAGAGGCACGCAGCGCCGACTTTTCCATTTTCGACACATACTCAGTCGCCGACGTCCTTCGCAGGCGTCCGGGTGGCGGTGGTGTCATTTCATAGGACACCGACATGACCCGAGTAATTGGCTCCGTGCCAAACCTCGTCAACGGCGTTAGCCAGCAGCCCGACACGCTGAAGCTCCCGTCGCAGGCGCGCGCAGTGGTGAATGGCTACACGTCTGTCGTGTCCGGCCTTTCAAAGCGCCTGCCTACGTTGCACCGTGGCCGCGTCTCAGCCGGCGCCCTCGGCAACATCTACACGCACTGGATAAACCGCGACAGCGCCGAGCGCTACGTCGTCGTCATCTCGAACGGCGACCTGAAGGTCTTTGACCTTGCGGGTAACGAGAAGACAGTCGCGTTCCCGAACGGCAAGGCGTACCTGAACAACGCCAATCCGCTCCACGGCTTCGCAGCCGTCACCGTGTCGGACTTCACATTCATTGCTAACAAGGCCGTGACTGTTCTCGCAGGAACCACGAAGACGGCGCTCCTTGAGGAGCAGGCTGTGTTCTGGTTTCGGGCAGGCAACTACACGACGAAGTACATCGCCACTATCGACGGTGCCAACGCCACGTTCTTGACGTGTCGAAACAACGACACCCTTCAGTCCACGTATGTTGCCACGGATCACATCGCAGAGCGTCTGTGGCAGGGCAACGACGGCGCTGGTTCTCTGGCTGCCTACACTGGAATGACTGGTGGCCTGAACGCTCTCAGCGGCGCCACATACACAAAGAGCCGGTCGGACAACTACATCGCTATCAAGCGCAACTCCGGCGTGTTCTCTTCGATCGACTTTACGGACGGTTACGGTGACGTGAACACGCGTCTCATCTACCGGAGCGTCAAGACGGTTGCGGACCTTCCGCCGAAGTGCGTCAACAGCATGCGCTTGAAGGTGCTCGCCAAGGAAGGCGCCAGCGTCGGCGACTACTGGGTGCAGTTTGCCACGAAGGACGGAACCAGCTTCGGCGAAGGCGGGTGGAAAGAGTGCCCCGCGCCCGACATGGTCCTCGGCACCAACCCCGCGACGATGCCTCACCAACTCGTTCGCGAGAGTGACGGTACGTTCACGTTCAAGCAGGCAGCGTGGAAACCACGCGACGTCGGCGACGACGACAGCAACCCGCTGCCCTCGTTCATTGGCGAGAAGATCAAGGACGTCTACTTCAACCGCAACCGTCTCGGGTTCCTCGCAGGAGAGAACGTGATCCTCAGTGAGGCTGGTGAGTATTTCAGTTTCACGCGTGCGACAGTCACCACAACCCTTGACACTGACTTCATCGACGTCAGCGTGGCGCATGTAAAGGCGTCCACACTGTCGGCAGCGATCCCCGTGAAGAGGAACCTAGTGCTGTTCTCCGACCAGACACAGTTTGTCCTCGGATCGCCGGCCACCCTGACGGCCTCCACAGTTTCCGTGACGCCGGTGACAGAGTACGAGAACGTCTCAACAGCACGGCCTATCGCTAACGGCCGGTTCGTCTACTTCGTGTCAGAGGCCGGCGCGACAGCTTCCGTTAGGGAGTTCTACGTCGCCGACGACAGCGAAGCGCAGTCAACGAGCAGTGTTGAGCTAACAGCACACGTCCCGTCATACATCCCGTCCGGCGTGTTCCTTCTGGAACCGTCAACGACTGTTGACATGATCGCCACGCTCTCTTCCGCCGCGCCTGACACAATTTTCGTCTACAAGTATTTCTGGCAGGGCAACGACCGTGTTCAGAACGCTTGGACTAAGTGGCAGTTCGGCGACGGTGTTGTCGTGCGCTCGGTAAAGTTCTTCCAGTCATCTCTGTACCTTCTTGTGCAGCGCGCGTCTGGCACGTTCATTGAGAGCATCGAGCTTTCCGAGAAAGCTACAGACACGCATCTCCCGTTCATCGTCCGCCTCGACCGACGCATCACGGAGGCGCAATGCACCTCTGTTGCGTACAGTGCCGGGACCGGACTGACGACATGGACACTTCCGTTCGTCGAGGCAGGCGCCGTTCAGGTTGTTGTTCGCGCGCCCTCTGCCGATCCAGCCGGCACCTCTATTCCCCACACACGTCCCTCTTCGACAACTGTCTCAGCCTTCGGCGACTACACGTCCACGCCTGTCTTCATCGGGAAGGTCTACACGCTTCGCTACACGTTCTCGGACTTCGTTGTTCGTAGGCCGTCAAGCGGCGGTGGTGAAGTCGTTGTTAAGGACGGTCGTGTGCAGGTCAAGACGCTGCGCGTCACCTTCGACAACACCGCACAGTTCGCGGTTGAGGTAGAGCCTGCGTTCAGAGAAGTCAGCCGCACGCTCTACACCGGACACACGCTAGGTGATGGTGCCGCCATTCTCGGCAGTCCCGTTGTGGATAGCGGCGACGTCCTCGTGATGGTCATGTCCAAGAACGATCAGGTTCGCATTGATCTGGTGAACGACAGTTATCTCCCCTCCACATTCATCTCGGCAGAGTGGACCGCAGAGTTCACGCCGAAGAGTAAGAGCATCTGATGGATTACAACGTCCGCCTCGCAACGGTTGAGGACATTCTGTGGCTCGCGCCGCGCCTCCGCGAGGCGGACGTTGCCGAGATTGCGGCCGCGTCTGGAAGGACACCGCTCTCCGTTCTGGTGAGTGGCCTAGCCGACAGCGCGCCGTGTCTCGTAGGAACTGCTGACGGTGTGCCTGTGGCAGCCTTCGGCATCGTTCCTGTGACAGGCTCGGGCGCTGTGTGGCTCCTGAGCACGCCTGCACTGGAAACGCACGCCTCCGCTTTCTTACGCCGCTCTCGCGGGTGGCTCGACGCGCAGCAGATCGCATACCCGACCCTGACATGCACCGCTGATGCGCGAAACACGCTCCACGCCCGTCTAATAACGTGGGCCGGCTTCAAGCGTGTTGGCGTGTCACCAGCGCACGGCCGCGCTAGAACCCCATTCATCCACTACGAAAGACACCGAAATGTGTGAGCCGGTAACGATCACCACAACCACCGCTATGTACATAAGCTTGGCGATGAGTGCCGCGTCGGCGATCGGCAGCATCGTGTCACAGAGCGCCGCGCAGAAGGCGCAGGATGCGCAGCAGCAGCAGAACACACTGAACGCGCAGCAGGCGTTCGTCGATAACATCAACCAGTCCAACGCCGCGCTCGGTCAACAGGACCAGCAGGAGGCCGACAACACGACTGCCACGCAGCGCGAAGGCGCGCGTCGCCGCGCCACTGTCGCGACTTCAGCCGGTGAAGCAGGCACAGGCGGCCTCTCCGTCAAGGCACTGATGGACGACTTCAGCGCTGCTGAGAACCGCCTAATCGGTGCCTCGCAGCGTCAGACACAGTGGAACCGCACCGGCGCCGTGCTTCAGCTAGACGGTGCTAAGACGACGATGCAGAACCGCATAAACTCCGTGCCCAAAGGAACTGCCCCGGATTACTTCGGCGCTGCCATGAAGCTCGGTGGCGAGGCGTTCACAGCCAATCAAACCGCTGGCGCTAAGTAGACAGCACAAAGGCCAATCACATGACTGAACGCGAGCGCGTAGCGCGCCTCCCTGACCCGACCAACCGACAGACAATCAGCCTCACCGACACATACGTAGTCCCGGCGCGCGCCTCGTCTGAAAGCGGCGCTGCTGCGCTGCTCACTGCACTTGGCTCTCTCAAGCCGATCGCTGACAAGCTGAGTGACGACGCCCGTGTCCGTGAAGAGAAGGAGGGCGCCACCGCGCAGCTTGAGGCGAACCGACAGAACTGGAACGACGCCATCAAGAGCGGCGCTGTTCCTGCCGGCGCCTCCCCGCATTTCAAGCGCGGGTTTCAGCGTGCCCATCTCTCCAACCTCGCGCACGAGATTGACGCGAAGGTACGTACTGAGTACGCCGCCAGCGACCTGCGCGGCAGCGATGACGTCACGGCAGTGGACCGCTTTCACCAGTCCGCCTACGCGCGCCTTATGCAGGAGAACGGGATCGACACGTACCCGCGACATCTCGTGGACGACGTGCTCACGCCGATGATGCAGTCGTCGCGCGAGAACCTTCTGTCACGCCACACGACTGACTACGTCGCGCAGCTTGAGCAGGACGCGATGGCTGAACTCGACATCAGTGTGCAGAACACGATGCAGGACGCGCTCGACAACGACCTGTTCACGCGTGCCCCTGCCGCCGCTGCCGCTTCCGTCGCCTCTGCCGTGCAGTTGAAGGTGGACGCGATGATTGCAAGCGGGATGAACAAGTCCAAGGCGAACGACATCGTCGCCGGCGCGATCATTGCGATGGCGCAGCAGTCAGGTGATCTCGACATCCTGCGCGTCGCTGATGGCGTCACGCTCGGCACCGGCAAGCTGTCTGGAACGTCTGCGTTCAAGAAGGCAGCCGACAACGTGTCTGATGCCATCCGTTCTGAGAACCGCGCCGACGCGCAGTTCTACGAGTGGCGCGTAACCAAGGACCGCGAAGACCGCTCACGCCAGTCCATGAAGGAAGGCGTGGAAGTCCTACTGAACAACCCGCAGGCCGACGTCCGCAGCTTCATCTCCGAGCTTAACGACATCGACCCTGCGAAGGCTATGCAGCTTGAAAGCGCGCGCAAGGCGCTGCTCGCGGGCCAGACAACGGAAGACCCGCGAGAGATCAGCGACCTGTACGGCCTCGCCGTCCGCGACCCTGATGCAGCCGAACAGCGCATCAACCACCTCGCGTCCGAGAACCGTATCTCAACAGCTTCTATGAAGGACGCGCGCCGCACAATCGAACGCTCTCGTTCCGAAGGTACTGTGATGAACGACTGGACCGTGTCTCAGACGCGCCGCAGTCTTGAAGCGCTCGTTAAGCCGCTTGTTGCGCCTGACGAGATGAGCGAGTTCGACATTGATCGGGCGATCATGGCGTCCAACCTGATACGCGAGTTCGACAACGAGGTTGCCCGGCACTGGTCACAGAGCAGCGGCGAAGACTTCACGAACACGATGTCGTCAACGCGCGACCACGCTGAGAAGACGTACCTCCGCCTTCAGAACACGGTACGCACGCTGATGAAACCGGACGCCGCGCCTCCCGCGCCGCTACCAGACGCAGCGCCTACCACACCTCCCCCATACACGCCGGATTGGATTGACTGACAATGGCAGAGCCGACAGCGAAAGACGTAGAATATCTCAAGCAACACCCCGACGCTGCTCCTGCTTTCGACAGGCGGTTCGGCGAAGGTGCGGCGACCCGCCTCAGCGGCGGTGCTGACGCTGACAGCGACAACAGCGTCCTCGTCAACATCGGCGCCGGCGTCGTGGACGGTGTTCTAGCCGCCGCCAGCGAGACGACGAAGTTCGCTGACAAGTACGTCCTCCCGGCGCTGGCCGAGGGGTTCCCCGTTACCAAGGCGCTCTCTGGCGTGGCTGAGGCGCTGACAGGCGCAGCCGTCGTCGGTGATGTCGGCGAGGGCACGCCCGCTGTCCAGCAGCAGGACAACCTCTCGATCCTGTCTGAGGACAGCACACGTCCTGACGACATCTCCTACGCGCTCCCGAAAGGTGCTGCGCAGTTCATCTCAGGGTTTGTCGGCGCTGGTAAGCTCACGGCGTTCACAAAGACCGCAACCCGGACAGGTGCCTTCACGAAGGCTGCCGTCGAGGGTGGGATCGCGGACGCTGTTGTCTTCGACCCCCGCGACCCGCGCTTCGCCAACATGCTTCAGGAGACGTTTCCGGGCATGGAAAGCGACATCATCAACTACC
The DNA here is from genome assembly GCF_030651915.1 of Parvibaculum sp. GTDB lineage: Bacteria > Pseudomonadota > Alphaproteobacteria > Parvibaculales > Parvibaculaceae > Parvibaculum. Next base: position 127,891 of record NZ_JAUSBV010000008.1, on the reverse strand, counting down.
TCGCCGCGTCCGACGACGATAGTGATGCCGAGGGTCGGCTCAAGAACGTGCTGGAAGGCATGTCCCTTGGCGTCCTGTCCGAAGGCGTCCTCCTCGCCTTCAGAGGCATCAAGGCCGTGTTCAAGGCCGACAGCCCCGAAGCCGCGCAGGCAGCCGCGAAGAGTGCCGCCGACGCTGTGGAAGCTGCCGTGCCTCCGCAGACGTTCGACCGGCAGGCCGACCTGTTCCCGGAAGACCTTGCAGCGTCGATCGCGCGCGCCCCGCAGCGTGACGTCCCGGCACCGAACTTCCAGACGGTCAACCCGGAAGCCATCGCCGCGACCACATCGCGCATCATGGCAGACGCCACCAGCGAACTGACGATCGACACCATCGTCCGTATGGCGAGCACCGACACGCGCGCGATCAACTTCGCCCGCGTCAATGGTTCTATTGACATGCAGCAGGTGATGCAGGTGACTGGCGATGCCATTGGGCCGGCCGTCACACGCGCCCTCGGCGGTAGCGTCGAGAGCCATGTACGCGTCCGCGACCAAGCCTTGAAGGCGTGGGCGGATGACACCGGCGAAACGCTTGGTGACACCCTCGCGCAGCTTGAGCGGTTCTCGAAAGACGCCGCCGAGCAGGCGAAGCTCCTCACGTTCGGGCGCATCACCTCGGCAGCCCTGTCGCGCGACATTGCCGACGTCGCGAAGAAGATCAACCTCGGCCAAGCAACCGACGTCGAGAAGGCGCAACTGGTCCACATGGTCCGCGCGCTTGAAGACGTCATGGGCGCCACGCAGGTTGTCCGCACCGCCGCTGCCCGCGCCACGAGCGCCGGCCGCATCCGCATCGGAGCAGACCTTTCCCCGGACCAGATAGGGCACCTCAAGGCGCTCTCGGTTGCCGGTGGCGAGAAGGGCATCGCCAAGATGGCCGCACGTCTGGCCGCAACTGGCGGCAGCCCGTACAAGGTGCGCGCCGTGATGAAACGGTCGGCCGGTCGGAAGTTCATCGACGTGATGAACGAGAACTTCATCAACGCGATCCTGTCAGGGCCGAAGACGCACATGGTCAACATGTTGTCGAACGCTACGATGACGGTAATGGACCCGCTAACAACCGCTGCCGGCGCCGCCATCATGGGCGACATGCGCACCGCCCGCGAGGCTTACCAAGGGTTCGCTATGGCACGCATGGCTGTTGCGGACAGCTACGAGATGGCGAAGATTGCCTTCCGCACTGGCGACAACGTCCTCGACACGCACTCGACCGTTGACGACCGCATCTTCCGCAACGCTATTTCGTCGGAAGCACTAGGCATGTCTGTTGACGGGACGACCGGGCGGGCCACCACCGCTGCCGGCCGAGCCGTTGACGCAATGGGCGTCGCGCTGAATGTCCCGACGCGCCTCCTGCTGACTGAAGACGAGTTCTTCAAACAGATCGCCTACAGGACGAACTTCTACGGACAACTGTTCTCGGAAGCGTCTGACATGGGCCTGAAGGGAGCAGGGGCAAAGCGCTACGTCACGGATGAGTTCGAGAAGCGTGCGCTTAACACGGCAGGCGGCGCAGCCACCGTGATCGACCCTGTCAGCGGTAAGGAAGTGTTGACGGCTAACGCCGCGCGCGCAATCAACGCCGCACGTAACGCCACGTTCACGCACGAACTCCCGGCAGGGACGCTCGGCAACAGCGTTCAGGGGTTCGTCAACAGGCATCCCGCCGCCCGTTTGATTGCGCCGTTCATTCGCACGCCGACAAACCTGCTGAAGACCGCCGCTGCCTACACGCCCGGCGCGAACATGATCCTGAAGGAACACCGCAACGCTCTTTGGGGCGAAGGCGTCTCGAAGGAAGTTCGCGCCCGCGCCGTTGGTCAGATGGCTGTCGGCACCGCGCTCGTTGGTGCCATCACCGCTGAAGTCATCAACGGAAACGTCACCGGCGCCGGCCCGAGCGACCACGCTCTCCGCGCCATGTGGATCGAAGCCGGGTGGCAGCCGTATTCCATTCGGATTGGTGACAGGTGGGTGAGCTATCAGCGCCTCGACCCGTTCGCAACGATCATCGGCGTGCTTGCGGATAGCTCGGAGATTTACGGGCAGCTTGAGGGAAGTGACAAGACCTACGAGGACATGACGCTGGTGACAGCGCTTGCGCTCGGTAAGACGCTCTCGAACAAGCTCTACTTCCAAGGCATCACCGATCTCATCGACGCTGTTTCCAGCCCCGACCGCCCCGATAAGGCCAACGCGCTGATACAGCAGATGACGACGTCGATGCTCCCGTACTCCGCGATGCTCGGCCAGACGACACACGAGATGGACAACATCATCCGCGAAGTGCGGACGGTGCAGGACCGCTTCAAGTCCCGCCTTCCGGGGTGGAGCGAGACGCTTCCCGCGCGCGTGTCGTGGCTCACAGGCGAACCTGCTGTCCGGCCGGACACGTTCCTCTCTCCGATCACGTCAATGCCGATCAAAGGTAACGAGATCGCCGACGAACTCATCCGCATCGGCGTTGCCTACAGTCCGTCGAAGACGCTCTACGGCGTCGAACTGACCGGCGCTGAATACTCGGCGCTGAACAAGACGATGGCTACCGTGACAGATAGCGGCGGCCGGAACGTGCAGGCAAAGCTTCGGCGCCTGTTCGACAGCCCGGCGTATGACAGCGCTCGCGCCCGCCTTCCCGACACGCCTGAGGGCGTCGAAGGTGCGCGGCAGCGTGCCACGCGAAAGGTCATTGAAGCTTACCACAGCGCTGCTGTGAAGCGGATGATGGCTGAAGACCCGGTGTTCAACACCAAGATGCGCGCGGCCAAGGTCGGCGCCGCTGCTGCGAAGTCGGCCAAGCCTGCGACGCAGCAGAAGGGCATCGAACTTCTGAACTCCGTCAAGCCCTAACACCACCTAGCAAGAAGTGACGCGGCCCCTGAGTGATCTTGGGGGCCGCTCCTTTTGGAGAACCACATGGCTCTTTCCTACATTCGCGTGCCGGGCGACGGCGTTACAACCGCCTTCGGCTTCGCGTTCGACTACCTCGCTACCGCGCACATCACCGTCAAAGTCGATGGCGTGCCGACCGCGTTTACGTGGGTGAACGCCTACCAGATCAACGTGTCGCCGGCGCCTGCTGCCGGGCTTGTTGTCGAGGTGCGCCGCACGACCCCCGGCGCGGCCTTGCTCGTCACGTTCACGGACGGCTCGGTCCTCGTGTCCTCGAACCTCAACCTTGCGAACACGCAGGCACTCTTCGTCACGCAAGAAGCGCTCGACGAGGCGCTTGACCGTCTCGGTAAGGACGCAACAGGCCACTATGACGTCGGCGGCCGACGTCTGAAGAACCTTGGCGACGCTACTTCGCCGGATGACGCCATCACCTACGGCCAGTTCTCTACCGCCGTTAACAGCACCGCCGCCGCCGCCACCGCTGCTGCCATCAGCGCGGATAGCTCCGCAGCAAGCGCGGTGTCGTCGTCCAACAGTATGGTGGCCGCCGCTGCCAGCGCCGTCGCTGCTCTCGCTTACTCGCAGGATGCGCTGGCGTATCGCAACACGGCCTCCACACACGCCACAACAGCTACGACGAAGGCGTCTGAAGCTGCTTCCAGCGCGACGACAGCCGGTTCACATAAGGACGCCGCCGCCGCGAGCGCCACGACTGCGAGCACGCACAAGGATGCTGCCGCTGCCAGCGCGACGACCGCAGGAGGGCACGCAGGTGCGGCGACTACTAAGGCATCTGAAGCTGCTGCCAGCGCGACGACCGCAGGCGCGCACGCGACAACTGCGTCCACACACAAGGACGCCGCTGCTACAAGCGCTGTTGAAGCGGCTGCAAGCGCCGTCGCCGCTGCACTGTTCGACCCGTCATCGTATTACACGAAGACTGTCACCGACACGCTACTGGCTAACAAGGCCGCGACGTCACACACACACACCATCGCGAACGTCACAGGTCTACAGACCGCGCTCGACGCGAAGGCGGCGCTGGCCTCGCCTGCGCTGACAGGAAACCCGACCGCGCCTACACAGGCAGCAGCGTCTAACAACACGCGTCTTGCAACAACTGCGTTCGTAGCGGCAGCCATCGCTCCTGTCCACACCAACGCCGCGTCACTGGGCTACCTCGGCGCTCCGCAGAACAACCAAGACGTCGCCTACACGCTTGTCGCGGCCGACGCCGGGAAGGTCATTCGACAGGGCGGCGCCACGGCGCGGGCGTGGACAATCCCCCCGAACTCTGGCGTAGCCTTCGCCATCGGGACCATCATCAACATGCGCAACGTCGGTACAGGTATCGTGACGATCACGCCCGGTGCTGGCGTCACTCTCCGTCAAGCGGGAACGTCCAACACTGGCGCGCGCACTCTCGCGCAGCATGGTGAGGTGTCTCTCCGCAAGGATGACACCGATACGTGGTACGTGTCCGGGGCGGGCCTCGCATGAGCGGTGTACTGACAGCGATGGTCGGCATCAACGCGAGCAGGGCTATCGTCACATATCAAGCCTCTTCGCTGGCGCAGGACAATACGAACCAGATCACCTACACGTTCACTGGCCGTCCCTTCGGCCCTGCCGCAGCCGACCGTGTGATAATCGCGGTGCTCTCTTGGGAGCAGAACTCAAGCGCCCGCGATTTCGTTAGCGCGACCATCGGCGGTGTCGCCGCAACTCTGCACGTCGAAAGAACTCGCGTTCAGGCTGGTTCCGCGATCATCTCCGCGCTGGTCCCGGCAGGTACGAGCGGTACTATTTCGTTCACGCTCAGTGCTACCGCCAACAGCGGCGGTGTCGCCGGGGTGTACGCTGTCACCGGACTGGTCAACGCGGCGCCGCATCACACGGCGTCGATGGGTGGCACCGGTACTGGACCTGCGTCCGTCACTCTCAACCTCCCGACAGGTGGCTTCGCCATCGCAGGTGGGATGACGTACAACAGTGACGGCGGGCCGCATGGCTGGACGTTTGCGACGAAGAACCAAGAAGGCACTGTGGCGCGACAGGTGAACTCGTCAGCCCATGCCGAAGACACCTCACTCACCACAGGACAGAGCATTGAGGCGTCGTGGGCTGCCAACCGTCCGTATTCCTTCTGCGCGCTATCGTGGGCGTGACCAACAATCAGGACAGCAAGAATGGAACATGAAACCCGCGCTGACGACAGCGTCGGGCACATCACCATCACTGTTGACGCGCTCCGCGCGTTGACAAAGGACGCCGCCCGTGAGGGCGCGAAACAAGCGATCCGCGAACTCGGTCTTGAAGACCTGACGCGGGCCGACTTCAGGGACGTTCGCGATCTCCTCAGCGGGTGGCGCGTCACCAAGAACGCCGTCTGGACAACCCTCGTCCGCATGGTCACGGCAACACTGCTGACCGCGATGATCGCCGGCATCGGCCTTCAGTTCTACAGAGGAGGCTAGGGCATGTCGAAGCTCCCGGCCGATGTCCTGAACAGGCTCCATAAGCTGCTCGCTACGGAGTTCGTGAGCATCCTCGAAGACGGTGCTGTTATCCTCGACGAGGAAACCGGGAAGGCAACGCGTGTCACGCCGGCCGCCCCGCTCCTGTCGGTCATCCGGCAGTTCCTCAAGGACAACGGCGTCGTGTCGGTCGATCCCACAAAGGATGATGACCTGAGGCGAGCCACCACCGCCCTCCCGTCCTTCGATGACGACGACATCAGCGACATGACGGCCAACTAGGCCGATCTCCACCACAAGACGCCTGCGCGCCCCGCCAGTGCCGTTCTCTTCCGCACAGGTGCAATCACCCGTGAGTTTGAGAGGCCACTCAGCGGGGCGTACAGGCCGTCCTAGGAGGACTATGACCGACCACCTGATGTCCACCACGGCACTTTCGCCGGTGGACCCCCTCAAGGCCGACTTCAGGGTGTTCCTCTACCGCGTTTGGGAACACCTCAACCTTCCACGGCCGACAGACGTACAATACGACATCGCGCGCTACCTTCAGCACGGTCCCAAGCGCTGCATCATCGAAGCCTTCCGGGGCGTCGGTAAGTCGTGGGTGACGTCGGCCTTCGTCTGCTGGCTGCTCTATTGCAACCCGCAACTGAACATCCTCGTCGTGTCGGCCTCCAAGCTCCGCGCCGACGACTTCACCACGTTCACCCTCCGGCTCATCAACGACATGCCGGAACTGCGCCACCTGATGCCCGGCTCCGGCCAGCGCAACTCCAAGGTAGCCTTCGACGTCGGCCCTGCCCGCGCCTCGCACGCCCCGTCCGTCAAGTCGGTCGGCATCACCGGCCAGCTTGCAGGCTCGCGCGCTGACGTCATCATCGCCGACGACATCGAAATCCCGAACAACTCGGCCACAGAGGGCATGCGAACGAAGCTCTCCGAGGCCGTGAAGGAGTTCGACGCCATCCTGAAGCCGGACGGCCGTATCATCTACCTCGGCACGCCGCAGACAGAGATGAGCCTCTACAACAAGCTGCCGCAGCGTGGCTACTCCATGCGCGTGTGGCCGGCCCGCTACCCGACAGCCGAACGCGTCGCCAAGTACGGCGGGCGCCTCGCCCCGCGCGTCCTGTCGCTGCTCTCTGGCAACCCCATGCTGGTGGAGCACTCAGTCGATCCCGCCCGGTTCTCCGACGTGGACCTGATGGAGCGTGAGGCCAGCTACGGCCGTTCAGGCTTCGCCCTACAGTTCATGCTCGACACCAGCCTGTCTGACGCCGACCGCTTCCCGCTCAAGGTCGCTGACCTGCTCGTCATGGACGTGGACGGTGACGTGGCGCCTGAGAAGGTTGTGTGGGGCCGCGACGGCAACAGGAACCTTCTCTCGGACCTGTACAACGTGTCCTTCGACGGTGACTATTTCTGGTCCCCGATGGGCTACTCCGGCGAGCGCCGCCCCTACACAGGCAGCGTCCTCGTGGTCGATCCCTCCGGCCGAGGCACCGACGAAACCGGCGTCTGCGTTGCCAAGGTGCTGAACTCTCAAATCTTCATCCCGCACCTGTCCGGCCTCCGAGGTGGCTACACCGACGAGAACCTTCAGGCGATCGCCGATCTCGCCAAGCTCCACAAGGTCAACGTCGTGTTGATCGAGAGCAACTTCGGCGACGGCATGTTCGGCCGCTTGCTTCAGCCCTTCCTCACCCGCACCTACCCGGTGACGATCGAGGAGGTGCGCCACTCGAAGCAAAAGGAACTGCGCATCATCGACACGCTAGAGCCTGTGATGAACCAGCACAGGCTGGTCATCGACCGCTCCGTGATCGAGGAGGACAGCCGCTCCGTCAAAGACCTGCCCGCCGAGGAGGCGTTGACCTACCAACTCATCTACCAGATGACGCGCATCACCCGCGACCGGGGCGCGCTCCGGCACGATGACAGGCTCGACGTCCTCGCGATGGCTGTCGCCTACTGGTCAGAGGCTATGGGCCGCGAGCAGGACGAGGGGATCGCCGACGAACGCTTTGAAGCTCTCAAGCGCAACGTCGAGCAGACCCTCACCAACACCCTGAAGGGCTGGACCACTCTTGCCCTTCAGTCCCACAACGACGCCCCCGCTCCCGGCCACGGCCATCAGGACGGCGGCACCATCTTCAACGACTGGTAAAGGACCACAACAATGGCTATCGCCGATCTCGCCACCGTCACCGCCAAGAAGGGCGCCTCGACCGCGTCCCTGTCGATCGTCCTTCAGGGCGACGGCGCTGTCCGCTTCACCGACGTGAAGGGCAACGTCACGCGCCTCCGCAGCCCGGAAGCCGTCAACCTCTTCACGGCCCTGAACGCGCTCGTCTAGGGCCGGGCAGGGTGCAGCCGGCATTTAGGTTGCACTATTGGTACAATTCCTCCGAAGGTTCACATAGCGATGTAGTGAGGGTGTCCCCTTAAGGGTCATCTAAGGTGCAGGCTATGTGAGCCTAGGAGGCTGCCTCAGTTATTGAGGATGCCCTGAGGGTGAGCCACGTCTGCTCACACCTGACCACCGTAGATAGAGGTGGACTGAGAAGCATGACAGCGTCCCGCGCACCGCGCCCCTGTGCGTCGGCCACCCGGATGGCCCGCTGTCACCGCCTCTCAGTCCTCCTGTGTCTATGCCCCGCTAAGGGCACCTGAGGCTCCGCTACAGGCGGCCCTCTAGGAAGCCCGTCAGTGCCCGTCAGTTTCACGGGTGCATGGGTAGCGGCCCACACGCTCACGCCCGCCACGGGCCTACTAGGCGCGACCTGAGAGGGGATTTAACGGGTGGTGGAGGGTTCCCTTCCTCGACACCGCTTGACCAGCCTCTTTCAGGTCGCTTGCCCGCTCCCTCAGTCGGGCTGTGCTGACGCACAGACCCTTCCTCGGGAGCAACCCATAGTTACTGCCTCAATTCTCTACAGAGATTTGTTGACATTGCCGGCGAAAGTCTGACGGAAAAATCCGTTGGGGTATAACGAGTACGGCTGGATCGCGTTTCCCCCCATAGGGGTGGCCGGGTCGCGCGTGCGCGGAAAGATGCCCACGGGGGCGCAAGCAATGCCTCTCCGGCCCCGCCCGCAACACGCGCCGCAACAACGCGCCGGAAAGCCGCGCTATGCCTCGCATTGCAGTGGATTATAAATCCCTTGCGGTTCACCAGCCGGGCCACGCGCCTCACATGTCCCGGCCGCGCCGCGCATCTGTCCACGTCCAACGCCGCGCCCGTCCTTGTCTCATACCGTGTACCTGCAATTACTTCGCATACGGATCAACCTAACGCCCCGCTAAATGCACCATCACGCGCCCGCCGCGCGCCCGTTCAATCCACCTATGACGCACCAGCGCCGCACCTGAAGCCGCGCACCTATGACGCACCAGCGATGCACCTATGACGCACCAGACGCGCCGCGCCGGGCGCCCGATCAATGCACCTAGCGCGCATCTATCGTTTTTCCTTTCGGGCATTTAGCGGCGCGTTGCCTGCAATTTTCGCCGCGCCTGAAATTAATTCGCCTGTTGCCGATAAATCCGTTTGACAAGAAAATCACCCGTGACTATAAACGGACCTATCGGAACCGCTTCAGCGTTTTCCGGCGCCCCGCAAAGAGTGACGGGCAAGTGAGCCAACATAGCCAGATATGGGCACGGGCAAATCACACTCTGGCGAATGTTGCGCGCCTCTATGGCATGACTAGCGCGCGACATCCTAACACGCAAAAGGCGGTTGGGACGGCACCTAGGGCGCAATGGCGCAATGGTACGGCCGATAAGTCTCAAGGTTGACGCTGCGCACCTATGCGCTTGTGGATAACTGGAACCGGCGAACCCGGTAGAATGTCCGGGCGCCGCTACGCGTCCGCTGATGACGGCGCCAGCAGTGCCGAAACATTCACACAAAGAGGCAGGCCCTATGAAGTACAAGCTTCATATTGCGACACAGTTTGACAGTGCGGCGGCGGCGGCAAAGGTGCTGGCATCGTACATCGAAAGCGGGCGCGCAACGTCTGGCTATATCGCCGAGAGTACAGACGCACTCGGCGGTTATACGGTTCACGTTCAAAAGGGCGCGATTTCTTTCGCTGTGTGCCTGTGATGACGTTGGCACAGGCTAAGGCAACGGTTCGCGCACTGGGCTTGCGCCTTCACTGGAACGTCGCACTAGGCGAGTATGAAGTTTATTTGCCGGGACAGCGTGGCCACGCCTATTTCACTAATGATCGTGCGGACGCGGTAGGCACGGCGCAACAGTGGCGCGCGTTGATTGAAAAGCGCTATCCGAACCTGTCACCCGATGAGGCGGCGGCGGCCGTTGTGCGTAATGCGGCCGGAGCGCCGTCAACGCGCCTGTCTTTTCTTGCCTGAAACAATGCACCTGTGACTAGGCGAAACGGCGCGCATTAGCGCCGTCGTGTCGGGGCGGTTCCCGGCGCCTGATGATGCCAGCCAACAAACCGGAGAATGACCCAATGAAGGCCTTTAATCGCATGCTCAACGTCGCCACGATGCACATAGCCTCGCGCCTGTTCCCATGCGGCTTTGACGTGACGGCCGATTTATTAGAAGCGCCGGACACGCTCGCGCGCCTCAACGCACATATTGCCGAGACGGGGCGCATGCTCGTTTGGTCCGGCGCCTCGCGCGCCACCATTTTCGGTGACGAACAAGTTAACTGGGCGTTTCGCGCTTGGCATGACTTTCACCATTGGAAGGGCCAACACGATTTCACGCTTCGCGGCGAACTCGCAACGGCGCAAGCGCAACAGGCGGACTTGGCGGCCGTGTACGGCGCCGGGCCGCACACTGAAGCGATGCAGGCGCTTGTCGCCGCAGAGGTGCATGGGCAAACGCTTTACGCGCATTACCATGACGGAAATCCGCCGACAAATCAGCGGGCGTTTACGCTTCACTACATGGTCAATCCGCTTGCGGCCGTTGTGTCTGATTTCTGACGGCCGCATCTAGTCACCAGTGCAAAGGCGAAACGGCGCGCACCTTGCGCCGTCGCGGCGGGCGAGTGCCTGTCGCCTGATGATGCCAGCTAGCACACTCAACAAATCGGAGAATGACCCAATGGCAAAAGCTTCAATGTCGCGCGCGCATTTCGTGCTGATTGCGCGGACCATCGCCGCGCTTCCCGACAACGCCCGCAGCGAAGCGGCGGAAGCCTTCGCGGACGCGCTCGCGTCCACTAACCCCGAGTTTAAGCGCGAGCGGTTTCTCACGGCTTGTGACGCGAAGGCGTAAGCAATGACCGTTGAAAAACTTTTTCCGTCGGGTGACTGGCTTGTGTCTGACATCGTCGCGGGCCAGTACGAAAAGCAACGCTATAGCGGATACACCAAGCGCGAGGCTGTCGCCGCCTTCCGCGACTACGTGCGGGAACAACGCGCCAAGATCATTCGCGAAGTGCGCCCGCGCGCCGAGTGACAATGCCGAAACGCTGCGCACCTAGCGCTGCGTCGTGACGCGGCTGGCTACCGCGCGCCTGATGATGGCAAGCCAATTCAAAAACGGAGCACCTGCAATGTCACACTTTCTGAGCGTTGACGAACTTTGGGCTGTCCTAGACGAACTCGGCGAGCACATCGCGGCTGACGCGCTGGTGCGCGCGGCTGACAAGGCCGCTGCACGCGTTAGCAAGCGCACTGGCGCGGCTATCTCCCAACGTGCGACGGCAGAGGACGGCCGGATCATGGTCGGCTTCGCGCCGCGTGACGGTACGAACGACCCGTGCCCGGAGGTTATGCGCGAGTACGATAGCGGTAGCGAGTGGGCCGAGGCGACGGCGGCTGGCGTCTCGATCCCTGAGTATCTGAAGGACTAGGCGCCCCGCGCCAGAAAGGAACCACAATGGAAACCGACAAGGTACTTGTGTGCCTGCCGTTTCCCGGCTTTTACGAAAGTGCATACTCGGAAGCGCTCGACGCTGAAGAGGAACAGCACATTGAAAACGCTGTGGAGACTGACGCTTGGGAACTTCCCGACGAATTGCGGCTTGACGCTGATGTGTTCATCACGGCGATTTGCAACGCCCGCCACGCCATTTCAAGCGGCTACGAGATCATCGCTGAAGACTACGTCGCGGCTTTCACGCACTTCGCCGACGATCATTGCGGCGTCGCGCTCCCTCTCGCTTTCGAGAGCATGACAAGCCCGCGCTTCTATAACTTCGAGACTGACCGGCTTTTCGCGCACGCTTCCCGCTGGTCCGTCTCCGAGATGTTTGCGCGGTCGGCTTGGAACGGGCACGCCCTGCTCGCCGAGCTAATCGCGGACACGTTCACGAGCTATGACGGGTTCATTTCCGGCTACCCGAACGCGCTCGCGACGTGGCTTGAGAAGCCGCTCGATGACTGGGACCATAACGAGGTTGCCGTGCTCATTGTCGCGGCTCTCGCCGCCACGGCTGGCGACAAGCTCCCGGCCTTTCAACGCACGTTGCGTGACGGCCTGTATGACTACGTCACTGACGGCAACACAATCAGTACCGCCTTCGAGGCGACGATCGACTGGCCGCACTATGACGCGGCGATTGAAGCTGCGCGCGCTGCCCGCGTTGCCGCACTGTCCGTCGATGATCCTGACTACGTCGCGCCCGCGCCCCGCTGCCCGGACACCGGCGATCTTTTTGCGTCTTGAACCCATCACCCGTGAGAAGGAGAACCGCACCATGAAACTGAGCCACCGCGAACTGTCCACAATCCTTGCCGCGCTGCGCAAGTGGCAGCAGGACGTACCGCAAGACGCGCGCGATGAGTGCCCGATTGCCACCGATGACGGCACCTGCACCGCTCTCGATGACGATGACATCGACGAACTGTGCATGAACATCAACGGCGCCGAGTGATGGCGAACGCTGACAACGGCCTCACCACGTTCAACGCGGTCATGCGCTCGCGTGCGTTTCGTGCGGGCTACGCGGACAGGAAGGCCGGCTTGCCGCCTGACAGGAAGTGGGCGGACGCCGCAGCAGGCGATGCACAAAATTACGAGGACGGGCGGGCGCTGGCGATTGTCTGCGACCTGCCTGTTGACGCGTTCAAGCCTGTGCGGGGCCGTGTGTCTCGCGCAGCACTTGACGCAATGCGGAAGGAACTCACGACCGACGCCGACGCCGCTGCACGCCGCGCCCGCGCCATCCTCTATTGACCCTCAACACACCGGAGAACACACCATGACGTACCACGAACGCCGCCGTCACCCTGCCTATGACACCGCCCGCACGCGCGCCTATGAGGCGCGGCTGGCCGAACTGGCTGCCATCATCGCCGAGACGCACCGCGACTTCGAGGCTGGCCGCCGCGTGCTCCCGACGCTGACAGGGAAGGGCGCTCGCCATGCTGCGTAGCACCCTCACACAGGCGAGCGCACCAGTGTCCCGCGAGGGGCGCCCGGCCCGGCTCTACTCGCTCACGTCGATGTCTCGGGACGCGGTCGAGCGGGCGCGTAACGATCTTGTCGCTGCCTATCCTCCGCGCTGGTACGGCACCGCCTTCACGCCTTTGAAGCGCAGGCGCGGCGGCTTGTTCCAGACAACAGGCGGACGCTGGACCGACACGCGCACTGACTGCCCGCCGTTCGCCCTTGATACAGGAGGCTACGATGTCCGCCGCGTATAAGAGCGAGATCACCGCACTGCGTGACGCGCGCGACCTGAGCGCGTCCCTGCACGCCTGTGTGGCCGTCGTCGGTCAGTACCCGCTCGGCTGCGCCGTCGAACTGTTGGACGATGTCCCTGCCACCGCGCGCGCGAACATTGTCATTCTTTACCGGGACGGGCGCAGTGTCCTCTCCCCTGAATTTGAGGTGTGCTGTGGCCTATGAACAAGCCCTTGCCCTTGTCGGGATGTTGCCGACGTGGGAGCTACGTGAGATCGACCACGGCCCGCTGCACCTCGCGGCTAAGACCGTCCTGAAGTACCGTACACGGAGGAACCGGGCATGACCTATGATGACTGGGCGTTCCACTACTTCCATGCCGTGCGCGTCGCGGTCTGGAAGGCGTGCAGTGCCGGCTTGTGGTGCCCTCCCGGAGCACTCACACCACCGTCGCTCACCGTCTCGTAATGGCACGCATTATGCGCTTGCACCGATGTACTCACCCGCGTATTAAGCGCTGCCCCCCCAAGGCAACAGAACCCGGAAAGCATCAACAAAATGAGGCCACTATACCTCCCACTGGACGTTCACGTTCACTTATACCGTTGCAGGGGTGAGAACCCTCTCCTATCCTACGAGCGGACCAGCCCGTTTGACTACGTCATCGGGGCGGGACGGCTTGAGGCCATCGTCTCCATAACTACACGCGCAGCGGCGCGTTGGCGGAAGGAAAAGAAAGATGAAACACGCGGCACGCATCGCGAAAGTTCTTGAGGAGTTTCAGAAGCTCGACCCCACCATCTCGCTCACAACGGTCCACCTGTTCATGGTGGTCGTCGCCTTTCCCGGCCGGACGGTGCGCTACTATTGCGACTACACGGGACAGTCACAGGCTGCCGTGAGCCGCAACATGCGGGCGCTCGCTGACCGCCACCGCCTCGGCCGGGACGGTCTTGGGCTTCTTTCGGCCGAGCCTGACCCGAGTGAGGTGAGGCGCGTCCTGCTCCACCTCACGGCGCGCGGTAAGCGCCTTGCTCAGACGCTCGAAAAGATCATGGGAGAATGACATGGCGAAAAAGATCACGCTTCCACGCGGCGTGCGTGTTCGCGGTGACAAGTTCTTTGTCGATGTCACCGTCAACGGCCACCGCCGCACCGCGACGTGCGATACGATAGCCGCAGCGGTCACTGCGCAGGCTGCACTGCGCGCTGACATCATCGCCGAGGGCGCGCAGGACGTGCAGCAGACATGGACGCTCGGCCACGCGTTCAGCGTCACCAAGGCGACGGACTGGCGGGGGAGCAGATCGTTCCGCTCGCACAGTATCAACGCCGCACAGGTCGAGGCACACTTCGGCGCCGGCTTGCGCCTGTCTGCCATCAACACCACCGCGCTTGACGCTTTCGTCGCGGCTTGCATCGCTAAGGGCAACTCAGACGGCACCATCAACCGCAAGCTCGCGTCACTGAGCAAGGCGCTGTCAGTCGCGGTCGAGCGTGGCGGCCTGTCGTCCAAGCCGCGCTTCCCGCGTCGCAAGGAACGCACCGGCCGCATCCGATGGCTCACCGACACCGAGGAGGCCGCCATGCAGGCGCGCTTGCGGTTCATCGGCCAGCACCTCCTCGCCGAGGCGTTCGCAGTGCTCGCCGACACCGGCCTCCGCGTTTCCGAACTGCTCGCTATGGTTCCGAGAGACGTTGGCCTGAGCGCTGACGGCAAGGCTGCCCTGAGCGTGACCGTGTGGGTGAACAAGGCGGACCTGCCGCGCACCGTACCGCTCACCGCCCGTGCCGCCAAGATCATCGCAGGGCGGCTGGCTGCCACAGGTGACGGCGGCGCCCTCTGGCCTGTGAAGTACACCGAGATGCGCCACGCATGGGACACCGCACGCGCTCACCTCGGCCATGCTGACGACGATCAGTTCGTCATTCACGCGCTCAGGCACACGTTTGCCTCGCGCCTCGTACAGCGCAGCGTCCCGATCCGCGTGGTCCAACAACTGATGGGTCACAAGACGATCACGCAGACGATGCGCTACGCCCACCTTGCGCCGCAGAACCTCGCTGAAGCGGTCGCCCTTCTGGACACACCCGCGCCGGCCACCGCCCGCGCTTAACGGAGACGAACACCATGACGAAGACGACCAAGAGCAAGCGTCCCGGCCACCGTGTGTGGATCGAACTCGACAAGATCACCAGCCCGGAGCAGGCCGAGGAAGCCTGCGCACTGGTGAACCGGATGCTCGACCGGCTCTGCGAGCTTGACGACGGTCCCGACGAGGGCCAGCCGAACCGCCAGCGCTTCTGGTATCACTCGGAGAAGAACTGCTACTGCTACGGTGGCGTCGGCGGTTACACCGAGCAGACCGACAGGGGCGCGTGGTTCAATCTCGACTACCTCGGCCGGGAACTGTCCCTAGAGGAACACGTCGCCGCTGGCGCACATCACATGCGCCTTGCAGACGCGGGCGAAGCCGCCATCAACGCGCTGCTCGCGCGGCGCCAGCGCCGGCGAAAGTGAAGCTTGTTGCGGCGCCTGTTGCTGATATGTTGCCGATCGGCAGCACCGGGCAGGCGGGCGTGGTGAAACTGGCAAACACGAGGGACTTAAAATTCCTTGCCGATCAACGGCTTGCGGGTTCGACCCCCGCCGCCCGCACCACTGCCGAACAGACTTAAAATCTGCTTCTCGAAAGGGAGTGCGGGTTCGAGTCCCGCAGGGGCCACCAGCCTCCGCTCTGCGAGCTTCGGCTCGGCGGGCCAGCCTTCGCGGGCCTGAAATCTCAATCGACAGAAGAGTTTACGCCGTCAGCACCAGCCAGGCGGCGACGGCGAGAAGGGCCAGCGCGGCGGCGAGGTTGAGGGCGCGGCCGGCCGCTGCGCCGACGATGCCGCCGGTGCGCGCGGCAACGAAGGCCCAGGCGAGTTTGACGCCGCCGACCGCGACAATGGCGATCAGGACGATGGCGACGGCGTCGGCCGCGGTCAGCGTGGCAAGGTCGAGAAAGGCCGGAAAGAAGCCGAGATAGAAGAGAATTGCCTTTTGATCGCCGAGGGTTAGCAGGAAGCCCGCCATGAAGCTCGAACGCCGCGACGGGGCCGCCGGGGTGGCGGCGGCGGGCGGGCGGGCAGCGCGGGCAAGGCCGATGGCGAGCCAGAGGAGCCAGAGGGCGGCGGCATAGCGCAGCCAGTGGAAGGCCGGCCCGAGCGCGTCGGCGGCCAGCGCCAGACCGAAAAGAGCCAGCAATATCAATAGGATATCGGCCACGACGATGCCGGCGGCGGCAAGCGCGCCATGCGCCAGGCCGCCTGTGGCCGCCCGCGCCGAAACGATCAGTACACTGACGGAGGGGACGGCAGCCAGGAGCGCCATGGCGCCGAAAAGCGCGGCGGCGCCGGCAAGGGTGAGGCCCGGTTCCATGACCCGGTCAGGCGGCGGCTGTCATGCGCAAGTGCTTTCAGGCACTCAGCTTTTCGTGCCAGAGCGCCGAGGCCGGCCGGCTCTCGCCGGGCTTCAGGCCGGCATCGAAGCGGTAAAGCGTCGAGCAATAGGGGCAGACGATTTCCGCTTCGGATCCCATGTCGAGATAGATATGCGGATGGTCGAAGGGCGGGTTGGCGCCGATGCAGGTGAACTCCTTGACGCCGATGGCGATTTCGCGCGCGCCGGCCTGGTTGGAAAATTTCGGAACTGCGCCGCCCGCCATTGCCTCTGCTCCATTTTTCGAGGAATCCGGCGCCGAAACTAGAGCGGTTGGCGCCTTCCGGCAAGGGCCGCGCGATAAATCCGTGTACGGATGATCTGGCCGCAAAAGGGCGGCCGCGGCGGCTGCCGCTGTGGCAGGCGCTGTCGCGGCTGCCGAAATGCCGCTCAAGCGATTGATCCAAAACGGTTTTCCGGCTGAAAGGGCAGCAGCGATGGCGGCGCCGACCCCCCCCTCTGTCACGGAACTGTCATAAAACTGTCACAAACGGGGTTCGGGGGCGCTCCGGACCCTTTTCACGGCGGCAGATTGTTGTTCGCCGCATTTCACCGGGGCCGGGGACAAGTTGAGGGATAAGTGGGTTTTTCCCTGAGGGGACGAGATATCCCCCCTTGACGGAAATTTGCCGGAACGGATCCGGCCCTGCCGCCGCTACTGAACCGGCGGTCACTTCGGGCGGTGCGGCATGGCGGCGGGGCAGTTGATCCGTAGACGGAGTTATTTTTCACTCGGAGGTGTCTTCCGGTCGTGCCGATCACTTTTTGTTGCTGTGCGATGCAGGGGCGGGGATAAGTGCCGTTTTGCGGGATAAGTCGCTTCTGTCACGAAACTGTCATATTCGGGATTGCGGGAAGAAGAAGGTTTGCACGCGGAGACGCGGAGGCGCGGAGAAGATTTTTTCACGCGAAGGCGCGAAGACGCGAGGAAGAAGGGCAGCCGTCAACATACCCACAGGTGCGATCCCAAGCCTGCGCCGCTCTGCGGCTTTGGCCGCGCAGGCGGGACCCATTGGCTTCTCGACTACGGTGCGGTTGAGGCTGATGAAGCGTCAACCGTTGCTTTCTCGCCAGGTCAAAGCGCCATACGGTATTGAATCGACCGAATCGGGGGGCGGGCCGCAGTGAGCCAGATTCTGATCCAGAAATATCTGAACGACCTTTCGGACCTCAGGCGGGCCTCGGGCGAGGTGCGCGAGTCCGTCGTCCGCGAGGCGTTCAAGACGCTGCTGAAGGACTGGGGCCGCTCGAAAGACCTAATTTTTATTCCCGAATACAAGTTCGAGACGAGCGCCAAGGACCGCCGCTATGCGGACGGCGCGCTGCTGCACGAGTTGCGCGTGCCGTTCGGCTATTGGGAGGCGAAGGACGAGAAGGACGATCTCGACGATGAGATCGCCACCAAGTTCCGGCGCGGCTATCCGCAGGACAACATCATCTTCGAGGATTCGCGAACGGCGGTGCTGATCCAGAACCGCAACGAGATTGTCCGCTGCGACGTGACGGACCCGGAAGCACTGGAAAAGCTGCTCAATCTCTTTTTCGGGTACGAGCGGAAGGAGATTTCGAATTTCCGCAAGGCGGTGGAGCAGTTCAAGACCGACCTTCCGGCCGTGCTGGATGCGCTGCGCGAGATGATCGACAAGGCGCATCGCGAGGAGCCGAAGTTCAAGAAGGCCGCCGCTAAATTTCTGAAACACGCGCAGGAGACGATCAATCCGAGCCTGACGGACGCCGATGTGCGGGAAATGCTGATCCAGCACATCCTGACGGAAGAAATCTTCTCCAAGGTGTTTGACGAGAGCGAATTCCACCAGCACAACAATGTGGCGCGCGAGCTTTACGCGCTGGAAGGCACGTTCTTCACGGGCGGTTTGAAGAAGACGACGCTGAAGGGACTCGAATCCTACTATGCGGCGATCCGCGCGGCGGCGGCGCAAATCTCGAACCATCACGAGAAGCAGACCTTCCTCAAGGTCATCTACGAGAATTTCTACAAGGTCTATAACAAGAAGGCCGCCGACCGGCTGGGCGTCGTCTATACGCCGAACGAGATCGTTCGCTTCATGATCGAAAGCGCGGACTGGCTCTGCCAGCAGCATTTCGGCAAACGGCTGATCGACAAGCATGTCGAGATTCTCGACCCGGCTGCGGGCACCGGCACGTTTATCACCGAGCTGATCGAACATTTTCGCGGCCAGCCGGCGAAGCTGAAACACAAATATATGGAGGAGCTGCACGCGAACGAGGTCGCGATCCTTCCCTATTACGTGGCGAACCTCAATATCGAGGCGAGCTATGCGGCGATTACCGGTGAGTATGAGGAATTCCAGAACCTTTGTTTCGTTGACACGCTGGACAATGTGGCCGCTCTCGGCACCAGGAAGGGCCAACATGTAGGAGACCTTTTCGGTGCGATGAGCGAAGAGAATGTCGAGCGCATCAAGCGGCAGAACCGGCGCAAGATCAGCGTCGTGATCGGTAACCCACCCTATAACGCGAACCAACTCAACGAGAACGAGAACAACAAGAACCGCGACTATCCCGACATCGACCGGCGCATCAAGGAGAGCTACATCAAAGCCTCGACGGCGCAGAAGACGAAGCTCTACGACATGTATGCGCGCTTCTTCCGCTGGGCGTCCGACCGGGTGGCGGATGACGGCATCGTTGCCTTCATCAGCAATCGCAGCTTCATAGAGAGCCGGACCTTTGACGGCTTCCGCAAGATGGTGGCGGAGGAATTCAATGATATCTATGTGGTCGATCTCGGCGGCGATGTGCGGGCCGACCCGAGGCTGTCAGGCACGAAGCATAACGTGTTCGGCATTCAGACGGGCGTTGCCATCAGCTTCATGGTGAAGCGGCACAAGGCGAAGGGGTGCCGCATCCGCTATGTGCGCAGGCCGCAGATGGAGACGGCGGAGGAGAAGCTAGCCTTTCTTGATGCCACAACGGTTGGGGCTTTGCGTTTCGACGAAGTTGAACCGAGTGAAAAGAACGACTGGATTAACCTTTCTGATAACGACTTTGGTTCGCTAATTCCAATCGGTACGAAAGAAACAAAGTCTGCTCGTGTGCCATCCAAAGAGAAAGCAATCTTCAAATTGTACTCTCTTGGTGTCGCAACTAATCGGGACGACTGGGTCTATGATTTTGATCGATCGCATCTTTCATCCAAAGTTCGCTATCTAGTTCAAACATATAACGATGATTTGAAGAGTCTTGAACATCTGAAATCCGCTAAAGAAATAGCCGACAGCTTAAATTATTCGATCAAATGGACCCGGGCTGTAAAACGCGACCTTGCGCGGAAAATTGCCTACGTCTTCGATGAGCGCAAAATTGTGAGAGCGAACTACAGACCTTTTATTTCTGAGTGGCTTTACCGAGATGAGCACTTAAATGAAATGGGTAATCTCACGGCGAAGTTTTTCCATGATGGGTCGGTCGCTAATAGGGCCATAACAATAATGGGGGATTCATCGGGAAAACCCTATTTCTCTCTCGCAATCGATAGAATTCCAGACTTGAATTTTGTCAGTCCAGCGTCTGGAGGCAGTCAAACTTTCGCAAGGTCTCGATTAGAAGCTAATGGGAGTTTGGTCGACAACATCACCGATTGGGCGCTGAAGCAGTTTCGCGCGCATTACGAGAAGGGCGAGAAGAAGCCGAAGCATCCGATCACCAAGGATGCGATCTTCCATTACGTCTATGGTGTGCTGCACGATCCCGTCTATCGCGAGAAATATGCACAGAATTTGAAACGCGAGTTTCCGCGCATTCCCTTCTATGCCGATTTCTGGAAATGGTCGGCGTGGGGCGAGGCGCTGATGGCGCTTCATATCGGTTATGAGGCCGTCGAGCCCTGGCCGTTAGAGCGGATCGATGTGGCCGACGAGAAATCCGCCAAGGCGGGGCTGGCGCCCAAGGCGATGCTGAAGGCGGACAAGGATGCGGGGAACATCCAGCTCGACAGCGAGACGCAATTGACTGGTATTCCGCCGGAAGCGTGGGACTACAAGCTCGGCAACCGCTCGGCGCTGGAATGGATTCTCGACCAGTACAAAGAAAAGAAGCCGAAAGATCTGACGATCCGCGAGAAGTTCAACACCTACAGGTTCGCCGACTACAAGGAGACGGTTGTCGATCTTCTGAAGCGGGTGACGCGGGTGAGCGTCGAGACGCAGGCCATCGTGGAAGAGATGAAGGCGGCGCGAGACGCGCGGTAGCCGCTATTCCCCCTAAGCCCCGCTTTCGCCAGAGATTCCACCTTCCCTCCCGAGGCGCTTCGGCGGACAAGCCGGCGCGGCGAGGGTCGCTAGTTGGCGATAGGCCCATGGGCTCCGGAGTTCGCCGCGGTGCCACCTTTATTTTTGTTTCCGAGTTTGATCTTCTGATTGGGGCGCTTTGATTGTCGCCCCCAAGGCGCGATCATATGCGTTGGCATCCGCAGCCTTGATGCCGCGCTTCTTCTTGCGTGACAAAATCGTGCAACCGCACAGTTTTTGTAGCTTCCGCAAGCGTCAACATGTTGGATTCCTTGACAGATTCTACCTTGAATGGTAGCAAAACCATAAGCGAGCGGCTTGCGCCGCCCGCCCACGGTCAGAACGCTAACAACTTTAGTGGAAGTGTATAGCCGTCCACTTTACCGGCTCTGCAACCCGCTGCGGTTACAAGTTTCAGCATTTTGACTCCTTTCAGTTGCCGGGGACTACCAGCCCCGGCTCTGGCCTGTTCGGCACAGGAATGTTCAGCCGATCACGCGTTTGGTCGGCTCTCGTTTGGCGAGGTTGCAGCCTCACCGGCTTCTGAAGCGCTCCCGGATTTTCCGGCGGGCGCTTCATTGCTTTGAGCGAATCCGAATTTGGCGATTGCCTCATCCGTCACCGCGAATCCTCTTTCGGGCGTCCCACTAAGGAGCCCTGTTTTCACCATGTTGCGAACCCGGTCACGAGTGCTTGCTTCACTCACATTGAGTCCCATCATTTGGGCTATGCTGTGAATATCCGGGTACGTTTGACGCTTGTTTTCCATCACAAAAATCATGTGAAGAACTTCGCGCCAATCCTTTGATATTGAGCCGACTTTGCGACCGCCTTTGCGAATGCGTTCTCGCGTTCGCGGTCTTGCTTTCGCGGCAGTCACTGCGTTCTGAGGTCTGTCTTCTACGCGGTCAGTGACGGGGGTTGCCCCCGGTCGCAGGGCGGCGGCACGCTCAAGCGCCTTCAGCTCAAGGGACGCAGTGTGATGCTGCATCTTGAGTTTTTCCACCTCGCGGCGCTTGGCCACTATCGCTTGATCGAGCTTGTCCATGTCCAACGACTACAGGCGCGGTGGAATGAAAGCAATAGACTTTCGCTGTGTTAAGTGCGCTTTGGTTTGAAATTAAAAATATCTATATAAAACAACGGGTTATTAAGTAGGCCGCGTGGCCTAATGCAACCTACGCGGGCTTAATATGTGGCGGAAATGGTGGCGAGTCGGTAAGCGACAGCCACAACTCAGCGATTCGATACCTGCGTCGCGGGGATCATTCCGTTTATTTTGGGCTGGTGTGGGAGAAGCGGGGCGAGGGACTGTCGGGAGTGCTATGCTGTTTTCGGATTCCAGTGAAACCTGAGGACATACAAGAATCCGAGAAACATGATCGTCAGGCCGGTAATGGCGATAGCCAATCTCCTGAATGCAATGTCTCGCATCGACTGAATGGCGGCGTCTGCAGCGGGGTCCGACGCGATCTCGATGCCAATCCGCTCTGCGGCGCCGTCCGTTGATCGCAACACCCTCGCCAATGCGGCAGAACCTGTGGCGTTCCGAACGGCAGTCAGCTGTGCCTGAGCCAGTGCACCACGCACCGCAATTGAAAGCTCCAACGCTGCACTGCCTGCTTCGAGCTGCCGGAGCCTCAGCGCGTGGAGCTTGCCGATCAGCTCCTCTACACTTTCCGACGTGGGCCCAAGATCAACGCCGAGGCCCCGGTATCGGGAAGCCAGATGGCTGGTGACATTGTTCAATTCTCTCTGGTCGGATTTCAAATGACTGGCATTGTTGGCGACATCAACGATGTCGTTTTCAATTGATGCCCTGGAATTTTTTATAAACTCATAGTGCCGGTCTGCGGCGTCAAGTTGGACCTTGAGAGGTTCTATCGTCGCGATTTCCTCGCGCCGACGATCTGCTTCGAACCTTGCGTCCGCTTCTGCCACAGCCCGTTTCGCCGCATCGGGGCCGGTGCTGTAGAAATAGACGGCAATGGATATGGCGACTGCCACAGAGAAGAGTGTTGCCGCCACAGCGAGCATTCTCGTCTTCCGCATTGTTTTTCTTTCTGACGTGTGCAGCGGCGAAACCGGCAATCGGTTTCGCGCCTTTGGCCACATTGGCATGTATCGGGTATTGCAAGAAGCTGTCGGATGACCCCGTGACCGTTATGCGCGGGTCTGACAGAATTTTCGACCCTGCCGGAGAGGTGTGGAAATGAGTCGTGTTCCTGACGCCGCTTTGCGGCTTCTGGATTGCCGGGCCGCGGACCTTCGGTCCGGTCCGGCAAAGACGAATTGGAGAGCGAGGGATGGGGTGGCGAGGAACGACACACAGCGCGCCATTTGCCGGGAGCGCAGTCCCCCGCCCCAAATCGCCTTCGGCGATTTGACCCTCCCCGAGGGGAGGGTGGGAAGAAGGGGGGCGGCCGAGAGCGACGCTTGTGCGACTAATTTCGGCCGGGCGGTGCGACGGAATTGCCGGGGTGGGGCGTTGGGGGTGCTATCCGCCTTCGCCAAGGGGCTACGGCGGACAAGCCGGCGCGATTAGCTCCTCCCGGCTATAGGCCGGGAGGAGCTAACGCGAATGTGAGGCCCTGACTGCGAAAGGGTCTTGGTTCGGGCGCGGCATCGGCGATAATGCGGAGTGTGGCGGACACCGGGCGATCAAGACCCGAGGGCGCCGGAGGCGAAACAGGAGGAACCCCCTATCATGACGACCCAGACGGGCCGAAAGCCGCTTTCGCGCTGGACATTGTTTGCCTTTGCGCTGCCGGCGGCGCCGATTTCGGCCATGGGGCTGCCGCTGGCCGTGCATCTGCCGCCCTTCTATGCGGGCTCGCTGGGGCTGGGGCTGACCGTTGTCGGCACGATCTTCATGTTCGCGCGCTTCTGGGACGTCTTCACCGATCCGGTGCTCGGCATCGTCTCGGACAAATACGAAACGCGCTGGGGGCGGCGGCGGCACTGGATCGTGATCTCGGTGCCGATCATGATGCTGTCGGTCTTCATGATCTTCATGCCGCCGGTCGCGGTGACGCCGCTCTATCTGGTCGGCTGGCTGTTCGTGCTTTATGTCGGCTGGACGCTGCTGACGATTTCACACATGTCGTGGGGCGCCGAGCTGACGCCCGATTATCACGAGCGCTCGCGCGTGCAGGGCGCGCGCGAAATCGCGCTGATCCTCGGCATGGTGTTCGTGCTGACGCTGCCGGTGCTGATCGAGATGACCGGGCCCGAAGACGTGGCCGCGGCGCGCGTCGCCTCGATGGGCTGGTTCGTGTTGATCCTGCTGCCGATTGCCGTGTTCCTGGCGGTGCGTTTCGTGCCGGAGCGCCCGACGCCGCGGCCGGGCCATGTGCCGATGAAGGAGGCGATTGCCGCGCTGGTGCAGAGCCGGCCGTTGCAGAATGTGCTGGCGGCCGATCTGATTTCCGGCATTTCGGGCGGGCTTGTCGCCTCGATGTTCCTGTTTCTGGCCGAAGACGCGCTGCAGCTCGGCAAATATTCGAGCCTGATGCTGCTTGGCTATTTCATTTCCGGCGTGTCGTTCATTCCGGTGATGTTGTGGCTCAGCCGCAA
The DNA here is from genome assembly GCF_030651915.1 of Parvibaculum sp. Classification (GTDB taxonomy): domain Bacteria; phylum Pseudomonadota; class Alphaproteobacteria; order Parvibaculales; family Parvibaculaceae; genus Parvibaculum. Next base: position 103,530 of record NZ_JAUSBV010000008.1, on the reverse strand, counting down.
GCTCGGCAAGCACCGCACCGCCGCTTATTCGGCGCTGTTCAACGCCGCGTCGGTGCCGCTGATCCTGCTGGTGCCGGTGGGCAATGCGCCGGCGGCGCTGGCGGTGTGGGTGCTCTGCGGCGTCAACATGGCGGCCGGGCCGTTCCTGTTCCGCTCGATCATGGCCGATGTCGCCGATCACGACACGGTGCGCACCGGGCAGCAGCGCACGGGGCTTTTCTATTCGATGCTGACCATGACCAACAAGATCGGCGTCGCGGTGGCGATTTTCGGCGGCTACACGATGCTCGACATGATCGGCTTCACGCCGCGCGGCGAGAATACGCCGGAAGTGCTCAACGCCTTGCGCGGGGTCTATGTCTGGCCGGCCTGCATCATCAGCATCGCCGTTGCCGGCATTCTCTGGTTCTATCCGATCGACGAGAAGAAGCAGCGCGAGAACCGCGAGGTGCTGGAGAAGCGCGGGCTCGAAGCGGCGGCGACCGCCATCGCGGCGCGGACGGGGCATCCTTCCGACGCGCAGAGCTCCGGCGTGCCGGCGGATTGAGGCGATGCCGGAATTTTCTTCCCAAGGCGTTTCGATCGCCTATCAGGTGGCCGGCGAGGGCAAGCCGATGCTGCTGGTGCATGGCTTCGCGGCGACGGCCGAGGACAACTGGATCCGCACCGGCTGGGTGCAGGCAATCACAAGAGCGCGGCGGCAGGCGATTACCTTCGACCTGCGCGGGCACGGGGCCAGTTCGAAGCTTTACGATCCCGCCGATTACACAGTCGAGAAGATGGCCGGCGACGCGCTGGCGCTGCTCGATCATCTGGGGCTCGAGCGGGCCAGCCTGATGGGCTATTCGATGGGGGCGGGGATCGCCGCGCATCTGGCCGCGCATCATGGCGACCGCTTCGGCATCGTCATTCTGGGCGGGGTCGGCGAAAAGTCGCTGACGGGTTCTTCCGGCATCGGCGATGTGGCGGCGGCGCTCGATGCCGACAGCGCCGAGGGCATCACCGAGCCGCTGGCGCGCGGCTTCCGGCTTTATGCCGAGGGGCTGGGGCAGGACCTCAAGGCGCTGGCAGCCTGTGCGCGGGCGCCGCGCGGGAGCGACCGGGGCGCCGATCTCGGGCTCATTCGCAACGAGGTTCTGGTGATCGCCGGGGCGCGGGACGATCTGGCCGGCGATCCGGGGCCCTTCGCGGCGCGGATGAAGGATGCGCGGGCCGAAATCATTCCGGGTACAGATCATATGTTCGCGCTGGCCAATCCGATGTTCAAGGGCGCGGTGATGGATTTCCTGGCCGGGATCAGCTGAGCGAAGGAAAAAAGGACTCACGCGGAGACGCGGCCTGTCCTCCGAAGCTGCGTAGCAGCGCAGGAGGAAGACGCGAAGAAGGGAAGAAAGAAGGGGTTCACGCGGAGACGCGGAGGCGCGGAGAAGAGAAGAAAGAAGGGGTTCACGCGAAGACGCGAAGGCGCGAAGAAGGGAAGGAAGTAGGACTCACGCGGAGACGCGGAGGCGCGGAAAAGGAAAGAAGAAGAGAAGATTTCAGGCGCTTCGCGCCGAAGAATTCTTCGCGCCGAAGGCGCAATGAAATCTCTCTTCTCCGCGGCTCCGCGTCTCCGCGTGCAAAGTCTTCACTTCTCCGCTTGCCGCAGCCGCCCATGGAACCCGGCTTTCTCCCTGTGCCGCCTTGCAGCTTCGGGAGAAGGGAAGGAAGAGAAGGGTTCACGCGAAGACGCGAAGAAGGGAAGGAAGAAGGGGTTCACGCGGAGACGCGGAGGCGCGGAGAAGAGAGGAAGGAAGGGAAGGGTTCACGCGAAGACGCGAAGGCGCGAAGAAGGGAAGAAAGAGAAGATTTTTGGCGCTTCGCGCCGAAGGCGCAATCCATCTTCTTCCTTCGCGTCTTCGCGTGCAAAAAATCTTCTCTTTTCCGCGGCTCCGCGTCTCCGCGTGCAAAATCTTCACTTCTCCGCTTGCCGCAGCGTGGATTGAGTCCCCGGAATAAATCCCAGGATGAGATGTTTTTCCAGACCATTTCCGACGCCGAAACGCCGCCCGACACTTGACCCTATACGAGGCATTTTTTCATGAACGGCCATCGTCTTTCTTCCTGGCGTCTTGCGGCTTTCTCCGGACCCGCCATTCCGATCGGCGCGCTGGGGCTGCCGATTGGTGTCTATCTGCCGCATTTCTATGCCGGGCCGATGGGGCTCGGGCTCGCCGCGGTCGGCACGATCTTCATGCTGGCGCGCTTCTGGGACGTGTTCACCGATCCGGCGATGGGGGTTCTCTCCGACAAGTTTCCCTCGCGCTGGGGACGGCGGCGGCACTGGCTGGTGCTGTCGGTGCCGATCCTGATGCTGTCGGCCTTCATGGTGTTTTCGCCGACGGCGCCCATCGGGCCCGTCTATCTGCTCGCCTGGATGTTCTTTCTCTATATCGGCTGGACGCTGCTGACGCTGTCACACATGGCCTGGGCGGCGGAACTTTCCGACGACTACAATGAGCGTTCGCGCATTCAGGGATTTCGCGAGGCCTTCCAGCTGCTCGGCGTGCCGCTGGTGCTGCTGCTGCCGGCGGCGATCGAGTGGATGGCGCCGGAGAATGTCGATGCGGCGCGCGTCGCCTCGATGGGCTGGTTCATCATCATCGTGCTGCCCTTCGCGGTCGCGCTCAATCTGTGGCTGGTGCCGGAGCGCAAGGCCAAACCGCAGGCCCATGCGAGTTTCGTCGCGCAGGTGCTGCCGCTCTTCCGCAACGTGCCGCTTCGGCGGCTGCTGGCGGCCGATTTCCTGTCGGGCTTTGCCGGCGCCGCACTCGCCTCGATGTATATTTACGAGGCGACGCTGGTGTGGGGCGTCGGAAGCTGGGCGAGCCTGTTGCTGCTGCTCTATTTCTTCGGCGGTATCGGCTTCATTCCGGTGATCCTCAAGATCAGCTACCGGATCGGCAAGCACCGCACCGTGGTGCTGGCGGCGCTGTTCAACGTTTTCTTCGCGCCGGTGATCTTCCTTATTCCCTATGGCAATGTCTGGGCGGCGGCGGCGGTGCTGGTGTTTCTCGGCGTCAATGTCGGCACGACGACGACGCTTTACCGCTCGATGATGGCCGATGTCGCCGATATCGACGAACTCGATACCGGGCAGAAGCGGACCGGGCTGTTCTATGCGCTGCTGACGCTGACGCAGAAGACGGGCGGGGCGGTGGCCGTCGGCGTCGTCTTCTGGACGCTGGCGCTGATCGGCTTCAACCCGCAGGGCGAGAATGCGCCGGGCGCGGTTTCCGGGCTTTCCTATGTGTTTGTCGCCGCGCCGGTTCTCTGCAACGCGCTGGTGGCGGCGATCATCTGGTTCTATCCGATCGGACTGAAGGAACAGTCGGAACTGCGCCGGCGGCTTGACGAACGCTTCACCGAGGAAATCGAGCAGACCGAACGGCCGCCGAATTTGCCGTAAGGGAAGAAGGGTTCACGCGGAGACGCGGCCTGTCCTCCGAAGCTGCGAAGCAGCGCAGGGGGAAGGCGCGGAGAAGAGAAGCAAGAAGGGGTTCACGCGAAGGCGCGAAGACACGAAGAAGGGAAGGGGTTCACGCAGAGACGCAGAGACGCAGAGGTGCTGCGATGCGGCGCAAGCGCATCAGGCTTTCACAGGCGCTGCTTTCTTTCTTGCCGGGCTTTGCCCGGCAATAGCAGTCGCGGGCGATTGGAAACGGGAGCCTGCCACATATGCATTCCCCTCTGCGTCTCTGCGCCTCTGCGTGCAAAAACCCTTTTTCGCAGCGAAGGGTTCATGCGCCCGCGGTCAGTAGTCCGTCAGGCAGGGGAAGGCGTCGGTCATTGCCTGCATCATGGCGTTTCCGTACGGCTCCTCCGCCCACCAGGGATCGCGCTCGAGTTCACTCAGGCGCGCGATCATCATGTCGGCCGCCTTGTTGTGTTCGAGCGGAATGCAGGTTGGCTCCGGATTGTTCGAGAGCTTCATGCCCGACACAATGAACTCGTTCATATAGTCGCGGCAATCGTCGAGATAGTCGTCGCATTCGGGCAGAAATGTCCGCAGCGAATCGTCGACCGGTTCCTCCGCCTGCGCGGTGGCGAGCAACCCGAAGAATGCGAGCGCAACCGAGATTGACCTACAGGCCGTCTTCATTTTCCTCGCCCCCATACCGGCCCATACCGGTTGGGAGAGCGTGGGCTTGTCGCCGGGGCGCGTCAAGCGGCGGCGGTGCGTTTCGTCGGGGAGTTGGCGCAAACCGGCGCGCGCCCAACTTGTCATAAGGGAAAGGATTTCAACGAAAATAACCCGCCAGGCAGGGAAAGGCATCGTCCATCGCCTGCATCATGGCGTCCTCGTACGGACCCTCGGCCCATGCGGGATCGCGGGCGAGGTCGCGCATGTGAGCGAGCAACATGTCAGCCGCTCTGCCGGGCTCGGACGGAACGCAGGCCGGTTCCGGTTTGTTCGAGAGCCTCATGCCTACCGATATGTCCAGCATGACGGCGTCGTCCAGATAGGCGCGGCAATCGTCGAGGTGGCTGTCGCATTCGAGGAGGAACGCTCGCAGCGACTCGTCGTCCGGTTCTTCCGCCTGCGCGGTGGCGGGCGAGCCGATGAGTGCGAGGGCGATCGCGATTGCTCCAAAAGCCATCTTCATTTTCTGCACCCTCCGCCCCGGTTGAGTGAGCGTGAGCGCGAGAGCGGGGCGCGTCAAGGAAATTGAAAAAACCGAGCGGCCGCCCAATCTGCCGTGAGGCGAAGGGAAGAAGGGGTTCACGCGGAGACGCGGAGGCGCGGAGAAGAGAAGGGTTCACGCAGAGGCGCAGAGACGCAGAGGTGCCTGTATGCGCGGCCGGCTCCCGTTTCCTGTCGCCCGGCTATTTTTTGCCGGGCAAAGCCCGGCAAGAAAAAACAGCGCCTGTGAAAGCCTCATGCGTTGGCGCCACGCCGCAGCACCTCTGCGTCTCTGCGCCTCTGCGTGAAAAATCTTTCTTGCAAAGGCGTGTGGCGCGGGCGTGGCGGATCTAGCTGCAGCCGCAGCCGCCGATGTTGGTGGCGCCGTTGGGGTCGTAGGCGGCGGCGACGGAGCGGGCCGAGCTGTCGGCGGTGGCGGCGAAATCCGATCTGGCTTTTTCGCGCATCGCGGCGTCGGTCATGTAGTCGATGGCGGTCATGGCGAGCGCTTTGGCGCCGTCGAGGCAGGCCTTGTCGCCCAAATCCGAGGCCGCCCATTTGGCGAATTCCGGATTGTGGATCACGACATGGGGCGGGGCGCAGGCGATCATCGGGTGGATCGAGGGCACGCGGTGGCTGATATTGCCCATGTCGGTGCTGCCGGCCGAGCCCGAGGGCATTTTCGAGAGCGGGAAGAAGTCGCGGCCGAGCGAACGGGCGTTGGCCTCATAGGCGTCGGCAAGGGGCATGCTGGTCTTCAGGTCGAGATAGTCGGCTTTCGCCCATTTGATTTCGGCCGTGCAGCCGGTCGCCAACGCGCCGGCCTCGAAACAGGCCTGGACGCGGGCTTTCAGCGGCGCCAGGTCTTCGGCCGAAGCGGCGCGGACATAAAAGACGCCGGCTGTTTCGTCCGGCACGATGTTGGGCGCCATGCCGCCCTTCTTGATGATGCCGTGGATGCGCTCGGTCGGGCGGATGTGCTGGCGCAGTTGCGCGATCGCCTGATAGGCGGTGATCAGCGCGTCGAGCGCGTTCAATCCCATATGCGGCATGGCGGAGGCATGGGCCGAGCGGCCGCGATAGGTGACGGCGACTTCCGAGACGCAGATGCAGGGCATGGTGACGAGATCGACGCCGGCCGGATGGACCATCATCGCCGCGTCGACGCCGTCGAAGGCGCCGTCCTGCGCCATCAGTTCCTTGCCGCCGCCCTGTTCTTCGGCCGGGGTGCCGAGATAGCGGACGCGGCCGGGGAGGCGGGTGTTCAGTTTCGCCAGCGCCAGCGATGCGCCAAGGCCGGTGGTGGCGATGATGTTGTGGCCGCAGGCATGGCCGATGCCGGGGAGCGCGTCATATTCGGACAGGATCGCGACTTCGGGGCCGCTTGTGCCGAAGCTCGAGGCATAGGCGGTGGGGAGGCCGAAGGCGCCGCGGGTGACGGGCAGGTCGGCGCGGTCGAGCGCGGCGGTCAGGATGCGGGCGGCCTCGTGTTCGTGGAAGGCCAGTTCGGGTTTCGAATGGATTTCATGGCTGACGGCGAGAAGCTCGGCCGACATCGCGTCGATCATGGCGCAGGTTTCGCGTTTCAGCGTGGCGGCGTCGGTCATTTTTCTCTCCCCGTTTGGGGGTTGAGCCTAGCCGCATTGGCGGGCGATTTCCACCGGGGGGAAAGGGAAGGAAAGAAAGGGTTTGCACGCGGAGACGCGGAGTCGCGGAGAAGAAGAGGTTTTTGCACGCGAAGGCGCGAAGAAGGGAAGAAAGAAGGGATTCACGCAGAGGCGCAGAGACGCAGAGGTGCCTGTATGCGCGGCCGGCCGCCGTTTTCATTCACCCGCGACTGCTTTTGCCGGGCAAAGCCCGGCAAGAAAGAAAACAGCGCCGGTGGAAGCCTGATGCGCTTGCTCCGCATCGCAGCACCTCTGCGTCTCTGCGCCTCTGCGTGCAAAAACCCTTTCTTGCGGCTCGCGCTGGCGGGGTCGGGTCGATATTGTGAGCGGGCGGCGGTCAGCGGAGGTCAAGGTGGAATATTTCAAGTCGGACGGGTTGAAGCTTGGTTTTCGCGTCGAGGGCGAGGGCGATCCGATCTTGCTGGTGCATGGTTTCGCCTCGACGCATCGGGCCAACTGGATCGAGACCGGCTGGAGCCGCGCGCTGATCGATGCCGGCTTCCGCGTCATCCTGCCCGACATGCGCGGACACGGGGCCAGCGAGGCCTGTTATGCGGTCGATGATTACACGCTGCCGGCGATGGCCGGCGACCTGGTGGGGCTGCTCGATCATCTGGGCGCGGCGGGCGCCGACATCATGGGCTATTCGATGGGGGCGATGGTGGCGCTGGTCGCCGCGATGGCGCATCCGACGCGTTTCGACCGGGTGATCGCGGCCGGTGTCGGGGCGCGGCTGATGGACGACGACCGCGATCCGGGGCCGGTGGTGGCGGCGCTGCTGGCCGAAGATCCGGCCGGGATTGCCGACAAGGACGCGCTGGGCTTCCGGTTGTTCGCCGAGCGCATGGGCCAGGACCGGCTGGCGCTGGCGGCCTGTTTCGAGGCGATCCGGCGGCCCTTTCCGGTGGCGGGTCTTGCCGGGATCGTGCGGCCGGTGCTGGTGGTGGCCGGCGAGACGGACGAACAGGCCGGCGCGCCCGGTCCGCTGGCGGCGCTGATCCCCGATGCGCGGGCCGTCACGGTGCCGAAGCGCGATCATATGAAGACGGTCGGCGATCCGGCCTACAAGCAAGCGGTGCTGAAGTTTCTCGAGGGGTGAGTTTCGGCTACCGCGCCGTCAGCGGGGCGTAGCCGAGATGGAGGCCGGCATCGGTGATCAGGGTTTCGCCGGTGATGTGGTCGGAGCCTTCGCCGCAGAAGAAGACGACGGCGGCGGCGATGTCTTCGGGCGTGCCGGCGCGGCGCAAGGGCGTCGTTTCTTCCTGCTGGCGCTTGATGCCTTCAAAAGTTTGCGTGCCGAAGCGGTCGGAGAACCAGCGGGTGCCGATGAAGCCGGGGCAGACCGCGTTGACGCGGATGATCGGCGCCAGCGAACGGGCCAGCGACAGCGTCATGGTGTTGAGCGCGCCCTTCGAGGCCGCGTAGGCGACCGAGGAGCCGATGCCGGTGACGCCGGCGATCGAGGAGATGTTGACGACCGAGCCCTTGCCGGCTTTTTTCATGTGCGGCTCGCAGGCGCGGATCATCTGATAGGCGCCGACGACATTGACCTTGTAGATCCAGAGAAAATCCTCGGCGTTCAATTCGTCGAGCTTGGCGTGGTCGGCGAACTTCGTGCCGCCGGCATTGTTGACCAGCACATCGACGCGGCCCCATTTGTCGACGGCGGTTTGCACGATGCGGCGGCAATCGGCGTCTTCGCCGACATCGCCCTGACCGAGGATCGCCTCGACACCCTTTGCCTGACAGGCGGCCAGCGTTTCCTTCGCTTCGGCTTCGCTCTTGGTGTAGTTGATGACGACGTTGCAGCCCTGGTCGGCCAGGCGCAGCGCGACGGCGGCGCCAAGGCCGGTGGCCGAGCCGGTGACGATGGCGACCTTGTTCTTGAGCGGCATTTTTATCTCCCCGGTTTCACGTTGCCGCGGAGTTTAGCGAGCGTCGCCGCCCGGCCCAACCGAAGATTGCGCGAAATGTCACGATCCGACTGCCGGTCAGCCGTCTTCGCGGCGCGGCGGCGAACGGAAGGCGGCGAGGATCAGACGGTCGGCGATGCGATCGCGGCGTGCCGGGGGTATGTCGAGTTCGATGCCGACCAGACCCTCATCCGGATAGCGCAGGGCGCGGCCGCGGGCGAAGCCGACGCCCGGGACCTCGAGCGCCAGTTCGGCGCCCAGCGCCGGCAGCGGCGCGACCTCGACCACGGCGCCGGTCACCGACATGTCGTGGACCAGGCATTCGGCATCGACGCCGGCAAAGACCAGACGGCCCTCGAGGCGCGCGCCGATGCGGCGGAACAGGCGGCGTTCGGCGCCTGCCGGGGCGGCGGGAGGGTTTTCGGCGGGGCTGCTCATGGGGCGAGGCTAGGCGGGCAAGATTGCCAAACCGTTGCCGCCGCCGGGGGCGCTGCTACATTCGGGGTTTCACTGGGGAATTCACTGGAGATTTCACGGGCGGGGAGGGAGACATGCGGCGAATTCAGGCGGTTCTTGCGCTGCTGGCGGGCGTGTTTCTGGCGTCGGCTGCCGGCGCGGCGACGTCGCAATATTCCAGCATCGATACCAATGATTGTGTGTTCATGGTGGAAGACGAAATCACCAGCGCGGCGTGGTTTACCTGTCCGGCCTTCGGCGAGCACACCGTGACGGTGATGGAGGGCGATCTGCGCTTTTTCCTGATCATCGACGATCAGGACCGCGAGAAGATGCTTTCCGGGCAGACGCTGGCGCCGTTCAACCGGCTCGGCAAGATGCTTGAATGGCGGCTCGGCACGGACGGCAAGGCCTTTGCCACCATTGTGCGCTACCTGACGCAATGTGATGGCGGCGACGGCAGGTTCAGCGACGGGCAGGTGCTGGTGGTGTCGAAGATCGGCGCCGAGGCCTGCCATGTCGCCTATGTCGATGCGCGGGCGAATGCCGACGCCAACGCGCTGGCGCGCGCGGCGGCGGACAAACATGCGGCCTCGTTCAACTGTGCGACCGACGCGGTTTTGCGCGTGGGCAAGCCGGGCCGGAGCCTCGGCGAGTAGTCAGGCCGCGTGACGGTGTGGGGCGATCTTCGACAAGGTGGCCGAGAGCTTCCTGTTGGCGACATGCAGGTCGTATTTCGCCTGCATGTTCATGAACCATTGCGGGTCTACATCGAAGAAGCGCCCGAGACGGAGGGCGATGCTTGCGGAAATGCCCTGCCTTCCGTTGCAGATTTCGTTCATGCGGCTGCGCGGAACGCCGATGGCCTTCGACAGGGCATAGACCGACATTTCCATCGGCTCCAGAAACTCGGTCCTCAGGATCGAACCGGGATGGGGGAGCGGAACTTTGCGGGACATGACGTCTTCCTCGAATTCAATTGTGATAGTCGACGAACTCGACATCGTGGGCATCGCCGTCGCGCCAGACGAAACAGATGCGCCACTGGCGATTGACGCGGATCGAATACTGGCCCGCCCTGTCGCCCCGGAGCTTTTCGAGCTCGTTGCCGGGCGGTACGCGCAGGTCTTCAACGCGGGTCACCGTGTCGAGCATGAAGAGTTTCGCGACGGCGCGGCGGAGAACGTCGGCAGGAATGCCCTTTGCAGGCCTCCCCTCAGCGAGCGCCGCCGTGCGCTTGTCGCGAAAGCTCCTGATCATGGCCAAGCGTACTTAAATATTGTACGTATGTCAAGCAGACGTACATACTTATAGTACGTATCGAGATACCGGTCAGGCCGGCTTCTTCGCATCCTCGGGCAGTTCGGCGAGGAAGTCGCCGATGACTTTTTCGAAATCGATGCGCTTGCCGAGGGTCGCCATCGGGCCGGCGGTGAGGCCGCCATCGACCGCGATGGTCTGGCCGGTGACGAAGCTCGACTCGTCGCTGGCGAGGAAGAGCGCGGCATTGGCGATGTCTTCCGGGAGACCCGAGCGCGGGGTCGGCTGGATTTTCGCCAGATGGGTCTTCATCACTTCGGCGAACTGGTCGGCGACCTGGGTGCCGAGGCCCAATCCGGCGCCGAAGATCGAGGTGGCGATGCCGCCGGGGCAGATCGCGTTGGAGCGGACGAAATGCGGCGCGAGCTGCAGCGCCGCGCATCGCGAGAAATGATGCACGGCGGCCTTGCAGGCCGAATAGACCAGCGGGCCGTAGCCTGCCTGCAGGCCGGCGACCGAGGCCGTCGAGATGATCGAGCCCGATTGTTGCGCCGTCATGTGCGGCACCGCATATTTGTAGCCGAGCACGACGCCTTTCAGCAGCACGCCGACAGTTTCGTCGAAGCCGGCCATGTCGATTTCGTGCAGCTCGCCGCCGACGCCGCCATAACCGGCGTTGTTGAAGAGCACATCGAGGCGGCCGAATTTCTTCACCGTGTGGGCGACGAGATTTTTCATCTCGTCTTCATGGGCGACATTGGCGCGGCAATAAGAGAAGTTCGCGCCCAGTTCGCGTTCCATCGCCTCGCCCTTGTGGTCCTGCAGGTCGGCGGCGACGACTTTCGCGCCTTCCTTCAGAAAAAGATCGACCGTGCCGCGGCCGATGCCGCTGGTGCCGCCAGTGATGATGGCGACCTTGCCGTCGAGACGTCCCATTTTTGTTGCTCCCTGTTTTCGGTTCGTTGTTCTTATTTGCCTTTGAATAGAGGCTTTCGCTTTTCCATGAAGGCGGCGCGGCCTTCCTTGTAATCGTCGCTGGCAAAGCAGCGGGCGATCAGCGCCTCGCATTTTTCATGGTCGAAATTGCCCGGCGCCTTGGCGAATTCGTCGACCACCTGCTTGGCGGTGGCGACCGTCAGCGGGGCGTTTTCGGCGATGGTGGCGCAGGTGTCGCGGGTCAAGGCTTCGAGCGCGTCGGGCGCGGTGACGCGGTTGACAAGGCCCATGGCCAGCGCTTCGTCGGTGGTGAAGCGGCGGGCGGTGAAGAAGATTTCCTTGGCGAAGGCCGGGCCGACGACATGGACCAGGCGGCCGGTGCCCGATGCGGCATAGGCGAGGCCGAGTTTTGCCGCCGGGATGCCGAAGCTCGAGTGGTCGGCGGCAAAGCGCAGGTCGCAGGAAAGCGCGATGCCGAGGCCGCCGCCGATGCAGTAGCCGTTGATCATCGCGATGGTCGGCTTGTGCGCCTCGGCGATGGCGTCGAAGGCGCGGGTGGTGGCATTTTCATAGGCTTCGATGCCCTCGGCCGAGGAACGGCTTTCGCCGAATTGCGAAATGTCGGCGCCGGCGACGAAGGCCTTGTCGCCCGCGCCCTTCAGGACGATGACGCGGATTTCGGGATCGGCGTCGAAAGCGGCGACGATTTCCGGCACCGCCTGCCACATATCGAGGCTGACGGCGTTGAGGCGTTCGGGATTGTTGAAAATCATCCAGCCGATGGCGCCGGTTTTCTCGGCGAGCATGCGCGGGGTGGGGGAGGGCATGGGGCGTCCTTGCGGAATGGCGTCAATGCCTTCCGGGATACAGGGCGCATGCGTTTCTGGCAACCGCCGCGCCTTTACACCGGCGCGACATATTCCAGTTGCGGGTCGCGGACGGGGGGCAGGCTGTCCAGAAGATCGGTGAGGAGGTCGGACTTGATGGCTGCATGGGCCGGATCGTTCCAGAGGTTGCGGAACTGGCGCGGGTCGTTCCTGTGGTCGTAGAGCTCGCCTTCCGTTCCGTCATAGATGGTGCCGGGGAGATAGGCGGTGATGGTGTAGCCGTCGCGATAGATGGTGCGCAGGCCGACGGTGGTGCCGTCGACATGTTTGCAGTCCCATTCGGTGAAGACGCGCTCGCGGCCCTGCTTGTCGCCTTCGGCATCGGTCTTCGGCATCGGCTTGCCTTGCATCCATTCAGGCACGGGCAGGCCGGCGATTTCGCAGAAGGTCGGGGCGAGATCGACCTGGCCGACCGGTTTCTCGACCGAAGCGGGCGCAACCTTCGCCGATTTCGCCGGGCGCCAGATCATCGGCAGGCGCATCAGCGCGTCGACATGATAGGGGCCTTTGAAAAGCAGGCCGAACTCGCCCTGGAATTCGCCGTGATCGGTGGTGAAGACGACATCGACATCGTCGCCCCAGCCGCGCTTTTCGACATAGGCCATCACTTTCGCGACGCCCTCGTCGATCAACTCGTTCTCGACATGGGTGAAGGCGTTGATCTCGCGCACCTGATCGGCGGTCATGTCGCAGGCGCGGAATTCGGGCGGCGCTTCGTAATTGGTGACGCGCTCGCCCTTGTACCACTCCATCCAGTGACGCGGCTTGCCGGCCAGTACTTCCTCGATCTTTTCCTTCGAGCCCGGATAGAAATCCGGCAGCGGCGTTTCGCGCCAGGGGTGGCGGTGGAGTTCCGATTGCGGCGGGTCCCAGGGATGGTGCGGATCGGGGAAGCTCATCCAGCAGAACCAGTCGTCCTGCGTGCCGATCGAGGCAAGCCAGTCGATGGTGCGGTCGGCGACCCAGTCGGTGTGGTAATGCGCGCGGGCGATTTTGTTGAAATGCACCTGGCAGGCGCCGGTGTCGCCGCCGCCGGCGGCGTTGACCTGAAACTTGTCGTTGAGGTTCTGGTAGAAGAAGTCCAGCGCTTCCGGGTCGTTCTTCTTCATCCATTCATTGTAGTGGAGGATCAGCGGCGAATGCGTGGCGAGCTCCATATGGTCGAAGCCGCGATGCGGGCCGTTCTCGCCCAGCCGCGCCATCTGGCTTTCGTAGAATTGCTGGTGGAGATCGAGGAAGGGCTCGAAATGCGCCTTGCCGATCAGCGCCGTCTTGTAGCCGCCCTTTTCGTTGAGATATTGCGCGACCGAGGGCGCATCGACCGGCAGCGGGACGCCGTTCATCCAGACGCCATGCGTGGACACGTATTGCCCGGTGATCATGGTCGAGCGGGCCGGCATGCAGACGACGTTCTGGTTGTGGGCGCGGGTGTAGTTGATGCCGGCGCTGGCCAGCGCGTCGATGGCCGGTGTGCGCGCGACCTTCTGGCCGTTGGCGCCGATGGCGTCGAAGCGCATCTGGTCGGTGGTGATGAAAAGGATTTTCCGGCCCATGGCGCCGCGCTCCCCAGATCTAATGTCCTGCATTAACTTTTAGGTCAGGCGGTGGCCGGAGGCAAGTCTTCTCCCTTCAGAAAGGCGATCATCGCCGGAAGCGCGGCGCGGTCCTGCAGCATGAAGAGGTGGCCGCCGTCGTAGAAGCGCAGTTCGGCGCCCTTGATGCGCGAGGCCATCTTCTGCTGCGTTTCGGGCAGGGCGATGCCGTCATATTTGCCGGCCGCGATCAGCACCGGGCAGCGGATGTCGCCGAGGCGATCCCAGGTGTCGTGGGCGGCGCGGGCCTCAAGCTGGCGGCGCTGGCCCATGGCGTGGCCCGGTTCGTCCGTATATGGATCATTGGCGGCGAAGGCGACCATCTGTTCGTAAGCTTTTTCGTTAGCTTTGGCCCAGGCGGCGTCGTGGCGCGTGTCGGATATGCCGATCATGTGGCGGGCGCGGGTATCGCGGTCCAGGTGTTGCAGCGTGTGGAGCGGGTATGAGGCGCCACCTTCGCCGCCCGGCGAGGTGCAGGCCAGCACCAGGCCCTCGACGACATGCGGATGGCGGATCGCCAGCTCCTGCGCCACCATGCCGCCGAAGGAGACGCCGACGACAAGCGCCGAGCCCCAGCCGATGGCGGTCATCAGGCCGACGGCATCCTCGGCATATTCGGCCATGCTGTAGGGGGTGTCCGGCTTCGAGGTCTGGCCGAGGCCGCGCTGGTCATAGGCCAGCATGTCGAAATGCCTGGGGAAGGGGCCGTCGAGCACATTGGGGTGGACGCGCAGGTCGCCGCCGGTGCCGGAAATGAACAGCAGGCGCGGGCCGGCGCCGATCCGTTCGTGGTAAATCTCGATGTCGCCGACGGTGGCGAAAGGCATGGGCGGGCTCCCTGAAACGGCTTTCGAAAAAGCTTAACACGGGGTCCGGGAAAAGCAGGTTCCCCTATTGAACTCGCTCCGATGCCGCCCATGTGTTAGGCTCGCGGAAACCGCCGGCATTTCGCCATGTGAGGGCCTGTCCCGTGGGAGGACGTGCTGCCCCGCATCCAACGGGCGAGGAGTGGACCCATGCCAAAGTCCGTCGAGAGGAACCAGCCGCTTGCCGTTTGCGATCCCGTCTGGGAGCGCGTGCGCGGCGAAGCCGAGGACATGACGGCGGGCGAGCCTATTCTCGCCAGCTTCCTTTATTCGACCATTCTCAATCATCGCGCGTTCAACGACGCGGTCGCCTATCACCTGGCGCAGAAGCTCGGCAATGCGGAAGTGCATCCGATGCAGCTTCGCGAGTTGTTCGACGAGGCGTTGCGCGAGGCGCCGGAAATCGGCGAGGCCTACCGCGCCGACATCGTCGCCTATTACGAGCGCGATCCCGCCTGCCACTCCTACATCCAGCCGCTGCTCTATTTCAAAGGCTTCCATTCGCTGCAGGCCTACCGCGTGGCGCATTGGCTGTGGGGACAGGGCCGCAAGGCGATGGCGCTTTATATCCAGAACCGTATTTCCGATCTTTTCGCCGTCGACATTCATCCGGCGGCGCGGATCGGCCGCGGCATCTTCATCGACCACGCGACCGGCATCGTCATCGGCGAGACGGCTGTGGTCGAAGACGATGTGTCGATGCTGCATGGCGTGACGCTGGGCGGCACCGGCAAGGAGCAGGGCGACCGTCATCCGAAGGTCCGGCGCGGCGTGCTGATTTCGGTCGGTTCCAAGGTGCTCGGCAATATCGAGATCGGCGAGTACAGCCGCATCGGCGCGGGCAGCGTGGTGCTGCATAACGTGCCGGCGCATTGCACGGCTGTCGGTGTGCCGGCCAAGATCGTCGGCTGTGCGGGCTGCGACAAGCCGGCCCATGCCATGGATCAGATGATCAAGGACGAAGGCGACGACATCTAGCTGCTTCGATCCATTCGCCGTTTCAAGAGACGACAAACGGATCGATGTTATTTGTTTTGTCGCGTTTTCGAACCGCAAAACCGGCGGCCACTTTTGCTGAAAACGCTCTAGGGCAGCCGGTCTTTCATCGCATAGAAAATCATGCCGGCAACAAGCCCCGGATAGCGCAGCCATGTGCCGCCCGGGAAATCGGGCGCCGGGATTTTTGCCATCCAGTCGAAGCGCTCGGCTTGTCCCGCAACGGCCTCGGCAATCAGCTTGCCGGCCAGCGTCGCGATGTTGATGCCCTGGCCGGAATAGCCATGCGCGAAGATCACATTCGGTGCGAGACGGCCGAAATGCGGCAGGCGCTTCAGTGTGATCGCCAGCGTGCCGCCCCAGGCATGGTCGATACGCACATCCTTCAGTTGCGGAAAGACGCGCAGCATCGGCTTTCTGACAAAGGCGGCAATGTCGGCGGGGAAGCGCGGCGAATAATTCTCGCCGCCGCCGAAGAGCAGGCGCCCGTCGGGCGACAGCCGGTAATAGTCGATCACGAATTTGGTGTCCTGGATGCAGACATCGTCGCGGATCAATTCGCGCGCCCGGGTTCCCAGCGGTTCGGTCGCGATGATGAAGTTGTTGATCGGCATGATGGCGGGCGCGATGCGCGGCTCCAGGCGGCCGAGATAGCCGTTGCAGGCCAGCACGACATGGGCGGCGCCGACCGATCCCTGCGCGGTCTTCACGCCGGCCGGCGAGATGTCGAGTGCGCGGGTGTTTTCGTGAATTCTGACGCCTTTGGCGAGACAGGCACGGGCGAGGCCGAGCGCATAGTTCAACGGGTGCAGGTGCGCGCCGTCCTCGTCGAGAACGCCGCCCCAATAGCGGTCGGATGCCACCATCTCGCGCATTTCGTCGCGCGACACGTAACGTGCCTTGCCGTAGCCGTAATGGGTGCGGAGATAGTCGGCATCTTCCTCCAGCCATGCCGCATCGCCGCGTTTCCATGCGGCATGCAGCAGGCCCGGTTTCAGGTCGCAGTCGATGGCATGGGTTGCGATCAGCTGTTTGACCAGCGCATTGCTCTCGATGCCGAGCTCCCAGAGGCGGCGGGCCCATTCCGGGCCCAGCATTTTTTCGAGGCTGCGTTGATCCTTGCGCTGCGAAGTGCCGAGCTGACCGCCATTGCGGCCCGAAGCGCCCCAGCCGATGCGTTCGGCTTCCAGCACGATGACGGAGAAACCGCGCTCGGCCAGATGCAGCGCCGCCGACAGGCCGGTATAGCCGCCACCGACGATGCAGATGTCGGCTTTCGTGTCGCCCGCGAGCGGCGGCTGCGCCGGCAGCGCATTGGCCGTCGCGGCATACCAGGAGGGCGGATAGACGGAAGCGGTCATGTGGGTCAGCCGATTTCCATTTTCCGGTCGTCACGCCCATCGGCATGGATGTCGCAGAGATCGAGGCAGGCCTCGAACGGGGCGCTGTCGCGCGTATATTCGAGTGCGTCGTCGTCTTCCCATTCGCTGCGGAAAACGACGGTGCCCTTGTCCGGATGGTCCGCGATCGTGGCGCCGAGAAAGCCGCGGGGCGGGTTGCGGTCGAACTCACGCTCCTTGTAGGCGCGGAGCTGGGTTAGAATATGATCGGCCTGTTTGGTTGCGAAGGTGATTTCGAGGGCGACGGGCATTTTTCTTTCCGGGTTGTTTCGGGTCTTGTACGTTCGGGCATGCGTCTCGCTCTATAGCACAGAGATGCGGCGCTTTCGCCCTTTGCGTATTTGCGCCAGCGCGGCAGAATGGCCCGCAAAGCCGGAGGCGGAATCCGGCGCAAAACAGGGAAGAAGCGAATGGGACGTCTTGAAGGCAGGGTCGCGATCGTGACCGGCGCGGCGAAGGGTATCGGTGCGGTCAGCGCCAGGCTGATGGCGCAAGAGGGCGCGAAGGTGCTCTGCACCGATCTTGACGAAGAGACCGGACTGAAAGTTGTCGATGCTATTTCGCAGGCCGGCGGCGAGGCGATCTTCATGCGCCACGACGTGGTCGACGAGGCGCAGTGGGAGCAGGCAGTGGCGCTCGCCGAGCAGAAATTCGGCGGCTTGCACATTCTCGTCAACAATGCTGGCATCGCGCCCGAGCCGAGTGCCATCGAGGACAAGCCGCTTGAAGACTGGCGGCATACCATCGCCGTCGATCTCGACAGCGTGTTTCTCGGTTGCAAGCACGGTATCCGCACCATCAAGAAGACGACGGCGAAGGGCGGGCCGAGCGGTTCGATCATCAATGTGTCGTCGATCCTCGGCCTGGTCGGCCAGCCCGGGGCGTCCGACTACAATGCGGCCAAGGGTGGCGTGCGTCTGCTCACCAAGTCGGCGGCGCTCGAATGCGCGATGGCCGGCTATCGTATCCGCGTCAATTCAGTGCATCCGGGCTATATCCGCACGCCGATGGTGCAGGCGGTCATCGACAGAGGCGAAATGGGCGGTGTGCAGATCGGCTCCAACGAGATGGTCGAGATGTTGACCATGCTGCATCCGATCGGACGGCTCGGGGCACCCGAAGACATCGGCAACGGGATCGTCTTTCTGGCTTCGGAAGAGGCGGCCTTCATGACCGGCACCGAACTGGTGATCGATGGCGGCTACACGGCGCGCTAGCGGTCGGGCGCCACGGCGAAGGCCTGCACGTTGCTTTCCGGTGTCGCGTCGTGCGCCGGGCCGACAAGTGCCGCCAGCGCTGCCAGCGTCAGCACCACGGTAAAGACCGCCAGCCATTTTCGTGTGCGTACCGACATGCTTCCCGTTCCGAGCCGGATTTCCGACAGGGCAGGCTCTCATGGACGGTTGCAGCGGCCAATTGGACGAAGCGCCGCAGCGGCAAGCGGGCGCAGGTCCGGTTTGCGCCAGAGGTGGCAAATGGTTAAAACGACCGGACACGCCCTCTTGCGGGGCCATTCAGCAATGCCGACGACGGGAGAGCTTCTTGGACAAGATCGAAATCAAGCGCATCGAGAGCTATTTGCGGGAGAAGTTCAAGCTGCCGTCGATCACTGTCAGGGCGCGGCCGCAGAAAGACGATTCGGCCGAGGTGAATATCGGCGATGAATTCATCGGTGTTATTTTCAAGGACGAAGAAGAGGGCGAGGTTTCCTACGCCTTCAATATGGCGATCCTCGACATCGATCTGCCTGAGTGACCGTTAGAGCCGTTCGCCGTTTCACGGAAATGATGAACGGCTCTCTGTTATTGTTTTGTCGCGTTTCCGGACGGCGAACCGCCCCCTTTTTGTTTAAAGGAGGCACTTCGCCTGGAAACGCTCTAGTCGAAGATCGGGCCCTGCAATCCGTCAATCTGTTCACGGGTTTCGAATTCGCCGACGAGCTTCATGACCGTGCCGTCGATCTCGCGCCAGTCGCCCAGATGGCTTCGCTTGTAGCGATAGCTTAGTTCGAGGCGCGGACCCCACAGCAGCGAACGTGCGCAGTTCGGGCTGTCGACGAGCCTGCTCGGCCGGTCGCAAAGCAACAATACCATGCGCCCTTCATCGTCGGTGCCGACCAGCAAATCCTGATTGGCATAGCCCGAATCGTCGCGGAAGGTGAAACGCTGCAATCCTGCCCGGTCCTGTTCGGGTTCGGGGGCTGCCAGGTATTTCGAATAGATTTCCTTCAGGCGGCGCGCCGAGCTGAGCGGCGTCGCGGTTTCGGCCAGCGTGAAATAGATCACGTCGGAGTCGGCCGAGTTGTCGATGAAACGTTCCTGCAGATCGGCCTCGTAGGGTGTCAGCCGCGGCAGCAATGCGTGCATGTCGACATTTGTGCGCCGGCCGCCGCCACGCTGGCTTGGATAACGTGTGTAGTTTTCCGGGATCAGGAAGCGCCGGTCGGCAATAATGGTGTCGATCTTTCGGTCGGCCGAACTGGCACGCGGGTCGAGCCCCAGAATCTCGCTCGGCGTCGGCCCGAAATAGTAATAGAGAAACGCGCCCGAAAAGGTCAGTACGCCAATCAGGATCAGCGCCGGAATAATCCATGCCGGGCGCTCGCGGACATATTCGTCGTCCGATTGACTGCCGCGCGCCAAATTCACCTCCTGCTGTCGCCCGAGAACCGGCCCCGTAATGCTGTGCCGGGTTGGCACAGCGACGGCGCAATCCGGCACGGAAGGCGGCTGTTCCGCCTTTTGGGCGGCCGCTCGATCAGGCCACCTCCACCCTTATAACCCACTGAAATTAAAAGATCATTTCAAAACTCTGCCCCGCCGGGCCGGGCTGGTATGGCGCTTGCGGACAAGGGGGCATGATCCAGTTCGCATTCAAATCGCTGATCGTGCTCGGGGCCTTCCTGTTCTTTGGCGGCTACATGCCATTGCCGGGCGACGACCGGACGCTCGCATTGCCGTCGCTGGTTTGCGAGGCCGATCTCGGGGTTTGCCGGCTGGGCGGATCCGAATTCGAACTCGGTGCGCGTTCACCGCTGTTGACCGAGATTGCGCTTAAAGCGCGCGGCAATCCGGCCGCCGATCTGCGGGCCGCGCTGACCGATCCACAGTTTACAAGCCTGCTCGACCGGCAGGCCATTCCGGACTCAGCCGTGGCTTTTGCGCAAATGCGTCTGGCCGCCGCGGCATCTCATTTCATCGATGGAATCGAAACCGACCGCGCCGCGCGCGGCCCGGTCGGACGATAACAGGGGCGTGGCGGGGCATATGTCAGTATTCGGGGCTTTTTTCTTTTCGATCGCGACCGGATTTGTCGCGGCCGGACTGGCCAGCAGCTTCTATCGGCTGGTTACCAACAAACCACCGAGCTTTCAGCTCACATCGGAACCGATGATCCTGCAGTTGGTTGGCGTCTTGACTCTTGTTTTTGCCGGCCCAACGGTGATCCTGCGCAATGCGCTGCGGGCCCAGGTGTTCGAGAACCGTCCGCCGGTCTGGATGCTGCTCTCAAGCTGTATTGCCGTGATGTGGAGCTTCCTCTCCGGCGTTTTCCTGATCGGCGTGTTGCTGTCGGCCTAGGCCGGTCTTTTCCGGCGACGCATGGCGCGCCGGCTCAGCGATCCCAGCAACAATGCGCCGAGACCGGCCACAATCGCCCACACCCATTGCAGGGCAAGCAAGATCAGGTTCCATGCAGTCTTGAAGGCGCGCAGGCTGGTCTTTCCGGTCAGTTCAACCACGCCGCGCGTCTTGGTGCCGAGCTTTTCGCCCATGCGACCGACCCGGGCGAGGTCGCCGGTGCTGTCCACATGCCGCATCAACCGCACCGCCTCGGCCGGTCCGACGGCGCGCTCGAGGGCCGCCATGTCGGTGAGGATCGGTGTCACGCGCGCCAGCGACACACCATCGGCATATTCGAGAATTGCGCGGCGCGTCGCGGCACTGTCGGCAAGATCGGTGGTGCGCAGCAAGCCGCGCAGTTTTTCGAAATTGACGGCTTCCTGCAGCACATTCGATACGTCGCGTGCGAAGCGCGCGGTGATGGTGCCGGCCTTTTCGGCGACTTTCAGCAACGAGACGCCGACCTTTACCGGCAACCCGCCGCCGCCGGTTGCGATGGTTGCCGTTGTGGCGGCAAGGCCGACGACCGAGAGGCCGAGGATCAGTTTCGAATAATCTTCGCCGCGCGCCAGCTTTGAGCCTTCGGCGCCGATGTCGCGTACATCGCCGACGACTGTGAGGTCGGAGGCGATCGCGCCCATGAAGCCGGCCGTGTCGCTGCCATGACCGGTGACAAAACCTTCGAGGAAACTGCCGGCGCCGCGCGCCGCGCGACGGGCCGGTGCGTCCTCATCGAGCAGGCGCGCGCGTGTCGGTGCTTCGAGTTCGACATTCATGTAGTCGGCGATCTCGGCATACATGACGGCGTCGTCATACAGCTTTTCGTCGAGCGCCCTGTCGATGCGGCGGCTCAGATCGGGTCCATCGGTGACGCTGGAAAGTTCTGCCTGGATGAAGGGCTCGGGGTCGATGGCATCTTCCGGCACATAGTCATCAAGCAATCCGCGCTCGTAAGCCAGCATCAGGAGAACCGGCACGGCAAGCAGGAAGAGAACCAGACTGAACAGGAATCGCATGCCGATACGCCCTCACTGCATTCGCCGTTCGCGCCGGCGCGCGCTCGCCGATGACGCCGCAGGCCAAGCTTGGGGCATTGCGCCTGCCGACGCAACCCGGCGCAGGCATGCCTCAGCCGCCGACCGGGCCGCCCTTGTCGGCCGTGATGACCAGAAGCGAGGGACGGGGCGGCATATCGGTGTTGAAGTCAGGCCAGCGCGTGGCCGGATCGGCGAAGCTTGAACGGCGTTCGAAGCCCGCGAAATCAGTCGTTCCGTCCGCTGCCGGGTGCTGGACGGCGAGAAAGAGCGCCGCGCCGTCGGGTGTGAAGATCGGGCCGCAGACCTCGGCGCCGACCGGCGCGCGGAAGAGTTGCCGGGCGATGCCGCGCTTGTCGCCGCCGGTCGCCAGCGCATAAAGTCCGTCCGCCGTGCCCGACGCCTTGTGCCAGCCCGAGCCCTGATCGGTGGCGACCCAGAGACGGCCCTTCGCGTCGATCGCGACATTGTCGGG
This sequence comes from Parvibaculum sp., assembly GCF_030651915.1. Lineage (GTDB taxonomy): Bacteria > Pseudomonadota > Alphaproteobacteria > Parvibaculales > Parvibaculaceae > Parvibaculum. The sequence continues at coordinate 81,765 of NZ_JAUSBV010000008.1, read as the reverse complement.
GCAGGCGAACCAGCCGCTTTCCGATGTTTCGGGGTTCCATGCCGCGTCGATCGCCGGATTGGCCGGATCGCCGCATTTGACGAGCAATGTCCATGCAAATGTTTCCGAGGCGTGATCGTCATCGCCGGGCGCCAGTTCGACAATCTGGCCCCAGAAATTGTTCGCACGCGGATTGACGGCGTCCACCTTGTCGGGCGTGCGCTCTTTCGCATTGGTAAGCGCCGCATAGACCTTGCCGGTGACCGGATGCGGTTCGACATCTTCCGGCCGGTCGAGTGGTGTTGCGCCGAGAATGTCGCCGGCGCGGCGGGCCTCGATCAGCACATCGGCCTGGGAGGCAAAGCCGTTTGCCTCGTCGAGACCGTTCGCCCCATGAACCAGCGGCAGCCAGCGGCCGGTGCCGTCGTCCTCGAAGCGCGCCACATAGAGTGTACCCTCGTCGAGCAGCGTTGCATTGGCGGCGCGGTCGTCGAGGTTCACCTTGTCGCGGCTGACGAATTTGTAGATGTATTCGAACTGCTGATCGTCGCCTGAATAGACAGCCAGGCGGCCGTCCCTTGTCCGCGCGCTCTCGCAGCCTTCATGCTTGAAGCGCCCAAGCGCCGTGCGCTTCACCGGCGTCGATGACGGATCGAGCGGGTCGACCTCGACGATCCAGCCGAAGCGGTTGGGCTCGCGCGGTTCGGCCGCGACATCGAAGCGTTTGTGGTAGCGGCCCCAGGGATAGGCAAAGCCGGCCGGAATGCCGATGCGCGCATGATTTGCCGCTTCGGCCGCGTCGGCGGGGATGCCGCTGAAATAGAAATTGAAATTCTCTTCCGACATCAGCCATGTGCCCCAGGGGGTGATGCCGCCGGCGCAATTGTTGAACGTGCCCATTACCGTGCGGCCCTCGGGGTCTTCCGAAGTTTGCAGGCGCGGATGGCCGGCGGCCGGGCCGGAAATCGTCATCGCCGTCGCCAGCGGGGTGATGCGGCGGTTAAAGGCGCTGTCGCGCACGACACTCCATTTGCCGTCATTGCCGCGGGCGACCTCGACGATGGTGCCGCCATGCGCGGCCATGGAGATTTCGACGATTTCGCGGGTGAAGAGATCGCGCGGATCCTGACCCGGCACCAGCGTGAGCCCCGGATGCATCAGGTCGTCATTGGTGTATTCGTGATGAATGCACAGAAGGCCGCGATCGCTGGCGCCCGATCCCCAGGGCAGGGGCACGAAGCCGACATAGTCGTTGTTGTAGCCGAATTGCTGCAACTGCCGCTCGGCGCTCTGGTTCAGCGGGTCGAATTCGGGTGCGCCGGGCAATATGGGGTCGCCCCAGCGGATCAGGATGTCGGCCGTATGGCCGCTTGCGACATGATGCGTTTCGTCGATGCCGTGCGGCACTTCCTCGAAACCGAAAATATCGTCAGGCGCGAAGCCTTGCTGTGCATCGCTGCAGGCGGCCAACGGCAATGCGCTGACCGAAGCCAGCAATGCCGCCTTGCCGATGCCTTTCAGCACGTCGCGGCGGGCGAGGCGGCGGTTCCAGAGCTCACCCAGCGTCGGCGCCATGGCGCGGGCCACGGGCCGGTCGTCGGTCGCTTCCATCGCTTCGCCGATGCTGCCCGTCTCCGATGTTCTCCGCCGTGCCATTTTTCGATCCCCCTCGCCCCGGTTTGCCGGGCCGACACTAGGCGCTGCCCTTGACGTGCGAATGACACCCTATTTGATGCGCGTTCCGCAAGTCTCGTTTCCGGCCGCCAGCCATGGCATAGTCCGCGCCACAACAAACGAGTGACGGGGAGAGCATTCATGGCCATTTACGCGATCGGCGATGCGAAGCCGATCCTGCCGCCGGAGGGCGACTACTGGATCGCGCCCAATGCGCAGGTGATGGGCAATGTGAAACTGGAGAAGAATGCCAGCGTCTGGTTCGGCGCCGTGCTGCGCGGCGACAACGAGCTCATTACCATCGGTGAGAACTCGAACGTGCAGGACGGTTCGGTGCTGCATACCGATCCCGGTTCGCCGCTGACCATCGAGTGCGACGTGACCATCGGCCATCTGGTGATGCTGCATGGCTGCACCATCGGTGCCGGCAGTCTGGTCGGCATCGGCAGCATCATCCTCAACAACACGCGGATCGGGAAGGGCTGCCTGATCGGCGCCAACACGCTGATCGCCGAGGGCAAGGATATTCCCGACTATTCGATGGTGCTGGGCGCGCCGGGCAAGGTCATCCGCACGCTCGACAAGGAAATGGCCGAGGCGTTGAAGCTTTCCGCCGATCACTATGTCCAGAACTGGAAACGCTACGCGGCCGGCCTGAAGCGCCTCGACTGATGCGTGCTGCCGCTCTCGCCGCCGCCCTGCTGTTCGGTCTGGCCGCCGGTGCCTGCGCGCCGCCGACCGCGGCGGAGAATGTCGTTACCGTCGAAACGGCGTCGGGCGCGATGCATCGCTTCACGGTCGAACTTGCCGTCAGCCCGGAGGAAATCCGGGAGGGGCTGATGTTCCGCGAGCGCCTCGACGAAGACGCCGGCATGCTGTTTTTCTATGCGCAATGCCGGATCGCCAGCTTCTGGATGAAGAACACGCTGATCCCGCTCGACATGATCTTCATCGAAGCCGATGGCCGTATTGCCCGCATCGCCGCAATGACGGAGCCGCTGTCGCTCGACATCCACACATCGGGCGTTCCCGTCAACGGGGTGCTGGAAATCGCCGGTGGCCGGGCCGCGTCGCTGGGTATCGAGCCGGGCGACTATGTGCGCCACCCGTTTTTCGATGCGGGCGGGCCGGCTGTTTGCGGTTGAGCTTATGGGCTAAGCTCGCCGCAACGATATTTCGGACAGGGAGAAACCGATGAGCCAGGCCAAACAGGCGCCCGAAGCGGCGGACGAAGTTCTTTATGCGGTTGCCGATCATGTTGCGACCATCACGCTCAATGCGCCAGAGCGGATGAACACGATTTCGGGCGTCATGCTGAACCAGCTCACCGAGCGGCTGCTGCAAGCCGACCGGGATCCGGAGGTGCGCTGCGTGATCCTGACCGGTGCCGGCCGGGCCTTCTGCGCCGGTCTCGATCTCAGGCCGCAGGCATCGGGCAATCTTTCGATCGGGCAGAGCGGCGGCGTCACCTCGACAACGCTCGATCTCAATCACACACCGCCGACCGTGCTTCACGCGATGGAAACGCCCACCATCTGCGCCGTCAATGGCGGCGCGGCCGGCTACGGCATGGACACGGCGCTTGGCTGCGACATCCGGCTGATGGCGACGTCGGCGAAGTTCGCTGCCGCCTTCTGCAAGCGCGGCCTGCTGCCGGAATCGGGCGGTACATGGATCCTGCCGCGGCTGATCGGCTGGTCGAAGGCGGCTGAACTGATATTTACCGGCCGCACCTTGTCGGCCGAGCAGAGCGTCGAATGGGGGCTTGCCTCCGAAGTCGTCGCCGATGCCGATCTGATGCCGCGTGCCCGCGCCCTTGCCGCCGAGATCGCCGGCAACGCGCCGCTGGCCGTGCGCGCGGCCAAGCGGATGATGCGCATGGGGCTCAACGAACCGTTCCCGGAACATGTGCATCACGTCTATCTGCAATTGTTGCCGCTGATGCGGACCGAAGATCTCAAGGAAGGCATGACGGCCTTCATCGAAAAGCGGGAGCCGCGCTTCAAGGGGCGATAGGCACGGCACCCGGAAAGGGCACAAGGACAGAAGATGCGGAGGCTTGCCGTCCGGCGGGCGGCATCGGTGGCGAGACTGGCGGCGGTGGCGCTCTGCATGCTGCTGATGCCGTTGCGCGCGCCGGCCGCCGAATTCACCGGCGGCTATGACGGCATCGGCGAGGCGGCGGGCATGGCGCTGACGCTGCAGCAGGTCGGCACCCGCGTCGTCGGACGGCTGACGACGCCCGGCGGCGGTGTCTACACGATCAATGGTGAGCGGACCGGCGTTGACACGGGCGATGCGCAAGGCGTGGTGCGCCTCTCCGGTGCCGCGTCCGATGCAGCAATCTTTCACATCGAGGAGCGCCCGCTCGGTCTGCAGTTTCTTTTCATACCCTCCGGCGGCCCCTCCGGACCGGACATGGCGGCGTCGCGCGAATTTTCATTTCTGAAGCGCGGCGTGCGTCCGGCTGTGCCGGCGCAGGCCGAAAGCCGCTTTCTGCCGGCGCCGGCCGATGCCGTCGACATCACCGCTTTCATCGACGGGTTTCGCCGCTGGGACCCGCGCGACACGGCGCGGCTCTATGCCGGGCTCAACGATCGCAGCCGCGCGCTGATCCTGCTTTACGATCATGCGACGGCCGAGTTGATGTGGCGGCTCTGCATGGCCGCGCCGGCGGAAGGATCGCCCGTCGCGGCGCGACTTGCCGAGATGATGGAGCGCCAGCAAAGCGACTGCGCGCGCTATCTGCCGCTTGTCGAGGCGGCACAGAAAAGCAGCGTCTTTCCGGAATTCCTGCGCCGCGCGCAATTTCAGTTCGAGATCGTCCGCGCCACGGCCTTGTGCGATCGCGGCGAGACGCCGGCGGCCAAATGCGCCGATGTCAGCGCGCTCGGGGCGCCGCTGATCCTGCGCTGGCGCAGCGCCGGTTCGATCATGACCGATACGGCGCGCGCCGGCGGTGTGCGGATCGAGCCGGTGGAAGACGACGCCGCGCCAGTGCCGGTCGTGGAACCGGCCGAACCCGTGCTGCCGGATGCGTCCGCACCGCTGCCGCTGCCGCTGCCGCTGGCGCGGCCGGATGCCGCCGGCATTCCGGATTTCGAGCCCGATGTTTCGACGCGCGGGATCCCGGCCGTGAAGCGGGTGCCGTTGCCGCTTGCCCGGCCGGCGCCCTGACGGCGCACGCGGTTCAGGCGATGTCGACGAGCTGGATCTCGAAGGTCAGGTCCTGGCCGGCCAGCGGATGATTGGCGTCGAGCCGCACGCTGTCGCTCGTCACCTCGGTGACGACCAGCGCGATTTCGCGGCCGTCGCCGCCGCTGGCGGTCAGTTGCATGCCGGGCGCCGGTTCGAGGCCCTGCGGCAACTCCGAACGCGGCACATCCTGCACCAGGCGCGGATCGTGGTCGCCATAGGCTTCGCCCGCCGGAATTGTCAGCTTCTTGCTGTCGCCCGGCGCCATGCCGAGAACGGCTTCCTCGAAGCCTGCAATGACCATGCGCCCGCCGATCGCGAATTGCAGCGGTTCGCCGCCGCGGCTGCTGTCGAACACGGTGCCGTCGCTCAGCGTTCCTGTGTAATGCACGCGCACCGTGTTGCCGCTTTCTGCTGCCATGGTTCTGCCTTTTCGATTCGATGAGCCGGAAGGGTGAAAATAAAAAAGGGCTCTCAAGCGAACGGCTTGAAAGCCCCAACGGCGGAAACATTATCATCGGTGGTTGAATTTGGCCACCTTGCGGCGCTGCCTCGCGGCGTCGGCTGAACGATATCGGAACGATGTCAGTAAGTGCGGCGCCAGACGCGGCGGATCTTCGCGTCGACTTCGGGTCCCATCGAACTCCAGGCCGTGCGGTCGCGCGTTGTGTCGGCAATGAACATCGAATCGGTCTTGCCGATATGCACGCTGAGATCGTTGAGAAGGCCCGGCGCGGTGGCGTCGGCGTTGACGCACCAGACATTGGCGGCCAGCTTGTAAGCCGGTCCCAGCGACATGATCGCCTGTTCGAGCGGCCCGGCGAAACGCGCCTTGATGTCGAGCACGATCAAGAAGTTCGCCGATTCCGGCTGCGCGCGGCGGTCGATCTGACCCTTGCCCGAGCCGTAGGGCTGGCGGCGCGGGTCGCCGGCGCGAGGGGTGGTGTCCGGCTCCGGTTGCGTGGCGGGCTCGAGCGCGGGCTGTGCCCGGGCTTCGGCAATCGTTTCGGCCTGTGCGTCCGCTGCCGGCGCAAGGTCGGGCTCGTCGGCGGGTGTGGAAACGGGATCGTGTTGCGGCTCGGGCTCGATTTCGGGCGTGTGCCCGAAGAGCACGGCGAGCTGCGGCAGGTCGCCCGCCGCGCGCCATGTACCGGCGCCGGCCGGCGTGCCTTCCGGGGCGACAAGGCTGTGCGGCGCGACGCGGCCTTCGGCGGCATAGGCCTTCATCGCCGCAAAGCTGTAGGGCCCATAGACGCGGTCGCCATGTTTCAGGACCCAGCGCAGGGCCGGTTCGTCCGTTTGGCCGTCCGGCCGTGTCGCGAGGACTTCGTTGGATTGAGCCATTATCTCTTGTTTCACACAGATACTGGGGCGCTTTGAACGCGGTTCACTGGCTATGTTTAGTGCGGTTTGGTTACCGTTGCGTCAACAAGCTGCGCTTGCCGCACCGCATCGGGCGGGGCAAAGTCGCGGCAGCGTGCGGAAAACGCACATCTCAATCACCGGGAAACGTCCATGACCGAATTTTGTACCGCCGCGCGCGACGGCCATCTGCTGATCGTCACCATCAACCGCCCGGAGCGTATGAATGCGCTTCATCCGCCGGCCAATTTCGAGCTGGAAGGAATTTTTAACGATTTTGCCGCCGATCCCGATCTCTGGGTCGCCATCATCACCGGCGCCGGCGAGCGCGCCTTCAGCGCCGGCAACGATCTCAGGTGGCAGGCGGAGGGCAACAAGCTCGAAGTCCCGGCGACCGGCTTTGCCGGCCTCACCGCGCGCTTCGATCTCACCAAGCCGGTCATCGCCGCCGTCAACGGCGTCGCCATGGGCGGCGGCTTCGAGATCGCGCTGGCCTGCGACCTGATCGTCGCTTCGGAGAATGCGGTCTTTGCCCTGCCGGAGCCGAAGGTCGGTCTCGCGGCGCTGGCGGGCGGGTTGCACCGGTTGCCGCGCCAGATCGGCGTCAAGCGGGCGATGGGCATGATCCTGACCGGCCGCCAGGTGCCGGCGGCGGAGGGCCGTGAACTCGGCTTCGTCAACGAGGTGGTGCCGGCGGCCGAGCTGATGGCGGCGGCGAAGCGTTGGGCGGGCCTGATCATGGAATGTTCGCCGATGTCGATCCGCGCCTCGAAGGAGGCGGTCTACAAGGGCCTCGACATCGCCAATCTCAACGAGGCGGTGACGGGCAAGTATCCGGCGGTCAACGCGCTCTTCAAGAGCGAGGATCTGATCGAGGGCCCGCGCGCCTTTGCCGAAAAACGCAAGCCGAACTGGAAGGGCAAATAGGCGGTCCCAAAAAGTACCGGCTCTGCTGCGGGGGGAGCAACAGAGCCGGCCTCGACAGGACCAGTCCCGAATGGGGGGCAAATGGGACCGGTCGGCAGGTCAGTTGAAAGCGAGCGCTGCGGTAGGTTCCTCCTTCAACGCGTTACGGCTCGCCGTCTGGCCTTCGGCAATACCCGGCCGCAGATCGGCGGGCATGTTTCGTTCGATTGCGGCGAGAAAGGGAGCCTGCTCGCCGAGCGGCGGAAAGTCGGTCTGTGCGATGGTGCGGAACGTCTTCTGGTCGAGATTGACCCAGATGAACGGCCGCTCGCGCGATTGCCGCTTGATCCATTGATAGGGCGCGTCGTGCCAGGCGACGATCTCCCAGGTCTTGTTGTCGAGGACGAATTCGCCACGGTCGGTCTTCACCAGCAGCACGGCATGGCCGTCGCCGTTCCACTCGCGGACCACCGCCAGCAGAAGCTGGTCCGGCGACCAGCCGCGCTCGATCAGTTTCTTGCGCTTCAGCAGGGCCAGGTCTTCGCAGTCGCCGCCGCGTTCGTCGGCAATGGCCCACCACTCGGCGCGCTGAAAGAGGGTCATGTCGTCGACCTGCGGGACCGACTTGTTGACCCAGTCGTTGACCTTCTCAAGCTCGGCCCAGCGCGCGGGCGTCAATTCCATCTTTTCCGGCGCGTCGGTGCCGCCAGCGCATTCATCCGGGTTGCGGATGCAGAAGCCGATATAGCCGTAAGGCGGCGGCGCCTGCTGGCCGACCGGCATCGCCGCGGCCACGCGATATTCGCGCGCGCCATCATTTTCGAAGAAGCCGATGCTTCCCACGCGATCCGGTGCCTGGCAGCTGGCAAGTGCCAGCGCGAGGCCTGTCGTCAGAAGGATGTTTTTACGCCACAACATTTTCGCCACCCAGATCACCACAAGCCCGGATTGGTGGGCTCATGAGGACAGGATGACAGGGAGGGATTTGCGTCCGTTTAAGCATATGAATCACATTCGAGCTAAATGCGGTTCAAATTCAAAAAGCCTTTGCCTAAAATTTTAGGGACCTCAATTTGTATAAAATTGAACATATTGAAACGCGCAGAAAATGCTTGTGTAACAAGGGTTTTTTTGTGTCCGCGCGGACGGCGCCCGGAATTCAGCCGGCGTTATGCGGCCGCGATTCTTCATACGGGACTCCTGAAAAAAATTCGGCGAATCGTCGCATGAGGGTTTTGGTTGGCATTTGCGCGGTCTCATGTCCCGAATTCGACCGCGGCGGGGCGTCGGCACGAGGCTTCGTTAATGCCGTTCGGGGTACCAGGCGCCGGTGTGGGATCGCCGGTCAACCGTGGCGGCAGGAGATGTCCGATTTTTTCATCGAAGCGTCGATGCTGCCGGTCTGATCGGCGGCGATTTCCGTGCGGAGGTCGCTGAGCACCGACCGGCCGGACACAGCCTGCGATGTGCCGCTCAGCCCTTTTTCGCGCCGTCGAAACTGCCGGAATCGGCCTCGAGCGTTTCCCGGATATGGGCGATCGTCGCGGCGCGCTCCTTGCGCTTGGTATTGGCGAAGGCGGGTTGGGCCAGCGCGGCCAGCGTCGCGGCGCGGGCGCTCGCGGTTTCGATCAGCGCTTCGGGTGCCGCCGTCTCGTCGAGATAGCCGACGGCAACCGCCTCGTCCGGGCCGTAGATGCGCGCCTGCGTGACCGCCTCGCTGAAGCGGTTGCGCGCCAGCCGGTCGCGCGCCAGTTCGATGCCGAAGATCGGCAGGGTCATGCCGATGGCGACTTCCGGCAGGCCGATCTTGAAGGCGCCCGCGGCGCCGATGCGGGCGTCGGCCGCCAGCAGCAGCAAGCCGCCGGCCGCCAGCGCATGGCCGGTGCAGGCCATCACCACGGGCAGCCGGTATTCATAGAGCCGCATCAGCAGTTCAGCGCCGGCGCCGACCAGCTTGCGGACATTGTCGGGGCCCGACGCCATCACCTCGAGGTCGAAGCCGGCGCAGAAGCGCTTGTCGCGGCCGGCGATCAGCACCGCCTTTGCCTCGTTCTGCGCCCGGTCGAGGGCCGCATTGATCTCGCCGATCATGGCGTGGCCGAGTGCATTGGCCTTGCCGTCATCCATGGCGAGGGTGGCGATGTCGTTTTCGATGGAATAATTGAGAATTGACGTGCTCACAGGCGGCCCCCTTGTTGATTTGAGGGGCAGTCTAGCGCGATGGCGGCGGAAATGCCGAGTGGCGATCGGCCGCCAGATCAGCCGCCAGATCAGCCGAAGGGGCGGGAAAGGGCGGTGGCGCGTTCCGGCACGTTGGTGAACTGGATGCCGACGCCTTCCTCGGTGTGGCGGACCACGCGGCCGGTCATCTTGCCGATCGAAACGCCGGTGCCGATGGGCGGGCGTTCGTCGACCGCCACCTGGGCGCCGCCCAGCGACATGTCGATGAGGCGGCAGGGGATGGAGGTGCCGTCATCCATCGTCAGCACCGAGGTTTCCTCAAGTCCGGCTTCGCCCGGCGCATATCGCGCGAAGGCGCGCCGTGCCGAAACCTCGATCTTTTCGCCGCGCGCCAGCGCTTCGAGGCGCTGCGCCAGGCGTTCGCGGCGCGGGCCGCTGATGGCGGTTTCGATGGCAAAGCCGCCCTCATAGAAGCGCACGACCTTGCCTTCGAAACGGCCAAATTCGTCGAGATAGACGATGACCTGTTCGCCCATGCCGACCGGGATGTCGGTTGTCAGCGCGAGGCCGCCCAGCGACATGTCGCGGATCGAGCATTCATGCTCCGAGCCGTCGGGCGCCAGAAAGCGGCCTTTGGCTTCAAAGGCGACCCGCTTGTGTTTGCGGCGTTCTTCGTGCTCGACGTCGTCGGATTGCATCTGTTCGGCCCAGATTGTCCCGGATTCGGCGAAGCGCAGGCTGCACCGGTCTTTCCACGCCAAGGATAGCTCCGACACGGTTAATGAAATTCTACCGCGGCGGCTTCCGAAAACGATTATTTTTCCCGTTCCGGCAAGGCTTTGCCACCGGGCGGTCCAAATTGACGCTTGCGTCAGCTTCGGCGATTCCCGACAATCACCGGCAAATTCCGATCAATCAGGGAATCGGGGCCAGAGGCGGCCGGAGCCGGGCATGCGGACCTCGCGGTCCCGCGCGGCGGCGCATATGGCAATACAAATCCAACGGGCAGGAACAGTTTCATGAGCAATTTCGATTTCATCATCATCGGCGCCGGCAGCGCGGGCTGCGTGCTGGCCAACCGGTTGTCCGAAAATCCGGCCAACAAGGTGCTGCTGCTGGAGGCGGGGTCGAAGGACAAGAATTTCATGATCCACATGCCGGCCGGCGTCGGCAAGCTGATCGGCACGGACATGGCCAACTGGTATTACTACACCGAGGGCCAGCCTTTCCTGAACAACCGCAAGCTCTTCTGGCCGCGCGGCAAGGTGCTGGGCGGTTCCTCCTCGATCAACGGCATGATCTATATTCGCGGCCATGCGCGCGACTACGACATGTGGCGCCAGCTCGGCCTCGAAGGCTGGGGCTTTGCCGATGTGCTGCCCTATTTCCGCCGCGCCGAAGGCAACGAGAACGGCAACAGCGCCTTCCATGGCGGCGACGGTCCGCTCGGCGTCTCCAATCCGCGCAAGACCAATGTGCTCTTCGAGGCCTTCGTCGAAGCCGGCAAGCAGGCCGGCCATCCCTATACGGACGATTTCAACGGTCCGCAGCAGGAGGGCGTCGGCCCCTACCAGCTCACCATCAAGAACGGCCAGCGTTGCAGCGCCGCCAAGGGCTATCTGACCCCGGTCCTCGACCGTCCGAACCTCACCGTCGAAGTCGAGGCGCTGACCTCGCGCATTCTCTTCGAGGGCAAGAAGGCCGTCGGCGTCGAATACACCCAGAAGGGCGAGACGAAAACCGCCCGCGCGAGCCGCGAAATCGTGCTTTCGGGCGGCGCCGTCAATTCGCCGCAGGTGCTGATGCTGTCCGGCATCGGCAAGGGCGACTATCTGCGCAAGTTCGGCATCGATGTCGTCGCCGACCTGCCGGGCGTCGGCCGGAACCTGCAGGATCATCTCGACAGCGTCGTGCTCAACGAATGCACGCAGCCGATCACGCTGCACAGCCAGGTCAGCAATCCGCTGAAGCAGATCATGACCGGCATGCAATACACCTTCTTCAAGTCGGGTCTGGCGACATCGAACGGTCTTGAGTCCGGCGCCTTCCTGAAGACGCGGCCGGAACTCGAGGTTCCGGACATCCAGCTTCATTTCGTCGCCGCGATGATGCGCGACCATGCGCGGGTGAAGTCCGACCGGCATGGCTTCACCGTTCACATCTGCCAGCTCCGCCCCGAAAGCCGCGGCTATGTGGCCTTGAAGTCGACCAACCCCGCCGATCACGCGCTGATCCAGCCCAACTATCTCGAAGCCGAATATGATCGCCGGGTGATGCGCGACGGCGTCAGGATGGTGCGCAACATCATTGCCCAGCGGGCGATGGACCCCTATCGCGGCCCGGAATTCTGGCCCGGCGCCGGCACGCAGACCGATGCCGATATCGACGCATGGATCCGCGAAACCGCCGAGACGATCTATCATCCGGTCGGCACGGCGAAAATGGGTTCGGATCCGATGGCGGTGGTGGACACAAAGTGCCGCGTCCATGGGCTGCAGGGCCTGCGCGTCGTCGATGCGTCCGTTATGCCGACGCTTGTCGGCGGCAACACCAATGCGCCGACCATCATGATCGCCGAGAAAATCTCCGACGACATGCTGGGCAAGGCGCCGCTGGCGCCCGAAAATGTGACCATCGCTGAAGACCGGGTCGGCCACGCCGCCTGATCTTCCGCCGACGGACAAGGAAAGCCGGTGTCGAAAGACACCGGCTTTTTTTGATGTGTATTGTTGTGGGGAAAATAAAAATACCGCCCGGCGAAAGTCGTGCAGGACGCTTCCCCCCTTTTGTGCACGCAGAGGCGCAGAGACGCAGAGAAGGAGCAGGAGAAGAAGGAAATTTTTCACGCGGAGACGCGGAGCCACGGAGGAAGCAGGTCGGATTACGCCTTCGGCGCGAAGCGCCAGAAAATCTTCTCTGCGTCTCTGCGCCTCTGCGTGCCAAACCTTCCTTGTGAGGCACAGGCGAATGCGGCCGTCATTACCGGTCACAATGCCGGCCCAAGGCGTTACCCATACATTCCCGCATAGCGATCAAACGCCAATGGCGCTTCCGGAGCATGGCGCGCGCGCCGAGAATGCGCACATCGTTTGCCCTCGGGAGAAAACAGCATGACGCCGGCCCGCGACCGCCTTGCAAGAATATTGATGATCCTGCTCGGCCTTTCCGCCGTCGGCGCCTTCGTGGGCGCGGCCGTGACGATCGGCGATTTCGCGCCGGATCGCGTCGGCGTCGAGATATGGCGGATGCTCGGCTATCTGGTTTTTGCCGGGCTCTTCGTTCTGCTGGGGATTTTTCCGCGCCGGTTGCCGGGCCTGTGGGAACTGGTCTTCTTTCACAAGGCGGGCAAGGTCGTGCTGCTGGTGTTCGTCTTCGAGGCCGCCGACCCTGAACCCACCATCTTCGTCGACAGCACGCTCTCGGTGGTGACGTTGTTCTGCTACCTGCTGACACAGGGCTGGCGGGCCTGGCTGCCGGCGCGTTGAGCGTCAGCCGCGTTCCTCGTTGCTGTTGCTCAGCGCATCTTTCACCAGCCTGAGATAGGAGCGCTCGCCCCTGAGCGGCGCGCCCTGCGGCGCGCGCTTGCCGATATGGGCGACCGCGACGGGCGGTTTCTCGGCCGCAAGGCGGCGGGCGGCCGTCTTGGCGGCGGGCTCGCGCTTGGGCATGTGTTCGGGGTCGAGGCGGCGCAGGCGGTCGATCCACTGGCGGGCCAGAAGGCGGTCGCCGACCCAGGCTTGCCGGTCGACCGGCACGGCGGCGCCGAGCACGCGCGTCAGCGAACCGTCTTCATGCAGGAGCGGCAGCAGCACCATTTCGAACGTTGCCTCGCGGCCGTCGGTGGTCGCGGCGGTATATTCGACAACCGCGACGCCGGCATTGGCGGTGACGTCGTCGAGTGCGCTCTTGATGTTTTCGGCGCAATCCTCGCCCCACATTGAAAGCATGTTGTGGCCGCGAAATTCCATGCCGTAGACGCTGCACAACCCGGTCCCGGCCAGGCGGAAGCGATAGGTGTCGCGGTCCTTGCGTTCGAGAATGAACACGTAAGGCAGGACGGCGCGCATGTCGCCGGGCTCGATCTCGCTGCGTCGCGGCGCCGGACGGCCGGCGCGGATCGCGTTCCAGTAGTCGAACAGCGCTTGTGTGGTTTTGTGCTTCATCGCCCTCATCCCTCGCCTTGGCGCCACGTCCGCCGGCTGGGGGATGCCCCGTTGCCCGGCCGGATGTTAGCCCATTCAAAACGGCGCGTCCCGTTTCGGGTGTTGCCGTCCCTGTCCGGTTCCTTTTTGGCCTTTCGTACCGATCCGGTACGGGAAGATGCGCCATCTGGAGCGGACGGAGGTGAGGGAGCAGAAACCGTGCCAGACGTTAATGACGGCGGCGCGAGCGCCGCACTGGCGGCCGCACATCACTGATTTCATGAATAAGTACAATGGGATAGGGGGATGGCGGCCGGCCGCCGCCGGGCCGGAAAGGTTAACTCCCTGTCCGGATTTGCGCCGGTGGCGGCGGGCCGGGCGCTTGCATCGACGGTTTGGCACGCAAAGCCGCGGTCCCGAGGCATCCGGCATGGCTTCTGCATCGACGGTCCCGAGTACCCGTTAAGACGCAGGCCAACGAGCCCCCCCGAGGGCCGGGAGTGTCAGGATGAAGCAGATGATGAAGTTTACCTTTTCCAGCCGTGGGCTGGCCCTGAGCGGCATGGCGCTGGCCGCCGTCCTCCTTTTCGCATCGATGGGCGCGGCGCCCGCGCTTGCCGGCAGTTGTGACAGTGGTTGTGGCGGTGGTGGCTATAAGCCGCCCAAGCCCGACTACGGCTCCACCTACAACAAGAATTACAATTCGAACTACAACGCGAACTACAACAAGAACTACAACCAGAACACCAATACGAATACCAATACCAATACCAATACGAACACCAACACGAACACCAACACCAACAACATCGACATCAACATCCAGGTCAATGCGGCCGCGCAGGCGACCGCGACGGCAACGGCGATTGCCAATGCCAATGCGGCGGCCGACAGCGCTTCGCAGGCGATGGATCGCGGCAGCGCGGTTGCGGTCGGCAATGGCAGCGGCGGCGGCTTCGGCGGCGGCGGTGGTGGCGGCTTCTTCGCGGCGGCGGCGCCGGTCGCGCCGATGGGATCGCTCAATGTCATCGTGCGCGAGAAGTATGTGGCAAAGCCGGTCAAGGGCATCTGCGTCAGTGCCAAGGGTCTCGAAGAGGCGGCGCGTCTGAGCTCGGCCGTCACCGAAGTGACGCCCGGCCAGGATGTCGAACTCTTCCATTGCGTTGCCGGCGACATGCTGGTGACCACGATCGGCCGCATGGCCGGCGCCGGCGGCGACACGCCCGACTATCGCGGCGGCTATGTGATCGAATGCCGTCCGGGTGAAGCGCTGCATCACGGCTCCAACGGCATGCTGGCTTGCGTGCCGCAGCGCGCGCCGTCGATGACGCGCATTCCGCAACAGACGCGCATGGCCTATGCCGAGGTGCTGATCCGCAAGAGCGAGCGCCACGAACAGGTCTCGTCGAGCGATGGCGGCGGCGGCTTCTTCACCGGCGGCGTCGGCTACTGACGCCACGTCAGGTTTGATCCGTATTCGGAGCGGGGAGGGCGAAAGCTCTCCCCGTTTTCGTCTGCACTCGCCGTTTTACCCACGACACCTGCGCGCTCATCTGCGGCATCGGCGCGCATTGACGGATCGAGGGAAAGGGAATCACATCAAATGACATATGAAATGGCATATGTGTCTTTTTTCACGGTGCATCGAAGATGCGGGCGAGGCTTGGTGCGGTTCTTCTGATCTTGACGGTGTGCTTTTCCGGCGCCGCCATGGCACAGCATCACGGGCCGACGCCGCCGCCGCCGGTTCCGAAACAACCGACAGCGCCGGTTCAGCAGCAACTGCAGCAGAAGCAGATCGAGCGGAACCTGCCGGACGGCTTTGCGCGTCCGACGGTGGCGATACCCGACAAATCGGGAACGCAGACCAGCCTGATGCCGCCGCTCTGGCCCGACAAGTATCATCCGCGCGGAACAGCCGTTCACGCACTGACCGAACTGATGAAGCAGGAACCGACCGGGGGGCGCCCCATCGAAGAATTTTCGGTCACAGCCAGGAATGGTGGCTTCATTGTGACCAAGACCTATACCGGCGCGCTCGGTGATCGCTGGATATGGGAGAGCTGGGTTCCCGCATCGGACCTCGGAATCGCCTTTCCGGCCGATGCTGAGGGCTGGTCTGCTTCGTGGAGCAATCCCGGCGGCAAGCAGCCATGGCCCTATGACGATCACGGCCATGGCGGTGTTGGTCCGGGCGACGTGAAGCTTGAAAGCACCTTGCCGAAACCGGCCGAACCGGTGCGGAAACAGGAAGACTATTCGCATATTCCGGCGGACGAAATTCCACACGACCTGCGCGAGGGGCTCGGCCTCAATCTGCCGGCCTATGACCCGGCAGCAGTCGAGCTGTCGCGCGGGCTTGCCCAGCGCGACGCCGAGCGCGCGGCCGAGACGCAGAAACTGGCGCATCAAATTGCCGAGATCGGTCTGGAGGCCGGCATCTTTGTCGCCTCGACCGTTTTTCCCGTCGCCGGTGCGATCATTGGCGGGAGCAGAGGTTTTACCAATGCCTATCTGAAGGCGCTTGAGGAGGGAGCCTCCGAGACGGAGGCAATGATGCGCGGCTTCGGCGCGGCGGGTCTCAACGTCAGCATCAATCTGACCGGCGGCAAGCTTGCCGATGCGATCAAGAACAATCCGCTGCTGGCGCAATCGCTCGGTCCGTTGACGCAGCGCGTCAAGAATCTCGTTGCACTCAATGTCGATGCGGCGTCGAACCTGCTCGGCAACTTCGCCGAAAACGCCATCTATGCGCTTGGCGAGATTGCTGGCGGCGAACCCAGGCCCGATGCCTGGCGCTACGAAGACCCGTTCCCGCCCGGCCAGCAATATAATCTCGAAAGGTAGGACGGGCCCGCATCATGACCATTTGGATTGTCACCTGAATGAACCGTATTCTTGCTGCTTCGATCGTGATCCTGTCGCTCTGGAGCGCTCATGCCGCCGCGCAGCCGGCGAGCGATCCGCTCGGCGGCAATGCACGCATCGAGACGGACGCCGTTCTCGATGAGGCGGCGTTGCCGGCGGACATCCGTATCGCGGTGCGCACCGTCGCGGTGTTGGCGCGCGGCGTTCGCGACGAGGCGGCGCTGCGCCCGGTGACTTTCGCCCGTGGCGTCATGGCATCGCTCGAAAAGCCGGTGACGACGCTGTCCGATTTCCGTTCCGACCGTCTGGGCCTTTCGGCGATCCTGGCGCCCGGGGACGGCAAGCAGGGGCGCAAGCTTGTCGGTACGCTGCGCTTCGTCGAAGATGCCGGCCGCACGGCGCTGACCGGTTTCTCGGTCGATTATGGCTTCACGGCCGACGCGCTGAGCATGCGCCGCGTTTCGCTCTTCACCGTGATGCCCGAAAATCCGCGTTGGCTGCTCTATCTCGTGCCGAAGTCGCGCGCTTCGATGGCTGACTGGCAGAAGTTCCAGACCTGGGGCGAGGCAATGGAAGCGATGCGCGCGCTGTCGGTGGCGCCGGCGCAGGCCCGGAAAGAAGACTGCTGGGTCGTGCTCTTCGCGCTCGACCGCCTGCCGCCGGGCGGGCAGGCGCAGGCGACGCTTGACGGGCGCGCCATGACATTCGTATCGAAGGATTTTGCCGGCTGGCCGGTACTCTTCGGCGAGGCGCGTCCGGCGGCGAAAGGTCAATCGGTACTGAAGATTCGCTACGGCCCGCGGCCGCCGGCCTCGGGGGCCAGTGCCGAGCGGGAATTTCGTTTTTAGGATGGCGGCAATGCCGGCGCGTGGAAAACAACGCGTCCGGGTCTTGCCGAAGATGAAAATGTCGATTTATGGGAGCTGGGAGTGGCTGAAATGTTGAAGACGATTCTGAAGATTGGTGCCGGTGTCGTGTCGGTTTCTCTGTTGGCCGGGACGGCGGCGGTCGCGTTGCCGCCGCCGCCTCATGGCGTCGACGAATTCACGCCGACCCAGGATGCTGTCGGGTCGAAGCTGCAGGACGTGCAACAGCAGCAGCGCGACCAGACACTGCGTGCCTATTTTGATCGGTTGAATTTGCGTCGAAGCGGGCGCGGCGCCATGAGCACATCCGATATCGGTATGACGGGCCTTTCGGCCGGCGACGCGGCGCTCACCGAAGCGCTGAGCGCTTGGCTTGCGGTCAGCTACAACAATGCCGAAAACGATTTTCCGGGCATCGCCTATGATGCCGACACCTATGGCGTCTCGGTTGGCCTCGACTACAAGGCGAGCGACACGGTCAATGTCGGCGCCTTCCTTTCCTATTCGAATATCGACACCACGACGCCCTTCAATGGTGGCGGTTCGGATACCGATTCATATTCGGTCGGGCCCTATGTCTCGGTCGCGCTGAGCGACATTTTCTCGGTCGATGCGACGGTCGGCTATACCTTCAGCAAGATCGACAACCGTCGCAAATTCCTGGGCGCCACCATCACCGGCGAGCAGGATGCCTCGACCTGGTTCGGCGCGGTCAATCTCTCGGCAACCAAATGGCTGGACAACAATGTCGGCCTGACCGGCCGCGTCGGCTACAGCTACTCGCACAGCCAGAACGATGCTTATGTCGACAGCACGGCCACGCCGGTCGCCAAGACCGAATCCGATCTCGGCCAGCTGCAGGTGGCGGGTCGCGTCAGCTACTACACCGGGACCATGATGCCTTATGTCGGCCTGACCTATGTGCATGATGTGGAACGCGAACGCATCATCGCGGCGCCGCTGCCGTCGGATGATCGCGACGAGTTCATCGCCAATGCCGGTCTGAGCTTCTTCAGCGAAGGCCCCATCTCGGGCGGCGTCGATGTCAGCTACAATTTTGGCCGCGACGACACCGAAGGCTTCGGTATCGGCGCCAATATCAGCTTCAAGTTCTGACTGGCAACAATCGAAAGCGGAACGGGGAGAGCGAAAGCTCTCCCCGTTCCTGTCGGCGGGATTGTCGGCGCGCGCCTCGCATGCGAGGGGGTGGCAAGGCGACGTGGAGGGAGGCCGGGCCCGCTTCTGCTATTCGGCGATCCGTTCCCAGGTCTGGGTGCGGCTCATCATGCCGCGCGAACCCTTGACGTCGAGCTTCTGGCCGCCATCCGCCAGTTTGATGCTGGCGTTCGCCGTGCCGCCGGTCGCCGGCCTCAGGATCGTGCCGCCGCCCCAGCCGCCGCTTTCGGGCTTCAGGTCCCACAGGATCACCATGCCGACAAGCGGCTGGTTCTTCCGTGTACCGTCGCATTTCGCACAATTCGTTTCGGTGGCGCCCGCCAGCAGTTCGACGATCGTGCCTTCGAGCGTGCCGCCCGTTTCGGCGATCTCGACGATGGTGTTGGCGGCGCCGGTGTCGGGGTGAAAGGTACGCCACTGACCGACCGGCGAGGCCGTGTCGGCGGCCGCCGCGCCTGCCGCCGAGATCAGGAAGCCGATGGCAAGCGCCAGCACCGCGCTGCCTCGTGCCCTGTTGCTCAATCCGTTCATCGCATCCTCCTCATGGCGTCATTAATATGACATTGAGAGTGCCAATATATGCGATGTCGGCGGCCTTGCCAAGCCGGTTTTGCCGGCGGCGGCAGACGGGTCAGTGCCGCTGACCTGAAAGCGGGGATAAGGGACACTTATCCCCGGGGCTCCGGGCGGGGATAAGTCCGTTTGTGACAGTTTTATGACAGTTTTGTGACAGAGGGGGGGTCTGCTGTCGTTTTCGCTGTGCCAACGCTGTCAAAAAAAGGGGGAGGGCCAAGCCCTCCCCGAGTGGTCTTCCGTAGACGGAACGGAAACTCTGCGTTCCGCTTCGGTTTGGCGGACAAGCTCCGCGCGGGCTCTCATTGTCTGACCGGAGGCCGACCAGGTTCAGACAAGGTGAGGGGTGGGGCCGATGATGCGTCGCTGGATTTTCGGCTTTGCATCATCGGCGATCTGGTTGGTGGTTCAGTTGACGCCGCCGCGAAGACCGTCGTTGAAGGTCGGTTCGCTGTAGTAGGCATACGGATCGTTTTCGACCTTGGCGGCGCGGGCCGGGCGGGCCTCGGCCGGTGCTTCGGCGACGCGCTGGCGGTTGGCGACGGGCTGCACGGCTTGCGGATTGGCCTGGCGATAATCGATCTGGCCCATCGGATCCTTGTTGCCGGGGAAGCGGACGCAATCGCTCGGGTTGACGGCGTAGAGCGGCACGAGAAGCTTCAGCACGGCGCGTTCGATAACCGAGCGGACCGCGAGCTGGATGGGCTCCTGGCCGCCGGTGCCGGCGCCGATCGAGAACAGGTTGCCACCGAAGAAGTCGAACACACCGGCGCGGATCTCGCGGCCGACGATCTGCTTCTGGTACGACACATAGTCGACGACTTCGAGCGTGCGGCTGTTCACCAGGCGCAGGTCGAGGCCGATATTCATCACATAGGACGAAGCCGAGGCGCTGGCGCCCGCGCCCATGTCGCCGCCTTCGGCGAAACCGGCATTGAGGCCGCCCGAGTGGATGTTGAAGTTCAGCTCGGTGATGCCGCCGACAAGGTAGTAGTCGGAGCCACGGATCTCGCCCGCATAGATTTTGCGGTAGTCGCCCTCGGCAGCGTCGCCGATCAGCTTGTTGTTGGTGTATTTGAGTTCAAGCTCGGTGATCGCCGTGTCGTAGCGCTCGACCAGCGGCACGCCGGCCTTGCCCAGCGCCGACATCGCCATCAGCGAGGCGCCCTGCGTGATCTTCATGCCGGTGCCGTCGGCTTCCTGCTTGCCGGTATAATCGCGGATGTTGCCAACCGCGATGCGCGTCGCCGCCGCACTGCCGGGCACATGGCCGGCCAGGCAACGCAGCGCGTTCGAATAGGGTGTTTCGTTGGTGATGACCGGTGCGTTGCCGATCGGCGTCGCGTAGCGGCCATCCGAACCGGCGTTTGCGCTGACGCAGCCGGTAAGAGCGAATGCCATGGCAAGAGCGCCAAGCGTCCGCTTGGGCAGTCCCTTGTTCGTCGCGATCGACAGAGCGGTTGTAAACACGTTGGCCTCCTGAAGGTCATCGGTCGTCCGGTTGGCGCTGGCGATCATTGTTTTTTGATTCTGCCGGCGCGCCGCCGACCGTTCGGTTGCCAAGGGGATTGCAACCGCTGTGCCAGCCGTTACGTTTCGTTAAGGCTTTCGGGAAACGCCCGGTTTTCGGGCGATTCTCATGACCGGAGGGGCGGGAGCTGCGAACGCAGCAGCCGGGCGGGGCAGCCGGTTCCGCCCGAAGACCTAAACGGGACGTTAACGCCGTCCGGCATTGGCACAGTCGCAAGGTGCCCGAAAGCCGGTTGCGGGAACGGGCCATGCGGGTGAAACTCCGCGCAATTCTGTAAACCATGTTCACCAAAGGAGCCGACGGTTTGGCGACGCTGGAATTCTTCTTCGACTGTTCGAGTCCATGGACCTATCTCGCATTCAGCCGCATCGAGGCGCTGGCCGAGCGGGCGGGCGTCGCCATCGACTGGCGGCCGATCCTGGTCGGCGGCGTCTTCAACGCGGTTAACGAGAGCGTCTACGAAGCGCGTGCCAATCCGCATCCGGTCAAGGGCCGCTACTACGTCAAGGATCTGCAGGACTGGGCTCGCTATTGCGGCATCGAGATCGGACGGCCACCCGTCTTTCCGGTGCGCTCGGTCGACGCGATGCGCGCGGCGATCGTCGCGCAGGACGAGGGCAAGCTGCCGGCGTTTTCCTGGGCAACCTTTCGCAGCTATTGGGGTGATCTCAAGGATATCAGCCAGCCGGACGTGCTGGCCGAGATCTGCGCCGGCGTCGGCCTCGACTGGGAGACCGTCAGCCACCGGATCAAGGACGACGATGTCAAAGACCGGCTGCGCGCCAACACCGAAGAGCTGATCGCGCGCGGCGGCTTCGGTTCGCCGACGATGTTCGTCAACAAGACCGACATGTATTTCGGCAATGACCGGTTGCCGCTGGTTGAGGCGGCACTCGCGCATGGATGATCCGCGACCGGGCGAGGTTCAGCCCTTCAGGGAACCGCCGGCGTTCAATGTGCCGGGTGCCGTGCTGGCGCTGCTCGTCGCCATTGTCGGGCTGCATCTGCTGATCGAATGGCTGCCCGCCGCCGCGCAGCGGGACGTCCTGTTCTTCTTCGCCCTCTTTCCCTTGCGCTATGAAGGCGTGGTCGAGGGTCTGCCGGGCGGTCTTGGGGCGGCACTCTGGACGCCGATCACCTACACATTCCTGCATGGCGGCTGGACGCATCTGATCGTCAACTCGGTCTGGCTGCTTGCTTTCGGTTCGCCGATCGCCCGGCGTTTCGGCGCGTTGCGCTTCTTTCTCTTCTATTTTCTCTGCGGTGCCGCGGGCGCCTTTCTTCATGTGACGATCTATCCCGCTTCGCCGATGCCGGTGGTGGGCGCATCGGCGGCGATTTCGGGGCTGATGGGCGGCGCGGCGCGTTTCGTGTTTCTTGGCGACGGGCCGCTCGGCGCGCTTGGCGGCGGGCAGGGGTCCGGCGGTGCGCCGCGGCGCAGTGCCGGCATTCTCGCCTCGCTTACCGATCGGCGGACGCTGATCTTTGTCGGCGTCTGGATCGGGCTCAATTATCTGTTCGGCGCCACGGCGCTTTCCGGCGCACTTGGCGTTACCGCGCAGGTTGCATGGGAGGCGCATCTCGGTGGTTTTCTGGCCGGCTTGCTGCTTTTCGGTCTGTTCGATCCGATTCGCTATTCGCCGTCCGGGGGACCTGGCAATGTCGATTATGGCGAGTGGCTCGGCAAGGACCGCGAGAAATAGCTGTGGCGGTTGACTCTCGCCTGTCAGTAACCACATCAGCAGGGCGGCCTTTGACGGGCGCGGATTTTCAGGAGGAGACAACTCATGAGCGATACATCTGCCCATTCGGGCCCGGACGCGTCGCCAGCGGATAGCGGGACGGGCACGTCGGGGCGCCGCGACCTGTGGATGCGGCTGGTCTATATGATCGTCTTCTGGTTTCTCGGCAATGTCGCCTTCTCGGTGGCGATCTTTCTCGGTGCGGTGCAGTTTGTCGTCATTCTCGTCACCGGTGGCAAGAACGAAGAGTTGCGCGCCTTCAGCCGCAACCTCGTTCAATATGTATGGGAGTGTCTGGCCTTCGTGATTTTTGCGCGCGAGGACAAGCCGTTTCCGCTCGGCAAGTTTCCGTCGGTTACCGCCGACGACTGAAGCTCTCGTATTTTTCAAGGCCCTTCTGCGTCAGCAGGCCGCGCATGATAGCGCCCGCCGTGACGCTGAAGCGTTTCTCCGCGTCCTCAGCGCTCAGGTGGAAACCGGCAAGCTCGAGGCTGCATAATCCGTGTACGGTTGCCCACAGGGCATCGGCGAGAATGGCGGGGTCCGCGTCGGCGGGCATGCTGCCCTCGGCGATGCAGGACTCGATCGCATCCAGCAGATTTTGATAGGAGGGGTGGCGCGCAATGCTGCGCGCCGCCGGTTCGCTCGTTGCCGGTTCGTTGTGACGCAGCGCAGCCGGAACTGGCAAGGTGGCGCTGATCATCAACGCATAATAGGACGGGTTCTTCAGTGCGAAGTCGCGATAGGCGCGCGAGAGATTGGCAAGCCAGAGAAGCGGCTCGGGATCGCGGACGGCGGCGTTCTGCGCCGCGGCCAACCGGTCGAAGGCCTCTTCGAAAAGGGCCGTGATCAGGCCCTCCTTGCCGCCAAAGGCCGTGTAGACCGCCATGGTGGAGGTGCCGACCTTCGTTGCCAGTTTTCGCAGCGAGATTGCATCCGGGCCGCCATGCATCAACATTTCGCTGGCGGCATCCAGCAGGCCCTCACGCTGTGCGTTGCGGCGAGTTTCGGCGGGGCTGGTTTTTCCTTCGGCACTCATGTGTTTCTCTATCAATCAGGCTTGACCTGCTGTCCAGCGGTAACTATAACACAGATATAACACTGTTATGTTATGGTTTTATCGCCATCCGGGAGGCGCGCGCCATGTCCAAGCCCTATCCGAACAATCCGTTCCTCCGGAATAATTTTGCGCCTGTGCAGGCCGAATGCGACGCGCCCGACCTGGTCGTGCATGGGGAATTGCCGGCGGCGCTGGCGGGCACGCTCTATCGCAACGGACCGAACCCGATGTTTCCGCCGTTGACGGAGAAATATCACTGGTTCCTCGGCGAGGGGATGATCCACGCGATCCATGTGGAGGGTGGCAAAGCGCGCTATCGCAATCGCTGGGTGCGGACCGAGCAATACGCGCTTCAGCGCGAAGCGGGCGAGCGCCGGGTTTCCGTGGCATTCGGCGAAGCACCGCTGCCGGGCACGGAAAACGTCAAACGCAATGTCGCCAACACCAATATCGTCTGGCATGCGGGCAAGCTTCTGGCGCTGGACGAGGGCAGCTCACCGGTGGCGATGGACGGCGACACGCTGGAGACGAGCGGACCGTGGACCTTCGAGGGCAAGTATTCCGGCCCGATGACGGCGCATCCGAAATTCGATCCGAAAACCGGCGAGATGCTTTTCTTCGGTTACATGGCGGCCGGGCCCGGGTCGCCCGACATTTCCTATCAGGTTGTCGACAGCAACGGCGCGCTGACGCGCAGCGACATGTTCAAGGCACCTTACGCCAGCATGGTGCATGACTTCATTGTGACCGATGAACACGTGGTTTTCCCGATCTTTCCGGCGACGATCGACATCGACCGCATCATGAAGGGTGGCCCTGTGATTGCGTGGGATCCGGATGCCGGCACGCATGTCGGCATCATGGCGCGCAACGCCAGCGTCGATACGATCCGCTGGTTCAAGGGCGATCCCTGCTACGTCTATCACCCGATGAACGCCTGGACGTCGCATGAAGGCGGGCGCACGCGCGTCATCGCCGACATGATGAAATATACGCGCGTGCCGCTTTTCCCGAGCGCAGACGGAACGAAAGCGCCGCCGGACCTTGCCGACGAACAGGGGACGCTGGTGCGCTGGACGTTCGATCTCGACAGCAACTCGGATTCCTATTCGGAGGAAGTGCTGACCGATCTCGGCGGCGAGTTCCCGCGTTTCGACGAACGCTTTGCTGGGCACGGGTACAGGCATGGTTATTACGCGGCGATGAACCGGCCGAAGGAAGCGCCGGGTTCATCCTACGACACGCTGGTGCATATCGATCTGGCGTCCGGCAAGCGGCGCGAATGGGAGCCGGGTGTGGGGCAATATGTTCACGAGCCGGTGTTCGTGCCGCGCAAGGAAGACGCGGCGGAAGGCGACGGTTTCGTTGTGTCGCTGGTTTACGACACGGCGCGGAATATCAGCGACTTCATCGTTCTAGATACGGACGATATTTCGAAGGGGCCGCTGGCGCGGGTTGAGTTGCCGGCGCGCGTGCCGTTCGGTTTTCACGGCAATTGGCGAGGAGCCGTCTAGAACAGCGGCTCCTCGTAGATCGGTTCGCCGTCGAGGCGCAAGCCCTTGATGGCGGCGGTCCCGCTGCGGCCGAGCGCGACGTCGACAGTCAGGGTTCCCGCGTTGCGTTCGTCCTCAAGCACGCGGCCTTCGCCTTCGGGGACGAAATAGCTCTCGATGCCGTAAGTAATGTTGGCCGTCCGGCAACCGGGGCAGGGCGCTTCGGGCGCCGTTTCCATTTCCGTGCCGTCGTCCAAGGCGCGGGTGACTGTCCTATTCTCGAAGACATAAGCGATACGCCCGCGGATGATCTTGTTGCCGTCCGCCGGCTCCGGGCGGTCGCGCCAGGCGGCAACGGCGTTCCAGGTTCCGCCGCCCGGCGCCAATTCGACATGGATGGCATCGCCATCGGTGAATTCGTCGTCGCCCGAAAGTTTGTCGAGCGGCAATTGCGAAATCTCGTAGCTCAGAATGACATAGTCGCCGCGGAAGATGTCGCGCGGGTCGACGGGCGCGGTCTTCAGCGTCACGACATCGGGCGAGCGCAACAGCGACACGCGGTCCCAGATCAAGGCGCCGAGAAACAGCGTCTGTCCGAGCGCCAGCACGATCAGTGCCATGCCGAAACGAGGGTTCATGCCTCACCCCCTTCGGCCGTGGTGCGGACGATGCGCCGCCGCATGCGCTCGAAGACGACGCTGCCGACGATCAGGAGCACGCCGCCGAGCGCGAAGAAGATCGCGGTGTCGAGTAGCGTGCCCAGCGTTTCGAAATAGAGCCAGAGGACTTCGGCCGCGAAGACGACAAAGCCGAAATTGACTGCGAATCGGCTGCCGCGCGCTGCGCCATAGGAGACGAGCCATGCGGCGAGCGCCAGAATGGCGGCGGCGTAGGCCCATGGCACCAGCGCGGCGTTCGTCACCGAGAGGAAGGGATAGGCGATCGCCAGCGCGGCCATTGCTGCGACGCCCGCGAGATGACGTGCCGGCAACCCGTCGCGCATGGCGGCGAGACCGCCCAACGCCGCCAGCAGCACCACGGCGGCGGTGATGAACACTGTCCCCGAGGCGCCGGCAGCCGCGTGCTCGCCCGACCCCGGATCGGTCTGGAGAATGCCGACAAGCGCGAAGGCAACGACGATGCCGTAGCCCTCGGCCACGGCGGCGAGGCGGACGCTGCGGCCGGAGAAGGCGAGTGCCGCCATCCAGAGAGCCAACGCTCCCAGGATGACGAGGATCACGAATTGCGTCGGCGAGAAGCCGGTGACGTCGAGGATCGCCTCCGCGTTGATTGCCTGCCACAGGAAGCCGGCGATCAATACAAGATGGAAGGCCGGCGGCCATGACAGGCGCAGCGCCAGCGCGGCGGAGGCCGCCCATGCCACCCAGAACGCCCAGTGCGGCGTTGCGTCGTTCATGTCGATTGCAAACCATGTCCAGATCACGGCCAGCAGAATGCCGAGCGCCAGCGCCGGGCGCGAGGGCAGCAGCCATGCAGTCGCAAGCGCCGCGACGCACCAGGCGAGAACGCCGCCGGGATCGTCGGTGACGATGTGATAGATCTGCGCGATCAGCATGATGCCCGCGCCGAACAGCCCGAGGCCGATCAGCACGGCGGCTTGCGCGAAGGCCGGGTGGCCGCGCTTCTGAAGTGCGAAGGCGGCGACATAGGTGCCCCACATCGCCGCGAAAATCAGGATCAGCTTGGTGAGCTTCGAAATGTCCTGCCAGTTGGCAGCGACGAAGCTCATCACCGCGAAACCGATCAGCACTGCGCCAAGGATCGCCAGCATGGCCGGCATGCGGCGCGTCGCGGCGCCAGGTTCGCTGGCGGAAGCGAGGATCGCTTCGGCGTTGGCCGCCGTCACCCAGCCGCGCTCGATCCAGAGATCGAGGTCGCGCTTCAGCCGGGTCAGATAGGCGCGTTGCCACATGGCGGGGAGCCGGATTGTTGTCGGGTCAGTGGAGGCAGGACTCGGTAAACTGTGAGGCAGTATCCGGGCGGGCAGGCTCTGAAGTCAAAGACCCGGTCTTTACGCCGCGGAATCCTTGGGTTTTTGTCGTTGTCCTTGCTCGCTGCGGCGGAATGTCGCATCATTTCGGCTCGGGCGATTGCCCGCGGTCGCGGTTTGTCGGCCGGGACCCGACCGGGAGGAGATGCCATGAACGTTGCGGCGATTTTGAAGGCGAAGGGCCCGGAGGTGGTGACGGTCGATCCGAACGCCACGCTGGGTCGGGTAGCGACGACGCTGAGCGAGCGGCGGATCGGCGCCATTGTCGTGATGCAGGACCGCAAGGTGGTCGGCATCGTCTCGGAGCGCGATGTCATCAAGGCGATCGCGCGGATCGGCGCGGCGGCGCTGACAACGCCGGTGCGTGAAGCGATGACGTCGCGCATCATTACCTGCAGCCTCAACGATTCGATCGACGAGTTGATGGATTCGATGACGGCGGGGCGGTTCCGCCATCTGCCGGTGATCGAGGGCGGCGAGCTTGTCGGGATCGTTTCGATCGGCGACGTGGTGAAGCACCGGATCGCCGAGACGGTGATGGAGACGGAGGCGCTGAAGCTCTACATCGCCACCGGCTAGAGATTACTGCATCAGCTCGATCGTTTCATTGATCTGCGGGATCGCTTCCTCAGCCGCTTGCTCGCCGAGACGGATCAATTCGTCCGCGTGGTCGAAGTCGAGCAGGCTCAGATGGCCGACCTTCGGCGCGATCATCACGTCGGGCGGATCGCCGGCCATGCGCATGCGGCCGAGCCGGTCCTGAACGATGTTGAGCGAGGCCAGCATGACGCTTGCGATGCCGGGGCCGCGCTTGCGGCCGCCAATGACGCGGCGCATCAGTTCCTGTTCGGGCGTGCGCTTCCAGCGCAGCGTCCTCAGTTTTTCGCGGATGCGGGCGGCGACGGGCGTGGTTTCACCCTGGGTCAGCGACGCATCCTCCTCTGCCGTCGTTTCCTCATCGATGCGTTCCTGCAATTCGCGGAAGAGTTCGTCTTCCGGCAGAGCCGGCGGCGCGCCGCCGATATAGCCGGGGAAACGCGCGGACCGGGCCTGGCGATGAATCGACGGGTCGAAGGGATCGTTGTTGAGGTTGACCGCGATGACGACACGGGCGCCGAGCGCGCGGGCAACCGAAACCGGCACAGGGTTGACCAGCGCACCGTCGATCAGCCAACGGCCGTCGATGGCGACCGGCGCGAAAACGCCGGGGAGCGCATAGGAGGCGCGGATCGCTTGGGTGAGATCGCCCTTGTGCAGCCAGAGTTCGTGACCGGTGGTGAGCTCGGTGGCGACGCCGACAAAGGTGCGGCCGAGGTCTTCGATGCGCAGGTCGGCAAGCTGTTCGCGCATCAGTTCGGCGAGTTTCGAATCACCAATCAGGCCCGAGGACCGGAAGCGCAGGTCGAGCAGGCTCAACATGCGCCGGCGGGTCAGCGAACGCGCGAAATCCTCGAGCGGATCGAGCTTGCCTGCCACGAGACAGCCGCCGACCAGCGCGCCTATGGATGTGCCCGCCACGATGTCGGGCTCGATGCCGGCGCGCGCCAGCGCCCGCAGGACTCCGATATGCGTCCATCCCCGCGCGACGCCGGCGCCGAGGGCAATGCCAATTTTCGGTTTGGGCATGCGAAACGACTTCATGGTGAAACTCGATGCTCGTCAGACAATGCAACAGCGCCGCCTCGTGGGAAAGGCGGCGCCGGTCTTATGGGTGGTAAATGTGACCGAATTTCAGCGCTGCTCAGCGTTGCCGCAATTTTTCGGCGCCGGTGTGTTCGAGCGTGGCGGGGAGCTTGCCGAGCGGCACGCGGCGATAGAAGCAGGCACGGTAGCCGACATGGCAGCAACCGCCGTCACCGCCAACCTCGACCTTGAGCCAGATCGTGTCCTGGTCGCAATCGGTGCGCATTTCGATGACGGTTTGTATCTGGCCGCTGGTGTCGCCCTTGTGCCAGAGCTCACCGCGCGAACGGCTCCAGTACCAGGCCTCGCCGGTTTCGACGGTGCGGGCCAGCGCCTCGGCATTCATCCAGGCGACCATCAGCAGTTCGCCGGACTTCGCATCCGTCGTGACGGCGGTGATGAGGCCGTCGCGGTCGAATTTCGGCGCGAAGGCCGTGCCTTCCTCGATTTCCTGCGCGGTGCCGCGCGGGGCGAAGGGGGATGTACCTGTCATGTCGTCGTTCCAGATTCATTTGGCCAAATTGAAAAGGCCCCGCCATTCAGATGAAGGCGGGGCCTCTTGTCAAAGCACTTGGCTTGTAAGGCTCAGTATCCGCGGATCATCTGCATGAAACGGGCTTCCATCCGCGGATCGTCGCGGAAGACGCCGGTGAACTGCGTGGTGATGGTGGCGACATCCGGCTTTTTGATGCCGCGCGTCGTCATGCATTGATGCTTTGCCTCGATCAGGATGGCGACGCCCTGCGGCTGCAGCGCGGCGTTGATCGTGTCGGCGATCTGCGCCGTCATGGTTTCCTGCGTCTGCAGGCGGCGGGCGAAGATCTCGATGACGCGGGCCAGCTTCGAAATGCCGACGACCTTCTTGGTCGGCACATAAGCGATATGCGCGCGGCCGAGAATGGCGACCATGTGATGTTCGCAATGCGACTCGATATTGATGTCGCGCAGCATCACCATGTCGTTGTAACCCTCGACTTCCTCGAAGGTTCGGCTCAATTCCTTGAAAGGATCTTCGTTGTAGCCCTCGAAGAATTCCTCATAGGCGCGCACGACGCGGCCGGGCGTGTCGATCAGGCCCTCGCGGTCGGGATTGTCGCCTGCCCAGGCGATGAGGGTGCGGACGGCGGCCTCGGCCTCGTCGCGGCTCGGCTTGGTTACCGCTGTCAGGCGGTCGTCGTCCGTCCGGGCGCGCAGCCCGTCAACTACAGCATTCATGTCCATTCGACCAATCTCGTTAGGGGTTTCCCGACCGTCTTCCCTCTACGCAGAGGACGGGCTGCCGGTTCAAGTCACAGGCCGATTTCCCATCGAAAATTCGGGGAAAAGCTGCCTATTTTGCCCATCAAGCACGGGGTCTTATGCCATGCTGAAGTTGATGTGACATCGTCTCAACCATGCATATAGCCTTGCGGAAACGGCCTATCAAGGGTGGGCGGATCGCGCGGCACCGCTAAATGCGTGGGTCAGTGGGGGCGGTTGGTCAATTCTTAAAGGCTTGCCGGGCAAGATCGGCTCGCTTAATAAGGGGCTCGAAGCGTCCCCGCAGGCGGGCCGCGATTCGCGGATTTCGGAGTTTTCAGGGCCATGGTTCGCCGGACGACATGTTGTCGAACTTCGCCGACCACGGGTGGCACGACCACCCGTTGTGCGACCGGCTGTCCGGTCGCCTGAGGCCCGTCGTCGCA
Organism: Parvibaculum sp.; assembly: GCF_030651915.1. Taxonomy (GTDB): domain Bacteria; phylum Pseudomonadota; class Alphaproteobacteria; order Parvibaculales; family Parvibaculaceae; genus Parvibaculum. The sequence goes on along the minus strand of NZ_JAUSBV010000008.1, from coordinate 51,638 downwards.
CGGGCCGCCTCGCGAAGCCCATGACGACACAAAGGCCTGCCCGATGAACACCCAACCCAACCGACACAAGCTTTCGCTCTACAACACGCTGACGCGCGCGAAGGAAGTCTTCGAGCCGGCCGATCCGAACCGCGTGACGATGTATGTCTGCGGGCCGACCGTCTACAACCACGCCCATATCGGCAATGCACGACCGGCGGTCGTGTTCGATGTGCTGGCGCGGCTGCTCAGGCGGCTTTACCCGCATGTGGTCTATGCGCGCAACATTACCGATATCGAGGACAAGATCATCGCCGCTGCGAAGGAACAGGGTGTCGAGATTTCGGTCGTGACCGAGAAATACGCGCAGATCTACCGCGACGACATGGGTGTGCTCGGCGTGCTGGCGCCCGATCTCGAACCGAAGGCGACGGAGAGCGTCGCCGAAATGATATCGATGATGGAGCGGCTGATCGCCAGCGGCAACGCCTATGCGGCAGAGGGCCATGTGCTCTTCAATGTGCCGAGCTTTGCCGGATACGGGAAGCTTTCGGGCCGCGATCGCGACGACATGATCGCGGGCGCGCGGGTCGAGGTGGCGCCCTACAAGAAAGACCCGGCGGATTTCGTTTTGTGGAAGCCGTCGACGCCGGACCAGCCGGGCTGGGACAGCCCGTGGGGCCGGGGACGGCCGGGCTGGCACATCGAATGCTCGGCGATGATCGAGAAGCATCTCGGGCAGACGATCGATATTCACGGCGGCGGCATCGATCTGCAGTTCCCGCATCACGAGAACGAACTGGCGCAATCGACATGCACGCATGGTGTGCCGCTGGCGCGCTTCTGGCTGCATAACGGCTTTGTGAACATGGGCACCGAGAAGATGTCGAAGTCGCTCGGCAATGTGCTGCTGGTGCACGATTTGATCAGCCACGCACCCGGCGAGGCGATCCGGCTGGCGCTTCTGCACGGCCATTACCGGCAGCCGCTCGACTGGACGGAAGAAGGGCTCGGCCAAGCCAAGCGCATGCTCGACCGGCTATACGGCGCGCTCAAGGGGCTCGCCGACGTCAAGTCGGAGCCGACCAACGACGCGGCGCCGGACGAATTCATGGCGGCGCTGACCGACGATCTCAATACGCCGAAGGCGCTGGCGGTGTTGTTCGATCTCGCCAAACAGGCCAATACGGCGACCGATCCCGGCACGCGGGCACAGCTCAAGGCGGCGCTGATCGGCGCCGGGCGGCTGATCGGCCTGCTCGAAATGACGCCCGAGGCCTGGTTTGCGGGGGCGGGCGGGGCTTCCCATATTGACGGGGAAGAGGTCGAGCGGCTGATTGCAGCGCGCAATGCCGCCCGCAAGGCCAAGGACTTCGCCGAGGCCGACCGCATCCGCGGCGCGCTTGCCGATATGGGCGTGGCGATCGAAGATGGGGCGCAAGGCACAAGCTGGAGAGTGGCGAGCTAGATGCTCAACGAGATCTACAACAAGCGCATCCTCGAACTCGCATCGGATATTCCGCATGGCGAGCGCCTCGACGCGCCCGATGCCTCGGCGACGGCGGTGTCGAAGCTTTGCGGCTCGAAGGTGACGGTCGATATCCGGCTCGAGGACGACAAGGTGGCGGCTTACGGCGCCGATGTGAAAGCCTGCGCGCTGGGGCAGGCGTCTTCGTCGATCATGGCGCGGCATGTGATCGGCGCGAGTGCGGCCGAGCTGCACGAAGTCGGCGCCGCGATGCGGGCGATGCTGAAAGAAGGCGCCGCGCCGCCGCGCGAGATTTTCGGCGGCAAGTGGAAAGACCTCGAAGTGCTGGAGCCGGTGCGCGACTACAAGGCGCGCCATGCCTCGACGCTGCTGGTGTTCGACGCGGTGGAGGAGGCGGTCGAGACCGCGCTTGCCGCCAAACGGGGGAGTGGGACTGCCGCGCAGACCGGCACCGCCACTAGCACCGGCCCGGCCGCCTGAGACGCGCCGGGCCCTGCCGCTCCCGCGTGACCCGCGCCCGGGCGGCTTTTTCCAGACGAATCAATCGGTCACAGGCAATCGGGCGCCGTTCGGCGCTTGGTTGTGCCCACTCCGATTAAAAGCTAACAAGTGCGTGTCATAACGACGTGGTTTCCCATGCGGCGCGACCTCCTTTCGCTCCCGATGCGCGGCCTGATCCGGTTCTATCAGTGGTTCATTTCGCCGCTGCTGGGGCCCTCCTGCCGCCATCTGCCGACCTGCTCGGATTACACCCTGCAGGCGATCGAGCGGCACGGGGGGTGGCGCGGTTTCTGGCTGGGGCTCGCGCGCATCGCGCGGTGCCACCCATGGGGCAGCCACGGGTTCGACCCGGTGCCGGAGCGGCTGGACGATCAGCCCTTCTGGGCGCCGTGGCGATATGGGCGTTGGCGGATGCCGCCGGCGCCGTCGGAATGCACGCACGGAACGCATTGAGAGAAAGACAATGATCAAGCTGAAACTTCCCGACGGTTCCGTTCGTGAACATGAGAAACCGCTCGACGGGCTGGCCTTTGCCGAAAGCATCGCGAAGTCGCTGGCGAAGAAGGCGGTCGCGATCAAGCTCGATGGTGAGATGAAAGACCTTTCCACGGTCATCGACCGCGATGCCGCGGTGGAGATCGTGACGCGCGAGACGGCCGACGGCGTCGATCTTTTGCGGCATGACGCCTCGCATGTGATGGCCGAAGCCGTGCAGGAGCTTTTTCCCGGCACGCAGGTGACGATCGGGCCGGTGATCGAGAACGGCTTCTATTACGACTTCGCGCGCGTCGAACCCTTCAAGGCGGAGGATCTCGAAAAAATCGAACAGCGGATGCGCGAGATTGTCGACCGCGACGAGAAGATCACGCGCGAAGTGTGGACGCGCGACGACGCCGTGGCGCATTTCAGGAAGATCGGCGAGCACTACAAGGCCGAGATCATCGAGAGCATTCCGCCAGGCGAGGATGTGTCGATCTACCGGCAGGGCAACTGGCTCGATCTCTGCCGGGGCCCGCATCTGCCGTCGACGGGCAAGCTCGGCAAGGCCTTCAAGCTGACGAAGCTTGCCGGCGCCTATTGGCGCGGCGACAGCCGCAACGAAATGCTCCAGCGCATCTATGGAACGTGCTGGGCCAACGACAATGACCTCAAGGCCTATCTGACGATGGTGGAAGAGGCCGAGCGCCGCGACCACCGCAAGATCGGTCGCGAGATGGAGCTGTTCCATCTGCAGGAAGAGGCGCAAGGGTCGGTGTTCTGGCATGCCAAGGGCTATCGCATCTGGCAGGCGCTGGAACAATATATCCGTCGCCGCATCGATGCGGCCGGGTACATGGAAGTCAAGACGCCGCAGCTTCTCGACTCGAAGTTCTGGGAGCAGTCCGGCCACTGGTCGAAGTTCCGCGAAAACATGTTCGTGGTGCCGGACGAGATTCCGTCGACGGAGGACGATGCGCCGGTGCTTTCGGGCAAGGCGAAGCTGATGGCGATCAAGCCGATGAACTGTCCGGCGCATGTGCAGATCTTCAAGCAGGGCGTCAAATCCTATCGCGATCTGCCGCTGCGCATGGCCGAGTTCGGCTGCTGCCACCGCAACGAACCGCATGGCGCGCTGCACGGGCTGATGCGCGTGCGCCAGATGACGCAGGACGATGCGCATATCTTCTGCCGCGAGGATCAGATCACGGCGGAGAGCGTCGCCTTTTGCGAGTTGCTGCTCAGCGTCTATCGCGATCTCGGTTTCCCGGAAGTGAAGGTGAGGCTGGCGACGCGGCCCGATCTGCGCGCGGGCGAGGATGCGGTCTGGGACCGGGCCGAAAAGGGGCTGGCCGATGCGGTCGAGGCCGCCGGGCTCGACTACACGGTGGCGCCGGGCGAGGGCGCGTTTTACGGGCCGAAGCTCGAATTCCATCTGAAGGATGCGATCGGGCGGACATGGCAATGCGGCACGATCCAGCTCGATTTCGTGCTGCCGGAGCGGCTCGATGCTTCTTACATCGGCGAGGACAGCGCGCGGCACCGGCCGGTGATGCTGCATCGGGCGATCCTGGGCTCGATGGAGCGTTTCATCGGCATCCTGATCGAAAACTATGAGGGCAAGTTCCCGCTCTGGCTGGCGCCGGTGCAGGCGGTGGTGACGACGATCACGTCTGACGCCGATCCTTATGCGGAAGAAGTGTTGCAAGCGATGCGGGCGGCGGGGTTGCGCGTCGAGATCGATCTCAGGAACGAGAAGATCAACTACAAGGTGCGCGAGCATTCGGTCGCCAAGGTGGCGGCGATTTTCGTCGCCGGGCGGCGCGAGGCTGAGGAGCGCACGGTGTCGATCCGCCGTCTCGGTTCGCAGCAGCAGGAAACGCTGCCGCTCGATGCGGCGATTGCCGCGCTGGTGCAGGAGGCGACGCCGCCGGATCTGCGGTGAGTGTAAGACCGGAATCGTCTGCGGGGAGTTGTCCGTTGGGCGGCTCCCCGAACTCGACCGCCAGAATACCGATCCGATTGTGCCTGACAGTCAGGCGGCCTCGTGGTTAAACTCCATCAGGGGGTCAGTGCGTTCGCGGCGGCGATGGGGCGTTCAGGCATGAAATCCTTGAGAAAACTTGCGTATGTGGTGATGACCTTCGGGATCGCTATCGGTGGGAGCGTGGCTGCGGCTGAAACGGTCACCATGGCTCCGGTCGCAAGCGGAGCCGAGTATTTAGACCCGGCCTTGGCGCAAACGCCGGAAGGTTTCCGCTGGCGCATCACCAGGCTCGCCTGGACCGAGAGCGACGAGCGGGCCTTCGGTGAATTCGTGACGGCGATCGGCAACAGCAATTGCCGCACCTATGACGAGTGCCTCAAGGGGCCGTGGAACATCTACCGGGCGAGCGATCCGAAGGGCATGTTCTTTTATGCCGATTGCGCCGATCTGCCCTATGCGCTGCGCGCCTATTTTGCCTGGAAGAACGGCTTGCCGTTTTCCTATGTCAGCGGTGTTGCGCCGGTCGGCCAGTCGCGCGACCTCAGATATTCCCGCTACGGCAATTATGCGGTGCGGCGCAGCGATGTCGTGCCGCAGGCGGAAGGCGCCTTTCCGAACGCGCGGACGGTCCTCAACACCGTCAACAACATCGTCTCGAGCGCCATGTTCCGGTTTGCGCCGGAGCCGTCGCGCGGCGAGTTGTTCGACTTCTATCCGGTGAAGCTGCAGAAGGGTTCGATCCGCCCCGGGACCGTGATCTACGATCCGAACGGTCATGTCGCCGTCGTTTACAATGTCGATGACGAGGGCCGCATCCGCTTCATCGACACGCATCCCGACAATTCGCTGACGCGCGGCAGCTACGGCAAACGCTTCGTGCGCGCCTCGCCGCCGATGGGGGCGGGCTTCAAGAACTGGCGTCCAATGAAGCTCGTGGGCGCTTCGCAAGGCGCCGACGGCACATGGTTTGGCGGGCGCGTGGTGCTGGCGGGCGACGACGCGCTTGCCGACTGGTCGGACGAACAATTCTACGGCACCGAAAGCCCGCGGCCGAAGGGCTGGTCGGCGGCCGCCTTCGTCTATCAGGGCGAAAGGCTCGACTATTACGATTATGTGCGGCAGGCCGTCGCCGGGCGCGACGTCGCCTACGACCCGCTCGTCGAAACGCGGGCAATGGTGCGCGAGCTTTGCGACGATCTCTATTATCGCGCGATCTCGGTCGACATCGCGGTCAAGGCCGGACTTCACCGGCAAGCGCAGCCGCAACGTCTGCCCGCCAATATCTACGGCACGCATGGCGACTGGGAAACCTATTCGACGCCGTCGCGCGATGCGCGGCTGAAAGCGTCCTTCGCGGAATTGCGCGATCAGGTGGTGCGCTTCGTCGCGATGGCCGAGGCGGGCGATCCGAAACTCGACTATGCCGGCGCCGATCTCGCCCGTGATCTGAAAGGCGTTTATGTCGAGGAAGCGGGCGCCTGCAGCGTTGCCTATACGGCCAGCGACGGGTCGGAGCGCGAACTGAGCTTCGATGAAGCCCGGAAGCGCGCTTTCGATTTTTCCTTCGATCCCTATCATTGTCCCGAGCTGCGCTGGGGCGCGCGTTCGGAAGCGGAGCTTGCGACCTGTCCCGATGGCGACGTCAAACGCGCCTGGTACGAGGCGCAGCAGCGGCTTCGCAATCAGACCGAGCGTACCTATGACACGCGCATGGGCTTCTCGCTGGCAGATCTCAAGGCGCGCGCGCCCGGTAGCGGCTGGGATGTGCCACCGGATACCGATGTAATGAGCGCACTGCGCACGACAGCGAGCCTGGCGGAAAATGCTGTGCAGACAGCCGAGAGTGAACCGCCGGAAGCGCCGTAGTCTAGAAACGGTACCATACGGCGAGCCGCAGACCGTCCTCGACGATTGCGTTGCGTCCAAAGACGGAGCGTTCGATCCCGGCCTCAAGCGCGCAGTCGGACGTGATGTCGTAGACGAGCGACAGCGCGACCTTGCCCGACTGGAATGATTGTCCGGCAGGCGTCGGTCTGGTGGCAACAGTGTTGAGGCTCTTGGCCAGCAGCATAATGCCCGGCCACGGTTTCAGGCCGAGTGTGATGTCGGCGCGGACCTCGTCGGGCCGGTCGCGATCGCGGTAGCGATAGCCCACCTCCTGGACCGTGAAGATGTCGATCCCGAGCAAGGTGTCGTTTTGTGCGACGATCAATGCGAGTTCGGTGTCGATGTCGCCGCTTCCGGTTGCGGCGGGATCGTTGGTGTCGCCTGCCAGATGCAGCGTCGCCAGCGGTTGCACCGAGAAATGGGCGTCGTTCCATGTTCCAAGCGCCACACGGCCGCCGGCCTTGAGACGTGTAAATCCGCGGTCCTCGAATTCGATACCGAAGAAGTCGGTCTTCTCGCTGGCCCATGCGATTTCACCGACAAGCGTCAGCCATTCGGTCAGCCCGTATTCGGCATAGGGCGCGATTTCGTATTTGGTGTAGCGCGGCTTCCATTGTTTCGTGCCATTGGCGTCGTATCGTTCATCGGCGGTTGTGCGGATCGCCGACACAATCAATTCACCATCGCCGGGCGCGAGTGGCCGGCCGCCTGCCGATGTCTCGCCCGCGAAGAAGGGCAAAAAAATAGCGGCAAGCGCTGTAAGGGTTGTTTTTCGTTGTTTCCACGGGTGTTCTGACCGCAATCTCCCCCTCCCTCATCCCGCTTGATGTTGGTGGATGCCATTGTTTGTGTAAAGCGCCCGATCTAAGTAGAGGGAACCGTTTCTATATTTTCGTCGTCCCGCTCAGAAAGAGGCTTCGACTTGCCCCGTTCCCAGGAAACCATCGATCTGCTGCTGACGCGCCGTTCGACCAAGGCGCTGACCATGGTTGAGCCCGGTCCCGACGCGGCGGAACTCCAGACCATTCTGCGCATCGGTGCGCGCGTTCCCGATCACGGCAAGCTGGCGCCCTGGCGCTTCGTGATTTTTCAAGGCGAGGCGCGGCGTGCCTTCGGCGTGATCCTCAGCACCGTTTATGCGAAAGTGCAGGCGAATGCCGGTGACGATAAACTCGAATTCGAGGCCAATCGCTTCATGCGCGCCCCCACCGTTGTCGCGGTGATCTCGCGGGTGACGCCGGGGATCAAGATACCCGAATGGGAGCAGCTTCTGTCGGCCGGCGCCGTCTGCCAGAACATGCTGGTCGCGGCAACGGCGCTGGGCTACGGCGCGCAGTGGCTGACCGAATGGTATGCGTTCGATCCGGAGATCGGGCGGGCGCTGGGCCTCAAGGAAAACGAGCGCGTTGCCGGATTCATCTATCTCGGCAGCGAGAGCGTGGCGAAAGATGAACGTCCGCGGCCGGAGCTTTCCGAGATCGTCTCGGTATGGCCGGGGAAGACGGAATGAGCGCGGCAGATGGCTTGCGCGGCGTGCTGTTCGACAAGGACGGGACGCTTTTCAACGACAATGGCTGGGGCGCCATCTTCGTCGAAGCGGCGGAAATCACCGCAAAGGGACAAAGCGCCCTTGTGCCGGACATGCTTGCCGCTATCGGTTACGATCCGGCGACCGAGCGCTTTGCGGCGGGCAGTATCGGCGGCGCGGGTAACACGTTCGAGCTGGCCGATGCGTGGCTCGCGATAGCCGGCGGCTGGGAGTGGCAAGCGCTTGTCCGGGAAATGGACGCATTGTTCACACGCCTTGTGCCGCTGCGGTTTCCGCCGGTTACGGACCTGCCGATCCTGTTCTCGTCATTGAAAAGCAGAGGGCTCCGTCTCGGTATCGCGACCAATGATGTTGCGGCGTCCGCCCAAGCGACGATCGAGCGCTTCGGCCTTGGCGATTTTATCGACTTCTCCGCGGGCTATGACAGCGGGCACGGCGCAAAGCCAGGCCCGGGTATGGCGCTGGCCTTCTGCGCGGCGACGGGACTGGCACCGCATCAGATCGCCGTTGTCGGCGACAATAGTCACGACCTCGAGATGGGGCGCAGCGCGGGCGCCGGCCTCAATATCGGCGTGTTGACCGGCACCAGTGCGCATGACGATCTCGCGCCCTTCGCCGATCACGTCATCGAAAGCATCGTCGCGCTGCCGGCGCTTCTCGATGGCCTCAGGGGCTAGGCCATGTCCCAGATCGACTTGAAGTTGCGCTCGGCGCCGAGCAGGCGTTGCTGCGGCGTCTTCTTGTCGATATGGCCGATCAGGTTCTGATAGGTGCCGAAACCGCAAAGGTCCTGAAGACGCGGCTCGAACGATTTGACGAGATCGAGCGGGATGCCGAGCTGCTGGTTTTCCTGCTGGCGGATATAGCCGGCGCAATAATTCATCGCGATGCCGACGCGGCGCTTGTCCGACTTGTTGGCGCCGCCGCCATGCCACAGGCTGCCATGCCAGATCAGTACCGAGCCTTTCGGCATTTCGGCGGGGATGCTGTCGTAGTGCTGACCGTATGTGGGCGAGTGATCCCATTTATGTGTATTTGGAATGATCCGCGTCGCGCCGTTTTCCTCGGTGAAGTCGGTCAGCGCCCACATCGAATTGCAGACGAAGGGGGTGTGGGGTTTTGCCACCGGTATCACCTGGTCGTCGGCATGGATCGGTTGCCCCTTTTCGCCGGGGTCGATGGAGATGGAGGAGAGCGAGGAAACCAGACACCCCTCATCCAGCACGCCTTCGATGACCGGCAGCACGCTGGCGTGAACGGGGATGCGCTGGAAGACGGGGGCAAGGGCCAGCAGGTTGTAGATGCGGACCGTCTTGTGGCCCTCGAAGCTGTTTTTGGCCGGCACGACATTCATGTCGCGCTCGAGCCGCAGCAGGGTTTCATTCAGCTCGTCGATCAGCGCCGGCTCGATGGCGTTTTCGACAATCGTGTAGCCCTGCGCCTCGACCGCCGCGACGTGGCGGATCTGATCATCCTGGTTCATTCACCGCTCCTTGCGTCTCTTCCCGGCTTTTGGGGCATGATACGCTTCCCGTCCCCGCCGTCCATATACCGGAGCGTTCTACCCCATGTTTTACGACGCCACGACAAACGATCACGGACTGAAGCACGATCCTTTCAAGGCGCTGATCGTGCCCCGGCCCATCGGCTGGATATCGACCGTCAGCATGGCGGGTGTGCTGAACCTCGCGCCCTACAGTTTCTTTAACGGTGTCTCAACCGATCCCCATATCGTGATGTTCGCCAGCGCCGGCCGCAAGGATAGCCTGCGTAACGCCGAGGAGACCGGCCAGTTCGTCTGCAATCTGGCGAGCTGGGATCAGCGCGAGGCGATGAACATGAGTTCGGCGACCGTCGGGCCCGAAATCGACGAATTCGCGCTGGCGGGGCTTGAAAAGGAACCGTCGCGATTGGTGAAGCCGCCGCGTGTCAAAGGCGCGCCAGCGCATTTCGAATGCGTCTGGCTCACGACAGTGCCGCTCGTCTCGCGCGACGGCCGGCACAGTTACGACATGGTGTTGGGCGAGGTTGTCGGTATTCACATCGATGATCGTTTTGTGGCCGACGGGATGGTCGATACGGCGGCCATGAAGCCGATCGCGCGGCTCGGTTATCACGACTATTCCGTCGTCGACGAAGTCTTCACGCTTAAGCGCCCGCGCTAAACCTAGTCGCGCCAGCTTGTTGGCTTGACGTCGAAGGCAAGACTGATGCGTGGCGTGTCGCCCGAGAAGGGCAGGGTGCGGTGAAACAGATATGACGGAAAGAACAATGCGTCGCCTTCGCGCGGCTCATAGGCGATCGTCTGGGGTTCAAACTTTGCGTCGAACTCCGGCGGCGGGTGGCCGAACTCGATCCAGCCGTCATGTGCTTCGTCTTTTCCCATCGTCGGCGGAAGCGCGACGTAGTAGACGCCGCTCATCCAACCACCGACATGGATGTGCGAATGCTGGTGGCCGCCTTCCGAAAGCAGCGTGCCCCAGAGATCGAGTTGATAGGTCCGTGGCACCTGGCGGCGGTAGGGGTGGCCGGGCTCGCGCTTGATCGAATCGAAATGCGCGTCGATGGCGCGGCGCAGGGATTTCTCGAATGCGATGAAGGGCTCGCGCGGGTTGTCGAGCAGCAACCCCGTCTGGCCGCCTTTGCGCGTTGCCTTGCCCTGCGGTTCCCACACAAGCGTCGGGTCGTCCTGTAACGCCGCGGCGAGCGCGGCGTTGAACGCTGTCATGCCGTCATAGCCTTCCGGCCGGGCGAGCGTCGCGCGCGTCACAAGGCCACCCATTTCGGCGCGGTAGCCCGCCGGCATTTCGCCGAATTCCTGCGCGCGGGCGAAAGGCAGCCAGGCGGCAGCGCGGCGCTCCGGCTCCATGCGCGCCAGCGTGCGCTCGAAAATTTCGATCGCTTCCCGTGCCCGGCCGAGGCGCAGTTGCGCCAGGCCGAGACTGACATAGGACATGCTGTCCTTCGGATTGAGCGCAACGGCCTGCTCGTAGGCGGCGGCGGCCGCTTCGATGTTGCCGCGCTTTTGCTCGGCGTTGCCGAGATTGCCATAGGCCGACGAAAGCTTCGGATTTCGGGCAATTGCCGCCTGGAAGGTTTCGACCGCTTCGTCGATGCGCTCCTGCCTGAGCAGCACCATGCCGAGCGACACGAGATGCATCGGGCGTGGGTCGGCTTCGAGGGTCCGGCGGTATTGCATTTCGGCGTCGGCGAAGCGGTTGGCGCGCTGGTAGAGCTGGCCAAGCGTTGCGGACACGCGCGCATTGGCCGGGAAAAGCGCGGCGGCGCGTTCATAGTGATCGAGAGCGTCACCCCAGCGCCGCGTCTGCTGAAGCAGGCGGCCGAGATTGAGCCAGGTAACGGGATTGTCGGGTACCAGTTCGATGGCTTCGGTCAACAGGCGTTTGGCTTCCTCGAAAGCGCCGCGTTCGACAATGACCGAGGCGAGAAGCGCCATGGCGTTCGCGTCGCCGGGCGTTTCGGTGAGCAGGCCGCGGGCCTGCGTTTCGGCGACCCCGAGCTTGCCCTCCTTCATCAGCGCGAGCACTTGCTGGTAGCGTTCGGGAACTCTGGGCGCGGCTGGTCGTTCGTTGGCCAATTTTCCGTCCGGTTTCTTCTGATGGCTGTCAAAATGCGGGCCTCAACCTGCACAGCCGGGGTCCGCGCGTCAATGATGTAGCTTGAGCTATAGTCCGCGCCGCCGAGGTGGCATAGTCGGGCATCCGTGATTCACAGGCGCAATTAACGATATGGCCGACCTGCCCGCCGCCACCTTTGCCGAGGCCTTTCGCGTCTGGACGAGGATCGGCTTTCTGAGTTTCGGCGGTCCGGCCGGGCAGATTGCGCTGATGCACCGCATTCTGGTCGAGGAAAAGAAGTGGCTCTCGGAGCCGCAATTCCTCCATGCGCTCAATTTCTGCATGTTGCTGCCGGGGCCGGAGGCACAGCAGCTTGCGACCTATGCCGGCTGGCTGCTGCACGGCATCAAGGGCGGGCTGGCGGCGGGGTTGATGTTCATTCTGCCCGGTGTTGCCGTGATGCTGGGCCTCAGCATCCTCTATGCGGCCTATGCCGATCTCGGGCTTGTCGAGGCCTTGTTCTTCGGCATCAAGGCGGCCGTCTTTGCCGTCGTCATCGAAGCGCTGATCCGGATATCGAAAAGGATGCTGAAATCCGTCGCGCTTTATGCGCTGGCGGGTGCTGCCTTCGTGGCGATCTTCTTTTTCGACGTGCCGTTTCCGCTGGTCGTCGGCGCGGCGGCCGCTTTCGGGCTCGTTGCCGCGCGCGCCGCGCCCGATATCTTCGGTTCGCTTCTGGCGGCGAAAGACGACAATGAGCCAGAGGTTGAAGCGCCGGCTCATACGCGCACAACGGCAGGCCGCACCATTGCCGTTGCGCTGATCGGCGGGCTGGTCTGGCTCGGGCCGGTCGTCGCTCTGTTGCTGGCGCTCGGGACAGGCCATGTGTTCGCGCAGCAGGCGGTCTTCTTCAGCAAGATGGCCGTCGTTACTTTCGGCGGCGCCTATGCGGTGCTCGCCTATGTGGCGCAGGAGGCGGTGCAGTTTTACGGATGGCTCAATCCCGGCGAGATGCTGGACGGGCTCGGTCTGGCCGAGACGACGCCGGGGCCGCTCATTCTGGTGCTGCAATTTGTCGGCCATCTGGCCGCCTACCGCGAGGCGGGCGGTCTCGATCCGGTGACGGCCGGCGTCATCGGCGCGCTCATCACGGTCTGGGTCACGTTTGCTCCGTGCTTCCTGTGGATTTTCCTCGGCGCGCCTTACATCGAACGGCTGCGGCGGGTGGCGCTGCTCAATGCGGCTTTTGCCGCCATCACGGCGGCCGTCGTCGGCGTCATTCTCAATCTGGCGCTCTGGTTCGGCCTCCATGTGCTGTTCGGCACGGTGGAGGAAGTGCGCGTGTCGGTGTTCCGGCTCTGGGTGCCGGACGTTGCGACGCTCGACCCGTGGGCCCTGGCGCTGAGCACGGGTGCGCTTGTCGCCATGCTGCGGTTTCACATCGGCATGCTGCCGGTGCTCGGCGTTTCCGCCGCGCTCGGCCTTGCGATCAAGCTGATCTGACGTTCACGCCGCGGTTACCGGGTTCGGCAGCGGTTTGCCGTCGAAAAAGGCGTCGATATTGGCGATCACGGTATCGCCCATTGCAACGATGGCTTCCGATGTTCCGCCGCCAACATGCGGCGTCACCACGACATTGTCCAAGGTCACGAGGTCGTGGCGCGGATCGGGCTCATTCTCGAAAACATCGAGGCCCGCGCCCGCGATGGTGCCGGATTTGAGCGCGGCGATCAGCGCATCTTCGTCGATAGCCGAACCGCGCGAGATGTTGATGACATGGCCCTCGGGGCCCAGCGCCTTCAGCAGTTCGGCGTTGACGAGGTGACGGTTCGTTTCGTCGGCGCGGTGGGCGAGAACGAGCGTGTCGGCCCAGGTGGAGAGGTCGAGCGCCGAACGGAAATAGCGGTATGGAACGCCGGGTTTTTCGTTGCGGCCGGTATAGCCGATCTCGGTTTCGAAGCCTTCGAGGCGCTTTGCGATCTTCATGCCGATGGCCCCGAGACCGACGATGCCGATCTTGCGGCCGGTGAGGCCGCGCAGGAAAAGGAGCGATGCCGGATTGTCGCCGCGCCATGTGCCCGCGCGGGTCAGCCTGTCGCCGGTGACGACCTTGCGAATGGAGGCAAGGAGCAGTGCCACGGCGAGATCGGCGACGGTGGCGGCGTTGGCGCCGACCGTGTTTGCGACCTTGACGCCGCGCCGCCCGGCCTCCGCCACGTCGACGCCTTCATGGCCCGAACCAAAGCAGCAAATGAGTTTCAACTTGGGCATGGCGTCCATCACGGCGGCGCCCGTTACGTTCGCGCCAATGGTGACGAGGGCTTCGGCGGCGCCGCGCGAGGCCGGATCGGTGATGACGGTGAAGCGTTCGGCCAGTTTCCGCTCGAAGGGTTTGCCGAGCGGCAGGGCAAGAAAGACGGCAGGTTTCATAGGCTCTACTTTTGCTGACCGGCGCGGGCGAGCAGCGCCTTCGCCTGTTTCAGATGCGGAATGTCGAGCATGACACCATCCAGTGCGACGACGCCGACATCGCCCGCTTTCTCGAAAGCCTCGATGACGGCGCGGGCATGGGCAAGGTCGGCCTCGCCGGGCGTGAAGATCTCATTGATGATCGCAACTTGCGCCGGATGGATTGCCATCTTGCCGGTGAAGCCGTCGCGTGCGGCCGCGCGGGCTTCCGCCTCCAGACCTTTCTCGTCGCGGAAATCCTTCCAGATGCTGTCGACCGGCGCGACGCCCGCCGCGACGGCGCCGAGCAGTGTCAGCGTGCGCGCGAGTTGGTAGGGGCCGGTATAGGTTCCGTGCTCGTCCTTGTTGTCGCGCGCGCCGAGGGCGGCGGCGAGGTCCTCGGCGCCCCAGGTCAGGAAGGCGAGGCGGGGATGCGATCCGGCATAGGTCGAAAGCGTGAAAAGCGAGGCCGCCGTTTCGGTGGCGACGCAGCCGAGGCCGATGCCGTTCGGGGGCATGCCGCCCGCATCATGCTCAACCTCGTCGATGGCATGTCCCACCTTGCGCACGCAATCGCCCGAAATTGTCTTTGGAATCACGATGATGTCGGGATTTTGCGGCACCACGGCCTTGATGTCGGCATGCCAGAAAGGCGTGTCGAGCGCATTGATGCGCACGACAAGCTTCGGGCCGTTGCGGTCGGCGCTTTTCAGGTATTCGACGGCGGATTTCCTAGCGTTTTCCTTGTTCGACAGGGCGACCGAGTCTTCAAGGTCGAGGATCAGCGCATCGGCGCCCGAGCCCGCGCCCTTGGCCAGTTTCTTCTCGCTGTCGGCCGGCACGAAGAGAAAAGACCTCATGATTTCAGGCCTCTTCCGTGCCATTGGCATGCATATAGGCTTGCCTGATGCAGGACGCGACTTCCTCGCTGCGTTGGTTGTAGGCCTTGTGCAGGAACGTCACGATTCCGGCACCCGGCCGCGATTTCGAGCGCCGTTTTGCCATCACCGTCGTCTCTATGCGCAGCGTATCGCCCTGAAAAACCGGCTTCGGAAAGGTGACATCGGTCATGCCGAGATTGGCGATCGTCGTGCCATGCGTCGTGTCGTGGACCGAAATGCCGATCATCAGCCCCAATGTGAAAAGGCTGTTGACCAGCGGCTTGCCGAACTCGGTTTCGGTCTCGGCATAGTGGTGGTCGAGATGAAGTGCCGCAGGGTTCATGGTCATGGTCGAAAAGAGCACGTTGTCGGTCTCGGTGACCGTGCGCCGGATGGCGTGCCTGAAGATCTGGCCTTCCTTGAATTCCTCGAAATAAAGTCCCGGCATTCCTCACCCTTGCCATTGTTGCGCGGGCTGTCTCGCCCCCCATGCTTCGGCTAGGTTATAGCGCCGTCGATCCAAAAAACGAAAAGCGCAAAAGGGTTAGGGATGGATTTCAGGTTCAGCGAGGAACAGCAGGCGATCCGCGATGCGGTGGGGCGGGTCTGTGCGCGCTACGATGACGCCTATTGGTTGAAGCGCGACAGGGAGGGCGGTTTTCCGGACGATTTCGTGCGCGACATCGCGGCGGGCGGCTGGCTCGGGATCGCGATGCCGGAGGCCTATGGCGGGTCGGGGCTGGGCGTGACGGAAGCGGCCATCGTCGCGCAGGCGATCGCCGAATCGGGGGCCTGCCTCTCCGGCGCATCGGCCATTCACATCAATCTCTTCGGGCCGATGCCCGTGGTGGTGTTCGGCACCGACGAACAGAAGCAGAAGAACCTTCCGCCGCTGATCAGGGGCGAGGACCGCTGCTGTTTCGGCGTTACTGAGCCCGATGCCGGGCTCAACACGACGGCGATTTCGACCAGGGCCGAGTGGGACGGCAAGGCCTATGTGGTGCATGGCCGCAAGATGTGGACCTCGACGGCGCAAACGGCCAACAAGATCCTGCTGCTGGCGCGGACGACGCCGAAGGACAAGTGCAGGAAAGCAACCGAAGGCCTGTCGCTTTTCTATACCGATCTCGACCGGGGCGGGGCGACGGAGGTGCGCGAGATCGAGAAGATGGGGCGGAAGGCGGTCGACTCCAATGCGGTTTTCTTCGACGGGTTGCGCGTGCCGAAGGAGGATCTGATCGGCGAGGAGGGCAAGGGGTTCCATTATCTGCTGCATGGGCTCAACCCCGAGCGCGTGCTGATCGGCGCGGAAGCCGTCGGCGTTGGGCGGATCGCGCTGAAGAAGGCGACGGACTATGCGCGGGAACGCGAGGTGTTCGGGCGGCCGATCGGACAGAACCAGGCGATCCAGCATCCGCTGGCACGATGCTGGGCCGAGCTCGAGGCGGCCAATCTGATGGTCTTCAAGGCGGCGGCGCTTTATGACGCGGGCGAGAATTGCGGGGCGGAGGCCAATGCCGGCAAGTATCTGGCGGCGGAGGCCGGTTTCCGGGCCTGCGAGACCGCAGTGATGACGCATGGCGGGATGGGCTATGCCAAGGAATTCCATGTCGAGCGGTACATGCGCGAAATCATGATCGCCCGCCTCGCGCCTGTCAGCCGGGAGCTGATCCTGAGTTTCATCGCCGAGCGAGTGCTCGATCTGCCGAAATCCTATTGAGGCGTTTCATGGCTTTTGAACTTCACGAACGGCTGGCGGCCGACACATTCCGGGTCGCGGACCTGACGCTGTGCCGGGTGTTGCTGATGAACGACCGGCGGTTTCCGTGGCTGATCCTGGTGCCGCGGCGCGAGGGTTTGCGCGATTTCGACGATGTGGCGGCGGCCGAGAAGGCGCATTTCCATTCCGAGATCGACCTTGCCTCGGCGGTGCTGCGGGCGGCGACCGCGGCTCACAAGATGAACGTCGCGGCGCTCGGCAACATGGTGCCGCAACTCCATGTGCATGTGATTGCCCGGTTTCCGGCCGATGCGGCATGGCCGGGGCCTGTCTGGGGTGTCGGGACGGCCGAGCCCTATGCGGCGTCCGAAGCGGCAGCGCTGGCCGAAAGACTGGCGGGCGCGCTTCACGGTTAACGATTGGTTTAAGACTCGGGCCCTAGTCTTGCCGGCGAAGGTGATCGATTCACGCCGGAGCTGGGACCTTGACCACCGCCCTTGTTGCCGATTCGTCAGCCGCCACACGGCAGGCCGCCGCGCAAATGCTTGAAAGCCTCGGTTTTCGGGTCGTGACGGCGTGCGACGCGAGGGAGGCGCTTGCCCTGACCCGAGAGCATTGGCCCGATCTGGTGCTCGTCGATGCAAGTCTCGAGACGGCGGAAGGCATCCTGGCGGTTACCGCCATCCGCAAGATCTCCAATACCTGCCTCATCCATGTCAGCGCCGACGGCGGTGCAGCCGGCGTGCGCGGCGCCATGGAGGCAGGCGCCGACGACTATCTGGTGAAGCCATTTGACGTCGCGCTGCTGCGCTTCAAGCTGGGGCAGGCGCGGACGCGGCGCCGGCTAAGGCCAACTGGCGCAAGGCCGATGCTGGTGCAGGACAATGCGGCCGCCGGAGCGGCTTCCTGGCGACTTCGGTCATTTGGCAAGGCGGTCTGAAGTATATCCTGCGCCTGGTATTACAAGCCATTGATATCACTATATATTGTCTTTTTCACCTATATATAGAACACAGCGGCAGACATCACCCCATATATTGATGTTTCACGTTGAACAATTAATACAATATATTGATTTTGTTAATCATTTCTCATTTTCGGCGCTCCAGCGCTTCAGATAATCAAGACTGCCGATATAGGGCCTCAAACCCAGCAGACCTGCGGTAATCGCCAGTGTCAGCACGATGGCCGGTACGACGGCCAGCGAATAGCGCAGCATCATTTCGTCGCCATAGACATAGTCGGTCACCAGCGCGATCGAGGTCGGCCCCATGCCGAGGCCGATGATGGTGACGACGAAAATCAGCACGGCCGAGGCGAAGCCGCGCATCTGGTTCGGCATCAATTCCTGCAGGGCCGAAGGGCCAGCGCCGGTGGTGAAGGTGGCGAAAAAGGTTGAGGGGCAGAGCAGCAGCAGGGCCATCCATGGGTCGTCGAGCAGCGGATAGGCGACTGTGAAGGGGAAGGCGGCGAGGCCAGTGAAGGCGCAGACCATCATGCGGCCGTTGCGGATGCCCTTGCCGGTCAGGAAATCGCCCATCCAGCCGCCGGCAATGACGCCGCTGGTGCCGAAGATCACGATCACCAGGCCGTACCAGAAGCCGGCTTCCGGATAGGACCAGCCATGGGTGCGGACGAAGAGGGTCGGAATCCATGCGGCGACGCCATAGGCCATCATGGCCGAGAGTGCGTAGCAGAGGTTAAGCGGCACCATGGTGCGCCAGTTTTTCCCCATGTATCCAAAGACTTCGGATACAGGCACCTCGACGCGGCGGCTGACGCCATCGGCTCCGACCTCCTGCCGGATGTGGCCGCGGCGCCCGGGCTCGCGCAGGGTCCAGACCCAGAGCGCCACGAGGATGCCGGGCAGGCCAACGACGAAGAAGGTGATCTGCCAGGCATAGACCTCGCCAACCAGCGGGATGGTGGCGCTGCCGCCTTCCGAAACGAGAGCGATGACAGCGGCGCCGATGATGAGGGCGAGACCCGCGCCGATATAAACGCCCATGCCATAGACACCGAGCGCAAAACCCAAGCGTTTCGGCGGAAAATAGTCGGCGATGATCGAATAGGCGGCCGGCGAGAGCGCCGCCTCGCCGACGCCGACGCCGGTGCGGAAGATGAAGAGCGTCAGGAAAGAGCGGGCAGTACCGCAAAGCGCCGTCATCACACTCCAGATAAAAACGCCGAGGGCGATGATGTTGACGCGGTGATAGCGATCGACCAGACGGCCGATGGGGAGGCCAGCGACACAATAAAAGGCAGCAAAAGCAAAGCCTTGCAGCAGGCTCATCTGAGTGTCGGAGATGCCGAGATCGCGTTTGATCGGGCCGACCAGCAGGCTCAGGATCTGGCGGTCGATGAAGGAGAAGGTATAGGCAAGGACCAGCACCGCGACGACATACCAAGCGTAAATGGCTCTGGGATAAGGCTTTTCGACCAAATCCCTTTTCGGGTGATGAAGCTCTTCCTCGACTTCCGCCGCGACGTCGACCTCTGCCATTCGGCAATCCCTCCCACTGGAACTTCCCCGTGCGCCTTTGGCGCTTTTGAACAAGCTTAACGCTATTGCCGCGATCTGCGCGCGTGAAAAAAGCCGGAGTTCTGCCAAAACCGGCATGGCACGGTGCTTGCGACCTCTTTTGCGAACGCAGAGAGGAATGGCCTTATGAGCCTTGTCGAAACCATTGGCGGACCGCAGACGATCCATGCCGCGCTTGCCCAGGCGAGCGAGCGGACGGGCGCCGATTTCGACTATCTTCTGAAGACGGCGATGCGCGAGTCGAGCCTCGATTGCCAAGCGAAATCAACGACTTCATCGGCGTCGGGCCTGTTTCAATTCACCGAACAAAGCTGGCTCGGCACGCTCAAGAAGTATGGCGCGGAGCTTGGTTTGGGACGCTATGCGGAGGCGATCCACTGCAATTCCAAGGGCCGCTATGTCGTGGAAAATACTGCCGAAAGGCAGGAAATTCTTGCCCTGCGCTTCGATGCCAGCGCTTCGGCGCTGATGGCAGGCGCCTATACGCAGGAAAGCGCCGGTTTGCTTGAAAATCGCCTGGGGCGGCCGACCAATGAAGGCGAGCTTTACATTGCGCATTTCCTCGGCGCCGGCGGAGCGGGGAAGCTGATCTCGGCCGCCGAAGATACGCCAAGTGCCTGTGCTGACACGCTTTTTCCTGCTGCGGCCGCGGCCAACCAATCGATCTTTTATGACCGCTCGGGACGGGCGCGGACGGCTGCCGAGGTCTATCAAAACCTTGTCAGCAAACACGAAAATGCCGACGCCTCACAGCAGCACGCGGCAGCCAAAACACCCCCTCTGTCACAAAACAGTCATAAAACTGTCACAAATGGCCGCGACGGGCATTTCGAGGGTCCGGCGAAGCCTGCGCAGAGGGGCTATGCGACACGCGGTGCGACCATGTTGTCCCCGGGTTTATCCCCGACCTACACCCCGGCGATGTCGTCGGGCGCCGATAGCGGCCCAGCGACTCGCTATGGCGCAGCTCTGAAGCTGACGCCGGGTATTGTCGAAGTGCTGGCCTCACTCGATCCGATCCCGCAAGGCAGCGCAACGCTGCGCCAGAGCGAGCGCAGCGACGAGCGGCGCGAGGAAGCTCGTGCCGAAGAGCGGCGCGAGCGGGCACGGCTGCTGCCACGTTCGGGATTCAGCTTCGGCTGAACGCGATTTTCCTAAGCGGACAGTTCCAGAAGACGGCGCAGCGGCTTTGGTCGTTCGACCAGGTCGGCCAGTGTCGCCTTGTCCAGGACCGCCATCCACGCGTCGAGCGCCTCATGCAGCAAATGCTTCAGGCGGCATGACGGGCCGATGCGGCAACGATCCGTCTGCGGATCGAAACATTCGACCAGATTGAGATCCTCTTCCATCGCACGCACGACCGCGCCGATGCCGATGGCGTGCGCCGGGCGGGCGAGACGCAAGCCGCCGCCACGGCCGCGCTGCGCGTCGACGAAGCCGGCATGGCGAAGCCCGTCGGCGATCTTGACCAGATGATTGCGGGAAATGCCGTATGTCTCGGCCACTTCGCGAATGGTGGCGACCTCGCCGCGCTTCAGCGCCAGATAAGTCAGCAGGCGCAATGCATAGTCGGTGTGCAGGGTGAGGCGCATTGCGATCTCCGAGATCCCGCCGACGATTTGCCGCAGGTCAAGATGTATCCGCAGTATTGCTTTCGGGGCCGCGACTGTCCAGACTTAAGATGTATTTACTATGCATCTTATGGAGGTGGCGATGACGGTGGAGGATATCCGGTTGCGCAAGGGCGATGGCGACCGGCCGGCGACCGACGAAGCCGAAATCGATCGTCTCGTGCGGGCTTTCTATACGCGCATTCGCGCCGATGCGGTTCTCGGACCGATCTTCGACGGCGTTATCGGCGATAACTGGGAGCCGCATCTTCTGAAGATGATCGACTTCTGGTCATCGGTAATGCTGACGACCGGTCGCTACAAGGGGCAGCCGATGCGCGCCCATCTGAAGCTGAAGCAGGTGACGCCCGAACATTTCGAGCGCTGGCTGACGCTGTTCCGCGAGACGGCCGACGCGGTCTGCGCGCCCGAGGCAGCCGACCGTTTTGTCGAGAAAGCGGGACGCATCGCCGAAAGCCTGCAACTCGGCATGTTCTTCAAGCCGGTGTTGCATGATCCGTCACGCTAGAGTCTTTCAGTGTTTCGTGGAAACACTGAAAGACTCCAAGTTGTTGTTTGGTCGCGCTTCTTTTCGGAAAACCGGATTCCACTTTTCCGAGAAGCGCTCCAAGGCGTGTGTCCGGCCGGATCGTTTTTACTCCGTACCGTTTGTCGCGATGCCGACTGCCGCCACCGCCCTGTCGAGTTCGCGGCCGAGCGCGGGGGCAAGTGTGCGCGCATAGGTGGCGGTGAAGTGATGGTAGTCGCGCCAGACGGTGACGTTGCCGACAACCATCGGACAGATGCCATCGGCGCAGAAACCATGCGTCATGTCGATCACCGGTACATCGGGATCGTTGCTGAAGGCCGATGACATCGGATCTGGCAGAGGGAAGGCATCGGCTTGCCGTGCGCGGCATCCGGAATCGCGTGCCAGGCATTCGGGCGGGTCGAACGGAAAGCGCGGCGTGTCGCGCATCGCGGCGACCGCGATGCCCTTTTCGCGCAGCGCCGACGCTGTCTTGCGCAATGCCGCGACGAGTAGCGGGAAACGGGCTTCCCGCGTGCCGGCGCCCGCGATCATGTTGTCGGCCGACATGACGAGCACTACCAGGTCGGGTTTTTCGCGCGCCACCTCTTCCAGCAGATTTTCGCCCCAGAGCGGGCAGGACGGATCCTTGGCCAGCTTGCCGAGCACCATCGGGCAGGCCGATTTCGTGTGCGCAGTCATGCGCCAGCGGCGCGCTTCTGCAAGGGTCTCGAGTGCCGGCAACCAGCTTGCGGCATGGGAGTCGCCGATCAGCATGACGTGAAAGGCGCCATCCGCAACGCCGTAGCGGCAGGCGCGCGGTTCCGCCTCGTCGAGATCGAGATGACAGCCATTGCCATAGGCCGCTGCCAGATCGTCGAGCACGAAGGCGAGCGGCGGCGCTGCCAATACACCATCGGGGACGGATGCCGCATCGGTGAGGGCGGCCGCGCCGGGATAGTTCGCTGCCGTCAGTTCGCCGGGGCGCTGGCCGGCGACGACCGCAAAGACAATGCCGGCCGCGGCGAGACAGAGAAGGATCGAGGCAAGGCCGCCGGCAAGGCTGCGGCCGATGCGCGGCGCGCCTGCCTTGTCGCGAAAGCTATCCTCGATGAAGTGTTTCGAAAGCGCGGCAAGCAGGATCGAGACCGCAACAAGGACAAGACCGTCCCAGAGGCCGGGGACGTTCGCGGTCCAATTGCGGTAGAAGACGATCAGCGGCCAGTGCCAGAGATAGATCGAATAGGAAAGGTCGCCGATCCAGACGGCCGGACGGCTTTCGATCAGACGGTGCGGGGCAAAGCGCGCCGCCGCGCCACTGCCGATGACGACGAGCGCGGTGCCGAGCGTCGGCAGCAGGGCTGCGTAACCGGGAAAGGCGGTGGCGGCGGAGTAGAACATGGCGGCGACGGCGATGGCCGCGAGGCCGATCGTTACAGCGGCGATCTTCGCGCTCTCGCCGGCAATGGCGGCGCGGGTTCCCGCCACGGCGAGCAGACCGCCCAGCGCCAGTTCCCAGAAGCGGGTGTGCGAAATGAAGTATGCGGCCTGTGGCGCGTGGATGGTTTCGTAAACCGACAAGGCAAGCGAGATTACGAAGACGCTGCCGAGTGCCGCGCCGAGCGCCGGCCGCAAGGGCCAGCCCCGGCGCCGACAGAGCGCGCCCGTGCCGATCATCAGCAGGGGCCAGACGAAATAGAATTGTTCCTCGATCGACAGCGACCAGAAATGTTGCAGCGGCCCCGGCGCATTTTCGGCACCGAGATAATCGACCGACTGGGCGGCCAGCCACCAGTTTTCGAAATAGAGCGCGCTGGCGACGATCTCCGAGGCGACGCCCCGCCATTGCGACGGCGGCAAGGTGAGGGTGAGGCCGGCGATCGCGACCAGCACCAAAGTCGAGGCCGGCAGCAGGCGGCGGACACGGCGCGCATAGAAGCGGGCGATGCCGATGGTGTTTTCGCGTTCCAACTCGCGCAACAGCAGGCCGGTGATCAGAAAGCCCGAGATGACGAAAAAGACGTCGACGCCGACATAGCCGCCGGGCATGGCCTCCGGCCAGATATGAAAGATCAGAACCGGCAGAACCGCGACGGCGCGCAGTCCCTGAATGTCCGGACGGAAAGTCGTGGAACTCATTTGAAGGTTGTTTCCGCCTGACATGCCGAGGGCCCGGCAGCGCCTTAGCCGCACCCGATTTTCCGGGCGCGGCTTTCTGTCACGAGATTGAGCCGAAAAAGCGGCGGCCGGACGCATCCGCCCCGGCGCGCGCTCCAAGCTCTCCTGATTACTCGCCCGCCTTGCCGACCTTGTCGAAATCGCTGGCGTCGTGGCGTTCGGGGAGCTGGCTGGCCGGATCGCCCCAGCCGCGATTGACCATGCGCCCGCGCTTCACCGCCGGACGTTCGGCGATCTGATCGGTCCAGCGGTTGACGTGTTTGTATTCGTGGACGCTGAGGAATTCGCCGGCTTCGTAGAGCAGGCCTTTCGCCAGCGCGCCGTACCAGGGCCAGATCGCCATGTCGGCGATGGTGTAGTCGGGCCCCGCGATATATTCGCTTTCGGCGAGACGGCGATCGAGGACGTCGAGCTGGCGCTTCACCTCCATGGCGAAACGGTTGATCGCATATTCGTTCTTCATCGGCGCATAGGCATAGAAGTGGCCGAAGCCGCCGCCGAGATAGGGCGCGGAGCCCATCTGCCACATCAGCCATGAATAAACTTCGGCGCGCTTCGAGAGGTCCTTCGGCACGAAGGCGCCGCCGAATTTTTCCGAGAGGTAGAGCAGCATGGCGCCGCTTTCGAAAATGCGCGTCGGCGGATTGGCGCTGCGATCCATCAGCGCCGGAATCTTCGAGTTCGGGTTGACGGCGACGAAGCCCGAGCCGAACTGGTTGCCTTCGGAGATGTTGATCAGCCAGGCGTCGTATTCGGCGCCCTTGTGGCCGGCGGCCAGCAGTTCCTCCAGCATCACCGTGACCTTGACGCCGTTGGGCGTCGCCAGCGAATAGAGCTGGAAGGGGTGCTTGCCGACCGGCAGCTCCTTGTCATGCGTCGGACCGGCGATGGGGCGGTTGATGGCGGCGAAGCGGCCGCCGTCGCCCTCCTTGTTCCAGGTCCAGACTTTCGGCGGCGTGTAGCTGGTGTCGGTCATCGACGGGCTCCCTAGATTTCAGAATTTTGTGTTCCGGTTCGCGGCGCGGCGCCCGGCGCGAACCGATTTATCCGATCGCTCCTGCCTTGCGGAGGTTTTCGATTTCGGCTTCGCGAAAGCCGACGGCCTTCAGCGTTTCGATGGTGTGTTCGCCGAGCATCGGCGCCGCGGGACGCGGGCCTTCCGGTTCGGCGCCGGGGAAGCGGATCGGCGAGGCCGGCGAGAGATAGGTGCCATTGCCGCCTTCCTCGATCACCTCGACATAGGCACCGGCGGCATGAGCCTGCGGGTCGGCATAGACATCGGCGGGCCGCATCAGCGGCGCCCAGATCATGTCTTCGGCGTCGAGCCTGGCGCGCCAGTATTCCGTGTCGTGCTCGGCGAAAGCGGCGTCGAGGATGTCGACAAGTTCGGCGGCGTTGGCGCGGCGGGTTTTCGGATTGTCGAAACGCGGATCGGTTTCGAGTTCGGGTTTGCCGATGACGCGGCAGATGGCCTTCCAGTCGACCGTGCCCTGACGCGGGACGATGACGATCCAGCCGTCCCTGGTGTGAAAGAAATTGTTCAAAGGCGCGATGGTTTCGTGGCGCGGCTTGGTGGAGCCGAGCTTGCCATAGCGCAGCTGGACGGCGGTATCCGATCCAGCCGCATAGATGCCAGCGCGCAAGAGCGAGGCTTCGACGAGGCGGCCCTTGCCGGTCTTTTGCCGCTCGACAATGGCGGCGAGGATGCCGCCGACCGTCGCCATGCTGGTGGTGTGGTCGCCGATGCCGGTGCGGAGCGTGGTCGGCTCGGCACCCTTGACCGTCTGCAGCCAGCCGATGCCGGAACGGGCATAGAAGGCCGCGATGTCGAAGCCGGGCCGGTCGCGGTCGGGGCCTTCGAGGCCGTAGCCGGTGACGCTGGCATAGACGAGGCGCGGGTTGATGGCAGCCAGCGACTTGTAGTCGAGGCCGGCGCGCTCAAGGCCGCCGGGGCGGACATTGGTGATGAAGATGTCGGCGTCCTTGACGAGACGCTTTACAGCCTCGACGCCTTCGGGCGTCGCGGTGTTGATGGCGAGGCCCTTCTTGCCGCGGTTGTCGAGATCGAAGATCGGCGAGCCCTTCAGATGGTCGGCGCCCATGTTGGCCATGGTGTAGCGCATGGGGCAGCCCGCGAGCGGCTCGATCTTGATCACCTCGGCGCCCCAGTCGGCCAGAATCCCGCCCGCGCCGGGTGCGGCGATGTAGGTGGCCATTTCGATGACCTTGAGGCCCTCCAGCATGTCTTCGATCCCCGTTTTCCTGAATTTTCTGATTGGAGCGGATCATCCATGAAACGGCGATGGAGTCAAAATACGGCCCAAATACGCCCCATCCGCGTTGTCCACAGGCATTAACGTAAACCGTTCATTAAACGGTTCCGCCTAGGCTTGTGGATGGATTTGGGCGTCCCGGAGCGGGATCGACCGACCGTCGATGTGGAGCCCGGGGGGCCGGATGAGCGAGAAGAAGCTGTCGATCGCCGATGTGGAACGGCTGCTGGCGGATCCGTCCGATGACGCGCGCGCCGAAGTCGCCGCCAAGGTCGCGACCCAGTTCAAGGACATCGAGCTTGCGCCACGCGAGCGCGAGCTCGCGCACGAAATTCTCGGCTATCTGGTTCACGACGTCGCCGTCAATGTGCGCGAGGCGCTGTCGCGCTGCCTCAACGACGTTCCCGACGCGCCGCGCAATATCGTGCTGCAGCTGGCGCGCGATATCGATGCCGTCGCCATTCCGGTTCTCGAATCTTCGCCCGTGCTGACCGATGAGGACCTGGTGGGTCTCGTCTATTACGGCAGTCCGGCCAAGCAATGCGCCATTGCCGGGCGGCCGCAGGTTGCGGCACCGGTTTCCGAAGCGCTGGCGCTGAAGGGCGACCGCGATGCCGTGTTGCGCCTGATCGCCAATAGCGGCGCCGTGATCAACGAGGAAGCGGCGACGATGCTGGTCGAGCGCTATGCCGACGATGCCGATGTGGCCGCACCGCTGGTGCAGCGCAACGAACTGCCGGCCACGCTGGTCGAGCGGCTGATCGCGATGGTTTCCGAGCAGATGCGCGAGTATCTGATCGAGCATCACGAGATGGACGGACGGGTTGCCGCGACGCTGGAAGAACAGGCGCGCGAGCGCACGACGACCGACGCCATCGTGCGCATGAACGACGATGAATTGCGGGCGCTGGTGACGCAACTGATCGAGAACAAGCGTCTGACCGCGACGCTGATCCTGAGGACGGCCTGCGCCGGCAACATGCGCTTTGTCGAGGCGGCCTTTGCGGAACTGACCAGCGTTCCGCAGGACCGCATCTGGCGGCTCATTCACGATGTCGGCGCGCTGGGTTTTCGCGCCGTCTATGCGCGGGCCGGGATGCCGGAAGCGCTTTATCCCGCCTTCCGCACCGTGCTCGATACGTTTCATGCCGTGCGCAGCAGCGACGGGTCGCTCGATCTGCCGCTCTTCCGGCATCATGTGCTTGAGGGCTTGCGCGAGGTCTACGAGCAGGTCGAGGCCGCCGATCTCGATATGATGATCGACAAGCTCGGCCGACTGGTTGCGCCGGTGCCCGCGCCGACTATCCGCGACCAGAATGTTGCCTGAGGGCGGCGCGGCGTTTTCCTTCGCGACAAAATGCTTTAGCGACGTTCATTGTTTCACGATGAACGTCTCTAAGTCTTTGTTTTGTCGCGTTTCCGGTCGGTGAACCGGCTTCCACTTCACCTGGAAACGCTCTAGGTTGCCTGCCTCGATTTCAGCGGAGGCCGGGCGATGAGCCATCAAATCAAAGACGCTTTCATTTGCGACGCCGTCAGGACGCCGATCGGGCGCTATGGCGGGGCGCTGTCGGGCGTGCGCGCCGACGATTTGGGCGCGGTGCCGCTGATGGCACTGATGGCGCGCAATCCGGACGTCAATTGGGAACGGGTCGACGATGTGATTTTCGGTTGTGCCAACCAGGCCGGCGAGGACAACCGCAATGTGGCGCGGATGTCGGCGCTGCTGGCGGGCCTGCCCGATGCGGTTTCCGGGACGACGATCAACCGGCTGTGCGGATCCGGCATGGATGCCGTTGGCACGGCGGCGCGGGCCATCAAATCCGGCGAGACGTCGCTCGCCATTGCCGGCGGCGTCGAAAGCATGTCGCGCGCGCCCTTCGTGATGGGCAAGGCGACGGCTGCCTTTTCGCGCGATGCGCAGATTTACGACACGACCATCGGCTGGCGTTTCGTCAATCCGCTGATGAAGAGGCAATATGGCGTCGACTCGATGCCGGAGACGGCCGAGAACGTGGCGGAAGATTTTCAAATTTCCCGCGCGGACCAGGACGCCTTTGCCTGGCGCAGCCAGCAGAAGGCCGGCAAGGCGATGGCGTCGGGACGCATTGCTGCGGAGATCGTGCCGGTGACGATTGCGGGCCGCAAGGGCGAGACGGTGGTGTCGGAAGACGAACATCCGCGCCCCGAGACGACGCTTGAAGCGCTCGGCAAGCTGCCGGCGCCGTTCCGCGAGGGCGGCTCGGTGACGGCCGGCAATGCATCCGGCGTCAATGACGGCGCCTGCGCGTTGATCATCGCCTCGGCGGAGGCAGCGGAGGCGAACGGGCTCAAGCCCAGGGCGCGGATCGTCGCCATGGCGACGGCCGGCGTGCCGCCGCGGATCATGGGGATCGGGCCGGCGCCGGCGAGCCGCAAGGTGCTGGAAAAGGCCGGGCTGAATATCGGCGATATCGACGTGATCGAACTCAACGAGGCGTTTGCGTCGCAAGGACTTGCCGTGATGCGCGATCTCGGACTTGCCGACGATGCCGAGCATGTCAATCCGAATGGCGGCGCCATCGCGCTCGGCCATCCGCTCGGCATGAGCGGGGCGCGGCTGGTGACGACGGCGATGTTCGAGCTTGAGATGCGCGGCGGACGCTACGCGCTGTGCACCATGTGCATCGGCGTCGGGCAGGGCATTGCGATGATCATCGAGCGGGTTTGATCTTTCGATCGGTTTCGCGTCAGAAGCCCAGCGCCAGTTGCACGAGGCTCGGGCGGGTGACGAGGCCCGAGGGCGCCCGCAGGCGGCGAACGGCGCGCATGCGGGGCGCCGGCGGCATCGGCGTTTCTTTCCGGGCGGGTGCCGGCGCGGCCGTTGCGGGTTCTGTCTTGCGCCTGTGCGGGCGACGGCGCGGCGGGCGGATCAGCGCCAGCAGCCCGCGGTCGGGGGACAGGCAAACGCGGTCAATGCGCCAGGCGACAGCGCGGACCTCCTCGCCCGGTACGTGAAAATCGACATCTTCCCAGGAGAGGCAGAGGCCCGTGTCCGCGATCGGCGATGCCGGTCGCGGTGCCGGTGTTTCGGCCAGCACATTTTCCGCGACGATTGTCTCTTCGGCGGTTTTTTCCTCGATGGCGTCGGTGAGGAGGAGAACATCGTTCTCGTCGCCGTCAACGGGTTCGGCATGGGCTTCGACGGGGGTTGCGTCCGGCGCAATTTCGACATCAACCTCAACTTCGACCGGCGCCGCGCGCTTCGGCGCCGTCCAGCCGATCAGTTCGGTGAGCGCGACGGGGCGGCAGATATGTGTGCCCTGCGCGGCCGTGAAGCCGAGCGCGGGCAGGGCCGCGAGTGTCGTTTCGTCCTCGACGCCGACAGCTGTCGCTTCGAGCCCGCGCGATGCGGCCAGGGCAACGCGACGGCCGACAAAGCCGAGACCCGCATGGCGCAGACGGCCGGCGAACTGGATGATCGCCGCGCCGCCGATCTTGATTTCGTCGAAACAGTCGCGGCTCACGACATCGTCGGGGACGATGACGGCACCGCCGCCGTCGAGCGCGGTGCGGAAGCCGAGGCGGCGCAGTTCGCGAATGATGCCGGCCGCCGCCTCGCCATGGCGGGCGAAGGCGCCTTCCGGGACCTCGAGGGTCAGCAGCGACGGATCGAGACCGCGCTCGCCGAGGATGCCGTCGAGATCGCCGGGAAGCTGCTTGTCGGCAAGATCGGCGGCACCGAGATTGATCGAGAGCGGCCACTGGCAGCCGACCGCTGCCCAGTCGACCAGTGCGTCGGCGGCGGCAGCCGCGACGTAACGGGTCAGTTCGCCCGAACGTTCGCGGCGCTCGAAAAAGGACAGGAAGAGGCCCGGCGGCAGCAGGCCATAGTCCGGATGGTTCCAGCGGATATAGGCCTCGGCGCCCAGCGCCTCGCCGGTTTCGAGCGCGATCTTCGGCTGGCAGACCAGAAAAAGATGGCGGGCCTCGAAAGCGAGGTCGATGTCGCGGTTGGTCAGGCGAAAGGAACTGCTGTACATCTTGCTTCCGGACGGGGCGCGGGTCTGCGTTTCATCCAGCCTCGCAGGGTGCCTCTTTCCGAGAGCTTAACCGGCGCGGATGAGCGGCCAACAAGGTCGCCAAACGATAAAAACAATGCTTCAAATTGGAGCAAAAGGGAGTGCGACAATGACCAAACCGGCGACAAGCGGGCTGATTCCGGCCGCAACGATCCTGCTGGTGCGCGACGGCGCGGCGGGGATCGAGGTTTTCATGGTGGTGCGTCATCACCAGATCGATTTTGCCTCCGGCGCGCTGGTCTTTCCGGGCGGCAAGGTCGATCCGCTTGACCGCGCGGAAGGGGTGCGCGGGCGCGTCGACGGCGCCGACGGGCTTGACGACTGGGAATTCTCGATGCGGGTCGCGGCGATCCGCGAGGCGTTCGAGGAATCGGCCGTATTGCTGGCGCGCGAGGAGCGCACGGGCAAGGTTGTGGATGCGGCGCGGCTGAAGGCGCTCGATCCCTATCGCGATCCGCTGAACAAGGGCGAGATCGGGATTGCCGATTTCCTCGCCAAGGAGGGCTTGCGGCTTGCCGGCGACATGCTGACGCCGTTCGCACACTGGATCACGCCCAACATGATGCCGAAGCGCTTCGACACGCGCTTCTATGTCGCGGCGGCGCCGGAAGATCATCTGGCGGTGCATGACGGATACGAGTCGGTCGATTCGGTGTGGATCCGGCCCGAGATCGCGCTGCAGGAGGCGGATGCCGGTACGCGCACGATCATCTTCCCGACACGGATGAATGTGGCGAAGCTCGGTTACAGTCCGACCGTCGCGCATGCGATCGAGGCGGCGCGCGCGACGCCCGTCGTTACCGTCGAGCCGGTGGTGACCAAGAACGAGGCGGGCAAGCCCGTGTTGCGCATTCCGGCCGAGGCCGGCTATCCGGTGACCGAGGAGCCGCTGGAAGCGGTGGCGAACGTGTCGCGGCCGAAGGCTTAGGCGCGGCGGCTGCGCGTGTGTTGCCGGTTATGCGCTGAGGTTCCACGCTTACCCCTCCCCAAAATTTGCTTTGCAAATTTTGACCCTCCCCCAAGGGGAGGGTGGGAAGAAAAGCAACCGCCAAGAGTTCAGTACAAGAACTGTTCGGTCAGGATGCGTTCATCGAGCGAGTGATCGGCGTCGAAGAGCATCAGCAGGTCGATCGAGGCGTCTTCCTCGACCTCGACATCGCGGACATTGCGGAACTCGGTGTGGTCGGCGACGGCGCTGACGGGACGCTTTTCGTGTTCGAGAATTTCGAAGCGGACCTTCGCGCGATGCGAGAGCAGCGCGCCGCGCCAGCGCCGGGGACGGAAGGCGCTGATCGGCGTCAGGGCCAGCAATGCGGCGTCGATCGGGACGATAGGTCCCTGCGCGGAAAGATTGTAGGCGGTGGAGCCGGCCGGCGTTGCGACCAGCACGCCGTCGCACATCAATTCCTCCATGCGCGTCTTGCCGTCGATGGAGATGCGGATTTTCGCGGCCTGATAGGTTTCGCGCAACAACGAGACCTCGTTGATGGCGAGGGCCTCCCGGCGCTCACCGCCGACCAGCGTCGTTCTCATGCGCAGCGGATGGAGCGTCGCCAGCTCGGCGAGGTCGAGGCGCTCCAGAAGATCGTTGTCGCGATATTCGTTCATCAGGAAGCCGACCGAGCCACGGTTCATGCCATAGATCGGGATGCGCCGATCCATATGGTCGTGCAGCGTTTGCAGCATCAAGCCGTCGCCGCCGAGCGCGACGATGACATCGGCCTTGCCGGGCGCGGCATCGCCATAGCGGGCGGCCAGCGCTTTCCGCGCGGCCTGGGCCTCCGGCATGTCGGACGCCACGAAGGCGATCTTCTCGAATTTCATCTCTCGTCCCCCTGTCGGGCGGCATAATAGCGGCGGCGCAGCAAGGAGGTAAGCATATGAGCGAAGATACGCAAGGCGGAGAATTCGTCTTTGTCTACACGACCTTGCCATCGGTCGCGGTGGCCGAGGCGATGGGGCGGGCGCTTGTCGCGGCAAAGCTTGCGGCCTGCGTCAATATCTATCCGGGGTTGCGTTCGGTTTATGAATGGGGCGATGAGGTGGTGGTGGAGGACGAAGTGGCCGCCTTCATCAAGACGCGGGCGGCGCTGGCGGAGGCGGCGATGGCGGCGGCGCGCAAGCTGCATCCTTACGAGGTGCCGGCGCTGCTGACGCTGCCGATCCTTGCGGGGAACGCGGATTATCTCGACTGGGCAAGAAAGCAGACCCAGGGGTGAGGTTCAGCCGCCGGTCAGCGACATGTGGCGGGCGACGGCGGGGCGGTTGTGATCGCGGTCGATGATGAAGTCGTGGCCTTTCGGCTTGCGGGAGATCGCTTCGTCGATGGCGGCGCTGAGGCGGTCGTCGCTGGCGCCGGCGCGGACGGCGGCGCGGAGGTCGGCGGCGTCGTCCTGGCCGAGGCACATATACAATGTACCGGTGCAGGTGAGGCGGACGCGGTTGCAGCTTTCGCAGAAGTTGTGCGTCAGCGGCGTGATGAAGCCGAGGCGGCCGCCGGTTTCCTTGACGCGGACATAGCGCGCGGGGCCGCCGGTGCGGAAGTGCATTTCGTCGAGCGTCCAGCGTGTCGCCAGTGTGCGGCGCACGGCGGACAGCGGTAGATATTGATCGGTGCGGTCGCCGTCGATGTCGCCCATCGGCATGGTTTCGATCAAGGTGATGTCGTGGCCTTCGCCATGCGCCCATTCGATCAGCGCCGGGATTTCAGCTTCGTTGACGCCTTTCAGGGCGACCGTGTTGATCTTGATTTTGAGGCCGGCGCGTTTTGCCGCCGCGATGCCGTCGAGCACCTGGGGCAGGCGGCCCCAGCGGGTGATTTCGGCGAAGAGGTCGGGCTTCAGCGTATCGAGCGAGACGTTGATGCGGCGGATGCCGGCGGCGTGGAGATCGGCGGCGTGACGCGCGAGCTGGCTGCCATTGGTGGTCAGCGTCAATTCGTCGAGGGCGCCGATGTCGAGATGGCGGCCGAGGCTCTTGATCAGTGTCATCACATCGCGGCGGACCAGCGGCTCGCCGCCGGTGAGGCGGAGCTTGCGGACGCCCTTGTGGATGAAGGCCGAGCAGACGCGGTCGAGCTCTTCCAGCGTCAGCAATTCGGGCTTCGGCAGGAAGTTCATGTGCTCGGACATGCAGTAGACACAGCGGAAGTCGCAGCGGTCCGTCACCGAGACGCGCAGATAGGTGACCGCGCGGCCGAAGGGGTCGATCATTGGCGGTGCGGCTTTGAGGGGGCGGTCAAGGTCCATGACCGGAATATAGCATCGGGTCAGCGGAATTTCGCCCCCTCAGTGCAAGGGGTTTTGCCGGATCGCGGGGCGGGGTAGCCTCCCGTTCCGGAAGATCAAGGGGGAGCGGCGATGGCGGCCGAGGACGCGCGTTACATTCTGTCGATCGATCAGGGGACGACCAGCACAAGGGCGCTGCTCTTCGATGCGTCGGGCTCGCCGATGCGGGTCCGGCAGAAGGAGCTGCGGCAGATTTTCCCGCAGGACGGCTGGGTGGAGCATGACGCCGCCGAAATCTGGGCGGCGACGCTGGAGGTTTGCCGCGGCGTGCTGACCGGCGGCACGACGGCGGCCAATATCGCGGCGATCGGCATCACCAATCAGCGCGAGACGACGGTGCTGTGGGAGCGCGCCACGGGCAAGCCGCTGCACAATGCGATCGTCTGGCAGGACCGGCGCACGGCGGCGCTGTGCGCCAAGTTGAAGGCCGAGGGCAAGGAAGCGATCGTGCAGGCCAAGACCGGGCTGCTGCTCGATCCCTATTTTTCCGGCACCAAGCTTTCATGGCTGCTCGACCATGTGCCGGACGCGCGCAAGCGGGCGGCGGCGGGGGAGCTCTGCTTTGGCACCATCGATGCGTGGCTGATCTTCAACCTGACCGGCGGCAAGGTGCATGCGACCGATGCGACAAATGCGTCGCGGACGTTGTTGTTCAACATCGAGACGCAGGACTGGGACGACGAAATTCTCGGCTGGTTCGAGATTCCGAAAGCGCTGCTGCCGGAGGTCAAGGATTGCTGTGCCGATTTCGGCGTGACGGTGAAGGATCTGCTCGGCGCCGAAATTCCGGTGGCGGGTGTCGCCGGCGATCAGCAGGCAGCAACAGTGGGACAGGCCTGTTTCGAGCCGGGGCTGATGAAATCGACCTATGGCACGGGTTGTTTCGCGGTGGTCAACACCGGCGCGCGGCGGGTGACGAGCCGCAACCGGCTGCTCGGCACGGTCGCCTACCGGATCGGCGGCAAGACGACCTATGCGCTGGAGGGCTCGATCTTCATGGCCGGCGCGATCGTGCAATGGCTGCGCGACGAGATGAAGCTGGTCGACAGTTCGGCCGAGAGCGAGGCAATGGCGCGCGAGGCCAATCCGAACAGCCAGGCCGTGCTGGTGCCGGCGTTCACCGGGCTCGGCGCGCCATACTGGGAGCCCGATGCGCGGGCGGCACTGTTCGGCATGACGCGCGACACGGGCGCCAAGGAGATCGTCAGGGCGGCGCTTGAAAGCGTCTCGTTCCAGACGCGCGATCTGATGGATGCGATGGGCGCCGACATGACGGCGGCGGGGCTGGAAAGCCCGCAGGCATTGCGCGTCGATGGCGGCATGGTCGCCAACAACTGGTTCATGCAGAACCTGACCGACATTATCGGGCGGCCGGTGGAGCGGCCGGAAGTGACCGAGACGACGGCGCTGGGCGCGGCCTATCTGGCCGGCATGCAGGTGGGATTTTACGGCGATATGGCTGATGTGGCGCAACACTGGCGGCGCGAGCGCGGCTTCGAGCCGAAGATGGCCGAAAGCGAGCGGGCAGAGCGGTATCAGCGGTGGCAAGCCTGTGTGAAGCGGGTAATCGGGTGAGGCGCGCGGTGGCTGCTTTCGCGCTATAGTGGTCCGCAAGAACATGATCCCCGGGAGGATGACATGGCATCGGACGATCTCATTCAGAAGCTCAAGGCGGCGCTGGGCGATGCCGGCGTGCTGACGGGCAAGGATGCGGAGGAGAAGGCGCAAGGGGGCTGGAGCAAGCTCGGTGTGCCGGCCGCCGTGCTCAGGCCCACCTCGACCGAGGAGGTTTCCAAGGCGCTGAAGCTCTGCCATGCGGCGGGTGAGGGCGTGGTGCCGTGGGGCGGCAAGACCGGGCTCGTGGAAGGCGGCGAAGCACAGGGGCATATCGCGCTGTCGCTCGAACGCATGAACAAGATCGAGGAGATCGATGCCGTCGGCGGCACGATGAGCGTGCAGGCGGGTTGCGTGCTGCAGACAGTATGCGAAGCGGCGGAGGCCAAGGGGCTGCTGTTTCCGCTCGATCTCGGCGCACGCGGCTCGGCGACCATCGGCGGCAATATCTCGACGAACGCCGGCGGCAACCGCGTGATCCGCTACGGGATGACGCGCGACCTGGTGCTGGGGCTTGAAGTGGTGCTGGCGGACGGCACTGTGATGACGTCCATGAACAAGCTCATCAAGAACAATGCCGGCTACGACCTCAAACACATGTTCATCGGCTCGGAAGGGACGCTCGGCGTCGTGACGCGGGCGGTGCTCAGGCTGCGGCCGAAACCCGCGTCGCAGGATACGGGCTTTGTGGCAGTCGAAAGCTTCGCGCAACTGCCGGCGTTCCTGCGGCATATGGAGCGCGCGCTGGGCGGGGCGCTGTCGGCCTTCGAAGTGATGTGGGAGGATTTCTACAAGCTCGTGACCAGCGAGCCCGCCAAGGGGCGGCCGGTGATCGCGCATGGGCATCCCTATTATGTGCTGGTGGAGTCTCTCGGCGGCGACCAGGAGGCCGATAGCGCGCGCTTCGAGGCGGCGATGATGGCGGCGCTCGAAGACGGCATGATTTCCGACGCGGTGATCGCCAAGAGCCAGGCCGAGCGCGACGCGATGTGGGCCTTGCGCGACGATGTGGGGCAGGTGGTGCACACCTATCCGATGTTCACCTTCGATGTCAGTCTCAAGATCGCCGACATGGAGAGCTATATCGGCGAAGTGAAGAATGCGCTGGCCGCCAAATGGACCGGCAGTTCGCTGATGGTGTTCGGGCATCTGGGCGACGGCAATCTGCATGTCATTCCGGGCCGCTTTCCGGATGCAGGACCCGAGACGCGGCGCGGCGTCGAGGCGATCGTTTATGGCGAGTTGCGCGAGCGGCAGGGATCGGTCTCGGCCGAGCACGGGATCGGGCTTGAGAAGCGGCCTTATCTCGACTGGTCGCGCAGCCCGGAAGAAGTGGCGCTGATGCGGCTCTTGAAGCGCACCCTCGATCCGAAGAACATTCTCAATCCAGGCAAGGTGCTGGCGCCGGTTCCACAGGCGAAGGCGGCGGAATAGGGCGGCGTTTGCGGAGTGCCGCCGCGCATGGCAGACTGACCGGAACAAAGAATCCGGTTTTCAAACATGTGACGGAAGGCGGGCCCCATGTCGGTGGCAGAAGATTTCAGCGGCGCTTCGGTGCGCAAGCAGGTGTCGGCGGACGAGTGGCAGGTGCGCGTCGATCTCGCGGCGACCTACCGGCTGGTGGCGCATTACGGCTGGAGCGATCTCATCTACACGCATATTTCGGCGCGTGTGCCGGGGCCCGAGCATTATTTCCTGATCAACCCGTATGGCATGAGCTTCGATGAAATCACGGCGTCGAGCCTGGTGAAGGTCGATCTCGACGGCAATATCGTCATGCCGACCGATTATGCGGTCAATCCGGCCGGCTTCACCATTCACAGTGCTGTGCATATGTCGGTGCCTGACGCCAATGCGGTGATCCATACGCATTCGGACGACGGTGTCGCCGTGTCGGCGCAGGCGGACGGATTGCTGCCGCTGTCGCAGACCGCGATGGTGGTGCTGGAAGACCTCGCCTATCACGATTATGAAGGCATCGCGCTTGAACATGACGAGCGCGAGCGGCTGGTGCGCGACCTCGGCAACAAGCATTGCATGATTTTGCGCAACCACGGCTTGCTGGCGGCAGGCGCGAGCTGCCCGGACGCGTTCCTGCGGCTCTATTTCCTGGAGCGGGCCTGTACGATGCAGGTGCGCGCGCTTTCGGGCGGGGTGAAACTCACCATGCCGAATCAGGGTGTGCCGGAGAAAACCGCCGAGCAGGGCATGTTCCACAAGAAGCACGGCATCGGCAATCTCGCCTGGCCGGCGCTTCTGCGCACACTCGACCGGATCGATCCGTCTTATCGGCACTGATCGGGATCGCGAGCGCGCTTCAACGAATTTTCATTTGCGGTGCGGGTGGCGAGTCGCCATCTGCACTGCTAACGCAATCGGCATGAAAGAGGTCCGTTGATGGTCAAGTTCGGTGTGGGGCAACCGGCGCGGCGCGTCGAGGATTTGCGGCTGATCACCGGCGAAGGGCGCTACGCCGACGACATGTCGCTGCCGGAGCAGGCGCATGCCTATATGGTGCGCAGTCCACGAGCGCATGCGCGGATCACCGGGATCGATACATCGGATGCGAAGGCAGCGGCGGGCGTGATCGCGGTCTATACAGGCGAAGACGCGGAGAAGGCCGGGCTCGGCACGGTCTATTCGCCGGCCGCCGACATGCTGAAGAACAAGGACGGCACGCCGATCTTCAAGACTGTGCGCAATCTCATCACACGGGACCGGGTGCGTCATGTCGGCGATACGGTGGCGATGATCGTCGCCGAGACGGCGGCGCAGGCGCGCGACGCGGCGGAACTGCTGCTCATCGATTACGACGACCTGCCGGCGACGGCGGACACGGCCGGCGCGATCGCGCCGGACGCGCCGGTGATCTGGGAGGAGAACGGCAGCAACCTCGCCTATGACTGGTCGATCGGCAAGGCCGATCAGGTGGCTGAGGCGATGAAGGCGGCGCATCATGTGACGTGTGTCAAGCTCGTCAACAACCGGATCGTTGTCGCGGCGATGGAGCCGCGCGCGGCGCTGGGCGCCTATGATGCGGCGCGCGACCACTACACACTTTATACGGCGAGCCAGGGCGTGCACGGCATGCGCAACAATATCGCGCTGCATTCGCTGAAAATTCCGGTCGAGAAGCTGCGCGTGATCACCGAGGATGTCGGCGGCGGCTTCGGCATGAAGACTTTCGTCTATCCCGAATATCCGCTGGTGCTGTTTGCCTCGAAGATGCTGGGGCGGCCGGTCAAATGGGTCGGCGACCGTTCCGACAGTTTCATCACCGACAGCCAGGGGCGCGACCATGTGACGGAAGCGGCACTCGCACTCGACAAGGACGGGAAGATTCTCGCCGTCGAGGTGGACACCATCGCCAATCTCGGCGCCTATCAGAGCCAGTTCGGGCCGTTCATCCCGTCGCTCGCGCCGCGCGGCATGCATGTCGGCGTCTATGTGGTGCCGGCGATGTATAACCATGTGCGCGCCGTCTACACCAACACGGTGCCGGTGGACGCCTATCGCGGCGCCGGGCGGCCGGAAGCCTCCTATGTCATCGAGCGACTGATGGAGAAGGCGGCGAAGGAGATCGGGCTTTCGCCGGCCGAGTTGCGCAAGCGTAATTTCGTGCCGCAGAGCGCGATGCCGTTCAACGCGCCGCCATCGCTGCCCTTCGATTCCGGCAATTTCGAATTCAATCTCGACGATGCGATGAAGCGCGCCGACTATGCGGGCTTCGAAGCGCGGCGCGCGGCAGCGGCCAAGGATGGCAAGCTGCGCGGTATCGGCATCAGCTATTATGTCGAACGCACGGCGGCCGGCATGAGCGATTATGCGCGCATCGCCGTCGACGGGGCAGACGGAATGGTACATGTATGGACCGGCCAGCAGACCAACGGTCAGGGCCACGAGACCGTGTGGACGCAGCTCATTTCGTCGCGGCTCGGCGTCGATGCCGAAAAGATCAAGGTGCATCTCGGCGACTCGGACATTCTGCCGGGTGGTGCCGGTACGGGCGGGTCGAAGGCGCTTTATCTCGCCAATGGCGCGATGGCCGATGCCTCCGACAAGCTGATCGAGAAGGGGCGCGAGATCGCGGCCAACGAGCTCGAAGCGGCGAAGGCCGACATCGAGTATCGGGGCGCCGACGGTCAGCCGGTTTTCGCGGTAGCGGGCACCGACAAGACGATCGATCTCTTCGCGGTGGCGCGGATCGCGGCGACGCAAGCCAATCTCGGCGAGCTGGCCGGCGACGGCGAATACAAGCAGGACAAGAACACGTTCCCGAACGGCGCGCATATCTGCGAGGTCGAGATCGACAGCGAGACCGGGCAGTTCCGTATCGTCAAATTCACGGCGGTCGACGATTTCGGCCAGATCATCAATCCGTTGATCGTCGCGGGCCAGGTGCATGGCGGTATCGTGCAGGGGCTCGGGCAGGCGATGGGCGAACACGCGCTTTACGACGCGGCCGGGCAGCTCGTGACCGGCTCGTTCATGGATTACTGGATGCCGCGCGCCGACGACGTGCCGTCATTCGACGTCAGCTATAACGAGTTCCCGGCGCTCTCCAACGAACTCGGCGTCAAGGGCGCAGGCGAGGCCGGCACCGTCGGCGCGCCGGCCGCCTTCATCAATGCGGTGATTGACGCGCTGAAGCCTTACGGCATCGAGGAGATCGACATGCCGGTGACGCCGCTGAAGCTCTGGCAGATCATCGAGGGCGGGCGCAAGGCGGCGGAGTAGGCGAAAACGATGTGGTCCGGGCGGTTCAAATTCGGTGACGGATGGGCTGCCTATCGGGGACCGGCGGATGCGAATACCGCGCATCGCCACGCCGCGATCCAGATTGCCGTGGCCGCGTCGGGTGCAGTCGCTGTGCGATGCGACGACGCTGTCGTACGTGGACGGGCTGTGATCGTGCCTTCCATGACGCGCCATGAGATGTTGCCGCAGGAGGCGGCGGTGACGGCGTTTTATCTTGAAGCCGAAGCGCCACTCGGCCGTGCGCTTCGGCGGCTTTGCCCCGGCGATACGGCGATGCCCGCGCCGTCGGCGGTCGAAACCATGTTCGACGCCGCCGACATTGCCGGAACGATTGGACGGCTGTCGGTGCAGCTTGCGGGACAGGGCGGTGCGCCCGTCGATCCACGATTGTCCGCGGCGCTCGATTGCCTGCGGCATGGGACCGGTGCGCCCGGAGCCGTGCGGGATGCTGCGGCTGTTGCCGGGCTTTCAACACAGCGCTTGCGGGAACTCGCACAGACGGAACTCGGCGTCGCGCTTTCGCAATGGCTGCTCTGGCAGAAACTTGCGCGGGCGTCGCGCGCGCTTTCCGACGGCGCCGGGCTCGCGGCGGCTGCTGCAGCGGGCGGTTTTGCCGATCAGGCGCATTTCACCCGAACGATGCGGCGGATGTTCGGCGTGACGCCGCGCGTTGCCGCCGACATGCTCGGTTGAATTTCAGGACGGCTTCACCGCGCAATAGATGCTGATCGAACCCGTATGCGTCGGGAAGACATGCCGTTCTTCCAGATCGGCGAAACCGGCAGCCGGGATCAACTCGGTCAGGATGCCTTCGGCGTTTGGCTGCGTGTATTCGTAGCCGTCGACCGCCTGAACCTGTCGGAAGAGCGTGCGCATCAAGAATGTGCGCTGAAGGCCGAAGTCGGCGATGACGAGGCGGCCGCCGGGCTTGAGCAGGCGATGTGCCGCGGTGAGGATGCCGGATTTGACCTCCATCGGGCATTGGTGGAGCACGAGGCTGGAGACAACGGCGTCCGCCAGTCCCGAACCCAGGATGCCGTCGGCTTCGTCGCCGAAGCCCTGGCGCCAGTCGATGTCCAGACCGGCTGCCTCCGCCTTGCGTCGCGCAATGGCCAGCACCTCGGGATCTGGATCGATGCCAATGACACGGATGCCGGGTGCCGCCTGCTTGAGGAGGATCGACTGTGAGCCGGTGCCGGCGCCGATGTCGACAATTGTCTCACCGGCTTTGAGCGCCAGCGCCTTCACGACCAGTGGCCGCCAACGCTTTTCGCGCGTCATGACGGCGATCACCTTGTCATAGCTGTTGGTGAACTCCGATTTTCCCAGGGCGGGAACGAAACTGCGTTGTTTGGACATGGCGGCTCTCCTTTGTGCAGGTGACATCTAGGAGGGCCGCGGGCGAAGGTCTTGAACGAAACGCCGCGCCGGATAAAGTGTGCAGGCGTCGCGGCGGCGAAAATGCCCGCAAATTTCACTCAAGTGAGTTGACATTTTGTCATTTCAGGGCAACGCTTTCTCCATGACCACGGAGGAAACGGGCTCCGGGACCCGAGAAGCCGCTGAAGCGGCCGTCCTGGAAAATGAGGAAGAGGCACGGGCGCCCACCGCCGGCAAGGCAGGGGGCGGTGTGTCGGGTGCGACCAAGCGCAAACTCGAAAGCCGCCGCAAGCTGATGGCCGCGGCGCGCAATCTCTTCGTCGAGCGCGGCTATCACGACACGCGGCCGCAGGATATTTCGCGCGAGGCCGGCGTCGGTCACGGGACGTTCTACCTGCATTTCGAAGACAAGCTCGACTGCTTCCTCGCCTTCACCGAAGAGGCGGCCAAGGAACTCGAGGTCTTTCTCGAGGCGCATCTGGCGGGTGCGAATTCGCTTGAGGACGGCATCCGCGAAATCCTGCTGGCGATATTCGAATATTCGGACGCCAATCCGGGCGTGCTGGCGGCGACGTTGACCGATGTCAGCGTGCTGTGGAAGGGCGATACCGGCCGGAAAATGCCGGCGGATCGCTGGGCGGAAGGCTGGATCAAGGCGCTCGAACACTGGAAGGGAACCGGCGAGGCCCTTGCCGATCTCGATACGCGGCTTGCGGGCTATCTGATTGTCGGTGCGATCAAGCAGGGCGGCGCCTACGGCTTCCGCCAGAAGCTCGACCGCGGTGCGATGATCGACGGCATGACCAGGCTTTTCGTTCGCGCGCTCAAAAAGTAGCGGCGACTATTGCGGCCCAGCAAGAGGCCGAAACGGAGGATAACGGAATGGCGAAGCTCACTTATACGCGGGACGAGTTGATGGCCTCGCACGATTATGCAAAACCGCAAGTCGAGGCAGGTTACAAGCTGCATGGCGGCTTTCTGGCCGACGGCAGCTATGTTTCGCCGCGGGTTCTGTATCGCTGGCCGGCCGTTAATGCCTGGCAGAAGGCGCTGACCGCGAAAGGGTATCCGCTGATCGATGCGACCGTACAACTGCTGAAGCGCGGCAACTATCCGAACATTTCGCAGGAAAAGCTTCTGCTGCGTCACGGCGTCGGCGTTCCGTTCTGGAATTCGCTGACAATCACCGGGATCATCGAGGCGCGCGGCAAGTTACTTTGCGACCTGCAGGCGCCGGATTTTCAGACGATCATCGAGGATGACATTTCGGAGACCTGCACCGGGCATCTGCACAAGGGCCTGCTCTACGCACACGGTGCGGATGAGGGCGGCGATCCTGCCGAACCCGAATATGGCGCACATGACCAGATGTGGTTTGCGGCGCGCGATCTCTGCTTCGGCAAGGACCGCTATCCCATGCCGAACGTGCCGGAAAGCATCGGCCGGCCCGACACCGGACGCCTGATGCCGCAGCTTCCGGCAGGATTCGAGCAGCTCATTCTGCTTCTGATGAATGTGCTGATGATCGAGGTGCGGGCCGAGAGTTTTTTTGCGTTCTGCTGCCAGATCATGCGCGATGAGGAGGCGTTCCCGGACCGCCGGGCGGAAGCGCAACTCGCGGCCGAGATGGTCGAGCGCATTCGTACCGACGAGGCCATTCATGTCGGCTATCTGCAGACGACGATTTCGGAAATGCGCAGCTTTACCTTCA
This sequence comes from Parvibaculum sp., assembly GCF_030651915.1. Classification (GTDB taxonomy): domain Bacteria; phylum Pseudomonadota; class Alphaproteobacteria; order Parvibaculales; family Parvibaculaceae; genus Parvibaculum. Next base: position 9,199 of record NZ_JAUSBV010000008.1, on the reverse strand, counting down.
AAGGGATCGACGGCTCGCGCGTCAAGGGCAGCGATCTGATCGATCCGATCTGGGAGGGCATGGTGTACTGGCATGCGGTGACGCAGGCCGATTTCGGCCGTGAGCAGACGCGTGAGGCAATCCGCGCCGGGCTCGAAAAGGCGCCGAACGGAGCGAAGCTCTTTGCCGAATTCGATGCACTCGACGATGTGAAGCAGGCCGCATAATGAAAAACCTGCAAGGCAAGGCGGCGTTTGTGACGGGCGGTGCGAGCGGCATCGGATTGTCGATGGCGCGGGCATTCGGCGCCGCTGGCATGAATGTGATGCTGGCCGACATCAACGAGGACGATCTCTCCGTTGCGGTAAGCGAACTCAAGGAACGGCAGATCAAGGCGGCGGGCGTGCGCTGCGACGTGGCCGACCGGAAATCGGTGGAACGCGCGGCAGAAGAGACCGTGGCGGCTTTCGGCAAGGTGCATGTCGTCTGCAACAATGCCGGTGTCGGCGCCGGCGGGCCGATCGGCGCGTTGAAACCCGGCGACTGGGATTGGACCATCGCCGTCAATCTCATGGGCGTGGTCTACGGCACCGAAGCCTTCCTGCCGCATATCCGCGCGCATGGCGAGGGCGGGCATTTCGTCAACACGGCGTCGATGGCGGGAATGATCTCGATTCCAGGGATGGAGCCCTATACGGCGTCGAAATATGCCGTGGTCGGCATGTCGGAAGGATGGGCGGGGCAGTTGGCGCCGGAAAATATCGGCGTGTCAGTTCTCTGTCCGGGTTTTGTGCGTACGCGTATCCATGAAAGCGCGCGGGCGCGGCAGGACAAATTCGGACCGGCATCGGACGACCGTGATCCGGCGCGTGTCGAAGCGGCAAAGCAGCTCATCCTCGGCGGGCTCGATCCCGACCGTGTGGGCGCGCGGGTGGTCGAGGCCATTCAGGCCGGCGAACTCTACATCTTCACGCATCCCGACATGGCGCCGCTGTTCACCGAGCGCGCCCGCAACATCAAGGCAGCATTCGCGCGCGCGGCCGAAAGTCCGGCGCTGGCCGGCGCCAGCTACAGGACGCCATCCGAAATCAAGGTATTCGACTGACGAATTCTCTACAGTGGGAGATACGCCATGCGGTTCGGCATATTCTACGAACATCAGTTGCCAAGACCCTGGCACGAAGGTGACGAGCTGAAGCTCTTTCAGGATGCGCTCGACCAGGTCGAACTCGCCGACAAGATCGGCATCGACCATGCTTGGGAGGTCGAACATCATTTCCTCGAAGAGTATTCGCATTCCTCGGCGCCGGAGGTTTTCCTCGCGGCCTGCTCGCAGCGCACCAAGGACATTCGTCTCGGTCATGGCATCACACTGATGCCGCCGAACTACAATCATCCGGCGCGTGTGGCCGAGCGCATCGCGACGCTCGATCTCGTGTCGAAAGGCCGCGTCGAATGGGGTACGGGTGAAAGCTCGGCGCTGCTCGAGCTCGGCGGCTATGGCGTTCCGGTCGACCAGAAGCGGTCGCAATGGCGCGAGGCGGTGGAGCAATGCGCCAACATGATGGCGATGGACCCCTATCCCGGCTATGAGGGCGAGTTCTTTTCGATGCCCTGCCGCAACGTGGTGCCGAAGCCTGTGCAGCGACCGCATCCGCCGCTCTGGGTTGCCTGCTCCAATCGCGAGACGATCAAGCTCGCGGCGCGGCTCGGCATCGGGGCGCTGACCTTCGCCTTTGTCGATCCGGCGGAAGCCAAGCAGTGGGTCGACGATTACTACCGTATCTTCAAGGAAGAGGCCGTGCCGATCGGCCATGCCTGCAATCCGAACATTGCCATGGTGACAGGCTTCTCGCTGCACAAGGATGCGGAGGAGGCCAAGCGCCGCGGCATGGACGGGTTCCGTTTCTTCGGCTACGCGCTCGGTCATCACTACATTTTCGGCGAGCACAAGCCGGGCCGCACCAACATCTGGGAGGCCTTCGAGAAGGCGCGTCCGCATCTGCCGGAAGAGGGCGGCAATCGCGGCATCGGTACGCCGGAGCAGATGCGGCAGCATCTGCGCGGCTTCGCGGAAGCCGGCGTCGATCAGGTCGCGTTCATCCAGCAGGGCGGGCGCAACCGGCATGAGGATATTTGCGAAGCATTGGAAATGTTCGCAAACGATGTCATGCCGGAGTTCAAGGAGCATGAGGACGAGCGGCAGAAGAGGAAGGCGGAGGAACTCGCGCCCTATATCGAAAAGGCGATGAAGCGGAAGCAGTATATGAAGGCGCTGACGGACGACGAGATTCCGAATGTCGTGGCGCTGGGCAGGCAGATCACCGACCAGACGGCGCGGACCAAGCAAGAGGAAGAGGCGCGAAAGCGCTTTTCCGAGCAGGGGCAAGTGCCGCTCGAAGATCCGCTGAAGAAGGCGACCAGCGCCGACTGATCCCGAAGAGAGACGAGGTGACAAAACCGGCTGCCCTGCGGCCCCTTATCTGTCTGCGCTTTATCGTCGCGCGTCATCGGTTGACGTGTCAGCCTTGAAAATCAAGTTCATAATAGATTGCGTTAACAGGAGAGGGAGATTGCCATGAAGTATGTCAGCAAACTTGCCATATTGATTCTGGCGTCGGCGTTTCTGCCGGCGGGACATGCGCTGGCGCAGGCACCGCGCATTACAACCGGCGCCGAACTTGTTTCGGCATGTACGGTTGCTGCGAGCGCCTCAGCGGAGGCCGACGACCGGATTGCACGCGCGTCCTGCCATCAGTTTCTGGCCGGGCTTGCGGTCGGCGTTTATGCGTCGGTTGAAGCCGGTGCGCCGTTGGTTGTGCGGCGCCTTGGGCCGGGACTGGACGAGCAAGTCTGCTTCCGTCTGCCCGAGCAGCTCGCCTTCGAAACGTTTGCGCGGCAGGTGATCGAATTCGCGCCAGAACATCCGGAACTCTATGGACGTTCGGCGTTCGAAATGGGCGCGCGCGCGCTGGCGGCGAACTATCCCTGCCCGGACTAGGCCGGACAGTCAGGCGTTGCGCAAGTACCAGTCGAAATCGACATCGGATATTTCGGCAAAAAAGCGGTCGCATTCGACTTCCTTGATGGTCAGGAAGATATCGACGAATTTTTCGCCGAGTCTTTCGCGCAGGAAGTCGGAGCGGCGCGCAATTTCCAGTGCCCTCCACCAATTCATCGGCAGCGTCGCCTCGCGCTTCGCGTAGCCGTCTCCGTTGACGGGTTCGCTCGGCTCGATATTCCGGTCGATGCCCTCCTCGATGCCGGCGATGACGGTAGCGAGCGCCACATAAGGATTTGCGTCGGCTCCGCAGACACGATGCTCAAGATGGCGCGTCGCCGGAGGCCCGGCAGTGACGCGGAGCGGCACCGAGCGATTGTCGATGGCCCAGGCGGGCGACAAAGGCGCATAAGAATTGCGGCGAAAGCGGCGGAACGAATTGGCGTTGGGTGCGAAAATTGCCATCGAGTCGGCCATGGTTGCTTCGAGACCGCCAATGGCCTGGCGCAGCAGCGGGGTCAGCGCCGGATCGTCGCCGGCAAAGAGATTGGAGTTCTTTTCGTCCGCCAGCGATATGTGGACATGCATGCCGCTGCCGGAAATATCGGCATAGGGCTTGGCCATGAAGGAGGCGATGTAGCCGTGCCGGTCGGCAACACCCTTGACCAGACGCTTGTAGAGAATGGCATCGTCGGCGGCGCGAAGCGCATCGTCGCGGTGCGCGAGCACGATCTCGAACTGGCCGGGTGCATATTCGGAAATGAGCGTACGAGCGGGGAGGCCCATCTTTTTCGCTCCGGCAAATATGCCGTCGAGAACCGGCGCAAAATCCTCGACGTCCTGCATCAGATAGGCCTGCAGATGCGACGGTACGAAGCCATTTGGCGCGGCGGGCGGCTTTGGCTTGCCCGATTGCGCCGATGCGCGATCGATCAGATAGAATTCCAGTTCAATGGCGACAACCGCCTTCAGTCCCTTGCGTTCAAGCGATGCGACGGCGCGGGCAAGCGCGTGGCGCGGATCGGCCGGTGTTGTTGTGCCGTCCTTTTCATAGGAGGCGAGGATCAGTTGCGCGGTCGGCGTGTCGTGCCAGGGGGCATGGGTGATCGTGCCGGCAACGGGAAAGCAGGGGCGGTCGCTGTCGCCCTCGGCCCAGACCAGGCCGGTTTCGAGAACGTCGGCGCCCAGCATGTCGAGCGACTGGATGGAGCATGGCAGGGGGCGGCCGTCGCGATAGGCGGTCAGGATTTCCTCGGGCCGGAGTACCTTGCCGCGCGCGACCCCCGAAGGATCGGTCAGGAATGCCTGAATCTGGACGATCTCCGGATGGGCGGAGAGAAAATCGGCCGCCTCCTTTTCATTGGCGCGGGTCATGCCGCGATCTCCTTTTCGCCGCAGAGCAGGCCAAGCGCCTCATCGAAATTGTGTGCCAGTTTCTCGACATCGGCTTGCGTCGTTGTGGGCGCGACGAGTGTCATGTTGTGAAAGGGCGTCACGAGCACCCCGCGATTGAGCAGAAAAAGATGGATGGCGCGCTCGACGTCGTGGTCGATGGCGGCGGCGGCCTCGGCACCGTCGCGCAGCGGGCGCGGGCTGAACACCAGTTCGGCCCGTGCGCCGAGTTGTGTCACGGTCCATGGCAGGCGGCGTTTCTCCACCGCGGCGCGAAGAGCGCCAGCAAGCTGCGCGGCGAGCGCCGTCATGTGCGCATAGGCATCGCCCGTCATTATCTCGGCGAGACAGGCACGCATGGCGGCTAGCGCCAGCATGTTGCCGGAAAGCGTGGTGCCGATGCCCGAATAGCCTGGCACTTTCGTCTCGAGCACGCGGCGCATGTTGGCCTCGACCTTGGCCGTGAAGCCGAAAACGGCGGCAGGGAGACCGCCGGCCACGGGCTTGCCGAGTACGAAGAAATCGGGTGAGAGATCATGCGCGCGGGTGAAGCCACCCGGACCGGCGGAGATCGTGTGCGTCTCATCGAGGCAGATCAGCGCGCCGTGGCGGTGCGCGGCGGCGATCATATCTTCGATGAAGCCGGGTTCCGGCAGTACCATCGCCGTGTTGGTCAATGCCGGCTCGGTCAGGATCAGTGCAATGTCGCCGTCCGCCAGCAGGCGCTCAACGGCATCGAGATCGTTGAAGGGCGCGGCGACGCTTGTTCGCGCGATGTCGCTCACCTGGCCGAGCAGGCTCGGCTTCATTTTGGTTTCGCCATTTTCGAGCTTCACGAAGGCGTCCTCGACCTGGCCGTGATAGCAACCGTCGAAGACCAGTACTTTCGTGCGACCCGTCAAGGCGCGGGCCCAACGGACAACGGCGCGGTTGGCGTCGCTTGCGGTCGCCGTCACCTGCCAGAAGGGCAGCCCGAAGCGCAGCGCGAGCAGGTTGCCGACCTCGGCTGTCAGGTCGGATGGCAGCATCGCTGTCAGACCACGCTGTGCCTGTGCGGCGATCGCGCGGGCAACCGGCTCTGGCGAATGGCCGAACATGGCGCCGGTGTCTCCAAGACAGAAATCGGCATAGCGGTGGCCATCGATATCGGTGATGGTGGAACCCGACGCCTCGCGGATGAAGAGCGGGAAGGGCGTTTCCCAATCGAGCATCCAGTGCAGGGGTACGCCGCCCGGGAAATGGGTGCCTGCGTCTACTGCCATTCGCCGCGAAGCCGGATGCCGTTCGACAAAGCGTGTGCGTTCGGCAGCAATCAACGCCGTCGCGCGCGCTTTGATCTCAGACGGCATGGTCATGGGAGGGACTCCTGATGAAACGCTGCGCAAGATAATTGCCTCCCTGCACAGCGGCAAGCGGCGTCTTCCGCATGCTATATGCATCGTCGGCGTCCGGATCAATCCGCTCTGGCCGGGGAGGCCGCGCCCGCCGATGTCGACCCCGGGTAATTTTTTATGGTAGACGGCGCCCGGTCTGTCATGCAGACAAATGTGGCACCATGCTGAAGAGGCGGAAAAATCACTGTTTTGCGGCAACGCAATAGAATTATGTCGCCGGGAGGGCTGTATGATATCCGGTGATCGCAGATCCGCGAGATGGAGGGACGACTTTCACAAGCGTCTGCTCCGGTGGATCAGGTGGGGTAGGCCGGGACAACAGGCGCGGCTCCTTGTGCGCCGGCGCGTCGAAGCCCTGGGTGCTTTCGATCCGGTCTGGTATCTCGATTTCTATCGCGACGTGGCAGATCGCGGTCTCGATCCGTTCGAACACTACATGAAGTCCGGCTGGCGCGAGAAGCGGAAGCCAGTGCCGTGGTTCTCTCTCAGCCAATATCGTACCTTGCGGCCCGACTACTCGGATGCCGAAAGTCCGCTGGCGCACCTCGCTCGGGCAGACGAGACGAGCGCCACCGGCCTGATTGCCGAGATGCGCGCAAACCAGGCCGAATTGCCTTCCCGCCAGCGCCCCGCCTTGCGTCATGGTATCTGCCTGAGCGGCTTTCTTCGCTCCGAGATCGGTCTCGGGCAGGCGGCACGCAATCTCGCTTACGCGATCGATGCTGCATGCATTCCCGCGACCTTCGTTAACGTTCATCTGCCAGGCCGCGAGTCCGATACAACATTTGCGACGAAATGCAGCGATGCGATGGATCGTTTCGTCCATCTTCTGGTTCTGCCCCCCGTGGGGCTCAGGCCGCATGTCCGACGATTGCGGCCCGACAGCACAAATATTCTCTACCCATTCTGGGAACTCGGGCGAATCCCAAATGAATATCGTATGTTTGTCGACCGATTTGATGAGATCTGGGCGCCATCCCGATTTGTGGAAGATGCCTTTCGTGCGAGTACTGATCGACCGGTTGCGCTGTTGCCGCAGCCCGTTCGCATTCCGACGGACGCAGCGATGTCGGGAGATTCCGACCAACCATTCACGATCCTGACCTATTTCGATTTTGACTCCTTCAGATCGCGGAAGAATCCTGATGCCACTGTAGCGGCTTTCCAGCTTGCCTTTCCGCTGTCCCGGCGTGATGTGCGTCTGGTAATCAAGGTGCGGGGCGGCCGAAATGATGATGGCCGTGATTGGCTCGCTCAGATTGCAGCGGCGGATACGCGTATTGTCCTGATCGACAAGACGTTCGATCGAGCGGCGATGGATCGTCTGATCTTCGATTGCGACGTCTTTATTTCCCTGCACCGCTCGGAAGGGTTCGGATTTGGGCCAGCGGAAGCAATGGCGGCCGGTAAGCCCGTCGTTGCCACCGACTATTCCGGCAGCACGGATTTTGTGACGGCGTCGACCGGATATCCGGTGGCGTATGATTTCGTGCCGGTCGCCGAAGAGCATTACGTGGACTGGAAAGATCAGGTTTGGGCGGAGCCGAGTGTCGACGATGCGGCACATTGGTTGTGTGTAATCGAGGCGGACCGGGATGCGGCAAACGCCAAAGCCATGCGCGGCCGACAGCTCATGATCGACCGCTTCTCGCCGCAGGCTGTCGGTACAGTGATGCGAGACATGCTCCGGGCGCGCGGCCTGCTGGCCGATACGATCGATTGAGGCCCGCGGCCTTGCTTTGAGGAATCGGTGCCCCCGACAGGATTCGAACCCGTGACCCCCTGATTACAAATCAGGTGCTCTACCAACTGAGCTACAAGGGCGACCGTGCGCGCAAGATAGTTGCGGGACGCGTCGGCAGCAAGTGCCGCAGGTGACGGCGTCAGAGGCCGCGGCGGAAGAGTTCGTAAAGAGCGACGGCGGCGGCGTTGGAGACGTTGAGGCTTTTCATGGTGCCTGCGGCCGGCAGGCGGGCCAGTAAGTCGCAATGCTCGCGGGTGAGACGCCTGAGGCCCGTCCCCTCGGCGCCGAGCACCAGCGCGACGCGGGGCGAGAGTTCGAGATCGGGCAGGGAGGCCTCGCCATCGCCATCGAGACCAATTACCTCGAAGCCCAGTTCCTTCAGTTCATCAATGGCGCGGACGAGGTTTGTGACGCGGGCGATGCGAACCTGCTCGAGACCCCCGGACGCGGCCTTGGCGAGTGCGCCGCCAAAGGGCGGGCTATTCCGGTCTGTCGTTATGAGTGCCGTTGCCCCGAAAACGGCGGCCGAGCGGAGAATCGCTCCGAAATTGTGCGGGTCGGTGACCTGGTCCAGCACGACAACGCGGGCGGCGCCGTCACAAACCTCGGCGACGTCGCGTTCGGGCAAGGGCGAGGCGCGAAGCGCGATGCCCTGATGGACCGCGCCTGGCGGGAGCAGGGCGGCGATGTCTTCATTTTCCATAAGTTCCGGACGAAGTCCGAGATGCCGGGCTGCATCAATGCCTTGGCGGGCCAGTTCGGATTCTGCGTTCCGAGTCAGGCAAAGGCGTTCTGCGTCGCGAGCGGGATTGCCCAAGGCGGCCAAAACTGCATGAAAACCATATAGATAGCCGTCGTCGCTCGAGCGGCTGGCCTTGCCGGCACCGCGCCCCCGGCCATGTTTATGGGCGTGGGTGGTGTGCGGCGCGGTGCTGGCGGACCGCGAATGGGAGGGCTGCTTGCGTCTGGTCATGGAGCCGCTTATATTTTGTCGGTCGGGCTCATGCAAACGCCCCCGAACAGCGCGCCTTGCCGGGTAACACGGCTGGAGGCACGCTGCGGGGATGTTCACGCTTTCGGGACCGGGATTTTAGTTGACACAGCGGCGGCAAACCTGAATAAAGCCGCGCGTGTCCCACGAGGCCGCAAGAGCAGTCACATCCGCGAACTTATTGGGATTTCACAACATTTGACATCGGACACGGAGGGGTGCCCGAGTGGCTAAAGGGGACGGACTGTAAATCCGTTGGCTATGCCTACGTTGGTTCGAATCCAACCCCCTCCACCATCCAGCGCAGGCATTGAGACAGGCGAACAGTTCAGGGCCAGTACCGACCCGGTCGGCGGGTGTAGCTCAATGGTAGAGCAACAGCCTTCCAAGCTGATGACGAGGGTTCGATTCCCTTCACCCGCTCCAGTCTCCGTGCAGCCGGTGCTGCGCCCCGCCGAGGCGAAATGCGGCCGAAGGCAGAGACGAGAGTAAGAAGAGTTCGAGCGCGGCGCGCGCCGATCAAGTCCTAACCGATCAATTGAAGGTAGCTAACGCCCATGGCCAAAGAGAAGTTTGAGCGGAACAAGCCGCACTGCAACATCGGTACGATCGGTCACGTTGACCACGGGAAGACGTCGTTGACGGCAGCGATCACGAAGGTGCTTGCGGAGACGGGTGGCGCGACCTATTCGGCCTAT
>NZ_JAUSBV010000006.1 GCF_030651915.1 Parvibaculum sp. | reverse complement strand
TGTTCGGCAACAAAGGCTTGATTAAAGCCCATTCCGCATCGCTCAGATCGAACCGTCCCATCTCTCCCTCCCAGAAAACCGAGAGAGAAAGTGAATCACGCTTCGCCTGTCAGCGGAATCCCTTTATGAGTACAGAACCTAACCGAGATGGCGGAACGTCAGCCGGATGGAACATGGATCATCGCGCCTGATCATATGGAGAAAGTGGCGTCCTGCGAACATCGGCAAGCTAAGGATGCTCCTGTCGCGGCGTGCGTGGCGAGGTGTCATATGCAATGGTACTTTGCTTGTGGTGTAGCGAAGACAGGAAACCGGACCCAAGTCCTCTCCACAGACCTAGTCGGTCTACGTTTATGAAAACTGCAGCACTGACTGGGGCACTCTGCAGCATCCTCTAGGGCGCACTGCAGCACACTACGGCGTCTATATTTGGGGAGGAGAAATCGTGGGAACGCAATTCGCACATCTGGAGCTCTGGACCGTCCGCGGCTCTCAACGCGCCGGAAAGCTTCGCTGGAGCGCCCGCGAAATCCTCTCGGAAATGAGTCGCGAGCCGGGCTCTTGCGACCACGTCCTGCGGCCGGAGACGCCGATTCAACTTTACGGCATTGCTCCGATGCAGCTCGCCGATGAACTCGAAGCAGCCGCCAGGAGGTTGAAGGACACGCGAGGCCGATCAACGGCGAGCCGGGCGCGTGTGCTACTCGCGGCCGTTTACTCCTACCCAGAGGAGCGCGGACAGGCGGACCCGAGGGATGAAGTCTCATGGGCCGCAGATGTGCTCGCCTTCAATCTCAAGTTTTTCGGTAGTGAGAATATCAGATCGGCAGTCGCGCACACGGATGAGAAATATTTCCACGTTCATGTAGCCGTGACCGCGCCCGTTCGCGAAGGCCGTATGTGCTGGGAGGAGGTCCATCCAGGTCTTGCAGCAGAGAACGGCGTGAAGCTTGCGGATGCCAGCCCGAAGCAGCGCCGCACGGCGTATGTCAGCGCCATGCGGTATTTCCAGGACTGTTACTATAAAGAGGTTGCCATCAAGCACGGCCAGGCTCGCACAGGCCCGCGCCGCCGGCGCCTGACGAGGGAGGAGTGGCACACGGAACAGCGCGTCTCGTCGCTGCTCCAGAAAGCCGCCGGTCGGCCGATGTCTGATATCCTCGTTGCAGCACACTGGCAGGAGCGCTATGAGCGTGCGGAAAAGGAAAAAGTGGCTGCGCTCGAACGAGCTGCCGCAGCTGAACAAAAAGCGGAGAAGCTGCGCAGACAGGCAATCCGGCTGTTAACGAAGCTGAGACGCTATGTGAAGGAAAAAATCTGGCGCAGGCAGATGACAAGGCGGAAACCGGCTCTATATCGGGAGCGGGAACGTAATCGCCAGATGGGGAAGAATATCGTATGAGCATCTGGATGTCTGGTGACGGAGCCCGAATTCCTTGCCCTTATCATCGCGCATGATAAGCGAGATGATGTGACTATAAAGCAGGATGTCAGGAAAATGGATTTGGCCCTCCTCCCTTTCGATTCCTATTGCTCTTTCCATGAGCATCAAGGGATTGTTGGAGCGCCGACGGAAGATGCCGGACCGCCCTTATGAAGCGCGTCGCTCCCTCAAGCGTCGTGGGCTCGAAAATTGTTAGGTCGAGATCGAAAACAACAACGATGACCCGTTCCAGCTCACTTGCCCATAGAAGGAAGTCGGCATCGAATCTTCTGCCGTTGTCCGGGCAGAAGATTCCATCGACGCAGAAAGTCGATATGAACATGCCCTGGGCGCCGACCTGATCCCAGTGCCATGCCCGGCCCACGGCGGATTCATGGAATTCGACCCGGGGACTGATGAACTCCATATATCCCTTGACGAGAATTGCGGTTCTCGACCTGGGCTCGGTCATGCTCGCAGAATCCCGTCTTTGCGGGCCTTTTCGAGATACTCTCCGATGCTCATATCCGCCTGGAAATGGAGGTCACGCTCGATACCGAGATTGAATCGGCCACGGAAGAGGTAGAGCTCCGGGAGATAGATATCTCCGGTTTCCGGATATCCGAGACCGAGATCGGCAAGGCCCCAAGCGATCTCCGGTTGATCAGGGAGGGTATACGCCAAAAGCCAGGTGGCAGTGCCGGCCGGATAGAAGAGTTTGACGACGGGCCGGAGATCCATCGGATTCAAACCGCACTCTGTCTCGCGGAAATTCTCTGCGAGCTGCTGCCTTGCCGCTTTAGTGATCAGTTTCACGCTCGACCTCCCCTTCAATGACATCGGCGAGGGATGCCGAGCCGAGATAGTCGACAAGCCAGGCTCTGGCGGCATCGATCTTCAGCCGGTAGGCCTCTTTCACGAATTTTCGATGGCGGGTGAGAAGCTCGTCCTGGGCGACGGCGGCGATGCTCCGGAAAAGCTGGGCATAGTCCGGCATTAGCAGCTCGGCGCTGCGAGCTCCGAAAATGAGTTGGCTGAGCTTGTCGGGGTCGTCGAAATGCCCGGCGGCGTCGTAGATATCCGCAAAGGCGGATGCCAGATCGCCGCTCATAATGCCGGCCTCAGCCGCCTCGTGTGCGGGAGCGATGAGTGCGCGGATTATCTTTTGTCGTGTTTTCATATGTCATCTCCCTGTCTGACGCCGTCGCAGACTGTGGCGGCAGAAGGGAGATGAGTTCGGGTCTTCTGGCAGGCCTTAAAGCTCGCGGAGCTCGATACTCTCGAGCTCTTCTTCGTCAAAATCGATAACACGCCTGGCCTCAAAGATGCGCCTCTCGCATTCGAAGCGGACAGGGCGGCCGAGTTCTATGCGACCGGCGTAGTGGTTCGCGAGGCGGCGGAGTGTCTCGCCCATCAGTAAGCTCATAGCCATCGATATGCTCGACTGCCAGGTCGTCTGGCAGGGCGAAAAGAGGCTTTTTGAAGACGAGCATGGGGCCTCCAGATCCCGATTGAGAGCAAATGGGAAGCATTTAGTATGGAGATGCTCGGCGACTTTACGAATGCCCCCGTGTGAACGCCGGACTGCCATCCGGAGAGATGAAAGCTCTTATGAGATTCCCGGGAGAGATCGATGATCGGCACAGAAGGCATTGAAGCGCTGATCGACTGTGCTTTTAGCGAGCCTTATCGCAGCATGTGCTTGTGGAGTGTGCGCAGGCCGGCGTCGGACGGCAATCTCTCATTGGTCATATCTGCGTTGAAAAACAACGGCGACATGAGAGCGTGGCGCTTGGCAAACGAGATAGAGGCGGCATGGCCTGAAAAAGGCCGCAACTGAAAACCGGGCATCTGTAACGTCAATCGTCACAGATGCCCGGGAGGAATTCTAGGAACCAGCGGCCTGAGGTTGATCGACGCGCGCGGAAGCGTGTCGTTTACGTGCTTCCTCTGCCACCTCCTTCGAAACAATTGCCTTGCCAATCGGGGCCAAGGCTATGCTGGCCAGCTTCAGATGAGGGACAGCAAAGGGAATGCCGATAATGGTCAACGCCGAAAAGATGGCTGCGAAGACGTGGCCCAGCGCAAGCCAGGCACCGGCAAGCACGAACCAGATGACATTGCCAATAACGCCGAGCCCGCTCGTCCCGATGTCTTCCTTGCCGTAGAGGAGATCGCGGCTAACGGCTTCCCTGCCGAAGGGCCAGAGGGCTAGGGAGGCCAGATTTAGGCAGGCCCGCGCCCATGGCAGACCAATGACCGTTATGGCTATGATGACGGCGGCGAGCAGCCAACCGATTGCCATCAAGAGGCCCCCGAATAGAAACCAGAGCAAGTTGAGGATTGGAGACATCGTTCCTCCTAATGACGGAATATCGAGCTTCAAGGCTACCGTTCGGGCGGTTAATGTGGTGTTTCGATAGAATGCCGGTGTTTGGAAAGTGCGACCACCGCACACAAAGAATGGCGAAAATCCGCGAGCCGCTTTTGGGACGCACTTTCCCTTAAGGCTTTGAAACTACAGGAACATGTCCGTCCCCTAGGGGACGCCAATTCTTCCTTTTAAATCAGTGGCTTCAAGCGCTCAGAGATAGAGCGCCACCGCCTGCATGGCGAGCGCGATCAGCGCCCCGATCAGCAGCACCGCCATCGAGGCGAGGCCGATCGTGAAACCGGTCGAGCGCTGCAGCGCCGCCGCGTAATAGCCGCGGGCGTAAACCACTCTGCCGATTGGATAAATCAGGCCGATCAGGGCGGCCCAGAGGTCGCCCACCGTCAGCGCGAAGAGCCAGAGCGACGGCAGGAAGATCAGCAGCGTCTCGGCGGTGTTGCCCTGGACCCTCAGTACACGGAGGAAATCGTCCGGCCCGTCCATGCGCGGCGCCGGAACGTCATGTTTTCCGCGGGCTTTTCCGACCTCGAAGGCCATCCAGAAATAGACGAGCAGGGTGATCAGCGTCACCAGTCCGGTCAGCGGATATGCAAAACCCATTGTCGGCCCTCCCAGTGAAATCCGGGTTCGAGCAAAGCAGCTTGCGCTGATTCCGGCAATGAAAAGAAAGGGCTAGCCGTCAGGAGGCGACGCCGGCCTCGAGCGCGCGGATGCGGGCGGCCAGCGCCCTTTCGCTCAGCACGGCATCGGCGGCGAGGTCGCGTTCGGCCTCATCGGCGCTGTTTTCGGCGGATTCCCGCCGGTTTTCGTTGTCCATGCGGTTGATCGAGGCGGCGATCGCCGCCAGCGTGCGGCGGTCGGCATCGGCCGTCTCGTCCGGGTCGGCGGCCTGGGTGGCTTGCGGTTCGCTGGCGCGGCTGCCCGCGGGGGCGATCTCGCCGGCGAGGCGCGTGGCCGAATCGCTGAGGTTTTTCAGGGTGTTGCGGGTTTCGTCCTGGCGCCGGGCCTCGGTCGTCAGCGCCGCGCCGATGCGGCCGAGATCTTCGGCCAGCGCCGCCAGCCGCTCGTCGCGCGCCGCCACATCGGCATAGGCGTCTTCGAGCCGCGCCCGCAGATCGGCCGTATCTCCTTGCAGCGCCTCGTTTTTTCGGGTCAGCGCCGCGATCTCGCTGTGCAGCGGTTCGAGCTCGCGGCGTTGCTGGATCAGCAGCGCGTCGAGTTCGGCGCTGCGCGCGGCCTCGCCGTTTTCGGCGCCGAAGCGCCTTTCGGTCACCGTCACCGCGCGCCGCCAGACCAGCCGCGCGGCGATCATCGCAAACAGCGTCGCGACGAAAAAGCCAAGCGCCATCAGCATCAGGCTCTCGATCATGTGATCCTCGTCATGCCGGCCGGCGGCGGTTCAAGCGCCCCGCCAGCGTGTCAGAAAAGCCCTTGTTCATCCAGCCTGCCGGCCGCGTTGCCGGCTCAGAACGGCAGCCATTCGCGCGATTTCGTGTATTTCAGATAGCCGACCGCCGCACCGAGCCGCAGTCCGGCGCCGGCCCGCATCGGCGCCAGCACCACATCGTCGCGCTGCTGGTAGTTGACGCCGATGCCGCCGATCAGATAGGCGCTGCCCTCAACCCCCGGAAAACGTTGATAAATCGCGTCGCCATTGGGGAGGTTGTAGACCAGCGTGAAGACCTTCGAGGCGTTGCCGCCGAAATCCCAGCCGGCGCTCGGGCCCTGCCAGTAGACGCGCTGGCGCGGGCCGCTCTTCATCACCAGTTCGCCCTGTCCGTAGCGCAGGCCCAAAACAAAGGCGCCGCTGGCCTCCTCGCCCTTGATATAGGCGTTGGGCTCGCCATAGCGCTCGAAAACGCTGTGAACGGCGTCGGCCAGGCCCTTGGATACGTCACCGAAGAAATCGCCGGCCTCCCGAACGATCTCGTCCTGGGTGTAGGTTGACGGCGTCCCCTTGACCTCAGGCGCCTGCTGGCCCTGCGCCAGCGCCGGTACGGGCGCGACGGCAAGCATGGCCGCAAAAGCCAGAAGGCAGGCCCATGCAGGCCAGACGGGCCGGTCGAGGGCCGTCCAACGCCCTGTCGCCGACGGGTTCGTTTCGGATTTCATGCATTATTCCTCAGTTTTCGGCCAATCTCGCGCCATCGAATCGCCGTTAAATCATGCGAAGTTTAACTCAAGTCTGAAAATCATGACTGTCTCGGGTGGCAAAACGGTGGCCGCAAAGGGGCATGTCTGCGGAAAGGCCGGATAAACCGCCAGGAATGCAGAAATCGACAAAACGCAGGCTGGGCTTCGGTCTTGCCATTTTCCTGCTCCTAGCCGCTGCCGGGGCCGGCTGGTTGTGGGTCGAGCGCACCGCCTTCGCCGAACAGGCCTTTGCGCGCGCGCTTGCCGAGCGTGGCATAGAGCGGGCGACCTTTCGGGTCGGATTTCTCGGCCTGCGCAGCGTCGTGCTGACAGATATCGACATCGGAGACGGCGACGTTCTTGTCGATCGCCTCACGGTCACCTATTCGGCCGGCGAGTTGTTGTCCGGGCGTGTCAGGTCGATTGACGCCGGCGATGTTTATCTGCGCCTTCGTGCCGACGAGAACGGTCTGTCCTTCGGGGCTCTCGACCCGCTGGTGCGCGGCGGTGAGCGCGGCGGTGTCATGCTGCTCCCGGATATCGCTGTGGAGCGTGCCCTGGTCGCGCTCGAGACGCAGGCGGGCTCCTTCACGCTCACCGGTCCGGTGGCGGTAACGCAAACCGGCTCAACCATCATCGCGACATTGTCCGGCGTGACGATCGCGGAAGATGGCGCGCCGCGTATTGCACCGATAGTGGCGACGGGACAGGTGAATCTCGATGTCGGCATGCTCGGTTTCAATCTGGCGCTGACCAGCGCGGCTTCCGGTGCAGAAGGCGTGGCGCTGGGGCATGTCGAGGGAACCTACGATATGGCCAATGGCGCCGGTGCCATGCGCGCGGAAGGTCAATTCGAATTCGCGCGCGGTGGGCTGATGCCGCAAACCCTTGCACCTGTCATTGCTCCCTATTATCTCGATGTAACCGGCGGGATGGCCTACGAAGCTGATCTGATGCTGTCGCCCGAAGGGTCGCTCGTCACCGCCGATATGCGGCTCGACCGATTGTCGCTTCAGCAGGCCGCAGCGGGGGCGGCGTCGTTTTCCGGCCGTGTGAGTGCGTCAAAGAAGTTCGGCGCAGAGGTGTCGTCGCCCGGCCGGATCGGGCTTTCCGGCCTTCGTATCGATGACCTTTCTTCGCCGCAACGGTTTGCGCCCGTCCGCCTCGATGGCGACGCAAAGCTCTCCGGATCGGCGCTCGACTGGCATTTCGTGGCGCGCAGCGCGCTGCCGGCGATTGCCGGTGCGAGGCTTGGCGACCTGACGGGCCGATATAACCTCGATACGCAGAAGGGCAACCTCCGTGCGGCCGGTGATCTCAGTTTTTCTCCTGGCAAGGTCGAGTTGCAGACATTGCTTCCTGCACTGCGCGGCATGATGACCCGGATGAGCGGCAATGCATCCTACGTCGCAGATGTTTCGCTTGCTGAGGGCGCGCTCGGGAGTTCGGGCGAGGCGACATTGAAGAATGTCGGCTTCGTCACCACGGCAGCGACGTTCGACGGCCTCAGTGGTACCGTCAAACTCGCAAGCCTGCTGCCGCCACGGACGCGGGGTGTACAGACACTCAAAGTGCGGACCGTCGAAGCCGGCCTTCCACTTGACGATGGCGTCGTCAAATTTGATATGGGCAGGGATGGCCTGCGCATCATCGACGCGCGCTGGCCGTTTGCAAAAGGGCAGGTCGTGCTGGTTTCGAGCGGTGGCGATATCTTCGGGCCCGATGCCCGCTTCGATCTGAAGATTGAAGACATTGATCTTGCAGCATTGCTGCTGATCGTCGAAGTACCAGGCCTTAGCGCCACGGGGCGGATCAGCGGCGCGATTCCGGTCGTTCTTCGCGACGGCGATCCAATTCTGCTCGACGGTGCATTGGCTGCGGAGGAGAGTGGAATCATTATTTATCTCGGCGCGGGCAGCGACATTGCACCCGGCGAGGAAACTCAACTACTTACCAAAGCATTACGCAATTTTCACTACACGGAGCTGACAGGCGGTCTTTCAGGCAATGCGAATGGCGATCTGTTGCTGCGGCTCGGCTTGAAGGGTGCAAATCCCGATGTTTATGACGGCTATCCCTTTGCAATCAATGTGACGCTGGAGGGATCACTTGCGGACGTGGTCAGGCGTGGTACCGTCGGGTTCCGGCCAATGGAATTCATCAGAGACCAGTCCGCACCGGCGGTTACACCTCCAGCCGACAAGATAAAACCATGAAGCTCACACAAGCCAATTCCACCAACAACGGTGGCATCCGATTCTCGAGAGCATTTGCGCTTGCCGTTGGCGCAGCCCTTTTCGCGGCAGGCTGCAATCCGACGGTCAAGATTGAGGCGCCGGACAAACCAATCGAGATCAATCTCAACATTAAGATCGAGCAGGAGATTCGCATCAAGGTCGATCGCGACCTCGACCAATTGCTCGCCGACAATCCCGACCTGTTCTGAGGAGCGGAAAGATATGGCCCTCTTTGCGAAATCATTTGCGGTTATGCTGGCCCTTCTGGTCGGCCTTGCCTTTGCTCCACCCGCCTTCGCGATCGATCTCGACTCCGCCAAGGCTCAGGGCCTCGTTGGCGAACGACAAAACGGCTATATCGGGATCGTCACGTCGAGCCCGACACCTGATCTTCGCAATCTCGTCGACGACATCAATCTGCGTCGCCGCGCCTCCTATCAGGAGATTGCGGCGCGTACACCCGGTGCTTCGCTGAACGCCGTCGAGAGGCTTGCGGCCGAGAAGCTGATCGGCAAGACGGTGTCTGGCCACTATGTCGAGAATTCCGCCGGGGTCTTTGTCAAGAAGCCTTGAGTTCGCGTCCCGATCCGGCACGGATGTGTCGTGTTAAGTATCGGAAATATCCGAATTCGTGCCGTGAAGGAGCGTTTGTGGCGCTTTTGGGCGGCACGGCCGTTGCAGTTTATCTTCACGATCAGCTCTCCGCCGACAGAGATGTCAGGCGGGGTCGGCGCGGACCCCCGACGGTCGGGGGGCCAGTTCGCCGGTTCGCGCCGACCGAGCCGATCACTATCCGACGGCCTCGACAGCACCAGACCTGGATCGGTTCACTGAACCGATCCAGGTCTCGGGGTCGGTTTTGATTGTCCAACTGTGGATGTCAGGCACCAGCGCCGCGTGCGACGAAGTAGGGATTGTCGAGGCCGCGTTCGATCTTGCCGTAGATGAGCGGCGTGCCGTCGAGCTGGGTAACAGTGCCGCCCGCGGCCGCCAATATCGCATGTCCGGCCGCTGTATCCCATTCCATCGTGCGGCCATGACGTGGATAGAGATCGGCCTCGCCGGCGGCAATCAGGCAGAATTTCAGTGACGAGCCGGCGGCCAGAAACTCTTTCACATTATAGAGGCTCAGATATTCGTCGGTCTTGTGGTCGCGATGGGTGCGGCTTGCGATGATGACCAACCCGTCCGGCGCCGGCTTGCGGGCAACAATGCGGCGTATGTCGTCTCCGGTTTCAGTGCCGTCATGGCTTGCCGCGATGCGCTGCTCATAAGCCTCGCCCGGTGCAAATCCAAAAAACATGCGTTCCTTTGCCGGTGCGTAAACAATGCCCACCACGGGCAGACGATTTTCGATCAGAGCGATATTGACGGTGAATTCACCGTTCTTGCTGAGAAACTCCTTGGTGCCGTCTAATGGATCGACCAGAAAGAAATGCTGCCCGAAATCCGGAATATGACCACCGGCCGCCGCTTCCTCCGATACCACTGGAATTTCGGGGGCGATGCGCCTCAGGCCGTCAAGGATCAGGGCTTCGGCGTCATGGTCGGCGGCGGTGACAGGGCTGTTGTCTTCCTTTCGAACGACTTCCACGCCGGCACGATAGTGGTCCATGATAGCAGCGCCCGCCTGCACGGCGATTTGCCGAAGTTTGTCGGTCAGGGCGGCTTTGTCGGCTATCGGGCTTGTCACGTTTGCTTCCTTCGGTATGTCCAGGCGGGTCAACGCGGAGAACACCATCTGCGGGTGCTTCCGGTCAAGGCGGTCGTGCCTCGTGGGTTTCAGGGGGAAGCGGGGCTGGCATTGTGTGCGGTGCAATGCTATCAGGCATCTATGGCGTTCAGGGGTTGTGGGGCAATTCGATATGAACGAAACAGACGAAATCTCTGCACTGGAATTGGCGGCGTTGATGTGCAGCCGTGTTTGTCATGATGTGATCAGCCCGGTTGGAGCGATCACAAACGGACTCGAAGTGCTTGCCGAAGATGACGATCCGGAGATGAAGGCCCATGCAATGGATCTCATCACCAAGAGCGCCGCGCAGGCCTCAGCCAAGTTGCAGTTTGCCAGACTCTGCTTCGGTGCCGCCGGATCGGCGGGTGCGGAGCTCGACCTTCAGGATGCCCGGAGCGTGGCCGAAGGGTTGATGATGAGCGAAAAGGCGTCGCTGGTCTGGTCGGCCCCCGTGGCAACGATCGGCAAGGATTACGTGAAGCTTGTGCTCAATATGATCCTGATCGGGATGGCAGCGATCCCGCGTGGCGGCGAAGTTGCCGTTTCAATCGAAGGCGATTTGTCCAAGCCGGCAGTCAAGGTGCGCTCGACGGGGCAAGCGGCCAGGGTTCCCGAAGAGACCGCCAAGTTTCTTGGTGGCCGTGCGCCAGATCGTTTTCTCGATGCGCGTGCCGCACAACCCTATTTCACGGGCCTTGTCGCTCGCTCGCTCGGCCTGTCGATCGACGCACGGATGGATGACGATGCTTTCGTCATTGAGGCGTCCTTCGTCGAAGGCGGGGCCGGCGTTTGAGGCTGGCGGTCAGCGGTGCGGTCACGAAAAAAGGGGCGTCTCCCCCGAGACGCCCCTTTGACACGTTTAGCGCGAAATGCAGGATCCGGCTGCCCAATCAGGCAGAAGCCTTCGCCTGCATGGCTCCCTCGGATGGGTCGCGCAGCACGTAGCCCCTGCCCCAAACCGTTTCAATATAATGATCACCGCCGGTGGAAGCCGCGAGCTTCTTGCGAAGCTTGCAAATAAACACGTCGATGATCTTGAGTTCCGGCTCATCCATGCCGCCATAGAGATGATTGAGGAACATCTCCTTGGTGAGCGTGGTGCCTTTGCGGAGCGAAAGCAGCTCCAGCATCTGGTATTCCTTGCCGGTCAGATGCACGCGGCTGCCTTCCACTTCGACGGTCTTGGTGTCGAGATTGACGGTCAGCTTGCCGGTGTTGATGACGGACTGGGAATGGCCTTTTGAACGGCGGACGACGGCGTGAATGCGCGCCACCAGCTCGTCCTTATGGAAAGGCTTGGTCATGTAATCGTCGGCGCCGAAGCCGAGGCCGCGAACCTTGTTCTCGATGCCGGCCAAGCCGGACAGAATCAGAATAGGGGTCGCGATCTTGCCGACGCGAAGGGATTTCAGAACCTCGTAGCCGCTCATATCCGGCAGGTTCAGGTCGAGCAGGATGATGTCGTAGTCGTAGAGCTTGCCAAGGTCGACACCCTCTTCGCCAAGGTCGGTCGTGTACACATTGAAACCGTCCGATTTGAGCATCAACTCAATGCTCTGCGCTGTCGCGCTATCGTCTTCTATGAGCAGAACTCGCATTGGTCCCCCTCTTCGGCGATTTGGGAAGGTTCCGATCGCCTGCAGCCCGGTTAATCCAGATTTCAGACCTTAAGGCGATTTGGTTAACAAAGGTTAATCGAAACGGAAAAAATTCAGAAAAATTTAGCGGACCTTTTTAAGTTCCTGAAAGCCAAGAATTCTGTGGAATTTTCGCGGTACCTGAATGTTCCGTTCCGGCGAATTCCTCGATCGTCAGGGTTTACGCGGCCTTAAAGTCTTCGCGCCATGATCGCCTTGTCAGGCCGGGTTTGGACAAATACCGGCAATCTGGCTTCGTATCCCGGGGATTTTTGCAGGTCCGAGTGGATTTGCGCGTGGCGAGGGGGCTTTAGGCTGGTGCGAGCATTGTTGGCAGAAATCGGCGAACTTGCCGACGTCAGACATTATGGCCGCGTCTTCAGCGTCCAGGGGCTCGTGGTCGAAGTGGCCGGGCCGCTACACGCCATGGGCGTCGGCAGCCGGCTTGCCGTGACCAACCGGATCGGCGAAGACGTAATCTGCGAGGTGGTGGGTTTCCGCGACAACCGCGCGCTTTGTCTGCCCTTTGGCTCGCTGTCGGGGATCGGCGTTGGCTGCAAGGCTGTGCTCTCTTCCGAAGAACCTCATGTCTATCCGTCCCGCGCGTGGCTGGGACGTGTCGTTAACGCGATGGGTGAGCCCATCGACGGCAAGGGGCCGATTGCCCACGGACATGAGCCCTATCCATTGCGCAACACGCCGCCGCCGGCCCATACCCGCAAGCGGGTCCGTGGAAAGGTCGATCTCGGCGTTCGGGCACTCAATACATTCATCACCTGCTGCCGCGGCCAGCGCATGGGCATTTTTGCCGGTTCCGGTGTCGGCAAGTCAGTACTGCTTTCAATGTTGGCCCGGAACACCGCTTGCGACGTGGCCGTTATCGGCCTGATTGGCGAGCGCGGCCGGGAGGTTCAGGAGTTCATCGAAGACGACCTCGGGCCTGAGGGGCTGGCGCGTTCGGTTGTCGTTGTCGCGACGTCCGACGAGCCTGCGCTGATGCGCCGGCAGGCCGCTTATCTGACGCTGGCGCTCGCCGAATATTTCCGGGATGGCGACCAGGACGTGCTCTGCATGATGGACAGTGTGACGCGCTTTGCCATCGCGCAGCGCGAGATCGGGCTTTCAACCGGTGAACCGCCGACGACCAAGGGTTACACGCCGACCGTTTTTGCCGAGTTGCCGAAACTGCTTGAGCGTGCCGGACCGGGAACGGGGGAGGGTGCGATTACCGGCCTTTTCACGATCCTTGTCGACGGCGACGATCACAACGAGCCGGTTGCAGACGCGGTGCGTGCCATTCTTGATGGTCATATCGTGATGGAGCGCGCCATCGCCGAACGCGGCCGCTATCCGGCGATCAATGTACTCAAATCCGTGTCACGTACCATGCCGGACTGCAACGCGCCGGACGAAAACGCTCTCATCCGCCGAGCGCGGACACTGATGGCGACCTATAGCGACATGGAAGAGCTGATCAGGCTTGGCGCGTATCGTCCCGGCTCGGATCCGCTTGTCGACGAAGCGATCTATTACCAGCCGGCGCTGGAAGCCTATCTGGCACAACGCAAGGACGAAGCCAGCGATCTTGCCACCGGCTATGCGGCTTTGGCGGAGATTCTGGCAAGCAAGCCCATTTCCAAGGAGATTGAGTGATGCGCAACCGCGAGTCTCTCATCCGTTTGCATAAATTCCAGGTCGACGAGAAGCGCCGCAAGGTCGCCGAACTCGAGCTTATGCTCGGTGAGTTCCGTCAGCGCGAGCGCGATCTTGAAGCACAGGTCGAGGCTGAGCAACGTAAGGCCGGGATTTCCGACGTGGCGCATTTCGCCTATCCGATGTTTGCGAAGTCGGTGTTGCGTCGCCGCGAGAACATTCTGGAATCGATCGAGGGAATCGAGCGGCAACTCGATACGGCGAAAGAAGAGCTCGCCGATGCATTTCGGGAGCTCAAAAAATATGAACTCCTCGACGGCAACCGAAAGCGCAAAATGCGCAAGGAAGCCATGCGTATCGAGCAAGGTGCGCTCGACGAAATTGCGCTGACAATTCATCGTCGTCAATAATCGGACGACCACCGCTTTTCGAACGCCTCAGATTTGATCTAGAATGGGCGCCCGACAATTCCAGAGCGGTCATGCCCATGCCCACATTCGATATCGTCTCCAAAACCGACTTCGCCGAAATCGACAACGCATTGCAGAATGTGGCGCGAGAGATCGAGCAGCGATATGATTTCAAAGGGTCGCACTGCAAAGTCGAGCGAAAGGAACAGGAGCTGACCATCCATGCGGATGACGACCTGAAGCTCAAACAGGTGCATGAAATATTGCAGGGCCACCTTGCGCGCCGGAAAATCGAAGCAGGCGTACTTGACTACAAAGACCCCGAGAAGGCCGCGGGACAGAGCGTGCGTCAGAAAGTGACGATCCGCAACGGGATCGAGAAGGATCTGGCCAAACGCATTGTGAAGGATATCAAGGGATCGGGCCTGAAGGTGCAGGTCGCGATTCAGGGCGATGAGCTGCGTGTCTCGGGAAAGAAGCGAGACGACCTTCAGGCCGCAATCCAGTTTGTGAAGGAGCTGAAAGTTGAACAGCCCCTCCAGTACGAGAATTTTCGAGACTAGCCGCGGAACAGAATCCGCCGAACAAGATAGATCAGGCTGATCACGACCAGGAAGCCGACAAAGCGAATACCAACAAGTTGCAGAACTTCGAGGTTGACGTAACCCGCGAGCAGCTCCGTGGCCTTGCCGGCAACGTCGCCCTCGCCTCGCGCGCCGTAAGCGACCCGCCCAATATTGATCAGTTCGTGAATGATTGTTGCGCCGGCCGCAACCACGAGAATTCGTGTGTAGCGGCTCATTACGAATGCTGCGATCAACGCGATGATAACCGCTTGAATCGTGTTAACGGTGTCGAACCCCTGCCGTGCCAGGTCGAGCACCTGATTGAGATATTCCGTAAGTTCCATCGAGTTCCCCCTAAACTTTACTCGCCGGAAGAGCCCCTCTTCCGGCATGATCCGCCAGCCCGTCTGCCACCACACAAGTGGGGCTTCAGGCGGTTCGGGGAGAGGTTAGACCAAAATGAGACAAGGTCTAGCGGTTTGCAGCGCAAAAACATCAGCCTGCGTCGCAAAACCGTCATGCGGGCCTTAAGGCGGATGCCGGAAGCCGGGAGTTTCCAGCGGAAAGAATGAGGATTTCTCTGGCGATTCTTCGTACCGCCTCGCTCGCCTTGGCCTGCGGATGCCGAAAGAGAATTGGTGTTTGGTGTCGAATGGCGTCGCGGACCAGTTCATCTCTTGGAATGAATCCGAGAAATGGCGGGTCGATACCAAGGAAGTTGCGGCTTGCGTTGGTTAATGCCGCATGAGTCCGGCGGGCGTGGTTCTTGTCATTCGCCATGTTAACGACGATGCGAATGTCAGCTCCTGGTTCCTGCATCGTCAGCAACTTGATAAACGCGTAAGCGTCGGTGAGAGAGGTTGGCTCGTCGCTGACCAGGACAATCGTGATACCACCATTGGTGCACAGAGACAGAACGGACTGATCGAGGCCGGCCGCCAGATCGGACACGACGTGGTCGTAAGTATCGCTCAGAACCGACAAGCCGGCCGCAAGGCCGGCAACTTCGGGTCGGGTCAGGGCACTCAATACGCCAGATCCGGACTTGCCCGCCAGAATGTCGAAAGTTCCGCCCGCGTCTGCGCCTCCCATCGACTGCGGGCGATAGGTCGCGATCGCATCTGCGAGCGACACACGGCCGGAAATTACATCGCCGAGATCATGGCGCGGCGAGAGGCCGAGCTGGACATCGATGTTAGCGAGGCCCAGATCACCATCAAAAAGGAGTACGCGCCGATGCGCTCCGGCGAGCGCATGCGCAATCGAGACGGAGAACCACGTCTTCCCGACCCCGCCTTTTCCCGAAGCGACCTGGATCATGCGCGTGGGGTTCATGTCAGTTTTCCCGCTTGACGTTTTGTCGTTGATGTAGCCGCCCCTTCGGAGGATGCTGAGCTGCCGTTCAATATCATGCGTGCACAAACATAGGCATTCGCCTGCGCCAGTCCGCGAGCGAGATACGGCGTAACGCTGATCTGTGCGATCGCCATTCCAGACGCATCGGCGGCGGCCAGGACGGAACCGATGCGGCGCGCGATGTCGATGTGCGTTGCGACGATGCGGCGCGCACCAAGGCGAGCGTACTCGACGGCCGCTTCGCGCGATGTGTCGGCGTCGCCGAAGGCGGAAAGAACCAGAACGGGTTCGACGCCAGCTGCCAGGCGCGCGTTTTGCGCCCATTGCCAAAGCGCGGCGAATTCGTTGCGGTCAAAAGGGTTGGTGCTTGCCATATCGATGAAGCAGGGCCGCGCAGATCGATCCAGCGGTGTCCCGGAAGAGGGGTTCCGTTCGTCAAGTAACAGCGACAATGCATCGACACTCTCAGCACGACGAAGATGAACCCCGATGAGATGTGCATAGGCTTCGCTTTGCGCGACAGAGCCCGTTCGTGCTGTATCGGTTGTGATGATATCGACGGGTGCACCGTCCACGACGGCACGTGCGGCCAGCTTCGCCAGCGTTACGGTTTTTCCGGCGCCCGGCAGGCCGACCACCATGACGGGGGCCTGAGGGCGAATCGGCAATGGTTCGAATCCGAGACGTGCTTCCAGCGCGCCGGCCAATGCCGCGATAGCGTCGCCGTGATCGAGTGCGATCGCGGCGGCCAGCAGGTCGTCTCTCAAATCCGACGGAACTGCGTGTGCCTCAAGCGCGGTCGCGATCACCGCCTTGCTGAAGGCGATGACAGGGTCTCTCTGCACGGCGTTGAATTCCGCGGCGCCCGTGCTCACCGGCATTTGCAGACGCGCATGCAGCATCTGTTCGATGCGATTTTCCATGCCGGAGGCTTCGTCGGCGTCCGGCTCGGACTGTGCGCCGATGAAGCCTGGCCGCGTGTTTTCCACCGCCGCCGTGACTTCAACCGAACCGGTACCATCCTCGTGAGACGAGACGATGATCGCATCGTCTCCGAGGGCATTGCGCACTTGTTCGATGGCATCTGTCATCGACTCTGCGAGAAACGTCCTGAGTCGCATGCAAGGAAACCTCTCCTAGATCACACTGTACCGACTGTACGCAGCCTGACACGCGGGTGAATTTCGTTCTGCGACATAACAAAAGTCTGGGGCCGGAAGCGTTCGATGATCGAGCGGACGTAGGGCCGGACGCCAGGACTGGTGAGAAGTACGGGCACCTCGCCTGCGCGCGCGGCATCTTCGAACCTGTCGCGCATCGCGGCAATGAACTCCTGGAGCATGGACGGCTGCATGGCAAGTTGTTTGTCCTCGCCCTGACCGATCAGCGCCTCGGCAAAAGCCTGCTCCCAACGCGGCGACAGGGTGACGAGCGGTACCGCGCTGTCGGCGTCCATGTGCGCGGCACAGATCTGCCGGGCAAGGCGCGCACGCACGTGCTCGGTGATCAGCGTCAGGCTCTGGGTGTGGCCGACCGCCTCGGCGATCCCTTCCATGATGGTTGGGAGATCGCGGATCGAGATACGCTCGGTCAGAAGGGTCTGAAGCACGCGCTGGATTCCTGTAACCGTAATTTGTGAGGGCACGAGATCGTCGACCAGCTTCTTGTGCTCCTTGCCCAGCTCGTCGAGCAGCTTCTGCACTTCGGCATAGGACAGCAACTCGGCCATATTGTCCTTGATGATCTCCGTCAAATGCGTCGTCAGGACCGTCGGCGGATCGACGACGGTGTAGCCGCGGAAGGACGCTTCCTCGCGCAGGCCCTCGTCGATCCAGGTCGCGGGCAGGCCGAAGGCCGGCTCCGTCGTGTGCAGGCCGGGAAGCTGGATTTGATCACCCCGCGGGTCCATGACCAGAAGCTGACCAACATAGACGTCACCGCGACCGGACTCGACTTCCTTGACGCGGATGACATAGCCATTGGCGTCGAGTTGCACATTGTCGAGAATTCGGACGGACGGCATCACAAATCCCATGTCGCTGGCGATCTGCCGGCGGAGTGCCTTGATCTGGTCGGTAAGCTTCTTGTGATCCTTGCCATTGATCAGCGGCAACAACGCATAGCCGATTTCCAGCCGAAGCTCGTCCATTCTCAGTGCCGTGCCGATCGGCTCGTCCGCCACAGGTACGGCTGCGGCCTCGCGTTCCTGCGCGTCGACAATGTCGTCGGCGGTTTTCTTTCTCGATGTCGTCAGATAGAAGGCAAGACCCCCCGTTCCTCCGGCCAGTAGCAGGAAGGGAATGGCCGGCAGACCGGGCAGCAATGCCATCGTTCCCATCACGAAAGACGACATGCCAAGGGCCTGCGGATAACCTGAAAGCTGATCGAACAAAGCTTCATCGGCAGGACCCTCGACGCCTGCCTTCGATACGAGCAAGCCGGCGGCAGTCGACACAATCAGGGCAGGAATTTGGCTGACGAGGCCGTCGCCGATCGTGAGCAATGTGTATGTGTGGGCGGCGTCGCCGAAGCTCATTCCGTTCTGCGCCACACCGATTACGATGCCGCCGACAATGTTGATGAAGGTGATTAGCAAGCCGGCGACCGCGTCACCACGAACAAACTTCGAGGCGCCGTCCATGGCGCCGAAGAAGGAGCTTTCCTTTTCGAGATTGGATCGCCGCGTGCGTGCCTCGTTCTCGTCGATCAGGCCGGCGGACAGGTCGGCGTCGATCGCCATCTGCTTGCCTGGCATGGCGTCGAGCGTGAACCGTGCCGCAACCTCGGCGATGCGACCCGAGCCCTTGGTAATGACGACGAAGTTGACGATAACGAGGATCGCAAAGACGATGATGCCGATTACGAAGTTGCCTTGCATCACGAAGTTGCCGAAGGCTTCGATGACCTTGCCGGCGCTGTCTGTGCCCTCGTGTCCTTCGCCCAGGATCAGGCGCGTCGAGGCGAGGTTGAGGGCGAGGCGCAGCATGGTGGCGATGAGGAGCACTGTCGGGAAGGCACTGAACTCCAGCGGCTTCTGAATGAAAAGCGCTGTCATCAGCACCAGAACGGAGAAGGTAATCGAGATCGCCAGAGAGAAGTCGAGCAGGAAGGCCGGGAGAGGCAGGATCAACACGACGATGATCGCCATCACACCAAAGGCCAGCGCGAGGTCCCCTCGCTTGGCGAGGCTGGTCAGGGCGCCACCCGCAGTTACACCGAAGAGGCTCGGGCCTCCGGTCGATGCGATCTTCGTTGCGGCGGAACTCGTGTCGCTCATCTTCTAGCTTTCGAAGGACATACGGAAGGTTGCCAAAGTTCAGCCGAATTGCGGGCGCGCTTCACCCGGAGTCGGAATGGAGGCGCCATGCTCGCCGTATTCCTTCAGCTTGTTGCGGAGCGTCCGGATCGATATCCCGAGAATGTTGGCGGCGTGGGTGCGATTGCCGAGGCAGTGGTCGAGCGTTTGCAGGATCAGATCCTGTTCGACTTCGGCGACCGTCTTTCCGACGAAGGCGCGGGAGACGGCGTCGGCCGCCGCCGCCGCTTTGTGGGCGACATCGCCCAGATTCATGTCGTCGAGGCGCGATCCATCGGGAAGCCGGATGGCCTCTATGTCAATTTCATCCCCTGTCGCCAGCAGCACGGCGCGATGCATCGTATTCTCGAGCTCGCGGACATTGCCGCTCCAACGGTGATGAGCAAGAAAGCGCCGCGCCTCAACCGAAAACGGCTTCGACGCCAGGCCGTTGATGCGCGCATAGCGCACCGCGAAGTGATCGGACAGGGCCATGATGTCGGCCGGACGATCGCGCAGCGGGGGTAGCTGCAGGTTGACCACGTTCAGGCGGTAAAAGAGATCTTCGCGGAAGCGGCCGGCGCGGGCTTCCGTCTGAAGGTCGCGGTTCGACGTGGCGATGATGCGGATATCGACCCGTACAGGCGTTTTTCCACCGACGCGATCGATCACACGTTCCTGGATGGCGCGCAAGAGTTTTGCTTGAAGGCGGACATCCATTTCGCTGATTTCGTCGAGGAGGAGGGTGCCACCATCTGCTTCCTCAAACTTG
Organism: Parvibaculum sp.; assembly: GCF_030651915.1. GTDB lineage: Bacteria > Pseudomonadota > Alphaproteobacteria > Parvibaculales > Parvibaculaceae > Parvibaculum. The sequence continues at coordinate 37,822 of NZ_JAUSBV010000006.1, read as the reverse complement.
CCGATGCGGCGCGCGATCGCGCCGGTGAAGGCACCCTTCTCGTGGCCAAAGAGCTCGGATTCAAGCAGATTTTCCGGGATTGCGGCGCAGTTGACCGAGATAAAGGGCTTGTCGCGGCGCAGTGAGCGGCCATGGACATAGTGAGCCATCACTTCCTTGCCAGTGCCCGATTCGCCGGTGATCAGAATGCTGGCTTCCGATGCCGCAACCTGATCGGCGAGCTTCACGACATTCGCCATTTTTGGATCCTGGAAGACCAGCGCGCGGCTTTCCTCTGCGACAGCGGACAGAACAGCGGCGATAAGCTCCGCGTCGGGCGGCAGGGGAATGTATTCCTTGGCGCCGGCGCGGATGGCGTTGACCGCTGCTCGGGCGTCTGTTTCGACGCCGCAGGCGACAACCGGGATGCAAATATGCTCGCTTTGCAGCCGAAGGATAAGGTTGCCGATATCGGCCGCAACGTCGACCATCATGAGGTCAGCGCCGCGTCCCGAACGCAACGTATCGATCGCCTGATCGACCGTTTCGGTATGTGTGACCTTGGCGCCCTTGGCCATCGCCATTTTGGTGGCGGTGGAGAGCTGTCCGTTCAGGGTTCCGACGATCAGAAGGCGCATCTGCGGCTCCTCTACTTTCTTTATCTCTACTTGCTCAAAAAACGAATGCTATGTCGCGGTCGCGATCAGTTCACGCCGCCCTTGACGATTTCGGTCATGGTGACGCCGAGGCGATCATCGACGACGACGACCTCGCCGCGTGCCACAAGGCGGTCATTGACATAAATGTCGATCGCTTCACCGACCTTGCGATCAAGCTCGACGATGGCGCCTCGCCCGAGCTTGAGGAGGTTTGATACCTCGATGTGCGTCTTGCCGAGTACCGCCGAAACATTCACGGGAACATCGAACACCGCTTCGAGGTCGTGCGCGGACCGTATGCTCTCTTCGTCTTCGGCGGTCTGCGTGTCATCGGCCGCCGCAGGCAGGTCCGCTGCGTTTGCGAGGTCTGGCAGTGCCATTTCTTCTTCCTGGTCGGCCATCGGATCTACTCCTTGGGAAAGTCTTTCAGTGTCAGGATCTGTCGCTGTCCGCCATACCGAACTCAGGCATGGAAAGGCCATTGGCGTCTTGCGCGTCCAGCGTTTCGATGTAGCGGGCGACGATTTTCATGATCTCGCTTTCGATGTCTTCGTAGGATCGAACGACACCACCGTCCGCCCACTCGACGACGCAATTTCCGCCGCTCATGTCGGGTTCGCCGAGAAGGATAATGCGGCCTGTCAGGCCTCGCTCCATCGCCATGTGATCGACTTTGTCCTTAAGTCGGTCGACGAGCGATGCCGAGACACGGAGGAGAATGTGAGGCTCACGATTGAGGTGTGAAAGGCAATCGCGGACGACGGCTTCGATCTCGGTTTCCGGTCGAGCCGCGATTGACGCCGGCGCGAGTTTTCTTGCGCATGTGACAGCCATCTGCACCGCATCTGCGGTCAGAGCCCTCGATTTCGCCTCCATTGCGGCGATCAGGGTGGCTGCGCCTGAAGCCAATTCATTCATCGCCATTTGTACGTCGCGATCGGCGCGTGCCGTCGCCTCGGCATCGCCGGCGGCAAAACCGGCTGCATAGCCCTCGCTTCGTGCCCGCTCAATGTCGGCCACCGTCGGATTTCGACGTGCCGGCGCATCAATCGCCGAATGCGACGACGGTTCGTCAAAGTGCGTATCAAAGGTGAACTTCACAGCGTGCTTCATTCGATTTGTCCGAGGTTCCGGTGACGATGCTCCGGTAATCAATAGATCAGCTCGTTGTCAGCGCCATCGGCTGCGATCATGATCTCGCCATTATTGGCAAGGTCTTTGGCAACGTTGACCATGTTCGTCTGCGCTTCATCGACATCTTTCAGCCTGACCGGTCCCATCATCTCCATGTCTTCGCGCAGAATCTTTCCGGCGCGTTCGGACATATTGGCAAAGAAGAGATCGCGGAGCGTATCGGAGGCGCCCTTGAGCGCGATCGCCAGCTTGTTCTTGTCGACCGCGCGCAGCAGTGTCTGGACGGATCCCGGGTCGAGTTTGCCGAGATCTTCAAACGTGAACATCAATGCCTTGATTCGATCGGCCGATTCCCTTGTGCGCTCTTCGAGTGCTGCGAGGAAACGACCCTCGGTCTGGCGATCGAAATGATTGAAGATTTCGGCCATCAATTCGTGACTGTCGCGGCGGTTCGTGCGTGACAGATTTGACATGAACTCCGACCGCAGCGTCTGCTCGACCTTGTCGAGAATCTCCTTCTGTACGGATTCCATGCGCAACATGCGGGTCACCACTTCGAGCGCAAAGTCTTCCGGGAGGTTGGCCAGCACGCGTGCAGCGTGCTCGGCGCGAATCTTTGTGAGGACGACAGCAACGGTCTGCGGGTATTCATTTTTCAAGTAGGTCGCGAGCACGGTCTCATTCACATTGCCAAGCTTTTCCCACATCGTGCGACCGGCCGGCCCACGAATTTCGTCCATAACCGAAACGACCCGATCTTCGGGCAGGAAGCGCATAAGCAACCGTTCGGTCGATTCATAAGAACCGACAAGCGCACCTGTACCCGAGACTTTCGATGCGAACTCGACCAGCAGTTTTTCAACCGATCCGGCCTGGACCGTTCCAAGGGATGACATGATCTGGGAGAGTTCCCGAATTTCGTCCTCATCGAACATGTTCCAGAGCGGGGCCGCGTCGTCGGCGCCGAGCGCGAGCATGAAGATCGCGGCCTTCTGGGGACCGGAGAGGACTTTTTCGTCTTTGATTTTTGGTGCGGTAGCCATGGATTGTCCTCAAGCACTCTCGTGCAGCCAGCTGCGCAGGATCGAAATGGATTCGTCGGGGTGGCCGGTCACGAGTTCGCCGATTTTCCGAACCGAGGATTGCTTGACCTTGCCTGAGACCTGAGCGATGTCGATCATCATATTTTCGTTCGACTGCTCGGGCGCGGGCAGGGCGCCGGCCGAGGCGTTGCCGTCTTCGTCGCCCGCCATTCCCAAGGCAACAGTTTGTGCGCCCGCTGAACCGGCCAGAGCGTACCCGCCCGATACGCGACCCGACGCGCTGGCGAGCCGCGTCATGAGCGGCCGAAAGACGAACAACATCGCAACGATGGCAAGTATGGCGACAACGGCCATTTCAACGATGCGCATAACGTCCGAGCCCGTCAGGTTCATAAAACCCGTCTCGATTGGCTCTTCGGCGCCTGCATCAAGAATTGGTGCGGCGGCAAACTGGAGATTCACGATTTCGACATGGTCGCCGCGAGCGGTGTCATATCCCATCGCGGACTTGACCAGCGCTTCAATTTTCTGAAGTTCCCCTTCGGATCTGGGGGCATAGATTGTGTTGCCTTCTGCATCCGACGTATAGGAGCCGTCGACGAGGACCGCAACCGAAAGGCGCGTGACGCGGCCCGGCTCGAGAACCTCTGTTTTTGTCGTGCGCGAAATCTCGTAGTTGATTGTCTCCTCGCTTCGTGTTGCCGCCTGTCGCGAAGCTGAAGTGCCTTCTTGTCCTGCCTGGTTGGCGTTCGGCAGATTGTTGCCTACTGTAACGCCATCATTGCCGGCGCCGTCCGCGCTGGTGGACGTGTCTTCGACGGATTGTGTCGAGCGCGCAACCTGGCCATTAGGATCGAAAGTGTCGGATGTTTGTGTAACGCGGTTGTAGTCCATCTGTGCTGTCACTTCGACGCGCACCTTGTCGATACCGACCACACGCTGGACGATGTTTTCAACATATGTCCGCAAGCGGTTCTCATATGTCGAGCGACGTTCTTCGACCGACGACGCCATCATTGACTGACTGTCGTCTCCTGTGCCGCTGGCGAGCAATGTGCCGCGTTCGTCGACGATCGAAACGCGCGAAGGCGCCAAGCCGTCAACGGCCGAAGAGACGAGGTACTGGATTGCCTTGACCTGCTGCGTTGCCAGTGTGTTGCGTGACACCTTGAGTACGATCGAGGCTGTCGGCTCGCGCCGGTCGCGGGAAAAGAGTTCGCGCTCGGGAAGGACAAGATGGACGCGTGCAGCGTCGATCCCGTCGATCGAACGGATGGTGCGCGCGAGTTCACCTTCAAGCGCACGCAAATGATTGATGTTCTGCAGGAAACTTGTTGTTCCGAGCGCGTCGGCGTTGTCAAAGATTTCATAGCCCACCGTTCCGCCCGCGGGCAGACCTTGTTCGGCGAGTGACATGCGCAGACGGAGCACCTGACTCTGCGGCACATAGATCATGCTACCGTCGCCGCGCAGTTCGTAGGGCACCTTCAGGACATCGAGCGCGCCGATCATTTTCGACGCATCTTCGACCGCGACGTCGGCGAACAGGAGCGCTTTGGGCTCGCTGCTGTAACGCATACCGATATAGGCGAAGAAGCCCAGCAACACCGCCGCCACGAGGCCGAGCGTCAAGAGACGCACCAATCCCAAGGATTGCAGAAGATTCGAGAAGCCGCTCACCAACCCACCTCATGTGTCAGCGCGCGAGTGCAGGTCCGTTTCCTGGATCAACATCCACGCCAGACATCAGGTGAGCCGCAAATTCTTTGCCCTCAGAACTCCGAGCCCCCATTGGCCCAATCGGAGTTCCCCGTGCCACAGGGCAAAATTTACCGCCTGCAGCCTAAACAGAAGCTTAATGCGCCCGGCAATTTTTGCCGGGCTCGCCATTGAGGTGGGAACAAAAGGAGAAGGGCGCCGGCGGAGGGAGGTTCCGCTGGCGCCCTGAAGACAGCAAGTACGCAGATACAAATCTATCTTACTGCCTGTACTGCTGAACTCTGGTCGCGCGCAACCCGGCCAAGCCGTGGCGCTCGATCGAGCGCTGCCAGCTCAGAAACTCCTCGAGCGTCAGGGTGTACCGGCGGCAGGCATCGTCAAGGCTGATGAGGCCGCCGCGGACAGCTGCGACGACTTCGGCCTTGCGCCGTATTACCCACCGCTTCGTGTCGGGCGGCGGAAGGTCGGCAACGGTGAGCGGGCTCCCGTCGGGGCCGATCACATAGTTGACCTTTGATGTCTGCTGCTCACTCATCGAACATTCGTCTCCGTGCTCTTCGCTGACCTTCAGCCTATGCCGGACAGTCTTTAAAAACGGATAAGCGTCGTGGTAAAAATTGTCGGAAATCAAAGGCTTAGCTGTTTCATTGCGGGACGTGCGGCGGGTCAGATCGGCGTAACTGGCTGTTTTACGGAGGTGACCTGGGAATATCGGATTTGAGCGCCATTAACCGTGAGCAGCGGATCCGTGCTGGTGAGGTCGATTGCCGTAACGATGCCGGTGGTTCGTGTATCGGCCGCGACCGGTGCGCCGTTCGCGGTGTTGGCGACAATCTTGAGGAAGTAGGTGCCGGCGGGCTGCTCAACGCCGTTGCCGTTCTTGCCGTCCCAACTGAACTGGTGGTCGCCCTTGGCGGCATCCATTTTTTCGGTGTAGACGGTCGCTCCGTCCGCATTGATCACCTGGAGCGTGGTGTCCGGCGCGTCGTCTGCGACGGCAAAGCTCCAGTTGGCCGCGCCATCTTTCAGCAGCGCGCCGGTGCCGGATCCCGTCACCTCCTTGCCAAGCAGCGAGACCGAGAGGTTTGAGTTCTGGAGCGAATAGGCGGTGATGAGCGTTTCCAGATTGCGATTGGTCTGGATCGACTGTTCGACACCCGACATCTGGACAAGTTGTTGGGTAAACTGGTCGGAGCTCATCGGATTGGTGGGATCCTGATGTTTCAATTGGGTGGTCAGAAGGCGCAGGAAGGTATCGAAGTTCCCCGCCAGTGCAGCAGAAGCCGTCGACGATTTGTTGCCACCTGTTGCGGCTTGTACGGCAGCTGAGGCTGAGGCGATGTCCATGGCGGGTGTCCTTCTGCGTTAAACGCGAATGTCGATGCCGCCGGTGGCGGAGAGGTTGACGTTGTAGACGGACGTCGTTGCCGCCTCGGCGTCATCGAGGCCATCGCCGTTCCGGTCGTCGCCGGCAATGTCGCGGCCTTCTTGATCGCCGTTCTGGTCGCGCAGCGAGAAGTTGAGGCTGTTCTCGTCGGCGTCCAGGCCGGCATTGTTCAATGCCTGCTGAAGGGCACGCGCGTCGCGTTGCAGCAGTTCGAGTGTTTCCGGCTTTTCGACTGTCAGGTGCGCCATGACATGGCCATCCCGGCGCACTTCCATGCGCACGTCGATGCGACCCATCTCCGGGGGGTCCAGACGAATGTCGAAGCGGTTGACACCCTTCTGGAGATTGCGTGCGATCTGTAATGCGATCGCCATTGCAGGGAGTTGCGTCGGCTGGGACTGCCCGGGCAGCGTGCCAATACGCACCGTTGCTGCACCGCCTGCCGGTTGGGTGCTGGTTGGCAATTCGCCACCGCGCGGCGTGGGCTGTGCTTCGGCCTGCGCAACATTGAGGGGTGCGGCTTGTTGTGGTGTCCCGACGCCGCGCGGCGCCTGGGGCGATGTTGCGCCCTGAGGGACGGAATTTGCCGACGCGACCGCCTGCTTTGCGTCGCTTTTCTTGTCCGCAAGCACTTCCGCGGCTTCCTGGCCGAGGCCTTTGAGTGGCTTGGCTGCTGCGACAATCGCCGGCGCTGTAGCGGTCCCGGCATCGAGCGCCGAGCCAGCTGGCGCGGCGTCGGTGGCCACTTGCTGCGGAGCGGCCGCCTGCGGCTGCGGCGCGTCGACGGGTGCTTTGGCCCCGAGCGCGGCCTGCGGTGTGTCGTTGCTGCCGGCTGTCCCGGATGCCGGTGTTTGCTGCGCGGCACCAACGGACGGAACGGTCGGCGTCAATGTGCCGGATTTGTCGCTATTCGCGTGAGCGACTTGGAGCGCGTTGTCGATGTCGACTCCGGGTGCGGCGACGGCCGTCGCCGCGGGCACTTCAAGTGCGACGGCTTCGATGTCGAAGGCCGGGCTCTCGATGGTGGGATCGATTGAGGATTCTGCCGTTTCGGCTTTGGCTTCGTCCTCTGTTGCAGGCGTCGGCTGGTCGCTGTCTAAATCCTCCGGCGCCGGTGTGGTGTTGTCAATTGCGGCGAGGAGTTCGCTGGTGCCCGTAGACTCTGGCGCGTTTACGCTGCTTTCGACGGGCTGATTGCCGCTCGCGTCCGTTTCTCGTGTTGCTTCGCGGTCGCGCACATCGTCGTCGCGGCGATTGTATTCGGCGGCAGCGGGGCGCTCCCGCCGTTCCGCTGCGCGGTCCTCACGGCGTGCCGGCTCATTCAGGCGGCCACTGTCGGCCAGATGGCGTGCGAACTCGCCTGCGGCCGCGTTGGTCGAAACGCGGATCGAGTCCGGATGGATCGAGAGCGGATCGGTGGATTTCGTTCGCGGCGTGGCTGAAGTGGGCAAGTCCATGCTGTCACCTGGTTACAGAGAAAGGCTCGCGCCAAAGGAAGCAAGCGGCGGGCCATGCGACTTTCTGGAATAAGTTCAATTATTTCATGGGGTTGTGCTTTGGCAGGGTTGACCTGTGACGGCTTGAACCCGATATTCGCTGCCGGTTCGGCAGATTTTGCCGGGTCCATGCGGTGGCGCCAGCGCGATTGCTTGCGACGCATGGGCGCCCGCCTATAGTGCGGCCGTGCGAGAGGCGTCTATTGGCGTCCATCAGTCAGGAGAGACCGGGCGATGCCCGGCGCGACACCCATGCGTCCTCTATTCAACGAAAAGAGTGGGCTCAACAACCTCGATCTGCCGGGTCGGCCGGAAGAGACGCGGGTTGTTGTCGCCATGTCGGGTGGCGTTGACAGTTCCGTTACGGCGGCTCTGCTCAAGGAACAAGGCTACGACGTCGTTGGCATTACCATGCAGCTCTACGATCACGGTGCCGCCGTGACGCGCAAGGGTGCCTGTTGTGCGGGTCAGGATATCCACGACGCGCGACGCGTTGCCGAGCAGATCGGTATTCCCCACTATGTGCTCGATTATGAGGATCGCTTCCGCCGCGCCGTGATGGAGGATTTCGCCGATTCCTATGTGGCCGGCGAGACGCCGATCCCTTGCGTGCGCTGCAACGAGCGCGTCAAATTTCGTGATCTTCTCGATACGGCGCGGGACCTCGGTGCGGCAGCGCTGGCAACCGGGCATTACATCGCGAGCCGTCCCGGTGTGGCGGGGCGGGAGCTGCATCGCCCGACGGATACCGATCGCGACCAGAGCTATTTTCTTTTCACGACGACGCGGGAGCAGCTCGATTTTCTGCGGTTTCCGCTGGGCGATCTCACCAAGCCTGAAGCGCGGGCAATGGCCGAACACATGGGCCTCGTGGTTGCCGCGAAGCCGGACAGTCAGGACATCTGCTTCGTGCCGTCGGGGCGCTACACGACCATTGTCGAGCGGCTGCGTCCCGGTTCCGCCGATCCAGGCGATATTGTGCATCTCGACGGGCGTGTTCTTGGTCGGCATGAGGGGATCGTTCGCTACACGATCGGTCAGCGCCGTGGACTGGGCCTCGGCGCCAGCGAACCCGACAGTGAGCCGCTTTTTGTTGTGAAGCTCGACCCGGCGCGCCGCCAGGTGATTGTCGGTCCCCGCGAAGCGCTTGAGACGCGCTGGCTGACCTTGCGCGATCTCAACTGGCTGGGGGACACGGCTTTTGAGCAGCTGCCAGAGGCGGGCGTTGAGGTGTCGGTCAAGGTCAGATCGACGCGGCCGCCGGTGGCAGCGCGCCTTCGGCGCACGGCAGAGGGCGCATCGGTCGAACTGCTTGAAGGCGAGGATGGCGTGGCGCCAGGGCAGGCTTGCGTCTTCTACGATCCGGCTGGTGGTACACGGGTGCTTGGCGGTGGTTGGATCGCGCGGGCGGAGAGCCGCTGGCAAGCGAGCGCCGCGGCGCACGAATTGGAACGTTTTGCCGCTGGGACCGCATTTTAGCCGTATTCGGTCCAGATATAGTGTTGCGCGCATGGCGGCATTGCCCGCAGAGTGGGCGTGTACAATTCGAGGGGTAAGCTGCTTTGAGCGGGATCGTCCGGATAGACGAACAGTCGGTATTGAAAGCCTATGCGCGTTGGGCACCGGTCTATGATTTTTCCTTCGGCCCGATCGCCGATTCAGGCCGCAAACGCGCCATTGACATCATCAATCGCCGTGAAGGGTCGCTGCTTGAAGTCGGCGTCGGCACGGGCGTGGCGCTGCCGCGCTATGCGCCGCATCTCGCCATTACAGGCATCGATCTTTCACCGGACATGCTGCGGATCGCGCGCCAGCGTGTCCGTGAGCGCGGTTTGACCAATATCGACGCACTCTACGAAATGGATGCGTCCGAACTCCGGTTTGACGATGCTTCCTTCGATACCGTCGTTGCAATGTACGTGATGACCGTGGTGCCGGATCCAATCCAGGTGCTGAAAGAGCTTGAACGTGTCTGCGCGCCGGGCGGTGAGGTCCTTATCGTCAACCATTTCGCGCAGGATCACGGGGTGCGCGGCTGGATCGAGAGTTTCATGGCGCCGGCGGCGCGTGCGCTTGGCTGGCACCCGGATTTCCGCGCCGAGACGATTACCGACATTGCGACGCTGGAGCTTGTCGAAACCGTCAAGCTGAAGCCCTTCGGTCTCTTCACGATGCTGCGATTTCACAAGCCTGAGGCCACAAATCCGGCGACGGATGCAGCAGCGTCGCAGGCTGGGCTGCCCGCTATCTGATGCAGCGGCGGCCCTTGCTTGACAGGCCTTCGTTGCGGCCCTTATATCCGGTTCTCTTTCGGGGGCGCGGCGGTTTCGATCCGTCTTCCGATGCCTTGGGGCGGAGTAGCTCAGCTGGTTAGAGCAGCGGAATCATAATCCGCGTGTCGGGGGTTCGAGTCCCTCCTCCGCTACCAAATTGCCTTTAAAATCAAATACTTGATCCATCGACGCTCATGCCGCGGCGTTGGCGGCGTTCCGGCACGGGTTCTGCAGCGAGAGGGCCAAGAGCCCTTTTGGGGCGCGGAATGTCGTCGCTTCTGTGCCGAAATGGCGCGAGCGTGTAACAGGATGGAGCAAATGAAGATCCTTCTTTCCCGGACCGGATTGACGTTGGGTGCGATCGTGGCAGTCGTTGCGGCACTTGCGCTTTATGCGTTTGTGGGCGCCTCGTCGGCCTATGCCTGCAACGTCAACCACAACATCAATTCGAATTTCAATTCGAACTTCAATTTCAACAGCAATACCAACGTCAACGGCAATTCGAACTCGAATTCGAACAGCAATTCGACGACGACCAGCCTGCGGGTCAGCGTCACCGGCTGACAGCGGACCCCCCCTCTGTCACAAAACTGTCATAAGACTGTCACAAAAGCCGGAAGCGGGTCGCACCACCGCTTCCGGCTTTTGCTATCAGGGCGGGGATAAAGCGGGGATAAGTGCCTTGCGGCAGCCCTAGAAGGGGCAGGGGTCGCGGAAGGTGCAAATGCGGCCGTCGGCCGGGTGGCGGATCGTCAGTTCCAGTGCATGAAGTTGCAACCGGTCAGCCGCCGCCAGTGCCCTTTCGTGCGCGTAGAAATTGTCGCCGAGCACGGGATGGCCGAGGCTCAGCATATGGACGCGCAGTTGATGCGAACGACCCGTCAGCGGGCGGAGCATCAGGCGCGTCGCCTGCGCCTCGCGCTCCATCACCATCCATTCCGTCTGCGCCGGCCGGCCGTTCTCGCGGTCGATCATCTGTTTCGGCCGGTTGGGCCAGTCGCAGGCGATCGGGGCGTCAACACAACCCTGCTCGCCGTCGATCTCGCCCCAGACGCGCGCGATATAGGTTTTCAACGTCATGCGCCGTTCGAACTGCAGACCGAGGTGGCGCTGCGCTTTCGGATTTCGCGCCATCAGCATGATGCCGGATGTGTCCCGGTCGAGACGATGGACGAGCAGCGCGCCGGGGTTTGCGTCGCGCGCCCGGCGCTCCAGGCAATCGGCCAGCGCCGGCGTCTTGCCGGGAACCGATAGCAACCCGCTCGGCTTCGAGAGGACCAGCAGATCGTCGTCGCGATGGAGCACCGTCAGATGCGGGTCCGTCGGCGGGGCGTGGTGAAAGGGGGCGGGTTGCATCGGCCGGTCAATAGTGCGGCGGCGGGGGCTCGACGCCATCCGGGCTTTCGGTACGCTCTTCGACGGCTTGCATGCGACCGCCAAGGGCACCGAGACGGCGGGTCAGGTCGTCGATGGCCTGCCATTGCCGGGCAACGAGCCCGTTCAACTCCTCGATCTCGTGTTCGCGGTGGGCGAGGCGGGCTTCCAGCATATCGATCCGTTCACTGAGATATTTTACATCGGTCATCGTTGTGCCTTGCCGACCAGTTTCCGTTTTTCCGACGCGCTCAGCTTCTTGATCGCGTATTCCGCCTTCGACGCCTCGGAGCGATTGGCAAAGGCCTCGACCATCGCCAGCCGAACCGGCGGATAGCTGCGTGTGAATTTCGCCCCCCGTCCCTCGGCATGAACCTTGTAGCGCGCCTCCGGGTCGAGCGCGATGCCGGTGTAGAGCCGGCCGCCGGCACATTCCAGAATATAAAGATACCAGGGCTTGCTCATGGGCATTTCCGTTGGCGCCCCGAGGCGCGGCGCGGTTGTCAAATGCCATAATGGCGCAGTGACGGCCTGCGTCAAAAGGTGTTAGATGCGCTCCGGCCCAGGGAAGGCAGTCCATTCGATGAGACATCGATGAAGCATAGAAGAAGCGGCGCACTGCGCGGGCTCGCCCAGGTCGGCACCCGCAAGAAGCCGAACGGCAGCACCTTGGGCGAAGTGCTGGAATCGCTCGGCGACCGCAGCTTCGGCTGGGGCTTTGTGCTGGTCGGTCTCATCAACATGTTGCCGCTGCCGCCAGGCGCCAATCTCTTTCTCGGACTGCCTGCCATCTTCATCGCCGCCCAGATGGCGCTCGGCCGTCCGGCGCTTTGGCTGCCCGACCTGATCTCGAAGCGATTGTTCGCCCGCAAGCGCTGGCGGGCCGGTGCGCTGAAGGCGCTGCCGCTTGCCCGGCCGCTGTCGCGCATCATGCGCATGCGCATGCCGGGCGTCTTCCGTGGTCCGGCCGAGCGGCCGCTTGGTGTGCTGCTGCTCGCGACCGCGCTGGTGCTGTGCATGCCGGTGCCCTTCACGGGCTGGCTGCCGGCCATCTCGCTTTTCGTGGTGGGTCTCGGCCTGGTCGAACATGACGGGCTTGTGGTCGGCATTGGCGCCAGTGTCGCCAGCGCGGCGATCGGCGTTGCCGCGTTTGTCATCGCCGCGATCTGGTTCGGGCTCAACTACGCGGCGCAGTAGACCGCGCGCGGCATCAGCCGCCCAGATCGTACTGACCGCCACGCTCGACGCCGCGCTTGTAGGCGGGGCGGGCGTGGATTGCGTCGAGATAGCGGTTGAGGTTGGTGTAAGGCTTCATCAAGCCGAGCGAGCGCGCGGCCTCCAGCACAAAGACAATCTGGAAATCGGCGCCGGTCAGCGCGTCGCCGACGAAAAAGTCCTTCTTGCCCAGCGCCTTGTCCATATAGCCGAAGTGATTGGCGATCTCGCTTTCGATGCGCGGGCGCAGCGGCGCCGCCGCCTCGCCAAGGCGCATGGTATAGAGCGTCAGCATGACCGGGAGCATGGCCGAACCTTCTGCGTAATGCATCCAGTGCAGCCAGGGTACGAAGTCGGCGGCGTTCTCCGCCGGCATGAATTTCCCCTTGCCGTATTTGCGGATCAGATATTCGACAATGGCGCCCGATTCAGCGATCGGTGTGCCGTTATCGGTGATGACCGGCGACTTGCCGAGCGGGTGGATTTTCGTCAACTCGCCGGGTGCGAGATTGGTGGTTGCGTCGCGCTTGTAGCTGGCGATTTCGTAGTCGAGGCCGAGCTCCTCCAGCAGCCAGAGGATGCGCTGGGAGCGCGAATTGTTCAGGTGATGGACCGTGATCATTCGGGAGGCCTTTCAGAAGGAGTGGATGCGCACCATATTCAGCAGGCGTTGTGTCGTGGCGCGGCTTATGGTTGGCTACGCAGGCATACGCACCGATTCCGGCGCGGGCTGTTCGCGCTGCGATCACGCGTTTCAACAGGAGGTCGATTTTGGCCAAAGGTCAGAAGAAGAGCAATCGCGAAGCCAAGAAGCCGAAGGCGGACAAGAACAAGAAAAAGGGTGCCGCCGCACCGGCTTCGCCTTTCGCCGCGCCCAGCAAGGCAGCGCCGGCAGGCAAGGGCGGCAAGAAGTAGCATTGAAGTCCGGCCGGTCTCCAATCTGGCCGGATCATGCTGCAAACGAAAATGGCCGGGCGCGAAGCCCGGCCATCCGATCCATCGAAGGATAAAGCCTCACGCCACAGTCAGGTTGGCAGCGGACGTTTTGCCTTTTTCGGTCACGAGTTCGTAGTTGACCTTCTGGCCTTCGTTCAGCGTGCTGAGGCCAGCGCGCTCCACTGCGCTGATGTGAACGAACACATCACGGCCGCCATCGGACGGCTGAATGAAGCCGTAGCCCTTCTGGCCGTTGAACCACTTCACGATACCTGTCGCCATCTCTTCGTCTCCTCAAACGCATTTGCATGCGTCAATAACCGCGCGCCCGTCGCGCGGCGTCGTACAACCTGATCTTTTGGGAGTCTTGAAAGGGCCCGAAGGGCGGATCAGCCAAGCCAGGCCAAAATGTCGATTGCGCGATCAGACAACAGGATTAGCGACTTCAAGTCAACGGGTTTGTCCGGCGCCGGAGGCCAAGGAACGGCGGAACTCCGCCGAAAATAAGCAGATTTCAGGTGCGCCGGTCGAGCTTTGCCTGCAGCGCATCGAGCGCCCGGTCGATCGCATCCTTGGCATTTGCGGTCACGCCGCCGCGCTCATATTGGCGTTTTACCAGGTCTTCGATGCGGGCCAGAAGAACGTCGATGCTCTCGCCATCACGCTTCTGCGCAAAAGGCGGCACCGGAATGCGGTCTGCATCTCCGTATTTGTCGAGCCAGTCCTCGACACGGCGCGCGGCATGGAGGACGCCATAAAACTGGCGCCCGGTGTCGCCGTCACGATTGAAAAGGGAAATGACCGCCGCCCCGAGCGAAATCGGGACGAGCGTGAGGTCCTTGATGTTGTCGAGAACCAGCTTGCCCTGAAAAACGGCGACGTCGCGGAAAAGCGTCCAGCGATCGATCCTTGTGCCACCGGGGGCGGGTTCGCCATCCGCCCTGTCGAAGGGCGGCCTGGTCACTTCTCGATGCCCTTGCGGACAAAGGTGACAGCGTAAAAGGCTTCGCCGTCGAAAAGCTCTTTCGGCGCGCCAAGCCCTTCGATCATCTGGAACTTGCGTTGCACGATCTGGCCTTCCATGCGGTAGCCCTTCTCGCTCATGTTCCGGCGGTGGAACTCCATTGCGGCGGGGGTGAAGTCGCGCGCGAGAACGGTGATGCGCTCGGGCTGGTCGCTGGTCTTGTCGTCGGCCATCGCTTGTCTCTAGCTCGTTTATCTGTCTTCAGGGGAGCGCGCGCGGTGCGCAGCGCGGTTTTCGGGGGCAGTATGGGGCGGGGGGCGAGGCTTGTCGATAGGCCGGGAAGTCAGAAAAGGGGCTGACGCGGCAGCGTGAAAGAGCCCACCAGCAGGAACAGTCCAAAGAGCAGAATGAAAGCGCCGCCGGCAATGCGCAGGGTGCGTTCCAGACGCAGCGTCCAGGGGCTGTCGATCTTGCCGGCAAGGCGGAGGGCGCCGTTTTTCGAGGCGACCGTCAGCAGCGCCAGGCCCGAAACCGTGATCGCCGTTCCGACCGACATGGCAAAGGCCGACAAGGCACCGATGTGAAAGGCGCCCTGCGTCACCGAGAAAAGCAGCACCAGTATCGCGCCGCTGCAGGGACGCAAGCCAACCGACAGGATTACCGCGATCATGCCTTTCAGGCCGCGCACGCCGCGAATCTCCTTGGGTGCCGGCAGATGCGCGTGTCCAGGATCGTGGTCATGCGCGTGATCATGGTGGTGGTGATGGGCGGGCCGGAAGGCGCGCCACAGGAGCCAGGCGCCGACACCGGCGATCAGCAGGAAACTTGCCCGTTCGACAATCGGCACGATATCGGCGGTGGCGCGCTGCGTCATACCGAGCGCGACGGCGAGGATGCCGACCACAAGGATTGCCGTCACGGCCTGCGCAAAAGCCGACAGAAAGGCGATCAGGATGCCGCGTTTCAGGTCGCGCTCGTCGGCCAGCAGCCATGAGGTGACGATCACCTTGCCGTGGCCGGGACCGGCGGCATGGAAGACGCCGTAAAGGAAGGAGATCGAAACGAGACCCCAGGCGGCGGCCAGCGAGCCTTGAAGATTGACGGCGCGGAATGCACCGGCCAAGGCGCGATAATATTCCTGCTGCATGGCCATGATGGAGCGCATCAGCCCGGCCACGAAGCCGGGCTCTGGCGGCGGGGCTTCGCCGCCGGGCATGGCGAAAGGGCTTTGGGCCAGTGCCGGCAGCTGCAGGGCCAGCAGCACGGCCAGAATCGTCAATGCCGCCAGCGCGACTTTGCGCGGCGCGCCGGTCACGACGCCATCCGGCAGGTCAGTGTCGCGGTGGCGGCGAACATTGCGCCGAATTGCGTCCCGGTGCCGGCGGTGAAGGCGGTCTCGGGCAGTGTCGTCCAGACGTTCTCGACATTCGGGATCTCGATCTCGGCCGTGCAGCGATCGGCCGCCGCACCGGCAAGGCGCACGGTGTCTTTTTCGACATAGTCGATCGAAATGTAATAGGTCGGATCGTAGACACGGAATTTTGCCGGCGCTTCCACCGTGGCGGGGCGCGGGTCTTCAAGGTCGAGGGTGAAGGTCAGGGTCAGACGCCCGCTTTTCTCGTTCCAGGTCGAATGTGCGTCGCGCGGTTCGCCGAACTTCGCGGTTTCGCCTCCCTGCGTGATTTCCGTGAAATAGTTCCACTCCGCAAGATTGGTCATATTGACCACGGTCAGGGCCGCCAGGTCTTCGGGTTTGTAGTCGCCGCCGGGTTTTTCGAGACCGTCGAGGGCGAAGGCCGAATAGAACTCGTCGAAAATCCAGCTGACGGTGACGGCGGTCAAACGACCCTCGTCATCGACATGGGCTTCCGTTTTCAAGTCGATCCAGACATGGGGATGGGCCGCAGCGGGGCCGGTAAAAACGGCACCCGCCAGAAATGCAGCGACAATCGGCAGAATACGCGCTGCCAAACCGAACCGGGACTTCAACATCGTCGAGCCGACCTTCGCGGTAGACTTGTGAGCAGACATCCGGGGGGTTGCCCGGATGTCCGCAGGATCGTCAGTAACCTTCCAGAGAAGCATAACGGTCGCGGTGGAAATTTCCGTCGCCGAAACTTGCCGCTGCGACGCGGGCCCGCTTCATGAAGAGCCCGACATCGAATTGATCGGTCATGCCCATGCCGCCATGCATCTGAAGGCCCTCATTGGTCATCAGCGTCGCAATATCGGAAAGGCGTGCCTTGGCGAGGCTGGCGACCAGCGGCACATCGTTGCGCCGCGCCTCGATCGCCGACAGCGCGTCGAGCACGACCGAACGGGACAGCTCGATTTCGGCGAAGAGAACGGCCATACGGTGCTGAAGCGCCTGGAAAGAACCGATGACCTTGCCGAACTGCTTGCGCTCTTTCAGATAGGCGAGCGTTGTATCGAAAACTTCCTGCACCAGCCCCAGCATTTCGGCCGAGAGACCGATGCGGGCGATGTCGAGCACCTGTTCCAGCACGTCGATGCCGCCATCGATCGAGCCGAGAACAGCGGTGGACGGCACGGCGACGTTGTCGAAGGCAATATCGGCCGCGTTGCGGTTGTCGACCATCAAGGTGCGGGTGATCTTGACCCCCTCCGCCTTCGGATCGACCAGAAAGAGCGTGATGCCGGTGCGATCGTTGTCGTTGCCACCGGTGCGCGCCGCGACGATGAGCTGGCCGGCGACATGGCCATCGAGAACGAAGGTCTTCCTGCCGGAAATCCGGAAGGCCTGACCGTCGGCCGTCGCGCGGGTCGCGATGCGTGTCGGATTGTGGTGGGGCCCCTCTTCGAGCGCCAGCGCCATGATGCGTTCGCCGGCCGCAATGGCCGGGAGAATTTCCTGACGCTGCGTTGCGTTGCCGGCGAGTTGCACGGCCGAGCCGCAAAGCAGCACCGTGGAAACGAGCGGACTTGCCGCCAGCGTGCGGCCAGATTGCTCAAGCACAAGGCCGAGACCGACGGGGCCGAAATCGGTGCCGCCGTATTTTTCGGAAATCATGATACCGGCGAAGCCGAGATCGGCCATTTCCTTCCAGACCGCACGGTCAAAACCGTCGGCGTCCTTCGTGTCGCGCAGCTTGCGCAGATTGGCGACCGGAACGCGCTCCTGAAAGAACTGCGTTGCGGTGTCGCGCAGGAGCTGCTGCTCCTCGGTGAGTACTAGTGCCATCGCGTTTCCATGTCTTTATTCTGTTTCTGTGAAAAGGCGGAGGCGCGCCAGCGGGCGCGCCCCAAACGGATTGTCGCGCGCGTCAGTCCGGCAGACCGAGGACACGCTTCGACACGACGTTGAGCTGAACTTCGCTGGTGCCGCCCTCGATCGAATTGCCCTTGGAGCGCAGCCAGGAGCGGGTGACGGTGATTTCGTCGCCGGTGAAACCTTCGCCTTCCCAGCCCAGGCCTTTCGTGCCCATGATTTCGAGCAGCAGTTCGAAGCGGCGCTTGTTGAGCTCGGTGCCGTAATATTTGAAAATCGACGAGGCGGCGCCGGGGCCCTGGCCGGCTTTTGCTTCCTCGGCAGAACGCTGCATGGTCAGCGCGAAGGCCTTGCCGTCCATCTTCTGGCGGGTGATATGGTCGCGCAGCGACGGGCTGGCGACGCGGCCGTTCTGCTCGCCGTAATAGTCCTTGGCCGCCTGTTCGAGACCGCCGAGACCGGCGCCGGAGCCCGCGCCGCCGAGGCCCATGCCCGAAATCATTTCACGCTCGTGCTGCAGCAGGCGCTTGGCGATGGTCCAACCCTTGTTGAGTTCGCCGACGAGGTTTCCCTTCGGCACTTTCACGTCGGTGAAGAAGGTTTCGCAGAAAGGCGAGGCGCCAGAGATCATCGAAATCGGCCGGGCCTCGACGCCGGGCGTCGCCATGTCGAAAAGCAGGAAGCTGATGCCGTCGTGCTTTTTGGTGGGATCGGTGCGGACCAGGCAGAAGATCCAGTCGGCCTTGTCGGCATAGGAGGTCCAGATTTTCTGGCCGTTGACGAGGTAGTGATCGCCCTTGTCCTCGCATTTGGTCTGGAGGCCGGCGAGGTCCGAGCCCGCACCCGGCTCCGAATAGCCCTGGCACCAGCGGATTTCACCGCGGACGATTTTCGGCAGGTGTTCTTTCTTCTGTTCCTCATTGGCGAATTCGAGCAGGGCCGGCCCGAGCATCCAGATACCGAAGCTCGACAGGGCCGGCCTTGCCTTGATGCGGCGCAGCTCCTGCTGGAGGATCTGGTTTTCGTCTTTCGAGAGACCGCCGCCGCCATAGGCCGCCGGCCAGGTGGGCGCCGTCCAGCCGCGCTCGGCCATGCGGTCGAGCCAGAGCTTGGCTTCGGGGTTTTCGTATTTGGCATTGCGGCCGCCCCAGACGGTCTCGTCCTCGGAGGTCATCGGCGTCCGCATCGAGGGCGGGCAGTTGGCTTCCAGCCAGGTTCGGGTTTCCTGACGGAATTTTTCCAGCGCATCCATGGAAATCTCTTTCTTGAGGGTTCGATTTCGATTGGCGACAGCATAGCAACCGGCCCCGGCGAGGCAACCGGCATCGGCGGGTAGGAGAGGCGGCTTTTAAGGGTAAATGCGGGCGTTCAGGGCTTCAGGTAGCGGGCGACCTCGGGGCGTTCGCGGAGCTGGCGCGCCCATTTGCGCAGCACGCCGGCAAGGCGGGGCTCCTCGACACCGAGTTGCGCCATGGCGACGCCGCCATTGACGCTTTCACGATAGTCGGCGATCAGGCCGTCGCGCAGTTCGAAGCGGCTCATGCCGTCGATGACGACCTGATTGCCTTCATATTGCGGGAGCGTCGAGACAAATTTCGACAGCGACCATGCATAACCCAGATTGCCGTTACAGACCGGGTCGATCATGCGCCAGTCATAGTCGCGGGCGTCGCGGTGGAAGAGCTCTTCCAGCATATGGGCGATTTCGGCCCGGCCCTTGTGATCGCCATAGATGTAGTCGTGATAGACGCCATCTTCGGTAAAGCATTCGGCAAAAGCCTTGCCGTCGCCGGCCGTGGCGGCGGCGGAGAAGCGCGCCAGCAGGTTCGAAAATTCATCCGGCGTCATTGCGCTTCTCCGTTTTCGCGTTCAGGCGGCGCCGAGTTCGCGCTTGGCAAACTCGGTGACGGTCTTGTAGTCGGCCTTGCCGTTCGGGGCACGGAAGGGGACCGTGCCGATCAGAATGCGCTTCGGCGTCTTGTAGCCGGCAAGTGCGGCGCGGACATGGGCGCGCAGGGCTTCCTCGTCGAAGGACGCGCCGTTGTTGAGCTTGACGACGCCGGTGACCGACTGACCCCATTTCTCGTCGGGCAGGCCGACGACGAGTGCGTCCTCGATCGAGGGGTGCCGCTTCAGCACTTCCTCGACCTCTTCGGGGTAGACCTTCTCGCCGGCGGTGTTGATGCAGGCCGAGCCGCGGCCCAGCAGCGTCAACGTGCCGTCGGCTTCGACTGTGCACCAGTCGCCCGGAATTGCATAACGCGCACCACGCACCGTCTTGAAGGTGCGGGCGCTCTTTTCGGGGTCCTTGTAGTAGCCGACCGGGATCGGCGCGCCGAGCGCAATGAAACCCGGTGTCTTCGAACCCGGCTCGATCAACTCGTCGTTCTCGTCGAAGACCTTGCAGCGTTCGCCGATCTGGAATTTCGCGGTGGCGATCTCGCCGTCCTTCGTCATCAGCGAGGAACCGAGGCCGACCGCTTCGGAGGCGCCGAAGCTGTCGGTCATGATCGCGTTCGGCATGTATTGCAGCAGGCCGCGTTTTACTTCGGTCGACCACATGACGCCGGACGAGATGATGGTGACGATCGAGGAGAGATCGTATTTGCCGGGCGCTTCTTCCAGCGCGCGCAGCATGGGCTTGGCAAAGGCGTCGCCGACGATGGCGACCTGCTGGACCTTGTTGCGGTCGACTTCCGCCCAGAGCTCGTGCGGGTCGAGCGAGTGGTTGTCGAGGGTGACGACGCAGCCGCCCGAGACCATGTTGCCGAGCGCGGTCAGAAGGCCGGTGCCATGCATCAGCGGGCAGGCGGGGATCATCGGGCCGGCGGGGCCGACCGTCTTGATCGCCTCGACCAGCGCGGGCAGGGATTCCGGGACGGGCCCAAGGCGGCGCAGCGCCGCGAGCTGCACTTCGCGCAGATCGTCGTGACGCCACATCACGCCTTTCGGCATGCCGGTGGTGCCGCCGGTATAGATGAAGAGCATGTCGTCGGGCGAGCGCTCGATGTCGAGCGGGGCGCCATCGCCGGTGTTCGCCAGCGTTTCGTAGCGCTCGGCGAAGGGCGCGATGTCGCCGCCGTCATTGACTTCGATGAAGGTCTTGACCTTGGTCAGGCGCGGGCGGATTTCCTCGATGGTGTCGCGAAACTCGCTGCCATAGACGACGGTCTGCGCGTCCGAATTGTCGAAGATGTAGAAGACTTCATCGGGCTTGTAGCGGTAGTTGACGTTGACATGGGTCAGGCGCGATTTGAAACCGGCGGCCAGCAGCTCGATATATTCCGGGCGGTTGCGCATGTAGAAAGCCAGCTTGTCGCCAGGCTTTGCGCCGCGTTCGATCATGGCGCGGCCGAGATTGTTGGTGCGCTTCGTCGTTTCGCCCCAGGTGATGCGGCGGGCCCCATGAACGAAGGCCGGCGCGTCCTTGGGCAGCGCGGGCGAAATGGCGTCGAGAATGTCGCCGAAATTCCAAGGCATGTTTTCCCTCCCGGAAAGCGTGTTCTGGCGGCCCCCCGGCGCGGTGGCCGGGCGGGGCCAATTCTTTTGCGGACAATATAGGGAGGAAATGGCGGGCGGTCATCCGGCGTCGCGGTGCCGCAGCGTCAGCAGGGAAGGGCCGGCGACTCGTCCCGGCTGGCAACGAGACATCTGGCGGTGACGCCGGTCGTGCCCGCGCGCAGCAGGCGGTCGATGGCCCGTTTGAACTGACCGTCGACGCGGATCGCCACATTGGGGTTGAGGCTGCCGCTATAGGCACGGCCGGAGGTGTGGGTGATGGCGTTGGAGGCCCATGAATTGACGCCGATCATGTAGTTGACGCCGTCCTCGCGCAAAATGAGCGGTCCGCCCGACCAGCCCGGCATCATGTCGCAATCGTGATTGACGACGCGAGGGTCGAAACGGTTGAGATGGGAGCTGAACTTGCGTTCCGGGCCGCAGTTCTCGGACATCTGCAAAGGCCCGCGCTCGCCATTGTGGCCGGCAAGGATGAAACGGGCGCCGGATTCGCGGCGTTCGACAGCGGCGTCCTCGTCGACGACGCGGGGTTCGATGCGGTCGAGCTCGTCGTCAAGGCGGCGGTCGAGCACGGCGACCGCCCAGTCGTTGTGCCAGTCGCGGTCGCGGTAGGGCGTGTGGCTGCCGCTTTCGATGTAGAGGATGCGCGCGCCGGGACCGTCCATGCGTTGCGGCCTGAATTCGCAATCGGTCAGGCGGCCGCGCGGGCCGATGAAGACATGCGCGGCGGTGACGATGACATCGTAGTCGCGTTGGTCGGGCAGATGCGACGAGGCGATCAGCACGCCGGTCGGCCGGCGCGTCGTGCCGGCGCAGACGATGACGCCGACGCCGCTGAGGCCGTCTTCCGGCCGGATGTCGCGGCGGTCGTCGACGCCGAAGATATTGGCGTCGGCGGCACCGGCCGCCAGCAGCAGCAAGGCGCCAAGTGCAACGGCTCCTGCCTTGGGCCTGCCTCTGCCGTTCGTCGCAACCATGCGGCGCCTCCGGGGCTTCAGGCCCTGCGAAGGTCAGAATAGCACAGGCGACGCTGCGTCAACGAACAAGAGCTTGTGATCGGGCGCGGCGGCGGGCGATCCAGGCGGCGATGCGAAGCCCCAGCGCCAGAATGCCGAGGCCGGCGGTAATGGCGAAGATTACCTTGGGCTCCGGCGGCGTCTCGCTGGCGAGGCGGCCGATATAGGAATTCATGAAAATCAGCCAGACATAGGCGATGCCGGTGAGATGCAGGCGGCGCCAGACCTTGGGGCCGAGCGTCTTCACCGACCAGTCGTTGGAGGTCAGCGCCATCAGCGCGATCAAAACATAGGCGCCGCCGCCGCCGATGATGGTGACCAGGTCCGGCGCTTCGCCGATGGCGATGAAAAACGAGGTCAGGGCACCCAGATGGATGAAATGGGCAAGGGCGAAGGAAAGCCCGAGATAGCGGCGGTTGCGCTTCAGCCAGCGCGTCGTGGCGGACGGGAAAAGCTGCGCCAGCGCACCGGCGGCAAAGACCACGACGAAGATCAGAAAGGCGAAGCGGGCGGTGTAGCGGGTGATGTGGACGAGGCCTTCGCTGCCGGTGCCCCAGACGGCGAGGCTGCCGAGCGCGATGGCGGCGGCGACGCCGAGGACGGCGGCAAAGAGCCACCAGGGGATGCGCCGGCCGCGCGCCGGCGCCACGCCTTCAACCGCTCGATCGGTCATCGTTTCGCTCCCGAATTTTTCATACAAGGTGTATGAGATACAGGCTGTATAATCCGAAACGAGTTTCCATACAAGCTGTATGAAAGAGGAAATGACGCGCGAATCCCCCGCCAAACGGCCCTCCAGAAACCGCGACAAACTGCTGAAAGCGGCGCGGCGGCTGTTTGCCGAGCGCGGCTATGCCGAGACCGGCACCGAGGACATTGTGCGGGAGGCCGGGGTGACGCGGGGGGCGCTCTATCATCAGTTCGCCGACAAGCAGGATCTCTTCCGCGCCGTGCTCGAGGAAATGCTGCCCGAGATCGGGCAGCGGCTGTTTGACGAGACGATGGCGCGGATCGCCCATGACCGCGACGATCTGCAGGTCGGGGCGCAGGTGTTGCTGGGCATTTATACCGATCCGGAAGTGCGGCGGCTGTTTCTGATCGAGGGGCCGGCGGTGCTCGGGCTTTCGGACTGGCGCGCGTTGCAGGCGCCGCTGTCGACGCTGTTTCTCGATCACGCGCTGCAGCATCTGGTCGATGAGGGCTTCATCGCCGCCGGCGAAATGCGCGCGGTGAACGAATTGCTGTCGGGGGCGCTGCAGCAGGCCGCCCTCGGCATTGCCGCGGCCGACGCGCCGGAGGCGGCGCGGGCCGGTTATGCGGCGGGGCTCGACCGGCTGATCGGCGGGCTGATGAAAGGCCGCGCATGAAAAAGGGCGGCAACCGGAGTTGCCGCCCTGATGCGTGCCGCCGGTGCCGTTATTCGGCGGCGGACATCTTGTCGAGCGAATAGGCGCGGTTGCCCTGACCGTTGAGCTGCAGAAGGTATTTGATGCCTTCTTCGGCGATGTCGTCGCCGATCATGCGGTCGCTCTCGCCGTAAAGTTCCTTCATGTCGATGAAGGCGGCATAGTTGGGCGCCGTGCGGCCGGTGATGATGCCGGCCTTCAGCAGCGTCTTGATCAGCACGCGGAAGATGTTGGACGATTCCTGCATGCTTTCGCGGATGTGCTTGTCGGTCAGCGCTTCCATGAAGGCGCCCTGTACCCATTCCCATTCAAGGCCGACGGCAGCATAGATGTGTTTCTTCTGTTCGGGCGAGCCGAGATTGTAGAGAAGGATCTGGAAGACTTCCCAGGCCCAGTCCTCGATCGCGTCGCGTTCTTCGGCCTTCAGGTTCGGAATGGTGCGGTCGGCCCAGATCTTGCCGAATTTGTGATGGAAGGCCTCGTCGGTCATGGTGAGCTGCATCAGCTTCACCATCAGCGGATCGCGGCCCCATTTGTAGAAGGAGGCAAAGGCGCCCATCGCAAGGCCCTCGACCAGCATCTGCATGCCGACGAGTTTCTTCCAGACCAGCGGCGTGTTGACGAGTTCGGTCAGCACATCGCCGAGTGCGGGCCCGACCGGCACCGGCTTGCCCCAGCGGGCCTTGATGTAGTTGGAGAAGCCGGCGACATGGCGGGCTTCCTCGCGGGTCTGGTTGGCGGCGTATTCCTGCGCGCCCGGATCCTTCAGGATGTGGCAGAGGCTCGCCGACAGGGCCAGCGCGCCGGCTTCACCGTGGAGGATCGAGGAGAGGCCCCATTGCACGTCGAGATTGACGAGCTTGATCTTCTGCTTCTCGTCGAGCTTGTCCTTGACGGCCGTTTTCAGGTCGGTGTTCTGCTCCGGATCGATGAGATACTCGTTATCCATGTCGAAGGGGGCGGAGAAATCGATGTATTTGGTGTCCATCGGATCCCAGAAATGATCGTGGGTCGCGGAGATGATCTTGTCGAAAGCGGTGGAGCGCTTGCCGTAGCGCTCGACTTCCATCATTGCCGGAAAGTCGTCCGGCGCGACGGCTTCGTAAGCCGAGTCCACCGTGATATTGGTCGTGATCTTTGTCATCTTCGCTCCTGCCCTGATCCGCAAAGCACGGCTCTACGGCCCGTGCTGTGCCTTGTTGGTTCCGCCGAATATCAATATAGGGCGAGGGGTTAATGGATGCAAAAAATAATGACGCTTCTGTCAACTTTCTCGGGACGGCTGTGGCAAGCTTTTGAAAACAAACGAAAAGCACGGGAATATGCGCAATGAAGAATGGAACGGTTGAGACGTCGCATGGCCGCCTGAGCTATCTGGACAGTGGCGGGGCGGGGCCGGCGGTACTGTTCATCCATGGCAATTCCTCCTGCAAGGAGATCTTCGGCCGGCAGTTGGAGAGCGAGATCGGCGCGCGCCATCGCTGCATTGCCTTCGACCTGCCGGGACATGGCCAGAGTTCCGATGCGCCGGAACCTGACAAGACCTATTCGATCCACGGCTTCGCCGATGCTTCGATGGCGTTTGCCGCGGCGATGGGCATCGAGCGCGCCGTCATTGTCGGCTGGTCGCTTGGCGGTCATGCCGCGCTCGAAATGATGGCGCGCTGGCCGGGCACGGTTGCCGCCTGGATCACCGGCACGCCGCCGGCCGGCGGCGCCGACATGGGAGAAGCGTTCCTGCCGTCCGAACACATGGCGCTGACATTCGCGGAGCGCTTCACGCCCGAGCAGGCGGCGATCTATGCGCAGGAAACGATCGGCGCGGGCGTGCCGCTCGAGCCCTGGATGGTCGAGGGCTGCCAGCGCGCCGACGGGCGTTTCCGTCCGCTGATGTTGCAATCGGTGGCGGCGGGGCTCGACATGGACGGGCGTGAAATCGCCGCGACTTCGCCGCTGCCGCTTGCCGTGGTTTCAGGTGCGGACGAGCCTTTCGTCAACAACGCCTTCCTGACAAGCATCAGCTACCGCCATCTCTGGGATGACAAGGTGCATGTTCTGGAAGGATTGGCGCATATGCCGTTCTGGCAGGCGCCGGAACGCATCAATCCGCTGCTGTCGCGGTTTCTGGCCGAGGTGACTTGAGGGATCAGGCGGCCGAATCGTCGGCGCTGCGTGCCGTCAGCCGGCGCGTCGGCGAGGGTCCGCGATAGCCCGGCTTCTCGATGAAATGGATCGGCTTTGAAACGGCGGCGACGATGGCCTCGTAGAGAACAGAAGCCGAGAGGGGCTTCGGGAGATAGTCGGTGACGCCCTGGTCGCGCGCATGGGCGACGCTTTCGCGGCCGATATGGCCCGAGATCATCAGGATCGGCACATCCGGATTGGCGCCCTCGGCGGCGCCGGCGGCGCGCACGCGCTGCGTCATTTCATAGCCGTCCATCGGCTGCATCGCGCCGTCGGTGATGATGATGTCCGGCTTGTGTTCGATGAAAGCGTCGAGGCCCTTCAAGCCGTCGCGCGCCTCGATAACGTGCTCCACGCCCATCGATTCGAGCAGGGCCGCCAGCAGCCGGCGCATCTCGGGGCTGTCATCGACCACGAGCACCGTCAGCTTGCGAAAAAACGCGGCATCTGCCTTGGTCGGCACGGGCATCATCCCAAACGTCTCCGTTCCGCCGCACTGGCCGCGATCAGCTTTTGCAGGGCGTTGAGCGTTTCGAGCGTGATTGCCGGATCGGCGCTTGGGCTTTCCAATGCCTCGCGGATGGCATCCAGATGGAAATGGAAGATCGTATCGTCGCTCCAGGCGGTTGTGCCCGCGCTTTCGATGTAGTTGCAGAGCGAATTGGCGAAGCGACCGACCATCGGATGACCGAATGTCCCGGCAAGGCCGCGCATGTCATGAACGATGGCATAGAGGCGGCCGCGTACTTCCGTGTCGCCACCGCAGGCAGGCTCGACCAGCGCCAACAGGGTTTGGACCTGTGCGCGCAATGCATCGCCGTAGCGTGTTTCGAGGCCTTTGATTGTCGTCTGCATCTGATCGAGCACGCGGGGGTCGAGGCGCATCGGCGCGACATAGTCGGCGCCGAGTTTGCGTTCGACGATCGATGGCACACGGACGAAGCGCACATCGGTCGGCGTCTCGTTCCTTGGTGCCTTGGGAAGCTTTTTGTCAAGGTCGGTCATCGGTCAATCCCTCAAAGAAGTGCCACGGTGCCGCGGCGATCGCTGCCGTCGTAGGGCAGGCTGCGGCGGCGGCGATCCGGACCACGATAGGTGGGCGTTTCGACGAACTGGCGCGGTCGGTCGATCACCTGTATCAGCCGCTGATAGAGACTGCGGGCGGAGATCGGTTTGGAGAGGAATTCGGTGATACCGATATCGCGCGCACGTTCGATCGAGGCGAGGTCGGTATGACCCGAAACCATGATGATCGGGACCATGCCAAGCGCGCCGCCGGTGATGTTGCGCAGTCTTTCGGCGAAGGCGAACCCGTCGATCGGCAACATGGCCGCATCGGTGATGACGATGTCGGGTTCGTAGCGCCGGAACAACTCCCAGGCCTCGGCGCCCTCGGCCGCCACGTGGACATTGGAAACCCCCAGGGCTTGCAACAACGTCATCAGCAGATGACGCATATAGGCGCTGTCGTCGACGACCAGCACGGTCAGCTTCTTGAAAATCGAATGCGTCATGTCCCCACCCGGATATGAAACGGAAGACGGACGCCGGGCCGGCTCATGCCGTACGCCGTCGCTCCATTTCAACCTTTACCGGCGTCAACCTTAATGGCCGTTCCTTAAGAAAATGGAAGCGCCGGCAAGGCGTGACTGACAAATTTGCCAAGGAATCCGGGGTTTTGTCGGCTATGCGCGTGCCGTGACGAGCCAGACCGCACCATCCATGACCACGCCCTCGGCGCTGGCGTGTCGCGCCAGCGCTTCCCGCACCGCGTCGATGGATTGCGTCCGCGCGGTTTCGTCCAACTCCCTGAAAATGCGTGCCAGCGGACCGATGTCCAACGTCTGTTGCAGGGCGTCGCCGACAGGATCGGCACCGCCGCCGACAACCAGATTCGCGTCGAAGGGCTCGATTTCGATCGCGCTGTAGCCTGCGTTTGTCAGGACGCCGCGAAGACGGTCTGGATCGTCGAAGGCAAACGGGCCCGGGGCGCCCGGAACGGCGGGTTCCTGTTTCGGGATATGCGGCAGGGCGGCGAAGAGCGGTACCGAAATCCAGGGATTTTCCTTCATCGGCCGCCAGCAGACAAAGGCGACGCGGCCGCCTGGCGTCAGCGCCTGGCGCAGATGCGTGAAGGCCGGGACCTGTTCGAGGAAAAACATGATCCCGAAACGCGATGCGAGAAGGTCGAATGTGCCCGGCGGGAAGGCATGCGTCGATGCGTCGGCCAGCATGAATTCCGCTGTGCTTTTCAGCGCCGCCGCCCGGTTCCGTGCCCGGGCGATCATGGGAGCGGAGATGTCGACACCGACGGTCTTCCCCTGCGCACCGGCGCGGATCGCGATGTCAAATGTTGTCGCACCGCAACCGCAGCCCACATCCAGAATCCGTTCGCCCGGTTTTACCGCCCCGATCCGCAGCACGGCATCGGAGAAGGGCTGCAGCATGCTGTCGAGCTTGTCCTGATAGCGCGCCCAGCGTTCGCCGGCGTCACCGTTCCAGTATTCGATCTGTTCGGCATTGGGGCCGTCGTTCGACAGCGCGCCGTCGGCTGCGTGTGGCGTCATTGTGCGACCTCCTGAATTTCGAGGTCATGCTAGCATGAGGCGCGCGGCCGTTGCACTCAGGTATCTGCGTTGCTGCGCCTGGATGGCTCTTCTGCGTTCAGGCGGCTCGCCAGCGCGCGGAGCTTCTCTTCGACCGCTTCCATGCCGAGTTCATATTCGGCGCTCTGACCTTTCGCGCTATCGACATCTTCAGCGTCGATGCCGGTCGGGAGCTGTGTTTCGACCGGGTGCGATCCAGCGATCTCAATCAGGCGCGCAAGCCGGTCGGCGATCAGGGCCGCTTGATCAGCGAAGCGTTCGGCGGCGCTGGCCCCGGTCAGACGCGCCGTCGCCAGCTCGGCGGCGATGGCTTCAATCTCGGTATCGTCGGCGAAGGCGCTTCGCGGCGGCGACAGGGAAAGACCACCCGGCCCGGTCGTCAGATTGACGATCGGGATGGACACGCCGGCACGCGCTTCGCTATCGAGCGCGATTTTGAAACTGGCGTGCTGTCCGGCAATGCGGCGACCGCTGATCAGGTTGACACGGTTGTGCGAGGCCGAACCGACAATGGCGTCGATCTCGGCGCGCAGATCGTCATAGCGGTCGGCCATGAGGGCGCGGCGGCCCAGGTCGGCGCTTCGGCCGGCGTCGGCGACCAGATCGGCAGCTTCGCGCAGACGTTCGGCCACGGCATCGATGGCGAGGACAGCCGTTTCGATGGTGCTGAGGGCGGTGGCAATGCGCTGGCCGAGTTCGGCGGCTGTCAGCGAGCCCGACGCGGTGGCAGTGCTGCGCAAGGCGCGTTTCAGCGCCGCCGGCGTCATGTGCGGCGCTTCTTCCGGCTCCGGCGGCTCGAGATGCCGCCGCGCGATCAGTCGCGAAAAAAGACCCATATTGCCCTACCCGTCGGGCGCGGAGGCGCGCCGCCGGGGTCGAGACTATCGCGGCGATGGTTGACGGCGTCTAAAGGCGCAGGCGGCAAAATCCCGTGCTAGATTGCGCCCATGCCCCATTTTCGTGCCCTGCTCTGGAAAGTAGCCCGGCCCCTGGCGCGGCTTTATTGGCGGGTCCGGCGACCGCTGACGGCCGGCGTGCGCGCCATGGTTTTCGATGCGGAGGGCCGCGTGCTGCTGGTGCGCCACACCTATATCGCCGGCTGGTATCTGCCCGGCGGCGGTGTCGAGCGCGGGGAAACGATGCTGACTTCGCTGAAGCGCGAACTCGACGAAGAGGTGGGCGTGTTGCTCCATGGCGTGCCGAGGCTTGCCGGGCTTTTTGCCAATTTTCGCGAGTTCAAATCCGACCATGTTGCGCTTTATGTGCTCGAGCACGGCGTCTACAAACATGTGCCGCGCAAGAGTCCGGAGATCGCCGAGGCGGGGTTCTTCGCGCTGGCGGAACTGCCTGAGGCAATCAGCATATCGACGCGCCGCCGCATCGCCGAAGTTGTCGAGGGGCGAGCGCCTGACGAATTGTGGTAGCGCTCAGAGCGAGGGCCTTCGCCCGGCCCAGGGACGGGCTTCCTCCAGTTGTGCCGCGAGACGAAACAGTGTCGCTTCGTCGCCGAAGCGGCCGGTAAACATCGTGCCGATCGGAAGACCGTCGGCATTCCAGTTGAGCGGCACCGACATCGAGGGTTGACCGGTCATGTTGGCGATGGCGGTGCCGGGCATGTATTCGTAGCTGACGCGCATATATTCGCCGACATCCGCGGACATCATATCGAGTTTGCCGAGCAGCAGCGGCGGCACGCCGAGCGTCGGCGCCAGCAGGATGTCATATGTCTCCTGAAAGGTTGCGATCTGGCGGCCGAGGCGATGGATGAAAAGCGTTGCTTCCGCATAGTCGACACTGCCGCGTGCTTCGGCGCTTTTCGCGATCAGCCAGGTGATGTGCTCAACGTCGTTCTGCGTCACCTCGCGGCCGAGCGCCTGGGCGCGCTGGCGGAAGGTAAGGCCGGTATTGGCGCCGACGATGACGGCCTGATGGCGGGAGATTTCCTCGCGGACGAGGGGCGGGGCGGCTTCCTCGACATGATGGCCGAGGCTTTCGCAAAGTGCCGCCGCTTCCTTCACAGCCGCAACGACATCGGGGTGACATTGCGAACCGTCGGAGCGCCGTGTCGTGAAGGCGATGCGCAGGCGGCCGGGCTTCGCGCCGACTTTCTGCAGGAAGGGCCGCGCCGGGGCCGGCGCCGCGTATGGATCGCCCGGCGCGTCGCCGGCCGTTGCGTCGAGCGCGGCGGCGCTGTCGCGCACCGAGCGCGAGACGACATGCGAGATCGAGAGGCCCGCCCAGCCCTCACCGCGATCGGGGCCCATCGGCGTGCGGCCGCGTGTCGGTTTCAATCCGAAGAGGCCGCAGGCGGCGGCCGGAATGCGGATCGAGCCGCCGCCGTCGCTGGCATTCGCGAAAGGCAGAATGCCGGCCGCGACCGCCGCCGCCGCGCCGCCCGACGAACCGCCCGGCGAATGCTCGATGTTCCACGGATTGCGCGTGGCCCCGTAGAGCCGCGGCTCGGTGGTGCCGGCGAGGCCGAATTCGGGCGAGTTGGTTTTGCCGAATATGACGAGACCGGCCTTCAGATAGCGCTCGGTCAGCGTCGAATTGTGATCCGCCTTGTTGCCCTCGAAGAGCGCCGAGCCATAGGTCGTGACCGTGCCTTCGAGCAACAGGTGCAGGTCTTTCAGCAGAAAGGGTACGCCGCTGAAAATGCCTTCGGGCAGGCCGCGCGCGACCTGCGCGCGCGCTTCATCGTAGTGCTTCATCACCACGGCGTTGATCTTCGGGTTGATCGTTTCGGTGCGGAGGATCGCCTCGTCGAGCAGGTCGCTTGCGCTCACATCGCCGCGCTTGACCAGGGCGGCAAGGCCCAGACCGTCATATTTATCGTAGTCCGAAAAACCGCCCATTTGCCCGCATCCCCTTCGAATGTCTCGCTTTTGACGGCCGATCTTAAGGAGGGTGCGGGGGTTCTGCCCATGATTATTTTTCGCCACATTTGCGAGCTAGAAAGAAGACCGGCGGGGCGGCTTGCGACGGCGCGGCCGGAGACGGGCGTGCAGATGGAGGTTGCCATGAGACGGAAGATCATCGGTGGGTGCGTGGTTGCGGCGCTGGCGTTTGGCGGCATTGGCATTGCCCAGGCGGCGGACAATGTCGACTGGAGCGCGTTGCCGACAAGTGAGGCGGCCTTGAAGCAGCTCGATAGCGATCAAGAGCGTGCGGTGCGTCGCGCCGTACGCCATTGCGGTGATTTTGGCCGCTCTCAACATTTGAGATCGGCCTGTGTCTTCACCGATGTCGATCGCTTCATGCGACAAAGCGACGATGCCGCCTTGCGTGCCTATCATTTCGCGCTGCCGCGTTCGATGCGCTACAAGGAAAACCGCAACACCGGCCTTGCGATCAAGCAGGTGCTCGAGAAGCGCCAGTCGGCGGTCAACTGAGCGTCAGGAGGCGGCGCGTTTCTTTTCGCGCGGTTCTTCGAGATCGAGGATCGGCCCCACCGGGACAATACCGGTGGGGTTGATCGTTTTGTGACTGCCGTAATAGTGCTGCTTGATATGGTCGAAGCTCACCGTCGCCGCGATGCCCGGCATGTTGTAGAGCCTGCGCTGCAAGCCCGAGAGATTCGGATAGTCGGCGATGCGCCGCAGGTTGCATTTGAAGTGACCGTGATAGACGGCGTCGAAGCGGATGAGCGTCGTGAAGAGGCGCCAGTCGGCTTCGGTCAGCCGGTCGCCGGCGAGCCAGCTTTGCGTGGAGAGGATTGTTTCGATCCGGTCGAGCTCGGCGAAGAGTGCGGTCACGGCCTCTTCGTAAACGGACTGGTCGGTGGCAAAGCCTGCTTTGTAAACGCCGTTGTTGACCTTGTCATAGACGGCTTCGTTGACGGCATCGATATTGCCACGCAGTTCGCGCGGATAGAAATCGAGCGTGTCATCGACACCATCCACGCCATCGAAGGCCGAGTTCAACATGCGGATGATGTCGGCGGACTCGTTGGAGACGATGGCGTCTGTCTTCTTGTCCCACAACACCGGCACCGTGACGCGGCCGGAGTAGTCGGGCTTTGCCAGCGTATAGATTTCGTGGAGGCGGGTCTTGCCGTTGACCGTGTCACGCGTGCCGCCCTCGCCGCGCAGGGTCCAGCCGTCCTCCAGCATCAGCGGATCGACGATCGAGAGCGAAATCTTGTCGTCGAGCTTTTTCAGCGCGCGGAAAATCAGCGTGCGATGCGCCCAGGGGCAGGCAAGCGATACATAGAGATGATAGCGCCCGGCCTCGGCCATGAAGCCGCCTTCGCCCGTGGGACCCGGTGCGCCGTCCGCCGTCACCCAGTTGCGGAAGGCGGCGTCCTGGCGTTTGAAGCGGCCGCCGGTCGACTTGGTGTCGTACCACTTGTCGGTCCATTTTCCGTCGACCAGAAGTCCCATTTTGCTGTCCTTTCGTTGCGCCGCCTGGCCTGTCAATCTTCGGGCGGCAAGTCGGCGAGCAGAATTTCTGCGTCTTCCGAAGCCCGGATGGTGAGCACCGTTTCGCCACGGATAGCCGCGCCGGCGCGCTCCGGCACACGCGTGCCGTTCACCGTCACGCTGCCTTTGGCCGGCACGAGATAGACCAGTCGGCCTGGCTGAGTGACATGGGTCACTTCGGTGTTCGCGTCGAGTGTTGTGCCGAGAATTTCGGCGTCCTGCGCGATCCAGAGGGCTTCGGCGGGCGCATCGGCCTTGCCGCTTGCCAGCGGGACGAGCTTTCCTTTCCGGTCTTCCTTCGGGAAGGAGGCCGTCTCCCAGCGCGGGCGAATGCCGTTTTGCGCCGTTTCGATCCAGATCTGGAAGAGTTGTGTGTCGCTGTCTTCGAGATTCCACTCTTCGTGCAGAATGCCTTTGCCGGCCGACATCACCTGCACATCGCCGGCCTTTGTCCGGCCTTCATTGTTGAGGTGATCGCGGTGGGTGATCGCACCCTCGCGAATATAGGTGATGATTTCCATGTCGCGATGGCCGTGCTGTGGAAAGCCCGTGCCGGGACGGATCAGGTCGTCGTTCCAGACGCGCAGCTTGCCCCAGCCCATGCGGGCGGGATCGTGGTAGCCGGCGAAGGAGAAGTGATGCTTTGCCTTCAGCCAGCCGTGGTCGGCGCCGCCGAGGCTTTCGAGTGGACGAATGTCGATCATGATTTTCTCCCGCCGGCCTTTTGCCGGACGCTATTGCTTCAGTTTCTGCGCGATGGCCGCGACATGCGCACCCTGTTTTCGCGCGAGGCTCAGTTCCTTCTTGCTCGGCTGGCGCTTGCCGTCGCCGCCGGCCAGCGTCGATGCGCCGTAAGGCGAGCCGCCGCGGACTTCCGAAATATCGAACAACTCAGTACCGACCGAATAGGGCAGGCCTACAACGACCATGCCGTGATGGAGCAGTGTCGAGTGAAACGAGGTGATGGTCGTCTCATTGCCGCCCCCGGTGCCGGTCGAGGTGAAGACGCTGCCCGGCTTGCCGGCCAGCGCGCCCTTCGACCAGAGGCCGCCCGTCTGGTCGAGGAAGGTGCGCATCTGGCCCGTCATGTTGCCGAAGCGGGTTGGGCTGCCAAAGACAATACCGTCATAGTCGGCAAGTTCCTGAGGGCTGGCGACCGGCGCCTCTTGGTCGACCTTCATGCCCGCGTTCTTCATTGCCTCTTCGGGCATGGTTTCGGGAACGCGCTTCAACGTCACCTCGACACCGCCGACGCTGCCCGCGCCCTCGGCGACGGCTTTCGCCAGCGTTTCGATATGTCCGTAGGCGCTGTGGTAGAGCACGAGAATCCTGGTCTTGTCGGCCATGCCGCCCTCCTGTTCAGGCCCCCAAAGGGGATGTCGTCAAATCTATGTCTCCTATCTAATTGGCATTGAATTAGATACAATGCAGACATATTGGAACAGATTGTTGCTAATAAGGAACAATGTGATGACGGATCTCAACGGGTTTGCGGTTTTTGCCCGGGTTGTCGAGCTGGGCGGCTTCACCGCTGCGGCCGAGGCGCTGGGGCTCTCCAAATCGGTGGTCAGCCGCCAGGTTTCGGCGCTGGAAGACCAGCTTGGTGTCCGCCTGCTCAACCGGACGACACGGCGTGTCGCCGTCACCGAGGCGGGCGCGCTGGTTTTCGAGCGGGCGAACCGCATCGTCGCCGAGGCGGAGGAGGCAGCCGCCGAGGCCAATTGCGTTGAAGGCCAGGTGCGCGGACGGCTGCGCGTCAACGCGCCGATGAGCTTCGGCATTCGTGAACTCGGGCCGGTGCTGCCGGCATTCCTTGCGCGCTATCCCGATCTCGACATCGATCTCGTGCTCAACGACCGCCGGGTCGACCTGATCGAGGAAGGGTTCGATGTGTCGCTCAGGATTTCGGAACTCGAGGATTCAAGTCTGATTGCGCGGCAGCTTGCGCCGGTCGAACGTTTCATCGTCGGTGCGCCGGCCTATTTCGAGAAGCAGGGGCAGCCGGAGCGGCCGGCCGATCTCGCGACGCATCCCTTCATGCTCTACACGCTGCTTGCGAAGCCGGGCCAGATGACGTTCACACGCAGCACGGGCCAGCGCGAAACGGCCGAGGTCAAGGGACGTTTCTTCTGCAACAATGCCGATGCGATGTTGCCGCTGATGCGGGCGGGCTCGGCGCTTTGCCTCGCGCCCGATTTCATTTGCCATGAGGACCTTCGTGCCGGACGTCTGGTGCGCGCGCTTGACGACTGGTCGATGCCGCCGCTGACGCTTCATGTCATCTATCCGCATGCGCGGCATCTCTCGGCCAAGGTGCGTGCCTTTGTCGATTTCGCGGTCGAGCATTTCGGGCCGGGCAAGGCGCGGTGGGAAGGCGTCGCTCAGTCCGTCTCGTCGTCTGCCGGCTGATCGTCCTCGACGGGGGGTTCGTCCGTCTTGCGGGAATATTTGCGCTTCGGCTTGACGATGCGCTTGCGGAACAGCGGATCGGCCAGCGCTTTGGCCACGGGGTTGCGTGGCTTCGGCGGCGGTTTGCGCTTCGTCATACCGGGCTCCGGAAATCAAAACGGCCGGGTCATTGGAGACCCGGCCGTTTCATCTGTCCAGCCCGTGCCGAGGGTTCAGACCGGCTCCCACGTAAACACCGAACCCGTATTGCCGAGATCGGTATAGCCGCCGGCCATGGCGGGCAGGCCGTGGGACAGGATCGTTTCCGGCGTCCAGCCGTCGATGCGGGCGACGCTCTTGACGGGCCGGGGCTGTGAGAAGAGCACGATCTCGTTGCCGCGAACGGAGAATATCTGGCCGTTCGTCGTGCAGGACGGAGCGGCGAGGGCGACGGCGAAATTGCCGACCTGTTCGGCGCGCATCGCATTCTTCATGCGCTCGACGCGCTTGGCCGATTCTTCGTCCTTGACCGGAATGGTGGCGATCATGCGCGTCCAGGCAAATGGCGCAATGATGTTGGAGCGGACGTTCTTCGCCGCGCCTTCCATGGCGATGATGCGCGAGAGGCCGGCAATTCCCATCTTGGCGGCGGCGTAGTTCGCCTGGCCGATATTGCCGATCAATCCGCTTGTCGAGGTGAAGAGGACGAAGTTGCCCTCCTGCTGTTCGCGGAAGTGATTGATGGCGGCGCGGGTGATGTTGTAGCTCCCCTTCAGATGCACTTCGAGCACGGCGTCCCAGTCCTCGTCGGGCATCTTGTGGAACATGCCGTCGCGCAGGATGCCAGCCGGGCTGATGATCGAGTGCAGGCCGCCGAAGGTATCGAGCGCCTGGGCGATCATGTTTTCGGCGCCCGACTTCATCGAGACGCTGTCGGAATTGGCGACCGCCTCGCCGCCGGCCGCCTTGATCTCGTCGACGGTCTTTTGCGCGGCCGAGGCGTTGCCCTCGTCGCCGCCCTTGACGCTGCCGCCGAGGTCGTTGACCACGATCTTGGCGCCCTGTTTCGCCGCGATCAGTGCGCATTCGCGGCCGATGCCGCCTGCCGCGCCGGTGACCAGCACCACCTTGCCCTCAAGAAGTCCCATGGCTTGCTCCCTGTCTCTCGTTGTCTTTGGGGTTTCCCGTGTTGGCGGGCAAGCTAGCCGATGGGGGCGCCGCCGTTCCAGCCTTTTTCATTCCCGGTGTGACCGCCATGAGGCTTTACGCAAGGATTTGGCCGTGCTACCCGACTAATCGTTCAAGGCAGCGGCTGACCCCCAAGGCGGGCGGCCCCGAGATGGATCGACGAAAATGGCACGCGGCGCAATGCAGCGACGACGAATGAGGGAAGGGAGCCGAGGTGCTCCCCGTTCCTTGCACGCCCGTGCGATCCGGCCGTCCCGCGTCTGAGCGCGAGGGCCAAAAGCGCAACGGGCAAGCGGTTCAGCCTGTTTTCGCGTTCACTGCCTGAAAGAAATTCCGATGTTTGAAATCGTCGCCGAGCGGCCCGAGCACGGGCCTGCCATCGAAGCGCTGCTCGACCTGTCCTTCGGTCCCGGCCGTTATGCCAAGGCCGCGCAGCGGCTGCGCGAGGGCAACCATCCGGTGCCGGAGCTTTGCTATGTCGCCTTTACGGGCGAGGGCGCCGAGCGGCGCATGGTCGGCGCCTTGAGCTTCTGGCCGATCCTGATCGGCGGCCGGCCGGGACTGATGCTCGGTCCGCTCGCCGTCGAGCCGCAGCTGCGCGGCAAGGGTTGCGGCATCAAGCTGATGGAAAAGGGGCTGGCCGATGCGAAGGCGCTCGGGCACCGCCTCGTCATTCTGGTCGGCGATGCGCCTTATTACGCGCGGGTCGGTTTCGGGCCGGTGCCGCCGGGGCGGCTGACGATGCCCGGCCCGGTCGATCCGGCGCGGCTGCTCTATCGCGAGCTCGACATCGGCGCCTTCACCGGCGTCAGGGGCGCCATCGAAAAGCCGCCGGAAGCGGGCTAGGTAGTGGACTCATAAGCACGGGCCCATATCCGGATTGAAGCGATGGCGACCGCAGCGAGGAAGTTGCGTGCGAGCTTGTCGAAGCGCGTGGCGACGCGCCTGAAGTGCTTGAGCTTGTTGAAGAAGCGCTCGACCAGATTGCGCTGCCGATAGATGCGCTTGTTGACGGAGCGATGGATCAGGCGCTGGCTGGTCGACGGGATGTGGGCTTTGGCGCCGCTGGCTCTGATCAGGGCCAGCAGCGCGTCGGCGTCATAGCCGCGGTCGGCGACGACGTGGCGGCACTTCAGACCGGCGAGCAGATGCGGTGCCGCGCGTAGATCGTGGGCCTGGCCGGCCGTCAATATGAGACGTACGGGCAGGCCGTTCTCGTCGACGAGGGCGTTGATCTTGGTGCTCAGTCCGCCACGAGAGCGGCCGATGGCGTGATCTTCGCCCCCTTTTTTCCACCGGCGGCATGCTGGTGAGCGCGGATGATGGAGCTGTCGATAAATGCCATCGAGTGAGGCGATCTGGCCGCCAAGGCCTCGAAGATCCGCACCCATACGCCAGCCTTGGCCCAGCGGTTGAAGCGATTGTAGACCGTCGTGTACGGCCCATAGCGCTCCGGCAGATCGCGCCAGGGTGAGCCTGTCCGCAGCACATAGAAGATGCCATTCAGAACCCGACGGTCATTCACCCGCGCCACCCCGCGCGGCTTGTTCGGCAACAAAGGCTTGATTAAAGCCCATTCCGCATCGCTCAGATCGAACCGTCCCATCTCTCCCTCCCAGAAAACCGAGAGAGAAAGTGAATCACGCTTCGCCTGTCAGCGGAATCCCTTTATGAGTACAGAACCTA
>NZ_JAUSBV010000005.1 GCF_030651915.1 Parvibaculum sp. | reverse complement strand
GTCGAGCGCTTCTTCAACAAGCTCAAGCACTTCAGGCGCGTCGCCACGCGCTTCGACAAGCTCGCACGCAACTTCCTCGCTGCGGTCGCCATCGCTTCAATCCGGATATGGGCCCGTGCTTATGAGTCCACTACCTAGTCGGTACGCAACACTCTTCTCCCTCTCCCCTCGGGGAGAGGGGTAAGAGGCGTCTTGGAAAAGGTCCAGTGGACCTTTTCCAGCCTCGAACGCCCGCCGAAGGCGGGAAGGGTGAGGGGGCTTCGGCCTCGACACAAAACAATCCGCCAACGGAGGAACCCCCCATGTCCTTAGTCCTCGTCACCGGCGGCTCGGGCTTCATCGCCGCCCATTGCATCCTGCAACTGCTGGCCGCCGGCCACGAGGTCCGCACCACGGTCCGCAATCTAGCCCGCGAGGCGGATGTCCGCGCCATGCTGAAAGCGGGCGGTGCCGAGCCCGGCCCGCGCCTCTCCTTCGTCGCCGCCGACCTGATGGCCGATGACGGCTGGGCCGAGGCCGCGCGCGGCTGCGACTATGCGCTCCATGTCGCCTCGCCCATCCCGCCCGGCGTGCCGAAAGACGAAAACGAATTGATCGTGCCCGCCCGCGACGGCGCGCTGCGCCTGCTCCGTGCCGCCCGCGATGCCGGCGTCAAGCGCGTCGTGCTGACCTCCTCCTTCGCCGCCATCGGCTATGGCCACAAGGTCCGCCAGAAGCCCTTCGACGAAACCGACTGGACCAGGCTCGACGGCGACGATCTCTCGCCCTACACCAAATCGAAGGCGATCGCCGAACGCGCCGCCTGGGATTTCATCGCCCGCGAAGGCGGCGCCCTTGAGCTCGCGACGGTCAATCCGGTCGGCGTGCTGGGCCCCGTGCTCGGGCCCGACTACTCGGCCTCGATCATGATCGTGAAGGGCCTGATGGACGGCGCCATGCCCGGCTGCCCGAAGCTCGGCTTCGGCCTTGTCGATGTGCGCGACGTCGCCGACCTGCATCTGCGCGCGATGACAGACCCGGCGGCAAAGGGCGAACGCTTCCTGGCGATCTCGGGCGATGTCGTCTGGATGCGCGACGTGGCGCTGCTGCTGAAGGCGCGCATGGGCAAGGCGGCGGCGAAAGTGCCGACGCGCCAATTGCCCAATTGGCTGGTCTTCATCGCCGCGCTGCGCATGCCGGAAGTAAAGGTGCTGCTGCCCGAACTCGGCAAGGAAAAACACGCCACCGGCGAAAAGGCGATGCGCCTCCTCGGCTGGAAACCCCGGCCCTGGGAACAATCCGCCGTCGACACCGCCGAAAGCCTGATCGCGCTGGAGGCCTGATCCGCGATCTGGATTATTCGCCGCGCGTCTGGCGCTGGCGATAGAGCTGGCGGTCGATCGTGGCGGCGCCGGCGGCGACATCCGCCGCGACGCCGGCCTTGCCGAACGGCAACCGGCCAGCCAGGTCCCGCAGCGTGCCGGCCGGGTCGCGCATCAATGCGTCATGGCGGACGCGCAGCGCGCCATGGCAGGCAACCAGCCGGTCGAGTTCGTCCATGTAGAAGCGGTGGAGCGCCGCAAGCCGCCCCGGCGCGTCCGGTCCGTGCAGATAGCCCGACGCCCGGATCGAGCGCGCCACTTCGTCCGCCGCCCGTTCGATCGTGACAAACGTCACCTCGCAGCCACGCGCCGCCAGTGCTTCGCGATAGAGCGGCCACAGCGCCACCAGCCGCGGATCCTTGATGCCGAACAGCGCTGCCGCGCCGAAATCGCGCTGCAGGATCTCGGCGACCTTGTCCCGGATCGGGCGCACCGCGGCGCGCGCGAGCCAGGCGCCGGGCAGCGGCGCGGCCGACGACCAGTCGAGGCCGAACAGCGCCAGCGCCTGCTGGTTGAGACGCGACAATTCGAAATGCTCGAAATTGCCTTTGGGGTTCTGCCGGTCGGGCGGCTTCAGCCCGGACCCGAACGCAACCCCCATCGCCGCCAGCGCGCCGCTCAGCGCCGAAGTGCCCGAACGCGCAATGCCGAGCACCAGGATCGCCTGTCGCGCTGCCGCTTGCGGGTTCATCGCGGCGTCTCCCGCGTCTTGAGATTATCGGCCAGATGCAGCGCCAGTTGCGCGATCAGGCTGGTCGTCATCGCCGTGCCGCTGCGCGGGATCGCCGAGCCGCCGCAGACATGGAGATTGCCGATGCCATGCACGCGCAGATTTTCGTCGACGACGCTGCGCTTGGGCTCCGTGCCGATCACGGTCCCGCCCATCGGATGTGCGTTGCGTCCGAAATCCACCGACGCCGGATCGGCGATCGTTTCGTGATCGACGATGCGGCCGAGCCCGCTTTCCGGCAGCTGCGCGGCCAGTCTTTCGCAGCTCCGGATCATGGCCGTCTTCTCGGCCTCGCCGATCTGCCAGCTGAATTGCGCCGCCGGCAGGCCGAGCGGGCCGGCCGCCGCGCCGAGCGACACTTCCGCCTCCCAGCGCGGCGGCTGTTCCATGAAATGGCGCAGCCCGTAGATGACCGGCGAACAGGACCAGCCGACGCGGCTGGCGGCGGCCAGGAAGCGGCGGTTGTGATGGCGCGGAATGCGCCGCCACCGCCCGGCCCGCGCAATCGTGGCAGGCGCAAGCAGCGGCGCGTCATGGATCACCGGGTCGAGGAACAGGCAGCTGCCGGGCCCGCCCGCCGGCGCGTCGCCGGCCGCCGGCAGCGTCAGGCCGAAGAAATGGCTGCGCGGACTTTCGCCGATACCGTCCCGCGTCACCGGCAGCAGATAGCGATGCAACAGCTTGCGTTGCGCGCCGGGCAGCAGGAACCCGTGCAGCGACAGCAGATGCGTATGCAGGAAGCGTCCCAGCGCCGGCAGCCGCCGCCGCGCCGCCGCGCTGTCGGGCCCGAAGGAGCGCAGCAGCAACGGCGCGTTCTCGGTTCCGGCGGCGACCACAAAGGTCCGTGCACGGACGGTGAAGCGTGCGCCGGCGAGACTGGCAAAATGCAGGCTGGTCGCCATGCCGTCGGCGATCGCAAGCTCGAGCACGGTCGCATGCAGCACGAGACGCACCGGACTGTCCGCGCGCGCCAGCCCGGCGGCCAGTTGCGCGGCCGCTTGCGCCGCGCCGCGCAGATAGAGCTTTTCGCAAAGCCCCGTGCCGCCGCCGGCGCCGGCCGGGGGCGCCGGCCGCAATCCGGCGGTGTCCGCAAGGCTGAAATCGCTGAAGCGCCCGAAGCCGCAAAGATAGTCGGCCGCCCGCGCCGCAAGCCCGTTGAGTTGCGCCAGCGCGTCGGGCCAGCACGGCCCGCCGGCTTCTGCCGGCGCGGCGAGATCCGCCGGATCGATCAGCGAACAATTGGCGCCCCAGTCCCGGAACGAACCGCCAAGCTGGCGCCGCGCGCCGGCAAGCTGGAAGGGCGGCCGCGTCACCGCCCGCCCGGTCATCAATGCGGCGGTCTGCGCCGTGCTCTCCGGCCCGCCCGATTCGAGCACCAGAATGTCGCGCCCGGCCCGCGCCAGTTCATGCGCGAGGATCAGCCCGGCGGCGCCGGCGCCGATGATGCAGATATCGGCCGCAAGCTCGCTGCTGGCATCGAGCTGATGGGCGTCGATCAGCATGGGCGGCGGCCCCGCAGCGCCGCGGCCGGTCTCGGAAGGGGGCGGCCTCGTCGCACCACGCGAAATGTCCTGTTGTCGATCGGCCCCGCCGCGCGGTCGCGCCGGCCGGAGCCGAGGTTCGGGCAAAATCCTGACCGTGGCAAGATGGCGCGCACCGTCCGCAAGCGCCGCCCCGCCATGCTAGTCTGGCCCGATCGTTCGCGGCAGGGAGCCCGGCCATGAAACTCGACTATCTTGTCTTTCTCGGCAGCGCCCGCGACAGCACGCCGCCGCGTCCGGCCCGTCTCGGCCTGCGCGTCGCGCGCCGCGTCGAGGCGTTGCTCGGCGAAAAGGCGGATGTCCGCCTCGTCGATCCGCTGGATTACGATCTCGCCGGTGTTTTCAAGCCGCATTTCGCCTATGCCAGGGGCGCCGCGCCGCGCGCGCTCGACGATCTCGCCAGGGAGATCGCCGCCGCCGACGGCTATGTGATGGTGAGCCCGGAATACAATCATTCGCTGAGCCCGGCGCTCGCCCATCTGCTCAATCATTTCGGCGCCTCGCTCTTCGCCGGCAAGCCGAGCGCCATCGTCACCTATTCGGCCGGGCAATGGGGTGGCGTGCGCGCCGCCGTCGCCATGCGCGCCTTCCTCTCCGAGATGGGCTGCCTGCCCGTTTCCGCCATGATCCATGTGCCGAAGGCGCAGGAGGTGCTCGGCGACGACGGCGAATTTCTGGCCAGCGTCGATGCCGACCGCTGGACCGGCTATTTCGAGCGCAGCCTCGCGCAGCTCCGCTGGTGGGCCGAAGCCGCCCGCCGCCAGCGCGACGAGCACGGCGAAGATTTCCCGCCCCCCTTCGCCCGCGACCCCTCGCAGCGCAACGCCCCCTGAATGACCGGACTGTCGGCCTATGCCGCCTTGTTCGCAGCCGCCTTCATCGCCGCGACGCTTCTCCCCGCGCAGTCGGAAGCCGTGCTGGTCGGCCTGCTGGTCGCGGGCGATCACCCGGTCCTCGCGCTGATCCTCGTGGCGGGTGTCGGTAATGTGCTGGGCGCGACGGTCAACTATGTGCTCGGCCGCATGGCGCTGCAGTTCCAGAACCGGCGCTGGTTCCCGGCCAGCCCCGCCGCGCTGGCGCGCGCCAGCGCCTGGTATGCGCGTTACGGCCGCTGGTCGCTGCTGATGAGCTGGGCCCCTGTCATCGGCGACCCGTTGACGGTGGCCGCCGGCCTGCTGCGCGAACCGCTCTGGAGTTTCCTCCTCCTCGTCGCGCTGGCCAAGTTCGGCCGCTACGCGATCCTCGCGGCCGTCACGTTGCAGATGATTTAGGGACGCGCTGATGATTGAAACCGGAAACGGCGCCTCTCAGGGCGCCGTTCATGCTTTGCATCTTCGCGCCTTCGCGTCTTCGCGTGACAACCTTCTCTTCTCCGCGCCTCCGCGCCTCCGCGTGCAAAAAAAGCGGCAAGCACAGGGCTTGCCGCTTCTGGATTGCTTCGGCCTTCGGCCTCGCAATGACGAACGATACTGAAGGCGTGTAAAGCCTAATGCTGGCTCTTCGGCATCGACACCCGCATCCCGTCGATCGCCGGCGCCGCCTTGATCTGGCACGACAGCCGCGAATTCGCCTCGGCGTTCTCGGCGAATTCGAGCATCGTCTCTTCCATGTCTTCCTTGGCCGGAATCTTGTCCCACCATTCTTCGGGCACGAACACCATGCAGGTGGCGCAGGCGCAGGCGCCGCCGCAATCGCCGTCGATGCCGGGCACGCTGGCCTTCACCGCCGCTTCCATCAGCGTCATGCCGTCGGCGACGTCGAGTGTGTGTTCCTTGCCGTCATGTTCGATATAGGTGATCTTCGCCATTGCGCCGCGCGCCTCCCCGTTTGACTTGTTTTTTGTTGGGCCGTCAGCCGGCCAGTTCCTTGACGCCGATGCTCTCATCGGCGATCCGCGCCGGGTCGAGCACTGCCTTTTTCGCCGTCAGCATTTTCGCCATCATGAATTCAGGCGCCCGGTTGATCGCATCGACCGCGATCAGCACGCCGTCTTTCAGATAGAACACCGCGAAGCTGCGCCCCGTCGTCGGGTCGCCGCGCACCACGGCCTGCGTATAGCCGGTGGAAAGCCCGGCGATCTGCAGCTTGAGGTCGTACTGGTCCGACCAGAACCACGGCACCTGGTTGTAGGGCTTTTCGTGGCCCGCCAGCGTTGCCGCCGCGGTCTTTCCCTGTTCGATCGCGTTGTGCACGCTTTCGAGCCTGAGCTTGTGGCCATAAATCCCGTTCGGATGGCTGGTGCAGTCGCCGGCGGCGCAGATATCGGGGTCCGACGTCCGGCAGAATTCATCGACCGCAATGCCGTTCTCGACATGAAGCCCGGCTTCGGCCGCAAGCTCTGTGTTCGGAAGAATGCCGATCCCGACCACCACGACGTCGCAAGCGTAGCGCCCGCCTTCGCCCGACACCACCGCCTCGACCTTGTCCTTGCCCTCGAAGCCCGCAACCGTCACGCCGGTCTCGATCTTGACGCCTTCTTCGGCATGCACGCGCTCGTAGAAATGCGAGACGATCGGATCGACGACGCGCGCCATCACGCGGTCGGCGGTTTCGAGCACGGTGACATCGATGCCGCGCTTGACCGCGACGGCCGCCACTTCAAGGCCGATATAGCCGCCGCCGACCACCACCATTTTGGCGCCGGGCTTGAAATGCGCCTGGATCGATGTGACGTCGTCGATATTGCGCAAATAATGCACGCCTTCGAGGTCGAAGCCCGGCACATTGATCTCGCGCACCCGGCTGCCGGTCGCCAGCAGCAGCTTGCCGTAAGGAAATGCCTGGCCGTCGCCGGTCAGGATGTGCTTTTGCCGCCGGTCGATCTCGGTCACCCGCGTCGACCAATGCGTGGCGACACCCGACGAGGCATAAAAATCCTCGGCCTTCAGCTCGACCCGGTCATAGCCGATCTCGCCGGCGAGGAATTTCTTGCTGAGCGGCGGCCGCTGATAGGGCGCATAAGCCTCGTCGCCGAAAAGCCGGATCGGGCC
The DNA here is from genome assembly GCF_030651915.1 of Parvibaculum sp. Lineage (GTDB taxonomy): Bacteria > Pseudomonadota > Alphaproteobacteria > Parvibaculales > Parvibaculaceae > Parvibaculum. The sequence continues at coordinate 1,183,260 of NZ_JAUSBV010000005.1, read as the reverse complement.
CTCGAAACCTTCGGCGCGCAAACTCTGCACCGCCTGCGCGGCGGCCTGTCCCGCCCCGATAATGATGATCTCGTCCGACATCGGCCTCCCATCCCTCCGCCCACGGACCTTGTTCCGCGATTACTGCCGCTCTTCCGTCCCACCCTCCCCACTTGTCCGCCTTGGCGGACAAGCCACCAAGGATCTTGGGAGGGTCAAACGGGCGGAGCCCGTTTGGGGCGGGGGCGCGGCCCATCGAAATCGATCCGGCCACTAAATTTTACGGACTTTTACTACGCAAACACCCGCCTGTCCCGCTCTTTATAAGGCAAAACCGGCCGGCCGGCGCGACCCGTCGCCGCGCCCCAACCACGCCAAAAAATGACGCCTGCGTCAACTTTTTTCAAGGACAATTGCCGGTCCGGGAGTGAGACAAAACAAGAACATTGTGGGGTAGCTGTCGAGCAGATCTAATGGCGGAGCGATTTTGTTTCTTGGTCTTTCAGAGTGGCACGTCGAATTACGCGCGGCGGGTGAACAATGGCTCACAGCTTTGTGGCGCTCATTGATGAATCGGGCGACGACGGCCTCGGGCGATTCCGGGTGCCCGGTCAGCAGGGCGGTTCGTCGAACTGGCTCACGATATCCGCATGTGTTGTCAGGCAGTCACGCGAGTTCGAGATGGTTGCGTGGCGCGATGAGATATTGAATTTGATGCCGCGTAAATCCCGACGAAGCATTCATTTTGCGCGGCTCAATCATGGGCAAAAGTTGATGGCGGCGCAAAGGCTGGCCACGAAGCCGATCCGTGCTGTCAGCATTGTCGCGAACAAGCAGGTTGTTCTGCCTGGAATATATAACGAAAAGAACCAGTTCTACTTTTACATGACGCGGTATCTGATCGAACGCATTTCCTGGCTGTGCCGGGACATGCGGCCGCATGTTCCGGAAGGCGACGGTCGCGTGAAGATTGTCTTTTCACGACGCGGTGGAATGTCGTACCCGGACTTTCGCGAATATTTGCTGCGACTGAAGAGGTCGGCGGATGAGGAGATCAAGATTCATTGGCCGGTAATTGATATCGACGCGATCGATGCAAAAGATCATTCCACAAGTGCCAGCCTTCAACTCGCCGATACGATTGCCTCGTCATTTGCCTCGGCATTCGAACCCGACACTTACGGAAACTGCGAACCCAGATATGCTGAAGCACTCAAGCGCATTGTCTACGAGCGTCACGGGAACTACCTCAGCTACGGCCTTAAGCTCGTGCCGCGCATCGAGGATATGCAACTGACCAACGATCAACGGCGCTGCATCGACATGTTCAGATAAAAGCGGCAGGCCCCCGGCCCATGATTGCGATTTGATCGCCTGCAATCTCTCGAGTGCTCTGGGTTATTCCGGCGCATGCCTGCCTTTGCAAGGATAATAAATTACTTCATTTAAATCAAGGGGTTAGATAAGTCCTTGATATCAGGACTCTTTGCCCTTCTTTCCCTATTCGGCGACCTGGCTGTCGATCTCGCCGAGAAACCGCACCGAAATCTGCACCCGCTCGCCGGGCTGCAGATAGTTGCCCGCCGCCCGTTCCTGCGCGATATGCCGCTCGACCACCCAATGCGTGACCGGCCGGTCCCAGCCGCCGGCGATGAAGTCCCAGGCGCCCAGCGCCATCGCCGATTTGTTGACGCCCTTGAACACCGTCCCGTCCGGCGTCCCGGCCAGGATCATGGCGCGTTCGGGCAGCGCGCCGTCGGCCACCGGCAGCCCGACCATCCGCCCGTCATATGCCCATTGCGTCGCTTCGCGGGCCTTGGTCTGGCGCAGCAGCTCGTCGAAATCCCAGATCGCTTCCGACTGCGTCGCCGATTGTTTCAATTCGCCATTGCGCCACAGCCGCAATTCGACGGCGTCGGCAAAGCCGCGCAAGTCGCGCGGAATGACGAAGAGATTGCCGACCGGCAAAAAGCCCGGCGCGCTCTTGCCGGTGGTGAAGCCCTTGCCCGAGGTCACATCGTCCGGATCGATATGGCGCATCAGCGCCGCCCGGTCGGTCACATCGTTGCAGAGTACCAGCCCCATATGTTCGGGCGCCGCATTAAGGGCGAATGTTTCGAGCGCCACGAAACAGAGCTCGACCTCGTAATCGAGCAGCGCCTCGCCCGCCGGCACCGGCGCGTTGAACGCGGTCGGCACCACTTCCTTGGGGAAAAGGAAAGGCCCGTCGGTCACGGTTGCTTCCTTGCCATGCTCGGGAAAATTGGTCCCGGCCGCCACATGCGAGGCGCCGAGCCGCGCGGGCAGGGTGAGTGCGGTGAGCGCCACCTCGACGCGCGCGCCGGTCAACGCCGCCAGACCGTCATAGCCATGGGCGCGATAGGCCGCGATCGGATCGTCGCTGCCGGCCGCCGCCGTCACATCGATGCCGCTGACTTTCCCGTCCGCATAAGCCGACACGCGGATCAGCCGCGCCTGCGCGCCGTCGCCCGCCCGCGCGAAGGTGAGCGCCTCGGAAGAAGGCGCGATCTCGACCGTGCCGAAATCGGCGCGCGCCGCCGTCCCCGCCGCCAGCGCCATCAGCAGAACCCCGGCAAATCGTGCAATCCGCATGTTTCGTTCCTCATTGGATCAGCAGCACCACGCCGACCGTATTGACGATCATCAGAATGGTGCCGCCGAAGAGATTGGTGTCGACCAGATAGATCGTCCCGAAGATGTTGAAGCGGAACGGCTTGATCCCGTTGACGTCCTTCAGCGCCCCGCCATAGATCGGCATCGTGGCGAGTGTCGCATAGAAGCTGGCGCCCCAGACATAGTTGAGCGTGGCCGCCACCCAGATATGAACCACGTAGTCGGCGGCGTCGTTCCACAACAGATAGAGAATGACCAGCGAAATGCCGGCCTGGCTCAACACCTGCCACACCACATGAAAGCGCGCATGCGGCGTCCACAACGGGTTGGTCGCATGCGTCTTGTTGAAATCGGCGAACATCGGCCCGACGCTGATCGTCACCGCAACCAGCGTGAACAGCAGCCGCGACGCCAGGGTTTGATCGAACACGGTCTCCATCGCATCTCTCCTCAGATGAGGCCGGGGTAGGAGCCCCCGTCCAGTTGCAGGTTTTGGCCGGAAATGAAGCCGGCCTGCGCGCTGCACAGAAAGGCGCAGGCATCGCCGAATTCGGATGGAAGCCCCATGCGCTTGGCGGCAATCGACGCGACGATTTCGGCGCGCGCTTCTTCATGGGTGATCTTCTTGAACTGCATCAGCAGCTTCGCCATCTGCTGTTGCCGGTCGGTGTCGAAGCGTTCGGGCAGCATGTTGTTGATGGTGACGTTGAAGGGCGCCACATCGACCGACAGCGCCTTCGAGATCGCGGTCAGGCCCGAACGCGCCGTCGTCGAAAGCCCCATCGCGCTGCGCGGCGCTTTCACCATCGCCGAGGTGATGTTGACGATGCGGCCGAAGCGGCGTTCCTTCATGCCCTCGATCAGCGCCTTGATCATGAAGACCGGCGCCAGCAGATTGGCCTCGAGCGCGGCATGCCAGTGGCTTTCCTCCCATTGCTGAAAGGCGCCGGGCGGCGGTCCGTCATTATTGTTGACCAGGATGTCGGCATCGGGACAGGCGGCGACAAGCGCGGCGCGGCCTTCGCCCGTGTTGATGTCGGCGGCGACCGCCGCCACTCGGCCCGTCGCCACGCGCGAAATTTCGGCCGCTGCCTGGGCCAGCGTCTCTTCGTTGCGCCCGTTGATGGTCACATCGGCGCCCTCGCGCGCCAGCGCCAGCGCGCAGGCCTTGCCGAGCCCGCGCGACGAAGCGCAGACAATCGCCTTGCGTCCGCTCAATCCGAGATCCATCGGCGTCTCCTGTCAGGGGCGCGAAAGCAGTTGCGCCATATGCCGGTCGAGTTGCCCCGTCGCGTTCGCCGCCGTTTCGAAGCGGCAGCCGATATGTCCGTCCGGCCGCACCAGCAGCGCGCCGTCGGCGGGCAGGCCGGTCAACGCGCCCCAGTCGGCGTCGGTGTCGCTGAAATCCTGTTCGGCCAGATGCACCGCAATGCCGGCCGTGGCGCCGGCATCGCGCCAGCCCGTACCGGCCGGGCCGGCGATCAGCGTGAAGCGGGTCGGGTCGATCAGCCGCAGCAGCGAGACGCGGTCGCTTTGATGGATCACCCAGCGATGCGGCAGATGCGCGCCCGGCATCCACGAAGCTTCGTAATTGCTGATATCGACATCCTGTGCCGCCGTCAGCGCCGGCGCGCCGATGGTCGCGGCCGACGCATAGCGATAGCCGAGCTGCAGATTGAAACTGTCGAAATGCGGCCGCTGCGCCTCGATGACGGGCGCGAGCGCCGCCGCCTCGGGATCGGCCGCGACCGCCGCATAATGCGCCGCCGTCTTGTCGGCTTCGACGCCATGCAGCGCGAACAGCAAGTCGAAAAGCTTGGCCGAATTGGCAAGGCTCTGTTCGCAATTGACCTGCGCCACCGGCCGGCGCTCGACCTCGTAGCTGTCGAGCAGTGCTGCGCCCGCTTCGCCCTTCAGCACGGCGGCGAGTTTCCAGGCAAGGTTCTGCGCGTCGACCACGCCGGTATTGAGCCCCAGCCCGCCGGTCGGCGGAAAGCGGTGTGCCGCGTCGCCGGCAAGGAACACCCGCCCCTTGCGATAGCGCGCGGCGACCTGCGCCGACATCGCCCACGGGCTGACATGGCGTATCTCGAGCGCGGGCGGTGCCGTGCCGATCGCTGCCGCGATCAGCTTGCGACAGCGTGCATCGTCGAAATCGTCGCGCGTTTCGCGCTCGGGATTGTAGGGATGCATCAGCACCCAGGTCGAACCGCGGTCATAGGCGATCAGCACGCCGCTGGTCGCCGGGTCGAACAGGAAATAGAGCACGCCCGGCCGCGCATCGGTCAGCGCGCGCAAATCGGCCTCGAAATGGATCATGATGTAGTGCTGCAGCGCTTCCGGGCCTTCCATCTCGATCCCGAGCATGGCGCGCAGCGGCGAACCGGCGCCGTCGGCGGCGATGACATAGGCGCAATCGAGCGTCGAGCGCGTGCCGTCGGCGCTTTCGAGCGTGGCGGTCACGCCGCCGGCCGTCTCGGCAAACCCGCTGCAGGCGACGCCGCGCGTGAAGGCGATCAGCGGCTCGGCGGCAATCGCCCGTGTCAGCGCCGCCTCGAATTTCGGCTGCGGAATATTGGTCAGCGGAAAGGGCGTGTCGGCAAGCGCCGCGTCGTCCTGCCGCTCATAGGGCAGGCTGCCGAATTCAGGGCCGGTCAATGTGCCGACGAAACGCACATGGCCGCCATCATTGGCGCTGGCGCCCGCCGCGCGCAGCGCCTCGGCCGCAACGCCCACGCTCTCGCAGATTTCGAGCGTCCTGGGATTGACCGCATGGGCCTTCGGCGCCAGCAGCGGTTCGAGCCGCCGGTCGATCAGCCGCGAGGCGATCCCGGCCCGCGCCAGCAGCAGCGCCGCGATCTGGCCCACCGGGCCGGCGCCGGCGATCAGGACGGGAATGCGGGACATGCGGGGCCTCATAAATGAGAGTAGTCTCATATTTGAGATACACCTCATAAATGACTTTTGTCAACCCGCAAGCCGATGTATCCTCTCCCCCATGCGGCACGGACATTTCCAGGATCACGCGGCAGGCCAGGGCAAACGCGAGCGCACCCGCGCCGCGCTGCTCGATGCCGCCGTCCATGTGGTGGCCGAAAAAGGGCTGGAAGCCGCCAAAATCAGCGACATCACCACCGCCGCCGGTCTCGCCAACGGCACCTTCTACAATCACTTCACCGACAAGGACCAAATCCTGCGCGAGGCCGCCTATGGCCTCGGCCTCGAGGTCGCCCGCCAGCTCGACGCCGAGATGGCCGGCATCGAGGACGCCGCCAGGCGCGTCGTCACCGCCACCTCGCGTTTCATCGCCATATTGATGATCGAACCCGATTGGGCGGCCGTGCTTCTCGGCAGCGCCGACCATCTGCCCGGCATGCGCGAAGAGATGTTCCGCTATCTGCGCGGCGATCTCGAACGGGGTGTCGCGCAGGGGCGCTTCAATGTCGAGGTCACGTCCTTCCTGCTCGACCAGGTGGCGTCCCTGATCGCCGTCGCGATCCGCGTCCAGCTCCAGGCGGGGGCCGACCCCGCGGTCACGCAGCAGGTCTGCGAAAGCATCCTCCGCCTCCTCGGCATGCCACCGGCAAAGGCCCGCAAGGCGATCGAGAGCGGCATGCGGGTCCCGTCATGACGGCGGATAATTTATTACGGGAAAAAATATCCCGAAACCGGGGATAAGTTTATTTTCAGGCGGGGATAAATTGTCGATCGCTCCGTACACGGAACAAACTTATCCTCGTTTGTGACAGTTTTATGACAGTTTTGTGACAGAGGGGGGTATTTGAGCCTTTTTCGCTGTCACAAACCGCCCCGCGGCGGGCTCAGGGCAGCATCGATTCGCTCGCGGCCCGGACCGCCGAATAGTCGAAAACGAAGGCCGACAGGATCATGTTGCACACCTCTCCGTCATCCGAGAGCGGCAGGTAGATCGTTGCGAAATTGTCGTAGCCTTCCGCGAGCCAGGCGGATTCGCCAAGCGCCATCACCGGCACGCGGTCGCGCGCGGTTTTCCGATGTATGGCAAGAATGCCCTTCACCGCGCCGGCGCCATAGGGCCGGAAAGCTTCGCTGACGGTGAGGCCGGTCGCCTCGGCGCGAAAATAGCGCGCCACCTTGGTGCCGATCAGCCGGTAGCGGAAATCGGAGAGATCAGGCAGCACGTCGAGCAGGATGATCCAGCCGAGATGTTCGCGAAGGTCGGGCGGGTTGATGTCGGCGCGTGCCGGCATTGTCCGTGTACCGCGTTTTTTGTCCCAGTAGGAATAAATCGCGGCGAGCGTTGCATGCTCGATATCGGTCGGCGAAATCTCGACCGTCGTTCCCTGCAACTTTCCGGTCATGTGTCCGCCCCCCCTGATCCGGGCGGGAGTCTGGGCGCTCCGCGTTAAGAAGCGCCTAAAGTCACGTCAATTTACTATTCCGTCCGGCAAAGCCGCGCTAGAAAAGCAGCCATGAGCGCCACCCGTTCCCTCGATCTCGACCTGCCCGACGCCGCCGCCACCGACCGCCTCGGCGCGGCCCTGGCGCCGCGGCTGGCGATCGGCGATCTGATCCTGCTCCGGGGCGATCTCGGCGCCGGCAAAACGGCGCTGGCCCGCGCCCTGATCGGCGCCCATCTGGCCGCCCACGGTCTCGCCGAAGACGTCCCTTCGCCGACCTTCACATTGGTCCAGAGCTATGAAAGCCCGGCCCTTCTGATCGCCCATGTCGATCTCTACCGCCTTGAAAACACGGGCGATTTGCGCGAGCTCGGCCTTGCCGAATTGCTCGACGAAGGCGTTGCGATCGTCGAATGGCCGGAGCGCGGCGGGCCCGATCTGCTCCGCCTCGCGGCGGCCCGTCTCGACATCGACCTCACTCTCGTGCCAGAAGGCGGGCGCCGCGCCCGCCTGACCGGATCGGGAAGCTGGGCCGCGCGGCTCGAGGGGCTGACGATTTGACGACCACGCGCGAGGAAACGATCCGCGCCTTTCTGACGGGCGCCGGCTGGAGCGAGGCAACGCGCCAGGCGCTGGCCGGCGACGCCTCGACGCGCCGCTACGAACGCCTTTCGTTGAACGGCCGTCCCGCTCTGTTGATGGACTGGCCTTCTGGCCCCGACGCGCCGGCCGCCGCCGGCCGCGCCGCCTATAGCCGCGTCGCCCATCTGGCCGAAGACGTCCGCGCTTTCGTCGCCGTCGGCGAACATCTGCGCGGTCTCGGCCTTTCAGCACCGGAAATCTACGCCGCCGACATCGCGCAAGGCTTGCTGCTGCTCGAAGATCTCGGCGATGACGTCTACGGAACATTGATCGAGAAGGGCGCCGGTCCCGCCGGCGAGCCGCTCGACGAGCTCTACCGCGCCGCCATCGAAACCCTGCTGCGCCTGCAATCGGCGCCGGCGCCGGCCATGCTTCCGGTCGGCAATGGCGAGACGCATGTCGTGCCGCATTTCGACGATGGTGTCTTCCGCGCCGAACTCGACGTCCTTCTCGACTGGCATTTCCCGGTCGTGCTGGGCGGCGAGGCAACCGCGCGGCAAAGGGCCGAATTTCATGCCCTCTGGAGCGATCTGCGGCCGCTGATCGATGCCGGTCCGCAAACGCTTTTCCTGCGCGACTTTCACTCGCCCAACATGCTCTGGCTCGGCGCGCGGCAAGGCGCGGCCCGCGTCGGCGTGATCGACTTTCAGGACGCGCTGATCGGCTCGCGTGCCTATGACCTCGTTTCCTTCCTGCAGGATGCCCGCCGCGACGTGCCGCCGTCGCGCGAACAGGCCATGCGCGCCCTTTATGTCGAGCGCGCCAGGAGCGAGTTGCCGGGTTTCGACGAAGAGGAATTCCTGGCCGCCTATGCCGCGCTCGGCGCCGAACGCGCGTTGCGCCTGATGGGTCTCTGGCCGCGCCTGCTGAAACGCGACGGCAAGCCGCATTACATGGCGCATATGCCGCGCACCGTCGACTATCTGCGCCGCAATCTCGCTCATCCCGCGCTCGCCGCGTTGAAAGTCTGGCTCGACGCGCATGTGCTGGGTGCACTTCCATGAAAATACGCAAGGCAATGGTGATGGCGGCGGGCAGGGGCACACGCATGCGCCCGCTGACCGAAACGATACCGAAGCCGCTGGTGCGCCTCGCCGGCAAGCCGCTGATCGATCACGTGCTCGATCGTCTGGCCGAAGCCGGCATCGAAGAGGCGGTGGTCAACGTCTACCATTTCGCCGATCTGCTCGAAGCGCATCTGGCGACACGCCGGCACCCGCGCATCGTCATCTCCGACGAACGCGCGGGCCTGCTCGACACCGGCGGCGGCACAAAAAAGGCGCTGCCGCTGCTCGGCGACGAGCCGGTCCTGACCTTCAATTCCGATTCCGTCTGGGTCGAGGGACTGGGCTCGAACCTCAAGGCGCTGATCGCCGCTTTCGATGCCGAACGCATGGATGCGCTGCTGATGATCGCCGATGCCGCCCGCACCATCGGTTATGTCGGCCGCGGCGATTTCACGATGGACCCGACGGGCCTGCTGGCGCGGCGCGGCGAAAGCACCACGGCGCCCTTCATGTTTGCCGGTGTCCAGATCGTCAAGCCGGCGCTCTTCGCCGACGGGCCGGATGGCGCTTTTTCGACCAATCTGATCTGGGACCGCCTGATCGAGCAGGGCCGGCTCTACGGCCAGCGCATGGGTGGCACCTGGATGCATGTCGGCGCGCCGGACGATCTCGCCGAGGCCGAGGCCTTCCTGCGGGATTTGTGACGCCCGAACGGCTACGATGGCGGCCATGTCCGCCGATTCCCGCGCCCTTTTCACCATGCCGCCCGGTTCGCCCTTTCTGGAGCGGCTGGCGGCCGCCTTGCTGGCCGATCCGGCGCTGGGCGGTCGTTTCGCCGGTGCGCCCGAACTAGCCGACATCACGATCCTGCTGCCGACGCGCCGCGCGGTGCGGGCGCTCGGCGAAGCCTTTCTGCGCGCCAGCGGCGGCGCGGCGTTGATCCTGCCGACGATCCGCACGCTTGGCGATGTCGATGAGGACGATCTGATCCTCGATCCGAAAGGCATGGGTGCCGATGCACTCGGTCTGCCGCCCGCCATGCCGGCGCTCGAACGACAATTGCGCCTGGCACGGATGATTGTCGAAGGCCGTGGCGAAGACGAGGCGCGCGCGCTGGCGCTGGCCGCCGATCTCGGCCGCTTCCTCGACATGGGCCTGACCGAGGGCGTCGATCTCGGCGCGCTCGCCAATCTGGTGCCCGACGAATTTGCCGATCACTGGCAGGTGACGCTTGAATTCCTGAAACTGCTGACCGCTGCATGGCCGGATGAAATGGAACGCCTCGGTTTCATGGAGCAGGCCGAGCGCCGCAATCGCCTGATCCGCGCGCAAGCCGATCTCTGGCGCGCGCATCCGCCCCAAGCACCTGTCATCGCCGCCGGATCGACCGGTTCGATCCCCGCCACCGCCGATTTGCTGAAGGTTGTGGCGTCTCTGCCGTCAGGTGCGGTCGTGCTGCCGGGCCTCGATCTCGATCTCGACGAGGAAAGCTGGGCCGTTATCGGCGAACCGGGAACGGCGTCGCATCCGCAATACGGCATGTCGAAACTGCTGCGCCATTTGGAGGCGACACGCGCCGATGTCGCCTTCTGGCCGGGCGCGGAAACGGCACAGAAAACGGCGGCGCGCGGCCGAATTTTGTCGGAAGCGATGCGGCCGGCCGAGACGACGGAACGCTGGCGCGCGCGTCTGGCCGGGATGAAAAAACAGGCGCGCGAAGCGCTGGACGGGCTGACGCTGATTGAGGCGGCGAGCGAGCGCGACGAAGCCGGCGCGATCGCGCTGCTGATGCGCGAAGTGCTTGAAACGCCAGCGAAAACGGCGGCGCTGGTGACGCCCGACCGAAAGCTGGCGCGGCGCGTCGCGATGGAATTGCGGCGCTGGAAGATCGAGGTCGACGACTCAGGCGGCGAGCCGCTGGCCAGAACGCCGCCCATGGCCTTCTTGCGCCTCGTCATGACCATGATCGCCGAGGACTTCGCGCCGGTGGCGTTGCTGGCCTGTCTGAAGCATCCGCTGGCATCGGCCGGCGAAGAATCGGCGCGTTTCCGCGCCCGCGTGCGCGCCATGGAGCGCCTGATCCTGCGCGGACCGCGCCCCGCGCCGGGCATCGAAGGCATGCGCATGGCATGCATGGCCGAAAGGCAGGCCCGCGAAGAAAGCGGGCGGATTTCCGCCGCTTTTGACCGCGATCTCGCCGAAACCATCAACATGCTCGACAGGGTTGAGCATGATGCTTTGCCGATGCTCGAGGCCTGGCGCGCGGACGCCCCGCTCGAGGCGCTTGTCGGGGCCCATATCGAGACCGCCGAGCGCCTCGCAGCGACCGCCACGGAAGCCGGCGCCGACCGCCTCTGGGCGCGCGAGGAGGGCGAGGCGGCGGCCACCTTCATCCGTGAACTGATCGATGCGGCGCCCGCTTTCGGAACGCTCGACGCCAAATCTTATCCCCGCTTTTTCGATCAACTGGCGGAAGGCCGCGTGCTGCGCCCGCGCTGGGGCCGCCACCCCAGGCTCTTCATCTGGGGACCGCTCGAAGCGCGGCTGCAGCATGCCGACCGGATTATTCTGGGCGGCCTCAATGAAGGCACCTGGCCGGCCGAGGCCGGCATCGATCCCTGGCTCAATCGTCCGATGCGCGCCGCCCTCGGCATCGATCCGCCGGAACGCCGGATCGGTCTTGCCGCGCATGATTTCGTCGAAGGCGCGAGCGCGGCGGAAGCCGTGCTGACGCGGGCGGCCAAGGTCGAGGGCGCGCCGACGGTCGCCTCGCGCTGGTGGCTCAGGCTGGCAAGCGTGCTGACCGGTCTCGGAGAGGAAAAGGCGCCGCTGGCGCCGCATTGGGCGCACTGGGCGCACGACCTCGACCGGCCGGCTGCGAAAATCGATCCCGTCCGGCCGCGCCCGAGGCCGCCGCTCGCGGCGCGTCCGACGCAATTCTCGGTCACCGAAATCGAAACGCTGATCCGCGACCCTTATGCGATCTATGCGAAGAAGATATTGAAGTTGCGCGTGCTCGACCCGCTCGACGCCGATATTGCCGCGGCTGAACGCGGCACCATTGTTCACAAGGCGCTCGAGAAATTCGTCTCCGCCTTTCCCGAAGCCCTGCCCGACCATGCGCGCGCGAAGCTGATCGAGATTGGCGAAGAGGTTTTCCAAAGTGCGATGGAGCGGCCGGGCGTCGCCGCTTTCTGGTGGCCGCGCTTCCAGCGCATCGCCCGCTGGATGGTCGAATATGAGCGCGAGCATCGTGGCGAGATCGCCCGCTCCTATCCCGAGGCCGCAGGCGAGATCGAAATCAAGGGGCTGGCGCGTCCGGTCCGGCTGACCGGCAAGGCCGACCGCATCGATCGGATGAAGGACGGCACGCTGAGCATCGCCGACTACAAGACCGGCAGCGTGCCGAGCAAGAAGCAGGTCGAGTCCGGTCTGGCGCCGCAACTGCCGCTCGAAGCGGCGATGGCGGCGCGGGGTGGCTTTCAGGAAAAGGCGGGATTGCCCGAGGCGCGCGCTTCGCGGCTTGTCTATCTGCGCCTGACCGGCGGCGAAACGGCCGGCGAGGAACGCGTCATTCCCGATCCCGGCGGCGATCTCGCCGAGGACATCTACGCGCGACTCGTCGATCTGCTGAAGCAGTATGAGGACGAGGTGACACCCTATCTCTCGCGGCCGCGGCCGATGTTCACAAGCCGCTTCGGCGATTACGACCATCTGGCGCGCGTCAAGGAATGGTCGGCTTCGGGAGGCGAGGGCGAATGACGGCGGCATCGGAGAAAAGTCACGGCGCCGACAACGCGCAGCGCCGCGCTTCCGATCCCGAAGCCTCGGTCTGGGTGTCGGCCAATGCAGGCTCCGGAAAGACCCACGCGCTGACGACGCGTGTGGCGCGGCTGTTGCTGGCCGGCAATGCGCCTGAACGCATTCTCTGTCTGACTTTCACCAAGGCGGCGGCGGCCGAAATGTCGTCGCGTCTCTACAAGCGTCTCGGCGACTGGGCGATGATGACCGACAAGGCGCTCGCCGCTGAAATTCAGGGGCTCGAAGGTGTCGCGCCCGATGCGGCGATGCTCAAGGAGGCGCGCAAGCTTTTCGCCCGTGCGATCGAAACGCCGGGCGGCCTGAAAATCCAGACCATCCATGCTTTCTGCGAACGCCTGCTCGGCCGCTTTCCGCTCGAGGCCGGCGTGCCGCCGCATTTCGATATTCTCGACGAACGCAGCGCCGATGAATTGATGGCGGAGGTACGCGACGCTGTTTTGCGCCGCGCCGGTGCGGAACGGGACACGGCTCTGTCGGCGGCGCTGGCGCATGTGGTGGCGCGCGTCGACGAACTTGCCTTCGGAAATCTGCTGAAGGAAATCACCACGCAACGCGAAAATTTCGCCGAACTGATGGAAGGGCTTGGCGGGCTCGACGGCATCCGCGCCGCGTTGCGCCTGGCGCTCTCGGTCGACGCGGATGAAACGGTCGAGGGACTGCGCGCGGCGATCGCGCGCCTGCCCGAAGCCGGAATGCGGGTGGCGGCGGCCGTACTGGCGGGCGGCACTAAAACGGATATCGAGCGTGGCGCGGCGCTTGCCGGTTTTCTCGAAACGCCCGACAGCCGGACCGACAATCTGGAAGACTATCTTTCCATTTTCCTGACGCAGAAAAACGAGCCCCGCAAAACCCTGATGACAGCGAAGCTTGCGGCCGACAATCCGCAAGCCGCCGACGCGCTTTATACCGAGCAGCAGAGAATACTGGGGCTTTACGGGCGGATACGCGCGGTCGCCGTTGTCGAGGCGACCGAGGCGATCCTGACGCTGGCGGTCGCCATTCTCGATGCCTTCCGCGACGCCAAACGCGCCCGCGCCTTGCTCGATTACGACGATCTGATTTCGGCGACGCGCGAACTGCTGACACGCAGCCGCATGGCCGCCTGGGTTCTCTACAAGCTCGACGGCGGTATCGATCACATTCTGGTCGACGAGGCACAGGACACCAGTCCCGACCAATGGGATGTGATTGCGGCGCTGGCCGAAGAGTTCCTGGTGGGCCATGGCGCGCGCGAGCGGGTGCGCACCGTCTTCGCGGTCGGCGACGAAAAACAGTCGATCTTTTCATTTCAGGGCGCCGATCCGGCCCGCTTCGATACGATGAAACGCTATTTCGAAAAGCGCGTGAAGGCGGCCGAGCGCAAATGGGACTATGTGCCCCTGACGCGCTCCTTCCGCTCGGTGCCCGAAGTGCTCGCGGCGGTCGACAGGGTTTTTGCGCTGGCGCATGCTCGCGACGGGCTGACGGCGTCCGGCGAATTCGACGATCACATCGCCTTCCGCGCCAGTGATGCGGGTCTCGTCGAGATCTGGCCGCTGGAGGAACCGGAGGAGGGCGAGGAGGCGGTCGTCTGGGACGCGCCGCTCGACTACATGACCGAGACGGCGCCGATGGCGAAGCTGGCCGCGCGCATCGCGCTGACCATCAAGGGCTGGCTCGACAACAAGGAAATACTCGCCGGGCGCGGCCGTCCGATTCGGCCCGGCGACATTCTGATTCTGGTGCGCCGCCGAAACGCCTTTGTCGGCGAAATGGTACGAAATCTGAAGGAGCAAGGGATCGCGGTCGCCGGCGCCGACCGCATGGTACTGACCGAACAGCTTGCGGTGATGGATCTGCTGGCGCTGGCGCATTTCGCGCTGCTGCCGGACGACGATCTGACGCTGGCGACGGTCCTGAAAAGTCCGTTGGTCGGCCTCGCCGAAGACGAGCTTTTCGATCTGGCGATCGATCGCAAGGGGTCGCTCTGGAAGGCACTGCAGGAAAAGGCGGGCGGCAATGCCCGCTTCGCCGAGGCCGAGGCGCTGTTGACGGGCCTGCTCGCCCGCGCCGATTTCGAACCACCTTATGAATTCTTCGCGCATGTGGTGGCCGAGAAGGGCCGCGAGCGGTTGCTGGCGCGGCTCGGGCCGGACGCGGCCGATCCGATCGACGAACTTTTGTCGCTGGCGCTCGAATTCGAACGCCGTCACGCGCCCTCGCTTGAAGCCTTTGTGCATTGGGTCGAGCGCGGCGCCGCCGAAATCAAGCGCGACATGGATCAGGGCCGCGACGAGGTGCGCGTGATGACCGTGCATGGTGCGAAAGGTCTCGAGGCCGAAATCGTCTTCATGCCCGACACCTGCGCCGTGCCGGGCGGCAGTCACGATCCGGCGCTGCTCGAATTGCCGCTGCCGAATGACGGACCGAAACTGCTGCTGTGGCCGGTGCGCAAGAAGGACGAGGACGAGGTCAGTGCCATCGCACGCGAGGGGCATCGCCGCGTGCAAGCCGAGGAATACCGGCGGCTTCTCTATGTGGCGATGACGCGCGCCCGCGACCGGCTCTATGTGGCGGGCTATCGTGGCGTCAATCCGCCGCCGCCCGAATGCTGGTACGAACTTGCCTGCGAGGCGTTGCTGCCGGAGGCGAAGGCAGCGGCGCATGCCGATGGCGGACCCGTCTGGCGTATCGAAGGCAAACAGAAGCGCAAACCCGAGCCGGAAAAGGCCGCTACTCCCTCTCCGCTGCCGGAACGTCCGGACTGGACGCGGCGCGACGCCGGTGCCGAGCCGCGACCCTCGCGCCCGCTGGCGCCGTCGCGCCTGCCGCCCGAGGGCATGGCGGAGCCCGTGCCGGTATCGCCGCGCGCCGGCGATGCAACGCGCCGATTTCAGCGCGGCAGTCTCATTCACCGCCTGCTCGAAACATTGCCGGACATGCCGCCCGACGCCCGCGCCGGCGCGGCCAAACGTTATCTGGCCCTGCCCGCGCATGGGCTCGACGCGGATGCGCGGGCCGAGATTGAGGATGCCGTCTTCCGTGTGCTGAACGATGAGAAATTTTCGCGCGTCTTCGCGCCCGGCAGCCGCGCCGAAGCGCCGATTGCCGGCATGATCGATTTCGGCGGTACGCCCTTTCCGGTGACCGGCCAGATCGATCGCCTCTGTGTCACAAGCGACGCGGTGATGATCATTGACTACAAGACGAATCGCCCGCCGCCCGCGACACCGGCGGATGTCGCGCCGGCCTATGTGGCGCAGATGGCCGCCTATCGCGCCGTATTGGCGCGCATTTTCCCTGACCGCAAGGTGCGCTGCGCACTTTTGTGGACCGAGGGCCCGGCACTGATGGAATTGCCCGCCCGGATGCTGGAAAATGTTCTGGAATCAGCCAAATCCGCGACAAAGAGCGCGCCTTGACCTTGGGGTGGCGCGTTCCTAGATTTGATGTCAGGTTGAATTTGTACCCTCGTATTCGCGCCCTTTTGGCGCGCAGGCCCGCCTGGTGAAACAGGAACCTGGGCCAGGAAAGGAAGAAGATGGCGACCAACAAAGTGACCGATCAATCCTTCGAGAGCGATGTGCTGGATGCTTCCGGCCCCGTTCTGGTCGATTTCTGGGCGGAGTGGTGCGGCCCCTGCAAGCAGATCGGCCCGGCGCTGGAAGAGATCGCCAAGGATTACGGCGGCAAGCTGACCGTCGCGAAGATCAATATCGACGAGAACCCGAATGTGCCGACCAAGTACGGCGTGCGCGGTATCCCGACATTGATGATCTTCAAGGACGGTCAGGTGGCTGCGACAAAAGTCGGCGCTCTGCCGAAAGGCAAGATCGTCGAATGGATCGACGGCGCGATCTGATTGCCGTTGCGGGAGATTTAAAGAAGGCCGGTTCTCACGAACCGGCCTTTTTCATGCGTGGTCGCGCAGCACGTGACCGGCAAGATAGAGCGAGCCGCAAATAAGGACGCGCGGGCTGGCACGGCCGGCATCGACATTGGCGCGGGAAAGCGCCTGCTCGAGCGATGCGGCCGGCGTCGCGTCGAGCCCGGCGGCATGTGCGGCCTCGGCGAGCTTTTCGGCCGGCAGCGATGCTGGCGCGTCCGGAATGGTGACCGTCTCGACATGCGCGGCGAGCCCGGCGAACGGCGCGAAGAAGCCGGTGGCGTCTTTGGTGTCGAGCATGCCGCAGATGAGCACGAGCGGCTTTGGATCCCGCGCGGCGAGATCGGCCATGGTCTCGGCGATGGCGCGTCCGGCCGCGGGATTGTGGCCGCCATCGAGCCAGAGATCGCTCTCCTTCGGCAACAAATCGAACAGCGGTCCGCGCGTCAGGCGCTGCATCCGTGCCGGCCATTCGACATGGGTCAGTCCCTCGGCGATCGCTGTCCGATCGAGCGGGAAAATCTCCGCGCGGCGCAGCGCGCAAATGGCGATGCCGGCATTGTCGATCTGATGCCGGCCGGCAAGCCGCGGCAAGGGAAGGTCAAGAAGGCCGGCCTCGTCCTGATAGACAAGCGATCCCGCCTCCTCATGTGCGGTGAATTCCTGTCCGTGCATGAAGAGCGGCGTACCGGTTTTTTCGGCCGCCATTTCAATGGCAACACGCGCCTCGTCAGGTTGCGGGCCGATGACGGCGGGAACGCCGCGCTTCAGAATGCCGGCTTTCTCGGCCGCGATCAGCGCAATCGTGTCGCCGAGAAAGGCCTGATGGTCGAGATCGACCGGCGTGACGACGGAGACGGCGGGCCTTGCAACGACATTGGTCGTGTCGAGCCGTCCGCCCATGCCGACTTCGAGGATCAGGGCGTCTGCCGGTGCGCGTGAAAAGGCGAGCAGCGCGGCACAGGTGGTGATTTCAAAAAAAGTGATCGGCTGACCGCCGTTGGCGCGCTCGCATTCGTCGAGCAGCGCCGCCAGCGCCGGTTCCGCGATGAAGGAACTGTGTGGATGTCCGGCGAGGCGGATGCGTTCGTGAAAGCGCACGAGATGCGGCGAGGTATAGCTGTGAACGGCATAGCCGCCCGCTTCGAGGCAGGCCCGCAAGTAAGCGGCAACCGATCCCTTGCCGTTGGTTCCGGCAACGTGGAAAACCGGCGGCAAGGCGCGTTCCGGATGACCGAGTGCGGCAAGCAATCGCCATGTGCGATCGAGCGAAAGGTCGATCAGCTTCGGATGAAGCCCGGTCAAGCGGTCGAGGATGACGTCGCTGGTTAAGCGTTCCTGTTCGCTCACGGCGCCGGCGCGGCAACCGTCGCCGGGACATTGGCGCTTTGCTGCTTTGCGCTGCGCGGGCGGTGCGTCATCAGCCGAACAATACGCGCCAGCGTTTCCTTCATCTTGTGACGATGCACGATCATGTCGACCATGCCATGTTCCATCTGGAACTCTGCCCGCTGGAAATCGTCCGGCAATTTTTCGCGGATCGTCTGCTCGATGACGCGACGGCCCGAAAAGCCGATCAACGCCTTCGGCTCGGCGATCTGAATATCGCCCAGCATGGCATAGGAGGCGAGAACGCCGCCGGTCGTCGGATCGGTCAGCACGACAATGAAGGGAAGGCCCGCTTCGCGCAGCAGCTGGATGGCCACCGTGGTGCGGGGCATCTGCATCAGCGAAAGGATGCCCTCCTGCATGCGCGCGCCACCGGCGGCGGTGAAGAGGATGTAGGGTGCCTTCATCTCGCGCGCCACCTCGGCGCCGCGAATGATCGCCTCGCCGGCTGCCATGCCGAGCGAACCGCCCATGAAAGAAAAGTCTTCAACCGCGACCACAGCCTCGACACCGTCGAGCGGTCCGTGCGCGACGGTCACGGCGTCGTCCCGGCCGGTCTTGCTGCGCGCTTCCTTGAGGCGGTCGGGATATTTTTTCTGGTCGCGAAACTTCAGCGGATCGAGCGGGACACCGTCGACAGGCACGAGCTGGTAGTCGGCATTGTCGAAAATCGACGCGAGGCGCTCCTTCGTGCCGAACCGCAAATGATGATCGCAGGCCGGGCAGACGCGCATCGCCGCATCGAGATCGCGGTGGAAGATCATCTCGCCGCAATTTCCGCATTTGTGCCAGAGATTGTCGGGCGCCTGTTCGCGCTTCTTGAAAACCCGCTGAATTTTCGGCCGGACGACATTGTTGATCCAGTTCATCGGGTCCTTCCTTCTATTCCGCTGCGGTGGCGCGCGCGCCGTGAACGCCATCGGCAAGCTTACGCACGAATGCAAGAACGCGCTCGGCGGCGCCCGGTTTCACCCGGCCTTGCGGATCGATTTCGGCGGCAATGGCATCGACGATCGCCGAGCCGACCACAGCGCCATCGGCGTTGCGTGCGATCTCGGCTGCCTGTTCCGGCGTGCGGATGCCGAAGCCGACAGCGACCGGCAAAGAAGTGTGACGTTTGATGCGGGCGACCGCCGCCGCGACATTGCGCGTCTCGGGGCTTGCCGAGCCGGTGATGCCGTTGATCGAGACGTAGTAGACGAAGCCCGACGTGTTGGCGAGAACGGCCGGCAGGCGCCGGTCGTCGGTCGTCGGCGTCGCGAGACGAATGAAATTGAGACCGGCGCGCATGGCGGGTTCGCAGAGCTCGTCATCTTCCTCAGGCGGCAGATCGACCACGATCAATCCGTCGACGCCCGCTTCGGTCGCGCGGGAAAGGAACAGTTCGACGCCCATGTGATAGATCGGATTGTAATAGCCCATCAGCACGATCGGCGTATCGCTGTCGCTGGCGCGGAACCGGCGCACGAGATCAAGCGTCTTCATCATGCTGGCGCCCGCTTTCAGCGCCCGCTGCGTCGATGCCTGGATCGCCGGCCCATCGGCCATTGGATCGGTGAACGGCATGCCGAGTTCGATGACGTCGGCGCCGGCAGCCGGCAGGCCTTTCAGGATGGCCAGCGTCGTGTCGAAATCGGGATCGCCGGCGGTGATGAAGGTGACGAAGGCCGCGCGGGCTTCCGTCTTCAGACGCGCAAAGCGTTTGTCGAGCCGCGTCGTCACAGCGTCACCCCCAGATGGTCGGCAACCGCGAACACGTCCTTGTCGCCACGCCCGCACATATTCATCACCATCAGGTGGTCTTTCGGCAGCGTCGGTGCGAGTTTCGAGACGAAAGCCAGCGCATGCGCCGGTTCAAGCGCCGGAATGATGCCTTCGAGCCGCGAGCAGAGCTGGAACGCCTCAAGCGCTTCCTTGTCGGTCGCCGACACATATTCGGCACGGCCCGTTTCGTGCAGCCATGCATGCTCGGGCCCGATACCCGGATAGTCGAGGCCGGCCGAAATCGAATGACCGTCCTTGATCTGCCCGTCTTCGTCCTGCAGCAGATAGGTCCGGTTGCCATGCAGCACGCCGGCCGAGCCGCCTTTCAGCGAGGCGCAATGCTCGCCGGTTTCAAGGCCCTTGCCGGCCGCCTCGACGCCGTAGATTTTCACCGACCGATCGTCGAGGAAGGGATGGAACAATCCCATCGCATTGGAGCCGCCGCCGATACAGGCGACCAGCGAATCCGGCAACCGCCCTTCGCGCTCCTGCATCTGCGCTTTCGTTTCGTTGCCGATCACCGACTGAAAGTCGCGCACCATCGCCGGATAGGGATGGGGGCCTGCGACCGTGCCGATGAGATAATAGGTGTTGTCGACATTGGTCACCCAGTCGCGCAAGGCCTCGTTCATCGCATCCTTCAGCGTGCCGGTTCCAGACGTGACCGGCACAACCTCGGCGCCGAGAAGCTTCATGCGGAAGACATTGGGCTTCTGCCGCTCGATGTCGGTGGTGCCCATATAGACGACGCAGGGCAGACCAAAACGCGCGCAGACGGTGGCGGTCGCGACGCCGTGCTGGCCGGCACCGGTTTCGGCGATGATGCGCGTCTTGCCCATGCGCATCGCCAGCAGAATCTGTCCGAGGCAATTGTTGATCTTGTGGCTGCCGGTATGGTTGAGCTCGTCGCGCTTCATGTAGATTTTGGCGCCGCCGAATTTCTCGGTCAGACGTTCGGCGAGATAAAGCGGGCTTGGCCGGCCCACATAATCGCGCTGCATGAAATCGATCTGCGCCTGGAAGGCTGGGTCGTTCTTCGCGGCGGTGTAGGCCTTGTCGAGATCGAGCACCAGCGGCATCAGCGTTTCGGCGACGAAGCGGCCGCCGAAAATGCCGAAGCGACCCCGCTCGTCGGGTCCGTTGCGTAGTGAGTTGGCTTGCGAAGTGCTCACGCTCGAACTTTCTCTTCCACCAAATTCAGGCTGCCGTCAGGCGCCCTTGGCCGCACGAATAAAGGCTGCGATCGCGGCCGGATCCTTCTTGCCCGGCGCGCTTTCGACACCGGATGAAACGTCGACCGCTTCGGCGCCGGTAATGCGGATCGCCTCGGCGACATTTTCGGCGGTGAGGCCGCCTGAAAGCATCCAGGGCATGTCCGGCCGATGGCCGGCGATCAGCGACCAGTCGAAAACCAAGCCGTTTCCGCCCGGCAGCGCACCCGCCATAGATTTAGGCGGTTTGGCATCGAACAGCAACAAATCGGCGGAATCTCGGTAAATTTCGCAAAGTTCCGGATCGCCCGGCTCGGCGACGCCAATGACCTTCATCAGCGTGATGCCATAGCGTGATTTGAGTTCGACAAGGCGGTCCGGCGTTTCCGCGCCATGAAGCTGCAGGATGTCGGGCTGGAGTGCCTCGACCACCCCGTCAAGCGTCCGGTCGTCGGCATCGACGGTGAGTGAGACCTTGAGCACGGAGGAAGGAACGCCGGCCGCCAGCGCGCGGGCCTGTGCGAGCGAGATGTTTCGGGGGCTTTTCGGATAGAAGATAAAACCGAGATAGTCGGCACCGGCGGCGACCGATGCCTCGATCGTTTCCGGTGTCGACAAGCCGCAGATTTTGACACGGACCGTCATGACGGGATCATGCCGCAAGCGAGCGGACGATCTCTTCGGCCGCGGCCCGCGGATCGCCCGCGCCGGTAATGGGTCGGCCGATAACGAGCACATCGGCGCCGAGCGCCAGGGCTTCGGTCGGCGTCATCACCCGCTTCTGGTCGCCGATGGCGCTTCCGGCCGGACGGATACCCGGCACGATCAGTTTGAAGTCAGACCCGAGATCGCGGCGCAGGGTTTCGATCTCATGGCCCGAGCAGACGACGCCGTCGAGACCGGCAGCGGCCGCAAGGCCTGCAAGCCGGCGCACCTGATCGGATGTCGTGCCGCCGACGCCGGTTGCCGCCAGATCGGTTTCATCAAGGCTCGTCAGCAGCGTGACGCCGATGATCAGCGGACGGCGCTCGCCCGCCTCGCGCGCCGCCTCGGCGGCCGCGCGCATCATGGCGCTGCCGCCGGCCGCATGGACGTTGACGATGGCGGGCGCGAGCGGCAGTACCGCGCGAATGCCACCGGCGACCGTGTTCGGAATGTCGTGAAGCTTCAGGTCGAGAAAGATCGGCAGTCCCGTTTCAGCCACCGCCCGGTAGCCGGCCGGCCCATGGGCGTTGAAGAATTCCATGCCGATCTTGGCACCGCCGACGCTGCCCTTGAGGCCGCGCGCAAGCATCACCGCCCGATCGACATCGGTGGTGTCCAGTGCGCAGAAAATCGGGTTGCCAAGTGTCATCGCGGGCCTGCTCATGTCCTTGGGCCGCCTTATAGCAGATCGGCGCCGCAAGGGGACCGGATTTAGTCGTTTTCGGCGGCTCGAAGCGCCGGCAAACCGCCCACCGGGGCCGCGCCCTTGCTCCGCGCCGCTTTTCGCCGGGCCTGCGCCCAGGCGCCGAAGCCGCCGGCCAGAATACCGACAAGCACCGAAACCAGCACGATCAGGAAAAGCGGGATATCGACGCCGAGCGCCGGGCTCTCCGGGTTGAAGGGATCGAGGCTGAAGGTCACGCTCGACCGGTTGGCGACCGCCAGTGCCATCGCAAGGAGAACGATGGGCGGCAGCAATATCCAGCGCAGGAGTTTCACGCGTTCTGTCCCGAAATCAGGGCGTCAACAAGAGCCGCCGGCGCCGGGATCAATCGTCGTCGCCGTCGTCGGCCGCCATCAGCTTGTCGTCGGAAATATCGGCATTGTTAAGGCGCTCGCGCAATTCCTTGCCCGTCTTGAAGAAGGGCACCGATTTTTCCTCGACGTGAACAGGTTCGCCGGTGCGCGGATTGCGGCCGGTGCGCGCCGGCCGGCTCTTGACCGAAAAGGCCCCGAAGCCGCGCAACTCAACCCGGTCGCCCCGCGCCAGCGCGGCGCTGATCTCGTCGAAAATCGTCCCGACGATGCGTTCGACGTCGCGCTGGTAGAGATGCGGATTGGCCTGAGCCAGACGCGCGACGAGTTCCGATTTTATCATATGCTTGCGTCCCCCGGCCGTGCCTCGCATTGTCCTTGACCGTCACCGGAAGCGGTCCTGACTCTCCCCTTATTGGCGGTCAGGTTGCCAAACGCTTGTCAGACCGTCAAGTGTAAGTCTTTTTGTTTGCAGTGTTTTTCCGGCCACGACCTCACCGGCGACAATGATCGTCTCGCCCAGCATCCGGCCGGCGAAGCCCACAAAGCCGAGACCGGGATAGGCCGGTTCCCATGTCTGGACCGGGAGGCGGGCATCGAGCTCGTATTCCTCGGCAAGCCAGGCGATCGCCTGCTCTTCGCTGCCGATCTCGTCGACGAGCCCGTTTTCCACCGCCTGCCAGCCGGTGAAGACGCGTCCGTCGCCGAGGCGTCGCGCCATTGCCTCGTCCATGCCGCGCCGTTCCATAACGAGATGCAGGAACCAGTCATAGGAGCTGTCGACGAGATCCTTTGTCACCTGCAGCGCCTCCGGGCTCGGCCGGTGGAAGGGGTTCGGCTCGGCCTTCAGCGGCGCCGATTTGACCTCGCGCATCTCGACACCGATATGCTTCAGAAGTTCCTCAAGCTGCGCCCATTGGAAGATGACGCCGATGGAGCCGGTGATGGTGTTGCCGCGGGCGACGATGCGGTCGGCCGACATGGCGACGATATAGCCGCCCGACGCGGCAACCGTCCCCAGCACGGCGACGACCGGCTTCTCGGCCGCGACATGGCGGATGGATTCGTAGAGTGCCTCGGCGCCCGTCGTCGTGCCGCCGGGGCTGTCGATGGCGAGGATCACCGCCTTGACGCTCGGGTCCTTGGCAATCTTGTCCAGCATTTCGTGCCGCAAGCGATCGTCGACGACAATGCCGCCGATCTCGACACGGGCAATATGCGAACGGCCGGGCCAGCCGCGCTCGGACATCAATGCAATCAATGCCACGGCCAGCGCGAGGACGGCGCCGGCGCGCCAAAAAAACAGGCGGCGCTTCAAACGCCGCCTGTCTGTCAATGTATCTGCATCGAGCGACACGTGTCTTACCCTCCGGACAGGACGAAAGTGGAGCCGGAGCTTAACGCGACGGGCGGGGCTTGTCGCCCCACCCGTTGCGCCCTTATTTATCGTCCGTGCTGGCCTTGTTGAGGGCCGCACCCAGAATGTCGCCCAGCGACGCGCCCGAATCCGACGAGCCGTACTGCGCCACGGCTTCTTTCTCTTCGGCGATTTCGAGCGCCTTGATCGAAAGCTGGATCTTGCGAGCCGCGCGGTCGAACTGCGTCACGCGGGCATCGATCTTGTCACCGACCGAGAAACGTTCCGGTCGCTGATCGCCACGGTCGCGCGCCAGTTCGGCGCGACGGATGAAGGCCGACATGTCGTCCGCACCCACCGTGACCTCGAGGCCGTTTTCGGTGACGGCGGTAACCGTGCAGGTCACGACGGCACCCTTGCGGATATCGCCCAGCGATTCCATCGGATCGCCGGAGAGCTGCTTGATGCCCAGCGAGATGCGTTCCTTCTCGGTGTCGACATCGAGCACGACCGCTTTCACGATCTGGCCCTTCTGGTAATCGGTCATCGCCTCTTCGCCCGGGCGGTTCCAGTCGAGATCGGACATGTGCACCATGCCGTCCACATCGGCGTCGAGACCGATAAAGAGCCCGAACTCGGTGATGTTCTTGATCTCGCCCTCGACCATCGTGCCCGAGGGATATTTCTCGGCGAAGGTCGTCCAGGGATTGTCCATGCAGTGCTTGAGGCCAAGCGAGATGCGGCGCTTCACCGGATCGACTTCGAGCACCATCACTTCCACTTCCTGCGAGGTGGAAACGATCTTGCCCGGATGCACGTTCTTCTTGGTCCAGCTCATCTCGGAGACATGGACGAGGCCTTCCACGCCGGGCTCGAGCTCCACGAACGCACCGTAGTCGGTGATGTTGGTGACGCGGCCCTTGAAGCGTGCCTCGAGCGGATATTTTGCCTCGACGCCTTCCCAGGGATCGGCTTCGAGCTGCTTCATGCCCAGCGAAATGCGCTGCGTGTCATGATTGACCTTGATGACCTGAACCTTCAGCGTCTGGCCGATCGAGAGCACTTCGGTCGGATGATTGACGCGGCGCCAGGCGATGTCGGTGACATGGAGGAGGCCGTCGACGCCGCCGAGATCGACGAAGGCGCCGTAATCGGTGATGTTCTTGACGACGCCTTCAAGCACCTGGCCTTCTTTCAGGTTCTCGACCAGCTCCTGCCGCTGTTCGGCGCGCGTTTCCTCGAGCACCGCACGGCGCGAGACGACGATATTGCCGCGCCGCTTGTCCATTTTCAGAATCTGGAAGGGCTGCGGAATATTCATCAGCGGCGTCACGTCGCGCACGGGACGAATATCGACCTGGCTGCCGGGCAGGAAGGCCACAGCGCCGTCGAGATCGACCGTGAAGCCGCCTTTGACGCGGCCGAAAATCTGACCGTCGACGCGATCCTGTTTCTCGAAGGCTTCCTCGAGGCGGATCCAGCTTTCCTCACGCTTGGCTTTTTCGCGGCTGAGCACCGCTTCGCCCATCGCGTTCTCGATGCGCTCGAGATAAACCTCGACAATATCGCCGACATTGAGGTTGGCGGGCTTGCCGGGTGTCGCAAATTCCTTGAGGGCGACGCGACCTTCCGTCTTGAGGCCGACATCGATGATAGCGAGGTCGTTTTCGATGGCGACGACCGTCCCCTTGATGACGGAGCCTTCCTGCATGCTGCCTTCGGAAAAGGACTGCTCCAGCAGGGCGGCAAAATCTTCGCGGCTCGGATTGAGCGCGCTTGCGGTGTTAGCCAATGTAAAAGTCTCCTGACGATGCTTTTATTCCGGCCGGCGGTTGGGTCCGCGGGTCTTCCCCCGAAATCATAGAACGTCCGGGAGCATGTGGATTTGGGCGGTGTCGGTTAGAGGTTGCAAAAAACGACCCGACCGGCGGAATCCTGCGTCAGAGCAATGCGAAAAAGGCGCGCCGCCCGAACGGCGAAAACGCACTTAACCCATTGCTTTGTCGATGATCGCGACGGCTGCGTCGAACGCCGCTTCTATACTCAAATCGGAGGTATCGAGCAAGTGTGCGTCGGGCGACGGCTTCATGGGACTGATGGCCCGCTCGGCGTCCCGCCGGTCTCTTTCCTTCACATCCTCAAGGACTTGTGCCTCGGAGAGGGCGGACCCCGAACTGTTGAGTTCGAGCCAGCGCCGATGGGCCCGGATTTCGGGGCTGGCGAAGACAAAGAGCTTCACATTGGCGTCCGGGCAAACGACCGTGCCGACATCCCGTCCGTCGAGCACGGCGCCCGGCTTTTGGGCGGCAAAGCGCCGCTGCAGCCCCAAAATGGCGGTCCTGACAGCCGGCATGGCGGCGACCACGGAGGCCGCATGACCGGCCTCGGCGGTGCGGATCGCCTTTTCGTCGATTTTGGCGGCATCGAGCGCCTCGGCGGCCGCAAGGGCGGCTTTTTCGTCGGCCGGATCCCCCCCTGAGGCCAGCACCGCTTGACCGACCGCGCGGTAGAGGGAGCCGGTGTCGAGATAGGCGAGGCGGTAATGGCGGGCAAGCGCCCGCGCCAGTGTGCCCTTGCCGGAGGCGGCGGGGCCGTCGACGGCGACGATCATTGGCCTGCGCCGCTGAAGCTCGCCCCGAGCCCGCGCATGAGGGGCACGAAATCGGGGAAACTGGTCGCGATCATTGAGGCATCGTCGACGGTCACCGGCTTTTGTGCCGCAAGACCCATGACGAGGAAGGACATGGCGATACGGTGATCCATATGGGTCGCGACATGACCCGCGCCTGCGACCGCGCCGCCGCGGCCTTCGACGATCATCCCATCCTCGCTCTCGCGGACCTTGACGCCGTTGGCGCGCAAGCCGGAGGCGGTGGCCGCGATCCGGTCGCTTTCCTTGACGCGGAGTTCGTGAATGCCGAGCATTTTGGTCTCGCCCTCGGCGAAGGCCGCAGCGACCGCCAGCACGGGATACTCGTCAATCATCGAAGCGGCGCGCTCCGGCGGCACGTCAATCCCGCGCAAGCGGCTCGACCGGACGCGAAGATCGGCGACCGGCTCACCGCCCTCCTCGCGCTGGTTCATCACCTCGATGTCACCACCCATTTCCATCAGCGTCGTATAGAGGCCGGCTCGATGCGGATTGAGCGTGATCCCCTGGACGATGATCTCCGAGCCCGGCGTCAACAGCGCCGCGACGACCGGAAAGGCCGCCGATGAGGGGTCGCCCGGCACCGCGATGGGGCAGGGCCGGAGTTCGGGCTCGCCGGTGAGGCGGATGGCCAAAAGGCCGCGCGGCCCGGTTTCGATCTGGACCTCGGCGCCGAAGGCCTTGAGCATCCGTTCGGTATGGTCGCGGGTCGGCGTTGCCTCAATGACCGTGGTTTGGCCGGGTGCGTTGAGGCCGGCCAGCAGCACGGCCGATTTGACCTGCGCCGAGGCGACCGGCAGCGGATAGGCAATGGGCATGGTCCGCCGCGCCCCGATCAGCGTCAGCGGCAGGCGGCCGCCGGCACGGGCATGAAAAGTCGCCCCCATATCGGTGAGCGGCGCGATCACGCGGCCCATCGGGCGGCGCGACAGCGACGCATCGCCGATAAAGGTCGCCGTAATCGGGTGGCCGGCGACGAGGCCCATGACAAGCCGCGCCCCGGTTCCCGAATTGCCGAAATCGAGAGGCTGGTCCGGTTCCCGCAGCCCGCCGACCCCGACCCCGTGCACGGACCATGAGCCGTCGGCATGGCGCTGCACATCGGCGCCGAGGCGGCGCATGGCCTCGGCGGTCGCCAGCACGTCGGCGCCCTCCAGAAGCCCCATAATGCGCGTCTCGCCGACCGCCAGCGCGCCGAAGATCAGCGCCCGGTGCGAAATCGACTTGTCGCCCGGCACCCTGACGGTGCCCGACAGGCGGTCCGAAGGTTCGGCGGTGAGGGGCGTCGCGGGGAAATGGGCCAAGGCGCTTTCGCTGCTGGGGTTGCCGGGAAGCGCCGGCGGGGCGTCCCGGCCCGCTCCCGGCGGAGCGGCCGCGGGCGGGAACGGCGCGAATAGGTTTTGACAGGAGCAACTTAACGTGGCAATGGGAAAATCCTTCAAGGCCATATGCCGCGCGCCGGGTTGACCGAGGGCGCGCAAGACGCGGATAGACGCGGGGGAGTGCTAGCTTGTCGAAACCCGAGTTGGGAACCAAACGCGATTGCCCGAGTTGCGGCGCGAAGTTTTACGACCTGAACAAGAACCCGGTCGTGTGCCCCAAGTGCAAGCACGAATATGTGCCCGACACAGGCACCAAGGCGAAGCGTGCCAAGCCGGTTGAAAAGCCGAAGGAGAAGCCGCTGAAGCGCGTCGTGGTCGATGACGGGGACACCGTCTCGCTCGATGCGATGCGCGACGAGGAGCTGGCGGTCGACGACGACGATATCGATGTCGATGTGGACGTCGAGGTCGAGGATGACGACGCCGACGACGCCTTCCTGCCCGACGACGAAGACGAGGATGACGATGTCACCGGCATCGTTCGCGGCGGCAAGGGCGACGACGACTGAAATAACGGCAAGGCGGGACGCCGCGGTTGCGCGATCTCTCCGGCATCAAGTTTCTCTTGATCGCCGGGGGGCGCGGCCCTAAGTTCCGCCACCGTCGGTGCGGGGCCCATCCCGCGCCGGATACAAGGCGGGGCCATAGCTCAGTTGGGAGAGCGCTTGCATGGCATGCAAGAGGTCGTCGGTTCGATTCCGTCTGGCTCCACCAATTCATCCCCGGTCACGATTATCGGTAGACGAATGTTCCCGCATACCGCGGGCGGTATCGTCTATGCGATCTCGTTCAGCAAATCCATGTCAAGTATGGTCAGGAAACCAGCCGATAGCCGAATGATGTCGCGGTCGCGCATCGAGGTCATGACGCGGCTGACATGAACCTGGGTAAGTCCGAATGCGTCGGCGATAATTTGTTGGCGCAACGGAAACGGAATCGTATTTCCATTGGCCAGCCCGCGCTTTGCCAGCCGCCCGTGTATTTCAATAAGGAGCCGCGCGATGCGCTGCTCGGCATTGCGCCGGCCGAGATCGACGAGGCGCGCTTCGACCGCTTCATGCCCGGAAAAGCAAATGTCGGCAAAGGTCCAGACGAGGTCGGGATCGTCTTTTGCGACTTCCCTCAGGTCACCGGCCTCGAACGCGCAATAGCGAACCGGCGTAATGGCTTGGGCCGGGATTCGCACCTCGCCGCGCATGAGGAATTCGCCGCCGGCGATATCGCCGGGAAGCAGGATCGACAGAATCTGACGCCGTCCGTCGGGCGTGAGCGCAAACCTGATTGCCCATCCGTCGCGCAACACCATGACACGGCCGCGTGCTTCGCCCTGCTTGTAGAGATTCTGGCGTGCCCGGACCGTACCATCTGTCTTTCGGCCGCGGTGCGCGGTATCCCGATTGGGACCCAAGACGGCGCCGCAAAACGGCATATGCCGGAATGCGCAATCATCGCAGTCGTCGGATGAACCGTTGCTCACAAACTATACTTCCCGCCTGGCACCGCCCCGTGTGGGCAGGGTTCACCACGGTTTTTATACCCAAGAGTGAAACAGTTATCGCGCCCAAAATACTTTTCCTAGAGGGGACAGGGTAAAATATATATTTTTCAACATAGTATATAAATACAGTATATATCGTAATGCTATAATATATATAATCATCAATACTTTACCATTAACTATTTATTTCAAATTGAATTCTAGAATCAACTTCAATCGCACTGATTCGATGGACAAAAAGTCGCAGAACCTGCTGCTTGAGGAGTCCGGATCGGCGCAGGATTGGGCTTGAGGCCGGCGCAGCTGGCCCGTTTTCGGTGGGGGGAATTATGACGGAAAACCAGATGTCGAGGGTCGATCGCGACGGGCGCATGCGTTTCATGGAGGTCTCGGAAGCAACCGGGGAAGCGCTGCGTGATTTCTGGAAGGTGATCGAGCCGCATCTGCCGGACGTTCTCGATGCTTTCTACGCTCATCTTGGTGCCGTTCCCGAACTCGCCAAACTTGTCGGCACACAGACGCCGCGCCTCAAGCAGGCGCAGGGCACGCATTGGGGCCGCCTTTTCTCCGGTCGTTTCGACGACGCCTATATGCAAAGCGTGCATACGATCGGCCTCACACACAACCGCATCGGCCTGGAGCCGCGCTGGTACATCGGTGGTTACAAGTTCGTGATGAACCGGCTGGTCGACGTCGCCGTCCAGAAATATCGCTGGACGCCCAAGCGTCTTGCCGAAGTCATCGGCGCACTGAACACAGCCGTTCTGCTGGATATGGATCTCGCCATCTCGGCCTATCAGGATGCCATGGTGGAAGAACGCGCAGGACGCCAGAGGACGCTTGAGACGGCCATCGCCGACTTCGATGTGGCGGTCAATGAGATCATCAAATCCGTCGCATCGGCCTCCACGGAACTGCAAGCATCGGCTCAGGCGATGAGCGTGACGGCTGAACAGACGAGCGCCAAGACCACAACCGTCGCGGCGGCTTCCGAGGAAGCATCCACAAACGTTCAGACGGTCGCTTCAGCAAGCGAGCAACTCTCCAGTTCGATCGCCGAAATTGGTCGTCAGGCGTCGATGTCCACCAAGATCGCCGGACAGGCTGTTCAGGAAGCGCATCGCACAGACGGCAAGGTCCAGGGTCTGGCCGATGCGGCACAGAAGATCGGCGATGTCGTGACGCTCATCAACGATATTGCGGCGCAGACGAACCTCCTTGCATTGAACGCCACAATCGAGGCCGCACGCGCGGGCGAAGCGGGCAAGGGATTTGCGGTCGTTGCCTCCGAAGTCAAGAGTCTCGCCAATCAGACGGCGAAGGCGACCGAAGAGATTGCCGAGCAGATCAAGGCTATGCAGGGCGCGACCCAGGAATCGGTCGATGCGATCAAGTCGATCGAAAAGACGATCACGGAAATGAACCAGATTGCCACCTCGATCGCCGCGGCGGTCGACGAGCAGGACGCGGCGACGAACGAAATCGCGCGCAACGTCCAGGAGGCCGCACGTGGCACCCAGGACGTTTCGTCCAACATTGTCGCTGTCGCCGAAGCTGCAGCCGAAACGGGTTCGGCGGCCGCGCAGATCTCCGGTTCGTCGGACATTCTCGCCCGCCAGGCCGAGACGCTTCGTGAACAGGTTGACAAGTTCCTCACGCGGGCGCGAGCGGCCTGAGGACGCGTTCCGCGAAAGCTCAGTATAATGAATCGTGCGCTTGTCCAGCCGCACTCGCCCGCGGTATTCGTTTTCGATCCAGCCACGGGGCAACTCGTCTCGCAGAATGCCGCTTCCGTTGTGCTGCTGGAAAATGTCGGGAATATGGGCGGAGAGCGCCCGACGCTCTCCATGGTCGAACGGCTGCTCGCCGCCGGAGGTAAAACCGTCGCATTGCCGAGTACGCCCGGCTCCGGCGATGAGGTGAACCACGAACTCCGTCGCCGTTGCCGTCGTCCGGACGGAAGCGAACTTGCCCTGACGCGTGTGTGGGGACCCGGATCGAACACGATTCTTATCGTGGCGGACATCTCCGAATCCGTGCGTGAGGACCGTCGGCTTCGTTTTTCCCAGACGGTTATCGACCGCTTGATGAAGTCGACGACGCTCGGGGGTGCGCTCGATACCCTCCTGCATATGATCTCGCTCTATGCCGGTTGGCCTTATGCGGAGGCGTGGTTGCAGCGCGAAGGGCGCCTGACGCGGAAGGCGACACGTATCTTGCCGAGCAACCGTCCTGTGGACCACGAGACGCCGGAGCGATCGCTGTCGAGCGGTCGCGGGATAGCCGAAGAGGCATGGCAATCAGGGGAGATTGTCTATCGTGACCATGACGGCGGCATGGTCGATACCGGCGGATGCGTTGCGGTGCCGCTTCGGGCAAATGACGAGACTGTCGCCGTGCTGACGTTCGGCTTCAGCCACGCGCATCCGCGTGACCGGCTGACCCTTGATGTTCTGGAAGGGGTATCCGACCGCCTTGGCATGGCACTGCAATCCCGTCTCAAGGCAGAAGAAGCCGGCGACGCCCGCCGTCAACTCGACGAACTGTTGGCGACGGCAGGCGATGCCATTGTGGCGACCGACAGCAAACACAAAATCCGGATCTTCAACAAGCAGGCCGAGCGCATCTTTGGATATGCCGCTGAAGACATCATCGGGCAGTCTCTCGATGTCCTGCTGCCGCCCAGCGCCCGGACACGCCACAAGGCGCACGTGGCCCGCTTCGCCAAGGACGAGGCCTCGACGAAGCATATGGCGGCACGGCCGGAGGTAAGAGGGCGCCGTAAAGATGGTACCGAATTTCCGGCAGAGGCGTCGGTCTCCCGCGTGGTGATCGACAATGAGATGGTCTATACCGCCGTCGTGCGTGACCTGACGGCCTTGCGGCAGACCGAGGAGGCGCTGCATGCGCGAGAGCGCCAATTGCGGATGATCGTCGAGGCAATGCCGTTCGGACTCGTGATCGTGCGCCGGGCCGACGGCGGGGTTCTATTTTCCAACGGCGCCTTCTCCACGCTTGTCGAGGCAACGCATTCGGAGGTGGCAGGCAGGAACATTGCCGAATTCCTCGACGACAAGCTTGTTGCGGACCTGTCGGGGGGATCCAGTGCCGATGGAAAGGTTGCCGGAATTGAAGCGCGCATAAGAACCGATAACGGCCGTGTCGTTTGGTGCGCTTTTTCGGCTGTCGCGATGAGTATGGCGGGCGATGACGTAACATTGATCGGTTGCTACGATGTGACCGACCGGCACCGTGCAGTCAGTGCGCTGCGTGAAAGCGCCTACAACCTTGCCGAAGCCGAACGAATTGCCCATCTGGGTAACTGGCTTTGGGATATTGCGCCCAACACGCTTCGCTGGTCAGACGAAGCCTATCGGATATTTGGTCTGGAACCGCACCGCGTGGAAATGACCTATCCCGTCTTTCTTGCATATGTACATCCGGAAGATCGCGATACCGTCGAGCAGGCCATCGCACAGGCGCTTGAGAGCAAAGAGCCTTACAAGATCGAACATCGCATCGTGCTGCCTGATGGTTCGATCCGGGTTGTTCGTGAACACGCGGAAATTGAGCGCGATGCAACGGGCAGGGCGGTGCGCATGCGCGGAACCGTTCTGGATACAACGGTCATTAATCATGTGACCGACAGTTTGCGGGAAGCGCTCAAGCGCGCAGAATTTGCCAATGAGGCGAAGTCGCAGTTTCTGGCCAATATGAGCCATGAACTCAGGACGCCGCTGAACGCTATCATCGGTTTCTCCGAGTTGATGGCCAGCGACGTTCTGGGTCCGATGGAGGTGCCGCAATATCGTTCCTATGCCAAGGATATCAATGACAGCGGCCATCACCTTCTCGCCGTCGTCAACGATATCCTGGACCTCAGCCGCATCGAAGTCGGCGCAACGGACATGGACGAGTCTCCGCTTGTCGTCGATGATCTGGCCTGTGCCTGCATGCGCATCGTGGACGGTCGTGCCGCGTTGGCGGGTTTAACGCTCGCCCGTGAGATACCTGTGGCGTTCCCGGCGCTCTATGCGGACGAACGGTTGCTGAAGCAGATCATCCTCAATCTCCTCTCCAATGCGATCAAGTTTACGCCGGCGGGCGGCACGGTCAGTTTTGCCGCCAGACGCGATACGGATGGCGGCATTGTCCTCCAGGTGTCGGATAGCGGCATCGGCATCGCCCCGGCGGATATCGAGCGCGTGATGGAGCCGTTCGTGCAGGTGGAAGGCAGCCTCTCGCGGCGTTTCGACGGGGTCGGCCTCGGCCTCGCGCTCGTCAAACAATTTGCGCTTCTTCACGATGCGACGATCACCATCGACAGTGAACTCGATAAAGGCACGCGTGTTGCGGTTCATTTCCCGTCATGGCGTACAAGGGCGATCCCCGATGTTGCGCCGCGCCGCCATGTATCCGGCAGCTAGCCGTCGATCATGTTAATAAATCGCATACACGCCGATACCATATCTCTTACGTTCTATTATTACTTGTATAAAAACAACTAACTACAATATTCACAAGTTTTATTACCTGTTAAGTGCCCCTATTTACCATCGCCGCGATGGGACAGGAAACGGGGCATTCCGACATGGACGATCTCCTCAATGAGTTTCTCGCCGAGGCCCGCGAGTCGCTGGACGTACTGGACAGCGAATTGGTCGAGCTGGAACAACGGCCGGAAGATCCGGCGCTTCTCGGCAGCATCTTCCGGATCATGCACACCATCAAGGGAACATGCGGCTTCCTTGGCTTGCCGAGGCTCGAAACGGTCGCCCATGCCGCTGAGGATGTTCTCGGCCGCGTCCGCGACGGTGGCCTCCTGGTATCGCCCGAAGTTGTTTCTCTGGTGCTATCAGCGCTCGACCGCATCAAGGAACTTGTGGCGGCGCTTGGCGCAACAGGCAGCGAACCGGCCGGCAGTGACGAAGAGCTGATCGGTGCGCTGCGCCGCCTCGCCTCAGGCGAGGTCGAAGCGTCCAGGCCGGCCGACATTGCCCCGTCTGCGAAAGCGGGAAAGCTCTATGATCGCGCCGGCGGCGCCTCGGGTATCGATACCGCCTGCGAGTTGGCCTGCATGGCATTTCTCGAGCAATCCGCGCAACGCGAGGCACTTGAGCCCGACATGCTGAAGCTGCAGTTCGCGCTCGCCGGCGGCCTGACGGCCGCCCTGCAGAAGACGCCCGGAATCGACATCGTCGATGTTCTGACCTGCCTTGCGGACAATGGCTGGACGGAGGCCGATCTTGCCACGTTGCGCACCGAAATCGGAAAGGCATTTGCCTCTCTCGGCGTCGACGCCGACGACGTTGCGGCCCTGCTTCGCCATTTGACGCGTGAGGCGCCTGAAGAGGCTATCGCGCTGCCCGCAGTGGAAGAAGCCAAACCGAAAAAGGGAGCCGAAACCATGCCAGCGGCGACCGAACGTCGCGACGTAGCGGCGAACGCCCCATCCGAGACGTTGCGGGTCAACATCAATGTGCTCGAAGACCTGATGACCATGGTGAGCGAGCTGGTGCTGACGCGAAACCAGCTTCTACAGATTCTGCGCGGTTATAATGAAAGCCCCTTCGGTGCGCCGCTGCAACGGCTCAACCAGATCACGACGGAACTGCAGGAAAACGTCATGATGACGCGTATGCAGCCGATCGGGAATGCCTGGGGAAAGCTCCCGCGGCTCGTGCGCGACCTGACACAGGAGCTCGACAAGAAAATTGAACTGGTGATGACCGGCGCTGACACCGAACTCGATCGCCAGATACTTGAATCGATTCGCGATCCGCTGACCCATATGGTGCGGAACTCGGCCGATCATGGCATCGAGACAGTCGGCGAGCGCCTTGCCGCCGGCAAGCCCGAACATGGAACGGTCGAGCTCTCGGCGCGTCACGAAGGTGGCCATATTATCGTTCAGGTGTCGGACAACGGACGAGGTCTGCCGACGGCGCGCATACGCGAAAAGGTCGTGGCGAACGGTCTGGCAACCGAAGCGCAACTCGAGACCATGACCGAGCAGCAGATTCAGCAATTCATCTTCCGCCCGGGCTTCTCAACCGCTGCATCGGTTACGAGTGTTTCCGGGCGTGGCGTCGGCATGGACGTGGTGCGAAGCAACATCGAAAAGATCGGCGGCATCATCGAATTTCAGTCGACGGAGGGTGTCGGTTCGCGCTTCGTCATCAAGATTCCGCTAACGCTGGCGATTGTCTCCGCGATCATTGTGGAATGTGCGGGCGAACGCTTCGCCATGCCGCAAAACAGCGTCGTTGAGCTCGTGCGCATCAGCCACACTTCAGCGAAAGGTCTTGAAGAAATCAATGGCCGGCCGGTCTATCGGTTGCGCGACAGACTCCTGCCGCTCGTATCCCTTGCGGAGATACTCGACCTGCCGCGTCCGGATCGTGCCGCGGATGACGATAGTGGAACAGAAAGCACGTATGTCGTCGTCTCGCAGGTTGGCGCCTTCGTTTTCGGAATTATCGTCGACAAGGTCTTCGATACCGAAGAGATCGTCGTCAAGCCGGTGTCGCGCACGATCCGCCACATCTCGTGCTTTTCAGGCACCACAATTCTCGGCGACGGCCAGGTCATCATGATCCTCGATCCAAACGGTCTCGCCTCAGCCGTTTCAGCCGTGCCCCATATCGAGTCCGCGCAGACGACGACGGGCGACAACCTGACCCACGATCGCGATGCCGTTTCGATGCTCGTATTCGAGGCTGGCGACGGTGGACCCAAGGCAGTTCCCTTGTCGCTCGTTGCCCGCCTCGAAGAGGCAGATCTCTCGACCGCCGAGCAGGCCGGTGCACGCACCGTCCTTCAGTATCGTGGCGGCCTGATGCCGCTGATCGGGCTCGATGGCGAGCCTGCCGTGCGGACGGGAAAGCATCCGATCCTGGTTTTCGTCGATGGCTCGCGCATGCTTGGTCTCGTCGTGGATCGCGTGATCGATATCATAGAGGCGCCGCTCGACCTTCAGCTCACCGGCGGAAGTCGTGCAGGTATCCTCGGCAGCGCCGTCATCGCAAGTACGACGACAGACGTTATCGACACAGTTCACTATCTTCGCCAGAGCGATGCCGACTGGTTCAGCGTCGAGACGGAAAAGGCTTTCGGCGAGGATGATAGCCGAAATGTTCTGCTCGTCGAGGACAGCGCGTTCTTCCGCAATTTGCTGATGCCGATGCTTACGCTGGCAGGTTACCACGTGACCGTGGCGGAGCACGGTGAGGCCGCGCTCGAGATATGCAAGGGCAGCGGTCGCTTCGACATTGTCGTGTCGGACATCGAAATGCCGGGCCTGTCGGGCTTCGATCTCGCTCGCTTGCTGAAGAGCGACGGGCATATGAAAGGGGTGCCGATCATTGCGCTTTCCTCTCACGCCAACCCGAAGGATATCGAGCGGGGAATGAGTGCGGGGTTTACGGAATATGTGACGAAACTCGACCCCAAAGCGTTGCTCGGCGCTTTGTCTCGCGTGCTTTCATCTGATGAGTCCGGGAAGGATATAGCAGCATGAGGAACAACGTCGACAGTCGGACCGCCAGCGGTTCGTTCGAGGCCGCCGCATCTGGTCTTGCGGACGATTATGTGACCATGAGTGTGGGAGGTCAGGCCTTTGGAATCCCGGTACTCAGCGTTCGCGACGTACTGGGACCACAGAACATTACTCGCGTACCGCTCGCGCCCGACGAGGTTGCCGGCTCGCTCAACCTGCGCGGACGAATCGTAACCGCAATCAATATGAGGAAGCGTCTCGGCCTGCCGGCGGACGATTTTGTCGCAAGTGCGATGGCGGTGGTCGTCGAACATGACGATGAGCCCTTCAGTCTGCTGGTTGATGAAGTGGGTGAAGTCTTGAGCCTTCCGGCCACGCGACGTGAGTCGGTGCCTGCGACACTCGATGCGCGCTGGCGCGAGGTCGCGCAAGGCATTTATCGCCTGGATGACCGGCTTCTTATCGTGCTCAGTGTTGCCGATGTCCTTGGCGCCATCCGCGCGGATGCCTGATCGAAGAGACCGAAAATCGCCCAAGGGAGAATTCAAAATGGCGGTCGACCTTAGAATGCCCGTCCTGATTGTGGACGACTACCGAACCATGTTGCGTATCGTACGCAATCTGCTCAACAAGATCGGCTTCACCGACATCGACGAAGCGACCGATGGCAAGGAAGCGCTGGAAAAACTGCGAAAACGGACCTATGGACTCGTGATTTCCGACTGGAACATGCAACCCATGACTGGATTCGAACTTCTGAAAGAAGTTCGCGGAGATGCAGGATTGTCGTCATTGCCTTTCGTCATGGTGACGGCAGAGTCGAAGGCCGAGAACGTCATTGCGGCGCGCCAGGCTGGTGTAAACAACTACATCATCAAGCCATTCAGCGCCGAGGTTCTCAAGGCAAAACTGAAGACCGTTCTCGGAGATTTCTGATGAAGAACTTGAGAGACCACGGTCTTGTCGAGCGCTTGACCGATGAATGCATCGATTTGTACAAGATCGTTTTTCACCGGCGCCAGCATTTGAAGCCTCTTCTGGATCCATCGTTTCGCACCGGAGAGCTGAAGCGTGCCATCGAAGAACAGCGCACGGCCAGGGGCGAGATGGAAGTCGCCGTCGACCGGATTCTGGGCGCCGCTGAACGCATGATGACGATCGATTTTTCCAATCCGGAAGCGGCAGCAACGGAAATGTCGGACTGCTGCGGCGAGATCATGGAAGCCTGCAGCTTTCAGGACATCACCGGCCAACGCCTTTCGCAAACAATCGAGACGCTCCGTATCGTCGATAAAAGCCTCGATGCGCTGGACGGCGATTGCGCAAGCGCCGACGAGACGCCGAATGAATTGTCGGACGAGTCGTTGCTGAACGGTCCGGCCTTGCCCGGCAACGGCCTCGGCCAGGATTCGGTGGATGCACTGCTGGCGGCCGGCAAAAAACCATAATCATAATCAAAATCAAATCGGGTTGGGGGGTATATGGCCATCGAACTGCGGACGAACGCCGAGGCAGAAAAGGTACCTTGCCGGGTGATGGTCGTGGACGATTCCGCTGTCGCGCGCGGCATCGTAACGCGCTCGTTGGAGCAGGAGCAGGGAATTAAGGTTGTGGCCTCGGCGCCGAACGGCGTATTGGCGCTAAAGGCAATGCTGACGCATGAAATAGATGTAGTCGTACTCGATATCGAGATGCCCGAGCTTGATGGCATGGCAGCGCTTCCCCGCCTGTTGGCCGTCGACCCGGACCTGAAGATTATCATGGCGTCGGCCGCCAGCCACCGGGACGCCGATATAGCCATGCGGGCAATGGCGATTGGGGCCGTCGACTTTGTTCAGAAGCCGAGTGCGGGCCTCGGCGGCGCCGAAAACTTCAGGCGCGAGCTCATCGCAAAAGTGAAGCACCACGCCGCGTGCAGGGGATCGGGCAACGTCGGCGCAAAGAGGAAAGCGTTGCTTCCCTCAATGCCTGCGAAAGTTGTGCCCACAGTGCAGACCCGCAGTGCCGGGCGCAAGAAAATGGAGCGCCCCGACATTATTGCGATCGGGTCGTCGACCGGCGGTCCGCAGGCGCTGGCGGAAGTTCTCAGGAACCTCGCCCCCTCCGTGCGCCAGCCCATTCTCGTTACGCAGCATATGCCGGCGAGTTTCACAGCATTGCTCGCCGAGCATATGGCGCGTTATTCGGGCCGGCCGGCCAGCGAAGCGCGCGACGGGCAAGTTCCGGAGCCGGGCCACATCTACATTGCACCCGGAGGTCAGCATCTTGTCGTCGAGCCGCGGGCGGCGGGTGGCATCATGATTCGTCTCGATGATGGGCCGCCGGAAAACTCATGCAAGCCCGCTGTCGATCCAATGCTCCGCAGCCTTGCCCGGATATTCAAGGACCGGCTTCTTGCCGTGATCCTGACCGGAATGGGGTGTGACGGCCTCAAGGGTTGCGAGGAGGTTATCGCTGAAGGAGGAAGTGTGCTCGCACAGGATCAGGAAACCAGTGTTGTTTGGGGGATGCCTGGCGCGGTCGCGCAGGCCGGACTCTGCAGTGAAATTCTTCCCCTGACAAAAATCGGGCCTGCCATCGTGCGCATCGCGGGAGAAAACGGAAAATGAATACCGCCGAGTTCGATTATCTGAAGACCATGCTCTACGAGCGCTCCGGTCTGGTTGTCACGCCGGAGAAGGGCTATCTCATCGAGAGCCGTCTCATGCCAATTGCACGGCACCGCGGAATAGAGAACGTCGGCCGGCTTATCGAGGAAATTCGTCGAACGCGCGACGAAACAGCGCTAGCGCAGATCGTTGACGCGATGACGACGAACGAGACTTTGTTTTTCCGGGACGGCTGGCCCTTCGAGCGGCTTCGGTCAAACCTTCTGCCGGAAATTATGGAGAAGACGAAAGCGTCGCGGCGAATCCGTATCTGGAGCGCGGCCTGTTCGAGTGGACAGGAGCCCTATTCTCTCGCCATG
The DNA here is from genome assembly GCF_030651915.1 of Parvibaculum sp. Lineage (GTDB taxonomy): Bacteria > Pseudomonadota > Alphaproteobacteria > Parvibaculales > Parvibaculaceae > Parvibaculum. Next base: position 1,143,475 of record NZ_JAUSBV010000005.1, on the reverse strand, counting down.
ATCATGGCTGAGCTGGGCTCGGCGCTCGCGGGATGGCAGGTCGAGATTGTTGCGACCGATATTTCCGATGAGATGCTGGCCCGCGCGCAGACCGGACGCTATTCGGTCTTCGAAGTATCCCGGGGGCTGTCCGAGCCGCTGCTGCAAAAATATTTTGAGCCGGAGAAGGATGGATGGCGCGCCAAAGATAGTCTGCGCAGCATGATCAGCTTTCGGCGCTACAATCTTCTCGATGACCCTGCCGCCAATGGTCTGGGGCCCTTTGATATTATATTTTGCCGCAATGTTCTGATCTATTTCGATGAGACGACGCGGCGCAGGGTCTTTTCCGGTCTTGCGAAAGTCATGCGGCCCTGGGGCTACCTGTGCCTCGGCGGCGCGGAAACCGTTGTCGGAATATCCGATGCGTTTCAGGTATTGACCGGCGAACGAGGGCTCTTCGGCCTGAAAAGTTGAGCGGCAACCGCGCCACCGCCGATCCTCCGGATCGCTTCCTCCCTTGTGCCCGCCCTCCCGCGGGCTACAATCGGGCAACAATAAAAACGGGAGGAAATCGTGGCTCAGGAGTCAAAAGCGGCATCAAGGCAGGCGGACGCGACGGAATTCGATGCCGTCATCGTCGGCGCCGGCTTTGCCGGCATGTACATGCTGCATCGCCTGCGCGGCCTTGGCCTCACGGCCCGCGTCTTTGAGGCCGGCGACGGCGTCGGCGGCACCTGGTACTGGAACCGCTATCCGGGCGCGCGCTGCGACGTTGAAAGCCTCGAATATCAATATGGCTTTTCCGACGAAATCCAGCGCGACTGGACCTGGACCGAACGCTATGCGGCGCAGCCGGAAATCCTCCGCTATCAGAATTATGTCGCCGACAAGCTCGATCTGCGCCGCGACATGCAGTTTTCAACGCGTGTGACCGCGGCCGCCTATGACGAACGCGCGGGCCTCTGGACCGTCGAGACCGACCGCGGCGATCGCGTGCAGGCGAAATTCTGCATCATGGCGACGGGTTGTCTGTCGGCCGCGCGCGTCCCAGACTTCGACGGGCTGAACGAATTCGAGGGTGCCTGGTATCACACCGGCGACTGGCCGAAAGAAGGCGTCGACTTCACCGGCAAGCGCGTCATCGTCATCGGCACCGGCTCGTCGGGCGTGCAGAGCATTCCGCTGATCGCCGAGCAGGCCGCGCATCTCACCGTCTTTCAGCGCACGGCGAACTTCACGCTGCCGGCCGGCAATCGGCCGCTGCCGAAGGACGAAATCGAAAGATCGAAGAAGACACTGCTGCAGGACCGTCAGCATGCGCGGACAACGGCGGGCGGCATCATCTGTTTTGAATACAGTGAAACGCCGGCAGCCGAGATGACGCCGGAAGAGCGGCAGCGCGAGCTCGAAAGCCGCTGGAACATGGGTGGCTTTGCTTTTCTCGGTGCTTTTGCCGATCTGATGGCGACGCATGAAGCCAATCACCATGCGGCCGAATACGCCCGCGCCAGAATGCGCGAGGTCATCAAGGATCCCGCCATCGTCGATCTGTTGCTGCCCAACGATCATCCGGTCGGCGTCAAGCGGCTCTGTCTCGACACGCATTATCTCGAGACTTTCAATCAGCCGCATGTCGAACTGGTCGATGTCCGCAAGGCGCCGATCGAGAAGATCACGAAGACGGGTGTCGTGAGCGGCGGCAAGGAATACGAAGCCGACTGCATTGTTTTCGCGACGGGTTTCGACGCGATGACGGGCGCGCTGACCAGCATCGACATCGCCGGCCGCAATGGTGTGAAGCTCAGCGACAAATGGGCGGCGGGCCCGCGCACCTATCTGGGATTGGGCTCGGCCGGCTTTCCCAATCTGTTTTTCATCACCGGACCCGGCAGCCCGTCGGTGCTCTCGAACATGATCGTTTCGATCGAACAGCATGTCGAATGGATCGCCGATTGCATCGGCCGTTTGACGGAAGGCAATATTCGTTCGATCGAACCGAAGAAAGATGCCGAAGACGTATGGGTCGAACACGTCAACGAACTGGCGGCCGGAACGCTCTACCCGCAGGCGAACTCCTGGTACATGGGCGCCAACATTCCCGGCAAGCCGCGCATCTTCATGCCTTATGCGGGCGGTGTCGGCGTCTATGGCGAGAAGCTGGCCGAGGTCGCGGCGGCCGATTATGAGGGCTTCGAACTCGGCGCGTGACAGCAAAAAACCGCTGCAGACCCCCCTCTGTCACGAAACTGTCATAAAACTGTCATAAATGACCGTGGCGGGGCGTCGAAAAAAACTTGTCCCCGCTTTTGAGGCCTCTCAAAGGCGGGGATAACCGGAACTTATCCCCGCTTTCGGAGCCCCGCCGCCGGACCGGCCGGTCGCCGCGACCCGAACACAAGGACAGACAGCATGACGCGCGCCAGAAAACTCCGTATCGCGATCATCGGCGCCGGCGCCTCCGGCATCATGGCGCTGATCAAATTGCGCGAGGCCGGCATCGAGGATGTGACGATCTACGAGAAGGCCGACACGCTGGGCGGCACCTGGCGCGACAATCGCTATCCGGGCGTCACCTGCGACGTGCCCTCGCACGGCTATCGTTATTCCTTCGAACCCAATGCCGAATGGAGCCGCGTCTGCGCGCCGGGGACGGAAATTCTCGATTACCTGAAGGATGTGGCGCGCAAGCATAATGTCGAGGCCTCGATCCGCTACGGGCACGAGGTCACGCGCGCCGACTGGCGCGACCGCCACTGGCATCTCGAAACATCGAAGGGCGATCAGGGCGCTTTCGATGCGGTGATCACCGCGACCGGCATTCTGCATCACCCGGTCATGCCCGATATTCCGGGTCTCGACGATTTCGACGGCGAGGCGTTTCACACCGCGCGCTGGAAGGACGAGGTCTCGCTCGCGGGCAAACGCGTCGGCGTGATCGGCACCGGCTCGACGGCGACGCAGATTGTCGGCGCGGTGGTCGGCGAGGTGGCGCATCTGTCGCTTTTTCAGCGTACGGCGCAATGGATTCTGCCGCTGCCGCAGGCACCGATCCCCGAGGAACAGAAGGCGCTCTACCGCGCCGATCCGGCGCTGCTCGAACAGGAATATCAGCGCATCTCCTTCGAGAACAATTCGAAATTCGCCGCCGCGATCGTCGGCGCCAATCCGGGCGCCTATCGGGCGATGGTGACGGCCTGTGAGGAAAATCTCGCCCGCGTCGCCGACCCCGTGCTGCGCGCCAAGCTGACACCGAGCTATGCGGTCGGCTGCAAGCGCATGATCCTGTCGGACAATTTCTACGAGGCGCTGCAGCGGCCCAATGCCGAGCTGGTGACAGAAGGGATCGAACGCTTCGAGCGCGACGGCATCCGCACCAAAGACGGCCGGCTTCATCCGCTCGACGTGATCGTGCTGGCGACCGGCTTCAACACGCATCAGCTGTTCCGGCCGATGGAAGTGACGGGGCGCGGCGGCAAGACGATGGACGCCGCCTGGGCCAAGGGCAACGAAGGCTACAAGGCCGTCACCGTGCCCGATTTTCCCAACTGGTTCATGATCGGCGGACCGAACAGCCCGATCGGAAATTTCTCCTGGCTGCTGACGGCCGAAAACCAGTTCAACTTCGCGCTCAAGCTGATTCTGAAGCTCCGGGACGGGAACGTGTCGGAGATCGCGCCGAAACGCGAAGCCGCGCAGGCCTTCAACGAAGCGGTGCGCGCCAAGCTCCCCGACACGGTCTGGGCGACCGGCTGCCAGAGCTGGTACATCGACCCGCATGGCAACATCGCCTCATGGCCATGGACCTATGAGAAGTTCGAGGCCGATATGCGCGAGCCGGTCTGGGAGGATTTCGAGGTCGCCTGACGGCTCACTCCTCGACATCCTTGTAGAAGAACGACGCCGTCACCACGCCGATGACAAGCGCGATGCCGAGAAAGTCGATCCAGGCCCATTCGGGATCGAAGGGCAGCGGCACGCCCACAAGTCGCAGCAGCGCTTCGGCGCCGACGACGACGGCAGCGCCCGCCGCGCACGAAACGACATGCGCGGCGATGCGGCCATGGGTGACGCGCCAGGCCATCAGGTGGCCCTCAAGCCGCGAGCAGGCCTTCGAGCCGCTTGCGGATGATCTGCTCGGCTTCCGACATGATGCGGTCGATCAGTTCCTTGCAGGTCGGGATGTCGTGGATGAGGCCGGCGACCATGCCGCAGCTCCAGGCGCCCGCATCCATCTCGCCGCCCTGCATGACGCGCGGATAGACGCCGCCGACCAGTTCGCGAATGTCCTCGATGCCGAGGCTGGCGCCTTTTTCACGCTCGATCTCGACGATCTTTTCGACCGCGGCATTCGCCAGCACGCGCTCGGTGTTGCGCAAGGGGCGCATGATCAGGCGCGTGTCGAGTTCGCTGGCGGCAATCAGCGCCTGCTTGACGTTCTCATGCACCGGCGCTTCCTTGGTGGCGATGAAGCGCGTGCCCATGTTGATGCCGTCGGCGCCGAGCGCCAGCGAGGCGACGAGCTGCGAGGCCGTGCCCATGCCGCCCGAGGCGACGAAGGGGATTTTCAATTCTTCGGCCGCGCGCGGCAGCAGGATCATGTTCGGAATGTCGTCCTCGCCCGGATGGCCGCCGCATTCGAATCCGTCGACGCTGACCGCGTCGCAGCCGATGCGCTCGGCTTTCAGCGAATGGCGGACCGAGGTGCATTTGTGAATGACCTTGATGCCCGCGTCCTTCATCGCCGGCATGTAAGCCTCCGGGCTGCGGCCGGCCGTCTCGACGATGCGTACACCGCCATCGATGATCGCCTTGATGTATTCGGGGTAGGGCGGATTGGCGAAGCCCGGCAGGAAGGTCAGGTTCACGCCGATCGGCTTGTCGGTCATCTTCCTGCATTTGGCGATCTCGTTGGCGAGATCCTTCGGCGTCGGCTGCGTCAGCGCCGTGATGATGCCGAGCCCGCCGGCATTCGAAACGGCCGCCGCCATTTCGGCGAGGCCGACGAAATGCATGCCGCCCTGGATGATCGGGTGCTTTATGCCGAAAAGTTCGGTAATGCGCGTCTTCATGTGTGTTGCCTTCGGTTTTCGATGGAGTGGAATACGGGAATGCCGGATCAGCCGGCGAAATTCGGGCGGCGCTTTTCGAGATTGGCCATGATGGCTTCTTTCTGATGCGCGCCGCCGATGAGCTTGTCCTGCTCGACGGATTCGGCGAGCAGGATCGCACCGGCGTCAGCATCCGGCGCGTCGTTGAGAATGCGCTTGGCGGCGCGGATGGCCGACGGGCTCTTGTCGGCGATCTCGCGCGCCACCGTCAGCGCCTCGGCGTAAGGGTCGTTGCAGACGCGGGTGGCGAAACCGAAGGCCAGCGCCTCGTCGGTCTCGAAGATGCGGCCGGTATAGGTGAGGTCGCGAATAACGTCCTCGCGCGCCAGCCCGCGCATCAGATACATGCCGGCCATGTCGGGCACGAGGCCCCATTTGATTTCCATGACCGAAAAGCGCGTGCCGGGCGCCACGAAGCGCATATCGGCGCCGAGCGCCACCTGGAAGCCGCCGCCAAAGGCGACGCCATGGACCGCCGCGATCACCGGCACCGGAATGTCGCGCCAGACAAGGGCCGCATATTGCGCGCGGTTGGCGATGCCGTGGGTGCGCTGCGCGAGGCGGCCGGTGACCTCCGATTTGTTCGCGTCGCGCTCGCCGCTGGCCATGCGGCCGAAATTGCCCATGTCGAGCCCGGCGCAAAAGGCGCGGCCCTCGCCCGAGATGACGACGGCACGGACCAACTTGTCGGCTTTCAGTTTTTCGCCGGTCTCGAGCAGGGCCATGAACATCGCATCGTCGAGCGCGTTCATCTTGTCGGCGCGGCTGAGGCGCACATCGGCGACCCCGTCCACGATTGTCGTCTTGATGCGCTCTTCCATGAGCGAAGCCTCCCGGTTGTTCTCTGCCTGTTTCGGTTGCATGAGTCATAGCGGCCCGGCGGCTGAATACAAGACCGCGGGGATGTCGGCCGGCTCTGCAGAAATGAACCGGGCCCGACTGACGCGGCGACACGACCCGATAGAGGAACAGGGCTGACATTCAGTCAGGTAAGACGCGGTTCTTTTTTGCTGTAACCGACCGATTAAAATTGATCGGCACGCCCATGTTTATCTAAGCTTGCCGTCCCTTGGGAGGGGGAGGCCGCAGGCGGCGGCCGGCGGCGCGACGGAAGGGATGCGGGCGGAGGGGAATGGACAGAGTTCTTGGGCGGATATGGTGGCTGCTTTCGGCCAGCGCCGTCATTGCGTTCTTTTCGCCGCCGGTTCTCTGGCTTTTCGGCGTCATGGACGGCGCGCAGCTGACGCAATATCTGCAGCAGGTCGTCAGCGGCACGGCCAATGGCTGCGTCTATGCGCTGGTCGCGCTCGGCATCGTGCTGATCTACAAGGCCACCGAAACGATCAATTTCGCGCAAGGCGAGCTGATGATGGTCGGCGCCTTCCTCGCCTTCACCTTCATCACCATGTACGGCCTCAATTTCTGGCTCGGCGCGGCGTTGGCGGTGGCGGGCGGCGTGCTGTTCGGCATGGCGACCGACCGCGCCATCATCCGCCCCGTGGTCGGCCAGCCGGTTTTCGCCATCGTCATGGTGACGCTGGGCTTCGGTTTCGTCGTGCGCGCCGTTGTCAGCATGGTGCCCGGCTGGGGCACCGACACCTATGCGCTGGCGACGCCCTTTTCGGGCGCCGATCTGCGCCTCGGCGCGCTGGTGGTCAGTCAGGATTACGCGGCGATCATCGCCAGCACCGTCGTGCTTTGCGGTTTTCTCTTTCTCTTCTTCCGCTACACGCGGCTCGGCGTCGCCATGGAAGCCTCGTCGGAAAACCAGCTCGCGGCCTATTACATGGGCATCCCCGTCAAGCGCGTCTACACGCTGATCTGGGGCCTGTCGGCCGGTGTCGCGGCCTTTGCCGGTCTCCTGCTGGCGCCGATCACCTTCATCCATACCCAGATGGGCTTCGGCGTCATTTTCAAGGCCTTTCCGGCCGCGATCCTGGGCGGCTTCGGTTCGATCCCCGGCGCCATTGTCGGCGGGCTGATCATCGGCATCGTCGAGGCGCTGGCCGGTTTCTACCTGCCCGAAGGGTTCAAGGATGTGGCGGCCTATGTGGTGCTGCTGATCGTCTTGCTGCTGAAGCCCGAGGGCATTTTCGGCCGCGTCGTCGTCAAGAAGGTGTAAGAGCGACATGCGCTTCCTGTTCAAGACCGACTATGCCCAGGACACCCGGCTCTTTCCCTTTGGCGGCACCAAACGCTTCTGGTCCGGGCTCGCGCTTTATGCGGCGATCCTTGCCGCGCTGGCCCATTACGCGCCGGTCGCGCTGACCTCGACGCATTGGCTGGGGCTGGCGATCGTCTATGCGGTCGCCTTCGGCGCCGTGCTCTTGCGCCAGAATGCCGATGGCGAGGGCGGCCATGCGGCCTTCTGGTACGGGCTGCTGGGCGTTGCGGCGCTGTCGGCGCCCTTCGTGCTCGATCTCTATTTCCTGAGCCAGATCACCTTCGTCTATGTCTATGCGATTGCCGGTGTCGGGTTGATCCTGCTCTTGGGCATGTGCGGCCAGATTTCGCTCGGCCATGCGGCCTTCATGGCCTGCGGCGCCTACACGGCCGCGCTGCTGCAGGCGCAGGGCTTCGACCTGCTGGTGACGCTGCCGGCCGCGATCCTGCTGTCGGCGCTGCTCGGCGTCGTGATCGGCCTGCCGGCGCTGCGCATGACCGGCATCTATCTCGCTTTCGCGACTTATGCCTTCGCCTTCATCGTCGAGGAAGTGCTGGCGCGCTGGGACGGGCTGACCGGCGGCAATATGGGTTTCGTGCTCTCCGATCCCTCGATCCTCGGCTATACCTTCGACAGCGAACAGAAGATGTATTACCTGGCCATGGTGTTGTTCGCGCTGACGCTGCTGGCCGGGCTCAACATCCGCCGCTCCTCGACGGGCCGCGCCTTCATGGCCATTCGCGATTCCGAAACGGCGGCCGAAGCGATGGGCGTCAATCTGGCCGTCTACAAGACGACTGCCTTCGCGATCTCGGCCGGCATGGCGGGACTGGCCGGCGCCGTCTATGCGCATCTGCTGTTCTTCATCAGCCCCGAAGGCTTCACGATCTTGCTGTCGATCAACCTGCTGGTGCTGGCGGTGATCGGCGGGCTGGCCTCGATGCATGGCGCGATTTTCGGCGCCGCCTTCATCGTCGTGCTGCCGCAGCTGATCTCGTTGACGAAAGACAGCCTGCCGCCCGTTGTCGGCCAGTTGCCCGGCCTTGAATCCGGCATTTTCGGTCTGGTGATCATTCTCTTCGTGATCCTCGAACCGATGGGCCTGCACGGCCGCTGGATGAAGATCAAAACCTATTTCCAGCTTTTCCCGCTCTATAAACGCGGCACCTTCCGGCGCCAGAAGAGCTACATGGTCAGCGAGAAGAACCGATGACATTGCTCGAGGTTGAAAATCTGGCGGTTCATTTCGGCGGCATCAAGGCGGTCGACGGCGTCAGCTTCGGCGTCGACAAGGGCGAGATCTTCACCATCATCGGCCCGAACGGCGCCGGCAAGTCGACGATCTTCAATCTGGTGAGCCGCATCTATCAACCGACATCCGGGCGCATCCGCTTCGAGGGCAAGGACATTACCGGCCTGCCGGCGCATCGCATCGCCGGTCTCGGCATTGCGCGCACCTTCCAGAACATCGAGCTGTTCGACATGGCAACCGTGCTCGACAACATGATGCTGGGCCGTCATGCGCATCGCCGCACCGGGCCTTTCGCGCATCTCTTTTTCGGACCGGCCACGCGCGCCGAGGAACTGGCGCATCGGCGCAAGATCGAGGAGGTGATCGATTTTCTCGACCTGCAGCATTACCGCGACCAGATGATCGCCAATCTGCCTTACGGCGTGCGCAAGGTGGTCGAGCTTGGCCGCGCGCTCTGCACCGAACCGAAAATCCTGCTGCTCGACGAACCTTCCTCCGGTCTCAATGTCGAGGAGACCGAGGACATGTCGTTCTGGATTTCCGACATCAAGAACATTCTCGGCATCACCGTGATCATGGTCGAGCACGACATGAACCTCGTCAACGAGGTCTCCGACCGCGTGCTGGCGCTGAATTACGGCCGCGTCATTGCCACCGGCACGCCGGCCGAGGTGCAGGCGCATCCGGAAGTGATCCGCGCCTATCTCGGCGGCGACGACACCGAGACGGAGGCCGCATGAACAGGCCCGACGCACCCGTCATTCTCTCGCTGCGCAATGTCGAGACCTTTTACGGGCCGATCATGGCGATCCGCGGCGTCTCGCTCGATGTGCGCGAGGGCCAGATCGTTACCGTGCTGGGCGCCAACGGCGCCGGCAAGACGACGATCCTGAAAACGGTATCGGGCATCATGGACCCGCAAAAGGGCACGATCGCCTATCGCGACAAACGCATCGACGGGCTCGACCCGGCGAAGATCGTGCGGCTCGGCGTCAGCCATGTGCCGGAAGGCCGCGAGGTCTTCCCGACATTGTCGGTCGGCGACAATCTGAGGATGGGCGCCTATCTGCGCAACGATCGCAAGGGCGTCGCCGAGGATCTGGAGCTAGTCTACACCTACTTCCCGGTGCTGAAGACGCGCATGCATCAGCAGGCCGGGCAGTTGTCGGGCGGCGAACAGCAGATGCTGGCGATTTCGCGCGCGCTGATGGCGCGGCCGCGCGTGCTGCTGCTCGACGAACCGTCGCTCGGCCTCTCGCCGCGGCTGGTGAAGGAAATCTTCGCCATTATCCGCCGCATCAACGAGGAGCGCGGGGTGACGATCCTGCTGGTCGAGCAGAACGCCAACATGGCGCTGCAGCTTTCGGATTACGGCTATGTTCTCGAAGTCGGCCGCATCGTCATGGAAGGCGACAGCACAAGGCTGCTGGAGAACGAGGATATCCGGGAATTCTATCTGGGAATGAAGGAACAGGGCGCCCGCGGCAAGCGGCGCTGGAAGAAACGAAAAGTCTGGCGATAGGGAAAGAGACCCAAATGAAGCTCGCGCCGCTCGTCATCGCTCCCGATTGCGACACCGTGCCGAAGCTCTTCGTCAAGCGGGCGAAGGAGCTTGGGGCCCGCGTCGCCATGCGCGACAAGAAGTTCGGGCTGTGGGAGCCGATCAGCTGGAACGATTATTATGAAAAGGCGCGCGCCTCGGGGCTGGCGCTGAAGGCGCTCGGCCTGTCGGATGGCGGCCGCATCGCCATCGTCTCGGAAGTCTGCCCCGAATGGCTTTTCGTCGATCTCGGCTGCATGGGCGTCGGCGGCGTCTCGATGGGGATTTATTCGACCGACACGGCGCCGCAGGTCGAGTACATCATGAACGACTGTGCCGCCGAGTTCTATTTCGCCGAGAATGAAGAGCAGCTCGACAAGATTCTCGAAGTACGCGACCGCATTCCCTCGCTGAAACGTATCGTCGTTTTCGACATGGAGGGCCTGCACGACTTCCACGATCCGATGGTGATGGGTTTCGACGCCTTCATCGATCTCGGCCGCAAGGAAGCGCGCGATGCGCCGAAGCGCTTCGACGAGGCGGTCGGCAAGACCGCGCCCGGCGACACCGCGATCCTGGTCTATACCAGCGGCACGACCGGTCCGCCTAAGGGGGCGATGATCAGCCATGCCAACATCATGTTCCAGATCGAAAACAACCAGAACCTGCTGCCGCATACGCCGGAGGACCGCTCGCTGGCCTTCCTGCCGCTCTGCCATATCGCCGAGCGCACCTTCACGACCTTCAACCAGTTGATGACCGGGCAGACGGTCAACTTCGCCGAGAACCTCGAAACCGTGCCGGAGAATTTGCGCGAGGTGCAGCCGACCGCCTTCTTCGCCGTGCCGCGCATCTGGGAGAAATTCTATTCGACCGTTTCGATCGCGCTGAAGGATGCGACGCTGGCCGAACGGCTGGCCTATCGCTGGGCCATCGGCGTCGGCGAGAAAGTGGCCGACCGGCGGATCGCTGGCGAGCCGGTGCCGGCGGCGCTCAACTGGTATTTCAAGCTTGCCGATCTGCTGGTGCTGAAAAACATCCGCAAGATGATCGGTATCGATTCATGCCGCTATATTCTCTCCGGCGCGGCGCCGATTTCACCCGAACTGATCCGCTGGTACTTCGCGCTGGGTCTCTATATGGCCGAAGGCTATGGCCAGACCGAGAATGCCGGCATCGCGACGATCCCGCAGCCCTTCGGCACCTACAAGTTCGGTCTTGTCGGCAAGCCGGTGCCGAACACCGAGCTCCGGCTCGCCGAGGACGGCGAGATCCTGATGCGCGGGCCGCATGTCTTTCTCGGTTACTGGAACAAGCCCGACAAGACCGCCGAAACGGTTATCGACGGCTGGCTGCATACCGGCGATATCGGCACCATCGACAATGAAGGCTGGGTGCGCATCACCGACCGCAAGAAGGACATCATCATCACCGCAGGCGGCAAGAACATCACGCCGTCGGAAATCGAGAACGAGTTGAAATTCTCGCCCTATATTCAGGACGCGGTGGTGATCGGCGACCGGCGCAAGTTCCTGTCGGCGCTGATCATGATCGACCGCGACAATGTCGAGAAATTCGCGCAGGACGCCAATGTGCCCTTTTCCGATTTCCGCAGCCTCTGCCGCGCGGCGGAAGTGCAGGAGCTGCTGCAGGCCGAGATCGACCGCGCCAACAAGAAATTCGCCCGCGTCGAAACGATCAAGAAGTTCCGCGTTATCGAACACCAGATTCAGGCCGAGGACGACGAGATCACCGCGACCGGCAAGCTGAAACGGTCGCTGGTCAACGAGAAATATGCGACGCTGATCGAGGGTATGTACAAGGGAGAAGCCGCATGACAATCAGGAACACCGGGATGGCGCTGGCCGCGGGCCTTCTCCTCGCCGCCGCGCCTGCCGCCACGCCGGCCTTTGCCGATGCGCAGGGCGTCAGCCCGACCGAAATCGTTCTCGGCACGCATCAGGACCTTTCCGGTCCGTTGACCTCCTGGGGCGTGCCGGTGCGCAACGGGCTGATCATGGCCTTCGACGAAATCAATGCGGCCGGCGGCGTCAATGGCCGCCAGATCCGTCTTGTGGTCGAGGATACCGGTTACGATCCGCGCCGGGCGGTGCTGGCGACGCAGAAGCTGATCAACCGCGACAAGGTGTTTGCGATCATCGCCGCGCTCGGTTCGCCGACCGTCATCGCCTCGATGCCGCTGGCGCTCAGGCGCGGCGTGCCGGTGCTCTTTCCCTTCACCGCCGCCGACCAGACCTACGACCCCTATCATCCGCTGAAATTCGCCTCGAACATTCCTTACGTGCATGCGATGCGCATCGGCACGCGGCATTTCATCGAGACCGCCGGCGTGACCAGGATCGGTCTGCTTTATCAGGACGATGAATTCGGCCTCAACGTCAAGCGCGGCGCCGAGCAGGAAGCCATCGCGCATGGATTCGAGATTGTCGAAAGCACCACCTACAAGCGCGGCGCGACCGATTTTTCGAGCCAGATCGCGCGGCTGCGCGCCGCCGATGTCGAGCTTGTCGTGCTGGGCACGGTGGTGCGCGAGACGATCGGCGCGATGCAATCGGCCCGTTCGCTCGGCTGGGATCCGATCTTCCTCTGCTCGCAGGCCTGCTACACGCCCGAGGTGCACGATCTCGGCGGCGACACGGTCAACGGCGTTTATGCGGTTGCCCAGACGCCGATCCCCTATCCCGACGATCCCAATCCGAAACTGCGCGAATGGACGGCCGCCTATCAGGAGCGCTTCAACCTGGTCGCCAATGTGCAGGCGGTCGGCGCCTATACGCTGGCGCGACTTTTCGCCGAGGCGCTGGAGCGCGCCGGACCGGAGCCGACGCCGGAAAATCTGGCCCAGGCGCTGGTCGATATGGAGCCCTGGGTCGATCCCGATCTCGGCGGTGTGCCGGTCGACTTCCATGAAGGCGATCACCTGGGCAGCAAGGCGGGTTTCCTGGCGCAGATCAAGGATGGCCGCTGGGTGACGCTGACCGAGCCGATGTCGGTCGACGGCGATAGCTGATCGAATGCGGGCGCTCAGTCGCCCGCGGCGTCGGCGGCGGCACCGGCGATGAGTTCGCGCCCGTCGATGCTGGCCCGCGTCAGATGGGCGACGGCGTTGAACCAGTTCGATTCGATCTGCAGCCGCACCGGTATCAGGAAGCTCTGCGCCTCGCCATCGCCGTTTTCGCCGCCGTCGAAACGGGCCATCCAGACGGTGGCCGGCTGCAGCGGATCCTTGATCCGGCGGATATGCCATTCGCGGCTGAAACCCGAGACCGGTTTGTAGACGACCTTGCAGCGCCACGCCTCGCCCGCATATTCGCCGGCGATGCGCGGTTCCAGCCGATCGGTTTGCAGCATCGAGAAATCGAGATCGTAGACGCGCCGGCCGTCGAAGACCGGGACGCTGGACGTGCACGGCCTGGCGGCGCCGGTCAGCGCGGCATAGATCGAGGCGGTCAGGGGGTCGACGGTGCCGACGATCTTTTTCGGATCGAGCGGGCCATGCTCCATATATCCGGCGTCGGGTTCGGCCTCGACGTCGTAGCCGCCATCCGCGGCGCGCCGCATGTCGACCGAACGCGCGCCGAAGCGGCCCTTATAGGCCTGCGCATAATGCTGCATTTGCGGCCCGGCATCGGTCAGCAGCCCATGCGCGCGGCTCGACATGCGGCCGTGGAAAAGCCGGTCGACAAGACCTTCGGTCGCAATGTCGGAGGCGATCGCATACTGGCCGGTGCCGAAGGCGGCCCTGGTGTCGAGCGAGAGGACCAGCAGGCCGCCGCCATAGACATGATAGGTGAGGTCGACCTCGGTGCCGCCCGGCACGGCGATCTCGCCGCTGGCCGAGGCGCGCGGCGGCGCTGCCAGAACGAACAGCGCCGCAAGGACGAGCGGCGCGATGTGTCGCCGGCATGATCTTTCGATATCTCTCATTGCCTTTTCCGCTCCGGTCCTGGCCCGGACAGAAAGGTAGCGCAAGGGCGGCGCGGTTCAAGCGGCCGGAGGGCCGCTCTCATGGGCGCGGATCGTGGTCAGGAAAATATCGGCGAAATCCCGGAGTTTGGCCGCGCCGACGCCGTTGACGACGGCAAACTCCGCCTCGCTGCGCGGCTGCCTTTCGGCCATGTCGGCCAGCGTCCGGTCGGAAAAGATCACATAGGCCGGGACCTGACGCTCGCGGGCAAGCCGGAGACGCAACTCCTTGAGGGCGGCCAGCAGCGCCGAGGCCTCGTCGCTCATCGCCGCCGCGGCCTCGCCCTTGCGCGCCTCGCGCCGCCGCTTGACATGTTCGGCCCGGTAGAGAAAGACGCCCTCGCCCCGGTCGAGCGCCGCGCCCTTGTCGGCGATCGTCAAGCCGCCATAGCCGGCCATATCGACGGCGAGAAAACCCGATCCCGTCATTTGCCGGATCAGCGCCTGCCATTCGGGCTTGCGCCGCGCCGCGCCGGCGCCGAAGACGGCAAGATCATTGTGGCCGTTCGCCAGCACCTTTTCGGTTTCGCTGCCGCGCAGAATGTCGATCACATGGGCCGCGCCATAGCGCGCGCCGCTCTGGCGGATGGCGGCCAGCACCAGCTTCGCTTCCGCCGTGCCGTCGGTGAGTTCGGCTGGATCGAGACAGGTGTCGCAATTGCCGCAAGGTTCCGACGCTTCGCCGAAATAGGACAGCAGCAACTGCCGCCGGCAGCCGGGCGCCTCGCAGAAGGCCAGCAGCGCGTCGAGACGGCGATGCTCGCGCCGCCGCCGCTCTTCGCCGGCTTCCTCCGCCTCGATGAAGGAACGGCGCATGCGGATGTCGCCAAGCCCGAACAGCATATGCGCTTCGGCCGCCTGGCCGTCGCGCCCGGCGCGTCCGATCTCCTGGTAATAGGCTTCGAGACTGCCCGGCAGATCGGCATGCACGACATAGCGCACATCCGACTTGTCGATGCCCATGCCGAAGGCGATGGTGGCGACCATGACGATGCCGCGCTCGGTCATGAAGCGGTTCTGGTTGGCCTCGCGCGCTTCCTTGCTCATGCCGGCGTGATAGGGGAGTGCCTTGACCCCTTCGCCGGTCAGGAACACGGCCGTCTCCTCGGTCTTGCGGCGCGACAGGCAATAGACGATGCCGCTGGCGCCGGCGTGACGGCCGACCGTGTCGACGAGCTGCCGTTTCCAGTCGGCTTTCGGCGAAACGGTGAGACGGATATTCGGCCGGTCGAAACCGAGCACCAGCATGTCGACGCGGCCGCCGAACAGGCGCTCGGCAATGTCGGCCCGCGTCGCTTCGTCGGCGGTCGCCGTCAGCGCCGCGATCGGCACGCCGGGAAAGAGGTCGCGCAGGCGGGCCAGATCCTCATATTCGGGCCGGAAGGCCGGCCCCCATTGCGAAATGCAATGCGCCTCGTCGACGGCGATCAGCCGCACATCGAGCCGCTGCAGCGCTTCCAGCATGCGCGCGGTCATCAGCCGTTCGGGCGCCAGATAGAGAAGCCGCGTTTCGCCGGCCGCCGCGCGCCGCCAGGCGGCGACATTGTCGTCGCGCGATTGCGCCGAATTGATGCTGTCGGCGGCGACACCGGCCAGACGGAGGGCGGCGACCTGATCCTGCATCAGCGCCACCAGCGGCGAGACGACGATGGTCAGCCCGCCCTTGACCAGTGCCGGCACCTGGAAGCAGAGCGATTTGCCCGAGCCCGTCGGCATCACGGTGAGGAGATGGCGGCCCGCCAGCAGCGTCTGCATCGCCGCTTCCTGGCCGGGGCGGAAGCTGTCGAAGCCGAAAACGTCTTTCAGGATTTGCCGCTCGGGAGCGTGCGCGGCGGCGGGGGCATTCATCGGGGGACACTATCCGGGAAGGAGAGGCGAATCGGGACCTTACCGTCGCATGGGGAGCGCCTCGGGGAAAGTTGCGATCTGGCGCGCGGCCGCGCCGCATGGGATAAGGAAGCGGCAGCGGCGGAGGATGAATCGATGCGGTTTGTGACATTCGAAACGGCGGGCGCGGCGCGGCTTGGACTGGTCGAGGGCAGCGAGGTCGCCGATCTGGGCACCGTCGCGCTGATCGACGCGCTCCGCGCCGGCGCGACGGGTCTCGCGCAAGCGGCAAAGGCGGCAACGGGCCCGCGCCTGCCGCTTGACGGGCTGACGCTGCTGCCGGTCATCCCGCGGCCCGGCAAGATCATCTGTCTCGGCCTCAACTATGCCGAACATGCCGCCGAAGGCGGGCGCGAAAAGCCCGACTATCCGAATTTCTTCATGCGCGGTGCGACCTCGCTGGTCGGCCACGGCCGCCCGGTGGTGCGGCCCCGCGTTTCCGAACAGCTCGATTTCGAGGCCGAGCTGGCGGCCGTCATCGGCCGCACCGTGCCGCGCCACGTCGCCCGCGCCGAAGCGCTCGATTATGTGGCCGGCTACAGCTGCTTCAACGATGTCTCGGTGCGCGATTATCAGCGCCGCACGCCGCAATGGACCATCGGCAAAAATTTCGACACCACCGGCCCTTTCGGCCCCGTCTTCGTGACGGCGGATGAATTGCCGCCGGGCGCGACGGGCCTCAACATCGCCTCGCGCCTCAACGGCGCGACGATGCAAAGCGCCAATACGCGCGACATGATTTTCCCGGTCGACGAGACGATCGCGCTTCTGAGCGACTGCCTGACGCTGGAGGCCGGCGACGTTCTGGTGATGGGCACGCCGGCCGGCGTCGGCTTCGCGCGCACGCCACCCGTCTGGATGAAGCCGGGCGACCGGATCGAAATCGAGATCGAGGGGGTCGGCCTGCTGGCCAACCCCGTTGTCGCCGAATAGGCGTGCCTATTCGGCCGCGTGTGGTATCGCGCCGAACCGCGCCGAACCCCTGCGCCGCTCCCTGAAGGTCGACGGCGCGGCCAGCAGCACCGGCACCAGCACCAGCGTCAGAAGCGTCGAGAAGCCGAGACCGAAAATGATCGCGGTCGACAACTGCACCCACCAGGCCGCGACCGGGCCGCCGAGAATGATTTCGCGCGCGGCGAAATCGAAATTGATCTGCAGCGCCATCGGCAAGAGACCGAACATGGTGGTGATCGTGGTCAACATGATCGGCCTGAGACGCTGCCCCGCCGTGCGCAACACCGCCTCGACGACCTCCATGCCTTCGCCGAGCAGGCGCTGATAGGTATCGATCAGCACGATCGAATTGTTCACCACGATACCGGCCAACGCGACAATGCCCGTGCCCGTCATGATGACGGAGAAGGGCTGGCCGGTGACCATCATCCCGATCAGCACGCCGACGGTCGAGAGCACAACCGTCGAGAGCGTCAGCACCGAATGGTAGAAACTGTTGAATTGCGTCAGCAGGATCACGAACATCAAAAACATGGCGCCGACAAGCGCCCCGCCGAGGAAGTTCGATGCCTTTTTCTGCTCCTCATTGGCACCACGGAACTTCACGCGAACGCCGGCGCCGAAATCCTGTGTCTCGATCCATTCCTGTATCTCGCGCGTCTTCTCGTCAATATTGATCTTGGTCTGCGTCTCGCGGTCGAAGGCGGTGTTGGCCTTGACCATGATCCGGCGAAAGCCGTCGATACGCTCGATCGTGCCGACCTGCGGCTGCGCCGTCCGTGTGACGAAATTCGAAATCGGCACGAGGCCATGCGGAGTCTGAACGCGCAACTGGTCGAGCTGGTCGAGCACGCGATAGTCGCCGGGGAAACGCGCCCGGATATCGACCTCGTCCTGTGCATCGTCGGGCCGGTACTTGCCGATCAGGATGCCGTTGGTGACGAGCTGGATCGTCGCGCCGACCGAGGTCACATCGGCGCCGAAACGGCCGGCCAGTTCGCGGTCGACCGTCATCACCCATTCGATCCCGGGCAGCGGCCGTCCGTCCTCGACGTCGATCAGCCCGTCAACATTCCGGTCGAGATGATCGCGAACGGTGGCGGCGGCCTGCAGCAGCCGGCCATAATCGTTGGATGTCAGCTCGATCTGGATGTCCTTGCCGGTCGGCGGGCCGTCCTCGACCTTGCGCAGTTCAACCTTGATACCGGGGATCTTGTCGGTCCTCTGGCGGATTTCATCGAGAACGACGGCGCCCTTGGCCCGTTCCTCATAGGGCTTCAACTCGATCATCAGCTGCGCGATGAGATCCTTCGGCACGTCGCCGCGGCCGACGGGCCCCGAGCCGAGGCCAGGTCCGGTGCGCGTGAAAACGGTCCTGACGCCATCGGTCGAAAGCACGATATCTTCGACGTCGCGCGCCAGCGTCAGCGTATCCTGAGCCGACAGATTGCCGCGCGCGCTCACCAGAACGATCGCCTGTTCCGGCTCGGTGTCGACGAAGAATTCGACGCCATTGTTGAAGTTGGAGAAGAGCGCGATCGTGACGACGAGAATGACGGCGGTTCCGGCGAGAATCCGTCCCGGATAGTAGATCAGCCGGGCGAGCAGCCGGACATAGGCGCCGGTGAAGCCGGGAAGCGAGCGGATGTCGCCCGTCTCCGCGCCGGCGAGAAGTTTCAAAACATCGCTGCCGGCGCTTTCGGCCTTGCCGACCAGCGAGCCGAGCACGGGCAGGAAGACAAGGGCGGTGAGGAATGAGGCCGAAAGCACGACGATCAGCGTGATCGGCAGATAGCTCATGAACTTGCCGCTGACGCCGGGCCACAGCAGCATCGGCAGGAAGGCGGCGAGCGTCGTCGCCGTGGAAGCGGCGATCGGCCAGAACATGCGCTTGGCCGCAAGTCCGTAGGCCCCCCGCCGGTCGAGTCCTTCCGACATTTTGCGGTCGGCATATTCGACCAGCACAATGGCGCCGTCGACCAGCATGCCGACGGACAGCAGCATGCCGAACATGACCATCATGTTGACGGTGTAGCCCGTCACCGAAAGGAACAGGAAGCCGATCATGAAGGAGGTGGGAATGGCGATGCCGACGAGCAGCGCCGAACGCAGGCCAAGCGCGGCCACGACGACGATCATCACCAGCACGATGGCCGTCGTGATCGAGGACTGGAGCGAACCAAGTGAACGATGGATCCAGCTTGAGGCATCCAGTGTGAAATCGACATGGATCGCCTCCGGCCAGTCGGTCGTGAATTCGTCGACGACGGCGCGCACATGCGTGTTGTTGTCGACGATGTTGGTGCCGATCCGCTTGGTGATTTCGATGGCGATGGCCGGATGGCCGTTGAAGCGCGCATAGCCGTCCGGATCCTTGAAGGTCCGGCGAATCTCGGCGACGTCCGAAAGTGTCACGATCCCGTCGCCGGAAACCTTGACCGGCAAGGTCAGGACGTCTTCACGCGATTCGAACAGTCCGGGTACCTTGACCGAAAAGCGGCCCTGGCCGGTATCGATGCTGCCCGCCGCGACCAGCCGGTTGTTCATCGTCACGATGTTGATGAGTTCGGCCTGGGCGATGCCATAGGATTCGAGCTTGGCCGGATCGATCGCAACTTCGAGCAACTCCTCGCGGTGGCCGACAAGCTCGGCCTGCAATACGGTTGGAACCGCTTCGATCTCGTCCTTCAGCCGCCGCGCCGCCTCGTAGAGCGTCCGCTCCGGCACTTCGCCCGAAAGCGTCACGATCAGAACGGGAAAGAGTGCGGCGTTGAATTCGCGCACCGTCGGCTCGTCGGTATCGGCCGGGAGCTTGGCGCGGGCGAGATCGACTTTCTCGCGTACATCCAGCAGCGCCTTGTCCTTGTCGAAGCTGACATCGAAACGCAACACGATACCGGCATGGCCCTGCGAGGCTGTGGCCGTGATATCTTCAAGCCCTTCGAGCGAGCGCAGCTCCGTCTCCATCGGACGGATCAGCAGCCGTTCGGCATCTTCCGGCGAGATGCCCTGATGTGTGATCGAAACGTAGAAAATCGGAATCGGGATGTCGGGGTCAGCTTCCTTCGGAATCGTCACATAGGAAATGAGACCGGCAATGACCATCAAGACCATGGTCGTCATGACGGTCCGGGTGCGTCCCTGAATTGCGTCGATAAAACCGTTCACAGGCCGGCTCCCAGCTGGGCGGTGGGCATTGCCTCGACCTTCTGGCCTTCGATCACGTAATCCTGGCCGACGGTGATGAGTGTCACCGTATGCGGAAGACCGGAAACCCAGAGACCGTCGGGCGTATCGTCGACCAGCTGGATCGCGTTGAACTTGACGCGGCTGTCTTTATCCACCGTGCGGACGCCGATCACGCCCTTGTCGTCGAGCGCGATCACGGAACTGGGAATGCGATGAGCCTGAACTTCGTCGCCGGGCACGATGATTTCCGCCGTGATGCCGGCGCGCATCCCGAAATCCGGATTGGCAACTTCAAGCTCGACGCGGAATGTGCGTGTCGCCGGGTCGGCCGTCTTGGCGACAAAGCTGACGGTGCCCTCTGCGGTTTCACCCGTGATCAGCCGGGCCCGGCCCGGCAGGCCGATCCGCAGCGCGCTGACCCGGTCTTCGGAAACCTGACCGATGACCAGCAGCGGATCGAGCTCCACGACGAGGCCGCAAACATCGCCGACACGCAGATAGTCGCCAACCTCGACACGGCGGTCGTCGAATATGCCGTCGAAGGGCGCGACGAGCCTTGTCTGGGCAACCGCGATCTCCATTTGCTTCAGACGCGCCTGGGCGGCGTCATGCGCCGCTCTCGAAGCCGCCGCCGCGGTCGGTGCGCGGTAGCCTTTTTCGGCCAGCTGGCGCGAGGCGTCATATTCAAGTTGACGCTGCCGTGCCATCGCCTTGGCCTCGGCAAGCTGTGCGTCGCGGGCATCGAGATTGATGCCGCACAGCACCTCGCCGGCCTTGACCCGCGCACCTTTTTCGACGGGCAGCTCCGACACGGTACCCTGCGTCTCGGCGCGCACTTCGACGGCACGCTTCGCCGCCGTGCGTCCGCGGATTGCCACCGTTCCCTGCCGGGCGGTCGCAGTCGATGTGACAACGCGCACCTGGGGAACGATTGCGTTGGCGGCATCGCGCTCGGCCGCGGTCATTTCGTTGATATCGCCGTTCGAGCCGCCGAAAAGGCCACTGATGAACCAGAGGCCGATCGCCACCCCGATGCCGATCGCGATCAGATGCGAGCGGTGGAGTTTGCTTCCGGTCTGTTCGATGATTTTCCGCTGACGCTCAAACATGAGTATGTACTGCTTTGGGGTTGTCCTGCGGCTTGTCGTCCGCCGCTATGTCTTCGATCAGGTGCCGGTTGTTCTCGAGAAAGGAGACGGATGCCGAATAGACGGCGTGACCGTAGAGGCGCGCGAAATCCGTCCCCGGCGTGTCGCCCGGATCGCGTGTCGCGAGTTCTTCGGTCTTGGCTTTCATTTCGGCCAGACGCTGATCGACCAGTTCGGCGACGCGCGAGCGCGGCAGCAAATGGGCGAAAAGGACGGCGAACAGGAATTCCGAACGAAACTTGTCGGCGGCCAGCGGCATATGCAGCGCATCGCGCAGGCTCTGCCGGCCTCTTTCGGTCAGCGCATAGATTTTCTTGTCGGGGCGCCGCTCCTGCTGCTCTTCCTTGCAGGTGACAAGCCCTTCATCCGTCAGCCGCGTCAGCGCCGGATAGATCGAGCCATAGCTGGCGTCGAGAAAGTGGCTGAAAGGGCCATCCTCGAACATCTTGTTGATTTCGTAGCCTGTGGCTTCGCCAAAAACCAACGCGCCGAGACAGAGCGTCGTGACTTGCATCGCGGGGGGTGTCCATGTCGCGGTCCCATATGACGGACCGATATATCGAACCTATATAGGACCGATATATTAAATTCCAAGAGCCTGATGCGCGCTTTTCGCGCTCTTTTCTGTATTTTTTTGCACTGCGGCAAACACGCAACACCAGCGCGACGCGACGAAATGTGGCTGTGTCTCAGGCATCCGGCGCCGGTCGCGCGCGCTGGTTGTAGAGCATCTTGCGGACCTTCTCCTGCTCCTCGGGCGTCATTTTGGACAGGTCCATCGAAAGGTCGCCGCCTGCCGCCATGCCGCGCTGGACCGCCGGCCGCTCGCCGATCTCCTCGAGCCAGCGCCTGAAATGCTTGAACTCCGCGATCTCCTGCCCCTGCGCCTTCCAGTTGACGGCCCATGGGTAGCAGATCATGTCGGCGATCGTGTATTCGTCGCCGGCCAAGTAGCGCCGGTCGTAGAGACGGTTGTTCATGACGCCATAGAGCCGGTTGGCCTCGTCGGTGAAGCGGCGCACGGCGTAGGACTGGTCGCCCTCGCGGTCGCCCAGCCGGCGGAAATGGCCGCACTCGCCGAGCTTCGGGCCCTGATTGGCCATCTGCCACATCACCCACTGGATCACTTCGTACTTGCCGTGGGGGTCCTGCGGAAAGAACTTCCCGGCTTTTTCGGCGATATACATCATCATCGCGCCGGACTCGAAAATGCCGATCGGCGCGCCGCCGCCCATTGGCGCATGGTCGATCATGGCCGGCATCCGGTGATTGGGATTGAGCTTCAGGAATTCGGGGCTGAACTGGTCGCCGCGGCCGATATGCAGCGGGATCAGCTTGTAATCGAGGCCGCACTCCTCGAGCAGGATCGTCACTTTCTTGCCGTTGGGTGTCGGCCAGTAATAGAGATCGATCATGCGGGTGCCCTCCCAGCGCGTAGCAGCAAATTTCTAGGTAGGGGCGGCAAGCGCCGCCAGCAAGAGGCGGCGATAAAGCCTTTCGCTGAAAGATGACGGCTTTGCGAGCCCCATTCGTTCAAGACAGGCATCGGCCGCCGCGTTTGAGGGGCCGCCCTTCAGCGCGAGGCGCGCGAGCTCCCGCTTCGAGGCGCGTGACAGCCGCCCAAGCGCCGGCATCAGCGCTTGCTCGACCTCGCTGAAATCGCTGCCGAAGGGGAAGAGCGGCAGCAGACCCTGCGCCTTCGCTTCCGCGAGCGCGACGGCAACGCGCTCGGGACGGTTGTCGCGTCGGTCAGCGGGAATTTCATAGTCGGCGGCGATCTTGCCGGCTTTCTTTGCGCGGGCGAGCAGCGCCGCCTGGAAACGCGAGTCCGTCACGCCGAGCATGGCGGCGATAACTTCGGCGTCGGTCTTGCCGCGCAGATCGGCGATGCCGTATTCGGTCACAACCAAATCGCGCAGATGGCGCGGGATCGTCTGGTGGCCATAGGAAAAGACGATATTCGAAAGCGTCTCGCCGTCCTTCTCGCGCGTGGCGCGCAGCGCGATCACCGAGCGCGCATCGGGAAGCGCAAAGGCCTGCGAAACGAAATTGTATTGCCCGCCGACGCCGCTGACGACGCGCCCGTCTTCCAGACCATCGGAAACAACAGCGCCGAAAAGCGTTGCCATCATCGTGGTATTGATGAAGCGCGCGCCCTTGCGCGCCGAGCGCTTATTCGCCTCGTCGCCATAGAGTTCGTTGACGAAGGAAACCGGCACCATCGCGATACGGCGTCGCGCCGCGGGCGTCATGTCCTTCAGACGTGCATAAAGGCTTCGCGAACCGAGAAAGAAGCCCGCATGGATCGCCGCGCCGTCGACCTCGCGCTTGACGATACCGGCCTCCATCAGATCGAGAAAGCATTCGACCAGCATTTCGCTGGCGCCATAGAGCCCCTCCTCGAAATGTGCCGTCTCGCGCGGCACGCCGCCGAGCCGGTCAAGCATCGCCCGCCAGTCCGCATTGCGCCGGTGCCTGAGGACAAGGCCCTGACCGACGGCATCGCCGATCGAACCGATGCCGATCTGCAGCGTACCGCCGTCGGGTACGAGTCCGGCCACGTTGAGACCAATCGCATAATCGGTCGCCGTCACCGGCTCGCGCGGCGGTGCGAAAAGCGGGAAGCGGAACGCGTCGCCTTCAAGTATGAAGTCGAAATCGTCAGCAGGAACCTCGGCCCGTCCGTCCATGAAGGGAAGTGCCTCGTTGACCTGCCCGGCGAAGACGAAATTCGCCTGCCCCGCGCGGCGCGCGGCGAGGAAATCCGGCGTGACGTCGGGGTTGCAGCTCAGGCTGTAACCGCCGCCTGTGTGCGCCGGCGGCGCGACAAGCTGCGCCAGCACATTGACCCCGCGGTCGAGAATGTAGCGCCCGACATGCGTGTAGTTGGCCGAGATGTAATTCTGCTGCTGACGCGGCGACCCGAGCCAGCGCCCGGCCATCAGGAAGAATTCATGAACCTCGATGTTGGGGGGCAGCGTTCCCTGCCGCAGCGCCGTCGCATAAAGAAGGTCGGGATAGCCCGCGAAGAGGCGCTTGCTGACGGGATCGAGAAAGCGGCGCTCGAGATCGCCAGATGCGCGCGGCCGCTCAAGCGTCAGGGCGGTCAGGATATGCAGCGAAATCGTTGGATCGGCGATCGCCCGTTCGGTCAGTGCATTGGCGATGTGATTGGGTTTGCCGAGGCCGAGCGGCAGCGCCAGCACGATGTCACGGCCGACCCGCGCGATGATCGCGTCGGCCAGTCGCTCGGCATTGTCAAAGCGTTCGGGTTGTCGTTGCATCGGATCCTATTCCGCCCCTTCCATCGGTCGCGGCCGGCGCACGGCGCCCCCGACCAGCTCAATCTCCTCTTCGAGCCGGCGCTGCGTGTCGCCCGGCGACCCGGTCCGGCGCGCCAGCGCCTGATAGGCCACCGGCACCACGAAGAGCGTAAAAATAGTAGTGGCGATGACGCCCGAGAAGATAACGACGCCAATGGCCGTGCGCGTCTCTGCGCCGGCGCCGAAGGACAGGATCAGCGCCACCGAACCGGCGATGGTGGTGATCGCCGTCATCAGGATCGGGCGCAGGCGGATCACTGAAGCCTCGACCAGCGCTTCGCTGAACTCCCGCCCCTCGTCGCGCAACTGGTTGGCGAATTCGACGATCAGAATGCCGTTCTTGGCCGCGAGCCCCACAAGCATGATCAGGCCGATCTGCGTGTAGAGATTGATCGTGCCGCCGCTGATCCATATCCCGAAGAGCCCGCCGGTGATCGCCAGCGGCACCGTCAGGATGATGACGACCGGATGAACGAAACTCTCGAATTGTGCGGCCAGAACCAGGAAGACAACGATCAGCCCCAGCACGAAGATGAAGCCGAGCGCGCCGCCCGCCCGCATGAAGTCGAGCGATTGACCGCGATAGTCGATGGCGACATTCGGGGGCAGATGCTGGCGGGCGAGATCGCGCATGTGTTCCAGCGCTGCGCCAAGCGTATAGCCATCGGCCAGGTTGGCATCGATGGTGATGGCGCGCATCCGGTTGTAGCGATTGAGGCTTGCCGGCCCGGCGGCCTCGGTCACCGTGACAAGGTTGGCCAGTGGAATCAGTTCGCCGGTCCGCTCCGACCGCACGAAAACATTGCTCATGTCGCTGGGCGTTCGTTGCGCTGAGCGCTCGCCTTCCAGAATGACATCGTATTCCTCGCCGCCGGACGTGAAGGTCGTCACCCGCCGCGACCCGAACACCGTCTCCAGCGTGCGCCCGATATTGCCGACCGTCACGCCGAGATCGCCGGCATTGTTGCGGTCGATCTCGACGCGAAGCTGCGGTTTTGTTTCCTTGAAGTCGTGGTCGATATTGACGAGGCCGGGATTGTCCACCTCAACCGCCGCGATCAGGATGTCGCGCCATTCCCGGAGCTCCTCGTAGGAGCCGCCGCCAATGACGAACTGCACCGGCTTGGCGGCGCCGCGGCCGAAGCCCTGCCGCATCATCGGTGAGGCGGTGACGCCCGGCAGGTCGGCAACGCGGGCGCGCACATCGGCCATGATCTCCCAGGCCGAACGCCGCTCGCTCCAGTCGACCAGAACGACGACGGCGACGCCGGTGTTGAAGCTTGACAGATTTCCGAACGAACGCGGCGCGCGCACCAGCAGCCGGTTGATCTCGCCACTCTCGACCAGCGGCATCAATCGGTCCTCGATCTCGGTCATGTAGTCGTTGATATAATTGAACGAGGCCCCTTCCGGTCCGTTGACCATCACGAAGAAAATACCGCGATCCTCGCGTGGCGCATATTCGGACGGGATGACGATGAAGAGGCCCAGTGCCGCGATCACAAGTCCGCCGAATGTCGCCATCGTGATCGACGGCCTGTCGAGCGCGCGGCCCAGCGCTTCGCGGTAGCGCGTCTTGAGCTTGTCGAACGCCGCATCGACGGCGATATTGAAACGGGTGTGATTGGATGTCGGCCGGAGTATCTTCGACGACAACATCGGCGACAGGCTGAGGGCGACGAGGCTCGAAAAGGCGACCGCCGCGGCCATCGTGATCGCGAACTCCGAAAACAGGCGACCGATGGCACCCTCGACAAAGGCGAGGGGCACAAAGACTGCAATCAGAACCACGGTGGTGGCGATGACGGCGAAGCCGACCTGTCGCGCCCCGCGATAGGCGGCGACAAGCGGCGTCTCGCCTTCCTCCATGCGCCGGTAAATGTTCTCGAGTACCACGATCGTGTCGTCGACCACGAGCCCGATGGCGAGCACCAGCGCCAGCAATGTCAGCAGGTTGACCGAAAAGCCGAGCGCGAAGAGCACCAGAAAGGGCGCAATCAGCGACACGGGGACGGTGACGGCCGGCACCAGCGTCGCCCGCGCACTGCCGAGAAAGACGAAAATCGTCAGGATGACGAGACCGATGGCAATGAACAGTGTCTTGTAGACCTCGTTGACCGCGCCCTCGATGAAGACGCTGGTGTCGTAGCTGCGGCGAATATCCATGCCCTCGGGCAGCCCGGGCGCAAGACGTTCGGCCTCGGCCTTCGCTGCACGCGCCACGGTGAGCGTGTTGGCCTGCGACTGCTTGATGATGCCGATACCGACCATCGGCACGCGATTACCGCGAAAGAACGTCCGCTCTTCGGCCGCCGCGCGCTCGACGCGCGCGACATCGCCGAGTCGTACCAGATAGCCGTCGCTGCCCTGGCCGAGCACAAGCTGACGGAAATCCTCTTCGCTGCGAAAGCCGCGCTCGACGCGGGCGGTGAATTGCCGCTGCACGGATTCGATGCTGCCGGCCGGCAGCTCGACATTCTCGGCGATCAGCGCCGCCTCGACATCGCCCACCGTCAGCGCGCGGGCTGCAAGCGCGGTGCGGTCGAGCCAGATGCGCATCGAATAGCTGCGCGCGCCGCTGAGCCTGACCCGTGCCACGCCGTCCTGCGTCGAAAACCGGTCGACAAGATGGCGCTCCACATAGTCGGTCAACTCCAGCATCGACAACCGGTCGCTGACGACGTTGAGCCACATGATGACGTCGTCGCTGGAATCGGCTTTCTGGATGTCCGGCGGGTCGGCCTCGACCGGCAGATTGCCGAGAATGCCTGAGACACGGTCGCGAATATCATTGGCGGCCGCGTCAATGTCGCGTTCCGGGTTGAATTCGATGGTGATGCGCGAGCGTCCATCCTCGCTTGAGGATTGCACGAAGGAAATGCCCTCGATGCCGGCAATGCGCTCCTCGATGACCTCGGTGATGCGCGTTTCGACAACAGCCGCGGCCGCGCCGCGATAGTCGGTGGTGATCGAGACGATCGGCGGATCGATGTCCGGATATTCGCGCAAGGGCAACCGGTCGAAGGCGACAAGGCCGAAAGCGACCAGCAGCATGCTGATGACGGCGGCGAAGACGGGCCGGGTGACCGAGACGTCGGAAAGTTTCATGGCTCCCCCTCGCGTCCTACTGAACGACCGTCGCGCCGAGGCGCCCGAGCGTCTGTTCCGGCGTTTCCTCATTGACGATGTTGACGGTCATCCCGTCGCGCACCTGCATCGTGCCATGCGTGACAACGAGCTCGCCACGCTTGAGACCGCTCGCCACTTCAACGGCGCCGGGCCGCCGCCCGCCGGTTTCGATTTCGCGCCGCTCGGCCTTGTTGCTGGCGCGGTCAATGACGAAGACGAAGTTCTGTGTGCCCGACGGCACCAGCGCTTCTTCCGGGATCACGATCGCGTCGCGCGGATTTTTAAGAAGCCGCACCGTCATCAGCAGGCCTGGCTTCAGCGCGTGGTCCTCATTGGCGATGAGGGCACGTGCCGTGATCGAACGTGTGACACGATCGACCTGGGTGGCGACGCTGCGAACGGTGCCACGAAATTCCTTTCCCGGCAGTGCCGTCGTCGTCGCGACAATCGCCAGTCCGGGCTGGATATTGGCGAGATAGGCGGCGGGCACCGTGAAATCGAGCTTGATCGGATCGAGATCGTCGAGCGACGTGATGACGCTACCGGGCGTCACGAGTGTGCCGGGGCTGATGTTGCGCAAGCCCACCACGCCCTCGAAAGGCGCGCGGATCTCGCGGTCATCGAGACGTGCCTTTGCACCGTCGCGATTGGCCTCTGCCTGGCGCAGCGCCGCCCGCCGTTCCTCAAGCTGGGCTGTCGCCGTATATTGCCGCCGCTCGAGTTCGCTGGCGCGGTTATAGGCAGTCCGCCGCTCGGCGAGAACCGCTTCCGCCGCTTCCAGCTCCGCGCGCTGTTCGTCGCGCCGGAGCAGCACCAGAATCTGGTCCTGCTCGACCTGTTGCCCATCTTCGAAAAGAATCTCCACCACCCTGTCCGATACATTGGCAGTGATCGTGACGCTTTCATTGGCAAAGGTGGTGCCGAGCGCCTCGACCTGATCGACAAATCGGTCGATGACAGCCGGTGCGACGATCACGTTCTGCGCCCGCTCCTGCGCATGGACGACCGAAAGGCTCGCGGGCAGCAACAGAAGAGCGAGAATCGTGGCGTGTGGCGTCGACAGGCGCATGCAGGCTCCAACTCGGGACAAGCAAAGACTCGGATGATGGTGCAATCATCCGGCCAAATTATGACACGGAGTTCGAGTTTGGCCGATGGGGAGGCGATTTCAAGCAGCACCGGCCTTTTGTGCGCCGCGTGGACGGCTCAAGGCGTCACATTTGCGTGTGCGGACTCGGTCATTGCCGGCGGCGCGGGCGGCCGGATGCCGGATCGCGCGATCGACAGGCTGAGCAGGATCGTCGGAATGAGGCCGAGTGCGACGATGGTCAGCGCCGCTGTCGAGGCCTCGGCGAGGCGCTCGTCGGACGCAAGCCGGTAGGTACGCGTGGCGAGCGTTTCGAAGTTGAAGGGACGCAGCAGCAGCGTCGCCGGCAGTTCCTTCATCACGTCGATGAAGACAAGCAAGGCGGCACTTGCCAGCGCACCGCGTAACAGCGGAATGTGGATGGCGCCAAGAACGCGACTGGGCGAGGCGCCGAGGCTGCGCCCGGCGGCGTCGAGCGAGGGATGGATCTTTTCAAGGCCGCTGTGACAGGCATTGAAAGCGGCGGTCAGAAAGCGCGCGACATAGGCAAAGACAAGGCCCGCCACCGAGCCGGTGATCAGCAGGCCCGGCGAAAAGCCGAGATGCGTCTCGGCAAAGCCGGCCAGTGCGCGGTCGATATCGGTCGTCAGCGTCAGGATGCCGATGGCGATCATCGCACCTGGAAGCGCATAGCCGAGCGTCGCGAGACGGATCGAAATACGATTGAAGGGCGTCGGATGAAGGCGCTCGCCATAGGCGAGCAACAGCGCCAGCCCGGTCGCAAGTGCTGCGGCGATGCCGGCGACAAAAAGACTATTCGAGGCGAAGTCGAGAAAATTCCGCCCCACCAGCGGATCGCCTTCGATCAGCGCATAGCGCAGAAGCACAATGGCGGGAACGACGAAGCCGAGCAGCACCGGCAGCGCGCAGGCCAGCATGGCGACAAGCGCCCGCCCCCCCTTCAGCGTCACCGGCCGCGCCGCCATGTCGCGCGACAGCGGATTGGCGACACGGCCGCGACGGCTGATCATTTCGATCGTCACCAGCGCCAGTGCGAAAAGAAACAGCCAGGCGGCGATTTGTGCCGCAGCCAGCGCATCGCCAAGGCTGAACCAGGTACGGAAAATGCCGGTCGTCAGCGTCGGCACGGCGAAATAATCGACGACGCCGAAATCGGAAATTGTTTCCATCAGCGCAAGCGCGAGGCCGCCCGCGATCGCCGGACGCGCGCAAGGCAGCGCGACGCGGATGAAGGCGCGCCACGGCCGCGCGCCGAGCATGCGTGCCGCTTCGAAAAGTGCCGCCGATTGCCGCTGAAAAGCCGTTCGCGCCAGCAAATAGACATAAGGATAGAGCACGAGACTCAGCACGATCGCTGCGCCCGGCAGCGAACGAATGTTGGGAAAGCTGTATTCGCCGCCGCTCCAGCCGGTCAGCGCCCGCAAGGCCGTCTGCACCGGTCCGGCAAAGGCCAGTAGATCGGTATAGACATAGGCGACGATGTAGGCGGGCGCCGCCAGCGGCAGCACCAGCGCCCAATTGAACAGGCGTTGACCCGGAAAGCGCGTCGAGACGACGAGCCATGCGGTGCCGACGCCGATTGTTCCGGCCATCAGTGCGACCAGCGCCATCAGCCAGAGCGTATTCGCCACATAGCCCGGCAGCACGGTTGCGCGTAAATGTGCCCAGTTCTCGCTGGCTGGCAGCGCCAGGCTCGCCAGCACTGTCAGCGACGGCGCCAGCAGCACCAGCGCGACGGCGAGCGCCGCCAGCGTCCAGCCCGAGGCGGCGCGGCTTCCTGTCCCACCGGGAATCCGAAATTTTTCCGTGACTGACATGCCGCCTTTGTGACAAATACCGCTCTCTGCGGCAAAGTAATTTTGCTACGCATTTGCAAGAGTTTCCGAGGGAAAAGGCCGGATGAGGCAAGGATGACGCTGGCGTTCCGCAATGTCGGACACAGATATGGCGACCTTCAGGTGCTGTCCGGCGTCTCGCTGGAGGCGCGGGCGGGCGAGATTCTTTGCCTGTTGGGACCGTCGGGCAGCGGCAAGACGACGCTGTTGCGACTGGCGGCCGGACTGGAGGTGCTGCAGGAGGGATCGATCGATCTCGACGGCGCCATGCTGGCAATGCCGGGCCGCGCGCTGCCGCCTGAAAAACGGCCGTTTGGCATGGTTTTTCAGGACAACGCGCTCTTTCCGCATCTGACCGTGGCCGAGAATATCGCCTTCGGCATCAACCGTCGCCCGAAGGACGAGCAGGCCCGCATCATCGCCCAAAGGCTTGCCGCTGTTGGACTTTCGGGCTTCGAGCCGCGCTACCCGCACACCCTGTCGGGCGGCCAGCAGCAACGCGTGGCGCTGGCCCGCGCGCTGGCGCCGGAACCGGCGGCGATGCTGCTCGACGAACCCTTTGCGAGCGTCGACGTGACGCGCCGCCGCGCTCTGCGCGAGGACGCACGCCGGGCGCTGAAAAGCGCTGGCGTTATTACGCTTGTCGTCACGCACGACCCCATGGAAGCGATGGAAATCGCCGACCGGATCGCGGTGATGGAGGCCGGCCGCATTGCCCAATGCGCGACGCCCGCCGAACTCTATGCACATCCCGCAAGTGCCCTCGTGGCCTCGCTTTTCGGCGAGGCGCAGCGCTTTCCGGCGACCGTGTCGGGCGGCCATGCGGTGACCGCCTATGGGCCGCTGCCGGCGCCGGACTACCGCGACGGCGCCGCCGTGGAGGTGATCATGCGCCCCGAAGCGGTCCGCCTCGCACCGGCAAACGGCGACGAAAACACGTTCACAATCAGTGACTTGCGGTTTCTCGGGCGGGACTGGCTGGTGCTGCTCTCGGCCACCGGCGCGCCCGCCACCGAACCGTTGCGCGCCCGTGTGCCCGACCTCGGCGGGTTGAAAATCGGCGCCTCGGCGGCCGTTCACTTCGAGCCGCAAGGCAGCTTCATCTTCGCTGCCAAAACCTGAAAACACCCCCTCTGTCACAAAACTGTCATAAATCTGTCACATGACGAGGTGGCGGCGCGAATGATAGTCGTTATCAAGTTAATCCAGACGCCGAATCCTCCTCCTCGAACCCGGGAACATCCATGTCACGTCTCTATGCCGGCATACTTATCCTCGGTCTCGCCATCGCGCTCATCGTTGGCACGCAAATGGGCACCGACCGAAACGCGGTATCGGCCAGCGCAACGCTGAATATCTATTCGGCACGCCACTACGACACCGACCTGGCGCTCTACGACAAGTTCACCGAAGAGACGGGCATTGCGATCAACCTGATCGAAGGCGACAGCGACGAGCTGATCGCGCGCATCGAACGCGAAGGTACGCAGAGCCCCGCCGACCTGCTGATCACCGTCGATGCCGGGCGGCTGTGGCGCGCCGAGGAGAAGGGGCTCTTTCAACCGGTGGCATCCGAAATTCTGCAGACGCGCATTCCCGAACATCTGCGTCATCCGGATGAGTTGTGGTTCGGCCTGTCGAAGCGCGCCCGCATCGTCATCTACAACAAGGCGAAGGGTCGCCCCGAAAAGCTTGAAACCTATGCCGATCTCGCCGACCCGTCGCACAAGGGCGAGATCTGCATGCGCTCCTCGTCGAATATCTACAACCTGTCGCTGCTGGCCGCGATCATCGAACATCAGGGAACGGAAGAAGCCGAAAACTGGACCCGCGGCGTGGTCGCCAATTTCGCACGGCAGCCGCAGGGCAACGACACGGGCAATATCCAGGCGGTTGCCGCCGGCGAATGCCGCATCTCGCTGGTCAACACCTATTATGTCGGCCGCCTGATGGGATCGGACAAAGCTGAGGACCGCGCGGTTGCTGAAGCGGTCGGTCTTGTATTCCCCGATCAGCAGGGCAATGGCACGCATGTCAATATCAGTGGCGCCGGCGTGCTGAAACATGCGCCCAACCGCGCCAACGCGGTCCGCTTCATCGAATTCCTGACCGACGACTGGGCGCAGCGCGCCTTCAGCGAACAGAACCATGAATATGCGGCCGTACCCGGCGTCGTCATCGACAGTCCGGTCACCGGTTTCGGCGATTTCAGGGAAGACGCGCTGAACGCCAGCGCGCTTGGCCGCAACCAGCCCGAAGCGGTGCGCATCTTCGACCGCGCCGGGTGGAAGTAGGCCTCACCCCACCAGCGGAAACGCGAGACCCAGCAGCGCATAGGCCATCAGCGTCACGACGATAATGGCGAACATGTTGAGCCAGATGCCGGCTTTGGCCATTTGCGGGATCGTGACATGGCCGGCGCCGAAGATGACGGCGTTGGGCGGGGTGGCGACCGGCAGCATGAAGGCGCAGCTGGCGGCCAGCGCCGCCGGCGCGGTGAGAAGAAGCGGATGGATGCCGGCGCCGACGGCGACGCCGGCAAGCAGCGGCACCATCGCCGCCGTCGTCGCGATGTTGCTGGTGAGTTCGGTCAGGAAGACGATGGTGGCGACGATCAGCAGGATGACGAGGATCGCCGGCAGACCCGCCGCCGCGCCCAGACCGCCGGCGAGCCAGAGCGCCAGCCCCGTCGAGCCGAAAGCGGCGGCAAGGCTCAAGCCGCCGCCGAACAGCAGCAGCAAGCCGTAAGGCACACGGCTCGCATGCTCCCAGTTGAGCGCCGGCTTGCCGCCGCCCGCCGGGATGACGAAAAGCGCCAGCGCCGCCAGCATCGCGATCACGGTGTCGGAGAGATCGGGAATGACGGTGGCGATCAGCGGTTGAGCGATCCAGGCGGCGGCGGCGCAGAAGAAGACGGCGGCAACGGTCTTTTCCGGTCGCCGGATCGGCCCGAGACCGTCAAGCGCCCGGCCGAGCGTCGCCGCGACGCCTGCGATCGGCCGCCCGTCGAGACGAAAGGCAAGCCGCGTCAGCACCAGCCAGCAGCAGGCGAGCATCACCAGCGACAGCGGCAGCGCGAAGAGCATCCATTGCGCAAAGCCGATTTCGAGGCCGTATTCCTGCGCCATGTAGCCGGCCAGAAAGGCGTTGGGCGGCGTGCCGATAAGGGTGGCGATGCCGCCGATGCTGGCGCCATAGGCAACCGCCAGCAGCAGCGCCACATCGAGACCGCCGCGCGGCGCATGAACGCCGTCATCGGCAACCGTGATGGCAATGACCGACATCGCAATCGGCACCATCATCACGGCGGTTGCCGTGTTCGAGACCCACATCGAGAGAAATGCGGCGGTCAGCATGAAACCGCCGACAAGCTGACGCGAGCCGGTGCCGGTGCGGGCGAGTACATGCAGCGCAATGCGCTGATGCAGGCCGGTCGCCTGCATGGCGGCGGCAATCAGAAAGCCGCCGAGAAAGAGAAAGATGATCGGGTTGGCGTAAGGCGCCGCCGCCGTGCCGATACTGGCGATTCCGAGGAGCGGAAAGCCGACCAGCGGGAGGAGGCCGGTCGCGTAGACCGGGATCGCTTCGGTGACCCACCAGATCGCCATCAGCGCGACCAGCGCCGCCAGCCGCCAGCCTTCGGGCGAGAGGCCTTCGGGCGCCGGCAAGGCCAGCATCAGCGCGAATACGGCAAGCCCCGCGACAATGGCCTTCGGATTGTAGGAGACGCGCTCGGCCTCGATCGTCTCCGTCTCCACGCCCCGTGCCCCCTGTTTTGCCGCGTTCAACCGGCGCACAGTCTGTCAAAAGCGGGCGCGGCGACCAAGCGCCGATTTGGCGCGCCTACGCGGCCGCCTGGCGCCGGGTGACGGCGGCGAGGTTTGCCTCGGCGAACGCCCAGTTGACGAGATGATCGAGGAAGGTGTCGAGATAGTCGGCGCGCCTGTTCTGGTAGTCGAGATAATAGGCGTGTTCCCAGACATCCGTTGTCAGCAGCGGGACGTCCTTGCCATCGGCGATCGGCGTTTCGGCGTTGGCGGTCGCCTGGATTTTCAGCTTGCCGTCGGCGCCGCAGACGAGCCAGCAATAGCCTGAACCGAACTGGCCGACCGCCGTCTCGCTGAATGTTTTCCTGAAATTGTCATAGCCGCCGAAGTCGCGCTCGATCCGCTCGGCCAGGGCCCCGCCGGGCTCGCCGCCGCCATCGGGCGCCAGCGACTGCCAGTAGAAATCGTGGTTCCAGACCTGCGCCGCATTGTTGAAGAGGGTCTTTTGGGTCGTATCGCGTGCCGCCTTGCGAATAAGCGCGACGAGATCGAGATCGGCGAGGTCGGTGCCCTTTGTCAGTTCGTTGACCTTGTCGACATAGGCCTTGTGGTGTTTGCCGTAATGACAGGCGAGCGTCTCGACCGAGACATGCGGCTCAAGCGCGTCTTTCGCAAAGGGAAGGGGGGCGAGTTTGAACATCGATTGTCCTCCGGCCGTTGCCCCGCCCGTAAATGCGACGATGACCCGCCGATGGGGCGATTTCAAGGCAGAACCGGACAAAACCCCGCCGCAACGGCCGCCAGCCCCGAGGGCAAGCCCTCTTCTTGCAACGCAAAACGCGAATCCCCACATAGTAAGCAACGGTGCCGAACAAGGGCCGGAAACAAAGTCGCTTGCCAAACAGGGCTTTGGAGACGATGCGCATGATCCAGTTCAACAGCCCCTTCCTGCTGGGCTTCGAGCAGATGGAACGATTGCTCGAACGGGCCGCCAAGGCCTCCGACGGCTATCCGCCCTACAATGTCGAGCAACTGGCGGCCGAGGCCGGCGCGGCACTCCGGATCACGCTGGCGGTCGCCGGATTTTCGCGCGACGAATTGTCGGTCACGGTCGAGAACAGCGAGCTCGTCATTCGCGGGCGGCAGCGCGATGAGGACGACCGCACCTATCTCCATCGCGGCATCGCCGCACGCCAGTTCCAGCGCGCCTTCGTGCTGGCCGACGGCATGAAGGTGCGGACCGCGCGGCTCGAAAATGGCCTGCTGAAAATCGATCTTGAACGGCCGGCGCCGGAAAAGACCGTTCAGACGATCGAGATTGTCGATGAGATGCCGGCGGCCGGTGGGCGTCCGGTGCCGGACACGCGCCGCGCCGGCGCGACGGAGTAATCCCTTTGCTTCGTTAAAGAAGGAAGGGTGGACAAGGAGTGAGTACCATGCGTAACGAAACGGACAACGACGCGGCCGAGAACATTGAACCGGTCAGCGGCTGGGGCACGGAGGATTTCCGCGCCCTGACGCCCGAAATGTTCGCCAATGTCGGCGTGCCCAACATCGTCTATGTGCGCGAAGTGCGCGCGAGCGAGATCGAGGGCGAAGCCGGCGACGAACTGAACCTGCCCGCCGATACGCGCCTCTATGCGGTGCATGCGGCCAACGGTATTCGCATGGCCGTGCTCGACAGCCGCGACGCGGCTTTTGCCGGCGCCCGGCAATACGACCTGGAGCCGGTCAGCGTCCATTAAGGGACATTGTTCCGGCGCGCACGAAAAAAGCCCCGTTCGCGAGAACGGGGCTTTTTGTCGATGAAGGGATAAACGCTCAAGCCGCGCTGGTTGCCGCCGGTTCGGTGAGAATGGAAAAGAGCGCCGACGCGTCTTCGGAGGCGCGCAGCTTCTCGACCACGGCCGGATTGCGCAACAGGCGCGAGATGCGCGCCAGCGCCTTCAGATGGTCGGCGCCCGCCGATTCCGGCGCCAGCAGCAGGAACATCAGATCGACCGGCTGGTCGTCGACGGATTCGAAATCGATCGGCGTGTCGAGCCGCGCGAAAAGCCCGTGCAAGCGGTCGAGCTCGCCGAGCTTGCCGTGCGGAATGGCGATGCCCTGTCCGACGCCGGTCGAGCCGAGACGCTCGCGCTCCAGCAGCGTTTCGAAAATGGCGCGCTCCGAAAGGCCTGTCAGCTTCGCCGCACGTTCGGCGAGTTCCTGCAGCGCCTGCTTTTTGCTGGTGACCTTGAGGTGAGCGATGACCCCCTCCGGCTGCACCAGATCTTCAAGCTCCATGGTCCGGGTCCTGCTTTGCGGGGCGGTTGTCTGGACGGGACGCGGCGTCATGCGGCGTGCATGAGGCGCGGTCGTCGTCCGGGAAGCCCCGGCTATGGTCGGGTTCGCTTTCAGTTCGTCAAGCCTTTGCAATGTCGCGACCTGTGTCGATCCAGCCGATATTTCCATCGGTGCGGCGATAGACAAGGTTGAGACCGCCGCCGGCACGGTTGCGGAAAACGACAACCGGCACGTCGCTCAGATCCATTTGCATCACCGCGTCGCCGACGGAGAAAACCGGCACGGCCGTCGTTCCTTCGGCGATGATAATGGGTTGCGCATCTTCCGGCACTTCCTCGTGCTCGTCCCCCGCTTCGATGATGAAAGAGGGAAAGCTCTCGGCCGGCAGTTCCACCTTGTTGGCGTGGTTATGGTTCTTCAGCCGCCGCTTGTAGCGGCGCAGGCGCTTTTCGAGGCGCTCCAGCGCGGCCTCGAACGAGGCATAGACCTCGTTGGCCGCGCCCTGCGCGTTGACGCGCATGCCGGAGCTGAGATGCGCCGAAGCATCGGCGCGAAACTCATGGCCCTGTTTGCTGAACGTGACCTGGCCGTCCACCGGCCGGTCGAAATATTTTGTCACCGCCGCCTGAAGGCGTTCGGTCGCATGGGTGCGGAGCGCATCTCCGACGTCGAGATGATGACCGCTGACCTGAACCTGCATGAAAGACCTTTCCGGGTCGCTACGCTACAAATAGTGACTGCCTGACGAGGTCGCCCGGATCCGGCGTGTTCCGGAATCCGTTTGCTCCGTGTCCGCCGCCGCGCCCCGGAAAACAACCGGGGGTCTTTTGAGCGAGGGGGAAACTAGTGGGCCGCTTCATGGGTGTCAACCGGATGCCGGAGAAGGGCGGAAACCCCTTATCTTTCAAATATATATAGGGCATTTGCACGGCCTTTGAAGGGCCGCGCCACGACTCATGCATAGGCCTTTTTTTCGCGCCGGCGCTGCACCGAGGAGGGAATGTTGAGCGCTTCCCGGTACTTGGCGACCGTGCGCCGCGCAATGTCGACGCCCTGACCCTTCAGGATGTCGACGATATTGTCGTCGGAAAGCACCGCATCCGACAATTCGCGGTCGATCAGGTCCTTGATGCGGTGGCGCACAGCCTCGGCCGAATGCG
Organism: Parvibaculum sp.; assembly: GCF_030651915.1. Lineage (GTDB taxonomy): Bacteria > Pseudomonadota > Alphaproteobacteria > Parvibaculales > Parvibaculaceae > Parvibaculum. The sequence goes on along the minus strand of NZ_JAUSBV010000005.1, from coordinate 1,105,656 downwards.
CGGCACCGCCTTCCGACGAGGCGATCGAGGAGGTGAAGAAATACTTCATCTCGAAAATGCCGCGCGGCGTGGCGATGTATTTGTTCGCCGTAACCCGGCTGACCGTCGATTCATGCATCGAGATCGCCTCGGCGATGGTCTTCAGATTGAGCGGCTTCAGATGCTGCACGCCGTGAACCAGAAATCCGTCCTGCTGGCGCACGATTTCGGACGCGACTTTCAAAATCGTGCGCGCCCGCTGGTCGAGGCTCTTGACCAGCCAATTGGCGTTGTTGAGGCATTCGGAGAGATAGGCCTTGGCCTTGGGGTCGTTCGAGAACTTGCTGACCTCGGCATAATATTGCTGATTGATCAGCACACGCGGCAGCGTTTCGGTGTTGAGCTCGATCGCCCAGCCGCCATCGGAACGCGCGCGCACGAAGACATCGGGAATGACCGGCACCACGGGCTCGCCGCCAAAGGCCAGACCGGGTTTCGGATTGCAGCCGCGAATGTCGTCGATCATCGAGGCGATGTCGTCGCGGTCGGCGCCGGTCAACTTCATCAGCGTGTCGAAATCGCGCCGCGCGAAAAGTTCGAGATTGTCGAGAAAGGCCCGCATCGCCGGGTCGAGCCGGTCCTGCTCGGCAAGCTGCAGCGTGAGGCACTCCTTCAGGTTGCGCGCGCAGATGCCGGTCGGCTCGAAGGTCTGCAACACACCGAGCACGGCCTCGACATCTTCGACGTCGACGCCGAGTCGTTCGGCCGCTTCGGCGAGGTCGGCGGTCATGTAACCCGCCTCGTTGACCTGGTCGATCAGGAAGGCCGCGATCATGCGGTCACCCGGCATCTTCAGCGCCATGTTCATCTGATCGGTCAGATGTTCGGCAAGCGTCGCCTCGCGTGTCAGCGTCGCGGCGAAATCATAGTCGCCATCGCCGCTTCCGCCGCCACCGCTCGTCCGCATGCTTTGCCAGTCCGAGCCGGTTGGCCCCGGCGTCTCGCCCGCGGCCTCGTTGTTCTGCGTATCGGCGCGCGCCTCGTCGGCATAGACATTCTCGTAATCGGTATCGAGATCGCCGTCGCGGCCGGGCGGCGGCCCGTCCTCATTGAGCGTCAGCGCGGTCTCGGACGTCGTCACCTGGTCGTGTGTTTCAGCCGGCGCCTCGCGCTCGTCGGATGCGCGCTCGGGATTGGCGACGCCGTTTTCGAGCAACGGATTGCGCTCGAGTTCCTGGTCGACATATTCGGCGAGTTCGAGATTGGAAAGCTGCAGCAGCTTGATGGCCTGCTGGAGCTGCGGCGTCATCACCAGGGACTGTCCCTGGCGCATCTCGAGTCGCGGTGCAAGCGCCATGATTTATGCCGCCTCCCCGCCGCCTACAGACTGAACCGCTCGCCGAGATAGAGCCGGCGCACATCCTCGTTGCCCACGATGGCGGAAGGTTCGCCCTCCATGAGCACGGCACCGTCATGAATGATGACGGCATGGTCGATGAGTTCCAGCGTCTCGCGAACATTGTGGTCGGTGATCAATACGCCGATGCCGCGATCCTTCAGATGCGCGACCAGATCGCGGATGTCGCCGATGGCAATCGGGTCGATGCCGGCAAAGGGCTCGTCGAGCAGCATGAATGAGGGTTGCGTGGCCAGCGCGCGCGCAATCTCGACGCGCCGCCGCTCGCCGCCCGAAAGCGCGATGGCCGGCGTGCGCCGGAGATGGGTGATCGAGAATTCGGCGAGCAGATCGTCAAGCTCGGCCTCGCGCCGGTCGCGGTCATGCTCGACCACTTCGAGCACGGCGCGGATATTCTGTTCGACCGTCATGCCGCGAAAAATCGAGGCTTCCTGCGGCAGGTAGCCGATGCCGCGGCGGGCGCGGCGATACATTGGCAGGCTCGTCACATCCTGCCCGTCGAGCAGGATGGTGCCGTAATCCGGCTGAATGAGCCCGGTAATCATGTAGAAAACGGTGGTCTTGCCGGCGCCGTTGGGGCCCAGAAGGCCGACCGCCTCGCCGCGCTGGACGTGGAAGCTGACGCTGCGCACGACGGGCCGGCCCTTGAAGCTCTTGCCGATTTTCTCGACCGAAAGCCCCGGATTGTCGGCAACCAGATGCGGGCGCGCTTCCGCACCTCCCGCTTCATTGTCCAGCCCCGCATCGCCCGTCATAGGGTCCCCACTTCATCAATCCATGCCATCAAACGGTACTTGGCATTAAAATTGTATGAAGTGAAGCGATTAACCAAGCCTTTTCGGACCGGAATCAGTTTCCTTCGGGGTGAAAAAGGCCGCGAACCCGGCCTGTTCCGCCACCTTCGGCCGGCGCGCCGCCGACCACCCGCGCCCGTCCGCTGTTAAGGTCAACCTGTAGCTTCGATCCCCGGATGACGTTTTCGCCCTGGCGCAGAACGACGCTGTCGCCCATCTCGATCTGCCGGCCTTCGACCTTGTAGTCGGCCCAATCGCCGCTGGCCGACTGGTCGTCCGGCGCCGCGAGATGGACATTGCCGGTTGCCCTGATCCGGTCGATGCCGGAACTGTCGCCGCCCTGCCGCGATGTATAGAAAACGGTCAGCCGGTCGGCACGCATCCGCACCGCGCCCTGCGTCACCAGCACATTGCCGGTGAAGGTGGCGCTTTGCTTGGCATCCTCGATTTCCAGCGCATCGGCCTCGACCGCGATCGGCTGTTTCGGATCGTTGGAAAAGCCGCCGCCGACGATGCCCGATTGGGCCGCTGCGCTGCCGCCGCCAAGCCCGACGCCGAGAAGGAGCACAAGTCCGGCCAGCCCTGCCCGCCGGCGCCAGGCGCCCGTCATCCCCCCAGTCCTCGCCATCATGTCAGTCCCCCTCGCTCGGCCGATCGGGATGGATCAGCAATTTCACCTGGCCCTCGAAGCGCATGACCCGCCCCGTATGATCGGCTGTCATGCGGTCGGCACGCAAGGTACCAAGCGGCCCTTCGCCCGACACTTCGCTGTCGCTGGTTATCGTGCCGGCCGCGAAATCGACCACGGCATGGGTCCCCCTGAAGGCGTAGCCCTGCGCTGTGGCGATGTCGATTGTCTGTGTCAGCTCAAGCGTCTGGCTTTCGGAATCGAGAAGCCCGCCTGCCGCCGTCAGCGTAATCCACTCGGCGTCCGCGCCCGGCTGCTCGTCGAGCTTCATCTCGGCATTGATGTTCTCCAGCACCACGAAGTTCGGCCGGTTGACATCCTGCGTCGCATTGTCGGCGCTGACGACATAGGGTCTTCCGTCGCCCGTCACGCCGGCGATGCGGGGGCTGACCATCCGCAAGTCGTCGGGCCGTGTCTCGATTTCACGGAAGGTCACATCCAGCCGGTCGCCGCCGTCAAAGACACCGGAATAGTAAATGACGACCGCCAGAAGCGCCGCAGCACCGAGCGGCAGCACGACCTTCATCAGCAACACGAAATAGCTGTAGCGGCCCTGCGCTGCGCGCCTGGCGGGGGGCGCCGCATGTGCCGTGACCGGACGTGCCGGCCGTCCGCGTTCCCGCCGTTCCCCGGCCTCGCCGGACCCCTGGCTCATTCAAATCCGCTCCACATCGCCCGAGCCCGAAGCCCTGCCGGCGGCGAGTATGCGCGCATGCCTTGCACAGCGTCAACGAAGCGGGGCATCCCGGCTCGTGCCGCGAACGTCGTCAATGCGCGAATATGTCTTCCTCGGGCCAGCCAGCCAGATCGAGCGCGGCGCGCACCGGCAGGAAGGCGAAACAGGCCTTGGCAAGCTCGGTCCGTCCTTCGCGGGCCAGCATCCCGTCGAGGATCGACTTGATCTGGTGCAGGTGGAGGACATCGGAGGCGGCATAGGCAAGCTGCGCCTCGCTGAGCTTCCCGGCGCCCCAGTCGGAGCTCTGCTGCTGCTTCGACATGTCGATATTGACCAGCTCGCGCGCCAGATCCTTCAGCCCGTGGCGGTCGGTATAGGTGCGCACCAGCTTCGAGGCGACTTTGGTGCAATAGACGGGTGCGGTAACGACGCCGAGATGGCGCTGGATCGTCGCAATGTCGAAACGCGCAAAATGGAAAATCTTCAAGACCGACTGATCGTCCATCAGTGCGCGCAGATTGGGCGCGCGGTAGGTCGCCCGGTCGAGCTGGACGATATGGGCATTGCCGTCGCCGGCTGAAAGCTGCACCAGGCAAAGCGAGTCGCGGTCAGGGTTCAGGCCCATCGTTTCGGTGTCGACGGCGACGCTGGCGCCGAAGGAAAGCCCGTCCGGCAGATCGCCCTTGTGCAGCGTGACCGCCATATGCTGGCTCCGCTTGGCCCCGAAGGGCGGGTGGCGGGCCTTCCCGTCAGGGATTTCGGTTGCCGCCACCAGAAAGGAATGGTGCCCAGGAGAAGACTCGAACTTCCACGCCCTTGCGAGCGCCAGCACCTGAAGCTGGTGCGTCTACCAATTCCGCCACCTGGGCACTTGTGCGTTGCTTAAATAGGGGCTCTGACAATGTCAATGGAGGAGGCGTGGCGCCCGGCGGGCCGTCCACCCTCCTGGCGCCCGTCCAGCCCTTTGCCGCGCGCCGCCGATGGGTTATCTAGGGAGCGCTTGGCGGGCAGGTTTTCGGCAATACGGCTCACGGAAAGGCCACCGGACGACCGGCAGATGAAATGAGAGGCAAAATGAGCTTAGACGACGCGGGCACGAATAGCGGGGCGATGCTGCGTTCGGGTGCCACCATCACGGTCTTTGGCGGTTCGGGCTTTGTCGGCCGTCACACAGTGCAGGCCCTGGCGCGACAAGGCTACCGCGTGCGCGTGGCGGTGCGCCGCCCGAACCAAGCACAGTTTCTGCGCCCGATGGGCGCGGTCGGTCAGGTCGAGCCGGTGCAGGCCAATATCCGCGATGACGCCTCGGTGGCCGCCGCGATCGCCGGCGCCGATGCCGTGATCAATCTGGTCGGCATTCTTTACGAAAGCGGAAAACAGAAATTTGCCGCCGTGCAGGCAGACGGCGCCGCGCGTGTCGCCGGCGCCGCGGCGGCTGCCGGTATTTCCACTTTCGTTCAGGTTTCGGCGATCGGCGCCGATCCCGAAAGCCCGTCGGCCTATGCCCGCTCCAAGGCAGAGGCCGAGACGAGCGTACGCGCCGTCCTGCCGGGTGCCGTTGTCCTGCGCCCCTCAATCATCTTCGGACCGGAGGATGATTTTTTCAATCGCTTCGCCGCCATTGCCCGCCTGTCGCCGGTGCTGCCGCTGATCGGCGGCGGCGATACGCGTTTTCAGCCGGTCTATGTGAAAGACGTTGCCGCGGCGATCGTGGCGGTGCTGGCCCGCGCCGACGCATCCGGCCGCACCTACGAACTCGGCGGACCCGAAGTGCTGACCTTCCGTGAACTGATGGAACGCCTTCTCGATGAGATCGGGCGCAACCGTCTGTTGCTGCCGGTGCCCTTCGCGCTGGCCCGCCTGAATGCGGCCTTCCTGCAATTGCTGCCGCGCCCGTTGCTGACCGTCGACCAGGTACGTCTGCTTGCTGTCGACAATGTGGTGAGCGACGCCGCGCAGGCCGAACGCCGCACGCTCGAAGGCCTCGGCATCGCGCCAAGCGCGCTTGCGTCGGTGCTGCCGACTTATCTTTACCGTTTCCGCCGCACCGGGCAGTTCGAACGCGCCAGCGCCGACTGACGCAAGAAAAAGAGCCGATGCGCCAGCTTTACCATCTTCCGATTTCGCCGGCCTGCCGCAAGGTGCGTCTTGTGCTGGCCGAAAAGGGATTGCCCTTCGAACTGGTCGAGGAACGCGACTGGGAGCGCCGTCACGAATTTCTGGCGCTCAACCCCGCCGGCGAGGTGCCGGTGCTGATCGAGGCGGAGGGCGCGCCGATTTGCGGCGCGACGGCGATCGCCGAATTTCTCGAAGAGACCGCGCCCGACGTACCGCTGATGCCGGGCAATCCGAGCGCGCGCGCCGAGATACGCCGCCTTGTCGACTGGTTCGACCGAAAATTCGCCACCGAGGTGAGCGATGGCCTGATCTTCGAGAAAGTGACACGCCGTTTTCTGAGTGTGGCCGAGGGCGGCGGCGCGCCGGAAATGCCGGTGGTCCGGGCTGCCCTCCACAATCTGCGCTACCACCTCGATTACATTTGCTACCTGATGGAAACGCGCAGTTGGCTCGCGGGTGAGGATATGACGCTGGCCGACCTCACCGCGGCCGCGCATCTTTCCTGTCTCGACTATGTCGGCGATGTCCCCTGGGGCCAGTATCAGGCGGCCAAGGACTGGTATGTCCGCATCAAGTCGCGGCCCGGCTTCCGGCAGATCCTCGCCGACCACATTCCCGGCATGCCGCCACCGAAACTCTATGCCAATCTCGACTTCTGACGCAGCGACGGATCTCGACAAATTGCGCGCCGAACTTCTGCGGCGCGCAAGAGAGGCGGGTTTCGACGATGCGGGGATCGCGCGGGCCGATGCGCGGACCGACCTGCCTGCCCGCCTCGAGGCGTGGCTGGGCGAAGGCCGCCACGGCGATATGGGCTGGATGGAAGAGACGGCGATGCGCCGCGCATCGCCGGCAACGCTCTGGCCCGAAGCGCGCAGCATCGTGATGCTGGCGATGAGTTACGGACCCGACGACAACCCGCTCGATATTCTGGCACATCGCGATCGCGCGGCGATTTCGGTCTATGCGCGCAACCGCGACTATCACGATCTGGTCAAGAAACGCCTGAAGCAGGTGGCGCGCTGGCTGGCAGAGACAAGCGGGGCGGAGGTGAAGGTCTTTGTCGATACGGCGCCGGTGATGGAAAAGCCGCTGGCGGAGGCCGCCGGTCTCGGCTGGCAGGGCAAGCACACCAATCTGGTCTCGCGCCGACTGGGATCGTGGTTCTTTCTCGGGTCGATTTTCACCACGCTCGATTTGACGCCCGATGCGCGCCATGACGATCGCTGCGGCGACTGCCGGCGCTGCCTCGACATCTGTCCGACATCGGCTTTCCCCGCCCCCTACGAACTCGATGCGCGGCGCTGCATTTCCTATCTGACCATCGAACACAAGGGGCATATTGCCCTCGAATTTCGCCAGCCGATGGGCAATCGCATTTACGGCTGCGACGATTGTCTGGCCGTCTGCCCGTGGAACAAATTCGCCCAGGCCGCGCGCGAGGCGGCCTTTGTGGCGCGCGACGATCTGCGGGCGCCGCTGCTGGCCGAACTGGCGACCCTCGACGATGCGGGCTTTCGCGCGCGCTTTTCAGGCTCGCCGGTCAAGCGCATCGGGCGCGACCGCTTCATTCGCAATGTGCTGATCGCGATCGGCAATACGGGGATGCCCGGCCTTGCCGACACCGTGCGCCCCCTGCTCGGTGACGCTTCGGCGCTGGTGCGCGCCATGGCGGTCTGGGCGCTCGCCGAACTCGGACAGGGGGACGAATTGCGCCAGCGCGCCACGGCAGCACTCGGCGCGGAAATGGATGAAGATGTGCGCGCCGAATGGCGGCGCGTCAGCGGCTGAGATATTGCCGCGCGGCCGCCGCTGCGGGATCGTCGGCGCGCCCGGTCGCGGCCGCATAGTCGAGGACGCTTTGCCAGTCGGCCCATGCCGATTTGCGGTCGCCCAATGCCATATGCACGCGTCCCCGCTCGACCAGCGCTTCGAGATTATGCGGCCTGAGTTCGATCGCCTTGTTGGCGTCGACAAGGGCAGCCCGTGAAAATCCGAGCGTGCGATTGGCCGCCGCCCGCAGCAGCAGCGCCTCGATGAGCCAGGGATCGAGGGCCAGCGCCTCGGCCGCGTCGTCGCGCGCCCCCTCCCAGTTTTCGCCCAGCGCCTGCATCCGCGCCCGTCCGAGCCGGTAGTCGGGTTCGTCGGGCATCCGCGCTATGGCCTGATCATAGGCCCGCCGCGCCTGTGCCACATTGCCGGCCAGCGCCCAGGCATCGCCCGCCTGCGCATAGATCGGTGCCCGCAATTCGTCGTCGGCCTGAAGCATGCGCTCGGCCAGCTGGTAGAAGACCGCTGCGGCATCAGCCGGCCGGCCTTGCGCTGTCAGCGCCAGGGCCTCGCAATGCATGCCCCCGGCCTCCGCCTCGCCGCGCCGAAGCTTCAGGGTTTGCGCCATATTCAGCGCCGCCTCGGAGTCGGTTTCGGCAAGATCGGCGCAGGCCTCATAGCTCGGCTCGGCCCAGGCCGCCGGAGCGGCGACGGCAAGCGCCAAAAGGAAGATAGGGATCGGGATGGCTTTCATGCGCGCCAGCCTCGTTCAGGCTGTACAATCTGGCAAGTGAAACCATGGACAGGATGCCGATGAATTTGCACCCGCGTCTTTTCTGCTTCGGCTATGGCTTCAGCGCGGCGGCGCTCGGCCGCCGCCTGGCCGCGCGCGGCTTTGCGGTCGCGGGTACCTGCCGGAGCGAAGAAAAAGCAGCAGTCCTGCGCGCCGAAGGCATCGACGCTTTCATCTTCGGCGAGACGCCGCTTGCCGATCCGGCGGCGGCGTTGGCCGGCACGACGCACTTGCTGCTCTCGGTGCCGCCGGGCGAGGCCGGCGATCCGGTGCTCGCCGCGCATGAGCCCGACATCGCCCGCATCGCGCCGCAGCTCGAATGGATGGGCTATCTCTCGACCACCGGCGTCTATGGCGACCGGAGCGGCGGCTGGGTCGATGAGAGAACTCCACTCGCCCCCGGCACCGCGCGCGGCCGGCGCCGTCTCGAAGCGGAGGAAGCATGGCGCGCCTTTGCCGCGCGTACCGCGGCGCCGCTCCACATTTTCCGTCTTGCGGGGATCTACGGGCCGGGCCGCAACCAGCTGCGCAGCCTGCGCGAAGGCACGGCACGGCGCATCGTCAAGCCGGGCCAGATATTTTCGCGCGTCCATGTCGAAGACATTGCCGCCATACTCGAAGCCTCAATCGCAAAGCCCCGGCCGGGCGCGGCCTACAATGTCTGCGACGACGCACCCGCCCCGCCACAGGAGGTGGTGGCCTATGCAGCCAAGCTTCTCGGCTGCGAGCCGCCGCCGGAAATCCCCTTCGACAAGGCGGAATTGACGCCGATGGCGCGGAGCTTTTATGCCGACTCGAAACGCGTTTCGAACCGTCTGGTCCGCGAGGAATTGTGCGTGACGCTGCAATATCCAACTTATCGCGAAGGACTGAAGGCGCTGCTGGACCATCCCTGAGCAGAGCCATTGTGCCGCAGGGCGGATTCGGTTGGTATTGCTATAATGAAACCCAACTCTGGAGGTTTCATGCCGCATCATTTCCACGCCGTCGTCTGGATCGACCATCACGAGGCACGCATTCTCGATTTCAATGCCGACGACGCCCATACGACGGCCGTTCAGTTGAAACATGCGGCGAGCCGCGGCCACAGCAAGCTCGGTGGTCGCGCAAGCTGGCGCGAGTCCGAAGACACAGATTATTTCGACGAGGTGGCAGCGAATCTCGATGGCATCGGCGAAATTCTGATCGTCGGACCGGCCAATGCGAAGCTCGGCTTTCTGAAGCGCTTGCAGACGAAACACGCGGCGCTGGCCGGCAGGGTCGTCGGTGTCGAGACGGTCGATCATCCGACGGGCGGTGAATTGCTGAAATATGCGCGCGCCTATTTCGAGAAAGCCGACCGCATGTTGCCGCAGATCGATTAGCTTTCTATCTCTGCGAGTAACGTCTCGATCGTCTGCGTCAGTCGCGCGATGTCGGCCACCCCCGACAGACGGTGATCACCTTCCTTGCTCAACTGGATCGTCACATCGGTGCTTGTCAGCGCTTCGACCATCCGCATCGCATGTTGCCACGGCACATCGGGATCCCTCATGCCTTGCAGGATGCGCACGGGCTTGTCGAACGCAATGGGCTTGTCGAGCAACAGGTGGTTTCGCCCCTCCTCGATCAGCCGCATCGTGATCTCGTAGGGCGCTTCGTCGTAATCGGACGGGGCGCGGTGAACGCCCTCGCGCATGAGCGTGGCCTTTATCTCGTCCGAGAATCCGGTCCACATCAGCTCCTGCGTGAAATCGGGCGCCGGTGCGATCAGCACCAGACCCCTGACACGCTCGGGTCGTGCCAGCGCGGCGAGCAGTGCGACCCAGCCGCCCATGCTGGAGCCGACGAGAATTTGCGGACCTGCGGCAAGCGTGTCGATGGCAGCGAGCGCATCTTCGAGCCATCGACCGACGGTTGCCTTGCGGAAGTCGCCTGACGACGCGCCATGCGCATAATAGTCGAAGCGCAGCAGATGCCGCCTTGCGCCACGCGCCCAGTTGCTGAGCGCCGTCGCTTTGGTGCCGGTCATGTCGGACTTGAAGCCGCCAAGCCAGGTGAGGCCGGCCGGACCAGCCGGGCTTTCAGGCGCGTCGATCAGGCAGGCAAGATGTTCGCCGGCACTGCCGTCATGGCCAGGCCGGTCGAGCTTGCGGGAAATTGAAGCCTCGGTCATTGTCTCACTTGTCGCTCGTCATTCTTCAGCAAAATCATACATCCCACAGAGATATCCGCGTGTCCAAATCGTTCGAACATATTCGAAATGCCACGATCCTGCAGATCGTGCCGGCACTCGAAACCGGCGGCGCCGAACGCACGACTGTCGATGTCGCCCGCGCCATTGTCGCTGCCGGCGGTCGCGCCATCGTCGCGAGCCGTGGCGGGCGGATGGTGGCCGAGCTTGAAGCCACCGGCGCAAGGCATGTTGAATTGGCGGCCCACTCGAAGAATCCGGTCGTGATGGCGCTCAATGTCGAGCGGCTGACGCGGTTGATTGCGCGCGAGAAAATCGGTCTCGTTCATGCACGCAGCCGCGCGCCGGCCTGGAGCGCACTTGCCGCTGCGCACCGCGCCGGACTTCCTTTCGTCACAACCTATCATTCGCGCGTTCACGAAAAGCCGCGCCTCAAGGTCTTCTACAATTCGGTGATGACGCGCGGCGATGCTGTGATTGCCAATTCGGAATACACAGCCGCTCGCATTCGCGCGGTGCATGCGCCGGACGAGGCCCGGATTTTCACAGTGCCACGCGGCATCGACATTGAAGGGTTGGCGCCTGCCGCCATCACGCCCGGACGCATCGAATCTTTGTGCAGCCGCTGGGGACTCGACGGTTCATCCGGTGTCATCTTCGTTCACCCGGCGCGCCTGACGCGTTGGAAGGGCCAGGCGGTTTCTGTCGAGGCGGCGCGGTTGTTGCGCGCCCGCGGCATCGACGGATTCATGCTGCTTCTGGCCGGCGATGCACAGGGCCGCGACAACTATGTGGCCGAGTTGCAGCAGGCGATCGCGCAGGGCGGTCTCGAAAGCCATGTGCGTCTCGTGGGCCATTGCGACGATATGGGGGCGGCCTATGCGCTGTCAGATGCGGTGCTCTCGCCCTCGATCGAGGCCGAACCGTTCGGCCGCACGGCCGTCGAGGCGCAGGCGGCGGCGCGTCCGGTCATCGTCAGCGACGCGGGCGGTCAGCGCGAAACCGTACTGACGGCGGATGGGGTGGCAACAGGTCTTTGCGTGTCGCCGGGCGATGCGGCCGCGTTGGCCGATGCCATGGCGCGGCTGATGACGATTGGCCCCGATGCGCGCGCGGCGATGGGCGCGCGCGGCCGCATCCATGCAGCGGCCCATTATTCGGTCACGGCCATGTGCGATGCGACGCTCGGTATTTATGACCGCCTCCTGGCCCGCTGAACCTGTCATTGCCATCTGGCTCGGCGCCGGAGGGCCGGAATATGCAACTGCCATGCTCGGTGCGTTGCGCATGCGTCACGCCGGTTCGCGGCTGATCCTGCTGACGACACCCGAGGCCGCGCGGCAAGTGGAGGGGCTTGCCGACGAGGTCTGGGCCGATGGCGCGGCGCGGGGCGCGGCGGCATTTCTGGCGCGCGCGCGCCGTCTTTCATGGGCCAGCCCGGCCTTTGTCTGCGATCTGGAGGACAGCCCGGCGACGCGCTTTCTGCGCTTTTGTGTGTGGCCGAGGCCACAATGGCGCCTTGTCGTGCCCGGGCAGCAAATCCCGCCTCTTTCTTGACTTGCGGGCGGCGGCCTTCAAATCTATAGCTGTCACCTTGGAATGCCCGTCAGGGAGCCCGAAGCCGGGTTCCGTCGGGCGGTTGCCGCAAGCCTGCGCATTGTGCCGGCACCGGCCACCGCTCGAAATGCCATGTCCGGCGGCCGGGCCAGATTGAAGGAGAAGAGTTCATAGCTCGCAGACCGATGCAGGCGCCGCCCACGCGAGAGGGCCCGCGCATAAACGACATGATCGATGAGCCGACCGTGTTGCTGATCGACGCCGAGGGCGAAAAGCGCGGCGTCATTCCCACCGACGAAGCGATCAGGATGGCCGAAGAGGCTGGACTGGATCTGGTTGAGGTGTCGCCCAACGCGAAGCCTCCCGTGTGCAAGCTTCTCGATTACGGCAAGTTCAAATATCAGGCCCAGAAAAAGGCCAATGAGGCGCGCAAGAAGCAGAAGACCGTCGAGGTCAAGGAAATCAAGATGCGCCCGAACATCGACACGCATGACTATGACGTGAAGATGCGTGCGATCCACCGCTTCTTCGAAGAGGGCGACAAGGTGAAAGTGACCTTGCGCTTCCGCGGCCGCGAAATGGCGCATCAGGAGCTCGGCATGCAGCTTCTGAACAAGGTCAAGGAAGAGCTCGACGCGATCGCCAAGGTCGAAACATGGCCCCGCCTCGAAGGCCGTCAGATGATCATGGTGCTGGCGCCGAAATAACGGCAGCCGACGCGAAGACAGGAAGGCCCGGCGAGCATCGCCGGGCCTCTTTCATTCAGCTTCCCATGAGTTTTTTCAAACGGTCCGGCCGGTCGGTCAGGATCGCCTCGACGCCGAGTGCCGCGAGACGCTTCATTTCCGTTTCTTCGTCGACCGTCCAGCAGGAAACGGCAAGACCATGCTCGCGAGCCATCGCCGCGGTCTCTGCCGTCACGTCGCCATGCCACGAGAACCAGCCGTCGGCAGGCCCCGATGCAATACCGCGCAGCATGCGCTCTGCAAAGCTTGCCCCCTTCTGTGTCCGCCAGTCGAAGCCGGCCGCCCATGGGGCACCCGCAGCCGATGCACGCCGGATCGCCTCATCTTCCGATCCGGGCTTGTCACGCGTGGCAGACGCGTCGGCCGGGTCGATCTGGAAGAACGGGAGTGTGGTGAAGGCATTGAGGATATCGGGCGCGGTCTCCTTTGCCCGTTTGAGTGCCCGCCAGTCGAAGGAAACGAAGGTGACGGTTTCCGCAAGCCCCTCTGCGCGCGTGAGCGCCACCGCCGCATCGGCAAGTGCGACCGGATCGGCCGATTGCGAAAGATCGAGCAGCGCCGTCTTGAGTTCGACATAAAGGCGGAAACCGGGCTTTGCCGCGCGCTTCACCAGCGCATAGACATCGGTCAGCAGCGGAATATGTGCGCCGTCGAAGGGCGTCTGTTCGGGATAGCGCGCCGCATAACCGGCACCGGGCCGCAGCCGCCCGATGTCGTAGACGCGAAGTTCATCGGCTGTCAGGTCCTTGATCAGCGGTGTCGGACGTTTGAGCCATTGCCCGCCCGGTCCGCGCGCCAGCGCCGGTTTCAGGCTCTCGTCGTGATGGACAACCAGCTGGCCGTCCCGGCTGAGGTGAACATCGAGCTCGATTCCGTCCGCCCCCATGGCGATGGCGCGCTCGAAGGCTTCCATCGTGTTTTCGGGCCAGAGCCCCGCGCCGCCGCGATGCGCGATCTGTAACGGCTTCGGCATGCCCGTCCCCCCCCCCGCCATAATGCGCCGCCGGAAACCGCCCGGCAGGCCCCCAAAAATCGTGGCCGTCATGTGACCCGTTCCGGCCGCCCGCGTCAAAACGAAACAGCGTTGCAAAGGTGTCATGGAAGTACGTTAGACGCTGACGCCGCCCCAATGTGTGATTATACTGCCGGGCGTATCACCAAGAAGAGCGATCGCGCGGGGTCGGACCTTTGGCGGCCACCGTACGGCGGATCAAATGTCGCGACGCGAGCGCCATGAGGCGTCTGCGCGCGGGCTACGGGCAACACAGGTGATGACATGCCGATCGCTTCGATATGGCGCCGCTTCAGGCGGAAGGGCATCAGGTATTCCTATTACGAGACGCAGGATGTGATGCGCCGCGCGGTCGAGATGGCGGCGCTGGAGGAAGAGTTGCGCGCGCTCGATGACGAGCGGTTGCGCCAGCGCCTTGCCGCCGAAACCGACACCGCGCGCCGCCGGCTTATCGAGCGCGAGCGGGCCGGGCGCGAGGCGCCCGGCCGTTCCCCTGCGGCAGGGCGAGGCTGAAGCCGTCCCCGCGGCGTATCGACCCCTTTGCATTGCTCCTGCCTGATCGCCGATACTCTCCCCAACAAGAAACCGGAAATGCGGGGAGAGAAATCATGAAGTTCGGCGTTTTCTACGAATTGCAGTTGCCGAAGCCGTGGAACGAAGGCGATGAGGCGCGTCTTTTTCATGAGGCGCTGGAGCAGATCGTCCTGGCCGACAGGCTGGGCTTCGACCACGCCTGGGAAGTCGAGCATCACTTCCTCGACGAATATTCCCATTCCTCGGCGCCGGAAGTCTTTCTCGCCGCCGCCGCCTCGCTGACGCAGAACATCCGTCTCGGTCACGGCATCCGGCAGGTGATCCCCAATTACAACCACCCCGCCCGCACCGCCGAAGGTCTTGCCACGCTCGACATCATGTCGCATGGCCGCGTCGAATTCGGCATTGGCGAGGGCGCGACGCGGCTGGAGCTTGGTGGCTTCAACATTCCGGCTCGGGAAAAACGCGCCATGGCGATCGAAGCCGGCGAGCAAATCGCCAATATGATGGTGCTCGATCCCTATCCGGGTTTCGAGGGCAAGTATTTCTCGATGCCATGCCGCAACGTACTGCCGAAGCCGGTGCAGAAACCGCACCCGCCGATGTGGATGGCCTGTACCAACCGTGACACGATCCGGGTGGCGGCATCGCTTGGCGTCGGTGCACTGGCCTTCTCGTTTCTCGATCCGGAAGAAGCGCATCACTGGTCGGAAATCTACTATGGCATCATCAAATCGGATGAATGCAAGCCCATCGGCCATACAGTGAACGCGAACATCGCAATGGTCTCGAATTTCTCGCTGCACAAGGACCGCGCCGAAGCGATCCGCCGCGGCCACGAAGGCTTCGAGTTTTTCGGCTATGCGCTGAACGCGCTGGTCGCGCACGACACCGTGCCCGGCCGCACCGACATGTGGGGCGACTACATCAAGGCGCGCGGCAACCGCACGCAGGAAATCATCGACGCCGGCAAGCGCGCCGACGCCATTGCCACCGGCATCGGCACCCCTGACGACATGCGCGCGCATCTCCGCGCTTTTCAGGCAGCGGGTGTCGACCAGGTGATTTTCATGCAGCAGGCGGGCCGCAACAAGCACGCGCATATTTGCGAGTCGCTGGAGCTTTTCGCGGCCGAGGTGATGCCGGAGTTCAAGGCCGAGCTCGCCGAACGCGAAGCGAAGAAGCAGAAGGAGCTGACGCCCTTCATCAAGGCGGCGCTGGCGCGCAAGAGCTGGATGAAGCCGCTCGCCGATCACGAGATTCCTGTGGTGCAAGCCTCCGTCAAGAAGGCACAGGTCAACCAGACGAGCGCGGTGGAGTAGGACGCTGAACCGAAGGAGACTAAAATGACGAAGAAATATCTGTTTGGCGCATTTGCGTTTGCGGGCCTTTTGCTGGTTGCGGCCTGCGACCAGAAGGAAGAGAAGGCCGCCGCCGACGAAACGGTCGTCAGCGAATCCGTCGCTGATGAAACGTCTGCAGACTTGGACGCCGATGAGATACAGGCTGAATTCGAGAGGTCCGAAGCGGGCTGCCGCGCCGTGGCCGATGCGCTGGCGATCTGGACCGCGCGCCCCTGGATCGAGGCCGAGGACACATTGACCCGCGGCGCCATCGCGACGATCCGCGTCATCCGCCCGGGCGACAATGTGACGATGGACTACCGCACCGACCGCCTCAATGTGGAGCTCGACGAAAACGACATCGTGTCGCGCGTCTATTGCGGCTGAGACGTCATTTGATGGGGCGGACCGGGTCCGTCCCGTCCCAGTTCTCGGCGGCCCGGCGGATATGCGCGAAGAATTTTCCCTTCGCGCCGCTGATGTCCGACATCTCGATCACCGTACCGGGATGGCTCTCAGTGTCGAAATAGACGAAGCGACCCTGGTCGCCGCCGATCTGTCCCTCATGGCCGATCCTGTAGCCCGCGGCCAGCGCGCGGTCGTAATCGGCCTGATAGTCGGTCGTCCAGTAGGACATGTGCTGCAGGCCCTCGCGACCCGCATTCAGAAAATCGAGATACATCGAGGGCGCATCGTTGCGCTGCTGGATCAGTTCGATCTGCAGATCGCCGGTATTTGCCAGCGCAATGCTCATCTCGACCGGCGAAGGCGCACCGCGATAGGTGAACCAGTCGCACTGCACGCGGTCGATATAGAAAAAGGGTCCGACACCGAGAACTTCGGTCCAGTGTTTCAGCGCGGCCTCAATGTCGCGCACCACATAGCCGTTCTGGCAGACCTTTCCGAAAAAGCGGCTCATTGGGGTTCCTTCCTGTCTTCAGGCGGTCTTATAGCCCGATCGCCTGCGCTTGACCTGCCGCCTTTTTCCCTTATAAATCCGCGCCTTCGGGGCGGTCCGGCCTGTAGGGCATGCCGTGGCCGTCCGAAATGCCATGACCCGAACCCGCAAAAAACTAGAATTCTTCAATGAATTCAAGGTCTTCAAGCGCGGGTTCCTTTGACGATACGGAGAGCGAAATGCCCAAACTGAAGACCAAAAGCGGGACCAAGAAGCGCTTCAAGCTCACCGCTTCAGGCAAGGTCAAGCGCGGTCAGACCGGCAAACGCCACGGAATGATCAAGCGGACCAACAAGCAGATCCGGAACAAGCGCGGGACGACCATCATGGCTGATGCCGATGCCGCCCGCGTGATCAAGAACTTCATGCCTTACGCGTGAACCCGGAATTGTCCCTGAAAAGGAGCTGAGCACATGTCACGCGTCAAACGGGGCGTTACCGCACACGCCCGCCACCGCAAGATCATCAAGAAGGCGAAGGGCTATTATGGCCGTCGCAAGAACACCTTCCGCACCGCCAATCAGGCGGTCGAGAAGGCTGGCCAATATGCCTATCGCGACCGTCGCACCAGGAAGCGCAACTTCCGCGCCCTCTGGATCCAGCGCATCAACGCCGGCGTCCGCGAGCACGGCCTGACCTATTCGCGATTTATCGACGGCCTCGCCAAGGCTGGCATCGAGGTGGACCGCAAGGTTCTCTCCGATCTTGCCATCCATGAGCCCGAGGCCTTCAAGGCTCTGGTCACCCAGGCCCAGGCCGCGCTCAACTGACGAGCCCGGACGACGCCTGAGACAAGAGCCGGTCACCCGTCCGGGGCTTGTGCCTTGTGTGCATGCCGCTGTCCGGGGGGTGAGGCGGACCGCCGGTCGATCTTTCGCTCGCACGCCGTTTCCCTCAATCGCCCGGAGCCACCGCAAGATAAAGCGGCGCCGGGACGATTGAGCGATATGATGTGAGCGGATGAAGCCATGACCGACAAAGCCGATCTTGAAAAGCTCGAAGCGGAATTCACGACCGCCATCGCCGACGCGGTAGATGTCGAGACGCTGGAGGCCGTGCGCGTGGCCGCGCTCGGCAAGAAAGGCCGTGTCTCCGAGCTGATGAAGGGCCTCGGCGCGATGTCGCCGGAGGAACGCAAGGAAGCAGGGCCGGCGCTGAATGGCCTCAAGGACCGGCTGACCGATGCGCTCAGCCTCCGCAAGCAGGCGCTGCACCAGGCCGGGCTTGAGGCGCGCCTTTCGAACGAGCGCATCGACGTGACGCTTCCCGTCCGTGAAAGCCCGCTCGAGACAGGCCGCATTCATCCGCTCTCGCAGGTCTGGGATGAAGTCGTCGCGATTTTCGCCGATATGGGCTTTGCCGTCGAGCAAGGCCCCGACATCGAGACCGATCACTACAATTTCAGCGCGCTGAACTTCCCGGAAGGCCATCCCGCGCGCGAAATGCACGACACGTTCTATTTCGAGCCCGATGCCTCGGGCGCACGCAAGCTGTTGCGCACGCATACGAGCCCGGTGCAGGTGCGCACCATGGAGGCGGGGAAGCCACCTTTCCGTTTCATCTGCCCCGGGCGCACCTATCGCTGCGACAGCGACCAGACGCACACGCCGCAATTCCACCAGATCGAGGGCGTGGTCATCGACGAAACGACCCATATGGGACACCTCAAATGGACGCTGGAAGAGTTTCTCCGCGCCTTCTTTGAAGTGGAGGGTGTGGAACTGCGCATGCGCCCCTCTTTCTTCCCCTTCACCGAACCGTCGATGGAAGTCGATGTGCGCTGCGCGCGCCTCGGCAATGAAATCCGCATCGGCGAGGGCGATGACTGGCTCGAAATTCTCGGCTGCGGCATGGTCCATCCGAACGTGCTGAGGGCGTCGGGCATCGATCCCGACAAATATCAGGGCTTTGCCTTCGGCATGGGTCTCGACCGCATCGCCATGCTGAAATACGGCATCCCGGATCTGCGGGCCTTCTTCGAGGCCGATCTGCGCTGGCTGCGTCACTATGGGTTTGCCGCGCTCGACGTGCCGACCCTCGCCGGAGGGCTCTCGTCGTGAAGTTCACCCTCTCCTGGTTGAAGCAGCCACTCGAAACGGATGCAACGCTCGACGAGATCGTCGAGCGCCTGACCATGCTCGGCCTCGAGGTCGAGAGCGTCGAAGACCCGGCGAAGAAGCTCGCCGTCTTCTCGGTGGCGAAGGTGCTGGAGGCAAAGCCGCATCCCGACGCAGACAAGTTGCAGGTCCTGAAGGTCGAGGCGCTCGTCGACGGCGAGATGAAGCAGCTGCAGGTCGTCTGTGGCGCGCCGAACGCACGCGCTGGCCTCACCGGCGTCTTCGCGCCGCCCGGCGCGACGATCCCGGCAAGCGGCATGGTGCTGAAGCCGACGAAAATCCGCGGCGTCGAATCGAACGGCATGATGTGTTCGGAGCGCGAACTCGAACTTTCCGACGATCATGTCGGCATCATCGATCTCGAAGGCCACTGGAAAGTCGGAACGTCGGCGGCCGAAGTGCTTGGCTGCAACGATCCCGTCATCGAAATCGCCATCACGCCGAACCGGCCTGACTGCCTCGGCGTTTACGGCGTCGCGCGCGATCTTGCGGCGGCCGGTCTCGGCCGCTTGCGGGAAGGAAGTTTCCCACCGGTCGCGGGAACCTTCGAAAGCCCGGTCGGCATTCGTCTCGAATTTCCAGCAGGCGCTGAAAACGCCTGTCCCGTTTTCGCCGGACGGCTGATCCGAGGTGTCAAAAACGGCCCCTCGCCCGACTGGTTGCAGAACTGGCTGAAGGCGGTGGGCCTGCGCCCCATCAACGCGCTGGTCGACATCACCAATTTCATCTCGCTTGATCGCGGCCGCCCGCTGCATGTCTATGACGCGGCGAAGCTGAAGGGCGACATTCGCGCCCGTCTCGGTCACAAGGGCGAGAAGCTTCTGGCGCTCGATGGCAAGGAATACAATGTCGGCCCCGACATGTGCGTCATCGCCGACGATGAAAATGTGCTCGGCTTCGGCGGCGTGATGGGCGGCGAGGAGAGCGGTTCGACGGTGCAGACGAGCGACGTCTTCGTCGAAAGCGCGTATTTTGATCCCTATCGGACGGCCCGCACAGGTCGCGACACCGGCATCGTGTCCGACGCACGTTACCGCTTCGAGCGCGGCGTCGACCCGGCTTTCGTGCTGCCCGGTCTTGAACTCGCGACAAAAATGATCCTCGAAATCTGCGGCGGCGAGCCATCGAATCTCGTCGTCGCCGGCAAGGTACCCGATACGTCGAAATTGATTTCCTTCAATCCGGCCCGCATCGAAAAGCTGACCGGGCTCTCGCTGCCCGTCACGGAAGCGACGCGCATCCTCACGGCGCTCGGCTTCGGGGTGAAGGACGAAGCAGGAAAGCTCGCGGTTTCCGTACCCTCCTGGCGTCCCGACATCGACGGCGAAGCCGATCTCGTCGAAGAAGTCGTCCGCGTGCATGGCCTCGACAATGTGAAGTCCGTCGCGCTGCCGCGTCTCCATGCGGTCGCAAAGCCGGTGCTCTCCATCCGCCAGCGCCGTGAGCGCATGGCGCGCCGGGCGCTCGCGGCGCGGGGCCTTGTCGAGGCCGTCACCTGGTCCTTCGTTCCCGAACGCCATGCCGAACTCTTTGGCGGCGGCAATGCAACGCCGGGCCTGAAGCTCGCCAATCCGATGTCCGCCGACATGAGCCATATGCGGCCAAGCCTGCTTGCCGGATTGATTGCTGCCGCGGGCCGCAACATGGCGCGCGGCTTCGCTGACGTCGCCCTGTTCGAAGTGGGGCAGCAGTTCGAAGGCGACGCGCCCGAGGCGCAGGTTCTGGCGGCGACGGGCTTGCGCCGCGGCACGGCGCGGCCGCTCGGAAGCGGCAGGCACTGGCAGGGCAAAAGCGGTTCAGTCGAGGCGATGGACGCCAAGGCCGACGCGGCGGCGTTGCTGTTGCTGCTCGGCGCACCGGTTGCGAACCTGCAGGTGAGCGCCGACGCACCCGGCTGGTATCACCCCGGCCGCTCCGGTGTCTTCCGGCTCGGGCCGAAAAATGTGCTTGGCTATTTCGGCGAGCTGCATCCGCGCATTCTCGATGCGATGGATGTCGCAGGCCCGGTCGTTGCGTTTGAGGTTTTCCCCGACGCGATTCCCGAGCCGAAGCGCAAGGCCACGCGCGCCAAGCCCCCGCTCGAACTTCCTGACTTGCAGCCGCTCCGCCGCGACTTCGCTTTCGTGGTCGATGAAATCGTCGCGGCCGAGCAGCTGATCCGCGCCGCGCGCGGCGTCGACAAGAAGCTGATCGTCGATGTGTCGCTGTTCGATGTTTTCGAAGGTGGCGCGCTGGGCGAAGGCAAGAAGTCGCTCGCCATCGAGGTCACGCTTCAGCCGGTCGAGAAGACGCTGACGGACGAGGACATCGAGGCGGTGTCGAAGCGCATCGTGGCGGCGGTCGAAAAGGCGACGGGCGGGACGCTGAGGAGCTAGAGCGGTCCAGCGTACCGGAAAGGAAGCGCATGGAACTGAAGACGATCCGCTACGAGATTTCGGACGGCATCGCGACCATCACGCTGTCGCGCCCGAAGCGTCGCAACGCCTGGACGGGCCGCATGCACACGGAATATCGCTGGGTGCTGGCGGAGGCCGACAAGGACAAGGCGGTGCGCGTCATCATCGTCACCGGCGACCCGGAGGGGCAGGCCTTCTGCGCCGGTGCCGACCTCGGCGCCCTTGAGGGCCATTCCGAGAAGGGCCGCTATGATGCGGGCATTTCCGATGACATTGCGATGCCGGGCTATGGCGTCCGTCCCGAATTCGACGCGACCTTTGCTTATCATTTCGGCCTGAAAAAGCCTGTTATCGCGGCCATCAACGGTGCGGCGGCGGGCGTCGGCCTGGTATTGGCAGCCTTTGCCGATCTGCGCTTTTGTGTGCCCAGTGCGAAATTCACCGCCGCCCATGGCCGCTTCAATTTCCCGGCCGAGTTCGGCCTCTCTTGGATGCTGCCGCGGCTCGTTGGCGTGACCCATGCCAACGACATCCTGCTCTCAAGCCGCGTCTTCACCTCGGAAGAGGCGATGGAAATGGGATTCCTCAACAAGCTGGTGCCGTCCGCCGAGCTGATGCCGCATGTGACGGCCTATGCCCGCGCCATGGCTGACGGCGTCTCACCCGGCTCGCTGCGCGAGACGAAGCGGCAGATTTACATGGACCTGCACCGCAACGCCGCCGGCGCCGTGGAGGCTGCCGAGCACCTGTTGAACGAGATGGTAAAGCACCCTGACTACAAGGAAGGGGTGAAGGCCTGGATGGAGAAGCGCAAAGCGGAGTGGCAGGGCTAGGTCGCTTCGGGAGGCCATGCTATAGGTGCCGCGGCCGGGCAGGGAGCGACAAGCGGAACGACGACATGGCGGAAACTGACGACGAGGCGGCCGCACCTTTCGGCCGCTACGCGCCCTCCGCGGGTATGACCCGAATGATCGGGCTCTCCCGCGCCATGAACAGGGGCAACGCACTGCGGCCGCTCGGACGTCTGATCCGCCACATGACGATAAATCGGCTTGGGGCCCGTCCGGTGGACGACAGCTTCCGCGGCCTGCGGGCGCGCTTTCACCCGATTGGCAATGTCTGCGAGAAACGCGCCCTTCTAAGTCCGGCAGAGTTCGACGCCGAGGAGTTTGCCTTCGCCGGTGAGGTACTTGCGCCCGGCGACATTTGCCTCGATGTCGGTGCGAATGTCGGTTTCTACAGCCTGTTTTTTGCCTCCCGCGTCGGTCCGCAGGGCAAGGTCATTGCCTTCGAACCCCATCCCCTGATGTTCGCCAGGCTCAAGACCAACATCGCCCTCAACCCGGACATCTCCTGCATCGTGCCGGAGAATTGCGCCGTCTACTCGCAGGAAGGCGAGATGGCGCTGGTCGAAGGCTCCGGAAATTTCGGCGAGACGAAGCTGGGGAACGAAGGACCCGGAACCGTGACGGTCAAGGTCGTTCGCCTTTCCCGCTACCTCGAAACCGGCGGCCTCTCGCCGGTCAAGCTGATGAAGATCGATGTGGAGGGCGCCGAAGGTGAGGTTTTCGCCGATCTTTTCGCGGCCCCCCAAACGTTCCACCCGCGCTATATCATTGTCGAATTCGGCAAGGACGGATGGGACAAGACCCGGCAGGCCTGCACGGATGCGGGCTATGTCCGCGTTGCCAAGACCCGGATGAACGAGATTCTCGAAAAACGCTGAGATGGACGCCGACGCCCGACATTGGCTTGGGCCCGCGCCAGTGCTATATGGGCGCGCCATAGCACAGAAAGCGCCATGACCGACCTCTCTCACATCCGCAATTTCTCGATCATCGCTCATATCGATCACGGCAAGTCGACCCTTGCCGACCGGTTGATTCAGCTCTGCGGCGGGCTGGAAGCACGCGAGATGAAGGAGCAGGTGCTCGATTCGATGGATATCGAGCGCGAGCGCGGCATCACGATCAAAGCCCAGACGGTGCGCCTCGACTACAAGGCCGAAAACGGCGAGATGTATGAGCTCAATCTCATCGACACGCCCGGCCATGTGGATTTCGCCTATGAGGTCAACCGCTCCCTGGCGGCTTGCGAGGGCTCGTTGCTGGTCGTCGATGCAAGCCAGGGCGTCGAAGCGCAGACGCTGGCGAACGTCTATCACGCGCTCGACGTGAATCATGAGATCGTGCCGGTCCTCAACAAGATCGACCTGCCGGCAGCCGATGCCGAAAAGACACGCCAGCAGATCGAGGATGTGATCGGCCTCGATGCGTCGGGCGCGGTCGAGATTTCGGCCAAGAGCGGCATCGGCATCCCGGAAGTGCTTGAGGCGATTGTACATCGCCTGCCGCCGCCCAGGGGCGACGCCAATGCGCCCTTGAAGGCCCTGCTGGTCGATAGCTGGTACGACGCCTATCTCGGCGTTGTTGTGCTGGTGCGCATTATCGACGGCGAGATGAAGAAGGCCCAGCGCATCAAGATGATGGGCACCGGTGGTGCTTACACGATCGACAGTGTCGGTATCTTCCGCCCGAAGAAGGAGACCGTCGCGCGCCTGACACCGGGCGAAATCGGCTTCTTCACGGCATCGATCAAAGAGGTCGCCGACACGCGCGTTGGAGACACGGTGACGGACGAGAAGCGGCCTTGCGCCAAGGCGTTGGCGGGATTCAAGCCTGCGCAGCCGGTGGTTTTCTGCGGTCTCTTCCCGGTCGATGCGGCTGAGTTCGAGGATTTGCGCGAAGCCATGGGCAGGCTTCGCCTCAACGATGCAAGCTTTGAATTCGAGATGGAGACATCGGCCGCGCTGGGCTTCGGCTTTCGCTGCGGATTTCTGGGCCTGCTTCACCTCGAAATCATTCGCGAACGGCTGGAGCGCGAATTCAATATCGATCTCATCACCACCGCGCCCTCGGTCATCTATCAGCTGCACATGACCGACGGAACGATCGTCGAAATGCACAATCCTGCCGATATGCCGGATGTCATGAAGATCGACCATATCGAGGAGCCGTGGATTCGCGCGACGATCCTGGTGCCCGACGAATATCTGGGCGCAGTGCTGAAGCTATGCGAGGACCGGCGTGGCACGCAGGTTGACCTCACCTATGCTGGTTCGCGTGCGATGCTGGTCTACCGTCTGCCGCTCAACGAGGTTGTGCTTGATTTCTACGATCGCCTGAAATCTGTGACCCGCGGCTATGCGAGCTTCGACTATCAGATTGAAGGCTACGAACCCGGCGAGCTCGTCAAGATGTCGATCCTCGTCAACGACGAGCCCGTGGACGCCCTGGCGACGATCGTGCACCGTTCGCGCGCCGAGCAGCGCGGTCGTGTGATGTGCGAGAAGCTGAAGGAACTGATCCCCAAGCATCTCTTCAAGATCCCGATCCAGGCCGCGATCGGCGGCCGTATCATCGCGCGCGAAACCATCGCGGCCATGCGCAAGGATGTGACAGCGAAGTGCTATGGCGGCGACATCAGCCGCAAGCGCAAGCTTCTCGACAAGCAGAAAGAGGGCAAGAAGAAGATGCGCCAGTTCGGCCGCGTCGAAATCCCTCAGGACGCTTTCATTTCGGCGCTGAAGATGGACGCCAACTGACGCAACCAATCAGCGACGGCAGAAAAAGCCGGAGCACAACGAAAAGCCGCCCGGACAAAACGATGTACGGACGGCTATTTCCACTGAACGCATCGATGCGGGGTCAGTCCGCGCGGCGCAGCAGCGCCAGCAGGCCCGCAAGCACGATGCCGATAACACCGAGCACCGCCCAGGACGGATAGCTCATCGCCGTTTTGATCGGCTCGACAAGGCCCTCTGGGGCGCCGGAATCGACCCATCCCGCAAACCAGTCATGGCTTCCCTGGTTCAGCAGGACCCACAATTCGCTGAACGAGCGCATCTTGACTGCGCCTTCTTCGAGCGACAGCAAGGCGTCCGATCCCAACGCCATCAAGGCAGTGATGATGAAAAGAAGTCCAATCAGTCGAAACACAACCATGGCACGAGCCCCCCAGCCCAATCGCGGCGGTTAAAATAAGCGTCGGGAACGCTAACCGGATCGAGTGTGCCAAACAAGCACAGTGATGAAAAGTCCTTTGCTGTATCAAGGTCCTGATAGGCGCATGCTTGTTGATTAAGGCCCTTTGTTGCGTATAGTGCCGCCCGCTGCCGCCGGATTTCCGGGTGATGCAGGAGGGGTGGCCGAGTGGCTGAAGGCGCACGCTTGGAAAGCGTGTATGCGGGAAACCGTATCGAGGGTTCGAATCCCTCTCCCTCCGCCAGCCGGATTATTATATAAAATCAATAGTTTAGAATTTTCGCCCCGCGGGCGCCGTCGGGCGGCTTGGGCGGGCGCATGCTGCAGGAATGCCGCTCGATGGCGGGCGTCGTCTTGACCCTGCAACGACGGTCGGTCGCAATTGCGGCAGATTTGCTACAGCCCGGCTTGAAACATGGTTAACCAAGGTTCTTCGGCGTGCAATCAGTTGGTTCGGCTGATCTGGACGGCGCGGCGCGGCTTCAAATAGGCGGTCTCGGAGAAGTTGACCGTCCCGGCCACCATCTCGCCGACTGGTGAGGTATACCCATAAGTCGTTTCGACAAAAACCACGCTCGATCCGGGCGTCGTCAATCCCGCGGGAAGCGTGACGGTTGAACCGACGGCGCGCGGCGAAATCTGGAAGCCGTCGCTCCATGCGACCTTGGCCACATTCTGGGCGTCGGCCACGATGTTGCTGATGCGCACCTTCAAGGGCGCCGTGCTGAAAGGCTGCAGGATGGTGGCGCTGGCGGCGAATATATCGGCGATATCGGAATTGTTGAGGGCGGCGGACTGCGCCGTCAGGTCGGCGGCCGTGTAGGCAACCGCCGTAACGCGGCGGTTGGCGACCAGCATGTTGGTCATCTCGACGCCACCGAAATAAAACGCGATCATCAGCGGCAGGATCAGCGCGAATTCGACCGCGGCAAGTCCCTTGTAGTCATGGATGAAGCGATGCAGCGGCGAAATCAGACCGCGCATCTTCATCTCGTTCGTTTGCATTCCGGATTTTTCAGGCATTGCGTCCACCAAACTCAACTGCCCGACGGCAGCATGTCGCCGAAGGGCTCGTTGCGGAACGCAACACTCGCCGCGATCAGGCGCCCGCCGCCTTCAAGGTTCGACAGCCCGATGCTGCCCGGACTCAACACGCCCCATGAATAGTAGACCCGCACCACCACAATATCGCCTGACCCGCCCGGCTGGAACTGAGTGTCCTCGGACGGGTTGCCGTTCTCGTCGATCAGAGGAAGAAAGCTGACGCCGCCGAAGGAACTGAAGTTCCGCACGTCAATGAAGAGCCCGCCCTCGCAATCGCTGACCAGCGTAACCTGGCCGCAAATCATGGCTTTAAAATCGCCAGCGGAAAGTCCGGCTGCCTGCACTTGGCCGGTGCGGACCATGCGCCCGGCATTGGCAACCACGCTGTCGAGATTCGAGGTTGCAAAATAGACGATACAGGTCTCGATCATTGCGAACAGAAGCGCGAAGAACGGGATCGCGAGCAGGCTGAACTCGACGGCGACACTGCCGCGCTGATCCCGGCGCAATCGGCGCCACCCACCGGGTTTCAGTTTGATTTCTCGATCCATACGAAGTCCTCACGCCGACAAATCTGTCGAGCCAACTATCCTTGATAGTCGGCCGTCGTTACCAAATCGTAAGCAG
Source organism: Parvibaculum sp. (assembly GCF_030651915.1). Classification (GTDB taxonomy): domain Bacteria; phylum Pseudomonadota; class Alphaproteobacteria; order Parvibaculales; family Parvibaculaceae; genus Parvibaculum. The sequence goes on along the minus strand of NZ_JAUSBV010000005.1, from coordinate 1,078,871 downwards.
CATCGCGTTAACCATGTTGCTTCATGCCTCCTTAACGGCGTGACGCTTAAAAATGATCGGGCGTGCGAGCAACGGCTTCTGTGCGCCTTTCGAACATGTCGTTCAGGTGGATTAAATGGACAATGCCACGCATCGTGATGAGGCCATCCCGGAAACGGGCGGGCGTCTGCGACGTTTCATTGGGAAATGGGCAACAGACCGGCGCGGCAACTTCGCCATGATCTTTGCGATCACGCTAATCCCGGTTGCGGCGGCGGCCGGCGCTGCGATCGACATATCGCGCGCCTATATCGTTGAAACCCGGCTTTCGGCGGCACTCGACGCCGCGGCATTGGCCGTCGGCACCGCCAGCGGAATGTCGTCGCAAGAGGTTCAGGCGATTGCCCAAGCCTATTTCGATGCAAACTATCCCGCCGGCAAGCTTGGCGTGCCGGGAACGATCACGGTCGTCGACAGCCAGACCACTGTCGACATTTCGGTGACGGCAGACCTGCCGACGACGCTTATGGGCGTGGTCGGCATCAACAGTCTGAAAATCGGGGCAACGTCCCAGGTCATGCGTCACGGCAAGAAGCTCGAAGTGATGCTGGTCCTCGACAATACCGGTTCAATGAACTCCGGCGGTCGTATGACGGTGTTGAAGGTCGCCGCCAAGGACCTGATCACCACAGTGTCGGAGGTAGCCACGTCGCCGGGCGACGTTCGCATCGGCATCGTGCCCTTCACGACGGATATCAATGTTGGCCCGTCGAGTGTCAACGAATCGTGGCTCAAATGGACATGGACCCATCCCGATGTCTGTACGACCACCGGATCCGGGAAAAACAAGACGACAACTTGCGTTAACACCCGCACCGTCTCGAAGAGCGGCTGGAAAGGATGTGTTGTCGACCGCGACCAGAACTATGACGTTTCGATTTCGACGCCAACGACGAACGATGCAACCAAGTTTCCGGCCAATAACGAGAATATCTATAACGCGCAATGTAGTCTGCGCCCGGTGGTACCGCTTTCCACCGACTGGAACATGCTGCGTAGCGAAATTGATGCGATGACCGCCGGTGGTGCGACCAACACGACGATCGGATTCGTCTGGGGCTGGCAGTTGCTGACGAACGGTGCCTTGCTGTCGAATGCCGCTGCCCCGAGCACGAATGAACTCGACAAGGTGATGGTCTACATGACCGACGGCGAGAACACCTATTACCGGCAGGGGATCGGTTCCTGCAACGGCAGCGCGCATTGTCCGGGCGTCGACACTCGGACGGCGATGGTTTGCGACGCCATCAAGCAAACCGGAATCATCGTCTATACGGTACGCCTGATCAACGGCAACGCGGCGCTTCTGCGCGACTGTGCGTCACATCCGAGCATGTATTACAGCGTCGATACGGCAAGCGAGCTGACCGACGTCTTCAAGTCGATCGCTCAGGCACTGTCGAACCTTCGCCTGAGCAAGTAGCGCTAGCGGCGCGATCGTCCTTGAACACGGCAACAAAAAAGACCGCCCGGTTTTCGGGCGGCCTTTCTGTTGTTTGACTGTCCTTCTGGCGGTCGCGAGCGGTGGCCTAGCGCAGTGCGCCGGTTGCGCTTGCCGAACCCGCCGCTCCGGCAGCCCCGGCACCGGCACTCGCAGACGCCGCATCGTTCGTTTGCTGAACAAGCGTGTCGAAGCTGTCGGGATTGTCGCCAATATTCGCGACGCGCTCGCAACGCGGCGTACAATTATAGGAAATTTGACCGGAGCCGCGCGTCAGCGTCACCGCCGATGTGCTTTGCGAGACAACGCTGATGTCGAGGTCGAGTATCGGCTTGCCCTCTGCGTCGAGCGCGACGAGATTGGTGCGGCCATAGCTCTTGCCCATCACATAGACGAGATTGGCGCTCTCGATCGTTATATCGGCGACGGCGGGATTGCCGACCATCACCGTTGCGACGGGCTTGGGCAGATGCAGCGCTTTCGACTTGTTCATCTCGACGAGGAAATCGGCGGCCTGTGCACCGCCGGCGATCATTGCCGCCAGTCCCACACCGAGCGTCGCCGCGCGAACGCCCCGTTTGAATTGATACTTTGTAACCATGTCCTGGCCCATCTGCTCGAAGGTGAGGCGACCGCTTCGGTCGTCCTTGCTGAAACACTACCGGCAAGGAATGAACGATCTATTGACCGTAGTCGCATGGTGATCTCTCCTTTAACGGCCGATTAAAGGGGGCTCTCTAGGCTTGCGCCGGGACGGCAGGAAAGTAAGCCAGAGGAGACCTGGATGGCAGGTGCGGCGCGAAGCGATAAGGGCGTATCGGCCGGCGCGGTACATTCGTTGTCGGGAATCCGCATTTTCGCGGGGCTCGCCCCGCGAGAGCTTGCGCTTCTGGCCGCCGAATGCGACTGGCGGACCGTCGCGAGGGACGAGATCGTGGTCAATACCGCTCAGGGCGCCGATCCCGGTGGGGTGGTGTTCGTGGTCAGCGGCGCGGTACGCATGGCGCGTACCGCCGGTCCGGTCGGACGCATCGCCTACAAGGATGTGGGCGCCGGCGGCCAGTTTGGCGAAATGTCGGTTCTTGGTATCACCGAAGCCGATCTGACCGTGATCGCGCGCGAAGACGGTCTTGTTGCCATACTCGATGAAAAGCGGTTTGCCGAGCTGCTGGCCCGGGAGGAATCGGTATCTCGTGCGCTGCTCTGCCATTATGCGCGCCTGCTGCGTGGACAGGAGGCAATGAATCCGTCGCCGGTTTCCGGCAGTGATGCGGCAACGGACGGCACAAGCGCCCAGCGCCTCTACACCGAACTCCTCGCGCTGGCCGAACCGCATTCAGGCAAAGATGGCACTGACGCATTGCTGATTGCGCGACTTCCTCGACATCGCGTTCTCGCAGACCGGATTTCGACAACGGAAGAGGCGGTCGCGCGCGCCATTGCCGAACTGGTGCGTAGCGGTGTTGCCGCGCGCGACTATCCCGGCCTGGTTATCAAGGACGAAGCGGCGCTCCGTAACCTCGCCGGCGCACGCCAGGAGCCGGACGACGACGTACAAGGACATATTTGAGCACCGAAAGCTCCACAAGGCCCGGCTTTCGAGGTGTCGGCATGCGAACTCGCGGAACCTTCAAAAAGAAGGACGCGCGGGGCACTGAACGCAGCCGAACATGCCCTCGGATGTGACACATGTTCGGGCGGTTCCGCTCCGCCCGGCGCGCGGCGATTTATGATCCAATCCAGTCCCGGTACCAGCGGCCTCGCTTTTGTCAGCGGCGATACAACCCGAGTTCGTCGTGCCGGGTCGACAAACCGTTCGGTTAACCGATGAGTAACGATACTCCCAATTGCCGTAACTGGTTCGGAGGCGGGAGCAAGCAGGTTCTCCGTATTTTTATTTGAGAAAAGAAGTAAAAACGGATTCTAGACTTCATAAATATAGAGTTATTCGACAAGTTATGTAAAATAGACTGTAGTCATTAGTGTTTAGGTAAGATTGCCCCCTTAAGCTGGCCTTCAGTCCGAAAGGGCGCCCGGTCGCCGGTCATCGGCGACAATGGGTTGGTGCTGTCGACAGTCAAATTGTACAAGGAGGCTTGTTATGAGCCAGTTTTTGAAGTCTTTCGTGAAAGATGAGTCCGGCGCGACCGCGATCGAATACGGTCTGATCGCCGCTGGTATCGCCGTCGTTATCATCACTGCGGTTCAGCTCGTGGGCACGAATCTGACCGCGCAGTTCAATGCGATTGCTACCGCGATTGCTGGCAGCTGATACTCGCTGACCGTCTGCCGAGAGGTCTTGCACTCGGCAGCAAATCTGAAGTGAGCCGCCAGATTCCTCGCAGGGTCTGGCGGCTTTCTTGTGCCGGCCTTCGACCGGCCGCCAACCCCGGTATTTCTTTTATAAATCATTGTTCTGCGGCTCATTGTGAGCTGGCGTTTACCTCAAATTTACGGTCCGCCGACCACTATCCAAAGGTGCGGCCGGGAATATGTCTCGCCCGCGTAGGTCCATACGGACCGCAAGACTTTTTGGGGAAACGGGCCAATTCCGTGTTGAACACACTTCCGCTCGCTGTCTTTCCCATCGCCGTGATCTTCGGTGCGCTGTGGGATTTGACAACGATGACCATACCGAACCGCCTGACGATCGTGCTTGTTGTTGCCTTCGTGCTGCTGGCGCCGGTCGCAGGTCTGTCGCTGCAGCAGATCGGTCTGCATGCGGCGGCCGGCCTGGCAATGCTCGTCGTCGGCATGGTGCTTTTCAGTCTGGGTTGGATCGGTGGCGGCGATGCGAAGTTCGTAGCGGCCGTTGCGCTCTGGATCGGATGGCACGATCTTCTGGCCTATCTCCTGATCGCATCGCTTGCAGGCGGCGCATTGACATTGCTGTTGCTCTCGCTTCGCGGTCTTCCGCTGCCGGCCGTTCTGTGCCGACGCGCCTGGATTGCGCGCCTGCACGACAAGAGTAGTGGGGTTCCCTATGGCGTTGCGCTCGCTGTGGCCGGGCTCATCGTCTTTCCGGACACCGTCTGGGTCAAGCTGGCGGCCGCGACCGCCTGAGGATAAGGCGGGTGCGTGCACCCGCACTATGAAAGGAACGGACAAGTGAACGCCGCACGTATTGGAGTTTTGGTTCTGGCGCTCGTCGCTGCGGGCCTTGCGGCGCTTCTCGCGCGCGGGCTCGTGTCGTCGGGCAATGACACGCCGGTCGAAACGCAGGTCGTCGAGGAAGCGACCACCGATGTACTGGTGTCCGTTCAAAACCTTCAGATCGGGCAGCGCGTCGGCCGGTCGGATCTGCGCTGGCAGCGCTGGCCGGATGCCTCGCTCAACGGCGCCTACATCACAAAGGCCCAGAAGCCGACGGCCATCGAGGAATATGACGGAGCCGTCGCGCGCTCGGCGATTCTGAGCGGCGAACCGGTCACCGAAGACAAGCTTGTCAGTCTGACAGGCGCCGGCTTCATGTCGGCCTTGATCACGCCCGGCATGCGCGCCACGGCCGTTCGCATAACGCCGGAAACAAGTGCTGGCGGGTTCATCCTGCCGAACGACCGTGTCGACATCGTCGACATTCAGCGCGGCGAGACAATTCTGCGCAATGTGCGTGTCCTGGCGATCGATCAGCGTTTCAATGAGAAAGCCGGTGAGCAGGTGGCCGTCGGCAAGACCGCGACGCTCGAACTGACCCCGACGCAGGTCGAACTGGTTGCGGTCGCTGAATCGGAAGGCCATCTGGCCCTTTCGTTGCGCAGCATGGGCGAAGAAGACCTGACGGACGAAGAATTGAAGGCAGCCGGCAACGGTTCGGTTGTGAAAGTTGTGCGCTACGGAACGGCGCAGACGGTCCGGGTGAGGTAGGGCGATGATGACACGTATGAAAAAGCTCATCGAGTTTCAGCGTCTGAAGCGCCCGCTCTGGGCTGCACTTTGTGCGCTTGCCTTGATCTCGGGTCCGACGGATACTGCCACGGCCAACGATGCCCGGCTGGTCAAGATCGACCAGGGTGGATTGGGCAAGGGCTCCCGCAGCATCGTTCTCGGCTTGAACAAGGCTGCCATCGTCGAGCTGCCGGTCGCGGCGCGCGATGTCCTGGTATCGAATCCCGCCATCGTCGATGCGGTCGTCCGTACCAATCGTCGCACCTATCTGATCGGCATGGCTGTCGGTCAAACCAATGCCTTCTTCTTCAACGAAGCTGGCCAGCAGATTCTCAATCTTGAAATCCAGGTCGCGCGCGATCTGACCGGCCTGCGCGAAACCTTGCGCCAGTATTTTCCCAAGGCCCGCATCGACGTCCAAGCGATGAACGATCATGTTGTTCTCTCCGGCGTGGTCGCAAACGCCTCCGAAGCGAGCAAGGCCCACGACATGGCCGCCCGCTATATCGGCGGCGAAAAGGAGCAGGTGCTCAACATGCTCGGGATCGAGGGCAAAGAGCAGGTGATGCTGAAGGTGACGGTTGCCGAGATGCAACGCACCGTCATCAAGCAGCTCGGCGTCGACTTGTCGACTGCTGCCAATTTTGGCGATTTCGCGCTCCGCTTGGCGACGTCCAATGCCTTCAGTCTTCAGGGTCAATCGCTGGGTGGTCTTTCGACGGTGGGGACCGAGGTCAGCGGCAGCGACGGTTCGATCGGATCGGCGATCCGCGCGCTCGAACGGACAGGCGTGCTGCGCACACTGGCCGAGCCCAATCTGACGGCGATCTCCGGCGAATCCGCCAAGTTTCTTGCCGGCGGCGAATTCCCGGTCCCGACCTCGCGCGATCAGAACGGCAATATCCAGCTCGAATTCAAGCCCTTCGGTGTCGGCCTCAGTTTCACGCCGGTCGTGCTGAGCGAGGGTCGCATCAGCTTGCGGATTTCGACCGAAGTCAGCGAACTGTCGTCGGAAGGCGCCTTCCTGCTTCAGGGCACCAACAGCGATGGTGTCACCGTTCCGGCGCTGAAAGTACGCCGCGCCGAAACGACACTCGAACTACCGAGCGGCGGTTCGATCGTGATGGCGGGCCTCCTCTCCGACTCGACGCGGCAGAACATCGACGGCGTACCGGGTGCCATGGATGTGCCGGTGCTTGGCCAGCTCTTCCGCAGTCGCGATTATCAGAAGAATGAGACCGAACTGGTCGTCATCGTGACGCCGTATCTGGTCGACCCGACATCCCGCAACAACCTGGTGTTACCGACCGACGGTTTTGCACCGGCGAGCGACCTCGACACGATCCTGATGGGACGCCTCAACGCAACCTACGGCGCGAGCGGCGCGGCGCCGTCGGACAGGGCGCTTCAGGGTCCGGTCGGGTTTGTCGTGGAATGATGAGGGGACTGAAGAGGAAAATGGCAATGAACATGAACCAGCCCCTTGTAAAAGGCCTTCTCGTCGCCCTCGTTCTGGGGCTTGCCGGCTGTGGCGGCTTCAGCGGCGTCGACCAGGCACAGTATGACGCCAGCCGTACCCATCCGATCTCGGTGCAGCCGGACGTCGCGACGCTCAACATCGATGTTCCCCCGGGCCAACCTGGCCTCACGGCTGCGGATCGAATCGCCATTGCCGACTTCGCCGCAAGCTACCGCGCGCGCGGTCACGGACCGCTCACCGTCTCGACGCCGTCCGGCTCGCCGAATGCCGGCGCGGCCACGGCTGTCCTGACCGAAGTCCGCGACACGCTGGCCGAGCGCGGTGTATCGGGCGCCATGCTCGCTTACACACCCTATAGCGCTTCGGCGGCCGATCGTTCGGCGCCGCTGATCCTCTCGTTCAAGCGTTACGTGGCAAAGGCAAGTAGCTGCGGAGACTGGTCGAAAAGTCTGACCGCTGAATACAAAAATATTCCGCCGCCGAACTTCGGCTGCGCCACGCAAAACAACCTGGCGGCGATGGTCGCCGATCCGGCCGATCTTCTGAAGCCCCGGACCATGACGTCGGCAGATGCGGATCGTCGCAATACAGTGCTCGACAAGTACCGGCAGGGTGAACCGACGGCGACCGCCCGCTCCGACCAGGACTCGGGCGCTGTGAGCAAGGTGGACCAATGAAAAACGCCGCGCAAAAGGAAAACATGGACGAAGCGCCGCCGATGGCCGACGCGCCGGCGCGGCATGTTCCGCAGCCTTCAATCGCACAGATCTCCGGCGACGCCGACGGGTCGCAGGTGATGAAGCCGGTGCCCCGCATCACCATCCACGCCTTCTGTGAGCAGCCGTCGTCGGGCAGCGCAATCCAGCGCGCCGGTGAGGATCGCCGGCTTGCCAAGGCGCATCTGACGGTTCATATGGGCGGCATTCCCGCCGCTGTGGAGCAGTACCGTCAGTCGCCGACACCTAACCTCATCATGGTCGAGGCACGTGCGGCTGGCCCCGAATTGTTCGCTCAGCTCGGCGAACTGGCGGAAGTATGCGACGCCGGAACCAAGGTTGTTGTGATCGGTCACACGAACGACGTTTCGCTTTACCGCGAAATGATCCGTCAGGGTGTCAATGAATACCTCGTCGCGCCGCTGCATCCGATGGGTGTCATCGAGGCGGTCTCGCGTCTCTATATCGACCCCGACGCGCCGCCGATTGGTCGCACGATTGTCTTTCTCGGTGCCAAGGGCGGCACCGGTTCCAGCACCATCGCGCACAATATCGGCTGGTGCATATCGAGCGGCATGGATGAGGACGTGGTCATTGCCGACTTCGATCTCCCGTTCGGTACGGCCGGTCTCGACTTCAACCAGGACCCTGCTCAAGGGATTGCCGATGCGCTCACCGCCCCGGAACGCCTGGACGACGTCTTGCTCGATCGTCTGCTCGTCAAATGCACCGACCGCTTGAGCCTCTTTACGGCGCCGGCCGTTCTCGATCGCGATTTCGAGATGGACGGAGACTCGTGTGAGAGCGTTCTCGATATCGTCCGCGAGGGCGTGCCCTGCGTCATCGTCGACCTGCCGCATGTGTGGGCACCTTGGACGAAGAAGGTACTCTTGTCGGCTGACGAAATTGTCATCACCGCAACGCCGGACCTCGCCAGCCTGCGCAACGCAAAGAGCATGCTCGATCTGATCCGCCACGCGCGCCCCAATGACAATTCAGCCCATATCGTTCTCAACCAGGTGGGCATGCCCAAGCGTCCGGAGATCCCGGTAAAGGACTTCGCCGAAGCGGTGGGCGCTGAGCCGACGCTGGTTCTGCCCTTCAATCCGGGTCTCTTCGGAACCGCAGCCAACAATGGCCAGATGATCGAGGAGCTCGATGCGAAAGGAAAGACGGCCGACGGTCTTCGCTTCCTCGCGCGGCAGCTTTGTGGGCGCGACGCCCGGGCTCTGAAGGCCGCCAAGTCGTCTTCGATTTTCAGTTTTCTGTCCCGCAAGGGATGAGGCGGAGGTAGTCGGTCGTGTTTGGAAGGCGGAACGAAGGTCAAACGGTACCGCGCAGTCCTGTGGCGGCGCCGCCGGCTGCGTCGAGGGTCGAGGCATCCGCAGCGCCCGCTGCCGGACCGGCGCCTGCTCCGAAGCCAGCCGCCAAGCCGGCGACGAAGCCGACTGCGCGCGCATCGGATCATCGCTCCGAAAACTACTACCAGATCAAGACGACGATCTTCAACGCACTGATCGATACAATCGACCTGACGCAGCTCGCGCAGCTCGACGCCGAGAGCGCGCGTGAGGAAATTCGCGACATCGTCAACGAAATCCTGTCGATCAAGAATGTCGTTATGTCGATCTCCGAGCAGGAAGCTCTCCTGCAGGACATCTGCAACGATGTGCTCGGTTACGGTCCACTGGAACCATTGCTGGCGCGCGACGATATCGCCGACATCATGGTGAATGGCTGCGAGCGCACCTTCATCGAAGTGAATGGCAAGGTCGAACTGACCAATGTTCGCTTCCGCGACAACAGTCAGTTGATGAACATCTGCCAACGCATCGTCAGCCAGGTCGGGCGACGGGTCGACGAATCGAGCCCGATCTGCGATGCACGCCTACCCGACGGTAGTCGCGTCAATGTCATCGTGCCGCCGCTGGCGATTGACGGACCGGCTTTGACGATCCGCAAATTCCGTCGCGAAAAGCTGATGATGAGCGATCTCGTTCAGTACAGTTCGATCTCGCAGGAGGGTGCCGAGGTCCTTGGTATCATCGGAAAGATCCGTTGCAACGTCTTGATATCCGGCGGTACGGGCTCGGGCAAGACGACGCTCCTGAACTGTCTCACCGGCTTTATCGACACCGACGAACGCGTTATCACCTGCGAAGACGCCGCCGAACTTCAGCTCCAGCAACCCCATGTCGTTCGCCTCGAAACCCGCCCCCCCAATCTTGAAGGCCAGGGCCAGGTGACGATGACGGAGCTGGTGCGCAACTGTCTGCGTATGCGTCCCGAACGTATCATCGTGGGCGAGGTTCGCGGACCGGAAGCCTTCGATTTGCTGCAGGCGATGAACACCGGTCACGACGGCTCAATGGGGACGCTCCATGCCAATAGCCCGCGCGAGGCCCTGTCGCGCCTTGAAAGCATGATCACAATGGGCGGCTATGCGCTGCCTTCCAAGACGATCCGCGAAATGATCTGTGGCTCGATCGATGTGGTGATCCAGGCAGCCCGCCTCCGCGATGGCTCGCGCCGCATCACGCATATCACCGAAGTGCTTGGCACCGAAGGCGACGTCATTATTACGCAGGACCTCTTCGTTTACGAGATCGAGGGAGAAGACGAAGCCGGTCGCATTATCGGCAAGCACAAGTCGACGGGCATCGCTCGGCCCTCTTTCTGGGACCGCGCGCGATACTACAACCAGCATCACGCTCTGGCGGCGGCACTCGACCGCGCCCAGGGCTAGCGCGAGGCGGGCCGCCATGGACCGGACGACGCTGATGATCCTCGGCATCGCACTGCTCGCAGCACTCTGCATTGCAGCGGTTGGCTTTCTTTTGATCGGCGGAAAGTCCGAGTCTCAGAAGCGCGTGGCGCGTGTCGCGCGCGGCACAGGCGCACGCCTGCAGGCCATCGAGGGTGACGTCGACAACAGCGAAAAGCGTCGCAAACAGATGCAGGAGACCTTGAAGGGTCTTGAGGAAAAGCAAAAAGAGCAGAAGAAGAGGGTGCCCCTGACGACCCGGATCGAACGCGCTGGTCTCGATATCACCTTGCGGACATTTTTTATTTCCAGCGTCGTTGCCGGACTTGTTGTAATGGGACTGATGACGTTCTCCGGGCTGTCGCTTCCCATTGCTGCGCTCGGTGGGTTCGCCGCCGCTTTTGGACTGCCGCGCTGGACGCTTTCCTATCTCGTCAAACGTCGCCAGAACGCCTTTATCGAGGAATTTGCCAACGCGATCGACGTGATTGTACGCGGTGTCAAGTCCGGGCTGCCCGTCAACGATTGCCTGCGATTGATTGCGACGGAAGCGGCTGAGCCTGTGAAAACCGAATTTCAGGGTATCGTCGAAGGGCAGAAGGTAGGCGTGACGCTGGAACAGAGTCTCGCTCGCATTTACGAGCGGATGCCGCTTGCTGAAGTCAACTTTTTCCAGATTGTTCTTTCGATCCAGCAGAAGACGGGCGGCAATCTTTCTGAAGCATTGGGAAATCTCTCCAAGGTGTTGCGTGAACGCAAGAAGATGCGTGGAAAAATTCAGGCTATGTCGCAGGAGGCCAAGGCATCCGCCGGCATTATCGGCTCACTGCCGCCCGGCGTGATGGCGCTGATCTATATTACGACGCCTGACTACATGAGTGTTCTTTTCTCCACGACAGCCGGCAATATGATTATCGTCGGTGGGCTTATGTGGATGGGAACCGGAATCCTCGTGATGAGGAAAATGATCGACTTCAAGTTTTAGGACGCGAAATGCTGTCTGTTTTTCATGCCGTGCAGGAGATGTTCAATGTCGAGAACATCGTGATGCTTCTCACCGCGGTGGCGGCATTCGCGACAATTCTGACATTGACGGCGCCGATGCTCGCCGGAGACCGGCTGGGCACACGTATGAAGTATGTCTCGACCGAGCGCGAGGCCATGCGCGCCAAGGCACGCGAGAATCTTGCCCAGGAAAAGACCCGCCTGCGACAAACGTCCAAAGGATTCATCAAGGAGGTCGTTGAGCGGTTCGCGCGCGGCAATGTGCTGGAGAACACAGCGATAAAGGAAAAGCTTCGGCAGGCGGGCTTTCGTGGACCGGGGCCGATGTACACCTTCGTCTTCTTTCGCTTCGTCATGCCGCCGGTCCTGTTCGTGCTGACATTGCTCTATCTGGCTTTCGTGAATGATTTTGGCTTGCCGCCGATGGCGCGGTTCGCCGGTGCCTGCGGCGCCGCCTTGGTCGGGTTCTATTTGCCAAGCCTCTTCGTCGAGAACATCATCGCGCGCCGGCAGGATTCCATTCGCAAGGCGTTTCCCGACGCGCTCGATCTGTTGTTGATTTGCGTGGAGTCGGGCATGTCGATCGAAGCCGCCTTCCAGAAGGTTGCGGCGGAGATCGGCGATCAATCGGTGGAGCTTGCCGAAGAACTGGGCCTCACGACGGCTGAACTCTCCTATTTGCAGGAGCGGCGCCAGGCATATGAAAACCTGGCCTCCCGCACCGGTCTTCCGGGCGTCAAGGCGGTGACGACGAGTCTCATCCAGGCGGAACGCTATGGCACGCCGCTTGGGCAGTCGCTGCGCGTGATGGCGCAGGAAAACCGTGACATGCGCATGTCGGAAGCGGAGAAGAAGGCGGCGGGCCTGCCGCCCAAACTCACCGTGCCGATGATCGTCTTCTTTCTGCCTGTCTTGTTCGGGGTCATCTTGGGCCCCGCTATCATCAAGGCAACAAGCGGATGACGCCGGGCGATGCCGGTCGTCGCGCGACAAAGAAAAAGGCGCTGGCCCCGATCGGAGCGAGCGCCTTTGTGCTGGCTGGCTGAGGGGTGGTCGTCAGCGAAGCGACGTGCCCGTCTCCGGCGGCATCGACGACACGAGATCCGGCGCTGCCACGTCCCGTGATGACCGCTCTTGCGACGACGCGGCGCCGGCGGGCGCATCGATTTCCTTCATCTGCTGCCAGAGAGCGGGCTGTGAAAGCATGTCGCGCAGATAGGCGATGTTGCCGTCGGCGACATTGGCAGGAAGGTCGGCACGCGCGAGCCGCGCCGCTTCGTCGAAATTGCCCTTCAGACCGACAACGATAGCGAGGTTCTGGCGCGCATGGGCATCGGCGCGCGAATCGGCGACAGCCCGGCGCAGCGTCTGTTCGGCCTGATCGAGATTGCCGCTCAGCGCATAGGAAAGCCCCAGATTTGTCAGCACCGAAGGATTGTCAGGCGAAATTGCCAGAGCGTCGCTGTAGTGCTGCCGGGCTTTCTCATAGAGGCCCATCTGGTCATGGGCGACGCCGAGCGCCGAATGAACAGACCAGTCTTTCGGGGAGAGGCGCGCGGCCTCGCTCAGCATGGCTGCTGCCTGGTCGGCTCTGCCGCCGGCCGCCAGCGCTTTGCCGAATTCGGCAAGCACTTCGGGGTCCTCGCTGTTGCTGAGATGCGTTCGCTGCATCACACTGGTGGCTTGCGCCACCGAACCGATTTGCCGCAACGCCCGCGAATAGTTGACGGCCGCGTTGGCTTGGTCCGGGTCGCGCTCGTAAAGCGTGCCCCAATAGGCGGCGGCGGCCACATAATCTTGCGTCTTGGTGGATTCAACGGCGGCATTACGAAGTGCGGGCTCGTCGATCCGGTTTTGTGCCTGCGCCATCGGGGACGCGCCGTCGGCGTTGACGCCGGTATTGGCACATCCGGTCAGCGCAATGGCTGAGCAGAGCGTCGCGGCGGCCAGCCAGTGCTGGCGGCGACAGGGCGAAAGGGGGGTATCGACCAGGCTTTTCATCGTATTCGGGTCCCGGTTCGGTCAGGATGAAGTGGCGGACCGGCACGCGGCAGGTCATGCTCAACCTTGATCTTGAGACAGACCCCTCAAGAAAAGATTAATTATAAGAATCGAGCGATTTGGCGGATTTGGCGCCTCTTGAACGGCGCCGGGATGAACCATGGACATCCGGAAATCGATTGAGAAAATGCGCGAGAATGCCATCGCCTTGGCGGGCGTGATGGCGCGGGTGCCCGCCCGTCCGCTTTTGCTGGCGCTGGCCTTCTCGCTGGTCGCAACCTTTGCCACGGTCCTTTACTGGAACCCGCCTGTTAGCCTCGATGATGAGCCGGATATGGTCACTTTTTTCCAGATCGGCACCGGCGCCGTCGGCGGAGAATATTTCGCGGTTGGGGAGCGATTGGCCGCGGCGATCAGCCGCCCGCCGGGAAGTCTGCGCTGCGAGCGCGGCCTTCCCTGCGGTGTTGCGGGTCTTGTGGCTGTGGTGAAGTCATCGGCCGGCCCTGTCGCCAATGTGCGGGCAGTCAGTGCCGGACATTTTGATTCAGCCATTGTTGCTGCGCCGGTTCTGGGCCTTGCCACCCGCGCGGAGGCGCCATTCCGCGGCGAAAAGCCTTTTCGTAATCTGCGGGCGATCGCCGGTGTCTACCGGGAAGCGGTCTATCTGGCGGCGAGCCGTGGCGCCAACATTGGCAGTGTGGCCGATCTGCGGGAGATGCGCGTCTCTGTCGGTCTGCCAGGCTCCGGCACGCACGAGGCGGCGCTGCAGATTTTGGCGGCGCATGATCTCGGGCGCCGAACAGTCAATATCTGGGAACACGATACGGCAACGGCGATCGATCTGATGTTGCGGGGTCAACTCGATGCATTTTTTGTGGTTGATGCATTGCCTTCGCCGGTTATTCGCAGTCTCGCCGATCGCGGCGCGATCGACATTGTGCCAATCGACGGTGAGAGCGCCGCAAAGATGACCGGCCCCAATGCCAATTTTCAGCCGCTTGCGATACCGGAAGGCCTTTATCGTTTTGTCCCTGAGATAGAAACGTTGGGTATTTCGATGATCTGGGTGGTCAATGAGAATGCCGATGCCGACCTCGTTCATGACATCACCGGCGCGCTTTTCCACGAAAACAACAGAATATTTCTCTCCAGTACAGGCATGCCGGGCCTTTTGCCTGGCGACCCGGGCGCGCAGGCCGCGCAGGCCATTATGTCGCTGCCGGTTCCGCTTCACGATGGCGCCGCGCGCTACTATCGCGAGCAGGGACTTGTCGACGGCGATATCGAAAAAGAGCCCGCAGGCTAGGCTTTGGCCTTTTCTTCGGTTTCCGCGCCGGAAATCCAGTCGCGCATGGCTGGCAGTGTCATGACGGCGTCCATGTAGGCGCTTGCCGGCCCGTCATCGCCAAGCGCCACGAGATCGACGCCATAGGTGCGCAGTCGCGTCACCACCGGTGCATACATGGCATCCGCAACGGTGAAATGTCCGAAGAGAAACCCCTGATCGCCTGACATCTGCCGTCCGAAGCGTGCGCGCAGGTCACGCCACAGGTGAACAATCCGCCGCGCATCGGCAAGCGCCTCGCCGGTATGCCCATCTCCCGGATGACGTTCGATGACTGCCATCGGCATGTCGCGGCGAAGCGCGCCGAAACCGGCATGCATTTCCGCTGCAGCGGCGCGCGCCACGGAACGGACCAGAGCGTCGCGCGGCCAGAGTTTACGCTCCGGAAAAAGGTCGGCAATGGTTTCGCATATGGCAAGCGAGTCGCCGATCGTCTCGCCGCGCCATTTGAGTGCCGGTACGAGCCCGGTCGGCGACACGGCAAGGATGTTGGCCTTGGTATCCGGTTGGCGAAGCCGGACATGAACTTCATCGAACGGCACGCCGGCTTGCCGCATCAGAAGCCACGGCCGCAAGCTCCAGCTCGACCAGTTCTTGTCGCCGATGACGAGTGTGAATTCAGGCGCGGCCATGTCCCTCTCCCAATGCCCAGGCTCCCAGGGGACCTCGCCGTTGCAGCCGGTCCAGCCTCTCTATAAGGTTTTGGCGACACGAAATCACGCCCTTCCCGCCACCGACGTAAACAGGCCGCCAGTGCTCGACATATTCATCTCCGACAAGGACAGGGCGGCGACGCCGGTCTGGCAGATTCGTGCCGGCGAATTGGAGAGCTGGTGCGCCAGTCATGCCGGCCCCGGTGCGGCATGGGTCGGGACGTCAGGCTTCAAGGGCGAGGCCGGGAAGGTGTTGCTGCTGCCGGACGGTTCAGGCGGCTTGGCCGGTGTCTTGCTCGGCCTTGGCGACGGCTCCGACCCGTTTCTCGTCGGCGCGCTGCCGGCGGCGGTGCCCCAGGGCGACTACAGGCTGGCGGGCGTCCTGCACGGATCGACCGCCAAGGCGGCACTCGGATTTGCCCTCGGGACGTATCGCTTCACGCGCTACAGCGGTGGCAAGCGCGACTGGCCGCGCCTTGTGCTGCCCGACGGTGTCGACGGCGAAGAGGTGAGTCGCCTTGCAGCCGCGACCTTCCTGGCGCGCGATTTGATCAACACCCCGGCCGCCGATATGGGCCCGGACGAGCTCGCCGCAGCGGCCGAAGGCATCGCTCGCCTTCATGGCGCGACATTCGATGTCGTTCTTGGCGATGCGTTGCTCGATGCGAACTATCCGATGATCCACGCGGTGGGTCGTGCCGCCGCCGTAGCGCCGCGGCTGATCGATATGCGCTGGGGAAGGGCGGACGCACCGAGAGTGACGCTGGTCGGCAAGGGTGTCTGCTTTGACACAGGCGGTCTCGACCTCAAGCCCTCAAGCGGCATGCTGCTGATGAAGAAGGACATGGGTGGCGCCGCTTGCGTTCTGGCGCTGGCGCAACTCGTCATGGAAGCGGGCCTTGACGTCAGGCTCCGCATCCTCATACCGGCCGTCGAGAACAGTGTTTCCGGCAACGCATTTCGGCCGGGCGACGTCCTGCAAAGCCGCAAGGGCATGACTGTCGAGATCGGCAATACCGACGCCGAGGGGCGCTTGGTGCTGGCCGACGCGCTGGCCGAAGCCGACAGCGAGGCACCCGACCTCATCATCGACATGGCAACGCTGACCGGTGCGGCGCGAACCGCGCTCGGACCGGACCTGCCGCCTTTTTATACCGACGATGAAGGGCTTGCGGCGGAGGTCGAGACTTCGGCGGTGGCGATGTCTGACCCCTTGTGGCGCATGCCGCTCTGGCGGCCCTATGACAGCTGGCTCGACAGCAAGATCGCCGATGTGAACCATGTTTCGGATGGGCCCTTCGCGGGATCCGTCACGGCCGCTCTCTTCCTGCGCCGCTTCGTCGAGCGTGCCGCCGCCCACGTTCATTTCGACATCTATGGGTGGACCCCGAAGGCGAAGCCCGGCCGCCCCGTTGGTGGTGAGGCACAGGGCGTCCACGCGCTTTATGACCTCCTGAAGCGCCGCTACGGCGCCTGACCGCTTGCCCGCGCCCAAAGCCGCGCTAGACTGATCCGGTTCCGGAACGGAAATGCCTCTCTGGCGTCGGTTTCGGAACGGGGGAGACGGCGCGGGGGGAGACGATGCCGGAGCTATCTTTTGACGACAACGGCGCATTGAAGCCGGGAGAGGCCCTGTCGCTCTGGCACGACGTCGTGCTTCAGTCCGTGCGTCGAGCCGGGCCCGATCTTTCATCGAGGCAGCTTGCGATCATGTTCACGGTCTATCTCGATCCGCCGCCACATACCGTTCGCGGTCTTGCCGCGGCGCTGGGTGTCTCGAAGCCGGCGATCACCCGCGCCCTCGATACGCTCGGCGGCCTCGACTTGCTGAAGCGAACCCGCGACGATGCCGACCGGCGCAATGTGCTGGTTCAACGCACGGTCAAGGGCTTCGCTTTCATGCACGATTTTGCCAACCTCATTGTGGCCTCGTCGCGCGGTGTCGAGGCATGAGCCGCGCTCGTGGGCCCGACCGCCGGCTCAACCCCTATCGCGACGATCTGGCGGCGGCGCATCTGCGCGCAGAAGTCAGCGCGACGCATTTCGCTGAGGGCACGGATCGTCAGGTCGTTGTGCCCTCGCTGCCACTGCTGCGCCGCCCCGAGGTGAACGCGCCGATGGACACACAACTTCTGTTTGGCGAAGTCTTCCGCGTTTACGAGGAAAAGAATGGCTGGGCCTGGGGGCAAGCTGCGCTCGACGACTATGTCGGATATGTTGAGACGAAGGATCTCGCAGCCCGCCCCTCGACACCAACGCACATGGTGGTGGCGCTGAGAACTTTCGTTTACCCAAAGCCCGATCTCAAGACACGGCCCGCCATGCCATTGCCGATGAATGCCAAACTGCGCCTCACAGGCGCACGCGGCAATTTCAGCGAGGTCGATCGGGGGGGATGGATATTCACGGCACATCTCGCCGCGATCGGCGCTCATGTGCGGGATTATGTCGCCGTCGCGGAGGAGTTCCTGGGTGTGCCCTATCTTTGGGGCGGTCGCGACAGCGCCGGCCTCGACTGCTCGGGCCTTGTGCAGGCCGCGCTCGAACGTGCCGGCATCTCGTCCCTGCGCGACACCGATATGCAGGAAGCGACATTGGGCGAAGCGCTGCCGGAACCGATCGATTTCACCAAGCTGAAGCGCGGCGATCTTGTTTTCTGGAAGGGCCACGTGGCGATCATGATCGACGCCGAGCGTATGATTCACGCCAATGCGTTTCACATGATGGTTGCCATTGAACGGCTCGACGTCGCGATGTCGCGTATTGCCCGCTCGGACGCCGGTCACGTCACCAGCATCAAGCGCTTCCCGAACCGCTGAAAATCTATTCCGAAACCACGCCCTTCGGCGCCGCCGCGAGCTCGAAGGCCGCGGCCATCAGCGCTTTGGTGTAGTCGGTCTTCGGCGCGTCGAAGACCTCGTCGGCGCTGCCAGCCTCGACCACCTTGCCGTTCCGCATCACGATAATGTCGTCGGCCAGCGCCCGCACGACCTTCAGGTCGTGGCTGATGAAAAGATAGGCAAGATTGTTCCGGCATTGCAGTTCGCGCAGAAGCTCGACGATCTGCGCCTGCACCGACATGTCCAGCGCGCTGGTCGGTTCGTCCAGCATCACGAAACGCGGCTTCAGTGCCATGGCACGTGCGATGGATATGCGCTGACGTTGCCCACCCGAGAATTCATGTGGATAGCGATCCTGCATGGCCGGGTCGAGGCCGACCTCGCCAAGTGCCTCCGACACGCGTTGCCGTCGTGCATCCGCAGTCAGCCCGAGCTTCTGAATGACCAGGCCTTCCTCGACGATCTGTCCCACTGACATGCGCGGGCTGAGCGACCCGTAAGGGTCCTGGAAGACGATCTGCATGTGGCGGCGCAAGGGCCGCATTTCCTTGATCTTGAGGCCTTGAATGTTCTGGCCGCGAAAGCTGATTCCGCCCTCGCTTGAAATCAGGCGCATCATCGCGAGCCCGAGCGTCGTCTTGCCCGATCCCGATTCGCCGACAACGCCGAGCGTCCGGCCCTCGCGCAGTGTCAACGACACATCGTCGACCGCTTTCACATGATCGACCGTATGACGCAGCAATCCGCGCTTGATCGGGAACCAGACGCGCAGGTCCTTCACCTCCATCACCGCCGGTCCGTCCTTCGGTGCGCCAAGCGCCCGGCCCTTGGGTTCGGATGCAAGAAGATGCTGCGTATAGGCGTGCTGCGGGGCCGTGAACACGCGTTCGGTAGGTCCACTTTCGACAATCTGACCTTTGGTCATCACATTGACCCGATCAGCCATCTTCCGGACGATGCCGAGGTCGTGCGTGATCAGCAAGAGCGCCATTCCCATTTCGCGCTTGAGATCCTTCAGCAATTCAAGAATCTGTGCTTGCACCGTCACATCGAGCGCCGTTGTCGGTTCGTCGGCGATCAGAAGGTCGGGCTCGTTGGCAAGCGCCATGGCGATGATGACGCGCTGCCGTTGCCCGCCCGACAACTGATGCGGATAGGCATCAAGCCGTTGCTCGGCATTGGGAATACCAACCTTCCTCAGAAGGTCGAGAACGCGTGCCTTGACAGCGTCGCCCCGCAAACCTTTGTGCTCGACCAGCACCTCGCCGACCTGCCGCTCGATCGTATGCAGCGGATTGAGCGACGTCATGGGTTCCTGGAAGATCATCGTGATCTTGTTGCCGCGAATACGGCGCATGGTTCTCTCGTCCGCACCGATGAGGTTGGTGCCATCGAAGAGAATCTCTCCCGAAGGATGGAAAGCCTGCGGATAGTTGAGAAGTTGCATGATCGAGAGCGCCGAAACCGACTTTCCCGATCCCGATTCGCCGACCAGCGCGACTGTCTCGCCGGGCTTGATATCGAAGGAAATTCGGTCGACCGCGATCGTTTCCTGGCCGTCCGTGCGGAAGCCGACCGAAAGGTCTCTCACCTCGACCAGCGCACCGCTCATCGCAGCACCTTGCGCGGATCGAAGGCATCGCGCACCGCCTCGCCGATAAAGATCAGCAGGCTCAGCATTGTTGCAATGGCGAAGAAGCCGGTCAGGCCGAGCCACGGCGCTTGCAGGTTGGCCTTGCCCTGCGCGAGAAGCTCGCCGAGTGACGGCGAGCCGGGCGGCAGGCCGAAGCCTAGAAAATCCAGCGCCGTCAGCGTGGTGATCGACGAATTGAGAATAAAGGGCATGAAGGTGAGTGTGGCGACCATGGCGTTGGGCAGGAGATGTCGGAACATGATCTTGCCGCTGCCCAGACCGAGCGCGCGGGCCGCATTGACATATTCGAAGTTGCGCGCGCGCAAAAATTCGGCACGGACGACGCCGACCAGCGCCACCCAGGAAAAGAGCAGCAATATGCCGAGCAATATCCAGAAATTCGGTTCGATGATCGCAGCGATGATGATGAGGAGATAGAGCGTGGGAATGCTGGTCCAGATCTCGATGAAGCGCTGGAACAGCAGGTCCGTCCAGCCGCCGAAATAGCCCTGCACGGCGCCCGCCGCGACACCGATGACTGACGACAGAATGGTGAGTGTAAGGCCGAACAGGACCGAAATGCGAAACCCGTAGATCAATCGCGCCATGACATCGCGGCCCTGGTCGTCGGTACCAAGCCAGTTCTCGCCCGACGGCGGTGCGGGTGCCGGCACCGGCAGATTGAGATTGATTGTGCGGTAGGAGTACCGGATCGGTGGCCAGAACATCTGCCCGCCCGCATCGGCAATCAGCGCCCGGACATAGGGATCACGGTAGTCGGTCGCTGTTTCGAACTCACCCTCAAATGTCGTTTCCGGATAGTCAGCGAAAATTGGTGTGTAGAACCCGCCCTTGTAAATCACCAGGAAAGGCCGGTCGTTGGCGATGAACTCCGCGAACAGCGAGAGGAAAAACAGCGCGCAGAAGACCCACAGGCTCCAGTATCCGCGCCTGTTGGCCTTGAAGTTGCGCCAGCGCCGCTGGTTGATCGGGCTGATGCGGATGCGGGGCAGCGCCGGAAGCGTCATCCGTCAGACCTCCCGTGTCTCGAAATCGATGCGCGGGTCGATCCATGTATAGGTCAGATCGCTGATCAGCGAGACGATGAGCCCGACCAGGCCGAAAACATAAAGCGTTGCGAAGACGACCGGGTAGTCGCGGTTGATGATCGACTCGTAGGAGAGGAGCCCCAACCCGTCGAGCGAAAAAATCGTCTCGATCAGCAGAGATCCGGCAAAGAAGGCGCCGACAAAAGCACCCGGGAACCCTGCGACCACGATCAGCATGGCATTGCGGAAGACATGCCCATAGAGCACTTGCCGCTCGGACAGTCCCTTGGCGCGCGCTGTCATCACGTATTGTTTGCGGATTTCGTCGAGGAAGGAATTCTTGGTCAACAGCGTTGTTGTCGCGAAGGCGCCGATGGTCATGGCGGTGACCGGCAGCACGATATGCCAGAGGTAGTCGAGCACCTTGCCGGCGAGGCTGAGGCTTTCCCAATTATCGGAGGTGAGGCCGCGCAGGGGAAAGATCGAGAAATAGGACCCGCCAGCGAAAAGAACGATCAGGAACACGGCGAACAGAAAGCCCGGCACGGCATAACCGACGATGATGACGCCGCTCGTCCATGTATCGAAGCGGCTGCCGTCGCGGATCGCCTTCCGGATGCCGAGCGGGATCGAGATGAGGTAGGTGATCAGGGTTGTCCAAAGCCCGAGCGAAATCGACACGGGCAGTTTCTCGGCAATCAGCGATAACACGCTGGTGTCGCGGAAATAGCTCGATCCGAAGTCGAAGCGCACATAGTTCCAGACCATCAGGAAGAAGCGCTCATGCGCCGGCTTGTCGAAGCCGAACTGCACCTCGAGGGAGCGAAGGAACGCCGGATCGAGTCCTTGCGCGCCGCGATACTTGCTGTTGAGCGCGCCATCGGCGCCACCCATCATGTTCTGTTGCGCGAAATCGCCGCCGCCCGTGCCGCCGATTCGCGCCGTGGCGGAGACTTCGGTGCCCTGGAGCTGCGCGATGATGCGCTCGATCGGCCCCCCGGGTGCGAACTGGATCACGGCGAAGCTGATCAACAATATCCCGAAGATGGTCGGGATCATCAGCAGCAGGCGTCGGACAATATAGGCGGCCATGGATTGCGCGTCAGTCCTTGATGCCGAGCTTGTCGGCCTTCTCCCGATCGAACCACCATGTCGCCGGTGCGCCGCGATCGTAGGTCGGCTGTGATTCGGGCCATCCGAATATGTCCCAGAAGGCCATGTGATGCGAGGCCTTGTACCATTGAGGTATCCAATAGTACCCGGCGCGCAACACCCGATCGAGCGCGCGGGCGGCCACCACCTGTTCCTCGCGCGTCGCTGCGGCGATCGCCTTCTCGATCAGCGCATCGACCGCCGGGTCGGCGATGCCCGACAGATTGTTGCCGCCAGAGACGTCGGCGAATTCCGACGACCAATAGGCGCGCATTTCGATGCCCGGCGTCAGGCTGAGCGAAAAGCGGCGGACCGACGCATCGAAATCGTAGCTCTTCATTCGCTCCTGAAATTGCGCCGAATCGATCTGCCGAATGCGCGCCTCGATACCGAGAAGCTTCAGGTTCTTGACATAGGGTGCGACGATCCGCTCGAAAGTCGGTTCATCGTCGAGAAACTCGACGGTCAACGCCTCGCCTTGCGCGTTGCGGCGCTGGCCGCGTTCGATCCGCCACCCGGCCTGATCGAGAAGTTCGCCAGCGCGTCGGAGCAGGGCGCGGTCCTGGCCCGAACCGTCGCTGACCGGCGGTGTCGCGACAGGACCAAACACGG
Source organism: Parvibaculum sp. (assembly GCF_030651915.1). Classification (GTDB taxonomy): domain Bacteria; phylum Pseudomonadota; class Alphaproteobacteria; order Parvibaculales; family Parvibaculaceae; genus Parvibaculum. The sequence goes on along the minus strand of NZ_JAUSBV010000005.1, from coordinate 1,056,256 downwards.
CGTCAGGCAGTGCGTCGCGGAACGGCGCGAGGAGTGCCAGTTCTGCCGCCGTCGGCTCGCCCTCGGCCTTCATCGGAGAATTTTCGAAGTAGCTCGCGGTGCGTTTGTAAAGATCGTAGAAGAGATTGCGATTGGTCCACTCGAAATCGAACGCAAGCCCCAACGCCTCGCGGACCCGCACATCCTTGAACTTGTCGCGCCGCGTGTTGAGGAACCAGCCCTGCGCCCCCGACGGCCGGTTGTCGGGCAGTGTCAGTAGTTGCACGCGCCCGTCCTTGACCGCCGGGAAGTCATATTGCGTCGCCCAGGTGCGCGACGTGAATTCCTCTCGAAAATGATAGGCGCCGGCCGCAAAAGCCTCGAACTGTGCCGTGCGATCGCGGAAATATTCATAGCGAATGCGATCGAAATTCCAGTGTCCTGCATTGACGTTGAGATCGCGCGCCCAGTAATCCGCGACGCGCTCATAGGTGATGCTGCGTCCGGCGCGAAGCGGGCCGATTTTGTAAGGACCGCTGCCAAGCGGCGGTGTCAGCGACGACTCGGCGAAGTCATGTTCGCTGTACCAGGTCTTGGAAAAGACCGGCAACCCGCCAGCGATGAAAAGCGGCAGATCGCGCGTCTGCTCGCCCGTGAAGGAAATTTCGAGGGTCCGCGTGTCGCGCGCCCGCGCCTCGGACATTTCACGGAGATTCTGGGAGATCAGCGGATGGCCTTTTTCCTTCAACAGCATCAGGGAAAACGCGGCATCCTCGGCTGTCAGCGCCGATCCGTCGTGGAAATATGCACCGTCGCGCAGATGGAAGGTCAGACGGTTGCCGTCGCTCTCCACGCTCTCGGCTAGCAGGCCGTAAAGCGCGTCGGGTTCGTCGAGTGCCCGCGTCATCAGTGTGTCGAAAATCAGGTTCAGGCCCTGCGCTGGATTGCCCTTGAGGATATAGGCATTGAGAGAGTCGAAGGTGAGAACGGAGCTTTCGCCGATATAGGAGAACGTGCCGCCCTTGGGCGCGCCGGGCTCGACGTAGTTGAAGTGAGGAAATCCAGCCGGATATTTCAGGTCACCGAAGAACGACATGCCATGCCGCTGGTCACCGGCGCGCAGCGCCTGCGGCAGCAGGGGTAGGGCCAATGCGGCGCCGGCAAGCGACAATGTCTGGCGCCGCGAAAATAGCGTCGGCCCCTTCATGGCGTCTCGTCCGCCGCTTCGGCACCCTCATGCCACCAGATCGCCGGGAAACCGATCGAATAGGGCGGCATCCGCTCGGGATGGCGCAGCCGCGACCAGTAGGCAACGCGCGTCGTCGCGAGATACCATTGCGGGACCACGTAATGCCCGTGCAGCAGCACGCGGTCGAGCGCCTTGACGGCAGCCACGAGCTCGGTGCGGTTTTCGGCGAAAATCACCCGGTCGACCAGCTTTTCGATGGCCGGATCGCAAATGCCGATGACATTGCGGCTGCCTTCCTGTTCGGCCGCCGCGCAACCCCAGTATTCGCGTTGCTCGTTGCCGGGCGAGATGGACTGCCCAAAGCTGCGGACGATGATATCGAAATTGCGCTCGTCGGTGCGCCGCTGATACTGCGCCGAGTCGACCGGGCGAATCCGCACCACCATGCCAAGCCGTTCCAGCGATTGCCGGTAAGGGGCAACAACGCGCTCGAATGTTGGATCGTCGATCAGGAATTCGACGCTCATCTGCTCGCCGCTTGCCGTGTGTATCAGTTTTCCGTCTTTGACGACCCACCCGGCTTCCGCGAAAAGCTCGGTCGCGCGGCGCAGATTGGCGCGATTGTTGCCGCTGCCGTCGGTTGCGGGGTTCGCATATGTTTCGGTGAAGACTTCCGGCGGCACGAGCGCACGCACCGTTTCGAGAATTTCGAGCTCGCGGCCGTCGGGTACCCCCGTCGCTGCCATTTCCGAATTGGCGAAATAGCTTCCGGATCGCGTGTACTGCCCGTGGAACAGCGTCTTGTTCACCCACTCATAGTCGAAGGCATAGTTGAAGGCACGCCGTACACGGATGTCCTTGAACTTGTCGCGCCGAAGGTTGAACGCGAAGCTCTGCATGCCTTGGGGGTTGAGCGAAGGAAGGCTGTCGCGCTTGATGTCGCCACGTCGCACGGCCGGGATGTCGTATTCGGTTGCCCAGTTGCGCGCGCTGTTTTCGATCCTGAGGTCGATTTGTCCGCCCTTGAAGGCTTCGAAGGCAACGGTCGTATCCCGGAAATAGGTGAAACGAATACGGTCGAAATTATTGGCACCGACATTCACCGGCAGGTCGCGGCCCCAGTAATCTTCGACGCGCTCGTAAGTGATGTGTTGGCCGGGCGCGACGGTGCCGACCCGGTAAGGGCCGCTGCCGAGCGGCGGCTCAAGCGTCGTCAATGAAATGTCGCGTGGGCGGCCCTTGGCATCGGTGCCGGTCCAGTAGTGCTTCGGCAGCACCGGAAACTGTCCGACGATCTGCGGCAATTCGCGGTTGCCTGTCTGATTGAAGCGGAATGTCACCTCACGCGGGCCTGTCTGTTCCGCTGCGATCACATTGGCGTAATAGGCGGTATAAAATGGATGTTGGGCTTTCAACGTCTCGATCGTCCAGATGACGTCGGCAGGCGTCACAGGCTCGCCATCGTGCCAGCGCGCATCCTGGCGAAGCACATAGGTCGCGGAGGAATAATCGGCCGGATGCCGGACACTTTCTGCCAGCAGCCCATATTCAGAGGCCGCTTCGTCGAAGCTTTGCGTCATCAGCGTGTCGTAGATGAAGCCGATCCCCGCCACCGCTTCCGAGCGGACGACAAAATTGTTGAGACTGTCGAAACTGCCGAACACCGCATAGCGCAACAGCCCGCCCTTCGGCGCCGTCGGATTGACATAGTCGAAATGCGTGAAGTCCGGCGCATATTTGAGTTCGCCGAAGAGCGACGAGCCGTGCCGCGGTACGTCGGGCTGGAAATCGGTGAAGCCGGCAACCGGCGTGACGATTTCGGTCGGAAGCTCTGCGGCTGGTAGGGGCGAGGTCTCGGCACTCTGTTGCGCCGTGTCCTGCGCCGGCCAGAAAACAAATAGGGCGAGTGCCGCCGCCACGGCGATGGCCAGGCCGGTCAGGACCGGTTTGGTCATGAAACGCTGCAAAACGTCCTCCCTCTCGCCCCGATCCCCGTCGGTGCGCTCATAGTGACCGTTTTTAGCCGGAAATGCCTGTTAAAACAAAGTCATGGACGTCGGAAACGGCGTGCCAAACAAAAACGCGCCCGGCAATCCGCCGGGCGCGTCTTCGATCTGGCTTGTGGTGTCGCTTTATTCGGCGGGTGCGGCTTCGGCGGCGGGTTCTTCCGCCGTCTGCGCCGGCGCTTCCGGCAGCGCCACATTGGAACCCAATGTGTTCAGGTAGACGATCAGATCGGCGCGCTGCTGCGGATTGCGCAAGCCCGCGAAGCTCATGATCGTGCCGGGCACGGCCGCACGCGGATTGGTGATGAAGACATCGAGCGCCTCGAAGCCCCAGTTGCCGCCCGTGCTCTTCATGGCCGTCGAATAGTTGAAATTCGGATCATGCGCATGCGGACCGCCGACAACCTTGTAGAGGTTGGGTCCGATGCCCGCACGGCCGCCTTCGTCGAAGGTGTGGCAGGCCGCGCATTGGCGCGCCAGGCGCTCGCCGCGGCCGACATCGGCGGATGCCAGCAGCACCGCAAGCGGTACCTCTTCGACAACCGCCGCCGGTCCGGCGCCTGTCGCGCCTTCCTCAAGCGCGGCAACCGCATAGGCCTGCGGATTGGCTTCTTCCGGGGTGTAGAGCCAGTCGGTGAGGTTGGCCACGCCCAGAATGACGAGGACGGAGGCGAGCACGGCGCCTGCAATCTTGTTGAATTCGAATGAGTCCATCGGCTCCTGCTCCGCCCGGGTCGGTTTCGTGGTCTGGGACCGCCCGGCATGGCGCAACGCCCTGACCGGCCCCCCTGAATTGGCGCGGAGATTAGCCGCTTCCGCCGCCGCGCCGCAAGCCGTATAAGTGCGCCAAATCGGCCCTTTGCGCTCCGCATTGGTTGCGGCGGTGGTCGAAAATGCGCAGGGCGGACGAAACCATGCGCCACGCGCATTCTGGCACGGGCGCGGGCAGGGCTAGGGTGCGGTTGCGGCGATCCGCCGCACCGCAGCGCCTGGGCCCGAAACGGACAGCGGAGGAACGGTGGCGGCAATGGCGACAAATGGAGCGGGCGACCGGGCAGGGCATCCGCTCATCGTGATTCCCGCCCGCATGGCATCGACCCGCCTTCCGGGCAAGCCGCTCGCCGACATTGGCGGTGTCCCGATGATTGTCCATGTCTGGCGTCGCGCGATGGAAGCGTCGATCGGCCGGGTGGTCGTGGCCGCCGCCGAGGCCGAAATCGCGGCGGCGGTCCGTGCAGCTGGCGGCGAGGCGGTCCTGACCGATCCCGATCTCCCGTCGGGTTCCGACCGCGTCTGGCAGGCGGTCTGCGACGTCGATCCGGAAGGCCGCCACGGCATCGTTCTCAATGTGCAGGGCGATCTGCCGACGCTCGATCCGGCGCTGATCCGCACCGCTTACGAGGCGTTGGTCAGGCCCGGCGCCGACATCTCGACATTGGCGGCCGAGATCGTCCTCGAAGATGAGCGCACCAACCCCAATGTCGTGAAAGCGGTTGTCGATTTCGACGGCGGAAACATGGCGCGCGCGCTCTATTTCACCCGCGCCACAGCGCCTTGGGGCGAGGGCCCGCTCTATCACCACATCGGACTCTACGGCTACCGCCGCGAGGCACTGGCGCGGTTCGTTCGCCTGTCGCCGTCACCGCTCGAGAAGCGTGAAAAGCTTGAGCAATTGCGGGCGCTTGAGGCCGGCATGTCGATAGAAGTGGCGCTCGTTGACACCGTTCCGCTCGGTGTCGATACTCCCGCCGACCTTGAAAAAGCCCGTGCGGCGCTTTCCCGGAGACCGATGCGATGACGGACGGTGCAACGCCGGAAAAGACCATCGCCTTTCAAGGTGAGCCGGGTGCCAATTCGCATATCGCCTGCCGCGAGGCCTTCCCCGATATGGTGGACCTGCCTTGCGACACCTTCGAGGACGTGTTCGCCGCCGTGAATGAAGGCCGCGCGCGGTTCGGCATGATCGCGATCGAGAACTCGCTCGCGGGCCGTGTCGCCGACGTGCATCACCTGATCCCCGGCGCCGGCCTCTATATTGTCGGCGAGCATTTCCTGCCCGTGCGCCACCAGCTTCTCGGCCTCAAGGGCGCGCGGATCGAGAATCTGAAATCGGCCCACAGCCATGTCCATGCGCTCGGCCAGTGCCGCCGCGTGATCCGTGAACTGGGGCTGAAAGCCGTCGTCGCCGCCGACACGGCGGGCGCCGCGCGCCAGATTGCGGAAGCCGGCGATCCGGCGCGCGCCGCCATTGCGACGGGCCTTGCGGCCGAAATCTATGGTCTCGAAATTCTTCGGGCCAATGTCGAGGATGCCGAGCACAACACCACGCGCTTCCTGATCATGGCGAAGGAGCCGAACGACGCCGAGCCGGAAGACGAGCCTGTCGTGACGAGCTTCATCTTCCGCGTACGCAATGTGCCGGCGGCGCTATACAAGGCGCTGGGCGGCTTCGCCACCAACGGCGTCAACATGACCAAGCTCGAAAGCTATCAGCTCGAAGGCACCTTCAACGCCAGCCAGTTCTATGCCGACATCGAGGGCCACCCGGCCTCGCGTCATGTCCGCCTGGCGCTGGAGGAGCTGGAATTTTTCACCAGCGAGCTGCGCATCCTCGGCGTCTACAAGGCCCACCCCTATCGCGCGACGGTTGTTGCCGGCGACTAGGCCTTGCCTTCGGCGAAGGCCTTGATCAGCTGGTGCGCGATGGCGAAGGGCGGCGGAAACCACACCGTCCCGTCGCCCTTGCCCGCGAGCACGGCCTGCGCTTCCTCGCGTGTGAACCAGCGCCCTTCGGAAAGCTCGATCCCGTCGATCGTGAAGTCCTCGCTTTCGGCCACCGCATGGCAGCCGATCATCAGCGAGGAGGGATAGGGCCAGGGCTGCGTCGAATGATAGGTCGCCGACGCGATTTGCAGGCCGGCTTCCTCCTCGAGCTCGCGCGCCACCGCCTCTTCGATCGATTCGCCGGGCTCGACAAAGCCCGCCAGCGCCGAATGCATGCCCTTCGGCCAGATTTTCTGCCGTCCGAGAAAGCACTTGCCGTCATGCACAGCGAGCATGATGACGACCGGGTCGGTGCGCGGGAAATGTTCGGCCTTGCAGGACAGGCAGACGCGCTTGTAGCCGGCTTCCGACATGGCGCTTTTGGAGCCGCAGACCGAACAGAAGCCATGCCGGTTGTGCCAGTCGATCATCGATTTCGCCTGCGCCATGATCGCAAGCTCCGTCGGCGTGATCTCGCCGGCCATGGCCAGCGCCCGCAGATCCTCGAACGCGCCGAGGCCTTTCAGTGCCGGGTGATTGTCCGGATTCTCAAGGCCGCTGACATCGGCGGCGAAAAGCGCCTTGCCGCGCTTGTTGATGCCGAGGAAAACGATCGTGCCATCGCCCCCCAGTTCCTTCAGCAGCGCCGTGCGCATCCAGCCGATATCCTTGCCCGCGCCGGGGCTCGCCTCCGGCAGCACAAATGGCTGCAGGCGCCATAGCGGCACGAAGAGGCTTGTCGGTGCGGCAAGCTGTTCTTCGATCCAGGCATTGTCGGTCCGGCGATAGCTGGCGCGGTCGAGCGGATTATTGGCAAAGATATTGGGGTTCTCTTGCAGGACCATTGGCGTTTCCGGCTTGATGTCGTTGAAATTCGGGTGGCGCAGACTGGCACATGGCGCAGACGTGCTCAATCGCGCGATTTGGACGCCAAGCCTTGCATCCGCCGCCCCTTACCCTGATATAGTCCCCTCGGGAGGTTGGCGGCGGACGGGTCCCTCGCCAACCCGGTCAGATCCGGAAGGAAGCAGCCGTAACGAGTTTCGCTCGGGTCGCTTGTCCAGCCTCCCACCCGTTTTTCACCTCAAGACCTTCGATGGGGGCGCGCGGATTCCATGAATGACGACGTGGAAAATCTCGCCGCTGCTGCCGACAATGCGGACGAGACGCACCGTCCGGACCCGGCGACGGAACCGGGCTTCGACCTGGGCGAGGCGTCGGTCGCCGCCGCGCCACGGGCGCGCCCCTCCGGCTATCAGGTGCTGGCCCGCAAATACCGCCCGGGTGTCTTCGAAGATCTGGTCGGCCAGGAGGCGATGGTCCGCACGCTCTCCAACGCCTTCGATGCCGGCCGCATTGCCCATGCCTTCATGCTGACCGGCGTGCGCGGCGTCGGCAAGACGACGACTGCCCGCATCCTCGCCCGTGCCTTGAACTACGAGAAACCGGGTATCGAGGCGCCGACCATTCACATGGACGGTCCCGGCATTCATTGCGACGCGATCATGGAATCGCGCCATGTCGATGTGATGGAAATGGACGCGGCCTCGCGCACCGGCATCGACGACATTCGCGAGATCATCGACAGCGTGCGCTACCTGCCGGTTTCGGCGCGCTACAAGGTCTACATCATCGACGAAGTGCACATGCTGTCGCGTCAGGCTTTCAACGGCCTGCTGAAAACGCTTGAAGAGCCGCCGGCACATGTAAAGTTCATCTTCGCCACCACCGAAATCCGCAAGGTACCGGTGACCGTGCTGTCGCGCTGCCAGCGCTTCGACCTGCGCCGCCTGTCGGTGGCCGAACTGACCGGCCTTCTCTCGGGCGTTGCGCAAAAGGAAGATGTCGCCGCCGAGGCGGCGGCATTGAAGCTTGTCGCCCGCGCCGCCGATGGCTCGGCCCGCGATGCGCTTTCGCTTCTGGATCGCGCCATCGCGCATGGCGAGGGCCATGTGCGCGAAGCCGATGTGCGCGACATGCTGGGCCTGGCCGATCGCGCCCGGGTTTTCGATCTCTTCGACCTGGTGATGAAGGGCGATATCGGCGGCGCGCTGAACGAGTTGCGCGCGCAATACGATGTCGGCGCCGACCCGGCGGTCGTCCTTTCCGATCTCGCCGAGCTGACCCATTGGCTGACGCGCCTGAAATTGGTCGAAGGTGCCGGCGACGATGTGGCGATGTCAGAAACCGAGCGCGCCCGCGGCCGCGACATGGCGGGCCGTTTGCCGATCCGCGTCTTGTCGCGCGTCTGGCAGATGTTGCTGAAGGGCCTTGCCGAGGTGCAGGGCGCGGCGCGGCCGATCGCGGCGGCCGAAATGGTTCTGGTGCGCCTTGCCTATGTTGCCGAGGGGCCGGGCCCGGAGGAACTTGTCGAACAATTGAAGTCGGGTGGTGTATCGGCGAAAGCGCCGGCGCGCGCCGCGCCCGCGGGCGACGGCGGCGGTTCGCGGGCGCAACTGCGCTCGGTCGCCGCCACGCGTCCCGAAATGCAGGAACCGGCCGCGGCCGTTGCGGCATCCGCGCCGGCCGCCGACATCCGCACCTTTCAGGATGTGGTGGCGCTGGTCAGTGCCGACCGCGACATCCGCCTGAAGCATGCGCTCGAAGCCGGTGTGCGTCTTGTGCATTTCGAAACCGGCCGCATCGAACTCGGCCTTCTCGAAGGCACGCCCAACACGATCCTGACCGAATTGTCGGAAAAGCTTTCCCGCGCCACCGGCGCGCGCTGGCTGGTGTCGCTGGCCCGCAATGCATCCGATGCCGCGCCGACCTTGCGCGAGCAGGCGCAGACGCATGAGGAAATGTTGAAAGACCGGGCCCGCGGCGATGCACTGGTCAAGGCGGCGCTGGCCGTCTTCCCCGGTGCTGAAATTGTCGAGGTGCGCGAGCCCGGCCTTCTCGCCGCCGGCGACGTGCTGCCGCCCGAAATGCCCCCGGAAGACATGCCGGACGATATGGAGACCGAAGAGTGAAAAACCTCGCCGACATCATGAAACAGGCCCAGCAGCTTCAGGGCCGCATGGAATCGATGCAGACCGAACTTGAAGCCGCTGAGGTCGAAGGCCGTGCCGGCGGCGGTCTGGTCGCCATCGTCATGTCGGGCAAGGGCGCGGTAAAGAGAGTTTCGATCGATCCGGCCCTGATGAAGGCGGATGAACGCGAAATCCTGGAAGATCTCCTCGTTGCCGCCGCGGCCGACGCCCGGCACAAGGCCGAGGCGCTGGCCGCCGAGAAAATGAAATCGGTCGCTGGCGGATTGCCGATCCCGCCCGGCTTCGGGCTCTGAACGCGATGGCGGTCACCGGCCCCGAGATCGAACGGCTGATTGCATTGATGTCGAAGCTGCCGGGTCTCGGCCCGCGCTCGGCGCGGCGCGCGGTGCTGCAACTCATCAAGAAAAAGGAGACGCTCCTCTCGCCGCTCGCCGACGCCATGGCCGATGCGGCGGCGAAGGCACGCATCTGCTCGGCCTGCGGCAATGTCGACACGCAAGACCCCTGCGCCATCTGCACCGACGCCACACGCGATCCGCATGGGCTCTGCGTGGTCGAAGAGGTCGGCGATCTCTGGGCACTGGAGCGCGCCGGCGCCCACAAGGGCCGCTACCATGTGCTGGGCGGTGTCCTCTCGGCCCTCGACGGCGTCGGCCCCGACGATCTCAACATCGGCAAACTGGTCGAGCGACTGGGTGACGGCGAGATCAACGAAGTGATCCTCGCCATGAACGCCACCGTCGACGGCCAGACAACGGCGCATTACATCACCGACCGCGTTTCGGGCCTCGGCATTTCGGTCACCCGCCTTGCACATGGCGTGCCGGTTGGCGGCGAACTCGATTATCTCGACGACGGCACGCTGGCCGCCGCCATGAAATCGCGCCGGCCGTTCTGAGAACGGGCGCTAGCTCTTGTCCTTCGCCCAGTAGTTGCGCGTCATCGTGAAGACGGCGGGCGCCAGGATGAACAGCGCGATCAGGTTCGGCAGCGCCATCATCGCGTTCAGCGCATCGGCCATGTTCCAGACGAGATCGAGGCTGGTCATCGCACCGACCGGGATCGCCAGCACCCAGACGATGCGATAGGGCCAGATCGCCTTGACACCGAACAGGAACTCGACGGCCCGTTCGCCGTAATAGCTCCAGCCGAGCAGCGTCGTGAAGGCAAAGAGCGCCAGCGATATGGCAACCAGCGCGCCGCCCCAGGGCAAGGACGCGCCGAAGGCAGCGCTGGTCAGCGCCGCGCCGTTGACGCCGCTGGTCCAGAGCCCCGAGGTGATGATGACGAGGCCCGTCAGGGTGCAGACGATCAACGTATCGATGAAGACGCCAACCATACCGACCAACCCTTGCTGGATCGGATCGTCGGTCTTGGCCGCCGCATGCGCGATCGCCGCGCTGCCGAGGCCCGCTTCGTTGGAGAAGATGCCGCGCGCAAAACCCCAGCGAATGGCGAGCATCACGGTCGCACCGATAAACCCGCCTTCGGCCGCCGTCGGTGTGAAGGCGTGATAGAAGACGAGGCCGAGTGCTGCCGGAATGGCTTCATAGTTGATCGCGAGCACAATGACGGCGCCGCCGATATAGACGACGATCATTGTCGGCACCAGCGCGCTCGCCACTTCGCCGATCCGGCGGATACCGCCGATCAGCACCAGCCCCACCGCCACCATCATCACGAGACCCGAAACGATTTCAGGCACGCCGAAATTCGATTGCAGCGCGCTGGCCACCGAATGAGCCTGCACCCCGTTGCCGATACCGAAGCCGGCAAGCGCCGTGAAGACCGCAAAGGCCGGCGCCAGCACCAGCGCCAGGGTCGGGAACTTCGCGCCGACGCCGTTCTTGATGTAATACATCGGCCCGCCGACATGATTGCCGAGCTCGTCGACTTCGCGATAAGCGACCGCCAGCACCGCCTCGGTATATTTGGTCGCCATGCCGACCAGCGCGATCACCCACATGTAGAACAACGCGCCCGGTCCGCCGAAATAGATCGCCGTTGCAACGCCGGCGATGTTGCCGGTACCGACGGTGGCTGCCAGTGCCGTCATCAAGGCCTGGAAGGGCGAGATGTCGCCGGCGCCTTTCGAGGGTTGCACCGAGAGTTTCAGTCCTTCGGGCAGCTTCCGCCACGGCATGAAGCGCAAGCCGATGGTCAGAAACACGCCCGTCGCCGCCAGCGCGACCAGCATCGGCCAGCCCCAGAGAATGTTGTTCAGCTCGTTGACGAAATCGTTGACGGCCAGCATCGCCCGTTCCCCTTGCCCCGATTGGCGCCCCCCAAGGGCGTCCCTGTCCGCTGCGAGCCTAGCAAAGAAATTCAGGCTGTCGCTGCAAAAAACAGGCTCGATTGAACGGAACCGGAGCGGCTTTGCTCAGCCTTCGAGCAGATCGCGCGAGGCGACGGGCAGGGCGTCCGCGGCATCTTCCTCGCCCATTTCCACCGCCTCGATCTTCTCGCCGCGGCTGGTAATGGCATCGGCCGATTTGCGAATCTCGCCGATATCTTTCTCCGCTTGCTGAAAATGCCGCTCAAGATTGCCGACCCGGTCGCCGAGCCGGCCGACATCGCCCAGCAGCAGCGCCACATATTTCTGGATGACGCCGGCCTGCTTGCGCATTTCGACGTCTTTCAGCACGGCGCGCACCGTATTGAGCGTCGCCATCAGCGTCGTCGGCGAAACGATCCACACCCGCGCCTGATAGCTCTTGGTCAGCACATCCGGGAAGTTGGCATGGAGTTCGGCATAAACCGCTTCTGACGGCAAAAACATCAAGGCCGATTCGGCCGTCTCGCCGGGCACGATATATTTTTCGGCGATCGCCGCTACATGGCGATTGAGGTCGCCGCGAAATTGCCGCACGGCAATGACGCGCTCCGCCTCGTCCTTGGCATTTCGAAGCAGGTGGTAGGCATCGAGGGGAAATTTCGCATCGATGGCGATAGGCCCCGGCGGGTTGGGCAGGATGATCAGGCAGTCGGCCCGCGTCCCGTTGCCAAGTGTCGTCTGGAAACTGTAGGCCGACGGCGGCAGCGCATTGCTGACGATGTCGTTGAGCTGCACCTCGCCGAAGGCGCCGCGCGCCTGCCGGTTGGCCAGAATGTCCTGCAGTCCCACCACCTGGCTCGAAAGCTCGGTGATGTTTTTCTGCGCTTCGTCGATCACCGAAAGCCGCGTTGTCAGCGTACCGAGCGTCTCGGCGGTCTTCTGCGCCGTTGCCTCCAGGCTCTGCCCCATGCGCTGGCTCACCATGTCGAGCCGTTCGTTGATCGTCGCCGTCAGTTCGGTTCGCGTCTGCGCCTGCGTTTCGGCCATGGCCGAAAGCCGCCCCACAAGCTCCGCCTGCTGCCGGGCAAGCGCCGCCACCGCCTCGTTCCCGCCACCGCGCCCGCGCAGCATCAGCGCCAGCACGGCGCCCACGGCCAGCGCCGCCGCGGCAACCGCCAGTATGACAATCATTTGATCCATGTACCGCCTCCAACGCCGGACTATAGCCGATTCCCGTTCCTTCGCGCGGTTGGAGAACGGCCGGAAAGCGCCGGAATTTGGGGGTTCCGTCCGTCTCGCTCGGCCCATCTGCCTTGACCGAAATGCGCCGGGGGCTTATCTCAGGGCCCATGGCGATACGCGAAATCATCACCGCGCCCGATCCGCGTCTGAAAGAGATCTCCAAGCCCGTCGACAGGGTCGACGACGGCTTGCGCGCGCTGATGGACGACATGCTGGAGACGATGTATGCCGCGCCGGGCATCGGTCTGGCCGCCGTTCAGGTCGGCGTCCCGAAACAGGTGATCGTCATCGATCTGGCGCGTGACGGCGAGCCGCCCGCGCCGCGCTATTTCGTCAATCCGGAGATCCGCTGGGCGTCGGACGACACCGCCATCTACGAGGAGGGTTGTCTCTCGGTTCCCGACATGTACGAAGAGGTCGAGCGCCCCGCGCGTTGCCGCGTGCGCTATCTCGACTATCAGGGCGAAATCCGCGAGGAGGACTGCGACGATCTTCTCGCCACCTGCCTTCAGCACGAGATGGATCATCTGAAGGGCGTCCTCTTCATCGACCACCTCTCGCGCGTCAAGCGCTCGATGATGCTGAAGAAGCTGATCAAGCAGAAGAAGCTTCAGGAAAAGGAACCGGCTTGAGCCCCGCCCGCCGGAGGCGGAGAACGCCCCGCCCGCCGGAGGCAGGCAATGGATAGATTGCGCCTTGCTTTCATGGGCACGCCCGAATTCTCGGTGCCGGTCCTGGCCGAAATTCTCGGTGCCGGTCATGAAGTCGTTGCCGTTTATTCGCAGCCGCCGCGCAAGGCCGGCCGTGGGCTGGCCGAACAATTGTCGCCGGTGCACCGCTTCGCCGCAGAACACAGCCTTCCCGTTTTCACCCCTGCCTCGCTGAAAGGCGAAGCCGAGCAACAGGCCTTTGCCGCGCTCGATCTCGACGTCGCGGTGGTCGTCGCCTATGGCCTGATCCTGCCCAAACCGGTGCTCGATGCACCGCGCATGGGCTGTCTCAATCTCCATGCCTCGCTCTTGCCGCGCTGGCGCGGCGCCGCACCCATTCAGCGCGCCATCATGGCCGGCGATACCGAAACCGGCGTCATGATCATGCAGATGGAACAGGGTCTCGACACCGGCCCCGTGCTGCTGGCCGAACGCGTGGCGATCGCCGCCGACGACACCTCGGGCAGCCTGCATGACAGGCTCTCCCATATCGGCGCATCGCTGATGCTGCGGGCGCTGGCGGCGCTGTCGCGCGGCGCGCTCGAAGCGGCGCCGCAGCCCGAAACCGGAGTCACCTATGCGGCGAAGATCGGCAAGGCCGAAGCCCGCATCGACTGGTCGCGTCCCGCGGGCGACCTCGACGCCCATATCCGCGGATTGACGCCGGCACCCGGCGCATTCTTCGAAATCGCCCGCGGCAATGAGACCGTTCGTGTGAAAATTCGCCGCGCCCGTCCGCTCGACAATTCGGGCAAACCCGGCGAGGTTCTCGCCGCCGCCGACACGATCGTCGTGGCTTGCGGGGAAGGGGCGCTCGAAATCTCGGAACTGCAGCGCGCCGGCAAGTCGCCTGTCGGCGCCCGCGAATTCCTGCGCGGCTTTCCACTGAGCGCCGGCGAGAGCCTCGCCTGATGCCCCGCTACAAACTCACCATCGAATATGACGGTTCGCCCTTCGTCGGCTGGCAGGCGCAGACCAACGGTCTGTCGGTCCAGCATGTGCTGGAAGCGGGCATCAAGGGTTTTTGCGGCGCCGATGTGAAGGTCCATGGCGCCGGCCGCACCGATGCCGGCGTCCATGCGCTGGGTCAGGTCGCGCATGTCGATCTTGAAACGCCCGTCGCGCCCGACACGCTGCGCGACGCCGTCAACGCCCATATGCGCCCGCATCCGGTGGCGATCGTCGAAGCCGTGCCGGTGCCGGATAGTTTCGAGGCGCGGTTCTCGGCCGTGAAGCGCCATTACATGTACCGCATCGTCAATCGCCGCGCGCCCTTGACGCTCGATCGCGGTCAGGCCTGGCTGGTGCACAAGCCGCTCGACGCCGAAGCGATGCATGCAGCGGCGCAAGCCCTGGTCGGCCATCACGACTTCACCACCTTCCGTTCGGTGCAATGCCAGGCGAAGTCGCCGGTGAAAACCGTCGACGAGATTTCGGTGTCGCGCTACGCCGAGGAAATCGAGATTGTCTGCCGCGCCCGTTCCTTCCTGCACAATCAGGTGCGCTCCTTTGTCGGCACGCTGAAAATGGTCGGCGAGGGAAAATGGACAGCGCGCGACGTCGCCAGGGCGCTGGCCGCGAAGGACCGCGCCGCCTGCGGGCCGGTCGCCCCGCCCGACGGGCTCTATCTGCTGCAGGTCGATTACAACTAGCCCTCTCCCCTCCGGGGAGAGGGTTGGGTGAGGGGTCTTCTCAGTCCGGCCTTATATCCACCAGCTCGACATCTTTCGCGCGAATTTCCTCGCCGAAGAAAATCCCGCCGACCCGCGCAAAGCGTTCCGGGCTGTCGGTTGCCATGAAGCGCGTCTTGCCCTTGCCGCGCCGTTTGGCGGCCATGCCCTTCGCGGCAAGTTCCCGCTCGACGAAGCGGGCCGTCGTCGCGGCGCTGTCGACCAGTTTGACGTTCTTTCCCGCCACCTTGCCGATGACGCGCGCCAGCACCGGAAAATGCGTGCAGCCCAGCACCAGCGTGTCGGGCGCGTTGCGTCCCTTGAACAGCGGCGCCAGATAGCGCCGCGCCGCCGCTTCGGCGACATCGCCCTTTACCCAGCCTTCTTCGGCCAGCGTCACGAACAGTCCGCACGGGGCTTGCGTCACCACCGCCGCCGGGTCGAGCGCATGAATGGCGCGCACATAGGCGCCGCCGCGCACCGTTGCTTCGGTCGCCAGCACGCCGATGCGGCCGCTTTTCGACGCCTTGACGCCGGCCTCCGCGCCCGGTCCCACCACGCCCACGACCGGCAGCGGCGCCAGCGCCGCGGCCAGCGGTTCGAGCGCAACCGACGCCGCCGTGTTGCAGGCGATCACGGCCATCTTGATATCGTGCCGCATCAGATAGCGCGTCGCCTGCGTCGCATAAGCCGTCACCGTCTCGGCGCTCTTGGTGCCATAGGGCAGCCGCGCCGTATCGCCGAGATAGACGAGGTCTTCATGCGGCAGCCGCGCCCGCAGCGCCTTCAGCACCGTGATGCCGCCAATGCCGCTGTCGAAAACCCCGATCGGACGATTGTCGCTCAGGATAGGCCTCCGCCGGTCAGAAACAGCGTTGCCAGCAACTGGTCGATGCTGAAGCTCAGCAGGAGATCGAAAATCAGGATCGCCGCCGCCGGCCCCGCTTCGACGCCAAGCACGGTGCGCGCGATCTGCCAGCGATACCAGCCAAGCAGCCCCAGCGCCGGCAGCGACAGCAGCATCGCCCCGCCGGCCGGCAACAGGCCCAGCGAATAGGGGATCAGCGGCAGCGCGAAAGCGGCCGAGGTCAGCAGCATGCCCCAGTTATAGGTGATCAGATAGGCGGTGTAGTTGGCGCCGAGGCCGAGCACCCGCGCAATCCGCAGCATCGCAAGCAGAAACAACGCCCAGTAGATCAGCGTGCTCGCGACTTCGACGGCAAGGAAGGCACCGAAGGAAATCTCGAAGGTGATGTCGAGTTCTTCCTGCGCGATCTGCCACAAGGCGGCGGCGGTGAGGAAGAGGATCGGAACCGAAAGCACCAGGCCCGTAAACGAACGCAACGCGCCGTCGGCCGACAGGTCGAAACATTCGCGCGCGCTCTCCTCGCGCTTGACGATCCGCCAGGCGCCGGTCAATCCGCTGGTGACTTCATTGACGCTGGTCATGCGCCCGCCCGCCCGGCGAAATAGCCGCGCAGCACCGTTTCGTAAATATCGGCAAGCCGCGCAATATCGTCGATGCCGGCATTTTCGTCGGCCTTGTGCATGGTCTGGTTGAGCAGCCCGAACTCGACGACCGGCGCATAGGCGCGGATGAAGCGCGCATCGGACGTGCCGCCAGTGGTCGAAAGTTCTGGCGTCACCCCGGTCACTTTCCGGGCGGCCTCGGCGACCAGTGCCGAAAAAGGTCCGGGCGCGGTGACGAACGCCTCGCCCGAGGTCACCGCCTTGAAACGGTAGCGCGCGCCGGTCTCGGCGGCGACCGCGTCGAAGACGCTGCGCATCCAGGCTTCCAGCGAAGCGCCGGTATGCCGGTCGTTGAAGCGGATATTGAGCATCGCCCGCGCGCTTCCGGGAATGAGATTGGTCGTCGGATTGCCGACATCGACCGAGGTGATTTCGAGATTGGACGGCTGGAAATGGTCCGTCCCCTCGTCCAGCACATGAGCGTCGAGCCGTCTCAGCATTTCAAGCAGCTTCGGCACCGGATTGTCGGCCAGCTGCGGATAGGCGACATGGCCTTGTGTGCCTTCCACCGTCAGCCAGCCATTGATGCTGCCGCGCCGCCCGACCTTGATCGTGTCGCCGAGCCGCTCGGCGCAGCTCGGTTCGCCGACGATGCAATGATCGATCGTCTCGCCCCGCGCGGCCAGCCGCTCCAGCATCTTTTTCGTGCCGTTGATGCTCGGGCCTTCCTCGTCGCCGGTAATCAGCAGGCTGATCGAGCCCTGAAAGCCCTCGGCCACGACCCGCTGCGCTGCCGCGACGAAACTGGCGATCGAGCCCTTCATGTCCACCGCGCCGCGCCCGTAAAGCCGCCCGTCCCTGGTCGCCGCCGCGAACGGATCGGCGCTCCACGCCGAAGCCTCGCCCACCGGCACGACATCCGTATGACCGGCAAAGCAGAAATGGGGATGCCCGCTGCCGATCCGCGCATAGAGATTGTCGATATCGGGCGTGCCCTCGGCCGAAAACCGCATCCGCTCGCAAGCAAAGCCCAGAGGCGCCAGATAGCGCTCCAGCACGGCGAGCGCGCCGGCATCTTCCGGCGTCACGCTCGGGCAGCGGATCAGCTCGATCGCAATGTCGAGCGGCTTGTAGGGTGTGGCGGGTGCGGTCATGCCCCTTTGGTAGCCCGCCGCCCGCCGCGCCGTCAAATGGACCCGGAGCATTTTCCGGCGAAGTGGACGCCGGTTCGCCGTCGAAAATGCGACCGAACGAAAATCTAATCCCTCAACAGCTCGTTGATGGCGGTCTTGGCCCGCGTCTGCGCATCCACCGTCTTGACGATGACGCAGCAATAAAGCGACGGCGCCGGCGACCCGTCGGGATTGGCCTTGCCCGGCAGCGAACCCGGCACCACCACCGAATAGGGTGGCACCTTGCCGATATGCACCTCGCCGGTCGCCCGGTCGATGATCTTGGTCGAGGCCGAAATAAAGACGCCCATCGAGAGCACCGCCCCCTCGCCGACAATCACGCCTTCGACCACTTCCGAGCGCGCGCCGATGAAGCAATTATCCTCGATGATGACCGGGTTGGCCTGCAACGGCTCCAGCACGCCGCCAATGCCGACACCGCCCGACAGGTGACAATTCTTGCCGATCTGCGCGCAGGAACCGACGGTCACCCAGGTATCGACCATCGTCCCCTCGTCGACATAGGCCCCGAGATTGACGAAGGACGGCATCACCACCACGCCGGGCGCGATATAGGCCGAACGGCGCACCACGGCGCCGGGCACGGCGCGGAACCCCGCCTTGCGGAATTCGGCCTCGCCCCAGCCGGCGAATTTCGACGGCACCTTGTCCCACCAGCTGGTGTTGTCGCCCGGTCCGCCGGCAATCAGCGCCATGTCGTTGAGGCGGAAGGAGAGCAGCACGGCTTTCTTGAGCCATTGATGCACCACCCACTCATCCTTGAACTTCTCGGCCACCCGCGCCTTGCCGCTGTCCAGCGCGTTGAGCGCTTCCTCCACGGCCTCGCGCACCTCGCCCTTGGTCTGGAAATTGACGGCGTCGCGATTGTCGAAAGCGGCCTCGATGACGGGCTTCAGATCGGCAAGGCTCATGGGGTTCCTCTCGGCATGGCAAGGCAGGGCCGGGGCAAGATAGCCCCGGCCCTCACCCTGTCAACCGGGATGGGAAAATGGGTCTCAATCCGCCGCGATCGGCAGCGCCGGTGCGTCCTCGCGCAGCGCGCTTTCGCGCACCGGCCGGGGTTCGCCAAAGAGATAGCCCTGGCCGAGTTCGACATTGAGATCGAGAATGTCGACGACCTCGCGCTCCGCCTCCACCTTGTCGACGATCAGCTGAATGCCGTTGCGGCGCAGCAGTTCCTTCAAATCGCCGGCATCGATATCGCCGGACGCCATCTGGCGCCCGTCGAGCAGCGTCTCGGCCGACACCTTGATGAAGCGGAAATTGCGGTCATGCAGCATCTTCGGGTTGAGCTTGAGGCTGGTCACCTGGTCCATCGAGAAGCGGAAGCCGAGCGCGGCCAGCGCCTCGAAGCTCGCCTGTTCCACCGGCCCCGCGCCGTTGACCGTCATCTGGCTGAATTCGAAAATCAGCTGCTGCGCCAGATCCTTGTTGTGCTGCATATATTCGATGAACTGCGGAAAGAAATCCGAATCGAGCAGCGAGAAGGCCGAGATGTTGCAGAAGACGCCGGTCTTGCTGTTGCGTTGCGCCAGCTTGCGCACCACCTGGATGCAGCGGAAGAGCAGAATATTGTCGACCGCCGGCATCATGCCGGCAGGCTCGGCGACGCGCATATAGTCGCGCGGCATGATCAGTTCGCCGCGATCGGTCCTGAGCCGCGACAGACCTTCGTAATAAAGCACCTTGCGCTGCGGCAGGCTGACCACCGGCTGCAGGTAGAGATCGACGCGGTTGGTTTCGAGCGAGCGGCGGATCGCGTCCAGAAGTTCGGCATCGTCCATCTGCTCGACGCCGCGCACCGGTGCCGGCGGCGGCACGTCGCTTTCGGGTGTCGCATACGCGGCTTCGGCGGGCGCCGATGCTTCGATGGCGGGTGCTTCTGTGGCGGCGGCAACGGCGCTGGCGGCGCGCGTTTCGGCCAGCCGCTTGACCAGGCTTTCGATGACGCGGATTTCCGAGAAGATGCGTTCCATCCGCTCGGCCGTCTCGCGCTCGAAGCGTTCTTCCATTTCGACGATCTTGTCGGCCGCATCGTCGAGATCGCGCGACAATCCGGCGGCAAGGCTGGTCAGTTCCTGCAATTCGCGCCGCACCTGCTTGCGCTCGATCGAACGCGAGATTGCGGCATGCGCTTCGGCGCCCAGCAGGCAGGCGATGAGCCCGCCAAGGGCGGCCAGCTTCGGATCGAAACCGAAAATCTCGATCGCCGCGAAAGCAAGCCCGATCGACGGCAGCACATAAAGCAGCGTGGCGGCGGAATGTTTGATCGACAGCGGCATGGGAAGTCCCCCGTTCCCCCGGAAAACCCGAAGATTCACTCGATCTTCACCCTATGCCCGAGCCCTTGAGAAACGGTTAACTAGTTCGGGTCGTTTTGCGTCAGCAAACGAAAAGGTCAGGTGGACCTTTTCGAGGCCCGAACGCCCGGAGCGCAAGCGGAGGGCCAAGGCCCCTCACCCTTCCCACCGACACGGCTTCGCCGCATCGGCGGGCCCCCTCCCTCTCCCCAGCGGGGAGAGGGGTGAGAGGACACAAGAAAAGGTCCAGTGGACCTTTTCGTCCTCGAACGCGGGCGCAAGCCCGCGGAAGGGTGAGGGGGTCTTGCGGCGCACTCGGCGCCGCCAATCGCCCTCACCGCATCCTTGCCTGCCTTGCCAAACTCCCCCAATGCGCCGCCATCGGCGCCGAGGGCCGGAAGGCCGGGTTTTCGGGCACGCGCAGCACTTTTTCGAGCCAGCGCGCCTCGGCGGCGTCGGCCTCGCGCCAGATCGCCGCTGAAAGCGCCCCGGCCTCCGCCGCGCTGCCGCCCCGCTCGAGCAGCGCCTCGACCCGCGCCACGAACGAGGCCTCCAGCCGGTCGCGCTCGCCCGCGAAAGCCGCCAGCCTTTCGGGATAATTCCTGAGCACCGCCCGGTGCAGGCGCTCGTGGCGCCACCAGCGCGTCCGCGCATCGAACACATCGCCCGGCGCCGGGCCGAAATCGGGCAGCCCCGCGCCCTCGAAACCGGGGCCGAAAAACACCGGCTTGAAAATCCCGGTATCGGGCGCCGCGGTCGCCGTCAGCCAGTGAACGGATCTTCCATTCCCGAGTTCGGCCACCCATGACGCCGTCGTCTGCCCGAAACGCCGGACCGGCCCGTAAGTCGCATGCGCCGACACCGCGCCGCCGAGAATCCCGTCCGGCCGCCAGTCGGACCGCCGCGCCGCCTGCGCCCCGTGATCGCGCAGAAAGCCCATCATCTCGGTGGCCTGGATGCCGCCCGTCTTCGCGCCCAGCAACGCGCTGGTCCGGCACCAGCGCTGATGCCCGCTGGCCAGTGCCGAGCGCTTGCGATTGGCGAAGACCTCGGCGAAGTCGAACACCTGACCTTCGGGCGAAAGCCCATGCGCCTGCGCCAGCCGTTCCGCGCCGTCGCTCAACCGTTCGAAATCGCTCCCGATCGTGTAGCTGTTGGAAATGCTGCGTTTGGCCGCAACCCGCTCCACCGCCCAGTCGCGCCCCACCGTTTCGAGCACGAAGGCCTCGCCGCCCGCATCGGCGATGATGAACGAGTTGTGATATTCGAAGCGGCCCTTATGGGCGCAATTGCCGCCCTGGCCGAATTCGCCAAGCAGCCGCGTGATGACATCGACCGCTTCTTCCGCGCTCGCACCGCGCTCAAGCCCGAGCCGCAACAAATCCATGCCGATCAGCGCCGGCGTCGAGCCCGGCGCGATCTTGGCATGCACCGCCTCATTGCCGATCACGACGCCATGCTCGTTGGCGCCCATTTCCGCGCCCCACATCCAGAACGGCCGCGACAGCAACACGCCATGCGTGCGGCGCACCTGCGGGATCGAAATGTAAGTGCAGGCGAGCATCGCCCCCGGCTGATGCGTTGCCGCCGGCACCAGCAGCGGATATTGCGCCTCATTGGCCTCGCGGTCGGAATTCTTGGCAAACAAGAGCGCGCCCGTCGCCGTCGCCCCCGGTCGCGCCACCAGCGTATCGCACATGAATTCCGTCTCCCTCGGCCCCGACGACATAAAGCGCGCCCATGCTATAATGTCCGCCGGTGAAAAGGCGAGGAGAGCAGCCATGTCCGCTCATGATTTCGAATTCCTGACCGTCACCGGCGAGGCGCTGCCTTTGTCGCGTTTCGCCGGCAAGCCCGTCCTGATCGTCAACACGGCGAGCCGCTGCGGCTTCACCCCGCAATATCGCGATCTTCAGGGCCTGTGGGAGCGCTACCGCGCCCGCGGCCTCACCGTCATCGGCGTACCGTCCAACGATTTCGGCGCCCAGGAGCCCGGCACCGAGGAAGAGATCGTCGAATTTTGCGAGGTCAATTATGCGGTCACCTTCCCGCTGACCGCCAAGCAGCAGGTCGTCGGCACGCAAGCCCATCCCTTCTATCTCTGGATCGCCGAGACCGCCGGCGAGGATGCGCGCCCGCGCTGGAACTTCCACAAATATCTGCTCGGGCCTTCGGGCGAGCTGGTCGAGATCTATCCGAGCAAGGTCGGTCCGCTCGACGCCGGCCTCGTCGCCGAAATCGAAAAGCTCTTGCCGTGAGCGGCTACGGCCCCATCGCCGTCGAGCTGGCGCGCTACAATCAATGGCAGAACGAAAAGCTTTACGCGCTGGTGGCCGGCCTCGCGCCGGATGAGATCGCGCGTAATCGCGGCATGTTCTTCGGCGACATTCTGGCCACCCTCGATCACATGCTGATGGTCGAAACGCATCTCCTGGCCTATATCGACGCCGGCACGCTGCCGGCATCCTTCGATCCCGACCGCCGCATCGAAACCGAATTCGAAAATCTCCGCGCCGCCCGCATCGGCATGGATGCCCGCCTGCGCATGAAATGCGAGGAGGCCGAACCGCAATGGTTCGACGAGGTCATCGTCATGCCGTCCGGCCGCGCGCTGCCGCGCAGTTTCTGGTGGGCGCAGCTCTTCAACCACGCCACCCATCACCGCTCCCAGGTGACGTCGGAGCTGACCCATATGGGCCTCGACTATGGCAGCACCGACATGCCCTACAACCCCCTGACCCAGTTCCCGGCACCGTAAGGCCCCTCACCCTT
Source organism: Parvibaculum sp. (assembly GCF_030651915.1). Taxonomy (GTDB): domain Bacteria; phylum Pseudomonadota; class Alphaproteobacteria; order Parvibaculales; family Parvibaculaceae; genus Parvibaculum. The sequence continues at coordinate 1,033,694 of NZ_JAUSBV010000005.1, read as the reverse complement.
CCCACCGACGCGGCTTGCGCCGCGCCGGCGGGCCCCTTCCCTCTCCCCAGCGGGGAGAGGGAGGGAGCGGGCGTCAGCCCGCGGAAGGGTGAGGGGGGTGAGAGGCGGTTCGCGTCAGCGAACGAAAAGGTCCTGTGGACCTTTTCGAGCCTCGAACGCCCGAAGCGCAAGCGAAGGGCCGGCAAAACAAAAAAGGCCCGGCGTCTCCGCCGGGCCTTCCTTGTACGGACGAAAACGAAATCAGCTGGTCGTCAGCGGCGACAGGCGGATTTCGACGCGGCGGTTCTGCTCGCGTCCGGCCGCCGTGTTGTTGTCGGCAATCGGCTGGCTCTCGCCGGCGCCGACAATGTAGAAGCGCCGCGAGTCGACGCCCTGGCCGATCAGATAGCTGCCGACGCTCTGCGCCCGGCGCTGCGACAGTTCGAGATTGTACTGGTCCGAACCGGTCGAGTCGGTATGGCCGGTCACGTCGACCAGCGTCTTCTCATATTCCTTCAGCACCACCGCGACCGAATTGAGCACTTCGAAGAAGCGCGCATTGATGTCCGACGAATTGGTGGCGAAGGTGACATTGCCCGGCATGTTGAGGATGATGTCGTTGCCGACGCGCGTCACGCTGACGCCGGAGGCACGCAAGCGCTGCGTCAGCTCCTTTTCCTGCTGGTCCATGTAATAGCCGATGCCGCCGCCGGCGAGCGCGCCGATGCCGGCGCCGATCATGGCCCGCTGCCGCCGGTCGGTGGAATCGCCGCCGCCGATCAATCCGCCGGCCAGCGCGCCGACAACGGCGCCGCCCAGCGCGCCATAGGTCGTCTTGCTGGTTTTCTGTTCGCCGGTATAGGGGTCCTGCGTCGTGCAGGCGGCAAGGCCGAATGTCGCGATGACGGCGACAATGGCAAACTTCTTGAGCAGCATGGTGGAACTCCGATCTGAGGATGAGGCATTTACCGCGAGGCGGCGGCCCGGTCCGGTTGAAGGCGGCCCCTGGTCCCTGCGGCCGGCGTCGAGAGCGCGGCCATATGGATTTCGGGGGCGATGGTGTAAAACGACCCCGTACCCCGTTGGTCGCCGTAATCCTAGCAAATCGCGCGTCCGGCGGGAACGGCCTTCGACTAGGTATAAACACGGAAAAACCGCGAATCCGCGCCCCAAACGGCCGCGGCTTCGGACCGGAAAGGAAACATCCATGTCGCTCTTCGATCTCACCGGCAAGGTCGCCATCGTCACCGGCTCCACCAAGGGCATCGGCGAGGCCATCGTCCACCGCATGGCCGAGCATGGCGCGAAAGTCGTCGTTTCCAGCCGCAAGGGCGATGCCTGCGACAAGGTCGCCGGCGAGATCAACGCGAAATATGCGGACCGCGCCATCGCCGTCCCCTGCAACATTTCCGAAAAATCGGACCTGCAGCGCCTGGTCGACACCACCATGAAAAAATGGGGCCGCGTCGACAGCCTGGTCTGCAACGCGGCGGTCAATCCCTATTTCGGCCCCTCCAGGGACCTGCCCGACGACGCCTTCGACAAGATCATGGGCGCCAACATCAAGTCGAACCACTGGCTGGCCCACATGGTGCTGCCGCAAATGGTCGAGCGGAAAGAGGGCTCGATCACCATCATCTCCTCGATCGGCGGCTTGCGCGGCTCGCCGATCCTCGGCGCCTATTGCGTTTCGAAGGCCGCCGACATGCAGCTCGCGCGCAACCTCGCGGTCGAATACGGGCCGCAGAATATTCGCGTCAACTGCATCGCGCCCGGCCTGATCAAGACCTATTTCGCGAAAGCCCTTTGGGACAATCCCGAAATCCTCGAACGCTCGACGGCCGGCGCGCCGCTGAAGCGCATCGGCATGCCCGACGAAATCGCCGGCGCCGCGGTCTTTCTCGCCAGCCCCGCCGGCGCCTTCATGACCGGCCAGACCATGGTCATCGACGGCGGCGCCACCGCGTCGTGAGCGCGACCGCGGCATCGATCCGTACACGTCCTTTCGTCGCCGCCGACCGCGCGGCATGGGACGTCATGTGGGTGGCCTATCTCGCTTTCTACGAAACATCGCTGCCGCCCGAAACGAGCGAAGACACCTGGGCGCGCTTTCTCGGCCCCGCACCGAACCATATCGGCCTGATCGCCGAAAGTGCGGGCGAGGTCCTCGGCTTTGCCCATGCGCTGCTTCACGCCGGCACCTGGAACCCGAAGCCCGTCTGCTATCTCGAAGACCTTTATGTGAACGAGGCCGCAAGGGGCCGCGGCGCCGGCCGCGCTTTGATCGAGGCGCTCGCCGATCGCGGCCGCGCCGAAGGCTGGCTGCGCCTCTACTGGCAGACGGATGCCGCCAACACAACCGCCCGCGCCCTCTACGACAAGCTCGGCGAGGCGAAGAACTGGGTCAGATACGATCTGGACCTGTGAGGTGCAGGCTCCTTCCTTCCACCCGCCCCTGGGGGGCGGGTCGAAAAATTCGAAGAATTTTTCGGGGCGGGGGGTGAGGGGTGGTTTGCGGAACGCAAACAAAAAAGGTCCAGTGGACCTTTTTGAACACCGAACGCCCGGAGCGAAGCGAAGGGCTACACCTTGCCGCTTTACCCCCGCCCCGAAATTTGCTCCGCTGACGCGCCGCAAATTTCGACCCTCCCCAAGGGGAGGGTGGGACAAACTGAAGGGCTGGAACGGAATGAAATCCATCGTCGTCACGGGCGTCTCGACCGGCATCGGCCACGCCGCCACGCAAACCCTTCTACAGAAGGGCTTCCATGTCTTCGGCTCGGTCCGCAAACAGGCCGACGCCGACAGGCTGAAAAAGGAATTTGGCGCGAACTTCACGCCCCTCGTTTTCGACGTCACCGATGAAGCGGCGATCCGCGCCGCCGCCGCGCAAGTCCGCACCGCGCTGAAAGGCGAGACGCTGGCCGGCCTTGTCAACAATGCCGGCATCGCCGTTTCGGGCCCGCTGCTCGAGGTCGACCCGGCCGACTTCCGTACACAGATGGAAGTCAACCTCACCGGCCCCTTTCTGGTGACCCAGGCTTTCGCGCCGCTCTTGGGCGCCGACAAATCGCTGAAGGGCGCGCCCGGCCGCATCGTCAACATCTCCTCGGTCGGCGGCATCCGCGCCATGCCCTTCATCGGCCCCTATGCGGCCTCGAAATTCGCGCTCGAAGGTTTTTCGGAAGCCCTGCGCCGCGAGCTGATGCTGTTCGGCATCGACGTCATCGTCATCGGCCCCGGCCCGGTCAAGACCGCGATCTGGGACAAGGCCGAGGAGATCGACATCGCCCGCTACGGCAACTCGCCCTACCTGCCGATCCTCGAGAAATTCCAGAAGGTCTTCATCGACCAGGGCCGCAACGGCCTGCCGGCCGAAAAACTCGGCCAGCTGATCCACAAGGCCCTGACGACACCGAAGCCGCGCGTCCGCTATTCCGCCGTCAAGGGCCGCCTCGCCGAAAAAATCCTGATGGCCGTCGCCTCCAAACGCACCCTCGACAAGGTCATCGGCAAGATGCTGGGCCTGAAGCCGAAATAGGGCAGGGCGCACACCGCCCTTTCTATCTTCATCTTTGCGAGCGAAGGCGGAAGCGCCAGTTCCTTCCTTCTTCGCGCCTTCGCGTCTTCGCGAGCAGTTCCTTTTCCTCCCCCCTCCGCGGCTCCGCGCCTCCGCGTGAGTCCCTTCCTTCTTCCTTCCTTTCCGCCACACGGAATCCGCCCTCAAACCTGTCGACAAACCGGCCATCCTGTCCGACGCTGCCGCAAAACCCGAGGGAGCACCCCATGGCCGATCTTCTGGCGACATCCGCGCGCTACATCGACAACGACATTTACGAAGGCGCCGGCCTCGTCAACCGGCCGACCACCGAGCTTTCGGAAATCGCGCCGGGCATCGCGCTGATCGAGGCCTTCTCCCATGTCGTCGCCTTCCGCACCGGCGACGGGCTGGTGCTCTTCGACACCAGCCTCGAAGCCTTCGGGCAGGGCGTGCTGAAATCGCTGCGCGGCTGGACGAAGGAGCCCGTCTCCCACATCTGCTACACCCATGGCCATGCCGATCATGTCGGCGGCACCGGCGCTTTTCTCTGCGAGGCCTGCGAGGCGGGCGCGCGCCGCCCGCAAATCCTGGCGCATGAAAATGTCAGCCCGCGCTTCCGCCGCTACGAAATGACCAATGGCTACAACTTCACCATCAACGCGCGCCAATTCGCGCCAGCGACCGAGCTGCGCATGGGCGGGCAGGGGACGCCCGGCCCGCGTCGCTTCGGCCCCGATCCCTGGGTCGAGCCCGACACCACCTTCCGTGAACGGATGGAATTCCGCTCGGGCGACACCCGCTTCGAGCTTTATCATGCGATCGGCGAGACCGACGATCATCTCTGGGCCTGGATACCGGAGCACAAGGCGATCTGCTCGGGCGATTTCGTCACCTGGGTTTTTCCCAATGCCGGCAACCCCCAGAAAGTGCAGCGCTATCCGCTCGAATGGGCAAAGGCCTTGCGCGAAATGGCCGCCCGCGAGCCGGAGCTGCTGCTGCCCGCCCATGGCCTCCCCATCGCCGGCCGCGCCCGCATCGCCGGCGTCCTCGACACGATTGCCTCGGCGCTCGAATTTCTGGTCGCTCGTGCCCTCGACATGATGAATGAAGGCGCCCGCCTCGACGACATCGTCCATGGCGTCAAGCTGCCGGCGCATTACATGGACAAGCCCTACCTGAAACCGGTCTATGACGAGCCGGAATTCATCCTGCACAATATCTGGCGCCTCTATGGCGGCTGGTATGACGGCAACCCGGCAAACCTCAAGCCCGCGCCCGACGCGGCGCTGGCGCGCGAACTGGCGGCACTCGCCGGCGGCGTCGGCAGACTTGTTCAGCGGGCGGAGGAACTGGCCGCCGCCGGCACCGAAGCCGAGATGCGCCTCGCCTGTCACCTGGTCGAGGCCGCCACGCTGGCCGAACCCGAAAACCGCGACGCCCACATGGCCCGCGCCGCCGTCTATGGCGCCCGCCGCAAGGCCGAACTCTCGCTGATGTCGAAAGGCATCTTCGGCTGGGCCGAGCGCGAGTCGGCAAAGAAGGCGGGGAAGAACGACGCCTGATTTCCCTCTCCCCATCGGGGAGAGGGAGGGAGCGGCCGTCAGGCCGCGGAAGGGTGAGGGGGTGCTGCCTCGCGGTCACTGCCCGATTCACGCCAACCCCGGGGATAAGTTTTCTGAAAAAACCTGTCCGCCGGGGATAAGGGCAGTTATCCCCACGGGGATAAGTGCGTTTGTGACAGTTTTATGACAGTTTTGTGACAGAGGGGGGGTCCGCTGTCCTTTTCGCTGTCAAAATCGCTGTCACAAATGCCCGTTCAGACCCTCAACCGACCTTGTCGAGCACCCGCTTGAAGCGCGCGAAAATATCGTCGATCTCGTCCGCCGAAACGATCAGCGGCGGCGAGAAGGCAATCGAGTCGCCCGACACCCGCACCATCATGTTCTCCTCGTGGAAGGCCGCGCGCATCGCATCGAAGCCGCGCTTGCCCGGCAGTCCGTCGACGGGCGCGAGATCGACGGCAGCGACAAGTCCGATCGTGCGCACATCGAGCACCAGCGGATGGCCCTTCAACGTCATCGACGCTTCAGCGATATGCGGTTCGAGTTTCTTCGCCCGCTCGAACAATCCTTCGTCGCGATAGAGATCGAGCGTCGCCAGCGCCGCGGCGGCGGCGAGTGGGTGACCTGAGTAAGTATAGCCGTGAAAGAGATCGATCGCGTGGTCGGGTCCGGTCTGGAACGCTTCATAGATGCGGTTGTGCACCACCGCGCCGCCCATCGGCACCGTGCCCGAAGTGATGCCTTTGGCAAACGTCATGATGTCGGGCGCGACGCCGAAACGCTCCGCCGCCGTCGCATGGCCGAGCCGTCCGAAGCCGGTGATCACCTCGTCGAAAATCAAAAGAATGCCGTGTTTATCGCATATTTCGCGCAGCCGCTTCAGATAGCCCTTCGGCGGCGGCAGCACGCCGGTCGAGCCCGCCATCGGCTCGACGATGACCGCCGCGATGGTCGAGGCGTCATGCAGCTCGACCAGCCGCTGCAACTCGTCGGCGAGATGCGCGCCCCATTCGGGTTCGCCGATGGTGAAGGCCTGCTCGGCGCGATTATAGGTATGCGGAAGATGATCGACGCCGGCCAGCAGCGGTCCGTAGAACTTGCGGTTGGCGACCATGCCACCGACCGATATGCCGCCGAAGCCGACGCCGTGATAGCCGCGCTCGCGGCCGATTAGGCGCGTGCGCGTGCCCTCGCCATTGGCGCGGTGATAGGCGATGGCGATTTTCAGCGCCGTGTCGGCCGCTTCCGATCCCGAATTGCAGAAGAACACATGATCGAGATCCTTGGGCGTCAGCGCCGCGATCCGGCTCGCCAGTTCGAAGACCTTGGGATGCGCAAACTGGAACGACGGCGCGAAGTCGAGCTCGCCGGCCTGCTCCTGGATCGCCTTGACGATCGGCGCCCGGCAATGCCCGGCATTGGAACACCACAGCCCCGCCGTCGCGTCCAGCACCGCCGTCCCGTCCGGCTTGTAATAATGCATGTCCTTGGCCCGCGCGATCAGCCGCGGCTCTTTTTTGAACTGCCGGTTCGGCGTAAACGGCAGCCAGAAGGCTTCGAGATCGTTCGGCGTCAGCGTGGTCATGCGTAGGCACTCCGGGCGCGCGGCATCATCGCCGGCGCGATTGCGATAATCGACAATTGAAAGTCCACGGCTTCTCGAAAGCAAGCGGGCTTTGCGTGACTCTTTTAAAGCTGTTGAGTATCCTAAACAAATGACGGGGGACTTCCGACGCGCCCACAGCTCCGCCCCGCCCGCGGAGCCGATTGAAGGGGAACAGAAAGGGCCGGATGTCGGCACGCGCCTGCGCGAGCTGCGCAAGATGCACGGGCTGTCGCAGCGCGAACTGGCCAAGCGCGCCGGCGTCACCAACGGCACCATCTCGCTGATCGAGAAGAACAGCATCAGCCCCTCGGTCGGCTCGCTGAAAAAGGTGCTGGACGGTTTCCCGATCTCGATCGCCGATTTCCTGACGCTGGAACTGAAGCCGCGCAAGAAAGTCTTCTATCAGGCCAAGGAGCTGCGCGAGATCGCCAGCGGCGCCGTCAGTTTCCGTCTGGTCGGCCGCGACACGCGCGGCCGCGCCATCCAGATGATGCATGAGCGCTACGCGCCGGGCGCCGATACCGGCGACGAGATGCTCTCGCACACCGGCGAGGAATGCGGCATCGTTGTGGCCGGCGTGCTGGAGCTGACGGTGGGCGGCGAGGTCCGGCGCATGGTGACGGGCGATGCCTATTATTTCGACTCGCGCCTGCCGCATCGTTTCCGCAATCCCGGCACCGTCGACTGCGTGGTCGTCTCGGCCTGCACGCCGCCGAGTTTCTGAGTTTCCCATGTCCGCAACCGCCAGTCTCGAAACGCTTCTCGCCCGCCCCGGCATCATCGTCGCGCCCGGCGCCTATGACGCGCTGTCGGCGAAACTGGCGGCGAAGGCCGGCGCGCAAGTTGTTTACATGACCGGCTTCGGCGTCGCCGGCGCGAGTTTTGGCGTGCCCGACATCGGCCTTGTCAGCGCCGCCGAAATGAGCGAGCGCGTGCGCGCGATCGCAGCCGCCGCAGCGCCGGTGCCGCTGATCGCCGATGGCGACAATGGGCATGGCGGGCCTTTGAACGCGGCGCGTCTGGCGCGCGCCTATGAAGCGGCGGGCGCGCAATGCATCCAGATCGAGGATCAGGTCTTCCCGAAACGCTGCGGCCATATGGAAGGCAAGGAAGTCGTGCCAGTCGCAGAGGCAGCGGCGAAAATCCGCGCGGCGGCAGAAGCACGCGCGAGCAAGGCATTCAAGATCATGGCGCGGACCGATGCGCGCGCGACGCATGACCTCGACGAGGCGCTGCGGCGCGGCGAGGCTTTTCTGAAAGCCGGCGCCGACATTCTCTTCATCGAGGCGCCGCGCGACGAAAAGGAATTGCGAAAAGTCGCCGAGACATTCAAGGGTACGGCCCTGGTCGCCAACATGGTCGAGGACGGCAAGACACCTTATCTCGGCGCGAAGGCGCTGGAAGCTCTCGGCTTCAAGATCGCGCTCTTTCCGGTGTCGGCCCTGCTCGCTGTGACAGCGCGGTTGCAGGCTGTCTATGAGGTTCTGCTGAAAGGCGAGGGCTTGCCCGCCGGCGAGGCGCGCGTCACCTTCCAGCGCTACAATGAACTGATCGGACTGCCCGAGATGCTGGCGGATGCAGCGGCCATAACGAAGAAGACGGAGACCTGATGCCGAGCTGGTCGAACATTCTGAAACGCATCGCGGCGGGCGAGATGGAGAAGGCGCCGCCGCATGTCGCGGCGCTGAAGCTCTATGCGGGGAAGCTGACAATCATCGAGCCGGGCCGCATCCGCTACGACTGGCCGGTCGATCCGTCCTTTCTCAATCCCGTCGCCGTCTTCGGCGGCTATCTGGCGACGCTGGCCGATCAGACCTGCTCCTTCGCGCTGATGACCCTGCTGAAGGACGACCAGAATTTCACCACATCCGATCTGCAGATGCATTTCTTCCGTCCGGTGACGGAAGGTATTCTGTCATGCGAGGGGCATGTGCTGAATGTCTCGAAGACGCAAGCCTATGTCGAAGCGACGTTCACGAATGGCGATGGCAAGCTGGCGCTGAAGGCGCGGGCGGTGGAACGGATCATTCCGGCTTGATACCGGTCCACTTCCGGATGATCTGCTGCAACGCGCCGATGGCTTCGAGGCGGCCGAGCCAGTCGTCGACCCGCATCTTGAACACTTCGTCTTGCGGCAGCAGATAGGCTTTCTCGGCCCGCGTGAAGGGCTTGTCGGGATTGACCGCGCAGAGTTCGGGATGCTCGCGCGCCATGATCCGCGTTTCGATGGCATCGGTGATCATCACATCGGCGCGGCCCTCGACAATTTCCTCGAAGATCGTTGCATTGTCGGTGTGCAGGATCAGCGTCGCGCGGGAAATACTGGCGCGGGCGAATTGTTCATTGGTCCCGCCCGGATTGACGATCACGGTCACGCCTTCGCGGTCGATCTCGTCCAGCGTCTGGAAACGCTTTGCATCTTCGCAGCGGGCAATCGGCGCCTTGCCGTCGCTCAGCAGCGGATCGGTGAAGAACGCCGTCGCCGCCCGCGCCTCGGTGATCGAAATGCCGCCCATCGCAATGTCGAACTTGCCGCTCGCGAGGTCGTCCATCAGCGTCGGCCAGCTCGTCCGGACGATGACGAGCCGTGCGTCGAGATCGGCCGCCAGCGCCTCGGCCAGGTCGACATCGAGCCCTTCGAAATGGCCTTCCGGTTCTTCCCAGGAAAAAGGCTTGTAGTCGCCGCTGAGGCCGACGCGAAGCTCGCCCGCTTCGGCGATGCGCGCGAGGGTCGGGCTTCCCTCCCAGCGCGCCGCCGCGGAGCCGGGCAGCAGAAGCAGCAGGAGAAGCAGGATGGGGAGGTGGCGGAAATAACGCATGGCTGAACTATAGGCGCGCGGCGCCCGGGCCGGAAAGCCCCTGCCTTTGCTGGACTGTTAACGGATCGGCTGCTAGAAACTCGGGCCATGAAAATCATCGGCCTTCACGGGACCCGTCCCGCCATATGCGCGCGAATTACAGGCCCGGCCTGCCGCTGAGGGACCGCCCGGTCCCGCGCGGCACGAGCCGGGTGAACTTGTTCTCCAATCGCGCAACCCCGAATAGCTGGGACCTTCCATGTCCACCGACGAAAACCCGACCGGCCGCGACTACCGCGACACATTGTTTCTGCCCACGACCGATTTTCCGATGAAGGCGGGCCTTCCCGTCCGCGAGCCCGAATGGCTGGCGCGCTGGGAGAAGCTCGGCCTTTACAAGCGTCTGCGCGAAGAAGCGAAGGGCCGCGAAACCTTCGTGCTTCACGACGGCCCGCCCTATGCAAACGGCAACATTCATATCGGCCATGCGCTGAACAAGATCCTGAAGGACGTCGTCGTACGCTCGCAGCAGATGATGGGCAAGGACGCGGCTTACGTTCCGGGCTGGGATTGCCACGGCCTGCCGATCGAATGGAAGATCGAGGAGAAATATCGCAAGCAAGGCAAGAACAAGGACGAGGTGCCGCCGCTCGAGTTCCGCCGCGAATGCCGCGAATTCGCGCAACACTGGGTCGATGTGCAGCGTGAAGAATTCAAGCGCCTCGGCGTTTCCGGCGAGTGGGACAATCCCTACCTCACCATGTCCTTCGACGCGGAAGCCAGGATCGTCGAGGAGTTCCAGAAATTCCTGATGAACGGCTCGCTCTATCGCGGTTCGAAACCCGTCATGTGGTCGGTGGTCGAAAAAACCGCGCTCGCCGAAGCCGAAGTCGAATATCACGACCACACCAGCCACACGATCTGGGTGAAGTTTCCGGTGGTAAAGGGTAGCGCACTTGCCGGCGCGTCGATCGTCATCTGGACGACGACGCCCTGGACGATCCCCGCCAACCGCGCAATCTCCTGGTCGCCGAAGATCGCCTACGGCCTTTATGAAGTGAAGGCGACCGGCGAAAGGCTGGTGCTTGCCGATGCGCTGGCCGAACAGGTGAAGAAAGATGCGAAGATTGAGGAATGGACGCGTCTGCGTGACGTGACGGCGAACGACCTTCAGGGCATCGTCTGCGCACATCCGTTCAACGGACAAGGCTACGACTTCGACGTGCCGCTGCTCGCCGGCGATCACGTCACGGAAGAAGCCGGCACCGGCTTCGTACACACCGCGCCCGGTCATGGTCAGGATGACTACATGATCTGGGTCGAGAATTTTGGCTCGAAAGACATTCCCGAAACGGTCAACGAAGAGGGCGCTTATTACGATCATGTCCCGCTTTTCGCCGGCAAGTTCGTCCTGACGCGGCAGGGCAAGGAAGGCAACGCCAATGCCGCCGTGATCGAGGAACTCGAAAAGGCCGGCGCGCTGCTCGCGAAGGGCAAGGTCACGCATTCCTATCCGCATTCATGGCGCTCCAAGGCACCGCTGATCTTCCGCAACACGCCGCAATGGTTCGTGGCGATGGATGCGCCGATCGAGGCGGCGGGCGGCAAGCCCTTCCGCCAGGTGGCGCTGGAGGAAATCGAGAAGGTACGCTGGGTGCCCGCGCGCAACCGCAACCGGATTTACGCGATGGTGGAAGGGCGGCCCGACTGGGTGCTGTCGCGCCAGCGCGCCTGGGGCGTGCCGCTGACGCTCTTCGTCAAGAAGTCCGACGGTTCTCTGTTGCGCGACGAAAAGGTCAATGCGCGCATCGTTGAGGCGGTGGCAAAAGAGGGCGCCGATGCGTGGTTCGAGCATCCGGCTAGTGACTTTCTCGGTGGCGAATACAGCGCCGACGACTACGAGCGCGTCACCGACATTCTCGACGTCTGGTTCGATTCAGGCTCGACCCACGCCTTCGTGCTCGAAGCGCGCGGCATGCCGTCGCCGGCCGATCTTTATCTCGAAGGCTCCGACCAGCATCGCGGTTGGTTCCAGTCGTCGCTGCTCGAAAGCTGCGCCACGCGCGGTCGCGCGCCCTACAAGCAGGTCCTGACGCATGGCATGACGCTGACCGACAAGGGCCTCAAGATGTCGAAATCGCTCGGCAATGCGATCGAGCCCGAGGCCATCGTCAAGCAGAACGGTGCCGACATTCTGCGCCTCTGGGTCGCCTCGACCGATTACTGGGAAGACCACAGCATCGGCAACGAAATCGTCAAGTCGAATGTCGAGGCCTATCGCAAGCTGCGCAACACCTTCCGCTATCTACTCGGCAACCTCGACGGCTTTTCGGATGATGAGCGTGTCGCGGTGGCCGACATGCCGGAGCTCGAACGGTCGATCCTGCATCGCCTGAGCGAACTCGACGAGATCGTGCGCCGGTCCTATCTCGATTACGACTTCAAGCGCGTGACGCACACTTTGTCGAACTTCATGAATGTCGATCTCTCGGCCTTCTATTTCGACATCCGCAAGGACGCGCTCTATTGCGATGCGCCGTCGAGCCTTCGCCGCCGCGCCTGCCGCACGGTGCTGGACGAACTTTTCTCCTGCCTCACCGCCTGGCTGGCCCCGGTCCTCTGCTTCACGGCCGAGGAAGTCTGGCTGTCGCGGTTTCCGGCCGATGACGCTTCCGTGCATCTGCGCATCTTCCCGACCGTCCCGGCCGACTGGCGCAATGAAGCGCTGGCCGAGAAATGGCGCGAGGTCCGCGAGCTGCGCCGCGTCGTCACCGGCGCGCTGGAAGTCGAGCGCCGCGAAAAGCGCATCGGGGCAAGCCTCGAGGCCGCGCCCGAAGTCTATGTCTCGGACGCCGATCTGCTGGCGGCGATGAAAGGTGTCGATCTCGCCGAGCTGACGATCGTCAGCCAGGCGACGCTGATCGAGGGCGAGGGCCCCGCCGATGCATTCAGAATCGACGATGTGCACGGTGTCGCTGTGGTGCCGAAGCGCGCCGAAGGCCGCAAATGCGCGCGCTCATGGCGCATCCTGCCCGAGGTTGGCGGCGATCCCGAATTCCCGGATCTCAGCTTGCGCGATGCAGCGGCGGTCCGGGAATATGACGCGCAATCGCTACGTCGGGAGGCTTGATGCCATGAAGGATCTCTCGCGAAAAACGTTCTGGGGCCCCTTGTCGCTGCTCGGCTTCGCGGTTGCCATCGCCGGCTTCGCGATCGACCGTCTGCACAAATGGTGGATGCTCGACATCTACGAGATCGGCCTGCGTGGCCGCGTCGAGGTGACGCCGTTTTTCGATCTGGTCATGGCCTGGAACAAGGGCGTCAGTTACGGCCTCTTTCAGGCCGAAACCACGCTCGGCGTTCTGATCCTCGTTTCCTTCGCATTGGCGGTGACTTTTGGCCTCGGCCTGTGGCTGGCGCGGGCCGAGCACCGGGCGATCGCGCTGGCCATTGGTCTGATTATCGGCGGCGCGGTCGGCAATGTCGTCGACCGTCTTGTCTATGGCGCCGTGGCGGACTTTTTTAGTTTTCACGCCTTCGGATTTTACTGGTATATCTTCAATGTTGCCGACATCTGGATCGTTCTGGGCGTGATGCTGATCCTTCTGGATTCGGTCTGGCCGGGGGCCTTTGGTCCGGGCAAAAATGACGGAAAAGCGGACGGCAAACCCGCCTGAGCGGCGCGCCATCGCGAGGGAGTTAAGCGACGTGATCACCGAACCGAAGAACCTTCGCCACGCCGGCCTTGTGGCCGCGATCGCCCTCTCGCTGACGGCTTGCGGGGGCGGCAGCCTCAGCGACACGCTGGGTTATGGCAAATCCGCGCCGGACGAGTTCACGATCGTCACCAAGGCGCCGCTGGTCATGCCACCGGATTTTTCACTGCGTCCGCCGCAGCCCGGTGCGCCCCGCCCGCAGGAGGTGCTGCCCTCCGCCGGCGCGCAGCGCGCTTTGATTGGCAACGCCGAAGTGGGCGATCCCGCGGCTCAGGATGTCACCGCGGGTGAGCGGGGGCTTTTGGCAAGCACAGGCGCAGACGCCGCCGATCCGCGCATTCGTCAGGTCGTCAACACCGAAACGCGCTCGCTGATCGAGCAGGACAAGACATTCGTCGACGACGTGATCTTCTGGCGCAAGCCGGGCACGTCGCCGGATGAGCGCCTGGTCGATCCCCGCGCGGAGGCCCAGCGCATCCAGCAGAACGAAGCCGAGGGCAAGAATGTGACGGAAGGCGAAACGCCGACCGTGAAGCCCAAGAAAAAAGGCTGGTTCTCCGGCATTTTCTGAGCGAGTGGCGGTCCGCGCCGCTTTGGGGGCCGGTGCCCTGACGCCCGGCCTTTTGGAGTGAAGTATTGCCCCGTTTCCGATTTCTCGCGCCGCGTGTTCTTGGTCCCGCTGTCGCCGTCATTCTGATTGCGGTACTCGGCGCGACGATCTTGCTCTGGCGCGGCGGCGACGAAACCGCTTCAGGCGCACCTCTGAGTTTCCGACTTGCCAACGGCATGGAAGTGCTGGCAATCCCCGACCGCCGCGCGCCGGTCGTTACCCATATGGTCTGGTATCGTGTCGGCGCGGCCGACGAAACGCCCGGCAAAACCGGCCTTGCCCATTTCCTCGAACACTTGATGTTCAAGGGCACAGCAGACATCGCGCCGGGCCAGTTCTCGCGCATCGTCGCGCGCAATGGCGGTCAGGACAACGCCTTCACGCATTATGATTTTACCGCCTATTTCCAGGTCATTGCCAAGGACCGCCTGCCGCTCGTCATGGAGATGGAGGCGGACCGAATGACCGGTCTTGAACTCACGGATGCCGAGGTGCTGCCGGAGCGCGATGTCGTGATGGAGGAACAGCGCACTCGGGTCGAGAACAATCCGATGTCGCTGCTGCAGGCTGAAATGAACGCGGCGCTTTATGGCGATCATCCCTACGGCCGGGACATTATCGGTCACAAGGAAGAGATTGAAACGCTCACGACCGAGGACGCGCTCGATTTCTACAACCGTTTTTATACGCCCAACAATGCGACGCTGGTCGTCGCCGGCGACATTTCGCTCGACGAGTTGAGGCCGCTGGCAGAAAAATATTACGGGTCCATCGCGCAACGCGCACCGACATTCGAGCGAGAACGCGCGCAGATCGCATGGCCGGAAGAAGACCGTCGCGTCGTTCGCCGCGATGAGCGCGTGCATGAACCGACATGGCTGCGGTTCTATCCGGCGCCGGACTACAGCAATGCCGGCGCACGCGAAGGCGCTGCCTTCGATGTGCTGGCGGAAATTTTGGGTGGCGGTCAGACAAGCCGCCTCTATCGCAATCTGGTGATTACGCAAGGCATCGCCGCCAGCATCGGGTCCTGGTACGAAGGCAGTCGGCTCGACGCCGGCAAGTTTGGCCTTTATGCGCTGCCGCGCGTTGGTGGCGCACTTGAAGATCTCGAAAAGGCGATTGACGCCGAGATCGCGCTACTGCTTGCGGAAGGCGTGACTGCCGAAGAGTTGGATCGCGCGAAAACGGTCATCGCCGCAGGTGCCGTCTACGCACGCGATAGCCAGCGCGCCATGGCCTATGCCTATGGCGAGGGTCTGATGACGGGCATGTCGGTGACCGACATTCACGAGTGGCCGGACCGCATTCGTGCCGTCACGGCCAGTGATGTGCTCGGCGCGGCACGCAGTGTGCTCACCGGTCGCGCCGCCGTGACCGGAGAATTGTTGCCGGGAGGTGGCGCATGACCGCCCGCGCTTTATTCGGCATTCTTCTGGCTGCAATTCTCTTTCTGGCGACACCGCTCTCTGCGTTTGAAATCGAACGTGTGGTCAGCCCCGGCGGTATCGAAGCCTGGCTTGTCGAGGAACGCACAGTTCCCGTCATCGTGATGGAGGCGGCGTGGGAAGGCGGCACCGTGACCGACACCGCCGAAAAGGCCGGTACGGCCAATATGGCGGCTTCGCTTCTGGGCGAAGGTGCGGGCGACCTGCCGTCGCAAGCTTTCCAGGCGCGTCTCGACGATATCGCGGCACAGATGTCATTCTCGGTCGACAATGACTATTTCAACGCTTCGCTGAAAACGCTGGTCGAAGCGCGCGACGAAGCCTTCGCACTCTTCGCGCTCGCTATTGTCGAACCGCGCTTCGACGACGATGCGGTCGAACGCATCCGCGCCCAGATTGGCGTTGCGGTTGCGCGCAATCGCCAGTCACCGGACTGGCTGGCGGCCGATGCCTGGTACCGTGCGGCACTGGGCGGCCATCCCTATGCGTTGAACCGGCAGGGTACACCCGAAACGCTGGCGCGCATCTCGCGCGGCGACCTGATCGGCTATACGAAGAATGTACTGGCGCGCAACAACCTGAAAATCTCTGTCGTTGGACCAATCTCGGCGGACGAGCTCGGCACGCTGCTGGACAAGACCTTCGGCGCCTTGCCGGCCGAAGCGGTGTTGCCGGAAATTCCGGTGGTTGAAGTTGCGTCCGGCGCCCAGACCATTGTTGTTGAGCGCGATTTTCCGCAAAGCGTCGTTATTTTCGGCGCGCAGGGCATGGCGCGTGACGACCCGGATTTCATTCCGGCTTTCATGATGAACTACATTCTGGGCGGCGGCAGCTTTTCCTCGCGGTTGATGGAAGAAGTCCGCGAGAAGCGCGGTTTGGCCTATTCGGTCGGCACCTCGCTTTCGCCGCTGAAAAAGGCAGCGATGATGTTCGGGCAGGTGGCGACGCGAAACGAACGTGTTGGCCAGTCGCTGTCGATCATTCGTGGTGAGCTGCGGCGCATGGCGGAGGAGGGCGTCTCGCCCGCGGAACTCGCTGACGCCAAGACCTATCTCACCGGCTCCTACCCGCTGCGCTTTACATCCAATAGCGCGATCGCCAACCAGCTCATGGGCATACAGACCGAGAACCTCGGCATCGACTATGTCGAGCGCCGCAACGGCCTGATCGAGGACGTGACGCAGGAAGACATCGCGCGCGTTGCCCGGCGCTTGCTGCGGGCTGACGACCTGGTGGTGGTGATTGTCGGCCGGCCGAATCTTTCGCCCACGGTCGAAGGTCTGCCGGAAACCGGCGACATGGCGCCCCCCGCAGCGCCCGGCCGCCAGCACTAGCCGCATCCGGCTGACCCGCGATCTTCTGGCCGGCCGCACGGCTTCTTGTTAGGCTCCAATTTGCCGAGTCGATTCCGGCATGTTTCCGATCTCAGGATGGAAAATTTTGCATGGCCGCTGCCGCGCCCTACGTCCAGTCGATCGACGCCTGTTTCAGCGACGCCATAGGAGAGGGTGGGCTCGCACGCGCAGATTTCGACGCCGCGCTCACCCTGGCGGAAAAGGCCTTGGGCCGGCTGCGCAAGGCCCATGAGGACGGGTCGCTGCCGCTGCTCCGGGTGCCGGCGCGCCGCGATGACTTTCCGGCCATTGAATCCGTGGCCTCGGCGCTCCTCGACAACACCACCGATCTTTTCATCTTCGGTATTGGCGGCTCGGCCCTCGGTGCACAGGCACTGGCGCAACTGACCGGCTGGGGCACGCAGGCCCATGTTCAGAAGGGCGTCCGAATCCACGTGCCCGACAATCTCGATGCCGCGACCATGGAAGCTGCGCTGTCGAATGCCGATCTGCGCACCACGCGTTTTCTGGTGGTCTCGAAATCGGGCGGCACCGTCGAGCCCGCAATCCAGACGCTCGCCGCCATGAGCGCCATCGAAAAGGCGGGCGGCGGCAAATACATGAAGCATCACTTCGCGGTGTTGACGGAGCCGGCGAAGAACGGAAAACCCAATCCGATGCGCGCACTGGCCGAGGCACAAGGCTTCCCGACGCTCGATCACGACCCGGGCGTCGGCGGACGCTATGCGGTGCTGACCAATGTCGGCCTGCTGCCGGCTTGTCTGATGGGTCTCGACATTGCAGCCATACGCGAAGGGGCGGCCTCGGTACTGGCACCGGTCCTCTCCGGCGCGCCGGCAAGAGACGTGGCGCCGGCCGCCGGCGCCGCCCTTTCGCTTGCGCTGGCGCAAACGAGAGGTGCCAGCATTTCGGTTTTCATGGCCTATGCCGATCGGTTGGAGCGTTTTCTGTCGTGGCACTGCCAGCTCTGGGCTGAAAGTCTTGGCAAGGACGGCAAGGGCACGACGCCGGTCAAGGCGCTCGGGCCCGTCGATCAGCACAGCCAGTTGCAGCTCTGGCTCGACGGCCCGCGCGACAAACTTTTCACGGTCTTCATGACCGAGGTCAAAGGCAAAGGCCCGATGGCGAGCGCCGATCTGGCCAAGGGCACGGATTTCGCATTCCTTGGCGGCTGCACCGTGGGCGATCTCGTCGATGCTGAGCAACGTGCGACAGCGGACACGCTGGCGAAGAATGGTCGCCCCGTCCGGACCTTCCATCTGTCGGCGCTTAACGAACGCACGCTCGGTGCGCTTTTCATGCATTTCATGCTGGAAACCATGATCGCCGGCGACATGCTGGGCGTCGATCCGTTCGATCAGCCGGCGGTCGAGGAAGGCAAGATTCTCGCCCGGAAGTATCTTGCGCAAGGGAGCGCTTGAGGCACAGATGAGCCGCATCCGCCGCCTCAGCGAGGGAACGATCAACCGCATCGCCGCCGGCGAGGTGGTCGAGCGGCCGGCGAGCGCCGTCAAGGAACTGGTCGAGAATGCACTCGATGCCGGTGCCCGCCATATCGATGTCGTGATCGACGGCGGCGGCCGCGACCTGATCCGCGTTGCTGATGACGGCTTCGGCATGAGCGCTGAGGAACTGTCGCTCGCCATTGAGCGTCACGCGACATCGAAGCTCGGCGCCGATGGCGATGCGCATGAGGATCTGCACAACATTTCGACCCTCGGCTTTCGCGGTGAAGCGCTGCCATCGATCGGTACGGTCGCCCGCCTTGCGATTGTCAGTCGCGCACGCGACGACGCCAACGCTCATCGGATCTCGGTCGAGGGCGGGCATGTTGGAGCGATTGAGCCGGCGCCCGGCAAGACCGGCACAAGCGTCGAAGTGCGCGATCTTTTCTATGCGACGCCGGCCCGTCTGAAGTTCATGAAAAGCGAGCGGGCCGAAGCACTGGCCGTATCGGATGTGGTAAAGCGCCTCGCCATGGCGAATGCCGAAACGGGGTTCACGCTGACAAGCGCAGGCCGCACCCTGCTGCGCCTCGATCCCGAACTGCCGGGCGCGTCTGGCCGTCTCGCGCGCCTCGGCGCCATCATGGGCCGCGACTTCGCCGAAAACGCGCTCGCCATCGACGCTGTGCGCGAGGGCATCGGCCTGTCCGGCTTCGCCGGCCTGCCGACCTACAATCGCGGCACCGCCCAGATGCAGTTTCTCTTTGTCAATGGCCGCCCCGTGCGCGACAAGTTGATCGTCGGCGCGGTGCGTGGCGCCTATGCCGATTTTCTGGCGCGCGACCGCTATCCGGCGGTGGCGCTGTTCATCGACATCGATCCAGCCGACGTCGACGTGAATGTCCATCCGGCCAAGGCCGAAGTGCGGTTTCGCGATTCAGGTCTGGTGCGCGGGCTGATTGTCGGGGCGTTGAAGCATGTGTTGGCAGGGGCGGGTCACCGCGCCTCGACTACGGTGGCGGGCGCCGCACTCGGCGCCCTGCGCCCGGATGCCACGGCAGCGCCTATGTCGGCCTATCGGTCACAGGGTGCGCCGTCGCGCGGCTTTGCCGAGGAGCGCGGCGCGTGGCAGGGCGCTTTCGCCGATATCGGTGGTCACGGCGCGCGCGTCGAGCCTGTGATGGATTCAGACAAGGACACCGGGAGCGCCTCGGGCATTGATCGTCCGCTGGGTGTTGCACGGGGCCAGCTTCACGAAACCTACGTCGTTGCCCAGACGGCGGATGGCATTGTCATCGTCGATCAGCATGCCGCCCATGAACGCCTGGTCTACGAGCGCATGAAGAAGGCGATGGAAGCGCAGGGCGTCGCGCGCCAGATGCTGCTGATCCCGCAAGTGGTCGACCTCGACGAGGCCGAAGCGGCGCGATTGGCTGCCCGGGCGGAAGAACTTGCCGAGCTCGGCTTCGTGCTCGAGGCCTTCGGCACCGGTGCCGTCATCGTCCGCGAAGTGCCGGCCATCTTCGGCAAGCTTGATGTGGAAGGCCTGGTGCGCGATCTCGCCGACGATCTTTCCGAACTCGACGAGGCCTTGTCGTTGAAGGAAAGACTCGAAGAGGTTTGCGGCACCATTGCCTGTCATGGATCGGTGCGGGCGGGCCGCCGCCTCACGGCTGAAGAGATGAATGCGCTTCTGCGCGAGATGGAAGCGACGCCGCATTCGGGCCAGTGCAATCACGGGCGCCCGACCTATGTCGAGCTGAAGCTCGCCGACATCGAGCGTCTATTCGGCCGTCGCTGATGCCACCGGCGCGAGTGCGTCGATAAAGGCACGAAGATCGTCGGTGACGTGATGGACATGCACGCCGTCCGCGCCTTCGTGTGAAATCTGTTGGTGCCGTTCCGGGCCGGGTGGGCCCGGCCGGACCCAGACGGTGGTCATGCCGAGCGCATGTGGCACTTCGAGATTGCGGGCAATATCCTCGAACATGGCCGCGCGTTCCGGATCGATGCCACTCACTTCGACCAGCCGTTCATAGGCGCCGCGCCGCGGCTTCGGCTCATAGCGTGCGGTCACAATGTCGTAAATGCCGTCGAAGACATGTTCGATGCCGAGCCGTCGAATGACATTTTCGGCATGGGCGACCGACCCATTGGTGAAAATGAGCTTGCGGCCGGGCAACCTTCCAATCGCCGCCCCCATCGCCGCATCGGGCGTCACCGCCGACACATCGATATCGTGGACGAATTGCAGGAACGCCGCCGGCGCCAGACCGTGAACTTTCATCAAGCCGGACAATGTTGTGCCGTGCTCGACATAGAAGTCCTTCTGAATGCGCCGCGCTTCGGCCGCATCGACATCGAGAAAGCGCCCGATAAAGGCCGTCATCCGTTGGTCCACCTGCGCAAAGAGATCGCAGGAGGGCGGATAAAGCGTGTTGTCGAGGTCGAAGATCCAGTTCTCGATATGCGAAAAACCTCGGCCCGCGAGGGCGGCGGCATCGGTCGGCGGAAGGCGGGGCTCGGGCATGGCCCCTATGTGCCCGGCGCCGCGCCGAATGGCAAGCATTTGGCCGGTCGATAGTCCCGGAGATTAAGCGACTGTTAAGGGCTACCCCTCGAAACTGGGGCAGGCGGAAGCTGTGGCACGCTTCGGGCCGCTTTTCAGGGAGTGCCGATGGCGTTCGGGCTGCTATCGAGACTGTGGGGACGGCGGACATTGCCCGAACGGCTCCGCTATGAGGACGCGCGCGAGGCTCTCGAAGGCCACCAGCGTGCGACCAAGCGCGAGCTCGCTGCCCGCGCGGATGCGCCACCCGAAACGCTCTACTATCTTGCATGTGACGACGATCTCGAAGTCCGCAGCCTCGTCGCCGCCAATCCGGCGTCGCCGATCCATGCGGACGAGCTCCTGCGCACAGACAGTGGTGTCGAGGTGCGCGAGGAACTGGCGCGCAAGATATCCCGAATGATGCCCGACATGCCGCGCAGCGAAAGAACGGCATTGCAGCAACGCACCGTCGAGTTGCTGGAAAAGATCGCCGAGGACGAAGCGCCGCGCGTCCGCGCGATCGTCGCGCGCGAGGTTGCGCGTTGCCCCACGATTCCAAAGCAGCTGGCGACCCGTTTGGCGCGCGATGTCGAGATTTCGGTCTGCGGGCCGATCCTGCAATATTCTCCGCTTCTGTCTGATGAGGACCTTGTCGAACTGATTGCGACATGTCGCATACAGGGTGCTGTCGATGCCATCGCACGCCGCGAAGGTCTGAGCGCCCGCGTGTCGGACGCCGTGATCGCAACGCTCGATATTTCGGCCGTGGCACAACTTCTGACGAATCCCAGCGCCCGCATCCGCGAGAACTCGCTCGAGAGCGTCATTGCCAAGGCGGCCGGGATCGAAGCCTGGCATCAGCCGCTGGTGATGCGCACCGAACTTTCCCTGCGCGCCGTGCGGCGCATTGCCACTTTTGTTTCCCGGGCATTGATCGACGAGCTGGCGCACCGCAACAACCTGGATGAGGAGACATCGATCTGGTTGAAGGCGCGCGCGCGCGACCGGATCGACGCGGAAAAACCTGCAGAGCGTCCAGCGCTTGATCGCAATGCGGTAACGGAAGCCTTTGCAAGAGGCGATCTGGGCGACGAGATGGTCATGGATGCGGCGACGACCGGTCAGAAGACGACGGTCGTCCTTGCGCTTTCGCTGCTCAGTGGGGTCGATCGCGCCCGCATTGAACAGGTCATAGAGGCCGAGAGTGGCCGTGGAATCGCGGCCTTGTGCTGGAAGGCGGGCCTGGCGATGCGGACGGCCCTTTCCATTCAGACCTATATCGCGCATGTCCCGAAGAACAATCTCGTTCTGCCTCGCGCCGGGATCGACTACCCGATGGAGCCCAGTGAGATGCTCTGGCATCTTCAGTATTTCGGGATTGACACCGAGGTGAACTAGACATCGGCGCCGTCATCCTCTAGTCGAGATCGAGCACCCAATTTGACTTCCCGCCCGTTTCGATCCGCATGAAAGCGCGTTCATCGAAACCGCGCGCCGCGCAGCGGTCGCGGCTCTTGATCTCGAATCGCGTTGGCTTGGTGCAGAAGCGTGCATCGCCCGACCAGATCAGGGTATCGCCATCGACCCGGGCGATCGTGCCCTCATCGTCGACCGCTTCGGCATAGACGAAATATTCGCGCTCCGTCAGCTTGCCCTTGATGGCCTTGCGGCACTGCCCGGGCTCGATGCGAATCCAGCCACTCGACATCTCGCCCTCGAGACTGCGATATCCAAGGGCGCTCCAGATCAGGTGCCCGGTTTTGTTGCAGACATCGAGACCGGCCTTCGCCTGCTCCTGTTCGGCGCCCGCGATCAGCTGTTCGATCAGGATCTGGTCGATCTGTCCATCGGCCGGGACGCCGATCAGCCGTTGAAAGGCTTCGACGGCGCGCGTCGTGTTGCGCGCCGCGATTCCGTCGACCCGCGAGAGCTTGAAGCCGTTGTCCTGCAGCAGCCGCTGCGTCCCGGCGATTTCGGCCTGCTCGGCGGTGTGGTCGCTCGCTTCGGAGAAGGTCGTCACCCAGTCGTTGCCGCGCTCGGTTCGCACGGGCAGAAACTCGTTGGCATCATATCCGCGTGCGGCGCATTGATCGCGACCCTCGATCAAGAAGCTGTCGTCGGCGGTACAAAAACGCTCATTGCCGGAGAAATACTGCGTACGTCCTTGATGGGCCTCGATCGAGCGTGCGAATACGAAATATTCCTCACTTTCAATCGGACCCGTTAGCGCAACAGCACAACCGCCGGGGAGCATCCTCACCCAGCCCCGGCTCTGCCAGACGGCACCCTCCTGAACGGCAATCGCGCCGTCCAGCACATAGCTCGTGCGGTTGCAGAGCTGGTAGTCGGCATGGGCAGGTGCCACCGCAAGGACACAGAGGCCCGCACACAGGGCAAGAAGGTTGAAACGAAGGCTCATGGCGTCGGCCTGCACCTTTCCGTCTGGAAAGCCGGACTTGTCAGTCGGTCGCTTTCCGGATCAGCGTTCCCGCGCCATGCTCGGTGAACAGCTCCAGCAGCACCGCATGACGCACGCGTCCGTCAAGAATGACAACGGCTTCAACGCCACCCTCCACCGCATCGATACAGGTCTCGAGTTTCGGAATCATGCCGCCCGAGATCGTGCCGTCCGTCATCAGCGCTTTGGCCTTGTCGAGCGTGAGCGAGGTTACAAGTTCCCCCTGCTTGTCGAGCACGCCGCGGACATCGGTAAGCAGCAGCAGGCGCGCAGCGCCCATGGCCGCAGCGATGGCACCGGCTGCCGTGTCGGCATTGATATTGTAGGTTTCCCCGTCGCGTGACACGCCGATAGGCGCGATAACGGGAATGATGTCGGACTTCTGGATGACATCGAGAATCTCCGGATTGATCTTCTCCGGCTCGCCGACAAAACCGAGATCGAGAATCTTCTCGATATTCGACTCGGGGTCGTGGATCTTGTGCTCGACCTTGCGGGCGACAATGAGATTGCCATCCTTGCCGCACAAGCCGATGGCGCGTCCGCCTGCCTGGTTGAGCTGCGCCACAATCTGCTTGTTGATAGAGCCGGCCAGAACCATCTCGACGATTTCGACCGTCGCCTTGTCGGTAATGCGCAATCCGCCCGAGAACTCGCTCTTGATGCCAAGACGCGTCAGCATCGCGCCGATCTGTGGGCCGCCGCCATGAACGACGATGGGGTTGACGCCGGACTGCTTCAAGAGAACGATGTCGCGCGCGAACTCGGCACCAAGCGCCTCATCGCCCATCGCGTGGCCGCCATATTTCACGACGACGGTACGCTTGTCGTAGCGTTGCATGAAGGGAAGCGCTTCCGAAAGGACGCGTGCCCGTTCGAGCTTTGCCGCCTCGTCGGGCGATGCCGCATTCTTGTCGGTGGTTGTATCCGGCATCGACCCTCGCACTCCCTGCCTCGATTTCAACGGGTTCGGGCTTTATACCCCAGCGCGTCGACCGCGGCCAGCGAGGCGATCTCGGCGCGCAGTTCGGCGATGCCGGTCCCGGTCTCGCTCGAGGTGGCGATGACCCGTGGATGCGCGGCGACATGCGCCCGGATGCCGGCCTCAACCTCACCCAGCCGTTTTTCCAGTTCGCCGGATTTCAGCTTGTCGGTCTTGGTCAGCACAATCTGGTACGAGACCGCGGCCTCATCGAGCAGCGCCATCACTTCGCTGTCGTTCGCCTTTAGTCCGTGCCGCGCGTCGATCAGCAGCAGCACCCGGCGCAGCGTCGCGCGGCCGCGCAAATAGGACATCACGAGATCGGTCCATTGTTCGACGCGGGTGCGGGTTTCGCGTGCATAACCATAACCCGGCAGGTCGGCGAGCATGATGGCCGGCCGGTTCTCGGCGCCCAGCACGAAGAAGTTGAGTTCCTTGGTCCGTCCGGGGGTGTTGGACGTGCGGGCCAGCGTCTTGCGGCCTGTCAGCGCATTGACAAGGCTCGACTTGCCGACATTGGAGCGGCCGGCAAAGGCGACCTCGGCCATATCGCCCGGCGGCAACCCTTCCATATCGACCGCGCCGCGCACGAACGAACAGGTCTGCGCAAAGAGCCAGCGTCCCGCTTCGAGGTCCGGCGCGTCGTCGTCATGCTCGCCGCCTGGCGCCCCGGACATCGTTCAGCCTTTCGGCTTGTCGCCGCCCCCGGTGAAGAGCGCCGCAACCTTGTCGAAGCCCATATTGCTGAAGACTTCGATCTTGACGCCCTGGCGCTTCATGATGACGCCTTGCTGGAGCACCGACAGCGTGTTGTTCCACGCCCAATAGATCACGAGGCCGGCCGGGAAGCTTGCCAGCATGAAGGTGAAGATCACCGGCATCCAGGTAAAAATCTGCGCCTGGATCGGATCGGCCGGCAGCGGGTTCATGCGCATCTGCACGAACATGGTAAAGCCCATGATCAGCGGCCAGATGCCGATGATGAGAAGCGATGGCGGGTCCCAGGGGATCAGCCCGAAAAGATTGAAGAGCGATGTCGGATCGGGCGCCGACAGATCGGTGATCCAGCCGAAAAACGGTGCATGTCGCATTTCGATGGTGACAAAAAGCACTTTGTAGAGCGCAAAGAACACCGGAATCTGGATCAGAACGGGAAGGCAGCCGGCCAGCGGATTGACCTTCTCCTTCTTGTAGAGCTCCATGATCTCCTGCTGCTGCTTCAGCTTGTCGTCCTTGTGGCGTTCGCGCAGCTTCTCCATTTCGGGCTGCAGCTTCTTCATCTTGCTCATCGCCACATAGGACTTGTTGGCAAGCGGGTAGAAGACGAGCTTGATCAGTACCGTGATGATGAGAATGGCGATGCCGAAATTACCGATATAACCCGCGATGAAATGCAGAGCATGAAACAGCGGTTTGGTCAGGAAGTGGAACCAGCCCCAGTCGATAAGCAATTCGAACTTGTAGATGCCGGCGGCATCGTAGCTATCGACCACGGACGTCACCTTGGCGCCGGCAAAAAGCCGGCTTTCCACCGTCGAGTTTTCGCCATCGGTCAGCGTGATGGCTTCGTAGCGAAAATCGGTCTGGTAGATTTCGCGGCGCGGATCGGGGTCTTCGCTGAAGCGCGCGGTAAAGGGGCGATCGTTTTCAGGCGCGAGCACGGTCGCCCAGTACTTGTCGGTCATGCCGAGCCAGCCGCGCGAGGCGTCGAATGTCTGTGCGGGTTCCCCCTCGAGGTCCGAATAGTCGACCTCGCGTAGACCATCCTCGGGAAACATGCCGATCAGGCCTTCATGCAGAATGAAGAACGAACTGCCGGAAGGTTTGCCGGTGCGCGAGATCAGGCCGTAGGGAAAGAGCGTCACGGCCTGCCCGGTGCGGTTCTCGATCCGGTCGGAAATCGTGAAAAGATAATGCTCATCGAGCGTGATACGGCGCAGGAAGGTGAGGCCCGCGCCATTATCCCAGGCAAGCGTCACCGGCGTCTCGGGCGTCAGTGTCTCGCCCTCCGCCACGCGCCACACGCTCGCCGCGTCGGGAAGGTTCACATTCGCGCCCGGAACCCCGATGAACCCGAATTCCGAAAAATAGGGAGCCGGCGTCTTGGCCGGCGAGAACAGCGC
This sequence comes from Parvibaculum sp., assembly GCF_030651915.1. Classification (GTDB taxonomy): domain Bacteria; phylum Pseudomonadota; class Alphaproteobacteria; order Parvibaculales; family Parvibaculaceae; genus Parvibaculum. Next base: position 1,007,520 of record NZ_JAUSBV010000005.1, on the reverse strand, counting down.
GATCTCGGCGCTCTCGGGATCGGTCGTCGCGCGATACTGCCGCAGCCGGAGGTCGTCGAAGCGCGCACCTCTCAGCGAAATCGAGCCGTCGAGCTCGGCCGAACGAATGGCCAGCCGCGGCGCCTGGGCCAGTGCGGAATCGCGCGGCAATGTTTCGGCCGCAATGACGCCGCCGATGCCGGGCTGCGCCGGCGCTTCGACCGACGGCAATCGCACATCGCCGCCCGGCGCGTCAGCTGCGCCCGTCTCGGCCCCGGCCGCCGCCTCGATCGCTTCCTGCCGCGCGCGCTCGGCTTCCATTTGTGGATTGATGACCAGATACTGCCACCCGATAAAAACGAGAACCGACAGGAAAATGGCGATGATGAAGTTGCGGTTGTCACCCATGTGGCAGGTCTTTCCCGATGTCGGAAGGCGAAGCTTCGGAGCGTGAGGCGGAAGCGCGGTCGCGTGGCCTGGTGGTGTGGCTGCCGTGAACCTCGTCAAGCGCGGCGCGTAGATCGGCGAGAAGTTCGGCCCATCGGCGCGTCGGCGTGTCGTGGCGGCCGATCAGCACGTAGTCGTAGCCGGGTTTTGCGGCAAGCGGAAGAATTTCAGCCGCCGCCGCGCGCAACCGGCGCTTGGCGCGATTGCGGATGACGGCGTTGCCCACTTTGCGGGTGACGGTAAATCCGGCGCGGGGTGCAGCACCGTCCTGTCGGTCGAGCGCTTGCAGCACGAGGCCGCGTTCGGCCCGCTTGCGCCCGCGAGCGGCGGCAAGGAAATCTCGGCGTTTGCGAATTTTGTCGATCTGGCGGTCCATCGGGCTGCTCGCATTCGGACCCGGACAACCGCGTACCCGGTAAGCCGTCGGCGGGCAGGCGCCGGCGTTGCGGAGTGGGGTCAGGCCGAAAGCCGCTTGCGGCCCTTGGCCCGGCGGGCGGCGAGCACCTTGCGGCCACCTTTGGTGGCCGTGCGCGCGCGGAAGCCGTGGCGGCGCTTGCGGACGAGTTCGCTCGGTTGATAGGTCCGTTTCACGTCTCTTCTCCGGCAGGTCCGGCACCGGGCAGCTCAGGGGAGCCGGCCTCTCGAATGCCAATAAAAAACAAGAGCCGCAGGCGTTGCCGCCTCACGGCTGTCAGGCGGGTGTATAAGCGATATGGGTCGCGCAAGTCAACGCCATGCCTGTCTTGTTTCACTCTGCCTGACTTTGTCTCACAAATGAGTGATACCCCGTTTCGGGCCGCCGCATTCGGCGTATGGTCCGGCCGCTTCGCCATCAGGGAGCAGCACCATGTCCGGGAGAGCCCGTTATATTGTTCTATTTTTGTTCTTTTTTGGCGTTTTGGTCGCCCCGGCCGGCGCGGAGCCGCCCATGACGCCCGATCACCGGCCCTGGGGCGCGTTGCTGCAGAGCTGGCTGGTTCTGCCGCCGCCGGACGACGGTGGGGCGGCGCCGCATTTCGTCGACTATGCGGGCCTCAAGGCAAGCGAGCCGGATCGTGCGGCGCTTGCCGCCTATATCGAGAGCCTTGAAGCGATAGACCCGGCCGCCTTGTCCCGCGACGAGCAATTCGCCTTTTGGGTCAATCTCTACAATGCAGTGACCGTTCAGGTTGTGATCGACCACTACCCCGTGGCCTCGATCCGTGACATTTCGATTTCGCCGGGCCTCTTTGCCCGCGGGCCTTGGGGCAAGAAGCTCGTTCGCGTTGCGGGCCGCGATCTGTCGCTCGACGACATCGAACACGGCATCCTGCGCCCCGATTTCGGCGATGCCCGCGTTCACTATGCGGTCAATTGTGCCTCCTGGAGCTGCCCGGATCTGGCCACCGAGCCATATGAGGGGGCGACCCTCGATGCCATGCTCGATGAGGCCGCGCGCCGCTACATCAACAGCCCGCGCGGTGCCGCCTTCCGCGATGGCCGCCTCACCGCCTCGAGCATTTTTAGCTGGTACAAGAAGGATTTTGGCGGCACCGAGGCCGGCGTTCTCGCCGAATTGCGCAAATATGCCGGGCCGAAGCTTGCCGCTGCGCTGGCCGGGGTCTCGCGCGTGTCGTCATATGATTACGACTGGTCGCTCAACGACGCGGCGCGTCTGGAGAAAGTGGAATGACCGAAACACCCCCGCAATTGCCGGCGCGCAATTTTTCCGTTGGCCGTCTCCTGCCGCTCGTGGTGCTGGCGGCCGGCCTCGTCGCCTTTTTCGCCCTCGGCCTTGACCGCTATGCGACCCTCGACACGCTGCGCGACAACCGGCAGGCGCTGACCCACTGGGTCGCCGACAATCTGCTGCTTGCGGCGCTCATCTATGTCCTGGCCTACATCGCCATCGTCGCCTTCTCGCTGCCGGCCGCGCTGGTCGCCACCCTGACCGGCGGCTTTCTCTTCGGCACATGGCTCGGCGGGACGCTGACGGTTGTCGGCGCGACGGTCGGTGCGACGGCAATTTTCCTGGCGGCAAAAACCGCGCTGGGCGACCTGTTGCGCGCAAAGGCGGGGCCGGGCCTGCGCAAGCTGGAGCAAGGCTTCGGCAAGAACGCCTTCAACTACATGCTGGTGCTGCGGCTGGTGCCGCTCTTCCCCTTCTTCCTGGTCAATCTGGCGCCGGCCTTTCTCGGCGTTCCCCTGCGCACCTATGTCGTCGCCACCTTCATCGGCATCATTCCCGGCACCTTCGTCTATGCCAGCCTCGGCAACGGCCTTGGCGCGGTCTTCGACGCCGGCCGCGATCCCGATCTCGGCCTGTTCTTCGAGCCGCAGATCATCGGTCCTGTGCTGGCGCTGGCGGTTCTGGCTCTGGTACCCGTCATCTACAAACGCATGACCGGCGCGGCGCAGGATTGAGCGCCACGTCTTCCCGACACACTGTCCCAACACGCTGAGGAAATCATGGCGAAGCGGATCAAGGCCGACATCTGCATCATCGGCGCAGGCTCGGGCGGACTGTCGGTGGCGGCAGGTGCCGCGCAGATGGGCGCCAGGACGGTGCTGATCGAGCGCGACGCGATGGGCGGTGATTGCCTCAACACCGGCTGTGTTCCCTCGAAAGCGCTGCTCGCCGCAGCCAAACAGGCTTACCGCATGAGCGCGGGCGCGCCTTTCGGTATCGCGCCGGCAAGACCCAAGGTCGATTTTGCCAAGGTCCATGCCCATGTCCACGGCGTTATCGCGGCCATTGCCCCCAACGATTCCGTCGCCCGCTTCGAGGCGCTCGGCGTCACCGTCATCAAGGAGCATGGCCGCTTCAAGGACGCCTCGACCGTAATCGCCGGCGACAATGAAATCAGCGCCCGCCGTTTCGTGATCGCCACCGGCTCGCGTGCCGCTGTGCCGCCGATCCCCGGTCTCGACAAACTGCCGTTCTTCACCAACGAGAACATCTTCGAAAATACCGAATGCCCGGCCCATCTGATCGTTGTCGGTGGCGGCCCGATCGGCATGGAAATGGCACAGGCGCATCGTCGTCTCGGCGCCAAGGTGACGGTCCTCGAAGGCTTGCGCGTTTTCGGTCGCGACGACCCGGAACTCTCGGCCATCGTCGTCGACCGCCTGCGCCGCGAAGGTGTCGAGATCGTCGAAGACGCGAAAGTCGCAAGCGTCGCCGGCGAGACGGGCCGCGTCGTGGTAACGGTTGAAGTCGGCGGCAAGACGCGCGAGATCGAAGGCTCGCATCTCCTCATCGCGACCGGGCGCCGCGCCAATGTCGAGGGCCTCGAACTCGAAAAGGCCGGCATCGAATATTCGCCGAAAGGTCTCGTCGTCGATGAACGCCTGCGCACGACCAACAAGCACGTCTTCGGCATCGGCGACGTGGCGGGCGGCCTTCAGTTCACCCATGTCGCCGGCTATCACGCCGGCATCGTCATCCGCAACGCGCTCTTCCGCGTGCCGGCCAAGGCCGATCACACCTCGATTCCCTGGGTGACCTACACCGATCCCGAACTCGCCCATGTCGGCGAAACCGAGACGGAAGCCCGCGAACGTCACATGAAGATCAACGTGCTGCGCTGGCACTTCGCCGAGAACGACCGCGCCCAGGCCGAACACGAAACCGACGGCGTCATCAAGGTCATCACCGACAGTCATGCCCGCGTGCTCGGCGCCACCATCGCCGGCGCCCATGCAGGCGAGTTGATCCTGCCCTGGGTGCTGGCGAAGACCCACGCCCTGAAGCTCAGCGCCATGGCCGGCGTCGTTGCGCCCTATCCGACCTTCTCCGAAGTCGGCAAGCGTGTGGCCGGCTCCTACTACACACCGACGCTTTTCAGCCCCAAAACGCGAATGCTGGTGCGCTTTCTCGGCCTGTTCGGCTAAGCTGGTGCCCGGAACGCCAGGGACGGAGACCATGAGAGCGACGGCGGACAATGGCGGCATTGCGGAAGGCAGGCTCGCGCGTCTTGCCCGTCCGCTGCGCGAAAGCCTGTCGCGCCGCCTGCTGGTGCTGACGGTTCTCTTCGTGATGCTGGCCGAAGTGCTGATCTTCGTGCCCTCGATTGCCAATTTTCGCCTTACCTGGCTCGAGCAGCGTTTGGCCGCCGCGCAAATCGCCTCGCTGGCGCTGGAGGCCCGGCCCGACAACATGGTCTCGCCGGCCTTGCGCGAGGAACTGCTGAAAAACGCCCAGGTCTATGCGGTCGCGCTGCATCGCGACGAGGCGCGCCGCCTGGTTCTGAGCGAGGACATGCCACCGACGGTCGACACGAGCTTCGACCTGCGCGACGCCATGGCGATGTTTCTGGTCATGGATGCCTTCGAAACGCTTCTTGCCGGCGACGGCCGCGTCGTGCTCGTCACCGGCAATCCGCGTTTTGCGGCCGGCGAGTCGATCGAAATCGTCTTCGACGAAACGCCGCTGCGCCACGCGATGCTGCGCTACGGCAAGAACATCTTTCTCCTCTCGCTGGTGATCTCGATCATCACCGCCGGTCTCGTCTTCACAGCACTTCATTTCGTGCTTGTGCGGCCGATGCGCCGCATCACCGAAAACATGGTTGCCTTCCGCAACGACCCGGAAGACGCCCGCCGCGTCATCGCGCCTTCGGGCCGTGCCGACGAAATCGGCATCGCCGAACGCGAACTATCGCTGATGCAGAAGGAAATTCGCGCCACCTTGAGCCAGAAGGCGCATCTCGCCTCGCTCGGCACGGCCGTCAGCAAGATCAGCCACGACCTGCGCAACATCCTCGCCAGCGCCCAGTTGATGTCCGACCGCATCGGCGCCATCGACGATCCGATGGTGCAGCATCTGGCGCCGCGCCTCTTTGCCGCAATCGACCGGGCGATCGATCTCTGTGCCAACACATTGAAATTCGGACGCGCCGAGGAAGCGCCGCCCCGCCGCACGCGCATCGCGCTGGCCGCTTTCGCCGACGAGGTCGCGGAAGCGGCCTGGGCGCCGCAGGCCCATATCCGCTGGGTGAACGATGTCCCGCCCGCTCTCGAGATCGAAGCCGATCCCGATCATCTCTTTCGCATCCTGCTGAACCTGACCCGCAATGCGGCGCAGGTGTTGGCCGAAAACGCGACAGGCGGCGACATCCGCATCTCCGCCCGCCGCGAAGCGGACCGGGTGCATGTCGATATCGTCGACACCGGCCCCGGCCTGCCCGAAAAGGCCCGCGCGCATCTGTTCGAACCCTTTTCGGGTGGCGTGCGCGCCGGCGGCAGCGGTCTCGGTCTGGCCATTGTCGAGGAGCTGGTCCGCGCGCATGGCGGTCATATCGAACTTGTCGAAAGCGCGGCGTCGGGCACGCATTTCCGCATCTGCATCCCCGACACTAGCGGCGCGCTGTCGGCCTGCGACGCGACAGGGATCGCGTCGGCATGAAGAGCGAGAAGCTTCTCGTGGCAGATATCGGCGGCACCAATGCACGCTTCGCGTTGGCGCTCGCGCGCGGCGGCGAGTTGACGCTCGGCCCGGTGACCGTGCTCCACACCACCGCCTATGCGCGGCTCGACGATGCGCTTGAAGCCTTTCTCGAGACCGAAGGCCATCCCGCGCTTGGCGCGGCCGCCCTTTGCGCCGCCGGTCCCGTTTCGGGGGCCGGGGCGACGGCGCATATCCGCCTCACCAATTGTCCCTGGGAGGTCAGCGTCGAAGCGCTGGCCCGCGCCACCGCTGTCGCGCGCCCATGTCTGATGAACGACTTCGCGGCATTGGCGCTCGCGGTTCCGGCCCTTGCATCGGCCGACCGTCATCCCATCGGCCGCGCGCGCGAACCATTATCCGACGTCCCCATTGCCATTGTCGGCGCCGGCACCGGCCTTGGCGTCTCGGCGCTTGTCTTCGACGGCCCGCAGGCGATCGCCGTGGCGGGCGAGGGCGGCCATGTCGATCTGGCGCCGGCCAATGCACATGAGGCGGCGGTTCTGGCGCATCTTCAGGCGCGCTTCGGTCATGTCTCGGCCGAACGTGTTCTCTCCGGTCCCGGTCTTGTCACGCTCCATGCGACGCTGGCAGCACTTTATGGCGCGCCAGCCGATCCGCTGACGCCCGAGGAAATCGCCGCCCGCGCCCACGCCGACACCTGCGCCCTTGCGCGCGAAACGGTGGCGCTGTTTTGCGGCTGGCTCGGCGCGGTTGCCGGCGATATGGCGCTGACCTTCGGCGCGCGTGGCGGCGTCTATATCGCCGGCGGCATCGTGCCCGGCTGGATTGCCGCCATGCCGGGCCTTTTCGACGAAGATCTTTTCCGCGCCCGTTTCGAGGCCAAGGGCCGCCTCGAAGACTGGATGAAAGCGATCCCCGCTTTCGTCGTCACCCGTCCCGACGCGGCGCTGCTCGGCCTTGCCCGCGCGGCCCGCGCCGCGCTCTAGCGTTTCCAGGTGAAGTGCCTCCTTTGAACCAAAGGGGGCGGTTCACCGTCCGGAAACGCGACAAAACAAAGACCTGGAGACGTTCATCGTTTCCGTGAAACGATGAACGTCTCTAGCGCGTGCCGCCGGCCACGCTGCCGTCGCGGCGCGGATCGGCGCCGCCCTCAAGCCCCTGCGCCGTCATCGCGATCCCGTGCAGGCCGCTCATCAGCACCCGCACATCGATGCTGTGGCCGAGCTGGCCGAGCACCGGGATCATCTCTTCAAGCGCCGTCCCCTGTTCGATTTCAAGCGCCCCGTTGCGGTCGAGAAAATGCGGCAGCGCCACCGCTTCTTCCATCCCCATCTCCCAGTCGATTAGCGCGATCAGGGCCTGCGCCACATAGCCGATAATGCGCGGCCCGCCCGGCGAGCCGATGGCGAAAAGGAAATCGCCGTCTTCGTCGAACGCGATCACCGGCGTCATCGACGAGCGCGGTCGCTTGCCGGGCGCCACCGCATTGGCGACCGCGCGGCCGTCTTCCTCCGGCGCAAAGGAAAAATCCGTCAGCTGATTGTTGAGGATCATGCCGCCGGCCATCAGATGCGCGCCGAACGGCCCTTCGACCGACGATGTCATCGAAACGACATTGCCGCGCCCGTCGACAATACTGAAATGCGTCGTCGAGGCCCGTTCCGGCGAAAGCCCGGCGCGCCATTCCGTGCCGCCTTGTGCCGGCGGCACGCCGGGCCGGGCCTTGCCCATTGTCCGGCTGGCATCGATCTCCGCGGCGCGCGCTTTCAGGTAATCGCGGTCGAGCATGCCCTTGGCCGGCACGTCGACGAAATCCGGATCGCCGATATAGAAATCGCGATCGGCATAGGCGAGTTTCTCGGCCTCGGCGATGAAATGCACCGCGGTCACCGTCATCGGTCCCATGCCGGCCAGGTCGTAATTTTCGAGAATGCCGAGAATCTGCAAAAGCGTCAGCCCGCCCGAAGTCGGCGGCGGCATCGAGCAGACACGCAGGCGCCGATAGGGCGCGCAAACCGCCTCGCGCTTGACCGCCTTGTAGGCGGCGAAGTCTTCAAGCGCCAGCATGCCCGGCCGCATCGGTGCGTTTTGCACCGCATCGACAATCGCCTCGGCGACCGGTCCTTGATAGAAACCGGCCGCACCCTTTTCGGCGATCAGCCGCAGCGTTGCCGCATAGGCGGGATTCTTGAGAACCTCGCCTTCCTGGAGCGGCCGCCGGGTGCCGTCATCGCCGAGCCGGTAAAAATAATCCTGCGCCACCGGCATTTGCATCAGCACCGGGTCACGCGCAATCGCCTGCGCCAGTTTCGGCGCCACCGCGAAGCCCTCTTCGGCAAGCCGGATCGCCGGCGTGAAGAGGTCGGCCCAGTCGAGGAGCCCGTGTTCACGATGCGCCTCCCACATCATCATGACGACGCCGGGCGTCCCGACCGAACGCCCGCTGACCATGGCCGAAAGAAAATCCATCGGCATGCCGTCGGCGCCGAGAAAGAGATCGGGCGTCACGCCCATCGGTGCCGTCTCGCGCCCGTCCCAGGCATCGAGCGCCCCCGACCGCTTGTCGTAATGCAGCAGGAACGCGCCGCCGGCGAGGCCAGAGGATTCCGGTTCGACCAGCGACAGCACCGCCTGCACGGCGATCGCCGCATCGACGGCGCTGCCGCCCGCCTTCAGGATCGCGGCTCCCGCATCGCTGGCATAAGGATTGGCGCTGGCCACCATGTAGGGCTGCGCGCGCGGCCAGAGCGCAATCACGAGCACGGCAACGAGAAGCAACAGCGCAGCGCCCGCCGACAGGGCCGGCGCGATGCGGGTGAGTTTCATGCTTGCGTTTCCTCCTGCGGTGTTCCGGGCCGCAAATAGGATATATGAATTGAGCAGACCACAAACCGGAAGGTCACACATATGCACTTCGGCGCGATCCGCAAAGGCCCGTTGAACCTGATCACCGATGTCGAGGGCATATCGGTCGGCAATGCCGAAGACGCGGGCGCCCGCACCGGCGTCACCGTCGTCCTGCCCGAGCCGCGCGCGGTCGCCGGCGGCGACATGCGCGGCGGCGGCCCCGGCACCCGCGAGACCGACCTGCTCGACGCCGCTTGTCTGGTCGACGCCGTCGATGCAGTGGTGCTGTCGGGCGGTTCCTCCTGGGGGCTTGAGGCGGCGTCCGGCGCTGCCGCCTGGCTCGGTGCGCGCGGCAAGGGCTACCGCGTCGGTTCGAGCCCGCTGGTCTCGCCCATCGTCCCGGCTGCGATCCTTTTCGATCTGGCCAATGGCGGCGACAAGGCCTGGGGCGAGACCCCGCCTTATGGCGCGCTCGGCCGTGCGGCTTGCGAAGCGGCATCGGGCAGCTTCCGTCTCGGCAATGCCGGCGCCGGCCTTGGCGCCATTGCCGGGCAATATAAAGGCGGCCTCGGCTCGGCCTCGGCCGTTGCTGCCAACGGCTTCACCGTCGGTGCGCTGGTCGCAGCCAATCCCTTCGGTTCGGCGGTGGTGCCGGGCGCGCCGCGCTTCTGGGCCGCGCCTTACGAAATGGACGGCGAATTCGGCGGTCTCGGCTGGCCGGACGGCAAGGGCGTCGCCGCCCTCGACCCGCTGACGGGCTCGAAGTCGGCACCCCAGCCCGGCGGCAACACCTCCATCGGCGTCGTCGCCACCGATGCCGACCTGACGCCGGCCGAATGCCGCCGTGTCGCCATCATGGCCCAGGACGGGCTGGCCCGCGCCGTCCGTCCGGTCCACGCCCCGGTCGATGGCGATGCGATCTTCGTGCTGGCCACCGCGCGCCGCTCCCTCGGCCCCGCGCCCCGCCACATGGCCGTCGCCAGTCTCGGCGCCATGGCCGCCGATTGCGTCGCCCGCGCCGTCGCCCGTGCCCTCTGGGAGGCCGAAACGCTGGGCCAAACCCGCGCCTTCCGCGATCTCCACGGCCTGTGAGACAAACCCGCGAAACCCTTGCCTTCGCGCCCCCGAAGCTTTAAGAGGAAGCCGCCTTCGGGGCATTGCGGCGGTGCCGCCCGCCCCATCTGAAGCGCAAGCGCGCCCGTAGCTCAGCTGGATAGAGCATCAGACTACGAATCTGAGGGTCGGACGTTCGAATCGTTCCGGGCGCACCATTTCCCGCCGCCATCCGGCCCCCGCACGGGGTCCCGACCGTCTTGACGCCACCGCCGCCTCGGCCTATTCATCGTCAATCGACGATAGACGAAGGAAGCCCGTCATGGCCGCCGCCACAGCCCGATCCGTGCCCGCGCCCGCCCGGCCGGCGCCAACCGGCGACGACATCGCCGCCCTCGCCAAGGCGCTGGCGCATCCGGCGCGCATCCACATCGTCCGCCTGCTGCTCGAAAAACGCACCTGCATCGGCTGTGACATTGTCGATGAGGTCGGGCTGGCCCAGTCGACCGTCTCCGAACATCTGCGCATCCTGAAGGCAGCCGGCATCATCACCGGCGAAATCGAGCGCCCGCGCATCTGCTATTCGCTCAATCCCGCCAGCCTGCGGCCGCTGGCCGCGCTGCTCGACGCGGTCTTCGAGGCCGGCGAACCGGAACCATCCGTATGCTGAACATATCCCGCACCAACCCCCGCGCCGCAACCGAAAGGCCCCGACGTGTCGCTCTTTGATCGCTATCTCTCGCTCTGGGTTGCCTTGTGCATCGTCGCCGGTGTCGCGCTCGGCAATCTCTTTCCCGGCCTCTTCCAGACCGTTGCGGCCTGGGAATATGCCTCGGTCAATCTGCTGGTGGCGATCCTGATCTGGGCGATGGTCTATCCGATGATGGTCGCGGTCGATTTCGCCAGCCTGCGCCAGATGCACCGTCGTCCCAAGGGCCTGGTCATCACGGTCATCGTCAACTGGCTGATCAAGCCCTTCACCATGGCCGCCCTCGGCGTGCTCTTTTTCGAATTCGTCTTCGCCGATCTGATCGATCCGGCCGATGCCGGACAGTATATTGCCGGCCTGATCCTCTTGGGCGCCGCGCCCTGCACGGCCATGGTCTTCATCTGGTCGCAGCTGACGCGCGGCGATGCCAACTACACGCTGGTCCAGGTCTCGCTCAACGACATCATCATGATCTTCGCCTTCGCGCCCCTCGTCGCGCTGCTGCTCGGCGTCACCGACATCGAGGTGCCCTGGGAAACGCTGCTGCTCTCGGTCGGGCTCTATGTCGTCATCCCGCTGGCGGCGGGAGCGGCGACGCGCGCCCTGCTGGTCAAGCGCGGCGGCCCCGGCGCGCCGGGCGAGGCCCATGTCGCGCGCTTCACCGCCAGGGTCAAACCCTTCTCGATCCTCGGCCTGCTGGCGACCGTGGTGCTGCTTTTCGGTTTTCAGGGTCATGTCATTCTCGACCGCCCGCTCTTGATCGCGCTGATCGCGGTGCCGCTGCTGATCCAGTCCTACGGCATTTTCGCGATTGCCTATGCGGCGGCCTGGGCCTGGCGCGTGCCGCATAACGTGGCCGCGCCCTGCGCGCTGATCGGCACTTCGAATTTCTTCGAACTGGCGGTCGCGGTGGCGATCGGCCTCTTCGGTCTCAATTCGGGTGCCGCCCTGGTCACCGTGGTCGGCGTGCTGGTCGAGGTCCCGGTGATGCTGTCGCTGGTCGCCTTTGCCAACCGCACCCGGCGGCATTTCCCGGCCAGCGAAAACGGCGCGGCCGCCCCCATCCCGGTGCAGAGCGGAGGCGCATCATGACCACCATTCTCTTCATGTGCGTGGCCAATTCGGCCCGCAGCCAGATGGCCGAGGGGCTTGCCCGCGACATGATGGGCGCCGGCGTCACGGTGCTGAGCGCCGGCTCGGCGCCCGCCACCGTCAACCCCTATGCGATCGAGGCCATGGCCGAACTGGGCATCGACATTTCCGGCCAGCGCTCGAAATCGGTCGACGAGATCGACCCGGCCGCCATCGATCTGGTCGTCACGCTCTGCGCCGAGGAAGTCTGCCCGGTCCTGCCGGGCCGGGTGCGGCGTCTGCACTGGCCGATTGCCGATCCCGCCTCGAAGGACACGACATTGCCGGCCGATGAAATGCGCGCCCGCTTCCGCGCCGCCCGCGATCAGATCCGCACACGGATTGACATGCTGCGCCGTCTCAGCGACGCCGACATCGCGGCCGGCCTTGCCGACCATCTGCCCGAAACGCCGGTCCCCACCGTTCGCGATTGAGGAGAAACGCATGTTCAGCAAAGCCCTTGTGGGTGTCGATCTCTCGCCGGCCGAAGCATCGCTCCTGTCCTGTCTGCCCGATCTCGCCCGATGGGGTGTCGAAGCCGTGACGCTCGCCCATGTGATCGAGATCGGTTACGGGCAGGGCGCCGGCTTCGGCCATGAAGACGATTACCGTGCCTGGCTCGAAGAACGCGCCGCGCCGCTGCGCGCGGCCGGGCTGGCGGTCGACGTCGCGGTCACGGCAAGCGGCGTTCCGGCCGATGAATTGCTGGCCATCGCCGCGGCACGGAAAGCCGACCTGGTGGTTGTCGGTTCGCGCAGCCGCAATTTCCTGCGCGAGATTTTTCTCGGCAGCGTCGCCCGGGAGATCATCCGCAAGTCGGCGCTGCCGGTCCTGATCGAACGGCTCGAGCCGGCCGCGGCGGGGCAGGCCGAAACATGCGCCGCGGTCTGCAGCCGGGCGCTGCAGCGTGTCCTGCTGGCGACCGATCTGTCGCCGCAGTCGCGCGGTGCCGAGGAAGCGGCGGTCTGGTTGGCATCCCGCGCGGCGCAGGTCGACTGCCTGACCGTGCTGGCGCCGGACGCGGATACCGATGAAAGGGAGGCGGCCGCGACGCAGCATCGGGCGCTTCTTCAGCGCATCGAGGCAACCGGCGGTCGCGCCGCCTCGCGCATCGAAACCGGCGATCCCGATGCGATCATTTCGCGCGCCGGCGAAGACGGCTATTCGCTGATTGTGGTCGGCAAGCATGGCCGCAACTGGATCGACAGCAAGATCATCGGCTCGACAGCCGACCATGTCTGCGAAATCGCCCGGCGTCCGGTGCTGATGGTGCCGCTGCAGAAGGAATAGAACGCATGCTCGAATATTCGGTACAAGCCCGCCGGATCGACGATCACGGCAGTCTGGCCGTGACAAAGCACGCGGAGATCGCACTCGATACCGACGTCAAGGGCCGCGAAGACGCCTTCAACCCTGCCGAATTGTTCCTCGCATCCGTCGCCGCTTGCATGATCAAGGGCATCGCTGCGGACGGCGTGACCGTCGATGGGGTAGGCCAGAGGATTGCGCTGCTGGCCAGCGTACCGTTGTCGAGTGAACCTTGGGTGGCGCTGGGCGAAGGTGAGGTCGTGGCTGTTTCAGAGGGGCAGCTCGTGGCGCGCTGCCCCGCAGCATCGGATTTGCCCGCGCCCGATGGCGCATAGCGGCACACGACCGTGATGCCACCGGTTCGGACGTATCGAATGGTCGGCATGTACCGGTATGCAGTTCCCCCTGTGAAGCTCGCATCTACCTGCTGCTCGGTTGCGCAGATCAGACGACCGTTCCGACGAGCGTGCCGATTCCGGCGGTCGCCGCCATGGCGAGTGCCCCCCAGAAGGTCACGCGCAACGTCGCCTTGCCGATATCGGCGCCGCCGGCCTGGGCGCCGGCGGCGCCCAGCAGTGCGAGGAAGACGAGAGAGGCCGCCGATACGCCCAAAACCAGCGCCGATGGTGGCATCAGCAACACCATCGAAAGCGGCAGCGCCGCTCCCGCCGCGAAAGTCGCGGCCGATGTCAGCGCGGCCTGGACGGGCCGCGCGGTCGTGATGTCCGAAATGCCGAGTTCGTCGCGCGCATGCGCCGCAAGCGCATCCTTGGCCATCAATTGTTCGGCGACCTGCTGCGCCAGTTCGGGCTCGACGCCGCGGCCGACATAAATGCGTGCGAGCTCCGCCCGTTCGAATTCGGGCTGGCTGGCAAGCTCGGCGCTCTCGCGTGCGAGATCGGCCCGCTCGGTATCGGATTGGGAACTGACGGAGACATATTCGCCGGCGGCCATCGACATTGCGCCTGCGACCAGACCGGCAATCCCGGCAATCAGTACCTCGGAAACGGCCGCCGACGCCGCCGCCACGCCGACAATCAGGCTCGCAGTTGAGACAATGCCGTCATTGGCGCCCAGCACCGCTGCCCGCAGCCAGCCGATGCGCGAAACGAGATGGCTCTCGGGATGCAGGTGAAGCCGTGCCATGTAGCCTTGAAGCGCGTGGGCGTTGCCGGTCGGTCGGATCGCTCAGGACAGATAAAACCGAAGCCCGGCCGATGTCGAGCTTCGGTTTCCAGAATGCGGTTGGCGCCGGCTTAGTCGTCGCTGCCGTCGGCGCCCGTCGCACCGGTTGCCCCGGTGGCGCCTGTCGCGCCGGTATAGCCGGTGTTACCCGTATTGCCGGTATTGCCCGTCGCGCCTTGCGGCCCGGCCGGTCCCGGCACGCCCAGCGGCGACTCCATCGTCACATTCGTCTGCGTGCCGCCGCCCAGCGTCCCCGTATAGAAGAGGAAGCCGACAATCGCGCCGGCGACGACAAGGCCGCCGACGATGAAATAGAGCGTGTTGTTGCTGTTGGCGTCGTTCTGGTTATAGGCCATGGGGTTCCTCGCGAAATGGCGCCGAACGGATTTCGGCAGGCATCGTTGTTCGGCCGGTTGGCCGGATCCGTTTGAGCCATTCTGCGTGCGGCGCGGGCCGCCAGGCAGCCTCGGGAACTACCTAGGCCCGCGGTTTTGCGGCCGCGCACCCCTTGACGAGATACCCGAAGCCCTACTTCACCACTTACCCGTTCATCAGCGTGTCGAGCACCGTCTCGGTGTAGCGCCGCCGCTTCCGTAGCTCGGCTGGCTGGAGCATCGGACGAAGAATCCGAGGCTCGGACCTTCGAAGCGTTCCGGGCGCACCAGGTTCACCGCACATTTTGCGGTGAATAAGGGCGGTAATCGCCGCAAATACCCGAAAACCTACTTCGCCAGATACCCGTTCATCAGCGTGTCGAGCACCGTTTCGGTGTAGCGCCGCCGCGTCTCGTCATCGAGCTTGTCGATGCCATGCGCATATTTGAGCACGGTCGGATTGGCGAAGATGTGTTCGCAGGCCCCGAGTGCGGCCAGATAGAAGAGTGTCGGGTCGAGCGGGCGGATGGTGCCGTCCTTCGCCCCTTCCTCCATCAGCTCTTTGGCCGTCAGCGTCAGCGGCACGACGAAAAATTCGGCGATCTCGCGCGCCGCGCCGCTCTCCGCGTCGCGCATCAGCGCACCGAGCAGCCGGTAGAGATAGGGATAGCGGAAAAACGTGCGGATGACGCCGGCCAGATGCCGCCGCAGCTTCTCGGCCGGCGGCAGGTCGAGGCTCATCAGCCGGTCGAGCTCGTCGAGTGCGGTGGCCGCATCGCGCTTGGCGAGCGCCAGCAGCAAGCCTTCCTTGCCGCCGAAATAATAGCTGACCAGCGCCACGTTCACTTCCGCCCGCGTCGCGATCTCGGCCAGCGGCACGTCGATCGACTGCCGCTCGCCCATCAGCGCCCCGGCGGCGTCGAGCAACTGCCCCCGTGCCGAAGGCCGTTCCGGCGCCGCCCGTGCCTTGTTCTTTGCTTGCGGCTCCACCGGTCCTCCTTGCGCTTCTGGTTTTTTCGATTTAAATACTCGTTTAAGAAATTAAATACGCCATTAAGGCAGGCCGCGCAAGCGAGCCCTGCCGCTCAAAAATGGCAGCCACACAGGAAGGAACGAACAAGTGAGCGAAGCCTGGATCATCGACGCAGTACGCACCCCCCGCGGCATCGGCAAGGTGGGGAAGGGCGCGCTCGCCCATCTGCATCCGCAGCATCTGGCCCGCACGGTGCTGGCCGCGATCGCAAAGCGCAACGACATCAACACCGCCGAAGTCGATGACGTGCTCTGGGGCACCTCCTCCCAGCGCGGCGCGCAGGGCGGCGACATGGGCCGCATGGCAGCGCTCGATGCCGGCTACGACATTCGCGCCTCTGGCGTCACGCTCGACCGCTTCTGCGGCTCGGGCATCACCACCGTCAATCTCGGCGCCGCGCAGATCATGTCCGGCATGGAAGATCTGGTCATCGCCGGCGGCACCGAAATGATGAGCTACACCTCGGCCACCGCCGACATCAAAACGCCGCCGATGATGGATGCCGGCAATCTCCACCTTCGCAAGCAGCATCCGCAGTCGCAGCAGGGCGTCTGCGCCGATGCGATCGCCACCATGCAGGGCATCGACCGCAAGGCGGTCGACGAACTGGCGCTGGTCTCGCAGCAGCGCGCCGCGAAAGCCATCGCCGAAAACCGCTTCGCCAAATCGCTGGTCACCGTCTACAATGATGACGGCTCAGTCGCGCTCGATCATGAGGAATTCCCGCGTCCGCAGACGACGATGGAAGGTCTCTCGGGCCTCAAGGCCTCCTTCGAAGTCTGGGCCGGCATTCCGGTCGATGCCGAAGGCACCACCTATGGCGATCTGATCCGCCAGAAATATCCGGACCTCAAGACCTTCAACCACATCCACCATGCCGGCAATTCCTCGGGCGTCGTCGACGGCGCCGCCGCGATCCTGCTGGCCTCGCCTGCTTACGCCAAGAAGAACGGCCTGAAGCCGCGCGCCCGCATCGTCGCCACCGCCAATATGGGCGATTGCCCGACGCTGATGCTGAACGCGCCGGTGCCCGCCGCGCAGAAGGTGCTGGCCAAGGCCGGCCTGAAGATCGAGGACATCGACCTCTTCGAGATCAACGAGGCCTTCGCCGTCGTCGCCGAAAAGTTCATCCGCGACCTGAAGCTCGACCGCGACAAGGTCAACGTCAATGGCGGTGCTTGCGCGCTCGGCCATCCGATCGGCGCCACCGGCTCGATCCTGATCGGCACCATCGTCGATGAGCTCGAACGTCAGGACAAGCGCTACGGCCTTGTCACCATGTGCGCCGCCGGCGGCATGGCGCCGGCCATCATCGTCGAACGCATGCAGTAATCCACATGTGGCGGACGCCTTTCGGGGCGTCCGCCCGTTTCATTCGAGGGAGGTTCCATCATGACCTGGACCATCACCGATCTTGCGGCCGAATTCGGCATCACCCCCCGTGCGCTGCGCTTCTATGAAGAGAAGGGCATGCTGTCGCCCGACCGCCGCGGCCAGGCCCGGCTCTATTCGAAGCGCGACCGCGCCCGCCTGAAGCTGATCCTCAACGGCCGCGACGTCGGCTTGACGCTGTATGAAATCCGCACGATCCTCGATCTCTATGATGGCGACGAGGAAGGCACGGCCCGGCAATATCGCCATGCGCTGGGCATTTTCCGCCGCCGCATGGAAGCCGTGAAAAAACTCCGCGACGAAGCGGACGCACAGCTCGCAAGGCTCGAAACCGCCTGCCGCAATTTCGAGGCCCGCCTGTCGCCGAAGGCAGAAGGTGCACCGAAACAGAAATCGCGCGGCGCCCGCGCGGCGTGAACACACAATAAAGTAACTCCGGGGAGGAGAAACGATGAGCGCCTACAAGCTTCTGATCGGCGGCAAGCTGGTCGATGGCGACCAGACGATGGATGTGATCAATCCGGCAACGGAAGAAGTGCTGACGAAATGTCCGCGCGCTTCCGAGGCGCAGCTCAATCAAGCCGTCGCCGCCGCGAAAGCCGCATTTCCGGCCTGGGCAAAAACGCCGATTGCCGAACGCAAGCAGGCGCTCCTGAAAATCGCCGATGTGATCGAGGCGAACGGCCAGGAACTGGCGCGCCTGTTGACGCAGGAGCAGGGCAAGCCGCTCGCCGATGCGACCGGCGAGGTCTACGGCACCGCCGCCTTCTTCCGCTATTTCACCATGCTCGATCTGCCGGTGAAAGTGATCGAGGACAGCGAGGGCAAGCGCGTCGAGGCGCACAGGAAGCCCCTGGGCGTCATCGGCGCCATCGTGCCCTGGAACTTCCCGCTGATCCTGATGGCCTTCAAGCTGCCGCCGGCGCTTCTCGCCGGCAACACGGTGGTGCTGAAGCCGGCGCCGACGACGCCGCTGACCTCGTTGAAACTCGGCGAGCTGATCAAGGACATCCTGCCCGCCGGCGTCCTCAACATCGTGACGGATGCCAACGATCTCGGCGCCGCGCTGACCGCGCATCCCGATGTCCGCAAGATTTCCTTCACCGGCTCGACCGCGACCGGCGCCAAGGTCATGGCCGGCGCCGCCGGCCTCTTGAAGCGCATCACGCTGGAACTTGGCGGCAACGATGCCGGCATCGTCCTTGATGACGTCAACCCGAAGGAAGCGGCGCCGAAGCTCTTCCAGAGCGCCTTCCAGAATTCGGGCCAGGTCTGCATCGCCATGAAGCGGCTCTATGTGCATGAATCGATCTATGACGAAATGTGCGCCGAGCTCGCGACACTCGCCGAAAACGCGGTGATGGGCGACGGCCTCGAACAGGGCACCCAGCTCGGGCCGCTGCAGAACAAGATGCAGTTCGACAAGGTCCGGGAGCTGATCGAGGACGCCAGGAAGACCGGCAAGGTCATCGCCGGCGGCGAGACGCCGGCCGGGCGTGGCTATTTCATCCGCCCCACCATCGTCCGCGACATCACCGACGGTTCGCGCCTTGTCGACGAGGAACAGTTCGGCCCGGTCCTGCCGGTGATCAAATATTCCGATCCGCAGGATGCGGTCGCCCGCGCCAATGCCTCGCCCTATGGCCTCGGCGGCTCGATCTGGTCCTCCGATCCGAAACGCGCCTACGATCTGGCGACGCAGATGTCGTCGGGCTCGGTCTGGATCAACAAACACGCCGACCTCGCCCCCAACATCCCCTTCGGCGGCGCCGGCATGTCGGGACTGGGCTCCGAACTCGGCGAGGAAGGCCTGCTGGAATTCACCCAGCTCCAGGTCATCAACATGGCGAAGTGAACGGAGTGGGCGCTTCTGCGCCCGCACCGTTCATCCCCGGGCTCTCGACCCGGGGGTCCATCTTCCTTCTCCGCCGTCCATGGGAAAACACGAGGATCATTCCGTCATGTCGAAACTTGAAGGCCGTTGCCTCTGCGGCCAGTTTTCCTATGTGAGCGATGCGCCGCCGCTCGCAACCCTGATCTGCCATTGCAGGAACTGCCAGCGTCAGGGCGGTGCCGCGTTTTCGCTCAACGTCGTTGTGCCGGCGGCCTCGCTTGCCACCAGCGGAGAACTCAAGAGCTACATGGATCGCGCCGACAGCGGCAACACCGTCGAGCGCCAGTTCTGTGCGACCTGCGGCTCGCCGATTTTCTCGATGCTCTCGGCCAACAAGGCCATCGCCATCATCAAGGCCGGCACGCTCGACGACACCTCGGATTTGCAACCGGCGTCGGAAGTATGGTGCGACAGTGCGCAAAGCTGGGTGCCGCCGCTGGTCGCCGCGGCGCGCTTCCCGAAGAATCCGGCCTGACAGCGCTTTGACCGCTCACCTTGCGGCGGCAGTGTCGCGGCAGAACGCATGGATGAAATCCGAATGACCGATCATGTAAAAGGCAAGACCATTGTCGTCACCGGCGCCGCCGGCGGATTCGGGCGTCTGATATGCCGGAAGGCCGCCGCGCGCGGCGCCAATGTCGTTTGCGGCGATGTGAACGAGGAAGGACTTGCCGAAACGGTGAAACTTGTCACAAGCGCCGGCGGCAAGGCATCCGGCAAGCGGACGGACGTCACCGACCTGGCCGCCATGACGGCGCTTGTCGCCCATGCCGTCGAGACGCATGGCGCCGTCGACGTGATGATCAACAATGCCGGCATCATGCCGCTTGCCTTCTTTGCCGATCACAAGGCGGCAAGCGCGGCATGGAGCAAATGCATCGACATCAACATCAAGGGCGTCATGAACGGCATCATCGCCGCCTACGACCCAATGATGGCGCAAGGCCGTGGCCATGTGATCAACATCTCTTCCATCTACGGAAATTTTCCGGTCGTGGGCGCGGCGGTCTATGGCGCCACGAAATCCGCCGTGAACTTTCTTTCCGAGTCGCTCCGCGTCGAAGCGGCCGGCAAGATCAAGGTCACGATTATCAAGCCGACCGGCGTACCGGCCACCGGCCTTGGCGGCGCGATCGTCAATCCCGAAGCCGTTGTCGGCATTCTCGGGCAGAACACAACGGCCTATATCGGCGCGATGACCGCCATCCTCGAAGGCCAGGTACAGGACGACCGCGTCAATCCGGACAGCACCGCCTATGCCGTGCTCGATCCCGCTTACATCGCCGATGCCGTGATCACGGCGATCGACCAGCCCTGGGGCGTCTCGCTCGGCGACATCACCATCCGCGCCGCCGGCGACGCCTATATTCTCTGAGCCGCTGGCCGCGGTAACGAGGCGGCGGTTCACGTTTCATTTTTCCGCCTCTGCTCCAAATACAGTGTCACCCCGGCACTTGTTGCCGGGGCCCACGCGCAGCGCCGCTTGCCGCAGCATTCAATATTGAATCCCGGCGCCGCCGCCCAACGCAATGCTGGTCGCCGCGGCGCAATCCGAAGATCGAAAACACCGCTGCCCGGCCACGAGGCGGCGGTTTGCGTTTGAGAGACGATCCGTACACAAACAGAACCCACATCCCAATGCCGTCACTGAAAGCAACGCGGGCGACGACCTGTCCGCCGGCCGCCTTCAACTGAGCGGAACAAGTGCAATATTGGTTCGCCTACAGAATATTAAACAACAGATGCGTAGTTTCAGACTGCATAAAATACCCGTTGCATGATGCATTTTTCCGGCTAGGCTTCTTGAGCAGTGAGTCTTGCAAGCTTGTATGTGTTCTGGGGGGAAGCGCATGTTGAAAGCTGATCGTCAAGCATTGGCGATGTTGCACCGATGTATTGCAATTCCTCTTCGAAATGGCAGTGGCTCCGGGTTCTTCTTCCGCGTGAGACGCCGGCGACGGCGTTTATGCGTGGCTGGCGCGCCGGTGAGGCGCCGCCTGCATCTCACTTGCGGGAACTCGGGGGCGTGAGGCGGGCGTGGCCATAAGTATCCTGCATCGCATCGAGTATCGGGCCATGGCGGCACTGCAGGCGACGCTGGTCACAGCTTTGTTCGGTTTCATCGGCTGGCTGGGAGCAACTTCTTTTTTCTGGGGCTTCGGATTTGCCGTGCTGGGCGCAGCTATTGATTTCGCGCGTTGGCACTATCGTTATGATTGGGATTTGAGAAAATTCGTCGTCAATAACTGGAGGGACGAAGATTTTCTGATCGCTCTCCAGCAAAACGGAACTGCCGAACCGTTCAAGCGGATGGCAAGGGCGGAGCGTCTCTTCAATACAGCGCTCTTTCTGCCGTGGTTCTGTGTGTTCGTAACCGTGCTGATGCTCAACATGGTGTTTTCGGACACTCTGTTTTGTTCTAACGCGGCAGCAATAGACGCGTTTTCATTTCCCGCCTTTCATTTGGCGGGAGCTGTTCGCTTCATTTTCGAACAGCTGCAAACCGGGGGTTACGAGTGTCGTGCGGTTTTCGTGAAGTTCTACTATTCCCTGGTCTTCTACATGTTCGCAATATCGATTGCTGCATACGCAATTTATTACTCGCACAACTGCAACATTCATAATTCTGCCAAGGAGCTGTTCGTCGACGGTGTCTTGGACATCGGCCGGATGGCAGGCGTAATCCGGCGGCCGGTCGGCGCATTACTTCTTGTATTTGCTTTGATCTTTTTGTTGTTTTGGCTTCGGGATGTGGAGTTTGAGAAAAGAGGGGGACTTCTATGGAACATACACGAATCCAATTTCCAGCTATTTATGCTCGCCGCCCTTATGTGCTCGCTTCTCGTGATTATTAGAATGGTTTTCTACACGTCCAGATACTCGACAATAAAGCGCTACTTGCGGTGAACCCTCCTAGTTTC
Source organism: Parvibaculum sp. (assembly GCF_030651915.1). GTDB lineage: Bacteria > Pseudomonadota > Alphaproteobacteria > Parvibaculales > Parvibaculaceae > Parvibaculum. The sequence continues at coordinate 985,858 of NZ_JAUSBV010000005.1, read as the reverse complement.
GTTTTTGCACGCCTTCATCTTTTTGATTTCGTGCTGACGTGGTCCCCTGATTGTAGCCGTTCAGAAGTGGAGTCCTTCGGGTTTCCCCCGGGTTGAGATTGCCGCAACTGGTCACACAGGTGACGTAGCGCTTGGTCGCGGAGGACCCTGATCGATGCTGCAGGACGTTGTCGAACCCAATGCGACGATCGGCGAGATTGAGTTGAGATCGTTCGCCGACAGGCACGGCATTCGCTTGCCGAAAGCGTACGCGGAATTTCTGCTCAGGACCAACGGCGGCCAGCCCGTGCCGGCCGCTTTCCCGATCGCGGGCATGGAGGGCAACCCCTCGGGTGTCATTCAAGCGTTCTTCGGTCTGAAGGCCAATATCGGAACGGAGGACCTTGAGAGCAACCTGACAGAACTGGGGGAAACGGTGCCGATGGGTATCCTGCCGATTGCCGGAACCGAAGGCGACGATTTCCTGATTCTGGATCTTCGCAAGAAAGATGCGCCGGTTCTGTTCTGGGATCGAAAACCGTTCTGGGGAAGCAACCTGTGGGACGAGAGTGACCTCTATCCCGTAGCAGCTGACTTTGAGTTGCTGCTACGCGAGTTGCACGAACTCTAGTCGGGCACGCTTCGTGCGATCGGTGTCCAACGAGCATGTGCGCATCCACCAGGTAATGGCGAGCAAGACCCGGTATTGCATCACCGACCCCGCGACCGGCATCGCCAATATCGCCGCCGAACTCGGCGGCAGCAAGTTCGCCAGCGGCGCCATAACAGGCGCGTTCGCCTAGGCACTGGGGCGCGGGCTCACACCGGCAAATAACAATTCGAGATCGGAGAGGTATCGGCAAGTTGCATCAAATGATACCGGCACAATACTATTCCGAAGGCAATTCGCTGGGGGCAGCGATATCTCATGACGGTTCGCGGCATGACATATGCTTCGATTGGTGTTGAAATCTACGGATACATGTAGGTGGCAGAGGCAACTGAGATATTGAGCGAAGAAAAAATGCTGATCGCAGACAAGATTGGAGAAATTTCTCAGGCGTTAGCACCCATGTCGTTTTTGGAGCGCGGGAAAGCGGCTTCAATTGGAGTGGTGTTTCTGCTTGTTTTGAATGGATGCTCTGAAAATTCCGGCGAACACGATGTGTGCTACTCGGTCATTTCATTATCAGCTGCGCTGGAACAATTTGAACATCCATTTGACCACGGGTTAAGAGAGGTACATGAGTCGCTGTGGAATGAATACAACGATGGTGCAATGCTTGCTGCTATACCGATAGCGCAAGAGGGGAAAATTTATATCGCCAGTAACTGTGAATACAGGAAGAAGTTATCGGCAGACTTTGGGAGTCTCGTGAAAATAACAAAAAGCACCGAAGAGGAATATTTCGATCGGCACGAAGTGGCCGGTAGCAGCAGAAAATTGAAAAATTTTGGTGTGGATTGATTTCAGGCGCCTTCCATTTGGAGATGGGCAACCACCAGCTTCCGCCGCAGTGGCGAGCATGCGCGCACCCACCAGGTAACGGCGAGCAAGACCCGGTATTACATCACCGGCCCCACGACCGGCATTAGCATCGAGAAGGTGTTCGGCCCCAGCCCGCCCACCCCGGGGATAAATTATTTTGATCCCCCGTCGCCCGATCCCGAATCACCCGGCGCGGAATCCGCACCCGCCCGAAACCGGGGATAAGTTTCTCGATCATCCGCACACGAATGAAAATTTTCACCGTTTGTGACAGTTTTATGACAGTTTTTTGACAGAGGGGGGGGTCGGCTGTGTTTTCGCTGTCGACAGCGCTGTCGCGTCGCGCGTGCCGCCGCTGCGGGATAAGTCCGGCTTATCCCCGCCTGACGCCGTCGAGCACCAGCCGTGTGTGAATGCCGATCAGCGCCGCATGACCGATGCGGCCCTTTGGCTCGTACCATGTGCAGATGCCGGTCAGCATGGCGAGGATCGCATAAGCCGTCACCCGCACATCGCCGATCGCAAACAGCCCTTGCGCCGCGCCCGCTTCGAGAATGGCGCAGAGCCGGTCCTCATATTGCCGCCTGAGCGCCACGATCGTCGCGCGATTGTCGGGTTCGAGGCTGCGGATTTCCGACGAGCCGATAAAGACTTCGCGTTTGCGTTCAATATGATAGCTGAGATGGAAGGCGGTGAAGGCCTCGAGCCGCGCCTGCGGCCCGTCTTGGCCCTCAAGCGCCGCGTCGGCGCGTTCCAAGAGCGCCGTCATGTGGTCGTGAATGAGGACGAAGAGCAGTTCCTGCTTGGTCCTGATATGGTTGTAGAGCGATCCGGGCTGCAAGCCGACACGGGCGGCAAGCTCCCTCAGGCTCATCGCCTCATAGCCATGGGCATGGATCAGGTCGAGCCCCGCCTCGCGGATCGCGGCCAGCGTTTTCGGGCCGGAGGAGCCGGCGGTCCTGCTCATTTTCGGCCCTTTCCGGCCATTTTTGCCTCTTGCTCGCCGCTGGAAACAAACGTATGATCGTTTTTATATCCTGACAGGGAAAATGTCCATGGGCCACAATGATTACCCCTCGCTCGATTTCGATCTCGGCGAAACCGCCGACATGATCCGCGCCACGGTGCGCGCCTTCGCGGCAGACCGCATCGCGCCGCGCGCCGCCGAAATCGACGCCACCAACACCTTCCCGCGCGATCTCTGGCCGGAAATGGGCAATCTGGGCCTTCTCGGCATCACGGTGGAAGAAGCGTTCGGCGGCGCCGGCCTCGGCTATCTCGAACATGTCGTGGCGATGGAAGAGATCAGCCGCGCTTCCGCCAGTGTCGGCCTTTCCTATGGCGCCCATTCCAATCTCTGCGTCAACCAGCTCCGCCGTTGCGGCACCGATGCACAGAAAAACAGGTATCTGCCGAAGCTTATCAGTGGCGAGCATGTCGGCGCGCTGGCGATGTCCGAGCCCGGCGCCGGTTCCGATGTCGTCTCGATGCGTCTGAAGGCCGAGAAGAAGGGCGACCGCTATGTGCTGAACGGCACCAAGATGTGGATCACCAACGGCCCCGACGCGGAAGTGCTTGTGGTCTATGCGAAAACCGATCCGGCCGCCGGCCCCAAGGGCATCACGCCTTTCATCATTGAGAAGGGCTTCAAGGGTTTCCACGCCGCGCAGAAGCTCGACAAGCTCGGCATGCGCGGCTCGAACACCGCTGAACTCGTCTTCGAGGATTGCGAGGTTCCGGCCGAAAACGTGCTGGGCAAGCTCAACGAAGGCGTCCGCGTGCTGATGTCGGGCCTCGACTATGAGCGCGCGGTGCTGGCCGCCGGCCCCTTGGGCATCATGCAGGCCTGCATGGATGCGGTGATCCCTTACGTGCATGAACGCAAGCAGTTCGGCGAACCGATCGGCACCTTCCAGCTGATGCAGGGCAAGCTCGCCGACATGTATGCGACCATGAATGCCTGCCGCGCCTATGTTTATGCAGTCGCCAAGGCCTGCGACCGCGGCCAGACGGCGCGCAAGGATGCAGCCGGCGCCATCCTTTACGCGGCCGAGAAGGCGACATGGATGGCGCTCGAGGCGATCCAGGCCTTGGGCGGCAACGGCTACATCAACGACTACCCGACCGGCCGCCTGTTGCGCGACGCCAAGCTCTACGAAATCGGCGCCGGCACCTCGGAAATCCGTCGCATGCTGATCGGCCGCGAACTTTTCAACGAAACCGCGTGAGCGCCCCATGTCCGTGCTGAAGACGAACGTCAACACGCGCGACCCGCGCTTCAAGGCCAATGCAGAGGCGATGGCGGGCCTCGTGAGCGCGCTTGCGGCCGAACGCGCCAAGGCAGCCGAGGGCGGCGACCAGCGCTCCCGCGAGCGCCACACGGCCCGTGGCAAGCTCTTGCCGCGCGACCGCGTCCACGGGTTGATCGACCCCGGTGCGCCCTTTCTCGAACTCTCGCCGATGGCCGCCCATGGCATGTATGGCGAGGCGATCAACGGCGCCGGCATCATCACCGGCATCGGCCGCATCGCCGGTCAGGAATGCGTCATCGTCTGCAACGACGCCACCATCAAGGGCGGCACCTATTATCCGGTCACGGTCAAGAAACACCTGCGCGCCCAGGAGGTTGCGCTCGAAAATAATCTGCCCTGTTTCTATCTGGTCGACAGCGGCGGCGCCAACCTGCCCAATCAGGCCGAAATCTTCCCCGATCGCGAGCATTTCGGCCGCATTTTCTACAATCAGGCCCGCATGTCGGCGAAAGGCATTCCGCAGGTCGCCGTCGTCATGGGTTCCTGCACGGCCGGCGGCGCTTATGTGCCGGCCATGTCAGACGAATCCGTGATCGTCAGGAAACAAGGCACGATCTTCCTCGGCGGCCCGCCTCTGGTGAAGGCCGCAACCGGCGAAGTGGTGACCGCCGAAGATCTCGGCGGCGCCGATGTCCATTCGCGCAAATCCGGCGTCACCGATCATTACGCGATGGACGACACCCATGCGCTGGCCATCGCGCGCCGCATCGCCGCGACGCTCAACCGCAAGAAAACAATCGACATTCCGCTGCGCGACCCCGTCGCGCCGCTCTATGACGCAGCCGAACTCGACGGCATCGTGCCGTCCTCACTCTCGGTGCAATACGACATCCGTGAAGTGATCGCGCGCTTGGTCGACGGTTCGGAATTCGACGAATTCAAGAAACTCTACGGCACCACGCTGGTCACGGGCTTTGCCCATATTCACGGCATGCCGGTGGGGATCGTCGCCAATAACGGCATCCTGTTTTCGGAATCGGCCTTGAAGGGCGCGCATTTCATCGAGCTCTGTTGCCAGCGCAAGATCCCTCTGCTTTTCCTGCAGAATATCGCCGGCTTCATGGTCGGCCGTGAATATGAAACCGGCGGCATCGCCAAGGATGGCGCCAAACTCGTCACCGCGGTCGCTTCCGCCAATGTGCCGAAAGTGACGCTGATCGTCGGCGGCTCCTATGGCGCCGGCAATTACGGCATGTGCGGCCGCGCCTATTCGCCCCGCTTCCTTTTCACCTGGCCCAATGCCCGCATCTCGGTGATGGGCGGCGAACAGGCGGCAAGCGTGCTGGCCACCGTTCACCGCGATGCCGAGAAATGGACGCCCGAAGAGGCCGACGCCTTCAAGGCGCCGATCCGCGCCAAATATGACGAGGAGGGGCACCCTTATTTCGCCACCGCCCGCCTCTGGGACGACGGCATCGTCGCACCGTCGGAATCCCGCCGCGTGCTGGCGCTGGCTTTCTCGGCGGCACTCAACGCACCGATACCGGAGACGCAGTTCGGCGTCTTCCGCATGTGAGGGAAGAGAAATGTTCAAATCCCTCCTGATCGCCAATCGCGGCGAAATCGCCGTCCGCGTCATCCGCACCGCGCGCCGCATGGGGTTGAAAACCATCGCGGTCTATTCCGATGCCGACGCCAACGCGTACCATGTCGCCGAGGCCGACGAGGCGTACCGCATCGGCCCCGCACCTGCCGCCGAAAGCTATCTGCGCGCCGACGCCATTCTCGAAGCGGCCCTGCGTTCGGGCGCCGGCGCCATCCATCCGGGCTATGGCTTCCTCTCTGAAAACGCCGCCTTTGCCGAGGTCTGCGAGAAGGCCGGCATCGTCTTTGTCGGCCCGCCGCCTGCGGCAATCCGCGCCATGGGCTTGAAGGATGCGGCCAAGGCCTTGATGGAAAAGGCAAAGGTGCCGGTGGTGCCGGGCTATCACGGCGACAATCAGGATGCCGCGTTTCTGGCCGCACAGGCCGAAAAGATCGGCTATCCGGTGCTGATCAAGGCGGTGGCCGGCGGTGGCGGCAAGGGCATGCGCCGCGTCGACGATCCGGCGCAATTCGGCAAGGAACTGGCAAGCGCCATGCGCGAGGCCGGCGCCGCTTTCGGCGACGAACGTGTGCTGGTCGAAAAATATGTGGCCCGCCCGCGTCACATCGAAATCCAGGTCTTTGCCGACAGCCATGGCAATGCGGTGTCGCTCCATGAACGCGACTGCTCGCTACAGCGCCGCCACCAGAAGGTGATCGAGGAGGCGCCGGCCCCCGGCATGCCGCCCGAAATGCGCAAGGCCATGGGCGATGCGGCCGTTGCCGCCGCAAAAGCCATCGGCTATCGCGGCGCCGGCACGGTCGAATTCATTGCCGATGCCACCGACGGCCTGAAAGCCGACGGTTTCTGGTTCATGGAAATGAACACGCGCCTTCAGGTCGAGCACCCGGTGACGGAAGCGATCACCGGCCTCGATCTGGTCGAATGGCAATTGCGCGTCGCCGCCGGCGAGCACTTGCCGTTGAAACAAAAGGACATTCCGCTCACCGGTCATGCGGTCGAGGTTCGCCTCTATGCCGAGGACCCGGCGAAGAAATTCTTCCCCTCGACCGGCCGCCTAGCGCGTCTCCGCGCGCCCGAAAACATGCCCCATGTGCGCATGGACATGGGTGTACGCGAGGGCGACGAGGTGACGATGTTCTACGATCCGATGATCGGCAAGATCATCGCCCATGGCGAGACGCGCCGCATCGCCTTGAGAACCTTGAAAAATTTCCTCACCGGCATGGAAGTGGCGGGCCCGAAAACCAATCTCGGCTTTCTGATCGAAACCCTGGGCCATGACGCCTTCATCGACGGCGACATCGACACCGGCTTTATCGATCGTCATCTCGACGCGCTGGTGCCGCCGGCCGAACCCTCGCCGCGCATTCTGGCGCTGGCCGCCGCCGCGCATCTGATGGCGCGCAAGCGCGCCGCTGCGACCGAAACCTCGCCCTGGGGCGCCACCGATAGCTGGGTGCTGGGCGGCCGCCGCGCCGAAACTCTGAACTTTCTGCTCGGCGGCGCGCCGCTGTCGCTGAAGCTCGAACCGCAGGACGATGCCTGCCGCCTGATTTTGGTCAATGACGGCGCCTCGATCGTCGCCGATGCCGCGCTGACCGCCGATGGCGCGCTGACGGCAACCGTCGACGGCGCAAGGCACGCCGCCGCCTTTGTCGCCAATGGCAGTGGCTTCACACTGATCCATGAAGGCATCGCGACCGAATTCTCCGTCGTCAATCCGCTCGACGTCGATGTGGCTGCGGATGCCGACACCGGCGCGCTGAAAGCGCCAATGCCCGGCAAGATCGTGCAGGTATTGGCCGAAACCGGCGCGACAATCAAAAGAGGCGCGGCGCTGGTCGTCATGGAAGCGATGAAAATGGAGCAGACGCTGCTGGCCGCCGCCGATGGCAAGGTCGCTTCCGTCAATGTGGCTGTCGGCGATCAGGTCGAGGCCGGCGCGGCGCTGGTTACTTTCGAGGAAGCCGAAAAATGAGCGCGCCGCTCTGGTCGCCCGCGCCGGATCGCATCGCCGCTTCGGCCATGGCGGCATTCATGGCGCGGGTGAACGAAAATCATGGCACAGCGCTCGACGGTTACGAGGCGCTGCATCGCTGGTCGGTCGCCCATCCGGACCTCTTCTGGAACGAAATCTGGGACGACAGCGCCGTCATCGGCGACAAGGGCAGCGTCACGCTGCTCGACGGCGGCAAGATGCCCGGCGCGCGCTTCTTTCCCGAGGCACGGTTGAATTTCGCCGAAAACCTGCTACGCGGCGAAGGCGAAACCCCGGCACTTCTTTTTAACAATGAAGGACGTGTGGCCGCACCCGTCAGCCATGCGCAACTGCGTGCCGATGTGGCGCGCCTTGCCGCCATGCTGAAATCATGGGGCGTCGCGCCGGGCGACCGCGTCGCCGCCTTCATGCCCAATTGCCCCGAAACCATTGTCGCCATGCTCGCCGCCGCCAGCATCGGCGCGGTCTTTTCCTCCTGCTCGCCCGATTTCGGCGTCAAGGGCGTGCTCGACCGCTTCGGCCAGATCGCACCGAAAGTGCTGATCGCCTGCGACGGCTACCGCTATGCGGGAAAAATTCTTCCGGCGCATGACAAGCTTGCCGAAATCATCGCCGGCCTGCGGTCGCTCGAGCATGTCGCCGTCGTGCCTTTTATCGGCGAGGGCAAAAAACATCTCGCAAAATCAACCGACTGGCCGGATGTGCTGGCATCTGCCCGCGACGCGCAACTGAGCTTCGCGCGCCTGCCGTTTTCGCATCCGCTCTACATCATGTATTCGAGCGGCACGACCGGCGTACCGAAATGCATTGTCCATTCGGCAGGCGGCACATTGCTGCAGCATCTGAAGGAACATCGCCTCCATTGCGACCTGCGTCCCGGCGAGCGTCTTTTCTACTTCACCACTTGCGGCTGGATGATGTGGAACTGGCTGGTCTCCGGGCTGGCCGCCGGCGCCACGCTGGCGCTTTATGACGGCTCGCCCTTCGCGCCCGGCCCCTCCGTTCTCTTCGACTATATCGACGAAGCGAAGATCAATGTCTTCGGCACCTCGGCGAAATTCATCGACGCGATCAAGAAGGAAGGTCTCGCGCCCCGCGAAACGCATGATCTCTCCTCGATGCGCATGATGCTCTCGACCGGTTCGCCGCTGGTCGCCGAAAGCTTCGACTATGTTTATGCGGACGTGAAACAGGACGTCGCCCTCTGCTCGATCTCCGGCGGCACCGACATTGTCTCCTGCTTCGTGCTCGGCAGTCCGATGCTCCCCGTCCATCGCGGCGAAATCCAGGCCAAGGGCCTCGGCATGGCGGTCGAAGTCTGGAACGACGAGGGAAAGCCGGTCGCGGGCGAGAAGGGCGAGCTGGTCTGCGTCAAACCTTTCCCGTCGATGCCGGTCGGCTTCTGGAACGATGAAGATGGCGCCAAATACCGCGCCGCCTATTTCGAACGCTTTCCGGGCGTCTGGTGCCATGGCGACTTCGCCGAAATCACGGCGCATGGCGGCATCGTCATTCATGGCCGTTCCGACGCAACGCTCAATCCGGGCGGTGTGCGCATCGGCACGGCGGAAATCTACGCCCAGGTCGAGCAACTGCCGGAAGTGCAGGAAGCGCTGGCGATCGGTCAGGATTTCGCCGGCGATGTCCGCGTCGTGCTCTTCGTGGTGATGAAGCCCGGCCAGGCGCTCGACGACGCCATGCGCGCGGCGATCCGCACGAAAATCCGCGAAGGCGCCTCGCCGCGCCATGTCCCGGCCAAAATCGTCGCCGTCGCCGACATTCCGCGCACCAAATCGGGCAAGATCACCGAGCTTGCCGTGCGCGACATCGTGCATGGCCGGCCGGTCAAAAATCGTGAAGCGCTGGCAAACCCCGAAGCGCTGGAGCTTTACAAGGACATCGAAGACCTGAAAAGCTGAACGAAAACAGAGGTCGGGAGGATCGTCATGGGAAAAAGCGAAGCGGGCAGGCCGGTTGCGCCCGGCATGTCGCATGTGCGCGGCGCGGATACGCCCGCCTTGCGCGACGAAACCATCGGTCAGGCGCTGACATCCGCCGCCGCCAAATGGCCGGATCGCGAGGCGCTGGTCTCGGTCCACCAGAACATCCGCTGGACTTATAAGGAACTGAACGACAAAGCCGAGGCGCTGGCCGCCGGCCTGCTGACATTAGGTCTCGCGCGCGGCGACCGCGTCGGCATCTGGGCGCCCAATTGCGCCGAATGGACGCTGACGCAATTCGCCACCGCCAAGGCGGGTATCGTTCTGGTCAACATCAACCCGGCCTATCGCCTCTCCGAGCTCGAATACACGCTCAACAAGGTCGGCGTGAAGGCGTTGATCGCGCCCGAGCGTTTCAAGACCTCCGAATATGTCGAGATGGTCGAAACGCTGGCGCCGGAAATCCCGCAATCCACAAGCGAACTCGCATCGGCGAAACTTCCACAACTGAAACATGTCATCCAGATCGGCGGCAGCCCTCGCGCCGGCTGGCTGCAATTCGACGACATCGCGGGCAGGGCGGGCGATGCCGAACGCAAGGCGGTCGCCGCACTGGCCGACAAGCTCGACTGCCGCGACGCCATCAACATCCAGTTCACCAGCGGCACCACCGGTCTGCCGAAGGGCGCGACGCTCTCGCATCACAACATTCTCAACAACGGCTTCATGGTCGGGCGCAGCATTGGCTTGAAAGAGGGTGACCGCCTCTGCATCCCCGTGCCGCTTTATCATTGCTTCGGCATGGTGATGGGCAATCTCGGCTGCCTGACGCATGGTGCGACCATGATCTATCCGGCCGATGCCTTCGATCCGCTGGCGGTGCTGCAGGCGGTCGAGAAGGAACGCTGCACCGGCCTCTATGGCGTGCCGACCATGTTCATCGCCGAGCTCGGCCATCCCGATTTCGCCAAGTTCGATCTCTCCTCATTGCGCACCGGTTGCATGGCGGGCTCCCCCTGTCCGGTCGAGGTGATGAAGCAGGTGATTTCCCGCATGCATATGCGCGACGTGACCATCGCCTACGGCATGACCGAAACAAGTCCCGTCAGCTTCCAGACCGGCGAGAGCGACACGCTTGAACGCCGCGTCTCGACCATCGGCCGCGTGCAGCCGCATCTCGAATGCAAGATCGTCGATCTCGATGGCAAGACCGTGCCTTGCGGCGAGCCGGGCGAGCTCTGCACGCGCGGCTATTCCGTCATGATTGGCTACTGGGACGACAAGGAAAAAACCGCCGAAGCGGTCGATGCCGAGGGCTGGATGCATACGGGCGACCTCGCCACCATCGACGTCGAAGGCTATGGCAACATTGTCGGCCGCTTGAAGGACATGGTCATTCGCGGCGGCGAAAACGTCTATCCGCGCGAGATCGAGGAATATCTCTACCGCCACCCGAAAATCGAGGATGTCGCCGTCGTTGGTGTGCCGGATGCGAAATATGGCGAGGAAATCTGCGCCTGGGTGAAGATGAAACCCGGCGAAAGCGCCACCGAGGAAGAGATCAAAGGTTTCTGCAAGGGCCAGATCGCGCATTACAAAGTGCCGCGCTATGTCCGCTTCGTGCCCGAATTTCCAATGACCGTCACCGGCAAGGTGCAGAAATTCCAGATCCGCGATGCGATGATCGCGGAGTTGAAGCTCGACATCGCCCGAACCGCCTGACCGCATGCATGCCGTCGGCGATTGTTCTCTGAACGGAGTGTTGTCGAAATCCCGGTTTTGCCCGGAGCTCTGGCTGTATTAGGCTTGGAAACGAATCGGGCGTCCGTGAGACGTGTTCCGGGGGAGACGAATGGCGACCAGAGGCGAGGGCGCATACCGCAGATCGATTGAATTGCCGCCGATCGACGTCGATACGGAACTGAACTTTGCGGCATCAATGCCACGTGCCGGGCTTGATTACTGGCGGAAAAAAGCGGCTGGCCGGCCGATGCCGTTGCGCGGCGACATACGCCCCGAGGAAATCGCACCTCTTCTGCCTAATCTCTGCCTTTTCGAAATGAAGGCCTTGCCGGCGGACGGCGTCGAGCTGTTCCCGCGTCTGGCGGGCGCGCGCTTTGAAGAGGTTTTCGGCCCCATTCACAATCGGCCGCTGGCGACCCGGCTGGCGCCGGAAATTCTCGAACGCTGGCGGGGTGTCGCCCGCGCCATGCTCGATCATGGCGGGCCGATCCGTGCCGTCGGCAATGTGCTGCACGAAGACAAAACCTTTATCCGCTTCGAGATTCTGCTGGCGCCCTTGAGCAAGGACGGTACCGGCATCGACATGATATTTCTGGTCGCTCATTTTTCAATGCGCGGCGACGTGGAGTCGTGATTTCGCCATGCCGTTAACGGCTGCGGGCTCTTGCCGCCGACGGCCGAGCCTGTAGTCTGGCCCCAATGCGCCGCTGGTTGTTCCGGCGAGCGCTGGAACGGCCGCCAGCCAACGGCGGACAGCGAACGGGCGGGGCTCCATGGAAAATCCGAAAGACGCAACCGAGGCGACGCGCGCCGCACACGGCGCATTGAAAGGGGCTCTGCCCCCCGACACCGGCGATGATTTCGAGCTGGCCCGGCGCGGCTTCATCGGCACGATCCCGGACGCAAAGGTTCTGAACGCCGCCGGTCATGCCGTCTGGGACATGGGTACCTTTTCGTTCATCGATACCGCGCATGACGGTTGCACCGGTTGTCCCGACACGGTCAATCCGAGCCTCTGGCGTCAGGCAAAGCTCAACGCGATCCATGGGCTGTTCGAAGTTACGCCTGGCATCTGTCAGGTCCGCAATTTCGACCTCTCCAACATCACCTTCATCGAGGGCGACACCGGCTACATCGTCATCGACCCGCTGATCTCGGCCGAACCGGCCGCCGCCGCGCTGGCCTTGATGCGCAAGCACCGCGGCGACAAGCCCGTCACCGCCGTCATCTACACCCACAGCCATGTCGATCACTATGGCGGCGTCTATGGCGTGCTGAGTGACGCCGACATCGAGCGCGGCCTTCAGATCATCGCGCCCGAAGGCTTCCTCGAAGAGGCGGTCAGCGAAAACGTGCTGGCCGGCAACGCGATGGGCCGCCGCGCGACCTACATGTATGGCGCGTTGCTGCCGCGCGGACCGAAAGGCCATGTCGATGCCGGTCTCGGCAAGACCGTGTCGATGGGACAGGTGAGCCTGGTGCCGCCGACCGTCAGCATTTCCGAAACCGGCACCAGGCTCGTTATCGACGGAGTCGAGATCGTCTTTCAGGTGACGCCCGACACCGAAGCGCCGGCCGAAATGAATTTCTACTTCCCGCAATTCAAGGCGCTCTGCATGGCCGAGAATTGCTCCTGCCAGCTTCACAATCTTTACACGCCGCGTGGCGCCCAGGTGCGCGACGCCAAGTCCTGGAGCTGGTATATCGACGAGGCGATCGATCTCTTCGCCGGCGATGCCGAGTTGATGTTTGCCAGCCATCACTGGCCGCGCTGGGGCCGCGAGGCGACCGTCGCCTTCCTGAAAAAGCAGCGCGACCTCTACAAATATGTCCATGACCAGACCTTGCGCTTGGCCAATCACGGATTGACGCCGCTCGAAATCGCCGAGGAGCTGGCGCTGCCGCCGAGCTTGGCCAGCGAATGGTACACGCGCGACTATTACGGCACGCTCAACCACAATGCCAAGGCGGTCTATCAGCGTTATCTCGGCTGGTTCGACGGCAATCCGGCCAACCTGCACAAGCTGCCGCCGGTCGAAGCCGGCAAGCGCTATGTCGATCTCGCCGGCGGCGCCGATGCGCTGCTCGCCAAAGCGCGTGCCGCCTTCGACAAGGGCGAATTTCGCTGGGTCGCCGAAATCGTCAATCATCTGGTCTTCGCCGATCCGTCGAATGCCGATGCGCGGCATTTGCAGGCCGATGCGCTGGAGCAGATGGGCTATCAGGCGGAGTCGGGTCCGTGGCGCGGTTTCTATCTCACGGCCGCGATGGAACTCCGGAATCCGCGCCCGCCCTCCGACGTGCCGCGTCAGGGTGCGGCCGGCCAGTTGAAGGCGCTCCCCGCTGAGCAGCTGATCGACTCGCTCTCGGTGCGCCTCAACGGCACCAAGGCCGGCGCCCGCCAGCTTGCCTTCGCTCTGAGCTTCACCGACACCGGCGAACGCTACGCGCTGACGCTGGAAAACGCCGTGCTGCATCACTACAAGGACAGGAAGATAGCGGGCGCTGTCGCCGTTTCGCTGACCCGCGCCGCGCTGGTCGAGCTTGTGGTTGGCGAAACGACGCTCGATGCGGCAATCGCCGAAAAGAAGGTGTCGGTCGAAGGCGACACGAAGCCCTTCGCCGATTTTCTGTCGCTGCTCGACCGCTTCGACTTCTGGTTTGAAATCGTGATGCCGTAAGGCACGCAGGGAGAAAAAATGAAAAACGACGTCAACCGCCAGTTCCGCCTGAAATCCCGTCCGACGGGCCGCATCGAAACCGCGAATTTCGATCTGGTGAAGGAGCCGATCCCGGCGCCGGGCCCGGGCCAGGCGCTGGTGCGCGTCCTTTACCTCAGCCTCGATCCGACCAACCGCATCTGGATGAGCGACATGGATCAATACATGCCGCCGGTCGAGATCGGCGCGGTGATGCGCGGCGGCGGCATTGGCGTCGTCGTGAAATCGAATTCGGCCCGCTACAAGGAAGGTGATCATGTCAGCGGCCTGACCGGCTGGCAGGACTACTGCATTGCCGATGAAGGCGCGAGCGCAATGGGCGTGCTGCCGAAGGGGCTGCCGGTCGGCCTGCCGACCATGCTCGGCGCCTGCGGCATGACGGGGCTGACCGCTTATTTCGGTCTGCTGGAACTTGGCGAGCCGCAACCCGGCAACACGGTGGTCGTCTCGGCGGCGGCCGGCGCCGTCGGTTCGGTTGTCGGCCAGATCGCGAAGATCAAGGGTTGCCGCGCGGTCGGCATTGCCGGCGGCCCCGACAAGTGCCGCCACATTATCGAGGATCTCGGCTTCGACGCCGCCGTCGACTACAAGCGCAAGGACTGGCGCGAGCAGCTGGCCGCCGCGACGCCCGACGGCATCGACGTCAATTTCGAAAATGTCGGCGGCGAAATCATGGAAGCGGTGATGGCGCGCATGAATCTGTTCAGCCGCATGCCGCTCTGCGGCATGATCTCCGGCTACAACACCGGCGAGCCGATGCGCGCCGATTTCTCGCCGATCCTGATGCGCCGCATCACCATCCGCGGCTTCATTGTCATCGACTTCATGGCCAAATTCGCCGAAGGCACGATGCAGCTCGCGCAATGGGTGGCGGAAGGAAAGCTCAAGCACCGCGAAACCATTGTCGATGGTCTCGAAGAGGCGCCCACTGCCGTCAACAAGCTCTTCGATGGAGGCAATATCGGCAAGCTGGTGGTCAAGGTCGCCGACGCGCCCTGAATGTCACATCGGCGCGCCGGCCCGTCACGCCCGCGCCACGCGTGTTGTCTTGCCGGCATTGCTGCGCAGATGCGCCGTATAGGTGATCTTGCCGCCGGTCTCGACCTTGGTGATCGTGGCATCGACCGGAAATTCCGTGCCGTCCTTGCGGCGTCCGGTCACCGGCCCGCGGTCGCTCATCCAGCGCGATGCGTCCTTCGACGTGCCAAAGGTCTTGACCTGTCCGGCATGCGGTTTCCGGAAGCGCTCGGGCAACAGGGTGTCGAGCTTCTGGCCGAGAACCTCTTCGGCACGATAGCCGAACATCTTTTCGGCCTTGAGATTGAAGAAGGTAATTTTCTGCTCGGCATCGACCGAGATGATCCCGTCCTCGGCGACCATCAGGATGCGCGAGAAGAGCAGGTTGCGCTCCTTGTAGGCGACCTGTTCCTGCCGCCTGACGCTGTTGTCGCGGAAGGTGATCAGGAAGCGCGCCGCGCCGCCGATCCGGGCTTCGACGACGCGCACATCGACCGGCATTTCATGCCCGTCCTTGCGCCGCCCGATCAGATCGAGAAAGCGCGACTGCTCGTGTTCGGGTTCGGCCGCCCAGCGCGCCAGCCATTTGACCGGATCGGCGCGCCGCCCCGGCTGTTGCGGCACCAGCACCGTGATGCTCTTGCCGATAACCTCGGCGGCGCTGTATCCAAGCAGCCGTTCGGAAGCGGGATTGAAATAGGTGATCTCGCCTTCCGGGGTCGAGACGATGATCGCCTCCGGAATGCCGTCGACCAGCGCGCGATGGAAATCGGGCCGCTCGTCATCACGCGCCGTTTCGCCCGCCTTGTTCGCCATATCGATTTCTCTCTGGTTGCGCAGCTTGCGCGTGAGCCGAAACGGTGCGCCGGCCCGCTGCATGGCCGGCGCACCGCTGATCTGATCGGTTATTCGGCCGCAACCTCGCCGGTCGGATGACCGCCTTCCATGGCCTGCAGCACCCGGATGTCGTCGAACACCGGAATACCCGCCTCATCGTACTTCTTGCGCGCCGTCGGCGTCAGCAGTCCGACACGCGCCAGCGCCGGCATCATCAGGTCCTTCAGCGCATGCACTTGGCCGGGCGGCAGGTCGCGGGTGAGGCCGGCCTCCTCGGCTTCCTTCAGGCCCTTGAAGAAATCGTCGGCATCGATGCCGCTGTTTTCGAGCACCTGCATGAAGCCCGGATCGACCTTGTTTGCGATCGTCCCGGCCGTCTGCGCCTTGACCAGAATATTGACGGCCTGGAAGGCGAACTCGGCAAGCTCTTCGAGATCGTCGGCATGCATCTTCTTGAACACCGGCCCGAGAAACACATGGCCGAACGACACATGCCGGCTCTCGTCGCGCATCACGTTGAAGGTCAGTTGTTTCAGAAGCGGGCAGGTCGTCGTCCGGTACATGTTGTTGAAGGCGCCCAGCGCGAGCCCTTCGACAATCATGTTCATGCCGATCATGACCTTCTCGTAGCGGTCCGACTGCAGCGTCACGTCGATCAGCTGCTTCAGCCAGGGCGACATCGGATAGATGATCGCGATCTTGTCGCAATATTTCGAATAGACCTCGACATGCCGCGCCTCGTCCATCGTCTGCGTCGCGGCATAAAGCTTGGCGCCTTCGTCCGGCACCGAATGCGTCACGCAGGCCGCCGTCATCAGCGCGCCCTGTTCGCCATGCAGGAATTGCGACAGCAACTGCGCCGTCGAATGCGCGGTGAAGGTTTCCTGCTGCGATTTCGACAGCCGCTTGAAGAACGGCATCTTGTGATAGATGTCGCTGTCATTGGCGATCAGCGGGCGCGACGGATCGACGACCGTGTCCCAAGGGAGCAGATCGTCGGAATCCCACTGGTTCTGCTTGGCGCGCTTGTAAAGGTCCTCGACCTTGTCTTCCGAGAACATGTAGTCGAAGGTCCAGGCGATATCCATCGGATTGCGGTAGATATCGTCCGGCGTCATCGTCACTTTCCAGTCGCCTTTCGAGACGACCTTTGCTCCGGTCTGTGCACTCATGGTCTTCCTCCTGGCTGCGGCCGCTTGTTCTTCTGTTCGGGCGGCCTGTGGTTTCCGGTTCCGCTAGTACTGGCGCGCGGGCGTCTTGACGACGAGCCCGTCGAGCGAGGGTTCGACCTTGATCTGGCAGGAAAGGCGGCTGTTCTCTTTGACGTCGAAGGCGAAATCGAGCATGTCGCGCTCGAGCTCGTCCATCGGCCCGACTTTCTCGAGCCAGCCCTCTTCGACATAGACATGGCAGGTCGCGCAGGCGCAGGCGCCGCCGCAATCGCCCTCGATGCCGGGGATGGTGTAGCGCACCGCCCCTTCCATCACCGACAGCCCGTCGGCCACATCGACGCTGTGTTCCGTGCCGCTGAACTCGATATAGGTGACCTTTGTCATGTTCCTCGCCGCCGCCGGTCGTTTCCTGCCCGCCCCGTTTCGGGGTCGTGTTAGGGTAATACCCCTAGACAAAATGTACCTATTTTTGAGCCGCAGGCGCCGCGACAGAGTGTCCGGCACCGTCCGGCCGGGTGCGGCAGATCGTCCGCCCGGGGGTCAGCGGCGGCAGCGTCGAAATTTCGTCTGCATGGGCGACCGGCGCCGCGCCGCCGTTAACCTTCCGGCCGTTCCGGTTCAAATCCGGCTGTGTCGGAGCGTGCGGCTTTCCTGTATGGTTCCGCTTCGGAACGGTCCGCTGCGGGACGGTGGCGTTGCAGAAGGAATGGTGTCGGATGAACGGAAAAGCCTCTCCCTGGCCAAGGATCAAATGGCCTGCCGCGGCGGCGCTCGCGGCGCTGATAGCCTTCGGCCCGCTGGCCATGCTCCCGGCCGCGGCCGAGGAGGCGCCTGCCGGAAATGGCGACATCCGTTACGAATTGTCCGATCCGGTCGATTCGCCGCCGGTCAATTACCGCTCGGACTACGATTCGGATTACGACACGCCGGATCTGCACGACGCGGAAATGTATGCCGAGGATTATGAGCGCCGGCAGCGCGAAGAGAAGATCCGCAACCGCGAGCAGCTCGACAAGATCAACGACTTCACCAGCGGCGCGACGACGACCCGGGGCATCACCGGCGGCTCGCGTTACTGAGCTGTCTCAATAGTCCCATTTCCAGTTGATGCCGGCGCCGCTCGAGGCGTCCTGCCCGACCTTGGTGTCGACGCTGATATTGTCGGTGAGGTCGATCTCGATCTTCACCGATGAATCGCTGGCCAGCGCCCCCTGCTCGACGCCGACATAAAACCCCTCGCGCAGATATTTCCCGGCTGCCACCGTCGTGCCCCCCGAGGCACCCTGGTCGACGCGCAGCACATCGAGCCCGAGCGCGCGCTGCATCTGGCCGAGCAGGCCGAAACCGCCAATGCCGCCGGCGCCGGAAAGCTGGGCGGCCGTATTGGCAAGCTGCGCCGCCTCCATCGCCGACAATTCGCCGACGCCTTTTTCGAACAGGATCCGCGCAATGATTTCATCCTGCGGCATGGTCGGTTGCGATGTCAGCGTGATCGTCGGCATCGAACTGCGCCCGCCAATGCCGATCGTCGCCTTGAAAGCGCCGCGGCTGTAGTCGAGCGCGATGTCGAGCGCCGGGTCGGGCGGCACCTCGCCGCGGAACGTCACCACCCCGCGCGACAGCGTGAAGGTCTTGCCGGCGAATTCGAGCGTGCCGCGCAGGCTGCGCAGCGTGCCGTTGACGCGCGGATCGTCGGCCGTGCCGGTCACCTTCAGATCGCCCGTCCACAAGGCATTGACGCCGCGCCCGGCCAGTTGCGCCGGCGGCGCGCCGATGGTCAGCGCCAGATCGAGTTCGGAGGGAAACGGCACCTCTTCCTGGCCCGGCCCGGCCTCGGCCGCCTCGTCCGGCCCGTTGACCTCGATGACGGCGATATGCGGCACATTGAAGGGCAGGCGTTCGGGAATGATGAAAAGCGCATCGGTGGTCGTCAGCGCCCCGGTCAGTTTCAGCGGCGCTTCCTTGGTCGGTGGCAGCGCCGCGCCGGTCAGGGCGAGATCGCCGCTGACCGACAGCGTCAGGTCCTGCCGCCGCGCCACCTGCAGATTGGCAAACTTCGTCTGCACACGGATCGCATCCGCCCGGTCGGCGGCCAGCGAAATCGTGCCCTCGGATGTCAGCCGGCCGCTGTCGCCGTCGCGCCCGCTGAGCGCGAAGCGCAACACCTCGCTGCGCGCGCCATCGAGACGGATATCGAGATCGCGCAGCGCCGTGCCGGTGGCGAAATTCTCGAAACGGCCGCCGCGGAGATGCGCATGGCCGGAAAACACCGGCGCCGACACATCGCCGCTCGCCTGCAGGGCGATTTCGGTGTCGCCGGCAAGCCGCTGCCCCGGCAGGTCGACCAGCGCCATCAGCGACTCCATCGGCCCGCGCCAGCCGAGATCGCCGCTGACCGCGCCGCGCGCCGGCAGCGCCGGCCAGGCACCGCCCGGATCGCGCACCAGCGGCAGCGACGCATTGAGCACGAAGGGTTCTTCGGAAACGCCACGCGCCCGCGCCGCCGCGGTCAGCCGCCGCTGCGCCCAGCGCCCCTCCAGCGTCGCATCGAAGGCCGGCCGCTGATCGAGTTCGGCATCGGTCAGTTGCACAGCGTCGAAGCGGAGCGCCACTTCGCCCTCTTCGCGCGCCGTGTCGAGCCTGACGCGGCCGCTCATCGTCCCGCCGGTCGCATCGACCGGCAGCAGCGGCGTCAGCAGCGCCAGCGGCATGCGTTCGGCATCGAGCGTCAGTTGCACGGCGCGCGGCCGCAACCGCATCGTCGCCGCGAGCGTCCCGGCGCCTTCCGGGCCGGCAAAGGCGAGCGCCAGTCCGGCCACATCGAGCCCGCCCGCCGGCAGCGCGATCCGCAGCGGGGCGGCCAGCGCCATCGAGGTGTCGCCCAGCGTCAGCGACAGCGTCTCGAAGGAGAGCGCGTCGCCCTGCCACCGGCCGCCGATATCGAGCGACACCGTCTCGGCCCGCAGCGACAGCCGCTCGCCGTCGAGCTGTGCGGTCAGTTCGAGATTGTCGAGCGGCCCTTGCGCGCCGGCGGCGATGGCGCTGAAATTGGTATTGCCGGAGGCGCCGCCGCCGGCCGCGAGCCGCGCATCGAGCATCGCCGCACCATGAAGATCGCTCAGCGCCGCCGCGATCTCGACCTGGTCGAGCGACAGCATCTCGCCCGCCGAGGCGCCGGTCCCCAGCGTCGCGCCGATATCGATATCGATCCGCCTGGCGCTGAGCGTCGCTTGCGCGTCCTGCCGGCCGGCCCGGTCATTGAGCGTCAGCGCGATCTCGCCGCGGCCCTCGAGCGCGATCCCGGCCAGCCGCCCGAGCGGCGCCAGCGCCACCCGCCGCCCGGAAATTTCGCCCGAGGCGATCCAGTCGGGCGACAGCCGCACCGCGCCCGAAAGCGGCGCCCCGAAAAGCTGCGCCTCGATCGCCTCGAAATGCGCCCCGCCTTCGGTGGGCAAGGTCACTTGCGTGGCGACGCGCGCCCGCCCGTCTGCGCCCGTCAGCACCAGCAGCGCCGGGCCGCTGCCGCCTTCGACGAGATCGGCCTCGAGCGTCGCCGTGGCAATGTCGATCCCGGCCGCCGCACCGCCGCTGAGTTCGGCCTTGAGCGTCAGCCGCGCCGCGCCGGGCGCGCCGCCAAGGCTCGCTTGCGCTGTCAGCGCCCCGCGCGTGTCGTCGCCGGCAAGCAGCGCGGCGATCTCCTCGATCTTGAGCGACGCCGTTCCTTCGCGCGCGCCTGCCGCCGTCACCGTCAGCGCGCCGTCGAGCCGGGCGCCGCCGGCCACTGCCGTCAGCGCGGCAACCGACCAGCCGCCGCGATCGTCGAAGCGCAAGCCCGCCTGCGCCGTCATTCCTTGCGCCAGCAGCCGGTCGAGGCTTTCGTCATCGGTGCCGACGGGCCCGCTGCGCAGCGCCAGCGCGCCGCTGCCCTTGCCCTCGGCATAGGTGAACCCCGACAGCGTTGCCTCGCCTTCGCCGCGCAGCGTCTGGCCGAGCAATTGCCCGAGCGGCTCGAGATCGGCAAACGCCGCCGCCACATCGCCCTCGGCCCGCACCGCGCCGCTGGCAAGTTCGATCCGCGCCTCGCCGGCAAAGCGCGCCTCGCCGCCGAGCCCGCTCAGCACTGCTTCACGGATCGTCGCCAGGCTCAGCGCCGCATCGACATCGCCGTTGAGGCGCCAGCCAAGCGGCCCGGGCGCCGCATTGGCGGGTTGCGCGAACAAGACCTCGACGCCGTCCGCCATCCCCGCCGCTTCGACATCGTAATGCCCGGCCCGCCGCGTTGCGGTCGCTTCGCCGGTCACCGACAAGCCGCCGGCGGCGAAAGCGGCATTCTCGATCCGGTAGCGGTCAGCCGCCACCTGCGTCAGCCGCCCGCTGGCCGCGACCGCCCGCGCCTCGGGGAGGAAATCCAGTTCCCGCGCCACCAGATCGCCTTCGGCATTGAGCCGGAAGGTCAGATTGGCCCGCTCGCCCAGCGCCCCATGCGCGTTGGCCTCGAGCACTAGTGCCCGCCCGGCATCGATCCTGGCCGCGCCGGTCATCAGCCCGGCAAGGCTCTGCCCGTCGATCTCGACCGCCAGCCGCGCCACGCCGTCAAGCCCGATAAGGCGCGCCACCGCGCTTGGCCGCGCCGCGCTGCCTTCTTCGAGGCTGAGCTTCAGCAGTCCCCGTTCCGGCCCGGCATGAAAACGATAGCGCAGCTCGGCATGGTCGCCGCCGCCATCGGCCCGCGCCACCGAAAGCGCGACATCGTCTTCGCGCCGCGTCAGCAGCGCATGGCCCTGCGCCGTAAAGTCGATCGCCTCGCCCGCCACCGCCGCGCCGAGCTGCATCTCGCGGGCGTTGAAACGTTCGAGCCGCAGCGCGAAAGGCAGCGACGGCAATTCCGGCAGCTCGAACTCTTCGTTGCCGGCTTGCGCCTCCACCGCATCCGGCAGGCGCATCAGATCGAGCCCGGCCAGATCGAGCCGCGTGATGTGCAACTCGCCATGCCACAGCGCCAGCGGCCGCCAGTCGAGTTCGGCCGAAGCGAGCCGCAGCCACACACCTTCTTCGTCGCCGATGCTGAGGTCACTGAGCCGCAGCGCCCCCGGCCACACGCCGTCGAGCCCGCCGATCTCGATTGTCGTCGTGCCGCTGCGCGCCGCCTTCAGCGCCGCGCCCAGCAGCGCCTCGCGCACCGGCGCGATGTTGAGCAGCGCCAGCCCCAGCGCGATCAGGGCCAACACCAGCCCACCCGCCGCCAGCACCACGGCCAGCCCGCGCCGCAGCCAGATCGTCGCCGGATTTTTCGCTGCGTCTGCCATCATCTCCCTTCCGTCAGCGGGGCTACCGCATGTAACCCCTGGGCCCGTTGCCTTGCCATGGGCGGTCCATGGCAAGGTGAAGATTTTGCACGCGGAGGCGCGGAGTCGCGGAGATAGAGAAAATTTATTGCGCCTTCGGCGCGAAGCGCCAGGAAACATTCCCTGCGTCTCTGCTTGAAATTTTCCTGCTTGCTCTCTTCTCCGCGCCTCCGCGTCTCCGCGTGAACCCTTCTTCCCTTCGCCTCGCCGTTTGCTGCGGCTGCCGATGGATCCCGGCGCTTGTCCCGGCGAAGGCCAGGAACACCGGTATCCACGGGGGTCCGGCAAGGCGAAGATTTTGCACGCCCACGGGTATCGCCTTTGGCGATCCCGAGGACAGGCTCCGACGCGGAGCCACGGAGATAGAGAAAATTTATTGCGCCTTCGGCGCGAAGCGCCAATCCTCTACTTCTTCCTTCTTCGCGTCTTCGCGTCTTCGCGTGAACTATTCCTTCCCTTCTCCGCGCCTCCGCGTCTCCGCGTGAACCCTTCTTCTTCCCTTCGCCGCGCCGTTTGCTGCGGCTGCCGACGGATTCCGGCGCCTGTCCCGGCAAAGGCCGGGATCGCCGGGATGACACTGCGTTTTTGGCAACCTGATAAACCCCTTCCATCAGAAAGCCTGTCCGATCGAGGCATAGATCTGGAACGCGTCGTCGACGCCCCGCCGCCGGTCCAAGGGCACCGCCACGTCGAAACGGATCGGACCGATCGGCGTGTAATAGCGAAGCCCGAGCCCCGCCCCCCACAACAGGCTGCCGTCGAAACGCGGCGTCAGCTCGCGATAGGCCTGCCCGGCATCGACGAAAGCGACGACGCCGATCGTCTCGCTGACGCGGTAGCGCGCTTCCGCCCCGGCCTCGATCACCGAACGTCCGCCCAGCGGCGTGCCGGTGGCGCTGAGCGGCCCGGCCATCTGGTAGCCATAGCCGCGCACCGAGCCGCCGCCGCCGGCATAAAACCGCGTCGAGCCCGGCACATCGGTGGTGTCGTCGGCGGCCAGCATGCCGTAGCGCCCGCGCACCGCCAGTGTCAGCCTGTCGGCGACGGCGAAATAGGTGGCGCCGCTGCCCTCGAGCCGCAGGAACGTCGTCGCCGCGCCGTCGGCGCTGCCGAAATAGGGCGTCGCCGCCACCGTCGCGCGGATGCCCTCGCTCGGATCGAAAATATCGTCGGCGCTGTCATAGCGCAGCACCGCCGGCACGCTGAACAATTGATAGTCGGTGCGCCCGGTCGCGTCTTCGGTCTGCGTCACCTCGAAGCCGACACCGGCGCTGCCGCTGAGCCGCGGCCCGAACACCCGTTCCAGCGAGGCGCCGGTTCGGAGCCGATATTCGTCATAGGCATCGCTCTGCGCATTGGCAATCTCGGCGCTGATGAGCAGCGCCTGGTCGGGGCGCAGGAAGCGCGGCTTGCGGAACTCGGCCGTGCCCTTCTGTTCGATCTCGGCGATCGAAAGCCCCAGCACCAGCTTTTCGGCCGCGCCGAAAAGATTGCGATGTTCCCAGCTGCCGCGCACGCCCGCCCCCTCGCTCGACGACCACGCCGCACCGAGCCGCACCGTGCGCGGCTTGCGTTCGGCAAGCTCGATCTCCTGCACCGCGTGGCCCTCGGCGTCGACGGCGCCCGTCGTCACCGACACCGTCTCGAACAAGCCGCTGCCGCGCAGCGCCGCCGTCGTCGCATCGACCTCGCGCCGGTCGTAAACCTTGCCCGGCGTCAGCGTCGCAAGCCCGGTCACATAATCTTCGCGCGTGCGCCCGCCTTCGTTGCGCACCAGCAGCGGCCCGAACAGCAGCCGCGGCCCGGCCGCAATCGTCAGCGTCACATCGGCCATGCTCGACGAGAGATCGACCACCACCCGCCGGTTGTCGAGTGCGGCTTGCGGATAGCCGTGATTGTGGAGATGCGTCACCGCCTCGTTGGTGAGATCGACAATGCGCTCGGCCCGCGCCGCGCGCTCGGGCTGAAGCCCCAGCGCCGCCCCGTCCTGCGGCAGCGCATGGGCGGCCACTTCGCTATCGGCCAGATCGGGATAGACGATGCGGAAGCTGCGGATCATCGCCCGCTCGGCCAGCACCACCTGGTAGATCACCTCGAAACGCCCGCCCGACGCCTCGCGCACCATCGGCGTCACGCGGCCATTATAATAGGCCTCCGAGCGCAGCACCTCGACCAGCCGCAAACTGTCTTCCTGCGCGCGGCGCCGCAACTGCGCCAGCGTCGAAGGCGGCGGCACGCCATCGGCATCGTCGACGCCCAGCGCGCGCGCCTCTTCCAGCATTTCGCGCAACTGGTCGGGGATGCGCCGCCCCGCCACCCGCGTCGTGAAGGAAAGCGCCCCTTGCGCCCGCTCCCAGACCCGCGGCGTCGCCGCTTCGTCCGCCGCCGCCCGCGCCGCCGCCGTCTCCGCCTCGGCCGCTTCCGCCGCTGCCTCCGATGCCGCGTCGTCCGCCGCTTCGGCCGACGCCTCGGCTTCGGCGGCCGCTTCGGCCGCCTCCTCGGCACGCACAAAATCCGGCGCCGCAAAAGCAAAGAGCGCAAAAAACGCCAGCGCGAACACCGCCGCAATTCTTCTTCCACCCTCCCCCTGTGGGAGGGTCAAAATTCGCATCGCGAATTTTGGGGAGGGGTCCTTGAGCCCGTTCCTCCGCCAACCACTCAGTGTCATCAAGGCAGCCGCAATTCTTCCCACCCTCCCCTTGAGGGGTGAGAGGCGGTTCACGTCAGTGAACGAAAAAGTCCGGTGGACTTTTTCGAGCCGCGAACGCCCGGAGCGCAAGCGCAGGGCCGGGCAGTCAAACGATCGCAGATCGTTTGGGGAGGGGTCCTTGAGCCCGTTCCCTTTCCAAATATTCAGTGTCATCCCGGCACTCGTTGCCGGGCCTTCGCCGCGCCGAAGCGGCTTCGGCCGCGCAGGCGGGACCCAATCCACCTCGATGCTGGTTGCCGAGATTGCCGCTGCCCCGGCGCGGTGCCGACGCAGGGCCCCTCTATGTCTGCCGAGGAAACCGCCGGCCCGAACCCGCAACATCCGACAGCAAGCGAAAAACCCCGCCGGGCTTTTCCAGGCCCCGAACGAAATCGGCGACAGCCGCGTGCCCGTGCCGCGCCTCACCCGCATCCCGTCTCCGCCGTGCCGCCGCGCCTGCCCGTCATGTTCGCAAACTCCACCATCCGCCCGCCGCGCCGCCGCCCGCCGCCGTTTTTCAAGCCTGTCGGCCACCATAATGGCAGAAAATGGCGGCGAGGGGGCAGGTGGGGGGGTGATGCAGGAAGGGGAAAATGGGGCGGGAATGGCGGCTTGGCGCTCTCGCCGGTCTGTCATCGCGATCAGCGGCATTCGCACAATTCGTCAGGCGTGGTTCCACTCTTGCTCAAAACAAGGGTGTCATCCCGGCGAAAGCCGGGAACCATGGGCTGCTGCGATGTGAGCTGGCATCACATTTCTCGCAACGCATCCCAACGTCGTCTTTGCCGGCTCCACCACCCAGCCTTTGGTCTCTTGTTCAGCCTCATCTTCGCAGCGACGGCGGTGTCGCTGTCGCCGGTCTCGATGATCACGAATGCATTGAGGTTGCACCGGGTGTGAATCGACTGACGATTAGGAAAGTAAAATCTAGGCCGAGTAGCGTTATGTGATTGGCCGCGAATACGACCAAAGTATCGCGTAAATTCTTCAATGGATTGGCCAAAAAGGGAAAAATTTGCACGATTCTTCGTGGAAAAATTAGAAAAACGAAAAAACTTGCTATGAAAAAAAGAAGCAATTTCAACATTCTATCTATAAAAATCCAAAATATTACTCAGGGAATTGTTTGTAAATTTATCAAAGTCCTTGACTCTGGTTATTCAAGCCGTCAAATTTTTATAAGACTGGAATATTGGAGAAAAACTATGTCAGAACAAGTTCTGAAAATGACCAGAGAAAAATACAAAAAATCTTCGACTTCTAAGCGCCAGAAATTCGTGGAGCTTGCTGAGAGGCGAACCGTGAATGCCATTAAGGCCGTTCGTGTGATTGGCAAGCTCGGCAACCGGAGCGCCTACGAATACGATGACGAAGACGTCAGGAAAATCGTCAAGGTACTCACCGATGAAATCGAAGCATTGAAGTTACGAATGAAGAGCACGAAGCGTTCTGACGGCGTTGATTTTAAGCTCTAATTTGGGAGGGGAGTATGAAGAGGGGAGATAATCAAAGCTTATGCCTAGCTTTGCTTAGGGCTGACAGTGAAGAAACGGTTGTCGAACTTCTCAAGGCGCGCGGGTATTGGGATCGGCCAGAGCTTTGGCGCTACTATGGCGATGTTGAAAATAATTGGGGACAAAGTGGAAACCAACAAAGTTTAGCGGAAGCGGCCCTAGCCGAGAAAATCGTAAACTCTGTCGACGCCAGGCTGATTAATGAGTGCAAATTGCACGGCATCGATCCTTCCAGTTCTGATGCACCTCGGACGATTAGGAATGCAGTTGCTCAGTTCTTTGAAGGTGGTAAGGGAGACAAGTTAGCTACCGGCGGACTTGTGGAAGATTGGGGTATTCAAAAAACCCGTGAAATCGCCGACGGCATCACGTTGTGTGCAACCGGAACAAGGCCTGAGCAGCTCAACATCACGATTGCGGATTGTGGCGAAGGTCAAAGTCCGGACCGACTGCCTGATACGATCCTCTCGCTTAGCAAGAGCAACAAGCAATATATCCCCTTCGTTCAGGGACAGTTCAATCAGGGCGGGACAGGAGCGCTGCGCTTCTGCGGCAAGAATAACCTTCAGTTGGTCATCTCGAAGCGCAACCCGGCTTTTCTGGATGAGAGCGCCTGCCCCCGCGATCGCGAGTGGAGCTTTACCGTTGTCCGTCGCGAGTTCCCGTCCGGCGCGCAAGGGACGCCCAAAAACTCTGTCTATACCTACCTCGCGCCCCTCGGCGTTGGATCGGACTGTGAGGATCGCCACGGCAACGTTCTGTCCTTCCCGTCTGAGACATTTCCGATTTACCCGGACGACGATGGTCCATATGGACGCGAAGCACCCTATGGCACAGCCATCAAGATGTATGAGTACAACTTTCTGGGCGAACGCTCGAATATCTTGCGTGGCAAGAGCCTCCTGAGCCGTCTTGATCTGCTGCTTCCCGAAATTGCGCTTCCCGTTCGCTTCTATGAATACCGCACCAACAAGGTTGGTCAGTACCTGGATGTCGGTAGCCGCCGCACAACTGTCTCTGGCTTGCTCCGCCGGATCAAAGATAGCGATAACGTCGAGATCGGTTTTCCGGTGCGCATCCCCTTCCAACCCACAGGTGAAAAGCTGATTGCCAATGTCTTTGCCTTCGTGGCGGAAGGATCGACGAAGGAAAGTGATGAGGAGGATAATGGGGCGCAGGCCAAGAAGCTTGGCGGCGTGCGCGGCTATCGCAAACGCGAAGGCATTGTTTTCCTGCGCAATGGACAGACCCAAGGCAGTCTTCCCAAGGACTTTTTTCGACGCGAGGCGGTCAAAATGAAGCCGTTGGCTGATGACCTTCTTGTCTTTGTCGAGTGTGATGAACTTAGCAGTGTCACACGAGAAGATTTGTTCATGCCAAGCCGGGACCGGCTTGCAGACAATGAATTCAAGCAGGCCTTGGTGGATTCGCTCGAAAAGGCGATCCGGGACTGCCACGAGCTCAAAGAACTACGCAACAAGCGCCAGCAAGAACGGATGAATGAGCGTCTCCAAGATGATCGGCCGCTCACCGATGTTTTGCAGTCTCTAATAAAGAGCTCGCCCAATCTGACGACGCTCCTGAAGCTCGGCCAGCGCATATCTGCCCCCTTTAATACCGTCCCCACGGGCAGCGAAACAGAAGAGGACTTCAAGGGGGAGGTCTATCCAACCTTCTTCAAGAGCAAAGGTATCGAGTACGGCAAAGTTTTGAGCCGGTCATGTCCGATCAACAACCGGATGCGGCTCACTTTCGAAACAGACGCACGCAACGACTACTTCACGCGAGCAGCAGAGCGCGGGGCATTCGATCTGACATGGAAGGGCAATGACGGGGCGGAGTATAAGGCCAGCCCGAATGGTCCGACATTGAAGAAGGGCATAGCCGTAGTCATGGTCGATCTGCCAAATGGTGCCAGTGTCGATGATGAGTTTGAATTCATCGCACGCACCCATGACGCGCATCGTCTCTTCGAAAATCGCATCAAAGTTCGGGTCAAACCGACGGCTGAAAAGACAGGGGGTGGCGGCGGTGAGCGGAAACCGCCAAAAAATAAGGATGGCGCAGAACGTGAGCGCCCCACCGAACTGGAATCGCCCAGTATCAAGCGTGTGTACCGCGATGAATGGGAAGCTGAGCGCTTTGATGAATTCACGGCCATGAAGATTGAATCGCTTGGATATTCCGACGACGAGACTTCGGAGTTCTATCAATTCAAGGTCAACATGGACAACCTACCGCTCGAGAGCGAGGCCAAAAACAAACGGCTGTCGAAGGAGAGCACCAGTCTCCTGCGCGAGCAGTTCTTGTATGCGAACGTGCTTATCGGGCTATCGCTTCTCCTAGAAGAAAAGCGGACAAAAAGGTCCGAGCGGATCGATGATGATGTGCCGATCGAAACTATCGAGGATCGTGTGGAGCGTACCTGCCGCGCCATGGCGCCGTTCGTGCCTGCACTGATTTCGCTCGGCTCCAGCGATCTCGACTCCGAAGACGTTGTCGAGGGATTGGAGGAGACCGCCTAGGCCGAGGCTTTCCGGTGTAACAGAACAACTTCACGTGCGCCCGGCGCGTGAGACTTCTGGTGAGCGTGCCACTTTCGATTGGGGACATCGCGCCAAAGACGTCCGTCTCCATCATCTATGCCCCAGTTGACCTCTTCCTCTAAGCCGCATTCCTGCATCACCTGCAGGTAGCGAGGCAGTTGCCTATCTGCCTCAGAAAAAGCAACCATTTGGACAATCATCGTTTTGGGGCCCGCCATTCGGGCAATGGATCGAAATGAGGCCTCCAAGTTCTTGAAGTACGAGTTTAGACCGGGGTTCTTTCGGTCACCCATCGTATAATGCGATAGGCCTGCTCCATCGAGTTTACCTGCGATCCAAAAGGGCGCGGGGGCTTCTTTTCTGCCGTCAACTTGCCAGCGATGGTACAGAACGTGGATGCCTGGATATGGGGGCGACGTCAAAATAAGTTTTGGCGGACATACGTCTTGAACTGATGCCTCGGTCTCTGCTCCCGCAGTTGTGCGATTGATTGAGATTGCCCGAGGCGCCATAGGGAGGTTGAGCGATTGAATCGTTTCCCTTAGCTCGAGCGCTCCTTCAAACATCACCTTTGCCTGCTTTATCAATTCAGCTTTAAATTGGGCCACAGAGGGTCTGGTCTTGCGGGAGTCTAGCGCCCACTGCGCAGTTTTGAGCACAACGCAACGCGCCAGAATATGGGCGCCGTTGCAGCGGACTCGCTCAACGGACGCTATGCATTGCTCTATCGCTTTGCGGAGTCGCCAAAACTCCACCCCTTCAAGATTGCGATAATATCCTGCATCGGCATATGAATCGAAACGCCAACCGGGCGCGTGCATATTAATTGCGTCGGGCAGCCGCATACGCCAACGTCCAAACGCACTAAAATCGGCGTCACTGAGCTGTAAGGTCTTGGCCTCGCTGACGAAGCTGGCTAGCGAACTTATATCAATCCCCAAGGCATTGCGGCCTAGAGCCACCGCTTCGACCAGCGTTGTTCCACCGCCAGAGAACGGATCGATCACCCAGTCGCCCGGCTTAGTGTAAGCCTCGATCACTGAGCGGACAAAAATGGGTGAGAAGCGTGCAGGGTAACGATAGAAGTTATGCGTCAGTCCGGCTACGCGCGATCCGTCTTGAGCAGCACGAACTATCGTAGCAGCGTCATTCGGTCCGTACATTTGAGCAGGGCTTAACGCGTTCATTGTTCTGCCATCTTCCCGCTACGGCCGCCTGATAATTACTAAGTAATTGAATCATAAAGAGGAATCTGCGCAAGCGATTCCTGTAACCCATTGACTTCACCTGGTTATTGCGCAGCGCGGCTCTCGCGGATCGGCATTGCCATCGAATTGATTCGCAGCGCCCCACACGGGCGCGGGTAGGTTCTGCTGACCAGATCACAAGGGTGACACTCCCACTAGCCCACCACCACCCGATAGACGACACTCACCCCACCACCATCCGGCAATCGGCAGCCGCGCGAGAGAAAACACATGGGGAAACACGCGAAATGATCATGCGCGCCTTCCGGCCGCTGCTGACGATCCTGGTCACGGTCCTGGGCCTCGCCTTCATCGCCTCGGTCTTCTCGCCCACCGCCCGCGAGCACATCGAAGGCGCCGTGCCGCTCTGGGAGGAAACGCGCCCCGCCGAGGATACGGTGCGCGAATGGCTGGGCCTGCCCGAAAGGCGGCGCGGCCCGTGGCCCTTCGGTTGAACCGCCCCCTGCAGGCACCCGGATTTTTCTGCTGGCCTGCCACCGGCGCGGGCGGGCGCAGGCCAACGTTCCCGTCGCTCTAGCGGATGACGTAGGTATCGTAGGTAATCGAATTCTTCTCGAATGAAACTTCGCCGATATTCACGAACTGGCAGCCATTGACCCACGCATAGGAGGGGCTGGACGTGCAGATTTGCGGCGCCGCGCGCACTTGCGCCGTCGCGGGAAGTTTGCCCGTCAGAAGATTTTCATAGCCGCCCTCGCCGAGGTCGACAAAGCCGCTATAGGCGACATAGAGCAAGGCGCCGTCGAAAGTTTCCACGGTCGCGCGGACATCGAGCTGTCCCTTGTTGTCCCGGCGAACGGTCAGCCAGTCGCCGCCAACCCCTTTCACCTTGCCGATCCTCGTGCCGTCCGGTGTCCACACATCGCCCCCCGTGACGTAGAAATTCGCGCGAATATTGTCGGGGACCGGGCCGATCAGTTCCGGCGGCGTCAGAGTCGCGTTGTAGGAGAAAACATGTTCCAGCTTCAGATCGAACTGCGCCATGGCCGGCTCCGTCGTCATATCTCGGCAAAGATGAGGAGATTGCGCCGGAACGGCAGATGACGACCCGCCCGAACGGGTGGAGCGCGGCGCCGGAATTTCAGGGGCGCGCCTCACATATAGCCATCCCCCTTGCTCCCCCTAATGCGGCCCATTACCCTGTCCCCATGAGCGAGACCGAAACCGACGCGAAGCCGGGCAAGCGCGGCGACACGCGCCTGCGCCTGATGGTGGCCGCCGAAAGGCTTTTCGGCGAGCGCGGCCTGCATGGCGTCACCCTGAAGGAAATCAACGCCGCCGCCGGCCAGCGCAATGAATCGGCGCTGCATTATCACTTCGGCTCGAAGCAGCGCCTGATCGACGCCATTCTCGGCCAGCGCGTCAAGGTGATCGACGCCCGCCGCGTCGAACGGATCGACGCCTTGATGGCGGCCGGTCAGGAGCGCGATCTGCACGCCATTCTCCGGGCGACCTTCGAGCCCCTCACCGAATTGCTCGACACCGACGACGGCGTCCGCTTCGTCCGCTTCGCCGCCCAGGTCCTCAACGATCCGGATTTCGACCTGCCCTCCATCGCCGTGCGCAGCGGCTATGAAGGCATTACCCGCGCCAACGCGCTGATCGTCGCGCTGCTGGGCGACCTGCCGCCCGAAATCGCCGTGCAGCGCCAGCGCTTCATGCTCGAAATGGCGCTGACCTCGCTGTCGATCTGGACGCGCCGCGGCGACGCGACGACCGACGCCGAAGGCCGCGCCTTCTTCATCGCCAACCTCTTCGACGAAATCGCCGGCGCCCTCCAGGCCCCCGTCTCGCCCGAAACGCTCGCTGCGCTGAAAGAAACCACAAAACCCTGAGCGCGCATGTCTCTTCCCACCCTCCCCCTGAGGGAGGGTCAAAATTCGCACAGCGAATTTTGGGGAGGGGGAAGGGCGCGCGCGATATTCTCCGCCCAAAGATCAAAAAACAAATGTCATCCCGGGATTTATTCCCGGGACCCAATCCACGTCGCCACAAGCGGCGAAGGAAGAAATTGGCACGCGGAGACGCGGAGGCGCGGAGAAGAGAAAGATTGTTCACGCGAAGCCGCGAAGCCGCGAAGATAGAGACGAGCCTCCCCCAAATTCGTCATGGCCCGCTTTATGCGGGCCATCCACGTCTTTGCGACGGACAAGAAAGACGTGGATGACCCGGCTTGTCCGGGTCATGACGATGAGGGGGAGGCAACAAAAGATAGCCGTCATTGCGAGCGCAGCGAAGCAACCCAGAAAGCCGCAAGCTCAGCGCTGGGTTGCTTCGTCGCTGACGCTCCCCGCAATGACGGCTTTCTTTTGCACTCACCACAAGGACTCTTCGGCGCGAAGCGCCAATAATTCTTCTCTTCTCTTCTCTGCGTCTCTGCGCCTCTGCGTGAACCCCTTCTTTCTTCTTCGCGTCTTCGCGTCTTCGCGTGAACAATCCTTCCTTCTTCCTTCTCCGCGCCTCCGCGCCTCCGCGTGCAAAAACCTTCTCTCACTCGGCGAGAAAATCCTCGGTCAGCCGCAAGAACTCATCGAGCTTGTCATGCTGCACCCAGTGCCCGGCGCCCTCGACCGCCACCACTTTCGCCGTCTTGAAATGCTGCGCCCGCCCGTCGGCCAGCGGGTCGCTCGCCCAGCTTTCGGTGCCCCGAATGAGCAGCGTCGCTGACTGACGAGATAAAGTCCCCTATCGTTTGCTGAAATCACGGCTATACTCCCGACTCGAAAACAACCTAGGGAGGCACCTGGGCAAAATGAAGTATGGCGAGCTCACTGTTCAGAAAAGCCCCCGCTGGGTCTATCAAGCGAGCCCTTACAATCATAATTCGGCGAAGGTGGCGGCGCTGCCTGTCGAAGTGACGGGATATGTCCTTCTCGACACCATGATCCGCCGCTGTGGCTACAAAACCTTCGATGGCCTGCGCATACTGGATTTCGGGTGTGGGTCGCGCTTCGGCCAGACCATCTGGAATCTGAACCTGCCGGTCGGCCTGTATCTCGGCATCGATCAGAATGACAAAGCCATCACGTGGTGCAGAGAAAATCTTGTTGCCGAGAGAATGGCCTTCCACCGCATCAACATGCGCAACAAAGGCTACAACCCGAAAGGCGAATGGCCGTCGCCTGGCTACATCGTCGACCTTGGCCACCGCAACTTCGACATTGCGTCGATGTTTTCCGTGATCACGCACCAGCAGCCCGACGAAGCCGATCTCGTGTTTCGCATGCTCTATGAAGCGGTCAGGCCGGGCGGAAAAATGTATTTCACCGCATTCCTCGATCCGGCCACCAGGGATTATCGGGAGGGAGACGAAACGAAGCCGGGCCACATGAGCACGTACAATCCGGACTTCCTGATTTCGATCGTCGAGGCCGCAGGTTGGACGCTGATCGAGGCCCACGAACCGGGGCCGTTGAACGCCACCGCTTTCATCTGCCGCCGCCGCGACGACAGACCCTTGTGGAAGCGCGTCGTAGGGGTTTAGGTCCCGCTTCTCCAGCTGCGACCATCAAACCCTCCGTCGGTGTTCTATCCGCCGCCCCCCAATTCGTCATTGCGAGCGTAGCGACCTGGCTGCGCCGTAGCGAAGCTCCGGCTTCGCCAAGGCGAGAGCAACCCGGAAAGCGGCAAGCGAAAGACTGGGTTGCTTCGTCGCTTTGGCCCTTTGCTTCGCTACGGGCGTTCGGGGTTCGAAAAGGTCCACCGGACCTTTTCGCTCGCGCCCCGCGAGCCACCCCTCACCCTCGCAATGACGGCTTTCTTTTTTTGCACTCACCACAAGGACTCTTCGGTGCGAAGCGCCAACAATTCTTCCCTTCTCTTCTCTGCGTCTCTGCGCCTCTGCGTGAGTCCTTACCTTCTTCTTCTTCGCGTCTTCGCGCCTTCGCGTGCAAAAACCTTCTCTCACTCGGCGAGAAAATCCTCGGTCAGCCGCAGAAACTCATCGAGCTTGTCATGCTGCACCCAGTGCCCGGCGCCCTCGACCGCCACCACCTTGGCCGTCTTGAAATGCTGGGCCCGCCCGTCGGCCAGCGGGTCGCTCGCCCAGCTTTCGGTGCCGCGGATCAACAGCGTCGGGCAGGTGATCCGTTCCCAGAGCAAACGCGATGTCTCCTCGTCGAAGCCCGCCGGCGAAAAGGCGCGCACGTAGTTGTCGAACTTCCAACTGTAAGTGCCGTCCTCGTTCTGGTTGACGCCGTGCACGGTGAGGTGCCGCGCCCGCTCGGGCGACAGATGCGGGTTCTCGCCCTGCATCCGCTTGTAGGCCTCCTCGACGCTCTCGTAGCGCCGCGGCAGCCGCGACGACAGCTTGCGCACCTCGTCGATCCAGTTGCGGATGCGCTGGTCGGCCGAAATGGCCTTCCGCTCGCTGAGCATCTTGGGCGACGGCCCCAGCCCCTCGATGACGATCAGCTTCTTGACGTTCTCGGGGTAGAGCCCCGCATAGCGCAGCGCGATCGCGCCGCCCATCGAATGCGCGATGATGGTCAGCGGCGCCAGGTCCTTTTGATGGATCAGCTGCGCGATGTCATAGACATAATCGTTCATCTCGTAGCCGCTGCCGACCATCCACTGGCTGTCGCCATGGCCGCGCAAATCGGGCGCGACGATGTGAAAGCGGTCGCGCAACGCCTGCGCCGTCCAGTCCCAGTTGCGGCAATGGTCGCGCCCGCCATGGATCATCAGCAGCGGCGCCGCCTCCTCATTGCCCCAGTCGACATAGTGAAGCCGCAGCCGCTGCGAAAAATAGACCCGCGAGGCGGGCCCGATCAGCTGCGAGGTCTCCGAACGATCCGTCATGATTCCATGTCCTTGCCGTCTTCAAATCCGTGCGCGGCCCGCGCAAAACAAAAAATAGCGAATCCTGCCATGGCCCGCCGCATCCGGGGATAAAGCGCCCTTTTACCCGGGGATAAGTGGTGCTTTGCCCCGGGGATAAACCCGTTTGTGACAGTTTTATGACAGTTTTGTGACAGAGGGGGTCATAACGGGAAAATAACGCTGTCACAATCGGGCAAAAACCGCCCGATCCTCCGCATCCGGACGATCATTTTTCGGCCTGGAGATGCCGCCACACGCCCAGCACCGCCAGCCCCAGCATGATATGCACCGCGATCACCGGCGGCCAGCCGAACAGGTAAATCACGTCATTCGCCAGCCCACCCTTGAACGGTCCGCCGCCAAACGCCAGTCCGCGCGTGCCGAACAACGCGTTGAAGATCGGCGGGATCGTGAACAGCCACGCCGTCACCAGCGCCGACCAGAAGAACCAGCGGAACTGTTTCAGCGTCAGCCGCATGAACGATCCGCCGAGACCGAGCGCCATCAGCATCAGTCCTTGCGTGATCCCTTCCATATGCGCCATGCGCCAGGCGCGTCCGTCATCGGGAATCGAAACCGGAATGTCGATCGGCAGCGGCCACAACACGACGCGGCCGAGCAGCGCGACGAACCAGATCCAGCCGATGATGATCGCCAGCACGAACAAACCGACGCCGTTGAAAAAAAGCAGCGCGCGCATCCGCGCCGCCATGTTGCTTGCGCCGGCGGTTTCCGATGACTCTAGGCTCATTTTGTTTCTCCGGTGGAAAGGGCAACGGGTTCGGGCGCATCGAGACGGGCGGTGTCGAGCCGCCCGGCGCCGTCATTGTCGGCTTTGAAGAGACGCGCCCAGGAAAGCGCCCAGGCGGGATCCTTCACCTGGCGCGGATTGTAGAAGGGCATCAGAATGCGCAGCATCTTCGGTGTCAGCTGCGCGAAAATCCGTATCAGGAGCAATGCCAGCGCGAGGCGCGAACGCGGATCGCGCCACAGCCCGTCTTCCTTCAGCAGCGCCTGATAGCCGCCGCGCGTCCGCCACATGATATGCACCGTCGCATAGAGAAGCCCGTGCACGCGGCGGAAATAATTTCCGGCCAGATGCTCGAACACGTCGTAAGCGACATTCTTGTGTTCGATCTCCTCGACGAAGTGCCACAGGATCAGCGAGGCAACGCCGCTCTCGCTGCCGCCGAACAGGAATTCGCGGTCCTCGATCAGCATCCGCCCGATCGCCAGCGCCATCGATTCAAAGCCCTCGGCATAGGCGAGGTTGAACGCCAGCGAGCGCGTCTCGCCGAGCTTGCGGTAATCCGATGCAAGCACCGCTTCAATCTTTTCGATCGAGGTGTAGCCGCGCGCCTTCAATTCCTCGTTGAACTTCCGGTGCTGGCGGAAATGCATCGCCTCCTGCGCCACATAATCGTCGAGCGCCGCCAGCAGCGCCGCGTCGCGGATTTGCGGCCGCGCTTCGCGCATCGTCTTGATCAGGTAAGGTTCGAGATAGGGCATCGCCAGCGACGCCGCATTGACGATCTGCGAAAATTCCGGACGCCGCGCGTTCCAGTGTCCGCTCATCGCGGCCGGATAGGCAAAGCCCATGCGCCGCACCGTCATGCGCGCCGCGCCGTCGCTTGCTGTCGTCTCGCTCAACCGATGCCTCCCCCTCGCCAGTGATCGCCTTGCGGCGATCTTGCGTCGCGCTATTTCGTCTCCGCCTGTCCGGTCAACACGCTGCCCTCGCGCCGGAACATGATCTTGCCATAGGAAGCCGGCATCAACCGTTGCAGCCAGTCGACCAGCTTGGCATCGAAGCCGATCAGGATGCGCGGTCTGTTCTTCGCAATGCCCTCGACGATCACCTCGCCGGCGCGTTCCGGCGTCGTCCGCGCGATCTTGTCGAAGCCCGATGCCGCGTCCTCGCGCAGGGTGGCCTGCGTGCTCTGCAGAAAACGGGCATTACGGACGATATTGGTCTTGATGCCGCCCGGATGCACGCAGGAGATCTGGATGTTCGTCCCCTTCATCTCGTGCCGCAGCGCTTCGGTGAAGCCGCGAATGGCGAACTTGGCCGAGTTGTAGGCGGCCTGTGTCGGCACCGCGACCAAGCCGAAAATGCTCGACACATTGACGATGTGACCTTCGCCCTTCGCCTGCAGCTGCGGCAGGAAGGCCTTGCTGCCATAGACCATGCCCCAGAAATCGATATTCATCACCCATTCGAAATCGTCATAGCCGAGCTCGTCGACCCGCGCGATCTGCGCGACGCCCGCATTGTTGATCACGATGTCGGCGCCGCCATGCGAAGCCTCGATCTCCTGCGCAAAGGCATAGACCGCGTCGCGGTCGGCGACATCGACCAGATAGGTCGTCACCGTCCCCCCCAGCGCCTCGATCCGCGCCGCCGTTTCGGCAAGCCCCGCCCGGTCGAGATCGGTGATCGCCAGCCGCGCCCCGCGCCTGGCCAGCGCCAGCGCCGTCCCCCGTCCGATGCCGCTCGCCGCACCCGTCACCACCGCCAGTTTGCCGTCGATCGCCGTCATCCGCCCCTGCCTCGTCTGAACCACTGAACCGGCCCTAAACTATGACAATTCATGGAAATGTCACGGAGCTTCGCGCGCCTTTTCGCATCGCGTTGGACCGCGCCCCGCCGGCCCCTCTATGCTGGCGCAAACGAAATCGCCAATGAGGGGGAACGATCATGCAGGTACAGCCCATTTCCGGTCTCGACGACGGTATCAACGAGATCAGGCTTCGCACGGCTGCGATCGTCACCGGCGACATCATCCCGGCCGAGCCGATCCTCTACAAGGGCGGCGACGAAGCCGAAGCCGTCCGCACGAAGATCAAAAGCAAAGTCAAGGATGAGGGCCTCTGGGCGCCGCATCTGCCGGAAGATTACGGCGGCATGGGCATCGGCTTTCTGAAGCACGCCTATATGAACGAGATCATGGCCTGGTCGCCTTTCTCGGCGCGGCTCTTCGGCGTCGTCGCGCCCAATTCCGGCAACCAGAAAATCTTGCTGAAATACGGCACGCCCGAACAGAAGAAGAAATGGCTCGAGCCGCTGGTCGCCGGCGACATCGAAAGCTGCTTCTCGATGACCGAGCCCGACCAGCCGGGCTCCGATCCTTATGCGATCCAGACCCGTGCCGTGAAGGACGGCGATCACTGGGTGATCAACGGCCACAAATGGTTCACCTCCAACGGTCGCCGCGCCGACATCGCCATCGTCATGTGCCGCACCGAACAGGCCGACGGCAAGGGCGGCGTCAAGGACAAGATGACCCAGATCATCGTGCCGATGACAACGCCCGGCGTGAACATCATCCGCTCGGTCCCGGTCTGGGGGCACACCGGCGGCGATCATTGCGAAATCAAATACGAGAATGTCCGTGTACCGCTCGAAAACCAGCTCGGCCGCACCGGCTCCGGCCATCAGGCGGCGCAGGATCGTCTCGGCGAAGGCCGCGTCTTCCACTGCATGAATTCGATCGGCCAGATGTGGCGCGCCTTCGACCTGATGTGCAAGCGCGCCATCAGCCGCGAGGTCCATGGCGGCAAGCTCGAAACCAAACAATTCATCCAGGGTTTCATCGCCGACAGCTACATGGACATCCAGGCCGCCCGCCTGATGACCATTCACTGCGCCCATCGCATGGAGGAAGGGTCGAGCGCTCGCGTCGACATCTCGGCGATCAAGGTCTTCGTGCCGGCCGCCTTCGAGCGCGTCGTCGATCGCGCGATCCAGGTGCATGGCGCGCTCGGCGTCTCCGGCGACACGCCGCTGGCCGGGATGTATCAGGGCGCCCGCACGTTGCGGCTCGCCGACGGGCCCGACGAGGTTCATCGCATCGTCATCGCGAAAAGTGTATTGAAGTGCTACCACGAAGGCATGAGCTGGGACTTCGGAGCCTGAAGAGAGCGAATGGCGGCGGCGAACGACGGATCGAGACGGCGGCAGGGCAGGGTCTGGCTGCGCGACTTCTGGGCGCGCTGGACCGGCACGCGATCCTTTGTCGTCACGGCGGCCGTCATCTTCCTCATGCTGGCGCTGACAGGCGCGCTTCATGTCACTGCGGCTTTCGTTTCCTTTCTGTTGCTGGCGGGCGTCGCCGTTGCGCGCGCCATTGCCATGGGCGAAACGGCGCCGATCCGGATTCAGTCCCGCGCCGATGACAGGGCGCCGTCGGCGTTTGCGGCCGGTCCTGCGCTCGCCATTCTGAACCGTCTTCCCGACGCGCTCTTCGTGCTCGATGGCGGCGGCCGCGTGGTCTTCGGCAACAGCGCCGCCGAGCCGCTGATCGGCAAGACCGCGCTTGGCCGGCATGTGGCAACCGCCTTGCGCGTCGCGCCGCTGATCGCGGCGATCGAAAGCGTGATGCGGGACGGCGTCGCCCGCACGATCGAATATGAAATGCCGGTGCCGGTCGAACGGCATTTCAGTGCCTTCGTCGTACCTATCGAAGCTGAAGGCGCAGGCGACCCGTCCCTCTACCTCGTTCTGCTGCACGACCTGACGGACGCCAAGCGCGTCGAGGCGATGCGCGCCGACTTCGTCGCCTTCGCCAGCCACGAGCTGAAAACGCCACTGGCCTCGCTTTCGGGTTTCATCGACACCTTGCGCGGTCACGCCAGGGACGATCCGGAAGCGCGCGAGAAATTTCTCGAAATCATGGCCGACCAGGCCGGCCGCATGCGCCGGCTGATCGAAGACCTGCTCTCGCTCTCGCGCATCGAATTGCGCGAACACATGCGGCCCGCCGACGAGGTCGATCTGCTGGGCGTGGTCAGCGATGTCGCCGACGGCCTGACCCCGACGGCGGAGCAATATGGCGTCGAGGTGATTGTGACAGCCCCGGCCGGCCTGCCGCGCATCCGCGGCGACCGCGAGGAGCTGGCCCAGGTCGTCCAGAACCTCGCCGACAATGCGCTGCGCTATGGCCGCGCCGGCAAGCGCGTCGAGATTTCCCTGACGCCGGACGAGAAGCTGGGCCGCCCGATGGTCCGGCTCTCGGTCCGCGACTTCGGCCCGGGCATCGCCAAGGAGCATCTGCCGCGTTTGACCGAACGTTTCTACCGCGTTGACGCCGCTGCCTCGCGCGCCCGTGGCGGCACGGGGCTGGGGCTGGCGATCGTCAAACACATCGTCAATCGCCATCAGGGAACGCTGCAGATCGAAAGCGAGATCGGCCAAGGCTCTGTTTTTACAGTTCTTTTTCCTGTCGCGGGCTGACGAAAGCCGCGCTGCCGGGTGCTGTCACAAAACTGTCATGCAACTGTCGTAAAGCTTTCGTGACACCCCGCTAGCGTCCGCCGGCCTGAAGGTTAAGCCACTTCAAAAGACCGGAACGGCTTGGGCGCGCCAGGGGGGCCAATGTGGCTGCTTGGCGCCCGGCATTCACAAGACTGGAGAATGAACGTGAAACTCAAATCCCTGACGATGGCCGCGACGGTTGCCGTCGCCGCTCTTTCGGTTGCCGGCGTGGCGCATGCCCGCGACCAGATTTCGGTCGTCGGTTCGTCGACTGTGTTCCCCTTCTCGCAGGCGGCCGCCGAGCAGTTCGCCAACGAGACGGGCAGCCCCTCGCCGGTGGTCGAATCGACCGGTACCGGCGGCGGCATGAAGATCTTCTGCGGTGGCGTCGGTACCGGCCACCCGGATGTGACGGGCGCCTCGCGCGCGATGAAGCTTTCGGAATATGAACTCTGCACGTCGAACGGCGTGACGAACATCACCGAAGCCCTGATCGGTTATGACGGCCTCTCGATGGCCGTGTCCCGCAAGGGCGTGCAGCTTGACCTGACGAAGAAGCAGCTCTTCCAGGCGCTGGCCGACAAGGTCGAAGTCGGCGGCAAGATCGTCGCCAACCCCTACAAGAAGTGGTCGGACATTGACGGCTCGCTCCCCAACACCGCCATCGTCGTCATGGGCCCGCCGCCCACCTCCGGCACGCGCGACGCATGGGTCGAACTCGTGATGGAAGAAGGCTGCAAGGAATTCCCGGCGATCGTCGCGCTCGACAAGGACGCGCACAAGGAAGTCTGTCAGCGCATGCGTACCGATGGCCCGTTCATCGAAGCCGGCGAAAACGACAACCTGATCGTTCAACGTCTCGAATCCGACTCCAACGCCTACGGCATCTTCGGCTACTCGTTCCTGTACGAAAACCAGGACAAGCTGCAGCCGGTGAAGGTCGACGGTATTGCCCCGAACGAAGACACGATCGCCGACGGTTCCTACAAGATCTCCCGTCCGATCTACTTCTACACGAAGAACGCCCATCGCGGTGTGATCCCCGGCCTCAACGAATTCGTGGCCGAATTCGTCAGCGACGATGCGCTGTCTCCCGGTGGCTATCTGATCGAGCGCGGCCTGATCGCGCTTGCCGACGGCCCCCGCGCCGCCGTGCAGAAGGCCGTGAAGGACGCGGTCAACATGCCGGCGCCGAAGAAGTAAGACGACACCTCACCCGGCGCTCGCGGGCGCCGGGTGATCCTGTCTCTCTCGCGCTGCCTATTTTCTCGCGTCAGGATTTCCCGATGTCCGCCACTACGCTCCTCGCGATCGTCCTGACCCTCTCGCTGATCGGCTATCTCTGGGGCCGCGCCAATGCAGCCGCCCTCAAGAAGAGCGGGATCGGCATGCATTCGATCCCCGCCTATCACGGCTACTTCGTGGCGCTTTCCTGCGGCATCCCCGCCTTCCTTCTGGTGCTGGTCTGGATCGCCGCCGAAAGCACTGTTATCGATCGTCTCATTCTTGCCGGCCTTCCGTCCTACGTCACCGACGGCATCGAAGGCTCGCGGATGTCGCTCATCCTCAGCGAAATCAAGAGCGTTGCCGGTGGTCGCATTTTCGGCACACCCGACCAGGCGATCCTCGATGCGGCCGCGCGCTACAATGTGCTGCGCGGCACGGCGTCGCTCGCCATGGTCGTCTGCGCGCTTGCCGCCGCCATCGCCGGCATGGCCTTCGCGGGATCGCGCCTCTCGGCGGAATTCCGAGCCCGCAACAGCGTCGATGGCATCATCCGCTGGGGGCTGATCGTCTGTTCCATTCTGGCGATCCTCACGACACTCGGCATCATTCTCTCGCTGGTGATCGAGAGTCTCGCCTTTTTCTCCCGCGTGCCGGTTCTCTCGTTCCTCTTCGGTATGGAGTGGAGCCCGCAAACGGCAATGCGCGCCGACCAGGTGGCTGCCGAAGGGGCATTTGGCGCCGTCCCGGTCTTCTGGGGCACCATCTTCATCAGTGCCATCGCCATGTTCGTCGCGCTGCCCGTCGGCCTCTTCTCGGCGATCTATCTTGTCGAATATGCCAACGGCACCGTCCGATCCCTGGTGAAGCCGCTGCTCGAAATCCTCGCCGGCATCCCGACCATCGTCTACGGCTTCTTCGCCATTCTGACCGTCGCCCCCTTCATCCGGGAATGGGGCGTCGCCATGGGCCTGTCGGTCGCCTCCAACAGCGCGCTCGCGGCAGGCGGCGTCATGGGCATCATGCTCATCCCCTTCATCTCGTCATTCTCCGACGACGCCATTTCCGCCGTCCCGCAGTCGCTGCGCGACGGCGCCTATGCGCTGGGTGCAACCAAGGCGGAGACCGTTCGCCAGGTTCTGCTGCCCGCGGCGCTGCCCGGAATTGTCGGCGGCGTGCTGCTTGCCGTCAGCCGCGCCATCGGCGAGACCATGATCGTCGTCATGGCCGCGGGTCTGACGGCCACGCTCACCGCCAATCCGCTCGAGGGCGTCACCACGGTCACCGTGCAGATTGTGACGCTGCTGATCGGCGACACCGAATTCGACAGTCCCAAGACGCTTGCCGCTTTCGGTCTCGGCCTCGTCCTCTTCCTCTCGACCCTCGCGCTCAATGTCGTCGCGCTGCAGGTCGTCAAGCGCTATCGGGAACGCTATGAGTGATAAATCCGCCGCCACAACCCGGACCGGTATCTGGTACGAACCGGATGCCAGCCTGAAGCGCCGCTATGCCGCCGACAAGCGCCTGCGCATGTATGGCGTCGCCGCCATCGTCTTTGCTCTGAGCATGCTGGCAATCCTGGTCGGAACAATCGTCATGACGGCGCTGCCTGCCGTCACGCAGACCCATGTCACGCTGCAGGTGGAACTGCCTGCCGAGGCCATCGACCGGTCGGACCCGCGTTCGGCCAGCTATCAGAAGATGCTCGCCGACACGATTTCGCGGCTCTACCCGGAAGTCGACACGCCCCGCGAGCTGCGCGAGCTGCGGCAACTCTTCACCAACAACGCACAATACATGCTGCGCGACATGGTGGTGGCCGATCCCTCGCTGATCGGCCAGACGGTGGATTTCACATTCCCGATGTCGGATATAGGCGATCAGCTCCACAAGGGCGGCATCGACCGCAACCTGCCGCCGGAGCAGCGCCGCATCAACAACGACCAGATCGGCTGGTATGATCGTCTGGTCGAGCAGGGCCGCATCACGACGCCGCTCAATACCGGCATGATCTTCAATGCCGACAGCCGGTTCCCTGAATTGGCCGGTCTTCGCGGCGCGCTGGTCGGCTCTTTCTATGCGTTGCTGATCTGCTTCCTTGTGAGCTTCCCTGTCGGGATTTCGGCGGCGGTCTATCTCGAGGAATTTGCGCCGAAGAACCGCTGGACGGACCTGATCGAGGTCAATATCAACAACCTCGCCGCCGTACCTTCCATCGTGTTCGGTCTTCTGGGCCTTGCCGTGTTTCTCAACTTCTTCGGCATGCCCCGTTCGGCACCCATCGTCGGCGGCCTTGTGCTGTCGCTGATGACGCTGCCCACCATTATCATCGCCACGCGCGCCGCGCTGAAGGCTGTTCCGCCCTCGATCCGCGAAGCCGCCATCGGGGTCGGTGCCTCGAAGATGCAGACGGTCGGCCACCACGTTCTGCCGCTCGCCATGCCCGGTATTTTGACAGGCACCATCATCGGTCTGGCGCAGGCTTTAGGTGAAACGGCGCCCCTGCTGTTGATCGGCATGAACGCATTCATCACCGCCGCCCCCGACAGCATGTTCAATCCGTCGACCGCCCTGCCGACCCAGATCTATATCTGGGCCGACAGCCCGGAGCGCGGTTTCACCTCGCGGACCTCGGCGGCCATCGTGGTTTTGCTCGGTTTTCTGGTTTGCATGAACGCAATTGCGATTTACATGCGCAAGCGGTTTGAAAGAAAGTGGTGACAGACATGATGGCAATGGCAACCACTGAAGCGTCGGGAATGATCATGACGAAGTCGGTAGAAGGCGCGGATGTTCTTGCGGATCAGGCGGCTCGCGCCGGCACGCATGACGTCAAAGTGGCGGCAAGCAAGGTTTCCGTCTTCTATGGCGAGAAGCAGGCGCTGTTCGATGTGACCATCGACATTCCGGCCCGCCAGGTGATGGCCTTTATCGGCCCGTCGGGCTGCGGCAAGTCGACTTTCCTGCGCTGTATCAACCGCATGAACGACACCATCGACATCTGCCGCGTGACGGGCAGCATCGAGATCGACGGCGCGAATGTGTATGACGCGAAAATCGACCCCGTTTTGCTCCGGGCCCGCGTCGGCATGGTGTTCCAGAAGCCGAATCCGTTTCCGAAGTCGATCTACGACAACATTGCCTATGGTCCTCGCATTCACGGCAAGGCGAAGGCCGGTTCGGAAATGGACACCATCGTGGAAGCAAGCCTGCGCCGTGCAGGCCTGTGGAACGAAGTGAAGGATCGCCTGAAGGAGCCGGGTACGGGCCTGTCGGGCGGCCAGCAGCAGCGCCTCTGCATTGCCCGCGCCATTGCCGTCAATCCCGACATCATC
This sequence comes from Parvibaculum sp., assembly GCF_030651915.1. Lineage (GTDB taxonomy): Bacteria > Pseudomonadota > Alphaproteobacteria > Parvibaculales > Parvibaculaceae > Parvibaculum. The sequence continues at coordinate 941,105 of NZ_JAUSBV010000005.1, read as the reverse complement.
CTGATGGACGAACCGTGCTCGGCGCTCGACCCCATCGCAACCGCCAAGGTCGAGGAACTGATCGACGAGCTTCGCGAACGCTACACGATTGTCATCGTAACGCATTCGATGCAGCAGGCGGCGCGCGTTTCGCAGCGCGCGGCTTTCTTCCATCTCGGCCATCTTGTCGAGGAAGGCGCGACGGAACACATGTTCACCAATCCGTCCGACCGGCGTACCCAGGATTACATCACGGGCCGCTTCGGCTAGAGCCAACAGGAGTGACGGGCGTGACCCAGCACATCGTAAAATCCTTCCAGGATGAACTTGACGCCTTGGCGACCAGCATCGCCCAGATGGGCGGCCTCACCGAAGCGCAGCTTTCGGCCGCGATCGAGGCAATCGTCAAGCGCGACGCGCAGCTCGCCGAACGCACGATTCGCGAGGACCAGCGGATCGACACGCTTGAAGCCGAAATCGAGTCGCACGCGGTGCGCATGATCGCGCTGCGTCAGCCGATGGCGGCCGATTTGCGCGAGGCGATTGCCGCGATCAAGATTTCGATCGATCTCGAGCGCATCGGCGATCTGGCCAAGAACATCGCCAAGCGGGCCCTCGTTCTGCAGAACGATTTCGAGGGCGCCAACAAGCTGATCCAGGGCATTGCCCGGATGGGACGTCTGGCCCAGCGGCAGCTGAAGCAGGTGCTCGATGCCTATGCCAATCGCGACGCCGGCGCCGCCATGGAGGTCTGGCGCGAGGACGAGGAAATCGACGCCATGTACAACTCGGTGTTCCGCGAGCTTCTGACCTACATGATGGAAGATCCGCGGACCATCGGCGTTTCGACCCATCTGCTCTTCATCGCCAAGAACATCGAACGCATCGGCGACCATGCCACCAACATCGCCGAAACGGTCGGTTATCTGGTCACCGGCGAGTGGGTGCATGACGAACGACCCAAGGGCGATACGACGAGCACGACCGCCGTCGGGGCCGGGAACTGAAATAAACAGGAGGAATCATGTCCGTGGTGCTTGCCCATAGCGGCGAAGAGGGTCAGGATTCTGTCGGGAACGACCGGAATCAGTTCGAGAGGCGCATGAAACCGACCGTAATGATCGTCGAGGACGAAGAGGCTCTGCTGACGCTCCTCCAGTACAATCTCGACAAGGAAGGCTACAAGGTCGTAACCGCGTCGGATGGCGAGGAAGCGGTGCTGCTGATCAAGGAGACGCCGCCCGATCTGGTCCTGCTTGATTGGATGCTGCCGAGCCTGTCGGGCATCGAGGTCTGCCGGCAGCTGCGTGCCCGGAATGAGACGCGCAACCTGCCGATCATTATGATCACGGCCCGGGGCGAGGAGGGCGACCGCATCCGCGGCCTCGACACCGGCGCCGACGACTATCTGACCAAGCCTTTCTCGATGACCGAATTGCTGGCCCGTGTCCGCGCCGTGATGCGCCGCATCCGCCCCGCCTTGTCGGAGGACCTCGTGACCTTCGGCGACATCATCGTCGATCGCGCCGCGCACCGGGTGCGCCGCGGCGAGCGCGAGGTGCAACTGGGCCCGACCGAATACCGGCTGCTCGACCACCTGATCCAGCATCCGGGCCGCGTCTTCAGCCGCGAGCAGTTGCTCGATGCGGTCTGGGGCTCGGACGTCTATGTCGAGGCGCGCACCGTCGACGTCCATGTCGGCCGCCTGCGCCGGGCGCTGAACGACAAGGGCGAGAAGGATCCGATCCGCACCGTCCGCTCGGCCGGCTATTCGCTGGACGAACAATTCCAGGCCTGACGCGCATTGGTCCCGGCGGCATGAAAAAACCGGCACCCGCTTTTGCGGATGCCGGTTTCCTTGTCCCCTCAACGCCCCGAAAAGGCGCTGGTCTAGCTGACCAGGCGATGATCCTTGCTGCGCTGACGCTCGCGGTTGCGCCGCGCCTGCGCCGGCTGATAGGCCAGCCGCGCGTGCTCGGTGCAATAGGGCGAGGCATTGTCGGCGCCGCGGCCGCAGAAATGGAAGCCCGGGCGTCCCGGATCGCCGATCGGCCATTTGCAGGTGTGCTCGGTCAGCGTCAGCACGGTGGCGCGCTGGCTCGGTTCCAGCATCCGCTCTTCCTGAACCGTCTCGCTGTGCGCCTCTGCCGTCTCGCGCGCCGCGCGCTCTTCCGCGCGGGCCTCGCCAGTCAGCGGATCGGGGCGGCCCCGGACCAGCGTCCGGGGGCCGGTGCTGCGCGCCCGCGCCGGCCGGCTCGGCGTCGCCCGGCCCGACAGGCCGAGGCGATGCACCTTGCCGATGACGGCGTTGCGGGTGACGCCGCCCAGTTGTTTGGCGACCTGGCTGGCGCTCAGGCCGTCGGCCCAGAGCTTCTTCAGCAGTTCCACGCGTTCATCGGTCCACATGATGCTCTTCCCCTTGGGGCCCCCTCTCGGCCCGATTGGACGCCTGTCGCTGAAACCTGACCCCACTAGATTTCGTAGGCGTTAAGAATAAATATACAATATAAAGCATGAATGTCGCAACCGGCTGCCGTCGGGCGTGCGGCCTTATCCACAGAAAAGAACCGCCATGGCGGCTTGTGTGCGGCGCCTGCCTCCCTTAAGTCTCGCCGATGCTTGCCCATCACAGGAGCGCCCCATGACCCCCACCCCTTGGCCTGCGGAAGGCGCCCGCCGCTTCGGTGCGGTCAACTGGCTCGGCATGTGGACGCTCTATCTGAAGGAAGTCCGCCGTTTCTGGAAGGTGATGACGCAAACCATTGCCGCCCCGGTCATCACGACGCTGCTCTATCTGGCGATCTTCGCGCTCGCCATCGGCAAGTTCCGCCCCGACGTGCATGGGGTTCCCTTTGTCGAATTCTTGGCCCCGGGCCTGATCATGATGACCATGATCCAGAACGCCTTTGCCAACACCTCCTCCTCGCTGCTGATCTCGAAAATCCAGGGCAACATCGTCGATGTGCTGATGCCGCCACTGTCGCCGATGGAGCTGAATATCGGCATCGCGCTGGCCGGCGTGACGCGCGGCCTTGTCTGCGGCGCGGTGACGGCGCTTGCCATGCTGCCTTTCGTCGATCTGGGGCTCGCGCATCTGTGGGCCTTGCTGTTCTTCGCCGCCGGCGCCTCGCTGATGCTGTCGCTTTTCGGCATTCTGGCTGGCGTCTGGTCGGAGAAATTCGACCATTTGCAGGCCGTGACCAATTTCGTGCTGCTGCCGCTGACCTTTCTGTCCGGCACCTTCTATTCGGTGACGCAGCTTCCCGATTTCGCCCACAAGGTCACGCTCTGGAACCCGGTCTTCTACCTGATCGACGGTTTCCGCTACGGCGTCACCGGTCATGCCGACGGCGCCATCGAGATCGGCGTGGCGCTGGTCATCGGTGTCAATCTCGTGCTCTGGTTCCTCTGTCACATGCTCTTCCGCACAGGCTATCGTCTCAAGGCCTGAGGAGCCCGTCATGCCGGCCCGCCTGCTCGCCATCCTGATGCTGACGACCATCGCCGCCGCGGCCGAGGAAGGGCCCGGCGAAACGCTCGACGCCAGCGGCCCGCTGCTTTCCTATCTCTGCGACAGCGGCGCCGAGCTGCAACTGGCCGAAGTGATGCTCGAAACCGGCGAAACGCTGGTCTTCCTGTTTTTCGATGGCGACGAAATCCAGATGCGGGCCGTCCCGGCCGCCTCGGGCACCCGGTACCGCGCCCTCGACCCGGAAACGCCGCTCATCTGGTGGAGCAAGGGTGAGGAGGGCTTTCTCGCCCGCGAGGCAGACGGCGAAAGCGGCATGCTGGAGACGGGCTGTCGGCTTCCATAGAACGCCCGGCCCCGATTCCCGCCATTTTCTGCCAATAAACCCCGATTGACAGCACCCGGCGCCTCCGCAATACTCCGCTGCTTCCCGGACCGCCGCCCTTTTCAGGCGGCTTTTTCTATTGGGCGCGTGCCCGGCCGGAGAGGCTTCGAGGTGATCGACATGATGCTGAACGGGAAACGACGACGCTGACAGCGAGGAGACCGCGCCAATTGGAAGGGCGCGGCGCAGGAAACTGCCGTCTCGCATGGAAAGCCCGGAGCCCCGTTCGTCGCGCATCGCTCGCGATGTCCACTCCTCTTTCCCCGATGACGGTTTGACGGAAAAGCTGTGAGAAGGACAAGATTCCCGTGATTACTCCCGTTCTGCCAACCTATGCGCGGGCCGACCTCGAATTCGAGCGGGGCGAAGGCCCCTGGCTGATTACCGCCGAAGGCGAGCGCTATCTCGATTTCGGCGCCGGCATCGCCGTCAACGCCTTCGGTCACGCCCATCCCCATCTTGTCGCCGCTCTCGCCGAGCAGGCGCAGATGGTCTGGCACACCTCCAACATCTACCGCATTCCCGGTCAGGAACGCCTCGCGAAACGCCTTGTCGAGGTGACATTCGCCGACACGGTCTTTTTCACCAATTCCGGCGCCGAGGCGCTCGAATGTGCGATCAAAATGGCGCGCAAATATCACGCCGCCGGCGGCGCGCCGGAACGCTATGAACTGATCACCATGGAAGGCGCCTTCCACGGCCGGACGCTGGCGACCATCGCCGCCGGCGGCCAGGCGAAATATCTCGAGGGCTTCGGGCCGGCGATGCCGGGTTTCCCGCAAGTGCCCTTCGGCGACTTGAAGGCGCTCAAGGCCGCGATCGGCCCGGCGACGGCGGGCGTGCTGATCGAACCGATCCAGGGCGAAGGCGGCATCCGCGTGCTGCCGACCGAGGACCTGCGTCGCATCCGCGACATTTGCGACGAGGCCGGCATCCTGCTGGTGCTCGACGAAGTGCAGACCGGCATGGGGCGCACCGGCAAACTGTTCGCCCACGAACTGGCGGGCGTGACGCCGGACATCATGGCGATCGCCAAGGCGCTGGGCGGTGGCTTCCCGGTTGGCGCCTGTCTGGCGACCGAGGCGGCGGCGCGCGGCATGACGGCGGGCACGCATGGCTCGACCTTCGGCGGCAATCCGCTGGCCATGGCGGTCGCCAATGCGGTGCTCGATCTCGCGCTCGATCAGGGCTTTCTGCCGCATGTGGCGTCGCTCGGTCTGAAACTGAAACAGAAGCTGGCCATGCTGGCCGACCAGCATCCGCGCATCGTCGAGAGCGTGCGCGGCGAAGGTCTGATGCTCGGCTTGAAATGCCGGGTGCCCAACACCGACCTGGTGCAGGCGTTGCGCGACGAGCACATGCTGACCGTCGGCGCCGGCGACAATGTCGTGCGGCTGCTGCCGCCGCTCATCATTGAGGAAAGCCATCTCGACGAGGCGATGGAAAAGCTCTCGCGGGCCTGCGCGGTACTCGAAGCAAGGCTCGACGCGCCAGCGACGAAGAGTGGAGCACTGTCATGAGCCTTCGGCATTTCCTCGATCTTCACGAGATTTCACCGGCCGACTTGCGCGCGATCCTCGACGATTCCAGCACCCGCAAGGGCGCCCGGCCGGGGCTCGGCCATGCCGAACCCGATGCCGACAAGCCGCTCGCGGGCAAGCTGCTGGCGATGATCTTCGAAAAACCCTCAACGCGCACCCGCGTGTCCTTCGATGTCGCCATGCGTCAGCTCGGCGGCGAGACGATGTTGTTGAACGGCGGCGACATGCAGCTCGGCCGCGGCGAAACCGTCGCCGACACGGCGCGCGTGCTGTCGCGTTATGTCGACGCCATCATGATCCGCACCGCCGACCACGCGACGTTGCTGGATCTGGCCGAACACGCTTCGGTACCGGTCGTCAACGGCCTGACCAATCTGTCGCATCCCTGCCAGTTGATGGCTGATGTGATGACCTTCGAGGAGCACAAGGGGCCGATCGCCGGCCGCCGCGTCGCCTGGATCGGTGACGGCAACAACATGGCGACCTCTTGGATTCATGCCGCCGGCCAGCTCGATTTCGAATTGCGCATTGCCTGTCCGCCGGAACTGGCGCCATCGCCCGAAGCGCTCGACTGGGCGAAGAAGAAAGGTGCAAAGATCACCGTCACGGCCGATCCGCGCGAAGCCGTTGCCGGCGTCGATTGCATTAACACCGACACCTGGGTTTCGATGAGCGATGATGAAGAAACGGCGGCGCGCCGGCACAACCTTCTGGCGCCCTACAGGGTCGATGCGCGATTGATGGCGGCAGCCGGCGAGGGCGCGATCTTCATGCATTGTCTGCCGGCGCATCGCGACGAGGAAATGACGGCGGACGTGATCGACGGTCCCGCTTCGGTCGTTTTCGACGAGGCCGAAAACCGCCTGCATGCGCAAAAGGGCGTGCTGGCCTGGTGTCTTCAATGAGCGATACTGTAGCGATCGGCACTGACGACATTGTCCAGCCGTTCCAGATCGAGGGTCTTGGCATTCGCGGCCGGGTCGTTCGTCTCGGCCCGCTCGTCGACCGTGTGTTGTCGGCCCATGCCTATGCCGAGCCTGTGTCGCGCCTGCTTGGTGAGGCACTGGCGCTCGCCGCGATGATTGGCTCGGCCTTGAAATTCGAAGGCCGGTTCATTCTGCAGACCAAGGGCGACGGTCCGGTCGGCATGCTGGTCGCCGATTATGAATCGCCGGGCAAGTTGCGCGGCTATGCGCAGGTCGACGAAGCACGGCTGGCAGATGCGCTGGTCGCGGGCCGTGCGGCGCCGGCCGATCTTCTGGGTAAGGGCTTTCTGGCACTGACCATTGATCAGGGCGCCGACATGGAGCGTTATCAGGGCATCGTCGCCCTCGACGCGCGAGGCCTCAGCCATTCGGCGCATGAATATTTTGCCAGCTCCGAACAGGTGGCAACCCGCATCCGGCTGGCCGCCGGGCCTTTTTATCACCGCGCCGCGGCCGGGCCCGAAAAGAACTGGCGGGCCGGCGCCATCATGATCCAGCACATCGCGCGTGACGGCGGCTTGACCGGCTATCGCGAAGGCGAGGACCAGGGCCCATGGACGCAGGAAGAAGAAAACTGGAACCGCGCCGCGATCCTGCTCGACACGGTGGAGGATCACGAGCTGCTCGATCCGGCGCTGGCGCCGACCCGCCTCCTTTTCCGGCTCTTCCATGAAGACGGCGTCCGCGCTTATGAGCCTTCCGGGGTCGAATTTTCCTGCCATTGCTCGCGCGATCGCATGGAAACCGTCCTGCGCTCCTTCGGTGGCCACGAAATCGACGAAATGGTGCAGGAAGGTGTGATCACCGCCACCTGCGAATTCTGCAGCGCGGTCTATGTCTTTAAGCCCGAGGAATTGAAGGAATGACGTTTTTGGCTGCTTGGCGTTTCGGTTTTGTTTTTGCCCTGCTTTTCGCCGCCGCTGCTTGTGCGACGCCATCCGCGCCGCCGCCTGGCGACGTGGCGCTGGTCGCCCGCGCGCCGCTCAAGCTCGATGTCGCATCGGTCAGGCTCGATGAGCAATATGGATCGCCCGCAAGGCCGCCTCATGTCGAACATCTGCACCGCCTCTCGCCGGCAGGTGTCGCCAGCGCCTGGTCGCGCTCGCGCCTGGTGGCGGCTGGCGGCACCGGCGGCGCGACCCTCTCGATCCTTGACGGCAGCGTCATCTCGGAGCAATTGCCGAAAAAGGGCGGGCTGACAGGGATCTTCGGCGATCAGCAAGACACGAAGCTGACGGCGCGCCTGAAAGTGCGCCTGACGGTCGAGCGGCCCGGTCCCGCCGGGGCGCACGGACGCTGGACGGCCGATGCCGACGTCAATGCCAGCCGCACCATTCTTGAGAGTGCCAGTCTCAACGACCGCGACGCGGCCTATGCGGCGCTGATGCAGGATCTCGCGACCCGTTTCGACGAGGAGATGAGCGCCGAAATAAGGCGTTCGATGGGACCGGTCCTGCGCTGAGGCGATCCGCTAGATCGGACGACCTGACACATAATCCGCCAGCCGGCGCATGAAGCGCTCGCATTCGGCGATCTGCGAAAGCGCCACGAATTCATCGGGCTTGTGCGCCTGTGCGATATCGCCCGGCCCGCAAACAACTGTTGGAATGTCGGCAAGCTGAAAGAGTCCGGCCTCGGTGCCGTAGGACACGGCCTCGGCCGCATTGCATTGCGCGAGCTTCAGCACCAGCGTTTCGGCGGGTGAGCCTTCATCGGGTGCGAGCCCCGGCGCCTGGGCGCGCAGGGTTGTTTCGATCCGCGCGCCCGGGTGAACCGCGCGCATGCGCGGCAGCACGGCTTCTTCCACATATGCATTGAGGCGCGTGATGATCTCTTCCGGGTCGAGATCGGGAAGGGCGCGATACTCCCACAGAAAGCGGCAGGTCTTCGGAATGATATTGAGCGCTGTGCCGCCGCGGATCGGCCCGACATTGACGGTGGTGTAGGGCGGACGGAAGCGGCCCGAGACGTCGCCCCGCTGGCGCATTTCTTCGGCGACCCCGGCCAGAAAGCCGATCAGCTCTGCGGCATACATCACCGCGTTGACGCCCTTGTCGGTAGCACTCGAATGGCTTTCAAGCCCGGTTACGACGGTCGCATAGGACTGGATCGACTTGTGCGCATTGACGACCTTCATCGACGACGGCTCACCGACAATCACGACCTGCGGACGCGGTATGCCGCGAATGACGCCGTCGATCATCGGCCTGACGCCAAGACAGCCCACCTCCTCGTCATAGGACAGCGCGAAATGAACCGGAATTTTCGGACCGTCCTTCAGGAACGCGGGAACGAAGGCAAGCGCCACCGCAATGAAGCTCTTCATGTCGCTGGTGCCGCGACCGAAAAGCTTGCCTTCACGTTCGATGACGCTGAAGGGATCGCTGGTCCAGTCCTGCCCCTCGACCGGCACCACATCGGTATGGCCGGACAGCACGATGCCGCCGGCGGCATCCGCTGGTCCGAGTGTGGCAAAGAGATTGGCCTTCGTCCCGTCCTCGTTCGTCACGCGCTGCGACACGACGCCATGGCTGGCGAGATAGCCTTCGACGAACTCGACGAGCGCGAGATTGGACAGATGGCTCGTCGTGTCGAACGAAATGAGCTTGTCGATCATCTCGCGGGAGGTGAGGTGTTGCGGCGCGGGCATGGATTTCGGATTCCGGCAGGCTTGAAGGGTGACACGGGAAGAATGTCACTCTAGCGCGGGCGGAACCGGGAAGCGAGGTATGCTGAAGACAGCTTCCGGTGCGTCAATGCAGCAGGCGCGGGGCATGCGGGCTGTCCAGCGAGAAGGCCGGAATGTCGACCTCGAATGTCTCGCCGGCCTCGTTTTCCATCTCGTAATTGCCGAACATGATACCCGACGGTGCCCCAAGCGGCGTGCCACTGGTATATTCGAATTTCTCGCCGGGCTTCAGCAGCGGCTGCTCGCCAACAACGCCGGGTCCGCGCACTTCATGCACGAGGCCGCTGGCATCGGTGATCTTCCAGTAGCGCGCGCGCAAGCGTACCGTCTCACGGCCCTGATTTTCGATCGTCACCCGATAGGCCCAGACATAGTAGTCCTGCTCGGGCTCGGACTGATCCTCGAGATAGGTCGGTTCGACCAGAATATTGATGGAGCGGGTCAGGGCGCTGTACATCGGGCATCCTTGCGCGAAGGCGTCGGTTTATTTGTGGTTTTGGGGCGTTCTGTCCCAACTCTTTCCACACGTTTACCAGCCTATCGACCAGCCTATAACTTCCTCTTAACAGCGGCGTTTTTGTGGCAGCTTGGGGGCTATTTGGGGTGCGCCCTAAGGCCGCGCCCCAAGCGCCCGCTCAATGTCGTCGGCAAGGTCCGCCACATCCTCAAGTCCGACGGAGAGGCGTAACAGCCCCTCGCCGATGCCCAGCTCCGCACGCGCCTCCGGCGTCAGGCGCTGATGTGTCGTCGTGGCCGGGTGGGTGATGAGGCTTTTGGCATCGCCCAGATTGTTGGAAATCTTGATCACCTGCAGGGCATTGGCAAAACGGAAGGCACCCTCCTTGCCGCCCGCGACTTCGAAGGCAACGATATTGCCGCCTGCCTCCATCTGGCTCATGGCGAGATTGTGCTGCGGATGGCTTGGAAGCCCCGGATAGAAGACCCGGGCGATCCCCTTGTGACCTTCGAGGAAGCGCGCGACCGTTTCCGTACTCCGGGCATGTTCGCGCACTCTGAGGTCGAGCGTCTCCAGGCTTTTCAGCATTACCCAGGCGTTGAACGGGCTGAGGCTCGGGCCCGTCTGGCGCAGGAAATTGGCCAGATGATCGGCGATGAATTGCTGGTCGGCCAGCACGATGCCGCCGAGGCAGCGTCCCTGTCCATCGATATGCTTGGTCGCCGAATAAACGACGACATCAGCGCCGAGTTCGAGCGGCCGCTGCAGCACCGGTGTCGCAAACACATTGTCGACGACGAGTTTGGCCCCGGCCTGATGAGCGACATCGGCCACCGCCTTGATGTCGATGATTTCAAGCGTCGGGTTCGATGGCGTTTCGAGGAAGAACATCCGCGTGTTGGGCTGGACGGCCTTTTTCCACGCCTCGATATCGCGCCCGTCGACTAGCGTTGAGGTGACGCCGAAACGCGGCAGCAATTCCTCAACGATATAACGGCACGAGCCGAAAAGCGCCCGCGACGACAACACATGATCGCCGGCCTTGAGATAGCAGAGCATGGCCGCCGTCACCGCCGCCATTCCGGTGGCGGTGGCGCGCGCGTCTTCGGCGCCTTCGAGCGCGATCATCCGCTCCTCGAACATCCGCACGGTCGGGTTCGAAAAGCGGCTGTAGATGAAGCCCGGTTCTTCGTTCTTGAAGCGCCGTTCAGCCGCCTCCATGGTCTCGTAGACATAGCCTGAAGTCAGGAACATCGCCTCGCTGGTCTCCCCGAAGGGGGTGCGGGCGGTGCCGCCATGCACGGCTTCGGTGCGGGCCTTCAGCTTGCGGCCGTCGCGTGTCGTCTTGCTCATCTGGGTTGCCCCCAATAAAAAACCCCGACCTGTAAAGATCGGGGCATGGACGCCCGACCTCTTTAGCGGATTGTTTAACGTGGCCGCAAGCCGGTCGGCTCAAATCACCACGGGATCGGCGCGCATTAAAGGGCCGTCTTGGCTTCCCGTCAAGCCGGGGCTTCCCGGCGGCGGATCGGCCACCTATAACGGACAACCGGACAGCCGGAATATGCGGGAAACCATGACCAAAGCGGCCGACGATCTCTTCCCCCATCGCGACGACGAGCCACGCCGCCTCGGCGCCGGGCAGATGCACGCGACCGGCATCTTGCCGGCCCACGGCATCGAGACGCTGATCCGCGAAAAGGAAATATGGGGCGCGGTTGAAATCGAGCCGAGCCAGATCCAGCCGGCAAGTCTCGACCTGCGACTTGGCGCGGTCGCCTATCGCCTGCGAGCCAGTTTCCTGCCCGGTCCCGATCACGGCGTAATGGAACGTGTCGAGGAGCTGATGCTCCACAAGATCGACCTGCGCGAAGGCGCGGTCCTCGAAACAGGCTGTGTCTATCTGGTGCCGCTGGTCGAGGCGCTGGCGTTGTCGGAGCGCACCTCGGCGTCGGCCAATCCGAAAAGCTCGACCGGCCGGCTCGATGTCTTCACACGTCTGATCGCCGATTTCGCGACCGAGTTCGACCGCGTGACGGCGGGCTACAAGGGGCATCTCTATCTCGAGATATCACCCCGCACCTTTCCAATTCTGGTGCGTCCGGGGTCGCGGCTGGCACAGATCCGTTTCCGCCGCGGGACACATACATGCACCGACGCCGAGATGAAGCGCCTGCACGAGGAGTTGCGCCTGGTCGACGGCGAGGCCGACATCGATGGCGGTATCGCGCTGACCGTCGATCTCGCGCCGGCGCGCGAAGGCGATATTGTCGGTTATCGGGCCCGGCGTCACTCCGGCGTCATCGACATCGACAAGGCCGATGCCTATGACGTGTTCGACTTCTGGGATCCGCTGACGGCGCGACCGGGGCGCAACCATCTTATTCTCGATCCGGCCGAATTTTACATCCTCGCCTCGCGTGAGGCGCTGCACATCCCGGCGACCCATGCGGCCGAAATGGTGCCCTACGATCCGCTGGTCGGCGAGTTTCGTGTTCATTATGCGGGTTTTTTCGACCCGGGCTTCGGCGCGCGCGAGGCGGGCGGGGCAGGCAGCCGCATCGTTCTCGAAGTGCGCTCGCATGAAGTTCCCTTCATCCTCGAACACGGCCAGATTGTCGGCCGCTTCGTGCTCGAACGCCTGACTGACCGCCCGGCGAAACTCTACGGCACGGGTCTCGGTTCGCATTATCAGCGCCAGGGTCTCAAGCTTTCGAAGCACTTCAGAACAAAGTAGTCAAAGCGGCAGCACCATCCTGAGTTCCATGGCGAGCCCATGCTGACGGCAGGGAATGGGTGTGATCGTTTCGGCCATCGGCTGAAATCCCATGGCCCGGTAGAGCCCGACGGCCGGATTGTCAGACATCACGTCGAGATGCACCGAGCGAAAGCCCTCGCCTCGTGCATGGGCAATGGCATTCTCGATCAACGCCTTGCCGGCCCCGCGACCGCGCGCCGCCGGCGGCACCGAGACGACGATGATGTAGTGGCAGTCTTCCGGCACATGCGGATTCATGTAGCTGGCAATGTCGGCGCGCTCGGCCAGCGCAACAAGATGCGCCGCCTCGACCTCGCCCTTTTGCACCAGACCGTCGAGGAGCGGCCACAGCGCGTCTTTCAATCGATAATGCGCCGGGCCGTCATGGCCGATCAGCACACCCCGGAAGGCGCCGTCCTCAAGCGCGATCGTCGATTGCGTGTGGGAAAAGAAATTGCCGGGTGCCATCCAGGCCGTCTCGATAAAGGCATCGTAGACATCGGCGCGCGGCCCGAAAATATAGTCGTAGGATTGTGGCCCCGTGGCGCGGACGAGATCCGGAATATGCGCCGCATGGCGTGCCGCCAGCGCCTTGTCGGCTGCCAGAATGTCGATGCTCATGGGGTTCCTCCGCTTGTCGGTCGGATTTGGTCATATGACCAACAAGCGGAGTCTTAGCGGCGCCCGCGGCGGGGCGCAACCAGTTTTTGGTCGATTGACCTATTCGATGCCCGGCGTCAGGCGAACACTTCCTCGAAGAAGCCCCGCATCGCCGCCCATGAGCGCCGGTCGGCCTTGGCGTCATAGGCGATGCCGCGCTCGGGCGCATAGGCCCCTTCGACGGTGAAAGCATGAAGCGCATGGCCATAGGCGTGCAGTTGCCAGTCGGCGCCGGCATCGGTCATCTCCTTCGCAACACCGACGGCGTGATCCGGCGGCGCCATCGGATCCTCCCAGCCATGCAGGATCATCACCTTGGCCGTGATTTTCGCCTGCGGTCCGAGATCGGGCGGCATGAAAATGCCATGAAAGCTGACGACGCCTTTCAGAATGGGCGGCGCGGCCCGCGCCAGATCGAGAACGCAAAGCCCGCCGAAGCAATAGCCCATCGCGCCGACCTTCGCCGTGTCGACGGCCGGAAGTTTCGCCGCCGTGTCGAGCGCCGCCAGAAGCCGCTTGCGCAACAGCGCCCGGTCGGCAAGAAACGGCCCCATCAGCGCCGAATTGTCGCCCTGCTCGTCGCCGCGCACGCCCTTGCCATAGACGTCGAGCGCAAACGCGGTGTAGCCGAGCCGCGCCACTTCCTCCGTCCGCTGCCGCATGCCGCCATTGAGCCCGCTCCAGTCATGCGCCAGCAACACGCAAGGCCGCTTGCCCCCGCCTTCGGGATGCGCGACATAGCCTTCGAAAGTGGTGTCGCCGTGGCTGTATTCGACAAACGCGGTCGCGATCTTCGCCGAAGCGGACATGATGGCCTCCCAGTGCCGATTGAGTGATTCTGTGGTGGAAGGATAGGGGGTGCCGGCGGCGCCCGCCAAATCTTTCACGCGCCGCCCTATCGTCAAACACCGGAGCACCGGCTAGATTCAGCTGCGGTGTTCCGCCTTCCGTCTCGCCACCGGCCTCGGCTCAACTTGTCGGCGCCAGAGCCTGAAGCTTTCAAAACATTTCAGGGTGCCCTGAGCGCCGAAGCGAGTTTTGATGAGTCTTGCCAGCTGTCGCAATTTCAAGGACTTCCGCGCGCTCGCCCGCCGCCGCCTGCCGTCCCCCATCTTTCACTACATCGACGGCGCAGCAGACGACGAGGTGACCTACCGGCGCAATACCGAAGCCTACGAGACCTGCGATCTCGTCCCCAGCGTGCTCGCCGGGGTGGAGACGGTGGACATGTCGACCACCATCTTCGGCAAGAAGCTCGCCATGCCGCTCTATTGCGCGCCGACCGCGCTGCAGCGGCTGTTCCACCCGGATGGCGAGCGGGCGGTGGCGCGCGCGGCGCAGAAATACGGCACCATGTTCGGCGTCTCCTCGCTCGGCACCGTAAGCGTGGAGGAAATCGGCGCGATGATCGACACGCCGAAAATGTTCCAGTTCTATTTTCATAAGGACCGCGGCCTCAATGACAGCATGATCGAGCGCGCCAGGGCCGCGAAATTCGACGTGATGGCGCTCACCGTCGACACGATCACCGGCGGCAACCGCGAGCGCGACCTTCATACCGGCTTCACCTCGCCGCCGAGGCTCACCTTCAATAGCCTGTTCAGCTTCGCCGCACGGCCGCGCTGGGCGGTCAACTATCTGGTCCATCCGAAAATGGAGCTGCCGCATCTTCAGGACCATGTGCAGGAGGGCACCAATCTTGCCACCTCGATCGGCAGCTATTTCTCCACCATGCTGGACCAGTCGATGAGCTGGAAGGACGCCGAAGCGATCCGTGCCAAATGGGGCGGGCATTTCGCGCTCAAAGGCGTGATGAGCGTCGCCGACGCCAGGCGCGCGGTGGATATCGGCTGCACCGGCATCATGGTGTCGAACCATGGCGGGCGCCAGCTCGACGGCTCGCGCAGCCCGTTCGACCAGCTGGCCGAGATCGTCGATGCGGTGGGCGACAAGATCGACGTGATCTGCGAGGGCGGCATTCAGCGCGGCACCCATGTGCTCAAGGCCCTGTCGCTCGGCGCCAAGGCGTGCTCGGGCGGCCGGCTCTATCTCTATGCGCTGGCGGCGGCCGGCCAGCCCGGCGTCGAGCGCGCGCTCGGCCTGATGCGCGATGAGATCGAGCGCGATATGAAGTTGATGGGCTGTCGTAGCATCGCCGATCTCAACCGCGGCAATCTGCGTTTTCGCTAGCCGGCCGAACAGCTCGCGCCGCCCAGCACGCAGAACTTCGCGCAATGCCGGTGATTGAGCTTCACCGGCGTCAGGCTTTCGGCGAGCGTCTCACCCATCTCGAATTGCGGATCGTCGGGCAGCAGCGTACAGGCGACGAACACCGGCTTCGCCGCGCCCTTGCGCTTGACCACCATACGGCTCGTCGCGCACATCATCTCGGCCGGGTCGACATGCAGAATGTCCCAGCAGGCGGTCGTGATTTCGGGCACATCGGCCTTCTCGTCCATCTCCGGGAAAATCACCAGCGCCGAACGGTCCGCCGTATCGAGATGAACGCCCTCGCGCGCAAAGAGCGCCGCGTAGCCGCTCCGCGCTTGCTCTTCCGTCTCGCCGGGGATGCTGCGGCCGGCGATGGCGAGAGAGAACCCGTCGCCCGCGAGCCAGCGCAGTCCCTCCATGGTCTTCGCAAAGCCGCCTACGCCCCGTTCGGCGTCGTGCAGCGCTTCCGTGTGGTGATCGAGGCTGACCCGCAGCGTCATCCGTTCGCCATAACGCGCCTTGATGTCGAGCAGGCCGGACTTTATCCCCGGCCGCTGCATCGGCTGCATGGCATTGGTGAGGACCAGTACGGAATGCCCCCGTCCCAGCGCGTCATGCATCATGCTCAACATGTCGGGATTCATGAACGGTTCACCGCCCGTGAAGCCGATCTCGATAGCATCATGCCCAACCATGTCGAAAACATGCGATGCTTCGGACGCCGTCAGATAGACAAGGCGGTCGTCGGTCGGGCTCGAATGAATGTAGCAATTGGCGCATTCGATGTTGCAGAGCGTGCCGGTGTTGATCCAGAGCGTTTTAAGCCCTTGAAAAGACACGTGCGCACGGGCTTCGCCCCGGGCGGTAATGTCGGGATGGCTGAATTTGATGGGCGTGGCGTCGGTCATGGCGTGAGCCTAGCACGGGGTGCGACCTCACTTCCGCTCACGATCCCGCGATTTTCGGCACTTTTCCGGGCCTTTTCGCAGGGCGGCCGCCATGCTAGAACCGGCTCGCGCGGGTGTAGCTCAATGGCAGAGCAGAAGCTTCCCAAGCTTACGACGAGGGTTCGATTCCCTTCACCCGCTCCAGCCACCCCTCAGAAATGGCGTGCGATACGCAGCTGGATCAGATCGTCGTCGCTATAGGAAAAAAGCGGGTCCGAGCGCGGCACATTGCCGAAAAAACGCGCTTCCAGACTGACGAAATAATCATCGCCGAAACGGCGTTGCGCCTCGATTGAAAAACCCAGCGCCTGTGTGTCGAGATCTACAGTTGTGCCCGCAAGCACGGCCGTCGATGCAGCATCGTTCGGCGTCCAGCGCAGCGCCACAAAGACATCGTTCGCAAAC
Source organism: Parvibaculum sp. (assembly GCF_030651915.1). Lineage (GTDB taxonomy): Bacteria > Pseudomonadota > Alphaproteobacteria > Parvibaculales > Parvibaculaceae > Parvibaculum. Next base: position 924,618 of record NZ_JAUSBV010000005.1, on the reverse strand, counting down.
GGGTTCTGCCGGTTGGCACCCCTGTCATCCCAGACATATTCGGCGACGAGGCCGACATCCGAGGCCGTGTCGAAGATGCTGTAGAACGTATATTCGATGCCGCCTGTCGCCTGCAGGTGCTGTTCGCCGAGCTGGTTCTGCCAGAACCCCTCGAATTTGTAGAGCCAGGCGCCAGCCGTTGCCTGGACATCTGTGCTGAGCCGCTTCGCCTGTGCGTAGAACGGCACGAGCACGGGCCGTGCGCTGGCATCGAGGCCCGGCAGGAGCAGCGGATTGCGATTGGTGCCCTGAAAATAACTGACACCGACATCCCAGATGTCGAACGTATTGCTGTAGCGCAATGCGAAATCGAGATGGTGCTGCTTCGCGCCGCTCTCGTACTGTGTCTGCGTTTCGTCAACCGGCAGGTCGAAGGCCGGGCGGCCCGAGCGGCTCGGAAAGGTCCGCTCGCGAAAATAGGGAAGCAGGTAGCCTGTAAACGTTCCGACCTCCCAGACGGACGAAACCATGATCATCGGCTGACCGAGTTTCTCCTCGCCATCGATACTCTCCACGAGATCCGTCTGGTTGATGATGTCGACAAGGTGAACGGCCTCCGTCACGCCCCAGAAGACCTTGTCGAGGCCAATGCGGAACTCCCAGTTATCGATGGCGCGCGCGTATTTCGCCTCGCGAACGTCGACATGTGTGCGGTGGTCGTCCTGCCGGTCCCAGCGCGCAAAGGGCGTCACCACGATCCACTGGCTCGAATTGTCCCAGAATCTAGAAAACGTGACTTCGGCGGCGACAGATGCATTCCAGCGCCGCTGTTCCGCGCCACTCGCGCTTTGCGTGAAAAACTGCAACTCCGGTTCCACATAGCCCGTGACACGGATGTCGCTGGCCTGCGCGGCACCCGTCGCAAGCGTCATGCTCAGCGCCAGTGCCGTCCGCATATCGAAAATTCTGGAATGCATCAAAGTCCCCCAACCGGTCGTTGCCGCGGCCCGCCATGCCTCTCCGTCCGGCGGGCCGCGGTTTCCATGCTGTCTCTGCGATCAGCGGGCGCGCTGCAACGCGTTGGTGCTGAAGTCGTTCTGGGTCAGTCCGTTGCCAAAGCTGTATTCTTCCCAGGTCAAACGGGTCGACTTGCCAGTCACGACATTCGCCATGAAGAGGTCATGCGCTCGCCAGAACTTGCTTTCGTATAGCTTGTAGTCGGTCAGTGTGAGTGTTTTGAGCAATTCGCCCTTGCGATCGTAGTATTCGACCTTGCGCCCCTGATAGTCGGTCGTGTCGGTCCACACGACCTGTCGCGTGTATCCAGAGTGCTCATAGAGCGGGTAGCGCTCGGTCACGTGGCAGGTACGCTCCGCCACCGGTTCGGGGCAGAGTTCGTCGCGCAGCCATTTGTAGCTGTACTTGCCGACTTCTGTGGACGAGAAATCCTCGAAGGCGAATTCGCTGCCCATGAAGGGGCCGGATTTGTTGACGGAGGAAATGCGTTTCACGCGTTTGACTGCGGGCAGATACATCCACTGATCGTCCGGATCGAGGATTTTCGCATAGGTGAGAAGCGCCGTGCCGTCGACATCGCGAGGCTTGTCGAAGACATTGAGTGTCCAGTCGCCTTCCTCCGGGTTCGGGTTTTCGAGCGTCATGGACCGGAGCGCGCGCTCGCTTGTTTCCCCATATGCATTTTCGAGGATCATTTTCATGGTGGCTTTGGTGTCGCCGAACCCCTGGTTCCGTCGGTCGGTTTCTTCGGCGATTGCAAGGCCCTTGGCCGCCGGGTCGTCGGGCAGCGCGACGGCTTCCGCGCTGGCGGATGCCGAGAGGGGCAGAAGCAATGCCGTGACGGCTGTAACCAGCTTGAGCGAATCTCGAATATGCATTTGATCCTCCTTTTTTCCCCGCGTGCGGACGGAGATACATGCAGTCGTGTTTGGTGCCGCTTGCGGCCCGGCCTATTCCGCCGGTGAGGCAGATGCCACGACATCTGCCGGCGGCGCTATTTTCTTTCTGCGATCGACGGTAATGAGCAACGCTGGCAGCAACAGGAAATCGATGATCAGCGCCACGGCGACGGTCAGCGCCACCATGATACCCAGCATCGCGTTCACCTTGAAAGGTGACAAGGCCAGAATAGCGAAGCCGACGATCAGAACAAAGGTGGATACCCACAAGGCCGTGCCGACTGTCGAGAAGGCGTAGCGTACGCTGTCCTCCGGCGACTTGCCCTGCTCGATGCTGGCGCGGCGGTATTTCGACAGGAAATGCACCGTCGCGTCGACAATGAGACCGAGCGCCGTCGCGATCACGAAGGTCGACCAGAAACCGACCTCGGTCGTGAAGAGCGCCAGGATGCCGAAAGCGGCAATCGGCGGCGTCAGGTTCGGGATCAGACTGACGATGCCGAGCCTGAGATTTCGGAGCGCCAGCATCAGGCAGGCCGAGATCAGTACCAGCGCGATGGCCGTGCCGGTGGTCATGGCGTTGAAATTGTTGCGGCCGATAAAGGCGAACATGACGGCCTGTCCCGCGGGATAGGAATACATATGTTCCGGCGCGTTGGTCTTCAGCCATCGGTCGGCGCGGTCGATCAGCCCCTGCATCTCGACGGTCGAAATGTCGGTCAGCGTCAGCGTCAGCTTGGTCGCCGATTTGTCGACATTGATCTGGTCGTTGAGATCGAGGCCGTAAGGCAGCGACATCTCGTAAAGCAGCAGGAACTGAGCGGCCATCTCGCGGTCGTCGGGCACGCGGTAATAGCTTTCGTCGTCGCCATGCATGCTCTTGTTGATGCGTTTCATCACGTCGGAGAAGGTCGAGACGTGGACGACTTCCGGTTGCGTGCGGAACCAGTTGGCGAAATCCTCGACTTTGGCCACATATTCGGGGTTCGACACGCCGCCCGTTTCGCCCGATCCCAGCGAATAGCTGATCTGGTAGATGCCGGTCAGGTTGTCGGCGGCCCAGTCGGAAGCGACGCGGAACTCCATGCGCTCGTCGAAATAGGTGACGAAGCGGTCGTTGAAGGTGAAGCGCGGCAAGAGCGTCGCAAGGCCGGCGATCACCACGATCATCCCGACCAGCAACACGCGGCGGTTGGCGATCACCACTTCGGCGATACGGCCCATGAACTCGCTCTGCCTGACCAGCGTGTCCTTCGCCTTCATCGGCAGGATGGCGGCGAGCGCCGGCAAGAGCGTCACCGACAGGAACCAGGCGATCAGGGCGCCGACGGCGGCCGTGTTGCCGAGGTCGCGGAAGGGCGGCGCGTCGGAGAAGTTGAGGCTCGCGAAACCGATGGCGGTCGTCACGCTGGTCAGGAACACCGGTCCCCAGTTGACGCGCAGGCTTTCGACGATGGCGTCGTGTTTCGACAGACCGCGCCGCATCTCGATCAGCATGGTGACGAGAATGTGGATCGAGTCCGCCACCGCGATGGTCAGTATGATGGTCGGCGCGCCCGACGAGGGCGGCGTCAGCTTGACGCCCGCCCAGCCCATCACGAGGCCCATGGCGGCGGCCGCCGACAGAGTGACGACGAGGATCGTCGCGATGGTGCCGGGGATCGAGCGCGTCAAAAAGAAGACCGTCAGCGCCAGCACCAGATACATGGCCGGCGTCAGCGTCGCGAGGTCGCGCTGCGCCGCCTCGGCAAACGAATTGGAAAGCGCCACCGAGCCCGTCAGCTCGAAACGGATATCGGGGTGCGCGGCGCGCATGTCGGCCAGCAGCGCGCGCGCATGGGCCATCACTTCCGCCGTTGCCTGCTGGTCGTCGCGCGGCATTTTCAGCGTTGCGGCAATCGCCGTCGTCGTTTCGTCCTCGGAAATCAGGCGATTGGCGATCACGGGTTCTGCAAGCGCAATGGCACCGATGGCGTCGGCCTCGGCGGCGCTCAGGCTTGCCGGATCTTCCACGAGGTCACGCACCGTCAGGTCGTCGTTCTCGGCGCTGGTGTACTGGTAGTTGGTCAGGCTGTCGACGCGGGTCGAGAAGGGCGTCTGCCAGGCGCGTTCGGTGATTTCCTTGACGATGGCGAGCCGTTCGGGTGTCGTCACTTTGCCCTCATCGGGCTTCAGCACCCAGAGCAGCGTGTCGGGGCTCGTATAGGTCCGCTCCAGCCGTTCGAAGGCCTGCAGGTTCGGGTTCTGGTCGGTGAAGAAATAGCGGTAATCGTTCGAGAACTCGATGAAGCGGCCGCCGCTGGCGAGGTAGAGCACGCCGGCGACAGAGGCCAGCACCACCAGCCAGCGGAACTTCACAATTGCCTTGCCGTAGGCGACGACCCAATCGTTCATGAACCCTCACTTGCCCCGCCGGCCGGTTACGGCCGCAGGCTTTCCAGATAGTCGAAAAATGCCGTTGCCGCCGCGTGCCCCACTTCGAGGTCCTGCGTCGCCTTGATCATGCTGACGACGCCCTGATGGCTGGCGACGATCAGCGTCGCCACGGCCCGCGCATCGATCCCGGTACGAACGGTGCCCTCGGCCTGACCGCGCGCCAGCGCATCGGCGATGGCGCCGCGCCAGCGTTCGAAAAGGTCGGTGAAAATTTCCTGGAAACCGGCATCAATGCCGGAAAGTTCCTGGCTGAGATTCTGGTAGGGGCAGCCGAAGCGCGGATCGACGCCGATGCCGCCATGGGCATGGCGTTCGATGATGGCGCGGATCGTGGCGAGCGGGTCAGCTGTCGCGCGCAGCGGCTCGATCCAGACATCCCTGATATATGCCCCGATAAATTCCGCCGCCGCCGCGACACCCAGCGCATGCTTGTCGGGGAAGTGGTGATAGAGCGAGCCCTTGGTGCAGCCGGCCCTGCGGAGGATCTCGTTGAGGCTCGCCGAACGGAATCCCTGTTCGTAGATCTCGTCAAAGGCCGCCTCGAGCAGGGCATGCCGCGTCCGGTTGCCGCGAACATGCCGGCCATCGGGCTCCGGGGAGGCCGCTAAAACGGCCGAGGTCCTGGGATTTTCAGGCATTTTAATATAAACCAACCAGTTGGTATGTTGGTTTAAATAAGCCCTTCCCGGCATTTGGTCAAGAGCCCGGTCATGTGGCTCGCGCGGAAAGAGCCCTGCGCCGATTTCCCGGCAGCCTGCAATGGGCTGCCGGAGGCATGGTCCGTATGGGTCATGCAAGTCTATGGTCGCCGCGGCACATTAAAGCGATTGGCGGTCACGATTCCCGGATGGACGAGATGGCAATCGCAAGGCATGTCGCGGCAGGTACGCTCGGGCTTTCACTCGGCCTGCTGCTTTTCTTCGTAATTATATTCGGTTCCGCACTGGCCAGTCCGCTTGTATAGCGCGATGCGGCTCTAACGCGGCATCATCGGCGGCATGCCTGCCGGCATTTTCATGGCCGTAACACCATCGGGTAGACGAAACAACGCTGGGTCCTGTGCCCCGCGCGTCAGGTTGGTCAGCAGCATCGAGAATCGTCCTTCGGCGCCGGCGCCCTCGGCTTTCATCGGAATGCCATCGCGTGTCATCCAGACAAAGATCGTTGCTGCAACGTCGTCCCGGTCGATTCTGTATTTGGTCGTCCGTTCGCCTTCGACCGATTCTTCACCCAGCTCTTCGGCCTCGATGCCTTCGTCGTAAATCTCGCCAATGCCGTAATCGGCGACGTCGCCCGCGCCCATCTCCATCGCCATGTTCATATCGGGCATGTACATCAAAAGCTTCTTTTCGTCGGGTAGCAGGATCGATACTTGCCGCATTCCCTGCATTGACGTTTCCCAACGCTCCCGGCCGTGGTCGTAGTAGATCGCGCCGCTTATCGTCATGCCCGCCGCCTCAACGACGCGTGTGGCGCTGTAGGCTGTGTCGGGCGGTGTCAGGGTCGCAGCCGCCGCACTGGATGATGCAAACGCTGCGACGAGGACGGTCGTAATCGTCAGAATACGCATGGGGAACAACCTCCGTGAAATGAGTAAGCAAGCCTAGCCTGCATGCGTGTCGCCTGCCACCTGCGGAATGCGGGGGTTGGCCATGCGTCTCCAGCATGCCATGCTGCGGCTACGCAAAATCAGTATCCGGCGCGGAATCGGCGCGGCGAACCTCATTCGCTGCTGGTTGTACCGCTTTTCCAATGCACCGCCCCACTTGCAGTCGAAAGGAACCGGAAATGAACGGACCCCCGCTTTTTCAGGCCAGCAAGCCGGTGTTTCTCGGTTCAGCGGCGCTGATTTTTGCGGTGATTTTCTTCGTCGCATCCTCGCCCTCTCTGGCCGCTTCGGTGTTCTCCGGGGTTCAGTCTTTTATTGTCCGAGAGCTCGGCTGGTTCTACGTCGCTGCCGTCGCGACCTTTCTGGTCTTTGCCGTGGGGCTTGCGCTTAGTTCGATGGGTCGGATCAAGCTTGGCCCCGACGACGCCGAGCCCGATTTTTCGACGCACTCCTGGTTTGCGATGCTGTTCAGCGCCGGCATGGGCATCGGCATCATGTTCTATGGTGTCGCCGAACCGGTGCTCCATTTTTCATCGCCGCCGGCTGGCGACGGCGGAACGATCGACGCTGCGCGCAGGGCCATGCAACTTTCCTTTTTCCACTGGGGTCTGCATGCCTGGGCAATCTACGCGGTGATGGGTCTGGCACTGGCCTACTTCGCGTTCCGTCAAGGATTGCCGCTGACGCCGCGCTCGGCGCTCCATCCTTTGATCGGGGATCGCATTTACGGCTGGCCCGGCCATCTCGTCGACATCTTCGCCGTCCTGGGCACCATGTTCGGCGTGGCGACATCGCTCGGCCTCGGCGTGATGCAGATCAATGCCGGCCTCAACTACCTCCTCGGCATTCCCGTCACAATCACCGTCCAGGTGGCGCTGGTGGCTGGTGTCGCACTGCTTGCCACCATCTCCGTTGCGTCGGGGCTCAACCGCGGAATCCGTCGTCTCTCGGAACTCAATCTGACGCTGGCGGTCTTTCTTGTTGTCTTCGTCTTTGCCGCCGGCCCGACCGTCTTCCTGCTACAGGCGGTGATGCAAAACACCGGCGCTTATCTGAGCGAAATCGTTGGCCGCACATTCACCCTCTATGCATATCGGCCCAATGACTGGATTGGCGGCTGGACCCTGTTCTATTGGGGCTGGTGGATTTCCTGGTCGCCCTTTGTCGGCATGTTCATCGCTCGAATTTCGCGTGGACGCACGATACGGGAATTCGTTGTCGGCGTGTTGCTGGTGCCATCGGGTTTCACGTTCCTCTGGTTCACGGCGTTCGGAAACACGGCCTTGTCGATGGAGTTGTCGGGTGCCGCATCGATGGTTGCCGCTGTCGAAGCCAATGTCGCGGTCGCACTTTTCCAGTTTCTCGAACAACTGCCATTTGCCGTCATCACAATGACGATTGCGACGATTCTGATCGTCACGTTCTTTGTCACGTCATCGGACAGCGGCAGCCTCGTCATCGACATCATCACCGCCGGCGGCAATATTGAATCGCGCGTCTGGCAACGTGTCTTCTGGGCGCTGACGCAGGGCCTCGTTGCCGCAATCCTCTTGCTGGCTGGTGGCCTGGCCGCTTTGCAAACAGGCGCGATCGCCTCCGGTTTCCCGCTGGCGGTGATCATGCTGCTCGTCTGCTACGGACTTTTCACCGCACTCCGGCAGGAAGTGCAACGTCAAACAAACATGCAAGTCGCGATGCCCGTCGCGTCGGGCATGGGCCATTTGCCGGTTCCTTGGCGTCAGCGGCTGAGTGCGATGCTTCACCAGCCGACCCGCGAGCGCGCAGTCACTTTCATGCGCACGGTCGTGAGGTCAGCTCTGGAGGAGGTCGTCACCGAGATTCGAGCGCGCGGTCTCGATGCGGCGCTGTCTATCGACGACGAAAAAGTCACGTTCACCATATTGCATGGAAACGAGGAGGAATTCCGCTACGACGTATCATTGCGCGGCGTCGTCTTGCCTGCCTTCGCGATGGCGATGCTGGAGGGAGAGCGCGAGGGGCCGGAGCGCACATGGCGTGCGGAGGTATCCTTGCACGAAGGTGGCCAAGGATATGATATTCTGGGTTACACCAAGGAGCAGGTGATTGCCGACCTGCTAGGGCAGTACGAACGCCACCTCAATTTTCTTCACATGCAGCGCACCGGATAATGCGGTCCGCCGCCGTCTCCTGTATATATCGGGCCTGTCCATCGCCCCGCCCGAGGCAATATGAGCTTTTCACTGTACACGCTGATCGAGAACGGCTTTCCCGAAGACCGAGCGCGTATTGCGCTGGAGGTGCCGGGCCGCGCCCACGGACCGCGCGAGTGGTCATTTGCGCGCCTGTCCGCCCATGTGGCCAATTATGCAGCCCTCCTTGCACAGACAGGTCTGAAACCCGGTGACCGCGTGGCACTGCAGGTTGAGAAGTCGCCTGAGGCGCTGATCCTCTATCTCGCCTGTCTGCGTGGCGGGTTCATTTTTTTGCCGATGAACTCGGCCTATCGCATTGAGGAGGTTGACTACCTTGTGGGCGATGCCGAGCCCGCTCTTATGGTCTGCGATCCTGCGGTGGAAGCGGTCATCGGTGATCTTGCGCGGCGTCGCGGGGTGCCGCGCGTTCTGACGCTCGACGCCGGGGCCCGGGGCAGTTTTATCGAAGCGGCCGCGGCGGTCACAGACGCCGCGCCGCCCCTCACCCGCGGCGCCGACGACCTCGCCGTCATCCTCTATACGTCCGGAACCACCGGAAAGCCCAAAGGCGCCATGCTGACACATGGCAATCTCGCTTCGAACGGGCTCGCGCTGCGCGAAGCGTGGCGCTTCACCGACCAGGACGTGCTTTTGCACGCCTTGCCGATTTTTCACGCACATGGACTTTTCGTCGCTTGCCACTGCGCTCTTCTTTCGGGCGCCAGAATGATCTGGCGGCCGAAATTCGACCGTGCCGATGTAATCGATCTGTTGCCGCGCGCCACGACATTCATGGGTGTGCCGACGTTCTACACACGCCTTCTCGCAGGCGCGGATTTCGACGCCGCGCTGGTCCGCCACATGCGCCTGTTTACCTCCGGTTCGGCGCCCCTTCTCACTGAAACATTCGACGAATTTCAGGCCCGCACCGGCCACGCCATTCTCGAGCGTTATGGCATGACGGAAACGGGTATGAATACGTCGAACCCCTATGATGGCGAACGTCGCGCAGGCACCGTCGGTTTGCCGCTTCCGGATGTCGAACTGCGGGTGACGGACGACGAAGGCGTGCCGCGCACACCGGGCGAAATCGGTGGCCTCGAAGTGCGCGGGCCCAATGTCTTCAAGGGCTATTGGCGAATGCCCGAAAAGTCGGCCGAGGAATTTGCCGACGGCGGATGGTTCAGGACCGGCGATGTCGCGATGATCGACGCCGACGGTTATGTGCATCTGGTCGGTCGTGCCAAGGATCTGATCATCTCGGGCGGCTTCAACGTCTATCCGAAAGAGATCGAGGAGCTGGTGGACGACATGCCCGAGGTTCTGGAATCGGCCATCGTCGGCGTGCCGCACGCGGATTTTGGAGAGGCGGGTGTCGCCGTTGTTGTGTTGCGTGAGGGCGCAGTCCTCGACGAAGCAACACTCATCGCTCGGCTGAAGGAGAAGATCGCCAATTACAAAGTTCCGAAGCGCGCCTTCTTCGTGGAAAGCCTGCCGCGCAATACGATGGGCAAGGTTCAAAAAAACTTCCTGCGCGAAGACTACAAGTCTGCCTGCGCCTGAGTGTCAGTTCTTGATGTCGCTGTCGCGTCGTTTCACGACAGCCTTGCCCTCACGGCGGCGGCGATCGGGACCTGTAAATTCAGCCGAACGCACGATCGCGCGTGGGTGCGTCAGGACCGTCTCGATGCGTGCCATCAGTTGCTGCGCCGAAAAGGGTTTTGAAAGAATTTCTGTGACGCCGGCGTCCCGGGCTCCGATAATGGCGCTGCGTTCGCGTTGCTCCGTCACATAGATGACCGGAATGGTGCTGAGCTCGTCTTCGTCAGCCGTACGAAGGGCGCGCACAACCGAAAGGCCATCGAGCGGCGGCGTTAGGTCATCCATGATCACGAGATCGACCTTGCCGCGCATCAGGGCCGTCAACGCCTCTTCGCCGGAGCGAACGCTGGTGATGTTGCGAACACCGAGCGCTGAAAGGATGCTGCGCAGAAGGTTGGCCATGAACTGTGTATCTTCGACGATCAGCACGCCGAGCTTCAGGTATTGCTCCGGGCCGAGGGTCTTGATTTCCTGGGACGTGCTGTCCTGCGCCATTTTGGTCTCTCGTCTGCCCACCCGCCGCTGTCCGGCGCCGGGCCCGACTATGGCCGAAACTCTTTAGCGATTCGTTAGGAAGGATCGTCGGAGATCGAACTTCTATGGCGCATTTCAGCCGGATTTCGCAGGGGCGGGAGGCGGGCGAGTTGATCCGCCATCATGCGGCTCAGCCCATGGTCGGTCTTTTCCCAATGAAATGGCCGCGTGATGAGCTGCCAGATCGCCTTGTAGGCAGCAATCGAGATCAGCAGCCAGTAAGCCGGCATTGTCAGTGTCTGCAGAAAAAGCGGTGCCAGTCCGCGCACCAAGATGGCAACCATGCCGGCTGCAATGGCAGCGGAATATCCCGCGACTAGCACAACCAAATTGAAAATGGCGAGCGCGGTTCCGTGTTGAAATCCGGCCGGCGTTCCTGTGAGGACGAGCGCCAGTGCCGTCGCCGCATAGAACACGGGATGCAGCAGGTTCGAGAGCGAAAAGCCGCCGATCACGATCTGGAAACCGACAAAGCCCCGAAGGCCCAGCGCCCGATAGAGCTGCATGGGATGACGCATCCGGACCAGATAGGTCTGCATCCAGCCCTTGACCCAGCGTGAGCGCTGGCGGATCCAGTTGTTGAGGCGGCAATTGGCCTCCTCCTGTGTCGTCGAGCGTATGATCCCGCAGCGGTAGCCTTTCAGTGCGAAACGCTGACCGAGATCGGCGTCCTCTGTCACATTGTTTGGGTCCCAGGCACCGGCCTCGCGCAGTGCCGCGATGCGGAAATGCGTCGACGTACCGCCCAGCGGGATCGGCATCCCCAGGCGCGTCAGCGTTGGCAGCAGCAGGTCAAAAAAAGCGGCGTACTCAATGGAGAATTGCCGCGTAATCCAGTTTTCGTTCCAGTTGTAATAGTTGAGTTGTGCCTGCACGCAGGCCAGCTTTTCGTCGCCCAAGGCAAATGCGGCAACGGCCTTCTTGAGTTGCTGGGGCTCCGGCATGTCTTCGGCGTCGTAGATGACAAGAAACGCGCCACGGGCGAAGGGCAGGGCGAAGTTGCATGCTTTGGGCTTTGTTCGCGGCATGGTTGTCGGTACACGGATGAACTCGAAATGGCCGGGCAACTTCAGCGCCTTCGCCGTTTCCCAAGTTGCGGTATCGCTCTCCTCGAAAACGAATTTGATATCGAGCTTCGATGCCGGGTAGTCAATTTTTTGAAGCGCCTGCGCGATAATCGGCAGCACACGGGCTTCATCGAAGAGCGGCACCATGACGGTATAGACCGGCAGGTCCACATCGGCGGGCGCGCCGTGCCTTTCATACGCGCGCTCCTCATCGGTCGGGCGCGCCATCAGGCCCACGAAAATGGATGTGTATCTCAAAACCGCGATGGCAAAGAAACTCAGGCCGAACACAATATTGAGCGTGACCAGGGTGATGTCGGGCCCGGCAATGAACGCGACGATGGCCAGTGCACTCAGGCATGCCAGGAAGATTGCCTGAGGACGGGTCACCGGTGTCGCGGCCGAACTCTCCGGCATGCGGCGCGCGAGATCCGAGATCGCCCGTTCGCTGAGCGCATCGCCGAATTCGTCCATGACGGTCTGGTTGATGTCACGCGGCGACGTAACGAAAACAGGCTGCGGCCGTCCCTCATGCTGTGCGATCGCTTGGCGTGCCGCGGCGGGATCTGCCGCCACGTAGATTGTCTCCGCACCTCGCCGTCGCCAGGGCAGGCATTGCTCGCGCAGATAGAAGTCGACATCAACAGCGTGTCGCAACGTCGCATCGCGGGGATCGTTCTGCAGATCGACGAAGGGAAGTCCGTGCTGCGCGGCATAGAGACGGGCCATATCGACCTGCCGCGCCAAGCCGGAGCTGACCATGATGCGGCCGAGAGACGTCCCCCAGCGGCGCTGTCGATCGAGTGCCGCCTTTATTGTCTCGGGCAACGCCAAACCCGACGCAACGGCGAGTTCACCGATCAGCGGCGGTGCGATACCCGAAAGCCGTTGTCTCGGTGGACTGCGGCCGTCGTTGCGCATCGGCGCGGACCAAGCCTGCCGGCCATCGGCATCTTTCCTGTTTTCCAATAGGGATCTCCGGATTCGAACGCGTGGCGGAGTTCTCGGCAACACACACTCGGATTACGGAAATTGAATACTAGTATAGATTTCCCTTAACCTTAATAGCCTGAATGACGAGGGTACGGTCCTTGCTGCTGAAAGGCCGAAAGCGGCGCGGATTCCTGTGGCGGCACAGGAACCGTCGTCTCGATGTGCCATACTGAGACAGCCGTCGATGTGCGACCGGTGTGGCCGGAATATCTGGGGCGAATATGAGGTTTCTGCTTTATCTCAACACCATTGCGATTGTCCTGCTCGCGGGCACGCTGGTGCGTCTCTATGAGGGCATGCCCCTGCCGTGGGTCGACGAGGCGCCCGCCGTGCGGGAGAGCGAGGCGGGGCTTCTGGCAACCGCAACGTCGCCACCCCTGACGATCGAGCAATATGCGGCTCTGAACCTTCCACTGCCCCATCCCGCTCGGCCGCTTACCGCCACACCGGAGCCGGACGTCGAGCGACTGCGCCTCCTGACCGAAGGCGATTATCCGCCCTTCAACTTTCGCAATGATGCGGGCGAACTCACAGGCTTCGACATTGAAATCGCCGGCGCCCTGTGCGCGCGCCTGAAGGCCGAATGCAGTTTCGAGCTTCGGCCGTGGAGCGAGCTTCTGCCGGCGCTGAAGCGTGGCGAGGGTGACGCGGTTGTCGCCTCGATGCTGATCCCCGTGTCCGGACGCGCGTCGCCGGCCGCAGATAGCGGGGTCGTCTTTACCGAACGCTACTATTCGACGCCGGGCCATTTTGCGACGCAGCGGGCGAACGCGCTGGCTGCCGCGACACCCGCCGCACTTGCCGGCAGGCGCATAGCGGTACAGGCGGGTTCGGTGCACCACGCCTATGTACGGATGAGGTTTCCGGAAGCCGACCCGCTGGCGCTGGCGACGCTCGCCGAGGCTCAGAATGCATTGGCGGTCGGCCGCGCCGATCTTCTCTTCGCCGACCGGAATGTGTTGTTGCGCTGGACGGCGTCGGGCGGAGGTGCCGCGTGTTGCCGCCTGGCGGGGTCGAGCTATGCGGACCCGGCATGGTTCGGCGAAGGCGCGGGCATCGCGCTCCGTGCCGACGACAAGGCCCTGCGCGACCGGCTCAACACGGCGCTTGAAGAACTGGTTGTCGACGGTACCTACGCCCGTATCAGCGCCCGCTATTTCGCCAACAACATTTACTGAAGACGGCGTTCAGGTCTTTTCATCCGTCATCAGGTCGCGCGGCCGACCGAAAAAGACGCTGCGGCCCTTTCCGTCCGCAATGTCGCTCCAGCGTTCGACATCAAACTCGAAAACGATGAAGCCCCCGGTGGGGACCCCATGCGCAATGCGCAGCGCCGTCTCCTCGTCCGGATCTTCCGCCAGCGCCATCGCCAGCAGCACAAGCCCCGGATTATGGGCGACGAGCAGCAGCGTTTGCGCTGTGTCCGGCGCCCGCCGGATTTCGTCGAGCATCGCGTCTGGCATCGCATGATAAAGTTCGTCGCGATAGATGATAGGCACTCTATTGCCCAGCCGGGCGGCCAACGGCGCACATGTTTCCCTGGCGCGCGCTGCCGTCGAACAGAGCACAGTGTCGGGGCGATACGTCGAATTGGTAATGTACCCGGCCATGAATTCGGCTGCTTTGGCGCCGCGGGCATTGAGGGGGCGGTCGAAATCGTCTTTCGCCGGATCGCCCCAATCCGATTTCGCGTGGCGCCACAGGCACAGCCGTTTCATATCCGTTTCTCCCCGCGCTCCACGGCGCCTGAAAAGGGATTGACGAGGCTCCAGCCAAGACCGGCCGGTGCCGGCGCCGGATAGGCCAAAAGGCCGATCCGCATGGCTTCATGGCCATCGCGCGGTTGGGCGCGATAGGTGCCGAAGAGCCGGTCCCAGATCGAAAGGCTGAAGCCGAAATTCATGTCATGCTCATCCTGATGCACCGAATGATGCACCCGGTGCATATCGGGTGTCACGACGATCCGCCGCAAAATCCGGTCGGCTGCGACAGGCAGCCGCACATTCGAGTGATTGAACATTGCCGCCGCATTGAGCAGGACCTCGAACAGGACAACCGCCACGACGGGGGCACCAAGAAGCGCCACGGCCAGAATCTTTACGCCCATGCTGATCAGGATTTCAACCGGGTGGAAGCGGATGCCGGTCGTCACGTCGACATCCGGATCGGCGTGATGAATCCGGTGCAGCCGCCACAGAAAACCGAGGCGGTGAAAGACCACATGCTGGGCATAGATGAGCAGATCGAGTGCGATCATCGAAAGCGGAATTGCGACGGCGGCCGGTGCGCCGATCCAGTTGAAAAGCCCGATGCCGCGCCGCGCGGCCTCGACGGCCGCCGCCGCCGCGACAAGCGGTACGACGATCCGCACCAGCAAGGTACCGATTGCCGAGAGCGCCAGATTGGTCGGCCAGCGGCGCCAGCGGGGCATGCTCGGCGCCCGGCGTGGCGCCGCCAATTCCCACAGCGCCATTGACGCCAGGACTGCCACAAAGGCGGCGAGCCGGAACGCGGGTTCGTGGGTCGACAGGAACTGGGTCATGCGCCTCGGCTGGGTAGGGTATTGCCGCACATCGAGCGCAAAGAAACGCCCTGCAGAACGCGACTATAATGTCGCTTTGCCACCAAGAAAAAGGACACCTTGCGGGGCATTCGGATAAAATAGCGCCGAGACCCGGATGCTAGGGTCCGGAAGGGACGGCTGCGATGCGTGGTGGTGTTTTTTCTGGGGCGGTATTTTTGGCGTTGCTGGCGGCGCCCGCAGAGGCCACGCCGGCGGGGACCGGCAACGTGGCGGCTGACGTTGCGGCACAGGCCGGTGAACCGGGCGATGGCGCCCCCGAACGTCCCGATGGGGCGTCGGCCAGCCCGCGGTCGCCATCGGCAATGGTCGCGGGCGACGAAACCTTTCAGGCCGACTTTACGTGCCGCAAGCCGGCGGGTGCTGCGCAGGACGGACCGATCGTCTGCCAAAGCAGGATCAATCCGGTCTTGCCGCAGTTCCTGCTCGATTTGCGCTGGCATCTTGATCCGGAAACCGGAGAGCGCGTCATAACCGCCATTTCGATCCGTCGGGAAGGTCGCGCCGAACCGTTCCAGGTGATTGCCGGCCTCGATGCTCGAACCCCGACCGCGATCGACAATGGTGGCTTTGAGCTTATCGACATGGATTTCGACGGCTATCTCGACATGCGCGTCATCGCCGAGGGAACGGCGGGCCCTAATACGCGCTACCGCAGTTGGCTCTGGGTCACGGATGACGACCGCTTCGTCGAAAGCGCCGCACTCGACGAAATCGTCTCACCTGAATTTGACCCGGAGACACGGGAAATCTTGAGCCGCTGGCGCTCAAGTGCCGCCGAGGGCGGTGTCGACGTCTATATATGGAATGACGGCGTGCCGGTCATGCTCCATCGCGAGATCGACCGCTACGATGGCCCCTCGCGTTGCACCCGCACCTTCTACGACCGCATCGAAGACGACATGCGCGAAACGGGTTCCGGTTCCTGCAGTTGAACGGTCAGAGCGGCATGTGCCGTGCGCGGGCACCGCGTTCGATGGCCGCCGTCGTCAGCTTGTCGATATCGAGCGTGTCGCGCAGCAATTGCAGCAGCCGGATTTCTTCTGCGCCGACCGCAAGGTCGGATGTCGCAATCTCGACGGCCAGCGCATAGCCCGTCTCGCGCAAATGTGGCGGCAACGCGTCCTTCACCAGTCCGAACACCGCGTCGAGCCCTCCATCTTCCTGCAGGATTGCCGCGCATTCCTTTGCCACCGGAATCAGCCGTTCGGGATTGAAGTTGCGAAAGGCGGGCAGGGTCTGGACGATGGTGCCGATGTCGCGCAGTTCATTGTCGCTCATCGCGCGATCGACGGCGCTCATCGTCACCATGATGTAGATCAGGGCGGTCTCGGGAGAAATCGTCGACATGAGGCTTCCTTGGCTCGAATTTGCGCGCGAGCTTAGAGCGTTTCCAGGTGAAGTGGAAGCCGGTTCACCGTCCGGAAACGCGACAAAACAAAGACTTAGAAACGTTCATCGTTTCCGTGAAACGATGAACGTCTCTAGAGTTTGGTCTGGTCGGGAGCAAGCGCGGTGCCAAGAAAGATCCGCGCTTCGGCAATTGCCTCGGCCAGACCCACCCGGTGAACCGGGACCCCCGGCGGGAAAGCCGAGGTCAGCCGGGTCGGCAACCGCGCGTCGAGCGCGACAAAGACGCCGCGGTCGCTGGCGCGCCGGATCAGCCGCCCGAAGGCCTGTTTCAGCCTGAGGCGGGTCAGCATGTCATCATAGCGTGTCTTGCCGAAAACCTCGCGCCGCGCCTTGTGCAGAATGTCCGGCCGGGGCCAGGGCACGCGGTCGAACACAATCATGCGCAAGGCATCGCCCGGCACGTCGACGCCATCGCGCACGGCATCGGTGCCCAGCAGGCAGGAGTGCTTCTCAGCCCGGAATATGTCGACCAGCGTGCCGGTGTCGAGCGCATCCACATGCTGTGCATAGAGCGTCAGCCCGGCTTCTTCGAGCGGCGCCACGATCCGTTCATGCACGGCGCGCAACCGGTGAATGGCGGTGAAAAGCCCGAGCCCGCCGCCGCCCGCCGCGCGAAAGAGTTCGCGATAGGCTGCGGCCACCTGATCCATGTCGCCACGTGCGACATCGCGCACCACGAATATACGCACCTGATTTTCGTAGTCGAAGGGCGAAGTCATGAAGGCGCGCCGCGCCGGCAATGCGAGATGCGCGGCGCCGGTTCTGATTTCGGCCGTCTCCCAGCCTTCGTCGTCCTCGGTCTCCTCGATCAGACGGTCGCGCAGCGTCGCCGACGTGATCAACGCGCCATGGGCCGGCTCCAGCACGGCTCTGGCGAACGGGATGGTCGGGTCGCGCCAGTGGCGGTGCATGCCGACATCGCCCTCGCGGCCGAACATCCGTTCGATCGAAAACCAGTCGACGAACGCCTCCGGCATTGTAGCGTTGAGACTGGCCAGCATCGCCTGCCAGGCCGGAACAAGGATACGCGAGCGCCGGTCGAGCCCGCGCGCCGCCGCGTCCATGCGGATGCGTGTCGCGGTGTCGAGGTCTTCGGCCGCGTCGTCGAGCCGTGCGCGCAGGCGCTCCGCAACGAGCCGCAATGGCGCCACAAGGCGTTGCAGCGCCGCATCGAGTTCGCGCGCCGCCGATGCGAGGCCGGCCACCGGCGGTTCGGTCTCCGCCTCGAGTGAAAAGGGGCTGTCATTGTCTTCGGCCCGCGCATGAACCTGCTGACGCACGAGGGCAAGAAACTTTTCGGCCGCACCGCGCGGCATGCCGTCGTTGAGCCGCGCGGTCCAGCCCGGCGCGGGCAGCGCGGCGGCGGCTGAAAGCGCGGCGGCCAGCGCCTCTTCGGCCAGATCGTCGCCACCGATGAGGTCGCCGATACGTTCGTCAAGGCCGCGCCCGCGCCGCCCGCGCTGGCCTTCCGCGCCTCGGATCCAGCGCCGGAGCTCGGCGGTTTCGATGCCCGAGATCGAGGCCGAGAAGGCACTGTCGGCGGCGTCGAAAATGTGATGCCCCTCGTCGAAAACGAAGCGCGACCGCGCTTCCCGCCCGCTCGGCGCTTCATCCTCGGCGCCGCCGGCTGTGTCGGTCGCTGTGGTCGTTGCGATCTGCCCCATCGCTTGATCGAGTGCCGCCTGCCGCATCACCAGGGCATGATTGGCAACCACGATGTCGGCGCGGCGTGCCTTGCGGATCGCGCGCTCGATGAAGCATTTGCGGTAGTGCGGGCAGGCCGTATAGACGCATTCGCCGCGCCGGTCGGTCAGGCCCGTGCGCCCCGTCGCGCCGCCGAGCCGGGCCGCCAGCCATGCTGGAAAGTCGCCGCCCACCATGTCGCCGTCGCGGCTGGCCTTCGCCCAGCGCGCGACCAGCCCGACGGCGGTCGCGCCGCCGCCCAGCGCCGCGCGGTCCGCCAGCTCGGCGAAATTGAGCAGGCAGAGATAGTTCTCGCGCCCCTTGCGAACGACGGTTCTCTCGGCTTTTTCCGCCGGATCGGGATAGAGCCGCGAAAGTTCCTGGTCGAGTTGCCGCTGCAGGTTCTTGGTATAGGTCGAAATCCACACCGTCCCCTTGTTGCGTTCGGCCCATAGGCTCGCGGGCGCGATATAACCAATGGTCTTGCCGATTCCGGTGCCGGCCTCGGCGATGACGACATTGGGCGCACCCGCAGCCTCGCGCGGGCCGAAAGCGAACGCCGCCACGCCGGCAAATTCGGCCTGCCCCTCGCGCCGTTCGGCATCCGCGCCGGCAAGATCGGCCAGACGCGCCCGCGCCTCGGCCTCGCTCACCGGCAGCGAACCCGCCGGCGGACGCGGCGCCTGCTCTTCCCACTCCGGCAGTTCGTTCCAGATATCGAAGCCGCGGCCCGCGGGTGGCCGCCCCTCCCGTCCCAGTACATCGGCAAGCGCGGCAACCACGCCCGGTCCCCAGGCCCAGCCGCCTTCAGCCATGCGGAAGGCCGTGCGGGCGGCCGACGGACGGTCGGGCAGGCTGCGATCCTGCAACCGCTTCAGCATTTGCGCTGCGGCTGCGTGCAGCATCAGCGCCTGCGTCTCCGGTGTGTCGCCGGCATCGAGGCCGAGCGCGCGTGCCAGTCCCTCCGGCGTCGGCAGGCAGGGCATCGCCGGATGCACGAAGGCGAAGAGCTCCATCAGGTCGAACACATGTGGTCCCGGCGCACCGAACGGCCGCCCGCGGGCGATCCGCCGCGCTGTGAAGCTGGCATGGACCAGCATCACCGGCTCCTGCTCGATCAACTTCAACGCCGCCTCGGACCCGAGTTCGTCGACTTCACCCTCGGCGCTGACGACCACCGCGCCGCCGGCGGCCCGCGACGGCACGACGGACGGTACATCGGGCAGGAAAGCACCGTCGCCGCCACCGGCGGAGCCGCCGGCCGGGTCGATCGGCGAATCGGAGTTGGAGGGGCGGGGCATGGGCGGCGAGTATAGCCGGGCCCGCCTCGAATGAAATCAGTTGGCGAGGCTCGGATAGGCCTTGGCGAGTTCG
Organism: Parvibaculum sp.; assembly: GCF_030651915.1. GTDB lineage: Bacteria > Pseudomonadota > Alphaproteobacteria > Parvibaculales > Parvibaculaceae > Parvibaculum. Next base: position 905,257 of record NZ_JAUSBV010000005.1, on the reverse strand, counting down.
CGCCACGTGGCGGTGATTTTCTGCTGCAGCCGCGGCACCTCGCGCATGGCGGCCTCGGCCTTGCCATGTTCGAGCGCCATCTCGATGTCGCTGGCGACATGCGAAATCGCCGAGAGGCCGATATCGTCGGCGGCGGCCTGCATGGCACGTGCGCCTTCCGCCAGCGCCGCCTCATCGCGCGTGGTGCGCGCGTTCTCGATCCGGCGATGGACCGTCAGCACGCGTTCGAGTCCGGCCACCAGGTGATCCGTGATGCGCTGCGACCCGATCTCGCGTTCGATCTCGTAAAGATGCCCGAGATCGATCAGTTTGTCGGCGGGCTGGCGTCTTGGCGGCGTGGCATCGGCTGTCAGCGACGCAAAATAATCCGCAGCGCCACCGGGCTGCGCCGGGAGCAGGAACCAGAACGTACTGCCTTGGTCCGGCGCGCTGTCGACGCCGATCTTGCCGCCCATGAGCCGCACCAGACGGTCGCATATCGGCAGGCCGAGGCCCATGCCGCCCGCTTTCCCGGCAAACCGGAAGTCGCGCGCATCGTCGCCTTGCCAGAAGGTCTCGAAGAGTTTCGCGCGGGACTCATCCGAAAGTCCGCGCCCGGTGTCGGTCACGGAGAACCTCATCACCTTTTCGCCGCCCGCCGTTTGGATGGGCGCGACTCGAACGACAATGCCGCCTTTTTCGGTGAATTTGATGCCGTTGCCGATCAGGTTCGTCAGCACCTGGCGCACGCGGTCGGCATCGGCAAGCATATCGGTGCCGGCAGCGACCGCCGCATCGAGTTCGAGCGACAAGCCGCGTTCGTTCGCCTGGTGCCGCAACATGCGAACGACGCTGCCCGCCAGCTCCGCCGGATCGAAGTGCCGGGGCCTCAATTCCAGCGACAACGCTTCCATCTGCGACAGATCGAGCATGTCGTCGAACAGGCGGCGCAGCAGCTGACTGGTTTCCTCCATCGACCGTGCGATCGTTCTTTGCGTGTCGCTCAGCGGTTCGTCGGCAATGTGCAGCGCCATGTTGCTCAGGCCTTCCAGAGGCGCGCGCACTTCGTGGTTCAGGATGTCGAGGAAGGCTTGTTTGGCGCGCATGGCGGCCTTTGCGCGTGCTTCCGCCTCCTCGGCGTCGCGGCGCTTCTGTTCGGCGGCGGCATGGGCCCGGGCCATTCGCTCGGCGAGGTCGGCATTCTCGAAGCGCAGCCGGAAGGCCTCGCGATAACCGGCATTCACACGCCGCGTCCAGCCGGCAACGGTGGCGAAGAACATGCCTGCCAGCACGACGGTTGCAATGGCAAGCGGATCGGCGCGCCAGACCAGCAGGATGGTGGTCGGCAGGCAGGAGGCTGCGATGTAGTAGACGACGGCGCGCGGATGATTGGCGCGCGTGATCGCCGTTGCCATGGCAAGGCAGGCCAGCACCAGCACATAGAAGATTTCATGGGCAAAGGACGCGCCCGGCAGCCACAGCAGCGCGCCCACGCCCCAGGTCGAGCCGCTGACAATGGTGACGAGCGCGTAGCGCTTGCCCCACAACGCCGCATTGGTGACGACATCGGGATCGGCGCGAAACCCCGCACGCACCCGGTCGAAAAGCACCTGCGCGACAAGTTGTATGGCCGCCACGACGCCGATGGTCCAGATCGGCGCATGCGGCCAGAAGGCCAGCCCCACAACAACAATGCCGCCGAAAACCGTCAGGCGACTTGCCTCGCCCAGCGTCAACAGCAGGCGGACCTGTTCGGCGTCGATACGGGCCTCGATGGGGTGGGTACGGTGAACCGGACCGGATGGCGCGATGGTTACGGCTTCGCTGTCAGTCTCGGCCTGGGTCGACGTCTTGTCCGGCTCGCTATGGGTCAACTTTCGGGTCTCCGGAGGGCCCCAGGAATTCTGGTTCACAAGCCCTCGAAATCGGCCGCCGGCCGCCTGTTTGGCCCGGATTGCCGCGTTGACGGAGGGGTGTGGTAAGCATAGGGTCCGCGCGCTTGATAAAGCCTTAAATCATCCTTTCGAGTCGAAAAATGCCAGCAGAAACAACGGCGATAGCACCGACCACGCTTCTTGAGGCCGCCCGCGTCAGCAAGGCTTGGCCTTTCGAGGAAGCACGCAAGATCGTCGACCGGCTGGAGAAGGAAGGCGGTCCCACCCGCCCGGTCCTGTTTGAGACAGGCTACGGCCCTTCCGGCCTGCCGCATATAGGCACGTTCGGCGAAGTGGCGCGCACCACCATGGTTCGCCGCGCCTTTGAAATTCTGGCGCCCGGCGTGCCAACGCGCCTGCTCTGTTTCTCCGACGACATGGACGGCCTGCGCAAGGTGCCGACCAACGTTCCGAACCAGGACATGCTGGCCGGCTACATCAACATGCCGCTGACCAGGGTGCCCGATCCCTTCGGTACCCATCCAAGCTTCGGCGAGCACAACAACGCCCGTCTGCGTGCCTTCCTCGACAGCTACGGCTTCGAATATGAATTCGCCAGTTCGACCGAATATTACAAGGCCGGCCGCTTCGACGCGACGCTGCTGAAGGTGCTCGAGAAGTTCGACGAGATCATGGAGATCATGCTGCCGAGCCTGCGCGAGGAGCGCCAGCAGAGCTACAGCCCCATTTTGCCCGTCAGCCCGCGCACCGGCCACGTGTTGCTGGTGCCGCTGGTTGGCCGCGACGCGAAGAAGGGCACGGTGAGCTATGCCGAGCCCGAGACCGGCGAAATTGTCGAGGTGCCGGTCACCGGCGGCAATTGCAAGCTGCAATGGAAGGCCGACTGGGCCATGCGTTGGGTCGCGCTCGGTGTCGACTATGAAATGGCCGGCAAGGATCTGATCGATTCCGTCAAGCTTGCCTCGCGCATCTACCGTGTGCTGAGCAATCAGCGCCCGCCGGAAGGCTTCAACTACGAGCTCTTTCTCGACGAGGAAGGCAAGAAGATTTCGAAGTCGAAGGGCAACGGACTTTCGATCGAAGACTGGCTGCGCTATGCGAGCCCGGAAAGCCTGCAGTATTTCATGTTTCAGAGCCCGCGCGCCGGCAAGCGGCTCTATTTCGACGTCATCCCGCGCAATGTCGATGAATATCTGGGCGCCTTGACGGCTTACCCGAAGCAGGATCAGCGCGAACGTCTCAACAACGCCGCGTTCCATATTCACGGTGGCAATCCGCCGCTGCAGGACCTGCCGATCACCTTCTCGCTGCTGCTGAACCTCGCCAGCGCCAGCCATTCCGAAGACCGCAACGTCCTCTGGGGCTTCATCCGCAACTATGCGCCCGACGCCACTCCCGAAGATCATCCGCGTCTCGACCAGCTCGTCGGCTATGCGATCAACTACTTCCACGATTTTGTGAGGCCGGCGAAGAAATATCGGGCGCCGACCGACCAGGAACGGGCCGCATTGGAAGATCTGGCAGCGCGCTTCGAGAAGGTGGACGCGTCTGCATCCGCCGAGGATATGCAGAACATCGTCTATGAAATCGGCAAGACGCATGAATTCGCGAATCTGCGGGACTGGTTCAAGGCGCTATACGAAGTTCTGCTCGGCGAGGAACAGGGTCCCCGTTTCGGCACCTTCGCCAAGCTCTACGGCGTCAGGGAAACGGTCGCGCTTATCCGCCGTGCGCTTGCCGGCGAGGATCTTTCAAAGGCCTGATCGCGAAAATTAGCCATGGCGCGTCCGGCAACCTGCCAGCGCGCCATTGCGGTGCCGCGCGGCATGGCTGAACATGGCAGGGGCTGTTTGTCGTCAACCAGAGGTGCGCACCGTTGAGTTGTCCTGCGCGATGGATCGGCGTGTTGTTCGCATTCGGCTTGTCCGGCGGCTGCGTCGCCGTGCCGGACTGGCGCGCCGAACCGGAAGCGGCCTCGCCGCAGGCGCACTGTCTGGCGCTGATCGGCGACATGGACGAGACCGTCGCCGCGCATGATGTCGGCGATGCCGGCGCCGCCCGCGTGAAGACCTTTCCCTATCTCCGCATCGACCGTTTCCTTGCGAGCTTCCGCCATGACCTGGCGGCGCCTGGCGCCTTCGAGGAATGGGTCGGCCATCTTCGCTGGCTCGACGCCAGGGCGCGGGAAGTCGAGGCGGCGAACCTCCCGGCCGAAATGCGTGCGTCGATTGCCGCGCGCCACGGCATTGCCGAACCCGCAGACTTCGCCGCCGCCGCCAATCGGTGTGGCGATCTCCTCGTGAAGGTCGAAATCATGACGGGGCCAGGGAAAGCGCGTGACGCGCTGATCCATGCCGCCGTTTCCCCCAGCCACTACAATCAATGGCAGCGCGCCATCGGCCTCTATCCGCTCACCAATCTCGGCGCCGTCATCGGCTACGCGCGCTGGAAAGACGAGAACACGCGCTCCTTTGCGTCGCCATTCGTCCCCGCCGCAAAGTCGGACGACGTCACGATTTACAAACCCGCTCCGCACGCGGATGCAGGCGAGGCGGCCCGCATCGTCCGCGCTGCGCCGCGTTCCGTTCTCGGCTTGCCGAGATTCTCCGAAAGCGATGTGGCGCATCTCACAGCCGCTTTCGCGCCGGTCTTTGAAATCGAAACCGAAAGCAACGACGACCGCCTCGGCCGCCCCGTCTGGCGGCATGAAGATGGCAAGTTGCTGCCGGGTGTCGACGTGACGCACCCGGTCGCAACGACGCGCCTCGTCTATACGCGTTTCGAGGGCAGGGTGCTGCCCCAGCTGACTTACACTGTCTGGTTCCCGGCGCGGACGCTGCAGGGACGTTTCGATCTTCTCGGCGGCCGCATCGACGGGTTCATCTGGCGCGTGACGCTCGACGAAAGCGGCGAGCCGCTCATCTATGACGCGATCCACGCCTGCGGCTGCTACCACATGTTCTTCCCCGTCGCGCCGCTCGCGCGCGTTTCCGTGCCCGAAGACCGCGACACGCGCGAAGCGCCGCTGTCGCCGAAATCCACTCCACGCCTCGCGCCCGGTGAACGCATGCATCTCCGCCTCGCCGCCACCAGTCACTATCTTCTCAATCTCGGCGCAGCGGAGCGGGCGCCCGGCGGTGCCCTGCTCTATGAACTCCGATCGACCCACCTCCCGCCCACCTATGGCGAGCGCTCCCTGCCATTGCCGGAAGGCGGCCGCCGCAGCTTCTATGGCCCCACAGGCATCGTCCCGCACACGGAGCGTCTGGAGCGCTTCACGCTCTGGCCGCTCGGCATCGAAAGTCCCGGCGCCATGCGTCAATGGGGCACCCACGCGACGGCCTTTGTCGGTGAGCGCCATTTCGATGACCCATGGCTTTTCGAGGGGGCCTTCGCGCGATGAGGGCGCTCGTTCCTTTGATGCTCCTCTGGCTGGTCGCGGCGCTGCCTGCGCCGGTGATGGCAATGACCGGCGATCTCGAACCGGCCGCGGCTGCCTTCGATAACGGGGTCTTCGCGCGTGCCGCGCGTCTCGCCCGCGATCTGGGGACGGCGGAAGGCGACGCCTTTGCCGCCCGCGCGGAACTGGCGCGGCGTGAATTCATCGCCGTGCCGGCATCCCGCCGCGCGGCCCTCGACAAGGCCGCCGCCGATGCGCGCCGCGCCATCGCCCGCGACCCCGAGCGTCCCGAAGGGCATCTCTATCTTGCCGTGGCGCTTGGACTGATCGCGCGGGGTGAGGGCGGGCTGGCCGCGCATCTGGCGGGCTATGGCGGCGAAGCGCGCCGGCACATCGACACGGCATTGCAGCTCGAGCCGGAAAACCCCTGGGCCCACGCGGCGCTCGGTGGCTGGCATCTGGAGATCGCGCATACAGGCGGTTTTGTCGGCGCCGCGCTTTATGGCGCCGGCGCGGCCGAGGGCGAGGCGGCCTATGAGCACGCATTGATGCTCGACCCCGAAAACATTTCGATAGCCTGGCAATATGCGTTTCAGATCGCCGGCATGGGCGGCGAGGCCCGTCGCGCCCGTGCCCGCCAGTTGCTCGCGGCCATTCTGGAAAATCCGTCGCCCACGGCCCTCGACGTCCTGCTCCGCGGCCATGCCGCCGAACTCGCCGCCGCGGTCGACAATGATGATCGTGCTGAAATTCTCCGCATCGTCACGCTGCGTCTCGGCCGCGCAGAGGCTGGCGCCGCGCCGTCCGGTTCGCGTGTCGTCCCGCGGCCGCCCATCGGCCGCACGCGTTGAGCGCTATTGGCTGGCCCAGATAATTCGCGCCATCCACAAGATTTCGTCGTTTTTCAATATCCGGTCGTCATGCGACGGATTGAACGAGTGCAGTTCGACGTTTTTGGCGGTGCGCCGCGCCATCACCTTGGCCATCACTTCGCCGGCGATCGTCTTGACCACCACGCGGTCGCCACGCCGGATGCCGGCGGCGGGCGACACGACGATGATGTCGCCATCGCGATAGACCGGTGCCATGCTGTCGCCGCTGACTTCCAGCGCATAGGCATGCTCGTCCTTGAATTCCGGGAACGCCACTTCCTCCCAGCCGCTCCCGACCGGAAAGCCCGCATCGTCGAAATAGCCGCCATGCCCCGCCTGTGCGAGGCCGATCAGCGGTACGTTGCGTTGCCGCGCCACGAAGTCGCCATTTGCCACCAGCGCCAGAAATTCCTCAAGCGAGGAGCCGGTCGCATCGAGTATGCGCGAAAGGCTTTCCGTGTTCGGCCAGCGCGGCCGCCCCGCCGCCGTGACGCGCTTCGACTTGTTGAAGGTCGTGGCGTCGAGGCCGGCCGATTTGGCAAGGCCGGACGCCGTCAGGCCATGCGCGGAGGCCAGCGCATCGATGGCGGTCCAGAGTCGGCCGTGAGACAGGGCATCGGCCATGAGTATTGCGTCCGGATCGATCAAACCGTGAATGAGATAAGAATATAATCAGGAATTCCGCCTGATTTCCAGAGTTAATTCCTATTATCTGTTTCTTGTCCCCCCGCCGCCCCATGGCTAGAGTGCCGCGCAATCGGGAAAAATCGGCATGCCGTCAGTTTCGGGCCTCATCTACAAGATCGTCAGCGAGTATGAATGGCTCGCCGCCGCGGCCGAGGGCCGTTTCATCGGCTCGGCGGTCGATATCGACGACGGCTTCATCCATTTCTCGACCGCCGCCCAGGTCGCCGAAACGGCGGCGCGCCATTTCGCTGGCCGCCGGGGCCTGTTGCTGGTCGCGGTCGAGACGGCGGCGCTCGGCGACGCGCTCAAATGGGAGCCCTCGCGCGGCGGCGCGCTCTTTCCCCATCTCTACGATGTGCTGAGCCTTGAGGCCGTGCGCCGCGTCGAAGCGCTGCCCGTTGGCGAGGACGGCGCGCATCGCTTCCCGGAGCTTGAACCATGACGCGCATCGATCTCTTTCCGCTGGCGCGCCCGGCCATGAGCCTGCTCGATCCCGAGACGGCGCATGCCCTGACCTTGCGCGCGCTGCGCCTGGGTCTCGGCCCTCGCACCCGCGAAGCCGATCCCGTTTCGCTGGCGACCGACATTCTCGGCATGCATTTCGAAAATCCGCTCGGCATCGCCGCCGGCTTCGACAAGAACGGCGAAGTACCGGACGCCATGCTGGCGATGGGCATGGGCTTTGCCGAAGTCGGCACGGTGACGCCGCTGCCGCAAGCGGGCAATCCGCGCCCGCGCATTTTCCGGCTGCCGGTCCATCGCGCGGTGATCAACCGTCTCGGTTTCAACAATGAAGGCCATGCGGCGCTGAAGAAGCGTCTCGAGGCGCGCCGCAAGCGTCCCGGTATCGTCGGCGTCAATATCGGCGCCAACAAGGATGCGGCCGATCGCATTGCCGACTACGAAGCCGGCATCCGCGCCTTCGAAGGGCTGGCGAGCTACTTCACAGTCAACATTTCCTCGCCCAATACGCCGGGTCTGCGCGCACTGCAGAACCGCGCCGAACTTGAAAACCTGATCGCCCGCGTGCTGGCCGCGCGGCGCGGCAAGACGCCCGTGTTGTTGAAAATCGCGCCCGACCTCGGCCCCGAGGAACTCGCCGACATCGCCGAGGTGGCGCTGGCGCAGGGCCTCGATGGCTTGATCGTCTCCAACACGACGATCATGCGCGAAGGTCTGGTCTCGGGCCTCCATGCGCAGGAGACAGGCGGCCTCTCCGGTGCGCCGCTCTTTGCGATGTCGACAGCGGTGCTGGCCGACATGTACCGCCTGACCGCGGGCCGCCTGCCGCTGATCGGCGTCGGCGGCATATCGAACGGCCACGACGCCTACATGAAAATTCGCGCCGGCGCATCGCTGTTGCAGCTTTACTCGGCACTCACCTTTGAAGGTCCCGGTCTGATCGCGCGCCTCAAGCGCGAACTGGCGGCGCATCTCGCGGCAGACGGTTTCGCGCATCTGAAGGATGCCGTCGGCGTCGACGTCAAACTGTAGAGGAAACGAGGCATGTCAAAGCCCACCATCTATCACAATCCGCGCTGCTCGAAATCGCGCCAGACATTGGCGCTGCTGGAGGAAAACGGTCACGCGCCGAAAGTGATCGACTATCTGAAAGAGCCGCCCACCGCCGCCGAGCTTCAGGCAATCCTGAAAAAGCTGAAAATGAAACCGCGCGATCTGCTGCGCAAGGGCGAGGACGTCTACAAGTCGCTCGGCCTCGACAACGAAAAGCTCTCCGACGAAAAACTCGTGCGCGCGATGGCGGAAAACCCGATCCTGATCGAACGCCCCATCGTCGTTGCCGGCGCCAGGGCGAAGATCGGCCGTCCGCCCGAAAGCGTGCTGGATCTTTTCTAGATCGCGCGTCTCAGCCGCGGAAAATAAAATCCGAGCGACGCCGCCCGCATCAGGTTGAAACCGGTCAGCGCCGCCCACAGCCCGTGATTGCCCCAAGGCAAAAAGAGCCACCACAGCCCGAGAAAGAGCAGGCTCGAGGCCAGCGCCGCATTGCGCATTTCGGGGCCCCGCGTCGCGCCGATGAAAATCCCGTCAAGCTGGTAGCACCAGACCGACAGCACCGGCAGCAGCGCCGCCCAGAAGAGATAGAGCCGCGCCGTTCCGCGCACGCCCTCGTCGACGCTGAGAAAATCGATAACCGCGCCGCCGCTGGCATAAATGCCGATGGACAGCAGCAGCGAAATCCCGGCCGCCCATTGCGTCGAGAGCTTCGCCGCGAGGTCGAAATCGCGGCGGTTGCGCGCACCGACCGCCCTTCCGACCAGCGCTTCGGCGGCCAGCGCAAATCCGTCGAGGAAGAACGCACTCACCGTCACGAATTGCAGCAGGATCGAATTGACCGCCAGCGTCAGCGGCCCGGCCTCGGCGCTTTTTGCGGTGAACCAGGCAAAGGACAGCATCAGCACCACGGTCCGCACCATGATGTCGCGATTGACGGCGATGGTGCGCGCCAGCTGCGCCGCATCCATGAGCCGCGCCCGTGTCCACGCCCCCGGATAAAACCGCAAATGCCGCGCCGCAAGGGCAAGACCGAGCGCCGCGGTGGCGACTTCCGCGATCAGCGTGCCCGCCGCGATCCCGGCCACGCCCCAGCCGAGCCCCAGCGCCAGCCAGATATTGAAGAAGATGTTGACGAGATTGAGGAACACCTGCAGCACCAGCGCAACCTGCGCGCGCCCGAGCCCGATGAACCAGCCGACCAGCGCATAATTGGCAAGCGCCCAGGGCGCGCTCCAGATGCGGATGTCGAAATAGATGCGCGCCAGCGGCTCCACCTCCGGCCCGCCATCGAGCAGCGCGAAGGCGGCAAGCCCGATCGGCCATTGCAGCGCGATCAGTGCGGCGCCCACAGCGCCTGCAATCAGCAGCGCGCGGCCCAGCGCGGCGCGGATTTCGGCGCCGTCCTTGGCGCCCAGCGCCTGCGCGGTCAGCCCGGTCGTTCCCATGCGCAGGAAACCGAAGCTCCAATAGACCAGCGTGAAGATCAGCGCCCCGATCGCCACCGCGCCGATATATTTGGGGTCGCCCAGCCGCCCCATCACGGCGGTGTCGGCAATGCCGAGCAGCGGCGTCGAGATGTTGGAAAGAACGATCGGCGCGGCAATCGCCAGCACGGTGCGGTGCGTCACCCGCGATGCCGGCGTCGCGGTACTCATTTGTCGGCAGGTTCGTCCGCTGCCTTCAGCAGGAAATGTCCATGCGCCGCCGCAATGGGCCGTGCGCGGTCCTCCTGCCAGGCCTCGGCATGCACGGTGGCGACGCGCCGTCCCTGTTTGGTGATGACGGCGCGCCCATAGGTCTCGACAGGCTTGCCCGAGCGCAGATAGTCGATGGTCAGCCCGATCGGCTTCGGCAGCCCGCCGGCACCGGCCTCGCCCCCTGAAAACTCAAATGCCAGCTGCGCGATCGCGGTCGTCTCCAGAAAGGCGCCGATCACGCCGCCATGCAGCGCCGGCAGCACCGGATTGCCGATCAGCTTCTCCGAGAAATGCAGCACCGTGGTGATCTCGTTGCCGCGCTGGTCGATACTGATGCCGAGCCAGCGCGCATAGGGGATCGCCTGCATCAGCACCTCGATGTCGGGCATTTTCGTTTCCGCGCTCATGCCGCGCCGCCCTTCTTCTGCGCGAACAGCGCCATCGCCTCGGCCGCCGCTTCCGGCGTCATCGGCATGCTGCGGTTGGCCGACAGCATGAAGGTGCCGACACAGGTGGCGATCGGATCGGCCTCGTCGCTGTGATAGGCCGTGCCGCGCACAAAGGCGATGCTGCTCGTCACCTTGTAGCAATGCGTATGCGACATCAGCTCAAGCTTCGGCGTCGCCGGTTTCATGTAATCGATGCGCAAATCGAGCGTCGCGATCGACATCCGCTCCGGCAGCGCCAGCTGCACGGCGATGCCGCAGGCATTGTCGAGCAGCGAGGTGATGACGCCGCCGTGAATGACGCCGGTCTCGGGATTGCCGACCAGGTTCTCGGCATAGGGCACCGACAGCCAGGCTTCGCCGGGGGCGGCGTTGACGACCGTCATGCCGAGCGCTTTCGCATGCGGCACATGCTCGATCAGCACGTCCTTCATCAGCGCGATATGTTCCGGAGTTATTTTGAAGCCTGAGGCCATGACAAAGTCTTCGCAAGCCGTGAAAACGCCCGAAACCGCCTTTTACGCGCTCTGCGCCGCCGCGCCAAGTCAGCACGCGCCTGGCCGGCCGCCCGGTTGCGTCCCGCGGGGCAGGGGCGCAGACTGCGTCGGGACCATCGGGGGGCGGCAACGGAGCGACAGACCATGCTGGACCTCGAAGAGGGGTTGACGCTCCTCGGCGATCTCGATGCGCTTGCGGCGCCCTTGCCGCAACTGATCGCCTATTGGGAGCGCAAGCGCGGCACGCGGTTGATGCCGGCGCCTTCCGACATCGACCCCGCGGAGATCCCCCGTCTGCTGCCCTTTCTCACCATATCCGACGTCACCTACGATCCGCTCGACATCCGCTACCGTCTCATGGGCACCGGCCTCGTTGAACTGGGCGGCGTCGACCGCACCGGAAAATCCCTGCGCGAAGGTCACAGCGGCGAGCGCCTCAGGCAAAGGCTCGCGGCGCTGGAGGATCTGCTGGCCGCGCCGCGCCCCGTCGCGCTGGCGGGCCGGCTCGATTGGCTCGATCGCGGCTTTCGCCGGTTTGAATGTGTGCATCTGCCGCTTTCGACCGATGGCGAAAAGGTCACGCGCCTTCTGGCCGCCTATGCCTTCCCGTGAACGCGGCGTCACAGCGGCTCAGGGGCGCCCCCTCAACTCTAACCGTCTGAAACAAGGAAGATTTTCGCCTCCCGCCCGCCGGCGCCGAAATTGACGTTTTTCGTCATTGGATTAGAATGATTTGCGAGGCGTGCGAGTCCGGGGGCGGACAGTCCGCGCGGAGAGGGAAAATGGCAGGCGTCACACAGATGGAGGTCGAACCCGAAACCGGGTCCTCGGCGTCGAAACCGCGCGGCAAGCGCGAACAGACCAAACACACCAACCGCGAGGCGATCCTCGATGCCGCGCGCAGCGTCTTCGCCGATCTCGGCTATGGCGCCACCTCGGTGCGCGACATCATCCGCAAGACCGGCCTCGCCTCGGGCACCTTCTACAACTACTTCAAAAGCAAGGAAGAAGTCTTCGAAGCGCTGATGGACGAGGGCATGCGCCGCATCCGTCCGCGCCTGCGCGCCGAGCGCATCCGCTCGCGCACCTTCGAGGATTTCATCCGCAATGCCTATCGCACCTATTTCGAATATCTGGCGACCGATCGCGACACCTTCCAGGTGATGCGTCGCAATCCGAATACGGTGCGCGTCCGAATGGACTCGCCCGAAATCCTCGCCGGCTTCGAGGAGATCCGCGAATATCTGGAAGAAGACATCCGCAACGGCACGCTGCCCGATGTCGATTCCGAATATCTGATGGCCGCCCTTGTCGGCATCGCCATGGAAATCGGCGACCGCATGTTGCGCCGCCCCGACATGGATGCCACCGTCGCCTCGGCCTTCGCCACCCAACTGGTGCTCAATGGTTTCCGCGCCTTGCCCGCGCGCCAGCCCTGATTGCCGCTCCCGCCCCTTGAGAGGAAATCGCCGATGAGCGTCCAGAAATTCATCGTCCGCAGCCTGCTGAAATTGCCCGACGGCATCCTGATCAGGATGTCGGGCGGCAAGCCGTTGGCGATCGACGGCCGCATCCTCGATGCGCGCACCCAGTTTCTGGCCGTGCAGGGCGCAAAGCAGCCTTCGATAACGACGCTCGACCCCGCCGCCGCTCGCGCCGGCACGGCGGCGGGCCTGAGCCTGCTCGACGATGCGCCGCGCCAAGGCGTTTCCGTGCGCGCGCTCGAAGTGCCGGGCCCGGCCGGCCCGCTCGAAGCGCGCCTCTACACGCCCAAAGAGGCGCAAGGCCCGTTGCCCGGTCTGGTCTTTTTTCATTTCGGCGGCTGCGTCATCGGCGATCTCGACACCTGCCACACCTTCTGCACGATGATTGCCGACATTGCCGGCTGCGCGGTGCTGAACGTCGCCTATCGTCTGGCCCCGGAGCACAAATTCCCGGCCGCCATCGACGATGCGTTGGCCGCATATCGCTGGGCCGATACCCATGCCGCCGATCTCGGCATGATCGCCGGGAAAATCGGCGTTGGCGGCGACAGTGCCGGTGGCTATCTCTCCGCCGTCATCGCCCAGGAGGAAAAACGCGCCGGCCGCCCGGGTCCCGCGCTGCAACTGCTGATCTATCCGGTCACCGATTGGGACTGGAAGGGCGGTTCGATGCAGAGCTGCGCCCATGTCTATCCGCTGACGGCCGAAATCATGGACTGGTTCGGCGGTCTCTATCTCAACAACGAAGCCGAACGCAAGGATCTGCGCGTCTCGCCGATGAAATCGCCGGACCTCGCGGGGCTCGCGCCGGCCATCGTCATCACCGCCGGCTTCGATCCGCTGCGCGATCAGGGCGCGGCCTATGCCGACAAGCTGAAAGCGGCGGGTGTCTCCGTCACCTATCGCTGCGAAGACAGCCTCGCCCATGCCTTCACCGCCATGACCGGCGTCGTGCCGCTGGCAAAATCGGCCTGCGAGAAAATCGCGGCCGATGTCGGCGCCGCGCTCCGTTGACTCATCTCCTTCCACCCTCCCCCTGTGGGGTGAGGGGCGGTTTGCGTAAGCAAACGAAAAGGTCCGGTGGACCTTTTCGAGACCCGAACGCCCGGAGCGCAAGCGAAGGGCCGGGCAGTCAAACGGCTGCAAGCCGTTTGGGGAGGGGTTCTCCGCTCTCGGCAAACGACGCTTGCCCCGTTTTTGCGTGCGTGCTAATCCCACACCGTCCTTAGGGGAGTAGCCGCCCTCCGCCGTCATGGCAGAGAGGGGCGGGCGTCAACAAACTCGGGTTGGATAATCTCGAACCCGTGGCGTCCGTGCTCAGCGACAAGCTGAATTGGCGAGACCTTTGGCTCATGCGCGCCCCTCGGCCGGGCGGGCGCAATGGGTCATTGTCTCGTCCGGCATCGGAGCTTGTCTTTTGGAAGCCTTCCTCGTTTCCCTCGGTACCGTCGCCATCGCCGAAATCGGCGACAAGACGCAGCTTCTGGCGCTGATCCTCGCCGTCCGCTTTCGCGCGCCGGTCGCCGTCATCGCCGGTATTTTCGTCGCCACCGTCGCCAATCACGCGCTGGCCGCCTTTGTCGGCACCCTGATCGCCGACTGGCTGACGCCGCTGGTGCTCGCCTGGACGGTCGGCATCTCCTTCCTCGCCATGGGTGTCTGGGCGCTCATTCCCGATGCGCCGCCCGCGGCGGACGAGGCGAAAGCGCCCGCGCGCTTCGGCCCCTTCCTCGCCACCACGGTTGCCTTCTTCCTTGTCGAGATGGGCGACAAGACACAGGTCGCCACCGCCGCGCTGGCCGCCCATTACCAGTCGCTGGTGCTCGTCGCGCTCGGCACCACGCTCGGCATGATGGCGGCCAACATCCCCGCCGTCCTGCTCGGCGAGGCGGCGGCAAAGCGCGTGCCGCTCGCCCTTGTCCGCACGATCACGGCGGCGATCTTCATCCTGCTCGGTCTGGCGGCGCTTGCAAGCGCCTATGCCTGGTCCTGATCCGACTGCAGGAAGGTGATCAGCATTTCGTTGACCGGCTGCACCTCCTCGCGATGCACCCAATGCGAACCCTCGGCGAAAAAGAGCGTCGCGCCGCGCCTGCACAGCGCGATGCTGTCCCGCGCCAGCGACGGATCGGCGAAGGCGTCCTTCTCGCCCCAGATCAGCAGCACCGGCGTCTCGATCGGGCCGGGTGCGGCGGGCAGGTCCTTCTTCAGCAACGCGCGGTACCAGTTGAGCATCGAGGTCAGCGCGCGCGGCTCGCGCCAGGCCTTGCGATAGGCCTCCGCCTCGCCGTCGAACACGCCCGGCCGCGCCGCCGCCTTCAGCGTCGCGATGAAGGGCTCGAAATTGCCGCGCCGGATCGCCATTTCGGGCAGCCAGCGCAGCCGCATCGCTTTGACATAGCGGCTCTTCTTGCGCTGTGCCGCGTCGGCATACATCGCCCGCTTCCAGATCGCCGGATGCGGTGCGTTGATCATCGCCGCCTTCTCCAGCGCTGCCGGCCGCGTCGAGGCAAGCCACCAGGCGACGCTGGCGCCCCAGTCATGCCCGACGACGCGCAGCTTCGTCTCGCCGAAATGCACGCCCAGCGCCACCACGTCTTCCGCCAGCTCGTCGAGATCATAGGCCGCCACACCCTTCGGCTTGCCGCTCGGCCCGTAGCCGCGCTGGTCGGGCGCGATCACGCGGAACCCGGCCTTTGCCAGCGCCGGCATCTGCCGGTTCCAGCCGAGACAGGTATCGGGAAAACCATGCAGCAGAAAGACGACCGGTCCGTCGGCCGGCCCCGCCTCGGCATAGTGCAGGGAAATTCGCTCGAGATGCGCCACACCGAAACGCAGCGTCTCCATGCCGTTGATCATCTTGGTCTTCCCTCTCGCAGCATGCCCGGTCCCCGGCGCAATTCTGTGCACCCACCGTGGCGAAGTCGGGGCCGTGGCTCTATGCTCGGCGCACACAGCAATTTGCCATAAGCAAAAAATTCCGGGAGTCTCGAAATGCGAACCATGCGTGTGCATGAATTGTCCGACGATATCGGCGTCCTGCGTATGGACGAGATCGAGCTGCCGCCGCCGGGCCCGGGCGAGTTGCGCGTGGCGCTCCGCGCCTGCTCGGTCAACTTTCCCGACATCCTGATGGTGCAGGGCAAATACCAGTTCAAGCCCGAGCTGCCCTTCGCGCCGGGCATGGAAGGCGCGGGCACCGTCGCGTCAATCGGCGAAGGCGTGACGAAGTTCAAGCCGGGCGACCGCGTCGTCGCCGGCCTGCGCATCGGCGGTTTCGCCGAGGAGGCGAACGTGTCCGAGGAAGCCTGCCGCCCGATCCCCGGCAACATGGATTTCGCGCAGGCCGCCGCCTATCCCGCCGCCTACCTGACGGCTTGGGTCGCGCTTGTCTGCCGCGGCCATCTGCAGCCCGGCGAAACTCTGCTGGTGCATGGGAGCACGGGCGGCGTCGGCCTCGCCGCCGTCGAAATGGGCAAGCTCCTCGGCGCCACCGTCATCGCCACCTCGGCCTCGGACGAAAAACTGAAAGTGGTGAAGGCGCGCGGCGCCGATCATGTGCTGAATGTCAGCAGGGGCTTTCGCGAGCAGGTGAAGGAACTGACGGAGGGCCGGGGCGCCGACGTGGTCTTCGATCCCGTCGGCGGCGACATTTTCGACGAAAGCACCCGCTGCATTGCCTGGAACGGCCGCCTGCTGATCATCGGCTTTACCAGCGGCCGCATCCCGACCGTCTCGGTCAACATGCCGCTGATCAAGGGCTTCTCGGTCATCGGCGTCCGCGCCGGCGAATATGGCCGCCGTGACCCCGAGGCGGGCCGGGCCAACCTCGAAGCCATCGGCCGTCTCGCCGCCGAAGGCAAGATCGCCCCCTATATCTGCGCCCGCTTCCCGCTCGAACGCGCCGTCGACGCGATGCGCATGCTGCAAAACCGCGAAGCCGTCGGCAAGGTCGTCATCGAGATGTGAACTAAAAAGGGATCGTGCACGCAGAGGCGCAGAGACGCAGAGAAGAAAGAAAATTTGTTGCGCCTTCGGCGCGAAGAATCTTCCGGCGCGAAGCGCCAATAAGGCCCATTGTTCTGCTCTGCGCGAACAACTTTCATTGCCTTTCTTCTCTGCGTCTCTGCGCCTCTGCGTGCAAAAACCTTCCTTCCTTCAAACGCTCCGCTGCGCCTTGTCCTTGTCGTTGGCGCCGCGGATCAGTTCGCGCATCTTGTCCCATTCCGCGTCCGAAAGCTTCGACAGCCGCGCGAAATTGCCGCCGCCGGCCGAATAGCCCGCCCCGTCGATGGCAATGGTCTGCCCGGTCAGATATTCGCAACCATCCGCCATCAGGAAGGTCGCCAGGTTTTTCAACTCGTCCATCTCGCCGACGCGCCCCATCGGAATGCCGTCGCGCGAGCCCTCGCCATCGGTCGACTGGCCGGGCGACAGCCGCGCCCAGGCGCCTTCGGTCGGGAACGGTCCCGGCGCAATCGCGTTGAGGCGGATGCCATAGGGTCCCCATTCGGCGGCCAGCGACTTCGTCATGATGTTGACACCGGCCTTCGACATCGCCGACGGCACGGTGAAAGGTCCACCATTCCAGATCCATGTCGTCAGGATTGAAATCACGCTGCCCTTGACCTTGTCCTCGATCCAGCGCCGCCCGATCGCATGCGTCACATAAAAGGAACCGTGAAAGACGATATTGGCGATCGCGTCGAAGCCGCGCGGCGAAAGGTCTTTCGTCGGCGAGATGAAATTTCCCGCCGCATTGTTGACGAGCCCGGTCAGCGGCCCGCCATCGGCCCAGATTTCGCCGACCATGTCGTCGACCGCCTGCGCGACGCGAATATCGACGCTATGCGTTTTGACCGAGCCGCCATGTTTCGCCATCAGTTCTTTGGCGGTCTCGTCGAGCACGTTTTTGCGCCGCCCGCAGATATAAACCTCGGCCCCGAGCCTGAGATAATCCTCGGCCATCTCCTTGCCGAGCCCGGTGCCGCCGCCCGTCACCAGAATGCGCTTGCCCTTCAAAAGCCCGTCGCGAAACATCGTCGCCATCTCGTCCTCCCGCATGTTTGTTTGGAAGAAAGATAGCGCGCCGCCTACATCCCGTCTCGCCTTTCGGCATGACGCAAGGGAAGGCGGCATGTACGTCCTGCGCGCCTCGACGTCCCACCCGCCCCCAAAGGGGCAGGGCAATCGCATGTGCAATTGGTGGTTTGCCGGACGCAACTCATTTCAGGTCGTCATTGCGAGGAGCGTAGCGACGAAGCAACCCAGAAAGCGCCGAACACAGAGTTTGCGGCGCTTTCTGGGTTGCTTCGCTTCGCTCGCAATGACGGTGTTGGTTGAACGCCCAGAGCCAACATGCGATTGCCCTCCCCCAAGGGGAGGGTGGGCGAAGCTATTTCCCCCTCAATCCTTCTTCCCGCGCTCCGTCATCACCGACCACAGCCTGACGACAATGAAGATCGGCACGACGACAATGGCGCCGAGCACCAGATATTGCAGCGACCAGTCGATGGCCTCGAAACCCATCGACCAGATATTGGCGATGGTGGACAGGAAGTCGCGCCACAGGTCGATCGGCTTGATGCCGAGAATGGCCAGCACGATGCCGACCGCGATCGAGGCGACCGCCAGCTTGAAGATGGTGGCCAGCACAGGCCCGCCGAATAACCGGTTCATGTCCGAAAACCTGCCCTTGTGATGCCGCCCGTAACCCCGTTGGCCTCAATCTTTGCCAGTATAGACCGTCCGTGCCGGGAAGGGGATGGTGATTCCCTCGGCGTCGAAGCGTTCCTTGACCCGCTGGGTCAATTCGAACTTCAGCGGCCAGTAATCGGATGTCGCGCACCAGACCCGCGCCGTGATGTTGACCGAGCTGTCGCCGAGCCCGCCGACGCCGAGAAAGGGTTCGGGCTCCTTGAGGCAGCGCGGCTCGGCCGCGAATTCGGCCCGGATCGCATCCATCGCCTTGCCGATATCGTCGCCATAGGAAATGCCGAAGGAAAAATCGACCCGCCGCGTCGCATGAAAAGTGTAGTTCTTCAGCGCCTGTCCCCAGATCTGGCTGTTGGGCACGAAGATCTGCACATTGTCGGGCGTTGTCAGTTCGGTGTTGAAAAGCGACAGCAGCTTGACCGTCCCGGCGATCCCGCCGACCTCGACATAATGGCCGGATCGGAACGGCCGGAAGATCAGCAGCATCACGCCGGCGGCGACATTCGACAGCGTGCCCTGCAGTGCCAGGCCGACCGCCAGACCGGCCGCGCCGAGAAGTGCGATCAGGCTCGCCGTCTGCACGCCGAATTTGGCCAGCACCGCCAGCACGGTGAAGATCAGCACCAGATAGCGCACCAGCGTGCCGAAGAAATTCTGCAGCATTTCGTCGATGCCGGGAATCCGCGCCATGCCGGCGATCGTCCATTGCCGTGCCTTGCCGGCGAACCAGAAACCGGCGATCAGGATCAGCACCGCCGAAATGATCGCCAGCCCGTGCTCGACAAAGGTCGGCAACAGCGCATCGAGATGCACGCGAATTTCCGGTGGCAGTTGATCGAGCATGGGGGCGGGGCACTCCATTGTGGTGGGAGCTGTCCTGATTAGCCCCTCAGTGTCCTAACTTGGTTTCCCCGGTGTCCTAATTCGATAGCTCGCCCTTGAAACAGCCGGGAGCAAGCACATGGAAACCGAAGACTGCGAAATCGAAATCACCATTCGTATAAAGACGAAGTGGGCTACTCGCAACGCTTGGACCGCGCTCAAGCCAAAGAGCCTTGGCCGTCCGGTGCGGGAATACTGCTCGCTTTGCGATAGCCACGGGACGCTGAGAAACGGGGATAAGTGCCCTTCATGCGGTCTAGTGTAGCAGACGCCAAAAACAAGAAAGCTAATATGGGCGTGGAGTTTCTCCATTTTCAGCCCAAGTCCAGTCGCTGCGAAAGACGGCAGTACCTTCTGGTAGCTCTCCAAAAGCCTCTTGCATGACGTCCGTGCGTATTCCCTTGACCTCTACTTTGGTGACATCGGATACCATCAGCCGGACAAGCTGCGTCGCATCGTTTGCATTCTGACAGTTGGCAACTATAGGAGGACTTATCCATCCGTTCTCATCGGTGGCCTTCACGATATAGGCGGGCATTTCTTATTTTCCTCTCGTGACAAGAGCCGCCTAGTTGGCGGCCTCGTCTTTCTCATCGGGGGCAACAACAACGCTACGCTGGATCTTGCGCAAGATGATCTTCGCCCAAGCGTCCAAGTCCTCGAAACTCTCCGGAGAGAGCTTTTCGGGCCACTGGAAAACGACATCGCCTTCCTTGAGTGAAAACACGTCCTCTTTCATACCGACCTTTGCTGCGGCTTTGCGCCGTTTTTGACCACGATCAGCATGCTCTTCTTTTGAAGACTTCTCAATGTCACTTGCCTCATCTTCACCTTCCTCATTCTCCTCATCTTTGGAGACAGGCGGCGCTGAGGTGATTTCTGCAAATGAAATCGAGGACTTATACTCTTCAATGAGCGCATCAGCGGACGAGGCGCTAAAGGCCGCCCCATCGCTATCGGTGCGGTCGAATATCAGGTAGTTCCGTAGCACCATATCGGAAACTCCGGAATTTCCGTAATTTTCCCAGAGTTCTTTATGGATTTTCGGCGCCAGCGCGGCGCGTTGAATGGCGGCCTTCCGCTTGTCGGAACTGGGGTCCGTGTCCTGAGCAATCCGGATAGCGTCTTGCGTTAGCTGAAACTTGCGCTTCTGCCCGGAGCCTTCATCCGTCAGAAAGCCGAACTGGATAAGCGCCGCCGCCGTTTGAATGAGGCCACTGCTCTTTATGCCATAGCCCCATGCGTCCGCCAGAACCGCGAAATTGACTTGATGATGCAGAGCCTTTGGGTGGAGCTGCTTCACTCGCTCCACGGCCTTCGCCAGCGGGATAAAGGGATACGGGGGGCTCCGGAAACGCTTCGGGCCGTCGCTGCTCGGGGTGTCAGACATTGGGTCGTCCTCCTGTGCCCGCAATATGGCGCCGGACTTAACATGTCGTCAAGGTATAAAAAATCTACATACCTCTTTTCTACCTTGCGCGAAACGGCCCGGTCCCATATTATCGCGAGGTAGAAAGGAGGTGAGAATCTATGACAAGGAGAGTAAGAGCCCTCGGCGAACACGCCGACCGACGCGCGGGGGCCCGGAAAAACAGGAAGGGCCGTTCTCTAAGCCACTGAAAAGCAAGAGAGAACGGCCCTTAATCGGCTCTGATCGGGGATCGTCTAACGGTAGGACGCCTGATTTACCCTCGGTGCTATCCCGGTTCGAATCCGGGTCCCCGAACCACCCGAATCGAAGGGGCCGTGCTGCTGGAAACAGCGCGGCCCCGATCATCCACCCGGGACTGGCCCCCGAGTTTCTGACCGCTCCCTGTAATATAGGGGAAAAGTCTGAATCTTTCCAGACCCGCTCAAAGCCCGCCGTCAACCTATGGACTGGCCCCATGGCAAGCGTTCTTCCCCGCGACAAGCAAACTGACATCGTTTCCGCTCTTGCTGAGGGTGTCAGCATCCGCGCGACTGAGTACCTGACCGGCGTTCACCGCCTGTCCCTGGCCACGGCACTTGGCGTCACCGATCATATTTAGGCGATTGGGGAGCTTGTGGACGCGGCACTTGCGCCAGAGGAAATCGTCCCTATGCGTCGCGTTGGGCGGTTCGGCGTAATCGACGGGGGACGCGACTAAGCGGGAAGGGTGAGTCAAAATGACTCACCTGCGCCGGTCCGTTAACCAGCCGTTAACCCGACACACCTGCTAACTTATGCAGAGCAACCGGGGGAAACAGCCATGACTGACCTGACATACAATCTAAATGGCGGCTTCAAACCGACGATCAAGCGAAACGCTGATCTTGGCGGTCCAGACTTTTTTCCCACCCCTCGTTGGGCAACTCACGCCCTTATCGACAACGAGAAATTCGTCGGCGAAATTTGGGAGCCTGCATGTGGCGACGGCGCGATGTCTCTTGTCCTTGAAGAGACCGGGTGCAACGTGCACAGCACGGACTTGTTCGATCGCGGGTTTGGTGAGGCCGGGCACGACTTTCTAAAGGCTCGTCGCGTCACCGACAATATCGTCACCAACCCGCCGTACAATTGCGCCGAGGGGTTCTTGGCAAACGGACTCAATCTTGCCAACCGCAAGTTTGCGCTTTTGTTGAGACTCGCCTTTCTTGAAGGCGCAAACCGCGCCAATACAATCTTCTCTCAGATGCCGCCGTCGCGCGTTTGGGTTTTCAGTGAGCGCATCACCTTCTATATGAAGGGCGCAACCCAAGGCGGCTCCGGCACCACAGCTTATGCGTGGTTTGTTTGGGACAAAGACGCGACAAGTGGCACAGAACTGAAGTGGTTCAAGCCCGGCTACAAAAAGCAGTACACTTAGACGCCTCACGTCAAGGATCGGCGTCCCTTATCGGTGATCCTGTAGCCCACTCTAGGAATATGAACGAGAAGCCCCGCCGCGATGAAGTTCGTATAAGAAGAGTCGTGAGACTTAATATTGCGCACGATCTGATGCCACATCGGCTCGCCCGGGCGAGTCGTTGAGAGAGCAAGATTGCCCGCAGAGAGACTTACATAGTTGGACATTTCGGCGTAAGCGCGCTTAAAGGTGCATATGCCATTTTGTTGGGTTGCAGCAATACGCATTACCCCCTTAGCAAACTTGTCCTCTTGAGCCATTTTTTTCTCCGTACCCTGTCAAGTCTTCAGCTTGACTCACTCAACGGCGGAATCACAAGCCTCTATTTGCTCTGTGGGCAGTCCTATTTTCCCTTGTCGAGTGTCCAGGTTGGAACGGTACCGGCAATTGGGGATATCCTCCGTGGTGCGAAAAAATGCGGGGCGCGCGTACTTGGCGCGCTACGCTCCGCCTTTCCGCCGCGCCGCAACCTGCTAACCTCCCGTCATGACTGCCCCGCTCCCCGTGCAAGCGCCCGCCGCGCTGCCGCCCGCCTTCGCCCGCTGGTTCGCCGCCCGTGGCTGGCGGCCGCGCGCCCATCAGCTGGCGCTGCTCGATCTTGCCCGCGCGCAAAAATCGGCGCTGCTGATCGCGCCCACCGGCGCCGGCAAGACGCTGGCGGGCTTCCTGCCGAGCCTCGTCGATCTCGTCGAAAATCCGCCGCCCGCGCCCGCGCTTCACACGCTCTATATCTCGCCGCTGAAGGCGCTCGCCGTCGACGTCAAGCGCAACCTCGAAATCCCGCTCGCCGAAATGGGCCTCGACATCGCCATCGAAACCCGCACCGGCGACACGCCGCAGAACCGCCGCCTGCGCCAGCGCCACACCCCGCCCTCGATCCTGATGACGACGCCCGAGCAACTGGCGCTGCTCCTGTCTTATCCCGACGCACCGAAATTCTTCGCCTCGCTTGCCTGCATCGTCCTCGACGAACTGCACGCGCTGGCCAATTCGAAGCGCGGCGATCTCCTGTCGCTGGGCTTGGCGCGCCTCGCCCGCCTGGCACCTGCCGCCCGCCGCGTCGGCCTCTCGGCCACCGTTGCCGAGCCCGAGGCGCTGCGCCGCTACCTGATGCCGCAGCCGCTCGAAGGTGAAAGCCTCGCCGAGATCGTCGTCGCACCGCCCGGCGCCCTGCCGGAGATCAGCATTGTCGCCACCGGCCTTCCCGACGAGGAAGGCGGCGAGGCGCGCATCCCCTGGTCGGGTCACTCGGCGCGCCATGCGCTGCCTGCCGTCTATGAAGCGATCCGGCAAAACCGCATCGTGCTGGTCTTCGTCAACACGCGCTCACAGGCCGAATTCGTCTTTCAGGAACTCTGGCGATTGAACGACGACGCGCTCCCCATCGCGCTCCATCACGGCTCGCTCGCCGCCGAAGCCCGCCGCAAGGTCGAGGCTGCCATGTCGGCGGGGAGCTTGCGCGCCGTCGTCTGCACCTCGACCCTCGATCTCGGCATCGACTGGGGCGAGGTCGATCTGGTGGTCAACATGGGCGCCCCGAAAGGCGCCAGCCGCTTGCTGCAGCGCATCGGCCGCGCCAATCACCGCCTCGACGAGCCCTCGCGTGCGCTGCTGGTCCCGGCCAACCGTTTCGAAGTGCTCGAATGCGAGGCCGCCCGCGCCGCCGCGCTCGAAGGCGCGCAGGACGGCATGGTTGCGCGAGAGGGCGCGCTCGACGTGTTGGCGCAGCACATTCTCGGTTGCGCCTGTTCGCAGCCTTTCGATCCCGACGGTCTCTTTGCGGAGGTCTGCTCCGCCGCGCCCTATCGCGCATTGACGCGCGGCGACTTCGACAAGCTGGTCGATTTCGTCGCCACCGGCGGCTATGCGCTGAAAACCTATGACCGCTTCGCCCGCCTGCGTCCCAACGCGAAGCTCGAAGGCGACATGCGCCTGCGCGCCGCCTCGCCCTCGGTCGTCCAGCAATACCGCATGAATGTCGGCACCATCGTCGAGGCGCCGATGCTGAAGGTTCGGATGATAAAGCGGGGAGGGCGCCGCCCCGTCGGCGGCATGGGCGGCCGTTATCTCGGCGAGATCGAGGAATATTTCATCGACCAGCTTTCGCCCGGCGACACCTTCCTCTTTGCCGGCCACATATTGCGCTTCGAAGGCCTCGCCGAAACCGAGGCTCTCGTCACCAAGTCGCAATCCGGCGAGCCGATGATCCCCTCCTATTACGGCGGCAAGTTTCCGCTCTCGACTTATCTCGCCTCCCGCGTTCGCCGCATGCTGGCCCACAAGGCGGAATGGGTGCACCTGCCGCCGCAGGTCCGCGAATGGCTCGAAATGCAGAGCTGGCGCTCGCTGCTCCCCGGCGAAGACAATCTGCTGGTCGAGTGCTTTCCGCGCGGCGACAAGTTCTATCTCGTCTGCTACCCCTTCGAGGGCCGCCTCGCGCATCAGACGCTCGGCATGCTGCTGACCCGCCGCCTCGACCGCGCCGGCGCCCGGCCCATGGGCTTCGTCGCCTCGGAATATTCGCTGGCGATCTGGTGCCTGCGCGATCCGGGCCTGATGCATGAGCGTCACGAACTGCCCTTGGGCGAATTGTTCGCTGAAGACATGCTGGGGGACGATCTCGATGCCTGGCTCGCTGAGTCGAGCCTCTTGAAGCGCACCTTCCGCGATTGCGCCATCATCGCCGGCCTGATCGAGCGCCGCTATCCGGGCCATGAGAAGTCGGGCCGCCAGGTCACTTTCTCGTCGGACCTCATCTACAATGTGCTGCGCGAGCACGAGCCCGATCACATCCTGTTGCGCGCCACTTATATTGACGCCGCCACGGGCCTGCTCGATGTCGGCCGCGTCGCCGCCATGCTGAAACGCATCAAGGGCCGCATCGTCCTGAAACGCCTCGACCGCGTCTCGCCGCTGGCCGTCCCCGTCCTTCTCGACATCGGCAAGGTCCAGGTCGACGGCGAGGCCAGCGAAGCGCTACTCTCCGAAGCGGCCGACAAGCTGATCGAGGAAGCGACAAGGCTGGTTTGAGGCACAGCCTTTCCTCATATAAAAGTGTCACCCCGGCGCAAGCCGGGGCCCATGGGCCTCGCGGCACACGCAGGCCGTCGGAATTTGATCGGCAGATGTACGAAGTAAAAGACATCCATCTCGAAACGCAGCCCGCACTCGCCGTTTGCGGCGTCGCCTTCGACCTGACGCCCGAAGGCGCTGCATGGTGGCCAGCCGAGCGTCTGCTGGTCGTCGCCGATCTCCATCTCGAAAAAGGTTCCGCCTATGCCGCGCGAGGCATCGCGCTGCCGCCCTGGGACACCCGCGCCACGCTCGCCCGCCTCGAAAACCTGATCGCCCGTTTCCGTCCGCGCATGGTCGTCGCGCTCGGCGACAGCTTCCACGACGCAAGCGCCGACAGCCGCATGGCGCCCGAAGACGCCGCGCATCTCGCGCGCCTGATGCGCGGCCGCGACTGGATCTGGATTTCGGGCAATCACGATCCGGCGCCGCCGCCGCAATTCGGCGGCACGATCGTCGCCGAGCTCGATCTCGGTCCGCTGACCTTCCGTCATGAGCCGCGCCCTGCGCCGGCGACCGGCGAGATCGCCGGCCATCTCCACCCCTGCGCCGCGGTGCGCGTGCGCGGCCGCCGCCTGCGCCGCCGCTGCTACGCCTCGGACGGCACACGCATGGTCCTGCCGGCCTTCGGCGCCTATGCCGGCGGCCTCAACGTCCTCGACCGTGCCTGGGACGGCCTCTTTCCGGGTCTCGATTTCCATGCCTGGATGATGGGCGGACGCACCGTCGTCCCTGTCGCCGCCCGCCGTCTCGAAGGCGATTGATCCGTAGACAGATCGAAAAACGGCACTTGTCCCTCAATTTGAGGGATAAACCCGGGGACAAGTTTTTGTTATCCCCGCTTTATCCCCGGCTTTGGCCGCCCCGAATCGCATTTGTGACAGTTTTTTGACAGTTTTGTGACAGAGGGGGGGTCCGCAGCCCTATCCGAACGTCGCCAGCACCGGAAATGTCTCCAGCAGGAAGATCGCGATGCGTTCGAAAGAGCCCATGATCATCAGCGTTCCGGTCGCCGCCAGCAGCAATCCGGCGACGACTTCGACCTTGCGCATATGGCGCCGGAAGCTGGCGGCAAACGACAAAAATCCGCGTACGGCAAATGCCGCCGCGATAAACGGCAGGCCAAGCCCCAGCGAATAGAAGGTCAGCAGCGTCACGCCGGCCTGCAGATTTTCCTGCGCCGCCGCGATCGTCAGGATCGTCGCGAGGATCGGGCCGATGCAGGGCGTCCATCCGAAGGCGAAGGCAAGCCCCAGCAGATAAGGACTTCCGAACTGCATGAACGGATTGCGCGCCACATCGCCATTGCCGGGCAGATGAAATCGCGTGTCGCGGTTGAGCAACGCGATGCGAAAAAGACCCATATAATGCAGGCCGAAAACGACAATGACGGCGCCGGCGATTTGCGACAGCAGGATCTTGTTCGCCATGATGAAGGGATTGATCGCCGAGGCGCTGGCGCCCAGCGCGACGAAAATAGTCGTGAAGCCGAGCACGAAACCGGCGGCGCCCAGCGCCACGCGCAGCGTCAGCCCTTCCGAAGCCAGCGGCTTCCCGTGTTCGTCCTCGCGCGTCAGCTCTTCGAGCGAAGTCCCCGCGATGAAGCAGAGATAGGCCGGCACCAGCGGCAGCACGCAAGGTGACAGAAAACTGATGAGGCCGCCGGCGGCGGCCGCGAGATAGCTGATCTCCATTACGTTCGCCTCATCGCGGCCGAAGCAAGCCAGCCGGCAAAGGCCGCACCGAGCACCGCCAGCAAACCGTAAAGAAGCGGATCGCTATGCGCCGCGCGGTAGATGAAGCGTTCAATGCCGCGCTTGTCGATATAGAGCGGCGACGAAATCGTGTCGACCACTTCGCCGTCCTGAAACAGATAGACCTTTGCGGTGTAGAGGCCGACCGGCACGTTGGCCGGAATGTCGACCGTCGCGCGGAAAAGCGTTTGTCCGAGAAAAGTCACGCCGCCCGGCACATTGCTGTAAAGCCGGTCGCGCTGTCGGTTGCGGATCAGCGCCTTCCAGAAAGCGTTCTCCTGCTCCGGCATCAGCGCTTGCGCCGTGCCGTCGATCGCGCGGGCTTCGGCCACACCGATATCGACATTCTCGATTCCGATGCGCAGTGCCCTCAGCGTTTCGGGCGGCGCGGTCACCTCAAGCGGCCGCGTGCTGGCAACGGCGTAGTAGCCCGGCACATCCGGATAGGTGACGGAGTCGTGATTGACCCAGACCCCGCCGACGCGATCCTTCCGCCGCACCATCGCCGGCGCGTTCGGTCCCTGCACCACCACAACAATGTCGCGGTTGAGCGCCCGCGCGCCGGGCGTCCGCGCTTCCACCGCGCCGAACAGCAGAATCTCCGTGCCGGTGAAATTGGAGCGGATGGCAATCTGATGTGCGGAAAGATCGGTCACCAGTTGGTCGGCGCGAACAGTCCCCGCCGCCAGCACAACGAAGGCCAGCGCCAGCGCAAGGCGATATGCCGGAAATGTCTTCATCGGTGCGGCGCCACGTCGACAACGGAATAGAGATCGTCGGGCGTCGTCACCAGATCGAATCCGAGTCGGAGTCCGATCAGCAACAGGATCGCCGCCAGCAAGGCGCGCAACTGCTCGGAGGGAAGTTTCTCCGCCGCGCGCACGCCATACTGCGCGCCGATGACGCCGCCGATCACCAGCAGGAATCCGAGCACGATATCGACGGCGAAATTGGTATAGGCATGCATCACGCCGGTCAGCGCGGTCACGAAGACAATCTGGAAGAACGACGTGCCGATCACGACATTGGTCGGCATCCGCAGCAGATAGATCATCGCCGGGATCATGATGAAGCCGCCGCCGACACCCATGATCGCCGACAGCATGCCGACGAAGAAACCGACAAGGATCGGCGGGATGACGCTGATATAAAGTTTCGAGCGGCGAAACCGCATCTTGAAGGGCAGGCCGTGGATCCAGCTGTGATGGCCGCCGCGCCGCGCCGGAATGACGCCGCCGCGTGCCGCGCGGATCGCGCGCACGCTCTCCACCATCATCATCGCGCCGATGACGCTGAGAAACAGCACATAGACAAGCGAGATGACGAGGTCGATCTGGCCGATCCGCGTCAGCACCCTGAACAGGTAGATGCCGCTGATCGAACCGGCCACGCCGCCGATCAGCAGGATGCCGCCCATCTTGAAGTCGATCGACTTACGCGTGAAATGCGCCAGCGCGCCCGTCATCGACGAGGCGACAACCTGCGTCGACTGCGTGCCGACGGCAACCGCGGGCGGAATGCCGAGAAAGATCAGCAGCGGTGTCATCAGGAAGCCGCCGCCGACGCCGAACATGCCTGAAAGGAATCCGACCGCACCGCCCATGGCGAGAATGGTCAGCACATTGACCGGCATCTCGGCGATCGGAAGATAAATCTGCATGGCGCGGCGGGACTCCGGCAGCCGGAAACCGTCCCGGAGCGAAGTGGGGACGGAGCAACGGATGCAGATTTGGGTAACACGTCCGGCCGGGAATTCCTAGGCAAACCGGCCCGGAATCGGCTCAGCCGAAGCGCGCCTCGAGCGTCGCCAGTGTCTCGGGCGTCACCGTGCCTGTCGCCTCCAGGCCCTCCGTCATCTGGTAGTCGAGAATGGCATCGCGCGTGCGCGGCCCCATCTGCCCGTCAGGCGATCCGGCGTCGTAGCCGAGCCGGTTGAGCAGCGCTTGCGTCCGGGCGATGGCGTCCCGTGCCGGTACGGCCTTGTTGCCGATGTCGCCCAGCGACGACACGTCCCAACTCTTCAGCGAGCTGATATCGCCATTGGCGAGCGGCGCTGGCGTCTTGGCGCGCCAGGTTTCGGTGACCACTTTCGCCTTGGCGAGCTCGGTGGCATCCATCGTCGCGGCCAGCGCATCGCGCTTGGCGGCGGCGCCCTTGTCGCCGCCCTTGGCGGCGATCGAAAGCCACTTATAGGCCTCGCCGGCATTCTTCTCGATGCCGAGCCCGCGTTCGTTGAGCACGGCAAGATTGTACTGGCTGTCGCCGAGACCGTAATTGGCGGCCTCTTCGAACCATTTGGCGGCGGTGACAAAGTCCTGCGCGGTGCCGCGTCCTTCGGCATGGATGACGGCGAGATTGTGCATCGCTTTCACGTTGCCGCTTGTGGCCGCCTTTTCATAGAGGGTGCGCGCCTTGGCGTCGTCCTGCGTCACGCCGCGGCCTTTTTCATATTGCGTGGCGAGCCTGTATTGCGCGATGGCAAGCCCCTGATCGGCCGCACGTTCGAACCATTCAGCGGCCTGGCTCATATCCTGCGTCACGCCTTCGCCAACGGCATAGCGCTGTCCGACTTCGTACTGCGCGGCCGCGTCGCCGCGGGCCGCCGCTTCCATCAGCGTCAGACGTGCCGGTTCGACCGGCGCCGTCTCGACGGGCTTTGCCGGTGCCGGTGTCAGCGACGGAGCCGGCGTCAATGTCGCCTGGCCTGCCGGTCGCGCGGTTGCGGGGCTCGGCGCCGAAGGTTTTGGTGTCGAGGGTGGCGGTGTCGGCACGAGCGCTTCGGCCGGCGCTGCCGGTTGTGCGGCGGAAGGCGTGGTGGACGCCGGCACTGAAGCGTCGTTTGACGTCGCGCCGGCGTCCTCCGGACTGGCCTCCGGATCCCTGTTCGTTGCGGCGCCCGCACCTTCGGCGTCGAGCACGGAAGGTTGCGTGCCACTCTGTTCGATCGGCGCCTCGGGCAGCGCGATGCGCGGCGCGGGCCCCTCTTGCAGCATCACATAGGCGCCGGCCATCAGCGCCAGCAACACAAAGCTCGCGGCAAGTCCGGAAATGAGCTTGCGGCGGCCCCTGCCATGATCTTCTGCCGAAAAACGCGCGGGCGACTCGGCATAGCCCGGCGCGGGCGGTGTTGCGTAGTAGGGTTCCTGACGTGGCGTCTGTCCGCCTTGCGCGGCGGCCTGAGCGGCACGGCGCGCGGCGGCGAGAAAATCATTGGCGGCGCGCTGGCCGGCATTTTCCATCGGCGGCGGTGCGGGGTCGGGCGGAATGACGCCGTCATCGGCCGGCCCGCGCATCTGCGTGTCGGCCAGTTCGTCCTCGTCCGCGTAGGGTGGGGCGTCGTTCTCGTAGGGCGCATCGACGGGCGGCGGCGCCGAAACCGTCGGCGCGACCGGGCGGCCCCAATCCGAAGAGTTGAGGGCCGGACCGAGATTGCCGCCCATTGCCGGATTGAGCATCGGCGGCGCATCGAATTGCGGCATCGGGAAACCGGGGCCGGACGGGGCGAAACCGGCCGCCACGCCGCCCGCATTGAGCTGCGGCGAAAGCGCGGCCTGCTTCACGGCCTTGGTTTCACGTTCGAGATGACCGAGACGGTTCGTCATCTTCTCGATCATCGACTGCAGTGACGTCAGCGCTTCGCGGTCACGGCTGTCGGTCACGCTGAGATTTTCGCTGATGCCGGCAATCGCCTGTTCGACGGTCTGCGCGGCCTGCACGGTCAGCTGTTCGTTGTGTTCGAGCCGCTGCGCCATCTGTTCGAGACGTTGCGCCAGCGCCTGTGGAATCTCGTGACGCTGCACATTGTCGAGGTCTTCGAGCTTGCGCGCGATGCCGGTGACGCTGGTCTCGAAAATCTTTGCCGTCTCGTCGCTGCGAAGTTCGGCGCGTTCCAGACGCTGCGCCATTTGCTCGAGGCTGGTCTGAAGCCGTTCGATGGTCGCGCGCTGGTTTTCGGCATGCGACTTCTCTTCGATCGCCTTCAGTGCCGCTTCCACGGCCTGCGGCGCAATGCCGGAAACGCCGTGCTCCATCTTTTCCATGCGTGTCGCAAGCTGCATCAACGCATCTTCGAGCACGCGGGCGCGCTTCTTGGCTTCTTCGCGTTCGGATTCCTCTTCCGCCGTTTCCATGCGGTCGGAAAGCGCGGCAAGCGACTGACGAATTTCGGCGAGCGTGTCGTCGGTGCGCCGTTCGGTTTGATCGAGATGATCGACGACCGCGTTGACGGCTTTCTCAAGTGTCTGGATCGTGCGCGCATCTTCCGGGCGCAAGCCGCCGCTGCGCGCGCGTTCGGCTCGCTCCATGCGCTCGTGCAGCTGCTGCAGTTTCCGCTCCAGCGGATCCAGCGATCGGGCCTCGGAGGACCGGGCTTCGGAATATCTGTCGTCCATGTCGTGCTCCGACTGGTCGATGCGCTGGGCAAGATGTCCCACCGTCGCCTCGAGCCTGCGCGTCATTTCTGAAGTGCGGCGTTCGCTGTTTTCAACCCGCTGCACCACCTCGCGCACCGCCTCGGCCACAGGCGCGAGATCGACTCCGGAAGCAGGCTTGGGTTCGGCCGGCGCCGCTTGTGGCGGCGCATAGGCGTTCCGGTAGGGCTCGGAAGCACCGCCTTCGGCGCTCGCTTCATCCGTGCCGGTTTCCATGATGACGTTGTTCAGCCACGCGCCAAGCGTCACACCTGCCCGGCGGGCAGCCTGTTTAGCCGCCTCTCGCGCCTCGGGCTCAATGCCTTTGACGCTCCATGGAACCCCAGATCTCATCCGAATCACTATGCCCGTTAACCCTCTGGGGCAGTATAAACCGCGCTATCTGGTATTACGAAGGCGCGCTGTCCCAAAACCTTGTAGCGGTTGCGCTCGCACCGGCCAGCGTCTGCACGCGGGGACGGTCACTCCCGTAATAAAGCGCCAACCTAGGTAAAGACCGGGTTAACGGCTGCACCAATTCGGTATTTGGCCTCAGCCCACGGAATGATCGTTGCGGAGCGCCAGCATCGCCACATCGCTCCATTTCGACCAGTCGCGGGCCTTGCCGAGGGCATTTCCGTAGGAAGCGGCGACCCGGCTCGCGAGATCGCTGCTTTGTGCGAGCTCGGCGAGCACCGCCCGCGCCGCTTCGGCCATGGCCGCCGCGACGGGTTCAGGCCATGTCCGCATCTCGGTTCCGCCGGCCGCCACCAGCCGCGCAAAGGCATCGGCATTATGAAAGGTGAAGTCGGCGAGCGTCTCGGCGGCGCTCGCCATGGCCGCGCCACGCACGATCTCCTGCAGCTCGGGCGCCAGCCCCTCGAACTTCGCCTTGTTGACCATCAGCTCGAGTGCGGGCCCTGCTTCGTGAAAGGCCGGGAGGTAGTAGTAGCGGGCGGCCTTGTTGAGTCCGAAGGCCATGTCGTTCCACGGGCCCACCCATTCGGCGGCATCGATCGTGTTGTTCTTCATCGCCGTGAAAATCTCGCCGGGCGGTGTCAGCACGACGCTGACGCCAAGCCGCCGCATCACTTCGCCGCCAAGTCCTGCGATCCGGAACCGGAGCCCCCGGAGATCGTCGAGCGTGTTGATCTCGCGTGCGAACCAGCCGCCCGCCTGCACACCGCTCGAGCCGGCATAAAAGGGCAGGACGCCAAAGGGCGCATAGGCCTCCTCCCAGAGCGCCTGACCGCCGCCGAACTGCAGCCAGCCGGCCATTTCCGGCGCCATCAACCCGAAGGGGACGCCGGTGAAATAGTGGAAGACCGGATTCTTGCCCTGCCAGTAATAGGGACTGCCATGGCCCATTTCGCAGGTCCCTTGCGACACGGCGTCGAAGACCTCGAAGGGCGGCACAAGCTCGCCCGCACCGAACAGCTTCACCGTCAGCCTGCCGCCCGACATCGCGCCGATCCGGTCGGCCAGCCGCTGCGCATTGACGCCGACGCCCGGCGCGCCGTTGGGCCAGCTCGTGGCCATCTTCCATTCGATCGCGCTGTCGGCGCGTGCGTGGCGCGTCAGCGCTGGCATGGCAAGGGCGCCGGCCGCCGCGCCGCCGATGAATTGTCTGCGTTTCATGATGCTGCTTCCCCGGAGATTCGACACCGCAAGCATGTCATCCGGCGGCGCTGTCCGGCAATGGCCGCGCCCGCGGCATCAGTTGCCGGCAAAGACCTGCACGGCAATGATGCGCGTTCCCGTCCGCGCGATGCCGACGCCGCTGCGTGTGGCGGCGCCAGCCTGCATGATGCGCCGGTGCTGCGGGCTCTGCGCCCATTTTTCGACCATGACCGCAGCCAGCGCCGCGTCGCTCATGGCCGTATAGGCGGCCCCATCCAGCCTTTGGATGTTCTCCGACACGCTGGCGCTGAAAGCCGGATCGACCGCCAGCACCCGTTCGCGCGGGCCCTGACCATCGGGATTGTGGTGGCCGAAATAGTCGCGCTGCACCATATCGGCCGCATGGACTGCAGCGGCGCGTTGCAGCACCGCATCGGTCGTCAGCGCGCTCTCACCCTTGCCTTGGCGCCAGACATTGACAGCTGTCATCACCGCACGGCCGAGCGGCGTGTCGGCCTCGGCGGCGGCGCTCGCAGCAGCGGGCAGCGACCGTGTGCTGACATTGACCGGCGGCGTCCGGTCTGTCCCGGTCGCACAGCCGGCAAGCATCGCCACCAGAACGGTCGCCGTCAGGAACCACGTGCCGCGCATGTTCGGCCTCCTTTTGATCGCGCCGAGCCTAGCAGGTCGAGACCGCGAGGACCTCGTATTGACGTTTACGTCAACGTCAACTAGAGTCCCGCCCGCATCGAAAATCGGCTGAAAACAGCCAAAAATATCACGTTCAGGGAGCGATCATCTCATGGACCAGCAGCTACTCAGCACGGCCGCGATGTCGCGCCGCGATACCCGCGACATCGCCGGCGAGACCTTCTCGATCACCCAGCTTGCCGAGGAATTCGGCCTGACGACCCGTGCCATCCGTTTCTATGAGGACAAGGGCTTGCTGGCGCCCGAGCGCCGCGGCCAGACCCGCGTCTATCATCCGCGCGACCGCGCCCGCCTGACATTGATCGTGCGCGGCAAGAACGTCGGCCTGGCCCTGGCCGAAATCAAGGAAATCCTGAGCCATTACGACCAGGAAGACGGCTGCGAGACGCAGAACCGTGTCGCGATCGCCAAGTTCCGCCGTCGCATCGAGAGCCTGCAGGAGCAGCGCCGCGAGATCGATCTCCAGATCAAGACGCTGGCGGACAGCTGTGCGCGTCTCGAGGCGCAGATCACGGCCCAGGAAAAGCGCGGCAGGGTCGAAAAGAAGCCTGTTGCCTCCGAAGCGGCAAAGACGAAAAAGCCGGAAAAGGCTATCGTCTGAGCCTTGGCGCGCCCGCCTGAAATGAGCGCGTAACCCCGCCGGAGGAAACCCATGCCGACCTACAAAGCGCCGCTGCGCGAATACCGCTTTCTGCTGAACGAGTTGCTCGACTTCTCGCAATATGGCGACCTGCCGGGCTTCGCCGATGCGCCGGCCGATCTTGTCGACGCCATTCTCGAGGAAGCAGGCAAGCTCACCGAGGAAGTGCTGCAGCCGCTGAACCAGATCGGCGACCGCGAAGGCTGCAAGCTCGAAAACGGCGTGGTGACGACGCCCACGGGCTTCAAGGACGCTTACAAGTTGCTGGTCGACGGCGGCTGGCCGGCGCTCGTTGCCGACACGGCCTATGGCGGACAAGGGCTTCCCAACGCCCTCGGTGTCATTTTCAACGAGATGGTTTCATCCGCGAACATGGCTTTCGGCATGTATCCGGGCCTCAGCCACGGCGCCTACTCGGCACTCTCGCAGCACGGCACCGACGAGCAGAAAAAGAAATACCTGCCGAAGCTCGTGACCGGCGAATGGACCGGCACGATGAACCTGACCGAGCCGCATTGCGGCACCGACCTCGGCCTGTTGCGCAGCAAGGCTGTGCCGGCCGGCGACGGTTCCTACAAGATCAGCGGCCAGAAGATTTTCATTTCGGCCGGCGATCACGATCTCGCCGAGAACATCCTGCATCTCGTACTCGCCCGCATCGAAGGCGCGCCGCAGGGCGTGAAGGGCATCTCGCTCTTCCTGGTGCCGAAATATCTCGTCAATGAAGACGGGTCGCTCGGCAACCGCAATGGCGTTTCGGTCGGTTCGCTGGAAGAGAAAATGGGCATTCACGGCAATGCGACCTGCGTGCTGAACTACGATGAGGCGCTCGGCTGGCTGGTCGGCGAGGAACACAAGGGCCTGCGCGCCATGTTCACGATGATGAACGAGGCCCGTCTCGGCGTCGGTCTGCAGGGCCTCTCGCAATCCGAAGTCGCCTATCAGAACGCGGTCACCTATGCGCTGGAGCGCTTGCAGGGTCGCTCGCTGACCGGTCCCAAGGCCGAAGACAAGCCTGCCGATCCGCTGATCGTCCATCCCGACATTCGCCGCATGTTGCTCAACGCCAAGTCCTTCAACGAGGGCGCGCGTGCGCTGCTCGTTTGGACCGCGCTGCATGGCGATCTCTCGCACAGGTCGGACGATGAAAAGACGCGCGAATTCGGCGACGACATGATGTCGCTGCTGACCCCCGTGCTGAAGGGCTATTTCACCGATCGCGGCTTTGCCCATGCCGTTGATGCGCAGCAGGTCTATGGCGGCCACGGCTATATCGACGAATGGGGCATGGGCCAGTTCGTGCGCGATGCCCGCATCGCCATGATCTATGAAGGCGCCAACGGCGTGCAGGCGCTCGATCTCGTCGGCCGCAAGCTGGCGCAGAATGGCGGCCGCGCGGTCTTCGCCTTCTTCAAGGCGGTTGACGATTTCATCGCCGCCAACAAGAGCAATGCCGATCTGAAGCCGTTCCTCGATCCGCTGGCTGCCGCGCGCAAGGATCTCGAAGCAGCGACCATGTGGTTCATGGAAAACGCGCTGCAGAACCCGGATCACGCCGGCGCCGGCTCGACGCCCTACATGCATCTCTTCGGCGTCACCGGCCTTGCGTTCATGTGGGCGATGATGGCGAAAGTCTCGCTGGAAAAGCTCGCCGCCCAAAGTGAGGGCGACAAGGCCTGGTACGAAACGAAAATCAAGACAGGCCGCTTCTACATGGAGCATGTCGTGCCCGAAACGGCGATGCATCTGGCGCGCATCCGCCACGGCGCCGACCCCGTGATGGCAATGGCCGCCAACGAATTTTGAGTGTCGAAGACAGGGAGCTGGACGAATGAGTCTGAATGCCGGTTACAAATCGCCGTGGTTGAACGAGGAACTCGAAATCCTCCAGGGTGCGGTCGCCAAGTTCTACGAACGGGAGTTCCAGCCGCATGTCGAGCGCTGGGAAGACCAGGGCTGCGTCGATCGCGACGCGTGGCTGAAGGCGGGCGAAGCCGGCATCCTCTGCGCCTCGATCAAGGAGGAATATGGCGGCGGTGGCGGCAACTTCGCGCATGAAATGGTCATCGCCGAAGAACAGGGCCGCGCCGGCATTTCCGGTTTCGGCAATTCGGTACATTCGGGCATCGTTGCGCATTATGTCCAGTCCTACGGCACCGAAGAGCAGAAGAAGAAGTGGCTGCCGAAAATGGCCTCGGGCGAAATCGTCGGCGCCATCGCCATGACCGAGCCCGGCACAGGCTCCGATCTGCAGGGCGTCAAGACGACGGCGAAAAAGGTCGGCAACCAGTATGTGGTCAACGGCCAGAAGACCTTCATCACCAACGGCCAGCAGGCAAACCTGATCTGCGTCGTTGCCAAGACCGATCCGGCCGGCGGCGCCAAGGGCACCTCGCTGATCATGGTCGAGACCGACGAGGCCGAAGGCTTCCGCCGCGGTCGCAACCTCAAGAAGATGGGCCAGAAGGCGCAGGACACATCCGAGCTCTTTTTCGATGAAGTGAAAGTGCCGACCTCGAACCTGCTCGGCACCGAGGAGGGCAAGGGCTTCTTCCAGTTGATGCAGCAGTTGCCTCAGGAGCGTCTCATCATCGCGGTCAATGCCTGCGTCGCGATGGAAATGGCACTGAAATACACGACCGACTACGTGAAGGAGCGCACCGCTTTCGGCCAGCGCATCCTCGACTTCCAGAACACACAGTTCAAACTCGCCGAATGCAAGACCGAGGCGACCATCGCCCGCGTCTTTGTCGATGACTGTGCCGTCAAACTTCTCGACGGCAAGCTCGACGCAACGACCGCCGCCATGGCCAAGTGGTGGACCACGCAGAAGGAAAACGAAATCATCGATACCTGTCTGCAGTTCTTCGGCGGCTATGGCTACATGATGGAATATCCGATCGCGAAGCTCTACACGAATGCCCGCATCCAGAAGATCTATGGCGGCACCAACGAGATCATGAAAATGCTGGTTGCCCGCACGCTCTGACGTGCCGGCCTCCCGCAACGCGCAACACACAAGAACCGTTCCCCCAGGGAGACACACAATGACCGAATGTTTCGTCTATGACGCCGTGCGCACGCCGCGCGGCAAGGGTAAGAAGGACGGCGCGCTCCACGAAGTGACCGCGCTTGAGCTTTCGAGCCAGACATTGAGGGCGATCCGCGACCGCAACAACCTCGACACCTCGAAGGTCGACGACGTCGTGCTCGGCTGCGTCGATCCGGTCGGCGAGCAGGGCGGCGACATCGCCCGCATCGCAGTGTTGAATGCCGACTATGCGCAGACGACCGCCGGCGTACAGATCAACCGCTTCTGCGCCTCCGGCCTCGAAGCGACCAACATGGCGGCCGCCAAGGTCATGTCCGGTGAAGCCGACATGGCGATCGGCGGCGGCGTTGAGTCGATGTCGCGTGTCGGCATGGGCGCGTCGGGCGGTGCGTGGTCGTCCGACCCTAACGTTGCGTTCAAGTCCTATTTCACGCCGCAAGGCATCGGCGCCGATCTCGTCGCCACGAAATACGGCTTTTCCCGCGCCGATGTCGACGCTTATGCGGTCGAAAGCCAGAAGCGCGCCAAACACGCCTGGGACAAGGGTTATTTCAGCAAGTCGGTCATTCCGGTGAAGGACATCAACGGCCTCACCATTCTTGATCATGACGAGCATATGCGTCCCGAAGCGACCATGCAGTCGCTGGCGGCGCTCACCGCGTCTTTCGCCTCGCTCGGTGAATTTGCCTTCGACGGCGTCGCGCTCGACCGCTATCCGGAAGTGGAAGAAATCATCCACATCCATCACGCCGGCAATTCGTCGGGCATCGTCGACGGCGCCTCGGCGGTCCTCGTCGGCAACGGTCCGACCGGCAAGGCGATGGGCCTGAAGCCCCGCGCCCGCATTCGCGCCATGGCCTCGATCGGCTCCGAGCCCTGCATCATGTTGACGGGCCCGGCCGACGTCTCGCGCAAGGTGCTGGCCAAGGCCGGCATGAAGCCCGAGGACATCGATCTCTACGAGTTGAACGAAGCCTTCGCCTCCGTCGTGTTGCGCATGATGCAGGCACTCGACATCCCGCATGAGAAAATGAACGTCAATGGCGGTGCCATCGCCATGGGCCATCCGCTTGGTGCCACCGGCGGCATGATCCTCGGCACCGTGCTCGACGAGCTCGAACG
Source organism: Parvibaculum sp. (assembly GCF_030651915.1). GTDB lineage: Bacteria > Pseudomonadota > Alphaproteobacteria > Parvibaculales > Parvibaculaceae > Parvibaculum. Next base: position 866,938 of record NZ_JAUSBV010000005.1, on the reverse strand, counting down.
CCGCGATCTCAACACCGCGCTCATCACGCTCTGCGTCGGCGCGGGCATGGGCACCGCCACCATCATCGAACGCGTGTGAGGCCCCAATGACCACGTATGAAAACTTCAAACTCGAAATCGATTCCGACGGCATCGCCCTCATCACATGGGACATGCCCGGCCGTTCGATGAACGTGCTTTCGCAAGGCTCGATGGGTGACATGGCATCGATCATCGAAAAGATCATGTCCGACGACGCCATCAAGGGCGCCGTCCTGACCTCCGGCAAGGACGCCTTCTGCGCTGGCGCCGACCTCTCGATGATGGGCGGTCAGGCCGGTGGCGGTTCCGGCGGTGGCTCGCAGGAAGATCGCGTCAAGGCGATGTATGAGGGCAACCTCAAATTCAACATGCTGCTGCGTTCGCTCGAAACCTGCGGCAAGCCCGTGGTTGCCGCGATCAACGGCACAGCGCTGGGCGGCGGTCTTGAAGTGACGCTCGCCTGCCACTACCGCGTCGCCGCCGACAATCCGAAAACGCAGATCGGTCTGCCCGAAGCCAAGGTCGGTCTCCTGCCCGGCGGCGGCGGCACGCAGCGCCTGCCGCGCCTGATCGGTGCGCAGGCAGCCTTGCCGCTGATCCTGCAAGGCACCTCGCTCGATCCGCAAAAGGCCTTGAAGGCAGGCATCGTTCACAAGGTCGTGCCGGCCGGCGAACTCGTTTCGGCCGCCAAGACCTGGCTGAAGGAAGGTCTTGCTCAGCCGAAAGTGAAGCTCGGCAAGAAGGGTCCGGAAGTCTACGCCATCGCCATCCAGCCCTGGGACCGCGAAGGCTACAAGGTGCCCGGTGGCGATCCGCATTCGAAGGGCGGCGGCCAGGTTTTCACCATCGGCAATGCGACGCTGCACAAGCAGACGCATGGCAACTTCCCGGCGCAGAAATACATCATGTCCTGCGTCTATGAAGGCCTGCAGGTGCCGATCGAGGCGGGTCTGCGCATCGAGACGCGCTACTTCACCAAACTGCTGATGGACCCGCGCTCCAAGGCGATGATCCGTTCGCTCTTCCTGTCGATGCAGGAACTGGCGAAAGGCGCGCGCCGTCCGGCGGGCATCGCCCCCTTTCAGGTCAAGAAGCTCGGCATTCTCGGCGCCGGCATGATGGGCGCCGGCATCGCTTATGTGTCGGCGCAGGCCGGCATGGAGGTCGTGCTTCTCGACACCGATCAGGCCAATGCCGAAAAGGGCAAGGCCTATTCCGAGAGGCTGCTGGCCAAGGCGCTCGAACGCGGCAAGACCACGCAGGAAAAGGCCGACAAGCTGCTCGGCCTGATCAAGCCGACGACGAACTACGACGACCTCAAAGGCGCCGATCTCGTCATCGAAGCGGTTTTCGAAAGCCGCGACATCAAGGCGGAAGTCACGAAGAAGGCGGAGCCGATGCTGGCCAAAGGCGGCATCTACGGCTCCAACACCTCGACCCTGCCGATCACGGGTCTGGCCGAAGCCGCGGCCAACCCCGAAAGCTTCATCGGCATCCATTTCTTCTCGCCGGTCGACAAGATGCAGCTTGTCGAAATCATCATGGGCAAGAAGACCAGCGACGAAACGCTCGCCAAGGCGATGGACTATGTGAAGCAGATCCGCAAGACGCCGATCGTCGTCAACGACTCCAGAGGCTTCTACACCTCGCGCTGCTTCGGCACCTATGTCGGCGAAGGCCTCGCCATGCTGGGCGAGGGTGTGCCGCCGGCGATGATCGAGAATGTCGGCCGCATGACCGGCATGCCGATGGCGCCGCTGGCCTTGAACGACGAAGTCTCGCTCGACCTCGCCTACAAGGTGCGCGAGCAGACCAAGAAGGACCTCGGCGACAAATATGTCGGCTCGCCCGCCGACGATCTGGTGAAAAAGATGGTCGTCGAGCTCGGCCGCGTCGGCAAGAAAGCGGGCAAGGGCTTTTATGACTATCCCGCTGACGGCAAGAAGAAGCTCTGGCCGGGCCTCGCCGATCTCGTCGGCAAGAGCCAGGACCCCGACGACCTCGATGTGCAGGAGTTGAAAAACCGCTTCCTCTACATCCAGGCGCTGGAAGCGGCGCGCTGTTTCGAGGAAGGCGTGGTGACCGACGTGCGCGACGCCGATGTCGGCGCCATCCTCGGCTGGGGCTTCGCGCCCTGGGCCGGCGGTCCCTTGTCGCTGATCGACATGGTTGGCGCGAAGGCGTTTGTCGAAGCTTGCGACAAGCTGGCCCAGAAATACGGGCCCCGCTTTACGCCGTCGAAGCTCCTGCGCGACATGGCTGAAAAGGGCGACACCTTCTATACCCGCTTCGCACCTAACAAGGAGAAGGCGGCCGCCTGATCGCCGCCCTCTGAACGAAAACGGAAGCCCCGTCTTGAAAGAGACGGGGCTTTCTTTTGGCTGCTTTGGCAGAAAATGCGTGTCATTTGTCATTTCCGCCAGAAGGTACCGGGCTTAATCTGGCTCCATGACCAGCGCCACCAAATCAAGTCCCCGCAATCCCACCCAGGTCCCCCGCCGGGTGATGATGCTCGCCTACGCCGACGCCCAGATTCTCGACATTGCCGGCCCCTTGCAGATTTTGAGTACGGCGCTGCTGCCTGATGGCCGCCCGGCCTATGCGGTCGAACTGGTCTCGGTCGAACCCGGCCCCGTCTCGACGACGAGCGGCCTGGTGTTGCATGCCGACCGGGCGATAAGCGACCTGACATTGGCCGATCTCGCGACACTCGACACCTTGATGGTGACGGGCGGGCTCGGATCGCGCGCGGCGATGGAGGACGAGCGGCTCCTCGGCTTTGTCCGCAAGGCCGCCGGGCCGGTTGCCCGTGTCGTTTCGATCTGCACCGGCGCCATCATCCTCGCTGCCGCTGGCCTTCTCGACGGCCGCCGCGCCACGACGCATTGGGCATATGCGCCGGCCATGCGCCAGCGCTTCCCCGCCGTGACCGTGGAAGAAGATGCGATCTATGTGCGCGACGGCAAGTTCTGGACATCGGCCGGCGTCACCGCGGGCATGGACCTCGCGCTGGCACTGATCGAGGAGGATCTCGGCCGCGACGCGGCGCTGCTGATCGCCCGTCATCATGTGATGTACCTGATGCGTCCCGGCGGCCAGTCGCAATTCTCGGCGCAACTTGCCGCCCAGCGCGTTGCCGACACGCGCCTGTCGCGCGTCTGCGCTTTTGTCATCGAAAATCCGCGTGCCGATCTCTCGGTGCCGGCGCTTGCCGCCCGCGCCGCCATGAGCGAACGCAGTTTTGCCCGCCGCTTCGCCGAAGAGACCGGTATCACGCCCGCGCAATTCGTCGAGCGCGCGCGTCTTGACGAGGCCTGCCGCCACCTTGCCGGCAGCGATTTGTCGCTCGACGCCGTTTCGGCCGATGCCGGTTTCGGCGCCGCCGAGCGCATGCGCCGCGCCTTCATTCGTCATCTGGGTGTGACACCCGGCCGCTACCGCGAACGCTTCCGCACCGCCCGGCGCGACCCCGCGCCTTCAAATCAGGGAACCTCGATCAATGCGCATCTCCATTCTTCTCTATGACGGCTTCACCATGCTCGACGTGGTCGGCGGCTATGCCGTTCTCGGCTGGCTGCCGGGCGCCGAGGTTGAATTCGTCGCCGAACGGAAAACCATCATCGCCGACGATCTCCGCTCCGGCGGCATGGCTGCATGGCGTGACTATTCGGAAGTCGAGGCGACCGACATTCTCTATGTGCCGGGCGGGCCGGGCGGACGGCCGCAAATGACCAACGAGGCGACGCTCGCCTTTGTCCGCCGGCTTCACGAAACCTCCAGCTGGACTTTCGGTGTTTGCAATGGCGTGGAAATTCTCGCGGCCGCCGGCATCCTGAAGGGCAAGACGGTGACGACGAACTACTACGCCCGCGAGTCGGTGGCCTCCTTCGGTGCGCATGTCGTCCCCGACCGCTATCGCCGCGATGGCAAGATCGTGACGACGGCAGGCGTCTCGGCCGGCATCGACGGAGCGCTCTATCTCGCGCGCATCATCGCTGGCGAGGACACGGCGAAGACCATCCAGCTCGGCATCGAGTATTATCCCCATCCGCCCTTCAGCTACGCCTCGCCCGACGAGGTGCCCGATCCGATCCGCGAGGTAATCCGCGTCGCCGAAGAATCGATCCTGTTTGAGCGCATGAATTCGATACCGCCGCGCTTCGCCCAGCCGTCCCTCTGAGGAGAACGCGCCATGTCCAAGAACCGCACCATCGGCATCTTGATCTTCGACGGCGTCGAGGAACTCGATTTCGTCGGCCCCTATGAGGTCTTCACCATGTCGAACGAGGCCCATGGGTTCGAGGGTCGCGAGCATCCCGACACCGTGTTGCTGATTTCGGAGACGGGCGGTCCCGTCACCGGCGCCAAGGGCATGCGCGTCGAGGCGCATGTGTCGATCACCGATGCACCGAAACTCGATCTGCTGCTGGTGCCAGGCGGGCAGGGCACGCGCCGCGAGGCGGAGAACGAAAAGCTGCTCGGCTGGATCGCACAGCATGCCGCCGCCGAATGGGTGACAAGCGTCTGCACCGGCGCGCTGCTTCTCTGTGCGGCCGGTCCGGCGCGGGGTAAGCGCGTTACCACCCATTGGGGTTTCATCGAGCAGCTCCGCCAGCGTGGCGAAGCGTTGGAAGTGCTCGAAAACATCCGCTATGTCCGCGACGGCAATGTCGTGACCGCGGCCGGCGTCTCGGCCGGCATCGACATGGCGCTCTGGCTCACCGGCCAGATGCACGGGCAAGACCATGCGCGCCTGACGCAGCGCTTGATGGAGTACGACCCCGCGCCGCCCTATAGCGCCGCCGTCTGATTGCGCTATCCTCCCCCCGAACAAGTGAGGGAGGACGGGATGGCAGCGGCCAGCGAAGGAGAACTCAACGCTTGGCGTGCGAGCGCGGAGCTTCATCAGCGTTACCTGACGGGGCTGATCCTGCGCGCCGTCGTCTTCAAGGGCGAGGCGGCGGGCACCGAACTCAACTTCCGTACCTTTCAGGCGCAGCACCGCGAGAAATTTCTGGCGGGCTACAAAAATCTCGGCCTCGACAAGCTGCCGCCCGCCGTCGCCTGCGCGCAATATATCTATCTGGCAAACCATGTCGGCGGCGTGAAATGCGAGTTCATTCCTGAAAGCGACCGCAAGGCCTGGGTGCGCTACCTGCCGCCGCGATGGATCTGGGACGGCGCGGCGATCTGCGCGGTACCGAATGAAACCAGCATCGCCTTCATGCGTGCCTTCCATTCGCAGGTCGGCGTAACGCTCGGCAATCCCAATCTCGGCTTCGTCTGCACCAACATCACCACCCGTATCGACCCCTGCCTCGAAGGCTATTTCATCGAGGAGGAGCGCCCGCTGGCGGCGGATGAACGCCTGCGCTTCCGCTTCGAGGAAAACGGCCCGGATGTCGACCCTGCGAAACTTCCCCATGTCGAGTGGTCCGAAGAGCGCATGGTCAAGGCGAAGCGCAACTACGCCGTGCAATATATCCGCTCGATCCTGCCCGCCGCCGTCTCGCTCTTCGGCGAGGACGAGGCGCGGAAACTCGGTTGGGAAGCCGGCCGGCTGATCGGCATGCAATGCTACGATGCGACCTCCGCATTGATCGGCGTCGCGCGAAACGACGCCGCCGCCTTCGCGCGCTATCTCGGCGCCATGCTCGATGCCGGCGGCGACAAGGCAGATGTGGACGGCGCCGAGGTATCGATTTCGACATGGCGCATGATGGAGGGCAGGGAAGGCGTCACGCCTGCCTGCTTCGACGCCTGGAACGCCCTTTGGGAAGGCGCGCTCGCGGTCCACAACCGCCATCTGAAGCTCGAAGTGACCTCCCGCATGGACAGCGGTGATGCCGCCTGGGCCTGGCGCGTCCGATAGACGATCCACCGGAAATCCGCTCTACTTCGCCAAAAGAAACGCGAACACTGAGGGGACACATGTCAGGCAGCAATTCATTCGACCCGAAGCTTTTCACCGCCGAGGCGATTTCCGCCGAAACGAAAGCCATCAACGACGCCATTATCAAGGCGATGGACGGTGCCCCCGACTGGTGGGACATCGGCGCGCAGGAAGTGCGCGACGCCCGCGCCCGCGGCGAAGGTCCGTTCCCGCTGGCGCCGAAATCGCCCCGCGCCCGCACGATCGAGATCGACGGCAAGGGCGGCAAGATCGCGCTGCGCGTCATCGCGCCCGACAATCCGAAAGGCGTCTATCTGCACATCCATGGCGGCGGCTGGACGCTCGGCGCCGCCGACCAGCAGGACCCGCTGCTCGAACGTATCGCCGACAGGGTCGGTCTCGCCTGCGTCAGCGTCGAATATCGCCTGGCGCCCGAACATCCCTATCCAGCGGGCCCGGACGATTGCGAGGCTGCGGCCGTCTGGCTGGTCGCCAACGCAAAAAAGGAGTTCGGCACCGACAGGCTGACCATCGGCGGCGAAAGCGCCGGCGGGCATCTGTCGGCCGTCACCATCTTGCGCATGCGCGACCGCCACGGCTATGCCGGCTTCAAGGGCGCCAATCTGGTTTTCGGCGCCTTCGACATGACGATGACGCCGAGCCAGCGCGCTTTCGGCAACGAGCGCCTGATCCTGCGCACGCTCGACATTGAGAAATTTTCGGAAGCCTTCCTGAAAGGCGTCAAGGACAAGCGCGACCCCGATCTCTCGCCGCTCTATGCCGATCTGAAAGGCCTCTGTCCGGCGCTCTTCACCGTCGGCACGCGCGACGCGCTGCTTGACGATTCGCTGTTCATGTATACGCGCTGGATCGCGGCCGGCAACGAGGCTGAACTCGGCATTTATCCGGGCGGCGCTCATGGCTTCGTCGCCTTCCCCGGCGCACTCGCCGCCGCCGCCAACGCGCAGGCCGACGCCTTCCTGAAACGCGTCACGACGGCCTAAACCCCGAACTGACATCCCGGCATCAGCCGGGGTCCACGCGCGGCGCAGCATCCGCCGCGCATCGCCAACCATCCAATAATTGAACAATGTTCAATTTTACGATATATGTTTAATAATTAACCGGAACCGGGAGGAATCCGATGTCTTTCGAACACATCCTCTATGAGCGGCAGGGCCGCATCGCCACCATCACCCTCAATCGTCCCGATCGCCTCAACGCCATCGCCTCGGGCATGCCGCGCGAGCTGGCCCGCGCCGTTGAACAGGCGAATGACGATGACGACGTGCATGTGATCGTGCTGACCGGTGCCGGCCGCGCCTTCTGCGCCGGCTACGACCTGAAGGACTTCGCCGAGAGGCCGACAAGCAATCAGGGCGCGGGCACGCCAAAGGGCGATACCCGGCCCTGGGACCCGATGGTCGACTTCAACATGATGCATGCCAACACGCGCGATTTCATGTCGCTCTGGCGCTGCCACAAGCCGACGATTGCGAAAGTGCGCGGCTTCGCGGTCGCCGGCGGTTCCGATATTGCGCTTTGCTGCGACATGGTGGTGATGGCCGAGGATGCGAAGATCGGCTATCCGCCGGCCCGCGTCTGGGGTTGCCCGACCACCGCCATGTGGGTCTATCGCCTCGGGCCGGAGCGCGCCAAGCGCATGCTCTTCACCGGCGATCTGGTGACGGGCGCCGAGGCCGCCGCCATGGGCCTCGTCCTTGAGGCCGTGCCCGACGCCGATCTCGACGCCCGCGTCGATGAACTGGCGAACCGCATGGCCGGCGTGCCGCGCAATCAGCTGATGATGCAGAAGCTGCTGGTCAATCAGGCCTATGAAAACATGGGCCTCCAGACGACGCAGATGTTCGCGACGCTGTTCGATGGCATCACCCGACATTCGCCCGAAGGCGTCTGGTTCAAGGAGCGCGCCGAACAGGTCGGCTTCCAGCAGGCGGTGAAGGAACGCGACGGCGGCGGCCCGATCGCCGAAGGCGCCTCCCGTTCGACGTACAAATTCTGATGGCAGCGCCTGCCGCCGAAAAGCGCCGCACGGCGTTGCGCGACCACAAGCGCAAGGCGATCCTCGCCGCCGCGCGCCGCGTCTGCGATGAAGGCGGGCCGGAGGCGCTGACCATCCGCGCCGTCGCCGCCGAAGCGGGCTATGTGGCGGGCGCCGTCTATTCCTATTTCGCCGGCATCGACGAATTGGCGATCGCGCTGACCGCCGAGGAGCTGGGGCACCTCGCCAGACGGATGCGCGAGGCAGCGGAGAAGGCGGCATCGCCCGCCGACGCGCTGGCCGCCGCGGCGTATGAGGCGCTGGCCGCTACTGCCGGTAACACCCCGCATGTCCGCCTTGCCGGCCGGCTGATGTCGGCCGAAGCGCTTGATCCCGATCTCAGCCGCGCCGTCACCGGCCGCGTCATCGCGGTGCTCGAAACGCTGGGCGGCCCCTTGCGCGCGGCAACGGGTCTTGAAGGCGCCGCTGCCCACCGCGAAATCCTCTGCCTCGCCGCCTTCCTGATCGGGCTCAGGGTGCTCGAAGGAACGGGCCGCCTCGCGGCGCTGGGTTTCCCTGCGGAAGACCTGTTGGCGCACCGGCTGGCGGCACTTCCCGCGAAGGGCTGACCCATGACAAGCGGCGGCGGCCCCCCTATGCTGCGCCACCCGCCATTGAACTTCCAAGCAGGCATGACCGAATTTCTCGATACGTTTCGCGGCACCGTGAACACATGGGAGTGCGACGAGGTGGGCCATATGAACGTGCAGTTCTATGTGGCCCGCGCCTCGGACGCGGCTTTCTGGCTGCGCCATGCGCTGGGGCTCGCGCCGTCGCAAGTGCGCGCCGAGGGCCGGGCCATGGTGGCGCTGGAAGAGCATTTCCGCTTTCACCGCGAACTCCGGGCGGGCGACCTGATGCATATGCGCTCGCGGCCGGTGAAGCTGCGCGAGCGAACGCTGGTGAGCTATCACGAGCTATTCAATTCGGCTTCGGGCGAGACCGCGGCAACCATCGTCGCCGTCAGTGGCCATTTCGATCTCGAGAAGCGCAGGCTGATCCCCTGGCCCGCCGAAGCGCATGACAAGGCGGCGCCTTTCCTCGCGCCTCTGCCGCCGCATGCCGAACCGCGCAGCGTCGCGCGCGAAGTGCGTATTGCGCCGTTGACACTTGCGGAGGCGGAAGCGCGCGGCTTCATCGAAATCTATCGCGGCGCCGTCATGCCCTGGGAGTGCGACGATTTCGGCCACATGAACTCACGCTTCTACATGGCGCGGTTTTCGGACGGTGCCGGCCATCTCTGGCAGGCGCTCGGCATGGACAAGCGTCACATGCAGGAAAAGCGCCGGGGTACGGTGGTGCTCGAAATGCGCCTGAACTATCTGCGCGAGGTCCGGTCCGGCGCGATGCTGATCGTCCGCAGTACGCTGACCCGCCTCGACGGCAAGACGCTGACCTTCGCCCATTTCATGTTCGATGCCGAGACCGGTGAAACGGTCGCGACCGGCGAGGCGATCGCCGTGATGCTCGATCTCGATGCGCGAAAGACCGTCGCCTTCACCGACGAGGAGCGCGCACGTCTCGCGCCGCAGGTCAGGGCGCTCGCATGACCGGCATGATCGACACCTATCGCGGCTATGTCTCGATGCAGGAATGCGACGAGATGGGCCACATGAACATCCAGCACTACATCTCGAAGAGTTCCGACAGCTCCTACAATCTGCGCGTCGCGCTGGGGCTGGCCGCACTCGACCAGCCGCAATCGGGCCTTGGCTATGTCGCGCTCGAACATCACATCCGCTTTCACCGCGAATTGCGCACCAGCGATCTGGTGACGATCCGCTCCGGTATTGTCGAATTGCGCGACAAGACGATGCGCATCTATCAGGAAATGCGCGAGGTGCTCGACGACCGGCTGGCCGCGACCTATGTCGTCGATACCGGCTGCCTCGATCTGGCGACGCGCCGCCTGACGGCCTGGCCCGGCGAAACGCGCCGCCGCGCCGAGGCGATGAAAACCGCTCTGCCGCCCGAAGCGCTGCCGCGCGCGCTGCCGCCCGAAGCGCTCTCGCGCGACGTCTCGCTGGCCCGTGCCGATGCCGACGGCATGGTCGAAACCAACCGCTCGGTCGTCAACACCTGGGAATGCGACACCAACAATCACATGAATGCGCGCTTCTTCATGGCGCGGTTTTCCGATGCGCAGGGCCATATGTGGGCGCATGCCGGCCTTGGCCGCCACGAACAGGCCGCCCGCGGTCTGGCCACGGCAACCGTCGAAATGCGCCTCGCTTATTTCCGCGAATTGCGCGCCGGCGAAACCATTGTCGTGCGCACCGGCATTCTGGGCGTCGAAGGCAAGACGATCCGTTACCGCCACTGGCTTTTCTCGGGCGACACTGGCGAGCCCGCTTGCGCCGCCGAAGGCGCCGGTCTCCTTTTCGACAGGGCGAGCCGCAAGGCCGTGGCGCTGCCCGAAGCGCTGCGGGCGCGCGTCTGATCGCCCCTTCCCATCGACACCCCGAAATCGAAACAGAAAAAGTGGAACAACCGAATGAGTGAGATGATCGAAGTGGCCCGCTCCAGCGTCCAGACCTGGGAGAGCGATCAGATGGGCCACATGAACGTGCAGTTCTATGTCGACAAGGCGGGGCAGGGGCTTGCCGCGCTGGCGCTGCATCTGGGCCTTGGTCCGCGCTTCGCCCGTGCCGACGGGGCGCGCTTCTTCGTCCGCGATCATCATGTCCGTTTCCTGCGCGAGCAGCGCCCCGGCGCGCCCTTCTTCATCCGCGCCGGCATTCTCGAGCCGCGCGATTTCGGCCTGCGCGTCTATGAGGAGATGGTCAACACGGTTTCGGGCGAGGTGGCGGCCACCTTCATCGCCGAGGTCGAGTTGCTGGATGGGGAGAGTCGCGAGGTGAAGCCGCTGCCGGCAAAGGCCAAGGCGGCGGCAAAAGCGCTCGTCGTCGACCTGCCGGTGCATGGCAGCCCGCGCGGTCTCGACATCTACACGCCGCGTCCCTCGCCGAAGCTTGCCGAGGCCGATGCCATGGGCATGGTCCGCACCTGGCAGGGCGAGATCGACGCGTCGCAATGCGACAGCCACGGCTTCCTGACGATCCGTCATTTCATGGGCATCGTTTCCGACGGCATTCCCAATCTGCTGGCGCAGACAAGCGGCGCCGACCGCTCGAGGACGCCGACGGTGGGCGGTGCCGCGCTTGAATACCGCTTCGTTTATCGCCGCCATCCGCGCGCGGGCGATGTGCTGACGCTCCGCAGCGGTCTCAAGAATGTCGGTCCGAAAATCTACACCTGGTGCCACTGGCTCTTCGATCTCGAAACCGGCGAGGCGATCGCCACCGCCGAAGCGGTCGCCGTCGCGCTCGACCTGACGACGCGCAAGGCGATTGCCATTCCCGACGAAATGCGCACCAATCTGGAATCGCTGGTGATCGACGGTCTCGGCGTCTGATCGGGGGAGGGCAGCCATGGCGGGATTTCTGCGCGACGAGTTGACGGCGGACGAGGCGACCTTGCTCGACCAGGCGGCCGCTTTCGCCCGCGAGACGGTCGCACCCAACGCGGCGGCCTGGGAACGCACCCGCCGCCAACCCGTCGAGGCCTTGCGCGCGGCCGCCGCGCTCGGCCTCGCCGCGCTCGAAGTGCCGAAGCAAGCGGGCGGCCCCGGCCACCGCTACATGGTCAAGCTGGCGCTTTGCGAGGAAATGTCGCGCGCCGACATGGCCTTCACGTTTTCGCTGGTCAACACGCATAACGTCGCCGCGCGACTGGCGCTCTCGCCGACGGCGCGCCATCGCGAGGCGCATGTGCCGGCGCTGATGAAAGGCGAAATCTTCGGCGCCACGGCGCTGAGCGAGCCCGGCGCCGGCAGCGACTTTTCGGCGATCCGCGCCAGCGCTGTCAAGACCGCCACCGGCTGGCGTCTCAACGGCGAGAAGGGCTGGATCACCAATGCCGCCATCGCCGATCTCTTCATCACCTATGTGCAGACCGATCCTTCCGCCGGCTGGCGCGGCATCGCCTGCTTTCTGGTCGATGCGCGCCGCCCGGGCTTCCGCCGCGCCGAATCCTATGCGCTGATGGGCGGCCATGCGATCGGCGCCGGCGGCTTCGCGCTCGAGGATTACCTCGCCCCCGAGGACGACATGCTGGCCCCGCCCGGTGAGGCGTTCAAACTTGCGATGAAGGGCGTCAACGGCGCCCGCGTCTATGTCGCGGCGATGTGCGCCGGCATGCTCGCCGCAAGCCTCGAAACGGCGCTTGCGTATGGCGCGGGGCGCCAGGCCTTCGGCAAGAAGCTGACCGAACATCAGGGTCTCAACTGGTCGCTCGGCGACGTCGCCAACGATCTCGAAGCGCTGCGCGGGTTGACGCTGGCCGCCGGCCGCCTGATCGATAAGGGCGGCGACGCCGTGATGGCGGCGGCGCATGCGAAAAAATTCGCCGGCCGCGTCACGCTGCCGCGCATCGCCGACTGCATCCAGACGATGGGCGCGGCGGGCCTGCGCGAGGAACACGGCCTCGGCCGCCACCTCGCCTGCGCCAAACTGGCCGCCTATACCGACGGCAGTACGGAGATGATGAACGAGCGCATCGGCGCGGGGCTGTTGAAGGCCTATGGGCCGGGTCATCGGCCTGAATAGTGTTGTGTATATATAGGCATAAAAATTTCTTGAATGTGGTTGAGGTTGTGTATATATAAGCACAATTCGGAGCGGAAAGATGGAGCGCAACAGCCGCAAGCTGATCCGGATGCTCAAGGATGACGGCTGGGAGCTGGTGGCGACGCGCGGCGACCATCATCAGTTCAAGCACCCCGTCAAAAAGGGCCGCGTGACGGTCCCGCACCCGAACAAGGACATACCGGCGGGAACCGTCCGCTCGATCTACAAACAGGCCGGTTGGCTCTGAGCCCCGGGGAGAAATGAAATGCGCTACGTTGCGATGGTCCACAAGGAAGAAGACACGGGCTATGGCGTCAGCTTTCCGGATTTCCCGGGCTGCATCGCCGCCGGCGACACGCTGACGGAAGCGCTGGTCGATGCCGCCAACGCGCTCGCCTTCCATGTCGCCGGCATGCGTGAGGATGACGGGCCGATCCCGGCGCCGCGCGAACTGGACGAGATCGTCGCAGATCCGGAACTGGCGGAAGATCGCGAGGGTGCATTCCTGACGCTGGTACCGCTGATCGAAGATCGCGGTGTCTCGAAGCGCGTCAATATCTCGCTCGATCCGGGATTGCTTGAGGCGATCGACGAGGCCGCGAAAGACCGCGGCATGACGCGCTCGAACTTTCTTGCAAGTGCCGCGCGGCGGGTGCTGGTCGACTGAGAGCTAGCGCCCCTCCCGCTCCAGCCGCGCCGCGAAGGCGCGCACTTCGGCGATGACGAGGTCGGGAAATTCCATCGGCAGGAAATGCGTCGAGCCCGGCACCTCGGCGACATGGGCCTTGCGGTCGCGCGCGCGCATCAGCGTCGGGAAGGGCGCCCGGCAGGTCGAGCCCTCGGCGGCATAAAGAAGCGCGAAGGGCACGCTGAGCTTCGCCACCGCGCGATTCATGTTGTGGCCATGGGCACGAAAGTTCGCAGCTTCCCATTCGGGCGCGCAAAGCAGTTCGGCCTGTCCGTCTTCGCGGATGCGCGTGCCGCCCTCGATATAGTCGGCCAGGAATGCACGCGGCCAGGTGCGAAAGGCGCCGCGGCCGAAATAGCGCTCGACCGCCGTGTCGCGACTCTCGAACACGGCGCGCCGCCGTTCGGCCCCGTCGGCCAGCGACATCGGCCCGCCCTTGCGCCCCGTCAGCCGCCACAGCGCCATCATGTAGCGGAACATCGGCGGCGTCATCACCGGGTCGATCAGCACCAGTCCGCGCACCAGATCGGGCCGTTCCGAGGCCGCCATCACGCTGGCGGCGCCGCCCATCGAATGCCCCATCAGAATGACTTTCCGGCCCGTCGCCGCGTGGAAATCCTCGGCCATCGCAATCAGGTCGTCGCGATAGACATACCAGTTGCGATGTTTGGCCGGGTCGGCCGGGAGCGTCGTGTGGCCGTGCCCGCGCGCATCCCAGGCGCGGATGTGAAACTGGTCGGCCAGCGGCCCGAGCAGTTGCTTGTAGGTCGCCCCGTTGAACCCATTGGCATGGGCGAAATGCAGCGGCGCTTTGCCCGTGCCGTCATCCCATTCGAGAAAGGAGATCGCGCCACCCGCCCGCGCCAGTTCGCGGCGCACAGGCGCCGCCTTCGCAACAACATTCATCAACTCAATCCAGCAGTTTCTTCTTGCGCAACCATCCGGCAACCAGCGCCACCGCTTCGGCCATCTTGTCGGGCTGCCCTATATAGTAATGTGTCGCGCCCTTGACGATGTGGAATTCCTTGTCGTCATGCGCGACGCCGGCAAAAATGCGCGCCGCATGAGAAGGCGTGCAGGCATCGTCGGCGCTGTTCTCGACCACCAGCACCGGCACCGAAATGTCGCCGGCGCATTTCGGCCCGTCGGCGCGGCTTTCCCGGTACGACCATTGCGACAGCCACGCCCGCAGCGAGCAATAACGCGCCAGCCCCGCCGGCATCATGTTGACGATTTTCGGTTCGCCCATGAAACACCAGTTGGGTCCCTTGCGATCATTGGCGTCGATCGACAGATCCATCCAGCGCGGATCGGCCATCGTGCCATGCACCACGAAACAGAATTCCTCATGGGCGCGTCCCGCCCGTTTCATCGCCGCCAGCTTGTCCTTGACCCAGCCATCGATCCGCTCCGAACGCGCAATCTGCGCGGCGCGAAAGCGCGCGACAAAGGCATCCGTGTAAGGCGGCTGGTTGGGGTTCTGCGGATTGTAGAGATCGAGCTCGACATCGCGGTCGTCCGGGTCCTGCTCGTTGCGGATCGACGGGTCGAGCCATTCGGTCAGCGTGATGGCGCGGCTGACATGCGCCGCAAGCTGCAGCACCGCATCGGCCGGGATCAGCTTCGCCCCGACGATGTCGACCGCATCGCCCGCCGGCGTCGCAGTGATCCAGGGTTTCTCCGCTTGCGACTGATAGAACATCGACAGCGACCCGCCGCCCGACCAGCCGGCCAGGATCACCTTTTCATAGCCGAGCTTCTCCTTGGCATAACGAATGTAATGCCCGAGATCGAGCAGCACCTTCTCCATGATCAGCGCGCTGTCGTTATGCGGATAGCGGCTGCCGCAGGTGAGACAGGGAATGCCGGCCGCCGCCAGCGCATTCGGCATCGGCAACAGGTTCATCGTTCCGGTCGGATGCATGAACACCAGCACGGTTTTTGAATCGACGCCTTTCGGCTTCAGGTGCTGGCCCTCGACGACGACGGTGTCATGCGCCCCGGCATAGGTTTCCTTGAAGGCGGCCTTTTCCTGCCAGTGCAGGAAGAAGGGGACGCGTTCGACTTCGTAAGGCGCGCTCATTCGGCGGCCCGCGTCGCGGCCTTCTTGAAGTCAGGCTTGCGCTTGTTGAGAAACGCGTCGACCGCTTCGTGATGCTCCGGCGTCGTCCAGCAGATTTTGAGCGCATCGGTCTCGCGCTTCTGGGCGAGCTTCAAATCGGTCTCGCTGGCATTCTGCGTGATCAGTTCCTTGGTCATGCGCAATTGCCGCGACGGGTTCTCGGCCATGAGGTTCGCAATCTCGAATGCCTTGTCGAGAAGTGCGGCCTGCGGCACCACATATTCGCACAAGCCTTTCTCGCGTGCCTCTGCCGCCGGATAAAGCCGCGCCGTCAGCATCATCTCATTGGCATGACCCCAGCCCATCCGCGCGACCAGGAAATGCGACGAGGCGAGTTCGGGCACGATCCCGACCTTGACGAACACCATGCCGAATTTGGCTTCCTCTGCCGCGACGATGGTGTCGAAGGGCAGGATCATCGTCACGCCGATGCCGACCGCCGGGCCGTTGACGGCCGCCACCATCGGCTTCGAGGAGCGCACCAGTTCGATCCAGTCGACGCCGGCCGGCATCCCGCCCGAACCGCCGGCCGTGTCGTTGCCGGGGTCCTTGCCGTCGAGCCGCGTCTTGAAGGTCGCGTCCATGTCGGCCCCGGCGCAGAAGCCGCGGCCCGCACCCGTCATCACGATGGCGCCGATATCCGGATCGTCATTGGCCGCCATGATCGCATGTGCCTGTTCTTCCGCCATGCGCGGCGTCCAGGCATTGAGCTTGTCGGGCCGGTTGAGCGTGATCAGGCATATCGCCCCGCGCTTTTCGACCGTGATCTGGCTGTAGTCCATCTGACCGTCCTCCCGGCATTTCTTCTTGGCCGAAGTCTAGGCAGCCCCCGGCACGCCCACAAGGGAGCGCCCGCTCCGCCAGCCTGACGCTGCGTCCGCCGGGCGCTGCGCCGATGGCGGGTTTCGTGTAAAAGGAAGCGCCATCAGCTGCGTGGAGTCCGTCTCTTGTCGATTCTCGATCTTGCCCTTCAGAACATCGTCTCGCCGATGGTCCTGTTCTTCGCGCTGGGCGTTGCCGCAGCGCTGGTCCGCTCCGATCTCTCGGTGCCCGAAGCGGCAGCCAAGCTGTTGGCGCTCTATCTGATGCTGGCCATCGGTTTCAAGGGCGGCGCCGAAGTGGCGAAATCCGGCGTCGATGCGGGCATGGCGCTGACCATCGGCGCCGGCATATTGCTGTCCTTCTCGATCCCGGTCATCGGCTTTGCGCTGCTGCGCCTGACGACGCGGCTCTCCACCGTCGATGCGGCCGCCGTTGCCGGTCACTACGGCTCGATCTCGATCGTGACATTCGTTGCCGCCACCGAGGCGCTGAAAAGCCTTGGCCTTGCCTATGAAGGCTATCTGATCGCGGTCGCCGCGGTCATGGAAACGCCGGCCATCATTGCCGCACTTCTGCTGGCCCGCCGCGGCGCCCCGGCAGAGGCCGGCGGCGAAAGCACCTCGGCGCTGCTGCGCGAGGTCGGCACCAACGGCTCGGTCGTGGTGCTGGTCGGCTCCTTCCTGATCGGCTGGGCCACGGGGGCAGAGGGCATGGCCATGATTGCGCCCTTCATCGTCGATCCCTTCCGCGGCATCCTCTGTCTCTTCCTGCTCGACATGGGACTGGTCGCCGGCCGCGGCCTGCGCCAGGGCGGCAGCAGCCTTTCGCCGGCGCTGATCGGTTTCGGCATTTATTTCCCGCTGCTCTCGGCGGCGCTGACGGGCCTGCTGGCACTCACGCTCGGCCTCTCGGTCGGCGGCACGGCGCTGCTGATCACGCTGGCGGCGTCGGCCTCCTATATCGCGGTGCCGGCCGCCATGCGCCTGGCGCTGCCCGAGGCCAATCCCGCCATCTATCTGACGCTCTCGCTCGGCGTCACCTTTCCCTTCAACCTGACGCTCGGTATCCCGCTTTATGCGGCGCTTGCCCAGCGCATTGCCGGATGAGGTCCGTCATGGAGTTGCATGCCAGGAAACGCATCGACATCGTGCTGGAGGCGCCGGTGCTGAAGCGCCTGACCGATCTGCTCGACCGCCTCGACGTCACCGGTTACACGGTGCTGCCGGTGCTGGGCGGCAAGGGCCATCACGGCGTCTGGAGCCGCGAAGGCCTGCCCTCTTCGGCCGGCGCCATGGTCTCGGTCACGGTCATCACGGCGGAGGAAAATCTCGACGCGGTGCTTGAGCCGGTCTTCACTTTGGTGAAGCGCCATATCGGCATCGTCACCGTGTCGGATGTCACGGTGTTGCGGTCGGATCGTTTCTGAACAGGGCAAGGGGAGGACACCGATGAATCTCGAACTTCAGGGCAGGCATGTTTTCATCGCCGGCGCGAGCCGCGGCATCGGTCTCGGCATGGCCCGTGCCTTTGCCGCCGAAGGCGCGAAGGTTGCGATGGCGGCGCGCGGCGTCGAGGCGCTGGATGTGGCGCGCGATATGCTGATCGCCGAAGGCGCGAAGGCGGAAAACCTTTTCACCGTTGCCGGCGACATGACCGCGTCGGCCGACATCGCGGTCGCCCTCGATGCGGCGGAAGCAAAGCTCGGGCCTCTTCACTGCGCGATTGCCAATGTCGGCCTGTCGCGCGCGCCTTTGGGTTTCGATGTCTCGGACGAAGACTGGGAAGCCGACATGAAGCAGAACCTCTTCGGATCGGTCTGGCTCGGTCGCGAGGCGCTGCGCCGCATCCTGACACGGGCCCCGGCCGAGCGCGAAGGCGCCAACCTGATTTTCATTTCATCCATCGCCGGCGTCGATGCCATGGGCACCGCGCTCACCTATGCGGCCTCCAAGGCCGCGATCAACCACCAGACGCGCCAGCTCGCCCGCTTCGTCGGCAAGGAGGGCATCCGCGTCAACGCGATTGCGCCCGGCAACATTCTTTTTGAAGGCGGCGTCTGGGACAAGAATACGAAGGACCGCCCCGAGGCCTGGGAACGCTGGATCAAGCGCGAAGTGGCGCTGCGCCGTTTCGGTACCGTCGAGGAAATCGCCGACGCCGCCGCCTTCCTCGCCAGCCCCCGTGCAAGCTTCATCACCGGCGAAGTGCTGGTGGTCGACGGCGGTCAGGTCCGGTGATCGACAGGGAAATGCGCGACAAGGCCGCAACGCTGCTGCGCCAGTTGGCCGCCGCCGAAATCACCAACGATGATTTCCATGACGCGTTTCCGCGCTCAAGGGAAGATTGGGCGATCGAGGCAATATTCTGGATGGCATGGGCTCACTACAGCGACCTCCACAATCATCGCCTTGTCGGGAAATACGCGCTCGATGAAGAGGGACGTAAGCTCTTCCGGCGCGCCGAGACCTTCCTGCGGTCCGGCCTCGAATACGGATATCCGAAGAAGGAGTTCTCCAAGCTCGGGCGTCCAAATCCTTTGATGGTGGTGATTACGCTCGGCCTCGAATGGTTTCTGTATCGCCGCCGCCGGCGTCATGACGAAGGGCTACTGCGAGAACACGAGGCCGTCGGAGACATGGACGTCTGGCCCTTCCTGTCCCGGGAGGATTACGAAGCAGAGAAAGCGAATGCTTCCTAGTCCTTCCCGATCGTCCCGTCCTTGAACAGCCGTTCGCGCAATTCCTTGTCGAACACCTTGTTGTTGCGCCGCAGCCATTCGAGCACCATCACCGCATGCTCGATTTCCTCGTCGCGATTATGTTCGAGGATCTTCTTGAGGTCGGCATCGCTGCAGGCTTCGGCGCGCTGGTTGTACCAGTCGACGGCCTCGAGCTCTTCCATCAGCGAGACGATGGCGCGGTGCAGGTTGAGCGCTTCCGCGGACAGGTTTTCTTCGTGCAGGCCTTCGCTCGACATGGGGGCTCCTTTGCGCTTCGAAAATTCGGGCGGTGCTTCCTGTGCTGCTTCCGGGATGATGGCGGTGGTCGGGCGCCGCCGGAAGAACCGCGAGAAAAAACCGCCTTCGCTCATTCAAGGACCAACTGAAAATGGCGCCGGGCAAGGCGCGGGAACGCCGGGAATTCGGCAAGCCGCTCCCCGCCCGCTTCTTTTAGCACAAGGGCCGCCTTTTCGCGCGTCTCGCCCTCGAGGGAGCGCAGGAAATCGAGCGCCCGTTGCAGCATCCAGAGATCGAAGGTGAAAATGGCGCGCTGGCCTGTCGCGCCTTCCAGCGTGAATGCGTGCATGCCGAGTGCACGGGGCAGCGGTTTCCCGGCATCGGCCGGGTCGCGTGCCGCCACATGCGCGTTGAAGGCTGCGGCGGTGGCAATCAGCACCGGCAGCCATTCGCGCATGATCCGTTCGAACACCGGCTTCAGCGTCGCGGGCACCTCGTCATGGGCGAGAAAGGCGCCGCCCTTGGGCGTCGGCGGTTTCGACATCCGCTCCACCCAGCGCGCGACATGGGGCGCAATCCGCTTCATCAACTCGCCCGAAGCCGGGTCGCGATACTGATGCGCATAGAGGGGTCCATAGAGTCCGAAATCGCCGATCGAGGGCTTGCTGCCGAAAAGATAGTCATGGGCGGCGAAATGTGCGTCGAGCTCGCCGAGCAGGCCCTCATAGGATTTTTCGATCGCCGGGCCGGTCTCCGGCGTTGCGCCAAGCGCCGGCAACGCGCCGGCAAAGGGTCTGGCCGTCTGTTCGCCGATTTCGCGCTGGCCCGCCGCGTCGAGATCGGGCCGCGACAGCTTGCCGAATTCACCGATCACCCAGTCGCGATTCTTGGTCCAGCGATAATGCATGGCCGGGATTTTCAGCCACTCGTCGGCCCAGGCCTCGATCAGAAGGGCGGCGAGCCTTTGCCGCGGACCTTGCGGATAGACCGGGCCTTCCGGAAAGCGCGCCTCGAAATGATCGATGATCTCGGATGAGTCCTGCCAGATATCGTCCTCCGGCGTCACCACCACCGGGATCACCGGCCAGCCGACCCGCGGCATGATGATGTCCCGGTAGACCTCGCGCGTTGCCAGCACTTCCGAAAAGGGAATGCGCTTGTAGCGCAGATAGGCGCGCACCTTGCCGGTGAAATAGCTGACCTCTGCGCCGTAAAGTTCATAGCCTTGCGTCATGCGGACGTTTCCCTGTATGCGGCCTGCCGATCATGGCCCACCCGCCCCTGGGGGCGGGTCGAAAAATTCGTGCACGAATTTTCCGGGGCGGGGGTCCTTCTAACTATCGGCATAAATCATGTCAATTTATGTTGCCCGCCTTACGGCCCAGCACCTCCGCCGCTTCCACGCCCGACAGCACCTCGAGATGCAGCGCCTGCCGGCATGCGTCGAGACAGGCGATCATGCGCGTCGGCCGCCCGTTGGCGACATAGAAAAAGAGATTGTAGCGCGCGCCCTCGGTCTCGCCCGGCAGCGCGATATTGCTCTGCGCGTCGAGCTGCCACACCGCGTCATGCGGCGGCGGCCCGGCACCGTTTGGCGTTGCCGCCACCAGCAGCGCGGTCGCGCGCGCCCGCCGCGCGCCGGTCGCCTCGACGCCGGCGAATTCGTTGAAGCGAATATCGTAGCGCGGATCGGCTTCCGCGCCGCCCGGTGGTGTCGCGCCGGGCACCAGCGCCAGGATCGACACCGGATCGGCCGAGCCAAAGGCCACCCACGCCTGTCCCTCCACCGGCACCAGCGCCTGACCCTGCGGCGCGCAGACCCTGACCAGCCAGCGATCGAAAGGCGATGGGACGGCGGCCGTCGTGCCTTCCGGGGCGTTGGCGCAGAGAAAATCGCTCGCATCCTCGGGCGCTGCGGCGGCCTTGGTTGGTGCCGTCGTCGCGGCAGGCCGGACCGGCGCTGGCATCGGCGTCATGATGGCATCCGTCGGCGCCTCACGGGCGGCGCGCACCGGCGCCAGATCAGGGCCGAGATCGGGCAGCGGATCGCCCGGCTCCCACACCGGCACGCCTTGCGCTGGCAAGGCGGCAATCGTCAAGGCCGCGCAAAACGCCGCCGCCAGCAGGGCCGCGCCTCTCCTAGCGGCAGCCATCGGCGCCGCAGACCTGGTTGAGGGGATCGAGATTGCCGCTTCGGGCGTTGCTCTCGGGCCGGAACTTGGAATCGCCGGAGCCGGGCGGCGGGGCGCTGTTCTGCCATGCCGGCGCATTGTCGGGCGTCTCGCCCAGCGTCACGGTCGTGTCGCCGATGGTGAATTGCCGCGGTTTGCTCGCCTCCGGCCGCCCGCCGAAGCCGCCGCCGTCGAGGCGCTGATATTCATCTTCCGCCGCCGCGCCCGGCCGCTCGATCGGCGTGTCTTCCGCGCAGAGCGCCAGCACGCCGCCGCATTCGGCCCGCGCCGCATCGGCGCCGCCCATTAGGGTGAGCACAACAAGAGCCGCCAATCGCCGCATTCGTTCCCCCGTTTTGTCCCGGCATTCCACGCGCCACAATAGGTCGGAAGTCCCCGCAGCGAAAGACGCGGATGCAGAAGCTCAGCGTCTTCTTGCCACCCCGACGAAACTTTCGACAGCGACGCGTTTCTCGGTTCTCAGAATCGCCGTTTCAATTGCCCCGATCTCGAAACCATGTGCCGCGGCCATGTCTTGCAGATAGGCCGCGGTATGCCGGAAGCGCCGCGTCGGCCCGATCGCGTAGCCGCCTTCCGCCGCGTCCGATTTCTCGGTCGAGAAAACGAACCATCCCCCGCGCGCCAGCACGCGGGCAAGCCCGGAAAAAAGCGCCGCGAGATCGCCGAGATAGATCAGCGTGTCGCAGGCAATGGCGAGTGTGCAGCTGCTTTCGGTCTCGGCAGCCAGAAAGGCAAGCAGGTCGCCGGCGATGACGCGGTCGTAATGCCCGCTCGCTTCGGCCACCGCCACCATGCGCGGGCTGAGATCGACACCGGTCAGTGTCGCGCAGAAGGCGCGGAACGCCGCTCCCGAAAGGCCCGTGCCGCAACCCAGATCGATGCCCGCATATTGTTCGCTGGCGGAAAGGCCGGCGCGCGTCGCCACGTCGCGCAATATGTCAGGCCCCCTGTAGGCAAGCGCCCCCGTCATATGTGTGTCGTAACGCGGCGCATAGCCGTCGAACAGGGCCCGCACATAGGCCGCACTCGCGCGCTTCGGCGGACCGGCCGCGGCTATCTCGGCAAGCCGGATCGTCGCGCCGCGCAGGTCGGCGGGGTCGTGCGCCTGCGCGGCCTCGAAATGCCGTGCCGCCCGCGCCACCTCGTCCATCGACGCCCAGCATTCGCCGAGGCGGAAATGCGCTTCGGCGCGGGCGTTGATGTCGGTATCGCTCTCGCCGGTCGCCAGCCGCAGCACGCGTTCGAAATCGCCGATGGCGCGCGGAATGTCGTCGGCGGTGAGGCGCGCCAGCCCGAGCGCCAGCAAGACCTCCGTCGAACGCCCGTCGAGAAAGCTCGCCTCATTGAGAAGCGACAGGGCTTCCTGGTGCCGGCCGCAAAGTCCGAGCGCCCGCGCCATCGTGGTCAGCGCACCCGTGCCGGCGCTTCCCTCGGCCACCAGCGGCTCGATCAGCGCGGCGGCCCGCGCCGGCTCTCCCATGTCGATCAGGCAGCGGCCAAGCGCCGCCGCGAGGCCGGGCGTGCGGCGGCCGGCGGTCCATGTCGCCGCTTCGGCCGCGGCATGGGCGAACGCTGCTTCCCGCGCGCCGCTGGCGATGAGCCGTTCCATCTCGGCCAGCGGATCATCCGTTGACGGATAATCCCCCGCTGCCGCGGTCCCTGGCGGGGCGGCATCGGCGAGGGTATCCCGGTCGGCGGGGCCGTCGAAAAGCGGGGACATCTTTTTTGGCTGCACTCACGAAAACGCCGGACGGAGTTATCCCCGCCCGGCGACCGGCTTTATGCGCCCCTCCGGTGGCACCTGCAAGTGGCGCCGCCGGGATTTGTGACAGTTTTTTGACAGTTTCGTGACAGAGGGGGGTCTTCAGTCTTTCACGCTGCACTTGCCGTTGTTGATGACGACGGCGTCCCGCGCCTTAACGCGCGCCCGGAACGATATGATTCCCTTGTCTTTCCAGAGATCGACCGTGATCGTATCCCCGGGGAAGACCGGGGCCGAGAAGCGCACGTCGAAACCGGTGATTTTGGTCGGATCGTAATCCAGCGCTTTCGAGATGATCGCGCGGCAGCAGGTGCCGTAGGTGCACAACCCATGCAGGATCGGCTTGGGGAATCCGACCGCCTTGGCGAATTCGGGATCGGAATGCAGCGGGTTGCGGTCGCCCGACAGGCGATAGAGAAGTGCCTGTCCTGCAAGGGTTTCTGCGTCGATGCTCATGTCCGGTTCGCGCTCGGGCAGGGCGTGCGGTTGCGGCGCGCCCTCGCGCGGACCGCCGAAGCCGCCATCGCCACGCGCGAAGATGGTCGATGTCAGTGTACAGAGCTTGTCGCCGCTTTTCTTCTCGTTGATGTTGGTTTCGGTGACAATAATGGCGCCCTTGCCCTCGCCCTTGTCCCAGGCACCGACGACGCGGCTGTCTGTCACAATCTGAGCTGCGACCGGCAAGGGCTTGTAAAGCTTCAGCTTTTGTTCGCCGTGCACGACCATCGCATAATTGATGCCGCTGTTGCCGATGGCGCCGGCGCCCCAGGCGATGACGGTCGCAAGTGTCGGCACGGTCTTGAGATTCTTCTCGTAGACGAAGGCAAGTTCCTTCTCGTCCATCGGGTCGCGCCCGAAACCGACGCCAAGCGCATAAAGCATCGTCTCGCGGTCGCCATAGCTGAACTCCTGACCCGAAGTCTTCAGCCCCATCAGCACGTCGTAGTTGATCGCCATTTCTGGCTCCTCCCTTGAGTTTTTTGTGGTTCTGTTAACTCCAGCAAAGCCTCTCGCGGACGCATTGTCCAGCCGCAAAGCGGGCTCAGCGCATGGGGGCCAGCGCCTTCCAGGCGTCGCAGGCGCCGCTGAAAGTGTCGTTCCCGATCAACGGCTCCAGCGTCAGCGGGTTGCAGCGCAGGGCCTGATTGACGACCCCGTCGGCGATCCAGGCTTTGGCCAACGCCGCGATGAGCTCGTATTCGCGCTGTTTGACCGCATCCATATCGAGACGAACGAGCGCCGCGAATTCGGCACCACTCAGCCCCTCGGGCAGCTTCCATCCGGTCCCGTTCTTGTTGAGTTGCGGCTGAACCATCGGATTGAGGCGAACGACCGGTCCATCGATCACCGCACCCGATGCCGGCATGCGCCCGCCCAGCAGTGTATGTGCGATGTAGCTCGCCGAGGACGGCGGTTCGGCCAGCACGCTGCGCGCCATCTTCTTGACATCGTTGAGCAGCGACTGCGGATCGCGCTTCTGCATCAACGTTTTCTCACCGGCCAGGCCGCTGTCGCTTTCGGCAAGGCGAACAGTGCCGGTGCCGATCGAAAGCACCGCAATGTCGTCGGCCGGTCTGTGGGTCGCGAGCGTATCGGCGACCGCCGCCAGAACGGGATTGTTGTAACCGGTAATGGCGCCATCCCAGAGACGCCGCCCGTCAACCTCGGCAGGCTTGTCGAAATAGAGGATCGGCGCCGTCGAAGAGGCGTGAACCGCGTCGCAAAGTGAAGCGATCGACGGCGATCCGATTGTGTGAGCCGGATCGGGCATCGAACGAAAGAAGTGCGCCCGCTCACGGTCATAGTCGAAGCTGACGACAAGGAAGTCGGTGCGCCGCCCGTTCCGCTGCTGAACATTCATGGCGATCTCGGCCAGCGTCTTCTGGCCGTCGGCGCCCATCAATTCGGCGAGCCCGTTGTGCTTGCCGGTCGTGCTGTAACGCGGAAAGCCGCTCTGGTCGACGATCGGGCCGCTGTTGCGTCCGCCTTTGCCGCCGGGGCGCAACGTGAAATCCCGCTTTGCAAAGATCTTCCCGCGCTGGCCGGCATCGGCAAACAGCGCGTCGATGTCGCGGAGCCGCATGTCGATGGCGAGGCCGGCAAGCACAATGCTGCCGCCCGAATTGCCGGCAACGAGATCGAATTGCTTGAGGACGTCGTGTCCACGCCTGTCCGGCCCGTACATTTCAATCAGGGCCTTCACCTGGATCGCAGCCCAGGTACCGCCGCCATCAAGCGACAGAATGCGAAAGTCTTTTGTCATGGCATCCCCCGTGATCCGCCGGGAGAATATCCTGCGGCGACGGCGGTCTGAAATCCAGCCGAAACCGGCCTCAGCGTGCGCCGAGCACTTTCCAGAGACTGGTCGCCGTCATCACGTCGGCGTCGTGCACCGAAAAACGGCCGGACACGAAAACGATGGTGCGCGTGATGCGGTCGATCTGCGTCCGGCATTCGATGATGTCGCCCACATGCGCGTCGGCGAGAAAACTCGCCTGCATGCTCAGAGTCACGCAGTCGCCCTGGGCCGCGCGATTGGCCGCTCCGCCGAGAAACGCATCGGCAAAGGTCATCAGCATGCCTTCATGCACGGCGCCCGTTTCATCGACATGACGCGCGTCGGCGATGAAAGAAAATATGCGCGAACCGTCCGCTTCGGTCCGTTCGAACAGGGGTCCGACATAAGCCTCGAATGGATCGTGCAGCGCCGAAACGCTCCAGCCTTCAGGCGGCGCCACGCTCACGGGTGAGGCCAGAGGTTCGCTCACGCCGCGTCCTGTTCCTTGATCGCGTAGACGCCGGTTGCCGTCATCAGGATGCGGGTCCCGACGCGCAGTTCCCCTGAAATGAAAAGCACGGTCCGCGTCGCCCGCGTAACATCGGCGCGTCCTTCGACCTTGTCGCCCTTTTCGCCCGCGCTGACAAAGTCGCAATTGAGCGACAGCGGTTTGACCTGCGCGTCGGGTGACTTGGCGCGCGCGGTCTCGTTTGCCACCTGTCCGAGCACGATTGAGGCCAGCGCCATCATCATCCCGCCATGCAGGCGCTCGGCTCCGTTGAGATGGTGCTCCTCGATCTCGAACAGGAAGGCACCGCCGTCTGCGGCGCGCAGCACGGGTCCGGCATAGGCGCCGAAGCCGCTTGTGTCGACGGGGGAAGGGTTCATGAAAACGACCGGAAGGTGAGGGATGCCAATGGCGCATTATCTAGACGCTCGGGCGCGCGGAAACAAGAACGGCGGCTCGCCTGTTCGGGGAGTCGCCGCAAATGTTCGAGGGGAGGGGTGAAGGGCCCGGCGCCGCCCCCCGGTGGGGGTGGGGTGAGGGAAGGGCGCCGCCGGACCTTTCGAGGGTGCGGTGGCTTGTGAGGAGCAAACCGCCGCGGAGGAACTTCGTTAGACGTCGGATGCAAGGCCGGGCTGAACGGCGATCCAGCGCTCGGGCACGCCGTTCTCCATCAGCGTTGCGGCGACGGCGGCGGCGCGGCGCTCGGCCGCAACCTGTGTTTCATAGTCGGCAGCCATGGCGGCTGGTGACGGCATGACGGTGATGTTGGTCAGGCCGCGATAGGTGATTTCTTCGGCCAGTGCGCGCAGCACCTTCTGTGCCTCGGCGCCGGGCGCGGTCCGGCCATCGGCAAAATAGACCGGGAAGGTGACGTGCTTGGCATCGTCGATGCCATAGCCGGACGTGCGCGACGCGGCGGGGTCGATGGCGCTGACAAGGATCATGCGGCTCTCAATATCGAGCGCGGCGCCGGACACAACATCTTCGGTCGCAGGGCGCGGCATCGGCAGCGGATCGGCGGCAACCGCCGTCTTCGCGGCAAGCGCCGCGCCAATGGCGGTGGTGAAACCGAGGGCAGTGACGATCAGCATCCGTTTCATTGTCGCGTCCCCTTCCGCGTGGGGCCGAGAAGACGGCCCGTTCCGATGCGAACAACATGGCCCACGAATGTGACCCGATGCGGGTGCTCAAGAGGCGGTTACGGGGAAATTTAAAGGCGGGAATGAGGCAGACGCCACACCGTGCGCCTGTTCAAAATCCGACAGGAAAGCCTCACAAACGCTACGGAATCGGCCCGAGATTCCGCTTTGAAGGGTCCAGCAAGGCGTTTATGGTGCGCCTCAAAGCGCCGGAACCGCCCCCAAAAAAGGCGAAGCAACCGCCGGGCCGGCCGCAATAACGCAACCGGGCATTCAGTAAAGCCTATTCAACCCACTCGGGAGACCGTCCATGTCCAGAGAAGCAGTCATCGTGTCCACCGCCCGCACCGGCCTCGCCAAGGCCGGCCGCGGCGGTTTCAACAACACCCATGGCGCGGCGATGGCCGGCCACGCGATCAAGCACGCGATCGAGCGCGCGAAGATCGACCCGGCCGCCGTCGAAGACGTCATCATGGGCTGCGGCGCCCCGGAAGGCGCGACCGGCATGAATGTCGGCCGCCTCGCGGCGATCTGGGCCGGCTGCCCCGTCACCACCTCGGGTACGACCGTCAACCGCTTCTGCTCCTCGGGCCTGCAGACGATCGCGATGGCCGCGGGCCGCATCGTCAATGAAGGCGTGCCGGTCATGGTCGGCGCGGGCGTCGAGTCGATCTCGCTCGTGCAGATGGGCGGCCAGAACTACAACCGCCTGACCGAAGAAAAGCTGATGCAGGAAAAACCAGAGCTCTGGATGGCGATGATTGAGACCGCCGAGCTCGTTGCCGAGCGCTACAACGTCTCGCGCGAATATCAGGACGAGTATTCGTTCCGCAGCCAGCAGCGCATCGCCGCTGCGCAGCAGGGCGGCCTCTTCAAGGACGAGATCGTCCCGATGCAGACCAAGATGAAGGTCGTCAACAAGGAGACGGGCGAGGAATCGGTCGTCGACTACACGGTCGACAAGGACGAGTGCAACCGCCCCGAGACGACGCTTGAAGGCCTCTCCTCGCTGAAGCCCGTTTTCAAGAACGGCCAGAAGGTGAAGGAAGGCAAATACGTCACCGCCGGCAACGCCTCGCAGCTTTCCGACGGCGCTGCCGCCGTCGTGCTGATGGAGCGCAAGGAAGCCGAAAAGAACGGCTCCGACATTCTCGGCGTCTTCCGCGGCTTCGCGGTCGCCGGCTGCGAGCCCGATGAAATGGGCATCGGCCCGGTCTTCGCGGTGCCGCGCCTCCTGGAGCGTCACGGCCTCAAGGTCGACGACATCGACCTCTGGGAGCTCAATGAAGCCTTTGCCAGCCAGTGCCTCTACAGCCGCGATCGCCTTGGCATCGACCCCGAAAAGTACAACGTCAATGGTGGCTCCATCGCCATCGGTCATCCCTTCGGCATGACCGGCGCGCGCTGCACCGGCCACATCCTGCTCGAAGGCCGCCGCCGCAAGCAGGCCGGCCAGAACGTCAAATACGGCGTCGTCACCATGTGCATCGGTGGCGGCATGGGCGCTGCGGGTCTGTTCGAGTTCGCGTAAGCGTCTTCGCGGCGTATGCTTTGGGCCCGCGCGGAAACGTGCGGGCCTTTTGCTTTGGAGAAGATAGATGCGCTACTTCGACGATTTTGTTGTCGGCGAACGTCACGATATTCCGGCAACCTACGAGATGACGAAGGGCGAGATCGTCTCCTTCGCGACGAAGTGGGACCCGCAACCCTTCCATGTCGACGAAGCCGCCGCCGCGAAATCCGTCTATGGCACGTTGACGGCTTGCGGCACGCATATTCAGGCGGTCGTGCTCTTCCTCGCCGCAAGACTGCCGGAAGAGACGGCGGTAATCGGCGCGCTCGGCTATGATGAGGTGCGGTTTCATAAGGCTGCAAAACTCGGCGACACGCTCCGCCTTGTCATTGAGTGCATCGAGACGAAACCTTCGTCATCGAAGCCGGATCGTGGTGTCGTCAAGAACCGGCACATCCTGATGAACCAGTCGGGCGAGACGGTTTTCACCCAGACGACAACGCTGCTGATTGCCCGCGCCTTGAAAGGAGATACCTAGATGATCGCCATGCGCATCCTGTCGGCCGTTCTCGGCCTCGCTTTCGCGGGATCCATCGTCTGGGGATTTGTCGCGGGCGGCTCCGTCGTGCCTGTCCTGGCGTTGATGTTGGCGGAACCATGGGGCGCGGTAACGCTGGCCGATCTCTATCTCGGCTTCGTGCTGGTGGCAGGGCTTGTTGTCCTGCTTGAACCGGAACGAAGGAACGGCGTGTTGTGGGGCGCCGCCATTGTTCTTTTCGGCAATGTCATCACCGCCGCCTGGATCGTCTTTCGACTGCCGGTCATCATGGCCAGGCTCAAGGCCTAGACGCAGCGGCCTCGCGCGTCTCTAGAGCCCCAGCACCAGCTTCGCCATGATGCCGCGCTGAACCTCGTTCGAGCCGCCATAGATCGAAGCCGCGCGGTTGTTGAGATAGGTCGGCATGAAGACCATGCCGTTGGCCGGGCCCACGGGCTCGACATTCGATCCCGGTGCGCGTGCATCGCGCTGCTCGACGCCGGCATAATAGGCGATAGTCTCGACGGCGATCTCATCGAGGCGCTGGCGCATTTCGGTGCCGCGCGTTTTCAGCATCGACGACGCGGGGCCGGGGTTCTTGCCGCCGGCCAGTTCCGCCATCACGCGATGCTCGGTCATCTCCATCGCCTTCACCTCGATTTCGGCCTCGGCGATCTTGCGCGCGAATGTTGCGTCGTCGATCAGCCGCTTGCCATCGCCAGACCGCTCGCGCGCCGCCACCTCACGGATTTTCTCGATGCCGACTTCGAGTGAAGCTGCGAAGGCGCCGCCCCGTTCGAATTCGAGCAGATATTTGGCGACAGTCCAGCCCTGGTTCTCTTCGCCGACGATGTTCTTCTTCGGCACGCGCACATCGTCGAAGAATACCTGGTTGACCTCATGCTCGCCGGCCAGCGTGATGATCGGCTCGACCTTGATGCCGGGCGTGTCCATATCGAGCAGCAGAAAGGTGATGCCTTGCTGCGGTTTGCCGCTCGCATCGGTGCGCACGAGACAGAACATGCGATTGGCGAAATGCGCATGCGTGGTCCATATCTTGGTGCCGTTCAGCACATAGTCCTCGCCGTCGCTGACCGCTTTCAGTTGCAGCGAGGCGAGATCGGAGCCCGAGCCCGGTTCCGAATAGCCCTGGCACCAGTAGTCGTCACCGGAAAGAATGCGCGGCAGGTAGAATGCTTTCTGCTCGGGGGTGCCGAATTTCATCAGCATCGGCCCGCACATGCGGAGCCCCATCGGCGACAGGCCCGGCGTGCCGGCGCGTGTGCATTCCGAGGTCCAGATATATTTCTGCATCTCGCTCCAGCCGGTGCCGCCATATTCGACCGGCCAGCTCGGCGCCACCCAGCCTTTCTTGTAGAGAATTTTCTGCCAGGCGAGATTCCACTCCTTGTCGGTGAAGACCGAAGTCGTGAGGCTCCCCGCTTCGCGCAGTTCCGGCGTCAGGCTCTCGTCGAGAAAGGCGCGCACGTCGTCGCGAAAGGCGGCATCGGCCGGCGTCAGATCGAGATTCATTTTTCTTCTGCTTTCCGTGTCGGTGTCAGCGCAGACAGTCTGTCGACACTCCCATGCGGCGGCAAGCCTGATGCGACGGCGATGTACTCGCAAATCGCATCGCGAAACCACCGGTATTCGCGAGTGCGCGTACAGCGGGCCGCACCATCGGCCTTGCCGCTGCGGAAACCGCAACGCCGCATTGTTCCTGCAGATGCTTCGGCAGCAGGTCGATTGCCGCCTGCGTAATGAGGCGCTGGATCGGCTTGCCCGCTTGCCCGAGCGGCGTCGCATTGCGCACCAGTTCGAGGAACTCCTGCACCGTATCGTTCGCATAGAGCTTTGGTGTCATCTCCGTCATATAGACATCCATCTCGGCGGCGGATGTCGGCACCCATTCCGCGCCGAAGCCCTTGCCGATGATTTCGCCCTCGCGGTAGTAGCGGTCTTCGTCCTCGCGTGAGAGATTCGGATTGGCGTAGCGCTTGTAGGCATTGAGAAAGCCCCAGGCTGCCGTCACATGCACCCATGTCAGAAGCTTCGGGTCCATCGCGCGGTAGTTGTCGCCGTCATGCGTCGTCCCCGTCACGCGCTGATGCATCCGCGTCACGCGGTCGAATGTCTGCTGCGCCATCTTGGCCGGCCCATAGGTCACGGCTGCCGCCGCCATGCCGGTGCGCTCCATGCGGCGGATCGGATCGACCTTGAAGGTCGAGTGATCCCACACGCCTGCGCGCACATGTTTCTCGGCCAGTTCGAGGATCACGGCCGCAATGCCGCCAACCGCGCTCACGATCGGATTGGCGCTCACCTTCCAGCCCATCGAGCCCGGCCCGAGCAGGCCCGGATCGCCCTCGGGTTTCGCGAAGTCGAGATGCGGTATGGGGCTGCTGTAGTCGCGCGGTTTCGCGTCGGCGTCGCTGCGCTTCACGATCGCCTCGCTCTCAAGTGGCATCGGTGTCTCCGTGTACCGCCGGTACAATTGGGCTCAAAGCCCCAGCACCGCCTTCGCCATGATGTTGCGCTGAACCTCGTTCGAGCCGCCGAAAATCGTTTGCGCCCGCGTGTTCAGATATTTCGGCATCACCATCAGCGTATGGTCAGGTCCCACTGGCGGTACGTTCGCGCCCCAGGTGCGGGCCTCGATCACATCCGGCTGCACGTAATAGGCAATCGCCTCCACGCCGAGCTCGGTGATCTTCTGGTTGGTGTCGGCACCGCGCAGCTTGATGATGGAGGCGGCGGCACCCGGATTCTGTCCGTTGGACAGTTGCGACATGATGCGGTGCTCGGTGAATTCCACTGCCGTCACTTCGACTTCGGTTTCGTCGAGCTTGCGACGGAAGGCCGGGTCGTCGATCAGTTTCGAGCCGTCGCCACTATGCTCGGTGCCCGCCACCACGCGCAGCTTGTTGAGCGCATTGCGCAGATTGGCGCCATGCGCCGCGCCGCCGCGTTCGAATTCCAGCAGGTACTTTGCCACCGTCCAGCCGTTGTTCTCTGCGCCGACACGGTTTTTCTTCGGCACGCGCACATCGTCGAAGAAAACCTGGTTCACTTCATGGTCGCCCGCCAGCGTGATGATCGGATCGACCTTGATGCCCTTGGCATGGAAGTCGTCGATCAGAATGAAGGAAATACCTTCCTGCTTCTTCGCGGCGTTGGGATCGGTCCGCACGAGACAGAACATCTTGTTCGACTGATGCGCGCCCGTCGTCCAGAGCTTGGTGCCGTTGACGATGTAGTCGTCGCCGTCTGAATCCGCGCGGCATTGCAGGCTCGCGAGGTCCGAACCCGAGCCAGGCTCCGAATAGCCCTGGCACCACCAGTCCTCGCCATTGAGGATGCGCGGCAGGTAATGGGCCTTCTGCTCATCCGTGCCGTGCCCCATCAGCGTCGGACCCACCATCGAGAGTCCCATGTTGGAACTCACAGGCGCGCCTGCCGCCGCACATTCCGATGACCAGATGAAGCGCTGCATCACGTTCCAGCCCGCGCCGCCATATTGCTTGGGCCAGGCGGGTGCGGCCCAGCCGCGCTTGTGGAGCCGCTTCAGCCATTCGACGCGCAGATCCTGGTCGGCCAGAATGCCGGGCGTTAGCCGTGCATGGGCCTTCAGATCGTCGGTCAGGTTCTCGGCGAGAAAGGCCCTGACTTCGTCGCGAAACGCGACATCTTCAGCCCGCATGGCGAGATCCATCCCATCCTCCTATTTTAGTCGGTTCCCCGCCCTTTTTTGTCAGCGGTCCGTTTGTTATTTGTTTTACACTATAGCCGAGCACGAACCCGTCATCACATTTTTCCGGGCGATTGTCTGACGTAGGGGAACCTTGAGCGAAGCATCTCGGGCCCGACAGCGGCAAAGGGCCGGGGCCAGGTTGTTCCGCCGATGGATTTCGCCAACCAGATCATTCTGGTTTCCGCAGCGCTGATCACCTTTTCGATCTTTGCGGGCGTCCTGTCCTCGCGGATCGGGGCCCCCTTGCTGCTGGTCTTCCTGGCCTTCGGTATGCTGGCGGGCGAAGACGGCCCGGGCGGCATCATTTTTCACGACTTTTCGGTCGCCTATCTGGTCGGCTCCTTTGCACTGGCGCTGATTCTGTTTGATGGCGGATTGCGAACGAGCCGGGAGGCCCTGACCCGGGCCTTCGGCCCTGCCGTGCTGCTGGCGACCGTTGGCGTCGTGCTGACGGCGGCGATCACCGGTCTTGCGGCGAAGTTCCTGTTCGGGCTCGGTTGGGCCGAGGCGATGTTGCTCGGCGCCATTGTCGGGTCGACCGACGCGGCCGCAGTGTTCTTCCTGCTGCATCTGCGGGGCTTGCGCCTGAAATCGCGTGTTGCCGCCACACTCGAAGTCGAGTCGGGCGTCAACGATCCGATGGCGATCTTTCTGACTCTGGCGCTGGTCACGATTATTGTCGACGGTCAGGCCATCGCCAGCTGGGATTCGGCTGTCGACTTCTTCTGGGATTTCCTCTGGCAGATGGCGGGCGGCATCATATTCGGCCTTCTGGGCGGCGCTTTCGTGCTGCGCGCGGTCAACCGGCTGGAACTCTCGGCGGGGCTCTATCCGATCCTTGCCGGCGCGCTGGCGCTATTGGTTTTCGCGTTGACGCAGAGTGCGGGGGCCAGCGGCTTTCTGGCGGTTTATCTGGTTGGCTTCACCCTCGGCAACAATCCGCACCGGGCAACCAGCGAGATTGCGCGCTTCTCCGACGGTATGGCCTGGCTGGCCCAGATCGGTATGTTCCTGATGATGGGCCTGCTGGTCACGCCCTCGGCGCTTCTGCCGGTGCTCCTGCCGGCGCTTGGTGTGGCACTGGTATTGATTGCTGTCGCCCGCCCGGTCGCGGTTGTCCTGTGTCTCCTGCCCTATCGCTTCGCGGCGCGCGAGACGGCCTTTGTCTCCTGGGTCGGTTTGCGCGGTGCCGTGCCGATCTTCCTCGGCACCATTCCGATTCTTTCGGGTGTCGAGGGTGCCCACACGATGTTCAGCGTGGTCTATGTGATCGTGCTCGCTTCGCTGATTCTGCAGGGCTGGACGGTGTCCTGGGCTGCCCGCCTGGCCGAGGTCGAGCTGCCGCCGCGCGCCGCACCGCGCCGCCGCGTCGAACTGGACCTGCCGGCAGGCAAGGGCAAGAGCGTCGTTGCCTATACGGTCGATCCGATGAGCATTCTGGCGCTCCGCCAGATGACGCGATTGCCCCTGCCGGCCGGCACCACCGTCATTTCGGTGATGCGCGATGGGGTCGTCCGCACCGAAGGGCTCAATGAGGGTGTCAGGCCCGGCGATGTCGTGATGATGCTGACGACCGCCGATGCGGTGGCGACGCTCGATCGCCTGTTCGGTGTCCGCAAATCCCGCGCAAAGGCAAAGGATGCCGGCATGGTCGACTTCGTGCTGGAGGCGAGCGCCGGTGCCGCATCGGTCGCCGATATCTATGGTCTGGCGTTCGAGCCCGAGGAGCGGCCGCTGACGCTGGAAGAATTCATGCGCTCCCGCCTCGGCAAGGACATCAAGGAGGGTGCCCGCGCCCGGGTCGGCGGTGTCGAACTGGTGGCCATGCAGGTGAGCGAGGGCGTTGTACATCAGGTCGGTCTTGATCTCGATCCGCCGCCGCTGGAGACCACGCTGACGACGCTGCGCGCGCGGCTTGCCGATACGCTGCGCTTTCTCCGTGAGCAGTTTATTGCGGATGGCAGCCGTTCCTGACGCGCTTGGTCGGTCGAGCCGAGCCCGCTAGAGTGCCCGGCAAGAAGCCATCTGCAATGAAATCACAGGGAGAAGCAGGTCATGGATCTCGGTCTGAAAGGCAAGAAGGCAATCGTCACCGGCGGCACGCGCGGCATCGGCCGCGCCATCGCTGAAACGCTGGCGGCGGAAGGCTGCGATGTTGCCATATGCGCCCGCAATGCCGATCAGGTGAAGGAAGCGGTTGCCGCTCTTTCGGAGTCGGGTGTCAAGGCGCTGGGCGGCACGGCCGATATCGCGGATGGTGCGGCGCTGAAAGAGTGGATCGCCGACACGGCGAAGGCGTTGGGCGGTCTCGACATTCTGGTTGCCAATGCAAGTGCGCTTCAGAACGGCAATGACGAGAAGTCGTGGCGGGCCTGTTTCGAGATCGACGTGCTTGGTGCTGTCAACGCCTTCGAGGCAGCGCTGCCGTTCCTCGCCGAAGCGGCGAAGAAGTCGGGCGACGCTTCGGCAACGTTCATCTCTTCGATCTCGGCGGCCGAAAGCGACGGCGCCAATTCCTACGGCGCATTGAAGGCGGCGCAGATCCATCACGCCAAGGGGCTCGCCCGCCAACATGCGGGCGCGCATGTGCGCGTCAACACGATCTCGCCCGGCACGGTCTATTTCAAGGGCGGCGTCTGGGACATGATCGAGCAGCACATGCCCGACACCTTCAAGCAGGCGATGGAACGCAATCCGACCGGCCGCATGGCGACGCCGCAGGACATTGCCAACGCGACCGTCTTCCTCGCGAGCCCGGCCTCGTCCTTCACCACCGGTACCAATCTCGTGGTCGACGGCGCGATTTCGCGCCGTGTGAATTTCTGATTCTCAGCCGGTCAGGGCCATCCAGCGTCGCATGACGGCCCGTGCGAAGTCTTCCTGAGCGCCGAGATGCGATGCGATCTGCGGTTCGGCAATCGCGGCGATCTCGGCGCGCGGGCGGCCAAGCGCGACGGCGCGCAGGCTGGTCCAGCCCTCGAGGATGTCGCGCGTCGTTTCGAGATGGAACTGGAAGCCATAAATGCGCGTGCCGATCCGGTAGGCCTGATTGGGGCAGTTTTGGCGCGTCGCGAGCCTTACCGCGCCGTCAGGCAGGTCGAACGTGTCGCCGTGCCAATGCATGATCGAAAGGCCCTGCGGTGCCTCCCGCAGCAGGGGATCTTCGGCAGCCGCCGCTTCCCATGTCTGAGGCAGGAATCCCCATTCCTCATGCGTATCGAGCCTGTCGCGCATCCGGTAGACCGGTGCACCGAATGCGCTCGCCACGATCTGCGAGCCGAGGCAGACGCCCATCACGGGCTTGCCTTCCGCGTGAAAGCGCCGGACGAGCTGCGCGCTCTCCTCAATGAAGGGATGGCGGTCCGACTCATAGACGCCCATGACGCCGCCAAGCACCACGAGTCCGTCGAACCCGTCTGCCGTCGCCGGGACGTCGCAGGCCTCGCCGGTCGTCAGGTTCCGCGCTTCGGGTGCATGGATCAGCGTCGCTTCAGCCCCCGCCCGCGCTGCCTCATCCAGCAGAACACCGGGCCCGGAATCGAGCGCGTTGACGAGATAGAGAATATGCATCTGGTCGCAATCAACCCTTTGCCGCCGCAAACCGGTCGCTCGCTCTCACCATCACATCGACAATGCCGGGCTCGGTCGCCGTGTGGCCGGCATCGGCCACGATGTTGAGTTCGACGCCCGGCCAGGCCTTCGAGAGCTCCCAGGCCGTGAACATCGGCGTCACCACGTCGTAGCGCCCCTGCGCGATGACGCCGGGGATGCCGGCAAGCCGGCCGGCGTCGCGGATCAACTGGTCCTGCGGCTCGAAAAAGCCCTTGTTCATGAAGTAGTGGCATTCGATCCGCGCGAAGGCGAGGGCGAAGTGCCCGTCGGCGAAGCGTTTGACGCGCTCGGGGTCGGAATGGAGCGACAATGTCGTCCCCTCCCAGATGCTCCATGCCCGCGCGCAGGCGAGCTTCTCGGCCTCGTTGTCGCCGGTCAGTCGCTTGTAATAGGCGGCCATCAGGTCGCCGCGCTCGGCCGCAGGGATCGGCGCGACGAATTCCTCCCAGGCGTCGGGGAAGAGCGCATCCGTGCCTTCCTGGTAGAACCAGTGGAGCTCGCGAGGCCGGAGCGTGAAGATGCCACGCAGGATGATTTCGGTCACACGGGCCGGATGCGTTTCGGCATAGGCGAGCGCCAGCGTTGAGCCCCAGGAGCCGCCACAGAGCTGCCAGCGCTCGATGCCGAGATGTTCGCGCAGGCGCTCCATGTCGGCGACGAGATCCCACGTCGTGTTCTCGGCGAGCTCGGCGTGCGGCGTCGACTTCCCGCAGCCGCGCTGGTCGAACAGAATGATTCGATAGGCATCCGGATTGTGCGTGCGCCGCATCGTCGGGTTGGTGCCGCCGCCGGGCCCCCCATGCACGATGACGACGGGTTTGCCCTTCGGGTTGCCGCACTCCTCGAAATAGATGCTGTGCAAATCGGACACTTTCAGCGTCCCCGTCCGGTAGGGTTCAATCTCGGGATAGAGCGTCCGGCGGCTCATCGCTTCGGGTGTCGCGTCGGGCATGGGGTCCTGTCCTCGGATAGCGAAGGGCGGAATCAACCTGTTGAATATGCAACGGAAATTTCCCCGGCCGCCACCCCGGCCCGGCGCCGTTTACCATTTTTTTGCTGCGTAGCTCATACTACTGATTGACCTCGCGGCAAGGCGAGCTACTATATCTGGACGCGCTCCGCCCAATAGGGGATCGAACCGAGGCGGCGGCGCAATCATGAACCTTTTGAGTTCTGCCCGCTGTATGGGGCAGGGAGACGGCGATGGTTTATCCAGCCGCCGGCGCGGTGACTTTGTGCCTTTTCGGGTGCGGCCGATAAGGGCAAATCGGGGGACCAAAATGCTGAACGACACGTCGAAAGCGGTGGATATGAGTGAGGTCGAGGCCGGCCTGTCGGCAATGATTACGGGTGATGCGCAGGTGCGCCGTGTACGCGCCGGTTCGCGCATCCAGGCCGAACCGGAAATGGTTTTCGGCGAGCAATATCAGGCCGTCCAGTTGGATGGCCGCCCCCGGGTGAAGGTCGATCACGCGCGCGACGCGCTGCTGACCGAATTCGGCAAAGCGACCCTGCGCGACCGTTACCTGATGCCGGGCGAGTCCTATCAGGACATGTTCGCCCGCGTCGCCTCCTTCTATGCCGACAAGGGCGATACGGCCCATGCGCAGCGCCTCTACGATTATATTTCGCGCCTTTGGTTCATGCCGGCGACGCCGGTGCTGTCGAATGGCGGCACCCAGCGCGGCCTGCCGATCTCCTGCTTCCTCAACGAGGCCTCCGACAGTCTCGACGGCATTGTCGGTCTCTGGAACGAGAATGTCTGGCTGGCGGCCAAGGGCGGCGGCATCGGCTCTTATTGGGGCAATCTGCGCTCGATCGGCGAAACGGTCGGCGGCAATGGCAAGACCTCGGGCATCATCCCCTTCATCCGCGTCATGGATTCGCTGACGCTCGCCATCAGCCAGGGCTCGCTGCGCCGCGGCTCGGCGGCCGTCTATCTGCCGATCGATCATCCCGAGATCGAGGAATTCATGGAAATGCGCCGCCCGACCGGCGGCGACCCGAACCGCAAGGCATTGAACTTGCATCACGGTGTGCTGGTATCCGACGCCTTCATGCGCGCCGTCGAGGCCGACGAGGAATGGGATTTGCGCAGCCCCAAGGACAAGACGGTCCAGAAAGCCGTCTCTGCCCGTTCGCTCTGGATCCGCCTGCTGACCTCACGCATCGAAACCGGCGAGCCCTACATCATCTACAAGGACACCGTGAACAACGCGCGCCCCGAGCACCACAAGCTCGCCGGCCTCGAGGTCAAAACCTCGAACCTCTGCGCCGAGATCACGCTGCCGACCGGCATCGACCAGCATGGCGAACAGCGCACGGCCGTCTGCTGCCTCTCCTCGCTCAATCTCGAAACCTACAACGAATGGCAGGACCACCCGACGATCGTCGAGGACGTGATGCGCTTCCTCGACAATGTACTGCAGGATTTCATCGACCGCGCCCCCGGCGAAATGGCCCGCGCCAAATACGCCGCCATGCGCGAACGTTCGGTCGGCCTCGGCGTCATGGGCTTCCACTCCTATCTGCAGGCCAACATGGTCCCCTTTGAGGGCGTCATGGCGAAGGTCTGGAACAAGCGCATGTTCACCCGTATCAAGGAAGGCGTCGACGCCGCCTCGAAAAAGCTCGCTGATGAACGCGGTGCCTGCCCGGACGCCGCCGAATACGGCTTCAACGAGCGCTTCTCCAACAAGACGGCGATCGCACCGACGGCCTCGATCTCGATTATCACCGGCGGCACCTCGCCGGGCATTGAGCCGATCGCGGCCAATTCCTTCACGCACAAGACGCTGTCGGGCTCCTTCAACGTCCGCAACCGGCATCTGACGAAACTGCTGGAGCAGAAGGGCCGCAACGACGACGACACCTGGTCGTCCATCGTGACGAATGGCGGATCGGTGCAGCATCTCGATTTTCTGACGGACGAAGAGAAGGACGTCTTCAAAACCGCCTTCGAACTCGACCAGCGCTGGGTCGTCGAACATGCGGGCGACCGCGCGCCGCTGATCGACCAGGCGCAATCGGTCAACCTCTTCCTGGCCGCCGACGTCCACAAGCGCGACCTCAACAAGCTCCATATCCTG
Source organism: Parvibaculum sp. (assembly GCF_030651915.1). GTDB lineage: Bacteria > Pseudomonadota > Alphaproteobacteria > Parvibaculales > Parvibaculaceae > Parvibaculum. Next base: position 827,364 of record NZ_JAUSBV010000005.1, on the reverse strand, counting down.
GCCTGGAAGCAGGGCGTGAAGAGCCTCTATTACTGTCGCTCGCTTTCGATCCAGCGCGCCGAAAAGGCCGAAGTCGTTTCGCTGGTGCCGGCAAAGAAGCTCGACGTGCTGACGCTCGATCAGGTGGCGGCCGAAGCGCAGTCCAACGACTACGAAGAATGCCTCGCCTGTCAGTAACGCGTTAACAGCATGGCCCGGTGTCAAACCGGGCCATTCGTGTCTCTAACCCATTCGGCAACGAGAACCACCATGTCCCTCCTCGAAGAACGTCTCGTCTACAAGCCCTTCCGCTACCCATGGGCCTACGACGCCTGGCTGACGCAGCAGCGCATCCATTGGCTGCCCGAGGAAGTGCCGCTGGCTGACGACGTCAAGGACTGGGCGAAGAAGCTGACGCCCGGCGAGCGCAATCTGCTGACCCAGATTTTCCGCTTCTTCGTGCAGGCCGACGTTGAAGTCAACAATTGCTACATGAAGCATTATTCGGGCGTCTTCAAACCAACCGAAGTGGCCATGATGCTCAGTGCCTTCTCCAACATGGAGACGGTCCATATTTCCGCCTACAGCCATCTGCTCGACACGATCGGCATTCCGGAAGCCGAATACGAAGCCTTCATGAAATACAAGGAAATGAAGGACAAGTTCGACTACATGCGCGAATGGGGCATGGGCTCGAAGGCGGACATCGCCAAGACGCTCGCCGTATTCGGCGCGTTCACCGAGGGCGTCCAGCTCTTCGCATCCTTCGCCATCCTGATGAACTTCCCGCGCTTCAACAAGATGAAGGGCATGGGCCAGATCATCACATGGTCGGCGCGCGACGAGTCGCTGCATACGAATTCGATCGTCAAGCTCTTCCGCACGTTTATTGACGAGAATCCGGAAATCTGGACCGAGGAACTGCGTCGCGACATCTACAAGGCTTGTGAAACCATCATCCATCACGAAGATGCGTTCATCGATCTCGCCTTCGAAATGGGCGGTGTCGAGGGCCTCAATGCGGAAGAAGTGAAGCAATATATCCGCTACATTGCCGACCGCCGCCTGGTGCAGCTCAACCTGCAGCCGATGTACCGCACGGACAAGAACCCGCTGCCCTGGATGGACGAGATGCTGAACGGCATCGAACACACCAACTTCTTCGAAAACCGCGCCACCGAATATTCCAAGGCATCGACGCGCGGCACATGGGATGAGGCCTTCGAATAAGGGTTTTTTCGGACAGGCGCGCATCCGAGCCCGTGTTATCAACAGTTTTTCGCTCCGATGCCCGTCAAATATGCACTTATTGCTTGGACGAATCGCGCGACTCAGTGAATATCGTCCCGAACTTATCCGAGGGAATTTAAATTATGGCCACTAAACCCGCTGCCAAGAAGGCTCCTGCCGCCGCCAAGAAGGCGCCGACTGCGCCAACCGTTCCGATGTCGAAGCTGATCGCCGAACTGGCCGAGAAGCACAGCATGTCCAAGAAGGCCGCGACCGAACTGTTCAGCGACTTCGTTGAACTGACGGTCAAGAACCTGAAAAAGGGCAACAAGGTCCGCCTCACGGGCCTCGGCATTCTTCAGGTTCGCAAGCGCGCTGCCCGCATGGGCCGCAACCCGGCGACCGGCGAAGCCATCAAGATCAAAGCCTCCAAGAAGGTCGCCTTCCGCGTCGCGAAGGACCTCAAGGAAGCCGTCTAAGGCTCTCTGCTTCATAGAGTAGCGAAAAAGCGCCCCACGCACGGGAAATTCCCGCGTGTGGGGTGTTTTCGTTTTGCAGCCGCACTATCCTTGGGTATATGCGTGCCCGGATTGTCCTTCTGCTTGCCATTGCTTTTCCCCTTGTCGCGGGGCTACCCGCGCAGGCGGCTCCCGGCTGCGCCCAGCGCGACGAAGCCGCACCCACGCTCACACGGCTTCAGGACGCCATGGCCGAAGGCCGCTTCGTCGCCTATCAGCCGACCGCGCTGAAGGTCTGGGACGGCAATCCCGTCGCCGCCGGCGAGGAGAGCATCCGCGCCGACCTGGCCGCCCTGCGCCCCTGGTTCGACGGATTGATCACCTATGGCGCGCATAGCGGTGCTGAGAAGGTGCCGGCTATCGCCGCGGAGCTGGGCTTTCGTGCCGTCATCGTCGGTGTGTGGGATCCTTCGGACGAGACGGAGCTCGCCGCCTCACTGGCCGCTTGGGAGACGCATCCCGAAATCGTTGTCGGCCTCTCGCTCGGCAATGAAGTCGTCTTCGGTCAGCGCGGCGATTGGGCCGCCCTCGAATCCGCCGTCGCGCATGTCCGCACCCGCGCGCCCGGATTGCCGCTCTCCGTCACCGAGCCCTTCGCTGAATTTCTGACGCCGGCGGCGCGGCCGCTTCTCGCCGGGCTCGACTTCATGGCGGTGAACATCCACCCCGTTTTCGAGCCGTGGTTTTCAGAAGCGCCGCCCTTCAATTGGGCGGATTTTGTTGTCCAGGTCAGCAGACGCCTCGCTGACGAGGCTTTTTGCGGTCCCATACTCGTGAAGGAGACCGGCGTTCCGACCGGCCCCGCCGAAAAGGGCTTCGACGAGGCGAAGCAGGCGGCCTTTTACGGGGAGCTTCAAAAGGTGCTGCCGCCATCGCGCGCCCGCGCCTTCGCCTTCTTTTCCGCTTTCGACGCGCCTTGGCGCGTTTACGACTTCAACCCGGTGCCGGGCGAGCATCCTGAAGAAGCACATTGGGGCCTCTTCACCGAGACGCGCGCGCCCAAGCGTGTGATGGACGACCTCACGCCGATTTCGGCGCCTGCTCCGTAAGCGGCACGCTGGCCGCTGCCCTTTTGAATGCCGGTCGCGTCGAAATCCGTTCGTAATAAGCAACGACATTCGGGAACGGATCGAGCGGCACAAAGCCCTTCGCCAGATGCACGCTGTAGCCGACATTGGTGTCGACGGCGCTGAAGCCGCTTTTGAGCAGATAGTCACGGCCGGCGAGATGCTTGTCGACAACCTCGAGCGCCTTTTCGAGCCGCCGCGATTCAAGCTTCTGTACCACTGGCGAGCGCTCTTCCTTGGCAATGAAAACCTTCTGCTGCACAAGGCTCGCACCATGCACCGCCATCGTTTCCGCGTAGTGAAGCCAGATCAGCCATTCGGTGCGCTCAGGCGTCCCCGGCGCCCGGTGCAGTTTGCCTTCCGGGTCGTAATGTTCGCCGAGATATTGCGCGATGGCGCCCGACTCGAAAACGGATACGCCGTCATCGACAAGGCAGGGCACGCGCCCCAAGGGCGAGATCGCCAGATATTCCGGCGTCCGCAAACCCTCCATGCTGAAAGGAAGTTCCTTCAACTCGAATTCGATACCCATTTCGCAAAGCAGCCAGAGCGAGCGCATCGAGCGCGCGCCGTTGCAATGATAAAGCGTCAGCATATGTCGGTTCCCTGTCGTCCGTTTGTTTTTATAATCCGAATTCGCTCATGTGCACTGGCCGCCCCTCGTCGATCGACTGATGCGCCGCAAGGCCCATCGCCACGGCCTTCAATCCATCATCTGCGGTCACTTGTGCCGGTCCGTCCTCGCGGATCGTATGCTGGAATGCCAGATGCTGATAGTAGGAGGCGCCATGGTGATGGCCGGCCTTCAGCAGCTCTTCCCGCACGGCTACATGCTCCACCTCCACCTTCTTCGGTTTCCGCGTACCGAAGACGAGATTGCTCTCCGGGATCAGGCATTCGATCTTCCCTGCGTCGCCGACGGCCGACATCTCTTCCTGATTGCGCGATCCCTCGGCAAACATGCACAGATCGTGCATGGCGCGGACGCCGTTGGCAAAATCGACGATCACATATGCGTTGTCCAGAATGTCGGGCGTTTTTCCGTCATAACGCTCGTCGAGATGGTTCACGTTCTGACCGCCGCTGGCATAGATGCGTACCGGCTCTGACTGCACCACATATCGCATCATGTCGAAATAGTGACAGCTCTTTTCGACCAGCGTACCGCCTGTATTGCGGCTGAAGCGATTCCAGTCGCCGACTTTTCGGAGAAAGGGAAATCGGTGCTCGCGGATGGCGAACATCCGGAGGCGGCCGGCCCGTCCGCCATGCACTTCCTCGACGAAGCGCATCACGGGCGGCATGTAGCGATATTCCATGCCCACCCAGAAGACGCCTTTGTGCTTTTTTGCGCGTGCAGCGGCCTTCTGCGCATCTTCCAGGGTCGTGCAAAGCGGCTTCTCGCAAAGCACATGCAGAGAGGTCTCGAATATGTCGTCCAGCACCGCCGCATGGGTGTAGTTGGGTGTTGCCACGATCACGGCATCGAGCGCGTCTGAATCCAGCATTTCGCGATAATCTTCATGGACCGCGATCTCGCCCTCGGCCGTCGCGCGGCCCCAGTCGCGCGAGCCCTGATGCGGGTCGGCGATCGCTACGACGCGGGCGCCGGGGATGATATTGATGTTCATGATGTGCTCGATCCCCATCATGCCGGACCCGATGATCCCGTAGCGGATCGTTTCACTCACATGTCTCTCCCGTATCCCTTGGCCGGATGAACGTCTAGACTGGCCCTTGTCCGTTCATCACCGCGTTCCCGCCCATGCCCGCTCATGCCATGAATCTGCTGCCCATTTCGCCCGAGCCGCGCCCCCTCGGCAAGAGCGGCCTGCATGTATATCCGATTGCTTGGGGCATGTGGCGTTTTGCCGGTGTCGATGTAAAGACGGCGCGCACCCGCGTCGAGGCGGCACTGGACGCCGGGATCACACTTTTTGATACGGCCGACATCTATGGCTTTGGCAAATCCAGCCCCTTCGGCGCTGCCGAGGCCTTGCTGGGTGAGGTGCTGCAGGAGGCGCCTGCGCTCCGCGACCGCTTCGTCCTCGCCACCAAGGGCGGCATCGATCCGGGTGTTCCATACGATTCGAGCGCAGCCTATCTGCGTTCGGCCTGCGAGGCCTCGCTGGCGCGCATGAAGGTCGAGCACGTGGAGCTCTACCAGATTCACCGGCCCGATCTGCTGGCGCATCCTGCGATGGTGGCCGAGACGCTTACCGCGCTGCGTGCCGAGGGCAAGATCGGCCATGTCGGCGTGTCCAATCATACGCCGGCGCAGGTCGCGGCTCTGCAGGCTCACCTTGATTTCCCGATCGCGACCCAGCAGCCGGAATTTTCGGCTTGGGCGACGGCACCCCTTTTTGACGGTACGCTCGACCAGTGCATGGAGCGGGACATCGGCGTACTGGCTTGGTCCCCGTTGGCCGGTGGCCGTTTGGGCCTTTGCCCGGCAGAGGCCGCGAAAGGACCCGACGGCGCCCGTATCGGCAATCTCATCGCGAAACTCGACGAGCTGGCGGAGCGCGAGGGCGTCTCGCGCGAAGCGGTGGCACTCGCCTTTGTGCTGGCGCATCCGGCGCGCATCGTCCCCATCGTCGGCACGCAGACGCCGGACCGCATCACGCGCGCCGGCGATGCGTTGCGTGTGAAACTCTCTCGCGCCGACTGGTACGACATTCTGCAAACCTCGATGGGCACGCGCCTGCCATGATTCAGCCCGCCGAAATTTCCTGGTTCTCCGCGCTTTGCGATGACGACTATGAATTCATGGGCGTACCGGATCCTGCATTGCAAAGTTCTTTTTCTCATTGCCACGACATCGTCTTGGCGGCGGAGAAGGGCGGATTCGACAACGTCCTTCTGCCGTCCGGCTATGCGCTCGGCATTGACAGCATTGCCATTGCAGGCGCCCTTGCGCCGCTCCTGAAACATATGCAGCTCCTCGTCGCCGTGCGCTGTGGCGAGATGTGGCCGCCCCAACTGGCGCGCCAGCTTGCCACGCTCGACCATATGCTGCGGGGCCGCCTCACCATCAACATCATTTCCTCTGACCTGCCTGGAGAGACGCTCGCCAGTGCCCCACGCTACGCGCGCACGCTCGAAGTGATGAATATCTTGCGGACGCTGCTCGCCGGGCGCCCGCTTGTTCACAAGGGTGAGTTCTACAATCTGGAATTGGAAGCACCTCGCATAGCGCAACAACGTGCTAGCGCACCGCCCTTCTATTTCGGGGGACTCTCGGACGACGCACGCGATGTCGCTGCTCGCGCAGCGGATGTCTTTTTGATGTGGCCGGATCGCATCGAGAATATTCGTGTGGTGCTTGACGATATGCGCGCTCGCGCTGCCACCTACCATCGAAAATTGCGTTTCGGCTATCGTGTTCACGTCATCGTTCGTGAAACGGAGGCTGAGGCCCGCGCGGCGGCCCGTCGTCTGATGTCTAGGCTCGACGACAGCAAAGGTGAGGAAATCCGGAAGAAGTCCCTCGACGCATCCTCTTTCGGCGTCCGTCGCCAGGCCGAAATGCGCGACGAGGCCGATGACGAAGGTTTTGTCGAGGACAACCTCTGGACCGGCATTGGCCGTGCCCGTTCGGGCTGCGGTGCCGCCATCGTTGGAGATCCCGACCAGGTGCTGAAGAAGATCGAGACCTATCGGGCCCTTGGTCTTGATGCCTTCATCTTCTCTGGTTATCCCCATTTGGCGGAATGCGATCTCTTTGCGCGTCTTGTCTTGCCGCGGATCGACCATGCGCCGCTCTTTTCGTGCAGCCCTTGAGCGTCTACACTCCGCTCCGCCGAAGGTGCCCCGGCAGCAATGCCGGGGTTGAAAGGGAACGCCCGTACATCCTTGCGATGTCAAGGCGGCTGCCCCCGCAACTGTAGGCGGCGAGCTCTCTTCTCAAGCGCCACTGGATATGTCCGGGAAGGCAGGGGAGGGCGAAGACCCGCAAGCCAGGAAACCTGCCTCGGCTGTCGTCCGTCTCCGGGCCGGGGTGTGCCGGGAGGGAGCGGGATTCCGCGCGCGGCGATATCTTCGGGATACGGCGGAGCGTGGCAATGTGGCGAACTTTCGGACTGACGATGCTGCTGTCCTGTCTGCTGACGGGCCTCACTGCACGCGCCAGTGAAGGGCCGTCATACATCCCCCAGCGCATCGTCTCGATCAATCTCTGTTCCGACATCCTGGCCGCCGACCTTGCCGCGCCCGGCACCCTGAAGTCGGTCTTCCGCCTTGGCCGCGACCCGCACGATTCCGCCGTCGCGCATCTCCTTCAGGATGTGCCGCCCAATGACGGCCGCATCGAGGACATTCTGCCCTTCGCGCCCGACCTCGTGCTGGCGCATCGCTATACCTCGCCCTTCACGCTCGACCTGCTGCGCCGCATCGGTGTTCCCGTCGTCACGGTCAATGACGCCCGCAGCTTCGCCGACATCCGCGCCAACATCGAAACGGTGGCATCCGCTCTTGGCCGCGAGGCGGAGGGCAGGGCGCTGATCGCCCGTTTTGATGCCGAGATGGACGCCGCGCGCCGCGACGGCCTGCGCGCCCCCACCGCCATTCTCTACCAGGATCTCGGCGGCGCCGTGACACCCGACAGCATCCTTGGCCACATCGTCGCGCATACCGGCTTCCGCAACGTGATCGACAATGAAAATCCTTTCGGCCTTGTCTATCCGGGCATCGAGGAGGTGATTGCGATGCGGCCGGAACTCGTCGCCATCGGCATCTACCGCCCGGGCCAGCCCTCGCAGGCAAGCGCCCTGCTGCAGCACCCCGCGCTCCGCCTCTACCGCACCCGCTACGCCCATGAAGTCGATCTTCCGGCGCGTGACTGGAACTGCAGCACCCGCTATGTCACCGCCATCGCCGCCCGCCTGGCTGCAATGCATGACGAGATGCTGGCGTGGGAGCGCGCCAAATGATCCGCCCCCTCAACGCCTGGCTCGTCAACCTCACCCTCATGGCGCTCACACTCGCGCTGCTCGCTGCCTCCATCTATGTCGGCCGCGGCGGCGAACTCCTGACGGATAAATTCCGCACCATGGTGGAAATCGACCGCGAACTTGCCTGGCTGGTGCTGACCGAAGTGCGCCTGCCGCGCGCGCTGCTCGGCCTGCTGGTCGGCGCGACGCTCGGCCTCACAGGCGCCGGGCTGCAGGGCCTGCTGCGCAACCCGCTGGCCGAACCCGGCTTGATCGGCGCATCGAGCGGCGCGGCGCTCGGCGCGGTGCTGGTCTTCTATTTTGGCATGGCTGTTGGCTCGGCCATGCTGGTGCCGCTCGGTGGCATTGCCGGGGCGCTGGCGGCGCTGGCGACGCTTTACCTGCTGGCCGGACGCAACCCGTCCATCGTCACCATCATCCTTGCCGGCGTCGCGATCTCCGCCTTCTGCGGCGCCTTGACGTCGCTGGCACTCAATCTCTCGCCCAGCCCCTATGCGGCGCTCGAAATCGTCTTCTGGATGCTGGGTTCGCTGACCGACCGCAGCATGGCTCAGGTCTGGTTTGTGCTGCCCTTCATGTTCGTCGGCTGGCTGCTCGTCCTCTCCACCGCCCGCGCACTCGACGCGCTGTCGCTGGGTGAGGACACGGCATCGACGCTCGGCTTCTCGCGCCGCTCGGTCACGCTGCGCGCGATCGCCGGCACCGGGCTTGCGGTCGGCGCCGCCGTTTCCGTCACCGGCGTCATCGGCTTCGTCGGCCTCGTCGTGCCGCATCTGATGCGTTCGCTGGTCGGTCCCCGCCCTGCCTCATTGTTGTTGCCGAGTGCGCTTGCCGGTGCGGCACTGGTTCTCGCCGCCGACCTGCTGGTGCGCCTGCCGACAGGCGGGCCGGAGCCGAAGCTGGGCGTCGTCACTGCGCTCATTGGCGCCCCGTTCTTTCTCTGGTTGATCCTGAAAACGCGAAGGGAGCACCCGTGATGCATCTTTCGCTCACTCACGTCCACGCATCGCTCGGCGGCACCCGCGTCATCCGCGATGTCTCGCTTGCGGCGCGCGATAGCGCCTTCATCGGCCTGATCGGTCCCAACGGCGCTGGCAAGACGACGTTGGTGCGCGCCGTCGCGGCACTGATTCCGCATGACGGACTGATCGAGCTCGACGGGCAGGCGGTTGCCGCGATGGAGCCGCGCGCCCGCGCTCGCGCTATTGCCTATCTGGCGCAGGGCGCCGGAAGTCATTGGCCGCTTGAGGTGTCGCGCCTCGTTGCGCTCGGCCGCCTGCCGCATCTGGCACCATTCCGCCAGCCCGCGCCCGCGGATGAGGCCGCCATCGCCCGCGCCATGCATCTCGCCGATGTTGAAAATTTCCGTGGCCGCGATGTGCTGACGCTGTCGGGCGGCGAGCGCGCCCGCGTGCTGCTGGCCCGTGCGCTGGCCGTCGAGGCGCCGCTGCTGCTGGTCGACGAGCCGGTCGCCTCGCTCGATCCCTACCATCAACTCGGCATCATGGAAGTACTGCGTGCCTATGCAAACGAAGGCCGCACGGTGATCGCCGTCCTGCACGACCTCTCGCTCGCCGCGCGCTATTGCGACCGGCTGGTGCTGCTCGACAAAGGGATTGTGAAAGCCGACGGGCGTCCGGATGAAGTCCTGACGCCCGCCAATCTCGAAGAAGTCTACCGCATCCGCGCCATCGTCGGCGGCGAGGGTGAGCGCTTCGTGCTCCCCGTCGCCCGCACCGACTGACTACTCCGCTGCGTTCGCCGCGCGCCCGCCACCGGAAAAGTTGATCCGCTTCAGATATTCGATGCCGTCCTCGGCAATCGCATCGCCGACCATTTCGTCGCCCTCGCGCCGCAGCTCGTCCATGTCGACATAGGTCGCGTAGAAGGCCTTGGTACGGTCGGTGATGATGCCGGCCTTTAGCAGCGTCTTGATCAGCACCCGGAAGATATTGGTCTGGTTCGACATCGCTTTACGCCGCTTGTCGTCGGTGCGGCTCTTGACGACCTCGTGCAGCACTTCCTCCCAGTCGAGGTCGAACTGCGCATAGATCACTTTCTTCTGTTCCGGGTTGGCGAGGTTGAACAGAAGCGTCTGGAAACATTCCGCCGCCCAGTCCTCGATCGTATTGCGCTCCTGCTCGGTCAGGTGCGGCACCGTACGGTCGGCCCAGATTTTCCCGAACTTGTGATGGAACGCCTCGTCGGTCATCACCAGCTGGCAGAGGTGGCGCAGCACCGGATCGTTGGAATAGGAATAAAGCGAGGCGAAGGCGCCCATCGCGAGCCCTTCGACCAGCATCTGCATGCCGACGACCTTCTTGTAGACCTCAGGCGCATTGACCATCTGGGTCAGGAGATTGCCGAGCGTCGGGCCCACCGGCAGCGGCTTGCCCCAGCGCGCTTCGATATATTTCGAGAAGCCGGTCACATGTCGCGCCTCTTCGCGCGCCTGGTTGGCGGCATATTCCTGTGCGCCCGGATCTTTCAAGATGTGGCAGAGGCTCGCCGACAGCGCCAGCGCGCCGGCCTCGCCATGCAGGATCGATGACAGCATCCAGCGCGCGCTTTCATTCGACAGCGCGATCTTCTGTTCGTCGGAAAGTCGGTCGGCAATTGGCGTCTGCAATTCGAGCACGAATTCCATCGGCACGACAGTCTGCGTCTTCATGTCGAAAGGTGCCGAGAAGTCGATATATTTCGTGTCGAGCGGATCCCAGAAATGGTCGTGCGTTGCCGAGATGATCTTGTCGAAGGCGGTGGAGCGCTGGCCGTAACGCTCGACTTCCATCATCGCCGGAAAATCGTCGGGGGCGACGGCGTTATAGGCGCTGTCCTTGGTGATGTCGGTCGAAACGCGTGTCGTCATGGCGCGGGCCTCCTCAAGGTGCCGCCGGCTTCCTCCCGAAAGGCCGGTTCGTTACAGACAATACCGTAAATAGGCACAAATGGGGAATGATCCAGATGGACCATCCGCCGCTGCTGATCCGCAAGGGAATGGCCTTCGTATCTACATGTAATTGTTCCTCTTTTGGCGCCGCTCCATGTCCCGTCCCACATCTAAAGCCGCTCCGATCCTTGTCTGGTTTCGCCGCGACCTGCGGCTGGCCGACAATCCGGCCTTGGCTGCCGCGATCGCACGGGGCGGCTTGGTTGTGCCGGTCTTCATCCTCGACCCGGCGGAGCCGCTCGGCGGTGCCTCTGCCTGGTGGCTCCACGGCAGCCTCGTGGCATTGTCGGCCAATCTCGCCCGTCTCGGCGCCCCGCTCGTCCTGCGCCACGGCGATCCGGCGCGCCTGATCCCCAAGATCGCGCGCGAGGCGGGCGCCGGCGCCGTTTACTGGAACCGGCTCTACGAACCCGCCGCCATCGCCCGCGACAAGGCGTTGAAAGCGGCGCTCGCCGCCGATGCTTTCGAGGTGCAGAGTTTCGCCGCCACGTTGCTCGCGGAACCTTGGGAAGTTCGCACCGGGGCGGACACGCCCTTCAAGGTCTTCACGCCTTTCTGGCGTGCGTTGTCCCGCGCTCAAATGCCCGCGCCGCTGCCTGCGCCGACGCGCCTCACGGGTCTTGTCGGCCTTCCCTCCGAAAATCTTGACAGCTGGAACCTGCGGCCCACGCGGCCCGACTGGGCGGCGGGCCTTCACGACGCATGGGCGCCCGGCGAGAAACAGGCGGCGAAACGACTGGCCGGATTTCTCGACAATGCGATCCGCTCCTACGGCGAGGCGCGCAACATGCCGGCCATCGACGCCACCTCGCGCCTCTCGCCGCATCTGCACTGGGGCGAAATTTCGCCGCGCCAGGTATGGTCGGCCGCCGAAGCCGCCGCTATCGCACATCCGGAGGCCGGGTCAGGTGTCGCCGCCTTCCTGCGCGAGCTTGGCTGGCGCGACTTCGCCTATCATTTGATGTTTCACTGGCCGCAGGTTGTCACCGAAAACTGGAAGTCGGAATTCGACGCCTTCCCTTGGGAGATCGACGACGCCGCTTTCCGCCGCTGGACCCGAGGCGAGACCGGTTACCCGATTGTCGATGCCGGCATGCGCGAACTCTGGAAGACTGGCTTCATGCACAACCGCGTGCGCATGATCGCCGCCTCGTTCCTCGTCAAGCATCTGCTGATCGACTGGCGGCGCGGCGCCGAATGGTTCGAGGACACGCTGGTTGATGCCGACCTCGCGGTCAATCGCGCGAGCTGGCAATGGGTGGCGGGCTCGGGCGCCGATGCCGCGCCCTACTTCCGCATTTTCAATCCGGTGCTGCAGGGCGAAAAGTTCGATACGGACGGCGCCTATGTCCGCGCCCATCTGCCGGAACTCGCGGGCCTCGATGCACGTTACATTCATAAGCCATGGGCCGCGCCGCCCGAAGCATTGACGAAGGCGGGTGTCGCGCTCGGCGGCAACTATGCCCGTCCGATGGTCGATCACGCAAAGGCCCGTGCCCGCGCGCTCGCGGCCTATGCGGCGATCAGGCGACCCGGCTGACCCGCGTCGCGCTGTCCGGTTTCTCTTTCGGTACGGTCAGCCGCGTCAGCGCCAGCGAAAGCCGGTAGGGCAGCATCTGCAGCACCCGCAAGAACAGCGAGAAGCGGCGCGGAAAGGTAATTTCGAAACGGTCGGAGTGCAGGCCCCGGTAAAAGGCTTCCGCCGCGTCCGCAGGGTCCATCAGGAACGGCATCGGAAATTCGTTCTTGTCGGTCAGCGGTGTTTTGACGAAGCCCGGATTGACGATCTGCACCGCGATGCCGCTGCGCGCGAGGTCGGGCCGCAAGGCTTCGGCCATGTTGATCAGTGCTGCCTTGCTCGCGCCGTAAACGGCCGATGTTGGCAACCCGAAATATCCGGCGAGCGACGCCACCATCGCGATCCGTCCCTTGCCGCGCCGAAGCATGCCCGGCAGAACCGCTTCGAGTGAATTGACTGTGCCCATGAAGTTGAGTTCGAACAGCGGCCGCGCTTTCGCCGCCGTCAGCTCGGCGCCCATCAGCGCCTGGTAGGTGCCGGCGCAGAAAACCGCGATGCCAATGGGCCCCAGCGTCTCCTCGATCCGTGTCACGGCTGCTTGGAGGCTTGCCGCGTCGGTCGTGTCGGCGGCAACCGGCGTCACATGTCCGTCGGCCTCGCGCGCCAGCGCTTCGAGTTCGCCTTGTCGCCGCGCCGTCGCCGCCACGCGATAGCCGGCTTTCGCCATGCGCAGCGCCAGCGCTCGCCCGATGCCGGAACTGGCGCCGGTGATCCAGACGACCTCCTTGATCTCCTGCGTCATCGCGAAGCCACCTCTTGCACCAGCGGCCGGTCGAGCCGCTCGATCGTGTAGTCGACTTCCGTGCCCCGTGCCATGAAGGCGACGTTGAGCCATTCGTTCTTCAGCGAATAGAGCAGGCGGAGTTTCAGATCGCCGGTCATTTCATATTCCCGCGCCGCCACTGCCGCGCCATCGACCGTAACCTCGCGCGTCGCGCGCGGCGTCACCGCAACCTCGACGATACGCCCGCGCTGCGTGTCGAGAAGCTGCGTCTGCGTCACCGTTGCCGGGTTCCAGTAGCTGGTTGAAATGATATCGGCAGGCGCCACGAATGTGCCATTGGCCGAGCTGGTTACTTCGAGCCCCGCATCGCTTGCACGGGCGCTGACGGTATAGGTCTGGCCGTCGTCATTCGTCTCGGTATCAAGCGCAACGAGCCTGCCGTCGCGCCAGACTTCGCGGTTACGGTGCTCGTATCGGAAAAGGGTAATCGGCCCGAACGTGACGGCGAGTTGGATCTCGATATCGACCTGCAGCGCATCGCCGGCCTGCGAAAATGAAATTTGGTGTGTGCCGATGGGCGTCCCCCCGCGCTCGACGCGGAACGCGAACGCAGGGGCGCCCGCCGGCTCGGGGGAAGATACCGGCGGCGTCGCGCCCGCGCCGAGGCCGGGGGCAAGCAACAGCAATGTGAGAGCCGCAACTCTGAGAACGGGCAATTTCACGACCGAGGGGCCTTTCGAGGGTGTCACGCCGGTTCGGTTCCGGCTCTCACCCTTTTGTTACGGCCCTCGCGCCTGACCGGATCACTCTTTTCGCATCGCCCCGAAATGCGCCTGCATCGCGAGGCTCGCCGCGACCGTCGCATTGAGCGATTCGACCGCCCCCGTGGTCGGAATGGCGAGCCGCCGGGCCTTCAGGCCCGCCGGCAGGCCGAGCCCCTCCTCGCCCAGCACCAGCCGGATGTCGCGCGGCCAGTGAAAGGCGCCGATGTCCTCGCCCTCGCCATCGAGTGCAGCCAGCGGTCCCCGGGCCGTGTTGAGCGCCGGCCAGCCGGGCCCCTTGAGGAACTGCAGCTCGAATTGCGCATTGGCCGCCGCTCGGAGCGCCTTGGGGTGGAAAGGGTGAGCGGCCGCTTCCATCAGGACGATGCGCCGGGCGCCGAAGGCCGCTGCGCTGCGCAACACGGCGCCGAGATTGGCCGGATCGCCTAGCGCACACACAAGTTCGAGCCCTTTCGGCACCCGCGTCAAATCGGCCGCCGGCATGTCCGGCACCCGTCCGACCAGCAGCGGAAAGCCGGTGCCATTGCTGTCGAGTGTTTCGAACAGCGCCCTCGAGAGCACGAAACATTCGAGCCCCGCCGGCGGTTTCAGCGCCGCGATGTCGGCCTCGCGCGACGCCAGCACGGCGCTGAATTGCGCCGCGTGCCGCTTCAGCGCTTCGGGAACGGTCTTGCGCCCGGCTAGCAGAAAGGCGCCATGCTTCTTGATGCCGCGCGTCTCGCTGAGCGCCGTCCAGAGCTTCACCCGCGGGTTTTGCGGGCTCTCGATAAGGCGCAGGCTGCCGCCGGTCATATTTGGTCCTTGTGAAGATGTGCGCCGGTCGCCGATCATGGGCAAACAAAACAGGCGCCGATCATAGGCGGATAAGAACCGGGACGGGGGGACAAATGTTCGAAGCGGCATTGATGCGGGGCGACGGGCTTGACGGGCTACGCCTTCTCCTTGTTCTGCTGTCGCTGGCAGCCGCGCTCGGCTACCTCCTGATCGAGAGCCGCCCGCCCTCGACCCTGCGCACCGGCCTCAAGACGGCCGCCATCGGCCTTTGGGTGCCGCTGCCGCTCCTGGCGTTGCCCGGTGCGATAGCGCTGCCGCTGGCCCTTCTGGCGCTGGCCTTTCTGCTGTCGAGCGCCGGTGATCTTTTCCTGGCGATGAAGGACAATCCGCGCAATTTCCAGCGCGGTCTTCTCGCCTTCCTCGCCACGCACCTCTTTTATCTGGCGATCATTCTGCCGCTGGCAAGCCGCCCCGAAGGCCTTGTCGCAGGTGCCGCCTCGCTGCTGACCGCGGCAGGTGCGCTCGCGCTCTATTTCTGGCTGCGGCCAAATCTCGGGTCGAGCCAACTCCCTGTCGCCGTTTATCTGGTGACGATCCTGTTCATGGCGCTGGCCGCGCTCGCCATTCCGGCCGCGCAACCATGGCTCGGCCTCGGCGCCGTTCTCTTCGTCATATCGGACGGCGTCATCGCCGCCGACAAGTTCGGCCGTCCGATCCCTTTTCGCGGTCTCATCGTCTGGACGACCTATTATGCGGGGCAGGCGCTGATGGGCCTGAGTCTGCTGGCCTTGCTGCGGTGAAGGACGAAATCCCCATCGGCGGCACTTGCGACCCGCGTTTTGCGCCAGTCCGCGAAGCCTTCATCGGCAATTTCCGCGAACGCAGCGAGCCGGGCGGGGCCGTCGCGCTGATGGTCGAGGGCCGCCTCGTCGCCGATCTCTGGGGCGGCTGGCGCGACGCCGCGCGGCAAAATCCCTGGGCGCGCGACACGTTGGTCAACTTCTTCTCCGTCGGCAAGGCCTTCACGTCGCTGGTCGCGCTGCGTCTCGTCGAGCGCGGACTTCTCGATCTCGATGCGCCGGCCGCGACGCATTGGCCGGAATTCGCCGCTGCCGGCAAGGAGCGCATCACGCTGCGCCACATCCTCGCTCATCAGGCAGGCCTGCCCGCGATCCGCGAACCGCTGCCCGATGGCGCCATGTTCGACTGGCCGCGCATGACGGCGGCACTGGCCGCGCAAACGCCCTGGTGGGAGCCCGGCACCGCCCATGGCTATCACGTCAACACGTTCGGCTATCTCGCGGGCGAGCTGGTGCGCCGCGCCGGCGGCCGGACCCTCGGCCAGATCCTGCGCGACGAAGTGGCGGGCCCGCTCGGCGCCGACATCCATATCGGCCTTCCGCAGACGGAGCATTCGCGCTGCGCCGAGTTCCTCTGGCCGTCCGTCGAGATCCCGCGTCCCGAAACCTCGCTCGACGACGATGCGTTGATGAAGTGGAACACCTACTGGAACCCGCCCGGCATTTCGGGCGCCGGCTGGGTCAACAGTAGCGAATGGCGCACCGCCGAAATCCCCTCCACCAACGGCCACGGCACGGCGCGCGGCATCGCCCGCATCTATGCGGCGCTCGCCAATGGCGGCGCCATCGACGGCGTCGAAATCCTCTCGCCCGCCATGTTGACCGAAGCGACCACCGAACAATCCTTCGGCCGCGACCGCATCCTCGATCGCGAGTCGCGTTTCGCGCTTGGCTTTCAACTGCCCCAGGCCGAACGCCGCCTCGGCCCCAACGATGTCGCCTTCGGCCATTTCGGTGCCGGCGGCTCATTGGGCTTCTGCGATCCGCAGGCCCGCGTCGCCTTCGCCTATGTCACCAACGACATGGGCCCGCGCTGGCAGAACCCGCGCAACCGCGCCCTGATCGAGGCGATCTATGAGAGTCTGGCGTAGCCTGCGGCTTGCCGATCAGCACCAGCCGTCGCGCCGCCCGCCCGAATAGCTGCGGCCAAGACCTCGGCCGATCATCGTGTCGGACACATCGGTCCCGTCGATATAGAGCTGCGCCAGCGTCCGGCCATAACGGTCGGTTCCGCTGCGCTCGATGCGAATGTCCCGGCCCCTCGCAATCTCTGCCTCGAGATAGTCGCGCGCGCGAATGGCGTCGTGAGCCTCGCGGGCGCATCGGGAATTGTGGCCGAGTTCCGGCGTATCGAAGCCCAGAAGGCGGATTCGTTCCGAACCGATGCGTATGGTGTCGCCGTCATAAACGTCAATCGCGGGCACCGAGGAGCGGAAGCTGTCGGCGGGTGCGCTGAAGCCGGCTGGAACGCGGAGGTCGGCTGGCCGGTGCACGGCGGCGGGCTCTTGAAGATACGATCCCACCGCAAAAACGGCGCCGCAAAACAGCAGCATGAAGCGGATATGCCGGCGGACCTTGCAAAAGGCCTCTGCCACCGGCGCGGCACGTCGCACGCTGCGGGCCGCTGCCTTTCGGCGGGCTTGATGGGCGCCGAATGAAAGAGGTTTGGCAGGCATAGCCTGCCCGCGTAGGTCGTTGGAACGCATGACCGGCACCGGGCTGTGAGGATGAAACGCAACACCCCAAACCTCTCAGTCATCTATCAACGCCAGCCTAATCGAATAGCTCGAATTTGAACGATCTTCGCCGGCGTCAGCTCATCCCGCCGTCGAATTGACGATTGGATATTGCACGCTCTGCGAGATCGGTATCGGCGTCGGCCAGACGAAGGAAAGCGCTGTCCGGAACGAAAAGACCACGGTCACGCTGAGCGAACCCGGTGCGCCCGCGCTCGCCGCGGTGACCGCGACATTCACGGCAAGGTCATCCTGCTTTAGGCGCGAGAGCGCCGTCCGGATATCGCTCTCGACGGCGCCGGCGGTGGCCGTATTGGCGATGATGACGCGGCGCACGGCATTGTCCGTTTCATGGCTGATGAGGCTCCACGTCCACAAGGCGCGTCCTGTTTCGATCGTGCCGATGATCGCGACCATCAGCGGCAGGGCGATGATGGCGAACTCGACCGCCGACGTGCCCGCGCGGGCGGCGAGAAAGCGGCGAAAGCAGGAATAGGCGGCATCGCGTTTCATGGCAGTTGTGCAACCCCCGTCCGGCTGATGACGATTGGCTCGTCGCTGATCCCCGTAACGGGAAAGAGCGTCGTGTGCACCTTCTCGACCCGGACCGAAACATAGGTGCGGCGGTGCAGGGGCGCTTCGCAGGGCGTCTCGTCGGAAACAGCCGTGCCGTCGCTGCATTCGGTGAAGCTCGTCACGGTGACCGTCGCGGTATCCGCGTCGAATCCGCCCGCCGCCAACGCCGTGTTGGTGATGCCGTCGACATCAGCCCGGTCGAACATCGTATGACGTAGCGCCGCATCGACGCCGGTGGCGACTTTCGCCCGCGCATCGATGTAAAGGGCCGTTTCCGCAAGGCCGAGGACCATCACCATCATGATAGGCAGGATCAGCGCGAACTCGAGCGCCGAAACGCCGGCGTCGTCCGACACGAAGCGCTGGGCGTTGCGGCGTTCGTGGTGTGATTTCTTGATCTGTTCCATGCTTTGCGTCATTCGACGAGTACGGCCGAAAGTGTGCCGATCGTCCTCAGTGAGTCATCCGTGCAGCGCGAGGGAACGGTAATGCTTGAGCTGCCGGCGAAGGTGACGGTGTTGGCGATAAGCTGGATGCAGCCGCCGGGAAAGGTGAAGTTGCCGCTGTAGTTGATTGGCTGGCTCGGAAAATAGAGCGCCCCGTGAAAGCGCGAATGCTGGTTGCCGTTGATCGATACCCCGACAGAGGCCGGCACGTTGCGGTCGCCGAACATCAGAACGCCCGCAAAGGAGCCGTCCGACGGCGCGGAAAGCTCCAGAGTCGCACCGCCATGGCCGGCGAACGTGCCGTAGTTGGTGCCTGTGCTGCTGGTGAAGATGATCGTCACGTCATTTCCGCGTATCGTCGAGTTCGATGTCGCGTCGAAACTGCCGCGGTCCATGATGTAGACGCCCGGATTGAGCCAGACATTGGATCCGGAATTGAAGGCGATGCCACCGCAATAGACGCCCGGATTGAGCTTCGCCGTGCCGGAGATCGCCAGGTTGTTTTGCGCGCAGCCGCTGAAGGCGGGGACCTCGATGTCGCCATAGGGATCGGCAAGGGGTTCCTGGTCGGTCTTGATGCCCGTCGTCGTCGAGAAGCCATTGCCGAAGACGCCACCTGCCGAATAGACCGAGGTCGCGTTGATATTCGCCGCGCCGGTCGTTGCGATCGAGCGGTTATGCGACGAGTTCGAGGCGATGCCGCAGCCCGACAGATTCGCGATCGAGGCGCCGCCGAAAGAGACGGCATTCGACACCGATGCGTTGAGCGCAAGGACGCAGCTCAGCCCCGCGCCGGTAATGGTCGCGACCGCCCGCGTCCGAACGATCGGTGCGTCCTGGATGAAGATACCCGAAAAGATGATCGAGACGCGCTCGGTGGCGATGACCTCAACTGCATCGGGATCGCCCGCATGGGCGCCCGTCGCCGGGGGTGTGTTGACGGTCAGTTGATCGAGCGCGCTGACATCGACGCCGTTGCGGGCGAGAACCGCGCTGACATGCGCGGAGATCGCGCCGCCGCCGCTCGCGCTCCTGTCGACGGCGCCGGCAAGCGCCGCGTAGTCGGTCGCGGACTGAAGCTGGCGCTTGCCATTGTACCAGCTCGCCGCGTCGATACTGAGCCCGCTGAGCCCGATCATGACCGGCAGCGCAAGCGCGAAAGCAATGACCGACGCGCCGCGAGAATCGCGCGCCAGCGTGCCGAGACACCGGACAATCCGGTGCGGGCTTTTTGAGGCATTGGCTTCGGATGGCCGCATTTCTTTTTGGTTCCTCCGGCATGGGTCGCCATGAACATGATGGGCATCGCCGCCCATGCCTTGAATTTATGACCAGCTTGTTAAGGGAGTCTGTGATGGGCCATCGCAATTTGACCGAAAAACCGCGCGTTTCCGCGGCTTTCCGGACCCCGATGGACGGCCGGATGCAGCAGGCGTTGCGGCGATATGGGTGGCTTGCGGCTGGGGAGATGGTGCTGTGAGAGAGGATTGAACTCTCGACCTCTCCCTTACCAAGGGAGTGCTCTACCACTGAGCTACCACAGCGTCCGGGGTTCAGGGCGCGCCGCGCGGCGCAAGAACCGGCCTGAAGTCTCGCCCCGAATGGTAAAAGAGGGATGAGGGGCCGCCCGAAAACGCGCGGAAAGTGCCACAGGGTCCCACCGCATGCAAGCCGCCCGCACCCGCCCTGGGTTCCGGACGCCGCCTGTGTTGACGGACCCCGGCCCCGCGCCCAAAATCAATGCGGCGGGCAGGCTTGTCCGCACCCATTCCTGCAACTGAAAGCGCCCCCCATGAAAAAGACCCCGAGCCAGTTCAATCCGCGTGAGCCCGGCGGCAAGGGAACCGACCGCGCCTCGCAGACGCAGGAAGCCCGTGCCCGTCAGGCCCGCCTGGCCGAGGCCTTGCGCGAGAACCTGCGCAAGCGCAAGGCGCAGACCAAGGCCCGCAACCCCGGTGCCGCCGAGGCGCCGGCGTCTCAGGCCGCCGAAGCGCCGAAGCCCGTCGCCGCGAGCATCGCCGCCGAACCCGCCGCAAAACCGGCGCCCCAGCCCGCCGCCAAAGCCGCGCCAATGCCGGCACCCAAGGTCGAACCCAAGTCGGCGCCCAAAGCCACAGCCAAGGCTGCGCCCAAGGTCGAACCCAAACCGGCGCCCAAAGCCGCAGCCAAGGCTGCCCCGAAATCCGCGCCGAAAGCGGCGGCAAAACCCGCGGCCAAGGGCAAGAGCGCGGCCAAACCCGCCGCCAAGACCAAGCCGGCGGCAAAGAGCAAGGTCGAGCCCAAGGGCAAGCCCGCGGCCAAGGCGAAGGCCAAGTCCAAAAAGTCGAAATAAGCCGCGAAATCGTCCGAAAACGGCCCGATTGATCCCTGACAAGGCGGTGGGACGCCCCTTGCGTGACACCCGGGGCCCCTTTCCTCTATAACGCGCGGAAACCGGATCGGACGCTTATTCCATGGACACCATTCACATTCGCGGCGGCCGCCGTCTCAAGGGCGCAATCCCGGTCAGCGGCGCCAAGAACGCCGCTCTGCCGCTGATGACGGCGGCGCTCTTGACGGACGAGCCGCTGCGGCTGTCCAACATGCCGCGCCTCGCCGATGTGCGCACGCTGACCAAACTTCTCGGCGCGCTGGGTGGCGAGGTCTCGGTCGATGAGGGTGCCGATGCCGACGTGATGACGATCCGCGTCGCCGACATCGCCTCCACCACCGCGCCTTATGAAATCGTCTCGCAGATTCGCGCCAGCTTCTGGGTTCTGGGCCCGCTGCTCGCCCGCTGCCACGAGGCCAAGGTCTCGCTGCCGGGCGGCTGCGCCATCGGCGCGCGCCCGGTCGATCTCTATATCAAGGGCCTCCAGAAGATGGGCGCCGAGATCGACCTCGTCGAAGGCTATGTGCTGGCCAAGGCGCCGGGCGGCCTCAAGGGCGCCGTCATCCGCTCGCCCATCGTCTCCGTCGGCGCCACCCACACATTGATGATGGCGGCAACGCTGGCCGACGGCGTGACCGTGCTCGAAAACGCCGCCCGCGAACCGGAAATAGGCGATGTTGCAAAATGTCTCGTCGCCATGGGCGCGAAGATCGAGGGCATCGGCAGCTCGACGCTTCGCATCGAAGGTGTCGAAAAACTGCATGGCGCCACGCACCGTGTCATCGCCGACCGCATCGAGGCCGGCACCTATGCGATCGCCGCCGCCATGACCGGTGGCGAAGTGACGCTTGAAGGTGTCGAGGCTGAAACCTTCGAGGCGGCGCTCTCGGTGCTCCGCGCCGCGGGCGCCGGCGTCGAGGCCGAGCAGGGCGCGGTCCGCATCTACCGCAACGGCGAGCGCCTGCAGGCGACCAATGTCGTAACCCAGGTCTTCCCCGGCTTCCCCACCGATCTTCAGGCGCAATTCATGGCGCTGATGACGACGGCCGATGGCGAATCCGAAATCACCGAGACGATTTTCGAAAACCGCTTCATGCATGTGCAGGAGCTGGCCCGTTTCGGCGCCGACATTTCGCTGCATGGCGACAAGGCGCTGGTCCGCGGCGTCGACAAGCTGAAGGGCGCCCCTGTCATGGCGAGCGATCTGCGCGCTTCCGCCGCGCTCATCATCGCGGGACTGGCAGCCGAAGGCGAAACCGTCATCAACCGCGTCTATCACCTCGACCGCGGTTTCGAGCGGATCGAAGCGAAGCTCGGCGCCTGCGGTGCCGAAATCTGGCGCGAAAAGGCCTGAGACGATGAGCGATCTGCGTCTCCAGGCCGAGGATGCCGACGATCTCGCCGTCATTTCCGCCGCGCTGCAGGACGCGGTGACGAAAGTCGCCGATCTCGCTTTCCTGCCCTCGACGCGCCGCTTCGCCATGGTGGTCAACCGCTTCCGCTGGGAAGATGTGTCTGCGCGCCGCGACAGTGGCGCCCGTGCCCGCGCCGGCCTTCACTTCGAGCATGTGCTGTCGGCCCAGGCCCGCAACATCGCGCAGGACCGTCATCATGGCGTGCTCAATCTTCTGGCGGTCCGCTTCGAGGAGCTGAACCCGCCATCCGGCATCGTCACGCTGGTTTTTTCGGGTGGCGGCGAATTGCGCCTTGAGATCGAAGCGCTGGAGGTCCATCTCTCCGATCTCGGCCCGATTTGGCAAACGCCCAACGTGCCCGAACACAAGCTGGACTGAGCTATAGTCAATCCCTCTCTTCCACCCTCCCCCTGAGGGAGGGTCAAACGGGCGAAGCCCGTTTGGGGAGGGGAAAGCGATAGAATTGAGCGATAGATCAATGCCCGTTCGTCTCAACACCGCCGACGCAAATTTTGAAGCCGCCTTCGCCGCGCTCCTCGCCGGCAAGCGCGAGACGTCGGTCGACGTCGCCGACACGGTGACGAAAATCATTGCCGATATCCGTGCGCGCGGCGACGCGGCGCTGATCGAATACACGAAGCGTTTCGATCGCCTCGAAAAGCTGACGCCGGAAGCCCTTGCCATCCCGCAAGCCGACATCGACGCGGCCACCGCCGCCTGCGATGCGAAAACGCTCGACGCGTTGAAGCTCGCTGCCGCCCGCATCCGCGCCTATCACCAGCGTCAGAAGCCGAAGGACGAGCGCTTCACCGATGAGGCTGGCGTCGAGCTCGGCCACCGCTGGACGCCGGTTGCCGCCGTCGGCCTCTATGTGCCGGGCGGCACCGCCAACTATCCAAGCTCCGTCCTGATGAACGCGATCCCGGCGAAAGTCGCCGGCGTCGCCCGCCTCGTCATGGTCGTCCCCACGCCCGATGGCGTCGTCAATCCGCTGGTGCTGGCCGCCGCGAAGATCGCCGGTGTCGACGAGGTCTACTGTGTTGGCGGCGCGCAGGCCGTCGCCGCGCTCGCCTACGGCACCGCCACCATCGCCCCGGTCGACAAGATCGTCGGCCCCGGCAATGCATATGTCGCCGAAGCCAAACGACAGGTCTTCGGCACCGTCGGCATCGACATGATCGCCGGCCCCTCCGAAATTCTGGTGCTGGCCGACGGCGAGAACGACCCGGAATGGATCGCCGCCGATCTGCTCTCCCAGGCCGAACATGATGCAAGCGCGCAGTCGATTCTGATCACCGACGATGCGGACTTTGCCATCCGCGTCGAAGAGGCTGTTGCCCGCCAGCTGCAGGTGCTGCCGCGTGAAACCACCGCGACGAAAAGCTGGGCCGATTTCGGCGCCGTCATCGTCGTGAAGAGCCTCGCCGACGCCGTGCCGCTGGTTGACCGTCTGGCCCCCGAACATCTCGAAATTGCGGTCGGCGATCCCGAACCGCTGGCTGCCGCTGTCTCCAATGCCGGCGCAATCTTTCTCGGCCGCTTCACGCCCGAAGCCATCGGCGACTATGTGGCGGGCTCGAACCACGTACTGCCCACCGCTCGCTCGGCGCGTTTTTCCTCAGGCCTCAACGTGCTCGACTTCATGAAACGCACCTCCATCGTCCGCTGCGACGCCGATGCACTGCGTGCCATCGGCCCGGCCGCCGTCGCGCTTGCCGAAGCCGAAGGCCTCGACGCCCATGCCCGCTCGGTCGCGATCCGCCTCAACATCTGACGCGGCCCTCTCGCCCCTCGCATCCGCCTCCCAAATCGGCGTAAAGTACCGCACCATGCCCGACCAGAGCGCCAGCGACGGAAGCGAATCGAGCCCTGCGCCTCCCGAAGGCGCGGCGTTCCGGATCGTTGACCTCGTCCTCGACGAGCACACGGTCGTGCGCCGCAGCCCGGACGTCGAGCATGAGCGGAAAGTCGCGATCTTCGACCTGCTGGAGGAAAATGTTTTTGCGCCGGTCGGCAGCGATGGCGGGCCTTACGTGCTGCATCTGGCCATCGAGGACAACCGCCTCGTCTTCGACATCCGCCTCGAAAGCACCGAGCCGCATGGCAAGGTTCTGCTCTCGCTGACGCCGTTCCGCCGCATCGTGAAGGACTACTTCATGATCTGCGAGAGCTATTACGACGCCATCAAGACGGCCGCTCCCGCCCAGATCGAGGCGATCGACATGGGTCGCCGCGGCCTTCACAACGAAGGCTCCGAACTGCTGAAGGAGCGTCTCGCCGGCAAGATCGACATGGATTTCGATACTGCCCGCCGTCTCTTCACGCTCATCTGCGTGCTGCACATCAAGGGATGATGATGGCGACCGGAACGGCAAAACCCGAACGCAAGGAAACCATGCCGGCCTCCGTGCTCTTCGCCTGCAATCTCAATTCGATCCGCTCGACCATGGCCGAGGCCATCCTGAAGAAGCTTCATGGCAACAGTATCTTCGTGGATTCCGCCGGCGTTCGGCCCGCCGAAGAAGCTGATCCCTTCACGGCCGAAGTGCTGCGCGAAGACGGCATGGCGCCGCCCGCGAGCGGCCCGAAGGGTTTTGACGACCTTGAGGAAACGAGCTTCGACCTCATCGTCGCCCTGACGCCCGAGGCGCGCGACATGGCCGAGAAACTGACCCGCGCCTCGGCGACCGAGGTTGAGTTCTGGGCGATCGCCGATCCCCTGGCATCCCCCACCGGCGGCAATCGCGAACGGCGGCTGGCCGCCTACCGGGAGCTCCGCAACCAGCTCCGCCGCGCCATCGAAACCCGCTTCCCCTGCAAGGAAAGCGCGGCGGGTTAGGTCATCTCTCCTTCTCCCCGCCGAAGGCGGGAAGGGGAACGCCAACGCAAGTCCGCTCCGCACTCAAATCGTCCGGTACATCACCAGCGCATCGACATAACCCTCCGCCGGATGCAGAAACGCCCCCGGCAACCGCCCGACAATCTCGAACCCGCATGACCGCCACAGATGCACCGCCGCAGCGTTGGTCGAGATCACGAAGTTGAATTGCATGGCGCGAAAACCCCGTGCCTTCGCCTCTCCGAGCGAGTGCAGGCACATGGCCCGTGCCACCCCGCGCCCCCGCGCTTGCGGGGCGACCATGTAGCCACAATTGGCGACATGCGCGCCGCCGCCGCCCGCATTGGCGCGCAGGTTATACGAGCCCGCGACACGGCCGCCGTCCTCGGCGACGAACACCGTATTCCCCGCCGCCCGCCAATAGGCCAGCGCCCCCGTCCGGTCGAGGTCGCGCGGCAGGGGATAGGTCTCGCCCGCCCGGATCACGGGCGCCATGATCGCCCAGATGGCGTCGTCATCGTCGTCGGTGGCAGGGCGGAGCCTGAGGGCGGTCTTTTCCATGAAGCCCAATCATACCCCAGGCAGCGACTCCCGGGGATAAGTCGCCGCAAAAGCCCTGAAATCGTCGCAATCGCTATGCTATAGTCGCCGCCATTATTGCCACGCCCTGGGGGAGCCCGCCTATGAATCCCGTCGCCGCTATTGTCGCCGCTGTCATCCTTGCCCTCGGTCTTGCACTGGGCGGCTGGTTCGGCGGTCAGGGCCTCGTCCAGTCCCGCCTCGGCGACCGTTCGGTCTCGGTCAAGGGCCTCTCCGAACGTGAGGTGAAAGCCGACCTGGCGCTCTGGGGCCTGCGCTTCGTCGCCACCGGCAACGACCTCAAGGAGACCCAGGTCGAAATCAAGCGCAACGCCGACAATGTGATCCGCTTCCTGACATCGCATGGTTTCAGCGAGGACGACATCGAGCGTCAGGCGCCCCAGGTCACCGACCGTCTGGCGCAGAACTGGAGCAGCGGCCAGGTCGAAAGCCGTTTCATCATCGCCCAGCAGATCGTGCTGCGTTCGACCGATATCGACCGCGTGGTCAAGGCCAACAGCGAATCGAGCACGCTGGTCGATCAGGGCGTCGTGCTCTCCAACGAATACGGGCCCGTTCGCCCCTCCTATCTCTTCACCGGAATCGCCGCCTTGAAGCCGGAGATGATCGAGGAAGCGACAAAGCGTGCCCGCGAGGCGGCCGAAACCTTCGCTGCCGATTCGGGTTCCGGCCTTGGCGGCATCCGCCGCGCCTGGCAGGGCCAGTTCGAAATCCTGCCCCGTGACGCCACCCCCGGCACCCAGGAAGCCGAGCAGGTGATGAAGACGGTCCGTGTCGTCTCGACCATCGAATATCTGCTGGTCGACTGATCTGGGGCCCTTCCGGCTGAATTTGCGCGAGAAATCAACGCTTTGCCGTCCCGGGCGGCGCGATTCCGCGCCCGCGCCACTTGATTTTCCGGCGCTTTCTGACCATTCTCCCGGCAAATCTCCAAAGGATGCTGAATGTCGAAGGAAGAACTGCTCGAGTTTCCGGGCACCGTTACGGAACTGCTGCCCAACGCCACGTTTCGCGTCAAGCTCGAGAACGAACACGAGATCATCGCCCACACGGCCGGCAAGATGCGCAAGAACCGCATCCGCGTGCTGGCGGGCGACAAGGTGCTTGTCGAGATGACGCCCTACGATCTGACCAAGGGCCGGATCACCTACCGTTTCAAGTGACCGTTCCCCGCCTCGTCCTTGCCAGCGCCTCGCCGCGCCGCCTCGAACTCCTCGCGCGCATCGGCATCGAACCCGCAGCCATCGTCCCGGCCGAAATCGACGAAACGCCCCTGAAGGGCGAAGTACCGCGCGCCCATGCCGAGCGCCTCGCGCGCGAAAAGGCCGAAGCCGTCGCCGCACTCCATCCGCAAGCGCTGGTGCTCGCCGCCGACACGGTGGTGGCCTGCGGTCGCCGCATTCTCCCGAAAGCCGAAACCGAAGCTGAAGCCCGCGCCTGTCTCGCACTGCTGTCGGGTCGTGCGCACCGCGTCTGGACGGCGGTCCATCTGAAATCGCCACGAGGCGAAAGCGCGCGCGCGGTCGAAACCCGCGTTGCCTTCAAGCGTCTCTCTGAAACCGAAATCGAAGGTTATGTCGCTTCGGGCGAGTGGCGGGGCAAGGCCGGCGGCTACGCGATCCAGGGCCACGCCGCGATCTTTGTCCGCTCCCTGATCGGTTCGCACTCCGCCGTTGTCGGCCTGCCGCTCTACGAGACGGCAAACCTCTTGGTCGGCGCCGGCTATCCGTTGTGGACGGAGTCCGCCGGAAAATAAAAGCGACGCCCCGGCGCGCATCGCCGGGGCGTCGTCCTGTCCTATCGCCGCGTCACGACGATCTCGAGATATTCGCTCGGCACGATCATCGTCGCGTCGCCCGAGCGGTTGAACTTTTCGGCGAGCGCCGTCAGATCGTCGGCAAGCTTGGCCTGAGCCGCCGGGTCGAGCGCCGCAAAAGCTTTCAGCACCGGCCCGTACCACGACTTGAAGACGTCAAGCCAATGCGCCGTCGAGCGATAGCGGAAAACGAAATTGCGCGCCTCGATGTCGATGGCGGAAGCCTGTGCGCCGAACATCTCGGCGATGCGCGCCCGCGTGCCCCACAGTGCCGGCGACTTCGCACCGGCCGGCGGCGGCAGATGCCGGCCGATGGTCTTGAAGAGCTGGCCGATGAAACCTTCCGGCGTCCAGTTGGCGAGGCCGATCTTGCCGCCGGAGCGGCAGACGCGGATCATCTCGGCCGCCGCCTTGTCGTGGTCTGGTGCGAACATCACGCCGAAGGTCGAAACCACCGCATCGAAGCTTGCATCGCCGAAAGGCAGCGCCTCGGCGTCGGCCTCCTGGAAGTTCATCGGCAGCCGCTCGGCCGCCGCACGCTCCCGGCCACGTTCCAGCAATGCCGGCACATAGTCGGTCGAAACCACGTCGCACCAACGCCGTGCCGCCGCGAGCGACACATTGCCGTTGCCGGCAGCGACGTCGAGCACCTTTTGGCCGGGGCGAATGTCGAGTGCTTCGCAGAGATCTTCGCCGACGATCTGCAGCGTCGTGCCGACCACGGAATAGTCGCCCGACGACCAGGCGCCCTGTTGGCGCGCTTTCAGCGCCGCGAGATCGGGGTTACCGGCATCCGGGTGTTTGAGGAGAGAATTGAGGCTCATGGGAGGGGTCTCTTTCAGTGAGGGTTTTGGGTGCATTTCCGCCCTTCGCGCCGCCGGCCTTGGCCGCGGCGGGCGCATCTTTCGCGCGTTCCGGCCGCCGGAAATAGTCCATTGAATGTACTATTCGCACGCCCCCGCATTTTCTAAGCTTCCGGAAAGTTCAGGAGGACGCACCATGCGCAGCTACGGCCAGTTCTGTCCCGTCGCCAAGGCGGCGGAGCTTTTTTGCGAGCGCTGGACCGCGCTCATCATCCGTGACCTGACCTTCGGCGCGACGCGCTTTTCGCAGTTGCGGCGCGGCGTTCCGCTGGCCTCGCCCACGCTGCTGTCGCGCCGCCTGAAGCAGCTCGAGGCCGAAGGCATTATCGAGCGCCGCCGTTCCGAAACCGGACGAAGCTGGACCTATCATCTGACCCCGGCCGGCGAAGAATTCGCCCCCATCGTCGAGGCGCTCGGCGTCTGGGGCCAGAAATGGACGCGCCGCGAACTGGCGAAACACGAAGCCGACGTGACGCTGCTTCTATGGGGCCTCGAAACCCATGTGAAGCCCGAAGCCTTCGGCGCGCGGCGCTGCGTCGTGCAACTGACCTTCACCGACATGCAGCTCGCGCGGCGCAACTGGTGGTTCGTCAATGAGGAGGGCCGCGCCGAGATGTGCTTCGAGGAGCCGGGCTTCGATGTCGATCTCTATCTGACTTCGACATTGCGCGACATGATCTACATCTATCGTGGCGATCTGCCGCTTGCCCGCGCGCTGGCCGAGAAGCGCCTCGAGACACATGGTCCCGCATGGGCGCGCCGCGCGCTTCCCCGCTGGATCGCCCCCGACGCCATCGCACTGGTGAAATCGCAGAGGGCGGACGCCAGGGCCGCCTAGTCGCCCCGGCACGGAAGGGTCACCCGGCCTGCATTGACAGGATGTCATCGGCGGCGGCTGCACATTGCCCGCTCGTCGACAGAATCAGGCCCATTCCCTGACTGGCCTCATCGCGCGCAACAGTGCTAGGATTGAATCTACAGAATTGAAGGTGAAATTGGGGGTATCGGCCGCGTGGGGGCGCGGGCGGTGCAAATCGGGAAGTTGATGTCCGAAGAAGTCTTGATCAATGTTGGCCCCGGCGAAACACGCGTCGCGGTCATTGAGGACGGTCGGCCCGTGGAGCTCTTTCTGGAGCGCACCATGGAGGACGACCTGAAGGCGAAGACCGGCCGCGCCGGCCATTCGCTGATCGGCAACATCTTTCTCGGCCGCGTTCAGCGCGTGTTGCCGGGCATGCAGGCGGCATTCGTCGAAGTCGGCCTCGAGCGCGCCGGCTTTCTCGGCGCGCGCGAGGCGCGCTGTCTCTGCGAGCTGACCGGGCTCGACGAGGGCGTGCTACCGCCGATCAGCGCCTGCGTGCAGGAAGGCCAGGCGATCCTTGTCCAGGCCGTCAAGGATCCGATCAGCGACAAGGGCGCGCGGCTGTCGGCCAATGTCACCATTCCGGGCCGTCTTCTGGTGCTGGTGCCCAACCAGTCCGGCGTCGCGCTGTCGCGCCGCATCGAGGACGAGGCCGAGCGCGAAAGGCTGACGGCGCTGGTCGAGGAAATGGTCGAACGCTTCAACCCCATGGGCGTCACCGGCGAGCCAGCGGGCTTCATCGTCCGCACCGCCGCCATCGGCGCGACGACCGAAGACATCGCCGCCGATGCGCGCCAGCTCGCCGAAGAATGGCGGAAGGTGCGCGAAATCGAAAAGCGCTCCACGGCGCCTTGCGTCGTCTTCCACGATCTCGACCCCGTCTCGAAGACCTTGCGCGATTGCGTCAGCGCCGACACGTCGCGCGTGCTGATCGACGATGCCGATGCCTTCGGCGAGGCGCAGCGCTATTGCCGCCGCGCCATGCCCGAAATGATCGAGCGTGTGCAGCTCTTCAACGGCCCGGGCTCTCTTTTTTCACTGTATGACGTGGACGGAGAAATCGAGGCGGCGCTCGATCCGCGCGCCGAGCTGCCTTCCGGTGGCTGGATCACGATCGAGACAACGGAGGCGCTCACCGCCATCGACGTCAATTCGGGCCGCTACACGGCGGCGACCGGTCTTGAGGAAACCAGCGCCAAGATCAATCTCGAAGCGGTCGACGAAATCGTCTACCAGCTGCGCCTGCGCGGCACCGGCGGCCTCATTGTCATCGACTTCATTCACCTGAACGATCCGGCCAACATCCAGAAAGTGCTCGACGCGCTCAACACGGGCTTCGCGAAAGACCGTGTGCCGACGCAGATTTCAGGCATGTCGGAATTCGGCCTTGTCGAAATGACGCGCAAGCGCGTCCGCGAGCCGCTCGACAAATTGTTGACCGAACCCGCCTATACCTGCGGCCGCCCGCGCCGCAAGACTTGCGCGACGATGGCCAACGACCTGCTGCGCCGCATCGCCCATGTCGCGCAAGTGACGCCCGGCCGCCCGCTGGTCGCCCGCGCCGCTGCCGAAGTCGTCGACTGGCTCGAGCGCGGCAACCCCTATTTGATCGATCGGCTTCGCCGGAAGGTGGCTGTCGAAATCAGCCTGGTGGGCGAGGGAGGATTTCCGCGCGAGCGGATCGACGTTATGACAGTTCAGTGACAGATTTTTGACAGTTCGATGACAGAAACCGGGGACAAGTCCAACGTCGTGAAGCTGCGCAGCCCGCGCCCATGCCCGGTTTGCGCCAAAAAATCGGCGCCCGACTTCCATCCTTTCTGCTCCAAGCACTGTGCCGACGTCGATCTCAACCGCTGGCTGAAAGGCGCCTATGCAATTCCGGCCGTCGAGCCGCCGGACGATTGGGATGCAGAGGCGGCGGGGGACGACGAAGAACAGCGCTAAGCCATTGGCAGTGTTTGTTTTCTTACCCCTCTGGACAGTCCGGATTCGATCTCCTATAACCCGCGAACCTCGCCGCGGCCGGGCCTGATTGCCCCGCCTCGGAGCTTCCGCCCAGGTAGCTCAGTTGGTAGAGCATGCGACTGAAAATCGCAGTGTCGGTGGTTCGATTCCGCCCCTGGGCACCACTTCCTTTCGATCTCTGTGCGCCGGAACGAGTTGCTTCCCCTGCGAGGTCGCGTTTGGGCTGGCCGATCTGCAATACGGAAACGCCACCCGTCGTTTCCGAGGGATGGCGTTGCCGCTCGCATTTCTTTGATGTCGTCGTTCAGTTCTTGATTCTGGAAATCTTCGTTCCCTCGATGCTGACGCCAGCCATCAGACCTTGCTGGTCGAAGATGAAGGCATATGCGGCATCCTTCAACGTCGACGTCGACAGGTTCGTGGCGACGCCTTCGTCCATGACAACGACCGTCGGTCCAACGCCGACTTCCCATCCCTGTGATTTGTCGAGATATTCCACGGCTTCATCGGTCATGAGGAAGACGGCATACGAATATGACTGTGCGCCTGCCTGCAGACCCCAGGAACCGGTGAACGAGTTGAAATACCCGTCGATGGTCGATCCCTTCATCAGGACGCCTTCACCATAGGCGCCACCGAATATGAGGCCGGCCTTGACCACGTTGGGGAAAACGAGAACGGCCTTGGCTTGCTTTGAAATCTGCAGCGCGGTCGGGTTGGTCTTGTAGAGAGTTTTCAGGGCCTGATCGGCGTCCCGGTGGAGATCCTCCGTCGTCGCGGCAGCGGCGCGGTCAAACGCGCCAACCATCATGAAGGCCGGGATGGCGAGAAAACTCACCAGGAAAAGGGTTCGGATATTGATCATTTTGGCATTCCTGTTTCAAGAGTGACGCAAGCACGGTGTCGTGAGTGCTTGCGGTCGATCCGTGTGCGCATCTTGTTTTTTGACAAGTCAGAGACGCCGGCGCCGGAAAGCCGGGTCGCTCGCCAATCCGATCGCTAACCGCCACAAGGCAGGGCTCTCGCATATTCGGATATACTTGCCATCCGGGATTTACAGATCGATTACGTTGCCGGGCGCTTGTCTGGTAGCTGGCCTGGCGGCCGGCAGACACGCGCAAAACAACCCCTGTGCGGCAACTGAAAAGGTGCCGCGAACCACTCCACGGTTTGGGTAGTGTGAAGCTAGCCCGTCAGGGTCTGTTGCGAACAGACTCGGATACTACGTAGACCTGCATATCCGGACATGTCGCTCGATGCGCGCGCAGTTTGCCGCGCTTTTTGCCCGGGCGGCGACAATAGAATCTCGATCTCGCCCCGATATGGGAAATGTGATAGAATTAAATTCTGCCCCGCGCTGCGGGGCTGCAACGCGAAAGCATGAGCATGCCAGGAAGCCGTTCACCCCAGGATGGAACGGCCCGGTCGCAACCGGCAGGCCGCGCGCCGCCATCGCAATCGGTTTCTCAGGTGCCGGATGATTTTCCGGTTGTCGGCATCGGCGCCTCGGCGGGAGGTCTCGAGGCATGCAAGAAACTTGTCAGTGCTCTGCCTGCCGACATCGGCATGGCCTTCATTCTGGTTCAGCATCTCGACCCGACCCACGAAAGCATGATGGTCGGACTGCTGGCCGAACATACCAAAATGCGTGTGCAGCAGGCGACGAACGGGATGCCGATCGAACGCGATCACCTCTACGTCATTCCGCCGGGAACTTATCTCTCTGTGGGCGATGGTGTTTTGCACCTTTCTCATCCGCAGGCACGTCACGGCGCCCGATTGCCGTTCGATTTTTTGCTTCACTCTATGGCGGAGGACTGCGGCCCACGCGCTGTTTGCGTGGTTCTCTCGGGAACAGGTGCGGACGGCAGTCTCGGACTGAAATCCGTGAAGCAAAAAGGTGGGTTGGTCATTGTGCAAGACCCGGACGAGGCCGCTTACGATGGCATGCCGCGCAGCGCCATCATGACCGGCGCAACGGATCAGGTGTTGCCCGTGGCGGACATCCCGGATGCGCTGGTCGCATATGGCCTGCAGATCACCGCCCCGGAGCGGGCTCCGGACGCGCGGTCGGCGGCCAGCACAGAGGATTGCCTGCCGGCGATCGTCGAACTGCTGCGTACAAGTTCGGGACACGACTTCAGGCTCTACAAACGAGGCACGCTGCAGCGTCGGATCGAACGCCGCATGGCGTTGGAGGCGATCGAGAGCAGCGAAATGAACCGCTATTTCGAAATCCTGCAGAACGACGCCGCGGAGCTCGAACGTCTCGCCAAGGATTTGCTCATCAACGTCACCAGCTTCTTTCGCGACCCGAAGGTATTTGAATATCTGGCTGAGAAGATCATCCCCGGCCTGGTTCAGAACCACTCGCTCGATCGCCCTCTTCGTATATGGGTCGTTGGGTGCAGCACCGGCGAGGAGGCCTATTCTCTTGCAATACTGATCCAGGAGCAGATCACGGCGGCCAAACGCAACATCAAGCTGGAAATATTCGCTTCGGATGTTGACGGGGATGCAGTGGCGACTGCACGGGACGGCCTCTATCCTCATTCGATCGAGGCGGGTGTGTCGCCGGCCCGCCTTGAGCGCTTCTTCTCCAGGGAAGATGACAATTACAGGATTTCGCCGGCGCTGCGCTCGTCGGTCGTCTTTACGGTGCAGGATGTGCTGACTGACCCTCCTTTCTCGCGCATTGATATGATTTCATGCCGGAATCTTTTGATCTATCTGAGTCCGGAAGCGCAAGCGAAAGCCATCGCCGTATTCGGCTTTGCCTTGCGCGAGAACGGCATTTTGCTTCTCGGCAACGCGGAGACGATCGGACACGATGACGGCCGCTTTGAAGTCATATCCAAACCCGAGCGCATCTATCGGCAAGTCGGCCGAGGCAGTCCAGGCGAATTGGGGCGACTGATCAGCGCCGACAGCGCTGTGAGAGTTCCCACCCGAACATGGCAGAATCTCGCGCCGTCACGACAGACGGTTCTCGCTGACCTCTGCCGGCAACTGGTAATGGAATCCTATGCACCGGCGGCCGTTTTGATCAACAGCAAGTACGAATGGCTTTTTTCGCTGGGGCCGACGGACCGCTACCTGCGCGTCCCGTCGGGGCCACCCACGCACAATCTGCTCGCCATGGCGCCGGAGGACTTGCGAATCAAGATTCGCTCAGCGATTCAAAAGGCAAAACGGGAAAACAAGCGCATTTCGGTCCGCGGCGGCAGCACGGCGCACAACGGCGACACACATACGTTCAGCATCGAAGTTCAACCGGTTCTGAACGAGGGTGAAGAACATCTGCTGGTTTGCTTCATTGACGAGCCAAGGCCGGAGCCGGCGCAAAGCCGCGCGACGAGGCCCGAAGACGTCTCGCGTGTGAGCGAGCTCGAGCAGGATCTCGCGTCCACAAGAGCCGAGCTTCAGGCGGCCATCCGCGATCTGGAGGTGTCGGGCGAGGAGCAGAAGGCAATCAATGAAGAAGCGATGTCGGTCAATGAAGAGTTCCAGTCCACCAACGAGGAACTGTTGACCGCCAAGGAAGAATTACAGTCGCTCAACGAGGAACTGACCGCTCTCAACAGCCAGCTTCAGGAAACGCTGGAGCAGCATCGGACGACCGCCAACGATTTGCAGAATGTCCTCTACAGCACCGATGTCGCGACGCTCTTTCTTGATACCGATCTCAAAATTCGTTTTTTCACCCCGGCGACCAAATCGCTCTTCAGCGTCATCCCGAGTGATATTGGGCGGCCACTTTCGGACATCAACTCTCTGGCGATCGACAATACGCTTCCAGCGGACGCTCGTACGGTGCTTGAAAGCTTCGCCTCAATCGAGCGAGAGGTCGAGGCGCAGAACGATGTCTGGTTTATCCGCCGGATATTGCCCTACCGTACAAGCGACAACAGAGTTGAGGGTGTGGTGATCACCTTCGTCGATATCACCGCCCAGAGGCTTACGGCAAAGGCACTCGAAGACGCCAGGCGGCAGGCCGATCTTGCCAATGTCGCGAAGTCGAGATTTCTTGCCGCCGCGAGCCACGATCTCCGCCAGCCACTGCAAACGCTCGCGCTGCTTCAGGGACTGCTGGCAAAAAAAGTCAAGGGAGAGAGCGAGAAAAAGCTGATCGCACGCCTGGATGCAACGATCACTTCCATGTCAAGTATGTTGAATACATTGCTCGATCTGAACCAGATTGAGGCCGGCACTGTCCGCCCCGTAGCGGTAAACGTCAGGATCGACGATCTCTTCAGCCGTATTCAGGAGGAGTTCTCCTACATCGCAAAGGCGCAGGACATCAATTTTCGCTTGGTTCCTTGCAGTCTTTGGGTACACAGCGATCCGCAACTGCTTGAGCAGATGATCCGCAATCTTCTGTCAAATGCATTCAAATATACGATGCACGGCGAGGTGCTTCTCGGTTGTCGCCGGCGCGGCGAAAGGCTCAGCATCGAGGTTCTGGATACCGGCATAGGTATCGCCGAGAGCGATATCTCCAAAATCTTCAATGAATACTACCAGGTCGACAACGCTGCACGCGAACGCAATCGGGGACTCGGTCTTGGCCTCTCGATCGTGCGTCACCTGGGCAAGTTGCTCAAGCACCCGGTCCGGGTCTGGTCGAGTCCGGGAAAAGGATCCATGTTCTGCATCGATGTCCCGCGCGCTCCAGTCGAAGCGCCGCATCCGGCTCAGTCGCGTCGGCGCGATGTGGGCAGCCGCACAGACATCGAGGTTCGGCACACCGGCACCATTCTGGTCATCGAGGACGATTCGGAAGTGCGTGAGCTTCTCGAGCTCTTTCTCGCCAGTGACGGCCACCGTGTCGTCACGGCACCGGATGGTGTCACCGCGCTGCACCTGGTTGCACGCGACAACATTCAGCCCGACATCGTCATTGCTGACTACAATCTGCCGAACGGCCTGAATGGACTTGAGGCGACAGCGAAGCTGAGGGAGAGGTTTGGTGCCCGGTTACCGGTTTTCATTCTGACCGGTGACATATCGACCGATGTCCTGCGGGCCATCGCTTTCCAGGACTGCCTGCAGCTCAACAAGCCGGTCAAACCCGAGGAGTTGGCCAATGCACTCCAGCGCGTTCTGAAGACGGTCGCTCCTGCCGCGTCGGAACCACGCCGGGCGGGTACAAAAATCGCGCTCGACGAACCGGATACGCCGATCATTTTTGTCGTCGACGATGACGGCCAGATACGTGACGCCTTTCGTGAGCTGCTTGAGGCGGAGGGCTTTGCCGTCGAGGTCTACGCGGATGCCGAGGCTTTCCTCAATGCCTATCGTCCGGGACGTGAGGCATGTCTTTTGATCGATGAGAAGCTGCCGGGAATGGACGGGCTCGGATTGCTGCAACGTCTGGACGAGATCAACCATCAATTTCCGGCAATCATGATTACGGGCAATGGCGACGTGCCGATGGCCGTCCAGGCAATGAAGGCGGGGGTCGCAGATTTTATCGAAAAGCCGGTCGAGAGTGCCGAATTGCTTGCAAGCGTCCGGCGGGCGCTCGAACGGTCCCGGGATAAAAACAAGCTGCTCGCATGGCACGAAGAAGCGGCCAAGCATGTTGCGGGCCTGACGCCCCGGCAGCGTCAGATCATGGAGATGGTCCTCGCCGGAGACCCCAGCAAGAATATCGCGGCCGATCTGAAGATCAGTCAGCGCACCGTCGAGAGCCATCGTGCCGCGATCATGAAAAAGACCGGTTCGAAGTCTCTGCCTGCGCTCGCCCGGCTGGCCCTTGCCGCGGCAAGCCGATTGGACGAACCGCCGGCTGACGCATAACGCCGGCCCGTCTTCGAGGGTATTTTGCTGAGTACATTCCGAGTCTGTGGACCCAACCTGTCTGCCGATACTCTGCACCCTGTCCTTTTTCATCCCCTTTTCGGGAGGCGCATATGGACATGGGCACCGGCACGATCCTGCTTTTCATCCTGCTTCTTCTTCTGATTGGCGCCTTGCCAAGATGGCCGCACAGCGTGAACTGGGGTTACTACCCGAGCGGTGGGCTGTCGGTCGTCATGGTCGTCATCCACGTGCTGATACTCACACAACGAATCTGACCCGGATGCGTCGCCGGTATCGCGATGCAAAGTCAAATCGCATGTGCATGCATGCACCTCCGCTCCGCCTTTCGCAGGGCGTTCCGAAACCGCTCAGCCAAAGGCAGTGCCATGAGCATGAAATCGACGATGCTAACCTTCACCCTGTTACTTCTTTTCAGTGCCGTTTCGATCTTGGGCGGGTGCAATACCGTTGCCGGGGCCGGCAGGGATATTTCCAAGACCGGCGACAACATCGAGAGCAGCGCGGAACGGAACAAATAAACAAGCAGCCGATCGTCCCTGCGCGCAGCGGGGGCGATCATGCTGTCCATTTATTCATACCCGGCTTCAGGCCCGAGGGGCGCCTGCAAGCGGTGTTGAAAACCGCCTGCATCTGTGTCGGGATCGGCTCTCGGAGATCGTCGCGGGTCAGATCCGTCCCATGAGCAAAAGAATGAGGACCACGACCAGGACGATACCCAGTCCACCGCTCGGGTAATAACCCCAACCCGAACTATGTGGCCATGTCGGCAGCGATCCGACCAGAAACAAAATCAGGACGATCAGTAGAATAGTACCGAGCATGGCGGTCGCTCCTCTGGAGACGGCGTGAGTGCCGCGACTGTCCCGTCTGTGGCCCCCGTGAATCTGTCGTTCGGACCGTAACCGGCGGTACATAAAGGCGTCAGACTCGGAAACTACCTAGGTCCATCGGCCTTGCGCGATCTGCCAAACGTCGTCGCGATCTATGTACCGTCGGGTGCCGTGTCGTGCAGCGATTCAGCGCCTGCCCGCAAATGGATGCGTGCTTGAAAGCCCGCCATCGACGGCGATCGCCTGCCCGTTGACATAGGAAGCATCGTCGCTGGCGAGGAAAAGCGCCGCATGCGCGATTTCCGGCGGTAATCCGTAGCGCTTCATCGGATTGAGCTGACCGATCTTGTCGTCGCTGCCGCGCGCGCGCGCGCCATCGAAAATCGGCTTCGTCATGCCGGTCTCGATCAGGCCCGGACAGATCGCGTTGACGCGCACGCCCGAACCGTAGAACTCGTTGGCGACCGTTTGCACGAGGCTGATGACGCCGGCCTTGCTGGCGCTGTAGGCGGTCGCGCCGGCGTTGGCCCTGAGGCCCGCCACCGAAGCGGTGCAGATGATCGAACCCTTGCCCTGTTTGAGCATGTAGGGGCTCGCATATTTGATCGCGAGAAATGGGCCAATGAGATTGACCGCAAGAATTTGCTGCCAATAAGCGACAGTTTGTTCTTGTAGCGGGACCATACCGCCGCTGATGCCCGCATTGGCGTAGAGCACGTCGACGCCGCCATACTGTGCCGCACAATGCTCGACAAAGTCCTTGACGGCGGTCTCGTTGCTGACATCGGCGGCGACGGAGGAAACTGCGCCGCCTTCCTTGCGGATCATGTCGGCCGTCTCGTCGACTGCCGCTTCCACGAGATCGATGGCGACGACCTTGGCGCCCTCCGCCGCAAAGAGACGGGCGCTGGCGCGGCCGATGCCACTGCCAGCGCCCGTCACAATGGCGCGTTTTCCCGAAAGTCGTCCCATGATCGCCACTCCCTCGAATCGCCGAATTTCATCTCGGGGACTCTAGTAAAAGCGAACGCCGGGGAACAGACGGAAGAGGGTGTTGGGTCAGAAATCCTTGCCGGCTGTGACCGACCAATTCACGTTGCCCTGCTCGCCTTCGATGGTGCCCGAGCCGCCAACGGTCGGCGCATCTTCGATCGGGGCGGTGCAATTTTCAGGTGCCTCACCCATCGTCGTGCAGATCGTGTTGTCGGCAACACGCCAGCTGCCGCTGATTTCCGAGCCGTCGGCCGCCTTGACGACAATGCTCGACGTATCGGGATAGAAAATCTTGGTCACCGCGCCGTCGGCAGCCGTCAGCGTAACGGTATTGCCGACGAGCCCGGCACCAACATCGGCCGTTGCAGGCGCGGCCAGCGCGACGGCGGAAACGGCCAGAGCCGCGGCGAAAATCGTCTTCTTCATGGATATCCTCCCAATTTATACCCCTGTCCGGCCCGGGAACTTTGTGCCCCGCCGCCGTTAACCAAGCGACTCTACATAGCTTGCGTTCTCGTGCAACAGGTGGATGTCAGCCGCGGAAACTTGGCGGTTTCAGCAGAAAGATGATCAGCCAGACCGGAATGAGCACCATCGCGCCGAGCAGGAAATGCGGCAGCGCCCAGCCAAACCCCTCGCGCACAAAAGTGAGGATCGCCTCAGGCGTGAATCCGAAGTCCTGCAGCACCTGCTCGGCCGTGATGTCGAACGCATTGAGAAGCGCGCCGACAGCCACCGCTCCGATGAAGAACTTTATCAGTACTGAAAAGGCGTGTTGGATCATGAAATTGCCGCCCGTCCCATTCAGACTGGCCCCGACGAATCAGTCTGAATAAGTCTAGACGGCAGACGCAAAAGGCACAAAATCCGGAGCACGACCGCCGAAAACTGCGAAAAGGAGAGACCCGGTGACATCGAAAGACCCTGACGGCGCGGCCTGCCTTCTTGGCGCTGCGCAGATCGCGGCTTTGCCGGAAAAGCGGCATGTCCACCAGTTCAACGCCAATGCCGTCCGCAACACGCGCTCGATCGGCGACCTGCTTGGGCTTTCGGATGTCGGTGTCCATCTGGTTCGCGTTGAGCCGGGCCGCGAAACGACCGAGCACCACTTCCACGGCCAGGACGAGGAATTTCTCTACGTCCTTTCGGGGCAGGGCGAAGCGACCATCGGCGATGAAAGCTTCCGCGTCGGCCCTGGCGATTTCATGGCCTTCCCGAAAAATTCACCGGCCCATTCGATGCGGGTGCCAGACGATGCAACCGAAGACCTCGTCTATCTGATGGGCGGCACGCGGTCGCCCATCGACATCTGCACCTATCCGCGCCTCAAGCGCCGCATGTACCGCGTCGACGGCATGAAGGAATTCGCCGCGCTCGACGATTTCAAGAAGGTCTGACCGGACTACCGCCCGAAAAGCTGCCGCAGCGCGTCCTCGGGTCTGGGTTTTGCGGCCGGCTCCGTCTCGTCGCTCGCGGGCGCTTCCTGGCTGCCCCCGCTACCGCCGTCATTTGCCGGTGCTTGCTCCTGCGCGGCCGGCGGGCGGCCCATCAGGCTGTCGATCAGGCCTTTGCCGCGGTCCTCGCGGATCGATTTGATCGTGCTCTCGATATTCTCGCGGTTCTGGATCATGGATGCGAGGTCGGGCGCAAAGCGCGGGTTCGACCACGCGCCGGTGATCAGGATCGGCACCTCGATGCCTTTGACATCCGCCTGACCGCCCTGTCCTTCGAGCGAGGCCGCGAGCCTCGGTTCCACCCTGTAGTTGAGTGTCTTTTCGAGGATGTTGGCGGTTCCCGCGCCGTTGACGCGGATCAGCGGCGACAGCAGCCGGAGATCGCTATTGGCAAGCACCCCGTTGGTGATCGTGAACGTGCCGCCCATTTCGGAAAAGTCGGTGTCCTGCGTGCCGCCCGATTGCCAGCCGCTGGTTGCGGCACCGAGCGCCGTGCGCGCCAGTTGTGCGAGATTGATGCCCTTGATCTTGCCGTCGGTGAACTTGACACTGCCATTACCGTTGAGCGCCGACACCATGGCGCGCTGCGAGCGGCCCGAGGCGCTGACGGCGATGTCGACAGCCGTGGTGCCCTGCAGCCGCTTGAAGTCGGCGGCGTCGGTGAGGAAGGGCTCGGCAGCAAGCCCGGCCAGCTTGAAATTCGCGTTGATCTGCGGCGTCGCGCTGGCGCCATTGACGGTCAGCGCGCCCGCGCCCGAACCGCCGTAAAGTCCGAGTTTGCCAAGCGTCGCGGTCAGGACGCCACCCGCCAGTTTGAGATTGAGCGCGCTCTCGCCGATCTCGATCTGCTGAAAGAGGACTTGCCCTGCCCGCAGGGCAAAGTCGGCATCAACAGCCTTGAGACCCGAAAGATCGATCGGGTCGGTGCTCCAGCCCGGATCGCTTGCTCCGCCGCCGCCGCTGCGCGCGGTGCTACCGTCGTTTTCAAGATAAGCGTTGACGTCGACACGATCGACAGTCAGGTCGCCCTTGACATGGGGTCGTGTTCCGCCGGTTCGAACCGAGAGCGTGCCTGTCGCATTCATCCCGTCAAAGCCGATGATGGCGTCGGAAAAACTGTAGGTCTCGCCGCTGCCGCTGGCTTTCCCCTGGATTGAAAGCGGGCCGAAGCCCTTGCCGGCCGGCATCGGGCTGCCCGCCCATGCTGCCAGCGCTCGCACGGAGGGCACGGCAAGATCGACGTCGCCCGCAAAGGCGAGGCCGTCGAGTGCTTTCAGTGTGCCGCCATAGGACGCCTTGACCTTGGGCGCGGAAATCGTCAGCGCGACGGGCGTCTGGCCACCTTCGGTGAAGGCGCGGGGACGGTCGGCTTTGAGATCGAAACGAATTTCGTCGCCGTTCCAGACCAGCGATCCATCGGCCACGAACGGATCGTCAAGCCGCGGCAGGGCGAGGCTTACGTTGACCTTCTCCGCGGCGTAGCTGGCGCCGGTCTGG
Organism: Parvibaculum sp.; assembly: GCF_030651915.1. Taxonomy (GTDB): domain Bacteria; phylum Pseudomonadota; class Alphaproteobacteria; order Parvibaculales; family Parvibaculaceae; genus Parvibaculum. The sequence goes on along the minus strand of NZ_JAUSBV010000005.1, from coordinate 785,857 downwards.
GCATTGGCGTAGCTGGCGCGGCCATTCTGGATCGAGATTTCGCCGAGGCTGATCTCGCTCACGGTCATGCCGTTTGACGACGAGCCCCCGCTGCCGCCTGCCGGCGCGCTTGCTGTCTCGAATTGCCAGTTGGGCGTTCCGTCGCGCCGAACCTCCAGATGGATTGCAGGATCGACCAGCACGAAACTGTCGATTTCGACGGCACCCCGGAAGAGCGGCATCAGCTTCAGCGTTGCGCGCATCTCCTTCATCGAGGCCATTTCGCGCTCTTTCGCCCAACTTGCGTTGGAAAACCCGACATCTTCGATGGAAACCGCAATGTTGGGGAAAAACGAAAGGCCGACTTCGCCGTCGATCCTGATATCCCGTCCCGTTTGCGCTTTCACGGCCTCAGCGACCTGCGCCTTGTAGGTCGCCATCGGGATCAGCATCGGCACCGCGACCGCCACGACGACGAGAAGCAGCAGAATACCGATGAAAATTGCGAACAGGCGGGACATGGGGAGCGCTCCGGGAATGAGGTCTCGGCAGATTGCGGGCCGAATGTGACCGCAACATGATGCCGGATCTTGCCGTATTGGCGCAATGGGCGGTTGTTCAGTCGGCGATGAGCAACCGTCCGCCGAGCCCGGCCTGCGGCACATGCCGGCCCTCGATCCATGCTCGGACCATCGCGTTGACGGTCTCGGGCGCTTCCTGCTGCACCCAATGCGACACCTGTGGCAGATAGCGGATGGTGAAATCGCTGACGAGTTCGTCCGTGCCGTAAGTAAGTTCCTTGCCGAGAGCGGAGTCCTCCTCGCCCCAGATCATCAGCGTCGGCGTTTCGAGGATCGGCGGGTCGCTCCACACTTCGGGCTGCGGACCGCGGAAACCGGCGCGGTAATAATTGATCATCGCCGTCATCGCGCCCGGAATCTGCGCATTCTTGCGATAGTGATCGAGCACCTCGTCGGGAAAGCGCGACTTGTCGACGGCCATGCCGCGGAATGCCTCGCCGATGGCGCGCGCGTTGCGCGCCAGCAGCAGCTTCTCCGGCAGCCACGGAATCTGGAAGAAGAAGATGTACCAGCTCTTCTTCAATTGCGCCCATGTCCGGATGCGCTTCGCCATCAACGCCGGATGCGGCAGGTTCATCACGATGAAGCGTTCGAGCGGGCGGATGCCGGCAAGCGCAAACGTCCATGCAATGACGCCGCCCCAGTCATGCGAAACGAGTGTCGTCGGGCCGGAAATGCCGCGCGCCCGCGCCGCGTCGATCAACCCGGCGACGTCGTCGAGGAGATACGACATTGCATAGGCCGCCCGATCCTTCGGCCGCGACGTCCCGCCATAACCACGAAGATTTGGCGCCCAGACTGTGTAGCCGAGTTCGGCAAAGAGCGGCATCTGATGCCGCCACGAAAACTTGCTTTCCGGAAAGCCATGCAGCAGCAGCGCGAATTTCTGGCCATCGCCGCAAATATCGACTTCGAAGGCCAGCCCATTGGCCTCTATATAGGCGGTGCGGATCGGATGGGCATTCATGCGGGTCTCCCGGTGTGCCGGATGCGCGTCGCGGGCGACTATAGGCGATTCCCTTGCCGCCGCGAGCGCCGGGTGCTTGGCGCGGCAGGCCACCCCGGGCTAGGCTTGGGTCCGAGCAGGTCGGGGAAGATCGGACGTCTGGCAGTTGGGGGATACCGGAAATGACGACACCGTTTGCGCCGCGGCGATGGTCTTCGCGCTTTGCTTTTTTAATGGCTGCCATTGGCAGCGCCGTGGGGCTCGGCAATATCTGGCGCTTCCCCTACATCGCCGGTGAGAACGGCGGCGGCGCCTTCATCGCGATTTACGGCCTGACGATGCTGGCGATCGCGCTACCCATTCTGGTCGCCGAGATCATGTTGGGCCGCATGGGCCGGTTGAGTCCGATCAACACCATGCGCAAGTTGGTCGCCGAAAACCGCGCCGCGCGTATCTGGATGATAATCGGTTGGGGCGGTACCATCGGCGCCTTTGTCGTTCTCTCTTACTACGCCGTCATCGGTGGCTGGGCGCTGAAATATGTCGAGCTGGCGCTCACCGGCGCCTTTGCCGGCGACGATCATGCGGCGACGCTGGCGCATTTTGAAAGCTTCATTGCCGACCCCTATGCATTGAGCTTCTGGCAGACGCTCTTCCTGCTGCTCGTGGTGGGAATCGTTGCCGTTGGCGTGACGTCGGGCATCGAGCGCGCGGTCGTTTCGCTGATGCCGGCTCTGTTTTTTCTCGTGGCGGCCATGGCAATCTACGCGACGACAACGCAGGGATTTGGCGCCGCAATGGACTTCATGTTCGCCTTCAAATTCGAGGATGTGAAGCCCGACACAGTTCTGGCGGCGATCGGTCAGGGCTTTTTCTCCGTGAGCGTCGCTCTCGGCGCAATGATGACCTACGGCGCCTATCTCGACAAAGACGTATCGATCGGACGTTCAGCCGTCATTATCGCGGTTGCCGACACCGGCATCGCGATCATGGCCGGCATCGCCATATTTCCTCTGGTCTTCACCTACGGGCTTGAACCGACGGCCGGGCCGGGCCTCACCTTCATCACGCTGCCGATTGCTTTCGGCACGATCGGCGGCGGCGTGCTGATCGGCTCGGTCTTCTTCCTGCTGCTTTCGATTGCCGCCGTCACCTCGGCAATCTCGCTGCTCGAGCCGGTGGTCGCCTGGGCCGAGGAAGTGGTCGACATGTCGCGCCGCAAGCTCGCCGTCATTACCGGTATTCTGGTCTGGCTGCTCGGCATCGGCACGGTTCTGTCGTTCAACCTCTGGGCCGACTACCGCCCGCTGGCGCCTCTCGGGATACTTGCCGACAAGACCTTCTTCGACACGCTTGACTATGTGGCGTTGAACATCCTGATGCCGACGGTCGGTGCGATGGTGTCGCTCTTCGCCGGCTGGGTGCTGACCCGGGAGTCCGTTGAGGAGGCTTTGGGCGTGCACGGCCGCCGCTGGCTCCCGCTCTGGCGCTTTTCGCTGCGTTATGTGGCCCCGCTGGGCGTGGTTTCGATCTTTGTGGCCAATGTGCTGATGTAGGCCCGGATAGGTCTTTCTCGGCCCTTGTCATCGGCGTGGCGCCGAATTAAGTTCCCGGCCATTCGCGGGCATCCTCTTTTGGGTGCCTCCGCCTGATTTGTGCAGCCGTAGCTCAGCTGGTTAGAGCGCTAGATTGTGGATCTAGAGGTCCCCCGTTCGATCCGGGGCGGCTGTACCATTCTTCCGGAAATCAGCTCTTGGCTGGCGTTGAGGTGACAAAAGCGCCGCCGAAGAGCTGCTCGATTTCCGAGCCGCCCGCGGTCAGTGGCATAATCACCGCATGCATTGTGAGAACGGCGCTGGCGGTGAGAACCGGCGCCTTGAGGAAGATCGGCCGCGCCGCCGCAAGAGCGCCGCTCGCGACATCGATCCACCGCTTCCGAACCTGCTCCGGCGAAAGGTCGGAGCCCGGCGCGGGCTGCATTTGCGTAAAGCGTTGGTCGGTACGATCGCAGCCCATCCAAGTGGCAAGCTCGCTGCCGAAAAGCCGGAAACGGAAATCGCGACCGCCATCGATCACCTCGATGATGGCGACCGAAGGCAGCATGCGTGTGAAGTCCGATGGCCGGATGTCGGCGCGGTCGGGTATCGGCCGTTCGCCGCGCCTGGACTGCCAGTAGTCGTGGAGCGCTATGGCGTCGGTATTCTCCGGCGCGTCCAGAAGCGTCACCGGCGATGCGGTGTCGATCCGGCGCGGCGCGGCCTGCGAGGTGAATGAAGACAAGGTCGTGCTCTCCCGCGAATCCGTCGGTGACCTTTCGTTAGTCTCTCACCGGCCGGTTAACGGAAGCTGACCGTCGCTTGCGTCAGGCGCCCGGGAGGTGTTTCCTTCTGGCACGCGCATCGCCGCTTCGCGTTCAAGCCTTGATTCGCGCCATTTTCGGATCGTGCAGCGGTTCGAGATGGACCTCGGCCGGAATGCGGACGGTCGCGACCTCCAGCTCATAGCGGCCCGCCATCACATAATCCGCGGTCACGCCGGCCGGATGGCGCACATAGCCATAACCGATCGACTTGCCGACCGTGTAGCCATAGCCGCCGCTGGTCAGCCAGCCCACGCGTTCGCCATTGCGGTAGATCGTTTCGCGGCCGAGCAGGATCGTCTCGGGATCGTCGACCGTGAAGCAGGCCAGCATCTTTTTCACGCCCGCTTCCTTCTGGGCCAGCATCGCCTCGCGTCCCTTGAACGGCACGTTCTTGCGCAGCTTGACGGCCCAGCCCAGCCCCGCCTCGAGCGGCGTGTGATCGGGACCAATATCCGAACCCCAGGCGCGATAACCCTTTTCGAGCCGCAGCGACTCGATGGCGCGGTAGCCGGCATTCGAAATGCCATGCGCCGCGCCCGCCCGCATCAGCGCCTCATAGACATTGACCGCATATTCGACCGGCAGATGCAGTTCCCAACCTAGCTCGCCGACATAGGTGACGCGGAGCGCCAGAACTGGGCAGCCGGCAATACCGATGCGTCGCGCCTGGCCGAAGGGGAAGGCCGTGTTCGACACATCGTCGCGCGTGACGGCTGCCAACACGTCGCGTGCCTTCGGCCCCATCAGCGCCAGCACCGCGTTCGACGAGGTGACGTCGACGATCTGTGCGTTCATGCCGGCCGGAATGTTGCGTGAAATCCAGTCGAAATCATGCGTCGCAAAGCCGGTGCCGGTCACGATGTAGAATTCGTCAGGCGCAACGCGCGCCACGGTCAGGTCGCATTCGATGCCGCCCCGGTCGTTGAGCATTTGCGTATAGGTCAGGCTGCCCGGCGCCTTGGCGACGTCATTGGCACAGATCCATGTCAGCGCCGCTTCGGCATCGGGCCCCTTCACCGTGAACTTGGCAAACGACGTCTGGTCGAAAATCGTCACGCCTTCGCGCGTTGCCTTGTGCTCGCGCCCGACCGCGGCAAACCAGTTCTGCCGGCCATAGCTGTAGCGATCTTCCGGCGTTTCGCCGGCCGCCGGATCGGCGAACCAGTTGGGGCGCTCCCAGCCCAGCTTTTCGCCGAAACAGGCCTGCTGCTCCTTCAGATGGGCATAGAGCGGCGAGCGCCGGCAGGGGCGTCCGCTTAAGTGTTCCTCGAAGGGCCAGGCGATCGTGTAGTGCTTGCCATAGGCCTCGAGCGTTCGCGTCCGGACCCAGTCGGTGTCGAAATGCGGTCGCCCGAAACGCCGGATGTCGACCGGCCACAAATCGTAGGGCGCCTCGCCCTTGACGACCCATTCGGCCAGCGCCTGGCCGGCGCCGCCGCCGGAGGCAATGCCGAAGGCATTGAACCCGGCGCCGACAAAGAAGTTCTTCAGCTCCGGCGCTTCGCCGAGAATGAAATTGCCGTCCGGCGTGAAGCTTTCGGGTCCGTTGATCAGCGTCTTGATGCCGGCGGTCTGCAGCGCCGGCACCCGCCCCAGGGCCAGTTCCATGATCGGCTCGAAATGATCGAAATTGGAGCTGAGCAGCGTGTAGTGAAAGCCGTCGGGAATGCCGTCCATGGCCCAGGGAATCGGATTGGGCTCATATCCACCCATCACCAATCCGCCAACTTCCTCCTTGTAGTAGGTCAGCCGGTCGGGATCGCGCAGTGTCGGCAGGTTCGATTTCACGCCCTCGATCTTCTCGGTGATCATGTATTGATGCTCGACCGACACCAGCGGCACATTGACGCCGACCGTGGCCGCAAGCACGCGCGTCCACTGCCCGGCGCAGCAGATCACGATCTCGCAATCGATCCGGCCATGCTCGGTCACGACGCCGCGAATGCGCCCGTCCTCGACATCGATCGAGACGACCGCGGTATCCTCGAAAATCCGGACGCCCGACATGCGCGCGCCCTTGGCAAGGGCCTGCGTCACGTCGGAGGGATTGGCCTGGCCGTCGGTCGGCAGGAAGGCGGCCCCCACCACGTCGTCGATCTGCATCAGCGGCCAGAGATCCTGCGCTTCTTTCGGGCTCAGCAGATGCATTTCGAGACCGAAGGAGCGCGCAGTCGTCGCCTGTCGCTTGACCTCCGTCCAGCGCTCGGCGTTGCAGGCAAGCCGCAACCCGCCATTCATCTTCCAGCCCGTACCGAGACCGGTCTCCTCTTCGAGCGTATTGTAGAGCGCGACCGAGTTGCCCAGCAGCTGCGTGATGTTGGCGCTGGTCCGCAACTGGCCGACAAGGCCGGCCGCGTGGAACGTCGTGCCGGAGGTCAGTTTCTTGCGCTCAAGCAGAACGGTGTCGGTCCAGCCCAGCTTTCCCAGATGATAGGCCGTCGAGCAGCCGACGATTCCGCCGCCGATGATGACCGCCTTGGCCGTGCCGGGTAACGCGTGCATGTCTTTCAGGTCCTGTTGAAGGCGCTATAGGCCGCGTCGAAGCGCGACAGGTTTTCGGCCGTATAGGCGGCATAATCGAAGTCGATCTTGGAATGGAGCTCGGAGACCATGCTCCACATGGTCTCGCGCAGCAGCGACGCGCATTTCATCGCCGCATAGCGGCGGCGGAGATCGTCGGTCGCGGGCGTCTCGAAATAGGTTTCGAGCAGCCATGTTTCCTGGGCCGGCGTCAACTCGTTGTTGGAGGCAAGCCCGCCAAGGTCGAACAACGGACTGTTGAAGCCGGCATAGTCCCAGTCGATCAGCCAGAGCCGCTCGCCATCGTCGAGAAAATTGGCCGGCAGCAGGTCATTGTGGCCGAACACCATCTCGACCGGCCCGACGGCCCGTTCGAGCTTGTCGGCCGCCGCCAGAAAGTCGGGCAGCCGTGTGAGGTGGCGGCTCCGGCCGGCCTTCAGCGTCCAGCCGTAATCGCGCACCACATGGAACACCCAGAAGGCGAGGACCGGCCCGCGCAGAAATTTCGGAATCTCGCGGTGGCATTTTTTCAGCAGGGGCACGATGCGTGCCAGCATGGCCGGGTCGCGCACATCGGCAGCTGTCAGCGTTTTTCCTTCGATGAAGTCGATGACCAGCGCGCCCGGTTCGTGATGGATCACGGCCGGCGATATACCGGCATCGGCCGCGGCCCGTGCCGCCGCCAGTTCGTTGAAGCGCATCACCTGGTGAACCGGCAGGTCGTCGCCGATCCGCGCGACATATTTGCGGCCGCGATCCTCGACCACGAAATTGACATTGGTGATCCCGCCCTTGAGCGGCACCGGGTTGACCCGGCTCTTCCAGCAGGGAAGGGTGGCGGCCCGGCGGAGGGGATTGTTTTTCCGTTTCCAGATCATGCGAGTCCCAGTCTCTGGCGGGTTCGAGCCGCACCGGCCGAGATCAGGCGATCGGCAATGATGGCGATAAAGGCGATGGCGGCGCCGGCCACGAGTCCGCGCCCGACATCGGCCTTTGTCAGCGCGATATAGACCTCCTGTCCGAGATCGCGCGTGCCGACAAGCGCGGTAATGACCAGCATCGACAGCGCCAGCATGATCGTCTGATTGATGCCGAGCATGATCTCGGGCATTGCGAGCGGCATCTTGATCCGCCACAGAAGCTGGCGCCGCGTGCAACCCGACACGATGCCGGCTTCGATCAGTTGCGGGTCGATGTTGCGGATGCCATGTGCGGTGTAGCGCACGGCGGGGGCGAGCGCATAGAGAATAACCGCGATCATCGCGGCAAAGTCGCCGACCCGGAACAACATCACCACTGGAATCAGATAGACGAAGCTTGGCAGCGTCTGCAGCGTATCGATGACGGCGCCGACGATCCGCTGGGCATGCGCATTTTCGGTCGCCAGTATGCCCAGTGGAATACCGATCATCGCAGCAATGGCGACCGAGATGCCGCAGAGATAGATCGTCACCATGGCCAGTTCCCAGAGACCGTTGACGGCAATGAAAACCGAAAGGCCGAGACAGAGCGTGGCGAGCCGCCATCCGCCCAGCTGCCAGCCCGCAATCGTGGCCAGCAGCACGAGCCATGGCCAGGGCAGCGCCAGCATGAAGCGCTTCACCGGCATCAGGATGTTGACCAGCATGAAGACCTTCGCCGCTTCGAACTGATCGAAGAAGGCGATATTGATGCTCCGCACCAGATCCGACCAGAACGGCGCCGTCGTGACGGTGGCGCTGGCCGGATAATCCTGCAGGGCCGGAACGAAAAGCCCGGCAAGACCGGTCCCGAGCACGACCAGCGCCGTGGTGACGAGCCAGGGATGGCGCGTCAGGTAGTTGCTGCTCTCGCTGTGCCTGTAGCCGCTGCGCTGGGCAAAGGCCTGGCTCAGCCGGTCGAGCGCGATGGCGAGCACGACAATAGCGATGCCGGCTTCGAGGCCCGCGCCGATATCGAGGCGGCGCAACGAACTCAGCACTTCGAAGCCGAGCCCGCCCGCGCCGATCATCGAGGCGATGATCACCATGTTGAGCGACAGCATGATGACCTGGTTGACGCCGACCATCAGGCTGGGCGTCGCGGCCGGAACGAGCACCTTCCACGTCATCTGGCGGCGGCTGCAGCCGACCATCACCGCAAAGTCGCGAATTTCGGACGGGACCGCACGCAGTGCCAGTGTTGTGACGCGCACCATCGGCGGCATCGCATAGATGACGGTTGCGATCAGCGCCGAAACGGGACCGAAGCCGAACAGAAACAGGATCGGCACCAGATAGGCAAAGATCGGCACCGTCTGCATCAGGTCGAGCGCCGGCGTCAGCACCCGGTCGAATGTGCGCCAGCGATAGCCGGCGATCCCCAGCAGCAGCCCGCCGACCACGCCCAGCGGCACGGCGATCAGGATCGAGGACAGCGTCACCATCGCGCTGTTCCATTTGCCGAAAACGGCGAGATAGAGGAAGCAGCCGGCCACCAGCAAGGCGAGGCGCCAGCTGCGCGCGTAATAGCCCATGGCCGCGACGATGAAGACGACGGCGAGCCAGCTGAGCGACGGCAGAAGCTGAACGGCGTCCCGGCCGAGGCCGCGCACGAAGCCGCCCACCAGCAGCGAGCGGATGAAGTCGTAAGGCTGTTTCAGAAGCCAAGCGAGGCCGCGCGTCATCTCGGTGAAGGTGAAGAAGTGGAAATGGACCTCTTCGACCAGCCATTTCATCGCGGCCGAGATTTGCGCATTGAGCGGCCAGCGCCATGCGGCCGGATATTGCATTGCCCATCCGGCGTCGATGGCCGCGGTCATGCTTGCACCATGCGCGGCAAGAAAGAACGACGCGATCGCCGCCGCCAGCCAGAACGCGGCCCAGGGTGTCAGTCTGCGGCCCGCGATCGTCATGCGCCGGCGTCCCGTCCGATCAGGACATTGACCACGCGCCGGCGGTCGATGCTGCCGACAATGCGGCCTTCGGCATCGACGACGGCGAACGGCTTGTCCGCGGCCTCGACCTGGTGGGCGATCTGCGCCACGCGCGCACGCTGGGGCACCGTGCCGGCGGTCTCGCTCTCCCGCAGCACCGGTCCCATCACCGTGCCCGCCGTCAGCACCTTGGCGCGCGAGACGTCGCGGGTGAATTCGGCCACATAGTCGGTGGCGGGGTTCAGGACCAGTTCCTCGGGTGTTGCCACCTGCACCATTTCGCCGTCCTTCATGATGGCGATGCGGTCGGCAAGCCGGATCGCCTCGTCGAAATCATGCGTGATGAAGACGATGGTCTTGTGCAGCATGTTCTGCAGGCGCAGGAACTCATCCTGCATTTCGCGCCGGATCAGCGGATCGAGCGCGGAGAAGGGCTCGTCGAGAAACCAGATATCCGGCTCAACGGCAAGCGAGCGGGCAATACCGACGCGCTGCTGCTGGCCGCCCGACAACTCGCGCGGAAAATAGCTCTCGCGGCCGCCCAGTCCCACCAGTTCGATGATCTCGCGCGCGCGCGCCTCGCGTTTGTCGCGCGGCACGCCCTGGACCTCGAGCGGGAAGGCGACATTCTGCAACACGTTGAGATGCGGCAGCAGCGCGAAGTGCTGGAACACCATGCCCATCTTGTGGCGCCGGATCTCGATCATCTCGCGCGTGCTGGCGCGCAGAAGGTCGCGGCCGTCGAAAAGAATCTGGCCGGAGGTCGGCTCGATCAGGCGCGACAGACAGCGCACCAGCGTCGACTTGCCGGAGCCGGAAAGTCCCATGATGACGAAGATTTCGTCCTGCCGGACGTCGATATTGACATTGCGCACCGCGCCGATCAGGCCGGCCGCCTGGATGGCGGCCGCGTCGGCGCCCGCGCCGTGCCGCGCGACAAACCGGGCGGCGCCATCGCCGAACAGTTTCCACAGATTGCGGCAGGCGAGCTTGACGGGCTTTTCGGACATTGACGCTCTCAATGGGAGGGATGACCGTCGCACCGGCAACCCATCCGGCTTGCACTGGCAGCGAAGCGAGAGCGGGCCAGCAAATCGCTGCTGGCCCGCCGTCTTGTTCGGTTGCAGATCGGCCTATTCGAGCCAGGCCGACCAGCGCTCCTCATTCTCGCTCATCCAGTCGGCGACGACCGCATCGAGCGCGGCACCGTCGAGGTCGACGGCAGCGATCATGGCAGCCATTTCGTCATTGGAAATGTTGAACGCCTTGATGGCGTTGTAGGCGCCCGGCCACTTGTCCTTCACGCCGGCCCAGCCGACCTTCCAGATCGGCCCGCGCGGCTTGCCGCAGTCATAGGCCATATCGGGATTGGAGCCCCAGGCCGGGTCGCTGTAACACTCCGGCGTATAGGTCGGGAATTCGATCCACTCGCCTTCGAACTTGATCTGTGCCCAATGCGGCGCATAGACCCAGAGCAGGATCGGCGCCTTGCGGTCATAGGCCGACTGGAGTTCGGCAAAGAGCGCGGCATCGGTGCCGGCATGAACGACTTCGTAGTTGAGGCCCAGCGCCTCGACGCGTTCATCGTCGAACCCGCCCCATGTCACCGGCGCACCGAGATAGCGGCCCTTCGGTGCGGTTTCAGCGGTGGCGAAAACATCGGCGCAATCGTTCAGCGCTTCCCAGTTGGGCAGGCCCGGACATTTTTCTTTTACATAGGCCGGGTACCACCACTCCTCGACGGCTTCCATCCCGGTCTCGCCGAAATTCTCGACGGTGCCGGTTGCAATGGCTTCGTCCATCGCTTCGCGGCCGGTGGTCTCCCACATTTCCATCGCGACATGCACGTCGCCGGTCTTCAGGCCGGTGAACTGCGCCAGATAGTCGGCCTGCACAAGTTCCACATTGTAGCCGCCCTTCTTCAGCACCTCGGCCATGATGTTGGTGGTGATGAGCTGCCCCGACCAGTCGTGCAGGGTCAGCTTGATCGGATCTTTCGACTCCGGCTCGGCCATGGCGGTCCCCGCTACCGCCAGGCATGCGACGGCGCCCGCCAGGGCTCCGACAACTCCTGAACTCCGCATGGTCATCCCCTTCTGTTGTTGCTGATGCCGACCCGGTCAGTACGGCGGTCATACGCCCGCCAGCCTCCCCGATCCCGTTCAAGCGTTAATGTTCATGCGTCAATCCAATATTTGTCAACACAAAGCGTTTGGTTTTGTTGTTTTTGGTGGCTTATGTTGCGAAAAGGAAGAAACGATGCGGTCTGCCGCGCGCGCGGGAAGGCCGCCAAAAAAAAGGCGTCAGTGGCTCGATGCATGCGACCCATCGCGAAATGGAAATTCTTGACGCGCTCCGGCGCTCGGGTTCCTGCCGTATTCACGAGCTGGCGCGGCGGCTCGATGTGTCGGAGGAGACGATACGGCGCAATGTGCGCAAACTTGCGGATAACGGGCTGGTGCGGAAGGTCCATGGCGGGGTCTATCTGCCCGACACGGTCCAGGAGCTGACCTTCCATCAGCGGATGGACGAGAACCCGGATGCCAAGCGCCGCGTCGCCGATGCCGTGGCCGGCATCATTCGTGACGGCGATTCCCTGTTCCTCGATATTGGTTCGACCACGGCCTATGTCGCCCAGGCGCTGCGCAACCATCGCGACCTGCTGGTCGTCACCAATTCGGTCGCGGTGGCGCATACGCTGGCAACGCGCAACGACAATCGCGTCTTCATGGCGGGCGGCGAATTGCGTTCGCATGACGCCGGCGCCTTCGGCCGCGAGGCGCTGGCCTTTGTCCGCCAGTTCTCGGTTCAATATGCCGTGCTGTCGGCCGCCGCCATCGATGCGGCGACGGGCTTCATGCTGTTCGATCTGCAGGAAGCCGAATTCTCGCGCGAGATCATGGCCCGCGCCGACAAGACGCTGGTCGCGGCAGATGCAACCAAGTTCGGCCGCCGCGCGCCGATCCGCCTTGCCGGACCGGAGGCGATCCATCTGCTGGTGACGGATGCCGCGCCGCCGCCCGAGATTGCCGAAACGCTCGCCGCCGCCTCGGTCGAACTCGTCATCGCCGGATGACGACTTCGCGCTTGCGCATATCGGCCCTGCAATGCTTTGCTCTCCCATCGCAAAATGCAGACGCCGCGCGGCTTGAACCGCCGGCCAGAGGAATCCGATCATGACATTGACCGTTTACGGGGCGAGCCTCTCGCCCTTCGTGCGCAAGGTGCGCGTGTTCCTGGCCGAGAAGGGTCAGGACTACACGCTGGAGCAGGTCAATATTTTCCCGCCGCCCGACTGGTTTCTCGAAATCTCGCCGCTGAAGCGCATTCCGGTGCTGCGCGACGACAGCATCGGCGCGGATGCGACGCTGCCTGACAGCTCGGCGATCTGCGGCTATCTCGAGCGCAAATTCCCGGCGCCTGCGCTCTATCCGGCCGACGCCTTCGCCTGCGGCAAGGCGCTCTGGTACGAGGAATATACCGACAGCGATCTGGCCGGCGCCGTCGGCATGGGTGTCTTCCGCCCGATGGTTGTCAGCCGCCTGATGGGCAAGGAGCCCGACAAGGCCACTGCCGAAAAAACCTTCACCGAAAAATTGCAGGGCAATTTTGCCTGGCTCGAAAAGGAAATCGGCGCGAAGGCGTTTGCCGCGGGCAATAGCTTCTCCATCGCCGACATTTCGATCGGGACCCAGTTCGTCAACCTCGCCCATGCGGGCTTCAGGCCCGATGCGGGTACTTATCCGAACCTGACGCGCTATCTCGCCGCGATCCTTGCCCGGCCGAGCTTTGCGGCCTGCATCGCGGAGGAAACGGCCCTCCTCAAGAAGTTCGGTCTCTGACGGGAAGCGGCAGGGCGCGGCTTCAAATCCGCCGCCAAACGCGGTATCTCTAGGCCAACAAGAACAGCGAAGGCGCGCTACCGCGCCCACAGGGAGAACGACTATGGCCGACAACGCCGCCAAATGGCCCGCCATGACCATCGAGGAGGCGCATGCCTTCCTGACCTCGCCGGGCTCGCCCTTCGAGATGGAGACGGTTGAGATCCGCGGCAATCCGATCCGCACCTACAAGGGAACGCCGCCAAGCTTGCGCGCGATTTTCGATCTCGGCCGCGCCTGGGGCGAACGCGAATTCATCATCTATGAAGGCGAGCGCCTGTCCTACGAGAACCACTATCGCGCGGCGACGGCCTTCGCCCGCGTGCTGAAGGACAAATACGGCGTCAAGAAGGGCGACCGCGTGGCGCTGATCATGCGCAACTTCCCCGAATGGTCGATCGTATTCTGGGCGGTCGCCGCGATCGGCGGCGTCATCGTGCCGCTGAACGCCTGGGGCACCGGCCCCGAACTCGAATACGGCATTTCGGATTCGGGCTCGAAGGTGCTGATCGTCGACCACGAGCGCCTCGACCGTATCCGTCCGCATCTGAAGGCGCTGGGTCTCGACGGCCTCGTCGCCGTCCGCACGCCGGCCGACGAACTGGGCGTCGCCGAAGCTTTCGAAACGCTGGTCGCAACGCCGGACGGCTATGCGAAGCTTCCGGCAGAGGCAATCGCCGATCCCGGCATGCATCCGGAAGACGACGCGACGATCTTTTATACCTCGGGCACGACCGGCAAGCCGAAAGGCGCGCTCGGTACACAGCGCAACATCTGCACCAATCTGATGAACGCGATGCTGGGCGGTGCGCGCGCCTTCATGCGCCGGGGTGAAATGCCGCCGGCGCCCGATCCCACGGCGCCGCCGCGCGTGATGCTGCTCTCGGTGCCGCTCTTCCATGTGACCGGTTGCCACTCGATCCTCGTCTCGACCTATGCGAGCGGCGGCAAGCTCGTCATCATCCATAAATGGCAGCCCGAACGCGCTCTCGAACTGATCGACCGCGAAGGCGTGACGGCATTCGGCGGCGTGCCGGCGATGGTCTGGCAGGTGCTGGAATCGCCCGAGTTCGACAACTGGAACACCGAGACGGTTGAATCGATCGGTTATGGCGGTGCGCCCTCGGCACCCGATCTCGTCGCCCGCATCAAGAAGCAGTTCCCGAAAGTGCACCCCTCGAACGGTTACGGGTTGACCGAAACCTCCGCCATCACGACGCAGAACCTCGCCGAAGATTATGTCGCGAAACCCGACAGCGCCGGTCCGGCCGTGCCGGTCTGCGACATCAAGGTTGTCGATGAACAGGGCAACGAATTGCCGCGCGGCCAGATCGGCGAGCTCTGGATCAGGGGCCCCAACATCGTCAAGGGCTACTGGAACAAGCCGGAAGCGACGGCGGCCGCGATCACCGAGGGCGGCTGGTTCCATTCCGGCGACCTCGTGCGCATGGACGAGGAAGGCTTTGCCTATATTCTCGACCGCGCCAAGGACATGCTGATCCGCGGCGGCGAAAACATCTACTGCGTCGAGGTCGAAGACGCGCTTTACGCGCATCCCGCCGTGATGGATGCCGCCGTCGTCGCCATTCCGCACAAGGTGCTCGGCGAAGAAGTGGGCGCCATCGTGCAGGTCGCGCCGGGCAAACAGGTGACGGAAGCCGAATTGCGCGCCCATGTCGGCAAGCTGCTCGCCGCCTTCAAGGTGCCGATCAAGATCGAGCTCCGTCACGAACCGCTGCCGCGCAATCCGAACGGCAAGATCCTGAAAACGGTGCTGCGCGAAGACATGAAGAAATATGAAGGCTATCGCGCGGCGTGAACCGCGCGCGGGGAGGACGACAATGAACCTGTCTCTTGAAGGCCGCGTGGCGCTTGTCACGGGCGGCAGCCGCGGCATCGGCCGCGCCATTGCCATTGCGCTGGCCGAAGCCGGCGCCGACGTGGCGGTCAATTACCGCCGCGACGAGGAGGCCGCGCAGGAAACCGTCGCTGCCATTCAAAAGCTCGGGCGCAAGGCGAAAGCCTATTCGGCCTCGGTCGAGAATTTCGACGAGGACCAGAAAATGGTCGCCGATGTGCTGAAGGATTTCGGCTCGATCGGCATTCTGATCAACAATGCCGGCATCGCTTCGCGCGGCCAGACGGTGGCCGACACCGATCCGCTGGAGCTGGAACGCGTGCTGCGCGTGCATGCGATGGCGCCGCATTTCGTCTCGAAGCTGGTGATCCCGCAGATGCGCGAACAGAAGCGCGGCGACATCATCATCATCTCGAGCGTGGCGACGCTCAGTCATTCGGCCAATGGCGGGCCCTACAATATGGGCAAGGCGGCGGCCGAAGCGCTGGCGCTGACGCTGGCCAAGGAAGAGCGGAAATTCGGCATACGGACCAATATCGTGGCGCCGGGCCTGACCGACACCGATATGGGTCGCCGTCTCGCCGCAGCGCGGATGGGCAAGAAGGAAATGGACATTCACGAGCTGGACGATCGCTACCCGTTCGGCCATGTCTGCGGTCCCGAAGAGGTGGCGGCGGCGGTGGTCTATCTCGTTTCGGACGCCAATCCGTATGCGAACGGTCAGAAGATCAACATCGACGGCGGCGGCCCGATCTGAGGCCCGGAAGGGTGGTTCGGGGCAGCGAAAAGCACTGCTGACCCCCCCCTCTGTCAAAAAACTGTCACAAAACTGTCACAAACGGATTTTGCCCCCCGCGCGGGACCATGCCGGGGCGGGGATAAGCATGTCCAGGGGCATGGCCGGGCGGCCTGTCGAAGCGAAAATTGCAGAAAACTTATCCCCGTTTTCGGCGTGTGGGATTTTGACCGATTCGAATCGCCGCGCCCGGCCCATCTCGAAACAGTCTTTGCACCGCAGGGGCTTTCGCCCGAACCGCCGCCGACAGCGAACGCCTCTGGGTCAGGTCGGAAGGCAAGATCGAGGACGGCCGCGCCGAAGAGGCGGAACTGCAGCTTCTCTACGGCTGGAACGTGCATCCCTTCCGGGACGTGCTTCTGGGCGTTCGTCAGGATTTCGAACCGCGCGGCGAGACCTATCTCGCCGCCGGCGTGACCGGCCTCGCGCCCTATTTCTTCGAGACCGATGCGACCGCCTTTCTCTCGACCGAGGGCGACCTCTCGTTTCGTCTCGAACAGAGCCTCGACATTCCGATCACGCAGAAACTGATTGCCGAACCGCATGTCGAGTTGAATGCGTTCGCGCAGGATGTGCCGGAACGCGGCGTTGGCGCGGGCTTCAGCAGCATCGAGGCCGGTGTGCAGCTTCGCTACGAGATCACGCGGAAATTCGCGCCCTATGCCGATCTTGTGTGGGAACGCGATCTCGGCGAAACGGCCTCGATCACGCGCGCCGGCGGCGGCAATGTCGAGGAAACCTCCCTGCGCTTCGGCGTCAGGGTGTGGTTCTGAGCCTGTTCACTCGGCCGGCGAAAGCACGCCCGCCGTCTCCGCCTTCGGCTTGCGGCGGCGGAGCGAGGGCATGACGTTAATCAGCGATAACATCACGGCCGAGGCATAGGGCACCGACTGCACCAGCAACACGGCGACCCAGAGCCTGGAATGGCTGTCGGCGAAGTCCGGACTCAGCAGGAAGGCGATCGTCAGCCCCCAGAGCACCACCAGCATCAGCGCTTCCTCGCGCACCTGGATGAAGGCGGCGGCCAGCGGCGGCTTGTCCTCGCATTTCGGCGTGCGGATGAAGGGCTTGCTGGTGGTGATCATGCCGTTGAGCATGGCCTTGGCGACCGTGTGCGTGAGACCGAGCGCGGCGACGCCGGCGCCGAGACTTTCGAGGAAGGAACAGTCGCGGATGCGCACGGCATAGAGCCAGAGCGAGCGGACGACTTTGAAGACGAAGCTGCCGATGGTCGGAATGAGGAAGGCGGCAACCGGCAGATAGACCAGATGCGGCTGGTAAAGCGCCCAGACCGACAGCACGATGCTGGCGGTGGTGAAGAGCAGTGCCAGCCCGTCGGCGAACCAGGGCAGCCAGCCGGCCAGGAAATAATAGCGCTGCGCGCTGGAAAGCCCGGTTTTCTTGCCGGCCCAGGGCGCCAGCGCATCCCAGTGATGCTTGACGATCTGCACCGCGCCATAAGCCCAGCGGAAACGCTGCGTGATGTAGCCGGCCAGCGTGTCGGGCGTGAGACCCCGGCCGAAGGAATGGTTGACGTAGACGCTGTCATAGCCGGCGCGGTAGAGCTTGATGCCGAGCTCGGCATCCTCGCAAATGCACCACTCCGCCCAGCCGCCGACTTTCTCGAGCGCCGACTTGCGCACCAGCGTCATCGTGCCGTGCTGGATGACGGCGTTGAAATTGTTGCGCTGGACCATGCCGATATGGAAGAAGCCAGCATATTCCCAATAGGCCATGTTCTTGAAGGCGCTTTCGTGGCGATCGCGATAGTCCTGCGGCGCCTGCACGAAGCCGACATCGCGCTTGTCGAAATAGGGAACCATGGTTTTGAGCCAGTTCGGCTCGATCTGGTAGTCGCTGTCGATGACGGCAACGATTTCGGCGTCGGGCGCGGTCTTCTCCATACCGAAATTGAGCGCGCCGGCCTTGAAGCCCGGCCAGTTCTCGAGATGGAAGAAGCGGAAGCGCGGCCCGAGCAGCGCGCAATAGTCGCGCACCGGCTGCCAGACCTCCGGATCGGTGGTGTTGTTGTCGAGCACCAGCACTTCGTAATTGTCGTAGTTGAGGCGGGAGAGCGCGGCGAGCGTCTCCTTGACCATCTCCGGCGGCTCGTTGTGGATCGGCACATGGATCGAGACCTTGGCCGTCGGGCTGACCGCTTTCTCGTCGAAAGGCTTGAAATGGCGCTCGCCATGGCGCGTCCAGATCACCTCGACGAATTCGATCGCCTCGGTCAGCAGCACGATCAGGAGCAGACCTTGCGCGAAAAAGAGGAAGCTCCAGACGGTGACGCCGACCCAGGTGAAATAGAGGCCGGTCACCGAAAGCCCGGCCCAGGCGATGGCCGAGCCGGCCACCTGCGTCAGCACGGCGAAGAAGACGATGCCGGCCGGACGGACATGGCTCTGGCGCAGGATGAAGAGCATGGCCGGCAAGAGCGCGAGGCCGGCCGCCAGCGAGGCCCAGAAGCGCCATTCGGGCGCCTCGGTGATGCCGCCCGCCATCGGAAATTTCGGCTGCCGGTCGGCATTGTAGATGCCCCAGAAGGCGCCGGCGGCCCCTTCTTCCGAGGCTTTCCACGGCTGGTCGAAGGCCTCGATGACGTAATAGGTGATGTCTTCATGCTTGGCGCGGTTGAGGAACTCGCGCAGGAAGGTCGCCTGATTGACCAGCGAGGGCACGGCTTCGGTGCTGAGTTCGGCTTCGGCGAGACCCACATAGGGGCGGCGCGGAATGACCTTGCCGCGGCTCGGCCAGCCGACTTCGGACAGAACGATGGGCTTGCCGGGATAGGTCTCCTTGAGCAAGGCGAGGCGCTCGAAAACCGCATCGACCGCGATGTCGACCGGGATGCCTTCCCAATAGGGCAGCACCTGCACGGCGATATAGTCGACTTCCTTCACCAGCTGCGGATTGTTGAGCCAGATATGCGGCGGCTCGGCGGTCGATACCGGCTTCCAGATCTTCTCCTTGGCGCGGCGGATATAGGCGATCAGTTCGTCGACGGTGACGTCGCGGCGCAACAGGGCTTCGTTGCCGACCATCACGCGCACCACATTGCGCCGGGGCGCCAGTTCGATCAGCGCCGCGAGTTCGCGCTCGTTGCGCGCGAGGTCGTCGCCGATCCAGGCGCCGACCGCGACCGAGAGCCCGTATTTGGCGGCGATTTCGGGAATGCGCTGCTGGCCGCTGATGACGCTGTAGGTGCGGATCGCCTGCACCCGGCCGGCGATCAGCTTGATGTCCTCTTCGATCTGGGCCGCCGAGGGGTGGCGGTTCTTGGTCGGGTCCTGGCCCTGCCGGTAGGGGCTGAAGGAAAAGCCGACAATGTCGCCGGTCCAGGCCTCGGCGTCATGGGGCTGGTTGAAGGCCGCCCAGACGGCCAGATTGCCGGCGATGACCAGCGGCAGCACGATGAAGAAGAAGGCCGCCTGGCGGACAAAGGCCGAACGGTGCCAGGCGCGCGGATCGGCGGCGGCAGGTTCGGGCGCGGCTTCGGGGGCAGGCGGCGGCAACTCGGGATCGGCCATTGAAAATTCCAGGCAAACAGCGGCAGAAAGGCGTCACGCGCCCCGGGGGGCGCTTGCCGCCCCTCTCTTCCGACCGTTCCGTGACGAAATTATGTCATGCGCGGCGGGGGTTCAAATGAAGGCTGTTTTCGGGGTGCCTGCTTGAGCGGCCCCCTCAATCGGCCGCGATGCGCGCCCCCGCCGGACGCGGCTGTGCGCCGCGGATCAGGCGGCCGCCCAGAACGCCGGTCGGCTCGCCATTGCGGAAGGCAACGGCGCCCGAAACGATGCTGGCCGTGTAGCCGTCGGTCTTCTGGATCAGGCGTTTGCCGCCGGCCGGCAGGTCGTTGACGATATGCGGCGAATAAAGCGTCAGATGGTCGAAGTCGATCACGTTGACATCGGCCTTCATGCCGGGCGCGAGGATGCCGCGATCGTGCAAGCCCACGAGATCGGCATTGCGGCCGGTCAGCCCATGCACCAGCCATTCGAGCGGCAGCTTGGCGCCGCGCGTGCGGTCGCGGCCCCAATGGGTGAGCAGCGTGGTCGGGAAGCTGACATCGCAGATGATGCCGCAATGGGCGCCACCATCCGACAGGCCGAAGGCGGTGTTCGGGTGCGTCAGCATTTTCTCGACATCGGCGAGACTGCCGCAGTGATAGTTCATCAGCGGGAAATAGAGCAGCGCCTTGCCGTCGCGCTCGAGCATCCAGTCGAGCACGACCTCGCGCGGGTTTTTGCCGGTGCGCGTCGCAACCGCTTTCGCGCTCGTCTCGGGCGCCGGTTCGTAATCGGGCTTCTCGCCCAGCGCGAACATCTTGTGATAGGCGGTGCAGATCATCTCGATGATTTCGCCGGCCGGATATTCCGGTTCCTCGGCCAGCAATTTGGCGCGGAACTCGGGGTCGCGCAGCGCCTTCAATTGCGTCTCGAGCGGCGCCCCCCAGATCTGCCGGAAGGTCTGGTGCATCACGAAGGGATTGAGCGAGGCGGTCAGCCCGAGCAGGAGGCCGGTGGCGCGCGGCGGCACCTGGCCCTTGATCGGCAGGCCGGCGGCATTGGCCGCCGCGATATTGTCGAGTACGCGGGCCCAGACATCGGGCCAGCGGTCGTCCTGTTCGATGGTGATCGACATCGGCCGGCCCGAAAGCTCGACCATGCGCCTGAGCATCGCGAATTCGGCGTCGGTATCCTTGAAGTCGGCGATCAGCTGCAAGACGCCCTTGCCGGCCTTGCCCATGGCACGCGCAATGCCATGCAGCTCCATCGCTTCGGCTTTCAGGGTCGGCGTCGAACCGCCCTTGACGTCTTTATGTTTCACCGTGCGCGAGGTCGAGAAGCCGAGCGCGCCGGCTTCGAGCGCCTCGACGACGAGGCGGCCCATCTCTTCCGTTTCGGCTTCGGTGGCGGGCTCCAGCGCCGGCGCGCGTTCGCCCATCACATAGGCGCGCACGGCGGCATGGGGAATTTGCAAGCCGACATCGAGCGCCAGCGGCGAGGCCGCGACCGCATCCATATATTCGGCGAAGCTCTCCCAGTTCCACTTGATGCCTTCGGCAAGCGCCGTACCCGGAATATCCTCGACGCCTTCCATGAGGCCCAGCAGCCATTCGCGTTGCTCGGGCTTGCAGGGCGCAAAGCCGACGCCGCAATTGCCCATCACGGCGGTGGTGATGCCGTGAAAGGTCGAAGGCTGCAGGAAGGGATCCCAGGTGACCTGGCCGTCGTAATGGGTGTGGACGTCGATGAAGCCCGGCGTGACGATCTGCCCGGTCGCGTCGATCTCCTCGGCGCCCGTGCCCGCGACCTTGCCGACCGCGGCGATGACGCCGCCGTCGATGGCGATATCGGCCGCGAAGGGGGCCGCGCCGGTGCCGTCATAAACGGTGCCGCCGCGGATCACGATGTCATGCTGGCGAGACGTGCTGCTCGTTGAATGGCTCATTGGGGGTCTCCCTCCCGGAAATGCTCTGAATGGCGTTTGGAGAGAGGATAGCGGAAATGGGCCGGTGCCGACATAGCGGCGGCAGCGCGCGAGGGCTTGCAGTAACGTAAATGAATATATTGACAAACATGAGATAGATGTATATGAAAAAGTTGACACAAATCCTTGCGATCACCACGCAGCCTGACGACAGAGCCATGAAAAGCCTTGTAGCAAAGCAATATCGCGCCCTGGCCGACCGCGCCGCGCCGCCCGGACGACAGATCGACCTGCCGAGCGAGGGCTGGATCGCGACGGTGCGCAAGGCGCTCGGCATGTCGGGCGCCGAACTGGCGCGCCGCCTCGGCGTGACGCGGGCGCGCGTTTCGCAGGCCGAACAGGCCGAGCGCGAGGGCGGCGTCAGCCTGAAGACGATGCAGGCGATGGCCGAAGCCATGGGCTGCCGCTTCGTCTATGCGATCGTGCCGGCGGAAGGCCGCATCGAAGGCGTCGTCGCCGCGCAGGCGCGCAAGAAGGCGGAGGCGCTGGTGGCGCGCGCCAGCACCCATATGGCGCTCGAACGCCAGGCGCTGCCGGAGAAGAAGAACCGGGCGGAGGTGGAGCGGGTTGCCCGCGCGCTGATGGAAGACCCGCCGCCGGGCTTCTGGTCGGAGAAATGAGCGGCGCCGCGGACGCGCCCGACGGCGCGACGCCGCTCGATCCCGACGAGCGCGAGGGCCTGCGCTTTCGCCACGTGACGACGCGCGACGAACTCAACGAGCTGGAACAGGCGAATGTGCAGACTTTGTTTTCGTAGAAGTTAAGCCGCTATCTTCAAAGCTAAAGGCTTCTTCTCGCGGCACTGTCATCGACTATACATGGGAGCATTCAATGGCATTAACTTACGAAGAGGCCAGAGACGTCATTTTCGACATATTCTCGGGCAGGGAAGCAGCGAATCCCTTTCCACAGCAATGGCTATCGCTCCTTGGTGCTGTGCAAACCACTCTCGATCGGCGCGCGGGAAGAGACCCACAACCCATTGCACGGGGCTTGCCGGCGGCCGATGTGGAGATCGTAAGAGAGGCGTTCTGGGACATGTTCCGCCAAGGCTATATCATTCCTGGAATCAACGATAGCAATCCTGATTGGCCGTTTTTCAAGGTTAGCATCGCGGGTCGCCGCCTCATCGAGACGGGGCAACCGTGGCGGTTTCATGACAGTACCACCTACTTAGAAATGGTGAGAACGGCAATGCCGGATGTCTCCGACATCACAGTCGAATATCTCGCCGAGTCCGTCAGCTCCTTCTATGCGGGCAACCTTCTTGCTGCGAGCGTTATGCTGGGAGTTGGTGCTGAGGCCGAGTTCTTGCGTCTAGTCGATGTTGCGGCCCAGCATCCCTCGCATGGTCATCGTTTCAATGCAGCCAGAAAACAGAAAGTAATTTCAGAAGCCATTCGAAGCTTCAGAAATGCGCTATCGCCCATCGAAAGCCAACTGCCACGTCATGTCACTGAAGATTTGGCTGCGCACTTTGACACTATCCAAGGCGTTATTAGGGTAGCGCGCAATCAAGCCGGTCACCCTACCGCCGGGCGCCCGACTCGGGAGCAAGTTTACGTATATCTGCAACTCTTCGCCCCGTTTGCTCAGAAGATATTTGCGCTTAGACGGGCTTTGACCTGAAGCTTGTGATTGAATTGCGTTGATGGGCGACATCGATCACGGGACTGGCATCAATTAAAATAATGCAAGATCAAAAATAATTCTGAGGCGATGGATAATAAATAAATCGGGGGCAATCTTGGAACGTGTCTATATCGCCAATTTTGGTCGCAAGAACTACGCGTGGCCGCAATGCCTGGCAAAGGGAACAGTTGCGACCATGAACACAGAAGCGAGTCATCTATTTTGGGTGAACAACGACCGAGAGGGGTTCATCAGATTCCAGATTGAGCACGCAAAGAAAACGACAGGTTTAGTAGTAACGCGGCCTGTTGCTTCGCGGTGGTTCAATCTAATGACCGTGATCACTCAAACTGAGGGAGACATATGGATTCATCGCGAAAAAGATCAACTTTGGTGGACTCAATCTACCAATATACCTCACGATATAACGTTGGATGTTGAACCGACAGCTGAGGGAGAACAACAGGTATATATATGTCACAAGCCCTGCATGTCGTGGTCTAACCACAGCAAGAAAGGGCGACGACTAGAGTGGCACGGGTTACATCCCAAAGCCCAAGAGTTTCTGTTTACCGAGGGAACTCTTCAGAAGCTCAGTGATGACAATGCTGACTATGCAAGGGCTTTGGTTGCCGGTGATGATCTTTCGCCCTGGCATCGTAGGTCGCAGTGGCGCACAAAACTTGAAACTACCAAGAGGCATCCAGTCACAAGTTTCAACGCTGCCCAACGCGCAGCGGTAAGAATGGCCATGGCGGCATTTGCGACGGCGTCCCAATCGAATGGCCAAGCCATCAGTCGAAAGGTAAAAAATAAGGAAGTTCATTTCACCAAAGAAGCTTTAGAGAAGTATCTTTTAGATTTATTGAAAGCTCAGGAATATTTATGCGCCGTGACTGACCTGCCTCTGCAACTCGACGGCAGGAATGATGACGTTGAATTCTTGCCTTCGTTGGATCGCATCGATAGCGATCGTCATTACGAAGAGGGAAATCTTCAGATAGTGTGCCGTTTTATCAATAGATGGAAGTGCGACGATGAAGATGAAAACTTTAGAAGATTGATCGAGATCATTCGAGGCGATCGGTCGGAAGAGTCGCGCGCTTAAAGTTACGAGATTTGAGCTACCAAACTGCAGCTGAAAAATTCATCCCCCCGTCTGCTGCTTGCCGCGGTTCTGTATCCCCTCGCGCCGCGCGGCGATTTCTTCCGGCGCGACCGATTTGTTGGCGGCGTTGGAAAACTGCCGCTCGGTCTTCAGCGCGCTGCCGAAATCCTGCGCAAAGCCGTCATCGATCAGTTTCTTGTAGGCCGGCAGGCATTGCGGCACGACCGACAGCATGTCGTCTGCGAGCTTGCGCGCGGTCGGCAGCAATTCCTCGGCCGGCACCACGCGGTTGACGAGGCCCCAGTCGCAGGCCTGTTGCGCCGAGAGGAAATTGCCGGTCAGCGAGAGTTCCTTGGCGCGGTAGATGCCGATGGCGCGGCTGAGCTTCTGGCTGAGGCCCCAACCGGGGAGGATGCCGACGCGGGCATGGGTATCGGCGAAGCGCGCATTTTCCGAACAGATCAGCACGTCGCAGGCAATGGCGAGCTCGAAGCCGCCGGTGATGGCGACGCCGTTGATCGCGCCGATGACGGGGCCCGAGAAGCGGCCGATCGAGGTGACCGGGTCCTTGTCGCCGATGGTCGAATTGACGCCGCCCGCACTGCCGCCGACGGCGCTGGCATCGCCGCCCAGTTCCTTGAGGTCGAGCCCGGCGCAGAAAGCCTTGCCGGCGCCGGTCAGGATCGCGACGCGGATGTTTTCGTCCGCCTCGAGGTCCTCGAAGGTCTCGGCGATGGCGCGGCGCAGATCGCGCGACAGCGCGTTCATGGCGGTGGGGCGGTTCAGCGTGACGGTGGCGATGCTGCCGGCTTTCTCGACCAGAATGACGGGTTCGGACATGGGGTTTCTCCTCGATGGAATGGCGTTGCCGCTGTTCTATCGGGATCGGGAAGCGCGGGCAAATGGGCGCCGCCCCGTCACCCCAGCCATTGCGTCAGCGCGACGCCGATGAAATTCGCCACCGCATAGCCGAGCACGCCGAACATGACGCCGGGGGTGACAAGCCCGTGCCAGCGCTTGCCGGCGGCCATGGCGGCGGCGGTGGCCGGGCCGACGGCGACGGTGTTGGAGATGACCAGCGCCTCGGCAAGGTCGATGCGGAAGAGCGGCGCCCGCCAGCACCACGGCGATGTGAACGGCGGCCATGATGAAGACGAAAAGGAAGATCGGCATCGCCGTCTCGACCATCAGCACGATATCGGCGGCAGCCCCGATGACGCCGAAGAAGAGATACATGAAGAACATGCCGAGCGTGAAGCCGCCTTCGAGCCTGTGCATCTGCTTCGGAAAGAGATTGGCGATCAGCAGCGCATTGACGGTGACGAAGAGGACGCCGTATTTCGGGATGCCGAGAAGCGCGGCGATCTCGAAGCCGACAAAGCAGCAGGCGGCGGCGAGGAAAAGTTGCAGCGCCAGCGCCCCCATGTCGAGCACGGGCTTCTTTTCTTCTTCCGGATGTTCATGGGCGTGAACCTCCGCCTCGATGATCTTCGAGGGGATCAGCCGCGCAAGCCAGGCAAGGCCCGGCAGCATCAGCAGGAAGGCGATGAAAAAGGCGGCCATCACATTGTCGGCCGCGGCGGTGGCCGCCGTCAGCGCGCCATCGGCAACAAGGCCATTGGCGGTCGAGACGGCGGCGAAATTCATCGAGCCGCCGATCCAGCTGGCGCCGAGCGCGCCGGCGACGAGATGTCCCGAGGGGCCCATATCGACCAGCGCGAAGCCCGCAAGGACGCCCGCCACCGTGCCGATGACGGCGATGACGAAGGCCGCGAGCATCTTGCCGCTTTCGGGCAGGATCTTTTTGAGGTCGGCCTTGAAGAGCAGCAGCGGGATCGCCAGCGGCACGACATAGGACCAGACCATGTCGTGAAACGGCGAGGCGAACGGCACGATGCGCAGATTGGCCAGCAACATGCCGGCGAAGATCGTCAGGATGACGCCGGATATCCATTGCCCGAGCTTCGTGCGCTCCGACCAGAAGCCGAAAGCGGCAAGGCCGAGAAAGGCGAAGATCAGGCCGAACATGTTGTCGGCGGCAATCAGCGGCAGGTCCATGGCGCTCCCCCGAAGCACGCGATTCGAATGCGCCCATCATGCGGCGCGGGCGGCGGAAGGCAAGCCGCTCTCAACAGGCGCCTCAGTAAGCAAATGTCACCGTCAGCGCGCCGAACTGGTCGGGCTTGGGCTGGCCCTTGTATTCCTTGCTGCGGAAGACATGGGTGATGCTGACCCGCGCCGGGCCGATGATGGCGACGGCGCCGAGCTTGGCGTCATAGACGAAATATTCCTTGTCGATGCTGACGCTGCTGCGAAACGTGTTGCCGTCGAGAAAGATGTCGCGCGCGATGCCGCGGCCTTCGAGCCCGGCAAAGAGATAGCAGTTGCAGCCCGGACCGGCCGGGCGGAACCATTCCGAACCGCCGACGCCCGGATAGATGCGGGTCGGGCCGAAATCGTCGGGGAGCGCCGGGCCGATGCGGAAGGTGCCGCCGAGGCCGGCATAGGTCTGCACGGTGCCGAGCGAGACGATCGTGTAGGGAATGAAATCGGTTTCCATGCTGAACAGCCGCTCGGTCGCGAAGGTCGGGCTGCGCCAGGCGCGCTCGAAGCTGAGATTGACGCCGATCTCGTCGCGAATTTGGTTGTGCCAGCCATTGGCCTTGTCGGCGCCGATGACGCCGTGCCATTCGTTCTGCACCCATTCGCCCTGCGCCGCAGGGCCGACGACGCCCAGATCGAGCTTCCAGTTGTCCTGCCACGCCTCGCCCGTGATCGTGCTCGAGCGCACGCTCTGCAGCGCGAAGGTCATATGCAGCCAGGCCGCGTAAGGACGCTCGTTGGGCAGGTAGGCGGCGGCGGCCGTGTTGTCCGGCGTGAAGATGGCGTGACCGAGCGCGATGCCGACGCGGTGGTTCTTCTGGTCGAAATTGCCGGTCGGGAAGAACAGCGAATAGAAGGGCGGCGAAGAAAAATCGTCCAGCCATTTCGGCAGATCGTTGCGCGGCCGCGACAGCCAGGCCGCCTGCAGGCCGTTGGTGTAGTGGCGGTCGGTGTTCGAGAAGCCGGCGAACATGTCGTTCTCGAGCTGGAAAGTGATGAAGGCCTTGTCGACGGCCTCGTCCGCGGCATGGGCGGGGAGGGCGAAGAGGCCGATTGCCGTCGCGGCCAGCAGGCGTCGGACGGCAGGGAGCAGTTTCATCGGGCGGACTTTCATTAAAATGCGGATATGAACTCCGCGAAGCTGCTTGACGCCGGGGAGCCTGCCCCTGTCCAATACTATCAAAGACTGAACAGAGAAACATGGCGCAATGACGCCGGCGGGGAGGAGACATCATGGCGGTGGCGCAAGCGGCGTCCGCATGGAGCCGCGAGGACGCGGCGGCAGCGGGCATGGTGGTGGCGTGGCATGCAGGCCAGGCGCCGGACCGTCCGGCGATTGTGTCGGAGGCCGGCAACCGGACCTATGGCGAATTGAACGCGCAGGCCAACCGGCTGGTGCGGGCGCTGCGGCGGGCAGGCCTGAAGGCGGGCGACGCCGTGGCGCTGCTCTGTTCCAACCGGCCGGAATTCGTCGAGACGGTGGCGGCCTGCGCCCGCGGCGGCTTTCGCCTGACGCCGGTCAACTGGCATCTGAAGGGTTCGGAAGTCGCCTATATCGTCGACAATTGCGAGGCGAAGGCCTTTGTCGCCGATGCGCGCTTTCCGGCCTCGGCCGCCGAAGCGGCGGGCAAGGCGACGGGCCTCGTCGCAAAGCTCGCCGTCGGCGGCGCGCTGCCGGGCTTCACCTCCTATGACACCGCTCTTGCGGCGGAAGACGGCGCCGACCTCGCCGACCCGGTGCTCGGTACACAGATGATGTACACTTCGGGCACGACCGGCCATCCCAAAGGCGTCTATCGCCGCCAGGCGGCACCGCTCTCGCCGCTGCTCGTGAAGCTGACCGAGACGGCCGCCTTCCGCGACGGCGATCTGGCGCTGGTCACCGGCCCGCTCTATCACGCCGCACCCCTGGCGCTGAACATGAGCTTCCCGCTCAATGCCGGCGTCGGCTGCGTGCTGATGGACAAATGGGACGCGGAAGAAACGCTGCGTCTTGTCGCCGAATACAAGATCACGCATACGCATGTCGTGCCGACCATGCTGCACCGGATGCTGCAACTGCCGGAAACGACCAAGGCGAAATACGACACCTCGTCCCTGCGCTGGATATTGCACGGCGCGGCGCCCTGCCCGGCGCATGTGAAGGAAGGGTCGATCGCCTGGTTCGGACCGGTGGTGTTCGAATATTACGCGGCGACCGAAGGCGGCGGCATTTTCGTCGACAGCCATGAATGGCCGCAGAAGAAAGGTACGGTCGGCAAGCCGCTGCCCGGCGTCGTCGTCGAAGTGCATGACGAGGACGGCAAGCCGGTGAAGCCGAACGAGGTCGGCACCATCTATTTCAAGGCGCCCGACAGCGGTCGCTTCGAATATTTCAAGGCGCCCGAAAAGACCGAAGGCGCCTATCGCGGCGACTTCTACACCATGGGCGACATGGGCTTCATCGATGAGGACGGCTTCCTCTTCCTAACCGGCCGCAGCGCCGAGGTGATCATCTCGGGCGGCGTCAACATCTACCCGGCCGAAATCGACCAGGAGATATTGAAACATCCGGCGGTGGCCGATGCGGCGGCCGTCGGCGTGCCCAACGAGGAATGGGGCGAGGAAGTGAAGCTCGTCGTCGAGTTGAACGAAGGCTACAAGCCCGACGCGGCGATGGCGAAGGAACTGCTGGCCTTCGCCGCCGACAATTTGCCGGGCTATCAGCGCCCGCGCTCGGTGGACTTCATGCAGGAGCTGCCGCGCATGCCGTCCGGCAAGGTGCTCAGGCGCACGATCCGCGATGCCTATTGGCAGGGCGACAAGAAAATCTGAAAACGAACAGGGGAGAAGACAATGGCGGGCATTTGCGAAGGCCGCGTGGTGATCGTCACCGGCGGCGCGCGCGGGCTGGGCCGCGAATATTGCCTCGAATATGCGCGCCAGGGCGCGAAAGTCGTGGTCAACGATCTCGGTGGCGCGCGCGACGGCGAGGGCCGCTCGGCGGGGCCGGCGCAGGATGTCGCCGACGAGATCAAGGCGATGGGCGGCGAGGCGGTGGCCAACGGCGACGACGTCTCCGACTGGGAGGGCGCCAAGCGCATGATCGATCAGGCGATCTCGACTTACGGCACGCTCGACGTGCTGGTCAACAATGCCGGCATCCTGCGCGACCGCATGATTTTCAACATGACGATCGACGAATGGGACGCGGTGATCAAGGTGCATCTGCGCGGCACCTTCTGCCCGATGCGCCATGCCGTCGGCTATTGGCGCGAGCGCGCCAAGGCCGGCGAGCAGAACGATGCGCGCATCATCAACACGACTTCGGTGTCGGGTCTTTTCTGCAATCCGGGGCAGACCAATTACGGCGCGGCGAAAGCCGGCATCGCCTCGCTGTCGCTGATCGCGGCCAAGGAACTGATCCGCTACGGCGTGACGGTGAACGCGATCTCGCCCGGCGCGCTGACGCGGCTGACCGAAGATCTCGGGCCGCAGGAGGAGCTAAAGCCCGGCGAATGGAACCCGCGCGATCCCTCGAACGTCGCGCCGATCGTCGTCTGGCTGGGCTCTGCCGAAGCGCGCGAGGTGACAGGCCAGGTGTTTGAATCGATGCGCGGCCGGCTCTGCGTCTATGAAGGCTGGCACCGCGGCCCGACCGTCGAACAGGAGGCCCGTTTCGATCCGGCGAAACTCGGCCCGATTGTGAAAAAGATGCTGGCCGATCGCCGCCCGGACCAGAAGATGGGCGAGGGCTAAAGCCCCAGCACCGCCTTCGCCAGCACGTTGCGCTGGATTTCGTTCGAGCCGCCATAGATGGTGGCGGCGCGGCCGAAACCGTAATTGGCGAAGACCGTTTCGGCATGATCGGGCCCGACCCGCGGCGCATTGGGAAGGCCCTCGAGGCGCTCGCGCTGCGAAGGCAGCGTGTAATAGCCGATCGCTTCCACCGCCAGCGTCTGCAAGGCCTGCTGGATGTCGGTGCCGGCGATCTTCAGGATCGAGGAGCGCTCGCCGACCTGCCGCCCCGCCGCCGCATCGGCCAGAATCCGCGCATTGGTAATTTCGAGCCCGGCCAGATCGATCTCGATTTCGGCAAGCTTGCGGCGGAACGCCGGGTCGTCGGCGAGACGCCGGCCGTCGCTTCCTTGCGTCGCTTCCGAAATCCGGTGCAGCCGCTCGACCGCCTTTTTCGATTCCGGCACGCCGGCAATGCCGGTGCGCTCATGCGTCAGCAGGAACTTGGCATAGGTCCAGCCCTTGTTCTCTTCGCCGATGCGGTTATCGACCGGCACGCGCACATCCTCGAAAAAGACTTCGTTGAGGTGATGCAGCTCATCGATCGAGACCAGCGGCCGCACCGTGATGCCCGGCGTCTTCATGTCGATCAGCAGGAAGGAGATGCCTTCCTGCGGCTTCGAGGTGTCATCGGTGCGCACCAGGCAGAAGATCCAGTCGGCCTCATGCGCATAGGAGGTCCAGATCTTCTGGCCGTTGACGACGTAATGATCGCCGTCGCGCACCGCGCGCGTCTTCAGCGCGGCGAGATCGGAGCCGGCGCCGGGTTCCGAATAGCCCTGGCACCACCAGATGTCGCCGGTCAGGATGCCGGGCAGGTGCTGGGCCTTCTGCGCCTCGTTGCCGAATGTGTAGATGACGGGCCCCACCATGCCGAGGCCGAATGGCATCAGCCGCGGCGCTTCGGCGCGCGCCGTTTCCTCGTTGAAGATGTGGCGCTGCGTGGCGGTCCAGCCGGTGCCGCCATGTTCCTTTGGCCAGGCCGGTGCGACCCAGCCCTGTTCATAAAGCGCGCGATGCCATTTCTTCAGCAAGGGCTTCTCGACCGAGACGCCGACCGATTTCGCCTCGGCGATCTCGCGCGGCAGCTTGTCCTTCAGGAATTGCCGCACCGCGTCGCGGAAAGTCTCGTCGGCCTTGTTGATCGCCAGTTCCATCGCATCCTCCCGGTTTTCGCCACAGGATAGAGCGAAGTCCCGCCGTTGCGCCAGTCGTCCCCGAAAAGCAGAAGGGCCACGCCCTTTCGGGAATGGCCCTTCGCTCCTATCCGCGTCTGTTTCTTGTTGTTGGACGCCGATGCCTGAATGTTGTCAGCCGAGCTTCGCGAGTGCGGCAGCCACATGGCCGGGTTTTTCCATTGTTACGAGATGGCCAGCCTCGGGGATCGAAACGAGTTCGGCGCCCGTGATCGCCTTCTTCCATGCATGCGCATAGACCGGCGCGATCAACTTGTCGCCGTCGCCCCAGATCAGCAGCGTCTTCGCCCTGACGCGGTAGAGCCGTTGCGAGAGGCCGCGATCCGGGATGGGGAACAGGATCTTGCCCGCCATCCCCATCTGCCGCGCATTCTGCACGAGGAAGCCCTTCAGCCATTCCGGATCGTTGAGCGCGACGCCGGCCGTCATCAAGGCGGTGCCGGCT
Source organism: Parvibaculum sp. (assembly GCF_030651915.1). GTDB lineage: Bacteria > Pseudomonadota > Alphaproteobacteria > Parvibaculales > Parvibaculaceae > Parvibaculum. The sequence goes on along the minus strand of NZ_JAUSBV010000005.1, from coordinate 754,287 downwards.
TCGACATCGTGGAACAGAACCGCCGGCAGCTCGTAAGGCAGCATTGCGAAAATGTCGGGGATCGGATGATCGTCGAGCCAGAGGCCGGCCGGACAGATCAGGCCGAGGCGGCTGACGTCGTTGGGCGCGATGGCAGCCATCTCGGCGGCGATCATGCCGCCCATCGAATGACCGGCGAGGATCGGGTCTTTCAATCCGAGCGCCGCCACCACGTCCCAGGTGTGGAGCGTGATGTCGAGCATCTCGCGAAGTTCGCCGCATTCTTCCGAGTCGCCATAGCCCGGCAGCAGCGGCGCATAGACGTGGTGCGTCTCGGCGAGCTTTGTCAGCAGCGGGTCTTCCGCCGTGACGCCGCCGGCGCCATGCAGGAAGACGAGAGGTTCTCCCTTTCCGCCTTCAAAATAGCGAACCGGAACGTGGTGGGTCTTGATCGTTTTCGTTTCCATCAGTCCTTGCCTCCGACCATCGCTGCCACTTCCTTCTCGGCCGGCAGGCTGCCCGGCGTCACGCGCTTGGCCAGCGGCTTGCACCAGAAGCGGTTGTCGTCCTTGTAGTCGGGGAAGATGTCGCGCAGATGCGGCATCACCTTTTCGGCGAAGAGCTTCGTCGAGTGCATGCACTTGTCCATCGGCATGTTGCCGACATGCAGCAGGCAGAAGATGTTGCCGACATTGAGCCCCTTGATCAGCTCTTCCATGCGCTGGCGCACGGTCTCCGGGCTGCCGGCGATCACATGGCCCTGTTCGGTCAGGTCCTTCCAGGTCAGATGCCCGTAGCCGTCGATCGGCGGCGCATATTGCGACAGCGCCCCGGTCTGGATCGTCTTGATGGTGCGGTAGCCGGGCGCGTCGGCGAAGCCGCCATAGACATGCAGGCAGCGATTGTAGAAATAGCTGACATGCTCCGAGTAGAGACGTTCGGCCTCTTCGTCGGTGTCGGCGACGCAGATCGTCTGCGCGAAGCCGGCACGATAGGGGCTTTCGTCGGGCGCATTGCGCTCGGCGACGCGGTCCCAATAGCCCTGCAACAGCGCCTTGGCGCGGATGTAACCGGAGAAGGAGAGGTAGGAATAGGAATAGGTGTTGTCGATGCAGAAATCATAGGTCTCGACCGAGCCGCCGCCCGGAATATGGATCGGCGGCGGATCCTGGATCGGCCGCGGCCAGATATTGACGTGGCGCAGCTTGTTGTAGCGGCCGTTGAAGGCGAAGGGATCGGGATCGGACCAGGCGCGGCGGATCAAATCATGCGCCTCCTGGTATTTCTCGCGCGTCAGCGCCGGAATCTGCCCGTAGCAGTAATTGGTGTCCATCGAGGTGCCGACCGGGAAACCGGCGACCAGGCGCCCGCCCGAAATGCAGTCGAGCATCGCAAATTCTTCGGCGACGCGCACCGGCGGGTTGTAGAGCGCGATCGAATTGCCGAGCACGACAAGCCCGACATCGGTCGTGCGCCGCGCCAGTCCCGCTGCGATGATGTTGGGCGACGGCATGATGCCGTAGCCGTTCTGGTGATGCTCGTTGACGCCGATGCCGTCGAAGCCCAGCGTGCCCGCATATTCGAGCATGTCCATGTAGGAATTGTAGACTTCGTGGCTTTTCGCCGGATCGAACAGGCGCGAGTCGATATCGACCCAGACCGAACGATGCTTCTCCCGGAAATCGTCCGGCAGATAGGGCCACGGCATCAGATTGAACCAGGTGAATTTCATTTTGGTCCTCCCGGAAGGGGCTCTTTTCGGCGCGCCCTTGCATGGCGGCCCGGCCCTCATCGTTGTTTAGGGTGTTCACCCTAGGCAGGGAGTCTAGCCATTTCGCCGGTCTCACGCAAACGTTACGTCGCGTAAAAGGCCCGGGCTGTCGTGCGGCGCGGCAACGACTTATCGTGACGCTCAAAGCAGAACCCGGCAGGAGGACGTCATGCGCTTCAAGACACTCGGAAATTCCGGCCTGAAGGTTTCGGTTGTCGGTCTCGGCTGCAACAATTTCGGCATGAAGATCGATCAGGCCGCCGCCGATGCCGTCGTACACAAGGCGCTCGACCTCGGCATCACGCTGTTCGATACGGCCGATATTTATGGAAACAAAGGCGGTTCGGAGCGAATGCTCGGCCATGCGCTGGGCGGACGGCGCAAGGAGATTGTGCTGGCGACCAAGTTCGGCCTCGCGATGGAGGACGGCGAATACATGAAGGGCGGCTCGCGGCGCTACATCATGCAGGCGGTCGAGGCGAGCCTCAAACGTCTGAACACGGATTATATCGACCTCTACCAGATGCATTTCCCCGACCCCGCAACGCCGATCGAGGAAACGATTTCGGCGCTCGACGATCTCGTCCGTTCGGGCAAGGTGCGTTATGTCGGCTGCTCGAACTTCGCCGGCTGGCAGCTGGTCGAGGCGCATTACATCGCGCGGGAACACGGCCTTGCGCCCTTTGTCAGCGCGCAGAACCATTACAACCTGCTCGACCGAAAGATCGAATTCGAACTGGTGCCGGCGGCAAACAAGTATGGCGCAAGCATCCTTCCCTATTTCCCGCTGGCGAGCGGCATGCTGACCGGCAAATACCGGCGCGGCGGCAACGGCCCGGAGGATGGCCGGCTGACGGTCGCCGCCGCCATGGGCAAGAACCTGCTGACAGATGCCAATTTCGACCTTGTGGACAAGGTGACGGCGTTTGCCGAAGCGAAGGGCAAGACGATGCTCGACGCGGCCATCGGCTGGCTCGCCTCGCAGGATCATGTGGCAAGCGTGATCGCCGGTGCGACGAAGCCCGAACAGGTCGAGCAGAACGTCAAGGCCGGGACATGGGAAATGACGGCGGAAGAACGCGACGAGATCGGCAAACTCACCTTCCGTTTTTAGACCTTGATGTGCGGCCGATTTCGCTTGGGCGTGCGGTCGCCGTCTCTATACTCGCGGGCCATCGGAACAAGAACAACGACGGGCGGCCTCTCCGCGAAACGGGAAAGCCGCTCAGGGGGAAAATCAGACCATGACCGCGCCGCTATCGCGATCCTCGATCTATATTCACGGTTCGATCGGCCTGCCGATCGCGATGTTCGGCTATCCGGTGGCGGTCTGGCTGCCGCCCTTCTATGCCGGCGAGCTCGGCGTCTCGCTGGCGGCCGTCGGCACCATGATCATGCTGGCGCGCCTCACCGATGTCGTCACCGATCCGATGATCGGCTATCTCTCCGACCACACCCATACGCGCATCGGCCGCCGCAAACCCTTCATGCTGCTCGGCCTGCCGATCCTGGTGGTCGGCGTGCTCTTCCTCTTCATGCCGTATCTTTTCGGCTTTTCGTCCGTCGGCAGCGTCTATCTGCTGGCCTGGCTCGCCGTCATGTTCATCGGCTCGACGCTGGTCTACATCCCCTATTTCGCTTGGGGCGCCGAAATGTCGCCCGACTATCACGAGCGCTCCCGCATCACCGCCTCGCGCGAATTCTATGTGCTGGTGGGGCTGATGCTGGCGGCGCTGATTCCGGCGCTGCTGCCGCTCTTCATCGACGGGCCGGCACGACCCAAGCCGGTGCTGGAGGCGATGGGCTGGGCGATCATCCTGCTGATGCCGCTGCTGGTGCTGCTGGTCTGCTGGCGCGTCGCCGAGCCCGAGCATGTGAAGGTCGCGCGCCGGGTGCCGCTGATTGAAGGCCTGCGCCATGTCGGCCGCAACGGGCCGATGGTGCGCGTGCTTGCGATCGTGCTGATCGTCACCGGCGGCGAGGCCTTCCGCAACGCGCTCTCGCTCTTCTTCATGCGCGACTATATCGGCGTCACCGGCGTCGGCATGCTCTATCTCTATTATTTCGGCGCCGGGTTGCTGGCCATTCCGGGCTGGCTCTGGCTCGGCCGCCAGATGGGCAAGCACAAGGCCTTCGCCGTCTGCATGACGGCGGCAGCCGCACTCTCGACCATCGCCTTCTTCCTTGAGCCTGGCCAGACTCAGATTTTCACGGTCATGTTCGTTGCCAAGGGGCTTTGCTTCGGCGGCCTGCAGTTTCTGCCGCTGGCCATGCTGGCCGACGTCGTCGATGTCGACACCGCGCGCTCCAAGGGCAAGCGCGCCGGCACCTTCTTCGCCATCTCGGGCATGACGACCAAGCTCGCCACCGCCTTCGGCACCGGCATCTCGCTCAACGTCGTGGCCTTTTTCGGCTTCAACCCGACAGGGGCGGCCGGCGTCAACGGTCCCGACGAATTCTGGTGGCTGACCTTCAGCTATGCGGTGATCCCGTCGATCTTCTTCCTCGCCGCGCTCTGGCTGACCTGGACCTATCCGCTGACGGCGGCGCGACAGGCGCGGCTGCGCGGGCTGATCGAGCGGCGCAATCTGCGGCTGGCGCAGGAAGCGGCGATCAACCGTTCGGCCGACTGAGGTTCAGACGCCGTAGCTCCGGGCGACCCTGTAGCGCAGCGTATAGATCGGCCGCTGCACTTCGCGGCGCAAACTCGCCAGACGGTCGTCGGGCAGCGAAACCGGCTGCGTGTTGCCATCGCAGAAGCGCTCGAACAGCGCCGCATCGACCCGGTTGTCGGCGACGATCCGTTCGCGCATGGACGGCGCGAGATCGTCGAAGGCAAGCGTCTGGGTGCGCGTCACATTCGCAATCTCGAAGTCGGCCGGCGCGTTGCGCTCCGCCGCGATCTTGGCGATCAGGCTGCCGCATTCCCGGTAGGACGAGACATGCCAGAAGGAGCGCAGTGTTTCGGTGAGAATGTCGAGCCGTTCGTCGGGCGGCATCAGGCGCAGACGGCTGAACGGCAGTTCGAGATAGCGATTGAGCAGAAAGTCGCTCATCGGATTGGATGCCTGGGAATTGTACCACATCTCGAACGGGAAGGACTTCATGCCCTTCTCCATGTAGCGCTGCACCCGGAAATTGTAGAAGGACAGCAGAAATCCGACCGGGTCGCGCAGCAGCACCGAGCGCTTGATCTGGCGCCCGGGAAATTTCGCTGCGATCGATTCCCCGAAAAAGTGACCGATCACGAACACCGCCGGCTGTGTCTGGAGTGCCGGGTTTTCGGTCATCCGGTAATAGGGTCGGTTGAAATAACGCCCCGGCGCGCGCCGCCGCAGTGGCCATGCGAAAGCATCCGGAAACGTCGACCGGACATAGGTCTCGGCGGTTGTGCCCGCGCATTTGGGCAGATGGATGAGGAGATAGAGATCCTTCGTGTCGGTTGTCGTGTCGGTCATCCGTCGATCCAGCCCCTCGATTCCCCAGCCCTTCGATTTCCCAGCCCTTCGATTCCAATCTCCGCGACAGTCCGGAAGGGGCGCACAGACTGGCGCAGCGCAGCACCCTTGGCAAGGTGCTGCACCGCGCGCCGGGCGACCCGACAGGCGCGGAACGCCCGGCATTCTGTGGCAAAATACCTTTCCGTTTGGCAAGCCCGCTATCGGCGCTAGGATGCCTGCAACCAGAAAATGCAGAACATCGGGAGGAAACGAATGGCACAGCTGGATCTCGTCATCCGCGGCGGCACGATCGTCGACGGTTCGGGCGGCGCGGCTTATGAAGCCGATGTGGCGATCGACAAGGGCGTCATCGTCGAGATCGGCAAGGTCGCCGCATCCGGCCGCGAGGAGATCGACGCGAAAGGCCTGCTGGTCACGCCGGGCTGGGTCGACATCCACACCCATTACGACGGCCAGGTGACCTGGGACAGCCGCATGACGCCCTCCTCGATCCACGGCGCGACGACGGTCGTCATGGGCAATTGCGGCGTCGGCTTCGCGCCGGTGAAGAAGACCGATCACGATCGTCTGATCCGTCTGATGGAAGGCGTCGAGGACATTCCCGGGGCGGCGCTGCATGAAGGCCTGTCCTGGAAGTGGGAGAGCTTCGCCGACTATATGGACGCTGTCGAAACACTGCCGCACGACATCGATCTCGTCATGCAGGTGCCGCATGGCGCGGTGCGCGTTTATGTGATGGGCGAGCGCGGCGCGAAGCGCGAAGCGGCGACCGATGCCGAGATCGCCGAGATGCGTGAAATCGTCCGCGATGCAATCAAGGCCGGCGCCATCGGCTTTTCGACCTCGCGCACGGTGGCGCATCGCACCAGCGACGGCGACCTGACGCCGACCATCGGCGCCGCCGATGCTGAAATGATCGCGATTGCCGAAGGCTTGAAGGAAGCGGGCGCCGGCGTACTGCAATGGGTCTCCGACTTCCGCGACATCGATCACGAATTCTCGCTGGTCGAAAAGCTGGTCGAGGTCTCGGGCCGCCCCTTGAGCTTCTCGCTGGTGCAGGCCGACGTGGTCCCCGACCAGTGGCGCGACCTGCTGACCCGTCTCGACAGCGCCGCCGGCCGCGGCCTGCCGATCAAGGCGCAGGTACAGGGCCGGCCGGTCGGCCTGATGCTCGGACTTCAGGGTTCGGTGCATCCCTTTCTCACACGCCCGAGCTATCGCGCCATTGCCGACAAACCGCTCGCAGAGCGCGTGGCGCTGATGCGCGAACCCGCGTTCCGCGCGAAGTTGCTGTCGGAACAGCTTGAGCCCGGTCATCCGTTTCTCAATTCGCTCGCGGGCGCCTATCACAAGATGTTCGAGCTCGGCGATCCGCCGAACTATGAGCCGGCGCCCGAGGACAGCATCGGCGCGCGGGCAAAGCGCGAGGGCAGGAATCCTGACGAAATCGTCTACGACATGCTGACCGCGAACGAGGGCCGCAACTTCCTCTTCTTCCCGCTCCACAACTATTACGATTTCAATCTCGACAACGCGCTGACCATGCTGAGAAACCCGAACACATTGTTCGGCCTGTCGGATGGCGGTGCACATGTCGGCGTCATCTGCGATGTCAGCGTGCCGACCTACATGCTGACCCATTGGTGCCGCGACCGCACACGCGGCGAAAGGCTGGATCTGCCTTTCGTCGTCAAGAGCCAGACCCGCGACACGGCGGAGGCGATCGGCCTGCTCGATCGCGGGTTGATCGCGCCGGGCATGAAGGCCGATGTCAACGTGATCGACTTCGAGCGCCTGCGCCTGAAGCCGCCGGGCATGGTCTACGACCTGCCAGCCGGCGCGCGGCGGTTGATGCAGGAAGCCGAGGGCTACGTCGCCACCATCGTCAGCGGTGCGGTGATCTATCGCGACGGCCGGCCGACAGGCGCGCTGCCGGGCAAACTGGTGCGCGGCCATCAGCGGGCGCCGGTCCGCGCCGCCGCCGAATAGGGAGACCGGATATGGCTGTTCATGTACTGGAGCCTGGATGTGAATGGCGCGCCGGCGACATTGCCGACGAAAGTGCCTGGACGCTTCGCCTTTCGCCGCGCGACATCGCCGAACTCGATGCGGCGCTGGCGCATGCGAAGTCGCGCGCTGGCGATCTGCTCGACGTGACGAAAGAGGACTTTCCGCTGCCGACGCTTGGCGCCCGGCTCGCCGAGGTCGAAACGCAACTGATCGACGGGCGCGGCTTCGCGCTCATTCGCGGCCTGCCGGTGCAGCGCTATTCCGATGACGACGCCTCGTTGATCTATTGGGGCATCGGCATGCATCTCGGCAAACCCTGGCCGCAAAACAGGCACGGCCATCTTCTGGGCGACGTGACCGATCAGGGAAAGTCGGGCGCCGATCCGACCTCGCGCGGCAACGAAATCGGCGGCGTTGCCTTCCCCTATCATTCCGACGGCTCGGACCTTGTCGGCTTGATGTGTCTCCGCAAGGCGAAGTCGGGCGGCATCTCGACGGTGGCCAATGCGCTGGCGATCCACAACGAGCTGGTGCGCACCAGGCCCGATCTGGCCGAAATTCTCTATGAACCGCAGCCCTATGATTATCGCGGCGAGGAACCGAAAGGCGGTCAGCCTTTCTATTTCATGCCCGTCTTCACCGAACATGCGGGCCGCCTGTTCGTGCGCTATATCCGCCCTTACATCGAATCGAGCCAGCGCCATGCCGATGCGCCGCGCCTGAACCCGAAGGCCCGCGAGGCCTTCGATCTCGTCGATGCGATGTGTGCCGATCGCGACTTCAATGTCTATATGGATCTCGAGCCGGGCGACATGCAGTTCGTCAACAACTACCACGTGCTCCATGCGCGCACGGCCTATGAGGATTGGCCCGAGCGCAACCGCAAGCGCCATCTGAAGCGGCTCTGGCTCGAAACCGCGCACCTGACCGACAGGCCCGAAAAGTTTCGGAACTTTTCCAGCCACTGGGCCGGCAAGCGCACAAAAAGCGAATTGAAGATCGACGCCTAGAGCAATTCCAGGAAAAGTGGAAACCGGTTTTCCATCCGGAATTGCGTAAAAACAAAAGGTTGGAGCGGTTCATCGATTCCGTGAAACGATGAACCGCTCTAGTTGCCGGCGGGCGCGAGAACGGACGGGGCGCGGAAAGGGGCGTGCCGCTCCCGGATCGCGGTGGCATGGGCCCCGGCTTCGCGCTCGAAATAATCGGCGCAGCGTTCGGCGACAGCTTCCCAGCCGGGCTCGGAAATCAGCCAATGCGCGTGGCCGCCCAGTTCTTCGAACCGGGCCTTGCCGTCGTAAATAGCGGCCGTCCGGCGCGCCAGCCAGAGCGGCGTCAGCTTGTCGCGGTCGCCGGTCAGGAACAGCATCGGGCAGGCGACATCGGCCGGATTGATCCACGTGGTCCGCTGGCGGTCGAGAAACCACCAGCCGATCTCGAAGGCGGCCCGCCCCGATTCCGGGACCAGCGTCGCATAAAGCCGTTCCTGTTCGTCGCCGGGCAAGCCGTTCAACACGCCAAAGCGCATCGCATCGAAGGCGGGCAGTTGCGGCTTCTGCCAGAAGCCGTAGCGTGCGAATTCGCGGCGGAAGATCCAGATTGAGCGCAGATCGAAATTGAATGTACCCGCACATTGCGCCGGCGCCAGCGCGACCGCGGCCTCGACAAGTCCGCGCGCAGCCAGCATCTGTGCCAGCGTGCCGCCCATCGAATGACCGACGGCGAGCGGCTTGTGGCCGAGCGTCGCGATTTCGGCGGCAAGATCGGCGACATAGTCGGCAAGGCTGGTTTGCCCGAGCTCGGGATGTGGCGCGTCGCCCGGTTCGCGGTCATGGTGGCGCAGCGCGGGCGTCAACACGCGATAACCGCGTGCTTCGAGAAATTCCCTGAAACCCTGCCACACCTGGGGCCGGCTCCACATGCCGTGAATGAGCATCACGGTGCCCGCCGCGCGCTCGATGGGTTGTTGATGGTCTGAAATCCGCATTGTCGAAACGGCCCTGCCTCCCTGAAGGTGGCGCCGGTTGCCTTGTGCCCCGCCGCGGCGCCGTCTCGCATTAACACTCAAAGGTCTTACAAAATCACCAATAACGAAGCCGGCGGCCGGCCGACGCAGGGCCTTGATCGGATCGGGCGATCGCGCCACTCTCCCTGCATCGGCGAGGGGCTGTGGCGGCAAGCGGTCGATTTGGCCGATATTCATGGAGAGGCACTGGATCATGGCAGGAAGTACTGGAAAACGTGGAACGGCGGGTGGCCGCAAATCGGCACCCCGCGCCGGCGCCGCAGCGCGGCGGACAAGCGCGCGCCCGGCAGGGAAGGCGCCTGCCCGCAAGGCGGTTGCAAAAAAGGCCCCGGCCAAAAAGAAGAAGGCGTCCGGACTGACACCCGAAAGGGAAGCCTTGCGCAAACAGCTCGAAAAGCAGATCGCCACACTTTCCCGCGAGGTCGACAAGGCCGAGAAGGAAGCAAAGAAGACGCTCAAGGCAACCGAGAAGCGCTATTCGGGCGTGTTGAAGCAGTTGAAGACCGATCGCGCCCGTCTGGTGAAGCGTGCCGGCGAACTCGCGCGTCAGGGCGAGGGAGCCTTTGACGAAATCAAGACGGGTGTCGAAGGCGCCTACAAGGAACTCTCCGACGCAGTGGTCCGGGCTTACGGCCACTTCAAATAATCGAGCTGCGAATTCGGCAGAGGGCGGGCAGGAGAGCCCGCCCTTTTTCTTGCCGCTTTTTCTTGTCCCTCTTCTTGCGCCGGGCAACCGGCTGGGGCCTACTTCCGGCATCGTTATTGCCGAAATACCGCAAACAGGGAGTGACCCATGAACCGCGTGCTCGCCCATACCGGCGCGAAATATCCGATCGTCCAGGCGCCGATGGGCTGGATTGCCCGCTCGCAACTGGCATCCGCCGTCTGCAAGGCCGGCGGTCTCGGCATCATCGAGACATCCTCGGGTGAGACCGAAGCCTGCAAGGCCGAAATCCTGAAGATGCGCGAGCTGACCGACGCGCCTTTCGGCGTCAACCTGCCGATCCGCTTCCTGAAGGACGATGCGATGCTGCGTTTCGTCTGCGATGCCGGCGTCAAATTCGTCACCACCTCGGCCGGCAGCCCGGCGAAGTTCATCGCGCCATTGCACGATGCGGGCATCACCGTCTATCACGCGGTGCCGACGGTCGATGCGGCGATGAAATGCGTCGATGCCGGTATCGACGGTCTGGTCGTCGAGGGAACGGAAGGCGGCGGCTTCAAGAACCCCGAAGAAGTCGGCACGCTGGTGCTGCTGCAGGCGATCCGCGCCAGATCCGACATTCCGATGATCGCGGCCGGCGGCATCTGTGACGGCAAGGGCATGGCGGCCGCCTTTGCGCTCGGCGCCGAAGCGGTGCAGATGGGAACGCGCTTCGTCAGCTGCGCCGAAAGCCCGGTCCATATCAATTACAAGCAGGCGATTGTCGACGCGAAAGAGACCGGCACCTATGTGCTGAACAAGAAGTCGACGCCCTGCATCCGTGCGTTGAAAACACAGCGCACGGCGGCGATCCACGAGGAAGGCCTGATGCCGCCGGATACGTTCGCGCGCATCCTCGATCTCTATTTCGGCGGCGACATGGAAGCGGCCGTCGGCCTGGCCGGCGAAACGGCGGGCTTGATCACCTCGATCAAATCGGCAAGGGACATCATCGAGGAGACGGTGGCCGAATTCTTCGCCATCACCGCGCGCATGGGCGCGCTCGGCACGGCGAAGAATTTCGGCTGAAGCTCAATGCAGCAGCCGCGGCATCGCCTGGGGAAAGGCGGCGCCCGGCTGCAGGCCGTTGCCGAGCGTCAGTCCGGCGGCGGAAAGCGCCAATGCCAGCCGTTGCGCCGGCGCCCAGACCGGCGAGGCACCGCAGGGTGCTGCGTGCCCGCCGCGCCCGAAGCGGACCGGCGCCATCGGTGTTTGGCCCTGCAACCCGGCCATCAAGTCGAGAATGCGCGCCTCGTCATTGGTCAGCACGCGCCAATGCGGACAGGGGATCGAGAGCGGCCGCCCGATGCTGCGCGTCAGCGCCGCGGCGAGGTCGGCCACCAATTCGGCGCCGCCCGGCAGCTCCAGCGCGTCGAAAGCCCGCTGCACCAGCAGCGAAGGGGGCGCGCCGTTCTCGGCGATGCGCCACTGCACCCGCAGGCACCAGACGACGAACTGCTCGGCAAAGCCGAGCTCGCCCAGCGGCTGGTCGGGCGCGTAGGTGGAGACGGAGCGGGCGGGAATGGCGGCTTCGGCTGGTTTCATGATGGTCCTCGGGCAATCGCAATACAGTTGCGGAAGTGGAGGATGATGCAAATGCGAATGACTCGCAAATAAAAAATACAATGGCCGAGGCGGGGTACCGGCTTATGGGAACGTGAAATTTTCGCGGAAAGCCTTGGTTTTTATTGACATGCCGCAATGCGGCCTCTACACACGGCCCCGAACGCAATCGCACGTGCCACTGGCCGAACCGGTTATGTAACGGCGTACGCGTCTCTTTGGACAATTTCGGCGGCATGTCCCACCCGGGACATCGTTTCAGGTACCTCCGCCGGGTTTCGAGGGAGATTGCATATGTCCGGTTCTAGTCCGAGGGGCTGACGCCCCGGATCAAGCCGAGCCAACGTCGCGAAGGCGCCTTTCCAGGCAAATTCGAACGCATGCATGTCGGGCGAGCTATCGCCCCGCAATCGGCAGCCACTTTGAGCGCGCAAGCCTTCGGGCCTTCGCATATTCAGTTCACGTATCAATGACATCCAGGGGCTTCGGACCCGCGGACAAACTGTCCGCACCCGGCGCCCGGTCCATCTACTGGTTGGGGAGAGGCACATGTCCGAATCCAATGCCCTCTTCCAATTGGGGATCGACTTGAACAGCGTTTCAAGCAGCACCCAGGCGGAAGTACTCGAGTTCCCGATTGCCCATTCGAAAGAGGTCAAGGCCGCGCCTTACACCTCGACCGATGAACGCACGGACTTTTTCATCGAGCGCGACGGCGAGCGTTTCGCCGGCACGCATCTGATCATCGATCTGGTCGGCGCCAGCCGCCTGGACGATCTCGCGCATATCGAGGCAACGCTCCGGCGTTGTGTCGAGGTCTCGAAGGCGACGCTGTTGCATATCCATCTGCATCATTTCACACCCAATGGCGGCGTGTCGGGCGTTGCCGTGCTGTCGGAGAGCCATATCTCGATCCATAGCTGGCCGGAGGCCAATTATGCAGCGCTCGATATCTTCATGTGCGGCGAAGCCGAACCGCACAACGCCATCGAAGTGCTGCGCGAGGCCTTCACGCCCTCCGACATCCGTGTCGGCGAGCACCGGCGCGGCAAGGACATGGTCTGATGAGCGACGACAAGGAAGAGCGCTGGGTGACCGAAACGCTTTACAAGAGCGAAGGGTTCACCTGCGCCTTCCGCGTCGACCGTGTGCTGCACGAAGAGCGCACGGCCGAGCAGCATCTGGTGATTTTCGACAATGCGCTGTTCGGCCGGATGATGACGCTGGACGGCATCACCCAGGTGACGGCGCGCGACGAATTCATCTATCACGAGATGATGACTCATGTGCCGATCCTGGCCCATGGGCGCGCGCGTCATGTCCTGATCATCGGCGGCGGCGACGGCGGTATTCTGCGTGAAGTCCTGCGCCACAAGGACATCGGGAAAGTCACCATGGTCGAGATCGACCCGGCCGTGACCGAATTCGCGAAAGCGCACATGCCGCAGGTCTCGGCCGGCGCTTTCGACGACCCGCGCCTCGAACTCATCTTCGCCGATGGCGCGAAATTCGTTGAGCAAACAGGCGACAGCTACGATGTCGTCATCGTCGATTCGACCGACCCGATCGGCCCCGGCGAAGTGCTGTTCCGCGAGGAATTTTATCGCGCGATCAAGGCGCGCCTGACGCCGGGCGGCGTCCTCGTCACGCAGAACGGCGTGCCCTTCATGCAGGGTGCCGAGCTGACGAGCACCATCGGCAAGTTCCGCCGCCTCTTCCGTGTCGCCACCTGCTACATGGCCACCATCCCGACCTATGTCGGCGGGCCGATGGCGATGGGTTGGGGTACGGATGATGCGAGCCTTGCCGCGCTCACGGTCGAGGAGTTGACGAAACGCTTTGCCGCTGCGGGCTTCGCAACGCGCTACTACACGCCCGACACGCACAAGGCAGCTTTCGCGCTGCCGCGTTATGTGCTCGATCTGGTCGAGAACGCCTGAACCCGATTCATCTTTTGGCAATGACTTGCGGCCAGCATGGAGCCTGGCGGCGTAACCGGTCATGCCCTTCGTGCCATTTTTCTTTTGCACGAATCGGCAAGCCATGATTCGCTGATCAATAAATCCCGTCGTTTGTCCGGAGGGTGTGCCGGGCAACTAAAACAGGGAGTTCGGGCAGGATGACCCAGGTTTGGGACGGAAACGATCCGACCGGCTACGACCGGTCGAAGGCGAGGCCGTCGGAGGACTCGCGCATCACCGTTGAAGCTCCGTATACATCCGATTTTCTGATCGTCGGTGCCGGTCTCGTCGCCTCGGTCTCGATATCGGCGCTGGGCCTCTGGAAACTGGTCGAGCTGGTTATCGTCTGATTTTGCCAGCCGGCCTCAAAGCGCAGCGTAGCTGGCTGCAATCAGTGCATTGGCGCGCGCGTCGCCGGCAAGATCGGGTCCCATCTGGTTCATGACATAGGCGATGGCAAGGCCGGTCTTGGGATCGGCCATCCCGAACGACCCGCCCCAGCCCGAATGGCCGAAGGCCGCGTCATTGGGGCCGTAAAGTCCGCCGACATTGAGAATGAACCCCGCCCCCCAGCGTGCCGGCATGGCCAGCACCTCGTCATGGCCCTCGATCTGCAGATCCGTCATGGCACGGATCGTCTCCGGTTTCACCAGCACTTTGCCGTCGATCCGGCCGTCGCCGGCCAGTGCGCCATAGACGCGCGCGATCGCCGCCGCCGTGCCTTGTCCGTTGGCCGACGACAATTCGGCGCCGCGCCAGAAACGCTCGTTGGGAACGCGCGCATCGGGCGCCGGATTGCCGAGAGCGGCGATCTGCGAAATGTTGAGCGTTTCGGGCGGCGGCATGTTGGATTTTGCCGCCGGGATCATTTCGGCGACGCGGACATCCTCCGAGGCCGGCAGGCCGATGTGAAAATCGACCTTGTAGGGTTGCGCGACATTCTCGCGAAACCAGGTGCCGATGCTCTTGCCGGTGACACGGCTGACGAGTTCACCGGCCAGAATGCCGACGGTGAGCGCGTGATACCCCGACCGCGAACCCGGCGCCCAGATCGGCGCCTGTGCCGCAAGGCGCTGCGCCATCAAGGCGTGATCGCACATCTCTTCCGCCGTGGTCGGAACGGCAGGTCCGCACAGTCCGGCCTGATGCGACAGCATCTGCCCGATGGTGATGTCGCCCTTGCCTTGCGCCGCAAACTCCGGCCAGTGCTTCGACACCTTGTCCGAATAGGCAATGAGGCCGCGCTCGACCAGCATGCCGCAGACCAGCGCGCCCATTCCCTTGGTCGTCGACCACACATTGGCCAGCGTGTCGCGCCTCCAGGGCCGCGTGCGCGCCTGATCCGCCGCACCGCCCCAGAGATCGACCACGACCTCGCCGTCGCGCACGACGGCAACCGACGCGCCCACTTCGCCGGCGCCGACGAAATGCGCGGCGAATGTATCGCGCACCGGCTCGAAACCTCTGGCGCAGGTGCCGTGAATTTCGACGGCGGTTGCGGCGTCCGACATGTCATGCCCCCTGGGAATGTCGCCCGGCGCGGCAGCGGGTGGAGATGCTCCGTCCGCGGACCGGCCTCAGGTCAGTTTTGTTTCGGCAAGAATGATACCGTCGGCATCGGCATAAAGCCAATCGCCCGGCGCAAAGACCGTTCCGGCCGCTTCGACCCGCACATCGGCCTCGCCGGCCCCTGCACGCGCGCTCCGTTTCGGATGGGCGGCCAGCGCCTTGATGCCGATGGAACAGTCCTTCAACTCCATCGTGTCGCGCACGCAGCCGATGACGACAACACCGGCCCAGCCATTCTCTTCGGCAAGCTTGCCGAGATTGCCGCCGAACAGCGCGCATTCCATCGATCCCGCATTGTCGACCACCAGCACGCGGCCGTGGCCTTTGCCTTCGACGGCCTTGCGCACCAGCGCGTTGTCGTTATGCACGCGCAGCGTCGCCACCGGTCCCGAAAAGGCGATCCGTCCGCCATAGTCGCGAAAGACCGGCGCGGCGTGGCGCACGCGGTCGGGATGGGCGTCGGAAAGATCGGTGGTGGCGGGCGAGGCTGCGGTCGTCATCGGTGGCGGTTCCCTTGCGGCAATGTCGGCGCCTCTTATAGCGAGAGGGTGGGGCGGAAGGCCATGGCTTTGTCGCCCTTCCTTCGGGCGGTTCCGCGCGCGCCCGAAACCCGCTAGGCTTCCGCCGCAAATATCGGAAAACACCGGATGGCAGGGGTTTGAGGGAGCCGCTGCCGAACCGGACGGGAGGAACCCATGGCACTGGCTCAGGCAAAACCGGCGTCCGGCCCCACGGTCGCCATTCTCGGCGCGGGCGTGGCCGGCATCTGCACGGCGATCAAGCTGAAGCAGGCCGGCTTCACCGATTTCACCATCTATGAAAAGGCTGCCGAGATCGGCGGTACCTGGCGCGACAACACCTATCCGGGCTGTTCCTGCGACGTGCCGCTGCACATGTATCAATACTCCTTCGACATGCGGCCCGACTGGACGAAGAAGTTCGTCTTCTCAGCCGACATCAAGGCCTATCTCGAATCCGTCGTCGACAAATACGGTCTGCGCGGTCACATCCGCTTCAACACCGAAATCGACGATGCGCGTTTCGATGAGGCGAGCGGCGCCTGGACATTGAAATCCGGCGACCGCAGCTTCACCGCCCATGTCGTGGCGGCGGGCACCGGCCAGTTGCACCGTCCGGTCCGGCCCGACATCAAGGGCCGCGACAGCTTCGCCGGCGACAGCTGGCATTCGGCGCAGTGGAACCACAATGTCGACCTGAAGGGCAAGCGCATCGCCGTCATCGGCAATGGCGCCTCCGCCATCCAGTTCGTACCGGAGATCGCGAAGGAAGCGGGCAGTGTCACTGTCTTCCAGCGTTCGGCGAGCTGGGTGCTGCCGCGCCCGCAGCGCGAGTTTTACGGTTGGGAACGCGCCATCTACAAGGCGCTGCCCTGGACGATGAACATTCAGCGCTGGAAGATCTACTGGTTCGGCGAGCTGCTGTTTCGCTCCTTCCGCACCTCCGGCGACAAGCTGAAGCAGATGGGCATCGACGAGATGAAGCTCTACCTCTCCGATCCCGAAAAGCAGAGGAAACTGACGCCGGATTACGAACCCGGCTGCAAGCGCGTGTTGTTCGCCAATGACTGGTGGCCGACCATGGGCATGGATCATGTCGACGTCGTCACCGACGGAATCGACGAAATCGTGCCGTCCGGTATCCGCACGAAGGACGGCGCGCAACGCGACTTCGATGTCGTGATCTACAGCACCGGCTTCGACACGACGCATTTCCTCGGGCCGATGACGATGAAGGGTCTGGCCGGCCGCGACCTGAAAGATGCCTGGAAGACCGGCGCCGAAGCCCATCACGGCATGACGGTCGCGGGCTTCCCGAATTTCTTCATGCTCTACGGACCGAACACCAATCTCGGTCACAACTCGATTATCTTCATGATCGAGTGCCAGGCGAACTACATCACGCAATGCGTGAAGAAGCTGCGCAACGACGACCTGCTTTATCTCGACGTGAAGCCGGAAGTGCAGCGCGCCTCCAACGAAAGCGTGCAGGCCGACAATGCCAACTCGGTTTTCGCGAGCGGCTGCACGAGCTGGTACAAGACGGCGTCGGGCAAGGTGACCAACAACTGGGCCAACTACACCTTCAAATACTGGTGGCGGGTGCGGCGGCCGAACTTCGCCGAGTTCAACCTCCGTACACGGACGGCGAGCGCGCAAGGCAACGCCGACGGCATCGGAACGCCGGTCGCGGCCGCTGAATAGGTCCGAAGCGGCCCCAAAACCGGGGACAAGTTTTTTTGCCGGCGGGGATATCTGCCGCCGGCCCCGGGGATAACTGGCTCCGCCCCCCGGGGATAAGTCGTCCCGTGGGAGATTTGTGACAGTTTTTTGACAGTTTAGTGACAGAGGGGGGGGTCTTGAGGCCCTTTTGCTGTCGTTCAGGCGTCGTCCATCGCCGCGCGCATTGCCGCGGCGGTAAAGGCGTCGCCCGGAAAGAAGGACTCGATCACCAGTTCCGAGAAGGAAATATCGACCGCCGTGCCGAAAACGGTGGTGGCGGTAAAGAAAGTCAGGGTACCCCCCTCCGTCCGCAGCTTCAGCGGTGCGATCAGCCCGCCATATTCGTCCGCGTCGCTTTCATCCGTGCCGCCCGGCATCGCCTGCAACTCTTCGAGCAATGCCGCCAGTCCGTCGTCGGCCGTCTGCGCCACCTGGCGTTCGAGCCGCATGAAGATATGGCTGCGCCAGCCGGCGAGATTTTCGATGCGCGGCGCCAGCCCGCGCGGGTCGAGGCTGAGGCGCAGCACATTGATCGGCGCTTCGAGGAGTGCCGGATCGACCCCTTGCAGGAAGAGACCGGCGGCATCGTTGGCGGCGACGAGGTTCCAGTGCCGGTCGACGGCGAGCGCCGGATAGGGCTCGCTCCCCTTCAGCACCAGATCGACCGCGCGCCGCGCGGCGGCCGCATCCGGACTGTCGAGCCCGGCCTCGGAATAGACCGGCGCGAAGCCGGCGGCGAGCAGCAGCTCGTTGCGCTGGCGGAAGGGCACATCGAGCAGTTCGGCCAGATGCAGCAGCATGTCGCGGCTCGGCCGCGCGCGGCCGGTTTCGAGAAAGCTCAAATGCCGCGCCGATATATCGGCGTCGCAGGCAAAGGCGAGCTGGCTGAGGCGGCGGCGCTGGCGCCATTCGCGCAGGCGCTCGCCAACGGGCGGGGTGTGCATGTTCATGGGAAAGAGCCTATGCGCCCTTGCGCCGCGCAACAATTACCTGCCGCGTAATCGACTTGGCGCGAGGCGCGCCCCAATTATGGCGGGCAAGCGGATACCGAAGCCGAAACAAGACCCAACCCGCAGAAAGAAGGAGACCTCGAATGGCCCTCGCAATCGTCAATTCCATTTCCGCGCGCCAGGCCGTGCTGGCCGATGCCGTCGCCAGCGCCGCCATGGCCGCGCTGTTCATCGCCGCCTCGGGCCTCGTCGCCCAGCTGACGGGGCTGCCCGCCGGCTTCCTCTTCTGGCTCGGTATCGCCTTCATGCCCTGGGTGGCGGCGCTCGTGCTGATCGGCCGGGCCGAACCCCCCGCCGCCGGCGCCGTCGAGGCGGTGATCGCCGGCAACGCGCTCTGGGTGGTGGCATCCATTGCGGTGCTCGTCCTAGGCGTCTTCGACCTCAACGCGCTGGGCGTCGCCTTCGTGATCGCGCAGGCGGTGGCGGTCGCGATCCTCGCCGAACTGCAATTCCTCGGCGTGCGTCGGGCGGGCTGACGCGAGGCCCTGTTGCCACACAAAAAACCGCCGGGGTTTCCCCCGGCGGTTTTGCGTATCGTCCGTAGCAAGAACGGCTTAGTGGTGTGTGCCGGTCTTGAACTGGTCGGCTTCGGTCGAGTCGCCGAGCGCCGTGGTGGAGCTTTCGCCGCCGGCCGCCGCGATGGCGACGAGGTCGAAATAACCGGTGCCGACTTCGCGCTGGTGGCGGGTCGCGGTGTAGCCCTTGGCTTCCGAGGCGAACTCGGCCTGCTGCAGCTCGGAGTAAGCCGCCATGCCGCGGTCGCGATAGCCCGACGCCAGCTCGAACATGCCGTGGTTGAGCTGGTGGAAACCGGCCAGCGTGACGAACTGGTACTTGTAGCCCATCGCCGCGATTTCCTTCTGGAACTTCGCAATCGTCGCCTTGTCGAGATTGGCTTCCCAGTTGAAGGACGGCGAGCAGTTATAGGCCAGAAGCTGGTCGGGATATTCCTTGCGGATCGCTTCGGCGAAGCGCTTCGCGTCGTCGAGGTTGGGCTTGGAAGTTTCCCACCACAACAGGTCGGCATAAGGCGCGAAGGAGAGGCCGCGCTTGATGCAATGATCGACGCCCGTGCCCGGCTTCAGACGGTAGAAGCCTTCGATGGTGCGGCCCTTGTCGAAATCGATGAACTCGTGATCGCGCTCGTCGATGTCCGACGTGATCAGGTTGGCGCTCTCCGCGTCGGTGCGCGCCATGATCAGCGTCGGCGTGCCCATGACGTCGGCGCCGAGGCGCGCGGCGTTGAGGTTGCGCTCATGCGCGCGGCTCGGGATCAGAACCTTGCCGCCGAGATGGCCGCACTTCTTTTCCGAGGCCAGCTGGTCTTCGTAGTGAACGCCCGAGGCACCCGCTTCGACATAGGCCTTCATGATCTCGAAGCAGTTCAAGGGCCCGCCGAAGCCGGCTTCGGCGTCGGCAACGATCGGCACGAACCAGTCGCGCTTGGCGCCGCCTTCCGAATGCTCGATCTCGTCGGCGCGCTTCAGGGCGCGGTTGATCTTCTTGGCCAGCTCCGGGCCGGCATTGGCCGGGTAGAGCGACTGGTCGGGATACATCGCGCCGGCCGTGTTGGCGTCGGCGGCAACCTGCCAGCCCGAAAGATAGATCGCCTTCAGGCCCGCACGCGCCATCTGCATGGCCTGGTTGCCCGAAAGCGCGCCCAGCGAATGCACATAATCGGTCGTGTGCAGCAGTTCCCAGAGCTTGTTGGCGCCGCGTGTCGCCAGCGTGTGCTCGATGGGGAAGGAGCCGCGCAGCTTCTCGACGTCTTCGACGCTGTAGTTGCGCTTCACATTGTCGAAGCGGCCCTTGGGCGCGCTCGGGATCAGATCGTAGAAGGTCTTCTTGCTCATGGGACTGTCCTCAGACGGGGTCAGGATGGGGTTCAGGCTTGTTTCGATTCAAGGATGGTTTTCGTTTTCGAGAATGAGTCGATAGGCAGGCAGCGTCAGGAATTCCTCGCAATCCTGCGCCTTGGTCATGGTCGAGAAGAGATCGATCGCCTCCTCGAAATGACCGTCGTTCCAGCGCGCCTCGCCCAGCGTTTCGCGAAGCGTCTTCATTTCATCGGCCAGCACGTCGTCGAAAAGTTCGGGCGTGACCTTGCGGCCATCGCTGAGTGCCGCGCCGTGATAAATCCATTGCCATATCTGTGTGCGGCTGATCTCGGCGGTGGCGGCGTCTTCCATCAGATTGTAGAGCGGCACGGCGCCGCGGCCGCCGATCCAGGCCTCGATATATTGGACGCCGACGCGGCAGCATTCGCGCATCCCGTGCTCGGTGCGCTCGCCCTTGTGCGGCGTCAGCAGTTCCTTCTGGCCGACATTGACGTCCTGGCGCTGGCGGGCGAGCTGGTTCGGCCCTTCGAGCTTGCCGAAAATCTCCATCGCCACGGCGACGAGATCGGGATGCGCAACCCAGGTGCCGTCGTGACCGTTGGTGGCTTCACGTTCCTTGTCGGCGCGGACCTTGTTGAAGGCTGCCTGGTTGGCGGCCTCGTCGCCCTTGACCGGGATCTGCGCCGCCATGCCGCCCATCGCGAAGGCGCCGCGCTCGTGGCAGGTCTTCACGAGGAGAAGCGAATATGCGTTGAGGAAGGCGTCGCCCATCACCACCTGCGCGCGGTCGGGCAGGATGAAGTTGGGGTTCTTTCCGAGCCGCTTGATGTAGCTGAAAATGTAGTCCCAGCGGCCGCAATTGAGGCCGACAATATGGTCCTTCAGCTCATAGAGAATTTCGTGCATCTCGAAGGCGGCGGGCAGGGTCTCGATCAGCACCGTGACCTTGATGGTGCCGTTCTTGATGCCAAGCTCTTTCTGCGCATGAACGAAAACATCGTTCCAGAGCCGGGCTTCCTTGTGGCTCTCCATCTTCGGCAGATAGAAATAGGGGCCGGAACCGGATGCGATCTGGCGCTTGGCGTTGTGGAAGAAGTAGAGCGCGAAATCGAAGAGGCTGCCCGACATCGGCTTGCCGTCGATTTCGACATGGGCTTCTTCCAGATGCCAGCCGCGCGGGCGGACGATCAGCGTCGCCGGCTTCGCCACCACGTCGTAGCGCTTGCCGTTGCTCTCGTCGGTGAAGCCGATCTCCTTGTCCCAATAGGCCATCATGTTGATCTGGCCGCCGATCATATTGTCCCAGGTCGGCGCCGCCGCGTCCTCGAAGTCGGTCATGTAGGACTGCGCGCCGGAATTGAGCGCGTTGATGACCATCTTGCGGTTGTCGACCGGGCCGGTGATCTCGGTGCGGCGGTCGAGCAAGTCCTTCGGGATCGGCGCGACCTTCCAGTCGCCTTCGCGGATCGCCTTGGTCTCGGGCAGGAAGTCGGGCAGCGCGCCGGCGTCGAACTTCTTCTGCCGTTCGGCACGGGCCTCCAGCAGCTCGCGGCGGCGCGCGCCGAACTTGCGTTCGATCGCGGCGACAAAGGCCAGCGCGTCCGGCGTCAGCACGCGCTCATAGCCCGGCTTCATCGCGCCCTTGACGGCGATGCCGTCGGCAATCTTCGTGGCTGCGCTTGTGCTCATGCTCGCTTGCCTCCGTTGGCCGGTCTTGACGGGGTTCCAATGCGCGCGGTCATACAATCTCGACACCGGCTTGTCCAATATTTCCTAAGTGATTGAAATTATTGAAGTAAAGAACTTCACAAGATTCCTGTGCGATTCTGTTGATTATGTAAATCTTGTAAATTAGGCTGCCTGGAAACCGGGAGATATCGGATATGGCTTCGGACAAAAAAGTCTTTGCCGGCCCGCGCATTAGGCGGCTCCGGCGCGAGCGCGGACTGACCCAGGCGCGCATGGCAGCCGATCTCGGCATTTCAGCGAGCTACCTCAACCTGATCGAGCGCGACCAGCGCCCGGTCTCGGTGCAGATCCTGCTGAAGCTGGCCGACGTCTATGACGTCGAGCTCCGGACGCTGGGCGGCGACGACGAGGCCCGCGCGCTGACGGCGCTGCGCGAGGTCTTTGCCGACCCGCTGTTTCGCGACGCCGGACTGGCGGCGCAGGACCTGCAGGACATGGCCGGCGCAAGCCCGGTGGCCGCCGATGCGGTGGCGCGGCTTTACCGGGCCTATCAGGAAAGCGTCAGCAACGGCTCGATGCTGGCCGAGCGCCTGGCCGACCGCGACCTGTCGGACGGCGCCGAGGCGCCGGGTCTGCCGCTGGAAGAGGTGCGCGACTTCATCAACAGCCGCAACAATCACTTCCCCGAACTCGACGACGCGGCCGAGCGGCTCTATCTGCAAATGGGCCTCGGCGCCGACGAGCCCTATGTGAGCTTGCGCAATACGCTGCGCGACATGCATGGCGTCTCGACCCGCGTCGTGCCGGCCGACATGATGCCGCAGGAACTCAGGCGCTACGACCGCCACCGCCAGACGATCTTTCTCTCCGAACTGCTCGACCAGCCGGGCCGTTCGTTCCAGCTTGCCTATCAGCTCGGTTATTTCGAACAGTCGCGCGCCATCGAGGATATTGTCGAAGCCTCGGGCCTCGACAGCGACGAGGCCAAGCGCCTCTGCCGCGTCTCGCTGGCCAATTATTTCGCCGCCGCGCTGCTGATGCCCTATGGGGCCTTCCACAAGACGGCGGAAGCGACGCGCTACGACATCCGCCTGCTCGGGCGCCGCTTCGGCACCAGTTTCGAGCAGGTCTGCCACCGGTTAACCACGCTGCAACGCGCCGGCGCCCGCGGCATTCCGTTCTTTCTGATCCGCGTCGACAATGCCGGCAATGTCTCGAAGCGGTTTTCTGCCGCAGGCTTCCACTTTGCCCGCTTTGGCGGTACCTGCCCGCGCTGGAATGTGCATGATGCCTTCCGCGTTCCGGGCCAGATCTACACGCAGATAGTCCAGATGGAAGACGGCACCCGCTATTTCTCGATCGCCCGCACGGTGAGCCGCGCCGGCTCCGGCATCGGCGTGCCCGGCGACCAGTATGTGGTGGGGCTGGGCTGCGAGATCGCCCATGCGCCGCGCCTCGTTTACAGCCAGGGCTACGATCTCGCCGACGAACGCGCCGCCATGCCGATCGGCGTCAATTGCCGCTTGTGCGAAAGGCTCGACTGTTCGCAGCGCGCCTTCCCGCCGCTGAAGCACCGGCTGACGGTCGAGGACCATGTGCGCGGCATTTCGCCCTTCGGCATGCCGGCAAGGAGCGCGTGACAGTCCGATGCGCACCGACACTATCGCCATTACAGAAACGCGCCCGCGCGATCTCTGGATCGCTCTCGGCATCGCGCTTGCGTTGCATGGCTTTGCCGCCGCAGCGGCGCTGAAATGGTATGTCGCCGCGCTTGAGCGACCGAGTGCGGGGGCGAGCGCCACGACGGTCAGCCTCGCGGCCTATAGTGATGCGCCGCAGGCGGACGTGCCGCAGCCGGAACCCGAAACGCCAAAGGTCGAACCGCCGAAACCGGAGCCCGCGCCGGTGCGCCGCGCCGCGCCGCAAGAGCCGAAACCGGCGGAGGTGCAGGCCGAAGAAGTACCGGCGCCACCGCAAAGCGCCGCCGCCGGCCCGGCCGGCCTCGCGCGCGAGGGCGCCGCCGAAACCGGCGTCGGGCAGGAAACGATCGAGGCGGATTATTTCGCGACGCTCGCGGCCTGGATTGCGCGCCACAAGCAATATCCGCGCATGGCAAAACGCCAGAGGATCGAGGGCGAGGGCCATGTGCTCATTCACGTCGCGCGCGATGGCACGCTGATCGATTTCAGGATTGTGCGTGGCACCGGCTCGGTCGTTCTCGACCGCGAGCTGTCGGCGACGGTCACGCGCGCCGCGCCCCTGCCGCCTTTCCCGCCGGGCCTCAACGCCGTATCGCTTGAAGTCGTACAGCCGATTGTTTTCGAACTGACCGGGGAATAAGGCGCCCGCCTCAGCGCATCACCCTGTCGAGCGGAAAACGCAG
The DNA here is from genome assembly GCF_030651915.1 of Parvibaculum sp. Classification (GTDB taxonomy): domain Bacteria; phylum Pseudomonadota; class Alphaproteobacteria; order Parvibaculales; family Parvibaculaceae; genus Parvibaculum. The sequence continues at coordinate 730,084 of NZ_JAUSBV010000005.1, read as the reverse complement.
CGCGATTTCCATGCCCGCTTCCACCGCGCCGCCGGCCGTGCCCTCGGCGCGGTGGATATCGAGGCTGCCGCCATGCAGCTCCATCACCTTGCGCGTCAGCGACAGGGCGAGACTTTCCTCGCGCGGCACGCCGCTGTCCTCGGCGCTGACAAAGGGATCGTCGATCTCGGTCATCCAGGGAAGCGCACTCTGTTCGGCGGTCCGGTTGCGCCGTTCGCTGAGCGTCACCGCAAGGCCGCCATCTTCTTCCCGCAAGGCGAGGTGAACGGTCGAGCCGCGATGCGCGCAATGAACGGCTTCGGCCAGCAGGCGGAAAAGCCCTTGCCTGAGGCGCTTGGCATCGCCCCTGAGGCCCGGCAGGTGCGGCGGACAATCGACCTCGATCGTCACACCTTCGCTTGCCGCATGCTGACGCTGGCTGGCGACCGCGATCTCGGCGAGCTGAGCAAGGTTGCAGATCTCGTTGGTGAGCTCGATCTGGTCCATTTCGGCTTCGGCGATGCCGAGCAGATCCTCGATCATGTCGAGCAACATGGTGCCGCTCGAATAGATGTCGCTGGCATATTCCTTGTAGCGCTCGGTGCCGACCGGCCCGAGGCGCTCGTTCTTCATCATCTCCGAAAAGCCGATGATATGGGTCAGCGGCGTCCTGAGATCATGATTGACGTTGGAAAAGAAGCTCTGGCTGCGCCGCCGCGTCTCGTGGCTCTGTGCCTCGGCCGCCTGCATGGTGCTTTCGAGCTTGCGCCGCACCGTCACGTCGTTGAGTGCCGCGACGCGCGCCGGCACGCCGCCCCAGCGCGTGTCGATGACGCGCATCTCGACGAAGCGGTTATCGCCGTCGGGCCGGGTGATCGAAAGATCGTGCTCGCCCGGATCGCTGGGCAGGCCGAAAGGCCGGCCGATCAGATCGTCGCCGTCGCGGCCGAGCAGCTCGCGTGCCGCATTGTTGGCGAAGCGCACCAGCCCGGCGCTGTCGAGAATGACGATGGCCTCGGGCGTTTCCTGAACCAGCGTGACGCGCGGCCGGGCCTCGGCATCGATACGCGCGGATACCGGGCGCTCGTCCCGCGCCAGCCGGCGCTTGATCGCGCGGCGCAGCGCGAGACCGAGCGCGCGCGGCGTGTCGGTGTCGGCGGCGAGGCAATCTTCCGCCCCCGCCTCGATGGCATCGGCTTGCAGCGCCGCATCTTCATGGCCGACGGCAAGCACCGGCGCGTTGGGGCCGAGCGTGACGGCGCGGCGCAGGAAGTCGAGTGCCGCCGGCTCGCCGGCGCCGATATCGACGATCAGCGCGTCGATGCCCGGCGCCAGCAACGGGTCGATGCCGTCTTCGGGATGGGAGAAACTGAAGTTGATCGGCCCGGCGGCGCCGGAGGCGGCAAGACCGCGCAGTGAATTGCACAGCGGCGTCGAAATGCTGACGACATGGACGGCAAGCGGCGGCAGCGGCCGCTTGCCGCTGGCGTCGAGGGGACCGATTTGCCGATTCATGGCGATACCTTGACGTGCCACGTTCAACTCACTCTCTCTGCCCCCCCAAAGGGCCTCGGCAACCAGACACGTAGACCGGCGCGAATCATTCCAGTCTTGTCTGTGTCCAGAATCCGCTCATTTGGTAAACAGAAGGTAAAGGAGCACCGGATTTGGTGGTTCCATTCCGGGGCAGGCACTAATGGGCACCGTTAAAGGCCTGCTTGTTCCGGGAGAGGCGATGGGCTAGGTATGCGCCCGCGCCGGATCCTTCGCGCAAATACGGGCCCGAAGCGCCCGGAAGCCCTTGAGAATCCAGACGAAAGATGAGCAAGAGCCCGAAGACCTTTCGCCCCAGGGCGCGCGTGCCGAAGGGGTTGCGCGACCTCTCCGCCGGCATGGTCCGGGCGGAGCTGCGGATGCTTGCGCGCATTCGCGAGGTCTATGAGCGCTACGGCTTCGACCCGCTGGAGACATCCGCCATCGAATATGCCGATGCGCTGGGCAAGTTCCTGCCGGATGAAGACCGTCCCAATGAAGGCGTGTTTTCCTTTCAGGACGACGACGAACAATGGTTGTCGCTGCGCTACGATCTGACGGCGCCGCTGGCCCGTTACGTCGCCGAGAATTACGACGGCCTGCCCAAGCCCTTCCGCCGTTATCAAACCGGCTCCGTCTGGCGCAACGAGAAGCCGGGGCCGGGCCGCTTCCGCCAGTTCACGCAGTTCGACGCCGACACGGTGGCCGCCCCCGGCGTCGCGGCCGATGCCGAGATGTGCATGATGGGCGCCGACTGCCTGGAAGCGCTCGGCATTCCGCGCGGCGACTACCGCATCCGCGTCAACAACCGCAAGGTGCTGGACGGCTTGCTCGAAACCATCGGCCTTGGCGGCGACGCCAATGAACTGACGCGCGCGACCGTGCTGCGCTCGATCGACAAGTTCGACAAGCTCGGCCGCAAGGGCGTCGAATTGCTGCTGGGCGCGGGCCGCAAGGACGAGTCCGGCGACTTCACCAAAGGCGCGGGGCTCTCGCCCTCGCAGATCACGGCCGTTGCCGACTATGTCGAGTCCGGCCTTGGCGAAGGCGCGACGACGCGGAGGCTGGTGCTCGAAAGCTGGCGCAAGATCGTCGGCGCCAGCGCCATCGGCGCCGAAGGTCTCGACGAGCTTGCCGAAATGGACGCGCTGTTCGAGGCGGCGGGCTACGGTCTCGACCGTATCGAATTCAATTCATGGATCGTGCGCGGCCTCGGCTATTACACCGGCCCGGTTTTCGAATCCGATCTCTTGTTCGAGGTGAAGGACGACGCCGGCAATCCGGTGCGCTTCGGCTCGGTCGGCTCCGGCGGGCGCTATGACGGCCTCGTCGAACGCTTCAAGGGCGTCAAGGTTCCGGCGACCGGTTTTTCGATCGGCGTCAGCCGCCTGCAGGCCGCCCTCGAACTGCTCGGCAAGCTCGACCTCGAAGCGGTGGCGGCCCCCGTCGTCGTGCTGACGCTCGACGCCGCCCGCATGGCCGATTATCAGCAGATGGTCAGCGAACTGCGCGAAGTCGGCATCCGCGCCGAGATGTATCTCGGCGGTTCGGGCATGAAGGCGCAGATGAAATATGCCGACAAGCGCGGCGCCCCCGTCGCCGTCATCGAGGGCGAGGACGAGCGGGCGACCGGCGAAATCACGCTGAAGGACCTGATCCTCGGCAGTGAAATGTCGAAGGAAATCGCCGACAACACGGCCTGGCGCGAAGGCCAGCCGGCGCAGGTTTCCGTGCCGCGTGCCCGGCTGGTGGAAGAAGTGAAGGCGATCCTCGCCCGGCACGGCCTCCATTCGGGGTTCCATCGCGGCTGAGCCGCAGCAATTCCCGCTTCCCGATATTTACCATTTTCATGCTAGACAGGGGCGCGCCGGAAACGGCGGAGGCCCGGAAGGTTATTCAGATGCCGCCATCGATTGCAGCAACGGAAGGCGAAAGCTTGCGCGCCCGCGAGGCGCTGGGCGCTGATGTGCGCGCCGGTTTCGAGCGCGCCGGCTATGCACCCGTCGCCGCGCCGGTCCTGCAGCCGGCCGATATCTTTCTCGATATGTCGGGCGAGGATATTCGCCGCCGCATGTATGTCTTCGCCGATCCGGGCGGCAACGAGCTTTGCCTGCGCCCCGAACTGACGATCCCGGTCTGCCGTCTCTATCTCGAAAGTGGCGGCGGTCCGCAACGCCTCTGTTCGCTGGGCGCGGTCTATCGCTACCAGAAGCGCGGCTCGGCGAAGCTGACCGAATTCACGCAGGCCGGCCTCGAATGTCTGGGGACGGCGGATGCCGAAGCCGGCGATGCCGAGGTGGTCGGGCTGGCCGCCAAGGCGCTGGCCGATGCCGGGCTGAAAAACTACGAGATCGAAATGGGCGACCTGGCGTTGTTCGACGCGCTGGTCGACGCGCTCGGCCTGCCGCCGGGCTGGCGGGCGCGGTTGAAGCGTCACTTCTGGCGGCCGGATTATTTCCACGAGCTGCTCGATCAACTTGCGGAAGGCGGCGTCAAGGACGAAACCGGCGACCGCGCGGCGCTGATCTCGGCCATTGCCGGCCTCGACGAGGAAAGCGCCCGCGAAGTGATCGAGGATGTGCTGAAACTGGCCGGCATCGCGCCGGTCGGCGGCCGCACGGTGGGCGAGGTTGCCGAGCGTCTGCTCGAACAGGCCGAGCTTGCGGCGAGCAGCGTGCCCCGCGAAGCGGCGAAGCTGATTTCGGATTTCCTTGCCGTCTCGGGCGCACCCGCCGACAGCATCGCCCGCATCGCCAAACTGACCAAGGCCGCCGGCGTCTCGCTCGATGCGGCAATCGCGCGTTTCGAGCGCCGTCTCGATCTGATCGGCAAGGCCGGGCTCGATCTCTCCCGCGCGCGTTTCGCCACCGGCTTCGGCCGCAACATGGCCTATTACACCGGCTTCGTTTTCGAGTTCCGCGTCGCGGCGCTGGGCGAAGACGCGATGATCTGTGGCGGCGGCCGCTATGACCGCCTGCTCGGGGCGCTCGGCGCCAAGGCGCCGGTGCCGGCGGTCGGCTGCGCGGTCGGCATCGAACGCCTGCTGATGGCCCTCAACCGGGAGGCGGGCAAATGAGCGGCAAACTGACGATCGGCCTGCCCTCAAAGGGCCGCCTGCAGGAAAACGCCAGCGCCTTCTTCGCCCGTGCCGGGCTGAAAGTCAGGCAGGATGGCGGCCGCGGCTATACCGGCCGTCTCGACGGCGTCGCCAATGTCGAAATTGCTTTCCTGTCGGCTTCCGAAATCGCCGGACAGTTGGAGCAGGGCATCATTCACCTCGGTGTCACCGGCGAGGATCTGATCCGCGAAAAATTGTCATCGCCCGAACGCGATGTCGAATTGCTGTTGCCGCTCGGCTTCGGTCACGCCGATGTCGTGGTCGCGGTACCGCAAAGCTGGATCGATGTCGCCACCATGGCCGATCTCGACGATGTGGCGCTGGCTTTCCACACCAGGCGCGGACGGCGGCTGCGCGTCGCCACCAAATATTTCAACCTGACGCGCGATTTTTTCGCCAGCCACGGGCTGACGGATTATCGCATCGTCGAAAGCCTCGGCGCCACCGAGGGCGCGCCGGCGGCCGGCACGGCCGAAGTGATTGTCGACATCACCTCGACCGGGGCGACGCTTGTCGCCAACAATCTGAAAGTGCTCGACGACGGCACGATACTGAAAAGCCAGGCCAATCTGGTCGCCGCGCTCGGCGCCGACTGGAGCGAGACGGCGCTTGCGGCGGCCGGCGAAATTCTCGATCGCGTTTCGGCCCAGGCGCGCGCCGCGAAAACCGTCGAGGTGCGTTTTGCCGGCGGCAGCGACGATGCGAAGCTGCTGGCCGATCTCGAAAAGCGCTTCGCCACCAGCGTGCCTTTCGGTGCCGGTGCTGCGCCGGTGCGCATCGTCCACTGCCCGGAAGACCGGCTCTACGATCTCGTCGCCTACCTCAATGCGAAGGGCCGCGAAACCGTGACCGCCGCCCGCGCCGATTATGTCTTTGAAGCGAAAAACCCGTTGCGCGAACGGTTGCTCGAACGGCTGAAATCCCGGAGCTGACCTGAATGACACCCATGCTTGCCGCCGTCACCGCCCTTGTGGTCCTCGTGACGGCGACGCTATCCGGCATTTTCGGCATGGCGGGCGGCATGGTGTTGATGGCTTTTCTGGTGATCGCCTTCCCGGTCGGCGCGGCGATGATGCTGCATGGCGTGACCCAGGCGGTGTCGAATGGCTACCGCGCGGTCATCAACCGGCGCGACATTGTCTGGTCGATCGTTGCGACCAACATGGTGGGCGCCGCCGCGGCGCTGGCGCTCTTCCTGCTGGTGAGCTTCGTGCCCGACGAGGCGACGGTGCTGCTGGTGCTGGGCGCGATCCCCTTTGTCGCCTTTGCGATCCCGGCCAGCTGGGGCCTCGACGTGACAAAGCGCATGGTTTCGGTCGCCAGCGGTTTCGTCGTCACCGCGCTGACGCTGACGGCGGGCGTCGCCGGGCCGATCCTCGATGTCTTCTTTGTCCGCAGTCCGCTGACGCGCCACCAGATCGTCGCCACCAAGGCCGTCACGCAGACGCTGCAGCATCTGACCAAGCTGCTTTATTTCGGCGCGCTGGCCGTGCATCTGCTGCCCGAAGCCGGATTGCCGTGGTGGGTCTATGTGATGGTCGCGCCACTCGCCATGCTCGGCACGACGCTCGGCAAGATCGCGCTCGACCGCATGAATGACGGCCAGTTCAAGAGCTGGAGCCGCTACATCCTCTTCGTGCTCGGCGCCATTCTGATCGCGCGCGGGTTGACGCTGCTAGTCGGCTGAGAAACCCTTGCGCGCGATGAATTTTAGGCGGCCCTTCTCGCCGATCCTTTCCATCAGCGGCAGCAGCGGCTTGATCATCCAGGGGAAGGTGCCGAAGAAGCGCGCGAGAATGCTGGCGCTCCACGGCACATAGATTTCGAGCTTGCCGCTGTCGATGGCGCGCAATGTCGCCGCAGCCACCGCCTCCGGTGTCATCACCTTGTCGACGAAGTTCAGCACCGAGCCGCCATGCAGCGCCTCGTGATGCAGCATCGGCGTGTCGACCGCCGCCGGATAGACGCCCGACACCTTGACGCCATGCGCGGTCATTTCCTGGTGGAAGCCGGCAAGAAACCCGCGCAACCCGAATTTCGAGGCCGAATAGATGGCGCTGTCCTTGAGCGAAATGATGCCGCCAAGCGAGACGGTCGCAACCATCGCACCCTTGCCCCGCGCGATCATCAGGGGCGCCACCGCACGCATCAGCCGCACCGGCGCGCGCAGGTTGATTTCAAGATGGCGGTCGAGCAGGTCCTGATCGAGATCGGCGACGGCGCCCGGTATGCCGATGCCGGCATTGTTGATCAGCACGTCGAGATCGGCGTGATCGCGCGCGATCGCGGCGCAAAGCATCTCGACGCTGTCGCGCGAGGAGAGGTCGCAGGTGAGCTTCTCAGGCGGCGTCTTCAGCCCGGCGGCCACTGTATCGAGCAGCGCCATCTCGCGGTCGACAAGGATCAGGCGGCAGCCGCGCGCATCGAGCGCGCGCGCAATCGCCGCGCCGATGCCGCCGCCCGCCCCGGTGACCAGCGCCTTCATGCCGCCTGCTTTGCGCCGCGAACGCGCAAGCCGTCGAAGCAGCCATCCGCGAGGTCGGGCCAGCCGAAGCGCTTGCGGATCCGGGTCATCTGTTTGCGGTAGGCGTCGATCTCGACATAGGTGGCATGGCGGTCCGAGCCGACGAATTTGATGCCGCCGGTAAGGTCCGGCCGGTCGCTTGCGATCAGCGTGTCGAGCGCCGCATTGCCTTGCGCGCGCGCCATGATGGTGCGGGCGATCAGATCGGCCATTTCGTCGAAGAGCTTGTAGGCGCCGCCATTGGTTTCCATGAAGCCGAGGCCGTAAAGCGTCGGCTGCGTGCGGCTGAACAGGTTCATATAGAGATCGGGCTTGCCGCCCTTCCACGAAAAGAGTGCCGGGTCGACATAAGGCACTTTCCAAGTGTAGCCGGTGGCGCAGATGATGAGGTCGATTTCTTCCGACGTGCCGTCCTGGAAATGAACGGTCTTGCCCTCGAAGCGCGCCACGTCGCGTTTGGCCGCGATGTCGCCATGCGCGAGATAATGCAGCAATTGCGTGTTGAGGATCGGATGCGTCTCGAACAACCGGTGATCGGGCTTCTGCAAGCCGAGCCGCGTCAGGTCGCCATTGAGGATGCGCAATATGAGGCCGAAGATGCGCTGCGTCAGCCACATCGGCAGATGCGGCCCCTCATGCGCGAAAACATCGGCCGGAATGCCGAAAAGATGCTTTGGCAGGAAGTGATAGCCGCGGCGCAGGCTGATGAAAGCCTTGTCGGCGGCCTTCGCCGCATCGCAGGCGATGTCGCAACCGGAATTACCGGCGCCGATGATGAGCACGCGCTTGCCCTTGAATTCGTCCATCGACTTGAAAGTGACGGCGTGCCGCATCTCGCCGGTGAAATGACCCGGATAGTCGGGCATCGACGGATGCCAGTTGGTGCCATTGGCGCAGACCAGCGCCGCGTAGCGCTTCGTCTCGCCGCTCGACAGCGTCACCTGCCATGAGCCGTCGGGCTGCAGCGCGGTCTGCTCGACCGAGACGCCGAAGCGGATGTGATCGCGAAGCCCGTAGGCATCGGCGAAGTCGCGCATATAGCTGTGAATCTGTTTCCCCGAGGGATAGTCGGGATAGCTCTCGGGCATCGGGAAGTCGTGATAATGCGACTGCGTTTTCGACGAAATGAAATGCGCCGAATCGTAGACCGGCGAGCCGGGATTGGTCCGGTCCCACAAGCCGCCGACATCCGAATGCCGCTCATAGACGTCGAAGGGAATGCTGTGGCGCAGGAAGCTCCGCGCCAGGGCGAGCCCCGCCGGTCCGCCGCCGATCACGCAAACCCGGCCTGTTTCGCTCATCGCCCGCTCCCGAATAAAGTGAATAATCCTCATATTTGTGATAAGTGATAGACCCTCATATTTTGGCGCGCAAGCGCAAAGTGAAAACGGAAACCAGCATGAGCGAGGTCACAGCCCGGCGCCGCAAGCCGACCCAGGCCCGGGCGCTGGAACGCGTCGAGCGGATTCTGGCCGCCGCCAGCGATCTGATCGCCGAAACCGGCAGCGATGCGGTCCGCATGACCGAGGTCGCCGAGCGCGCCGGCGTGCCCATCGGCTCGCTCTATCAGTATTTCCCGGACAAGGCGGCGATCCTGCAAACGCTGGCCGAGCGCATCACCGAGCGCGTGCGCGCCGGCATTGCCGAAAGCCTGGCAAACGTCGCCACGCGCGATGAGGCGCTCCTGCGCCTCGACCGTCTGCTCGTCGATTATTACGCGATTTTTCTCGACGAGCCGGTGGTGCGCGACATCTGGTCGGGCACGCAGTCCGACAAGGCGCTGCAGGCGCTCGACATCGAGGACAGCCGCGCCAATGCGCGCGTCGTCGCCGAAGCACTGAAACATCTGGTGCCGCGCAAGGAGCGCGCGCGCTTCTCCACCGTCTGCTTTTTGACCATGCAACTGACCGGCGCCGCCGTCCGCCTTGCGATCGCCGTCGAGCGCAAGGAGGGCGACCGGCTGCTGGCCGAATATCGCCGTTTGCTGCAGGGCGAAGTCGGCGGGTTTCTGTCCGCCTAAAGCCCCGGCACCGGAAACCTTGCTGTCAGCGCATGCGTGCGGGCGGCGAGTTTCGTTTCGGCCGCCGCCTCGCCACCCGCCGCCAGCGTCTCGGCGATGATCGCGGCAATCTCTTCCATTTCCGTCTGCCCCATGCCGCGTGTCGTCGGCGCCGGCGTGCCGAGCCGCACGCCCGAGGGCCGCATCGGCGGGTTGGGGTCGTCGGGGATCACCTGCTTGTTGACGGTCAGGCCGACGCGGTCGAGCGCCGCTTCGGCCTTGGCGCCGTCGAGACCGAAACTCTGCACGGTGTCGATCACCAGCAGATGATTGTCGGTGCCGCCGGTGACGAGCTTGACCTGCCGGTCCATCAGCGCGGCGGCCAGCGCCTTGGCGTTCGTCAGCACTTGGCGCGCATAATCCTGGAAGGCCGGCATCGCCGCGAGCCTCAGCGTCAGCGCGGTCGCCGCCACCTGGTTCATGTGCGGGCCGCCCTGCAAGCCCGGAAACACCGAGGCATCGATCTTTTTGGCGAACTGCTCTTTACAGAGAATGAGCCCGCCGCGCGGACCGCGCATCGACTTGTGCGTCGTCGTCGTCATCACATCGAAGCCGGCATCGAGCGGATTGCGCACCACATTGGCCGCGATCAGCCCACCGATATGCGAAACATCGGCCATGGTCAGCGCGCCCACCTCATCCGCCACGCGCTTGAAATCGGCATAGTCGTAATCGCGCGGATAGGAGGAATAGCCGCAGACGACGAGCTTCGGCTGCGTCGCGCGGGCAACATCGCGCAGCGCTTCGAAATCGATGGCGCCGCTCGAAGGATCGGTCTTGTAGCGCACGAAGTTGAAGATCCGGCCCATATGGGAAACCGGCGCCCCATGCGTCAGATGCCCGCCATGCGAAAGATCCATTGCCAGAATTGTGTCGCCGGGTTCGAGCAGCCCCAGATAAACCGCCTGGTTCATCGGCGAGCCCGACAAGGGCTGCACATTGGCGTGTTCGGCGCGGAAAAGGGCCCTGGCGCGGTCGCGGGCGAGGTTTTCGATGCGGTCGGTAAATTCCTGCCCGCCATAGTAGCGCCGGCCCGGATAGCCTTCCGAATATTTGTTGGTGAAGGCCGAACCGAGCAGCGTCAGCACTTCGGGAAAGGCGTAGTTTTCCGACGGGATCAGTTCGAGCTCGGCGCGCTGCCGCGCCTCTTCGCCTTTCAGCGCCAGGAAAATCTCGTTGTCGGATTGCGCCAGTCTTGCGCGTTCGGGTGAGGCGGTCATGGGTCGTCTCCTTCGAGCCTGAAAACAAAAACGCCCGGCCAGCATCTTGAAGTGCTGCCCAGGCGATCGGCTGAAGATCAGTCTCCGCGCTCCCCGATGGTGACCCATCTGATATCGCCAGTCGCGCGGAAGATATGTACGACCGGAAGTGAGGGGAGTTAAGACCCGCGCGCGCCGCGAGTCAATTCCCTCGCCTCAAAGCCCCAAAATCCGCTTCGCAATAATGTTCTTCTGGATTTCGTTGGAGCCGCCATAGATCGATTGCGCCCGCGCCCCGAGATAGCGCGCGACGGATGGCGCCGCGCCGGCCGGCAACGCCGTGTTGTGGGTCCAGTCGGGCGCCACCGCATCGGGGAAGGCGGGCAGGGCATAGAACCCGTAAGCCTCCATGCCAAGCTCGGTGATGTCCTGCGCCAGCTCGGTCGCGATAATTTTCAGGATCGAGGATTCGTTTCCCGGCGCGCCGCCCTCGGCAACCGAGGAGAGCGTCCTGAGCACGGTGATTTCAAGCGCGTCGAGCCGCGTTTCAAGATCGCCGAGCTTGCGCGCGAAAGCCGCATCGTCGAGCAGCCCCCGCGCCTGTGCCGCGGCGCGAATATCGGCAAGCTGCGCCCGCTTGCCGGCCACATGCGCGTAGGACGTGCGCTCATGCCCCAGCAGGTAGTTGGCGTAATGCCAGCCCTTGCCTTCCTCGCCGATGCGGTTCTCGGCCGGCACGCGCACATTTTCAAACGTCACGCTGTTGAGCGAATGCTTGCCGTCGATGGTGATGATCGGCTGCACCGTGATCCCCGGCGTTTTCATGTCGATCAGGAGGAAGCTGATGCCCTCCTGCTTCTTTTCTTCGTGGGAGGTGCGCAGCAGGCAGAAAATCCAGTCAGCATGTTGCGCCAGGCTGGTCCAGATCTTGGTGCCGTTGACGATGTAGTCCGCGCCCGCGCGCACGGCACTGGCCTGCAGCGAGGCGAGGTCGGAGCCCGAGCCGGGTTCGGAATAGCCCTGCGCCCAGAAGATGCTGCTGTCGAGAATGCCGGGCAGGAAGCGCTGCTTCTGTTCCTCGGTGCCGAACGTATAGATCACGGGCCCCACATAGAGGAGGCCCATCGGCACGACGTTCAGCGCTCCCGCGCGCTCGAGCTCCTCGTCGAAAATATATTTCTGGTTTGCCGTCCAGCCGGTGCCGCCATCGGCCTTCGGCCAGTTGACGGCGAGCCAGCCCTTCGCCGCCATGGCGCGTTCGGATGTCTGGTAATCGGCTTTCGCCGGCGACGCCCCGCGCGCCATCTTCTCGACGGTCGCGCGCGGATATTCATGTTCGAAAAAGTCCCGCACCTTGATGCGGAACTGTTCGTCCTGTTCGGAGAAGGAGAAGTCCATCTGGCGGCCACCCCGGTTTGAATTTCTGTTGGCGGCAGTCTAGCGGCCGTCCGTCGCAAAGCAAAAGGGCCGGTGTTTCCACCGGCCCTTCGCATTTCCGAGGCGTTTGAGTGCCGGACTTAGAAGTCCATGCCGCCCATACCGCCCATGCCGCCCATGCCGCCGCCGCCCATGCCGCCGCCGGCGCCGCCGCCATCTTTCTTCGGCGCTTCGGCGATCATGGCTTCGGTGGTGACGAGGAGCGCGGCGATCGAGGCTGCGTCCTGGAGCGCCGTGCGCACGACCTTGGTCGGGTCGATGATGCCGGCGGCCACGAGGTCGCAATACTCTTCCTTCTGCGCATCGAAGCCCCAGTTGGCCTGCTTGGCTTCAAGCACCTTCTGGACGACGATCGAGCCTTCGACGCCGGCATTCTCGACGATCTGCCGGATCGGCGATTCGAGCGCCTTGCGGATGATCGCGATACCGGCCTGGATGTCGGCATTCTCGTTGACGAGCTTGCCGACCGCCTTCGAGGCCAGCAGCAGCGCCGTGCCGCCGCCGGGAACGATGCCTTCTTCAACGGCCGCGCGGGTGGCATTGAGCGCGTCGTCGACGCGGTCCTTGCGCTCCTTCACTTCCGCTTCCGTGGCGCCGCCGACCTTGATCACGGCCACACCGCCGGCGAGCTTCGCCAGGCGTTCCTGCAGCTTTTCCTTGTCGTAGTCGGACGTCGTGTCCTCGATCTGCCGTTTGATCTGGCCGACGCGACCTTCGATGTCCTTCTTCTTGCCCGAGCCGTCGATGATCGTGGTGTCATCCTTGGTGATCGAGATGCGCTTGGCCTTGCCGAGCATGTCGAGCGTCACCGATTCGAGCTTGATGCCCAGATCTTCGGAGATCACCTGGCCGCCGGTCAGGATGGCGATGTCTTCGAGCATCGCCTTGCGGCGGTCGCCGAAGCCCGGCGCCTTGACGGCCGCGACCTTGAGGCCGCCGCGCAGCTTGTTGACGACGAGCGTGGCCAGCGCCTCGCCCTCGATGTCTTCGGCGATGATCAGCAGCGGACGGCCCGACTGCACCACGGCTTCGAGCACCGGCAGCATCGCCTGGAGGCTCGCCAGCTTCTTCTCGTGCAGCAGGATCAGCGGCTCTTCGAGCTCGGCGATCATCTTGTCGGCATTGGTGATGAAATAGGGCGACAGGTAGCCGCGGTCGAACTGCATGCCTTCGACGACCTCGAGCTCGGTGTCGAGCGACTTGGCTTCTTCCACCGTGATGACGCCTTCATTGCCGACCTTGGCCATCGCTTCGGCGATCATCGCGCCAATTTCGCTTTCGCCATTGGCCGAAATCGTGCCGACCTGCGCCACTTCGTCGTTCGACTTCACCTTCTTCGAACGCTTGGTGATGTCTTCGACGGCGGCGCGCACGGCGATCTCGATGCCGCGCTTTAGGTCCATCGGGTTCATGCCGGCGGCAACGGCCTTGGCGCCTTCGCGCACGATCGCCTGCGTCAGCACGGTCGCGGTGGTGGTGCCGTCGCCGGCCGTGTCATTGGTGCGCGAAGCGACTTCCTTGACGAGCTGCGCGCCCATGTTCTCGAACTTGTCTTCAAGCTCGATTTCCTTGGCGACCGTCACGCCGTCCTTGGTCGAGCGCGGCGAACCGAACGACTTTTCGATCACGACGTTGCGGCCTTTCGGGCCGAGCGTCACCTTCACCGCATCGGCGAGAATGTCGACGCCGCGGATCATCTTCTCGCGGGCCGAGCGGCCGAATTTGACTTCCTTAGCCATTTTGTCTGGATCCTTCTGAATTCATGAAACGGAACGAGCGGTCGCGAGGGCCATAAAAAAAGCCCGCGACCGGTATCCGGTTGCGAGCCTTACGCAGCGGCTTTCTTCTTGGCCGCGCCTTCCAGCACACCCATGATGTCGGACTCTTTCATGATCAACAGGTCTTCCCCGTCGATCTTGACCTCGGTGCCCGACCACTTGCCGAAGATCACCCGGTCGCCGACCTTGACGTCCGGCGCGATGATCTTGCCGTCATCGCCGCGGGCGCCCGGGCCCACCGCGATCACTTCGCCCTGCGAGGGCTTTTCCTGCGCCGAGTCCGGGATGATGATCCCGCCGGCGGTCTTGGATTCTTCCTCGACCCGGCGAACGACGACGCGGTCATGCAGAGGACGGAATTTCATCTCTGGCTTCTCCTGTATCTCAAACCGCTAAACTGCGGAAAATTCTTGATTTTTTGGCTCTGTTAGCACTCAGACGCAATGAGTGCCAAAGGCGCAAAGGACAGATAGGAGCCCGCGGGCCCGCTGTCAAGCGCCGCCGCGGCGCCTGCGGCCCGATTCAGGGGGGGGGGCGGTCAGGCCGAGGTCAGGCAATAACCAGCCCCGCGCCGCCATACTGTCGCTTGAGATGTCCCATCAGCCCGGTCACGAACAGCGTCGCGCCGAGAATTTCGAGGCTCTCCTCGACCGTGAAGGCGGCGATATAGGCCAGGCTTGTCTCGCCATACAGCGTCAGCAGATAGCCGCCGACCATCTCCATGCCGAGCGCCCCGCCGACATAAAGCGCGCCGGCCACAAAGAAGACGGCCTGCGTCCGGCCGGGCTGGGCCAGCAGGAAGGGGAGATAGGCAAGCCCCACCAGGCCCACCAGGATCGCGCCGGGGATCACCCAGCCGAAATGGAAGATGCCGCTGAGACCCATCTCCGCGTGCATCGGTTCGATCAGAACCTCGTGCACGCCGGTCGCCTCGTCGGCCGACAGGCCGACAAACATGATCGCCAGCACCGCCCAGTGGAACAGGTAGCGCTCGCGGTTGCGCGCCGCCGAGGCGGTTGCCAGCGCCAGCAACCCGGCCGCCGCGATCAGCAGCAGCGAGGAATACCAGGCCGGCAGGCAATATTCGGCATTGAGCGCGATATGCCGGAGATCTTTCAGGAAACTCTCGGTCCCGAACTGGAACACATACCATTCGCGGAAAATTCCAGCCGCGATCACGGCCAAGGAGGCGAGCCACAGCAGCACCGACAGCCGGAAAGGCCGCAGCCACACGGCGTTTACCTGTTCGGGATCGCTCCGTGCCTTTGTCATGCTGTCCTTGCCCCCTTGAAGTGGCCTCGCTCTTGAATGGATACGGGGAGCAATTTGGAGGCCAGCCATGCAGGCGATCGATCGTGTCACTTTGAAACGGATGGACCGGGCCGATGTCCTGAAACCGCTCGTCAACGGAGTGATGGCGCTGGCCTATGCGGCGCGGCCGCACCGCCTGGCCCATCCGCTGGGCTTTCTGCGCCTGGCGGCCGAAAAGCTGGTCCATGTCCCCGGTGCGCCCTTCCAGCGCCGGCCCGACAAGGCGCTGACCCTGCCGGACGGCCTGGTCGATATCGGCGGGCCGATGTCGGTTGATCGCCTTGTCGCGGCCTATGCCGAGGGCATCTATCCCTGGTGCCACATCGGCCCGGTCAAGTGGTGGACGCCGGCGCGCCGCGCGGTCCTCTTCCTTGGCGAAAGCCGCATCGAGAAAAGCCTGCGCCGCGTGCTGCGCCAGAAGAAATTCACCGTCACCTTCGACACCGCCTTCGACGCGGTGATGCGAGGCTGCGCCGCGCCGCGGCCGGGCCGACCGGTGCTGACCTGGATCACGCCGCGCTTCATGGCTGCCTACAGCGCGCTGCATCGCGCCGGCCATGCGCATTCGGTCGAGGTCTGGGACGACGAGGGAAATCTGGCCGGCGGGCTCTATGGCGTCGCTTCGGGCGGCACATTCTTCACCGAAAGCCAGTTCGCGCATGCCCGCGACACCTCGAAGATCGCCTTCGTGACCCTCAATCGCCATCTCGCCGAATGGGGCTTCGTCCTCAATGACGGCAAGGCGATGACCGGCCATCTGGCGGCCCTCGGCATGCGCGAAATTCCGCGCGACGAATTCACCGCTGTCCTGAAGGCCCATCGCGAAGCGGGCCGGGCGCCCGGCCGCTGGGCCGTCAATCCCGAACTCGATGTCGCGGGCTGGGAGCCCGCACAGGGCCTCAGGCCCTGAGGCCGCGCAGCGTCAGCCGCATGATGGCGGCCAGCCGCGCCTTGAATGTGGCCTCGTCGGGCGACTTCTCGGCGCCATAGGCCGCCGCGATCAGGGCGTCCATGGCGGCTTCCTGGGTGAGGCCGGCGGCTTTCGGGTTGAGTTCGCCGCGTGCCGTGCCCTCGCGGATCAGCTTCAGCACCGCATTGCGGAACTGCTGCGTCACCGGTTCGAAGAAATCGGTCGAAAGCCGGCTGCTCGATTCCATCAGTTCTGCCGCATGCGGGCTTGAGAGCACCCAGCGATAGGCGAAACCGAATTTCGCCTCCATCAGCGCGGTCAGTTTCGGCTCCAGCGGCAGCTCAAGCGCCTCGGCCGCCGTCACGCCCTCGGCGATCTGTTCGGCCAGCGAGCGGCAGATCGCCTCGAAAAGCTCGTCCTTGCTTTTGAAATAGAGATAGAGCGTGCCCTTGGCGACGGCGGCGGCCCGCGCAATATCCTCCATCGAGGTGCGCCGGTAGCCGTAATGGCGAAAAAGGTCGAGCGCGGCCGAGACAATGAGTTCCCGCTTGTCCGGTCCCGCCGCCTTTTGCGCCGCCGCGCCTTGAGCTTTTGCCATGATCTTTCGTCTGGCCTATCGCCGGATGGTGAAGGCGCAGGTGCGCCCGGCGGCCACGACGATGGTGCGCGTCGTCCCGCCACAATCGTAATAGCAGTATTTGCGCGGGCCCACCCGTTGCTGGCCGCTCAGCGAACAGGTTGCCGAAGCGAACTGCTGCGGCGCCGGTATTTTGCTGATCTCGGCTTCCGGCGCCCCGGCCGAAAGCGAGGCCAGCACCATCAGGGCCGGCAGCGTGATCGTATCCATGATTTGTCTCCCCCTTCGAATGGACAACCGCCCGACGCTAACATTTTTGCACATGGCAGGCCAAAACCGGCAGGCCCGGAATTCCCGCATCCACACCGGCAGCGCCCGTTTGTGCCGCGCCCGCGCCCCCCTTAGGATGCCCCGGCAACCGGCGGGGGAGAACGGCATGAACGGCGCATTGGAAACGAACAGGGCCCTGATTGGCAAGCCGGGATCGCGCGCGAAGCTGGCGACGCCGGCCCTCGTGCTCGATCTCGACGCCTTCGAGCGCAATGTCGCCCGCATGGCCGAACACGGCAAGGCCGCGGGCCTGGCGATCCGTCCTCATGCCAAGACGCATAAATCGCTGGCGGTGGCAAAGGCACAGATCGCCGCCGGCGCCATCGGCATCTGCTGCGCCAAGCTCGGCGAGGCCGAAGCGATGGCGGCAAAAGACAAGGAAGGCGGAATTGAAAGCATCCTGATCACCTCGCCGGTCGTCACCGCGCAAGCCATCGAACGGCTGATGGCGCTCAACGGAAAAATTTCAGACCTCATGGTCGTCGTCGACAATCCGCTCAATGTCCGCGCGCTGGCTGCCGCCGCGGCGGAAGCCGGCCGCCCGTTGAAACTGCTGATCGATCTCGATGTCGGCCTGCACCGCACCGGCATCCGCCCCGGCGCCGACGCGCTGGCGCTGGCCGAACTGGCCGACGCCGCCGACACGCTCGAACTGAAAGGCCTCCAGGCCTATGCCGGCCACCTGATGCATATTCACGACTTCGCCGAGCGCCGCGAAAAATCGCTGGCCGCGATGAAGGTGCTGGGCGAGATGCGCGACATGCTGAAGGAAAAGGGCCTGCCCTGCGACATCGTCTCGGGCGGCGGCACCGGCACTTACAACATCGACCCGGAAGCAAATGTGCTGACCGAGCTGCAGGGCGGCTCCTACATCTTCATGGACAAGCAGTATCACGACGTCGCGCAGGGCAATGGCGCGAGCTTCCCCTTCGAAACCGCGCTCTCGGTGCAGATGACGGTGGTCTCCGCCAACACGAAAAACCTGGCGACGACGGATGCCGGCTTCAAATCCTTCTCGACCGACGCCGACCCGCCCATACTGCTCTCCGGCGCGCCGGAAGGGGCGGGCTATTTCTTCTTCGGCGACGAACAGGGCGGCATCCTGCTCCCCGACGGCACCCGGCTCGAAATCGGCAGTACACTGACGGCCATGACCCCGCACTGCGACCCGACCGTCAACCTCTACGACGCCTACCACGTCGTCCGCGGCGACACCCTCGTCGACATCTGGCCCATCGAGGCGCGGGGCCGAAGCGCGTGAGGGCGTCACAAAGTCTCCGCTGAACTTCACTTCCACCCTCCCCCAAGGGGAGGGTGGTAGATTGACGACATGCCCGATGCACAGGCACGTCATCTCAGAAAAAGTATGACGGACGCGGAGCGCCGCCTCTGGAGCCGATTGCGGAGCAACGCGCTGGGATTCCATTTCAGACGCCAGCATCGTATCGGAAA
Organism: Parvibaculum sp.; assembly: GCF_030651915.1. Taxonomy (GTDB): domain Bacteria; phylum Pseudomonadota; class Alphaproteobacteria; order Parvibaculales; family Parvibaculaceae; genus Parvibaculum. The sequence goes on along the minus strand of NZ_JAUSBV010000005.1, from coordinate 711,877 downwards.
TTACGTCGCGGATTTCGTCTGTCTCGAGCGCAAGCTTGTCATCGAAGTCGACGGCGGACAGCACAATGAGCCGACGGGCCTTGCGCGCGATGCGCGCCGAACGAATTGGCTCAACAATGAGGGTTATGCGGTGCTGCGTTTCTGGAACAATGACGTGCTGCTCAAGACAGACGAGATTGTCGAAACGATCTGGCATGCGTTGAGAGAACCGCGGAACGATCTTCTTCCGGCATTCGACTAGACGACCACCCGCCGCCCGAAAATCTCACCCCCGCCCCATCTCCGTCGCCAGCCTCTCCCACAGCGCCCCGCAATCGACCACCGTCCCTTCGCGCATCGCACGGTCGACCGCCATCACGGTCAGCCCCGCCACCATCGCGTCGCGCACCTGCACCGGGAAGGGCGCGCCCTCAAGGAGATGCGCGGCAAGGTCGCGCCCCATCGCAGGGTCGGAGCCGTAATGTGCCTCCGGTCCGAGCCCCATATCTTCCGTCTGCGGATCGTCGGCGCCCAGCGCGTCGCGGAAGGTGAGGCGATTGGTGACGAGATCGGCCTCCATCGCCCCGCCCGTGCCGGCGAAATACCAGCGCCGCTGCATCAGCCCCGCATGCGTGTTGGCGTGAAAGGCAAGCCGCACGCCGTTCTGATATTCGACCAGCGCCACCTGGTTGTCGGCGACATCGGCGTCCGATGCAAAGGCGTCATTGCCGCTGTTCCAGCCGGCGCGCCACTGCGCATAGGCCGGATCGCCGCTCGCATAGCGCCGCTCGGCCATCCCCGCATTGTCGGGGGTGAAGATCGACCGCCCGCCGAAACTGGCGACGCGCGCCGGCAGCGCCCCGGCAAAGAGCCGGTAGAGATCGAAATCGTGGCAGCATTTGTCGAGCAGGAACGAACCGCCGTGGCGCTCGTGCCGCCGCCAGTCGCGCATCAGGAAGGCGCCATGCTCGGGATGCAGATGCTCGTTGCCCTCGAAACTGACCAGCCGTCCGAACGCCGCCTCCGACAGCCGCTTGCGCACGGCGGCGACCAGCGGCGAGGAACGCAGCACCAGCCCGACAATCACCGACGCCTCGCCATGACCCGCGAGCAGCCGCGCCAGCTCCCAAGTCTCCTCCTCGCTGCGCACCACCGGCTTTTCGGAAAAGATACGCACACCGGCCGCAAGCCCCGCCTTGATATGCGGAAGATGCAGATGATTGGGCGAGCCGACCATCAGCAGGTCGGGCTTCACCGCCGCCAGCATCGCCTCGACGCTGGCGAAACTTTCGCCGGCCGCAATGCCGCGCTTTTCGAGCGACTTGAGGCCCACCGGCGCCGGATCGCAATAACCGGCAACGCGCACCCCCGGCGCCGCCGCATGAAGATGCCGGATCACGGTCGCAATCCGCTGCCCCAGTCCGGCAACGGCAATGGTGAGGGATTGGATGGATGTCATTTTCTCTGTCGGCGGGTTGGAGGAAAACGAAAGAGTAGGGGCAGGAAGCGAAGAGGAGAGTAGGGGCTCGCAGGTCGGCAGTCACGTCCCACCCGCCCCTGGGGGGCGGGTCGAAATTTGTGGAGCGTCAGCGAAACAAATTTCGGGGCGGGGGCGCGGCGCATGCGTCATGTTCGGCGCGCGCGAGATATTCTGCGACACAACGCTTCCCCCTCCCCGAAAAATTCTTCGCAAGCTCGAATTTTTCGACCCGCCCCCCAGGGGCGGGTGGGATACCGGGCCACGCCGACCAATTTTTTCTCACCAGTCCCCCAGCATCAACCCCACCACCGCCAGCGCCGCGATGGCCGCCGTGTCGGCGCGCATGATGCGGGGCCCGAGCGACAGCGCCACCGTATCGCTCCGAGAGCGGAGCATCTCCCGCTCCTCCGGCGAAAACCCGCCTTCGGGCCCCACCAGCACCGCCAGCGGCGTCCCGCGCCAGCCGTCGCCCGCAAGCCGCTCGAGCGCCGCCCGCGCGCCGCCGGGCGCCGTGCCCTCGTCGCAGAAGAGAATGCGCCGCCCCGGCGCGATCGCGTCCCAGCGCTCCAGCAGGCTGCCAAGCTTCGCCGCCCCGCGCACCTCCGGCACCGCCACAAGCCCGCATTGCTCGGCCGCCTCCACCGCATTGGCCTGCAGCCGCTCATCCTTCAGCCGCGTCACCACGGTTCGCGCCGTGACGACGGGCTGGATGACGGCGGCCCCCATCTCGGTCGCCTTCTGGGCGATGAAATCGAGCCGCGCCTTCTTGACCGGCGCAAAGAGCAGCCAGATGTCGGGCAGGGGTTCCTGCGCCCGCGTCCGCGCGGTGAGCTCCAGCACGCAATGCTTCTTGTGCGCTTGCGCGATCCGCGCCGCCCATTCCCCGTCGCGCCCGTTGAACAGCAGCGCGCCGTCACCCGCGCCCATGCGCAGCACATTGATGAGATAATGCGATTGATCGGCGTCGAGCGTCAGCGCCGCACCCGCGCGCAATTCCCCCTCGACAAAAAGCCGCGCCTTGCCGCTGGCACAGCGCGGATTGTCGTCAGTGTCGGGGTCGGCGGGGCGGGTCATGGGGCGTCGTTTTCATGGATCGTCATTGCGCGTGCAAGCAAGGCAATGACGTATATAGAACCAAAACCCCTCTGCGTCTCTGCGTGAACCCCTTTCTTCTTCCACATACCCTTGCCCGCCCAACTTCGTTACCGTCTTGCCCATGCGCCCCCGTCTCACCGCCCGCATCCTGCTCTTCGACGCTGCAAAGCGCCTGCTGCTGATCCGCATGCACGACCCCGCGGTCGGTGGCGCCGACGGCGCGGTCTTGCGCGACGCCTATTGGGTGACGATCGGCGGCGCCGTCGAGCCCGGCGAAGCGCTCGAAGTGGCGGCGCGCCGCGAACTCACCGAGGAAACGGGCCTCGCTGACGCCCGCCTCGGGCGCCCCGTGTGGTACACGGAACATATTCTGACCGTCCGCGGCGAGAAGCGGCTGCTGCAGGAGACCTTCTTCGTCGCCCATACCGACAAATCGGAATTCGCCACCGCCGGCTGGACCGGTCTCGAGCGCGAGGTGATCCGCGAGCTGCGCTGGTGGGCGCTGCCGGCCCTCCAGGCGAGCGGGGATATCTTTTTTCCCTCGTCGCTGAAGCGTCACCTGCCGGCGCTGCTCGAATCCGCTCCCCCGTCGGGCCTCATCCGGATCGACCCATGAGAAACTTGCCGCCCCGGCAATGCAAATTTCATTGCCGTGGGTGCAAATCGACTCTCGAATATGCGTCCACCTGTTGCCTTCACGGCAAACCATCGAAAATGAAGTTCGCGCCGTGTCGAACCTCCGCGCTGCACTGCAGCATGAATTTGGCGCCGTTTGCGGGATAAGTCGGGGATAAATCCGTTTGTGACAGTTTTATGACAGTTTCGTGACAGAGGGGGGGTCTGAGCCCGATTCCGCTGTCACAATCGCTGTCACAAATCCCCGTTCGGGCGCGCCGTGGCATCATGCCGGCATGCCGAATCGAAGCCCCAGCCGAGTGTCCGATGACTGATTCCGCTCCCGCTCCCGTCGCCGATGCGCCGCCCGAAAACTGGGTCGACACAAGCGCGCCCGCCTTCGCGCGCCCCTTTCTGCGCCTGGCCCGCGCCGACCGTCCCATCGGCACCTGGCTCTTGCTGCTGCCCTGCTGGTGGTCGGTTGCTCTGGCCACGGAGGATTGGCGAAACGCCTGGCTGCTGGCGCTTTTCGCCCTCGGCGCCATCGTCATGCGCGGCGCCGGCTGCACATATAACGACATCGTCGACCGCGACATCGACGCCGCCGTTGCGCGCACGCGGTCGCGGCCCTTGCCGTCGGGCGCGATTTCGTTGCCCGCCGCATGGGCGTTCCTTGTCGCACAATGTCTTGTCGGCCTCGCCGTGCTGCTCGCGCTCAATGCTTATGCCATATGGCTCGGTTTCGCCTCGCTGGCGCTGGTCGCGATCTATCCCTTCATGAAACGCCTCACCGACTGGCCGCAGATCGTGTTGGGCCTCGCCTTCAACTGGGGCGCGCTGATGGGATGGGCGGCGGTGACGGGCGGGCTTTCGCTGGCGCCCGTCGCGCTTTATCTCGGTGCGGTCTTCTGGACCGTCGGCTACGACACCATCTACGCCCATCAGGACCGCGAAGACGATGCGATCGTCGGCGTCCGTTCGAGCGCGCTTCGGCTCGGTGCCGCAACATACAAATGGATGTGGCTCTTCTACGGCGCGGCGCTTCTGGGCTTCGCGGCCGCCGGCGCGCTGGCAGGCCTCGGAATTCTTTTCTGGATCGGTCTGGCGGGTGCCGCGGCGCATCTCGTCCGCCAGATCCGGCGTCTCGACATCGACGATCCGTCCCTTTGTTTGCAGCTCTTTCGCAGCAACCGCGACTTCGGCTTCATCCTCTTTGCCGCCATCGTCGCCGGACAATTCCTCTAGCCGCTCTGCTTCGGTTTGACGTCCTCGAACTTGTCGACCGTCCGCAGCGCCGGGAAAAGCCACATCCACAGGCCGACGACGCCAAGCGTACCGATACCGCCGATCAGCACCGCCGGCACCGTGCCGAACAGCGCCGCCGACACGCCGGCACGGAACTCGCCAAGCTCGTTCGAAGCGCCGATGAACAACATCTCGACCGCCGACACGCGGCCCAGCATCGGCTGCGGCGTTGCCAGCGGCACCAGCGTCGAACGGATATTGACGCTGATCATGTCGGAGGCGCCCATCAGCGCCAGCGCCATCAGCGTCAATCCGAAATCGCGCGACAGGCCGAAGGCGATGGTGGCAATGCCGAACACCGCCACACAGGCGAACATGACATGTCCGGTGCGCGCGCGGATCGGCCGCCAGATCAGCAGCAGGCTGACGACGATGGCGCCCGCCGCCGGCATCGCTCGCATGATGCCGAGCCCTTGCGGTCCGACCGCCAGAATGTCGCGCGCAAAGATCGGCAAGAGCGCCGTCGCGCCGCCCAGCAGCACCGCGAAGAGATCGAGCGAAATCGCGCCGAAGACGATCGGCGAACGGCGCATGAAGGAAATCCCGGCCGTCAGCCGGTGAATGGCCGAGACGGCGGGCCCTTCCGGCAGCGGCGCCGGCCGTACCTTCATCGCAAGGAAGGCGACGGCGACGATCAGGAAACCGGTAAAGGCGGTGCCATAGGCCGCCACCGGTCCGAAGAGGTAGAGAAAGCCGCCCAGCGCCGGCCCGGCGATCACCGATATCTGGAACGAAGACGAGCTGACCGCGATGGCGCGCGGCATCTGCCGGCTCGAAACGATCAGCGGCACGAAGCTGCGCGAGGCCGGCGCCATGATGGCGCGGCCGGTGCCGAACAGCGCCAGCGCCGCGTAGAACCAGATCACCTCATTCGTGCCGAGCAGCGAGAGCACGATCAGCCAGCCGGCCGCCGCCGCTTCCAGAGCCGCCGCCACCGCGACGATCAACCGCCGGTCGACGCGGTCGGCAACGTCGCCGGCGGGCAGGGTGATCAGCACCATCGGCAGGAATTGCGCCAGCCCCACCATGCCGAGCGCCATCGCGCTTTCGGTCATGTCGTAGACTTGCCAGCCGACCGCCACCGACTGGATCATCATCGCCAGCGTGCCGAGGAAACGCCCCGAAATGTAAAACCGGAAATCGCGCAGCCGGAACAGCGCGGCGGCACTGTCCTCTTCTGTAGACGGATGATCGGGCGCGGCGGGGTTCATGGGCGGACCGGCATTCGGAGTTCCGGGTTATGCCGCAGAACCATAAGCGAGTCGCTGCCTTTCCCGTGCAACCCGATATGCGCTTTTGACGCAGTCCGTGCCACTTGAATTTCTGCACTGCATGGTTAGATATGCTGCAACGCAACATAAGGAGGCATCGATGAACAGGATGCTGAGAGAATGGCTCCATCAGGCCGCCATCGCCGCGGCCGCCTTCAGCGGTCAGCCCCATTGGGCAGATCTTGTTGAGGTGCGGCAGGTTGCGCCGGAAAAAGCCAAACAGAACAAGCCCTTGAGCGGCTTCGGCCCGGTCCTGCGCGCGGCCGATTGAGCTCTATCGACGCTCCCCGAACGCTTGACAGGGGGGCGTGAACCATGGTTCATTTCTTGAAATGAATTGAGGTTCATATCTTGGCCTATCGCCAGACAGACAAGGTTTCAGCCCGGCTTGCCGACACGCGGCGCAGCATTCTCGATGCCGCGCGCGATCTCGTATCCGAAGGCGGTTTCGCCGCCGCGCAGGTGAGCGAAGTGGCGCGCCGCGCCGGCGTCGCCACCGGCACGATCTATCGCTACTTCTCGTCCAAGGAAGAGCTCTGCCGCCAGATCTTTCGCGAGGTCTCGTCGCAGGAGATGGGTCTGCTGGCGACCATCGCGAGCGGCGACGAGCCGGCGCGAACGCGCCTTGTGAAAGTCCTGCGCACATTCGCGGGCCGCGCTGTCAAGGGGCGCAGGCTTGCCTATGCGCTGCTGGCCGAACCGGTCGACGCCAATCTGGCCGAGGAGCGCGCCTTCTTCCGCCGCACCCATGCCGAAATTTTTTCCCGCATCCTCGAAGACGGGATCGAGGCCGGCGAGCTGCCGCCGATGAATGCGAAGATCGCCGCCGCCTGCATCGCCGGCGCCATCCCGACGGCATTGATCGGTCCGCTGGCGCCGCAATCGCAGGACCTCGACAAAGACCCCGAACGCATCGTCGACGAAATTGTCGCCTTCTGCCTCGCCGGCGTCGGCGTGGCACAGCCCGACCGGAAAGCCAGAAAGATCGAACGGAGAGCAACGGTATGAGCACGGCGAAAGAACTTTTCACCCCCGCGCAGCTTGCCATCGTCCGGCACCGTTCGGACTGGCGCGGTACCTTTCAGGTCGTGCACGCATGGACCGTCATCTTCGGCGCGATGGCGGTCTTCGTCGCCTTTCCCAATCCGCTGACCTACATCCTCGCGGTCATGATCATCGGCGCGCGCCAGCTCGGCCTCGCGATCCTGATGCATGACGGCGCCCACGGCATCCTGACGCACAACCAGAAGCTCAACATGTTTCTGAGTCAGTGGCTCTGCGCCTATCCGATGATGGCAGAGACGCTGGCCTATCGCCGCTATCACCTGCAGCATCACGCACATACGCAGCAACCCGAAGACCCCGACCTTGTGTTGTCCGCCCCGTTCCCGATCACGCGCAAGAGCTTCCGCCGCAAGATGATCCGCGACCTGACGGGCCAGACCGGTTATCAGCAGCGCAAGGCGCAAATTCTCAATGCGCTCGGCAAGTCCGAATGGCCGCTCAAGCAGCGTCTGCAGCACTATTGGAGCAAGCTTGGCCGCGCGACGGCGGCGCAGCTTGCGATCTTCGCGGTGCTGGCCGCGGCAGGCCACTGGTATCTTTATTTCATTCTCTGGCTGGTGCCCTTCCTGACCTGGCAGCAGGCGATCACGCGCATCCGCAACATCGCCGAACATGCCATGGTGCCCGACGACAATGACCCGTTCCGTCAGGCCCGCACCACAAAGGCAGGTTGGCTTGCGCGCGCCATTGTTGCGCCCTATTGGGTCAACTATCACGTCGAGCATCATCTGATGATGTGGGTGCCTTGCTACAATCTGCCCAAGGCCCGTGCCTTTCTGATCGCCAACGGCTATGGACCGCGGATCGAGACCAAGGAAAGCTACGCCGACGTGATCCGCATGGCGACGTCGCGCCCGGACACCGACGATCGCCCGGGCGACCTCGTGCATAATGCCCGCAAGCGCCGGGTCGACGGCACGATGGGCGAGGGTTTCAAGCCCGCCGAGGACGCCGCCTAAGGCACACTGTCTTTGCCCATCCGGGCCTGCATGCTAAGTCTCTCCCAACAGTTATTCGGAAGAGGGGAGACAACGCTCATGGCCGACAATGAGGTCTCAAATCAGGCCGCCGACGAAACGACGGCAATCCGCGAGGCACATCGCTTTGATGTGAAGCGTCTCGAAACCTGGTGTCGCGACGCCGTGGCGGGCTTTGGCGGCACGCTCGAAGTGCGTCAGTTCGAAGGCGGGCAATCCAACCCCACATTCATGTTGACGACGGCGGGCGCGGGCGGTGGCAAGCGCTATGTGATGCGCAAGAAGCCGCCGGGACAATTGCTGGCAAGCGCCCATCAGGTCGACCGTGAGTATCGCGTGATGAAGGCGCTTGCCGAAACCGACGTGCCCGTGCCGCATATGTATGCGCTCTGCGAGGACGAAAGCGTCATCGGTACGTCCTTCTACATCATGGAATTTCTCGAAGGCCGCATCTTCCGCGACCCGACGCTGCCGGGCATGAGCCGCGAAGAGCGCGCCGCGATCTACGACAACATGAACGAAAATCTCGCGCGGCTGCACAATGTCGACTATGCGGCGATCGACCTTGCCGACTATGGACGGCCGGGGAACTATTTCGAGCGCCAGATAGGACGCTGGATCAAACAGTATCGCGGCTCGCAGACCGACAATGTCGAGGCGATGGAACAACTGATCGCCTATCTGCCGGATCACATTCCGGCCGACGATTCGACCAGCATCGCGCATGGCGACTACCGGCTCGAAAACAGCATGTATCATCCGACCGAACCGCGGATGATCGCGGTGCTGGACTGGGAATTGTCGACCATCGGCCATCCGCTGGCCGATCTTGGCTATAATTGCATGCTCTATCACACAGGCACGGCCGGCACGCTGGTCGGCGTCGATTTCGAGACGAGCGGCATCCCGCGCGAAAAGGATTATGTCGCCGACTATTGCCGGCGGACGGGCCGTGACGGAATCGCGGACTGGAATTTCTATGTCGGTTTCTCAATCTTCCGCCTCGCGGCCATCGCGCAGGGTGTCTACAAGCGCGGCCTCGACGGCAACGCAAGCTCGGAGCGCGCAAAAACCATGGGCGATGCCTGCCGCATGTTGGCGGACCACGCCTGGGAGATTGTGCAGCGGACGGACTGAAGCGGCCACAAAACACGGTTAAGATCGCGTGAATCTGCAAGTCCGACAGAAGAGAACGTTAAACAAATCAGCCTAGCATCTACCCGTCACGCTTGAGCCGATCGGTCGTGTGACGGTGGCCGGCAGGAGCCGGATTTAGGGAGCAGGCATGGATCGTTCCGCCGAGGAGGAGCCGGCTAACGACGGGCGCATCTCGGCATGCACCGGCGATGGCCCGCGCTCCGTCGAACGATTCTATCGCGCCCTTGTTGAGAACGCCGGCGACATCCTGACGATTCTGGATCGCGATGGCCTAATCACGTACCAAAGTCCCGCGGTTCGCGAAGTCGTGGGCGCCTCGGAAAAACATCTGATCGGGTACTCCATTTTCAATCTGGTCCATCCCGATGATCGTGAACGGCTGCAAAAACGATTCGAAGAATGTATCCGTGTATCCGAATCTTCCACCATGGAGATTGTTCGTCTGCCGCATGCGAATGGCACATGGCGCCGCATGGAAGTGCGCGCCCGAAATTTGCTGGCTGATCCGGACGTCGCGGGCATTCTCTGCTGTTCACGCGACGTCACGGAAACACACCGGCTGGAGAGTCAATTGCGCGAAGCCGAGCAGTTGGCGCGATTCGGAATCTGGCGCTGGGTCAAGGGCGAACCGGCGCCACAATGGTCGCGGGGCGTTGCCCGCATACTCGGGCGCGGCGAAACGCAGTTGCCGCGTGGCGGCGACTGGTACGAGCATCTCGTGCATCCCGACGACCGCGACGAACTGCTGTCGAAATTTCTCGATGCCTTCGAAACGCAGGAGCCGGTCAACTGCGTCACGCGGTTCCGCGCCGACGACGGCGACTATCGCTATATCAAGACCCATGCCTATGCCGAGGGCGACGCCCACAGTGAGATCGGCGCGTTGGTAGGACTTGCGGAAGATGTGACGGAGGAAATCGAAGCCGAGCTCGCGCTGAGAGCCAACGAAGCCAGGTACCGCTTGATGACCGAGCAAGCATCGGACATCGTCGCGCATTACGACACGGAGGCGCGCGTCATTTTCATTTCGCCGGTCGTCGAGTCGATCCTGGGCCGGGCCCCTGAGGAATTCATCGGCAATCCCATCGAAGAGGCAATGATTCATCCGGACGATTTTCCGCGCGTCCGGTCTGCCTTCATCGAGTGTGCCGTCAAGGGTCGCCAGGTACAGTTCGACTATCGTTTCCTGCACGCGGATGGCACCTACGTGTGGCTTGAAACGACGATGAGCGCCGCGCGCGACGCGGCCGGTCAACGAACGACCGAGATCGTTGGCATCAGCCGCAATGTCGGCGAACGCAAGCGGCATGAAAAGGAGCTGATGGACGCGCGTGAGCACGCCGAAGCGGCCAATCGCACCAAATCGCGCTTTCTCGCCAATATGAGCCATGAACTCCGGACGCCGCTCAACGCGATTATCGGCTTCTCGGAAATTCTGCGGATGCAGATGTTCGGCCAGCTTGGCCATGCGCGTTATCTCGAATATGCGCAACTCATCAATGAAAGCGGCGCGCTGCTTCTCGATCTCATCAGCGACATTCTGGACATGTCCAAGATTGAGGCTGGAAAATACAACCTCCATCTGGAGCCTGTGAACTTGCGTTCCCTGCTGGATTCGAGCCTGCGCCTTGTGCGCGGTCGCGCCGAGGAGAACGGCATCGGGCTCACTATGAATGTGGCACCCGATCTGATGGTCGACGAGATTGTTGCCGACGAGCGTGCACTGAAGCAGATCATGCTCAATCTGCTCTCGAACTCGATCAAGTTTACGCCTTCGGGCGGCAAGGTGTCGGTGTCGGTGAAGGAAACAACAATCGGAATAAGCATCGCCGTGTCAGACAACGGACGCGGCATTCCGCACGACCAGATCGCGCGATTGGGGAAACCCTTCGAGCAGGTGGCGACAAATGCTGCCTTGAGCAAGCAAGGCACCGGCCTTGGCCTTGCGCTGGTGCGTTCGCTGGCTGAACTCCACGGCGGGGCCATGGTGATCGAAAGCGAGGTCGATCGGGGCACGGTCGTGACCGTGACGCTGCCGCTCACACCGCATTGCATCGTGCCGGTGCCACACATGGATCCGGACGAACGCCCGACAAACGACCCGCTGAGCAATCGCGCTCTCGCTAATCTGGCTGGCGGTTGAGCGCTAGCTTCCCATCATGCGGCGCAAAGCTGCGTCAAGCTCGGCGATGACTCTTGCTGCTGCCGGATGGTTCTGGATGCCTTGGTAGTAAGCGTTCGTCGAAGGAAACTTCTTCAGCGGGCTCGCCTCGCCGAACATCGGACCGATCCGATCGAAAAAAAACAGCATCGGCACCAAAGCGCAATCGGCAAGGCTCAGACGGTCGCCGACAGCGAAGGGCGAACCATCGAGATAGTGCTCCAGCCAGCCGATGCCCTTCACCAGCTCGGCCATTTCGCGATCGACGAGTGCCTGATCGCGGCCTTGCGGGTTGATTTGCCCGAACAGCTCGCCCATCGGCTCCATGATGTAGAGATCGCCGATACGCGCAAGCAGCCGCATATGTGCCATTGCGGCCGCGCCTTCCGGGCGCAGTGATGCGCCCAGGTTGAGATCTTCCAGGTATTCGCAAATCGTTTCCGACTCCGGAACCACCACATCGCCATGCACCAGCAACGGCACCTTGTGCATTGGCGTCAGCGTATCGAGCTCAGGCGGCACGGCGCCCGGTCCGACATCGATCATCTCGACGTCGACACCTTTTGCATAGATCGACAGGCGACACCGTGCCGCGAAAGGCGAGAGCTGCGCGTTGTATAGTTTCATCGGGGAAGACGTCATGGGCTGCGTTCCGCTACTCTTCGTTTTTCGATCTCGCCCGCCGGGCGGTCGCGAAAACGGCCGGCCCCGTTTTACAGGGCCGGCCGTTCCGGATTTATATCAGCCGCAGGCGCAGTACCCGCGAGCGATATTTGCGCGCGTCGCGATCACTCGGCCGCCGCGCGAAGTTTTTCCTGGTACTTCTTGAACTCGAGTCTCGCGATGGTCCGGTTGTGGACCTCGTCGGGACCGTCGGCCAGACGCAGAGTGCGAATACCCGAATACATCTTGGCAAGACCGAAATCGGTGGTAACGCCGCCGCCGCCATGGGCCTGAATGGCATCGTCGATGATCTTCAAAGCCATGCGGGGCGCGGCAACCTTGATCATGGCGATCTCGGTGCGGGCAACCTTGTTGCCGACCGTGTCCATCATGTAGGCGGCCTTCAGTGTCAGCAGGCGGCACATCTCGATCTCTGTGCGTGCTTCGGCGACGCGCTGCTCCCACACGGAGTGATCGGCGATCTTCTTGCCGAAGGCTTCGCGCGTCAGCAGGCGCTGGCACATTTTCTCAAGCGCGCGCTCGGCAACGCCGATCGTGCGCATGCAGTGATGAATGCGGCCAGGCCCGAGGCGGCCCTGGCTGATCTCGAAGCCGCGGCCTTCGCCGAGCAACAGGTTTTCGGCGGGCACACGAACATTGTCGAGAATGACTTCAGCGTGTCCGTGCGGCGCATCGTCATAGCCAAAGACCGGCAGCATGCGCACGACTTTGACGCCCTTGGCATCGAGCGGCACGAGAATCTGCGACTGTTGGCGATAGGTGTCGGCCTTTGGGTCGGTCTTGCCCATGACGATCGCGATCTTGCAGCGCGGGTCGCCGACGCCCGACGACCACCACTTGCGGCCGTTGATGACATATTCGTCGCCGTCGCGTTCGATCCGCGTCGCGATGTTCGTGGCGTCCGAGGATGCAACGTCCGGCTCGGTCATCAGGAAGGCGGAGCGAATCTTGCCCTGCAACAGCGGCTCCAGATATTCCTTCTTGTGACGTTCGTTGCCGTAACGCTCCAGCACTTCCATGTTGCCGGTGTCGGGCGCGGAGCAGTTGAAGACTTCCGACGCCCAGCCGACGCGGCCCATGATTTCGCAGGCCGACGAATATTCGAGGTTGGTGAGCCCGCCACCACGCTCGGATTCCGGCAGAAACAGGTTCCACAGGCCTTCTTCCTGGGCTTTCGGCTTCAGGTCCTCGAGGATCTGCGGCACCTGCCAGGGATTGCCGGCATCGCGGAATGCCTTCATCTGGTCGTCATAGGTCTTTTCGTTCGGATAGATGTGCTTGTCCATGAACCGCTCCAGCCGGGCGAGCAGTTCCTTGACCTTGTCTGTATGTTCGAAATTCATGAGGTCTCCCCTTCGTATTTCTTGTGGGTTGGAGGCTTTGGGCCTCCATCTCAATGACGAATGGAGGCACTCTAACGGGTTGGCGCGCGCAAATCACGCGGAAAGCCGCGAGGGCCGCTAAGGCCTTTCAATCTCGCCGCGCCGCAAAAAACACACGCAAAAGCGCGGCTGCCCGCATTTCGCCTATGCCGCCATAGACATCCGGCCGATGGTGGCAGGTCGGATGCTCGAAAATGCGTGGACCGTGGTCGACGCCGCCGCCCTTTTCGTCAGCTGCCCCGTAGTAAAGCCGGCGCAATCGCGCAAACGAGATCGCTGCTGCACACATCGGGCAGGGTTCCAGCGTTACATAGAGATCGCAGCCGATGAGCCGCTCGGAGCCGAGAGCCGCGCAGGCCGCGCGGATCGCCAGCATTTCGGCATGGGCGGTTGGATCTTTCAGTTCCAGCGTCCGGTTGCCGGCTCGGGCGAGGATCATGCCGGCCGCATCGACCACCACCGCGCCCACCGGCACCTCGCCGCGCGCGGCCGCGGCCTCGGCCTCGGCAAATGCCATATCCATGGGGCGCGGCGGGGGCTGGGTGGTCGCATCGGCAGTCATGGGCGGGACCCTGCCCGCGCGGCGGCGGTTCCGTCAAGCAGTGGCTTTCGGTTCGGCAAAGCGCCTGATAAAGAGGGGGCATGAACGCTCGCCCCAAAGCTCCAGCTTCCGAGACAACGCCCCAGGGCGAACGCATCGCCAAAGTGATCGCGCGGGCAGGTATCTGCTCGCGCCGCGAGGCAGAACAACTGATCGTCGACGGTCGCGTGACGGTTGACGGAAAGGTGCTGCAAAGTCCGGCGCTCAACGTGACCGGCCGCGAAGCGATCGTCGTCGACGGCAAGGCATTGCCGAAGCAGGAGCCGACGCGGCTCTGGCGCTACCACAAGCCGGCCGGCCTCGTGACGACGGCAAAAGACCCCGAGGGCCGCACCACCGTTTTCGAGCGCCTGCCCGCCGGCATGCCGCGCGTCGTCTCGGTCGGCCGCCTCGATATCAATACCGAGGGGCTTCTTCTGCTGACAAATGACGGCGAGCTGGCGCGGCTGCTCGAATTGCCGGCCACCGGTTGGACGCGGCGCTATCGCGTGCGCGCCTGGGGCGCGATCACGCAGGCCGATCTCGACAAGCTGAAAGACGGCATTACCGTTGATGGCGTTCGCTACGGCGCGATCGAGGCCAAGCTCGACAAGGTACAGGGCTCTAACGTCTGGCTGACGGTCGGTTTGAAGGAAGGTAAACATCGCGAGGTAAAGCGTGTGCTTGGCGCACTCGGCCTCAAGGTCAATCGGCTGATCCGGCTTTCCTTCGGACCGTTTCAGGTCGGCGATCTTGCCGAGGGTGAGGTCGCCCAAGTGCCGAACCGGGTGCTGATGGACCAACTCGGCGCGCATGCCGACAAGTTCACATCAGCCGAAGCGTCACCCGCCCGGGCAGCGGAGAAGAAGCCCGCCGCAGGCCCCGTCAAGAAACAGGACGGAAAGACCGCAGGAAAACCGGGTGGCACGAAGCCGAGGCTGAAAACCTTCCGGACAAAAAAGGCCGACGCGGCCGGCAAGGGAAAGGCGCGCCATGCGGATCGTCGGCGGCGCCCATAAGGGCCGGGCCATCGCCGCGCCGAAAGGCGACCGCGTACGCCCGACCGGAGAACGCCAGCGCGAGGCGCTGTTCAACATTCTCGCCCATGCCGATTTCGGCCAGTTCGAACTCCAGGACGCGCGCGTGCTCGATCTCTTCGCCGGTTCGGGCGCGCTGGGGCTCGAAGCCTTGTCGCGTGGCGCATCTTTTGCGCTCTTTGTCGATGACCACGCCGAAAGCCGTGCCGCCATTCGCGAAAATCTCGAGCATCTCGGCCTCAATGGCCACGCGAAGCTCTACAAGCGCGACGCGATCGTGCTCGGCCCGCGGCCGGGCAGCGTCGGCCCCGCCTTCTCGCTTGTTTTCGCCGATCCGCCCTATGGGCGGAAGCTCGGTGAAGCGGCGCTCGCATCGGCACATGACGGCGACTGGCTGGAACCCGGTGCGCTTTGCGTTGTCGAAGAAGCCGTGACCTCCGATTTCGTCGCACCCGATGGCTTCGAGGAACTCGACCGTCGCCGCTATGGCGTCACCGAGATCGTTTTCATGCGGGCGCCCACCTGACACTCATTCGTTGCCGAAGGAACGTGCCGTTGCTGATTTCCGGTCTCTCCGCCATTGCCGACAAATACGACGCGCTGCTTTGCGATGTCTGGGGCGTGCTTCACAACGGACGCGAGGCGTACCCCGGTGTCGCCGAGGCGCTGGCGAATTTCCAGGCGAAGGGCGGGCATGTACTGTTGCTCTCCAACGCACCGCGCCCGTCGACAGCGCTGCCGCAGATGTTCGAACGCATGGGCATCCCCCACGATGTCTATGACGGCATTCTGACATCGGGCGACGCGGCGCGCACCTATCTGGCGAGCAAGACGCTGGGCGCGGCCTGTTACTACATCGGACCCGACCGCGATCTGAACCTCTTCGACGGAACGGGCGTTGTGTGTGTTGGCGAAGCGGATGGCGAATTCATTCTGGTGACGGGACCGTTCGACGACGAAACGGAGGGACCGGAAGACTACCGCGCGCAATTCGAAAGACTCGTCGCGCGCAAGTTGCCGCTGATCTGCGCCAATCCTGACATCATTGTCGAGCGCGGCACGAAACACATTTATTGCGCCGGTGCGCTGGCGGCGCTTTACGAGGAACTGGGTGGCGAGGTCGTCTATTTCGGCAAGCCGCACCGGCCGATCTACGAGGTGGCGCGCCGCCGTCTGGCGGAAATTGCCGGTACGCCCGTCGCCGATGCGCGCATTCTGGCCGTCGGCGATGGTCCGATGACCGACATCATGGGGGCCAATGACGCCGGGGTCGACGCGCTTTTCATCACCGGCGGTATCACCGCCGCAGATTGCGGGCCCACGCCCGAAACGCCGGAAGCCCCTCGCG
The DNA here is from genome assembly GCF_030651915.1 of Parvibaculum sp. GTDB lineage: Bacteria > Pseudomonadota > Alphaproteobacteria > Parvibaculales > Parvibaculaceae > Parvibaculum. The sequence goes on along the minus strand of NZ_JAUSBV010000005.1, from coordinate 695,740 downwards.
TCGCCGTCGTTCTGGCACGGGCCGGCGTGACGGCGGTCAGCGCCATGCCGCGGCTTGTCTGGTAATGCACAAGGCGCCTGTCTGCCCCCGCACTTGACGCATGGGGACCGATCCGCCATCACCTTTATCCAAACGGATACCCCGGAGCTTCGACCCCCTGAGATGCAGATCATCCGCCATCACGAGCAAGTGCCGCCCGGCCTGCAAGGCGGCGTCTACGCGCTCGGCAATTTCGACGGCGTGCATCTCGGCCACCGGAAGGTGATCGGCGAAGCGGCACGGGTGGCGAATGAGCTCGGCGTGCCAATTGGCGTGCTCGTCTTCGAACCGCATCCGCAGCAATTCTTTTTCCCCGACCGTCCCTTCTTCCGGCTGACTCCCTTCCGCGCCAAGGCACGGCTGCTGGAGAAACTGGGCGTCGACATTCTGGCAGCGCTGCCATTCGACCAGCGCATGTCGCAGAAACTCGCGCCGGAATTCGTTCTCGACGTGCTGGTCGATGGACTTCGTGTGGTTCATGTGGTGGCCGGGTATGATTTCCGCTTTGGCAAGGGGCGCGGCGGCGACGCGGCAACGCTTTCCTATATGGGCGAGATGGAAGGCCTGGGCGTCAGCATCGTTGAGGAGGTGCGTGATGGCAGCGAGGCCTATTCATCGACGCGCATCCGCGAACTTCTCGCCAGCGGCGACCCGCGTGGTGCGGCCAAGCTGCTGGGCCACTGGTGGACGGTCGAAACGCATGTTCAGCCGGGCGATCGGCGGGGCCGCACGATCGGCTTTCCGACCGCGAATCTGCCGCTCGAAGATCATGTGGAACCGGCACTTGGCGTTTATGCGGTGAGAGTCGAGATCGAGGACGGAGAGCACAAAGGCCTCTATGACGGCGTCGCGAATGTCGGCCGGCGTCCGACCTTCGACAAGCAGGATGTCTTGCTTGAGGCCCATATTTTCGATTTCGATGGCGACATTTATGGTGTGCACGCGGCGGTGTCTTTCATCGAATATCTGCGTCCGGAACAGAAGTTCGACGGCCTCGACAGCCTGAAGGCGCAGATCGCGAAGGACAGCGAAAGAGCGCGCGCGGTTCTCGCGGCGCTCTCCGCCGGCGAATGAACGATCCCGCGCGCTTCATTCGCGAGAACACCGGGCTTCTCGAGCCGCCACTCATTCCCGAAATCAGGCTGCACCTCGCCAGCGAGATCGTGCCGATCTGGCAGATGACCGAGGCGGAACTCGAAAAGAGCGGCTTGCCGCCGCCCTTCTGGGCCTTTGCCTGGGCGGGTGGACAGGCGCTGGCGCGCTATATTCTCGACAATCCCGAGATCGTGCATGGCCGTCACGTGCTCGATTTCGGCGCCGGTTCGGGGCTTGTCGGCATCGCTGCGATGAAGGCGGGTGCGGCTTCGGTGCTTGCCGCCGATATCGACGCCTTCGCGGCCGCTGCAATTGCACTCAACGCGGCGACGAATGGTGTCGTTATTGCGGTGACAATGGACGATCTCATCGGCGTCGGCAATCGCGGCTGGGACATCGTTCTTGTCGGCGATGTGTGCTACGAAGGGCCGCTTTCGGCGCGCATCGAAGCGTGGCTTCGTACGCTTGCCGGCGAGGAATTGCCGGTGCTGATCGGCGATCCGGGGCGCACCTACTTGCCGAAAACGGGGATGGAAAAACTGGTCTCCTATGCGGTGAAAACGACACGGGAGCTTGAGGATACCGACGTCCGCAACACCAGTGTATGGCGGGTGCTGGCCGATTGAGGCTGTTCAAATTGGTTCAGACGACCCTTGTCCTGCGCACAGCGATTTGCGTGGATTGGCTTTGCGCGCGGTGGCGCCGGGCCGTAAATTCCGAAAAAGAACTTACTGACATAATTGCAACGCTCAATCGAAGGATCGCCCGATGACCGATCATGTACTCGTGACCGTCGAAGACGGTGTCCAGATCGTCACCATCAACCGCCCGGACAAGAAAAACGCGCTGACGGCGGAGATGTACAAGGTACTGGCCGACGCGATCGAGACGGCCGATGCCGATCCGAAAATCCGCGTCACCTACTACACCGGCACCGGCGGCTCCTTCACGGCGGGCAACGATCTTGCCGACTTCGCCAAGGCGGGCACGACGCCCGTGAGCGAACAGCCGAAGGAAAAGCCGCATGTGACGCGCTTCCTCGAAAACCTCGCCAATGCCGAAAAGCCCGTCGTGGCGGCGGTGAACGGGCTTGCCGTCGGCGTCGGCGTCACCATGCTGCTGCATTGCGATCTCGTTTATGCGGGCGCGAGCGCGACCTTCCAGATGCCGTTCGTCAATCTCGGCCTCGTGCCGGAAGCGGGCTCAACCTTCCTGCTGCAGCGTCAGATCGGTCTTCAAAAGGCGGCCGATCTTTTCCTCACCGGCAAGAAGATTGGCGCGGAAAAAGCAGAAGCCATCGGACTCGTCGCCGATGTCTTCCCTGACAACGAATTGCCCGTGGAAGCGCTTGCGCGCGCCAAGGCGCTTGCCGCGAAGGCACCCAATGCGGTGCGGGCAACCAAGGCGCTGCTGAAGGACAATGATCGTCCGCGGGTCGGCGAAGCGCGTGAGGCCGAGGCCCGCGTCTTCGGGGCGCAGCTTCGTTCCGACGAAGTAAAAGAAGCGATCAGCGCTTTTTTTGAAAAGCGCGCGCCGGATTTCTCGAAGGTCGGCTGAGGCTCAATAGGCCGGCGGACGTGCGCCGCCGACGAGGCGCTCGCCCCACAGGCGCGGCTGGCCTGACTGACCGAAGGAAAGCGGTCGGCGAGCCGAAAGCGGATTGGCGCCCGAATGGGGATGTGGATCGCCGACATGGAGCGCGCCAAGCCGGCGTTCGGCCGGATGGAGCGTTCCTTCGCGGTCCTCGATCAGCAGCGGCAGGTGGAGCACCCGCCCCCATGACCGCCAGCGCGCCGGAGCATCGAGACCGTCATGCGAGGCATGAACGACAAGATTGCGCTTTGCATTCGTGGCGTGGGTGAGCTCGACCAGAAGGACCTTGTCGGCGCCGCGCCGATCGCGCGCCACGACCCGCAGCGCGACGCCCTCATAGGCATTGATCGGTTCGGACCACTCGAAGACGCCGAGAATGGGCGACGAGTCATTTGCGGTCACGGCATCGGCATGGATGGTCGCAAAGCGGATGAAACCGAAGGCACGCGGCAAAAATTCCGTTGCCGCGACGGCGACATACTGAGGCAGGTGAAACGGGTCGGCGTCGATCTCGCCGCCGCGCCAGATGCGCGGGGCGTGTCGCCGGGATGCTGTTCCGTCCGTAATCAAACAACTCACTCCTGCCTTGGCTTCCGGCATTGAGCGTAAGCGCCGAACGGTTGGCGCCCTGTTAACGGATCGGGCCAATTTGGCAGGAATGCGGGAATGCGGCATTCTGCGCGCCCGGACGCCTCCGCCCCGGAAAACCGCGAAAAAGCCCGGAAAACCGATGTCCTACGCCTCGCTGCGCGAATTTTTGTCGAAATTGGATGCGTCCGGCGACCTGGCGCGCGTCCGGGAGCCGGTCTCGACCGTATTGGAGATGACCGAAATCCAGACCCGGCTTCTGGCCGAGCAGGGCCCGGCAGTGCTCTTTGAGCAGGCGCTGATGGCCGACGGCCGGGCCTCGCCGATGCCTGTTCTGGTCAATCTCTTCGGCACCGTGGAACGGGTGGCGCAGGCGGTCACGATGGGGGGCGTGGAGCGTCGCCACGCGAAAGACCTGCGCGAGGTTGGCGAAGCATTGGCGTTCCTCCGGCAGCCGGAACCGCCGGGCGGCTTCCGTGAAGCGTTTGAAATGCTCCCGCTGCTGAAGACCGTGATGGCGATGAAGCCCAAGACGCTCTCGTCCGCGCCTTGCCAGGAAGTCGTGCTGAAAGGCAGCGACATCAATCTCCACGATCTGCCGATCCAGACCTGCTGGCCGGGCGAGCCCGCGCCGCTGATCACCTGGCCGCTCGTGGTCACCAAGGGGCCGGGCACGAGACGCGAGGACGATTTCAATCTCGGCATCTACCGGATGCAGGTGCTGGGCCGCGACAAGACGATCATGCGCTGGCTCGCGCATCGCGGCGGCGCGCAGCACCACCAGCGCTGGAAAGCCGAGAAGCGCGAGCCGCTGCCGGCGGCATGCGTCATCGGCGCCGATCCCGGCACCATTCTTGCCGCGGTGACGCCGGTTCCCGACACGCTTTCGGAATATCAGTTCGCCGGCCTGCTGCGCGGACAGAAGGTCGAGCTTGTCGATTGCAAGACCGTGCCGCTGAAAGTGCCGGCCGAAGCCGAAATCGTCATCGAGGGCCATGTCTCGCTGGAAGACTACGTGGACGAAGGCCCATACGGCGATCACACCGGCTACTACAACTCGGTCGAAAAGTTCCCGGTCTTCACCGTCAGCGCCATCACCATGCGCAAGGACCCGATTTATCTCTCGACCTTCACCGGCCGCCCGCCCGACGAGCCCTCTGTGCTGGGCGAAGCGCTCAACGAAGTCTTCATTCCGCTGCTGCAGCAGCAATTCCCCGAGATCGTCGATTTCTGGCTGCCGCCTGAGGGCTGCTCCTATCGCATCGCTGTCATCTCGATGAAGAAGGCCTATCCCGGCCACGCCAAGCGCGTGATGATGGGGGCGTGGTCCTATCTGCGCCAGTTCATGTACACGAAATGGGTGATCGTGGTCGATGACGACATCGACGCGCGCGACTGGAAAGACGTCATGTGGGCGATCAGCACACGGATGGACCCGGTGCGCGACGTGACGCTGATCGAGAACACGCCGATCGACTATCTCGACTTCGCCTCGCCGGAGTCGGGCCTCGGCGGCAAGATCGGCCTCGATGCCACCAACAAATGGCCGCCGGAAACGAAGCGCGAATGGGGCCGTCAGATCCGCATGGACCAGGACGTGATCGACACGGTGACGAAGAAATGGTCGAAGCTCGGCCTGCCGGGCACGGGCAAGCCGATCTGGAAGTGAGTTCATGATCCCCGTCACCGACAAGCTTGTCATCGAGGAAGGTGAAATCTCGATCAGCTTCATTCGCGCGGGCGGGCCAGGCGGCCAGAACGTCAACAAGGTGTCGACGGCAGCGCAGCTCCGCTTCGACGTACGTAACACGCCGTCGCTGAATGCGCGCGTCAAGGCGCGGCTCGAACGCATCGCTGGCGCGAAGCTGACCAAGGATGGTGTCATCGTCATAACGGCCAGCAGATTCCGCACCCAGGAGGCAAACCGCCGCGACGCCATCGAGCGGCTTGTCGAGATGATCGCGGCGGCGGCGCATCAGCCGAAGTTTCGGGTGCCGACAAAGCCGAGCCGTGCGGCCAGGCAGAAGCGCGTCGAGGAAAAGGTCAAGCGCGGCACAACCAAGCGGCTTCGCGGCGGGCGCCCATCGACCGACGATTGAGATAGGATTTCCACTGTAAAGATGTCTTTCCTGTGCTGTCATGCAGGATGCCGCCCGTGCTAGCTTTGCGGCTGACACGAAGAATCATGCCATGTCAGGCCAAAGGGAGGGTGCCCCGATGACATTCTATTCAATCTCGCTGGCGATCGTCGGCGTCTATGCCGGCCTCAACATTCTCATCAACCTGTTTCTGGCCTATCGCGTCTCGGCCAATCGCGTGCGCACCAATGTAATGACCGGCACCGGTGACGACGAGAAGCTGTACAACGCCAGCCGTGCTCATGTGACGAATGTCGAGTACACGCCGATCGGGCTGATCGGCCTCGTCGTGCTGCATATGCTGTCGGCCTCGATCTATGTGCTGCATTTTGTTGGCCTCGCGCTCACGATCGGTCGCGTGCTGCATGCAATCGGCGTCTCGCGCACCGGCGCTTCGACGCCGCCCCGGCTTGTCGGGACATTGTTGACATGGATCGGGCAGCTCGTTGCCGGCGTCGCCTGCCTCTACTATGTGTTCATCTAGTTGGTAACTCGATTGCGGGAACGACAATCATGACAAGACCGGCGGAGGCCGATAAGCGATTGTCGACGCTCGATATGGCTGCGTCCTTGGTCGACCGCGCCTTGCGGGCAGGCGCAGAGGCTGCCGAAGCGATCGCCATGGAAGGCATTTCGCTTGGCGTCTCGTGGCGGCTGGGCAAGCTCGAGGATGTCGAGCGCTCCGAAGGTTGCGATGTCGGCTTGCGTGTCTTTATCGGCAAGCATCAGGCAAGCGTTTCCACCACCGATTTGTCGGAGGCGTCGCTCGCGCCGATGATCGAACGTGTGGTGGCGATGGCGCGCGCCGCGCCGGAAGACCCGTATTGTGGGCTGGCCGATGCGACGCTGCTGGCACGGGACTGGCCGGATCTCGATATTGAGGACACGGGTGTACCGCCGACCGCTGAACAGCTTGCCGGCCTCGCCGCCGAGGCTGAGGAAGCGGCGCTTGCCGTAAAAGGTGTCTCCAATTCGAGCGGCGCAGGTGCTGGCTGGGGGCGCTCGGGCGTGGCGCTCGTCACCCGTCCATCCGCTGGCGGCGGATTTGCCGGCAGCTATGCGGGCACATCTTGTTCCATCTCCTGTTCGGTGCTGGCCGGCGAAGGGACGGCAATGGAGCGCGACTACGATTACACGACCGCGCGACACGGGCACGATCTCGAAGGCGCAACCGCCATCGGCCGGCGGGCAGGCGAGAAGGCTGTGCGACGCTTGCATCCGCGCAAGGTTCGGTCGCAAGCTGTTCCTGTCGTGTACGATCCGCGTGTCTCGGGTGGCCTTGTCGGCCATTTCGCCGGTGCGATTTCCGGAGCGTCGATCGCACGCGGCACCAGCTTTCTCAAGAACGATATGGGTCGCTCTGTTTTCGCACCCGGCATTTCAATCGTGGACGATCCGCATATGAAACGCGGCCTGCGCTCGAAACCCTTTGATGGCGAAGGCGTCAAGAACGGGCGCATGATGCTGATCGATGACGGCCGCCTGACGACCTGGTTGCTCGACAGCGCGACGGCGCGCCAACTCGGGCTTGTTTCGACCGGCCATGCGGCGCGTGGCACCGGCGGACCGCCGTCGCCCGCATCGACCAACCTCTATATGGAAGCCGGGTGCCTCGGCGTGAAGGAACTGATCGCAGACATCAAACAGGGGCTCTATGTCACCGAATTGATCGGCATGGGCATCAACGGCGTAACGGGTGACTACAGCCGCGGCGCATCAGGCTTCTGGATCGAGAACGGAGAAATCGCTTATCCCGTGAGCGAAATCACCGTCGCGGGGAATCTCAAGGATATGTTCCTGAATATGACGCCGGCGGATGACCTCGAATTCCGTCACGGTACCAACGCGCCGACCGTTCGCGTCGAGGGGATGATCGTTGCAGGCACCTGACGGCGATCGCGCCCTGCTGATAGAGGCTGTCAGGGAGGCCGGCGTTCTCGCCATGCGCTATTTCGGGACCGACATCAGGGCGTGGTCGAAAGGTTCCGACAACAGCCCGGTCACCGAGGCCGACATCGCCGTCAACGACCTCCTGCAGGCGCGATTGAGTGGTGCGCGGCCCGGCTATGGCTGGCTATCGGAAGAAACCGAAGATGACCCGGCGCGTCTTTTGTGCCCGTTGACCTGGGTGGTCGACCCGATCGACGGCACGCGTGCCTTCGCTCAGGGCAAGCCCCATTTTGTCATATCGGTCGCTCTGGTGGCGGAAGGGCGGCCGGTACTCGCGGCGCTCTTCAATCCCGCAACCGACGAGTTCTTCGAAGCCGCGTCGGGCGGCGGCGCGCGGCTCAACGACGCTCCGATCCGCGTCAGCGATTGCGCTCAGATCGAGGGGTGCCGGATTGCTGCCTTTGCGCCGATGTTCAAACATTCCGGCTGGGCCCGTGCCGGCATCGCGCCCTGGCCTGAAATGGAAATTCTGGAGCGCAATTCGGTCGCATACCGAATCGCACTTGTGGCCTGCGGCGCAGCCGACGCTGCGCTGGCGCTCAATGGCAAGAGCGACTGGGACCTTGCGGCGGCCGATCTCATCGTCCATGAGGCGCGAGGCCGGATGACGAGCCATGATGGCAAGCCATTTATCTACAATCGCGAAAATACGCGCCACAGGAGCCTGCTCGTCGCCGGTCCGGCTCTCTACAGCGCATTATATGCCAAGTTGGGCGCCATACGGCTGCCCGAATGACGTCCGCTTCTTCGCTGGGCCCTGCCGCCGTGCTAGGATTCGCCCCACGTTCGACGCTCCTTCCCCCCAGAGGCCAATATGTCAAAGCAGCTCCTCCATCTCGTGTTCGGCGGCGAGCTGACACATCTGGAAGGCAAGGAGTTCAAGGATACGACCGCCCTTGATGTTGTCGGCATATTCCCCGGCTACGCCGAAGCGCATCGGGCATGGAAGGCCGCGGCTCAGCGAACGGTCGACAATGCGCATATGCGCTATTTCATTGTGCATCTGCATCGGTTTCTCGATCCCGATGAGGAGGGTGACCATGACCACTGAAAGCCGGACGCCCCGCACTGTCGCAAAAGTGTCGCCCGGTCCAGGTGCGCTGCTGTCACTGGCCGGCCTTTTTGGCTTTCTGATTGTCATATTTGCTGTCGGCTGGGCCGGCGGCGCGGTAACCGCAACGAGCGTCGGCGACTGGTACGAGGCGCTCGCCAAGCCGCCGCTCAACCCGGACAAATGGATATTTCCAGTAGTCTGGAATTTCCTTTTTTTCCTGATGGCAATTTCGGCATGGCTTGTCTGGCGGGCGGTCGGAAGTTTCGACAAGGCCGGAGGACAGCTCGCACTGTTCGGCATTCAGCTTGCGTTGAACCTGTCCTGGAGCATCGTGTTCTTCGGGCTGAAAAGTCCGGCTCTCGCCGTCTTGGTGGTTCTGGCGCTCGACGGAGCGATCCTTCTGACGTTCATGGCGTTTCTGAAAGTCGATCGGCTCGCCGGGCTGTTGCTTTTGCCCTATCTCGCCTGGACGTTATTTGCCACATATCTGACGATTGGCATCGCGCTGTTGAATTGACGAGCGGTCGGCAAATCGGTCAAAAGGTCAATTGAATGAAGCATTTACCATTTGCCGCCTTTATGGCGGCCAATAGCGTGCCGTGATATGGTCCGGGCGATCCCGGACCAGACAGACGGGCCCGAACGAGACAGGCCAGATGCCAAGCCAGAAATCCGCCGCCGATCCCGGCACGGGGGAACCGGGCGCCCGCCCGGATTCGTCCCGCCTCAACGGCCCGGCCCAGCCGGCAGAGCTCACCACCGGTCAGGTCGTGGGCCGGATGGCGCGCGAATATTTGCGGCCGCATTGGCGTCTCGCCGCCACCGCGCTCCTCGCAAGCGTGGTTGTCGCGGCGGCGACCGGCGTATTGCCGCTTCTCATCAAACAGGCGCTCGACAACATTGTCGGGTCGGATGCGCGGATGCTGTTGCTGGTTGCCGTGGGCGCAATCGTTGCAACCTCGGTACAGGCGGTCGCTGCATATTTCGCCAAAGTGAACATGAGCACGATCGGGCAATATATCGTCTCGACAATCCAGCGACGCATGTTCGCCCGCATAATGCACGCCGATCTTGCATGGATCGGGCGCACGCATTCGGGCCGCTTTATTTCCGGCTTTCTCTACGACGCAAGTCGCGTTCGCGACTCGATCACCACGACGGTCATTGATCTCGGACAGAATCTGCTGACGGTGATCGCGCTGATTGGCGCCATGTTCTATCTCAACTGGCAGCTTGCGCTGATGGGCACAGCGGTCATTCCCTTCGTCGCCATCCTGGTGCGCCAGCTCGGCCGCCGCTCGCGAAAGGCGGCCAAACAGACCATGCGGGGGTCGGGCGATCTGTCGGCGGTTATTTCCGAGGCGCTTGGCGGCATTCGCGTCGTCAAGGCCTATGATCAGGAAGCCACCGAGATCGCGCGCGCGACGCGCGCGATCGACGAGGTATTGCGGCATTCGTTGCGGGCACTGAAGAGCCGCGCGGCAGCGAGCCCGGTCACGGGAGTCTTGTCCGGCTTCGGCATTGCCGCCGTGATCTATTTCGGCGGACGCAGTGTGCAGACCGGGCTCCTCACCATCGGCGACCTTGGCGGATTCCTCTCGGCGATGATGCTCGCCTACGAACCCTTGAAGAAACTCGCCAGCACCCAGACGCTGATGCAGGAGGGCATTGCGGCCGCCATTCGCGTGTTCCCGATTCTTGACATCGAGCCCGGTATTCGTGCGCCGGCCGGCGCGGGGCCGATCAAGGTCAGCGATGGAGCTATTCGTTTTGAGGATGTGCATTTCCGTTATGGCGACGGCACACCGGCCCTCAACGGCATTTCGATCGAGGTGCCAAAAGGGCATACAGTGGCCCTTGTCGGCCCGTCCGGCGCCGGCAAGAGCACCATCCTCAACCTGGTGACTCGCTTCTATGACCCGAATTCCGGGCGCGTCCTGATCGACGGACAGGACGTGTCGCAGGTCACGTTGACTTCACTCCGAAGTGCAAGTTCGCTGGTCACCCAGGAGCCGTTTCTCTTCGATGACACGATCCGCGCCAATATCGCATATGGGTCGCCGCAAGCCGGCAATGCCGAAATCGAGCAGGCAGCCCGCGACGCGGCGGCGCATGATTTTATTTCGGCCCTGCCGGCTGGATACGAGACGCGGGTCGGCGAAGCCGGCTTCAAGCTGTCGGGCGGCCAGCGCCAGCGCATCGCCATCGCCCGTGCGATGCTGAAGGACGCAGCGATCTTGTTGCTCGACGAAGCGACATCGGCGCTTGATACAGCCTCCGAGATGCAGGTGCAGAAGGCACTGGTGCGGCTTATGGAGGGCCGGACGACGCTTGTCATTGCGCACCGCCTGTCCACCATCAAGCACGCCCACAACATCTATGTCATCGATGGCGGTCGCGTTGTGGAGCACGGCACCCATGCAGAGCTTGTGGCTCAAGGCGGGCTCTATGCAGAGCTGTCGCGCTCGCAATTCATAGAGGACACGGCGGATACGCGCGCTCCCGTGAACGATGAGACGCCACAACCGGCGCTGGCGGGAGAGTAAAGGGTCGATGTCGCTCGGGAAGAAGATATTCAAAAGCGCGGCGCTGACGGGAACGATCGCCTTTTTGATCGCGCTGTACATTCGTCTGGTACGGCGCACCTGCCGTTTCGAGATCAGACGCGGCGACATTGCCGCGAGCTTCTGGAATGTCGACAAGCCGTTTGTCGCTGCCACCTGGCATGGCCAGAACCTGATCCTGCCGCCCTTCTGGCACAACTGGCGGGAGTGGCGCATCCTCGTATCGAAGCATGGCGACGGAGAAATTGTCGACGGCGTCATGCACCATCTGGGCGTGAGCACGATCCGCGGTGCGGGCGTACCGAAGGGGGAGGAGCGCAGTTACAAGCACAAGGGAAAAGGCGGCGCCGGCGCCTTGCGGGCCATGGTGCGCGCGCTGGGCGAGAATATTTCAATCGGCCTGACAGCCGATCTCCCGCCGGGCCCTGCACGGCGGGCCGGAGAAGGTATCGTCATGCTGGCCCGTCTGTCCGGTCGGCCGATCGTGCCGGTTGCGGCAACGACCCGCGCACGCATCAAACTCGACAACTGGGACCGGTTCACCATCAATCTCCCCTTCTCGAAAGGGGCGCTGGTATGGGGCGAGCCGATATATGTCGAACGTGACGCAAGCCCCGAAGAAATTGAGGCGGCGCGGCAGCGCGTCGAAGACGGCCTCAATGCGGTGGCCGCCGAAGCCGAACGGCTGGTCGGCCGCGCGCCGCCTCTGCAGGATACAGAGGCGGTGGTGCGTTGAACGGCGCCTTTCGACCATGACGTCGTTCCCGGCATCGCCTGGCCTCCTTCTCTACCGCTTGTTGACGCGCGCGGTGGCGCCTGTTGCCCCCCTGTTGCTGCGGCGCCGGATTGCAAACGGCAAGGAAGATCCCGCAAGGCTCGGCGAGCGCTTCGGCCTGGCGTCGCGACAGCGGCAGCCGGGACGGCTCGTCTGGTTCCATGCAGCAAGCATCGGCGAATCCCTGTCCATTCTGCCGCTGATCGAGCGCTTGCTGGGTGTGGCGCCGGATATGTCGGTTCTGGTCACAACCGGCACCGTCACGTCAGCCAAGCTGATGGCCGAACGATTGCCCCCGCGCGCCGTTCACCAGTTCGTGCCACTCGATCACCCCGACTATTGCGAACGGTTCCTCCGCCATTGGCGGCCGGATCTTGCGATCTGGGTCGAGTCCGAATTCTGGCCGAATCTCGTTGTCGCCGCCCATCGGCATGGATTGCCGCTGGCGCTGGTGAATGCGCGCATCACCGAACACTCTTTCCGGAAGTGGCGCCGCGCGCCGCGGTTGATCTCCGGCTTGCTGGCGCGCTTTTCGGTGTTGATGGCGCAGGACGCCGCCAGCGCCGATCGCTTGCGCGCCCTCGGCGCGTCTTCGGCGCAGTGTCCCGGCAATCTCAAACACGATGCGCCGGCGCTCCCGCACGATGCCGCCGAGCTTGCACGTTTGCGTGCCGAGATCGGCGCCCGCCCGGTATGGCTTGCCAGCAATACGCATGAGGGAGAGGAATCGGCGGCCGCCGAGGTCCATCGCCGGCTTGCACCTGCCCATCCCGGACTCCTGACGATCATTGTGCCGCGTCACCCGTCGCGGGGCGCGTCGATCGGGAAAGAATGCCAGGCGCTGGGTCTCGACGTCGCGCGTCGCAGCCACAGCGGCAGGATCGAAGCGACCACCGATATCTATCTCGGTGACACATTGGGCGAGATGGGCCTCTATTACATGCTGGCCGAGATCGCCTTTGTCGGCGGCACGCTAATTCCGGCGGGCGGGCATAACCCGTTCGAAGCGGCACGCCTGACCACCGCATTGATCGCGGGGCCGTCCGATTTCAATTTCGCGGAAGCTTATGCGGCATTCGAGACAGCAGGGGCGATGCGGCGCATTGCCGATCCGGTGCAATTGGCCGCGGCGGTCGGGGAGCTCCTTGCCGATGACAGGGAGCGGCGGCGGATGGGCACGGCAGCGCAGGCGACCGCAAGTGCGGATAGCGGCGCGACATCGCGTGTTTTCGATGCGCTGCTGCCGCTTCTGCACGCTCGGGGAGATGGCCCCCATGCGTGAGCCGCGCTTCTGGTATCCCTCGCGACGCGGTGCAACGCCGCTTTTGCCCTCGCGCCTGCTCGCGCCCATGGGCTGGCTCTACGGTCTTGCCGGACACATCAGGCGTCGCCGCGCGACGCCGGAGCGGGCGGCCGTGCCCGTCATTTGCATCGGCAATCTGACGGTGGGTGGCGCCGGCAAGACGCCGGTGGCCATGACCGTCGCCGAGTGCCTCATCGGTTCGGGCGAGAAAGTTCACTTCCTGACACGCGGCTATGGCGGACGCGAGCGCGGCCCGATCCGCGTCGATCCGGCGCGGCATGGCGCGGCGGATGTCGGCGACGAGCCGCTGCTCCTTGCCGCGGTGGCGCCGACCTGGGTCTCGGCGCGGCGTCCCGAAGGCGCCGCCGCCGCGGTGCGCGGTGGCGCACAGCTCATTGTCATGGACGACGGATTTCAGAACCCGCATCTGGCAAAGGATTTCTCGATACTGGTCGTCGACGCGGCGACCGGTGTCGGCAATGGCTGTTTGTTGCCGGCCGGACCCTTGCGCGAGCGCATTGACGACGCCCTCGAACGCGCGCATGCCATCGTCATCAACGGCCGCGGTCATGCGGCGGACGGGATCGCGGCGCGCGCGCGTGCGCGCGGCTTGCCGGTTTTCAGCGCTGTCACAAGACCGGCAACCCCGCCCGATCTTGGTGGCACGCCGCTTCTGGCCTTTGCCGGCATCGGACGGCCTGAGAAATTCTACCGGACGCTCGCCGATCTGGGCGCCGAGGTGGTGGAGACGGTCGATTTCGCCGATCATCATATCTATACCGAGAACGACGCGTTGCGCCTCCTTGTGCGGGCGCGTGAACGCGGCGCGCGTCTGATAACGACCGAGAAGGATGCTGCGCGCCTGACCCATGCGCCCGCCGGTAGCACCCGCGCGCGGCTTCGCGATGCGGCGCTGCAATTGCCTGTTCGGGCATTGATCGCCAACATCGACACGCTGATGGCACTGGTCGACGACGCCACGAGACGTGCGCGCCGTCGTCGAAGCTGAGATGGTATTTTAGGAAGCATGGCCAGGAAGAACACGCTCATACACCTGCTGGAATATGCGGGACTGAAAGCCTCGTTGGCGGTTTTCGGCGCGATGGGCCTTGACCGTGCCTCGACGGCCGGCGGCAGGTTCGCCCGCTTTGTCGGGCCGAAGCTCGGTATTTCCAACCGGGCCCGCGCCAACATCCGCCGCGCGATGCCGGAACGGCCGGCGGAGGAGGTCGAGCGTATCGTCGTCGATATGTGGGAAAATCTCGGCCGCACCATCGGCGAATATGCACATCTGCAACGCTTCGGCGAGGCCGATCAGCGACATCGCATCGAAGTCGTCAATGCCGAGGCCCTGCGCGCGATGGCGGCGGCAGGCTTTGGCGGCGTTCTTGTATCGGGTCATTTCGCCAATTGGGAGCTCTTGCCGCTGGTCATGCATCTCGAAGGGTTCGAAGGCGGCGATGTCTATCGCCATGCCAACAATCCCTTCGTCAACGAATGGATGGTGTCGTTGCGCCACAGCGCCACGGGCGGCGCGATGCAGATCCCGAAAGGCGGCACCGGCGCGCGCGCCATTGTCCGTCTGATGCGGGAGAACCGCTTCGTTGCGATGTTGACCGACCAGAAAATGAATGACGGCTTGGAGGCGCAGCTCTTCGGCCGCCGTGCCATGACCACCGGCGCACCGGCCGGCCTTGCCGTGCGCTACAATGTCCCGGTCATGCCGGTCAGCATCGAGCGCCTCGCAGGCGCGCGGTTCCGGATTACCGTCCACAACCCGATCACCCCGCGCTCCGGCGCCGAGCCGTTCGAGGACATTCTGCGTATGACGCAGGAGATCAATGACTTTCTTGAGGCCCGCATCCGCGAACGGCCGCATGAGTGGTTCTGGCTGCACAACCGCTGGAGCTAGTCGCCGCCCGTGGCCGTCGGTGCTGCTTCCGGCATCGTCCCGACCAGGTTGACCGGATCGACCTGCGCGCCGCGCCAGAACATTCCCCAGTGAAGATGTGGACCGGTTGCGCGGCCTGTCGCGCCGACCGCACCCAGAACGTCGCCGCGCGCCACCGCCTGGCCTTCTGTCACGTCGACGCGGCTCATATGCATGATCACGCTGGTCACGCCATGCCCGTGATCGAGAAACACCAGGCCGCCTTCGAAAAACATGTCGGGATGGGCGAGCGTCACGATGCCGGCCTGCGGCGCAACGATCGGCGTACCTGTCGGCGCCGCGACATCGACACCGTAATGTGGCCGGCGCGGCTCGCCATTATAGATGCGCTGTGAGCCGAAGACGCCGCTGACCGGCCCTGTCACCGGCCAGATGAAGGGCAGGGCGAACCAGGTCTCGTCGACGCGGGCGGCGCGCGCCGCCGTTTTCAGTTCGCGTTCCGTCGCGATGCGGGCCAGCATTTCGGCGGGCGGTGAAACATATTTGGGCGGAAGGCCGTCGATGCGCTGGATCGCCCATTCGCGCGGCGCGACCTCAAGCACCCGCTCGACATGCGTACCGTCCGGATAGGCGACGATAAGCCGAGCGGTGCCCCCGTGATCGCGGTCGAAGCCGAAGGCGAAAATCCCGTTCTCGGCCACAGGCAGCGCGGCGCCCTGCAGCGTTGCGCGCGCGCCGGGCAGGGCCATGCCGACGATCAGCCCCCCTTGTTCCATCGGGCCCTGAAGTTCGAGATTTGGAGAGTTTGACGGCTCCGCCCACACAGGCGCGGCCAACAGCAGGGCGCCGATGAGAGCCGCCAGCCGCTTCATTCCGCCGCCTGCAAGGCGAGGTAGCGCTTCAGGGAAATCTCGGCGCTCGCATAGGCTTCCTGCAAATCCACGCTCCAGTAGCGCAGCTCGTCGAGCGAAATGCGGGTGCCGGTCGCCGCGCAGACGACATAGGTGCCGGGGCGCACGACATGAAACTCGCCGTCGCCATAGACCAGCTCCGCCTCGCCGCCGCCCGATTTGTCCATTCTGTTCATCTTTGGAATATAGCCCGCTTGCCCGCAGCGATCAAAGCAGGCTGCCTTGCGGCCCGTCCGGCTTCGCTTTCGGCACCGCCCTGGGCTTCTCGGGCGCGCCGCCCGCAACGACGGCGTCCAGCCGGTCCTCGGCAAATTCGATCTCGATCGCCGTGCCGGATTTCAGGCCCGCGCCGCTGCGCATCGGCTTGCCGGCGCCGTCGCGCACCACCGCAAAGCCGCGCTTCAGCACGCCATGATAGGAATAGCTGTCGAGCAGCTTGCTCATGCCGTCGAGCCGTCGCGCCTTGTCGGCGACGAGGCGGCGTTCCGCGCCGGCGGCGCGGGCCGACAGCTCGTCCTTGCGTCGTCGCAGCTCGGCGATCCGTCGTTCGATGGGCGCTATCGACAGCCGCCCCTCGATGCGATGCAGCCTTGCCCGCTTGACCTCCGCCGCGCGCGCAAGCGCCCGTCCAAGGCGGTCCGACACGGCGTCAAAGCGCTGGCGCGGCAGCGCCACAATGTCCGCAAGGCGCGGCAATCCGCGCGCCAGCCCGCGCAATTCGTTGCGCGCCGTCTCGATGGTCCGCGCTTCGGCCCGCATCAGCCGCCGCGCGCGATCCTGCACCTCGGCCACGAGATCGGCGCGCACCGGCACCGCCATTTCGGCCGCCGCCGTCGGCGTTGGCGCGCGGCGGTCGGCGGCAAAGTCGATCAGCGTCGTATCGGTCTCGTGGCCGACGGCCGAGATCAGCGGAATGGCGCTCGCCGCCGCCGCCCGCACGACGATTTCCTCGTTGAACGACCAGAGGTCCTCGATCGAGCCGCCGCCGCGCGCCACGATCAGAAGATCGGGTCGCGGAATTCGCCCGCCCGGCTCGAAGCGGTTGAAGCCTTCGATGGCGGCCGCGATCTCGGCGGCCGACGTCTCGCCCTGCACCCGCACCGGCCAGACAAGCACATGGCGCGGAAAGCGGTCGGCGAGGCGGTGCAGGATATCGCGAATGACGGCGCCGGTCGGGCTGGTCACGACGCCGATGACGGCAGGCAGGAACGGGAGCGCCCGCTTGCGCTCCGGCGCAAACAGGCCTTCCGCCGCGAGCTTCTTGCGCCGCGCTTCGAGCAGCGCCATCAGCGCGCCGGCGCCGGCCGGCTCCAGATGCTCGATCACGATCTGGTATTTAGAGCTGCCGGGATAGGTGGTGAGCTTGCCCGTCGCGATCACTTCCATGCCCTCTTCGGGCTTGAAGCGCAGCTTGCCGAAATTGCCTTTCCAGATCACCGCGTCGATGCGGGCCTTGTCGTCCTTCAATCCGAAATAGCAATGGCCGGAGGAATGAGGGCCCCGATAGCCGGTAATCTCGCCGCGCACCCGCACATGACCATAGGTCTCCTCCACGGTCTTTTTCAGCGCGAAGGAAAGCTCGCTGACCGAGAACTCATGGGCATTGCCGGGGATATTCAAAGGGGGGGTCGACGCCATGTTGAAACTGCCTCGAAGCCGGAGCCCGGCGTGTTTCTTTTGCTATTGCCGGTCAATCGAATTAATTGACTTATAAATCACATTCATGCTTATATATGCCATAAATTGATTTATAAGTCACAAAATGGCCCATTGGAAAACCAGAGAACTTGTCGCCCAACTTCGTGAGGCGGCGCGCCAGGCGAATATCTCCGCGAGCGAACTGGCCACGCGAGCCGGTATAGCACGGGAGACCCTGTCGCGCATGGGCCGCACGGCGGATGTGCGCGTTGAAACGCTGGAAGAGCTTGGCCGCGTCGTCGGATTGACACTGGCCTTCGTGCCGGCCGACGACGAGGTGCGCGCGCTCCGCCAGGGCACGTTAATCGATCTGGACGGCAGCCGGAACGAGGGCGATGCCTGATCGTATTGCAAGCATCTGGACGCGCTGGGGCGGCGATCCGCGCAAGCTCGGCACGCTGATCCGCGCCGACGACCATGTACGCTTCACCTACGACGCACAGGCTGGCGATCTGCCGGGCCTGAGCCTTGCACATCCCGTCGGTGCACTGATCCGGAGCGGCCAGACGCTCGAATGGCGGAGCGACATCCTGCAGCCGCTGCCCCCCATGCTTCAGGCGCTGGTGCCGCCACGTCACGAGGCCAATCTTCAACGCCGTATTCTGAAGAAAATTCTTGCCGATCGAGGCAAGCCCGCATCCGGTCCCGAAGCCGAGTGGGAAATGCTGCTGCTCTCCGGTCGGGGCGGCATCGGCCATCTCGACATATTCGCGGACGACACGGAGGCGCGGAACCACTATGCGGGCCGCCGCGCGCCTGCGGCAACGCCAACCATCGACGATCCGATGTGGCGGCTTGTGAAAGACGCCATCGACGGCGGCGGTCCGGGGCAGGCGGAACGCGGTATCGAGGAGTTGGCCGCACTTGTCGGCCCGCGTCCGACGGCGCTCGGCATGATGCCGAAAATGCTCATGCGGATCAGGCCCCCCGGCCGGAACGAGGCCGTGGACGCGGTCGTCAAGTTCGAGACCGGCGACTATGCCGGCGTGTTGGCGCTGGAGGCGCTCTGCCACGATATTCACAAGGAAGCAGGCTTCGATACACCGCGCATATGGCTGACGGAAGCCGGTACGCTCAGGCTGCTGATTGTCGAACGCATGGACCGAACGTCGCAAGGCACGCCTCTCCCTTTCGAGACCGTCTTTTCCATTCTTCATGCTGCGTCCGCCGGAAAAATCGACCTGCCGACAACCGACGCGCAGACGGGTCTCCCCAGCTTTGAGACGGTCGCCAACATGCTCGTCGCCTCGCGCCTTTCGGCGTTTCGCGATCCGCGCGGCGATGCGGAACGGATATACCGGCGCATCGTCATGGCGCTGCTCACCGGCAATGGCGATTTGCATCTGGAGAATTTGGCTTTTCTTGGCACGCGACCGGACGCGCGCCTGTCCCCTGTCTACGACCCCGCGCCGATGCGCGCCTTTCCCCAACACGACATGGTCTCCGCCATCCGCTTCGGGGACATGAGAACCGATACCTCCGCCTTGGTGGGCGATTTCGGCGATCGTGTGCTGGCGCTTGCCGGCGCGTTCAATCTGCGGCGGGACAGCGCAAGAAAAGCGATCCGGGAGTCGCTCGATGCAACGGAAACATATTTGAGCCGCGTCGATGCGCTCGATATCCCGGACGGGCGCAAAAGGCAGCTCGAAGGCGCGGTCGGAGGCATACGCCATCGGCTGGAGCGGATTGCCGGGCATTCCTGAGGAGGAGTTCGGCAGGCCTGGCGGCGGTTTGCCGGCGGGGGCCCCCATGTTACAAGGAAACCGCTTTGGCGGGGCGCGTTTTCTGGGCGGCCCGCCCGCCTCTTCCGGGAGTTGAGACCCCATGAACATTCTCGTCATCGGCTCGGGCGGCCGTGAACATGCGCTGTGCTGGAAAATCCGCCAGAGCCCGCTTTGCGACACGCTCTATTGCGCGCCGGGAAATGGCGGCATTGCGGCGGTCGCTGAATGTATTGCGCTCGCGCCCGTCGATTTCGACGGCATTGTCGCCTTCTGCCGCGCCAACAGCATTGGCTTCGTCGTCGTCGGTCCGGAGGATCCGCTGGTCGCCGGCCTGGTCGATCGTCTCGATGCCGAGGGCATCGCCAGCTTCGGCCCCTCGGCGGCGGCGGCCCGTCTCGAAGGCTCCAAGGGTTTCACCAAGGATCTCTGCGCCGAGTGGAATATCCCGACAGCGGCTTACGGACGCTTTTCCGAAGCGGCGCCGGCGAAGGATTTCATCCGCAAGAAAGGCGTGCCGATCGTCGTCAAGGCCGACGGCCTTGCGGCGGGGAAGGGCGTCATCGTCGCGCTCACATCGGCAGAGGCCGAAGCAGCCGTCGATGAAATCTTCTCCGGCCGCTTCGGCGCCGCTGGCGCAGAGGTCGTGGTCGAGGAGTTTCTCGAAGGCGAGGAAGCAAGCTTCTTTGCGCTTTGCGACGGCAAGACGGCCCTGCCGCTGGCAACCGCGCAGGACCACAAGCGCGTTTTCGATGGCGACAAGGGCCCGAACACCGGCGGTATGGGCGCCTATTCGCCGGCGCCGGTGATGACGCCGGGCCTCTGCACCCGCGCCATGCGCGAGATTGTCGAACCGACGGTGAAGGCGATGGCCGCCCGCGGCACGCCCTTCAAGGGCGTCCTCTATGCCGGCCTGATGCTGACAAAGGACGGCCCGAAGCTGATCGAATACAACGCGCGCTTCGGCGATCCGGAGACGCAGGTTCTGATGACGCGCCTCGACTGCGATCTACTGCCCCTGTTGATGGCGACGCATGATGGCACGCTCGCCTCGGCCGCCCTGCGCTGGAAAGACGAGGTGGCGCTCACCGTCGTCATGGCCGCGAACGGCTATCCGGGCGATTATGAAAAGAATACCGAGATCAAGGGTCTTGATGCGGCCGGCGCCATCCAGGGCGTCGAAATCTTTCACGCTGGCACGAAGGCCGAGGACGGCCGTATCCTGGCCACGGGCGGACGCGTGCTCAACGTCACGGCGACAGCCGCCAGCACCGTCGAAGCCCAGGCGCGTGCCTACCGCGCCGTTGCCCTGATCGATTGGCCCGAAGGCTTCTGCCGCCGCGACATCGGCTACCGCGCCATCGAGCGCGAGAAGCAGAACGCGTAGATGGGAGCGATCGATGCAGAGCGCGCAACGTCCTTTCTTCCCACCCTCCCCCTGTGGGAGGGGCGAACGAGCGTCAGCTCGTTCGCTGAGGGGGACTCCGCTCTCGAAAATGTAACGCGCTATCGGCTGAATTTGTGAATTCGTCCGCGACCCCTCCCCAAACGGTCTTCGACCGTTTGACCCTCCCACAGGGGGAGGGTGGGAAGAGGGAGCGGACACCGGAAAAGACGTACACAGAATAAACGACACGGGGAGTAAAACAAAATGACCGACGCAACTGAAAGCCGGCAGGAACAGTTTTCCGGCACCAAGGAAGTGGCCGACACGCACAGGTTCGACGAAAAGCGCCTTGAGGCATACATGGCAGCCCATGTCGATGGCTTCAAGGGTCCGTTGACGGTCAGCCAGTTTAAGGGCGGTCAGTCGAACCCGACCTATCAGCTCGTCACGCCGTCGAAAAAATACGTGCTGCGGCGCAAGCCGCCGGGCAAGCTCCTGCCGTCGGCCCATGCGGTCGATCGCGAATACAAGGTCATCACCGCGCTTCACGGCGTCGGTTTCCCCGCGCCGCGCACTTACTGTCTCTGCGACGACGACAGCGTCATCGGCACCATGTTTTACATCATGGACATGGTCGAGGGCCGCGTACTTTGGGAGCCGCTGCTGCCGGGCATCGAACCCGCCATGCGCTGGAAGATCTATGAGGCGCTCAACGACACGCTGGCGCGGCTGCACATGGTTGACTACGCGGCGGCGGGCCTCGGCGATTTCGGCAAGCCGGGAAACTATTTCACGCGCCAGATTTCACGCTGGTCGAAACAATATGTGGCATCCGAAACCGAATCCATTCCGGAGATGAATCGTCTGATGGAATGGCTTCCCGAAAATGTGCCGCAGGATGATTCGACATCGGTCGTCCACGGTGACTACCGTCTCGACAATACGATCCTGCATCCGACAGAGCCGAAGGTGATCGCCGTTCTCGATTGGGAATTGTCGACGCTGGGACATCCACTCGGCGATTTCACCTACAGCCTGATGCAATGGGTGATGCCCGGCCAGGGCACCGGCGGCGGCACCGGTTCGATCCGGACGGCCAATCTGAAGGAATTGGGTATTCCGACGCTCGACGAGTACATTGCGATGTACTGCGAACGGACGAATCGCCCCGGCGGAATCGAAAACCTCGATTTCTATTTTTCGTATAATTTCTTCCGGCTTGCCGGTATCCTTCAGGGAATCGCGGGGCGGGTGAGGGACGGAACGGCATCAAGCGAACATGCCAAACAGATGGCGCAGAATGTGCGGCCGCTCGCACAGGAAGCCTGGACCTATGCTCAACGTGCGGGAGCCGTATAGCCGGAACAACAAGTAAAAACAGAGAGTAAGCGTATGAGTTCGTCCGACGTTTCGTCCTGGAGCCGCCACGGTTTCGAAATCAACACCGACAAGTCGCGGCTCGACAAGGAGTCCATCCTGAAGATGCTCGGGGCCACCTACTGGGCCAGCGAGGTGCCGCCGGATGTTCTCTGGACCAGCATCGTCAACTCGCACGCCTATGGTCTCTATTCGCCGGACGGCGAGCAGGCCGGCTTCGGCCGCATGGTCACAGATATGACCCGCTTCGCTTGGATGAGCGACGTCTATATCCTGCCGGTTCATCGCGGCAATGGTCACGGCAAATGGATTGTCGAGACGATGGTCAACGACCCCGCGCTCGCCGCCGTTACGCGCATCATGCTCTCCACCAACGACGCTCACGCGCTCTATGAGCGCCTCGGCTTCAGGATCATCGGCGACAATGAAGAAGGCCGCCAGACCATGCAGCTGAAGCGGCCGGGCTCGCGTCCCCGCTCCTGATCGGACACGGTCTCTCTGCTTCCCGCCCTTACCCGGCGGGAGGACGGGAAACGCCTCAATACAGAAACATCGGCTTGCCCATCACTCTGGCAATGCGCGGGCGATAGGCGTCGCGGTCGTAGAAGGCATCGACATCGACGCGCTTCCGGCTCTCCGTGCAGAGCGCGGCGGGCACGGTCTCGTAATTGCCGTCGCGCAGCGCCGTCATGAAGCCGGTGCGACCCGCCGCGATCTCCTGCACAGCCAGCGTGCCGAAGCTCTTGGCCACCATCTGGTCCAGCGCATCGGGCGGCCCGGCGCGCATGAGGTAAGCGAGCGACTGGGTAATCGTGTCGATGCCTGTCAGCCGCGTCAGTTCCTCGCCGACCAGATGGCCGATGCCGCCGAGCCGCTTGCGGCCATATTCGTCCGCCGCGCCATGGGTCAGCGTCTCGCCGCCTTCCATCTTGGCCCCTTCCGAAATCACCACCATCGCGTAGCGCGCGGGATTGGCCATCCGGTCCGCCGCCAGCATCTCGCCGAGCTTTGCCACATCGAAGGGCACTTCGGCGATGATGGCGCGGTCGACATCGGCGAGATAGCTCGCGATCAGCGCCGTCTCACCCGACTGCCGGCCGAAGAGTTCGACCACCGCGATGCGTTCATGGCTGCCCGTCGAGGTGCGCAGCGCGTTGATATGTTCGACCGACCGCGACACGGCCGTCGAGAAGCCAATGCAGTAATCGGTGCCGAACACGTCATTGTCCATCGTCTTCGGGATCGAGACGATCTTCATGCCTTCGCTGTGCAGTTGTGCGGCATAGGCCAGCGTGCCGTCGCCGCCGATCGTCACCATCACGTCGATGCCGAGATGCTCGAAGACGCGCAAGATGTGCGGCGTGGTGTCGACGGTTCCCTTGTCGGAGAGCTTGAATTTTCCCTTCAGGAAATCGGGAAGCTTCGCCTCGACCATCCATTGCGGATCGGTGCGCGTCGTGTGCAGGATCGTGCCGCCCTCGCGGTCGATGGTGCGCACGGCTTCCGTGTCGAGCCGCATCAGATGTTGCTCGCTCCCCTCCGGATCGTCGGGATTGTAGTTCATCGGCCCCGCCCAGCCGCGCCGGAAGCCGATCACCTCCCAGCCGAGTTCGGCCGCGCGCCGCGTCACCGCCTTGATGCACGAGTTGAGCCCCGGCACATCGCCGCCGCCCGTCAGAATACCGAGCCGCATGGGGATCCTCCTTTTGCTGTTCGGGCCGATCCTCTCACATGCCGGGGAAGAGAACGATGCCATGTCGCAGCCGGCCCCGCTTTCCGGGCCCGGTCTGTAGAATAAGTATAAGTCGCGACCGAGATTTGCGCTTGTCAGCCGCGAATCCCGCTCCTACATCTGGGCGACGCGAAGGACCGGTCGGGGGTCATGGGCTGATGCCCCCCGACACGACAACAAGGTCCGCGGAGGAACAAAGGGGCTCGCATGAGCATACTCGTCGCCGGGCCCGAGCCCATCACCGACCGTCGCGATCTCGTGGCCGCGCTGGAGCGCGGCAACAAGCCGAAATCCGACTGGCGCATCGGCACCGAGCACGAAAAGTTTCCCTTCTGTGTGAAGAACCTGACGCCGATCCCCTATGGCGGCGACCACGGCATCCGCGCCATGCTGGAAGGCCTGATGCGCTTCGGCTGGCAACCGGTCATGGAGGGCGAACACATCATCGGCCTCGAAAACGAGGGCCACGGTAACGTCTCGCTCGAACCGGGCGGCCAGTTCGAACTCTCGGGCGCGGCGCTCGAAACCCTGCACCAGACCTGTTCGGAACTGCACGATCATCTGGCGCAGGTGAAGGAAGTCGGCGACGAACACGGCATCGGCTTTCTGGGGCTCGGCTTCACGCCCAACTGGCGGCGCGACGAAATTCCAGTCATGCCCAAGGGCCGCTACAAGATCATGACCGAGTACATGAAAAAGGTCGGGACCATGGGGCTCGACATGATGTACCGCTCCTGCACGGTGCAGGTGAACCTCGACTTCTCGTCGGAAGCCGACATGGTGAAGAAGCTGCGCGTGGCCATTGCGCTGCAGCCGGTGGCAACCGCGATCTTCGCCAATTCGCCCTTCACCGAGGGCAAGCCCAACGGCTATCTCTCCTACCGCTCACATGTCTGGACCGACACCGACCGGGCGCGTTCGGGCATGATCCCCTTCGTCTTCGAACAGGGCTTCGGCTTCGAGCGCTATGTCGATTACGCGCTCGATGTGCCGATGTATTTCGTCTACCGCGATGGCAAATATATCGACGCGACCGGGCAGTCCTTCCGCGATTTCCTCGACGGCCGCCTGCCGGCACTGCCCGGCGAAGTGCCGACGCGCGGCGACTGGAACAATCACCTGACGACGATCTTCCCCGAGGCGCGGATCAAGAACTATATGGAAATGCGCGGCGCCGATGGCGGCCCCTGGGCGCGCATCTGTGGGCTTCCGGCCTTCTGGGTCGGCCTGCTTTACGAGCAGTCCTCGCTCGACGCCGCCTGGGATCTCGTCAAGGACTGGACGGATGAAGAGCGCCAGAAACTGCGCGACGACGTGCCGAGACTGGCGCTGAAGACGCCCTTCCGCGGCGGCACGCTGCTCGATGTCGCGCGCCGCGCCGTCGAACTCTCCCGCGCCGGCCTCGACGCCCGCGCCAATGGCGATGGCGTCGGCGGAACGGAAGCGATCCATCTCCACGCCGTCGAAAAAATCGTCGAAACCGGCATCACCCCGGCCGAGGAACTGCTGGCCCTCTATCACGGCCGCTGGAACGGCTCCGTCGACCCGGTCTTCAAGGAATTCGCGTTCTGACATGCCCTTCATCAACGAACGCATCCCGGAGGCAGACAAAGCGAGTATCAAGTCGATTCAGTACCCGGTCGGTCATTCCCATGATTTGTCCATGTGGACAGTAGACAGGGAAAAAGCGGCATTCCTTGTTTTGACCGCGCGGTATCGGGACTCCCCATCGGAGCTCTATTTCGTGTTGTCGATTCTGGGAAAGCGGTATCAGGTCATGCTCAAGCAGGAAATACATCTGTCTGACTCCGGCGAGGCATACGAGTATTTTCTGGAGTCGATTTCTGGTGAAGGCGAGGCCGCGACAGAAGCGGTGAGGCAAACGCTCAAGGAAGCGCTTGCCGTATTCGCGGGATTTTACGGCACGGCAAAGGTTGCTTCAGTGAAGTTCAGGTTCTGACTTCAACCGGAACACTCCGTACATCTCCCCAAACTCGTCACCCCCCTACATCACCCCCGTATCATGCACCGCCGCGCCACCCAGCACCGTCGCCAGCACCTTTGTGCCGGCCAGATCCTCAACCGCACAGGCAAGTGGATTGCGGTCGACGATCGCGAAATCGGCGTGGAAGCCGGGCGCGATCGCGCCGATCTCCTTCCACTGCATGACGCGCGCCGCATTGCCGGTATAGGCCAGCAGCGCTTCCCGCCGCGTGACGCGATGCGCATGGCGATGCGCGCAGATGCCTTCGCCGCAGAACTCCTGCGTCTCGGCGAACTGCATCTGCTCGAAGGGATTGTCCGGCCCCCAATCCGATCCGAACGAAACGCTGGCGCCGAGATCGATCAGCTTCCGCGCCGGCACGAAATTATCGAGCGCCGCCTCGCCCAGCCGCTCGCGATAAAGCGCCCCCTTGCCCCAGACGAAGCCGGGACTGGTGGTGACATGGAAACCGAATTCGGCGATGCGGCGGCACTGCGCGTCGGTCAGCATCAGCACATGCTGCACGACCCAGTCGAGCGCCGCCGTATCCATGCCCGATGTCAGCGCATCGAGCGTCTGCAGCAGATCGTCGGCGTCGCGGTCGCCGCCCAGCACCATGTTGAAGCGCAGATCATGCGCGAGGCAGTAGCGGATGACGAGATATTCGACCTCATGCGGCAGGAAGGTCTTGCCGTTGGTGAGCACGCCGTCCGGCCCCGGATAGGCTTTGTGCTGGCGCAGATAGCCCGGCCAGCAGGGTCCGCCGCGCGACAGCGTGATGCCGTTGAAGCGGAACAGCGGGTCCGATTTCTCTTCCCATGATTTCGCCAGTTGCAGCCGCGCGAAAAGCGCGTCGTTGTCCGGCACCTTGGTCGGATCGAAAGCGAGGTCGGCGGCGTCCATCGTCGCGGCGATGCGAACCGTGAGCGCGCCATCGTTGCGGATTTTCCGATAGGCCTCGATATGGGCGGGCTCCATCGCGTGGGATTCGTAGCCGCCGGTCACGCCGAGCGCGTTATAGGCCTTGAGCCCCGCCAGCGCGCCCGCTTCCCAGAGCCAGTCCGGCGGCGCGCCGACATGTCCCATGATCGAAAGCCAGAATGGATCGTCGGTGTAGTAATTATTGACCGGTCCTTCGAGATGGCCGGTCGGCTGGCCTTGCGCGTCCTTGTGGATGGTGACGCCGCAAACCTTGTCGGGCGTCTCCGACGTGATGCCGGCTTCGTGCAGCGCGGCCGAATTCAGCACCGCGATATTGGGCGTGACCGGCGCCCAGGCCTGGATCAGCACCGGCCGGTCGGGCGCCGCGCGATCGAGCACATGCCGGTCGGGCAGCACGCCTTCCGCGAGATCGCGCCAGCTCCGCCTCAGAAAATAATGCGGCTCGCCGATGGGCGAGCAGAGCGCCCACATGCCCGGCGGCAGGATCGTGCAGTGATTGCGGATGCGATTGACGATGTCCGCGTGGTCGCGCGCGTCGAAAAGCTGGCAGGTGCCGATGGCGAGCGACGAGAAATGAAGGAGATGCGGATGCGCGTCGATGAGGCCGGGCATCAGCGTCGCGCCGGCAAGGTCGATGCGGGTGGCGCCTGCGCCCGCCATGTCGCCCAGCGAAGCGGCATCGCCCACCGCGAGGATGCGGCCATCCTCGACCAGCACCGCCTCCGCTTCCGCCGCGCCCGCCGTCATCGGCAATATGGTGCCGCCCGAAAACAATCGCCGCCCGCCCATCTCCCGCCTCCCTTTTGGTTTGGCGCGAGCATGTGACCAATGGTAACATGAGTCAACAGGAGGAGCCCGCATGCCGGCCGAACGGCGGAAACCCGCCGAATATCACCACGGAAGCCTGCGCGACGCGCTGATGCGCCTCGCCATGCAGCGGATCGCCGCGCGCGGCGCGCCGGACTTCACGCTGAGGGAACTGGCGGCCGAAGCGGGCGTCACCCATGCCGCGACCTACCGCCATTTCGCCTCCCGCGAGGCGCTGCTGGCAGCCATCGCCGCCTGGGGCTACCGCGAGCTGCATGCCCGCGAGGCGGCGGCGCAGGCGGAGCAGGGCGCCGACCCCTGGGCACGCCTGCTGGTACTCCCGGAAACCTATCTCGCCTTCATGCTCGACGCGCCGGGCGCCTTTCGCATCATGCTCGCCCACCCATGGACCGACGGCGAAACCTGGGCCGATGCGCGTGCCGCGCGGGCCGAAAGCTACGCGCTGCTGGAAGAGACGGTGGGCACGTGCCAGCGCGCCGGCGTGCTGCCGGAGGGGAACCCGGCCAGGCTGATTGCCGCCATGCTCGGCGTGACGCATGGGCTGGCCTCCCTCTGGCTCAACGGCCAGTTCGGCGTGGTCGCCGGGGAGGGGGACGCAACGGCGCTTATCCGCGAAACGGTTTGCGCATCTTTCGAGGCCTTCCGCGCCAGCGATCCATTATTATGGCGGGACGCATAACAGGGAGGGCGCCCATGTTCAGTCACGTCACCATCGGTTCGCAGGACCCGGACAAGGCAGCCATCTTCTACGACGCGGTGCTGGCGACGCTCGGCATCGAGCCTTTCTACAAGCGGCAGGGCCGGGCATCCTACGGTACGCTGACAGGCCCCAAGGTTTTCATTGGGACACCCTTCGACGGCGAACCGCATCATGCGGGCAATGGCTGGCACGCGGCCTTCCTCGCCCCCAATCGCGCCGCGGTCGACGCCTTCCACGCCAGGGCGCTCGAAATGGGCGGCACCAGCGAAGGCGCGCCGGGCCTCCGCCCGCATTACCATCCGAACTACTACGGCGCCTATATCCGCGATCCCGAAGGCAACAAGCTGCAGGCGGTCTGCCACAGCAAGAAGGGATGAAACGCATCCTCGTCATCGGCTGCTCCGGCGGCGGCAAGTCGACGCTCGCCCGCGCGCTGGGCGCGAAGCTCGCTCTGCCGGTCGTCCATCTCGACGTGCTGTTCTGGAAACCGGGCTGGGTCGAAAGTTCCTATGACGAGTTCCGGCCGAAGGTCGCCGCGGCGGTGGCGGAGGACCGCTGGATCATCGACGGCAATTTCAGCCGCACCTTCGACCTGCGCCTGCCGCGCGCCGACACCGTGGTCTGGGTCGACCAGCCACGCCGCGTCTGTCTCTGGCGCGCCTTCCGCCGCACGCTGACATTGTTCGGCGAAACCCGCGCCGACCTCGCGCCCGGCTGCCCCGAAAAGATCGACCCGGCCTTCTATCGCTTCATCTGGAATTTCAAGCGCACCCACGACGCGATGATCGAGGAAGCGCTGGCCCGCGACGCGGTCCATGCGCGGGTATTCCGGCTACGGAGCGATGCGGAGATTGCAGTGTTTCTGGCCTCGGTCTGACAGCGGGCATTTTCGGCGCGCCGCAAACCGGGGATAAGTTTTATTTATCCCCGTTTTATCCCCGGCCTGAACAGGGTTCCGAAGACATTTGTGACAGTTTTATGACAGTTCAGTGACAGAGGGGGGGTAAAACAGGCAAAAATGGTGCCTTGCTCCGTAGGCGGATATTTTATTTTGCTCTCTTACGCCGCCCGCGCCGTGCCGCCGACCGTCAGCCCGTCGATCCGGAGCGTCGGCTGGCCGACGCCGACGGGCACGCCTTGTCCCACCTTGCCGCAGGTGCCGATGCCGGGATCGAGCTTCATGTCGTTGCCGATCATCGAAACGCGCGTCAGCACATCCGGTCCGTTGCCGATCAGCGTCGCGCCCTTGACCGGCGCGCCGATCTTGCCGTTCTCGATCAGATAGGCCTCGGTGCAGGTGAAGACGAATTTGCCCGACGTGATATCGACCTGTCCGCTCCCGAAGGAAACCGCATAAAGGCCTTTCTTCACCGACGAAAGAATTTCGTCCGCCTCGCGATTGCCCGACAGCATGTAGGTGTTGGTCATGCGCGGCATCGGCTGATGCGCATAGGATTCGCGCCGTCCGTTGCCTGTCGGCGCCATCCCCATCAGGCGCGCATTGAGCCTGTCCTGCATATAACCTTTGAGAATGCCGTCTTCGATCAGCACCGTGCGCGAGGTCGGCGTGCCTTCGTCGTCGATCGACAGCGAGCCGCGCCGGTCGGCCAGCGTCCCGTCATCGACCACGGTCACGCCGGGCGCGGCGACGCGCTGACCGAGAAGACCGGCAAAGGCCGATGTCTTCTTGCGGTTGAAATCGCCTTCGAGCCCATGACCGATCGCCTCGTGCAAAAGGATGCCCGGCCAGCCCGGCCCGAGCACCACATCCATTTCGCCGGCCGGCGCCGGCACCGCATCGAGATTGATCAGCGCCTGTGCCAGCGCCATGTCGACCTGGCCGCGCCATTTCAGCGGATCGATAAAGACGTCGTAGCCCATGCGCCCGCCGACGCCCCACGAACCCGTTTCCTGCCGGTCGCCCTCGCCGGCGACGATGGCGACGTTGAGACGCACCAGCGGCCGCACGTCGCGCAGTGTCGCTCCGCCGGCGCGGATGATCTCGACCGCCTGCCACTCGCCGGTCATCGAAACCGAAACCTGCCGCACGCGCTTGTCGAGCCCGCGCGCATAGGCGTCGATCTCGGCCAGCAGCTTTGCCTTCTCCTCGAAGCTCTGGCCGCCCAGCGGGTTCTCGTCGGAATAGAGATGCGCGTTGGTGCGCGCCGGACCGTCGGCCAGCGTGCCGCTATGGCCGCTCTTGACCGCCTGTACGGCGGCGCTGGCGCGCTTCAGCGCCTCCTCGCTGAGTTCGGAGGCATGGGCATAGCCGGTCGCCTCACCGGCCACACAACGAAGGCCAAAGCCCTGGTTCGTGTCGAAGCTTGCGGTTTTGAGACGGCCGTCATCGAAACCCAGCGCCTCCGATTGGCGATACTCCATGAAGAGCTCGCCGTCATCGGCCCCGTTCAGCGCCTCGCCGACAAGGCCCTCGACGCGGCCGCGATCGAGCCCGGTGCGCTTGAAAAAGAGGTCGTCGGAAGGAGCGCGGCTCATGGCTGAGGATTTCCTTGAGTGAAAACGAGGGTAGGGGCGAGGCCTAGCGTTCGAGCCATGCCTCGACAGGCACCAGGCGGCGCGGCAGGCCCGTAAGGTCGCAACGCACCACCTGCGGCGCGCAGCTATAGAGCGGATACTGCGTCACCTTCAGCGACGCAAGGTCGACCAGAAAAACGCCGTTGATGCGGCCGAACCAGGCATCCCAATCGGTAAACCGCCATTCCTGCCAGCCCGCGGGCGGCGGGCCGACCACATCGCCGACCAGATCGGGATGCGCGGCGCAGAAACCGACGACACACCGGCCCGGATCGCGGGTATCCAGCCATGGCGCCGCCTCGGAAATGAGCTCAGGTGCTGCGCCGCCATTATGCGGCAGCAAAAGACCCGCCGAAATTCGGCGACCGAGGTGGAAATGAATGAGGGCTTCGTCGCGCATGGGTCCGTCGTCATCCCGGTGGACGGCGAAATAGCCAATATCCAACCATTACTCTAGGGCATTTCAGGCGGCGGGAAAGTCCCCGACATCGGAAATTGCCGTTATCGGCCTTGTGGGCTCCGCAATTCCCGATTCGGTGCTTTAATTGTGGCAAAACGTCGCAAAAGCCGACGCTCGTTGTGGCCTCCCCCACCACCGTGACTATACTTCGTTCCGCGAGTCGTCTGTAACGGCGCTGGGGCGAGGTCACCTGCAGCAAAACCGGACGCTATCAGGGGATCAACGTCTCGAAGGAATCTGAGGCGTGGCGATGGCGGAACTTGCGGCGGCGGGCGGTTTATGGTTTCTGACGGCCAGATTTGGCCGCCTGGGTGCACGGCTCCACAATGGGCCGGACTTGGAATTGACTAGCTGGGGAAAAGCATGCGGTTTCTGATTGGTTTTGGCCTCTTCGCGTTCGCTCTCGTGGGTTGGCATTTCGACGGCGGCTTCGTTGCCGCCGCATATGCAGGCCAGCCGCATGACGGCGGCCTCGGTTTGCAGGCATCGGCCACGCCGGTTATGGACGATCTGATCGCTTTCCACACATTTCTGCTCTGGATCATCACCATCATCGTCGTCTTCGTGACGGCGCTGCTGGCCATCGTCGTGCTGCGCTTCAATCGCAAGTCCAACCCGACGCCCTCCAAGACGACCCACAATACGCTGCTCGAAGTCGCATGGACCGTGATCCCGGTGATGATTCTCGTTGTCATCGCGATCCCGTCCTTCCGCCTGCTCTACAAGCAGGTTGTGATCCCGGAAGCCGAGCTGACGGTGAAGGCGGTCGGCTATCAGTGGTACTGGGGCTATGAATATCCCGACCACGGCGACATCTCGATTATCTCGAACATGATCCCGGACGATCAATTGCAGCCGGGCCAGCCGCGCCTGCTGGCGGCCGATTACGATCTGGTTGTGCCCGTCGACACGACGGTGCGCGTCATCGTCACGGCTTCCGACGTGATCCACGCCTTCGCGGTGCCGTCCTTTGGCATCAAGATCGACGCGATCCCCGGCCGCCTCAATGAGACATGGTTCCGCGCCGAGCGTACCGGCATGTTCTATGGCCAGTGCTCGGAGCTTTGCGGCACACGGCACGCCTTTATGCCGATCAGCGTCAAGGTCGTATCCAAAGAAGAGTTCGAGGAATGGGTCGCGCAAGAGCAGCAGGCGGCGCTTGGCGGCGACGGAAAAGTGAAACTGGCTCAAGCTCCAGCGGCGGGCGCGCGCTGAGCGCGTTCCGTCGACGGTCAAGTTAAAGCACAAAAACGCAAGAACGAAGGGTTACAGAGATGGCAGGGCAAGCTGCGGGTGCGCACGCCGATCACGCCGACCACCCCACGGGCTGGAAGCGCTACGTCTATTCGACGAACCACAAGGACATCGGCACGATGTACCTGGTCTTCGCGATCATCGCGGGGGTCATCGGCGGCGCCATGTCGGTCGTCATGCGCATGGAACTGCAGCTTCCGGGCGATCAGGTTCTCGGCGGCGACTACAACCTCTTCAACATGCTGGTGACGGCGCACGGTCTGATCATGATCTTCTTCATGGTCATGCCGGCGATGATCGGCGGTTTCGGCAACTGGTTCGTGCCGCTGATGATCGGCGCGCCGGACATGGCCTTCCCGCGCATGAATAACATCTCGTTCTGGCTGCTCCCGCCGGCGCTGGGTCTTCTGGTAATCTCGATGTTCGTGCCGGGCGCTCCCGGCGGCCATGGCGCCGCCGGCGGCTGGACGATCTATCCGCCGCTTTCGACCTCAGGCGCGCCGGGACCGGCAATGGACTTCGCGATCCTGGCGCTTCACATCGCGGGTGCGTCGTCGATTCTCGGCGCCATCAACTTCATCACCACCATCTTCAACATGCGCGCGCCGGGCATGACGCTGCACAAGATGCCGCTCTTTGTCTGGTCGATTCTGGTGACGGTGTTCCTGCTGCTGCTTTCGCTCCCGGTCCTTGCCGGCGCGATCACCATGCTGCTTACCGACCGTAATTTCGGGACCACTTTCTTCGCGCCTGAGGGCGGTGGCGACCCAATCCTGTTCCAGCATCTCTTCTGGTTCTTCGGCCACCCCGAAGTCTACATCCTGATCCTGCCGGGCTTCGGCATCGTCAGCCAGATCATCTCGACCTTCTCGAGAAAGCCGGTATTTGGCTATCTCGGCATGGCTTACGCAATGGTCGCCATCGGCTTCGTCGGCTTCATCGTCTGGGCCCACCACATGTACACGGTCGGCATGTCGGTCAACACGCAAGCCTACTTTGTGGCGGCCACAATGGTCATCGCGGTGCCAACAGGCATCAAGATTTTCTCGTGGATCGCAACGATGTGGGGCGGATCGATCGATCTCAGGACGCCGATGCTCTGGGCGATCGGCTTCATTTTCCTCTTTACCATCGGCGGCGTGACGGGCGTCGTGCTTGCCAATGCGGGCGTCGACCGTGCGCTCCACGACACATATTACGTGGTGGCTCATTTCCACTATGTGCTGTCTCTCGGTGCCGTCTTCGCGATTTTTGCGGGCTGGTACTATTGGTTCCCGAAAATGTTCGGTTACATGTATTCCGAATTCGTCGGCAAGTTGCACTTCTGGGTCACATTTGTCGGCGTGAACCTGATCTTCTTCCCGCAGCATTTTCTTGGTCTGCAGGGCATGCCCCGCCGCTACGCGGATTATCCGGATGCCTTCGCCTACTGGAACTACGTCTCGTCGATCGGTTCCTACATTTCGGCCTTTGCCGTTCTGATCTTCCTCTACGGTGTGGCGCAGGCGTTCATCCGCAAGGAGAAGGCCGTCAACAATCCCTGGGGCGAAGGAGCGACGACGCTGGAGTGGACGCTGTCCTCGCCGCCGCCGTTCCACCAGTTCTCGGAACTGCCGCGGATCAAATGATCAATGCTCCGGCCGGGTTGATCGGCCGGAGCTTTCCTTTCGAGACGGACACCCGGCCCGACCGGGACATGAAGGTATCGACGGCTTATGTCGAATAGAGCGATCAGCAAGGAAGAGTTCGACGCCCGTGCCATGTCCGACGGGGGCATGGGATCGGCCCGTGATTTTTTCGAACTGCTGAAGCCGCGCGTCATGTCGCTGGTGATCTTCACGGCGCTTGTCGGCCTTGCTGTCGCACCGGGCGGCATCCACCCGGTGATCGCCTTCACGGCGTTGCTCTGCATTGCGGTCGGCGCCGGTGCGTCGGGCGCGCTCAACATGTGGTACGACGCGGATATCGACGCGAAGATGGCGCGCACGGCGGACCGACCCATTCCGCGAGGCCGCGTGACTCCGGGTGAGGCGGCCGCCTTCGGTTCGATTCTTTCGGTCTTCTCGGTGATGACAATGGGGGTGCTGGTGAACTGGGTGGCAGCGTCGCTGCTCGCTTTCACCATCTTCTTCTATCTGGTGGTTTACACGATGTGGCTGAAGCGCCGTACGCCGCAGAACATCGTGATTGGCGGCGCCGCCGGCGCTTTCCCCCCGATGATTGGCTGGGCAGCGGTGACCGGCTCGGTGTCGATCGAACCGATCGTACTCTTCCTGATCATCTTCATGTGGACGCCGCCGCATTTCTGGGCGTTGGCACTTTACCGCCGCGGCGACTACGAAAAGGTCGGCGTGCCGATGTTACCGGTTGTTGCCGGCGAGGCCGAGACGCGCCGGCAGATTCTGATTTATTCGTTGCTGCTGGTGCCTTTGACGCTGCTGCCGGCGGCGCTGGGCTTTGCCGGCTGGCTCTATGCAGTCGCGACCGCGGTTCTGGGCGCAGGCTTCCTGTGGTTTGCCATTGGTGTCTGGCGGAGTCGCGCCGGGGCGGCGCAGGACATGGCGGCCAAGCGCCTGTTTGCCTATTCGATCCTGTACCTGTTCCTTGTCTTCTCGCTGTTGCTGGCCGAGAAGATGCTCGGCGTTGCCCCCATGGGCCCGCTGTCACTGTCATGAGGACAAGATGACCGAGCAGGACGAAAGCAAGCGCCATGAGATATTGGCGCCAGTCTGGACGGAAGAGCAGCTGAAGCGCCGCCGCCAACGCAATCTGGCGATTGCCTGGACACTGGGCGCGCTGATGGTCCTCTTCTTCGTTGTGACGATTGTGAAACTTGGAGGCAATGTGGCGAACCGTACGTTTTAGCGGTTCGCCCGGGCTTCCGGCGCGTACTGGCTGCGCCGACAAATTGGGATAGACTGATCGGGCGGCGCACGTGCGGCCCGCGAATTGGAGAGACGGGGACATGGCTGACGCTCACGCCAAACATCACGACTATCATCTGGTTGATCCGAGCGCCTGGCCGATCGTCGGCGCGACCGGCGCGTTTATTCTGGCCATCGGCGCCGTCATGTGGATGCATGAATACATGTCGTCCTGGCTGATGTTGGTCGGTTTCGCCATCGTCGCCTACACGATGTTCGGCTGGTGGCGCGACGTCGTCCGCGAAGCGCACAAGGGCGACCACACGCCGGTGGTGCAGCTTCATTTGCGCTACGGCATGATCCTCTTCATCGCTTCCGAAGTGATGTTCTTCGTCGCCTGGTTCTGGGCCTTCTTCGATGCGAGCCTGTTCGCCGGCGAAGAGATTCAGGCGGCGCGCGTGGAATTCACCGGCGGTCATTGGCCGCCCCAGGGCGTCGAAGTCTTCGATCCTTGGCACCTTCCGCTGATCAACACGCTGATCCTGCTGACCTCGGGCACGACGGTCACTTGGGCGCATCACGCGCTTTTGCATGACGACCGCAAGGGTCTCGTACAAGGTCTAGCGCTGACAGTGGTGCTTGGCCTGCTCTTCACGGCGGTTCAAGCTTACGAATACCAGCATGCGGCGTTCTCTTTCGCCGGCAGCATCTACGGTTCGACCTTTTTCATGGCGACCGGCTTCCACGGCTTCCATGTCATCGTTGGTACGATTTTCCTGATCGTATGTCTCGTGCGCGCGATGAAGGGGCACTTTACCTCGAAGCAGCATTTCGGCTTCGAAGCGGCGGCCTGGTACTGGCATTTCGTTGACGTGGTCTGGCTGTTCCTGTTCTTCGCCATCTACGTCTGGGCGTCGGTGGGTGCGGTCTATCACTGATCGCAGGCCTGCCTGCGGGGCACAAAAGGGGGCGGCCGGCGAGAGCGCGGCCGCCCTTTCGTTTTAGTCGGAGGCATCGATGAACGCCGAGAGCCATGCAATTCCTTCCTCCATGCAGGTGGCGCTCAAATCCTGCTGCCCGCGCTGCGGCAAGGGGAAGCTCTATGACGGCTTCCTGACGCTGGCGCCGGCTTGCCCGGGATGTGGCCTCGACTACGGCTTCGCCGATGCCGGCGACGGACCTGCGGTCTTCATCATGATGATTGCCGGCTTTGTCATTGTCGGGCTGGTACTGTGGGTCGAGGTCACTTGGTCGCCACCTTATTGGGTTCATGCCGCGCTGTGGCTGCCGCTGACCATCCTGTTGCCGCTTGTCCTGCTGCGGCCCCTCAAAGGCTGGCTGATTGCACAGCAGTTTCGTCACAGGGCAAGTGAAGGGCGGCTGGAATGCGACGGGCGGGAGTAGGGCGATGGTAAACCATTACTTCCGGCCATTGCTCTGGCCGACACTGCTCACGTCCGCGATGCTGCCTGTCCTGCTGGGTCTGGGCTTCTGGCAGATTGACCGCCTTGAATGGAAAGGCGATCTGATCGCGAACATGACCGAGCGCATGGCGGCCGATCCGGTGGCGATACCCGGTCCTGAAAGTTGGACTGCGCTTGACGCGGCCGCGCTCGAATATGTGCGTGTGGCGCTGACCGGGCACTTTCTGCACGAGCACGAGTT
Source organism: Parvibaculum sp. (assembly GCF_030651915.1). Taxonomy (GTDB): domain Bacteria; phylum Pseudomonadota; class Alphaproteobacteria; order Parvibaculales; family Parvibaculaceae; genus Parvibaculum. The sequence goes on along the minus strand of NZ_JAUSBV010000005.1, from coordinate 658,692 downwards.
GTACTATTTCACGCAAGATGAGACGGGTGCCCCGGGCTATGCGGTCATAACGCCGCTTGTCTTGGCGAACGATGCAGGTTCCATCGTTCTGGTCGATCGCGGTTTTGTCCCAGTGGCAATGAAGGCGCCGGAAGCGCGCGGGGAGAGGCCCAGCGAGGGAGAGGTCAGCCTTGTAGGCATCCTGCGCACGCCGCGTCCGCGCGGAACCTTCGACGGTGCCGACGATCCAGCGCGCAACGTCTGGATGGTGCGCGACCCGGTCATGATGGGCATGCAGCTTGGCCTCGGACCCGTCGCCCCCTTCATCGTTGAGGCCGAGCCGGACCCCATGGGCGGGCCATGGCCCAGGGCCGGCCGAACCCGTGTCGACCTGCCCAACAACCATCTCGACTATGCCCTGACGTGGTTTGGCCTGGCGGCGGCTTTGATCGCTATCTATTTGATTTATCACAGGTCTCAGGGCCGATTTGGTCGCCCGAAAGGTTAATCCAGGGCAATTTCGTCGCTCCCCGTTCTGGGCAATTGCCTCCCGCGCCGGGGCCGGATAGGGTAGCCCCAACCGGCCCGCGAGCCTCTTTCGCGCTGGCACCCCAGGAGATTATGGTGAAGTACGTCAGCACGCGGGGCGCCGCTCCGGAGCTTGATTTCGAGGATGCTTTGCTCGCCGGGCTTGCCCGCGACGGCGGCCTTTATGTGCCGGCGGAATGGCCGCAACTGAGTGAACGCAAGATCAGGGCCTTTGCCGGTTTGCCCTACGAGGAGGTCGCCTTCCGCGTCATGCGGCCCTATATCGGCCCCTCGATCGACGACAAGGCGCTTCAGGACATGCTCGCGGAGGCCTATGCGAGCTTCCATCACCGGTCAATTGTGCCGCTGGTGCAAATTGGACCCGGCGACTGGCTGCTTGAGTTGTTCCACGGGCCCACACTGGCATTCAAGGATGTCGCGATGCAGATTCTCGCGCGTCTGTTCGATCATGTGCTGGCGGCACGCGGCCGGCGCATCACCGTTGTCGGCGCCACATCCGGCGATACGGGCTCGGCCGCCATCGAAGCCTTCAAGGGCCGCGACACCACCGACATCTTCATCCTGCATCCCAAGGGCCGCGTCTCCGAGGTGCAGCGCCGCCAGATGACGACCGTGCTCGACGCCAATGTCCACAACATCGCCATCGAAGGTTCGTTCGACGACTGCCAGGCCTTGGTCAAGGCGATGTTCAACGACCATCGCTTCCGCGACGAGGTTTCGCTGGCGGGCGTCAATTCGATCAATTGGGGCCGCGTCATGGCCCAGATCGTCTATTATTTCACCAGCGCTGTGGCGCTTGGCGCGCCTGCGCGGCCGGTCGCCTACTCGGTGCCGACCGGCAATTTCGGCGACATTTTTGCCGGCTATGCGGCCGCCCGCATGGGCCTGCCGGTGGCGCGGCTGATCGTGGCGACCAATGTCAACGACATCCTGGCGCGTGCGCTTGAAACCGGCCGCTACGAAACGGGCACTGTGGTGCCGACCATTAGTCCCAGCATGGACATCCAGGTCTCGTCGAATTTCGAGCGCCTGATCCACGACGCCTATGGACATGATGGCGCCGCAGTAACGCGCCTGATGCAGAGCCTCGCACAATCGGGGGGGTTCGAGATCGACGCTGTAAGGCTCGATGCGATCCGCGCCATGTTCGGCGCCGCGCGTGCCGATGAAAAGGAGACGCTGGCAACCATCGCCGCCACGCTGAAGGCGTCCGGGGAGTTGGTTGACCCTCATACGGCGGTGGGTCTTGCCGTCGCGGCAAAGCTGCGCGGTGATGCGGGCACCCCGATGGTGACGCTGGCGACCGCCCATCCGGCAAAGTTTCCAGACGCCGTTGAGGCAGCGTCCGGCATTCGCCCGGCGCTGCCGCCGGCCATGGCCGACCTGTTCACACGGGAAGAGCGCCTGTCGGTGCTGCCCAACGATATCAATGCGGTCGAAGCGTTCATCCGCGAACGCGCCCGCTCCGTTACTGCGTAACCGCTGAAGGAGTCCGCCCATGTCCACTGAAGTGACCAAGCTGGAAAACGGCCTGACCGTTGTCACCGACAGCATGCCGCATCTTGAAACGACGTCGGTCGGTGTCTGGGTCAATACCGGCGCGCGCCATGAGGCCAAGCCCGAACACGGCGTCTCGCACATGCTGGAGCATATGGCTTTCAAGGGCACGGAGCGGCGTTCGGCGCTGGCCATTGCCGAGGAAATCGAGACGGTGGGCGGTTATCTCAACGCCCACACGACGCATGAAGCGACGGCCTATTATGCCCGGGTGCTGAAGCAGGACCTGCCGCTTGCCGTCGATATCCTGGCCGACATCCTGCAGCATTCGGTTTTCGACCCGCAGGAGGTCGAGCGCGAGCGCGGCGTCATCATTTCCGAAATCGGCCAGGCGCACGACACGCCTGACGACATGGTTTTCGATCATTTGCTCGAAGCCGCCTATCCGGACCAGCCGCTTGGCCGTTCGATTCTCGGCACGATCGACACGGTGTCGGGCTTCGGCCGCGACGCTCTGCAAGGCTATATGAGCCAGCGCTATCTGGCGCCGGGCATGGTGCTGGCGGGTGCCGGTGGCATTGACCACGGAGCTTTGGTCGCGCTGGCCCGCGAGCGTTTCGGCGCCTTGCCGAGCCGCGGCACCAATGGCGTGGAACCGGCGCGCTTTGCCGGCGGTGAGCGCCGGATCGAGCGGGACCTCGAACAGGCCCATCTGGCGCTTGCCTTCGAGGGGCCGACCTATTCGGATCCTGATTACTACACCGCCCAGGTCTTTTCCGGCGTGCTGGGCGGCGGCATGTCGTCCCGCCTGTTCCAGGAGGTCCGCGAGAAGCGCGGTCTCTGCTATTCGATCTTCGCTTTCTCCTGGTCCTTTGCCGACACCGGCGTCTTCGGCGTCTATGCGGGCACGTCGCCGGACGATGTCGCCGAACTGGTGCCGGTGCTGTCGGGTGAAATCGGACGCCTCGGCGAAGACGCGAGCGAAGATGAAGTGGCCCGCGCCCGCGCCCAGATCAAGGCCGGCTTGATGATGGGGCTTGAAAGCTCATCCTCGCGTGCCGAGCAGATTGCCCGCCAGTTCACGGTCCACGGTCGGGTCTTGCCGATCGGCGAGCTGATCGAGCGCGTCGAAGCTGTCGATGCCGCCGCCGTGCGCCGCTACGCCGATCGCCTTTTGGGCAGCAAGAAACTGGCCCTTTCGGCCATCGGCCCGCTCGCTGGCAAGGACGGCGGACTTGAATCCTATGACCGGATCGCGGCAAGATTTGCCAGTTGAGGTCGCGATCGGGAGGCGCGTCCGGCCATGGCATTTCTTCGTTCGATCACGAAGCCGGAGACCACGCCGCTCATTCTGGGTCAGGGCGTATATCTGCGCGCGCCGCAACCTGGCGACCATTCCGCCTGGGCGGCCTTGCGTGCCGATAGCCGCGATTTCCTGACGCCATGGGAGCCGACCTGGGCGCAGGACGACCTGACCAGAACGGCCTATCGCCGCCGCCTCCGCCGCTATGTGCGCGAGATTCGGGAGGACCATGCCTACCCCTTCTTCATCTTTCGCGAGCAGGATGAGGCCCTTGTCGGTGGATGCACCTTGTCCGGCGTCCAGCGCGGGGTCCAGCAGTCATGTTCGTTGGGCTACTGGGCAGGTGAGAAATATGCGGGGCAGGGCTATGTAACGGCGGCGGTGCGGGCGCTGATCCCATATGTGTTTGAGGAACTGAAATTGCACAGACTGCAAGCAGCCTGCCTGCCCGAGAATGAAAGGTCCCGCGCGGTGTTGCGCAAATGCGGCTTCACCGAGGAGGGCCACGCGCGGGGCTATCTCCGCATCAACGGCATGTGGCGAGATCACGTCGTGTTTGCCATTTTGCGCGACGATCCGCGCCGGTGATTTTAAAGGGGAGAGATCGGCCAATGCGGCGAGGGGCCTCGATGAAAGCGCGCATTCGCGGCGTGCTTGCGGTAATCGCTTTGGCGGTCGCCACCGCGCTGCCGGGAACGGTGCAGGCGCTCGATGCCGTGGCGCTCGACGACCGGGCCCCGGTGGTTGATTTGACCCCCCATGTCGAGCGCTATGAGGCCGCCGGTCGGCGGCTGACGATCGAACCGCCGACGGCCGGCACATCCGAAATCGCCAGCGAGTTCGAAGAGGAAGCGGCCGGCATCGATGAAGGCGCGCTTGCAGAGGGCGCCATTGTCATTTCCGACGGCGACGGCGCGAGCGGCACCTGGATCGCTGTCGCATTGCGCAACCGGTCGGACGAGCCTGTGCATCGCTATCTGGTCGCCGACGAACGTGGCCGCGGCCTGGGCAACCTCTTCTGGCCGTTGCCGCGCAACGCCATCGACCGCGTCGTGACGGCGGGCGGCGAAGACCCGGTGCCGGTAACCGGCGACCAGCGGCGCGGCTTCTCGGTCTTTGCGGTTTCCGCGAGCGCCGAAACCAGCATCACGGTGGCCCTGCATGCCGATGAAGCACCGGAAAGCCTCTATCTCTGGCAGGCCGATGCATGGACATCTTTCATGCGGCGGCTGGCGCTGGTCGAGGGCGGCATGCTGGCGGTCGTCGCGGCATTCGCGATCTATCTTTCGGCATTGGCAATCCTGACGCGCGTTTCTGCCGCCCGCGCGACCGCCGGCCTTCTCGGCACGGGATTTCTGCTCTTGTTGACGGAGTTCGGCTATGTCGCCGCGCTCCTCGATCTCGCCCCGCGATGGGACATGACGCTGCGCATATCGGCCTTGGCCCTCTTTGCCGCCGCCGTCTTCGCGCTGGAACGCTTTTTTCTCGATCTCGAACGGCTCGCGCGATGGCCGTCGCGTCTGGCGCGGCTGATGGTCTACGCATCCCTGGCGGGCATTCCGCTCGCCTTGCTCAGCGTGCCGCTCGGTGCCTTCTACGTCAGGGGGATCCTGGCGATGGCGGTGATTGCCGGCGTACCGCTGGTCGTCATGGCGGCGCTGCGCGGCGTTCGCCCGGCCCAGCTGCTGATCCCGGGTGCGGTGTTGTTCGGCTTCGCCGGCCTTGTCGCGGCCCTTCACACGACCGGATGGGTGTCCATGCCGTTTGTCGGCACGACCTTTTCGGGCGGGCTCCTGACGGCGGCGCTGACGCTTTTCGCCTTCGCGGCCGCCTATCACGCACAGGGCGGACGGCGCCGTGCCGATCTCGGCACGCTGCGCAGCGAACAACGCAATGCCTTTGCCCTGTCGGGCGCCCGCATGGGCGTCTGGGACTGGGATGCGACCAACGACCGCCTTTATGTATCGCCCTCTGTGGAAGCGATGTTGGGGCTCGACGCCGGCACGCTGGACGGCAACGAACTGCTCTGGCGCGAGCACATGCACCCCGCCGACCGTGAAACCTATCGCACCGCCCTCAACGCCTATTTCCATCGCGGCAATGTCGCCTTCACGCTTGAATTCCGGATGCGTCATTCGGATGGTGTTTTCCGCTGGGTTGCGCTGAGCGCAAGCTGCGTCGCCGCCGCCGACACCGGCACCGCCCGCTGCATCGGCACGGTCCGCGACATCTCGGCGCGGAAACATGCCGAGGAACGTCTGCTGCATGACAGCGTGCATGACAGTCTGACGGGCCTCCCCAATCGCGCCCTCTTCATGGACCGTCTCGAACGCGCCATTCGCCGGCCGGACCTGCTCGATCGCCCGCGCGCCGCGATCCTGCTGATCGACCTCGACCGTTTCAAGACCGTCAATGACAGTCTCGGGCATTCAGGCGGCGACGCCTTGCTGATCGCCATCGCCCGCCGGCTCGAGTCGCTGATCACGCAGGATGACACGGTGGCGCGCATCGACGGCGACGCCTTTGCCGTGCTGCTGACATCCCGCACCCAGCGCGAAGACGCACTGGCCTTTGCCGAACAGGCGAGCGAATTTCTGCGCCAGCCGATCGAGGTCGCCGGGCACGAGGTCTACCCGACCTCCTCGATCGGTGTCGCCATTTGCGAAGACGCGCACGAGAATCCGGAAGACCTCTTCACCGAAGTCGAAATCGCCATGTATCGCGCCAAGCGCTCGGGCAAGGCGCGGATCGACATGTTCGAGCCGGCGATGCGCGCCGAAACCGACGATCATTTGACGCTTGAAACGGATTTGCGCCACGCCATCGAACGCAAGGAGATGGAACTCTACTATCAGCCGATCATGTCGCTGATCGATGGCGGCGTGCGCGGCTTTGAAGCGCTGATCCGCTGGAACCATCCCAAAGACGGCCTGCAGATGCCGGACAGCTTTGTGCCTTTGGCCGAAGAGATGGGCATTATCACCGATATCGGCCGCTTTGCCTTGCGCGCCGCCAGCGAGGAATTGGCGACCTGGCAGAAACTGTTTCCGATGGAGCGCCCGCTCTTCGCCAGCGTCAACGTGTCGAGCCGTCAGTTGCTGCGTCACGATCTGATCGAGGATGTGAAGCGCGTGCTGAACCGCATCGACGTCGAACGCGGATCGCTGAAGCTCGAAGTGACGGAGTCGCTGGTGATGGAGAACCCCGAATTCGCCGCGACGATGTTGACGCGCCTCAAGGCGCTGGGCGCCGGCCTTTCGCTCGATGATTTCGGCACCGGCTATTCGAGCCTGAGTTACCTGCAGCGCTTCCCGTTCGACACCTTGAAGATCGACCGCTCATTTGTCGCCGGCATGTCGGCCGATCGCGAGACGCCGCTGATCATCCGCTCGATGGTGACGCTGGCGCATGATCTCGGCATGGAAGTGGTCGCCGAAGGCACCGAAAGCGAAACGCAGGCGCAGGATCTGGCGAATATGGGCTGCGACTACGGACAGGGCTATTATTTTGGCCAGCCGATGCGGGCCTCGGAAGCGCTCGACTTTATCACCCGTCATTGGCGCCGTTGATGCGCCGCGCCTCAGGCGTGCCCCGCATCGGCCGAAAGCAGTGAAATGTCGACGCCGAGCTTCGCCAGCGCCTTCTGATATTTTGTTTCGATGTCGAGACCGAACAGCAGGTCGGAATCCGTATCGCAATGGAGCCAGCCATTGGACTGGATTTCGGCATCGAGCTGGCCGGGCGCCCAGCCGGCATAGCCAAGCGCAAGAAGGGCATGCCGCGGGCCATGGCCGCCCGCCATGGCGCGCAAGATGTCGACACTCGCCGTCAGCCCGACATCCTCATCGACGGGCAGGGTCGACTCTTCCGAGAAATAGTCTTGCGTATGCAGCACGAAGCCGCGCCCCGTTTCGACCGGCCCGCCCACAAGAACGGGGCAGTCGATCTCCGCGACCTTGCGCGGCATATCGATCGACAGCCGGTCGAGAAGATCGGCAAAGGTGATGTCGGGCGCCGGTTTGTTGACGACGATGCCCATGGCGCCATCGGGATTGTGAACGCACATATAGATCAGCGTGCGCGCGAAGCGGACATCGCCGATCGATGGCATGGCGATCAGCATCTTGCCTTCGAGGAACCCGGTTTCCTCGGGCTGGCAACTCAAATCCGACGACATCGGGCTCATGGGCAGCCTGTCTCCGGCTGTTGGCGCGTGGCGCGCAGGCACAGCTGAAATCCTGCCCTCTTGGCCGCGTGATGTCACGCGCCATGTGCCGCCGGCCTCGGCAATGAAACGCGGTCGTTCTTTTCACGCAATATTTTGATAAAACAATCAAGATGGCGCGCATAGGGGCGCGAGCGGCCCGAAACGGGCAGGACGGAAACCGGGAAATGTCGGGCATGAAGGCTTTATGGACAACGGCACTATGCGCGCTGGCGCTGGCGGCATCGCTGCCCGCCCTTGCCGCCACGGCCGACAGCGCCTCGATTGTGCGCATGTCAGCCGCCGTGACGGCGCATGACGGCGCGCCTTTTCTAGCCGGTGTTGAAATGCAGCTTGAACCCGGCTGGAAAACCTATTGGAAGCATCCGGGCGACAGCGGCATCGCCCCGGCCTTCGACTGGTCGGAATCGGAAAATATCGAGGACATCGATCTGAGCTGGCCGGCGCCGCGCCGTTTCGACGATCCGGGCGATGTGACCTTCGGATATCTCGACCAGGTAACATGGCCGCTGCGCGTGAAGCCGGTCGACGCGACGCTGCCCGCCATCTTGCGCCTGTCCATGTCTTATGGCGTTTGTTCGGACATGATCTGCGTGCCGCGCGAGGCGGCGCTGACGTTGACCGTGCCGCCGGCGGAGGAGGGCGCCCGCGCCGAGCCGTCGGTCGATCTGATGCGCCTTGTCGGCGCGCTCGCGCATCTGCCGCAGCCGCTGGACGCGGACCAGGCGGTGGCGGTCGGCTGGCGCGATGCCGCTGCGCCGGTCCTTGAAATCGAGTTCACCGGCTGTGCGCCGGGATGTCCGGCGCCGCAATTGATTGTCGACGGGCCGGAGGGTGTCTGGTTCGGCACGCCGTCGGTCCGCCGTGTCGGCGACGTGCTGCGCTACAGCGTCGAGGTCGGCGCGCTTTCGGCTTCGGTGCTGGAAGGCGAAAGACTGGGCTTCATTTTCGCCGGCCCCGAAGAAGCCCGCATCGCCTGGCACACCATGCCCTGAGGCGGGCAGGGGCTGGCGAACCGCGGCGATTGGCGCTTTAATGCGCCCCAACGTGACCCCCCAACAATCCCTCAAGGAGGCAGCCATGACGATCAAGGTTGGAGACCGCATTCCCGAAGCGACCCTGATGCAATTGACCGACAAGGGCCCGGCGCCGGTCAAGACGTCGGAATATTTCAAGGGCCGCAAGATCGTCGTCTTCGCGCTGCCGGGCGCCTTCACGCCGACCTGTTCCAACCAGCACCTGCCGGGCTTCATCCAGAGCGCCGAAACGATCAAGGGCAAGGGCGTCGACGAGATCGCCTGCCTCTCGGTCAACGACGCCTTCGTCATGGGCGCCTGGGGCAAGTCGCAAGGCGCCGACGGTAAGGTGACGATGCTCGGCGACGGCAATGGCGACTTCACCAAGGCGCTGGGTCTCGGCTTCGACGGCACCGGCTTCGGCATGGGCATGCGCTCGGCGCGCTACTCGATGCTGGTCGATGACGGCGTCGTCAAAAGCCTCAACATGGAACCCGCCGGCGGCAAGGCCGAAATCTCCGGCGCCGAAAACATGCTGAAGCAGCTCTAAGCGGCAGCGCCCGGCACGTTCTCCAAATTCGTCATTGCGAGCGAAGCGAAGCAACCCAGAAGCCGCGCATGCAGAGTTTGCCGCTTCTGGGTTGCTTCGTCGCTTCGCTCCTCGCAATGACGCTGTGAGGCGGTGTGAGCCACACACGCCTCCCCAACCGCGCAATGACGAACGAATTTCGCGCGCGGGCGAACGGCGGAAACAGTAATCCGCCCAACCCCGCACAGCCGCGCCGCGCCAAAAGCGGCCTTTCCCCCTTGCGGGTCGAAGTCTATTCTTGTCCCCGCACAAGGGATGGAAGCCATGAGCGACGCTGTCGGACCCGGCGATATTGTTCTTTGCGTCAATGCCGCCCCGAACCATGTCACGGGCCAGCCGGTGCCGCTGCAGGCCGGCGAGACCTACCGTGTGCTCGCCGTCCTCGAATTTGCCTGCCCCTGCGGGCGTTCCGATGCGCTGCTGGATGTCGGCGTTGATTTCGCCTGGTGCCAGTCCCGCTTCCGTCTCCTGCCCCGGCCCAAAGCGGAAACAAAGCCCCGCCGCGTTTCGGCGCCCAGGGAGAAGGAGCGGGTCTGAACGGCCGACAAGCGTCTCGCCGTATTCCGTGCCACCTCGCTGAATCGAAACGGAAAGAGCCCCCCGGAAACGGAGGCTCTTTTAATTTGGGCGAGGGAGGAAAAACCTCTTCCTTCCCACCCTCCCCCTGAGGGAGGGTCGAAATTCGCGTAGCGAATTTCGGGGAGGGGTAGGCGTGGAAGCTCAGCGCATAACCGGCAGCACACCACTCCGTTCATCCCCCAATTCGTCATTGCGAGGGTGAGGCGCGTTTTGCGTCAGCAAACGAAAAGGTCAGGTGGATCTTTTCGAGCGCCGAACGCGAAGCAATCCAGATGCGGCAAACTCTGCAATACACTGACAGGAGCAACAATTCCCATGCCCGGAAGGGAACGTTGCGCCTGTCACCCTGTTCCGGCCTGGCCAAGCGGCTTCACCAGAAGGAGCGTCGTGAGTCCGCTGTTCCATTCAGTGTCGGGATATTGATCGGCTTCACGATATCCGCGCTTCGCGTAGAAGGCGCGCGAACGCGCGTTGAACGTGTCTGTCTCCAGGCGCGCAGTGGGAAAGCCCGCTCTCGCGATCTCGGTCTCCGCCATGTCCATCAGGCGGCTGCCCACACCCTTTCGCGCGTGACCGGGGCGCACATGAAGGGCGTTCACGAAATCCGCGTCCCAATCCACGAAGCCGACGACCTGCCCATCGCATTCCGCGACCCAAAACGCGGTGCCCCGCGCCCTGACGTAAGCGCCAGGACGGTCCTCATCGCGGAACCGCTGAGCGGCAGCGGGCGTCAACGCGGGAAACCAGGTGCTCTCATACGTTTCGTAAAGAATCGCCCGAAGCACGGGCGCATCGCTCGACGTCGCGCGACGGATGTGTGTCTCGGCGGCGGGCGGCATGACAACAACCTGGCTCCACAAGACTAGGTCCACAATACGGCGCAATACGGTGACAGGAGCAACAAATCCCATGCTCGGAAGGGAACGTTGCGCCTGTCACCGTATTCGCCACCCCCCAATTCGTCTTTGCCGGACTTAATCCGGCAATCCAGAAGGCGCGGCTTAAGCCGCGCCGTCTCTCTTCACAAAGACTCATTGACCGAGACGCCGACGTTGAGGAAATGAACGACGCGGCAAAGGACCGTCGGGTCACCTGGACGTTGGACCCGATGCGCAGTTTGCTATTCCTCGTGGAACTCAATCTTGGCAGTAATCTCGTTCATGGCGTAGTGGACAAACTGCTTCCCAAGTTCTGTCAACTCGTATGGTTCGGTCTCATCGAACGCCGATTTTGCTGTACGCGGAGCCTCGCCGGGTTTTGAGCGTTTGGGTTGCTGTCGCAAAAAATTCCCAGCGTAATCCGTAGGGCGGTGCTGTCTTATTACGCTTCCGAAACTGAGATCCCGCACAAGCAACTTGAAGAGATCTGCATCGGCGGAATCTTCCCGGACCTGGGGTCTACCAAGATTGTCCCATATGGCCCCTCGGGTAATGCCGGGATTCCGATATATTTCGCCTACAACTTCGAAATGGAAATCAGAGTAAAGGCCTACCCAGTCAAGGAAGAGACGCACCACATCGTCGGAACTGGTTTTGGCTGCGGCCGCATTGGCCAAGATATTGCGGACACGTTGGCGCTTATACTCTGTATCTACCGATGACCAGTTACGAAAAACTTTCTTCAGCAGCGATTGATACTCGGGAGATTCTATCCTCTGCCGCACGTTTTCATCGTGCATATCTACGCGAGCGACGACTTCCGCAATGGTTTTGCCCTTTTCACGTAATTCGTCCTCCAGCATTTGAACCCATTGCCTAAGGACGTTGACGACGTCTTCTTGCTCACTTTCTGACCAGTACGCGGCCCCTGCGGACAGCAATCCGCCTACAAACGGGATAGCTCCGCCTAGCGCGCCAAGTGCTGCGCGAGCCGCCTTCTTTTTGCCATCCGGCTGAAGGCTATCCTTATCAATCTCGTCGGAGTCCATAAAGCCCTACCGTCGATCCGTTTTTCTATGATCTCCCGAGAAGAACAGCGCGTCGTTTGGGGGCTTCGTATTTTTTCAGAGCGAGATAAGCAAAGCTATCTCGCTGCGGCTTGCCGCTGGGGTCGGTCCATTCGCACAAGGCCTCGCCCGAACGACCTTCACCAATATAGATCATCTTGATGCGTCCGGTCTTGTGCTGAACTTCATCTCCTTCATTGAAAGCATGGTCTGCCATTTTCTACTCCATCTGTTAACGCCGACAACATTGTCGACAGGCAATGATCTGACCGCCGATAACGAATTTCGTGACAGGGCAAAGGTCATTGCATCAGCTAGGAAGAAGTCGCGCGATCTTCAGCGCCCGCAACACACGTGTCGCTTCGCTGATCAATATCAATGTATCAGCGCGCCCAATCGGTCTCCCATGGGCAATAGCCTTGCGTACGGGATGCAGACGCTGCAGCGAAATACGGAAATCATCCTTTTTCGTAAATACGTGGAGAAACACAGGCCAGTTATTTTTCTGACAAATGAGTTGAGCGAGATCCATGAAATCCGCGTAATGGATCAGCGGAAAGACGGGCCGTCCGGCTGTGCGGTCTTCTTCTTGACGTTCGATCCACCTTTTGTGCACGTCTCCCGGAACACGGCGCCTCAGCCATGCCTCCCCCTCAAGTGCGCGGAGTTCCGTTTCGACAAGCCCGCGCAACGTGTTCTCAAGCGTTATAAGGATTGTCCAGTGCACGGGGTCGAAGACTGCACCAGGGTCTTCCGCTGCAATAGCGCGCGGGGGCTCAACCTTCGCAAGGCTGAAGCGGAAGCCTGCGGAGAATGTCACTTCGCCGTAGGTGTTCGGTGCAAACGCGATGAGCTCTACGTTCATCCCGCCGGCAATGGCATCAGCATCGGCATCCAGAGGCTCGGATGGCTCGTCACCAAGACGCCTCTCACCCAACTCATCATGGACGAGCTCAGAAACAGTCTCCCCGTAGGGTTGCGGGCTATGGACCGCGTCACTGAGCCGGGCAAGACGGGCGAAGCCGGTCACCGATACTTCGAGATGAGATTCAAGTGCCCACGTGGATCGCATGGCGATCATCCGCTCCGCGAGCGACTCCTGCCATAGTGCTATATTGCGAAACGCGCCTTCGTATGGCGCGACCGCCTCCGCGACACTTCGCGCCAATTGATTTGCTGTGGCTATTGCGGGGAGAATTGCTGGCTGAATGGCCAGCAAGGTACTTTCCAGACGTTGGTTCAATTGCCGCGTGGCTGTAATGAATTCAGGTTCCCGAAAGGGTGCTGTCATCTCGTGAATGTACGCTGCTGCCAACTGAAGTTCCTTGTGAGGAAAATTTCTGTGTAGGGCCTCATGGGCTGCCATCACGGATTTTGCAGCGCGGCTCACGTCGAGGGAATCAATGAGTTGCTGCGAAGCCCTAACCATTTCACGGTTCTGATCGATCACCTTGAACGCCTCTCGGATCGCCTTGCCCTGAATGGGGTCATCGCGCATGTGCATTGCTTTCTCTCTTCGCCGCACGGCATCGGCGAACGAGTCGTGCATTTCGGGTTACTCCTGAAACCCCGTTTCTATTCTTATACGGAAGCATTCACTTCTCTCCATTTCCAGCGAACAGATCAGGCGTCTTGTCATCCCGAGATTGGCTAAGGCCCTCCCCGCGATGTAGGCAGGGATGCTTGATGCGGGCGAGGCCTCTCGCGCCCTCGAAATGTGCCCAACCCCCAGCGGGCATTTTCACGCTAATGATCGGCGTCCCACACGATGGGCAGTCATGACGATAGCGCCCCCGCTGCCGTTTGATTTCTGGTCGCGAGAGCACCCAGCTTTCCCGCACGTGGGTCAATCCGCCCCTCAGGAGACGCCTCGTATGTGCCCGTCGCTTGATCCAAAGAGGTTGCATTCAGATCACCCTTCTGGCCTCAACGCTGCTTCTGACGAGATGCAGCCCAACGTAGAAGCCGTTCGATCATGTCGGGGGTCCTTTCGAGTGGCGCGGCTTAACGGTTTGTCCCGCACGGGAAGCCAGCCTGACCACGGCCTCAGCCCTTGACATTTGATAAATAAGTATCATATGATACCAAGTGGCGTCAAGGAATACGCACATGAGACAGAAAGACCTCGCGTGGCGATATCAAATGATATCAGACGGCAGCTTATTCTGCTCGCGGGGTCGCGGCGGACGCGAACCAATGTGTTCAGCGCCGCCCGCCCGACCCACTGGGAACCGACAAACGTTAGACGGCCCGACAGCGGCGAAGCATTCACCCCCGACAATGCCTGGACGTTCGTGGCTGAATTGTTGGAGGGCGGCGTGGATGTCGAAACGATCACCCTCGACAAGCCACTTGGCCGCACCGGATACGTCATCATCTGCGACGGTTGGTCGGGAGAAAAGATTTACATAAAGCTGCAGCTGGTCAGCGGCAAGGTCGTGGGACGCAGCTTTCACGTCAGCACAGAATGGGGTCCGAGATGAAGAAGGGTGAACAACAGCCAAGCGCACAAGGTCCGATGGAAGATTGTGCGCTGTGCGGCGAGAATGCCGCAACGCAGCACATCAGGACGCAGCAATTCGCATATCGCGAGGGTACAAACGAAGTCCTTCTGAACGCCGATATCCCCGTAATCGAGTGCGCCGCATGCGGCGAGACGTATACCGCCGAGAGCGCCGAAGAGGCGCAGCATGATGCGGTGTGTCGTCATCTCGAACGACTGACGCCGGACGAAATCCGCGCCCTTCGTGATCGCAATGGCTTAACGCAGGCCAGGCTCGCCGAACTGACCGGGATCGGTATTGCCTCAATCAAACGCTGGGAAGCCGGTAATGTTATCCAGAACGCGGCTCTCGATGCTGCCTTGCGCGCGCTCGACGCTGCTCATGTGAAAGTTACAAAACCAAGGCCGGTGCCGCGTTTCCGCACGACCTTCTCGCAGGACACGCTTCGTCGGGCGAGGTCGTTTGATTTGAGATTTTTTCCGGAAGAAGTAGCAGCCTGATGTACACAGTTACCTTCTACTCATACAAAGGCGGCGTCGGCCGCACGATGGCACTCGTCAATGTGGCCGTTCTGCTCGCCAAGCTCGGACGCCGTGTACTTGTGGTTGATTTCGATCTCGAAGCACCAGGACTTCCCAGCTACCAAGTCTTTCGCGGCACCGAGTGCAGGCGTGGCATCGTCGACTATGTGACTTCCTACCGGACAACGGGAGTTGCCCCCATCGCTTCCGAGTACATCACCCAGTGTGAAGTCGACGGAAACCCACTATGGCTCATGCCCGCTGGTGATCACACCCGCCGCGGCTATTCTGAGTCGCTGCAGTCGATCGACTGGCAGGATCTATATGAACATCAGTCGGGCTTTCTGATGTTCGAAGATCTCAAGCAACAGTGGGCGCAGTACGAAGGCGCTGGCTTCGATTACGTGCTTATCGATAGCCGGACAGGCCATACAGACGTGGGCGGAATCTGCACGCGCCAGCTGCCTGATGCCGTCGTTGTCATGTTTGTGCCCAACGAGCAGAATATTGACGGCTTGGCGCCAATTGTGGAGAGCATTCGCGCCCAAAATAAAAAGAATTCCAAGCCCATCACGCTGCATTTCTGTCCTTCCAATGTCCCCGATCTGGACGATGAGAAGCATATTCTCGGTGACCTCTTGGAGGAGGCAAAAAAGAAGCTTGGTTATGAACGTGAACCAGCTTCGATCATTCATAATTACGGGAGTCTAGAGATACTGACGCAAACCGCTTTTGCATTGTCCCGACCAAGCTCGCGCTTGACCAAGGAGTTCGATACGCTTCGCACGTCGATTATCGCGGCCAATTTCAGTGACCGTGAAGGTGCACTCGTCGCATTGAGGCAAATGCCCGCGACCTTTGACTGGGCACGTAAAAATCAGAAACCCGGAAAGCCGGAAGAAATCCGCGCCAACGCCATCGACATACGGCGCAATCATCCACGCGATGGAGAGATTGCATTTCTGGCGGCGCGTGTATTCGGGTACATCGGCGAACAAGACGAAGAACTCAGCGCGCTCGGCACTGCGATCGAGGTTGGCAGCGACGTCAATCGAGCACGCCTAGGCCGCGCTCGCCTACATCTGATGGCGGGTCGCAAGGACGATGCGCATTCCGACTTGATCGAGGTTCTGTCGTCTCAGGCCGCGACGGTTTTTGAGCTTGTGCCCGCATTACAGATGGCGTTGCGGGTAGACAGTTTCTGGCTGACTGCAGTCGACAAAGCGCTGGACCGGCCGGATTCAGAGTACAAGACACTCGCTACGCTCTCCAGATTTATCATGACACAGCGAGACGCGTTGCCTGCATTGGCCCGCCGAATGGTCCAGAGCATTAAATCGCCCATGCTGAGTATTTCCCAGCAACAGGAGGCTCGCAATATGGCGGTGTTATCTTTCATTGGAAGCGGTGATTTCGTTCAAGCGAAGAGACTTCTCGTTGAGACCGGTGCGGTCCCAGCTTCGCTTCAAGATCAGTTCAACTTGACGATGGCCGAGTGGGGTATTGCGAAGAAGCCGTCGATCGAGGCTTTCAAGCTGCTAGCCCAGCGCCTTGCGACGGAGACGCCGCCGGGCAAGCTAAGCGCGAACCATCATCAATGCTTCGCGCTGGTGCTCATTGTTTTGGGTCAGGCCGAAGCTGCAGAGAAGGAGTTGGTGGCAGCAAAAGCCAGGATCAGTGCGGGCGAGATGGATTTCAGCTGCTGGCGCTACCTCAACGTTAACGGCGAGGCCATGGTCGAAGACCTCAATGCCATGCGTGCGGCGGTCAGCCAAGACAAATCTATTGTTCCGACGTTTCTGGAAAATGTTCCCGTTACGGTCCATTGAGTGGGTCCGCAGCACTGCGACAAAGCGTCGTTGGATCACTTTTGGGGAGCGAAGTTGATCATCAGAAATTGCATCTGGAGTCGGCGCGTGGCAATTTCGCTTTGTCACGGCCTGCTAGGTTTTTCTTAACCTCGGGGGCGTTATTGTTGCTGCATCAGAAGGAGAGCTGCCATGGTCTATAAACCGGAGTCCGACGACTAAAATCGTCGACCACGTATTTTCAGCTTTCAGCGGGCCGTTTTGAAGACGGCCCTTTTTCTTTTTGACGGACTGGCCTCATAGCTAATCAAAGTGAGGAACCATTTGAGCTCCGTCCCACACTCGGTGCAGCGAGGTTCAAAAAATGAATTGAATTCCTGCTTGCGACCACCTCGGCTTTGTCCCGGCGCGAGACGTAGCTGGGGTGCTCCGTCCGCTTCGGACCACCCGACCCCCCCACACCCCCCTCACTTCCCCGCCAAATACGGCCCCATCCCCTGTCGCGCCAGCGCATCGGCGCGGTCGTTCTCCGGATGGTCCGAATGCCCCTTCACCCAGTGCCAGCTCACCTCATGGCTCTCAAGCGCCGCTTCGAGCCGCTTCCAGAGTTCGGCATTCTTGACCGGCTGCTTGGCCGCGTTCTTCCAGCCGTTCTTCTTCCAGTTGTGAATCCACTTCGTGATGCCGTCTTTCACATAGGTGCTGTCGGTGTGAATGCGCACGCGCGTGCCGCGCTTCAGCGCTTCGAGGCCCGCGATCGCGGCCATCAGTTCCATGCGGTTGTTGGTGGTCGCCGGCTCGCCGCCCGTGAGCTCCTTCTCGTGCCCGTTCCAGATCATCAGCGCGCCCCAGCCGCCGGGGCCGGGATTGCCCGAGCAGGCGCCGTCCGTATAGATGTCCACCGTCTCGCCGCTCATCCGTCGAGCCCGTAACCGGCCGGCGAGGTGACGCCGCGGTGAAAGCGCAACCGCGTGAGGTACTCCTTCGGGTTCTTCGGTTTCACGAAGGCGCCTGGCGGATGGTTGATCCAGTCATAGAGACGCGTCAGCAGGAAGCGCATCGCCGCGCCGCGCGCCAGCAGCGGCAGCGTCGCCAGTTCCGCCGCTTCGAGCGGCCGCACCTGCGTGTAAGCCTGCAGCAGCGCCCGCGCCTTGGTGATGTTGAAGGCGCCGTCGCCTTCGAAACACCAGGCATTGAGGCAGATCGCCAGGTCATAGGCGAAGGCGTCGTTGCAGGCGAAGTAGAAATCGATCAGGCCCGACAGCCGGTCGCCGATGAAAAACACATTGTCGGGAAAAAGATCGGCATGAATGACGCCGGCCGGCAGGTCGCGCGGCCAGTCGCGCGAAAGCTGGCTGAGTTCGCGGTCGAGTTCGGCCGCGAGACCGGCCATGAAGCCGTCGATGCCGTCGCGGCAGGAGTCGAACAGCGGGCCCCAGCCATCGACATTGAGCGCGTTGGGGCGCGTCAGCGCGAAATCGCGCCCGGCCAGATGCATGCCGGCAAGCGCCCGGCCCACTTCCACGCAATGGCGCGGCTGCGGCCGGCGCACATGCACGCCTTCGAGAAAGCTGATCAGGGCGGCGGGCCGCCCGGCAAGTTCGCCCAGCATCTCGCCCTGGCGGTTGCGGATCGGCGTCGGGCAGTTGATGCCGTGATCGGCCAGATGGTTCATCAGCCCGAGAAAGAAGGGCAGGTCGCTTGCCGCCACGCGCTTTTCATAAAGCGTCAGGAAATAGGCGCCCTTGTCGGTATGCAGCATGTAGTTGGAATTCTCGACGCCCTCGGCGATGCCCTTGTAGGAGAGCAGCGAGCCGATGTCGTAAGCGGCGAGGAAGATTTCGAGTTCCTCGTCGGGCACTTCGGTATAGACGGCCATGAAACCCCCGGTCAGACCGCCAGCGCGCGCGGCAGCTTGAACTGTACCGATTCGCGGCGCACCGGAATATCCTCAACCGTCACCTCGAAGCGCTGGCGGAAAGCTTCGATCACCTCGTCGACCAGCACTTCCGGCGCGCTGGCCCCCGCCGTCAGGCCGACAGTCGCGGGCGTGCCGAGTGCCGCCCAGTCGATGTCGGCGGCCCGCTGCACCAGCGCCGCGTAAGCGCAGCCCGCCCGCTCGGCCACTTCGACAAGCCGCATCGAGTTCGACGAGTTGGGCGCGCCGATCACCAGCATCGCTTCGGCGCGCGGCGCAATCGCCTTCACCGCCTCCTGCCGGTTGGTCGTCGCATAGCAGATGTCTTCCTTGTGCGGACCGGCGATTTCGGGGAAGCGGCGGCGCAGCACCGCGACGATCGCGGCCGTGTCGTCGACCGACAGCGTCGTCTGCGTCACAAAGGCGAGCTTCGCCGGGTCCTTCGGCTCAAACGCTTCGGCGTCGGCCGCCGTTTCGATGAGCCTCACCGCGCCCTCCGGCAATTGCCCCATCGTGCCGATCACTTCCGGGTGGCCGGCATGGCCGATCAGCAAAATTTCGAGGCCGCGTTCATAGAGCCGCTCGGCTTCGACATGCACCTTGGAGACCAGCGGGCAGGTGGCGTCGAGATAAAAGAGGTCGCGCGCCTGCGCTTCGGCCGGCACCGCTTTCGGCACGCCATGTGCCGAAAAAATCACCTTGGCGCCCGCCGGCACCTCGTCCAGTTCCTCGACGAAAATTGCCCCCTTGCGCTCCAGGCTCTCGACCACGAAGCGGTTGTGCACGATTTCATGTCGCACATAGACCGGCGCGCCGAATTTCTCGATCGCCATTTCGACGATCTGGATGGCGCGGTCGACGCCGGCGCAAAATCCGCGCGGACTTGCGAGCAGCAGCGTGAGGGGCGGTTTCGGGTTTGGGACGGTCATGTGACAGTTTTATGACAGATTTGTGACAGAGGGGGTGTTTTTGGTGTGCCGCGCTGTGCCGTCTTGTGACTTCGGGACCGCTCCGATAGAGTTTCCGCGCCGTCGGGAGCGCCCCGCCTGTCTTGCCTAACCTTATGAAATGCAAGGCTTTCGGGTGCCCGTTCGTCGGTAATAGAGGGGCCCCGTCCGGGAAAGTCAAGAAAGCCGCCGAACGGTCTCCTGCCGCTCGCGCCAGCCACAACAGAGTGAAATCAGATGCCGTTTTCGATTGCGCTGCAACGACTTAGCAGACCTTCCCTGTTGCTCGTCGCGGCGCTGGCGCTCAGTGGTTGCTCCTCGCTCAATCCCTTCGGCAGCAGCGACAAGGAAGGCGGCACCGCGCAACTGCCCTGTCCGCAGGTCGGCGTGCTCAATGAAGCCGACCACATGACGCTGCTCAGGGGCGCCGGGACCGATCTGACGGACATCGTTGCGCGCGCCGAAATCGGCCGGGTTGTCTCCAAATGCACCTACAACACCAGCGATGCGACCATCACCGTCGATCTTGCCTTTGATGGCGTGGCCGAACTTGGACCTGCCGCGACGACGCGCGATCTCACCTTCAACGTGTTTGTGGCCGTCACACGGCGCTTCGACACGTTGGACAAGAAACAGGTCTATCAGATTCCGGTGAATTTCCCGGCCGGCCAGCGCCAGGCCCGTTTCGTCAAGACAGTCGATGGAACAGTCTTGCCCTATGGCGGCGCCGCCGACGGCCGCATCTACCAGGTCCTGGTCGGCTTCCAGCTTTCTGCCGAGCAACTCGAATACAACCGCCGATCGGCGTTCACGCCCATTCGGTAGATGTGACCGCAGGCACACGAATCACCATTTCTCCCCATTTTTGGCTGCGTTCGGTCGATTCGATCCCGGCCCGCGATTGACTCTCGCCGAGTGGTCCATATGATCGACGGCACTCAACTCAGATGAACTCTGCGGAAGAGATCGGAGCGCTCAACGAGCTCCGGCGCCGAAGGAGCAACCGCCCCGGAAACTCTCAGGCAAAAAGGACCGCAGGGGGATGAATCTCTGGAAAGCAGGCCGGCGACCGATTTGCCGGACTCACCGACGGGCGTAAGCGGACCGGCATCTACTGACCGCCGCGAAATCTCTCAGGTACCGCGACAGAGTGGGGCGCTGCAGGCGAAGCGATTCGCCGATGTAGCGACCCATTTCGATTCGTATTCGTCCAAAGGACGAGCCTGGAAGCGCTATGTCGGAACCTGCCGTTGCCTCGGACAAACTGAAAACGACACCGCTCCACGCGCTCCATGTCGAATTGGGCGCGAAGATGGTTCCGTTTGCCGGCTACGACATGCCGGTCCAATACCCGGATGGCGTTTTGGCCGAGCACCTGCATACGCGTGGGGCGGCAGGTCTGTTCGACGTGTCGCATATGGGGCAGGCTTTCCTTACAGGGCCGGATCACGAAACGACCGCGCGCGCTGTCGAGGCACTGACGCCGGGTGACATTCGGGATCTCGCGCCCGGCGCCATCCGCTACACATTGTTGCTGAACGACAAGGGCGGCATCCGCGACGACCTGATGGTGACGCGAACGCTGACCGATGGTGTTCTCTTCCTCGTCGTCAACGCCGCCTGCAAGGACGCCGACTTCGCTCACATCGCCGCCAATCTTCCCTCGGGCGTCGCGCTGGAACGTCTCGAAGATCGGGCGTTGATCGCGCTGCAAGGTCCGAAGGCCGCGGAGGTATTCGCGCGTTTCGCATCGGAAGCCGCGACGCAGAGCTTCATGACCGCACGCGACCTGAGCGTTGCCGGCGTTCCCTGCATGGTCAGCCGCTCGGGCTATACGGGCGAAGACGGCTATGAGATTTCGATACCGGCAAAGGATGCCGCGGCGCTGACAAAAAAGCTGCTGGCCGAACCGGACGTGAAGCCCATCGGACTCGGCGCCCGCGATTCGCTACGTCTCGAGGCAGGGCTTTGCCTCTATGGCCACGACATCGACGAAACGACGACGCCGATTGAAGCCGCGCTTGGTTGGGCAATCGGCAAACGTCGCCGCGCCGAGGCGAACTTTCCCGGCGCAAAAATCAATCTCGACCAAATCTCAAATGGCGCGCCGCGCAAGCGCGTCGGCCTGTTGCCGGAAGACAAGGCGCCGGCGCGTGAAGGCACGGAAATTTTCGCGGGAAGCAATCGGATCGGTATTGTGACCAGCGGTGGCTACGGCCCGAGCGTCGGCGGGCCCATTGCGATGGGCTATGTCGACACGGCCTCGGCAAAAGCCGGCACGGCGGTCGAGTTGATGGTGCGGGGCAAGGGCCGCGCCGCGCATGTCGCGGCCATGCCGTTTGTCGAAAAACATTTCTACCGGGGCAATTGAGCATAGCCTTCAGCAAGGGATCAGGGGACTTCAAATGAGCGATATTCGTTTTACCGATCAGCACGAATGGGTCCGGGTGGATGGCGACATCGCCACCATCGGAATCACCGACTATGCACAGGAACAGCTCGGTGATGTCGTCTATGTGGAACTGCCGGAGATCGGCAAGACCATCGAAGCCGGCGACGAAGCGGCCGTGGTCGAGAGCGTCAAGGCCGCGAGTGAGGTCTACACGCCGGTAAGCGGCGAAGTAATCGACGTCAACAGCGACATCGAGGCGACGCCGGCTGGCGTCAACGAAGACGCGATGGGAGACGGCTGGTTTGTAAAGCTGCGTATGTCGGACCCGGCCGAATTTGAGAAGCTGATGGACGAGAACGCTTACAAGGAATTCGTTGAAGGCCTGCACTGATCAGGCGCGCCGCGTCACGACAAGTCATCCCGCACCACCCCGCCGAAAAGGACGTTGCGATCATGCGTTACCTGCCCCTGACCGAGACTGATCGCAGCGAAATGCTCGGCGTTATCGGCGCAAAGAGCGTCGATGAGCTTTTTCGCGACGTACCGGAGCGCGCCCGCCTTGCGGGCCTCGTCGACCTGCCGCGCCGGCAAGGTGAAATGGAAGTCGATCGGGCGCTGTCGAAAATGGCGGCAAGAAACGTCTCGGCCGGTTCTGTCCCGTTCTTTGTCGGCGCCGGCGCCTATCGGCATCATGTGCCGGCGTCCGTCGACCATCTGATCCAGCGGTCGGAGTTCCTGACCTCCTACACGCCCTATCAGCCTGAGATTACACAAGGCACGCTGCAGTATCTGTTCGAATTCCAGACCCAGGTGGCGATGATCACCGGCATGGATGTTGCCAATGCCTCGATGTATGACGGCTCCACCGGCTGCGGCGAGGCTGTGCTGATGGCGCATCGTGTCACCAAGCGCAAAAAGGCGGTGCTGTCGGGAACACTGCACCCGCAATATGCGGAAGTTGTAAAAAATCTGTCGGACTTTGCCGACTATGAACTTGACGTCATGCCGCCGGCACTCCCCGGCAGACCGGAAGACATCGCCGCTCACATCGCCGACGACACAAGTTGCGTCGTCGTTCAGTCGCCGGGTTTTTTCGGCGAACTGGTCGATCTGCGTCCCATCGCCGAAGCGGCACATGCCAAAGGCGCGTTGCTGATCGCCGTGGTGCCGGAGATCGTTTCGTTGGGCGCGGTGACGCCGCCGGGCGACATGGGAGCCGACATCGTCGTCGGCGAGGGCCAATCGATTGGCAACGGCTTGAATTTCGGCGGGCCCTATGTCGGCCTCTTCGCCACGCGGCAGAAATTCGTGCGCCAGATGCCGGGCCGCCTCTGCGGCGAGACGGTCGACGCTGACGGCAAGCGCGGCTTCGTTCTGACGCTGTCGACGCGGGAGCAGCATATCCGCCGGGAAAAGGCGACCTCCAACATTTGCACCAATTCAGGCCTTTGCTGCCTCGCCTTCACCATTCACATGTCGCTGCTTGGCGAGGAAGGCTACAAGCGCCTGGCGCGGATCAACCATGCGGCGGCTGTCGACCTGGCCGAGCGGTTGTCGAAAGTGCCGGGCGTCGAAATCCTCAATCGGGCATTCTTCAACGAATTCACAATGCGCCTGCCCGGATCGGCTGCCGATGTGGTCGACGCGCTGGCCGACAAGGGTGTGCTCGGCGGCGTGCCGGTCTCGCGTCTGCTGCCGGGTGCGGGTTTTGACGACCTGCTGATTGTTGCCTCCACCGAGGTCAATACCGATGCCGACCGTGCCGCTTTTGCCGCTGCGCTTGTGGAGGTGCTGTGATGTCTGGAATGAACAAGCAGGGAAGACCGACTTCTATCGCTGTCGGCGGCAGTGCGGCGCGCGAAACCTTCACGGGCAATCGCGCGCTGCAGCTTGAGGAAGCGCTTGTTTTCGAGCTCGACAATCCGGGGGCGTGCGGCGTCGATCTTGATGAGCCGACACCCTTCACGGCACGCCTTGGAGGGTTCGAGCGCCAAGGCCGGATTGGCTTGCCGAGCGTTTCGGAGCCCGAGATCGTGCGCCACTACGTGCGCCTCTCGGCCAAGAACTATTCGATCGACGCCGGGCTCTATCCACTTGGCTCCTGCACGATGAAGCACAATCCGCGCCTGAATGAGAAGATGGCGCGGCTTCCGGGTATTGGCGACATCCATCCATTGCAGCCGATGAAAACCGTACAGGGCGCCTTGGAGTTGATGGACACACTCGCCCATTGGCTGAAGGAACTGACCGGCATGCCGGCCGTCGCCTTGTCGCCCAAAGCAGGCGCACATGGTGAACTTTGCGGCATGATGGCCATCCGCGCGGCGCTGATCGCGCGCGGCGAGGACGAAGCGCGCAGCCGTGTGCTGGTGCCGGAATCGGCGCATGGCACGAACCCTGCCACCGCCGCGTTACTTGGCTACAAGGTCGAGTCCATTCCGGTGACGACTGAAGGCAGGGTCGATCTTGCCGCTTTCAAGGCGACGCTCGGTCCGGATGTTGCGGCGATCATGCTCACAAACCCCAATACCTGTGGCCTCTTCGAGCGCGACATAATCGATATTGCCGATGCCGTGCATGAGGCGGGCGCCTATTTCTATTGCGACGGCGCCAATTTCAACGCGATTGTTGGTCGTGTGCGGCCGGGCGACCTTGGCATCGACGCCATGCATATCAATCTGCACAAGACGTTCTCGACGCCACATGGCGGCGGCGGTCCGGGCGCGGGACCGGTGGTATTCTCTGCAGCGCTGGCGCCATTCGCGCCGCGGCCCTATGTGGTGCACGGGGCGGACGGTTTCCGTCTGGTCGAAACCGCGGAAGATGCGAAGGCCGATGGTACGACGCCCTTCGGCCGCATGACCGCCTTTCACGGCCAGATGGGCATGTTCGTGCGCGCGCTGGCCTACATGATGAGCCACGGATCGGACGGGCTGCGCCAGGTCGCAGAGGATGCGGTGCTGAATGCCAATTATGTGCTGGCCTCGCTGAAGGATGATCTTTCGGCGCCCTTCGAGGGCCCCTGCATGCACGAGGCGCTGTTCGACGATCGCTTCCTGAAGGGCACCGGCGTCGAAACGCTCGACTTCGCCAAGGCGATGATCGACGAGGGCTACCACCCGATGACGATGTATTTCCCGCTGGTGGTGCACGGGGCGTTGTTGATCGAGCCGACGGAAACCGAATCGAAGCAGGCCGTCGATCTTTTCATCGCGACGCTGAAGGACCTCGCCCGCGCCGCGAAGTCGAACGACAAGGAGCGTTTCACCGGCGCGCCTTACCTGTCGCCGCGCCGTCGCCTCGACGAAACGGCCGCCGCCCGTAGCCCGGTGCTGCGCTGGGCGCCGCCGGCGCCGAAACAGGCTGCCGAATAGGGATGGACGAAGCGCGGTTTCTCTCGCTGGCGCTGGCCAATGAAACCAACCGCGCGATCCTCGACCGGCTGCCCGAACTCGATCTGCCCGACACATGGTTGGTGTCGGGCAGCCTCTTCCAGGCCGTCTGGAACGGGCTGACAGGCCGCGCGCCGGACTACGGCATCAAGGATTACGACATTTTCTATTTCGATCCTGACACAAGCTGGGAGGCGGAAGACCGCGCCATCGCGCGGGCGCGCAAACTTTATGCACCGCTCGGCATCGAAGTCGAATTGCGCAACCAGGCGCGAGTACATCTCTGGTATCCGGGAAAATTCGGCATGCCCTATCCGCCGCTTTCGTGCGCGACCGACGGCATCGACCGCTTTCTGGCGCCGGCCTGCATGGTCGGCGTGCAGGCGACGGGAGACGGGGTTCGCACCTATGCGCCTTTCGGCTTCGGCGATATTGCGACAATGACGATCCGCCCGAATCCGGTCGCCAATTTCAATGCCGACCGCCTGGCCGAAAAGGCGTCCCGTTGGAAGGAGAATTGGCCGGAATTGACGATTGTCGAATGCAATCAGGCCGCAAGCAGCCGCTCCTGAAAAAAGGCGATCACGCGCTTAGCGGCTTCCTTGGTTGGCTCGCCGTCACGGTCGATCAGGTCGACGGTCAGCACCGAATGCGGCTTCGGCGCCGGGGAGTCGGGATTGGCGTGGCGGTCGTCAATCTCGATACCTTCGAACGCATTCCCGAGCTCACGGCGCAGGCTTTCGAATTTTTCTGGCGGGCACATGAAATCGCCCTTGAAACGCAGGCCAAGCACCTTGGCGCCCTTGGCGCAACGATCCTTTACGCATTGCAATTCTTCCGGCGACACATGCAGCGCTGCCTTCCGCACCGCGCCGGCCGGAAAGGGCATTGATGGCTGTGACAGGACCGGTGCCAGTAAGGCGGGCTCCATCATCATCGACAGGGCGAAATTGCCCGAGAAACACATGCCGATGGCGCCGACACCCTTGCCGCCGGCTTCCTCATGCGCGTGCCGCGCCAGCGCGCGGAGCCAGACGGTAACGGGGCTCGAGCGATTTGAGGCGAGGATATGGAACTCGCGCCGGACGCAGAGTTTCGCAATCGAGGAAAGGACATAACCGTTTGTCAGCGGCTTGCCGGCCACGCCCAGCAGTTCGGGCATGTAGACCCGAAAGCCCGCATCGACCACCCAGTCTGCAAAGCGGATCACCTCGGGCGTGATGCCGGGAATTTCATGGATGACGATGACGGCAGGCCCGTGCCCGCGCACATAGACGGGGCGCGTCTCGTTCTCATGGGTGAATTCGGTCTGCGTATAGGCGCTGAGCATGTTTTGGGTCCCCTTGGTGCGACCATTCAAGGGGAGGAGCGGGGCCGAATGCAAACGAAAACCCCGCCCGGCTTGCGCTGGGCGGGGTTTTGGACGGCCAGTTCGCCCCCCTAGTGCAGCTTTGCGGCCAGTTCCGAGATCGAGCGTTCGACCAGCTTTTCGTCTTCCTCAGCCGTGACCCGGTCCGCGATCACCTTCCGCGCGGCGCCGATGGCGACCTCGGCGGCCGTCGCACGGACTTCACTCAGGGCCTGTGATTCGGCTTGGGCGATCTTGTCTTCGGCGAGTTTCGTGCGCCGGTCGACCTGCGCTTCCATATTGGCGCGAATTTCCTTGGCCAGGTTTTCGGCCTCGGTCTTGGCCTGGGCGACGATGTCCTCGGCTTCTTTCATCGCTTCGCGCTGCTTGCGCTGATAGGAGGCAAGAAGCTGTTGTGCCTCCTCGCGGAGCCGGCGTGCCTCGTCGAGTTCGGCCGCAATATCGGCGGCGCGCTTGTCGAGCAGGGCCCCGATCATGCCGGGAACCTTGTAGTAAACAAGCAGCCCGATGAACATCAGGAAGGAGATCAGTACCCAGAAATCGGGAGACGCGAACATGGGTTCCGGTCCTTCTCTTACTTGAGTTCGTTATCGACGGCGCGCTCGGCGGCGGCGCGGTCGGCATTGCCGAGAAGTTCGGTCACGACAGCGTTAGCGACCTCAATGGCAACGTCACGCACATTGCCGAGAGCTTTTTCCTTGGTCGCGGCGATCTGCTTTTCGGCGATGCCGATTTTCTCGGCCAGCCGCGCCTCGATCGATTTCCGCTGACGCTCGGTTTCCTCATTCAGGCGGTCGCGTGTCGCTTGCGCAATCTCATGCGCATGGGCACGGGCTTCCGCCAGCGCCCGCTCGTAAGCGGCGATGGCCTCGTCCGTCTGCCGCTTGAACTGCTCGGCCTGGTCGAGATCGTCGGCGATGCGGTCGCGGCGTTCCTCAAGGACAGTGGCAACGCGCGGCAGCGCCACACGGGCCAACACCAGATATAGAAAGCCGAAAACGATCGTCAGCCAGACAAGCTGCGGAACGAAGGTTTCGAATGCTAGCTGCGGCATGCCGCTTCTCCCGAAAGCGATTGCCGGCGTCGCGCTCTTGTCACGCGACGCCGGAACATCTGTACGTTTGCGCTGATCAGAACGCGAAGAGGATCAGGAACGCGACGGCGAGACCAAACAGGCCCGTCGCTTCGGCAAGCGCGAAGCCGAGCAGCGCATTGCCGAACTGGCCCTGTGCTGCGGCGGGATTGCGCAGCGCGCCCGCGAGATAGTTGCCGAAAATGGTGCCAATGCCGACGCCGGCGCCGGCAAGAGCGATACAGGCGATACCCGCACCGATGAGCTTTGCAGCTTCTGCTTCCATGGTCTTCAGTCTCCGTTGTCGTAAGGGGTGCGGGTCGCGCCCCGTTGCGGTTGATCGATGGGGTTTTCGCCCCGTTTGGGCCGGCGCCTCAGTGCATATGCAAGGCGTCGTTGAGATAGATGCAGGTCAGGATTGCGAACACATAGGCCTGAAGCGCGGCAACCAGCACTTCAAGACCGGTCAGGCCGACCATGAACACCAGCGGCACGATGCCCGGCGCGATGCCGAAGGATCCGAGCGCGATGACAAAGCCCGCAAACACTTTCAAAACCGTGTGGCCGGCCATCATGTTGGCGAAAAGACGAACCGACAGGCTGATGGGGCGCGTCAGATACGACACGACTTCGATCGGCACCACCAGCGGCAGCAGATAGACCGGCACGCCATGCGGGACGAAGAACTTCATGAAGCCGACGCCATGGACGGCGAAACCGAGGATCGTCACGCCGATAAAGATAAAAAAGGCCAGCGCGAAGGTGACGATGATGTGGCTCGTCACAGTGAAGGAGTAGGGGATCATTCCCAGAAGGTTGCACGCCAGGATGAACGTGAAGAGCGTGAACACGAAGGGGAAGAAGCGCAGACCTGCTGTGCCGACGTTGTCACGCAGCATGTTGGCGATGAACTCGTAGGACAACTCGACAATCGATTGCAGCCGGCCCGGCACCATGGCGCGACGGTTGATGCCGGTGAGCATCAGGCCGATCACCGCTGCCGCGGCGAGCACCATGAAAAGCGAGGAATTTGTGAAGGAGGCATCGATATTCCCGAATTGCATCGGGAAAAGCGTCTTGATCTCGAACTGATGCATGGGGTCGATGGCAAAGCCGCCGCCACCATGTTCTGCGTTTTCTGTCGCCACGCTCGCCGCCCCTGTGTCGGATGGGCCTCAGCCCTGTTGATCGCCGCCTGCGTCCCGTTCGGTTGAAGCGGCAATCTGCCGTGCCGCCCGGTACACATTCAAAATGCCCGCCGCCGCGCCGATGAAGAAAAACACCAGCAAGAACCAGGGCCGTGTGCCGAGCCAGCTATCCAGAACCCAGCCGATTGCCGCTCCGACGAAAACGCCGGCCACCAGTTCGGTAACCAGCCGGAAGGCGACGCCCATGGCTGTGCTCCGGCTTCTGCCGGACGCGGGCTTTTGGTGGGCCTGCTGCGTCTTCCGCAGCCTGGCGTCGAAATCCGCGAGATCGGAATTGCGTCCCTTTTCCGCGCCGGAAGCGTCGGGAGATTTGCCGTCCTGAGGATCCGCCAAAACTCCGTGCTCCCCGCGAAAAAGCGCCGCCACAACTGCAGAGCCCTGCCTCAAGCCGCGCGCACCCTACTTGCAGGGTCTGGCACTGTCAAGAACCGCCAGGAGGCATATAAGCCATTGTAATAAAAGAGAAATTCGGCACAATTCGCGACTGCGGCATTCGGCCTCGGTAGAGCTGCGAACCGAGTCTCGCGGCGAGATGAAAAAGGCCCCTTGAAAGGGGCCTTTCCGTTGCGGCAGCGGCAGTGTCGATGCCGTCAGGAAGCCTCGCGAATCTGCTCCGCAACGTCGAGATCGACCGAGACCAGTGTCGAGACGCCGCGTTCCTGCATGGTGACGCCGAACAGCCTGTTCATGCGCGCCATGGTCAACGCGTGGTGGGTGATGATCAGGAAGCGCGTGTCGGTCGTGCGCGTCATCTCATCCATCAAATCGCAGAACCGCTCGACATTGGCGTCGTCCAGCGGCGCGTCCACTTCGTCCAGCACGCAGATCGGGGACGGGTTGGTGAGGAACACGGCAAAGATCAGCGACATCGCCGTCAGTGCCTGCTCGCCGCCCGACAGCAGCGACATCACCTGCAGCCGTTTGCCCGGCGGGCGGGCAAAAATCTCGAGCCCCGCTTCCAGCGGATCGTCGGATTCGGTCAGCTTCAGATGCGCTTCGCCGCCGCCGAAGAGATGCGTGAAGAGGCGCGAGAAATTGGCGTTGACCTTCTCGAAGGCCTCCAGCATCCGCTCGCGACCTTCGCGGTTGAGGCTGCCGATGCCCTGCCGGAGCTTGGCGATCGCGCTGACAAGATCTTCACGCTCGCCGGTCATCGTTTCGAGTTGTTCCGAAAGTTCGCGGGCCTCTTCCTCGGCCCGCAGATTGACGCCGCCCAGGCTTTCGCGCTCGCGCTTCAGCCGTTCGAGCTTGGCGTCGATCTGTTCGAGGTCCGGCAAGACCGCGCCTTCGGCGAGATTGGCCTGTGCCAGCGCTTCTTCCGGCGCGCATTCGAGGACTTCGCGCACCCGCTCCTCGGCCTCGCGCCGCCGTTCCCGCGCGCCATCGACCAGACCGTCGATGCGGGCCCGCTCCTCGCGCGTCTCGCCGAGATGGGACTGTACGTCCCGGGCGTGTTTGGTTGTTTCGGAGAGCAGCTTTTCGGCACTCGCCAGTGCATCGGCCGCCTGCCCACGCGCCGTCTCGGCATCGCTGATATGGCTCATCAACGCGTGGCGCTTTTCTTCGATCTGCGCCGGCACGCTTTCCAGCGCCTTCAACTCGGCCTCGGCTTCGCCTTGCCGTGTCTCCAGCGTCTCAATCTGTCTGCCGGCATTGGCCGCACGCGCCTGCCATGCGGCACTCTCTTCGGCAATGACATCGAGCCGGCGCACGCGCGCCTCGGCATCGCGGCGGAGCCCTTCATGCTGGGCGCGGGCCTCGGAAAGTTCGAGCCGCAGCGAGGCCACGAGATCGCGCAACGCACTGGCGCGTTGCCGCAATTCTTCGTCGGGCTTCAGGTTCTGGAGCGCCACCTCGGCTTCTTCCAGGGCGCGGGTGGCTTCGATCCGGTCGCCGGTCAGACGCTCTTCGGATTCGGTGAGCGAGGCCAGGCGCGAAAGCTGCGCCGAGGCCGCCCGCTCGGCCGCCGTCAGCGTTTCGCGGATGCGATTGTGTTCGGCTTGCGCATCGCGCAGCGTTTGCCGCTGCTGTTGTTCGCGGGCCATCGCCTCTTCCGCCGCAACATGCGCGGCATCGAAAGCGGCACGCGCCGCCCGGGCGGTTTCCCGCGCCGCGCCGAGTTCGGCCTCGAGATCGGCAAGCCGGTTGCGCTGTTCGAGCCGGCGCGCCGAGGCTGTCGGCGCATCGGCCGCCGCTGTGTAGCCGTCCCAGCGCCAGAGCGCACCTTCGCGCGTTACGACGCGCTGACCCGGCTTCAGCAGCGCCTGAAGGCGCTTGCCGTCCTCCGCCGAAACGACAATGCCGATTTGCGACAGGCGGCGGGAAAGCGCTGCCGGGCCTTGCACAAAATAGGAGAGTGGCGTTGCGCCTTGCGGCAACTCA
The DNA here is from genome assembly GCF_030651915.1 of Parvibaculum sp. Taxonomy (GTDB): domain Bacteria; phylum Pseudomonadota; class Alphaproteobacteria; order Parvibaculales; family Parvibaculaceae; genus Parvibaculum. The sequence continues at coordinate 627,497 of NZ_JAUSBV010000005.1, read as the reverse complement.
GGCGCCGTTTCGAAGGGCGGCAGCGCGTCCCAATGAATTGGCGCTGCCTGGTCGCCGGGCACCGCCAGATCGTCGCCCATCGCCGCGCCGAGTGCGGTTTCATAACCATGCTCGACCGTTACGGCGTCGATCATCGGCGGCCAGAGATCGCTTTCGCCGACGGATAGAAGGTCGGTCAGCGTCTTTGCTTCGGCCGTGAGGTCGCCCGCCATGCGTTCGGCGATCTGCAACGGTTCGCGCGCCGTCTTTTCAGCATCCTGAGCAACGCGGCGCGCCTCTTCGGCGTCAAGCGCCATCCGCTCGGCCTCGGCCATGCGTGTGGCCGCGCCGTCAAGCTCCACCGATTGCAGTGCGATCTGCGCTTTCTTTTCCTCGGCATCGGCCAGCGTCTCGCGCTCGCGAACGATTTCGGCAAGCTGGCGCTCCAGCTTTTCGATGCGCTGGCGGCCGGTATCGATGGTGCGCACCAGGCTGTTGCGCTCGGCAGAGAGCCGCGCGATTTCCTGATTGAGCTGGTCGAGTTCGTGTTCATGCGCTTCAAGGCGGCCACGTGTTTCCTCGACACGGGCACCGGCTTCATCTTGCGCCGCGGTCTGCCCTTCTTCGGCGGCACGAAGCGCGGCCGCTTCCTCGTCGAGCCGGGCGATGGCGGCTTGTGTATCTGCAATCAGATCGCGTTCGCGCGCGAGATCCTGCGCAATCTGCTGCAGCCGCGCCGTCAGTCGTTCGGCCTGCTCGCGGGCGCGGGCTTCCTCGGCATCGAGACTGTCGCGCTCGACGGTCAGGCGGTGCAGCCGCGCGGCGGCCACGGCTTCGGCTTCGCGTAGCGGCGGCAGCGCCTCGGCAGCCTGTGCTTCCATGGTCGAAGCCGCCGCCGCTTCACGCGTCAACTCGGTGACGCGGATATCGGTCGCGGCCAGCCGCTCCTCTTCATGCGCGAGAAGGTCGACGGCATGGGTCCATTTGAGATGCAGCAGAATTGCTTCCGTTTCGCGCACCTGGCCCGAAAGATTGCGATAACGAACGGCCTGCCGCGCCTGCCGCTTGAGGCTCGCAAGCTGCGATTCAAGCTGCGCCACCACGTCGTCGAGACGGGTGAGATTGGTTTCGGCCGCCTTCAGCCGAAGCTCCGCCTCGTGCCGGCGCGTATAGAGGCCGGTGATGCCGGCCGCCTCTTCGAGAATGCGGCGGCGATTGATCGGCTTCGACGAGATCAGTTGTGCGATCTGGCCTTGACGCACCAGCGCCGGCGAATGCGCGCCGGTCGATGCGTCGGCGAACAGAAGCTGCACGTCGCGGGCGCGCACTTCGCGGCCGTTGATGCGATAGGTCGAGCCCTGGTCGCGCTCGATCCGGCGCGATACTTCGATGGCGTCACTGTCGTTATAGGCGGGCGGCGCCGAGCGGTCGCCATTGTCGATATAGAGGACGACTTCGGCATGGTTGCGTGCCGGCCGGCCAGCGGTGCCGGCGAAGATCACATCCTCCATGCCCGAGCCGCGCATGTTCTTGAACGAGTTCTCGCCCATGACCCAGCGCATCGCCTCGAGCAGGTTCGACTTGCCGCAACCATTCGGCCCGACAACGCCGGTCAATCCCGGTTCGATGATGAGATCGGTCGGATCGACGAAGGATTTGAAACCCGAAAGGCGGAGGCGATTGAATTGCACTGTGTATCTCGATCTCTGGCGTTGTCACGTATCTTCGAAAAGTGTAGCTGCGGCGCCTATTCTTCCACCGGTGTCGACAGGCCGGGAGCGGGCCCCGACGAGGTGATGTCCTGACCCGCCAGCGCCTTCTGGATCAGCGGTTCGAACTCGCTCCAGGGCAGCGCGCCCTCGACTTTTTCGCCGTTGATGAAGAATGTCGGCGTCGAGCGGACGTTGAATGTCTTGGCGCCGCGCAGCGCGACCTCCTTCACATGGTCGAAAATCTTCTGGTCCTTCATGCAGGCGTCGAAGCTCTCGTCGGAAAAGCCGCCCTGCCGCGCCAGCGCCTTCAGGTCGTCCATCGGCGTCTGCGTGAAGGCCCATCGCGATTGCTGGCGAAACAACACGCCGACAAATCCGAAGTAGCGCTCCGGCCCCGCGCAATGCGCCAGCATGAAGGCGGCGGTTGCGATCGGATCGAAGGGGAAGTCGCGCAGGATGTAATATACTTTTCCGGTTTCGATGTAGTTCTCCTTGAGGAGCGGCATCGTGTTGACTTCGAAGCTGGCGCAATGCGCGCAGGTCAGCGAGGCATAGTCGATGATGGTGACCGGCGCGTTGGGGTCGCCCATCGTCATGTCGCCGAGCGGACCCGGCACCAGCAACTCCTGCTCGAAAGCCGAACGGTCGACAGACCCGCCCGTGCCGTTGCCGTTCGAGGCGCCGAAGAGATAATAACCGCCAATTGCCAGCACGAGGATAAGTGCGACGGCGCCGGCCAGAATGGCTCTATTTTGATTCACGATGACTGGTCCCCACTAGATGTTGGGTCATTATGGCTGCGGGCGCCTGCGCCCTCAACCAATCCTTTCTGTTGCCTCGAGGCGAGAATCGCGACTCGGAGGGCTTACCGGGCCGCGCGCGCCCCGACGACACGTTCGCCGAGCTTCCGCAGCGCCTCTTTCAGCGCTGGTTCCTCAATCTTTTCAAGCTCTTGCGCCAGCGCCGCGCGCTCCCCGGCGGTCAGCGGCCGCAGCCGCCGCAGACGCGGCCGGCGCTTTGCCGGCAACGGACCCTGCACCAGCTTCAGCCGCGCGACGGCGCTGTGCCCGTACCAGGTGTTGATGCGCTCGATGATCTGCGGCTCGAGATGCCGGATCTCGACGGCGATGGGGCCGTCGACGCGGACGACCAGCGTCGCGCCGCCACGCCGGCCGCGCCCCGTTTCCTCACCGGAAGTCCTTGGAAAGATTAGCTTTTCAGGCGACGAATATTCGGCCAGCTGGGCCCCCGCGATCTCCGGCCACTGCGCCAGCACATGCGCTTCGGTGAAGCCGCGCTTGGCGAAGGCGGCGCGCGCCACCGCACTGATCCGCGCGCCGACGGGTGCCGGACTGTAGCGCCGCGAGGCGACGCGATTTCCGAGAATGCCGTTCATCGAGGCATTGTGACTCGAAACGGCGCGTCATGCGAATTGACGCGCGATGCCCTTTCGCGCGATGAGTGAGGGATGGTCCGAAACGCGAAGAAAGCCCCGGAAACAAAGGAAAAGTCAGCCGCAGCGCGCAAGCTGCTGGCCTGGTACGACAGGCATGCGCGCGTGCTGCCCTGGCGCGCGCGGAAGGGCGAACGCGCCGATCCCTATGCGGTGTGGCTGTCGGAAATCATGCTGCAGCAAACGACCGTGGTGACGGTTGGGCCTTATTTTACGGGCTTTTTGAAGCGTTGGCCGACGGTGGACGCGCTGGCGAAAGCACCGCAGGAAGAGGTGATGAAGGCCTGGGCAGGGCTCGGCTACTATGCCCGCGCGCGCAACATGCATGCCTGCGCCCGCGCAGTATCCTCCGAACACGGAGGAAAATTTCCCGATACCGCAGAAGGACTTATCGGCCTCCCGGGGATCGGCCCCTATACGGCCGCCGCGATCGCCGCCATCGCTTTCGGCCGCCGCGCGACAGTGGTCGACGGCAATGTCGAACGCGTCGTGGCGCGCCTCTTCGACATCGAAACGCCGCTGCCGAAAGCGAAGTCCGAGATCCGCGAATACGCCGAAACACTGACGCCCGAGAAGCGCGCCGGCGACTTCGCGCAAGCCATGATGGATCTCGGCGCGACCCTCTGCACGCCGCGCAATCCGGCCTGTAATCGCTGTCCGATCAATGGCTTATGCGATGCGCGGGCGCGCGGGACGGAAGCCTTGCGGCCCGGCCGGGCACCGAAAAAAGCGAAGCCGACACGGACCGGCGCCTGCTTCTGGCTGACCCGGAACGGCCATGTCTGGCTGCGCCGCCGGCCCGAAAAGGGCCTGCTCGGCGGCATGATGGAGGCACCGGGCACAGACTGGAAAACCCCCCTCTGTCACAAAACTGTCAAAAAACTGTCACAAAAGGATCTGGAGGCACTTTATCCCCGGGCGCCGGTGGCCGCCGAATGGCGACTTATCCCCGGTCTGGTGACCCACAGCTTCACCCATTTCGATCTCGAACTGGTCGTGCTGGCCGCCGCGACGCGAAAAAAACTTGTCCCCGGGGGTGACGGGCGCTGGGTTCCGCTCGACGAACTGCATGGCGAGGCGCTGCCGACCGTGATGCGCAAGGTGGCTATGCATGCGATGCCGGAGGCGGGGGCGCTGTTCGCGAAGCGGTGAAGTTTGGTTCGTGGCTCAGGGCGTTCGCGGCTCGAAAAGGTCCGCCGGGCCTTTTCGTTCGCGGCGCGAACCGCCTCTCACCCTTCGCCGATCTCCGCGCGCACTTTCTGGCGCAATATGTCGATGGGTTTCAGTTTGCCGTCGGTCTTGAAGTGCCAGAAGGTCCAGCCGTTGCAGGCGTCGAGCCCCTGCACATGGGCGCCGATCTTGTGGATCGAACCTGAGGCGTCGCGGCAGACGATCGAGCCGTCGGCGCGGACGCGGGCGGCGTGGCGGCGGCCGGGATCGGTGAGCACGTCGCCGGGTTCGAGCAGACCGCGTTCGACCAGCGTGCCGAAGGGAATGCGCAGTTCGGCTTTCTTCGACGTCGTGACTTTCAGATCGTCGGCGGCACCCGTCCTGATCAGGCGCAGGCGTTCGCGCGCGACCTTGATGTAGCGCGCCTCGCGCTCGATGCCGATGAAGTTGCGGCCGAGCTTCTTGGCGACGGCGCCGGTGGTGCCGGTGCCGAAGAAGGGATCGAGCACGGTGTCGCCGGCATTGGTCGTCGCCAGCAGCACGCGGTGCAGCAGCGCTTCGGGCTTCTGCGTCGGATGCGCCTTGCCGCCATCGACGTCCTTCAGGCGCTCGCCGCCTGTGCAGAGCGGCAAGAGCCAGTCGGAGCGCATCTGCAGATCGTCGTTGAGGGCCTTCATCGCATCGTAGTTGAAAGTGTATTTCTTCTGATCTGCATCGCGCGTCGCCCAGATCAGCGTTTCATGCGCATTGGTGAAGCGCGTGCCGCGGAAATTCGGCATCGGATTGGATTTGCGCCAGACGACGTCGTTCATCAGCCAGAAGCCGAGATCCTGCATCGTCGCGCCGACGCGGAAGATGTTGTGATAGGAGCCGATGACCCAGATAGCGCCCGTGTCCTTCAAGACGCGCCGCGCCGCCTTCATCCAGTTGCGGGTGAATTCGTCATAGGCCTGGAAGCTGGCGAACTTGTCCCAGTCGTCATCGACCGCATCGACCTTCGACTGGTCGGGCCGCGTCAGCTCGCCGCCGAGCTGCAGATTATAGGGCGGATCGGCAAAGACGAGATCGACCGACTTTTCCGGAAGCGCGTTCATCGCCTCGATGCAGTCGCCCTGAATGATGGTCTCGGCCGGATTGGCCTTCGCTGTGACGCGCCCCACTGAACACCCCTGTTACTGACGTCGCTTCCGGTCCTGCGCCGGATTGGGGGGCATGATGAGTCGGCGCGGAATCGTGGTCAATAAGCTTTTTGAATCAATAGGTTAATGGATTCGCGGGACACAAGATCGAGTCCCTCTCAGGCAGCCGGACTCAACATCTTGCGTATAGGGGCAAAGCTCGAACGGTGCGCCGCGCAGGGCCCGAGGCTGGAAAGCGCTGCCTGGTGCGCAGCCGTGCCGTAACCCTTGTGGCGCTCGAAGCCGTAGCCGGGATGGGCGCGGGCGAGATCGCACATCGTCCGGTCACGGACGGTCTTGGCCGCGATCGAGGCGGCGGCGACCGACAGCGACAGCGCGTCGCCCTTGACGATCGCCCGCGCCGGGCAGGCGAGATCGGGCAGGCGGTTGCCGTCGATCAGGGCGAAGTGGGGCGCGGTGCCGAGCGCGGCGACGGCGCGGGACATGGCGAGCATGGTCGCCTTGAGGATGTTGAGGCGGTCGATTTCGGCGACGCTGGCCTCGCCGATGCCGATGGCGGCGGATTTTTGAAGCTGCGCGAAAAGATCTTCGCGCCGCGCCGCATCGAGTTTCTTGGAATCGTTGAGGCCGGGTGGAATGCGGGCCGCATCGAGAATGACGGCGGCGGCGACCACCGGCCCCGCCCAGGGCCCGCGTCCCGCCTCGTCGACGCCGCAGACGATGAGGCGCGGATGCCCGGCCTCAAGCTCGAAGCGAAAATCGGGAAGCGGGTTTTTCAAGGCGCGCGGCATGGGCCGGAGTGTGCCGCGAAAGGGGAGGCGATGCCAGTGCGCGGCGCTCAGGCCGGCGTCACCACGACGGCGTCGGCGCTGCGCGTCGAGGCCCCGTGAAAGACCGCCTCGATATTGTTGCCGTCGGGGTCGAGGACGAAGGCGGCGTAGTAGCCCGGATGATATTGCCGCTCGCCCGGCGCGCCATTGTCGCGCCCGCCGGCGGCCAGCGCCGCCTTGTGGAAGGCATCGACCATGGCCCGGTCCCTGGTCTGGAAAGCGAGATGAACATGCGAAAGCGCCTCGCCGTGGCTGACGAAAAGCTCGTCGGCCTCGAAGAAATCATCGGTCTCCATGCCGAAGGGCACGCCGACAACGCCGAGCACCGCCTTGTAGAAACGCTTGCTGGCCTCAAGATCGCGCACCACCAGATGCAGATGATCGATCAGCCGCCCGCAACGAAACTCCATCATGAAAACCTCCTCGGGTTGTCGGTACAGGACAAAGCGCGCTGTGAAACAAACGATGAGTCAGGAAACCTTGTTCCGGTTCACGCGGAGTTGCGACGAGGCGGATGGCGAGAGATCGCTGACGATCCGTCGCACACCCTCTTTCAACGTGGGCGCGCCAAAGTTGATCAACAATCCGACCGGAAGATACAGAAGTCGCAGATAGGTCAAGACCTGCTTTGAATGAACCGGTAGCAGCACTTCCACGGATTTAATCTCAACCACGACCCGAGTGTCCACCAGCAGGTCGATCCGGAAACCATCGGTGAAACGCATGCCGTCATATTCAAATGACACGGCCTTCTGCCGCTCCACGAGCAAACCGCGACGCCGAAGGTCTTTTTCGAGTACCGCTTCATAGACAGATTCCAGCAGACCGGGGCCAAGACCTTTGTGCAGCTTGTAAGCTGCGTCGACGATTTCGCCGGTCACTTCATCGAGTTCTCTGATCTGGACTGCCATATCTTTAATACCTGAATCCTGGGTCAGGGTCGTTTTTGGCACGCGGAGACGCGGAGGCGCGGAGAAGAGATATGGAAGTTACGAGGGCTTTCGTTCTCCATGCGGCGTCATAACAAATTCAATTGTTGCGCCTTTGGCGCGAAGAAACCTTCGGCGGCGAAGCCGCCATCAATATCCGGTCATGGCCACCCATATATCGGCACCTGCTGCTTCCTCTTCTCCGCGCCTCCGCGTCTCCGCGTGCAAAAACCTTTTCTTCCTTAAAGCAGGGCCAGTTGTTTGCCGCGGCCGGGGACGAGGAAGCGGGTGCAGTCGAGGGTGCCGGATTTTTTGGCGATGCCGAGTTTCTTTGTGGCGAGTTCGAAGCGCCGCGCGAGTTGCCAGGCATAGGGGCCGTCGCCGCGCATGCGTTTGCCCCATTCCGCATCGTAATCCTTGCCGCCGCGCATCTGGCGGATCAGCGACATCACATGGGCGGCGGCGTCGGGCTTGTTTTCCTCCAGCCATTCGCGGAACAGGTCTTTGATTTCGAGCGGCAGGCGCAGCAGGATGAAACCGGCTTCCTTCGCGCCGGCATAGGCCGCACCGGTCAGGATTTTTTCCATCTCGCTGTCGGTCAGCGCCGGAATCACCGGCGCGACCATGACGCCGGTGGGCACGCCGGCTTGCGCCAGCATCGAGATCGCCTCCATGCGGCGCGCCGGCGTCGAGGCGCGCGGCTCCAGCATGCGGGCAAGCTTCGCATCGAGCGTCGTCACCGAGAGATAGACCTTGACGAGATTGCGTTCCGCCATCGACGAGAGAATGTCGAGATCGCGGGTGACGCGCGCCGATTTGGTAACGATGGTGACGGGGTGGTTATAGGCCGACATGACTTCGAGAAGGCTGCGCGTGATGCGGTAGCGCTGTTCGATCGGCTGATAGGGATCGGTATTGGTGCCGAGCGCGATCGGCGCCGGGTCGTAATTCGCCCGCGCCAGTTCCTTCTCCAGCAGCGCGGCGGCATTGGGCTTGGCAAACAACCGGCTCTCGAAATCGAGACCGGGCGAGAGGCCCATATAGGCATGGGTCGGCCGCGCGAAGCAGTAGATGCAGCCATGCTCACAGCCGCGATAGGGATTGATCGAACGGTCGAAGGGAAGATCGGGCGAGGAATTGCGCGTCAGCACCGCGCGCGCCGTTTCCGAGGTGACATGGGTTTTCAGCGGCGGCGGCGCATCGAGCCCGCCCCAGCCGTCGTCGAGCGGCTCGCGGGCCTGTGGCTCGAAGCGGCCGCTGGTATTCGTCAATGCGCCCCGGCCGCGGCGGCCGTTCTCGGGCAGAGGGGTGGCACGGACCCTCGGGGGGTACGAGGGGGGCCCCGCGGGGGACGGGGACCGGGTCCGTGCATCCGGGCCGCTTGCCGCCACGGGGCCAATCGGGGAATTGGCGGGGGCAGGGGCGGGGCGGCCGGAGCGCACTGATTCGTGACTCGAAGACATGCGAGGAAGATAGCAGATGGCGAGAACATAACAAGAACATTTTCGATATGGTGTGTGGCTCCCCCTCACCCTTCCCACCGTCGCTGCGCGACGATGGGCCCCTTCCCTCTCCCCGGAGGGGAGAGGGGAATTTAAAGTGCACAGGCAAATTCCATTCTGATCCCTCTCCCCAGCGGGGAGAGGGAGGGAGCGGGCGTCAGCCCGCGGAAGGGTGAGGGGGCGCCCCGTTTTGCGAAAGAAGACCCGCCCGCTATGTTGCCGCCCATGCTGAGCGTGGTGATCCCGACCCTCAATGCCGAGAAGACCCTGACCCGGACGCTGTCGCCGCTGGTGACGGCGGCGGTGCGCGGGCTGGTGCAGGAAGTGATCGTCGCCGATGGCGGCTCGGTGGACGAGACGCTGGAGATCGTCGAGGCGGCCGGCGCGAAACTGGTCAAGGCGCCGCGCGGACGCGGCACGCAGCTGGCGGCCGGCGCGGCGGCGGCGCGCGGCAACTGGCTGCTGTTTCTGCATGCCGACACGGTGCTCGATGCCTCATGGATTGCCGAGGTCGAGAAGCTGTTCGAGCAGGTCGAGGAAGGCCGTTTCCGCGACCACGAGATGGCGGCGGCGTTCAAATTTGCGCTCGACGATTTTTCGGGCTGGGCGCGTTTTCTCGAATGGATGGTCGCCTTGCGTTGCGCGCTGCTGCGCCTGCCCTATGGCGACCAGGGGCTGCTGATCAACCGCCGGCTCTACGACCGGATCGGCGGTTATCGCGATCTGCCGCTGATGGAAGATGTCGACCTTGTGCGCCGCATCGGCCGGCGGCGGCTCGTCATGTTGCGTTCGCTGGCGGTGACATCGCCGGCGCGCTATCTGAAAGAAGGCTTCATTGCCCGCTCGTTCCGCAATCTCGGCTGCCTCGCACTTTACTATCTGCGCGTGCCGCCAAGGGTGATTGCGCGGTTGTACGGGTGAGGGGCGTGTTGACGCTTCGTTCATCGCCACCCTCCCCTGGGGGGAGGGTCGAACGGCCGCAGGTCGTTCGGGGCGGGGGCTCTGACTCTCCCGAGCGAAGCCGCTGTCGATTGCATTCTGGATTTCCGCCGCGCCCCCGCCCCAAACGTCACGTCTTTGGCAAAGCCAAAGCCGCGCCGTTTGACCCGCCCCCCAGGGGCGGGTGGAAAGAAATAAATTCATCGGAAAAGTCCGTACACGCATGTCCCTCGATCCGCAGCTCGTGATCATGGCGAAGACGCCGCTGATCGGCCGCGTCAAGACGCGGCTGGCGCGCGATATCGGTGGCGTCGAGGCGGTGCGATTTTTCCGGACGGCGTCGGCGGGGCTGATCCGGCGCCTGGCGCGCGATCCGCGCTGGCAGACGGTGCTGGCGCTGACGCCCGACCGCGCGGTGCATGAACCGGGCATCTGGCCGGACGGCCTGCCGCGCGTCGCGCAAGGTTCCGGCGATCTCGGCGCCCGCATGGGGCGCTTGTTCCGCGATCTGCCGCCGGGGCCGGTGGTAATCGTCGGCGCCGATATTCCGGCGATCGAGGCCGCCCATGTGGCAGCCGCTTTTGCGGCGCTCGGGCGTCACGACGCGGTGCTCGGTCCGGCCGAAGATGGCGGCTACTGGCTGGTCGGCCTGAAGCGGCGGCCGCGCATCGCCGATATTTTCAACGGCGTGCGCTGGTCGAGCGTGCATACGCTGGAAGACACGGAGCGGAACATCCGCGCGGCGGGACTGAACCTGGCGCGGCTCGAAAGCCTCGCCGATATCGACACCGGCGCCGATCATGCGCGCTGGCGGAGGCGTGCATGACCGACGATCTCGACCCTTTCAAGGTCTTTCTCGACGTGCAGCTTGCCCTGCCGCGCAACGGGCCGGGAAGTGCGGCCTCGACCGCGCGCGCCCTGGCGATGCTGCCAGGCTTGCCCGAGGCGCCGCGCATTCTCGACATCGGCTGCGGGCAGGGCGCCTCGACATTCGATCTCCTGCAGCTGACGAAAGGTCATGTCACGGCGGTCGATCTCTACGAGCCTTTTCTCGAAAATATGTCGGCCCGCGCCGAACGCGAACGTTGGAGTGAGGACCGTCTGACGATGAAGCGCGGCGACATGGCGGCGCTGCCGTTTCATGACGGCGAATTCGATCTCGTCTGGTCGGAAGGCGCGATCTACCTGCTCGGTTTTGCGCGCGGGCTGAAGCTCTGGCGGCGCTTCGTGAAGCCCGGTGGCTATATGGCCGTCACCGAATGCACATGGCTGACGGATGAGCCCTCGGCGGAGACGAAGGCCTTCTGGGGCGCTGCCTATCCGGGGATGGGAACGGCGGCCGAAAATTGCGCGGCGGCGGAACGCGCCGGCTATGAAGTCGTCGGCACCTTCACGCTGCCGCCCGAAGACTGGTGGAGGGAATATTACACGCCGATGCGGGCCCGGATCGCGACGATGCGCGCGACATATGGCGCGGCGGCGAAGGAGGTGCTCGACGAGGTCGAGGCCGAGATCGGACTCTTCGAGCGCAATCCCGGGCAGTATTCCTATGTGTTTTATGTGTTGAGGCGGTTGGATTGAAGCCGATGCGCGCGGTGTCAGTCCGGTTGAAAATACCAATAAATATTATATATTGGTATTGAAACGGAGATTGCCATGGCAAAGAACACGTCCATTTCCCTTGGGGACCACTTCAGCGACTTTGTCGAGAGCCGGGTGGCGCATGGCCGCTACGGTTCGGCGAGCGAGGTCGTGCGCGCCGGCCTGCGCCTGCTCGAAGAACATGAAACGAAAGTCGAGGCCCTGCGCGCCGCCCTGATCGCCGGTGAAGAAAGCGGTCCGTCCTCGTCTTTCGATTTCGACGGTTTCCTGCGCGAGAAACGACAGCCGCGATCGACATGAGCGCCTATATTTTCTCGCCCGCTACCGGTTAGAGGGGCAGGTTTTTATCCAAACCGCCTCTGACACTTTGCCTTCCCCCTTTTTCGTCATGGCCCGCTTTATGCGGGCCATCCACGTCTTGGCGGCAAGTGAAAGAGGAAAAGAAAGACGTGGATGACCCGGACAAGCCGGGTCATGACGATTAAATTTGGATTCGAAAATTAAACCGGACAGCAGTGGCATAAAGCGGGCCATGACGAAAAAGTTGAATCGCTGCGTCAAAAAAGATCGCGAGCCCTAACCCTTCCCCCGGATCGCGTCGCGGATTTCCTCCAGCAGCACTTCCTGGCGCGGCGGCGCGGAAGGTGCCGGCGCCTCGCCACGCGCGATGCGGGCTTTCAGCGCGTTCATCTGCTTGATGACCAGGAAGAGCGCGAAGGCGACGATCGAGAATTGCAGCAGCGCATTGATGAACTTGCCATAGGCGATAACCGGCACACCGGCCTCTTTCGCCGCATCGACGGTCGCCGGGCCGTTCTCGGCCAGCGTCAGCGCGATGAAATAGTCGCTGAAATCGACGCCGCCCATCAAGGCGCCGATCGGCGGCATCATGATGTCGTCGACCAGCGATTTGACGATGGTGGTGAAGGCCGCGCCGATGATGATGCCGACGGCCATGTCGAGCACATTGCCCTTGAGGGCGAAATCGCGAAATTCCTTGAACATGGGGTCCCCTCGCAAATGACGCGGACGATTCGCGCCGCGAGGACCAGCGTGACGCGGCAGCCGCGCCCAGACAATCGGCAAAAACCGGGCGCTTACTTGCGCCGCTTGTGTTCCTCGAGCCGGGGCATGATCTCGACGAAATTGCAGGGCCGGTAGCGATGGTCGAGCTGGTGGACGAGGATCTCGTCCCAGCCATCCTTGCAGGCGCCTGGCGAGCCCGGCAGGGCAAAGAGGAAGGTGCCGCCGGCAACACCGGCGGTGGCCCGCGACTGGATCGTCGAGGTGCCGATCTTGTCGTAGCTGACGCGGTGGAACAGCGCCGAGAAGCCGTCGATCTCCTTGTCATAGACCGACTTGAAGGCCTCGGGCGTCACGTCGCGGCCGGTGAGGCCGGTGCCGCCGGTCGAGATGACGACGTCGATCCGCTCATCGGCAATCCAGGTTTTGAGCTGGCCGCGAATATGCACCGTGTCGTCGGGCACGATCCGGCGCGCCGCCACCTTGTGGCCGGCCTTTTCGATCCGTTCGGCCAGCACATCGCCCGATGTGTCGGTCTCGGGCGTACGGCTGTCCGACACCGTCAGCAGGGCGATGTTGAGGGCGATGAAGTCGCGGGTCTCGTCGATGCCGGGCATGGGGCGGCCTTTCGCGGGAAGCGTCTGAGCGCCTCCTATAGCGGAAAAAGACCGGAGAGTCGCAATGTTAGCGGATGCTCGCCGTTGCCTGCTCATAGACCGGCCAGGTGCCGGCGGCAGACGCATCCAGCGAACCGACCGGCGTGCCGAGGCGTTCGCTGTAGATCCAGTAATTGGTGACGACGCGCTCGATATAGCCGCGCGTTTCGGCGGCCGGGATCGACTCGATGAAGAGGAAGGGATCGCCCTTGAAGTCGATGCTGGCCAGCCAGCGGTTGAGATTGCCGGGCCCGCCATTATAGGCCGTCGTCAGCATGAAGAGATTGCCGTAGGGCTCGCCGGCGCTCATCAGCTCGGCCAGATATTCCTGTCCGAGCGTGACATTGAAAGTTGGGTCGAGCAGCTTGTCGCGATTGCCGGCGGCCAGCGAGCGGTCCTGCGTGATGTGGCTCGCCGTTGCCGGCATGATCTGCATCAGCCCGCGCGCGCCGGCATGCGACATGGCGTCGGAGCGGAAGGCGCTTTCCTGCCGCATGAAGGCCAGCAGCAGTGCGCGGTCGACCTTGTAGCCGTTCGAAGGCTTGTAGTCGGGCACCGGGAAGAGGCCGGCATTGAGTGCGATGCGGCCGCCCTTGCGGGCCGATGGCGGCAGATGCGCCGCATTGGCGACCTGCAACTCGACGGCCGGCAGTTTGAAATCGCTGGCAAGCGCGATCAGCGCCTGATCGAGCGCCGGGTCGACATGGGCATGAGCGCGGATGAGTTCCTCGCCGGCGAGCTCGCGCTTGCCGATCTGGAACAATGCGACGGCGCGCGCCACCTGTTGGTTGGCGGTCAGTGCGCGGAAGGAGGCGGCGTCGAGACGCGCTTCCTGCCAGTCGATGCTGAGATCGCGGCCGAGCTGGCGCGTTGCCAGCAAGCCGTAGAAGGTCGCACCCGTATCGGCCGCCAGTTCCAGCATCGGCGCCACATGTTCGGGCTGTTTCTCGGCCAGGAAGGCGCGCGCCGCCCAGAAGCCGCCGGCGGCGCGTGTCCAGGGATTGGCGGCGGTCGAACGCGCCAGCCGTTCGAAATGCCGCGCCGCGGCGCCGTAGTTCTCCATCCGCCAGGCGGCAAGCCCGGCATACCAGTCGGCGCGCGGCACCTCACGGGCATGATGGCGCAGGATTTCACTGGCCAGCACATAGGCCTTGTCGTTTTCGCCTTCGAGGAAATAGGAGGCAACGACGCGCTCCATGACGCGGTCATATTCGACCGGCCTGAGCGCGGCGCGCGCATTGCCGCGCTTCAGCCAGGCATGGGCGCTTTCGGCCTTGCCCTCGCGCACCATGCGGCGCACCTGATTGTCGATTTCGCGAAAGCGCGGCGAGCGGATATCGGTCTCGCCGTCATCGACCGCATAGACCGCATGGGCGGCCTGCCGCCATTGCCGGGCCACCGGCCGGGCGGGCAGCGCGGCCGAGGCCGGGCGCTTGCGCAGCGCCAGCTTGTGAATATCGGCCGCGCCCGGATGATCGCCATAAGCGGCCATCCAGTCGCGCAGTTCGGCATAGTGTGTCGTGTAGTGCCGGCCCATATATTTGACGTAGAGCACATGGCCCGTCAGGCGCCGGTCCTTGAGCTGCGCGGTGAGCTTGTCGGCTTCCTTGAAATTGCCGCGCTCGGTGGCGGCGAAGATCTGGCGGTAGAGTTCGCGGTCGGCGCCGGTCAGGATTTCGGGGCTCCAGATCCGCGCCGCCGGCACGGCCGACGTCCCGGCATGGGCCGTCGAGATCGGGGCGAGCAGGGCGGACAGCATCAGCAGTGCGAGGCCGGCCAGCGCCGCCGGCCGCAAAAGCTGTCCCTGCCGCATGGCTGCGGTTCTCATCGGCTTGCCCCCGGTTGCTGGTGCCCGCATCTTAGCGGGCAGGTCCGGTCCGGCAAGCGCGCCGTGCCGGAATGGAACAGGAACAACGGTTAAAAACATCAATGGTTAACCGGCGGGCCCCGCCTCAAGCCGCGCCTTCAGCGACTGAAGGTCCCGCCAGGCCAGCCGTTTCTGCGCCGGCTGGCGCAGCAGATAGGCCGGATGAAGGGTCGGCAGGGCCGGAATGTCGCGGCCGCCGACACTATATGTCGACCATTTGCCCCGCAGCCGGGTGATGCCGGTATCGGTGTGCAGAAGCTGCTTGGCCGAGACACCGCCGAGCAGCAGCAGCACCTCCGGCGCCACCAGTTCGATATGGCGCTCGACAAAGGGCATGCAGACCGCATGTTCGGCCGGTGTCGGCGTGCGGTTGCCGGGCGGCCGCCAGGGCAGCGTGTTGACGATGTAGACCGATGTGCGGTCGAGGCCGATCGATGCCAGCATGCGGTCGAGCAATTGTCCGGCGCGGCCGACGAATGGCAGGCCCTGCAGATCCTCGTCGCGGCCCGGCGCTTCGCCGATCAGCATCAGCCGGGCTTTCGGATTGCCGTCGGCAAAGACCAGGTTCTTCGCCGTGTAGCGCAAGGGACAGCCTTCGAAACTTTCGAGCGCGGCGCGCAATTCATCAAGTGTCTTGCAGGCCGCGGCGATCGCGCGCGCCCCTTCGGCCGCGCGCGCATCGTCGAGCGGCAGGGCGGCGGGCGGCGTGGCGCGGGGTGGGGCGGGCGCAGGCGCGCCGCGCGGATCGGCGCGGGGTGTGTGGCGCGGTTCGTTGCCGGCAGGCGGCGCTGTCACAACCGGCGCGCCCGCCTCGTCCAGCATGTAGCGGTCGACCGGCGCCTCGCAAAGCGCCTCGGTGACGCCGGCCTCGAGGTAAAAGGCGAGCAGCGCCGCCGCTTCGTCGGGCGTCAGGGGTTCTGCGGCGGGGCCGGATCGGTTCATGGGTCGCCTTGCGGGAGACGGGTCTCGGGTTTGACGCGGTTGGGCGGCCACCTACACTCAATCGCGGCGGCGGCCGGGTCGAGAGTAACATGCAATTCACGCCGCCGTGGACCACCGGCCCGATATATTGACCAACGGGGCCATACGCACCATAACGGACCCCGATTTTGCGAGGGCCGCGGCGCGGGAGGCAGCGCCGGGCGGCCGGACGAGGAGAGGCTGAATGAGCGAGCAGGGCGAACGCGAATATATGGAATATGACGTTGTGGTCGTCGGCGGCGGCCCGGCCGGGCTGTCGGCGGCGATCCGGCTGCGCCAGCTCGCGGCCTCGGAAGATTTCGACCTCTCGGTCTGCGTGATCGAAAAAGGTTCCGAGGTCGGCGCGCATATTCTCTCGGGCGCGGTGATCGATCCGATCGGCCTCGACACGCTGCTGCCGGACTGGCGCGACATGGGCGCGCCGATCGACACCGAAGTGACGGCCGATCATTTCATCTATCTGGGGCCGGCGGGCGGTTTGCGCGTGCCGAATTTCCTCTTTCCGCCGCTGATGAACAATCACGGCAACTACATTGCCAGCCTCGGCAATGTCTGCCGCTGGCTCGCCGAACAGGCCGAAGGGCTTGGCGTCGAGATCTATCCGGGCTTCGCCGGCGCCGAGGTGCTTTACGGCGAGGACGGCGCGGTGCGCGGCGTCGTCACCGGCGACATGGGTGTGGCGAAGGACGGCAGCCACAAGGACAGCTACACGCCCGGCATGGAGCTGCGCGGCAAGTACACCTTCTTTGCCGAAGGCGTGCGCGGTTCGCTGTCGAAGGAGCTGATCCGCAAGTTCAAGCTCGACGAGGGCCGGGAGCCGCAGAAATACGGCATCGGCCTCAAGGAGCTCTGGCAGATCGATCCGGCGAAACACCGCAAGGGCCTGGTGCAGCACACGATGGGCTGGCCGCTCGACAATTCGACCGGCGGCGGTTCGTTCCTCTACCACTTCGGCGACAATCTCGTTTCGGTCGGCTTCGTGGTTCACCTGAACTACAGCAACCCCTATCTCTCGCCCTTCGACGAGTTCCAGCGCTTCAAGCATCATCCCTCGATCGTCGAGACCTTCGAGGGCGGCAAGCGCATCGCTTATGGCGCGCGCGCCATCACCGAGGGCGGTTTCCAGTCGGTGCCCAAGCTGACCTTCCCCGGCGGCGCGCTGATCGGCTGCTCGGCCGGTTTCGTCAACGTGCCGCGCATCAAGGGCAGCCACAATGCGATGCTGACCGGCATCATGGCCGCCGAAGCCGCCTTCGAGGCGGTGAAGGACGGGCGCCAGGCCGACGAACTCGTGGCCTATACGCAAGCCTATGAGACGAGCGCGGTCTACAAGGACCTGAAGCGCGTGCGTAACGTCAAGCCGCTCTGGTCGCGGCTCGGCACCTTCTTCGGCATCGGCCTGGGTGCGGTCGACATGTGGATGAACAATCTCGGTCTCGGCCTGCCCTTCACGCTGAAGCACAAGAAGCCCGACCACGCGACGCTGAAGAAGGCGAGCGCCTGCAAGCCGATCGTCTATCCGAAGCCTGACGGCAGGATTTCCTTCGACAAGCTTTCCTCGGTCTTCATCTCGGCGACCAATCACGAGGAAGACCAGCCGGTCCACCTGAAGCTGAAGGACCCGGCCATTCCGATCGCCTACAATTTGCCGAATTACGACGAACCGGCGCAGCGTTATTGCCCGGCCGGCGTCTATGAGGTGATCCGCGACGCCGATGGCGCCAATCCGCGCTTCCAGATCAATGCGCAGAATTGCGTCCACTGCAAAACCTGCGACATCAAGGATCCGGCGCAGAACATCAACTGGACCGTGCCGGAAGGCGCGGGCGGGCCGAATTACCCGAATATGTGAGCGCGCGCCGCCAACACGCCTGTATCCGGCGCGTCTGCTCCTGTAGGCTTGGCGGCGGCGGCGCCGCAGCGGCGGCCGACCATGTCACTCCCGGAGGCAGGGCCCCTATGGCCGTTACAGCTATCGCGCCGAACGGCGAAACGATCCTCCCGTCTGCATTGAAGCGCGTCGCGTTGATCGCGGCGCTGGCGCTGCTGGGCGGCTGTGCGTCGCTTGGATCGTTCGCCAACACAGGTGCAAAGCGCGGCGAGACGCCCTATGGCGCCTATCTGGCCGGCCGTTATGCGGCCTCGGTCAACGACCCCCGGAAGGCCGCCGAGTATTACGATGCGGCCCTGCGCGGTGAACCGAACGATGCGCTGGTACTCGACCGGGCCTTCATGGCCGCCTTGTCGGCCGGCGATGTCGACCGCGCTGTCCGGCTGGCCGAGCGCCTGACCGCGATCGAACCCGGCCAGCGCATGGCGCGGCTGACGCTGGCGCTGGCGGACATGAAGAGCGGCGATTTTGCCGGTGCGCGCGAAGAAATCGCGGCCTCGGCGCCGGGACCCTTCACGGCCCTTGTCGGCACGCTGACATCCGCCTGGGCGGCGACCGGCGAACGCAACAAGGAATTGATGCTCGAAAAGATCGGCGCCTTCGAAGGACGCACGGCTTTTGCGCTCTTCCGCTCCTATCATCAGGGCTTGATGCTCGACCTGCTGGGCGACACCGCCGGCGCCGACGCGGCCTTCGCCGAGGCAATGAGCGCCAGCGGCGGCAGCAGCGTGCGCGTCGTCGAGGCCTATGCGACGTTCCTGCAGCGCGAGGGCCGCACCGATGAGGCACGCGCGGCACTGGAAGGTTTCCTCGCTTTTGCACCCGATCACCCGCTCGTGCGCGATCATCTGGCGCGCCTGTCGCGCGGCGAGGCGCTGCCGGTCCATGTGCGCAATGCCGCCGACGGTGCAGCCGAGGCGCTTTACGGACTCGGAAGCGCCTTGATGCAGGACACGTCGAGCGACCTGTCGGATGTCTATCTTTATCTGGCGCTTTACCTGCGTCCCGATTTCGATATTGCCCGTTCGCTGCTGGCCGGCACCTATGAGAACCGCAAGCGCTGGCAAGATGCCATCGACGCCTACAGCAAGATCGACCGCAAGTCGTCGCTCTACATGAACGCACGGATCCAGACCGCGATGGCGCTCAACCGGCTTGAGCGCGAGGCCGAAGCGATCACGGTGTTGAAGCGTCTCGCACGCGAGAAGCCCGACAGCATCGATCCGGTGGTTGCCATTGGCGACATTTACCGCGCCAAGGAAAACTATGCCGAAGCCGTCGTCTTTTATGAGCGCGCCATTGCGCTTTCGGGTGCGCCGTCGGAGCGCGACTGGACGCTCTATTATGCGCGCGGCATCTGCTTCGAGCGTCTTGGCGAATGGGAGAAGGCCGAAAAGGACCTGAAGCTGGCGCTGAAACTCTCCGACGATCATCCGCTGGTGCTGAACTATCTTGGCTATTCCTGGATCGAACAGCATCACCGCCTTGATGAGGCGCTGGCGATGATCGAGAAGGCGGTGGAACGGCGTCCGAATGACGGCTTCATTGTCGACAGCCTCGGCTGGGCGCGTTACCGGCTCGGCGAATACGACCTTGCGGTCAAATATCTCGAACGCGCGGTTGAGTTGCAGCCCGACGATCCGACCATCAACGAACATCTGGGCGACGCCTTCTGGAAGGTCGGTCGAAAAATCGAGGCGCGCTTCCAGTGGAATCACGCTCTGGCGATGAATCCCGAGGAAAAGCGGATCAAGTTGCTGCGGACCAAGCTCGACCTTGGCCTCGAAGCGGCCGAAAGCGCCGAGCGTGAGGAATCCAGCGCGGGCGCTGCGGGATCCTGACGCGGTGCCGGGCGCGGAGAGCCGTCAGATCGTCGAAAAAGCGTCCGCCAAGATCAATCTGAGCCTGCGGATCATCGGACGCCGCGCCGACGGCTACCACGAATTGCGGAGCCTCGTCGTCTTTGCACAAGCCGGCGATCGGATTGTCGCCGAAGCGGCTGACGATCTGACGCTGGAAACACGTGGTTCCTTTGCAGCGGCGCTGGCCGGCGATCCCGACAATCTGGTGTTGCGCGCCGCGCGTCTGTTGCGGGAACGGACCGGCGTGACGGCCGGCGCCCGCCTGACGCTGGAAAAGAACCTGCCGGTCGCCTCCGGCATCGGTGGCGGTTCGGCCGATGCTGCGGCGACCTTGCGCGCGTTGACGCAGCTCTGGGATGTCGATCCCGGCCGGGCGGCGCTGACCGAGATGGCTGCATCGCTCGGCGCCGATGTGCCGGTCTGTCTCGATGCGCGTCCGGCCCTGATGTGGGGCACAGGCGCGAAACTGGCCCGGCTCGCGGCACTGCCGCACTTCCATCTGGTGTTGGTCAATCCCGGCCTGGCGCTGCCGACCGGCGATGTGTTCCGGGCGCTCGCCGCGCCGGCACTGGAAACCGAGCCAGCGGCGCCGGACGTTCCGGTGTTCGACTCGCTCGACGATCTCACCAGCTGGCTTGCCGGCGAGACGAACGACCTCCAGGCACCTGCAACGCGCCTCGCACCGGAAATCGGCGCGGCACAGGCCGCGCTCGCCGACAGCAAGGATTGCCGGCTGGCCCGCATGTCGGGCTCAGGCGCAACCTGTTTCGGTATCTATGAGCAGGAGGCCGCGGCACGCAGCGCGGCCGCCGCTGTTGCGCGGGCACATTCGGGCTGGTGGGTGGTTGCCTGCGGCGTCAGTGATTGCGGTTGATGCAGAACTCGACCAGATCGGTGAGGGCTTGCCGGTAGTCGCTCTCGGGAAAGATCGCCAGCGCATCGATAGCGATGGCGCCGTAATGGCGTGCCCGGAGGATCGTATCGGCCAGCGCATCGTGCTTCTGCATCATATCGATCGCTTTTTCGAGATCGCTCTCGCTCCGCTCGCCCTCCTGCAGCGTGCGTTGCCAGAAAGCGCGCTCGTCCGCCGACCCGCGCCGGAAGGCGAGCACGACAGGCAGCGTGATCTTGCCTTCGCGGAAATCGTCGCCGACATTCTTGCCGAGCGATGCCGCGCGGCCGCCATAATCGAGCGCGTCGTCGACGAGCTGGAAGGCGATGCCGAGATTGCGCCCGTAGGATTCGAGCGCCGCAGCCTCGGTGCCGTTCCGGCCGGCAATAACGGCACCGACCTCTGTGGCGGCCGAAAAAAGCGCAGCTGTTTTTGCCTGGATCACCCGCAGATAGGCATCTTCCGTGGTGCCGGTATCCTTGGCCGCGGCCAGCTGCATGACCTCACCCTCGGCGATGACAGAAGCGGCATTGGACAGGATTTCAAGGGCCCGGAGCGACTTTGTTTCGACCATCAGCTTGAAGGCGCGGCCGAGCAGGAAGTCGCCGACGAGAACGCTCGCCTGGTTGCCCCAGAGCATTCGCGCCGTCTTGGTGCCGCGGCGCATGTCGCTCTCGTCGACCACATCGTCGTGAAGCAGCGTGGCTGTGTGCATGAATTCGACGGTCGCGGCGAGCTTGATGTGGTCGTCACCGTTGTAACCGCACATCCGGGAGGCGGCGATGGTGAGCATGGGCCGCAGACGCTTGCCACCCGAATTGATGAGGTGGCTGGCAAGTTCGGGCACCATCGGCACGTCGGATGCCATCCGTTCACGGATGAATTCGTTGACGGCCTCCATGTCCCGGGCCACCAGCGCCTGAAGTTGCTTGACCGCGTTCTGATCGCGCCCGCGCTCTTCCTCAAGGGGAACAACAACGCCCAATATCCACTCCTCAAAATTCGACATGCAGGCTGAATCTCCAAGGCCTGCATGTGATATGCTGTCGCAGGAGGGAGCATAGGTTGGCAGCCGCAGAGCGGCAAGTGCCGGGGGCCATTTGTCGCAACGCGACCGGCATGCAACGGAGGTGGCATGAAAGAGCTGATCAGAACGGGAGACCGGGTCTTTATCTCCTATCTGACATACCGGCTTTCCGAGGCCGGCATCGAAAGCTTCGGCATGGATGCCCATATGCAAAACTCGCTCGGCATCCTGCCGCAGCGTATCATGGTGGTCGACGAGGACTATGGCGCGGCGCAGCGGATTCTCGACGAGGTGAGGCGGGAAGGATGAGCGGCAGCACGGCAGACGACATTCCACAGAACACCACGGATGACGGTTTTCTCGGCAACCGGCTGAAACTGCTGCAGCCGGAAAAAGGTTACCGCGCCGGGCTCGACGCGGTGCTGCTGGCAGCTTCGGTGCCGGCGCGCGACGGTGAACGGGCGCTGGATGCGGGCGCCGGCGTCGGCGCGGCTAGCCTTTGCCTTGCCGCGCGCGTGCCGGGTCTTGAAGTCGCGGGACTCGAATTGCAGCCCGAACTTGTCGCCCTTGCCGAGCGCAATATCGAGCGCAACGGCATGGCCGGGCGCGTTTCGATTCTCGAAGGCAATATCGGTTTCACACCGCGCGACCTTGCGGCGCTGGGTCTCGAGCCCAATGGCTGGCACCATGTCTTTGCCAATCCGCCCTATCACGATCCTGTGAACAGCCCCGCACCGCCCGATGCAGGCAAGGCGCAGGCGCATCTGACGCTTGGCTCCGATCTGGACGACTGGGTGCGCTTCTGCTGCACCATGGCGCGGCCCAAAGGTACCGTCACCTTCATCCACCGCGCCGATGCGCTGGCCGAGCTTCTGGCGGCGATGACAGGGCATCTTGGCGGTATCGAGGTATTCCCGCTCTGGCCGGCCACCGGCAAGCCGGCCTCGCGGATCATCATCCGTGGCCAGCGCGATTCGAAGGCGCCGCTTGTTATCCGTCCGGGTCTGGTGCTGCATGGCCGCGACGGCCGGTTTACCGAGCGCGCCGAAACGATCCTGCGCAGCGGCGAGGCATTGCTGCTCGACCAGCCGGGATAGGCCGCGCCATGCCTTGCTGTCGCCGCAAAGTGTTCCTATCTGGAATTTCATGAAAAACCTCATTGCGCCTTTTCTCCCCGCGCCTCTTCGCAAGCATGTTGCGCCCGACTGGACACCGAAGCCGGTCGTTGCCGTGGTGCGGCTTGCCGGCATCATTGGCCCGACCCAGCCCATTCGTGGCGGGCTGAACCTCGCCGCCGTTGCGCCGGCGCTCGAAGCGGCCTTCACGATGAAACACGTCAAGGCCGTGGCCCTGATCGTCAATTCGCCGGGCGGCTCGCCGGTGCAATCCTCGTTGATCTACAAGCGCATCCGCGCACTGGCGAAAGAGAAAAGCCTGCCGGTCTATGCCTTCGCCGAGGATGTGGCGGCGTCGGGCGGCTACATGATCGCCTGCGCGGCCGACGAGATATATGCGGATGAAAGCTCCGTGATCGGTTCGATCGGCGTCGTCTCGGCCGGCTTCGGCTTTACCGGGCTGATCGAAAAGCTGGGCGTCGAACGCCGTGTGCACACATCGGGCGAGAGCAAGGCCATGCTCGATCCTTTCCAGCCCGAAAAGCCGGATGACGTGGCGCGCCTCAAGGCGCTGCAGGAAGAAGTGCACGAGAATTTCAAATCGCTGGTCACGAAGGCGCGCGGCGCGCGGCTGAAAACCGACGATCCGGAAATTTTCTCCGGTGCGTTCTGGGCCGGTGAGGGCGCGCAGGCGCGCGGCCTGATCGACGGTCTGGCCGATTTGCGCTCCCATATGCGCGGCCTCTATGGTGACACGGTGAAGTTGCGCCTGGTCGCCTCACGGGCCCCTTGGTGGCGTCCCGGCGGCGGCATGGCGAGCCGGTTCGGGGCCTCGTTTCCCGCCATTGGGGGCGGATTTGCCGCCGAAATGGGGGCGGGGCTGGTCGACGGACTGATTGCCGCGGCCGAGAAGCGTTCCCTTTGGAGTCGTTTTGGCCTTTAATGCAGAAAGCCGGGGCCGTTTCCCGGTGGATTCGAGAGGGTCTCGCCCATGACCAAGATCGTCTTCGCGGCCGTTTTCATTCTGGCCTTCTACGCTGCCTACAAGGCGCTGCAGCGCTCGGTCGAGCGCCAGCGGGCAGCCTTTGCGCGCACGCAATCGCGCACGCGCGTCGAACCGCGCGATCTCGGCACGCTGCGCGACCGGGGCGATGGCACCTATGTGCCCGACCACAGCCGCCGCGACATCTGATTTTCGAGTGATTCCCGGAACTTGACCGCCGGTCGCATACTGGCGGCACCCGTCCGTTTGCTTGACCCTCCGGGGGCGCGCGGCTAACTTGCGCGCGCCTTTGAGCGGCGGAGCGCGCCGCCCGCAAGGGGCGAAAAGCGCGACACGCGACAGGCCAAAATGACGGCGAAGCCCGACCAGTCCTTCCAGTCCCTGATCCTGAAGCTCCAGTCCTTCTGGGCGCGTCAGGGCTGCGTCATTCTGCAGCCCTATGACATGTCGATGGGCGCGGGCACGTTTCACCCGGCGACCACGCTGCGCGCGCTGGGGCCGAAGCCTTGGAAGGCGGCTTATGTGCAACCCTCGCGCCGCCCGACCGACGGCCGCTATGGCGAGAATCCCAACCGCTTCCAGCACTATTATCAGTTTCAGGTAATCCTGAAGCCGAACCCCGACAATCTGCAGGAGCTTTATCTCGAAAGCCTGGCGGAGCTCGGCATCGACGCGAAGAACCACGACATCCGCTTCGTCGAGGACGATTGGGAGAGCCCGACGCTGGGCGCCTGGGGGCTCGGCTGGGAAGTCTGGTGCGACGGCATGGAGGTTTCGCAGTTCACCTATTTCCAGCAGGTCGGCGGCTTCGACTGCAATCCGGTCTCGGGCGAGCTGACCTACGGCCTTGAACGCCTGGCGATGTATATTCAAGGCGTCGACAACGGCTACGAACTCGACTTCAACGGTGCCAAGGGCGCCGACCGTGTCACCTATGGCGATGTCTTCCATCAGGCCGAAGTCGAGTTCTCGGCGCACAACTTCGAAGCGGCAAACACCGAAATGCTGTTCCGCCATTTCGAGGATGCCGAGAAGGAGTGTCAGGCGCTGCTGGAACGCGACAAGCCGCTGCCGCTGCCGGCCTATGACCAGGTCATCAAGGCCAGCCACAATTTCAATCTGCTCGATGCGCGCGGCGTGATTTCCGTCACCGAACGTCAGGCCTATATCGGCCGCGTGCGCGCGTTGTCGAAAGCCTGCGCCGAAGCCTGGCTGAAAACGCCGGCCGGGGGCGCGGCATGAGCGAGTTGCTTCTCGAACTCTTCTCCGAGGAAATCCCGGCGCGGATGCAGAAGCGCGCGGGCGAGGACCTTGTGCGTCTTGTGACCGACGCGCTGAAGGAGGCGGGTGTCGAGGGCAAAAACGCGCGCGCCTATGCGACGCCGCGCCGTCTGACGCTCGTCATCGATGGGCTGCCGGACAAGACGCCCGACGTGAAGGAAGAGCGCAAGGGCCCGAAGGTGGGTGCGCCACAACAGGCAATCGACGGCTTTTTGCGTGCCGCCGGTCTCTCCTCGATCGATCAGGCGACGGTACAGGAAGACAAGAAGGGCGCTTTCTATGTTGCCGTCACCGAAAAAAAGGGCCGCGACACGGGCGCGTTGATCGCCGAAATTGTGCCCGCCGGCATCCGCGCCTTCCCCTGGCCGAAATCGATGCGTTGGGGCGCAGGCAGCCTGCGCTGGGTGCGGCCGCTGCATTCCCTGCTCTGCATTTTCGGCGGAAAGACGGTTTTGTTCGAAGTGGACGGCATCAATTCCGGCAACATGACGCGCGGCCACCGCTTCATGGCCCCGGCCACATTCGCGGTGAAGGACTTCGCCGATTACGAGATGAAACTGCTCGACGCGAAGGTCGTTCTCGACGCGAGCAAGCGCGCACATTTCATTCATGACGGCGCGAAAGCGCTGGCGGAAGCCGAAGGGCTGGTGCTCAAGGAAGATGAAGCGCTGCTGCATGAAGTGGCCGGGCTTGTCGAATGGCCGGTGCCGCTGATCGGCCGTATCGACGACGATTTCATGTCGGTGCCGCAGGAAGTGCTGACCTCGACCATGCGCGCCAACCAGAAATATTTCGCGCTCCACGACAAGGCGGGCAAGCTCAGCAACCGCTTCATCGTGATCGCCAATCTCGAAGCGGAAGACGGCGGCAAGGCCATCGTCAACGGCAATGAACGCGTGCTGCGTGCCCGCTTCGCCGATGCACGATTTCTGTGGGATCAGGATTGCAAGGCAACGCTCGAAAGCCGTCTGCCGAAACTCGAAGACGTCGTCTTTCACGCAAAGCTTGGTACCGTGCGCCAGAAGGCCGAGCGGATTGCGGACCTCGCACGCGAAATGGCGGCGCTGGTGCCGGGTGTCGATCCGAACAAGGCTGAACTGGCCGGCCGGCTCGCCAAAGCCGATCTCACTTCGGGCATGGTCGGCGAGTTTCCCGAGCTGCAGGGCCTGATGGGCGCCTATTACGCGCGAAACGACGGCCTCGGCGACGACATCGCGCAGGCGATTGCTGAACATTACGCGCCGCTCGGGCCCTCCGATGATGTCCCGTCGTCGCCGCTGGGTAGGGTCGTCGCACTTGCAGACAAGATCGACACGCTGTGGGGCTTCTGGGCCATCGATGAAAAGCCGACCGGCTCGAAGGATCCCTTTGCGCTGCGTCGTGCAGCGCTGGGCGTCATCCGGATTATTCTCGAGAGCGGCATCCGCATCAATCTGCTGACTCTGGTCGAAGGAAAGGGAAAGGATCTTCTCTCCTTCTTTGCCGACCGCATGAAAGTCCATCTGCGCGATCGCGGCGCGCGCCACGACCTGGTCGATGCGGTTTTTGCGCTCAATGAGATGGGGCAGGTTCAGGACGATCTCGTCCTGATCGTCAAGCGCGTCGAGGCGCTGTCGGATTTTCTCGGCACTGAGGACGGCAAGAACCTTCTGGCGGGCTACAAGCGCGCCAACAACATCCTCAATATCGAGGAAAAGAAGGACAAGGCGACTTATGGCGGTCTGCCCGATCCGGCGTGCTTTGCGCAAGACGAGGAGCGCGCGCTGTTCGACCGTATCGAAGAGGCGCGTGCCGAGGCGAGCCATGCGATTGCCCGTGAGGACTTTGCCGCCGCCATGTCGGCGCTGGCGAAATTGCGTGTGCCGGTCGATGCCTTTTTCGAACACGTGACAGTGAATGCGGACGATTCGAAGCTTCGCGCCAACCGCCTGAAGCTCCTGGCACAGATTCGCGCGGCCTTGCACGAGGTCGCGGATTTTTCGAAGGTCGAGGGCTAGCCCCTCATCGAAGGCCTCAACAAAGGCAAGTGCGATGACAGAGAAAAAGTGGGTCTATTCCTTCGGCGACGGCAAGGCGGAAGGTGGGGCGAACTTGCGCGACCTGCTGGGCGGAAAGGGCGCCAATCTGGCCGAAATGTCCAACATCGGTCTTCCCGTTCCGCCGGGTTTCACCATCACCACCGAAGTCTGCACCGCCTTCTATGAAAACGACCGCGCCTTTCCGGCCGGCCTGAAGGAACAGGTCGAGACGGCCGTTGCCGAAATCGGTCGCGTCATGGCCGCAACCTTCGGCGACGCGAAAAACCCGCTGCTGGTCTCGGTGCGATCGGGCGCGCGCGCCTCGATGCCCGGCATGATGGACACGGTGCTCAATCTCGGCCTCAACGACGAGACGGCGGCCGGTCTTGCCGCGCGGTCCGGCGACGAACGCTTCGCCTATGACAGCTATCGCCGCTTCATCGCCATGTATTCCGATGTCGTGCTCGGCGTCGAGCATCACAATTTCGAGGAGATTCTCGAATATTTCAAGGAAGAGCAGGAATTCAGTCTCGATACGGAGCTTTCGGCCGAAGACTGGAAGGGCATCGTCACGCTCTACAAGGCGCGCGTGAAAGAAGCGCTCGGCAAGCCCTTCCCGCAGGACGTTGACGAACAGCTCTGGGGGGCGATCTCGGCGGTCTTCGGCTCATGGCGCAATCGCCGCGCCGAAACCTATCGACGCTTGCACAGCATTCCCGAGAGCTGGGGCACGGCGGTCAACATCCAGGCGATGGTCTTTGGCAATATGGGCGAGACGTCGGCGACAGGCGTTGCCTTCACGCGCAATCCTTCGACAGGTGAAAAGGACTATTACGGCGAGTTCCTGGTCAATGCGCAGGGTGAGGATGTGGTGGCCGGTATCCGCACGCCGCAAAGCCTGACGAAAGAGGCGCGCGCAGCGGCGAAGGACAAGAAACCGTCGATGGAAGAGGCGATGCCGAAGGCCTTTGTCGAGCTTGCCGCCGTCTTCGATCGTCTCGAAAATCACTATACCGACATGCAGGATGTCGAGTTCACGGTGCAGGATGGCAAGCTCTGGATGCTGCAGACCCGCGCCGGCAAGCGCACGGCGAAAGCGGCGTTGAAGATTGCCGTCGAAATGGTGGCGGAAGGTCTGATCGACGAGAAGACAGCGATCGCCCGTGTCGACCCGGCATCGCTCGACCAGCTGCTGCACCCGACGCTCGATCCCGATGCGCCGCGCGATGTGTTGGCGACCGGGCTGCCGGCTTCGCCCGGCGCGGCCTCGGGCGAGGTCGTGTTCAACTCGGAGGAGGCGGCGTCGCTGCGCCAGATCGGCAAGAGCGTGGTGCTGGTGCGTATCGAAACCAGCCCCGAAGACATCAACGGCATGCACTCGGCCGTGGCGATCCTGACGACGCGGGGCGGCATGACGAGCCACGCGGCTGTGGTGGCGCGCGGCATGGGCCGGCCTTGCGTCTCGGGCGCGGGCACGATCCGCATCGACTACAAGACCGAAACCTTCACCGCCTCGGGCGTCACCGTGAAGAAGGGCGACGTCATCACGGTCGACGGCTCGACCGGGCAGATACTCAAGGGCCAGATCCCGACGCTGCAGCCCGAACTTTCCGGCGACTTCGCGACACTGATGGGATGGGCCGACAAATATCGCCGCATGGAAGTGCGCACCAACGCCGAAACGCCGCATGATGCCGAGACGGCGCGCAAATTCGGCGCCGAGGGCATCGGTCTGTGCCGCACCGAGCACATGTTCTTCGACGAGGACCGCATTGTCGCCGTGCGTCAGATGATTCTGGCCGACGATGCCAAGGGCCGCCGCGCGCCGCTCGACAAGATACTGCCGATGCAGCGCGACGACTTCCGGCAATTGTTCGAGATCATGCAGGGGCTGCCGGTGACGATCCGCCTGCTCGATCCGCCGCTGCACGAATTCCTGCCGAAAGGCGAGGCCGAAATCGCGCAGGTCGCCGCCGACACCGGCATGTCCGCCGACAAGCTGGTGCGCCGCCTCGCCGAACTTGCCGAAGCCAATCCGATGCTCGGCCATCGCGGCTGCCGCCTCGGCATTTCCTATCCGGAGATTTACGAGATGCAGGCCCGCGCCATCTTCGAAGGCGCGTTGCTGGCCGCGAAGGAAACCGGCGCCGCCGTCATCCCCGAAATCATGGTGCCGCTGGTCGCCATGAAGACCGAACTCGACTTCCTGAAAGCACGCATCGTCGCCGTCGCCGCCGACGTCGAGAAGGAGCAGGGCGTCAGCCTGCGCTATCATGTCGGCACCATGATCGAGCTGCCGCGCGCGGCGCTGATGGCGCGCGAGATTGCCGAGTCCGCCGAATTTTTCTCTTTCGGCACCAACGATCTGACGCAGACGACCTATGGCATCAGCCGCGACGATGCCGCCCAGTTCATGAACGACTATCTGGGCAAGAAAATCCTGATGCAGGACCCCTTCGTTTCGCTGGACCGGGATGGCGTCGGCGAGCTTGTCCGCATCGCCGCCGAGCGGGGGCGGGCTGCCCGCCCCGACATCAAGCTCGGTATTTGCGGCGAGCATGGCGGCGACCCCGCCTCGATCGGGTTTTGCGAGGAAGTGGGCCTCACTTACGTCTCCTGCTCGCCCTACAGGGTGCCGATCGCCCGTCTCGCCGCCGCTCAGGCGGCCCTGCATGTCGGTTCCGCTGCCGGGAGCGAAGGCAGCACGGCCTGAGAATTCCGTAAACGGACGATCCCGTTTTGGGATTCAAGCGTGTACAGACGATTAACAACTGTGTCGAAATTGCGACAGTTTTGTTAAGCATTGAGTCGCGGTGGAATGTCTGTCTTTACCGCGATTATGGAATCACGCTGACCGGAAATCATGCTGCGGTGCGATTTGTCGCACCTGAAAACTCTTTTGCAGCCAATGACATAGGCGTTTCCACTAACGATGTGGCAACTATGACATTGTGACCCCTGAATCAGCATGTTACCTCCCGTCAGCTGATGAATGCGTTAGGAAATTGCCCAGGTGTCGAAGCGGCATCGGGCTCTGGCACGTATAGCGGTGCTGTCCGTGGATCTTGCAAGGTTCCCGAAAAGGAACCGGATCGAAGCCCCCGATCAGAGGGGCGCAGTCCCAGGATCTGAATGAACAACAAAGCAGACGGTTTAGAGAACGATGCGTAAACTCTTCGATTGGCTCGATCTGGGCCACATCTTTTCCGGGGCTGCCTATTCGGCATTCGGTATTGTGTGCCTTGGCGCCGTCTCGGCGACTGTGCTGAACGCAATGGCGACCCCCACGCCCGTGATCGAGGCGCGTGCCGATGACGCGCCGATGCTGGCTTTCGCGCCGGTTCATGGCCGCGACCTTGCCGGCGCCTTCAGCGACGATACGCTTTTCTTCGATGCCGAGTTCCAGCAGGCGAGCCTGATCCTGCCGGCGAACGGCCGTCCGATGGATGTCGATACGCCGTTGCTGCAGGTGAAAGCGCGCATGCTCGAAGAGGAGCGTCGTTGTCTTGCCGTCGGCATCTATTTCGAAGCACGCGGCGAGAGCGCGCGCGGCCAGCAAGCCGTGGCGCGCGTGATCCTCAATCGCGTCGGTTCGAAAAACTACCCGGATACGATTTGCGGCGTCGTCTATCAGGGCGCCAGCCGCAGCACGGGCTGCCAGTTCTCGTTTACCTGCGACCGTTCGCTCAGCAAGGTGCCGAATGAGCGCCGCGCCTGGGCCAAATCGATGCGCACGGCGGAATTTGTGACGATGGGCCGTCTCGACGAGGCGGATGTTGGCCCGGCGATGTTCTACCACGCCGACTATGTGCAGCCCTATTGGGCGTCGAGCATGGTCGAAGTGGCGAAGATCGGCCGTCACATCTTCTACAGCAAGCCCAACCGCGAAAAGCGCTCGTAAGGCTCAGCCCTTCGCTGCTTCTTCCATCGCCTTGAGGAGCGGCGCCAGCGGCCCCGAATTGGCAATCTGATCGCGCACCAGCTCGGGTGCATTGCCGGCCATCTTGTCGAGTTCCACAAGCTCCGGCGGCACATACCAGTGCAGCTTGTCCGAGCCATAGGCCTCCCACACCACTTTGGCGACCTCGACCGGCGGTATGGCGCGGAACATGCCTTCCTTGGGCGCATTCGCGGCCGTGCCTTCAGGCAGGATCGGCGTGTCGATCAGTCCCGGCAGCACATCCGCGGCACGCACGCCGATCAGCCGGAACTCGATCGAGAGCGCTTCGGTCAGCCCCTTCACCGCATGTTTGGTTGCCGAGTAGACGGCAATGCCCGGCATGCCGTAGGTGGCGGAGGAGGACGAGGTCGTGAAGCAGAGCGAATTCTTCGTCGCCTTCAAGAGCGGCAGCGCCGTGTGAATGCCGTTCAGCACGCCGACAAAATTGACCTGCACGACGGCCATGATGTCCTCGAACGGCATCTGTTCGAACAACCCGCCCTTGCCGATGCCGGCATTGTTGAAAAGGATGTCCATATGGCCGCCGGTGACGTCGCCGAACGCGGCGACGGCATCGTCATAGGCCGCCTTGTCGGTGACATCGAGTTTGCGGACGATGCAGTTCTCCGGCCTGAGTTCCTTTTCGAGGGCAACGAGGCCGACGCCGTTGACGTCATAGCCGCCGACGAACCAGCCTTTCGAATGGAAAAGTCGCGCCGTTTCGAGCCCCATGCCCGAAGCTGCGCCGGTGATGAAAATGCTCTGCCGCCCGTTCGCCTGTCCCATGATGCTTCCCGCTGATGCTGTTCTGATTTTATGGACCGTAGTCCAGTCTCAGCGTGCGGGGAAGGACGATCGTTGAGCGCTTACGATGCCGTAAGGGAATCGAAGTCGAGGCCGATATCGAGGCAGGGTGCGGAATGGGTGATCCAGCCGCAGGAGATCAGATCGACACCTGAGGCGGCGATAGCGGCTGCCGTTTCGGCGGTGATTCGGCCGGATGCTTCGGCGATGGCCCGCCCGCCGATGCGGCGCACGGCATCGGCAAGCATCGCCGGCATCATGTTGTCGAGCAGCACCGCGTCGACGCCCTCCGCCAGCGCCTCATCAAGCTGGTCGAGCGTATCGACCTCAATCTCGATCTTGACCATGTGGCCGCTGGCGGCCTTGGCGCGCCGGATCGCGGCGGCGATGCCGCCTGACATGGCGATATGGTTGTCCTTGATCAGCACGGCATCGTCGAGCCCGAAGCGATGGTTCATGCCGCCGCCGGCGCGCACGGCGTACTTCTCGAAAATCCGCAGGCCTGGCGTCGTCTTGCGCGTGCAACAGACATGCGCACGCGTGCCTTCGATGGCCTGCGCGATCTCGCGCGTCGCCGTCGCGATGCCCGACATGTGGCCGAGGAAATTCAATGCGACGCGCTCGGCGGTGAGAATACCGCGCGCCGGCCCCTCGATGGCAGCAATGCTATCGCCCGGCTCGACATCCGAGCCGTCGCCTTTCAAAACCGCGACCTTCAGTGCCGGTTCGACGAGCCGGAACGCCATGCGCGCGCAATCGAGCCCCGCGATGCGGCCGGACTGCCGCGCGTTGAGAAGCACGCGCGCTTTTGCTGCCGCCGGCACCGTTGCCAAGGTGGTGATATCGCCGGCACGGCCGAGATCTTCGGCCAGTGCCGCGCGCACCGCCGGTTCGATCAGAAGCGCCGACAGGGGCTCGAGAGGCAGGCTCATGCGCCGGCCTGCGCGGCAATCTCGCCGGTGGCAGGCGCTTCGGCAATGGCGGCATCCGCGATGCGCGAGGCCTCCTTCAGCGTGATGAAAGTCCGGTGACGCCACGGCGCACGGGTGCGCGTGAAGTCGCTGCGGTAGTGCCCGCCGCGGCTTTCCTCGCGTGCGAAGGCCGCCGCCGCAATCAGCTTTGCAGTGGTTGCAATATTGCCGAAAAGGCTGGCAGGGCCCGCTGCGCGTTCGAGGCGCGCGATTTCGCCAAGCGCGAAAGCAAGGCCGTTCGCGTCGCGTTCGACACCGACATGTGCCGTCATGATCTGGCGCAATTGCGCCACCATCGGTGCATCGAGCGCATATGCGGAGGCAAGCACGGGCGGCGCGACTTCGCGGCCCGCCCGCGCGCCTGGCACGGAGCCGTCGATATCGGTCGCGATCCGTGCGCCGAAGACGATGGCCTCAAGCAGCGAATTGCTGGCAAGCCGGTTGGCGCCATGCATGCCCGTGCACGCGACCTCGCCACAGGCCCACAAGCCTTCGATGCTACTGCGGCCGCGCATATCCACATGAATGCCGCCCATGTGATAATGCGCCGCCGGCGCCACGGGGATCGGCTGATGTACAGGATCGATGCCAAGCGCGAGACAACTCTTGTAGACGGTGGGGAACGCTTCCGGGAACCGTGTCCCCAGCGCCACGCGCGTATCGAGAAAGGCGCCGCGCCCCGCCTCGATCTCGCGGAAGATGGCGCGCGCCACGATGTCACGGGGCCCGAGTTCGGCGTCATGATGGATTGCGGGCATGAAGCGCCGGCCGGCGCTATCGACAAGGATCGCGCCTTCGCCGCGCAACGCCTCTGTGACCAGCGGCGCCGGGTCGTGTTGTCCGGCAATCGCGGTCGGGTGGAACTGCACGAATTCGGGATCGGCGATCAGCGCACCGGCGCGCGCCGCCATGGCAACGCCTTCGCCCCGCGCCTGCAGCGGATTGGTGGTCACGGCGAAAAGCTGGCCGACCCCGCCGCTCGCCAGCACCAGCGCCCGCGCCTTGATGAGGAGCGGCACGGGCGCGGTCGCGGCATGGGCCGGCCGCGCGAAAATACCGACAGCGCGCCCGTCCTCGATGGCGAGCTCATAAGCCGACAGGCCTTCCATCACGCGGATCGAGGGCGTCGCACGCACGGCGGCGACAAGCGCCTGCATGATCGCCTTGCCCGCCTGGTCGCCCTTCACATGGACGATGCGGCGCTGGCTGTGCGCGGCCTCGCGTCCGACCGCCAGCTTGCCTTCGATATTGCGGTCAAAAGGCACGCCGAGCCTGAGCAGGTCCTCGATGCGAATGGCGGCCTCGCGCGCAATCGAAAGAGCGGCCTCTTCGTCGACGGTGCCCGCGCCGGCCGCGATCGTGTCAGCGGCATGGGACTCCGGTGTGTCGCCCGGCTCGATGGCGGCTGCGATCCCGCCCTGCGCCCAGGCGCTCGAAGCGCCATCGCCGATCGGGGCGCTTGCCAGCACGGTAACCGGACGGGGCGCGAGCTTCAGCGCCGTGAAGAGGCCCGCAAGCCCCGCGCCGACGATCAGAACGTCGCCGGCATCGACAATATTGCCGTGAGCCATTTGGCTCTCCCGAAAGGATCAGTTGCCGAGATTGATCATCCGCTCGACCGCAAGGCGCGCCCGCGCCGCAATCGCCGGATCGACCGTCACTTCTTCACGCATATAGACGAGGCTTTCGAGAATGTTCTTCAGCGAGATGCGCTTCATGTGCGGGCAGAGATTGCAGGGACGCACAAACTCGACATTGGGGTTCTCGACCGCCACATTGTCGCTCATCGAACATTCCGTCACCATGACGACACGCTTGGGCTGATTGTCCTTCACCCACTTGATCATGCCGGAGGTCGAGCCGGAGAAGTCGGCTTCGGCCACAACTTCGGGCGGGCATTCGGGATGCGCGATGATGACGATGTTGGGATCGTCGCGGCGATACTGGCGCAACTCCTCCGCCGTAAAGCGCTCATGTACCTCGCAATGGCCTTTCCAGGTGAGGATTTTCACCTTCGTCTGCTTGGCGATGTTCTTGGCGAGGAACTCGTCAGGAATGCAGAGCACGCGGTCCGTGCCGAAGCTCTCGACGATCTGCAGCGCGTTGGACGAGGTGCAGCAGATGTCGCTCTCGGCCTTCACTTCGGCCGAAGTGTTGACGTAAGTGACGACCGGAACGCCCGGATAGGTCTCGCGCAGCAGGCGCACATCGGCACCAGTGATCGAGTCGGCCAGCGAGCAGCCGGCTTTCACATCCGGAATGAGTACGGTTTTGTGCGGGTTCAGGAGCTTCGACGTCTCGGCCATGAAATGGACGCCGCACTGCACGATCACATCGGCGTCGACCTTGGCCGCTTCCTTGGCAAGCTGCAGGCTGTCGCCGGCGATGTCGGCGACGCCGTGGAAGATTTCCGGCGTCTGGTAGTTATGCGCGAGCACAACCGCATTGCGCTCTTTCTTGAGGCGGTTGATCGCATGGATATAGGGCGCGAAGAAGGGCCACTCGATCGACGGAATGACCTTCTTCACTTTCTCGTAAAGTGGCGCCATTTCCTTCGCCAGGCCCGGCGTATATTCAAGCTCGGGCATCTCAAGCGGCTTGAACGCGCGCCCTGCCGGTTGCGCCGCGCCTGTCTTCTGCATCTCGCCTGCAAGGGCCATGTCGGCCTCCATCTTGCTGCTTATATATACTCATAATGAGTATATATAAGGTACCAAAAACACCGGCATCCATTTTCATGTCGCGAACGGACCGGAAAGGAAGCCGGGCTCTCAATTGAACTTATGCTACAACTGAGCATTAGGCACGTCAACAGCTTTCGGAGCGGCGTCGAGGCACGAAAATTCGGCAGAAAGAGGGAGGTTTATGGCCGCCTCGCGTCGGAGACGTGCCGTCAGCTGTTGGCGCGGCTGCGCGAGGGCGCCAGTTTGAGCCCGGGCGCGGGACGTTCGTTCAGTACCTCGCGGCGGAAGCGAAACTGTTCGGCGGGCCGGCCGCCGGTCCGCGTTGACATGCGGCCGGTGCGTTCCACCAGCCCGGCATTCTCGACCAGGCGGCGGAAATTCTGTTTGTGAACGTGAAGCCCGAGCAATGCTTCAACCGTCTTCTGCAGTTCGTACAGTGTGAAGCTGGGTGGCATCAACTCGAAGGCGACCGGGCGGTATTTTATTTTGGCGCGCAATCGACTCATGGCGGTCGCCAGGATGCGCCGATGGTCGAACTGCATCGGCCGCCCGAGATTGGGCGCATGCTTGCCGGTAAGGCCGCGCGCGTTGGGGCGGCCGTCTCGCGCCGCTTCCAGCAGCAAACCGGCACTGTAGAGAAGTTCATAGCGCTCCAGCGCCTTTTCATCGTCCCATGCGACGTCATCGACGCCGAAGCAGAGCCGCATCCGATCGCGCCGCTTGCCGCGAGCAAGTTCTTCGGGCGGCGCCTCCGATTGCCGCCCGGCCCATTCGCGCAACAGCGGCACAATCGCCTGGTCGATGATCGGCGGCTTGCCCTCGCGCCAGTCCTCCCACGGAAAATAGCGGTACCAGTCACACCACGCCGCCCCTTTCAGCGTTTCGTCATATCCGCGTGTCAGGGCGAGATAACCGACCGAGACGACATGTTCGCCCGGCGCGTCGGTTTCAAGCGAATGCCGCCCGCGGTCACCGAAGGTATAAAGCTGTTCGACGTAACCGAGTTCGAGCTGCGTCTGTTCCTGCACCCATGAGCGCAGGCCGATTTCGAGCGTCCGGTGCCGCACCGGATTGAAGGGACCGAAAGGCAGCGCGTCCCAGCCGCTGGCGCCGTCGGTCTCTTCATGCGGCACCACAAGGATTTTCGGTTGGTCGTCCGACACCGTGACGATGGCCGCATTGAGGCCGATCACCACCGCCTTGTCGGCGTGCATGGTTGCTTCGGCTTGTTGGGTGGTGCTTTTGCCCGGTGTTTTCGCCATATGCGAGGCCGTCAATCCGCACCTGGCCGGAGGGGTACCGAGAAAATCTCGCCTTCCCAGACGGCGCGGCCCGGTCCAAGGGCATCAACCGCCGCCGACATGCGGCCTTGCCGTGCCAGCAACTCGTCGGCGATACGCACCATCAGCCGGTTGGGATGCGCATGGGCGCCGCGCGCACGGATCAGCCGCGCAAGTTCGGCCTCGGGATGCCCCTCGTTGAGCGTGCAGAGCGCGATGAAGGCGGCCGCCGACGACCGGCTGATCCCGGCCCAGCAGTGAACCAGCAATGGGCTTTGCTGGTCCCAACCGCGCACGAAATCGATCAACGCCGATACATGCGCCGCGCCCGGCGGCACGAGATCGTGAAGTGGTTCGGCAATATCGTTGACGGCGAGCCGGAGGTGTCGCGTCGGCGCAATGCCTTGCGGTGTTCCGATCATGGTTTCGGGATCGAGCAAGCTGACAAGGTGCGACGGCTTCAGCGTCTGGATCGCATCTTCGACGGCGCTGAGGGGACTGACATAGATCATCGGTAGCTCGCCACGTGACGAAATCGGCCTGAATCGATCATAGGAACTGAATAACACAGATTTGTGCAAACTCGGGCTTAAATTGAAGCGCCGCGGGTGTTTAGGCCGTCAGTTGTCGTCGGTCAGCAGACGGAAACGAGCGAGGAAGCGCGCTTGCGCCTTCTTCGTCGACAGGGGCTCAATCGGGATCGGCGTGAGGCCGCGCGGCCGCCCGAATATCCGCGCCGCCTCCTCATCGGAAAAGCCGGCGATCTGCGTTGCCTCGAGGAAGGCGGACGCCTTGTCGGCGCGTTTGATCAGCTCTTCGACGCTCTGTGGCAGGTCCTTTGGCAAACCGAAACGGATATGAATAGCGGCAGCGAGACGATGTTCGAATGCCTTGTAGTCGATGCCGAGTGCCGCCTTGAACGGGCTGATCATGTCGCCGATCACATATTCGGGCGCGTCGTGCAGCAGTGCCGCCAGCCGCCACTTCGCCGGCCAGCCGGGCCGGAAGCGGGCACAGATGTCATCGACCAGCACACAATGCTCGGCGACGGTGAAGGCATGATCGCCGTCCGTCTGCCCGTTCCACCGCGCAACACGCGCCAATCCATGCGCAATGTCCTCGATCTCGATGTCGAGCGGAGAGGGATCGAGCAGATCGAGCCGGCGGCCGCTCAACATCCGCTGCCACGCACGCGATGCGGCACCGGTCCGGTCGTTTTCATGCCTGTGTCGGGAGGTGGCCATGCGATCTTGCCGTCATGAGAGGGGAGGCGAAACTTAGGGCGCGCCATTCCCCTTGTCGACAAGGGCGAGTGTAGGGGCCGGGCGCATCTGCCGCACCCCCGTGCAGCGATGCCCGGTTGTGCGGCTCGGGGCTTTGTCCATGATCCAAGTGCGGATATGCTCCGGAATGACCGCGCGGCGGCACCAAATGACGCGGTGAGGGAAAAGCACAGAAGTATGGCAGTAGATCCCGTTCCGGCGGACCTTCTCTATCGCGCTTGCGACTTGGCACAATTTGACTTTGCGACCACGGCCGGGCTGGAGGATCACGGCGGCCTTGTCGGTCAGGAGCGGGTGCTGGAGGCATTGAGCTTCGGCGCGAGCATCCGCCATCAAGGCTACAACCTCTTTGTGCTGGGCCCCGACGGCGCCGGCAAACACGAGGCGGTGCTCCGTTTTCTGTCGGGCGTGGCGCTGAGCCAGCGCGTGCCGTCCGATTGGGTCTATGTCAACAATTTCGAGACACCCCACAAGCCGGTCGCTCTGGAACTCGGCGCCGGCACGGGCCACACGCTGAAAGAGGGCATGGCCCGACTGGTCGACGATCTGAAGGCGACGATGCCGGCGATCATCGAAAGCGAGGAATATCAGAACCGTCGTCAGTCGATCGACGAGGAATATCAGGAAAAACAGGAACAGGCCTTCGAGGAACTGCGCACCCATGCCGAGGCGGAAAGCATTGCGCTGTTGCGCACGCCAGCGGGCTTCGCGTTGGCGCCGTTGCATGAAGGAAATGTGCTGAAACCCGAGGAATTCAACAAGCTACCCGAAGACGAACGCAAGCGCATCGAAAACATCATACAGGGCCTGCAAAGAGAACTCGCCGACACCATCGAACATATTCCCGGCTGGCAGAAGGAGCACCGCCAGCGCATCCAGTCGCTCAATCGCGAGGTCGCCGAACGCGAAGTGGAGCGCGTCATGCGCGAGCTACGTGTCTTTTTCGATGGCGTAATACCGGCCAAGACCTGGCTCGACGCGGTGAAGGGCGACCTGATCGAGAACATCGGTCTTTTCGCGGGGACCGACGCGTCGGCCCAGCCGCCGCAGGCGATGCTCGCCATGCAGGCTATGGCGCAGGGTCAGGGAGCAGGTTTCTCGTCGGCAGACATGTTCCGCCGCTACGACGTCAACATCGTCGTCGAAAACAGCGAGGTCGCCCGTCAGCACGGTTCGGCGTCGCTCAAGGCACAGGATCTTGCCGACGCCGGCGGCTATATTGGCGGCGGCGCACCGATCCTCTATGAAGATCACCCGACCATGGCCAATCTGCTCGGCCGCGTCGAGCACATGCCGCAAATGGGCGCGCTGGTCACCGACTTCATGCTGATCAAATCCGGCTCGTTGCACCGCGCGAATGGCGGCTACCTGTTGATCGATGCCTTGAAGCTGTTGCGCGAGCCGCTGGCCTGGGAGGCTTTGAAGCGTGCCATGCGCCGCCGCAAGGTCGTGATTGAAAGCGCCGGCGAATATCTGAGCCTTATCAGTACCGTGACGCTGGAACCCGATCCAATCCCGCTCGATATCAAGATCGTCCTGCTCGGCGATCGCTATCTCTACTACATGCTGAGTGAGCTCGATCCGGATTTCGGCGAACTGTTCAAGGTTGCCGCCGATTTCGAAGATGAGATCGACCGCGAGCCGGACAATGAATTGCTTTATGCGCGGTTGCTGGCAGGTTTCTGTCGCGAGGAAAACCTGTTGCCGCTCGACCGCTCTGGCGTCGGCCGGGTCATCGAACGCTCGTCGCGTATGGCCGAGGATGCAGAAAAGCTCACCACCGTCCTGCGGCCTATCGTCGATCTTTTGCGCGAGGCCGATCATATCGCCCGAAGCGAAGGCGCGATTGCGATCTCCGCCGGCCACATTGACAGCGCTATCGATGCGCAAATCGGGCGCGCCGACCGTATGCGCGAACGCAGCCTTGAAATGATCACACGTGACATCGTGATGATCGATACCGAGGGCGAACGCATCGGCCAGGTCAACGGCCTGTCGGTGTTGTCGATGGGCAGCGTTTCCTTCGGGCGGCCGAGCCGTATCACGGCGCGCGTGCGCATGGGCCTCGGTAGTGCCCGTGTCATGGATATCGAGCGCGAGGTCGCGCTGGGCGGCCCCATCCACACCAAGGGTGTGCTGATCCTGTCGGGTTACCTGTCCGGCCAGTTTCTGCCGGAAATACCGCTGTCAATGAGTGCCAGTATCGTTTTCGAACAATCCTATGGCGGCATCGATGGCGACAGCGCCTCTT
This sequence comes from Parvibaculum sp., assembly GCF_030651915.1. GTDB lineage: Bacteria > Pseudomonadota > Alphaproteobacteria > Parvibaculales > Parvibaculaceae > Parvibaculum. Next base: position 587,413 of record NZ_JAUSBV010000005.1, on the reverse strand, counting down.
CCGCCGAGCTTTATGCGCTGATCTCCGCATTGGCCGAGGCGCCGATTACCCAAGGCATCGCCGTCACCGGCTCGGTCAACCAGTTGGGAGAAGTGCAGGCGATCGGCGGTGTCAACGACAAGATTGAAGGCTTTTTTGACATCTGCATGCGCCGTGGCCTGACCGGCGACCAGGGCGTTCTGATCCCGGCCGCAAATGTGAAACATCTGATGGTGCGTCAGGACGTCGTCGACGCGGTGGAACGCGGCATGTTTGCGATCTATCCTATCGAGCATGTCGAGGAAGGCGTCGAGCTTCTGATGGGCGCGCCTGCAGGGGTGCGCGGTCCCGACGGAAACTTTCCGTCGGGCACAATCTATGCCCGCACCGAAGACCGGCTTGCGGCCTTTGCAGACAATCAGCGGCGCTTCGCCCAGCGTTCCGACGACAACGGCAGGAAGGGGGCATGATGGCCACCCGCGACGATCGGCAATCTCACGCGACGGCGCAAACGGAAGACGCCGACGTCACGCGAATCGTCATCGGGCTCGATACCTCATTCCTGACGCGTGAAGCTTTGTCGATGGCGGCGCGGCTGGCGGCTTCCATGGATGCGCGTCTTAAAGGCATTTTCGTCGAGGACGAGAATCTGCTGGCGCTTTCAGGTCTCCCCTTTGCGTGCGAGGTTTCTTTTTCCGGGCAGGTGCGCGAACTGGATCCCGAGCGCATGCTTCGCGCGATGCGCGCCCAGGCCGAAAGCGCGCGCCGCGTGCTGGCCCGTGTCGCTGCCGATGCGCATGTCGACTGGAGTTTCGATGTGAAGCGCGGCCGCCCGCTATCTTCGATCGCGGCCAGCGCGAATGCCGACGACACTTTGGTCATCCGCTCGGCGTCAGCTTCTGCGCACGAGGTCGGGCGCACGGTACGCGCGGCAACGTTGGATGCACATGCCGACGTCTTGCTGGTGGCACGCGGCGTCGGTCTGAAAAGCGCCTTTGGAACTGCTGCTGCGCCGATGGGCATGGCCGGCCGCGGCGTCGCGTCGGTGGACGAAGGGTCGAGCATGGCGGAGAGCTGCACCGCCTTTGCCGAAACGCTTGCCGCCCGCATCGGTATGCCGTTTCGTCGCCTTGACGCCCGTGGCCGCAGCCCGGCCGACATCGCCACCGCAGCAAGGGCGGCCGGCGTGGGTTTGCTGATCGTCAATGCGGGATGGTTCGGCGACGACGAGGATGCCGCGCGTCTTTCGGCCGCCGCCGGATGTCCAATACTTCTTCTCGGTGCCGAGCGCGAACCGCGCCCGGTATCTTCACCCGCGGAAAAGGGAGACTGATCCATGTCCGTGAAAAAAATTCTGGTGCCGCTTGCCGGCCGCCCGTCGGACAACGAGGTGCTTGGCACGGCGCTTTCCATCGCGGGAGATTTCGGTGCGCAGATCGTGGCGCTGTTCGCGCGGCCCGATCCAACCGAAGCCTTGCCCTATCTTGGCGACGGTGTCTCGGGTCAGGTCATCGAGGATTTGCTGCAGGCGGCGCGCGAAGGCGCCGATGAGGCCTCGGCCCGTGTCCTCAAGACGCTGAAGGATGCGGCAGCGAAAGCGGGCCTTCCGCTGGTCGGCAAGGGCGCCGAACCGCCTTTGCCCTCCGTTCGCTTCCTCGATGTGACCGGCCGCCGCGATGAGGTGGTCGCCGCCCATAGCCGCCTCTCCGATCTGATCGTCTTCGGCGAAAGTGCGACCGGCATCGCCGGCGGAACCGCGCTCGAAGCGGCAATGATGAGCGCCGGTCGTCCGGTGCTGATCGCACCGAAAAAAGCCTGGGCGCCGGTCGGCGGCTCGGTCGCCATCGGATGGGACGAGAGCGCGGAAGCCGCGCGCGCCGTCACGGCGGCCATTCCCTTCCTCGAAAAAGCGCGAAAGGTCACCGTCCTCTGCATCGGCAACAAGGAGCTCGATCCCGGCCCCGGCTCGACGCTCGCCGACTATCTGGCGCTGCATGGTGTCGTTGCCGATGTGCATCTGATCGATGCGCAGGGCCGTGCGGCCGGCGAGGTGCTGCTCGAAACGGCCGAGAAATCGAAAGCCGATCTTCTCGTCATGGGTGGCTATAGTCACAGCCGTCTGCTTGAATTCATCATCGGCGGCGTGACGCAGCACATCAGGTCTCACGCCACCATCCCGGTGCTGATGGCACACTAGATATCCCCGCGGAATCGCAAGAAAGAAAAACGGAAGTCCCATGACACTTTATCGCGTCCACATGACACTCGCCCGCAACGAAGACCATCCCAATGGCTCGCCCGCACATGGCTACGACCTCGTCGTGCCGCTCGATGCGTCGATGAAACTCGATCCTGTGGCGTGGAAGGAGCATGCCAAGGAATGCGTCGTGCGCCGCTTCTGGCAGGGCGAGCCTGATGAAAAGGGCCTGCTGCGGCATATCGGCCGCGGCTGGGCGATCGACTACGATCTGTCGACGCCGGAAGCCGATGAGCCTTTTTTCAAGCTCGACCGTCACGAATTCAAGTCGGGCGAATATCTCTCCGTTGCGGAACGGGACGGCGAGATGCAGACGTTCCGCATCGTCACGGTGGAGCCATTGAAAGGCTGAGGCTCAGGCTCAGGCGCGCTTGCGCACAAGCACGTTGCCGGCCGAATAGCCGGCGCCGAAGCTGCAGATCAGGCCGAGATCGCCGGGCTTCAGGTCCTCGCTGTACTTGCTGAAGGCGATGATCGAGCCGGCGGAACTTGTATTGGCATATTCCTGCAGGATGTTGGGCTGCTCGCCGGGTTCCGGATCGCGGCCCAACACCTTCCGGCCGATCATGTCGTTCATGCTCTTGTTGGCCTGATGCAGCCACATCCGCTTCAGGTCTTTCGGGTCGAGCCCCGCATCCGCCATGTGTTCGAGGATCAGCGCCGAAACCATCGGCACGACTTCCTTGAAGACCTTGCGGCCTTCCTGCACGAAGAGCTTGTCCTTCGCCCCGATGCCTTCAGGCGTCGCGCGATTGAGGAAGCCGAAATTGTTGCGGATATTGTTGGAGAATTTCGTCAGCAGCCGGGTCCCGAGAACTTCCCAGGCACCTTTGGCTGTGCAGGTTTCCTCGCGCTCGAGGATGATCGCGGTGCAGACATCGCCGAAGATGAAGTGGCTATCGCGGTCGCGGAAATTGAGATGCCCCGAACAGATTTCGGGATCGACGATCAGCACGCAACCGACAGAGCCGGAACGCAGCATGTCGTAGGCGGCCTGGATGCCGAAGGTCGCCGATGAACAGGCGACATTCATGTCGAAACCGAAGCCTTCGACGCCCAGCAGTTCCTGAACCTCGACGGCAATGGCCGGGTAGGGGCGTTCGAGATTCGAGCAGGCGACGATCACCGCATCGATGTCAGCGGCAGTCTTGTTGGCGCGCTTCATCGCTTTGTGCGCCGCATCGACCGCCATTTCGGCAAGGATCGACGGTTCGTCGTTGGAACGCTGCCTGAGCCGCGGTGCCATGACCTCCGGATCGACGATGCCCGACTTGTCCATCACATAGCGCGACTCGATACCCGATGCCTTGACGATGAACTCGACACTCGACTCCGCCAGCGGCTCCATCTCGCCGCGCGCGATGGCGGCGGCGTTTGCCTCGTTATGACGGCGCACATAAGTATTGAATGTTTCGACGAGTTCAGCGTTGCTGACGGATTGGGAGGGTGTGAAAACACCTGTCCCGCTGATGACGACTTTGGTCAATGTCCACCCGATTCTTCTTGATCTGCTTTGCCGGTAAGTCCGGATATTCCTTGTCGTGTGCCTCCCGGGGGCGATATCCCCGAAGAAGCATGCGGCTCTCCCCCAACCGCCGGGCTAAATTAGAGCAGGCCAGCGGACGTTTCCACTGCTGTGCGGCCGAATAGATTGATTGGAACGGGATATGGCTAACGAGACGATGTCCGGGCGCGCCGTGCCGGCACCCTTTGAGGGCGAGGCGCTGCGGCGGCTGACCCTTGAGGACATGGCTGCGCTGGCCTTTGTCCTTTTGGCGGAAGGGGCGGGGGATGCAAGCTCGCCCCTGCGTAAACCGGTGCTGGCGACCGTTTCGGCCTCTGGCGCGCCGGCGGTCAGAACAGTGATTCTGCGTAATTTCGACCGGCCGGGCCGCATTCTCGAGCTCTTCACCGATGCCCGTTCGGCCAAGGTGGCGGAGCTGGAACGCGAGCCCCGTGCGTCGATGCTTTTCTACGACCCGCGGCGCGATGTGCAGCTGCGGCTGGCGGGGCAGGCCGTGCCGCTCACCGGCGCCGCCGCCGAAGATGCATGGGCGGCGGCGGGCCTGCCAAGCCGCCGTGCCTATCTGGCCGTCACGGCGCCGGGCTCAATCAGTCCGGCACCGACCTCCGGCCTGCCCGCCGAAGTCGAGGGCCTCATCCCTTCGGTCGACAAGCTGGAAGAAGGGCGCGCCAATTTTGCATTGCTGCGTTTCGGTTTCGATGAGGCCGACATGGTGGTGCTCAGTCGCAGCGGCCATCGCCGCGCACGCATCCGTTGGCCGGCGGATGTGGCGGCCATGGAGTGGCTGGTGCCCTGACCGGCTTCAGCGGATCGAAGCGGCGCGTTCGCTGCCGGTCAGGTCCCGGGTCTCGATACTCTCCGGCGCCTTGACCGCCGGTCGCGACGCCGGCTTGGCGTCTTCGGCCTGAATCTCGCCGCTGATCTGCCCGCCTTGCTCGATGCGGAGTTCGCCATAGCGAACCGTGCCGGTCACGCGCCCGGTCGCGTTGATGGTCAGGCACTTGCGCACCACCAGCGAGCCGTCGAACCGGCCATTGACTTCGGCTTCGTCCACCGTCGCGTCGCCGCGCACTTCGCCGGTTTCGGTGATCGTCAGCGTTCCACTCTCGATGGTTGCCTGCACATCGCCCTCGATAACGAGCGAGTCGCAGGACTGAATCTTGCCCTCGAGCTTGAGACCGCGGCCGACATGCAGATTGGCGACCGGGACGGCTGGTGTCGTGGGCTGCTGCCCGGCATGTGTGTTGAGCGTGCGCACGGTCGGTTTCCTCGCTTGATAGGACGGGGTGAAGACGCGGGTTCCGGCTTCGCCGCCGCCGTCATCTGTTGTTTCGCTACCTGCGTTCGGCGATGGCGCCGCGTGTCTTTGATCGCCGGGCGCCGCCGGCTGATCGGACTCCGAGACCCCTTTGGGGCGTTTGAACATGTTGAGTTCCCTCCGCTGATCGAGAAGGCGGAAAACCTATTCGTGCAACGTGGCCCGCATGTGCCGACATTGTGGCGGAAGAATGTTGGCGTCGAAACTAAAAAACGCCCGTCGCAACGATCGATTACGGCTTTCGAGCGTGCGCCAATGCGGAACAATCGGCGTGGCGCGGGCAGCCGACGAGATGATCGTTGACCATGCCCACCGCTTGCGCGAAGGCATAGACGATCGTCGGTCCGCAGAATTTGAAGCCGCGTGCCTTCAGCGCCTTCGACATGGCGATGCTCATCGGCGTTTCGGCCGGCACATCGCCGATGCGCTTCCATTTGTTCTGTTTCGGCACGCCGCCGGCGATCTCCCACAGGAAGCCCGAGAAACCGCCATCCTCCTCCATGATGTCGAGCCAGGCGCGCGCATTACCGATCGTCGCTTCGATCTTGCCGCGATGGCGGATGATGCCGGGGTTCTGGAGAAGTTTCTCGATCTTCGCAGGTTTGTAGCGGACGATGCGTTCGGGTGCGAAGCCGTCAAAGGCCTCGCGAAAGCTCTCCCGCTTCCTGAGGATCGTGATCCAGGAGAGCCCGGCCTGAAACCCGTCCAGCACCAGCTTTTCAAAGAGCGCCCGGTCGTCATATTCGGGCACGCCCCATTCTTCGTCGTGATAGGCGACATAAAACGGATCTTCGCCGGGCCACGGGCAGCGCTCCGCCTTATTCGCCATTACCTTCTCCTTCCGTTTCGACCTCGGCCCGCAGCCAGTCCGGGATATCGGGCACAAGGCCCGACGGACCCGCTTCGAGCGTCGCGTCTCTTATGAGGTCGAGCCGGAGCAGCGCCAGCACGCGCGCCGTCTCGGCGTCGCCGGAAAGTACTGTGCCGACTTCGCGCATGATCGCCTTCACCGGCGTGCCGGATGCCGGCAGGTCGCCCTCGACATTGCAGGGCAGAAGCCGTTTGCGCACGCTGCCGCGCCGCTTGGTGCGCGACGTCACTTCCTGTCCCACAAAGCAGCCCTTGTGGAAGTCGATGCCCTGAAGGGCATCGAGATTGACCTCCAGCGGAAAGGTACGGTCGGGTTCGAAATCTTCGGCGGCATCGCCGACGCCGAGGCCGATCCGGTGACGATGCCAGTCTTCCGCCTTGCCATCGAGCGCCGCAAGCGCGGCTTCGGGCAGTATGGCGCGGGCGCCCATTGCGGCAAGACGCGGGTCGGCAAGACGCGCGCCCTCCGCCGCCACCGGCGCACCGTCGTTGCGCCAATAGACGGCGACGCCATGCGTCGGGCTCAGATCCTCGATCTCGACCTTCGCGCGGAGCTTGTACATGCCGAGGCGCTTGACGAGATCGGCGGCGCGCGTGCCGTCGCAATCGAGCCACAACGCCTCGCTGTCGTCGGGATCGGCCGAGAGGAAGAAATCGAACAGGAACTTGCCCTGCGGCGTCAGCAGCGCCGCATAGACGGCTTGGCTCCCGCGGGCGAGATCGACATTGTTGGTGATGAGCCCCTGCAGGAAGCTCCGCGCCTCGGGTCCCCGGACCCTCAGCACCCCGCGTTCTGGCAGCGCACAGGCCTTCACCGCATTCATGGCGTCTTGCCCCGTTTCATGGTGCCCAAGATGTAGGCCCGCCGGCCCGCGCCCGCAAGCGCCCGGCTTGGCTTCGGTCACCCCGCCACTTATAACCCGCAGGAGACGCGAACGGCCGCACGTGGCGGCATTGCCGCTCCCAGACCTGAGAGGAGCCCGCTGTGAGCCAGACCTACGATCTCGTTTTCCGCGGCGGCACCGTCGTCAATCAGGATGGCATGGGCACGGCCGATCTGGCCATCAAGGATGGCCGCATCGCCGCCATTGGCGACCTCTCCCGCGCCATTGCCGCCGAAACGGTCGATGTGCGGGGCCTGCACCTGCTGCCCGGTGTCGTCGACAGCCAGGTTCATCTGCGCGAGCCCGGCAACGAACACAAGGAAGACCTCGAATCGGGCGGCCGGGCCGCGGCGCTGGGCGGCGTCACCGCCGTCTTCGAAATGCCGAACACGAAACCGCCGACGACGAGCCCGGATGCACTCGCCGACAAGGTCGCCCGCGCCCGCCACCGCATGTATTGCGATTTCGCCTTTTACGGCGGCGCCACGACCGAGAATGTCGACATCCTGGCCGACATCGAGCGCGAGCCGGGCTGCTGCGGCATCAAGATTTTCATGGGCTCCTCCACCGGCAACCTGCTGGTCGAGAAGGACGAGGACGTGTTGCGCGTGCTGAAGGCGATCCGCCGCCGCGCCGCCGTTCATTCCGAAGACGAGTTCCGCCTGCGCGAGCGCCGCGAGCTGGCGCTGCTCGGCCATGTCGACACGCATCATGTCTGGCGCGACGCCGAGGCCGCCGTTCTCTGCACGACGCGCCTGCTGCGCCTCGCGCGTGACGCCGGCAAGCGCATCCATGTGCTGCATGTCTCGACCGCCGACGAAATCCCGATCCTTGCGGCCGCCAAGGACATCGCCACCGTCGAGGTGACGCCGCAGCATCTGACGCTTGCCGCCCCCGAATGCTACGAGGCGCTTGGCACGCTGGCGCAGATGAACCCGCCGATCCGCGGCCACGAACATCGCGACGGATTATGGGCGGGCATCGCCTCGGGCGTCGTCGACGTGCTGGGCTCCGACCACGCCCCGCATACCATCGAGGAAAAGGAACTGACCTATCCGAAATCGCCTTCCGGCATGCCCGGCGTGCAGACGCTGGTGCCCATTATGCTCAATCACGTCAATGAAGGCCGCCTGAGCCTGCAGCGTTTCGTCGACCTGACATCCGCCGGCCCGCAACGCATTTTTGGCATGGCGCGCAAGGGCCGCCTTGCGGTCGGCTACGACGCCGACATCACCGTGGTCGACATGCGCGCGACGCGTACCATCGAGGACAAGTGGATCGCCTCGAAATGCGGCTGGACGCCTTATAACGGCATGAAGGTGAAAGGCTGGCCCATCGGCACCGTCGTGCGCGGCCGCCGCGTCATGTGGGACGATGAGCTGCAGGGCGCGGCCACCGGCGAGCCGATCCTCTTCGTCGAGAACCTGCCGCATCACTGAAGGTGTAGTATTTATTGGATGACTGTTAAGAGCGTCTTCGTTGTTTCTATCAGCAGACGGATTTTTCTTGATGATCCACAATAAAGTGTAAGAGTGGCAAGCATGGTGTGACGCTATTGGGGGTGCGGTATGAGGCTCGTTTCATTTACGGTTAAGTCGTATCGCAGCATCAAAAATGCTCGCAAAATTAGCTTGGGTCAAAAGGCGGTAATAGTGGGCCCCAACAACGAGGGCAAGTCTAATTTGCTGAATGCTCTCGCCGCCGGAATGCGTATTTTGTCAGACTTTCGCTATGTGTCCCGGGTGAGTAGGTCAAGAACTCTTAGATCAAATCTCGCGTCGTATGATTGGGAAAGAGATTTTCCGGTCGATCTACAGCAGCGTTCCCCAAGCGGGAAAACTGAAATCACTCTGGAATTCAATTTGTCGCCAGAAGAAATTGTGGACTTTAAAAGGGAGGTTAGGAGCAACCTAAACGAGACACTTCCGCTTACGGTTTATCTCGATAGCAACAATAAATTCGATATCAAGGTGAGAAAGAAGGGGAAAGGTGGAAAAGCGTTAACTGCAAAGTCAGATACAATCGCTCTCTTCGTATCAAATCGATTGAACTTTGAGCATATTCCAGCAATTAGAACCGCAAGCAGTGCAAAAAATATAGTTGAAACTCTCGTAGCACGCGAACTGGCCGCATTGCAGGAGAGGGACGACTACAAACAAGCAATGGCTGTGGTCGAAGCTCTGCATCAGCCCGTTTTGCAAGATCTTTCCGACAGTATCAAAGACACGTTGGTCAAATTTCTTCCGAACGTCACGTCAGTATCTGTTGAGATACCGAGCGATTTTGGAAATCGATCCTTTCGCCGAGGTTGTGAAATTATCGTCGATGATGGCTTGGCCACGCCTTTGGAGCAAAAGGGTGATGGTGTGCAAAGTCTCGCGGCATTGGCATTGATGCGACATGCATCGGATGGAAGTTCGAGTGGCAGAAACTTGATAATCGCTATTGAGGAACCGGAATCGCATTTGCACCCCGGAGCGATGCACGAAATTCGAGATGTAGTTTCCGACCTTGCAAGGCTTCATCAAGTGATTATCACCACCCACAATCCGCTATTTGTGGATAGAACGGATATTAGTCGCAACATTATTGTTGCCGACAATCAGGCGCAGACCGCAACCTCCGTAGAGCAGTTGCGCGAGATTCTTGGCGTGCGAGCCTCCGATAATTTGAGAAATGCAGAGCTGGTTTTGCTTGTGGAGGGATCGGATGACAAAGTGTCGCTTACTGCTATCTTGAGAAGTAAATCACAAAAATGTCGGGGTGCTTTGGCGTCGGGTGCTTTGGTTGTCGAGCACTTGGGGGGAGGTACTAATCTGTCCTATTTCGCATCATTACATGTGAGCGCACTGTGCAATGTGCTCGCGTTTATGGATGATGATGCAGCGGGGCGACGGGGAGCTGATGTTGCAATTAAGTCGGGAATATTAAGTGTAGCGGATATCATTTTTGCAACAGCTCTCGGTAAGCCGGAGAGCGAGCTTGAGGATCTTTTCGATGTCGACTTTTACGCTGAGATGATCAAGACGGATTTTGGACCCTCTCTGGAGGGGGCTAGTTTTAAAGGTAAAGGTAAGTGGTCTGCTCGGATGGAGTTGGCGTTTAAGAAACAAGGCAGAAGATGGGACGACGCAACGGCATCTTCAGTTAAACAAAAGATTTCGAAGCTGGTGGCGGCAAATCCGGGAATGGCGATCAACGCCCATCGTTCTGGTCCGATAGTTGCGCTGACTGAAGAGTTGGAATCTCGACTGGGTGTTTAACCTAGCCATTCCTTCAGAATATAAATTGCAATGTGAATTGATCCTAGGTGGACCCGGGCCCGAAGCCTCAGTGAATCGTCGCCACGAAATCCGCCCGGATGAACTCGCTCGGATGGATCACCCGCCTTGTCCCGACCGTGACTGAATGGATCGGCCCGTCGAGCTCGCGGTTCCAGAAATCGAGGAACTTTCCGAGCACCGGATATTTCGGCGCCATGTCCAGATCCTGCCAGATATAGCTCTGCAGCAGCTTCGGATGGTCGGGCATCCGGTAGAGAATTTCGGCTGTCACCAGCCGGTAGCCGTCGAGCAACTTCTTGAATTCGGAAACCTGTCTCACGCGACACCTCCGGATAACGACGCAAATCACATCAGAATCCTAGGCGGCAATTTTCCACCCGTCGATATTGACAAATCCCCTACAAACCGATTCGTTCAATAAAATCATATGCTTGTCACTCGCGATGCCAGGTGAGTGCCAGCGCCGTGGCGGCGGCTTGACCCGGCCTCCGATTTGGGTTCGTTTGTCGCCGCAAGAGGCTGGAAATCGGCAAAACCGGCCCGCAAGAAGCTGCCAGGTTCTCAGGGAAGGATATCTCCACATGACCGACAAGTTCCGCGCCCTCCGCGTGTCCAAGACCGAGGCGGGTCCGAAGGCCGAATTCGTGACCCTCACCGAAGCCGATCTGATGGACGGCGATGTCACGGTCGCGGTCGACTATTCGACGGTCAATTACAAGGACGGCCTGGCGCTGACCGGCAAGGCGCCCATCGTCCGCAACTGGCCGCTGATCCCCGGCATCGACTTTTCCGGCACGGTCGAGAAATCCTCCCATGCCGAATTCAAGCTCGGCGACCGCGTCGTGCTCAACGGCTTCGGCGTCGGCGAAGGCCACAATGGCGGCTATGCGCAGAAGGCCCGCGTCAAGGGCGACTGGCTGGTGAAGCTGCCCGACGCAATTTCCAACGAACAGGCCATGGCCATCGGCACCGCCGGCTACACCGCCATGCTCTGCGTGCTGGCGCTGGAAAAAAACGGCGTGACGCCCGCCAAGGGTGACGTGCTGGTGACGGGTGCCGCCGGCGGCGTCGGTTCGGTCGCCGTCGCCCTGCTGTCGAAGCTCGGCTACCGCGTCATCGCGTCCACCGGCCGCGCCTCGGAAGCCGATTACCTGAAAGGTCTCGGCGCCGCCGAAATCATCGATCGCAATGAGCTTTCCGCGCCCGGCAAGCCGATCGGCAAGGAGCGCTGGGCGGGCGTGGTGGATGCTGTCGGCAGTCACACCCTGGCCAATGCGCTTTCGATGACGAAATATGGCGGCACGGTTGCCGCGTGCGGGCTGGCGCAGGGCATGGACCTGCCGGCCTCCGTCGCCCCGTTCATCCTGCGCGGCGTCACGCTGGCCGGCATCGACAGCGTCATGGCGCCGCGCGCCATTCGCATCGAGGCTTACAAACGCCTCGCCACGGATCTCGACATGAAGAAGCTTGAGGCGATGAGCTTCCGCGCGAAGCTCGACGATGTGCCGCGTCTTGCCGAAGAAATCATCGCCGGCAAAGTACGGGGCCGCGCCATCATCGACGTCAACGCCTGAGCGGGAGCGCGAGAGCCTTGGACATGAATCTCCCGCCCTTTCGCGACGCCAACTATGTCGAACCGAAAGTCGAGGTCGAGCGCCGCGCCGACGGCTCGATCGTCCTGCGCAATCCGCATCCGCTGCGGCCCACGCCTGCCAATCTGATCGAACCGATCCGCAAATGGGCGGCCGAAGCGCCAGACCGCGTCTGGCTCGGCAAGCGGCGTGTCGTCAATGAAGGCCTCGGCAGCTGGGAACTGCTGACCTACGCGGATGCGAACCGCAAGGTCAACGCCATCGCGCAGGCGCTGCTCGATCGCGGTTTCACGCAGCAGACGCCGGTGATGATCCTCTCCGGCAATTCGATCGAACACGCGCTGATGACCTATGGCGCCATCCTGGCCGGCGTTCCCGTTGCCCCGGTTTCGCCCTCCTACAGCACCATGAGCTCCGATTTCGACAAGCTGCGTTACGTCGTCGATCTCATCCAGCCGAAGCTGATCTTCATGCAGGAGAGCGCGCCTTTCGCCCGCGGTCTCGCGGCGCTCGCTCTCGCCAATCCCGATTTCAATGAAACCGTCGAACTGGTGACGGTCGACGGTTCGCGCGGCACATCATTCGCCGACCTCACGGACACGGCGCCGGGCGCCGCCGTCGAGGAAAGCTATGCGCGGCTGTCGGGTGAGATGGTCGCCAAATATCTCTTCACCTCCGGCTCCACCGGCATGCCGAAGGCCGTCATCACGACGCAGCAGATGATGTGCGTCAATTCGGTGATGCCGAAAAGCGTCACCGTCGATCAGGACGGCGAAGAGCCGCCGGTGCTGCTGAACTGGCTGCCCTGGAACCACTGCTTCGGCGGCAACGCGATCCTCAACAACCTGCTGGTCGCCGGCGGCACGCTCTATATCGACGGCGGCCGTCCGGTTCCCGGCGGCTTTGCCGAAACCGTGGCCAATCTGCGCGAAATCGCGCCGACCGCCTATTCCAATGTGCCGGCCGCCTACACCATGCTGGCCGACGAACTGGAACGCGACGCGGCCCTGGCGGAAAACTTTTTCTCGCGTCTTCGCTCGCTGGCCTATGGCGGCGCGGCGCTGAGCCAGGATCTCTATGAGCGCGTCCAGCGTGTGGCGATACGCACCGTCGGCGAGCGTATCGTCTTTTCGTCGGGCTATGGCGCCACCGAAACCGCACCCACCATCTGCAACGTCCACTGGCCGACCGAGCGCATGGGCCTCCTTGGCCTGCCGCTTCCCGGCATTGAATTGAAGCTCGCGCCCGTCGGCCAGAAAATGGAAGTGCGCGTGCGCGGTGCCTGCATCACGCCCGGCTACTACAAGAACCCGGAAAAGACGGCCGAAGCCTATGACGCGGAAGGCTTCTATTGCCTCGGCGACGGCGCCCGCTTCGTCAATCCCGACAATCCGCTGGAAGGGCTTGTGTTCGATGGCCGTGTGGCCGAGGACTTCAAACTCTCGACCGGCACCTGGGTCAGCGCCGGCAAGCTGCGCGTCGACGCGGTCGCGGCCTCGAACGGCGTGCTGGCCGATGCGCTGGTTGCCGGCCTCGATCGCGAATATATCGGTCTGCTCGGCTTCCCGAACATTCCGGCCTGCCGCAACATTGCCGGCGATCAGGCGCTGGCGGTCGAGGACATTGTGCATCATCCGGCGGTGCTGGAACGTCTGGCCGAAGGGTTGCGCGCCCACAACAAGGGCAACCCCGGATCGAGCACGCGCGTTGTCCGCGCGTTGCTGATGACCGAGCCGCCAAGCGTCGATGCCGGCGAACTCACCGACAAGGGTTATATCAATCAGGCCGTGGCGCTCGGCCGCCGCGCCGCGCTGGTCGAAAAACTCTATGCTGATCCGCCGGGCAACGACATTGTCGTTGCCTGAGCAACGAGAACGGAACCTGGAATGATCGATCTCGGTCTGGTGGTAAATGGCGTGGCGATCGGACTGGCGGTCGCCGCGCCCATCGGACCGGTCAATCTGATCGTCATTCGCCGCACGCTGCGCTACGGCCAGATCAATGGTTTCCTGTCCGGTTGCGGGGCGGCGGCCGGCGACGCATTGTTTGCCGTCATCGCGGCATTCGGCATCACCCAGGCGATCGATTTTGTTTTCCGGATTGAAACCCTGCTGCAGATCGTCGGCGGTTGCTTTCTCCTCGGCCTCGGCTTGCGCACATGGTTTGCGCGTCCGCATGCGGCTGTAGGCTCCAATGAGAACGAGAATGCGAACGTCTCGGCGGCCATGGCGGCGGCAACGGCGAAGGTCTTTGCCACGACCTTCGTGCTGACGGTCACCAACCCGGCGACCATGCTGGGCTTTCTCGCCATTTTTGGCGGCGTTGCGGGTCTTGCTTCGGCGGGCGACGACTATGTCCATGCGGCGACGGTCGTCGTTGCCGTTGCCGTCGGCTCGCTGCTCTGGTGGGCCAGTGTCTCGGGTTTCGTCAGCCTGTTCCGTCACCGCATGACCGACCGCTTGCTCGCGCTGGTCAATCGCGTCTCGGGCGGGCTGATCGTTGTCTTTGGCGCCGTGGTGCTGATCCGCGTGGCGGTGACGCATCTCTTCTGATGGTCTAGATTGCAGGAAAACGAATACAGGGAGAGTGCAAATGAACGGTGCGGAAAGTCTGGTGCGAACGCTGGTGGGATCGGGCGTCGAGGTCTGTTTCTCCAATCCCGGCACCTCGGAAATGCACTTCGTTGCCGCGCTCGACAAGGTCGACGGCATGCGCGCGATCCTGGGTCTCTTCGAAGGCGCGGTCACCGGCATGGCCGACGGTTACGGCCGCATGGCCGAGAAGCCGGCCGCCACGCTCCTGCATCTCGGACCGGGCCTCGCCAATGGCCTGGCCAATCTCCACAATGCGCGCCGCGCCTCGACGCCGATCGTCAACATTGTCGGCGACCATGCCACCTATCACGCGCAATATGACGCGCCGCTGGCCTCCGACATTGTCGGCTTTGCGCGCCCCGTCTCCGGCTGGGTGCATTCGTCCACCAGTCCGAAAACGGTCGCCGCCGATGGCGCCCGCGCCGTCCACGCCGCCATGCAGCCGCCCGGTCAGATCGCGACGCTGATCCTGCCCGCCGACACCGCCTGGCTCGACGCCGAACATCCCGCGCCGAAGCTGCCCCAGACGGCGCCGGCCACGGTCTCGTCCGCCGCCGTCGATGCCGCCGCGAAGGCGCTGAAGAACGGCAAGAAGACAGCAATTCTCGTGCGCGGTGCGGCGTTGAAGGAACAGGGCCTCGTCGCCGCCGGTCGCATCGCCGCCGCGTCCGGCGCGCGTATCATGTGCGACACCTTCACACCGCGCCTCCAGCGCGGTGCGGGCCGCGTCGTCATCGAGCGCATTCCCTATTTTGCCGAACAGATGGTCGAGACGCTGGCGAACGTCGAGCAATTGATTCTCGTCGGCTCGAAGCCGCCGGTCTCCTTCTTCGCCTATCCGGGCAAGCCGAGCTGGTGCACGCCGGACAGCGCCGACATTCTCTATCTGGCGCATCCGCATGAAGACGGCGTCGCCGCGCTTGAAGCGGTCGCCTCCGCCATCGGTGCGCCGAAGGACCCGGCCAATGTCGCGCCGCTCCAGAAGCCCGATCTGCCAAAAGGCAATCTCGATCAGTTCACGGCCGGCGCCATTATCGCGCACTACATGCCCGACAATGCGATCGTCTCCGACGAAGCGGCAACCTCGGGCATCGGTTCGGCGATCGCGACGGCAACCGCTGCGCCGCACGATCATCTCTCGCTGACCGGCGGCGCCATCGGTCAGGGCCTGCCGCTCGCCACCGGCGCCGCGGTTGCCTGTCCCGATCGCAAGGTTGTTTGTCTCCATGGCGACGGCGGCGCGATGTACACGCTGCAGGCACTCTGGACACAGGCGCGCGAGAAACTCGATGTGACCAATGTGATTTTCGCCAACCGCTCCTATGCGATCCTCAACATCGAGCTGATGCGCGTCGGCGCCGAAAATCCGGGACCGAAGGCGCTCTCGATGCTCGATCTGCACAATCCGGAACTGAACTGGGTGCAACTGGGGCAGGGCATGGGCGTGGAATCCGTCCGCGTCGAAACGGCGGAGGAATTTGCCGAGGCCTTTGCGTCGGCAATGAAGCAGAAGGGCCCGCGCCTGATTGAAGTGATGCTGTAAGGCGGCATTGGCCCGGCAATAAAAAAGGCGGGCTTTCGGGCCCGCCTTTTCGTATCGCCATCGCGATAATTCAATTCATCGTCCGGTTGAGCGTGAATTCGCCTTGCCGCACACGGTCGGAGAGACCGTCGGCCATGTCGGCCACGGCTTCCTCGCCATAGGCTTCGACCATGTCGGAGAGCGCGGCGAATATCGCCGTCGTCGCCAGAATATCGGCGTCGACGCCTTCGCCCAGCGCCTCGTCCCACGCGTCCAGAATGTTCTGGAGCGCGACCCGGCGCTGCTCGGTTTCGGAAAGCGGCGAAACGTCGTGTCCGTCTTCATCGAGAGAACGGAAGGTCGCGTCGCCAGGAAAATCTTCGGCCATATGTCCTCGATCCGGCTGTTTTCGGGGCTTTTTGCCGCCGGAAACAGGCCTCACGTGGTTGGAATACACGGGGGCATTTGTAACACACCCGCGCCGAATGTCTCCCCATTCGTGAAAGACAGGTTAACAATGGCTGGCGGAATGAAACGCCTGCCTAGCAACGGGACCTGTTGCCGCGTTGCCGGATTTGTCGTCTGCGGCGGCTGGCGGCCTACCGGCCATAGCCTTTGACGGCCAGTTCCCGGGCGATGCGCTGCCCTTCCTCGAACAGCTTGTCCGATTGTGCCGCCGCGCCGCGCGAGCAGGCCGCATGGCGGCTGCGCGTGCTGTGAAAGGCCTCATTGAAGCGCGCGATCAGCTTCTGCCGGTCTTCGTCGCCCGGGCCGACCGCGCCCAGCATCTCGATCATCTTGTTGCGCCAGAGCTGCCCCTCGCGGGTACCGCAAACGGTCCGCAGATGGTGAACGGCGCCCAGCACCTCGGCCAGCCGGAACATTTCGGCCGGCACGGTCTGCGCGGCGGCGGGCAGGGGCGGCAGCGCCAACAGCGCAGCCATCAGCACCGCGCCGGCCCGGCACTTCCATTCAGCCGTCGGATTTGTCCCAAATCTGGACATGCAACGTCCCGTTCCGCGCCGGAATTAGCGCCTGGCCCCGCCTTTCGGGCGGGTCCGCCGGATTCGCTGCAGGAAGCGGGCCTGAAAAACAGGGCGTTTGCTCAGGCGTATTTCTTCAGCCGCTCGAGCACGGCCTCCGCTTCCGCCATCGTCTTCTCGACGATTTCGGCCGCGCTCAGCACCTCGTGAATGCCGCCGGCACCCTGGCCCATCGCAAAGCAGGAGCGGTCGCGCTCAAGCCCTTCGATCTGCCCGCCAATGCCGCCCATCACATTGTTCTGATGCGACAGGATCGCCTGTTGCGGGAAGGGCTGGATCTCGGCCGGACGGCTCTCCCAGTCCTGCACGTAGGGATTGTTGAAGACGCGCATCGTCTTGCCCGAATAGCAGCGCGTGACGATCGTGTCGGTGTCCTTCGCGTCCACAATCACCTGCCGGTACATGTCGCCCGCATGGCTTTCCTTCGCTGCGATGAAGCGCGTGCCCATCCAAACGCCCTGCGCGCCGAAGGCCAGCGCCGCCGCCAGCCCGCGCCCGTCGATGATCGAACCGGCCGCGATCACCGGAATGCTCTTCACCGCATCGACGATCTGCGGGATCAGCGCCATACCGGCAACCTTGCCCGTATGGCCGCCGCCTTCGGTGCCTTGCGCGATCACGCCGTCGAGACCGGCCTTTTCGCCGGCCACCGCATGTTTGACCGTGCCGCAGACATTCATCACCTTCATGCCCGCGCCATGCAGCTTTTCGAGAATGTTGGTCGGCACGCCGAGACCGGAAATGAAGGCGGTGGCGCCTTCCTCGATCATGATGTCGGCGGTGCGTTCCAGCGATTCCGGCACCGCCGCCAGAAGGTCGACGCCGAACGGCTTGTCGGTCAGGTCCTTGACCTTCTTCATCTCTTCGCGGATCTGCTCCGGCTGTCGCCCGGCCATCCCCAGCGTGCCGAAGCCGCCGGCATTCGAAACGGCGGCGACAAGTTCGGCATAGGAAACCCCGCCCATGCCGGCCAGCATGATCGGATATTTGATGCCGAGAAGGTCGCAAAGCGGCGTACGGATGGACATGGGGTCTCTCCCTGTGGCGCGGCCGCCAGGAAACGGAAGGTGCGTCGGCGGCCCGGTTATTTAGTTCGGATACCTAACTAAAACCCGCGCCTCCGCCGCTGTCAATCCGCCAATTGGCGCCCTGCCACATTTTCGTCCCCTCCGGCGGCGAGGCTCGGCGCTGACCTTTCCATATCCCGGGTGACCCATGACCGACCGCCGCGCCGCCACACGCCTCCCCGCAATGCTCGCCGCCGCCCTTCTGGCGAGCCCCGCCCTGGCCGCCGGCAAGAGCTGGGAAACCGAAAAGGCGACAATCCATGTCGAAACACTCGCCGCGGGCCTCCACCATCCCTGGGGCCTCGCCTTCCTGCCCGACGGCCGCATGCTGGTCAGCGAGCGCCGGGGCCTGCTGCGTGTGGTGACGCCCGACGGCAACATTTCCGACGCCATCTATGGCGTGCCCGAAGTCGTGGCGCGCGGGCAGGGCGGTCTGCTCGATGTCGCACTCGATCCGGACTTCGAAGCAAACCGCCTCGTCTATCTGAGCTATGCCGAAGCCGGCGAAGGACGCCTCAACGGCACCGCGGTCGCCCGCGGCCGCCTCGAAGGCGACAGCACCTTCCAGCTGAAGGATGTCGAGGTGATCTTCCGCCAGCAGCCGAAAAAGGACAGCCATCTCCATTTCGGTTCGCGCCTGGTCTTCGACAAGGACGGTCATCTCTTCATCGCGCTGGGCGAGCGCTCGCGCGTCGGCATGCGCGAGGAGGCGCAGGACCTCGCCTCGCATCTCGGCAAGGTGGTGCGCATCATGCCCGACGGTTCGGTGCCGGAGGACAATCCCTTCGTCAACCAGGACGGCGCACAGCCCGAAATCTGGTCATACGGCCACCGCAACCAGCAGGGCGCCGCACTTCATCCCGAAACCGGCATGCTCTGGACCAACGAACACGGGCCGCGCGGTGGCGACGAACTGAACATCGCCGAAGCCGGCAAGAATTACGGCTGGCCGCTGGTCTCTCACGGCGTCAACTACGACTTCTCGCCCGTCGGCGCGGGTGAGAAATCGGCGCCCGGCATCGAAGACCCGATCCATCACTGGACGCCCTCGATCGGCGTCTCCGGCATGGCCTTCTATACATCGGATGAGATTCCCGGATGGCAAGGCAATCTCTTCGTCGGCGGCCTGGCCCGCCCCGGCCTCTACCGCCTGACGCTCGACGGCGACAAGGTCGCGGGCGAGGAAGTGCTGCTGGCCGCCATGGGCAAGCGCATCCGCGACGTCCGCGCCGGCCCCGACGGTGCCCTCTACCTCCTCACCGATGCCGCCAACGGCGAACTGATCCGCATCACCAGGGCGGAGTAGGGCCCCTCACGCAATCGTCGCCCGCCCGATCTCCGAAACTTTCGTGTGCCCGGTCAGCGCCATCGCGACATTCATTTCGCTGCGCATCGTCCCGAGCATCGCCTTGACGCCGGCCTCGCCGCGCGCCGCCAGCGCAAAGGCCCAGGCGCGGCCCAGCAGGCAGGCATCGGCCCCCTGCGCCACCGCCTTCACCACGTCGAGCCCGCTGCGGATGCCGCCATCGACGAACAGCGTCGTGGCATCGCCCACCGCTTCGCGGATCGCCGGCAGCGCGTCGAGCGTCGCCGGCGTGCCGTCGAGCTGCCGCCCGCCATGATTGGAAACGACGATCCCCTCCGGCGCCACTTCCTTCATCGCGATCCGCGCATCCTCCGGGTCCATCACCCCCTTGATGACGATCTTGCCCGGCCAGTTGGCGCGCACCCATTCGAGGTCTTTCCAGGTCATCGCCGGATCGAGGTTCTGGGCGACCCACATGCCGAATTCGCCGAAGCCCTTCGCATCCGGCACCGCTTCGCGCAAATTGCCGAAATCGAGCGGCTTTCCGCCCAGCGCCACATCGCGGATCCAGCCCGGCCGCCGCGCGAAATCGGCGGCAACCTTCAGCCGCTTGCCGAGCGACATCGCGGTGTTCATGCCGTTGCGCGTGTCGCGGTAGCGCGCCCCCAGCACCGCCAGATCGACCGTGAACACCAGCACCGGACAGCCCGCTTCATGCGCGCGTTGCATCAGCGACCGCGCATAGCCGCGATCCTTGATCACATACAATTGAAACCAGAAAGGCTGCGTCGTCGCCGCGGCCACTTCCTCGATCGAACAGATGCCCACCGTCGACAGCGTGAACGGCACACCGAAACTTTCGGCCGCCTTCGCCGCCTGCACTTCGCCGCGCCGTGCATACATGCCGGCAAAACCGACCGGCCCCAGCGCCGCCGGAATTTTCCAGCGCGTGCCGAAAATCTCGGTGCCGGTGTCGATGCTCGAAACGTCGCGCAGCACCCGCTGCCGCAGCTTCAGCCGCTGAAACGCCGCCACATTGTCGCCAAGCGTCGCCTCGGCATAGGAGCCGCCATCGATATAGTCGAAGAGCTGCGTCGGCAGCCGCCGCCTTGCCAGTTCCCGGTAGTCCGACACCGAAACCGGATTGAGATCGAGGCTCATTGGTTCATCTCCCCCTCTGCATTTCCGCGCGCCCCCTCACCCTTCCGCCGTCTGACGACGGCTCCCTCCCTCTCCCCGATGGGGAGAGGGATAGAAGTGTCGACACCTTAATCTCCCTCTCCCCATCGGGGAGAGGGAAGGGGCCCAACGCAGCAACGCTGCGTTGGGAAGGGTGAGGGGGTGCCACAGGCACATCTCAATCCTCCACCTCCAGCGGCCCCGCGCCTTCACGTTTGCTGTCGATGATATAGGCAAGCTCCGAAAACGCATCGAGCATGGCGTCGGCGTCGCCCTCATCCAGCAGCGACGGCAGATAGCGCGCCAGCGCCTCTTCGAATTCGCGATGCTTGGTGAGGCCCTTCTTGGTCAGCGTCAGCCGCACGCTGCGCCCGTCATCCTTGTCGGGCGCCCGCGCGATCAGCCCGCGCTTCTCCATATCGGCGATCAGGCCCGACGCGGTCGGCTTGCGGATCGCCGCTTCCACCGCCAGCTCGCCGGCCCGCTTCGGCCCGCGCTTCAGGAACAGCAGGAAACGGTATTGCGGGATGGTGATCTCCATTTCCCGCGCGATCTGTTCGAACTGGCGGAACAGCACCACCACCGTGCGCGCCATAAGAATAAGCCGCCGGTCGATCTCTTCCGTGGTGCCGTTCCGCTTGTTCGTCATCTGTCCTCAGAAAATCGCGTAGCCGCCGTCCACAACGAAAGTATCACCCGAATGATAGGACGACGCATCCGAGGTCAGGTAAACCGCCACGCCGCCGAAATCTTCCGGCTCGCCCCAGCGCCGTGCCGGCACGCGCGGAATGACCTTTTCGGCAAAGGCGGGCGCGGCTTGCGCCTGCGCGGTCATGTCGGTGGCGATCCAGCCCGGCAGAATGGCGTTCGCCCGCATCCCGTAACGCGCATGTTCGACCGCGATGCTCTTGATCATCGAAATGACGCCGCCCTTGGTCGCCGCATAGGCCTCGTTGCGCGCCGCGCCTTCGATGGCCGCAAGGCTCGCGATTCCGACCAGCGAGCCGCCGGCATCGCCCGACTTGGCGCGGTCGACCATGTGCCGCGCGCTCTCGCGCAGCGTGAAGAACACGCCGTCGAGATTGACCGCCAGCGTCTTGCGATAGGTCTCGGTCGTCATGCCGATAAAGGACGGCGCGCCGAAGCCGACACCGGCATTGGCAAACACCGCATCGATCCGGCCGAGATCCTTCACCGTCGCGCCGATCCCGTCGACCACCTGTTTCTCGTCCGACACGTCGACTTTCCGCGCATAGACCTTCACGCCATGCGCGCGCAGCTGCTCGGCGGCGCGCTTGTTCTTGTCCTCATTGGTGCCCCAGATCGCGATATCGGCGCCCGATTGCGCCAGCGCATCGGCCATGCCGAGGCCGATGCCGCCATTGCCGCCGGTGATGAGCGCGACCTTGCCCGAGAGGTCGAAGGGTTTGTAGGCCATGGGGTTTCTCCCTGATCTGGTTTCTGGTTTTGACGATGCGGATGGCAATGGCAGGAGCCGCGCCGGTCAATTACCCGATCGGGGTTTGAGCGCCGGCTCTTTGGGTTTGGCCGCGCGCGGTTCCTCGTCGAGTTCGGCGCAGACGAAATAGGGCTTGAAATCGAGTTGCTCGGGATCGGGCGGAATCTGGCAGGAATAAACCGAGGCGCCCTTCTGCAGGATCAGCGCCGTGCCGAGATTGCCGCGGATCTCGTATTCGTCGGCCAGCAGGTCGGTCAGCGACTTGTCGGTGGCGACGAAGGGCCCCGAACGCGTACCGGGCTCAAACTTGGCCGATTGCGCCAGCGCCGGCGGTGCCGCCAGCGCCGCAAGGAGGGCGGCAAGCGCAGCGGTCGAAAGGGTCCGGCGGGTCATGATGGCAGACGAGCTCCTGGAACGAGGGGCAGATGAGGCCGCGAGTTTAGACGAAGGCGGCAAAGCTTCAACGCGGGCTCATTTTCCGCAGCGGGCGCATAGGCCGCTGATCTCGACCACCTTGCGCACGGGCTGGAAATGGGCGCGGCGCGCCGCCGCTTCCAGCGCCGTTTCGAGCTTCGGATCGACGATTTCCTCAGTCGCCCCGCATTTCTGGCAGATCAGGAATTGCCCCGAATGGGGCGCGCCGGCCTCGATGCAGCCGAGATAGGCGTTCAGCGATTCGATCTTGTGGATCAGCCCCTCGGCCATCAGGAAGTCGAGCGCCCGGTAGACGGTCGGCGGCCGCGCCGCCTTGTGGCTGCGCGCCAGCTCGTCCAGCACCTCGTAAGCCCCCATCGGCTTGTGGCTGCGCCAGACGATATGCAGCACCTTTTCGCGCAACGGCGTCAGCTGCACGCCCCGCGTGGCGCACAGCTCCCGCGCCGTCGCCAGCGCATCGTCGATGCAGGCCCGGTGATTATGCGATGTATGGGCGTGAGCCGCCGCGCGCGCTGTCATGCCGTCTCCACTGGTTGATGCGGATGGTACAACATAACAACAAGAGCGCGTTCAGCAAAAGTGGACGCCGGTTTTGCGTCCGAACGCGCTCCAGAAAAAAATCTGTCGCCCGCCCGACTCGGATTAAACAGGGGACATGTGCGGACGCTACACCATCACCGCGCCCCCCGACGTGATGCGCGAGCTTTTCGGCTTCGGCGAGCAGCCGAATTTCCCGCCGCGCCACAACATCGCGCCGACCCAGCCGGTGCCCATCGTCTTCCGCGACGGCGCGCAGCGGCATTTCCTGCTGGTCCGCTGGGGCCTGATCCCTTCATGGGCGAAGGAAGTGCCGGCGTCGCTGCTGATCAACGCCCGCGCCGAAACCATCGCGGAGAAACCCTCTTTCCGCGCCGCCTTCCGCCACCGCCGCGCCCTGATGCCGGCCGACGGCTTCTATGAATGGAAGGCGGAGGGGAAGGGCGTCAAACAGCCCTATGTCATCCGCCGCAGGGACCGCGCCCCCTTCGCCATGGCCGCCCTCTGGGAAACCTGGGCAACCGCCGAAGGCAGCGAAATCGATAGTTGCGCCGTCGTCACCTGCGAAGCCAATGCAACGCTCGCCCCCATCCATCACCGCATGCCGGTGATCCTCGACGAGAAGGATTGGGACGCCTGGCTCGACCCGGCGACGCCGCTGAAGGAAGCCCAGGCCCTGCTGCGCCCCGCACCCGACGACCTCCTCGACGCCACCCCCGTCAGCACACGGATCAACCGCGTCGCCAACGACGATCCCTCGTTGCTCGAGCCGGCCACGATCGAACCCGACCCCGAAAAACCCGCCCGCCCGAAAAAGCAGCCCGACACGAAACAGCTAGGCTTGTTCTGAGGGAGGGTTGCAGCACAACCCCTGACGCGTCATTGCGAGGGTGAGGCGCGTTTTGCGTCAGCAAACGAAAAGGTCCGGTGGACCTTTTCGAGCGCCGAACGCGAAGCAACCCAGAAGCGGCAAATTCAGTGCTCGCGGCTTCTGGGTTGCTTCGCTTCGCTCGCAATGACGAGTGTGGAAAAAGGGATTGGACAACCACATTTTCCCGGCGCGACATGTCCGCCGTCTTGTCCGCAGGCCTGTCCGCCGAAGCCTTTGGCGAAGGCGGAAGCTCTTGGCGGAGGCGGAAGCGCCATCAAACCTTCTTCGCGCCTTCGCGTGAGAATTTTTTCCCAATATTACACTTCCCGTACCCACCCGAGCGGGAGGGCGCTAGTATGTTAAATATTTGCGAAAGGCGGACTGTTTTTGATGATAATCCGTATCACCGTGTGGAGGACGCGCCGTACATGGAATTCCGGCTGACTTATCAGGGCTGTCTGCTTTCTACCGGCAATGATTCTCGTGTGGGCAAGGATAGGCGCTCGGAACACAAACACAATTTGCGAAGTGCGTTTCACCCCCAATTGAAACGCTTATGGGATGTCGTTCCGGCCTTGAAAAAGGGGGGTGGCGGTGGTCCGTCGGTTATAACCGTCAGGGCAGAAGATGGGTACACACCGCCGTTAACCAAAAAGGAAATGTTGGCCAAACGACATACTCATTTTGGATGGCAGTTTGTGCCGTTGGTGACGAGCGAACTGGATCTAATTTGTGCGGTAGACGTGCTGTTTTTGAGGCCACACAAGCCCGGCGGAATTGTTCACCAAGGCGATATTGACGGGCGACTCAAGACGCTCCTGGACGCCCTCACGATCCCAGATGCCAATCAGGACTACGAAACGCGCACGGCTGAAAGGAACGAAACGCCGTTTTTCGTATTGTTGGAGAACGACAGGCTAATCACGAAAGTTTCCGTTGAAACAGATCAACTTCTAGAGTTCGTGTCGGCCAAGCCAGATGTGAACGATGTGCGCCTTGTGATAACGGTACGCATTCGACCATATGAAATTCACACGGGTAACATGCACTTCGGTTAATCGTCTTTTCTCTAGGGGGGAAACGGCCATTAATTTTCGCGGTCGGATTATTGGGGCGGGACTATTTTTTTGAATGCAGATTCCAATGTTTTGCCCGTCTCATCGGCGTCAGCAGCCCGCGCAGCCTCAATGAACCGCTCCTTTTGAGAATGGCTGCGGTTCTTGGGCGGCTTCTTTTTTGCGCTTTCGCCTCAGGCATTTTGACCAACTGTTCGATAGGTCAGACGCTTTCCAACGACACCCCGGAGCGCCTTCGCGTCTTCGCGTGAACCCGTCTTCCTGCCTTCTCCTCTTCTCCGCGCCTCCGCGTGAATCCCTTCCTTCCTTCAATCCGCCACTGCATGCGGCGCCGGCGTCAGCCGCTTCGACATCACGCTGACCGCATCCGTCCCGTAGCCAAGCGCCGCATAGAACCCCGTCGCGCCCTCGTTCCCCGTCCGCACCATCAGGTTGAGTTTCCAGACGCCGCGTTCGCGAAGCCAGTGCTCCGCCGCCGCCATGATCGCGCGTCCCAGACCCTGTCCCCTGAGCGCCGGATCGACCGCGACGTAATAGACCGCGCCCCGGTGCCCGTCATGGCCGACCATCACGCTGGCCGCGATCCGCCCCTCCCGCTCGATCACCAGCACCTCCGATGCCGGCCCCGCCAGCGCAAAGGCAAAGTCCCTGGCCGGGTCGTTCCAGGGCCGGGTCAGCCCGCAAGCTTCCCACAGCGCCGCCAGCGCCGGCGCCTCGCCGTCCCGCGCCGCCCGCGCCGCCGTTGATTCGTTGTCCCTGTGAGGCATGTGCCTTCTCCGTGTCCCCCTGAGAAAGCGGCCAATCCTGCCGCGTTCCGGCCCTCCGCGCTACCCCGTCGCGCGCGCCCCCGCTCTCCTCTATACTTTCCCTCCAGCCCCCGGGGAGCCCATGCTTTCGAACATCGTCATCCTGCTCGTTCTGATCCTCGTGAACGGGTTTTTCTCGATGTCCGAAATGGCATTGGTCTCGGCGCGGCGTCAGCGTCTGCAGGCGCTGCTGACCGCGCGCAAGCGCACGGGCGCCGCCACCGCCCCGGTTGAATCGGCGCTCAAGCTCCAGGCCGAGCCCGGCCGCTTCCTTTCCTCGGTGCAGATCGGCATCACCATGGTCGGCGTCTTCACCGGCGCCTTTGGCGGCGCGGTGCTGGCCGGGCCCGTTTCGGCCTTCATGGTCGATTGGCCGTGGATCGGCCCCTACGCCCAGCCCGTCGCCTTCGGCTTCGTCGTCATCGTGCTGACCTATCTGACGCTGATCCTCGGCGAGCTGGTGCCCAAGCGCATCGCGCTATCGAACCCCGAAGGCATCGCTTCGGCCGTCGCCCGGCCGATGCGCGGCTTTGCCCGCCTGCTGGCGCCCGCCGTCACCTTTCTCTCCCACTCGACCGAATGGGTGCTGAAGCTCTACGGCATCACCGGCCTTGAGGTGCCGCAGGTCACCGAAGACGAGATCAAGCATCTGATCGAGGAGGGCGCCGCCGCCGGCGCCATCGAAAGCGTCGAGCGCGACATCGTCAACCGCGTCTTCCGCCTCGGCGACACCCGCATCAGCGAAATCATGACGCCGCGCCTGCAGCTTGTCTGGCTCGACACCGAACAATCGGTCGAAGCGAACCTCGCCATGGTCCGCCGCGAACAGAAGATGCGCTATCCGGTCCGCCGCGGCGCCAACGGCCCCTTCATCGGCATGGTCCGGCTCGAGGAACTCTTCCTCGATCCGAAATCGAACGATGAATTGCTGGCCCGCATGTCGCCGCCGCTCTATATCCCGCGCACCGCGTCGGTCTTGAAGGCCTTGAGCATTCTGCAGTCCGAAAACATGTTCATGGCTTTCGTCATCGACGAATATGCCGATGTCGTCGGCACACTCACCATGTCGGAAGTCTTCTTTGCCATGATCGGCGACCTCTCCGACCACGCCGTCGACCGCAACCCCGCCGTCACCATCCGCGACGACGGCTCCTACATCATCGACGGCGTCGTCTCGGTCGAGGAAGTGCGCCGCCTGCTGAAACTCGCCAAGCTCCCCGGCGATGAAAGCGGCGAGGTCAACACGCTGGCCGGCGTGATGTTCAACTGGTTCGGCCGCCTGCCGCGCGAAGGCGATTATTTCGGCTGGAACGGCTACCGCTTCGAAGTCGTCGACATGGACGGCCCCCGCATCGACAAGGTCCTGATCGTCCCGGCGCAAAACCTCCCCATCGGCAACGCGCTGGCCAGAAGCGCGGATTGATTTCTTCAGCCCTGCCGCTGGCTTGGGGAGTCGACACAAATTCAGTGTCACCCCGGCGAAAGCCTCGCGAGATTCACACATCTTGCAAGCAGGCGGCCAGATCCTTTCCTTCCACCCTCCCCTTGGGGGAGGGTCGACAATTTGTGAGCGTGAGCGAACAAATTTCGGGGCGGGGTCACGGCAGTGGCGGCATAAAAAAACGATAGAGGATGCGCTGACGCGCTTCAGCGCCCCCGCCCCGAAAAATTCTTCGAATTTTTCGACCCGCCCCCCAGGGGCGGGTGGGAAATCGACGCCCGCGCCACCCGCAGCACCTCTGCGTCTCTGCGCCTCTGCGTGAACAATTCTTCCTTCGCGCCTTCGCGTCTTCGCGTGACCAATTCTTCTCTTCTCCGCGCCTCCGCGTGAAAATCCTTCCCTCTCTTTCGCCGCCGCCGCACAGATGTATATGATGGCCCGCCATTCGCCCCGCAGACGCAAAGCCAGACCACCCATGACCCTCTCTCCCGCGCATCTGAAGGAAACGCTCGACACGCTGACGCGCCAATGCGGCGTGCCCGGCGCGTCGCTGGCGGTGTGGGCGGGCGGCGCGCTCGCCGAAGCCGCCACCGGTGTCTGCAATCTCGAAACGCAGGTGCCGGTCACGTCCGAAACGCTCTTCCAGATCGGCTCGATCACCAAGCTCTACACATCCACGCTCTGCCTGCAGCTTGTCGAGCAAGGCAAGCTCGCGCTCGACGCGCCCGTGCGCGCCACGCTGCCGGGTTTCCGCGTCGCCGATGAGACAGTCACGGCCGAAGTGACCCTTCGCGATCTGCTCTCGCACCGCAGCGGCATCGAAGGCGATTATTTCCGCGACGCCGGGCGCGGCGAGGACCGCATCGAGAAATTCGTGGCGATGATGTCGGCGCTGGGCCAGGTCCATGCGCCCGGCGAAATGTTTTCCTACTGCAACACCGGCTTTGTCGCCGCCGGTCGCATGATCGAGGTGGCCGATGGCCGCATCTGGGACAAGGCGGTGCGCGCCCGCATCGCCAAGCCGCTGGGCACGCCCGCTTTCTCGACCCTGCCTGAACAGGCGATGCGCTATCAAACGGCGATCGGTCATCTCGGCCAGCCCGGCAAACTCTTCGTGACGCCGATCGCCTATCTGGCGCAGTCGAACGCGCCGGTCGGCTCGACGCCGATGGCCAAGGCGCGCGACGTCGTCGCTTTCGCCCGCATGCTGATGGCCGGCGGCACCGCACCGGACGGCACGCGCCTGCTTGCGCCCGAAAGCGTCGCCGCGATGCAAACCGTCAACACCGTCTGCCCGCGCCACCTGAACATCGACGCCATCGGCCTCGCGACCTTCATGTGGGACTGGGACGGCGACGGCGCATACGAAGTCTTCGGCCATGACGGATCGACCATCGGCCAGGCGGCGTGGCTGCGCTATCACCCGGCCAGCGGCACGGCCTTTTGCCTGCTGACCAATGGCGGCAACGGCAAGGCGATGGCCGACAGTCTGATCCGCGCGGTGTTTTCCGAAGCCGCCGGCATCGCGCCGCCCGAATTGCCCGCCGTCGATCCGGCCTTCCGCGCCGATCCCGCACGCTATGAAGGCCGCTATGCGAACACGATGGAAACGATCGAAGTGACGGTGGAGGAGGGCAGGCTGGTCGCGACGAGCCATCCCGCGCCCGACTATGCGGTAATCGCCGGCGGGCCGAAGCGCGTGCCGCTCGAAGCGGTCGACGCCGAACTCTTCCTCGGCACCGCCCCCGGCATGACGCTGCCGCAGACCTGGCACTTCCTCGGCAGCGACGCCCAAGGCCGCGCCCGCTGGCTGCATCAAGGCGCCCGGGCGCATCGGCGGGCGGAGTGAAGTAGGAGTTGTTCACGCAGAGGCGCAGAGACGCAGAGAAGATTTGATGGCGCCTTCGGCGCGAAAGACACTTCCGGCGGCGAAGCCGCCAACAATACCCGGCATCGCCGCACATAAATGAATGCTGATTGCTTCCACTTCTCTGCGTCTCTGCGCCTCTGCGTGCATATTTTCCTACCTTGAGAGAACGGATTGCTTCGCCTCACAGGCATTGACGGTGATAAAAGACGGGACCGGCCCGCCCTCCGTTGAAGTAAGGGGGTGGGCATGCAGGCAATCTGAAGCAGCGTCGTAATGAAACCCACGCCCCAAACACTCGCCCGCATGCAAGCTGTCGTCGGCGCGAAGGGCGTTGTCGCGGACGGCGACGCGGCGCCCTATCTCGCCGAGCGCCGCGAGTTGTATGTCGGCCGCGCGGCGGCGGTGCTCCGGCCGGCCACCACGCAGGAAGTTTCGGCAATCCTGAAAATCGCCCATGAGACGGGAACGGCCATCGTCCCCCAGGGCGGAAATACCGGCCTTGTCGGCGGCCAGATCCCGCATGAGACGGGCGACGAAGTGGTGCTGTCGCTGTCGCGCATGAACCGCATCCGCGCCCTCGACGCCGAAAACAACACGCTCGCCCTCGATGCCGGCGTCACGCTGGCCGCCGCGCAAGCCGCGGCCGAAGAAGCCGGCCGCCTCTTCCCGCTGAGCCTTGCCTCCGAAGGAAGCTGCCAGATCGGCGGCAATCTTTCGACCAATGCCGGCGGCACAGCGGTGCTGCGCTACGGCAATGCGCGCGATCTCGTGCTCGGCCTCGAAGTGGTGCTGGCCAATGGCGACATATGGGACGGCATGCGCGGACTCAGGAAGGACAACACCGGCTACGACCTGAAGCAGCTCTTCCTCGGCTCCGAAGGCACGCTCGGCATCGTCACCGGCGCGGTACTGAAACTCTTCCCGCGTCCGCAATCGATCGCCACCGCTTTCGCCGCCGTGCCCGATGTCGCATCGGCGGTGAAACTGCTGCGCGTCGCCGACAATGTGTCGGGCGGCATGGTCACTGCCTTCGAGCTGGTACCGCGCATCGGCCTCGAATTCGTGACGCGGCATATCGAAGGCGCGGCCGATCCGCTGCCCGACGCCTCACCCTGGTACGTGCTGATCGAACTGAGCGCCGGCAGCGCCACGGCCGGCCTTGATGCGACGCTCGAGGCGGTGCTGGCCGAAGGCCTCGAGCAGCGCCTCGTCACCGACGCGGCGCTGGCGCGCTCCGAAAAACAGCGCGCCGATTTCTGGCGCCTGCGCGAAACGCTCTCCGACGTGCAGCGCCTCGAAGGCGGCAGCATCAAGCACGATGTCTCGGTGCCGGTCTCGCGCATGGGCGATTTCATCGCCACGGCGACGGCGGCCGTCGAAGCGGCGATGCCGGGCGTCCGCACCGTCGCCTTCGGTCACATCGGCGACGGCAATGTGCATTTCAATCTGAGCCAGCCCCTTGGCGCGGACAAACCGGCCTTCCTCGCCCGCTGGAACGAAATGAACGCGCTGGTCCATGGGCTCGTGCGCGAAATGGGCGGTTCGATCAGCGCCGAACACGGCGTCGGCCGGTTGAAGCGCGACGAAATCGCCGCAACCAAATCGCCGGTCGAAATCGAACTGATGCGCACCCTGAAAAAATCCCTCGACCCCAAAGGCATCCTCAATCCTGGCAAGGTGGTGTGAGGGAAGGGCTTGTTCACGCAGAGGCGCAGAGACGCAGAGACGCAGAGAAGGTTTGATTGCGCCTTCGCGCGAAAGGCACTTCCGGCGGCGAAGCCGCCAACAACACCCGGCATCGCCGCACATAAATGAATGCTGATTGCTTCCACTTCTCTGCGTCTCTGCGCCTCTGCGTGAATCCCTTCTTCCTTCCTTTCTCCGCGTCTCCGCGTGAGTCCCCTTCCGGCGTTCCCCAAAACCGGGGATAAGTTTTTTCACGCCGTTGCAACCAGACCCCGAATCGCCACCGCAAATCCGCCGCCATCCGAAACCGGGGATAACTTTCTTGATATTCCGTACACGAACAAAAATTTCCCCCGGGGATAACTCGGTTTGTGACAGTTTTTTGACAGATTTGTGACAGAGGGGGGGTAGCGCTGCCTTCCGCTGCTGTCGATTGCTGCAAAACGCGATGCGTTTTGCGCCGCTGGCGGCGCTTTTCGGGAACCACTAGAGTGCGCGGCGATTTAGCGGCCAGAGGACTGTCACAAATGAGCGCGCATACGAGCGAAGTAACCGGCGTCGACCACCTGATCATCGCGGTCCGCGATCTTGTGGAAGCCGAGAAAACCTACACCGCCATCTTCGGCCGCGGGCCCTCCTGGCGCGGCACCCATCCCGGCGTCGGTACCGGTAACGTCTTGTACCGCCTCGCAAATACCTATGTGGAGCTCTACGCGCCGGTGGCCGAAGGCGCCAATGCCGACGCCTTGAAAAAGCGCCTCGACGAGGTTGGCGAGGGCCTTTACGGCGTCGTCTTCGGCGTCGCCGACGCCGCCGCCGCCACCGAAGCCTTCAACGCGCGCGGGCTGAAATCGGGCGCCCCGGTCGACGGTTCGGGCCGTGACGGCATCACCGGCGCGACCCGCAAATGGCGCACCATCGCCATGCCGGCCAGCGAAACGCGCGGCCTTTTCCTGTTGGGAATTCAACATCTTAGCGAGCCCGACGCGCTGCCGCCCGCGCCGCTCGGTACCGGCGTGGCGGAAGCCGGCGCGGTCGCCGCCTGCGATCATGTCGTGGTGATGACGCCCGATGCGGAGGCCTGCAAAGCGCTTTTCGGCACGCAACTCGGCATCCGTCTCGCCCTTGATCAGTCGAAACCCGAATGGGGCGTGCGCCAGCTATTCTTCCGTACAGGGAGCATGACCGTCGAAGTGGTCGAGCCGCTCGACAAGGAAAAGGCGCCGAAAACCGAACGATTCTGGGGTGTTGCCTGGAAGGTGCCGGACATCGCCGCGGCCGTCGCGCGGCTCGCCGCCGCCGGTCTCGACGTCTCCGAAGTCCGCAAGGGCCGCAAGCCCGGCACCGAGGTCGCGACCATCCGCAAGCCGACCAACGGCGTCCCGACGCTGCTGATATCCGAACGCTAACCCCTTGGCGCGGCAGCTCTTTTCAGCCGGTCGTTGATCGCCTCGCCAAGCCCCTCATCGGGGATCGGCATCACCGCGATGACCCGCCCGCGCGCCTCCGCGTCGAGCGCCCGGAGCATCGCAAAAAGGTTGGCCGCCGCCTCGGTGAGGTCGCCCGAAGTCGATAGATTCATTGATGTTTTCGCCTTCGGCGCGTCCGGCCCGAAAGCCAGCAGCACCTCGTCGGCGCCCACATCGCGGGCGTTGAGCCGCAGCGGCGACCCCGGCGCGTAATGGCTCTCAAGCTGCCCCGGCGAGGCGCGTCCTTCCTCGCCCGAGCCTGCATCGGCCTCCGCCAGCCTGTGTCCCAACACCTTCTCGATCGCCTCCCGCGCCACCGCGCCCGGCCGCAGAAGTGTCGGAATTCCTTGAGGAAATCCGATCACTGTCGACTCGAGCCCCAGCCGGCAGGGCCCGCCATCAAGCACCATGGCGAGCGTTTCGGCCGCGCCCAGCTCGCTCATCACATGCTCGGCCCGCGTCGGGCTGACCCGCCCCGAACGGTTGGCCGAAGGCGCCGCAACGGGCCTCTCCGCCGCTCTCAGCAGCGCCTGTGCGATCTCATGCGCCGGCACCCTCAGCGCCACCGTGTCGAGCCCCGCGCTCACCAGCAGCGACAGCGGCGTCTCCGGCCGCCGAGGCAGCACCAGCGTCAGCCCGCCCGGCCAGAAACCGGCTGCGAGCTTCCGCGCCTCGTCGGTGAAAACCGCATGTTTTTCAGCAACTTGCAGGCTCGCCACATGCACAATCAGGGGGTTGAAGCGCGGCCGACCCTTGGCTTCGAAGATGCGCGCCACCGCCTTGTCGTCGGTTGCATCCGCTCCGAGCCCGTAGACCGTCTCGGTCGGAAAGGCGACCAGCCGCCCGTCCCGGATCGCTTCGCCCGCAAGCGCAATATTCGCTGCGTTCGCCTCGACGCAGTCGGCCATGGAACTACCTGTCTGAATGCTACCGTGGCGGCAGAGAATACAGTAAAAACCCGCAAAGCCACGCCATT
This sequence comes from Parvibaculum sp., assembly GCF_030651915.1. Lineage (GTDB taxonomy): Bacteria > Pseudomonadota > Alphaproteobacteria > Parvibaculales > Parvibaculaceae > Parvibaculum. The sequence continues at coordinate 554,367 of NZ_JAUSBV010000005.1, read as the reverse complement.
CCGTCCCTTTCCGCGTCTGAAGGATCCCCATGACATACCGCCCGCCCGTCCGCGACATGGCATTCGCCCTCAACGAGATTGCCGGTCTGTCGGCGCTGGCGGGCAAGGGCCCCTTTGCCGATCTCTCGCCGGAACTGGTCGACGCGGTGATGGAAGAGGGCGCGAAGCTCGCCGCCGAGGTGCTGGCGCCGCTCAATCGTTCGGGTGACGCCGAGGGCGCGAAGCTCGAAAAGTCAGGCGCCACAGTGCCTTCCGGCTTCGCCGCCGCCTATCGCCAATGGGTCGAAGGCGGCTGGGGCAGCCTCGCCGCGACGCCGGACTACGGCGGTCAGGGCCTGCCGGTGTCGCTCGCCGTCGCCATGCAGGAGATGTGGAACGCTGCCTGCATGTCTTTCGGCCTCTGTCCGATCCTCAGCCAAGGCGCCATCGAAGCGCTGACCGCGCATGGTACTGAAGAACAGAAGAAGCTCTATCTCGCCAAGCTCGTTTCGGGTGAGTGGACCGGCACCATGAACCTCACCGAGCCGCAGGCAGGTTCCGATCTCAACGCCTTGAAAACAAAAGCCGTTCCGCAAGGCGACGGCACCTACAGGATCACCGGCACCAAGATCTACATCACCTATGGCGATCACGACATGACGGACAACATCGTCCATCTCGTGCTCGCGCGCCTGCCCGATGCACCGGCGGGAACGAAGGGCATCTCTCTCTTCCTCGTGCCGAAATTCCTTGTGAAACCCGATGGTTCGCTGGGCGCGCGCAATGACGCGCACTGCATCGGCCTCGAAGAAAAGCTCGGCATTCATGGCAGCCCCACCTGCGTCATGTCCTTCGGCGAAAATACCGGCGCCATCGGCACGCTGATCGGCGAGGAAAATCGCGGCCTCGCCTGCATGTTCACGATGATGAACAACGCCCGCCTGCTGGTCGGCACGCAAGGCGTGGCAATTGCCGAAGCGGCCTACCAGCATGCACTGGCCTATGCGAAAGAACGTAGGCAGGGCAGGCCTTTAGGCTCGACGCTGGCGCCCGGCGACATGGCGCCGATCATCGAACATCCCGACATCCGCCGCATGTTGCTGACGATGAAATCCTCGACCGCCGCCGCCCGCGCCATCTGCTACGCAACCGGCGTTGCCATCGACACCGCCCATGCCGGTGAAACGGCGGAAATCCGCGCCGCCGCGCAGGCCCGCGCCGATCTGCTGACGCCGATTGCCAAGAGCTTCTCCACCGACATCGGCTGCGAGGTCGCCTCGCTCGGTGTGCAGATCCATGGCGGCATGGGCTTCATCGAGGAAACCGGCGCCGCGCAATTTCTGCGCGACGCGCGCATCCTGCCGATCTACGAAGGCACCAACGGCATCCAGGCAATCGACCTCGTATCCCGCAAGTTATCCCTCGGAAACGGTTCGGTGGCGCAAGGCTTTATCGCTGAAATGCGCGAAACCGCCGAAGCCGCGCGCCGCTCGAACGCGAAGACGCTCAGCGCCGTCGGCGCCGCCCTCGATGACGCCCTCGACACGCTCGACAAGGCCACGGCCTACATGCTGGCAAGCCTCAAATCCGCACCCAATGACAGCCTCGCCGGTGCCTCGCCTTATCTGCGCCTCTTCGGCACCGTCGCCGGCGGCCACTTTCTCGCGCAAGCGGCGCTGAAAACCGCGGAAAGCGCGCGTCTGGCGCTGGCCGGTTTCTACGCCCTCAACATCCTGCCCGGTGTTCACGGTCTGCTCGGGCCGGCCACGGCCGGCGCCGAAACCCTCTATGCGCTGACCGCCGACGAACTCGGCTGACCCTGCCGCAGCGTCGGCCGTGCCGGGCGGGCCCATGGTTTGACCTCATGCGCCCCTGCGCCTATCACGGGAAGGGTCGCGCCGGCCCCTCGGCGGCGGCGCAGTACGAGAGTCCTGAATGTCCGATATCTCCCAGGCGACCATTGAAAGCACCGATCTTCGCTATCCCTTCGAGCGACGGGTGCCGCAGCCCGCCGAAGTGATCGAGGTCGCGCCGGGAATCTCATGGGTGCGCATGCCGCTGCCCTTCCAGCTCGATCACATCAATCTCTGGCTGATCGAGGGCGACGACGGCTGGACCGTGGTCGACACCGGCGTTGCGACCGATGAGGTCAAAGCCTTGTGGCGTCAGGTCTTTCAGACCGGTCTCAAGGGCAAGCCCGTGACCGGTCTCATCGTCACCCATCTCCATCCCGATCATGTCGGCCTCGCCGGCTGGTTCACGCGCAAATGGAGCGTCGAACTGCAGATGTCGCGCACCGATTTCCTGATGTGCAAGACGCTGGTCCTCGACACCGGCCGTGAAGCGCCGAAGGAGGCGCTGGATTTCTACCGCGCGGCCGGCTTCAGCCAGCGCGGCATCGACAGCTATGCGTCGCGTTTCGGCGGTTTCGGCAGGCACGTCTCGCGCATGCCCGATATTTTCCGCCGCCTGCGCGAGGACGATGAATTGACGATCGGCGGCCGCACATGGCGCGTCGTCATCGGTTCGGGCCATGCGCCGGAGCATGTCTGTCTCTATTGCGAGGAAGCGAAGATCCTGATTTCCGGAGATCAGGTGCTGCCGCGCATCTCATCGAATGTCAGCGTCCATCCGACCGAGGCCTATGAAAACCCGCTGGAAGACTGGATCGAAAGCTGCAAGCGCCTGCGCCGAAACCTCCCCGACGACCTGCTGGTGCTGCCGGCTCATAACGAACCGTTTTACGGGCTGCACACGCGCCTGACGCAGCTGATCGACGGTCATGAGGAAGGTTTGGCGAAGCTTCTCGACATGCTTGCCGAACCGAAGCGCGCCATCGATGTATTTTCGGCGCTCTTCAAGCGCAAGATCGGCGCGGAAGTCTTCTTCATGGCGACCGGCGAAAGCCTCGCCCATCTGAACTGCCTGCTCGGCCGCGGCCTTGCGACCGTCGCCCGCGACGACAGGGGCGTCAATTGGTACCGTCGGGCCTGACGCGCCTGCATGCTATAGTTGCCGCCAATGACCACGCTTCTCGTCACCCATTCCGCCTGTCTCGAACATGAAACGCCGCCGGGCCATCCCGAATGCGCCGACCGCCTACGTGCGGTGCTGGGCGCGCTGGAAGCCGAGGAATTCGCGCTGCTGGCGCGCGACGAGGCGCCGCGTGCCGCGCATGAACAGATCGCCCGCGTCCACCCGGCTGCCCATATCGAACGCATCGAAAATGGTGCCCCGGCCGAGGGTTTTCGCCGCATCGATGCCGACACGGCCATGTCGCCGGGATCGGCCGAAGCGGCCTTCCGCGCCGCCGGCGCCGTCGTCCATGCGGTTGACGAGGTGATGGCGGGCCGTGTCCGCAACGCCTTCTGCGCCGTTCGCCCGCCCGGCCACCATGCCGAGCCCGAAACCGCGATGGGCTTCTGCCTCTTCAACAACATTGCCATCGGCGCCCAGCATGCCCGCGCCGTGCATGGCTGCGCCCGCGTGGCGGTGGTCGATTTCGATGTCCATCACGGAAACGGCACGCAGGCGGCCTTCGAGACGGACCCGTCGCTTTTCTATGCCTCGACGCATCAATGGCCGCTCTATCCGGGAACGGGGCGGGCCGGTGAGCATGGTCTTGGCAACATCTACAATCGCACGCTTCAGCCGGGTGCCGGTTCGGCCGAATTCCGCGACGCGGTCGGCGGCGCCATCCTGCCCTCGCTGGCGAATTTTCGCCCCGATTTCATCTTCATTTCGGCCGGTTTCGATGCGCATATGGCAGACCCGCTCGCAAATCTGCGCCTGACCGACGAAGACTTCGGCTGGGTGACCGGCGAACTGGTCAAGCTTGCCGGCAAGCTCTGCGGCGGTCGCGTTGTCTCGGCGCTTGAGGGCGGTTATGACTTGGAGGCGCTGGCCGCGAGCACCCGCGCGCATGTCCGGGCCCTGATGCTGGCCGCCTGAAAATCCGGAAGGAACAAGCCCATGTCCGCTGCCAAGGTCGACGCAAACAAGGACATCGAGAAGCTGAGCTTCGAGGAGGCGCTTGCCCAGCTCGAAAAGATCGTCGGCCAGCTCGAATCGGGTGAGGCGCCGCTTGAAACATCGATCGAACTTTATGAGCGCGGTACCGCGCTGAAGGCCCATTGCGAGGCGCGACTGAAGGCCGCAGAGGCAAAAGTCGAAAAAATCACGCTTTCGGCGAGTGGCGAGCCGGCCGGCACCTCGCCGCTCGACATCGACTGAACGTCGCGCCGATGGCCGGTTCCCTCTTCGAAGCTGCATTGTCCGAACATGCGAGCGACATCGAAAAAGCGCTCGACCGGCTGCTGCCGCGCGTTGAGGGGCCGGAAAGCCGTCTTGCGGAAGCCATGCGCTATGCGGCGCTGGGTGGCGGCAAGCGTTTCCGCCCCTTTCTGGTGGCACAAAGCGCCCGGCTCTTCGCGGTGAATTCCGAATCGGCACTGCGCGCCGCCGCTGCGGCCGAATGCGTTCATATCTATTCGCTGGTGCATGACGACATGCCCTGCATGGACGACGACGATCTGCGCCATGGAAAACCGGCCGTCCACAAGGCTTTCGACGAGGCAACGGCGATGCTGGCCGGCGATGCCTTGTTGACGCTGGCCTTCGAGATCATCGCCGATCCTGCGACCCATGAGCGCGCCCGCGTCCGGATCGAACTGGTGCGCCGCCTGGCCGCCGCAGCCGGCGCGCGCGGCATGGTCGGCGGCCAGATGATCGACCTGAAGAGCGAAGGCGCGCCGCTCGATATTGGCGGCATTACGCGCCTCCAGCTCCTGAAAACGGGCGCGCTGATTGCGTTTTCCTGCGAGGCCGGCGCGGTGCTCGGCCGCGCCTCGGTTGAGGCCGAGCATGCGCTCCATGCCTATGCCCATGACATGGGGCTTGCCTACCAGATTGCCGACGACCTGCTTGATGCCGAGGGGGATACGGACCTCATGGGCAAGAGAGCCGGCAAGGACGCCGCCGCCGGAAAAGCCACTTTCGTCTCGATTCTGGGGACGGACCGTGCCCGCGCCCAGGCCCGGATGCTGGCCGAACAGGCTGTCCAACATCTTGATTTGTTTGACGAAAGAGCCGACCTTTTGCGTCAGGCCGCGCATTTCGTTATAACGCGCCGCAACTGAGGTCCGCCGGTTTTCGGTTGGCCCCGGGCCCTTGTCGGGCCCCTATCCGGTCACCGCGCCGGCCGAGGTGAGTGTTTGAGCAGCAAACCTGCGACCCCATTGCTTGACCGGGTGAATAGCCCGGCGGATTTGCGCGCCTTTCCCGAAAGCGATCTGCGCCAGATTGCCGATGAATTGCGCGCCGAAATGATCGACGCCGTCTCGGTAACCGGCGGCCATCTGGGTGCGGGTCTCGGCGTGGTCGAACTCACCGTCGCGCTTCATCACGTGTTCAACACGCCGGAAGACCGCATTGTCTGGGATGTCGGCCATCAGGCCTATCCGCACAAGATTCTGACCGGCCGCCGCGACCGCATCCGCACGCTGCGCCAGGGCGGCGGCCTGTCGGGTTTCACGAAGCGCGCCGAAAGCGAATTCGATCCCTTCGGCGCGGCGCATTCGTCGACATCGATTTCGGCCGGTCTCGGCATGGCGGTCGCGCGCGATCTCAAGGGCGGCACCAACAATGTTGTTGCCGTCATCGGCGACGGCGCGATGTCGGCCGGCATGGCCTATGAAGCGATGAACAATGCCGGCTCGATGGACAGCCGCCTGATCATCATTCTCAACGACAACGACATGTCGATCGCCCCGCCGGTCGGCGCCATGAGCGCTTATCTGGCACGCCTTCTGTCGGGCGGGGCCTATCGTTCGATGCGGCATCTGGCCAAGCAACTGGCGCAACTTCTGCCGAAACGGCTGGAGGAAAGCGCCCGCCGCGCCGAGGAATATGCGCGCGGCATGGCCATGGGCGGGACGCTTTTCGAGGAACTCGGCTGCTATTATGTCGGCCCGATCGACGGACACAATTTCGACCACCTGCTGCCAGTACTGAAGAATGTACGCGACGCCGGCGAAGGCCCGATCCTCGTCCATGTCGTGACGCAGAAGGGCAAAGGCTACGCACCGGCCGAGGCCGCCGACGACAAATATCACGGCGTTTCGAAATTCGACGTCATCACCGGTGCACAGGCAAAAGCGCCGGCCAATGCGCCGAGCTACACCAAGATTTTCGCCCAAAGCCTGATCGCGCATGCCGAACGCGACGACAAGATCGTTGCGATCACGGCGGCCATGCCATCCGGCACAGGTCTCGATCTCTTCGGCGACCGCTTTCCGACACGGACTTTCGATGTCGGCATCGCAGAGCAGCACGCGGTTACCTTTGCCGCAGGCCTCGCGACCGAAGGCCTCAAGCCGTTTGCGGCCATTTATTCGACATTTCTGCAGCGCGGCTATGACCAGGTCGTGCACGACGTGGCGATCCAGCGCCTGCCGGTACGTTTCGCCATCGACCGCGCCGGATTGGTCGGTGCCGACGGCCCGACCCATGCCGGCGCCTTCGACGTCGCCTATCTGGCCTGCCTGCCGGGCTTTGTCGTCATGGCGGCGGCCGACGAACTGGAACTGATGCATATGGTGGCAACGGCGGCCGCCATAGACGACCGGCCCTCGGCCTTCCGCTACCCGCGCGGCGAGGGCATTGGTCTTGATCTGCCGGAAATCGGCACGCCGCTCGAGATCGGTCGGGGCCGTATTCTGCGCGAAGGCACAAAAGTGGCGATCCTGTCTTTCGGGACGCGGCTTCAGGAGGCGCTGAAGGCCGCCGACCAGCTTGCAGCGCTGGGGCTCTCGTCAACGGTCGCCGACGCGCGCTTCGCCAAGCCGCTCGATGAGGAACTGGTGGCGCGTCTTGCGCGCGAACATGAAGTGTTGATTACCGTCGAAGAAGGATCTGTCGGCGGTTTTGGCAGCCATGTACTTGATTTTCTGGCCCGTTCCGGCGCGCTCGATCACGGCCTCAAGGTCCGGCCGATGACGCTGCCGGATTTCTTCATCGACCATGACAAGCCCGAAAAGATGTACGATCTCGCGCATCTCAATGCGGCGCAGATCGTCGAAACTGCGTTGATGGCGCTCGGACTTGAGCGGCAAATCACCGACATCGCCGCAATCGCGCCGCAGTCTCTACCCAAACTCGTCTGAGAGCGCCGATGTCGGGCAAAAAGCGCCGCCTCGATCTTGCACTGGTCGAGCGTGGGCTGGTTCGGACGCGGGCGCGCGCACAAGGGGCGATCCGATCCGGCCATGTACGTGTCGGCGGCCGGCCGGCGGCGAAGCCTGCCGACCTGGTTGACGATGGCGATGAGATCGAAGTGACGGCGCCCGAGCATCCTTATGTGTCGCGAGGTGCATTGAAACTGCGACATGCGCTCGATCATTTCGCACTCGACCCATCGGGTATGATCTGCCTCGACGTTGGCGCCTCAACCGGCGGCTTTACCCAGGTGCTGCTGGAACGCGGCGCGGCCGGCGTGGTTGCGGTCGATGTCGGCCACGGCCAACTTGCGCCGGAAATTGCGGGCGACGCCCGCGTTCGCGCCATTGAAGGATTGAATGTGAAAGACCTGACGCGCGAGCGCGTGCCCGAACGCATCGAATTCATCGTCGCTGATCTGAGTTTCATCGGTCTTGCAAAAGCGCTGCCGCCCGCGCTGGCATTGGCCGCACCTGGCGCCCACTTCGTTGCGCTGATCAAGCCGCAATTCGAGGTTGGACCGGAAAATGTCGGCAAGGGCGGCATCGTCCGCGACGTCGATTTGCATGCGAAGGTCTGTGACGAGGTTTCGCACTGGATGGATGAGGAAATGAACTGGCGCGTCATCGGTATTGTCCCGAGCCCGATCGAAGGCGGTGACGGCAATCGGGAATTCCTGCTGGCCGCTTGTCATGACCGCTGAAATCGAGGTCGAGATCGGCTCGCTCGGCGCGCAGGGCGACGGTATTGCCGAAACGACGGCGGGCCTGCTTTTCGTGCCTTATGTCCTGCCGGGTGAGCGTGTGCGCATACGCCCGGAAGGCGAGGGACGGGCGGCCCTGGTCGCGATTCTCGAGGCATCGCCCGACCGCGTGGAGCCGCCATGCCCGCATTTCACGGTTTGCGGCGGCTGCGCGCTCCAGCATATGGCGCCGCAAGCCTATGCCGCATGGAAGCATGCGCAGGTGGAGGCAGCATTGCGCCCGCGCGGTATCGTCGCCAGCATCGATGCGCTCCAGCCGGCGCAGCCGCGAAGCCGGCGCCGCGCCACCTTCTCTGCGACGCGCAGCCGGAAAACGCTGACGCTCGGCTATCACGCGAAGGCAAGCCATACGATTATTCCCATAGTGGAATGTCCGCTGGTCGTGCCGGAGATCGAGCGCGCGCTGCCGGCGCTCGGCGTGTTGGTTGGCCACGGGCTCGCGCGCAACGCGCATGCGTCGTTGCTGGTGACTGCGACGGCGAGCGGTCTCGACGTGGCGGTAAGCGGCGGAAAGACCCTGGATGGGCCGCTGCGTGCCGAGTTGGCAAAGCAGACAGAGATTGCCGATCTCGCACGGCTGTCATGGGACGGCGAGATCGTTGCCGAGCGGCGCGCACCGTTTGTTGATCTGTCCGGACTCGGCCTGACCCCGCCACCCGGTGCCTTTCTGCAGCCGACGATCGATGGCGAAGCGGCTCTGGTGCGTCTGGTGCGCGACGGTGTCGGGGGCGCCGGTCGGATCGCCGATCTTTTCGCGGGCTGCGGCACCTTTGCCGCCGCACTGGCGCCCCAGGCCGCCGTTCATGTGGTCGAGAGCGAAGCAGCATCGCTTGCAGCCCTTTCTCGTGCGGTGCGCGAGCAGGGGCCGATGCTCCGCTTCAAACCGGTGACCCCCGAAACCCGCGATCTGGTGCGCCGGCCGATGCTCGCGAGTGAATTGAAGCCCTTCGACGCGGTGGTGTTCGACCCGCCGCGCGCCGGGGCTGCGGCGCAAGCGGCGGAACTCGCAAAGTCGATCGTGCCCGTTGTCGTCGGCGTGTCCTGCAATCCGGCCACATTCGCCCGCGACGCCCGGACATTGATCGATGGTGGCTACGGCCTGAAGCGTCTGACACCGGTGGACCAATTTCTCTGGTCGCCCCATATTGAAGTGGTCGGTATTTTCACAAGGGACTGAGAACGCCAATGGCAGGACCGCTGGCACGTCTTGGATATGGTGCGGCACAGGGCGCGCGGGTCGCCTGGTTCATGGGTCACTATCTGGCGCTGCGCCGGATGCATGGTCCATTGACGCCGCCGGGTGAGGCCCCGGTGGCAATCAAAGGCGCCCGTCCCGGCTGGCAGGGCCTTGTTGCCGCCATGCGCGAGCTCTTCGAGCGCGACTGGAAGAACATCGAGTCCGGGATTTATCGCCTACCCGCCGATTTGCCAGCCGATCCGGCCGCTGCGGTCGAGCGCAGCATGGCGTTCTTCCGCGACGCCCGCGCCGTCGACGAGCGCCGGTTGGCGCGGCGCCACTCCGAAGTGCTGACGCCGGCGTTGCGCGGCAGGTTTCCCAGATACTATTTGCAGAATTTCCACTACCAGACCGATGGCTGGCTCTCGGAAAAATCGGCGCGACTCTACGACACGCAGGTCGAAGTGTTGTTCACCGGCACAGCCGATGCCATGCGCCGTCAGGCGCTGGTCCCGTTGGCCGAGGCGTTGCAAGGGCGCGACCAGCGCAAGCTGCATTTGCTCGATGTTGCCTGCGGGACCGGCCGCTTTCTGGAAACGGTATCCGGAAATTATCCACGGCTGAACATGACCGGCATCGACCTGTCGCCGCCTTATATCGCCGAAGCCCGGACACGGCTCGCGCGCCGGCGCAACGTAACGCTGGTGGAAGCCAATGCCGAGACTCTGCCGGTCGGAGAATCGACGCAGGACGTTGTGACCTGCATCTTTCTCTTCCACGAACTGCCGCCAAAGATACGCAAGGTCATCGCTGCCGAAATGGCGCGGGTGTTAAAGCCGGGCGGCGTCCTGATACTGGTCGACGCGTTGCAGACCGGCGACAGACCTGACTTCGACGGCCTTCTGGAGTTTTTCCCGATTGGTTTTCACGAGCCCTATTTTTCTTCCTATCTCAAGGAAGATCTGACCGCGATCTTCGCGCGCGCGGGGCTTGAGCGTTTGGGCCAAACGCCGGCCTTTCTCTCAAAGGTCATGTGGTTCGGGAAACCGGCCTGAGCCGGATCAGTGGACGCGGCCCGTATATTGTCCGATTGCCGCCTGGATCACCTCGGGCTTTGCATCGAGGGTGTTGAGCTTGACGGTAATCTGCTGCGGACCGGTCATGCGCCAGCAGCGATACATCAGGCGTCGCAGCGGATGCACCTGCACCGGGTTCTCCACAGCCGTTTCGATGGAGCGGCGCAATTCGACACGCAGTTCGGAATTGCGGATCGTGCGCAGATAGCGGTCGACAATCTCCGTGCCTGCGATGGCGTTCCACGGCAGCAGTCCGAGCCGATCGAGGGTGAGGCCCGACGGCGAAATCTCGATCGCGCGGCGGTCGCGCCTGACATAGGGCCAGTGATAGAGCGCCCCATAAAGCACAATCAATGCGCCCAACGTCGCAATCGTCGGTGCCCGCGTGATGGCGTGAAGCAGCAGCACCCCGGCAATCAGGATGCCGCCATAGACGATGCCCTCACCCTTCTCCTTGGCATAATGGACCGTCAGCGGCGCCGACGGTGCGGCCATCGTCCGTTCTGCGTCACTCACCGTTCTGCCCCCTGTTCCTCAGCCAATGATCCGCCAATATGCAAGCCATCATTGCCTCGCCGACCGGCACGGCGCGGATGCCGACGCAGGGGTCGTGGCGGCCCTTGGTGACGATCTCTGTCTCCTCGCCGCCGGGCGTAACCGTTTTGCGCGGGCTGAGGATCGACGAGGTCGGCTTCACCGCAAAGCGAACGACGACATCCTGTCCGGTTGAAATGCCGCCAAGAATGCCGCCCGCATGATTGGATGTGAACAATGGGCCGCTATTGCCCGCGCGCATCTCGTCGGCGTTCTCCTCGCCAGAAAGAGCAGCGGCGGAGAAGCCATCGCCGATCTCGACGCCTTTGACCGCATTGATGCTCATCATCGCGGCTGCAAGATCGGCGTCGAGCTTGCCGTAAACCGGCGCGCCGAGGCCGACAGGCACGCCTGTGGCAACGATTTCGATCACGGCGCCGCAGGACGAGCCCTGCTTGCGCACACCGTCAAGATAGTCTTCCCACTGCGCCGCAGACCGTGCATCCGGACACCAGAACGGATTGCGCTCCGTCTCGTCCCAATCCCAGTTGGCGCGGTCGATCTTGTGCGGGCCCATCTGAACCAGTGCGCCGCGGATCGAAACGCCCGGCAAGACCGCGCGCGCGACGGCACCCGCCGCCACCCGCGCCGCCGTTTCGCGCGCCGAGGAGCGGCCGCCGCCGCGATAGTCACGGATGCCGTATTTTGACAGATAGGTAAAATCGGCATGGCCCGGCCGGAATTTACTGGCGATGTCGCCATAGTCCTTCGAGCGCTGATCGACATTCTCGATCATCAGCGAAATTGGCGTGCCGGTCGTGAGTTCAAGCCCATCCTCGACGAAAGTTCCAGAAAGGATTTTGACCGCGTCCGGCTCGCGTCGCTGCGTCGTGAAGCGCGATTGGCCGGGCCTGCGGCGATCGAGCCAGTGCTGGATGTCTTCCGCTTTCAGCGCGAGGCGCGGCGGCGTGCCGTCGACCACGCAGCCGAGCGCCGGCCCGTGGCTTTCACCCCAGGTCGTCACGCGGAAGAGATGGCCGAACGTGTTGTGCGACATGGCCCTGAAACACGGCCGCCAGCGAGGCCGTCCTTGCAAAAATGTTACGACGCGCGCCCGGCGAATCCGGGCAGGTCTCGGAAGCAAACCATACAGGAGAAGTTCAGACGATGCTCATATCCGGCGCGTCCTCGGCCTTCATGCCGATGACATTGTAGCCGGCATCGACGTGATGGACCCCGCCGGTTACGCCCGAACCCAGATCGGAGAGGAGATAGAGACCGGTCTTGCCCACTTCCTCGATCGTCACCGTCCGCTTCATCGGCGCGTTGAGCTCGTTCCACTTCAGGATGTACCGGAAGTCGCCGATGCCCGAGGCCGCCAGCGTCTTGATCGGCCCGGCCGAAATCGCATTGACGCGGATATTGTTGCGCCCGAGATCGACCGCCAGATAGCGCACGCTCGCCTCCAGCGCCGCCTTGGCGACACCCATCACGTTGTAATGCGGGATGACCTTTTCGGCGCCGTAATAGGTGAGCGTGACAAGCGAGCCGCCATCGGTCATCAGCGGCTCGGCGCGGCGGCAAAGCGCGGTGAACGAATAGCAGGAAATGGCCAGGCTCGCCGTGAAGTTTTCGAGCGAGGTGTCGACATAGCGGCCGTCGAGCTCATCCTTGTTGGCATAGGCAATCGCGTGAACGAGGAAATCGAGCTTTCCCCATTCCTTCGACAGACGTTCGAACACGGCGTCCATGCTGGCCGCATCGGTAACGTCGCAGGGCATGACAAGGTTCGAACCCACCGATTCAGCCAGCGGCATGACGCGCTTCTGCAGCGCTTCACCCTGGAAGGTGAAGGCCAGCTCCGCACCCTGATCGGCGCAGGCCTTGGCGATTCCCCAGGCGATCGACCGATTGTTCGCGACGCCCATGATGAGCCCGCGCTTGCCGGCCATCAGGCTGCCCTTAAGGGCCGCGCCCTCGATGCTGGTGGCTTTGTTCATTGCGTCCCTGTCTTGTTCGCTGGCCGAAAATCGTCGCGCATCCTACACAAAAGCCTATAGCGGTCGAACAAAAAAGGCCCGGATTCCGGCCGTTCGGCCGGTTCACGAATCATGTCCGTTCATGTCGGTTCAGGAATCCGAAAAATCCTTGCGCGGATTGTGCTTAGCGCCTGCCGTCCAGGTCGCCGCAAAGTCCTGCAAGGCCTCATCGGGGGGCTCGGGAAGAACCAGCGTCAGCGTCACATACTGGTCGCCCGGCGTGCCACCTTCGGCGGCGATTCCGCGGCCCTTCAGGCGCAGCCGGGTGCCGGAATTCGACCCCGCCGGCACCGAAAGCGATACCGGCCCCGAAATGGTGGGTACGTCGACCCGCGCGCCAAGCACCGCCTCCGGAAGGCTCACCGGCACGGTGAGGTGAATGTCGCGGCCCTCGCGGCGGAAATGGGGATGCGGGTCGATGGCGACGGTGACGAGCGCATCTCCGGCCTCGGCACCGCCATGCCCGGCGCCGCCCTGTCCGCGCAATCTGATCTGATTGCCGTCGTCGATGCCGGCGGGGACATTGACATCAAGCATCTTGCCGGCGGCGAGGCGCACTCTTTTACGGGCGCCGTTGGCGGCGTCGAGAAAGCTCACGGTCAGATGGTAGGTCTGGTCGTCGCCGCGGGCGCGAAAGACACGTTTGCCGGCGCTGCGAATACCCTCGAAGAGTTCCGAGAAAATATCTTCCGACACCGGATGTTCAGTCGCCCCGCCCCGCATGGTTTCCTCGAAGGCGGAGGCCCGCGCGACACCGGCCGCGGCACGCCGCTCGGCCTCATAGCGCCGACGGGCGGCGTCGTCCTTGAGCTGATTATAGGCGGCCGTCACTTCCTGGAATCGGGCCTGCTGGCGCGCCGCATTGCCTTCGCTCATGGCGTCGGGATGCAAACGCTTGGCAAGCCGGCGATAGGCCGCCTTGACCTCGGCGTTACCCGCGTCCGGCTTAAGTCCCAGAATTTCGTAAGGATCGCGCACGGCGCCCGATTCTCCGCCCAAGTGAAACCCGAAGATTAGCCGCCGCCGCGATACGAATTGGTTAAGGCGCGGTGCCGACGTCGAGACGGTCGAGCTGCGCCTCGGGCGGCGCTGGCGCTGTCACGACGAGGGCTGCATCGGCATCGGTGGGTGGCATCGGGCCCGGCAGGTACGGCACCAGGACCGTAAGACGATCAAGCGCCTGCGCATGGCCGGCGCGCGCCGCCAGCGCATACCAGGCAAGCGCCCGGGCAGGATCCGCCTCGACACCAAGCCCGCGCTCATACATCACGCCGAGATTGTATCGCGCGACCGGAACGCCCGCCATGGCGGCCGCGTGAAACCAGAAAGAGGCCTTCTTGTAGTCCTGCGGGATGCCGTCGCCGTCGAGATGCATGAAGGCGGAATTGACTTGCGCGGCGACCAGACCGGCACGGCCGGAACGTTCGTAGAAATAAAGGGCACGGTCCGGATCGCGTCCGACGCCTTTGCCTTGCCGTAGCATCAACGCGACATTGCGCATCGCGGCGAGATCGTCGCGCTGCGCCAGAGGCAGCCAGATATCGAAAGCTTTTTTGTAGTCGCCTGCGTCATAGGCGGCGACAGCCTCATCGAAATGGGCGCCATCGGGGTGGGCCATCGCGGCGCTCTGCTCGATCCGGTCACGCACTGTTGTGCCCGGACCTTGCGCCAGCGCGAATTGCGGCCATGCAAGGGCCGCCATCAAGACGACGCAAGAACAGAAGCGGGTGAGCCGAAATCGTTTCATCTATTCAGACCCACCCGCCGAAAAATCAGTTCCGGATTTGCCACGATCCGTCGGGCTGGCGGCACGCCGTGCCATAGGCCGTCTGGCTCCGGCCTTCGACATAGATCGTTTGCGAATATTCCCGGCAGGTCAGGCCGCTATATTGCTGCGCTGCCTGGGGTGTCACCGTACCGTAGTTGCCCGAGTCCGGATTGCGCCACTGAACAGGTTGACCCGTGCGGCCGGTCTCGAGGGCATTGTAGGTGGTCTGCCCCAAATAGGCCTGGTCGGCGCGGTCGAGCGATTTGCCGATCTCGCTGCCGAGTAACCCGCCGAGCAACACGCCGGCACCAGTGGCCCAGAGCCGGCCCGTGCCGCCGCCAACCTGCGAACCGAGAAGGCCACCGGCGACGGCGCCACCGACAGTGCCGATGGTTTGCTTGTTGATCCCGCTGCCGCCATAGGGGCTTTGGGTGCAGGCGGCAAGCGCCAGCGCGACAGCGCCGATGGCAATTCCTTTGACGAGTTTCATGGGCTCCATCCTGTTGTTTGCGAACGCACCTCAATATTTCCAGGCGGGGCAGAAAAATCCCTTTCCGGAACCATATAAGAACTGCGCTATATAGGACAGCGATTGTGGCGAGATTAGAGCAACGCCACCGCCGGATTGGGCTGAAATCGGCCATTCCGGATCGTTGGTGACGAAACAGGACGTTTTGATGAGCGACACGACAACACCGGCCGACGAGACCGAAGTCTTTACGTCTGAGGATCCCATCGCGCTGTTTGACGAATGGATGGAGCTTGCGTGGGCAAAGGAGCCGGAAGACGCCAATGCCGTTGCGCTCGCAACCGCCGACAGATCGGGTCTGCCCGACGTGCGCATGGTGCTGCTGAAAGATGTCGATGCGCGCGGCTTTGTTTTCTACACCAATCTCGAAAGCGACAAGGGGCGCGAGCTTGCCGAGAATCCGCAGGCCGCACTTTGTTTTCACTGGAAGAGTTTGCGACGGCAGGTGCGCGTACGCGGGCAGGTCAGCGCGGTGAGCGAGGAAGAGGCTGATGCCTATTTCGCGACGCGTGCGCGCGACAGCCAGATCGGCGCCTGGGCGTCGCGGCAATCGCGCCCGCTCGAAACCCGTTTCGCGCTCGAACGCGAAGTTGCAAAATTTGCAATGAAATTCGGCCTCGGAAAGGTGCCGCGGCCGCCGCACTGGTCGGGATTCAGGATCGTCCCGACACGGATCGAATTCTGGCGCGACCGGCCGTTTCGCCTGCATGACCGGCTGGTTTTCGAACGCGAAATCGACGGCGCAGCATGGCGCACGGCACGGCTTTTTCCCTGATTACCCCCCCTCTGTCACGGAACTGTCACAAAACTGTCACAAATCGGATTGAGCGGTATTCTTCGATGAACGCGGACGGCCCGACAAAAAAACTTATCCCCGGTTCCGCCGACCATAATGGACGGCTGATGCGCCGCGCGACCTACGCGGCAGTCGCAGTCGCCATCACGCTGGTCGCGGTCAAGGCAGTCGCCTTCTGGATGACCGGCTCGATCGCGATGCTCGGCACGCTGTTCGACTCGCTGCTCGACGGCGCCGCCTCGCTTCTGAACCTCTTTGCGGTGCGTCATGCGCTGACACCGGCCGACAAGGAGCATCGCTTCGGACACGGCAAGGCGGAGGCGCTGGCCGGGCTCGGGCAGTCGTTTTTCATTTTTGCATCGGCCGGCTACATTGCGGTCGCGGCGGTCATGCGGCTGCTGAACCCGACGCCCATCGAAAATTCGCTGGTGGGTATTGCCGTCACGGTTGTGGCCATTGTCGTCACGCTGGCGCTCGTCGCCTATCAGCGCCACGTCGTCGCCCGCACGCAGTCTCTCGCCATTGAGGCGGATTCGATCCACTACCGTGGCGATCTCCTGATGAACCTGTCGGTGATCGCCGCGCTGGTGCTCTCCGGCATGTTCGGCTTCCACCGTGCCGACCCGCTCTTTGGCATCGTCATTGCGGCGTTGATCGCCTGGAGTGCGGCGAAGATCGTCCTGGCGGCGCTCAACCAGCTGATGGACCGCGAATTGTCCGAAGAAGAGCGCGAACGGATCAAGGAAATTGCCATCGCGCATCCGGAGGTCGTCAGCCTGCACGATTTGCGCACGCGCGCCTCGGGCGTTCACACCTTCATCCAGTTCCATCTCGAAATGGACGGCGCGATGCGGCTGGTCGAGGCGCATCGTATCGCCGACGAAGTCGAGCGCGAGGTGATGGCGGAATTTCCGGGCTCGGAGGTGATCGTGCATCAGGACCCGGCCGGGCTTGAAACGCCGACACGCCTCGAACGGATGTGACCTTGGCCGACACCACCGACAAGGCGCTGATCACCTTCCTGTCGCGGCCCGAGACCTACGGCCTCACGCCGGAGACGCCGGTCGCGCATGTCGAAACCCATATCTCGCATGTGTTTCTGGCCGGAGATCGCGCCTTCAAACTGAAAAAGCCGGTGCGCTTCACCTTTCTCGATTTCTCCGATGTCGGGAAGCGCCGCGCGGCCTGCGAGACGGAAGTGACGCTCAACCGCCGCACCGCACCCGAGATCTATCTCGGCACCGTGCCGGTGCGCCGGACGCGCGCCGGCTTGCGGCTCGGCGGCGACGAAGGAGAGGTTGCCGACTGGCTGGTCGAGATGAAACGCTTCGCGGCCGAGGGACTGCTGGCGACCATGGCCGATGAGGGCCGGTTGAAGCTGACGTTGATCGAGGAGCTGGCGGCCGCCATCGCGCGCTTTCACGCCACGGCCGAAATCTGCCGCGACGCCGGCGGCGCCGAAAGCTTTCGGAAGATCGTCGAAGACAATCTGGCCGACATGGAACCGGAGGTCGGACCCATATTCGACCGGGAGACCGTGCGTGAGGTCGACCGCGCCTGCCGCACCCTTGTCGAGCGCAACCGGGCCCTGCTCGATGCGCGCCGCGCCGCGGGCTTCGTGCGCCATTGCCATGGCGACCTCCATCTCGGCAATGTGACCGAGATCGACGGCCATCCGGTCATTTTCGACTGCATCGAATTCAGCGACCGCATTGCGCGGATCGACGTGCTCTACGATCTGGCCTTTCTGCTGATGGACCTCGGTTTTCGCGCGGCGACGGACGAAGGGCTGCGCGCGCATGCCAACCGGGCGCTCAATGTCTATCTCGATCACCTGGCGCAGCCGGATATCGAGGCCGCATGCAGGGGCCTCGCGCTGCTGCCGCTCTTCATGGCGACGCGCGCCGTCGTGCGCGCCAAAGTGACGGCGGTGCAGGCGAAGGGAGAGGCGACGGAGGGCAAGCGGAAGCTGGCGCGCGCCTATCTGGATTTCGCCCAGCGCCTGCTCGACGACAAGCCGCCGCGCCTTGTCGCGGTGGGCGGCTTGTCGGGCACCGGCAAATCGACCCTGGCGAAGGCATTGGCGCCGTCGCTCGGCGGCGCGACGGGCGCGGTCCATCTGCGCACCGACATCATCCGCAAGCGCCTCTTCGGCGTCGGCGCCCTGGAGCGATTGCCGGACGAAGCCTATGCGCCGGGTGTGGGAACGCGCGTCTATGACGAGGTCCTGCGGCTGGCGCGGATCGCGCTGATGGCGGGGCAGGGCGTTGTGGTCGATGCGGTCTTTGCGCGGGCCGAAGAGCGTCAGGCGGCCGCCCGGCTTGCCGCCGATCTCGGCGTTTCTTTCGACGGGCTCTGGCTCGAGGCGCCGGCGGCGGTGCTTGAGGCGCGTGTCGCCGCTCGGGAGAAAGAGGGACGCGACCCTTCGGATGCGGGCGTGGCGGTGTTGCGGCGGCAGCTTGGCTACGATCTCGGCGAGATGAGCTGGACGAAGCTCGATGCCTCGGGGACGCCGGAGGAGGCGCTGGCCGCGGCATGGAGCTCTATCGACAGCAAACAACGGCCGTAGAAGACTGGGCAGATGTTGCGTCGCCGTTTGTAGATGGTTGTCACTTGACAACCACATCTCATTCTCCTAGATTGATGAGGCAACATGGCGGGCCGCCCGCGTCATCCCAGCAAGGAGATCGAGCAGGCTGTTCGGTATGCGGAAGAAGCCGGGTGGGGTTTCAGCGAGGGCCGGGGACATTGTTTCGGTTATCTCCGCTGTCCCTGGAACGATGAGACATGCCGCTGTGGTGAATTCTGCCAGTTCTCGATCTGGAGTACGCCGCGCTCGCCCGAGAACCACGCAAGACAAATCAGGCGGCTTGTCGATCATTGCAAGTACAGGCAGGCCGACACTGGCACGTGAATGGAGAAACCTGTGAAGCTCTACGAATTCGAGCTGATCTTCTCGCTGCCCGAAGCCGTCGGGAGTGACGACGATATCGTCAATGCGCTTTTCGAAGCGGGCTGCGATGACGCCGTCGCCGGTATTGGCAAGCGCGGCCGTATTGCGCTCGGCTTCTCGCGTGAGGCGGCGAATGCCGAATGGGCCATGATCTCGGGCCGCGAACAGGTGTGCAAGGCGGTGCCGGGTGCGGAATTGATCGAAGCGAAGCCCGATCTCGTCAACCTCAGCGAGATCGCCGAGATTCTGGGCTATACGCGGCAGAATATGCAGAAATATGCGGCCAATCCGGGAAAGACCGCTTTTCCCTCGCCCGTCCATAGCGGCGCGCCGGACATATGGCATCTCCACGATGTTCTTTCATGGCTGCGCGGACAGAAGAATGTGGCGGTGGACGAGGGCTTGATCGAAACGGCGCTTGCCGCCGCGCGTCTCAATGCCGAGGCGCGGCGCCGGCATTTCGAGGCCGCGAGCGTCAGCCGCAGGTTGGCTGTTTGAAGGCGCTTCCGCCGCTGGCGGCGGCGCGCGCCTTCCTCTAGATTGCGCCCATGACCCAGATTGAGAACGTCGAACGCCGAACGCTGATCCTGACCGGTGCAAGCCGGGGGATAGGCCACGCGACCGTGAAGCGCTTTTCGAGCGCCGGCTGGCGCGTCATTACCTGTTCGCGCCATCCCTTCCCGGAAGACTGCCCGTGGGAAGCGGGGCCGGAGGATCATATCCAGGTCGATCTCGCCGACCCGAAAAACACCGAAGCCGCCATCGCCGAAATGCGCGAGCGGCTGAAGGATCAGGGCAGCCGGCTCCATGCGCTGGTCAACAATGCGGCGATCTCGCCCAAGGGCCCGGGCGGCTCGCGGCTCGGCGTCTTCGAAACCGGGCTCGATGTCTGGACCCAGGTTTTCCAGGTCAATTTCTTCGCCTCCGCCATGCTGGCGCGGGGCCTCGTGGAGGAATTGAAAGCCGCGCAGGGCTCGGTGGTCAACGTCACCTCGATCGCCGGCGAGCGCGTGCATCCCTTTGCCGGCACCGCCTATGGCACCTCGAAGGCGGCGCTGGCGGCGCTGACGCGCGAAATGGCAGCCGAGTTCGGCCGCCTCGGCATCCGCGTCAATGCGATCTCGCCGGGCGAGATCGACACCGCGATCCTCTCGCCCGGCACCGACAAGATCGTCGCCGAAATCCCGATGCGGCGTCTGGGGACGCCCGAGGAAGTGGCCAAGACGATCTATTTTCTGTGCACGGATCAGTCGAGCTATGTCAACGGCGCCGAAATCCAGATCAATGGCGGCCAGCACGTTTAGAGACGTGGTGCTTCTGCTTTTTTAGCCTTTGCCAACGGTCTGTTTCCTTTCCACCCTCAGGGGGAGGGTGGGAAATGAGCGAAGGACGAGCAGAGCAATCACAGCGTGAAAATCACCGCGCTCTGGCTGTCGCGGAAATTGGCGTCTTCGTCGACGGTGAATGTCGAGACGATGTAACCGGTGGCGTCTTCGAAGATGCCGCTGCCGCCGTCGATCTGGCGGATGATGCAGCCCTGCTGGATGTCGGGCTCGACCGTTTCCTCGATGAAGCCTTCGCCGCGCGTCGAATAGAGGATGGTGCCGGCGCCGAAGGCGATTTCGCCGCTTTCGGTGAAGCCGCCATATTCATCCGTTTCGACCGTGGCGCTCATGGAGGCCGACGAGCCGTTCTGGCGCAGCACATCGTCGACGCCGGCCGGGATCGGCGCCGTCGCCTCGATCGTCATTTGCGTGCCCATGTCGTCGCCCGGCGCGACCTTGCCCGCAAAAGTCAGTTGATAGCGAAGCTCCGGCATGAGGTTCAGGCCGCGCGCAGGCCTTCCTTCGTCACCCGCGCCTCCACATCGTCGAGGGCCTTTTCGATGGCGGCGAAAATCGCGTCGATCTGTTCGGCATTGATGATCAGCGGCGGGCAGAAGGCGACGATGTCGCCGGCAAGCGGCCGGACGATCAATCCGTGCTTCTGCGCCGCACCGACGACGGCGGCGGCGATGCCGAGGCTCGGATCGAAACTCTTTTTCGTCTTCTTGTCGGCGACAAGTTCGAGCGCCCCGATGAGACCGCATGAGCGCGCATGGCCGACCAGCGGATGATCGGCGAGACGCGCGAAATGCGCCGCGAAACGCGGTGCGACGTCGCGCACATGGCCGACAATGTTGCGCTTTTCGTAAATCTCCAGCGTCTTGGCCGCAACCGCCGCGCCCACGGGATGCGCGGTATAGGTGAAGCCGTGGCCGAACATGCCGATCTTTTTGCTCTCGTCGATCATCGCCTGGTACATGTCCTCGCCCACCGTGACGGCGGCGATCGGGAAATAGGCCGACGACAGGGCCTTGGCGACCGAAATGGAATCGACCTTCATGTTGAAGGTCTGCGAGCCGAACATGTTGCCGGTGCGGCCGAAGCCGCAAATGACTTCATCGGCGATGAAATAGATGTCGTATTTCTGCAGCACCGCCTGGATCTTCTCGAAATAGCCGGCGGGCGGAATGACGACGCCGCCCGCCCCCATGATCGGTTCGGCAATGAAGGCGGCGACCGTGTCCGGGTCCTCGCGGATGATCATCTCTTCGAGGTTCTTTGCCAGCCGCGTCGTAAATTCGTCTTCCGTTTCGCCGGGCTCGGCATAGCGGTAGTAATGCGGGCAGTCGGTGTGGAGGACGCCCGAAATCGGCAGGTCGAAATCGCGGTGATTGCCGGGCAGGCCGGTCAGCGAGGCGGACGCCACCGTGACGCCGTGATAGCCGCGTGTGCGCGAAATGAATTTCTTCTTTTTCGGCCGCCCCAGCGCATTGTTGTAATACCAGACGAGCTTCATCTGCTGGTCGTTGGCTTCCGAGCCCGAGCCGCAGAAGAGCACTTTCGAGGCCGCATGCGGCGCGATCGCCTTCAGGCGTTCGGCCAGCTCCGCCGCGCGCTCATGGCTCTTGCCGCCGAAGACATGCGTGAAGGGGATCTGGCGCATCTGTTCGGTGGCGGCGTCGATCAGCTCCTGCTCGTTATAGCCGAGCGACGTGCACCAGAGACCGGCAAGGCCCTCGATATATTTGTTGCCGCCATTGTCATAGACATAGACGCCTTCGCCGCGCTCGATGATCATCGGCCCCGTGGTGCGGAACGTGTCGAGATTGGTGTAGGGATGGATCACCGTCTCGATGTCGCGAACGGCGGCGTTGGACAGGCTCATGGGCGAGCTCCTCGGGTCATTTTATTGCGGCTTGGCGGGCATAATGGGAGGGGCGAGGCGGGGTGTCAAAGGGGGCGGCCCTGGCGGTTGACCCCGGGTGACGATGCGCGGTTGACTGTGGCGGCGCATAGACAGGATCAGGTGCATGAAGGACCCTTACGAAACCCTCGGCGTGGCTCGATCGGCGACCGACAAGGAGATCAAGGAGGCGTTCAAGAAACTTGCGCGCAAGCACCATCCCGATCTCCATCCGGGCGACAAGGAAGCGGAAGCAAGGTTCAAGGACATCTCGGCCGCCAACGACCTGCTCAAGGACAAGGAAAAGCGGCGGCGCTTCGATGCGGGCGAGATTGACGCCAGCGGCGCGGAGCGACCGTCGCAGCGGTTCTATCGCGATTTCGCCGACGGGCCCGCCTATGCCTCGCATGCGGCGCAGGACGGATTTGCCGGCAACGAGGATCTGGAGGAATTTCTGGCGCAGGCCTTTGGCGGCGGCGGACAGCGCGCCCGCGGCACGTTCCGGGCGCGCGGCCAGGATGTGAGTTATGCGCTGCCGGTGGGTTTCCTCGAGGCGGTCAATGGCGCCACGCGCACCATCACGCTGCCTGACGGCAAGGTGCTGCAGGTGACGATCCCCGAAGGGGCCGAGGACCGGCAGATGCTGCGGCTGAAGGGGCAGGGCATGCCGGGTTTCGGCGGCGGCCCGGCCGGGGATGCCTATGTCGAACTGCATGTCGAGCCGCATCGCTTCTTTCGCCGCAAGGACAACAACATCCATGTGGACCTGCCCGTCACGTTGAAGGAGGCGGTGCTGGGCGCGCGGATCGAGGTGCCGACGATCGGCGGACCGGTGGCGATGACGGTGCCGAAGGGGGCCAACAGCGGCACCACACTACGGCTGCGCGAAAAGGGCGTGCGCGACCGCAAGACCGGACAGCGCGGCCATCAGCTGGTCACCTTGAGCGTCGTTCTGCCCGCGGCCGAAGAACCCGAACTGGTTGCCTTTCTGGAAAGCTGGCAGCCGAAGGCCGAACAGAATCCACGCAGGGAGATGTTGGCATGACCGGCGCAGACGAGTTGATCGCGATGATCGATGCCCTGCAACGCAGCGATCTCGATGCTTGGATCGACGAAGAGCTTGTGGTGCCGGCGCGGGAAGAAGCCGGGACGCTGGTCTTTTCCGAGACGGAATGCGCGCGCGTCCGCCTGATCTGTACGCTCCGCTACGAACTCGATATCGAGGCGGCGATGCTGCCGGTCGTGATGTCGCTGGTCGATCAGCTCTACGATACAAGGCAGAAACTGCTGTCGCTGACCGCCGCCGTCAGGGCGCAGGACGTGTCGGTTCAGGCGGCGATCCTTGCGGCGATGAAGCTGGAAGCCGACATCTAGAGGCGCGACGTGTCAAAGGGGTACGGGCGCCCTTTGCTTTTCTTCGTCATTGCGAGCGAAGCGAAGCAACCCAGAAAGCGTCAAACTCAGTCTCCGCCGCCTTCTGGGTTGCTTCGTCGCTACGCTCCTCGCAATGACGTATCGGGGCGATCAGAAACCCTTCGGCGGCTTGAACCCGCCCAGTATCTCCTCGAACATACCGGCGACCGCGATGGTGGTCTTGTCCTCAAGATGCGGGCCGATGATCTGGATGCCGACGGGTTTGCCGGCGCTGGTGAGGCCGACCGGCGCGACCGAGGCCGGGAGATAGGAGACGACGGCGGGGCCGGCCCAGATCAGCACATCCATGTAATGCCGCTGGATGCCGTTCACATCGAGCACGCGCTTGTGCCAGTTCGACTGGTGGTCGTGCTCGAAGGCCGGGCGCATCATCACCGGCGCCAGCACGACGTCATATGATTTGAAGAAGTCCTGCCATTTGCGGCGCAACTGCGCCTGACGTTCCTTCCAGACGAATTGTTCGGCGACCGTCATCGTGCCGCCGATGGCCTGCAGCACCTGATGGCTCTTGTCGCCCGGCGCAGCGTTCTTGCGGATCTCGGCCCAGCGCGCGCGCACGCTGTCAGGCATGCCGGCGCCTGTCTGCGAATGCAGCAGCACCAGATAGGTCTCGGTGATTTCGGCCAGCGTGAAATCGGGACGCGCCTGCCAGTCGAGATTGGCGCCCGCATTCTCGAGCGCCTTCGCGGCATTGGTCAGCAGCGCGGCGCTTTCGCGGTCGATGTCGCAGAATTCATCCTCGATCCAGACCGCAACGCGGAGTTCCTTCGGGCTTTTCGCGCGGGGCTGCGGCAGGTCGAGCTTCCAGCCGGCCGCATCGGCCCAGCCGGGCCCGGCGGCGATGTCGAGCAGCAGGCTGAGGTCTTCGGCGCTGCGGGCGAGCGGCCCGGCAACCGACAGGTCGCTCTCATGGAGATTGCCGGGGGCGGGGCCGAGATGGCCGCGCTTCGGTACGATGTCGAAGGTCGGCTTGTGGCCGAAGACGCCGCAGAGATGGGCAGGGGTGCGGATGGAGCCGCCGATGTCGGAGCCGAACTCCGCCGCCGTGAAACCGGCCGCGAGCGAGGCGGCCGACCCACCCGACGAGCCGCCGGGTCCGCAATCGAGCGCGTAGGGGTTGTTGGTGGTGCCGTAGATCTCGTTGAAGCTCTGCAGGTCGCCCGACAGATAGGGCACATTGGTCTTGCCGAAGACGATGGCGCCGGCGCCTTGCAGGCGCTCGACGGCGGTGGCGCTTTGCGCCGGTACATGATCCTTCCAGACCGGATTGCCGCCGGTCGAAACAAGGCCCGCGACCTCGTACGCATCCTTGATCGTGAAGGGCAGGCCATGCAGCGGGCCCTGCAATTCGCCGCGCGCCAGGGCGTCGTCGGCGGCCTTCGCCACCTTGCGCGCGCCGTCGAAATCCCGCGCCACCACGGCGTTGATCTTCGGATCGTGCTTTTCGATCCGGGCGATGAAATGTTCGGTCAGCTCCGCCGAACTGACCTCGCGGCGGCGGATCATGCGGCCAAGCGCGCTTGCCGAGCGGAAATGAAGATCGGTCATCGGTAAAGCCCCCTGAAATCCTGTTGTTTTGTTGCCCCATTAGAACGGGCGGGGCGGCCCGAAAGCAAGGCAAACGCTGCGGCGGACCGTTGTGAGCCGAGGGAAACGCCACTAGACTGCCCGCCAAACAGGCCCCGAACGGGGCCGATGCCGGGCTTGCCCCGGCGGGGACGCCAAACAGGATAGAGGGACGGGATCCATGAAGGGATTGATGCAGGACTGGCCGCTGCGCGTGTCGACGATCATCGACCATGCGGCGCGCTTTCACGGCGACCGCGAGATCGTGACGCGTTCGATCGAGGGACCGATCACGCGCACCACCTACAAGGACATTCATCTGCGCGCCCGCAAGACGGCGCAGGCGCTGACGAAGCTCGGCGTCAAGGAAGGCGACATCGTCGCCACCATGGCCTGGAACACCGCCCGCCACCTCGAAGCCTGGTACGGGATCATGGGGATGGGCGCGGTCTGCCACACGCTCAATCCGCGCCTCTTCGCCGAGCAGCTCGTCTACATCATCAATCACGCCGAAGACAAAATCATCTTCCTCGACCTCACCTTCGTGCCGATCCTGGAAGGCATTGCCGACCAGCTGCCGAAGGTGAAGGCCTATGTGATCATGACCGACAAGGCGCATATGCCGGCGACCAAGCTTGCCAATGCGCTTTGCTTCGAGGAAATCGTCGAAGCGGAAGACGGCAACTTCAAATGGGCCGAAGTCGACGAGAACGCCGCCTGCGGCCTCTGCTACACCTCGGGCACGACCGGCAATCCGAAGGGCGTGCTCTATTCGCACCGCTCCAACGTGCTGCATTCGATGGCCGCCAATATGGGCGACGCGCTCGGCATGAAATCGACCGATGCGATCCTGCCGGTGGTGCCGATGTTCCACGCCAATGCCTGGGGCATCGCCTTTGCCGCTCCCGCCGTCGGCGCCAAGATCGTCATGCCCGGCGCCAATATGGACGGCGCCAGCATTTATGAACTGCTCGACAGCGAAAAAGTGTCGGTGACGGCGGCCGTGCCGACCGTCTGGCTGATGCTGCTGCAATATCTCGAAAAGACCGGCGCGCAATTGCCGGCCTTGAACCGCGTCGTCATTGGCGGCTCGGCGGCGCCGCGCTCGATGATCGAGGTCTTCGAGAAGAATTACGACGTCAAGGTGTTCCACGCCTGGGGCATGACCGAAATGTCGCCGATGGGAACGCTGGGCGCCTTGAAGGCCGGCATGGAAGATCTACCGCTCGAAAAGCAGATCGACGTCAAGGTCAAGCAGGGCCGCGCCATCTACACGGTCGAAATGAAGATCACCGACGATGACGGCAACGAGTTGCCGTCCGACGGCAAGGCTTTTGGCCATCTGATGGTGCGCGGTCCGGCGGTTTCCGGTTCCTACCTCAAAGGCGAGGGCGGCAACATTCTCGACAAGGACGGCTGGTTCGACACCGGCGACGTCGCCACCATCGATCCGGGTGGCTACATGCAGATCACCGACCGCGCCAAGGACGTCATCAAGTCGGGCGGCGAATGGATTTCCTCGATCGAGATCGAAAACCTCGCCGTCGGCCATCCGAAAGTCACCGAGGCCGCCGTCATCGGCATCGTTCATCCCAAATGGGACGAGCGTCCGCTGCTGATCGTCATTCCGAAGGAAGGCGAGAAGCCGACCAAGGAAGAAATCCTGCGCTACATGGATGGCAAGATCGCCAAATGGTGGATGCCGGACGATGTGGTGTTCGTGACGGAAATCCCACATACGGCGACCGGCAAGATCCAGAAGCTGGCGCTGCGCGAACAGTTCAAGGATTACAAGCTGCCGACGGCGACGGCGGCCGAGTAAGACGGACAAGACGGGCGGGTCCGCGATGGGCCCGCCCGAACGATATCAGGGGAACGGCATCATGGAACGGCAGCAATCGCGCCTGGCGACGTGGGGACTGAGGCTCGCCATTCTGGCGCTGCTCGTGCTGGTGGCTTGCGTCATCGGCAATCGCTTCGAGCTGATCCATTTCGGTATCGCCGTGCGCGGCCTGGCGCTGGCGGCCGCGATCGGCCTTGTGGCCGTCTTCGTCTCGGCGGCGGGCATCATCCGCACGCTGACCTCGAACCGCAGCGGCGCCCGCCTCGCCATTGCCGGGATTGTCGTCGGTCTTCTGGTCGCCGCGCCGGTGGTACAGGCGATCATCGCCGGTTCGCAGGTGCCCGGCATTCACGACATCACGACCGATCTCGACAATCCGCCGGCCTTCGACGCCGTCGTCGCCTTGCGCGGCGCGGGCACCAATCCGCTCGACCGCGCCGAACCGGCCGACCTCGCCGAGTTGCAGACAAAGGCCTATCCCGACCTGACGACGATCGAGATCGACGCGCAGCCGGGCCGGGTTTTCGAGGCGGCGCTTGAAACCGCCCGCGATCTGGGCTGGGCGATCGTCTCGACGAACCCCGAAACGGGCCTGATCGAAGCGACGGCGACGACACGGGTGATGAATTTCCGGGACGATGTCGCAATCCGCGTCACCGAACGCGACGGCGGCGCGGCGGTCGACATCCGTTCGGTGTCGCGCGTCGGCATCAGCGATCTCGGCGCCAATGCCAACCGCATCCGAACCTTCCGCGACGCGCTGAAAAAGAAACTGGCGGCGGGTTAGGCGACCAGACGGTAGGTCGCGCCGAGATTCGGCTTGCCGTCGGCCGCCACAATGCCGCGCTCGACCAGATATTCGAT
This sequence comes from Parvibaculum sp., assembly GCF_030651915.1. GTDB lineage: Bacteria > Pseudomonadota > Alphaproteobacteria > Parvibaculales > Parvibaculaceae > Parvibaculum. The sequence goes on along the minus strand of NZ_JAUSBV010000005.1, from coordinate 526,603 downwards.
ATGGGCCAGCATCGACCGCGCGGCGGCCGGATGGAGCCGCTTGTCGACCGCGGCATAGACGACCGGCACCATGTCGGCGATCCGCGTCCGGCCGGCGGCGAGCTGCTTGAGGATCTGCTGCTCGCGTTCCTCGCGATGGGCAATGAAGGCGCGCACGAAGGGCTTCGGATCCGTGATCGCCGGCCCGTGCGTCGGCCAGTAGACTTCATCGTCGCGGGTCAGCAGCAGCTTCAGCGATTCCATGTAGCGCTTCATGTTGCCATCAGGCGGGCTGACGACGCTGGTCGACCAGCCCATCACATGATCGCCGGTGAAGAGCGCCTTCTCCTCGCGCAGCGCAAAACACATATGGTTCGAGGTGTGGCCGGGCGTGTAGACACATTCAACGCTCCAGCCGTCGCCCTCGAGGACATCGCCATGCCGAACCTCGACATCCGGCTTGAACGCCATGTCGCCGTCTTCCTCGACTTTCACATCGTCGCCGCCGCCGCCGGCGCCTTCCATGCCCGCGCCATGCGGCCCGAAGGCATAGGTCGGTGCGCCGGTCAGCGATTTCAGCGGCTTTGCGGCCGGCGAGTGATCGGAATGGGTGTGGGTGATCAGGATGTGGGAGACCGTCTCGCCCTCAAGCGCGGCCAGCAGCGCCTCGACATGCGGCATCAGCAGCGGACCCGGATCGACGACCGCGACGTCGCCATGGCCGATGATGTAGGTGCCGGTGCCCTTGTAGGTGAAGGCGGAAGGATTGTTGGCGACGACGCGGCGGATCAGCGGCGAAACCTCGTCGCAAGCGCCGTAATCGAAGCTGATGTCGCGGACGTAAGGGATCTGGACGGACATGGGACACTCCTCCCGGTTGCGGGCCGGAGAATGGACTGTCCGGCGGCGCGCTTCAACCCATGCGATGGCGGAGCGCGCGGCGGTCGACACCGCCGCCTTGCGCCAAGCGCGACAGGTTGGCCCGCATGCGGACCATCATCTCGATGAAATCCTGCCGCTCGTCTTCGCTGAAGCCCGAAAAGGCTGCATCGAGAATTTCATCGCCCGCGTCCCACATCTGGTCGAGCAGCGGCTGCGCCTTGCCGGTGAGGAAAAGTTGCTGGGCGCGCCGGTCGCGCGGATCGGGACGGCGCTCGACCAGGCCGAGGGCGGCGAGCTTGTCGACCAACCGCGCCACCGTGATCGGCTGTACTTCGAGCAGATCGGCAAGCCCGACCTGGTTCAAACCCTGATGGCGCGAGAGATGGGCGAGTGCCCCCCATTGCGCCTGCGTCAGGCCGCTGACGCGCTCGGTGAAGGCAACCCGCATCAGCCGCGAATTGTCGCGCATCAGGAAGCCGGTGGCGCGTTCGGGGTTCTGGTCGGAACCGGCGCCTGTCGCCTGGTGTCCGGCGGCATCGGTGGGGAGGCCGGCGCCGCGGTCGATTTTCAGTTCTGGCATTGCGATACCATGCACGGCTGTCTAAGGGCCTGACCGCTAATAAGCATGGCTTATCATATCGGGCCGGCCTGACGCAGCGCAAGGGCCGCTTTGGGCCGCCGGGCATCCGGGATGGCCCCGGACGCCCGGCGGGCGGATCAGTAGAGGCCGGCGATATAGACGATCAGACCGGCCGAATAGACCCAGAGCAGGGTGTAGCCGGCGGCGGCCGTGGCATCCGAGAGATTGAATTCGGCACAGGTGCGCGCCGCCTGGACCTTGGCGGCCGTCCAGAAGCGGCTTGCGCGGGCGCTGAGGCCGGCGCCCAGGGGGCGGGCCTCGGTGGCGATGGGGGAGATCGGGTGCTGCGCGGTGGTCATGGGACTTGCCTCTCACAAAGATGATACGAGAGCTCGGCCCGGCCGTTTCCTTGGGGGAGGACGTCTTGATCAGCGTCCCTTATTGTTGCCAAGACAATATGTTGCATTGCACAAACTGACAAGATGTCAGATATGAATTTTTTGCGATGCAAGGCATATGTTGCTGCGACGCAACACAAATTGCGCCTGAAAGCGGGGCTTTGGCGGTTTCCGGCGGCCGGCGGCGCTCAGATCTGTCGCCCGGCCTTCTCCCAATAGGGTTCGCGCAGCTTGCGCTTGAAGATCTTGCCGGAATCCTCGCGCGGCAACTCGCTCTGGAACTCGACCAGACGCGGCACCTTGTAGCCGGCGATGCGCTCGCGCAGGAAGGCCTTCACATCGGCCTCCTTCAGCGCGACGCCGGGCTGCGGCTGGACGACGGCGCAGAGCGCCTCGCCGAACTCGTCGTCCGGGATGCCGAACACCGCGCAGTCGCCGACGCCCGGCATCTTGTGCAGCTCGGCTTCGATCTCGGCCGGGTAGATGTTGACGCCGCCCGAGATCACCATGTCCTTGGCGCGGTCGCAGAGATAGAGAAAGCCGTCTTCGTCGAGATAGCCGATATCGCCGAGCGAGATCAGGCCGGCCTTTTCGGCGCGGCGGCGCTTCTCGTCGTCGCCGTGATAGGTGAAGTCGGCGATCGACGGCACGCGGCAGACGATCTCGCCGGTGGCGCCCTTCGACAATTCCTCGCCATTCTCGCCGAGCACCAGAATTTTCGCGCCGCCGACGGCTTTGCCGACAGTGCCCGGATGCGCGAGATATTCAGCCGAGTTGCAGAAGACGACAGCGCCGGTTTCGGTGCCGCCGTAATATTCGAAGATCACCGGCCCCCACCATTCGATCATCGCCTGCTTGATATGGACCGGGCAGGGCGCCGCCGCATGCACGACGAAGCGCAGCGAGGAGAGATCGTACTTCTTCTTCACGTCGTCGGGCAGCTTCAGCAGCCGCACGAACATCGTCGGCACCATGTGGAGATGCGTGACCTTGTGTTCCTCGATCATCCGGAGCAGTTCTTCCGGGTCGAAGCGCGGCTCGAGGATGAGGTTGGCGCCGACGCGGAAACCGAAAAGCCCATAGGCATTGGGCGCCGAGTGATACATCGGCCCGGTGACAACGGTCACCATCTCGCTCGGGTTTCCGTGTTCGGGCGTGAACCCCATGACCTTGCTGATGATCTGCAGCGTGGCGGCGGCCTGGTCGGCGGTCGGCGGCGCGCGGCGCACGCCCTTCGGGTGGCCGGTCGTGCCCGACGTATAGATCATCGTGCCGGGCGCTTCGGCGGGGCCGGCGTCGATGGGATCGAATTTTTCGAGCCAGTGGCTCCAGTCCTCGATGCCGGATGGCAAGGCCGCCGCCTCCGCCGATATGCCGTAGGCGGACATGATTTCCGGCGGCGTCTCGACGGCAAAAACGGGCACGCCTTTCGGGATCGCATTGGCGATGCCGCGATAGAGATCGGCATGGATGACAATGGCCTTGGCGCCTGAATTCTCGAAAATGTAGCGCGCCTCGTCTGGCGAATTGTGCCAGTTGACCGGCGTCGAATAGGCGCCGACCAGACCGGCCGCGACCGAGGCCTCGAAGAACGGAAAATCATTGCGGAGACAGACGGCGACAACATCGCCCGCCCCGATGCCAAGGCTCCTGAAGCCGCCCGCTGCCCGCGCCGCCCGCAAGGCGAGCGTCGCATGATCGACCACACGCGCGCCCGACCGCACCACCGCTCCACTCATCGTCGCCTCCCCGGATGACATTTTTCGTTGGCCGGAGTGTAGCAGCGCTGGCGGCCCTGTCATGGGGTTCGCCGGGGTTGACGTTGCGTCAGCTATACCGCGCCTCGCGCTTCTTGCCGGCATTGCCGGCCTTCACCTCGCCGAGCGCCCATTCGAGATCGGCGAGATAGGTATCCGTCACCTGCGCATGAAAGGGCGACAACATCAGATGCAGACCCTTCGGCTCCGTCGTCAGGCTCGTAAACCAGCCGCGCTCGAACAGCTTGCCCCAGACGGCGAAGGGGTCGACCTCGTCATGGGTAAAGGCGATCAGGCCAAGCTGCGGTCGCCCGAGAATGCGGAAGCCGAGCTTCGTGACGCCGGCCTCGATCGCCGCCCGCGCATCGGTGACCAGCTTGTGCTTGGCGCGGTAGCCTTCGACGCCGAGGAAATTCATCACCGCCCAGGCCGCCGCAATCGCCCCGCCGGGCCGCGTGCCGGCCAGCGTCGGCGTCACCATCCGTCCGCCCGGCCAGTCGGCGCAGTCGAAGATCATGTGGGCACGCAACGATTCCGAGCGGAACAGAACCGTCGAAGCGCCCTTGGCGCAATAGCCGTATTTGTGCAGATCGGCCGACATCGAATGCACGGCCGGCACCTCGAAGTCGAAAGGCGGAATGTCGGCGCCGTTCATGCGCACGAAGGGCGCGATATAACCGCCGACACAGGCATCGACATGAAGCCAGAGCTTCTTGCGCGCCGCCATTGTGCCGAGCGCTTCGATCGGATCGATCAACCCGTAGGGAAAGCAGGGCGCCGAGCCGACCAGCATGATGGTGTTGGCGTCGGCCGCCTGCTCCATCGCCGCGACATCGGCCACGAGATCGGCGCAAGGGACGCGCCGGATTTCGATCTCCATCATCTTCGCCGCCTTGTCGAAAGCCGGATGCGCCGACCACGGCGCGACGATGTTGCAGGGCCCGGCGACGCCCTTTTCCTTGCGCGCATAGTCGCGCGCGGTCTTGACCGCCATGGTGATCGAATCCGTGCCGCCCGAGGTAATGTTGCCGGCGCCGCCTTCGGGCGCATGGAGAAGCGAGAGGCCCATTGCCACGACCTCGTCTTCCATCCGTTTCAGGCTCGGAAAGGCCAGCGGTCCAAGCCCGTTCTCGGACATGAACATCGTATAGGCTTCCTTCTGCACCTCGGCGACGTCGGGCCCGGCATTGAAGACATAGACGGCGGTCTTGCCGTCGCGCCATTTGACGTCGCCCTGCGCGCGGTCCGTCATCTCGGCTTTCAGCGCCGCCCAGTCCGTGCCTTTTTCCGGCATCGTCGTGCCCATCCGTCTTCTCCCCTCGGTTGAGCGAGGAAGATTAGCAGATCGTACGGCGGCGGCATCAATGATGTGCGTGGCCACTTGCGCCGTGGTTGAGCTTCAGCGACGGCGCCGGGTAAGGAAGGCTGTGGGGATCGGCGCCGGGCACCGGGAACTGGTCCCAGACAATGGTCCCTTCGGTGCAACCCTGCGCGACCGGGAAAAACAGCGCCATGATTTCGGGGTCGCCGGGCAGTTTGGCAAGAAACGCGAACTCGTCGAAGCGGTCGTCGGCCAACGGTCCCCCCTCCCATGTCACCTCGACGACACCTTCGGTAACCGCCTTGCCGTGGTTCTCGTAAGCCCGCGCATATTTGGCCTTGCGCGTCGTCTCGACCCAGCCGGGCTTCGGCTGCGGCTTGATGGCGATGACGCCTTCGGGAATGCGGATAGAAATGCGCGTCGTCGCCGCCCCGTCGCAGCCATGTGGCACGCGGAAGTTGGCCTTGTAGTAGCTCCCGGCAGCCGCCTCGCTCTTGTCGAGCGTGACGTGAGCGGAGGCGGGGGCGGCAAACGATACCGCCAGCCCGAATGCCAATGCGGCTCTTCTCATGTTCGTTTCTCCTAGAAAGAGATCTTCAGTCCGGCGAAGAAGCTGCGCCCCTCACCCGGATAGAAGACATTGGTGGGAACGAGCGCAGCATCGGTGATGGTGCTGTAGGTCGAGACGTAGCGCTTGTCGGTCAGGTTGCGCGCGTCGAAGAACGCACGGACACCCGGCGCGATATCGACGCCGCCATCCAAACCGAGCGTCGCGTAGCCCGGCGCCTTCAATCGGTTGGCGTAATCGACGTAACCGCCGTCGGGCACCCATTCGAGCTTCGGTGCGATGTCCCAGCCGGCAACCGAGCGGTAGCGCAAGGCCGCCGCATAGACGTGGGGCGGCATGCCGGCAAGTTTGTTGGAGCCATAGACCGGATCGCCGTCGAAGAAAATGCCGGTGGCGGGATCAAATCCGTCGGCAAGAGCGGGAGGGACGGCGGCAAGAACGGCAAGCGCCGCGCCGCCGCGGGAAAGCGTGGATGAGAAGGACGTGAACCCAGCCAGCACTGATGCGCGCCGCTGCGAGAAGGCAGGGGGTGCGCATGATCTAAAATCGAGTGAGAATTCCGCGGGATCAGGCGGCAGGTGGTGCGCGAGGCTGAACGGATCTCGCAGCGACGCTTGCGGCAAGATAGGCGATCGGTGCGGCGATCGTCGGCAGTGTCCAACCCGGCGCGGCATAGGCAAATGTCGACGCAATCATCGCGCCGCAATGATGCAGGCAGGAATTGCAATCATGCGATGTGCCGGCAGGCGCCGGCTCGACCGGGTTGCCCTCGGCGTCCATATAGACGGTCTTGTTTTCACCGCCGGCGCAGATGACCGTCTCGAACAAGCCCTGCGTCGTCGGGCCTGCGATCTGCAGCGCCGTCGGCAGGGCGATATGGGCGATGAGGGCGAGGAAAGCGAGCATATGCGCAACGCCAATCCGGCCCGCGCCCCGCTCTATATATGTTCCCGAAATCCCCATAAGCCGCAGTCTACCGCCGCCGCCACGGCCGCGCCAAGGACGGTTTTCGTACATCTTGTCGCAGGATTGGTCCTACTTGCCCTTGAATTTGGGCATTCGCTTGTCGAAAAAGGCCTTCACGCCTTCTCGTACATCGGCGCTCGGATTGGCAATCATCACCGACAGGGCTGCATCGCCCAGCGATTGTTCGAGGGTCATGCCCTGGCCGCGCATCATCATCGACTTGGCGAGCCGGACGGCGAGCGGCGCCCTGAGCGCAAACTCGCGGGCAAGCTCCATCACACGGGCCTCGAGCCCGGCGGCGGGCACGACTTCGGTGACGAGGCCCAGATCTTCCGCCTCGAGCGCGCTGTAGACCTCGGCCAACATGGTCATCTTGAGCGCCAGGTCGAGCCCCATGAAGCGCGGGAAGAGCCAGGCGCCGCCTTCGTCCGGCAACAGGCCGAAGCGTCCGGAGGTATCGCCGAGCTTGGCCGTGTCGGCGGCGATCCTGAGATCGCAGGCGAGCGCCAGCGTCAGGCCGCCAGCGACGGCCGGTCCGTTGACCATCGCGATGGTTGGCTTGTCGAGGCGGGAAAGCGCCAGGATCACGCGATGCATACCGTCGCGCATTTCGCGGCCATGTGAAAGTTGCAAGGCCATCAACTCGGCATGATGGTCGTCGGCACCGCTGATGTCGCCGCCCGAACAGAAGCCGCGGCCCGCACCGGTCAGGATCAGGCAGCGCAATTCGTCGTCGCGCAGATAGATTTCAATCGCCTCGACAAGCTCCTCGCAGAGCCGCGTCGTATAGGCGTTCATCTGGGCCGGACGGTTAAGCGTCACCCGCGCGATATGCGGCTCGGGCGTTTCGAAGAGAATCTCGCTGAATTCGGCCATCCGGTTTCCTCCCGCTGCGCATCTCGAAAACCCGGCGCGCTTCAGCCTATACTGGCCCAAACGGCATCGCCATGAAAGACAAACGCCGAAATCGAGGGAGGAAAGAATGAGCGGCTACGAAGACCTGACATATGAAGTGAAGGATCGCGTCGCGTTGATGACGCTGAACCGTCCGGACCGTCTCAACGCCTGGACGGCGGCAATGGAGAAAAGCCTGAAACGCGCCATGGCCGCTGCGGTCGCCGACGAAGAGGTGCGCGTTATCGTGATCACGGGTGCTGGCCGCGGCTTCTGCGCCGGCGCCGACATGAACTTGCTGCAGTCGATCAAACCCGGAAATTGGGAAGACCGCGAACTGGCGACCGCCGCGCGCGAGGAGACATTCGACTTCAATAGTGGCCTTGGCCCGGACGTCAGCCCCCATTACGGCGGCCGTTTCGGCTATCTGATGCAGGTGAAGAAGCCCATCATCGCCGCGATCAACGGTCCGGCCGCTGGTCTCGGCCTCGTCGTCGCGCTCTATGCCGATATGCGTTTTGCGGGCTCGGAAGCGAAATTCACCACCGCCTTTGCCAGCCGCGGCCTGATCGCCGAGCACGGCGTATCGTGGCTCTTGCCGCATCTGGTCGGCCCTGCGAATGCGCTTGACCTGCTGCTGTCGGCACGCAAGGTCTCGGCTGCGGATGCCGCCGAGATGGGCCTCGTCAACAAGGTTTTCCCGCAGGAAAACTTCATGGCCAACGTCATGGACTACGCGAAGATGCTGGCGGCGACGGTCTCGCCACGCTCGATGGCGGTGATGAAGGCGCAGATCTGGAAGGCGCTGTTCCAGAATTTCAACGATGCGCTCGCCATCGGCGACAGCGAAATGCAGAAGAGCTTTTCGAGCGAGGACTTCAAGGAAGGCGTCGCGCATTTCGTCGAAAAACGCACGGCGAATTTCACCGGGCGCTGAAGCGTATTATCGAATGAAAAAGGCGCGGGATATCTCCCGCGCCTTTCCCGTTTGTGCGCCGTTCAGAACGAGAACGCGATGCCGGCAAGCGCCTCGATACCCGGTGCTTCGAGGCCGTGCGCCGGTTCATAGGTCTTGTCGAGCAGGTTGTTGATCCGCGCCGTCAACTGGATGCTCTCCGTCAACCGATGCGAGGCCGCGACGTTCACGATTGTGTAGGACGCGGGGTAGACATAGAAGCCGAAGCCGTCGCGCGGAATGTCGCGGTCGGGGTCGACCCATTGCACATTGGTCGCGAAAACCGTGCCATCCCGGGGCTGCCAGCTCGCGGTGAAGCCGATCTCGTGGCGGGGCCGGCGGGTGAGCGCGCCGACGACCGCCGCCGTGTTGGTGTCGAGCGACATCCATGTGTAGTCGATGCGCGCGGTGAGCCGCTCGATCGGCGTTATCTCGATGAAGCTTTCGAACCCCTTGACGTCGAAACGCCGGAGATTGGCGGCGGTGGAATCGCCCGTGAACGGATCGAAGATGATTTCGATGGCGTCCTTGACCCGGCTTTCAAACCAGGTCGCGCCGGCGCGCGCCTTGCCGCCGGCAAGTCCCTGTTCGATCCCGACTTCCCAGCCCCGGCTCGTCTCGGGCTTGAGGTTCGGGTTGCCGGTATACTGCCCGGCAGGGAAGCCGAGAAAGGCGCTGAACTCGTTGCCGTAGCGCTGATAGAGAGACGGCGTCTTGAAGCCGGTGCCGTAGCTCGCAGTCAGGCGCGTATCCGTTTCCGGATGATAGTAGCCCGGCGCGACAGTGTACGAGGTGTGGTTCTTCAAATCGTCCGGCATGTCGTGATGCAGGCTGACCGTGGCGAAGAAGCGCTCGCCGAAATTCATGTGATCGGCCGCATAGACTGCAAAGGCGTCGGCATCGGCATCCGACGTCGATGTGACGACGAAACCGCCGAAGTCGCGCAATCCATTCGACGAATAGTCGTCCCGCATATAGCTGCCGCCGAATGTCAGAAGGTGCTGCGGGTGAATGTCGAGCGCGTTCTCGAAGCGCGCGACGACCGTCTGCCCTTTGTATTCGACATCGGCGAGATAGATCGATCCGCCGGGATCGGGGTTGTCGTCGAGTTGCGACTTGTACTGTGTCACACCGACCGAGAATTTGGGGCGCCATTTGTTGTCGAGGAAGCTGCCGGCGACGTCGCCCGAAACGAGCAGCCGCTTCGATCGGTAGGTGCTGTCGAAATTCTGGAACACAGGCACGAAGCCTGCCGTCGCGCCGTCATCGTCGATATCGGTGTCGGAATCCGTGTACTGGACGAAGGCAGAGACGCTGAGATGTTCGTTGAGCTTTGCGCCGATGCGGCCGGAAGCCGAAACGACTTCGTTGCCGTCCTTCTCCTTGCCGCGCGCGTCGCGAAGGCGGGCGGGCGTCACGTCCGAACCGTTGGTTGCTTCGCGCGAGAGCGAGAGGAAATAGTCGACATTGCCGGTAGCGCCGCCGGTGCTCGCATGTGTGTTGAGCGTCCCGAGCGTTCCGCCTTCGACGCGCAACGTCGTGACCGGCTTTTCGCCGCCCGTCCTGGTGATGATGTTGACGACGCCGCCCATCGCCTGGCTGCCGTAAAGCGCCGATTGCGGCCCGCGCACCACTTCGATGCGCTCGACATTGTCGAGCGGGATATTGGCGAGATTGGCGGCTCCGCCCGGCGAAGCCGGATCGTTGACCGGCAGCCCGTTGACCATCACCAGCGTCTGGTTGGAGCTGGCGCCGCGCGTGAAGATCGACGTCTGTGAACCGCGCGAACCGGACTGCACGACATGCAGGCCCGGAACGGATTTCAACGCATCGACGACGTCGCGATACTGAAAGGTCTCGATGTCCGCCGCCGTGATGATCGTGAAGGAACTTGCAACCTGCTTGGTCGGCAGCGGTTCGACGCCGGCTGTCACCAGCACTTCGGGTGCAACGGGCGTGTCGTCGGCATGCGCCGCGCTTGCAGCGAAAACCGGTAGAACGAGAGCGGCTATCGCCGCCCGGCTTGCGAGTTTCATTGGATGAGTGCCCTGTCTCTGGCGCGGCCAACCCCGGCCGCATGGCGCCGGGAGAAGGGGAGAAACAGGAAACGGAAAAGTCCGGACGCAAGCGAGGATGCGGCAGGACACAACCGTCCCGCTGGCGCACCCCGGCCCTCGGCAGATGACGAACCCGGTGGCAGGTCTCCTGGCTCGCGGGTCGTCGGCCTCGTTCCGTCTTCCCGGCCGTCACTCCCGAAAGAGCGCTGCGCCAGTGACATAGGTGGAACGCGGCCTCGCCGCTTACAGTTGCGGGGGCAGCCAAGGCATCGGCTTCAGGCGAAGCCTCACCCTGTTCCCTCTTGCCTCCTCGCATCCGCCACAAAGGACGAACGCTCGGAACCATCGAGCGGGCGCATCATAAGACGGGAAAGAGTGAAGTCAAACCGGCCGTTTCAGCATGGGCTCAAGCCTTGGCGCTGGGCCGCGCCGACGCTGCGGCATGCCAGCGCAACAGATCGGCATGTTCCGGCTTCGGTTCGTGTTTGACCCATTTGGCGAAATCGACGCAGACCAGCGCCGTGATGTCGGCGAAGGAATAGCGGTCGATGGCGATGAAGTCGCGGCCCTTGAGACGCGCGTTCAGCATGTCGAAGAAGCGCGTCAGGCGCAGCGCGCCGCGTTCTGCAAGTTCGGGGATTTGCGGCAGGTCGAGCGGGCCGGGCAGGGCGCGGCCGACCATGCCCTTCGATGTGTTGCGCAGCACCTCGGCGATCGGCATGAAGCCTTCGAATTCGATGCGCGCGTTCCACGACAGCACGAGGCCCTTTTCCTCGGGCGTCGAGCCGAGCAGTGCCGGCTCGGGCTTCACCGCATCGGCCCAGGCCGCGATGCCGATATTCTCGGTCAGCACGGTTCCGCTTTCGAGCTTCAGCGCCGGCACCGTGCAGGATGGATTGATCGCCCTGTAGGCGTCGCCAAGCTGCTCGGCCTTCATCAGGTCGATCTGCACGGTCTCATGCGCGATGTCCTTCTCGGCGAGAAGAATGCGCGCGCGGCGCGGGCTCGGTGCGAGGGTGAAGTCGTAAAGGACCACGGACATGTCGTTTCCTCAATAGAAGCCTTGTTGCGGTGGTTTTCGCGTCTCCGGGTGCGGATTGTCTATTGCCGGCAACCTTCCCCGCGCTCGCGACAGCGAAAACCGGAGCCGCATAGTAAGCATCTGAAACAGGGAATGTCTCGCCATGAAACGATGTCGGCTCTCTCGTCTGAAGGTGACGGCCGACAGTCTCAGCTGCATTTTCGCGCGCGGCAGGTCTGAAAAAGACACGACTCCCGGCCCGGCGCAGGCCACAGGGAGCTGTCATCTTTTCGCATTGGTCGGAGTGAGAGGATTCGAACCTCCGACCCCCTCGTCCCGAACGAGGTGCGCTACCAGGCTGCGCCACACTCCGTTTCCAATTCGAGGCGGCGTTATAGCCGCCAAAACCGGGCCCCGCAAGGGCGATTCCCGGCCGCAACCGGGCCCCGGCGCGCCGGTTGCGGGGCCCCGCCGATGCCGGTATGTTCCGCCACATTGCGCGAGGCCAACCCTGTAGGCTTCCCGAGCCTGCTGGGGCGTAGCCAAGTGGTAAGGCAGCGGATTTTGATTCCGCCATTCGGAGGTTCGAGTCCTCCCGCCCCAGCCAGACAACCCGAATTCTCCATCTATTGTTCCCCGCCTGCATATGCGCGGCTCCGGCACGGCCGCTTCACGATCTCGCGCACAGGGCCGGCAATCGGTACCGCTTCAGAACCGGCAAGCCACGTCCCGTGAGCGATGTGAGGCGCATTGTCGCCCCACAAAATATGTATTTGAAATACATATTATTGCGGCCTACATCTATTTCGACGTTGCCTGTCGCTCGCCTGATGCAGGTGAGTTGGCATGTGCAGGCAGAAAGGTCCGCGTATCTGTAACTGCGGCGGAGCGGTGGTTGTGTTCGCTTCGTCGACAGAAAGGATGGCTCCATGTCAGACCACGGCACTGTTGACCTGAATATGCACCACGAAGCGCGCGGTCCGTCGGACCGCATCGCTCTCGGCTTCGTCAAACTGCTGCGCTTTTTCGCCGATACATTCTTCGCCAAGCGCTACGGCCACCGGGCCATCGTTCTCGAGACGGTGGCGGCCGTGCCGGGCATGGTGGGCGCAACGCTCATCCACCTCAGAAGCCTGCGACGGATGTGCGACGACGAGGGCTGGATCCGCACATTGCTCGATGAAGCCGAGAACGAGCGCATGCATCTGATGACCTTTATCGAGATCGCAAAACCCAATGCTTTCGAACGCCTGCTCGTCATGATCGTGCAGGGAATTTTCTACAATGCCTTCTTTCTGCTCTATCTGATTTCGCCGAAAACCGCTCACCGGGTCGTCGGATATTTCGAGGAAGAGGCGATCATCAGCTACACCCAGTATCTCGCCGAGATCGAAGCCGGACGGCATGCAGACGTGCCGGCGCCTGCAATCGCAATTCGCTACTGGCATCTGCCGGACGACGCCCGGCTCCGGGATGTGGTGATCGCCGTGCGCGCCGACGAGGCAAACCATCGCGACGTCAATCACGGCTTTGCCGACGAGTTGGCCGGCCATCGCAAATCGAAGCAGGCAGACCGCACCGGCATTCGGAAGCCCGTCTAGTGCCGGGAAAATTGCCGGATGGGCTCGTGGCCTACAAGCGGACGCCGGTCTTCGATCAGGACAGTCTGCCGGCCGGGCTTCGCCGCGAGCACCGCACGAAGGCCGGCGTATGGGCGCTCATTCATGTGCTGGAAGGCCGCTTGCTGTACCGCTGTCTCGATACATCCGAAGAGCAGGTGCTGACGCCGGCGATGCCCGGCGTGGTCTGGCCCGAACAGCCGCATGACGTGCAACCGTTGGGGCCCGTGCGGCTCTTTGTGGAGTTCCATGCAGCAAAACCGCTCGAAGGCGCCCCTCATGCAGGTCAGGTGCTGCCGGAATGACGATCGGACGCAGTCTCGGCACCGGTCGAACGCCTCCTGCCGGGCGTCGCGTTGGCGCTAGAGCCGAACGACGGCAGCCAGCACCATGCTGATATGGCCGTCGCCCCAGAGGGGAAGAAGAAGGCGCGCATAGTCGCTCGCCCGGAAATAGGTCGGCGCGCCGCTCTCGACGGTCACACTTGCCTGACTGCGGAAAAAATCGAGCGGCGCATTGATGTCGATCTCATCGGCAAAACGACCGGCGAAATCCTTGCCGTAGCGAGCGGAAATTTCCTTGCCGACAATCTCGAAGCGAAATCGCTCCGGCTTGGCAAAAGCTGTTGCGAGCGTAAGGCGATCGGCGAGCGCCGGCAGGTCCGAAAGCTTGACGTCGTCCCAGTAGGGCATGTCGCTCGCCTCGCCCCGGATCAGTCCCCGCCAATAGGCGTGTACGGCGGCGAGGTCGGGTTCGAGCGTTGCAGGAAGCGCAAAGGGGACTAGGGCCATGATTCCTTGGGGGTTTTGGTGGCGGGAGCGGCGGCTGAACACCCTACGCTGCCAGGTTTTTTGCGACAACTTCTTTGGCCAGACGCGCCGCGCCGACAGCGACGGGAGAGCACTTACCCCCCCCTCTGTCACAAAACTGTCATAAAACTGTCAAACTTCAAGTCCGGGCGGGCCGACAAAAAACTTATCCCCGCTTTTTCGCGGCCTCGGGGACGGGCAGTCCTGGGCCGGCCGCGATGGCCGGCGCCGGCGCCGTGTTATGGTCCGCGGAAAGACGAAGCCGTAGCGGAGGACACCCGATGAAGACCTACACCTGTTTCGATGTCAGCATCGAAAACAAGATTGCCCACATCGTTCTGAGCCGCCCCGAGAAGATGAATGCGATGAATCGCGAATTCTGGCGCGAGCTGCCGGAAATCGTCCGCGAGATCGATCAGGGCGCGCTGGCCCGCGTCATCGTCATCTCGTCGACCGGCAAGCATTTCACGGCCGGCATGGACCTCTCGGTCTTCACCTCCGGACCGGACACCGCAGGTCAGGAGACCGGCCGCCTGCGCGCCAATCTGATGCAGACGGTGCTGAAACTGCAACAGACTTTCGGTTGCCTCGACGAGGCGCGCATGCCGGTGTTGATGGCCGTGCAGGGCGGCTGTATCGTCGGCGGCGTCGATTTCGCCTCCGCCTGCGACTTGCGATATTGCTCGACGGATGCCTTCTTCTGCATTCATGAGATCAATATCGGCATGACCTCCGATGTCGGCACCTTCCCGCGTCTGCCGCATCTGATGCCGCAGGGGCTGGTGCGCGAACTTGCCTATACCGGCCGCCGCCTGTTCGCCGATGAAGCGAAATCCTGCGGTCTTGTGAATGCGGTCTTCGACACCCAGGCGGAGATGATGGAGGCGGTCATGGGCATTGCGCGCGATATCGCGGCCCGCTCGCCGCTCGCCGTCCATGGCTCCAAGGAGATGATCAACTATGCCCGCGACCACTCGATCGCCGACGGGTTGAAGCATATCGCCGTCTGGCAGACCGGCATGTTCCAGCCGGCCGACATGACGGAAAGCTTCACCGCGAAGGCCGAGAAGCGCGAGCCGGCGTTTGACGATCTGTTGCCGGTGCGGGACGCGATCTGACGGCCGTCCCGCCGGCCGGCCATTTTTTCGCCGGCCGGACGGACGCGGTCGTCAGCGCGCCAATGTGCCCTGGTGGCAGTACGAAACGCCGGAGAAGTCCTCGACCGTCATCTCGACATTGTAGTTGTCGCGATGGCTGCGATTGAACTCGGTGACCGACACGACGGCCTGGCCGCTGCCGTCGATTTCGAAATCGCCGCCCTGCGACACATTCGAGCTGCCGCCGGCGCCCGAACGCGCCAGCGTCAGTTGATAGGCACCCGAAGACCCGGGCATCCCGTAGACGACGCTTTCGAGGCGCAAGCCGCCGGAAACCGCTGTCGCGTGGATTTCGCACTCGACGGCCGCGGCCGCATTCGCCGGTGCGACGGAAGCCGCCGCGGCGCCACCAAAGGCGAGCGGCACGAAAGCGAGAGACATCCAGAATTTCGACATGGTCGTTCTCCCTGTTGAGGGGCGGCGCCGGAGGCAGCTTGCGGCCGCCTCCGGCACAGGTCCCGGTTCAGTAGCCGCCCTGAATGACGACTGTCGTGTTGCCGTGACCGGTCTGGACCGTCTTGGCCGTCTGGCCATTGCCGACCTGGATCGTGGCCGCCGTGTTGTTGGTGCCGAGCTGATCGGTCGTCGCCGTGTGGTTGTTGCCGATCTGGGCGATGCCCGAGGTGTTGTTGCGGCCCGTCTGAATGGTCACGGCATCGTTGTTGCGGCCTTCCTGGCCAGTCACGGCGTAGTTGCCCTTGCCATACTGATCGGTGAGCGCCGAATTCCGGTTGCCGAGCTGCTGCTGGTAGAGGTAGTTCCACTGCCCGCTCTGCACGGCCTTGGAGTAGTTGGCATTGCCCTTCGTATCGAGCGTGCCCCTGTTGCCGTAACCGTTCTGCGTGTAGACGCCGGTGTTGTTCCAGCCCTTCTGATAGACTGCGGCACTGTTGCCGGCGCTGGCGCCGGTGGCGCTCGCGGCGATCAGGGCGGTGAGGGCGGCACTGGCCAGTAGAAACTTCTTCATTTTGCATCTCCTGCTCTGGGTGACCTGCGATGAGGCCGTTTGCTGACGATGCCTTTTTAGCGGGGTGTTCCTGAGCGGTGCCTGAAGTCGGCATTCATTCTCCGTTCACCGGCGATGCAGCGCGGCCATGCCTTGTGAATCAACGAACGCGCGCGCGTATGCACCGCCAAGGCTGAACGCGGCATGAACGGCAATGTCAGCGAGCAATCATGGTCGCGCGTCTAGAAATGCCGGGATGGTTATTCGCAGGCGCCTCGTCGCGCCGGACTACAGCAGGAGAGAAAAATGAAACGCTTGCCGCTCATCTTGTCCGTTGCAGGCATGGTCCTGTCGCTGTCGGCGCCGCCGGCGTCGGCCGGAAGCCTTGCCGCCGTCAATCAGGACGGAAACTTCAACGTCACGGTCGTTCAGCAAGCCGGCGGTCAAACAAAGGTGCTGACGCGGCAGATCAAACCGAGGCTTTATGCGAGCACGGTGACCCGGCTCGCCAACAACCCGCCGGGGCCCCGCGCAACATCGTTCGCGGCGCGCGCGTGCGGCGGCGGAGCGGCGGGCAACAACGTTGCGGTCAATCAGGCCGGCTCCGGCAACGGCGTCGTCGTTGAGCAGAAGGGCACAAACAACCTTGCCGGGCTGTCTCAGGCCGGATCGAAGAACGTCGCGCTCGTCAAGCAGACCGGCAACAACCATGCGGCGTTTGCAACGCAAACCGGGCACAAGAACATCGTCGTGATCGACCAGCGCTGCTGAGGCGACGCTCAGCGGCCGCTTGCGCCTGTTGCGTCCTGCACCTGCAGTTCGTAGAGCGTCTTGTAGACGCCGCCTTCGGCCAGCAGTTCCTCATGCGTGCCGATCTCGCGTATCCGGCCCTCCGTCAACACGACAATGCGATCGGCTTCGCGGATCGTCTGCAGCCGGTGGGCGATGATGATCGACGTCCGGCCGGTTGTGACCTTCGACAGTGCGTCCTGGATCAGCAATTCGGTTTCGGTATCGATGCTGGCGGTCGCCTCGTCGAGGATCAGCACTTCGGGGTTCATCGCCAACACGCGCGCGAATGCGAGAAGCTGACGCTGGCCGTGGCTGAGATTGCGCCCGCGCTCGGTCAGCATCGTATCGTAGCCCTGCGGCAACATGCGGATGAAGGGATCGGCATGAACAAGCCGCGCCGCCGCCCGCGCCGCCTCGCGCGTGATCGCCGGATTGCCGAGCGCGATATTGTCGTAGACCGACCCTGAGAAAATATGGAAATCCTGCAGCACCACGCCGACACGCCGGCGGATTTCAGACGGCGCCACATCCATGATGTCGATGCCATCGATCAGGATCGAATTTGCCGGCACGTCGTAGAAACGGCAGAGCAGGCGAATGAGGCTGGTCTTGCCCGAGCCGGTCGGCCCGACAATGGCGATGCGCTCGCCCGGCGCGATGTCGAAGGTCACATCGTTGAGGATCGTCAGGCCGGGCCGGTAGCCGAAGGTCAGGTGGTTGAAACGGACATGGCCCTTGAGATCTTGCGGCAGGGGCTTCGGCGCCGCCGGCTCCTTCAGCGCCTCGTCCCAGTCGAGCGCCTGGAAAATGCGCTCGCAGCTCGCCATGGCGCGGAAAACGACGTTCCATTGCTCGCCCATCGCCACGATCGGGCGGAACATCATGTCGGCGAATTGCGCGAACAGAATGACGCTGCCCAGCGTTGCCGTCATTTCGAAGACGTGATTGCCGCCGAACCAGATGATCGCCGCCATGGCGAGGAAGGCCATGCTGTCCATCGCCGGTCCGTAATAGCTCTCGATACGGATGGCGCGGTTTTCCTGGTCGCAATTCTCGCGGTTGATGCTGCTGTAACGCTCGAAATTGATCTGCTCGCGGCCATAAAGCTGAACGACCTCGATGCCGGAGAGATTTTCCTGCAGGTTTTCGTTGAGCCGCGACATCGAGGAACGGATGCCGCGATAGACCTGGCGCGAGGCCATGCGGAAAATCCACGTCGCCAGCGCCGCCACCGGCAAGAGCAGCATCAGCTCCATCGTCAGCGTCGGGTTGAGCGCCAGCATGATCGACACGGCGACGAAGAAGGGCACGAATTCGCCGAGCAGGACGCCAAAGCCGGCCAGCAGCTCGAACAGCGTCTCGATGTCGTTGGTCAGCCGCGTCATCACGCGGCCGACCGCGACCCGGTCGTAGAAGCTCGACGGCAGCCGTTCGAGATGGGCAAAGAGGTCGCGCCGCAAGTCGCGCAAGCCGTTGAGCACGGTGCGCGCCAGCATCACCCGGAAACCATGGCCGAATGC
Organism: Parvibaculum sp.; assembly: GCF_030651915.1. Taxonomy (GTDB): domain Bacteria; phylum Pseudomonadota; class Alphaproteobacteria; order Parvibaculales; family Parvibaculaceae; genus Parvibaculum. The sequence goes on along the minus strand of NZ_JAUSBV010000005.1, from coordinate 508,382 downwards.
CGCCCAGAGCAGCGTCCAGAGCCCGTAGAGAATGCAGGCCGCGACGATCGGGTGCAGCGTGAAAAGATCGGCCAGAAGGGCGTTGAGCGCCTTCTGACCGAAATCGGGCGCGCCTTCGTCGGTCGTCGGCAGCAGGATGCCGTCGACGACGACGCGGCTGACGACGACAGGCGCCAGAACCGCGGCGCTTGCCGCCAGCAGCACGAACAGAAGCGCGATATAGCCCTGCCGGCGATAGGGCCTGAGCCAGTGCATCAGCCGGCCGACAAGCCGGAAGTCGAAGCCGCGCGTCTCCATCTCGTCATCGAAGACGGTGTAGTCGCGCGATCGGCTTTCGGGGTGCGGCGTTTCGCTCATGTCCCGCTCCCCGTCAGGCTGTCGAGGCTCTGCGCCAGTTCCTCGCGCCGCCCCTGTTGCCGTTCGAGCGCCGCGTAGAGCCCGTCCTTCGCCAGAAGTTCGGCATGAGTGCCGACTTCGGCCACGCGGCCTTCGTCGAGCACCACGATGCGGTCGGCATGGCGCGCGGTCGAAACGCGATGCGAGACCATGATGGTCGTGCGGCCCTTTCTGAGCGACTTGAGGCGCGAAAGGATCAGCTCCTCGGTCTCGGTGTCGACCGAGGAAAAACAATCGTCGAGCAGCAGCACCGGCGTCTCGCGGATCAGCCCGCGGGCCAGGCTGGCGCGCTGCTTCTGGCCGCCCGACAAGGTGACGCCGCGCTCGCCGACCATGGTTTCGAGCCGGTCCGGGAAACGCCGGATCGTCGTTTCGAGATCGGCGCTCTCGGCCGCGCGCCAGACCTCGTCGACCTCGCGCGCCGGATTGTCGTAGGAAATGTTCTGCGCGATATGCGTGGCGAAGAGAAACGGGTCCTGCGGCACCATGGCGATCTGCCCGCGCACCTGCGCCAGCGGCAGCATGCGGATGTCGCGGCCGTCGAGATAAACCGAACCCGGCGGCGGATCGAGCAGGCGCACGATCAGGCGCAGCAGCGTCGACTTGCCCGAGCCGACACGGCCGAGCACCGCGATCATCTCGCCTTTGCCGATGTCGAGCGAGACGTCCTTGAGCGCCGGCCAGCCGTCGCCAGAACGCGCCGGATGCACATAGGAGAGATGATGCAACGTGATCGCGCCGCCGATCTCGTCGAGCGGCGCCGCTTCCGGCGCATCGCGGATTTCGGGTTCGCGGTCGAGAATCTCGAAAATCCGCGCCGCCGCCGAGCCGCCGCGCTGGAACAGCGTCACCATCACGCCGCCTTCCTTGATCGGCGCCAGCATCATGTTGAGATAGAAGATGAATGCCGTGAAGGTGCCGAGTGTGATCGTGCCCTCGATGACCTGGAAACCGCCATAGCCGACCACCAGCAGCGTGGTGAAGCCGGTCGCAATCAGCATGGCCGAAGTGAGGCCGGAGTTGAGAAACATCAGTCTGTAGTAGTCGCGCGCATAAGCGTCCGACGTCGCCTCGAAACGGTCGATCTCGCGGGTCTCCTGGGCATGCGTCTGGATGGTGCGGATGCCGTTGAGGTTTTCCTGCACCTGCGCCGACAGCGTCGAGAAGCCTTCCTGCACCAGCGTCGACTGACTGAATATCTGACGGGCCAGCATCCAGCCGATGACGGCGAAGACCGGCAGCGCCGGCAGCAGCAGCAGCGTCAGCGAGGCCGACTGATGGAACATGAAGATGAAGGCGATGAGGCCCGAAAAGCCGAGTACAAAAAGCAGGCGCGTGCCCATGCCGATCAACTGCCGGATCAGCGCGATGTCGTTGATCGCGCGCGCCATCAGATCGCCGGTCGGGAATTGCGAGAAGAAGCGCGGTCCCATCCGCTCGAGATGCCAGTAGAGCCGCTGGCGCAGATCGAAGGCGATCTCGACGCCGACCTCGCGCACATAGCGCCGTCCGAAATTGAAGGCCGCATAGCGCAGCACCATCAAGCCGAGAATCGCAAGGGCCGGTAGCGCGAGGCGCATGTCGCCCGCCGCGATGCGATCGATGCCCATTTTGAGATAAAGCGGCATGAAGGCTTCGAGCAGGCGCCCGAAATTGATCAGCGACATGCCGCCCCAGAAGCGCAGCTTGTGCTGCTGGACCAGGGGCACGAGCCGCCACAAGGGGCTGCGTTCCGGGGGCTTGCGCGGCGATTCCACGGGCGAACGTCCGGGGCTTTGGCGCGAGCGGGCCGCGCCGGCTGAAACGGGGGCCGCCGAACCCTGAATTCCCGGCACAATCCGGGAGGGACGGGAGGCGATGCTTTCTGGAGTTGTCGTCTTCGCCCTCGACTATACGCCTCGCAAACCGATTCGGAAGCGGGCTTGTCGTCCAACCGTCACGACACTGTCACCCGAAAGCGCTATCGGCGGGCATACGGTCCGGTCCATGCCGGCGTTGCGCCACCGATTTTATTTCAGGAGAGGCCCCTTGTCCGAGACCGCGATCCCAGCCGATGCCGAATTCGTCAACCACGCGGCCGTCCGGCGCGGCGTGCACCGCCGCCGAGCCTGCTGCCGGGCCGCGTCGACGATACCATCCTTGCCCGCTGGGACTACCGCGCCGAGGCCTCACGGGTATTTACCGCGCGCGACTTCACGGCCAGGCCGAATTTTCCGGTATCGACATATCGCGCGAAATGCTGGCGAGCGCGCGTCGCGCCGCGCAAGGAGCTCGACATGGCTCTGCGCGTGCTCGCCGAAAAGCTCAATGCCGATCTCGAATTCCGCCGTCTCTATCGCGGTTATGCCTGGTATGCGGTGCTCAGGCTCCCTGCGGCCTGACACGCAGAAGTCTGCGGTTCCGGTGTTTCCCTCGCATTCGGATACACCCGGCGCTAGATTGATTTGAAGGATCGGTCGAGGCGCTGCGGCTGCAGCGGAGCGGAAGAGGCAGAGTGACAGAGCGTAAAACCGGATCGAGGCAGGCGCGGTGTAGGCTGGCGGCTGTTGTGCTTGCGTTTGTGTCTATGGTCTTGCCCGGTACTGCAGCCGAGGCCCGATGCATGCCGGAACAGTTGCAGATCGAGATTGTACAGGGCGCTTGGCCGGCAAGCGTTGCCGCATTCTATGATCTCCTGGGTGGCAGCTGCGCCTGGCCGGAGGATGCGGCCATGACGCTCCATGCGGTGCTGGCGCGCGCCGACGCGCATGGATTGCCGCCTTCGCTTTTTGACGCCGATGAAATCGGGCGGAACCTGCAGCGGCCGACGGCCGCGGCACAACGCGACCTGCTGCTGACGTCGGCGGCCTTGCGCTATGCCGAGGTCATGCGGCGGGGGCGCATCGATCTGGCGACGCTGCACGGCGATGTGGCCATTCATCGCTGGAATGTCGGTGCTGCAGCCGAACTCGCGGCTACACTGAAAGGCGGCCATCTTGCGCACTGGCTGGACAATCTGCCGCCAGCGGCGCCCGAATATCTGCGATTGAAGCAGGCGCTGGCCCAGTATCGCGACATCGAAAGGCGCGGCGGCTGGCCGGTTCTTCGGCTGCCGCCGGACAAGCGATCCCTGAAACCGGACGAGACGGGCGCCTTCGTGCCGCAACTCGGCATGCGCCTGCAATGCACCGGCGATCTTGAACATGCGGCGGCGGGCGACGTCTATGACGCGGCAATGGTCGAGGCCGTGCGCCGCTTTCAGGCGCGCCACGGTCTTGCGGTCGACGGCGTTGTCGGCCGCGATACGCTGGCCGCGCTCAACGTGCCGGTGGCGCAGCGGATCGCCCAGATTGCGCTCAACATGGAGCGCTGGCGCTTCATGGCGCATGCGACGCCGCCGACGCGGATCGAGGTCAACGTGCCGGCCGCCGAAGCCGTCGTCATGCGGGACGGCGAGATCGTCTTTCGCATGAGGGCGGTCGTCGGCAAGAAAGCGACGCCGACACCGATGCTGGCAAGCGCCATCCAGCGCATTGTGGTCAATCCGCCCTGGGTCGTGCCTTTTTCGATTTACCGCCGCGACATCGCGCCGGCGATCGCGCGCGATCCCGACTATCTGCAGAAGCACGACATGAGCTGGCAGGGCGGCCAGCTGGTGCAAAAGCCGGGGCCGAAAAATGCGCTGGGCCGGATCAAATTCGATCTGCCGAGCCCCTTTGCGGTCTTTCTGCACGACACCAATGCGCCGGCGCTGTTCGCCAGCGACGACCGGTACCGCAGCAATGGCTGCATTCGCGTCGAAAAGCCGATGGAACTCGCCGTCCACTTGCTGGCGCCGTCGGGTTGGTCGCGCGCGCGGATCGAGGACCTGATCCGGGCCGGGGCGACAGTCGCCGTGCGTGTCGATCCGCCGCTCCCGGTCGTCCTCGCCTACTGGACCGCCTTTGTCGATGCCGACGGATCGGTCCGGTTCCGCGACGACATTTACGGGCGCGATGCCGCCTTCAGCGCCGCACTCGACGGCATCGCGTTGCCGCCGCTGGCGCCGCAAGCCGCCCAAGGTTGCGGCGCGCAACCGACGTTTTCCATAATTACCCTTGAGAATCAATAGCTTGACCTTGGCCGCCCGGGCGGCAGAATGACCGCCAAATCTACAGTGATCGAGGGGAGAATTATGGTATCTCGAATGACGCGGCGCGGCCTGATCGGACTCGGCGCTGCTGCCGCCTCCTGTGCATTGGCGCAATCGGCACTCGCATCGGCGCGCCTGCCGCTGCTGCGCCCGGGCGACCACGCGGCCGTGGCAACGGGCGCGACGCCTTCGGTTGCGGCCCGCGAGCTGCGCCTGCTCAACACACATACGGGCGAAAAGCTGAAACGGGTCTACTGGGCCGAGGGCCGATACGAGCCAGAGGCGCTGAAGGAAATCGCGCATCTGATGCGCGATCACCGTTCGGATGAGCGGCACGAGATCGATCCGGCCCTTCTCGACGCGCTTCATGCGATGCGGCTGAAGCTCGATTCAGGCGAGGACTTTCACATCATTTCGGGCTACCGCTCGCCGGCAACCAACGCGCAGATGCGCGAGAACAATGCGGGCGTCGCCAGGAAGAGCTATCACATGCGCGGCATGGCGGTGGATATCCGCCTGCCGGGCCGCGATCTGCCGCGTCTGCGGAAGGTGGCGGTCAATATCGGATTCGGCGGCGTCGGCGATTATCCGCGCTCGGATTTTCTTCATGTCGATGTCGGCCCGGTGCGCCAGTGGGGCAGCACACGCGCCTGAACGCATCGCGCATGACTATGCGAATGAGTAGCACTGCCGATGCGACAAGATGCAGTCTGGCCGTGGCTCATGCGACATGACCATATCCGGGGCGGTCCCGAATATGGTTGGTTTCAAATGTCGGTGTTTCATAAAATCCGGATTTATCATGCGGTGCTGGCTCTGCTTGTCACCGCGGCCTATCTCACAGGCGACGAACTTGAAGGCCTGCATGTCTGGCTTGGCTACGCCGTTGCCATCGTCATCCTCTGTCGGATTCTCTGGGCGGCCGTCGGTTCGAGGCAGCTTGGTATTTCGAGGCTCTTCCCGCACCTGATGGAGCTTGCGAAAATTCGGCGCATGAACCATCCGATGGTGAGCCGGACGCTTCTCGCAGGTATCGTCATCAATCTGCTGCTGGTGACGGCGACCGGTCTTGTGATGGAACCGCCACCCGTCGCCGCCTTTGCCGCCGGGACTGTCATCAGTCCGGCACTGGCCGACGATGACCGGGACCGCAAGCACGACCGGGACGGCAAAGAGAACGAAGCACTCGAAGAAATTCACGAGACGACGGCGAACCTTCTGGTTCTCTTCGTCATCTTGCACGTGGCCTATCTTCTTGCGTTCAAACGGCCCATGGCACTGTTCATGCTCTTCCTGCGCAATGGCGGCTCGGCCGCGGCACCGCCTCAGAAAAAAGCCTGAATGCCCGTCTGTTCGCGGCCGAGGATCAGCGCATGGACGTCATGCGTGCCTTCGTAGGTGTTGACGGCTTCGAGGTTCATTGCGTGGCGGATCACGTGATACTCGTCCGAGACGCCGTTGCCGCCATGCATGTCGCGGGCGACGCGGGCGATGTCGAGCGCCTTGCCGCAATTGTTGCGCTTCATCAGCGAGATCGAGGCGGGCGCAGCGGTGCCGGCATCGAACATGCGGCCGAGCTGCAGGCAACCTTGCAAGCCGAGCGTGATTTCGGTCTGCATGTCGGCGAGCTTCTTCTGGATCAGCTGGTTCGCCGCCAGCGGCCGGCCGAACTGCTTGCGGTCGAGCGTATATTGCCGCGCCGCGTGCCAGCAGAATTCCGCCGCCCCCATCGCGCCCCAGGCGATGCCGTAGCGCGCCCGGTTGAGGCAGCCGAAGGGACCGGCAAGGCCGCGCACATTCGGCAGCAGGTTTTCTTCCGGCACGAACACGTCCTGCAATGAAATCTCGCCGGTGATCGAGGCGCGAAGCGAGAACTTGCCTTCGATCTTCGGCGTCTCGAAACCCTTGAAGCCGCGCTCGACGACAAAGCCGCGGATCGTATCGTCCTCGGTCTTGGCCCAGACGACCGCGAGATCGGCGATCGGCGAATTGGTGATCCACATCTTGGCGCCGTTGAGGACATAGCCGCCATCGGCCTTCTTGGCCCGCGTCTTCATCGAGCCGGGATCGGAGCCGTGATCGGGCTCGGTCAGGCCGAAACAGCCGACCCACTCGCCGCTCGCGAGCTTCGGCAGATATTTCTCGCGCTGCGCTTCGGTGCCATAGGCATGGATCGGATGCATGACGAGCGAGGACTGCACGCTCATCGCCGAGCGGTAGCCGCTATCGACGCGTTCGATTTCGCGCGCCACCAGCCCGTAACAGACATAGGAGAGGCCGGCGCAGCCGTATTTCTCCGGCAGCGTCGGCCCGAGCAGCCCTTGTGCGCCCATCTCGTTCATGATCTCGCGGTGGAAAACCTCATGCCGGTTCGCCTCCTTGACGCGCGGCATCAGCTTTTCCTGCGCATAGGCCCGCGCGCTGTCCCGGACCAGCCGCTCTTCCTCGGTGAGCTGCGTGTCGAGCAGCAGCGGGTCTTGCCAGTTGAAAGAGGCGAGCGGCGGATTGGGCTTTTCGCCCGTCGCGGGCGTCTTGGCTTCGGCGGCATTCGACATCGGATCGTCCTCGAAACGTCGGGGAAGGGCGGGTTGCCGAAGGATATAGCAGGCAAGCAGGCGCCCCGCACCCGCTTGTTTGGGCTAGTGCCCGGACGGCCTCGCGCCCGCCTCGCGCGTATAGGCCGTCATTTCCTCGGCCAGATGGTCGAACATCAGGCGCATCCGCCGGCTGGTCTTCAAATCCTCATGCATTGCGATCCAGACATCGAGCTCGAACTCGATCGCCCCCGGCAGCACGGATATGAGATCGGGGTAGCGCAGCGCCAGCGGATATTGGCACATGCCGAAGCCGACCCCGGCCCGGAGCGCGGCAAACTGGCCGATATCGCTGTCGCAGCGGAACGCGAACAATTCGCGGCTGAGCGGAAAGCCGCCGAGGTCCTTCAACCGCCGGATCGAGGATTCCCGATCAAAGCCGATGATCGGGAATTGCGTGAGTTCCTCGACCGATTGCGGCATCCCGTGACGCTGGATCAGGTTCTTGTGGGCATGAAGGCCGAGCCCGATCGTGCCGCATTTTTTCGCGACAAGGGAGGTCTGCGTCGGCCGGATCATGCGGATGGCGATGTCGGCGTCGCGGCGGATGAGATCGTCCGACCGGTTCGACAGCACCAGCTCGACCGCGATGCGCGGATGCGCCTCGCTGAAGCGGGCGAGGATCGGCGGCAGGACTTCGGTGCCGATCATTTCGCTGGCGGTGATGCGTACCGTCCCGCGGTCTTCCTCCGCCTCGCCGGAAGCGGCGCGTTGCAGCGCCTCTGCCGCCATCGACATGGCCTCGGCATGGGGGACGAGCGCGAGCGCCAGTTCCGTCGGCGCGAGCCCACCTTGCGAGCGGGTGAAGAGGGCGGTGCCGAGCGATTGCTCCAGCGCGTCGATATGGCGGCCGACGGTCGGTTGCGTCAGGCTGAGCAGCCGCGCCCCGCCCGAGAGGCTGCCCTCCCGGACGACCGCAAGGAAGGAGCGATAGAGTTCCCAGCCGGGCGCTGAATTTATCATACAAAACTGTATACAGAATCCCCGAATTTAGGCAATTCATATTCGAATATGAATATCCCATTCTCCAGTCAACGAAACGCGGAACTGGAGACGGAAACATGGCTTCGACGGCACTTATCATCGGCGCAACCGGCGGTTTCGGCAGCGAAATGGCCGCCGCCCTCCGCAATCACGGCTGGCAGGTACGCGCCATGCACCGCAAGCCGAAGGCGGCGGCGCGGCAACTGGCCGACATGCCGTTCATCGACTGGGTGAAGGGCGACGCCATGAACGCCGCCGATGTGAAGGCGGCGGCCGTCAATGCCGACCTGATCGTTCACGCGGTCAATCCGCCCGGCTACCGCAACTGGGCGGGCACCGTGGTGCCGATGCTCGACAACACGATCGCGGCGGCAAAGGCCAATGGCGCCCGCATCCTCTTTCCGGGCACGGTCTACAATTTCGGGCCGGATGCTTTTCCGCTGCTCGGCGAGGCATCGCCGCAAAATCCGCAAACCCGTAAAGGCGCGCTGCGCGTCGAGATGGAACGCCGTCTGCGCGCTGCGTCCGACGAAGGTGTGCCGGTGCTGATCCTGCGCGCCGGCGACTTCTTCGGCAGCCGTTACGCCGGCAACAACTGGTTCGCGCAAGGGTTGGTCAAGCCCGGCAAGCCGATCCGCGCCGTCACCTATCCGGGGCCGCACAAGGTCGGTCACGCCTGGGCCTATCTGCCGGACATGGCCGAGGCGGCGGCGCGTCTTCTTGACCGTGCCGACGATCTCAGGCCGTTCGAGACCTTTCATTTCGGCGGCCACTGGCTCGAACAGGGCATCGAAATGGCCGACGCGATCCGCGCCGCCGCGCGGCGGCCCGGCGCGCCGGTCAAGAAGCTGCCCTGGTTCGCGCTGACGCTGCTGTCGCCCTTCGTCGAGACGTTCCGCGAGATGCGCGAAATGCGCTACCTCTGGAAAAAACCTGTCCGTCTCGACAATGCGAAACTCGCCACCTTCCTCGGCACCGTACCCCATACGCCTCTCGACATCGCCGTCCGCCAGAGCCTCGCCGCCCTCGGCTGCCTTGGTGCCGGCGACCTGTACCCCGAAGACGAACGCCTCACCCTCACCCGCCTCACGAAAGGAACGATCCAATGACCCGCACCGATCGCATCGAACGCATGTTCACCGCCGTCGCCGCCACTGCGCTCGGCATCTACCTCCTCGGCTTCCTGCACGAAACGGCCACGCTCTATGTCCTCTAAACGAAAACGGCGGCGGGATTTCTCCCGCCGCCGTCGCGTTGAGTGCTTGTGCCGCAACGACTATTCGGCCGCCGCCTTCGAGGCGGCAAGCGCCTCCGCCGGCATCCGCTCGGCGAATTCGCGGCAGGCTTGCACATATTCGCGCTTCAGCCGGTCGACAAGTTCGGCGACGGGCGGCGCATCGACGATCTGGCCGATGCCCTGGCCCGAACCCCAGATGTCTTTCCACGCTTTCTGCTTCATGTTGCCGCCCGAGCCGAAATTCATCTTCGACTTGTCGGCTTCCGGCAGGTTGTGCGGATCGAGGCCGGCGGCGGCAACCGACGGCGCCAGATAGTTGCCATGCACGCCGGTGAAGAGATTGGTGTAGACGATGTCGTCGGCGGCATATTTGACCAGATGGTCCTTGTAGGACTGATCGGCGTTGGCCTCTGCCGTGGCAACGAAGCGCGTACCGAGATAGGCGAGATCGGCACCCATCGCCAGCGCACCGGCGATGCCCCAGCCGTCCGAAAGCGCGCCGGACAGAATGACCGTACCCTTGAACCACTGCTTGACCTCGCGCACCAGCGCGAAGGGCGACAGCGTACCGGCATGGCCGCCGGCGCCGGCGCAAACGAGGATCAGCCCGTCGACGCCCTGCTCGGCGGCCTTCTTCGCATGCTTCACATTGATGACGTCATGGAAAACCTTGCCACCATAGCTATGCGCTGCGGTGATTACTTCTGCCGGGGGGCGGAGCGATGTGATGATGATCGGCACTTCGAGTTTCGTGCAGATGTCGATGTCGTGCGGCAGCCGGTCGTTCGACGCATGGCAGATCTGGTTGACGGCGAACGGAGCGACCTTCTTTTCCGGATGCTTGGCCTGGTATTCGCCAAGCTCGCCCTTGATCCGCGTGATCCATTCTTCCAGCACATGCGCCGGCCGCGCATTCAGCGCCGGAAAGGATCCGACAATACCTGCCTTGCATTGCGCGATGACGAGTTCGGGGCCGGACACAATGAAAAGCGGCGAGCCGATCACCGGTATTTCCAGACTGTTCTTCAGGATATCGGGCAGCGCCATGGGGCGGTCTCCTCGGGTGATGGTGTGGCAATCAATATGGACCGGATCACGGCCTTTGGGATGTTCACGAATGAAGAGCGGGGTGTGCGTCTTCGTTCAGCGTCCGGCCAGCCGGTCGCGGTCGACCTTGGCCTTCTCGCCGATGAAATCGATGACGGCGCGCACCGGCGCTGTGTCGCGCAGATCGGGATGGGCGAGCAGCCACATCTCGGTGCCGTTGGCGAGTTTCTGCGGCGCGATGCGCACAAGGTCGGCGTAGTGGTCGCCGGTGAGGCAGACCAGCGTCGAAATGCCGATGCCGGCGCGCACGGCCTGCACGAGATCGGCGTCGGAAAAGCAGCGCAGCGCCACGCGCGCGCCCTGCGTCACATGGGCGAGCCAGTCGGCAAGCTCGACCTCGGCCGCCCTGCCGCCAAACCCCACAATCCGGTGTTCCTTCCATTCTTCGCGCTTCGACGGCAGGCCGAAACGTTCGGCATAGGAGCGCGACGCATAGAAGCCGACGCCGATGCGGCCGATCTTGCGTCCGACGACGTTTTCGCGCCCCGGCCCATATGGCCGGATAACGACATCGGCGTCGCGCCGCTTGACTGAAACCTGCGTCACTTCATTGGCAATTTCGATTTCGATGCCGGGATGGCGCGTCGCGAATTCGTCGAGATAGGGCATGAACCAGTAGGAGGCGAGGCTGTGCGGAATGGCGACGCGCACCAGGCCCTGCGCCTGGCCGTCGGCGCCGGTCGCTGCGTGGAGCGCCCGCTCGGCGGCCAGCGACATCGGCTCGACTTCGGCGCGCAACCGCTCGCCGGCGCCGGTCAGCGCATAGCCGCTCGGCTCGCGCACGAAGAGCTTGGTGCCAAGCCGTTTCTCGAGCGTCGCAATGTGGCGCCCGACCGTCGCATGGCTGAGCTTCAGCCGCCGTCCGGCGCCCGAAAGGCTCTGCGTGTCGACGACCGCCAGAAAAATGCGGTAGGCGTCCCAATTGGCGTCGTTGTTCATGGCTGAACAATCCGTTGTCCGATCCTGCAGCGGCAGACTGCGCCGGTTTTCAGTTCATTTCAAGAACTTGGGTCCATGCCCCACGACGTGTGGGCGACGCTGCGGCAATTGCCGGTGGCGGATTCCACATGTGCAAAAGCCCCGTTCCTTCTGCTAAAACAGCCGCATAAAGAGAATTGAGGCGGTCCGGCTTGTCCACACGGGCCCCAGCAGGGAGAGACCAAGGTGCTCAAAACCAGATTCACGGAAATGTTCGGGGTCGATCACCCGATCGTGCAGGGCGGCATGCAATGGGTCGGCCGCGCCGAACTCGTGGCCGCGGTCGCCAATGCCGGCGCGCTCGGCTTCATCACGGCGCTGACCCAGCCGACGCCGGACGATCTCCGCAAGGAAATCGAAAAGTGCCGGGGACTGACCGATCGTCCCTTCGGCGTCAATCTCACCATTCTGCCGGCGCTGAAGCCGCCGCCCTATGCCGAATATCGTCAGGCGATCATCGACTCCGGCGTCAAGATCGTCGAGACCGCCGGCTACAAGCCGCAGGAACATGTCGATCACTTCAAGGCGCATGGCATCAAGGTCATCCACAAATGCACCGCCGTTCGCCACGCGCTCTCGGCCGAACGCATGGGTGTCGATGCGATTTCGATCGACGGCTTTGAATGCGCCGGCCATCCGGGCGAGGACGATATTCCGGGCCTGATCCTCATTCCGGTCGCCGCCGACAAGGTGAAAATCCCGATGATCGCGTCCGGCGGCTTCGGCGATGCGCGAGGGCTGGTCGCGGCGCTGGCGCTGGGTGCCGAAGGCATCAACATGGGCACGCGCTTCATGTGCACAAAGGAAAGTGCCATCCACCAGAAGGTGAAGGAGCAGATCGTCGCCAATGACGAGCGCGCGACCGACCTGATTTTCCGCACCCTGCACAACACCGCCCGCGTCGCCAAAAACGCGGTCAGCCGCGAAGTCGTCGAAATCGAGAAAAAGGGCGGCGCCAAGATCGAGGACATCGCGCATCTCGTCGCCGGCGCGCGCGGCCGCGTGGTCTATGAAGCGGGCGATCCCGACCACGGCATCTGGTCGGCCGGCATGGTGCAGGGCCTGATCCACGACATCCCGTCCTGCCAGGAACTGGTCACCCGCATCGTCTCGGAAGCCGAGGCGATCATCGCCGGGCGTCTCAACCGCATGGCCGGCATCGCCACGGCGCGCGCGGCGGAGTAAGCGTTACGAATGTTCGAACGGGCCCGCGCTGGAAACGGCGCGGGCTTTTTCATGGCGCGTCTTCTCGCGCGACACGCTGCAAGCCGTCCGGGTCGAGCACCGAAATGCTGCGATAGCCGGTTTTGACAAGCCCACGCCGGGCAAAATCCCGCAGAACGAGATTGACGGTCTTGCGTGAAAAGCCGGTCAGTTCCGCAAGCTCGTCCTGGCGGATCGGCAGCGTCGCTGGGCCGCCACCGCCCCAGGGGAAGGAATAGAGGTAAAGCCGGCTGGCAATCTGGGCCGGCGGCGAGAGCCGCAGGCGTTCGGCATAGGCGCGTGCCGCCCAGACAAGCTGCTCGGTTGCGAGTTCGGCGAAATGCAGCCAGAGCTCCGGCATGTCGCGCACGATGGCGGCCAGCGCATGTTGCGGAATGAAGATGGTCTCGGCGCGCTCCCGCGCAATGGCCGTCGTCACGCGCTTGCCGCCCAGCACCTGCGCCGCATAGCCGAACACCGTGCCCGGCCCCGAAATGCTGATCGGGACGCTTTCGCCATTGTCGAGCACGACATGGGTCGTCACCGAGCCCGAGAGAACACCGTAAAGACCATGCGCCTCGTCGCCCGTGTCGTAGATCCAGCGGCCTGCCTCGACTGCTGAGACCTGCGCATGGGCCACCAGCGCCTCGCGCAGCCGGGCCGGGCAGCGCGAAAACCAGCCATTGCGGCTGAACGTCTCGGCAATCCGCTTCCGCTCGGGGGATGGGCGCATGATTTCTCTGAATTGTTACTCTGGTAACAATCTAGCGCGCGCCGCCGCCTATCCTCAAGGGCAGGAAAACCCATCGGGAGGAAAATCATGGACCTTGCAACGGCAACCGTCAGGAAGCTCACACCCGGCTGCGGCGCGGAAGTGCTGGGCGTCGACCTCGCCAATCCGACCAACAGCGACATGGAAGCGATCCGCGCCGCCTATCGCGACTATGGCGTGATCTTCTTCCGCGACCAGAAGCTGACGCCGGAAGAACACATCGCCTTCGCGCGGCGCTGGGGCGACATCGACATCAACAAGTTCTTCCCCGCCAACGGCAAATTTCCCGAGATCGCCGAGGTGCGGAAGGAAAAGGACCAGTTCGTCAATGTCGGCGGTGGCTGGCACACCGATCATTCCTACGACCGGGAGCCGGCGATGGGTTCGATCCTCGTCGCGCGCGAACTTCCCGATGCGGGCGGCGATACGCTCTTCGCCGATATGTACAAGGCCTATGAGGCGCTGTCGCCGGGGCTCAAGGAAACGCTCGCGAACCTGAAGGCCGTTCACTCCAATGCGCATGTCTTCGGCGCCGGCGGCGCCTACAAGTCGAGCGATCAGGCCAGCCGCTTCAAGGGCGAGAGCCTGGTCGGCGAGGCGGTCCATCCCGTCGTCATCACCCACCCCCTGAGCGGCCGGAAAGCGCTTTACGTCAATCCTGCCTTCACCACCCATTTCGAAGGCTGGAACGGATTCGAGAGCAAGGCGCTGCTCGACTACCTCTATGCCCATGCGGCGCGGCCCGAATTCACCTGCCGCTTCGAATGGCATGACGGTTCGGTCGCCTTCTGGGACAACCGCGCAACCTGGCACTTCGCCGTCAACGACTATCATGGCGAAAGGCGCCTGATGCACCGCATCACGATTGCCGGTGGGCCGCTGGGCTGACGGCGCATGATGTGGCAAGCTCCCTTCCAACGCCCGCCAAACAGGGCCATGGGAGGTAAGCATGTCGCAAGCTGCGGTGAAAAAGGGAAACATCCATGTCCGGCCGAATGCCGGCGGGTTTGGCGCCGAAATCACGGGCGCCGATCTGAGGCGGCCGCTCGACGCGGCGACCGTTGCCGACATCCGTCGGGCCTGGCTCGATCATCAGGTGGTCTTCTTTCCGGACCAGCCGCTTTCCCTCGACGAGCTCGAGTGCTTCACGCTGGCCTTTGGCGCCTGGGGCCGCACCGATTTCATCAAGCCGGTCGACGGCCACCCCAACGTGCTGGAACTGCGCCGCGAGCCGGACGAGCGATCGTCGAATTTCGGCGCCGGCTGGCATTCCGACTATTCCTTCCAGGAGGCGCCGCCGGCTGCGACATTGCTGTTGTCGAAAATCGTGCCGCCGGTCGGCGGGCGGACGCTCTTCGCCGACGGCTACCGGGCCTATGACGCGCTGCCCGAGCAAACGAAGAAACGCATTGCCGGTCTGCGTGGAATCCACAGCGCGGTTCTGCCCTATTCGAAGGAAGGCTTCTACGCCAATGAGGGCAAGGCGCGTTCGATGACAATTGTTCCATCCGACGATGCCAGAAAAACGCGGACCCATCCGGTCGTTCGTATCCATCCCGAAACGGGTCGCAAGGCACTCTTCGTCAACCAAGTCTACACAATCGGGATCGACGGTCTGCCGAAAGAGGAGGGCGACGCGCTGCTGCGTGAGCTTTGTGCGCATTCGGTCAGTGACGAATTTCTCTACCGTCATCCCTGGCAGCCCGACATGTTGCTGATGTGGGACAACCGCTGTGTGCAGCATTTTGCGGAAGGCGGTTATGACGGCCACCGCCGGTTGATGTATCGCACCACCATTGCCGGTGATGCGCCCCATTAAACGTCAGCGTCACTTACCTGATTCCACATGTTTCGTGCCGTTGCGGTACACTAAACCAGAATCGTGCGCCTACGGAACGATTCCCGTTGATTCGATTTTCACAAGGCGTATTGTTATACTGAGTTGATATTTCTCTTGGCGCGCACCCGAGGCGCGCCAAGGCGGCAGTATCGGGACGCGATTGTATGCCGGCGACCCCTTGCCCCCCCGACGCCGCGGCAGCAATTTCCCCGTAATCGCCGCCAACCCCGGATCCGGTGTCAGCCATCGGATCCGGGGTTTTTTTTTGCGGCTCAACGCGCGACGAGCAGCAGCAGGATGCCGCCCGCGACCAGCACGATGCCGATGAATTCGAGCCGGTTGGTCTTTTCCCTGAAAATGAAATGCGACGAGATGAAGGTGAAGACCAGCTCGATCTGGCCGAGCGCCCGCACATAGGCCGCGTTCTGGATGGTCATGGCGGTGAACCAGCCCATCGAGGCGAGCGCGCCGGCGAGCCCGACGATCGAACTCACCTTCCAGGTCGCGAGCGCCGCGCGCAAATCGGCCGGGCCGCGCCACCAGAGCCAGAGCGTCATCGCCACCGTCTGGATCGTCAGTACGACGACCAGTGTGTAGGCCGCGGCGGTGAGGAAGTCCGGCCGCTCCAGCGACAGCGAGGCGGCGCGGTAGCAGACGGCGGCGACGCCATAGCAGGCGCCGGAGCCAATGCCCATCAATGTCGGTTTCTCGCCGAGCGAGCGCACAAAGGCCGCGAGCGTCAGCTTCGCCTGCGCCATCGAGATGACGACGACACCGGCAAGGCTGACCAGAATGGCGAGGAACGCGCCGAGGCTGAGGAGGTCGCCGAGCACGATGAGACCGAAAAGTGCCGTCTGGATTGTCTCGGTCTTGGAATAGGTATTGCCGACCGCGAAGTTGCGATAGGCGAAGATCGCCACCAGCAGCACCGTGCCCCAAATCTGCGCGAGGCCGCCCAGCGCCGCATAGGCGAAGAAGGCCGCGTTGGGGTCCGGCAAGGTCGCGCCGGTGAAAGCGACGAGCCCCGCCAGATAGAGCGCGGCCACCGGCAATCCGTAGGCGAAGCGCACATAGGTGGCACCCATCGCCGACATCTCGCCGGTGAGCTTCTTTTGCAGCGTCGAACGCAGGTTCTGCAGGAACGCGGCGGCAATCGTGATCGGTATCCAGAGCGGCATGATGGGCGCGGACGCCGCCTCAGTCGGTGATTGCCCCGTAGACGAGCTGTTGCAGTTGCGGGCGCAAGGGGTAGGTGGAGGAGGGATAGAGCTGCGTCATGAAAATGGCGATGAGTTCCTCTTCCGGGTCGATCCAGAAATAGGTCGAGGCAGCACCGCCCCACGAGAAGTTGCCGGGAGAGCCGATCGCTTGCGATTCCGCCGGATCGAGCGTCACCTGAAAGCCGAGGCCGAATCCGGCACCGGCTGGTGCCAATTCGCTGAACATCGAATTCGATATTTCGTTCATCCGCTTGTCGCCGGGCAGGTGGTTCAGCGTCATGAATTCGAGGGTCTTGGGCGAGCAGAGCCGCACGCCTTCGAGCTCGCCACCATTGAGCAACATCTGGCAGAAGCGCCAGTAGTCGGTCATGGTCGAGACGAGACCGCCGCCGCCGGAAAGAAACTTCGGTGGTTGCGCATAGGTGCTGCTTTCGTCGCCGACATCCATGATGCCGGTCTTGCCACTTTTCGGGTCCTTGAAGTAGTTGGTGGCGAAGCGCTTGAGCTTCTCCTTCGGCACAAAAAAGCCGGTGTCGGCCATGCCGAGCGGCGCGAAGATGCGGGCAGCGAGAAATTCGTCGAGCGGCCGCCCTGACAGCACTTCCACCAGATAGCCGCAGACATCGGTTGCGACCGAATAGCTCCATTGTTCGCCGGGTGAAAAGAGCAACGGTATGTCGGCCAGCGCCGTTACCATCTCCTTCAGCGTCAGTTTCACCGTATTGGCGCCGTCGATGCCGGCGTCGCGGTAGAGCTTGTCGACCGGATGGGCGTACATGAAGCCGTAGGTGAGGCCGGATGTATGCGTCAGCAGATCGCGAATGGTCATTTCCCGCGCGCAAGACTTCGTCTCGTACTTCTCGGGCGTGCCGCCGGCCCAGACTTTCAGCTTCTTGAATTCGGGGATATAGCGCGACACCGGGTGGTTGAGCTGGAAGTGCCCTTCCTCGTAAAGCATCATCAGGGCAAGGCTGGTGATCGGCTTCGTCATCGAATAGATGCGGAAGATCGTGTCTTTTTCCATCGGCAATCCGCGCTCGCGGTCGCGCTGGCCCCGAACTTCGAAATGGGCAATTTCGCCGCCCCGAGACACCAGTGTCGAAAAGCCCGCCAGCTTTCCCCGGTCGACATAGGAGCTGAAATAATTGGGGATGTTGGCCAGCCGGTCAGCGTCGAAACCGACATCTTCGGGTTTAGAAAGGCGGGGTATGATGTTCATCGGGCGTTTCCTCGTGGCGTTGTTTTTCGTTGTCGTGTTCATTGCGTGCGCTGGCCGAGTTCGCGGAACAGGGCCTCGGCGCTTCGTCCCTGACCGGCGACCATGCCGGTCTCGTCGGCGCCAAGCGAAATCGCCTCCCAGCCCTCCGGCGTCTTGCGCAGCCGGAAACTCGGCCGCAAATGGCCGCAACGCGTCAGATAAGGCGCCATCACGCCTTGCCCGTTCTTGCGGAATTCAAGATCGAAAGGCGAGCCTTCTGCGGCGGCCGTCAGGCGCCGGCGGTCATGCTCGGTAACGAGATCGCCGGGAAATCGGACGATGCTTCCCAAGGTGTCGTTTCCTCTCGGTTGCCGGCAGGCAGTCTATGCCGGTCGGAAACAATCCACCACCTCGGCAAGCCACTTGCGCGGATTGTCTTTCCTGTCGAGCGGCGTCTTGCCATGGCGCACGACCACCATGTCGAGCTCAGGCACCGCTATTGTGTATTGCCCGTCATAGCCATTGGCCGAGAAGCTGCCCGGCCCGGCAATACCGAGCCACCAATGCGCACCGTAGAGGTTTTCGGCATCGGCCTGCTGCCATGTGGGTTGGCGCGCATAATCGACCCAGCCTTGCGGTAACAGGCGCTTTCCCTCCCACACCCCGTCGCGCAGATAGAGCAGCCCGAAGCGTGCAAAGTCGCGCGGGGTGCAATAGCAGAACGACGAACCGATAAAGGTCCCGGCCGTGTCGAATTTCGGCTGCGGCGATGTCATGCCGAGCGGTTCGAAAAGACGCCGGCGCATCAAGGCTTCGAAATCGGGCCCGAAGGCATCGGCGGCGCGCGCAAGCGCGCGACTGACGATATTGGTCGTGCCGCTCGCATAGGACCAGTAGCTGCCCGGTTCGTGCTCCAGCGGAAAGGAAGCGGCAAAATGCGCGACATCGTCCTTGCCGGCACCCCACAGCATCTCGATGACGTCGGAGGGATGCTCCGGCACATAGTCTTCGCGAAAGGCAAGCCCGCTCGACATCCGCAGCAGCAGATCGAGTGTAATCGCACGGCGCGGATCGCCGGCCGCCTGCCATTCCGGCACATCGGCCGTCGCGTGAATATCGAGCTTGCCGTCGCCGACGAGAATGCCGGCCAGCGCATGGGTGATGCTCTTGGCCTTCGACCATGACGGACAGGCGACATCGGGCCCGAAGCCGGTCCAATAGCGCTCATGGACGAGCCGTCCGCCTTTGACAATGACAACCGCATGCGTCTCGCCGAGATCGTCCGGCGCTTCCAGAGCGAAAGCATGCTCCATCAGCCTTTGCAGCCGTGCCTTGTCGGCTGCGGGCGGCAAGGCGCCGAGGGGCCATGTCCCCGTCGGCCAGGGGACGCCGGCCGGCTGCGCGGGCAGGGCGGGCAGCTTTCCGCGCGTCATGGTCCCGCTCATCGGCATTCCCCCGTTTGTGTGTGCCGATGGTGCCCGCTATCCTCGCGCTCAACAAGAAGGTCGGGAGGAAAGAATGGCGTTGCCGAGGCTCGGGATAGAGGGTGAGTGGTTTCAGGGTGCCGATGGCCGCAGGCGCTTGCTTCGCGGCGTCAATCTGGGCGGCGACTGCAAGATGCCCTACACGCCGAATGGCCACACCAACATTCCGACCGATTTTGCCGACCACCGCACGGTTTCATTCGTCGGACGGCCCTTTCCGATGGCCGAGGCCGACGAGCACTTCGGCCGCCTCAAGGCCTGGGGCTTCAACTGCCTGCGTCTGCTGACGACCTGGGAAGCGGTCGAGCATGCGGGGCCCGGAAACTACGATGAGGAATATCTCGACTATTTCGCCGCGCTCTGCCGCAAGGCCGACGATTACGGCATGTATGTCTTTGTCGACTTCCATCAGGACGTCTGGAGCCGCATGACCGGCGGCGACGGCGCGCCGGGCTGGCTCTTCGAGGCGGTCGGCCTCGATTTCACGAAGTTCCATGCGGCCGGCGCCGCGCATGTGATGCAGTACAAGTACGATTTTGCGCGTGGCGGTCGGCAGGAAGACACCTATCCGACCATGACCTGGTCGCAAAACTACAAATATCCGGCCAACGCGATCATGTGGACGCTATTTTTCGCCGGCGATACCTTCTGTCCGGATTTTCTGGTGCAGGGTCGCAGCGCGCAGGAGTTTCTGCAGGAACACTATCTGGGCGCGATGGAAGCGGTCGCGCATCGCGTGAAGGACTTGCCCAATGTCATCGGCTTCGACTCGCTGAATGAGCCGGGCTCGGGCTATGTCGGCCTGCCGCTGAGCTATCGCCATGTCGGCCCGAGCGAGAGAAATCCGATGCCGGCGCGACCGGGCCTGGCCTGGTCGCCGCTCGACGGCTTCGCCGCCGCGCGCGGCCTCGCGCGCGAAATCCCCGAAATGCAGATCGACTGGGAAGCCCGCGCGGTAGTGAAAAAGCGCGACGTGCTGGTCAATGCCGACGGCGTCTCGATCTGGAAGGCGGGCAGGCGCTGCCCCTTCGAGCGCGCCGGTGTTTACCGGCTCGACGGCGGCGAAATCGTTGCGCTGGACGAGGACTTTTTCGTCGCCCGCAACGGCCGCAAATGGAACATGGAGACCGATTTCATGGGCCCGTTCTTCGCAAAGGTCGCCAAGCGCGTCCGCGCGATCAACGATGACTGGCTGCTCTTCGCCGAACTCGATCCCGGCGCAGGCATGGTACATGGCTTTCCGCCGGAAACGCCCGCGCGCACGGTCAATGCGAGCCACTGGTACGACATCGTGACGCTGTCGACCAAGCGCTTCGACTTCCCGGTCAAGATCAATCCCTATACGGGCCGCACGACCGAGGGTGCCGACGCGATCGAAGCCTCTTACACAAGGCAGCTCGGCCGCATCAAGGACGCATCGAAGACGTTGAACCAGGGCACAGGTGCACCGGCGCTGCTCGGTGAATTCGGCATCCCCTTCGATCTCGACGATGCCGCCGCCTACAAGGCGTGGAACGCGGGCGACCGCTCGGATGGGCCGTGGGAGAAACACATCATCGCGCTCGACCTGATGTATAACGCACTCGATCAGTTGTTGATGCATTCGACGCACTGGAACTACACGGCTTCCAACCGCAACGATCAGGCGGTCGGCGACGGCTGGAACCAGGAAGACCTGTCGATCTACAGCGTCGACCAGCGCGTCGATCCGGCCGACATCGATAGTGGTGGCCGGGCGCTGAAAGGTTTTGTGCGGCCCTATGCGCGCGCCGTCGCCGGCCGGCCGCTGAAAATGAAGTTCAAGCGCGAAACCGGCGCCTTCCGTTTCGTCTACGAGGCGGAAGGAGACGGCGAAACCGAAATCTTTGTGCCGCGCCTGCAATACCCGAACGGCTATGACGTCGAGGTCGAAGGCGGCACGGCGACGCGCGACGACGAAAACCAGAGCCTCAAGGTCCATGCCGTCGGCTCGCAGAAAGTCGCGGTCATCGTCACGCGGAAGTAAGCCTCGCCGCAATTGCCGCCGCCGCCGCGCGCATCGGTTCGAGGTAGCGCCGCGCGGCTTCCGCCTCGCTCATGGTCGAGCCGATATAGCGCATGTTTATGCTTGCCGCGACCTTGTCGCCCTGCATCACCGGCACGGCGAGCCCCATCGCGGGGTCGCCGCGCATCGGCGCCGTCGTCGCATAGCCGCGCCGGCGGATGCCGTCGATCATTGCATCCACATATTTCCCGTCCCGCGCCGACGCATTCATCTTCGATTTCGAATTGCGCAGCAGCGCCATCAGCACCCGGCGCTCTTCCTCGGGACAGAACGAAATATAGGCCCGCCCCAGCGCAGACACGAGAATGGCGAGCCGCCGGTTCAGCCAGTCGGGGTCGGTCGCAAAGGGGCTTTCATGCCGCGTCGAAAGCCGGACCAGCATTGCGTCCCGGTCCAGCGTCGCAAGACCCATGGGCCATTTATGTTCCGCCGTCAGCGCCATCAGAAAAGGACGCGCCGCCTCGACCACGCGGTCGGCATGGCGAAAGCCGCTCGACAACCGCAACACCCGTTCGGTCAGCGCATAGCCGCCGCGCCGCGGTAGCCGCGCCACATGGCCCGCCGCAATCAGCGTATCGAGCAGGCGCACCAGCGTCGGCTTCGGCAAACCGGTGTCGTCATGCAGACGTGCCAGTGTCGACGACCCGGTGCCATTGAGTGCCTCCAGGATTTGCAGGCTGCGAATGACGGGCTGGACGCCATCGGCGTCGGATTGCGGCATGAATTCCTCCTGCCGTAGAGCCTAATTCCGTCTCGCGGAATTGCCAAACGCTCAGGCATCGTCGGCGGCGAGATCGAGCAGCTCGGCGACCTCGGCGCTGGCCGGCCGCGTCATCACGTCGGAGACCGAGCCCGATTGAAGGATACGGCCCTTGTGCATCACGCAGAGCCGGTCGGCGAGCCGGGTCACATCGTCGAGGTCATGCGTCACCAGTACCATCGGCATCGGCAGGTCGCGGCGCAACTCGGCAAGTTCGCGCCGCAGCTTGCGCCGCGTCACCCGGTCGACCGCCGAGAACGGTTCGTCAAGCAGCAGCACATCAGGCCGCCGCGCCAGCGCACGCGCCACCGCAACGCGCTGTTGTTCGCCGCCCGAAAGCTGAGCCGGACGCCGGTCCTCAAGCCCGTCGAGATGCACCCGCGCCAGCAGCGCTGTCGCCGCTTCGCGCCGCGTCTCGCGCGGCGTGTCGTTGAGCGCCTCCATGACATTGGCTAGCGCCGTCAGATGCGGGAAGAGCGCATAGGACTGGAACACGAGGCCCGCCCGCCGTTGCCGCGCGGGCAGGTGAATGCCGGCCGCGCTGTCGAACCATGTCGCGCCGTTACAGGCGATCCGTCCCTCGGCCGCATGGTAGAGCCCGGCAATGGCACGCAATGTCGTCGTCTTGCCGCTGCCCGATGGGCCGACCAGCGCCATCGCCTCGCCGGGCGCGACGGAGAAGGCGACGTCGAGCGGGATTTCTGCCCGTTGATGTAGCCGGACGGTGAGGCCCTTATCCATAGCGCCGCCCGATGCGTTGCGTCAGCATGTAGCTGGCGGCGATGGTGGCGAGCGAAACGAGCAGCAGCACCGCCGCCATTTGTCCGGCTGCCGCCTCATCGAAAGCCTGCACCCGGTCGTAGATCGCAATGGCGATGGTGCGCGTCTCGCCGGGAATGCTGCCGCCGACCATCAGCACCACGCCAAACTCGCCCAGCGTATGCGCGAAGGTCAACACGGTGCCGGTCAGGATGCCGGGCCAGGCCAGCGGCAGTTCGATCCGCCACAGCGTCCGCCAGCGCGACAACCCGCAACTCGCCGCCGCCTCGCGCAGCTCCGGGCCTACCGCTTCGAAGGCGCGCTGAATCGGCTGCACGGCGAAGGGAATGTTGACGATCAGCGACGCAAGCAGCAGCCCCTCGAAGGTGAAGACCAGCGTCTGCCCGAACAGCCGCTCGAACATCTGCCCGAACCATGCCCCCGACCCGAAAGCGATCATCAGATAAAAGCCGACAACGGTCGGCGGCAAAACCAGCGGCAGCGCCAACCCCGCTTCGACGAAGGCGCGCCCGCGCATCCGCGTCGCCGCGAGCCAGCGCCCGGTGAGAATGGCGGCGGGGATCAGCAGCAGCACCGTCAGCCCGCCGAGCCGGATCGTCAGCCAGAATGCTTCCCAGTCCATCAGCCGCTCACATCGTTTCGCCGGGAAGAACGAAGCCATAGCGCCGCATGATCGCGCGGGCCTCTTCGTCCTGCATGAAGGTGTGGAAGCGCCGCGCGGTCTCGCCCGCGCCTTGCAGCAGCGCCATGCGCTGGCGCAGCGGTTTGTGCATGGTTTCCGGGATCAGCGCATAGGTGCTACGCGCGCTCACTTCCGGCGCCAGCGCCAGCGACCAGGCGACGATGCCGCCCTGCGCATTGCCCGACAGCGCAAACTGCGCTGCTTGCGACACGTTCTCGCCATAGACGAGCTTGTCCTTGATCGCGTCCCACAAGCCTGCATGCCGCAGCGCTTCCTCCGCGCGCGCGCCATAGGGCGCGTGTTCGGGATTGGCGATGGCGAATTTTTTCAATCGTCCGTCTTCGAGAGCGGCGGCAAGATCGTCCAGAGTGCCGTCGGCCGCGAGCGGCGATCCCTGCGGCACGATAATGACGATGCGCCCGACCGCGTAAAGTGTGCCATCGTCCGCCGTTAGTCCGGCATCGGCGAGCCGCTGCACGAACGCCTCATCCGCCGAGAGGAACATCTGGAACGGCGCGCCCTGGCCGATCTGGCGAAAGAAGTTGCCCGACGATCCGAAGGCGAGCCTGACCTCCCGGCCGGTCGCCGTCTTGAACGATGCCGCCACGTCCGTCAGCGCGAATTGCAGGTCGGAAGCGGCCGCAATTGCCGGCACATCGCCGGCCCGTGCGGCCGAGGGGATCAGCATTGCGAGCGACAACACGAAAAATCGCAGCACCGCGCCGGATTTCATGGGTCGGGTCTCCCTTGTGGCACCGCCCGGCGGGCGGCTGGCTGCGTCTGACGCTTTATCGCCCGGCCGCGCTTGCGGGGCAATCTGCCATTAATTCCGTCTGGCGGAACTTCACAATTGCGTGCTGGCCGCCGCCGCGTCGCCACGCTTAAGTTCAAGGCAAGCGTTCGAGGAAACCCCGGACCCGGAGGATAGCCATGAGCCAGCCCGCCCTGAAGCCGCAAGCCGCGCCCTTCGCCGTCATGCCGCTGACGCCGACCATCGGCGCCGAACTTCTCGGCATCGACCTCGCAAAGCCGCTCGACGAAGCGACATTGGCGGCCATCCGCGCGGCGCTGCTCGAATGGAAGGTCGTCTTCTTCCGCGACCAGGATATCACCACCGAACAGCATCTGGCTTTCGCGCGCCGCTTCGGCGATCTCGAAGTGCATCCCTTCGCCCCCCACAAGCCGGACTACCGGGAAGTCCTCGCCATCACCCATGACAAGGACAGCAAGGGCCGCGAAAACGTCTGGCACAGCGATGTCACATGGCGCGAATGCCCCTCGCTCGGCTCGGTGCTGCGCGCGCTCGAGGTGCCCGACGTTGGCGGCGACACCCTCTTCTCCGACATGTACGCGGCCTATGACGGTCTGTCCGACTGGGTGAAGGAGAAGATCGACGGCGCGGTCGCGGTCCACGACTTCGCGCATTTCCGCAAGATGATGCGCACCCGCGGCAAGAGCGAAGCCGAGATCGAGGAGCTGAACCGCAAATACCCGATGGTCGAGCATCCGGTCGTCCGCACCCACCCGGAAACCGGCCGCAAGGGCATCTATGTCAACGCCGCCTTCGCCCAGCACATTGTCGGCATCGAGAAAGAAGCTTCCGACGCCCTGCTGGCGCTTCTCTATGCGCAGGCCGCAATCCCCGAATATCAGTGCCGCTTCCGCTGGCGCAAGAACTCCATCGCCTTCTGGGACAATCGCGCCTGCCAGCACTACGCCGTGTCCGACTACTGGCCGGCGCTCCGCCGCATGGAGCGCGTCACCATCATCGGCGACCGCCCGCGCTGACGCGCGCCACACAAGAGAGAGAAAAATGAAAGCACTCATCTACTGGGGCTCTGCCCTGGCGGCGGCCCTTGTCGTCGCGCTCCTTTCGGCCTGGTGGCTCGTCACCGATTACGACGGAAACTACCGGGCCGGTCCATGGACCACCTCCATCGTTTTCGGCAGCGTCGACGCAGATATGTACACCCGCGCCCGCGTGGCGCTCTTCGGTCTTCTCGCGCTCGACAAGCGCGAGACCATGTACTACCGGGCGGGCGTCGACAGCCACGGCGACGGGCTCACCGGCAACTGTACCTACCGCCTCGAAGGCCGCGACCTCGCCGCCCATTGGTGGAGCATCACGGCTTACGACGCCGACAGTTTCCTGATCGCCAACGAGCGCGACGTCTTCTCCTTCTCGCAGACGACGACGGCGCGCGAACCGGACGGCAGCTTCGTCATCCGCATCTCCGCCGATCCGCAGGAGAAGAACTGGCTGCCGGTAAAGACTGGCGAAAGCTTCGACCTCCTGGCCCGCTTCTACAACCCGCATGCCGCGATCTATGCCGACCCCGCCGCCGCCGTTCTTCCCTCCATCGTGAAGGAAACCTGCCGATGAACCGCAAACTCCAATGGGTTGCCGCCGTAGCGGCACTGGCAGTCGTCTTCCACGTCGCCGTCGTCTGGGCGGTCCCGCGCGTCGTCATGTCGGTCGCCGTCTCGAAACTCGGCGGCGCGGGCGCACTCAACAGCTTCGTGCATCCGCCACGCTCCACCGACAAATGGCGCACGGTGGTCCGTCCGAGCCCCGACCTCGCCTATTCGATATGCGCGCTCGATCTGTCGAAAGGACCCGTCCGCATCGTAGTGCCGGCGAGCGATCCCTACACCTCGCTCGCACTCTATTCCTCGATTACCGACAACTACTTTGTCCGCAACAACCGGCAGGATGGCGGGCTCGCCGAGGGCGAGACGATCACGCTCCTCGTCGCCGCGCCGGGCGACATGCCGGCGAACTTGCCGGAAGGCGTCGAAGCCGTCACTGCGCCGACGGCAAAGGGCCTCGCGCTGGTCCGCCGCGTCATCGAGAACGACGATGCCATGCCGAGGCTCGACGTGCTGCGCGCGGTCTCGGTGTGCGCGCCGCTGGCGGGATAATCCCGCGCGCCGAACGAATTGCGACCGGCTTCGCGTTCTGGCCGGGCGCTTGCGGGCCGTACCTTGGGAGGGGTGCGGCCCGCGCCGTTTCAGGCCCGCTCCGTCACCGCCAGCGCAAAGGCCTGCACCCGCGCCACTTCCTTCAGCCGCTCGAAGCGCCCCGACGCGCCGCCGTGCCCCGCATCCATGTTGATATGCAGCAGCGTCACATGGCTGTCGGTCTTGAGCGCCCGCAACCTGGCCACCCATTTCGCCGGTTCCCAATAGGTGACGCGCGGATCGGTCAGCCCGCCCAGCGCGAAGAGATGCGGATAGGCTTGGCGCTTCACATTGTCGTAGGGCGAATAGGACGCCATGTAGTCATAGGCCTCGACGCTCTCGATCGGATTGCCCCATTCGTTCCATTCCGGCGGCGTCAGCGGCAGCGACGCATCGAGGATCGTCGCCAGCACGTCGACAAACGGCACCTCGGCGACAATGCCCTTGAAGAGATCGGGTGCCATGTTGGCCACCGCGCCCATCAGCATGCCCCCCGCGCTGCCGCCATGCGCGACGATGTTGCCGCGCGAGGTGAAGCCTTCCGCCGCCAGATGTTCGCCGGCGGCGATGAAATCGGAAAACGTATTGCGCTTCTGGAGCATCTTGCCCGTGCGATACCAGCGATAGCCCTTTTCCTTGCCGCCGCGAATATGCGCGATCGCATAGACAAAGCCGCGATCGACCAGCGACAGCGCCGTCGTCGAAAACGAGGCCGGAATGCTGATGCCATAAGCGCCATAGCCATAGAGCAGACAAGGCGCGCTGCCGTCGAGCTTGAGGCCCTTGCGATGCAGGACCGTCACCGGCACCGTCTCGCCATCCGCCGCCGTCGCGAAAATACGCCGTGTCTCGTAGTCGGCCGGATTGTGTCCCGACGGCACTTCCTGCCGCTTGCGCAACACGCGCACATGCGTTTCGACATCGTAGTCGTAGACTTCCGCCGGCGTCGTCATCGAGCTGTAGGCAAAGCGCATCCGCGTCGTTTCATACTCGTATCCGGCGCCCATGTTGAGGTCATAGGCTTCCTCGTCGAAGCCGATTTCGTGCTCGGCGCCGTCGGCAAGCCGCCTGACCGCGATGCGCGGCAGCCCGTCGCGTCGCTCAAGCCGCACATGATGATCGCGAAAGGCGACATGATCGAGCACCAGCGTGCCCGGCCGATGCGCAATGAAGTCGCGCCAGTTTTCGCGTCCCGGCGCCTCTTCCGGCGCCTCGACGATCTTGAAATCCTCGGCGTCGGCATTGGTCAGGATTAGGAACCGCCCGCGCGGCGCGTCATGTTCGAGATCGTACTCGACGCCATCCTCGCGCGGTGCGACGAGCCGGGGCGGCGTCTCCGGCGCATCGGCGGGAATGAGATAGCATTCGCTGGTCTGGTGGTCATGGCTCGAAATCACCAGCCAGCGCCCGCTTTGTGTCTTGCCCACGCCGACGAAAAAGCCCTCGTCCTTTTCTTCATAGACGAGCCTGTCGGCGCTGGCCGGCGTACCGACGACATGCCGAAAGACCTTCAGCGGCCGGTGTTCGTCATCGACCTGCGAATAAAGAAAGCTTGTGCCGCTCGCGTCCCAGGCGATGCCGGGCGAGGTGTCGGGTACTTCGTCGTCGAGGTCATGGCCGCTCGCCACGTCGCGCAGCCGCACCGTGAAGTATTCCGACCCCTTGGTGTCCGCCGACCACGCGACAAGCCGGTGCGTCGGATCGTGGTCGACATCGCCGATCTTGAAATAGGCAAGCGCCCCCGCTTCGGTGTTGCCGTTCAGCAGAACTTCCTCGCCGCTGTCGCTTGCACGCGGCCTGCGGCAGAAAATCGGATGCTGCGCGCCCTGTTCGAAGCGCGTGTAATAGGCGAAGGGCCCGTCCGGCGACGGCACCGAGCTGTCATCCTCCTTGATCCGGCCCTTCATCTCGGCAAACAGCGTCTCGCGCAGCCCGGCCAGCGGCGCCAGCGCTTCCGCGGTATAGGCGTTCTCGGCTTCCAGATAGGCGCGGATATCCTTGTCGAGCACATCCGGGTCGCGCATCACCTCGCGCCAGTTGGCGTCGCGCAGCCAGACGTAATCGTCGGTTCTTGTGCGGTTGTGATGCGTGTCGCTTTGCGGCCGCTTGTCGGCGCGCGGCGCCGCGGCAGGGGGCGTCAGTTTCATTTGGGTTTTGTCAGTCGGCGTCGGGCTTGAAGTCGAGCGCCGTGCCGTTGGTGCAATAGCGCAACCCCGTCGGTTGCGGTCCGTCGGGAAACACATGGCCGATATGCGCATCGCATTTGGCGCAGACGATCTCGATCCGCCGCACCCCGTGGCTGAGGTCCTCGCGCTCGGCGATGGCGCCCGGCGTCACCGCGTCGAAGAAGCTCGGCCAGCCCGAGCCGCTCTCATATTTGGTCTCGGAGCGGAACAGTGGCGTCCCGCAGCAGATGCAGCTGAACGTCCCGTCGCGATGTTCGTCGAGCCAGGGCCCTGTGAAGGCGCGCTCCGTCGCCGCGCAGCGCGTGATCGCATATTGCTCGGGCGTCAGCTTCCGCTGCCATTCGTCGTCGGGCATCTTCGCGCTGTCGCCGGTCATCCGTTTAACTCCGTGAAGTCGGTTGGCGCCCCGCCTGCGGGAAGCGGGGCGCGCAAATTCGCTTATTCGAAAATCAGGCTCAGCGTTTCCGCCACCATGGCCGGGCGTTCCTGCCCTTCAATTTCCATGGTCACTTCATTGGTGATCTGCGTGCCACCGGCCTTCGGCGTCGCATCCTTGAGCTTGACGCGGCAGCGCACGCGGCTGCCCACCGGCACCATGTTGGTGAAGCGCACCTGGTTGGAGCCGTAATTGATGCCCCGCGTCGCGCTTTTCACGGTGCTGATCTTGCCCATCAGGTGCGGCAGCAGCGACAGCGTCAGATAGCCATGCGCGATGGTGCCGATACCGAGTTCCTTTTGCGTGCGCTCCGGGTCGATATGAATCCATTGATGGTCGCCCGTCGCGTCGGCGAACTGGTTGACCCGGTCCTGATCGATCTGGACCCACTCGCTGACGCCGATCTCGTTGCCTTTTTCGGCGACATAATCGGCAACCGTATTGAAGACGCGCATCTCATTCTCTCCATTGCGTATCTAGGCTGATTTTGCGGCTCTAAAGGTAACGGCCCCGATCCAATAGCGCCAACGTATATTCGCGATAGCTGAGCCCCAGCGCCTCGGCCCGCTTGCAGCGCAGGTTTACCACCTCGATCGGCGGCAATTTCCACGCTTTTTCATGCGCTTTCCGCCACGCATAGGCCTGCCAGGCCGTCGAAACGAGCAGATCCGGCCCGTTATTGTGGCCGAGCCACTCGCTCAGCGGAATGACGATGCCGGTTTCGACGAGCAGCGCTTCCTTTTGCCGCCGCGCCGTTTCCTCGCGCGCGCGGGCGAGCGCCAGCCCGCCCTTCGGGCGCTGCGCCGGACGCGGGTTGAATTTCGGCGCCGCCATCGGCAAGAGCCCTATCGTGAAAGCCGGATGCGCACCCGGCGGTCTTCCTTGGAATCCCAGGTCAGCGTTTCGTTCAGCCAGCCCCAGGCCTCGCCCTCGGCGACGATCGGCATCTTCGAGCGCGGCCAGCCTGCCGCTTCGAGCCCGGCGGCAACGTTCCGGGCCCGCTTTTGCGAAAGGGCGGTATTCGCCTTGGGATCGCCGACCTTGCTGGCCTTGCCGAACAGACAGATCTGTCCGGCCTTCTGGCCCTTGGCGAGCTTCACGATGCGCGCGAAATCCTTCTCGTATTTGGGGTCGACCCGGCTCGAATTGGTTTCGAAATAGACATAGTAGTTCCGGTCGAACACCTTGTTCGACTTGCCGAGGTTGCGGCACTCGCGCCCCTGCGTGTGCATCTCCGATGTTTGCGCCGTGGCGGGCCCCGCCAGCATTGCTGTGCCAGCCGCCAGTCCGCTTGCCAGAAATGCCGCGGCGACAAGTCCCTTAAGTGCTGCACGCATGGAAAACCTCCGTTCGGATGAATCGAACGGAGGTTACCACAAATGCGCGCTCGGCCCGATATAGGCCCTCAAACGATCTTGCTGTCGTGGTTGCCCCAGTAGCGGTCGCGGATCAGGCGCTTGTAGAGCTTGCCGGTCGGATGGCGCGGCAGTTCCTCCTCGAAATCGATCGAGCGCGGGCATTTGATCGCCGAGAGGTGCTGCTTGCAGAATTCCATCAGCTCGGCCTCGAGCGCCGGCCCCGCATCGGCCCATTTGGCCGGCTGCACGATCGCCTTTACTTCCTCGCCGAAATCCTCGTTCGGCACGCCGATCACCGCCACGTCGGCGACGCTCGGATGCATGACGAGGATGTTCTCGGCCTCCTGCGGGTAGATGTTGACGCCGCCCGAAATAATCATGAAGGCCTTGCGGTCGGTCAGGTAGAGAAAGCCGTCGGCGTCCACCTTGCCGATATCGCCCAGCGTCGACCAGTGCTTGTGTGTGGGGTGCCGGCTTTCCTGCGTCTTCTTCGGATCGTTGTAATATTGGAACATTGGCGCGTTGGGGTCTTCGGCCTCGAAATAGATTGTGCCGGCTTCGCCGATCGGCAATTCGTTGCCCTCTTCATCGCAGACATGCAGCTTGCCCATCAGCGGCTTGCCCACCGAGCCCTTGTGCGCCAGCCACTCTTCGGAGTTGAGTGCGCAGAAGCCGTTGCCTTCCGAGCCGGCGTAATATTCATAGATCACCGGCCCCCACCATGCGATCATCTGTTCCTTGACCGGAACGGGGCAGGGCGCGGCGGCATGGATCGCCACCTTCAGCGACGAGACGTCGTATTTCTTTCGTACATTCTCCGGCATCTTCAGCATCCGGACGAACATGGTCGGCACCCATTGGCTGTGGGTGATCTTGTATTTTTCGATCAGCTTCAGCGCTTCTTCCGGATCGAAATGCTCCATCACGACAATGGTGCCGCCGAGCCGGTTGACGGTCATGCAGTAGCGCAGCGGCGCGGCATGATAGAGCGGCGCCGGCGAAAGATAGCGGATGTTTTCGTCCATGCCGTAGAGCAGTTGCGCCAGCAACACGAGGCCCGACGCTTCGTCGATGGCGCCGCCGGTCAGCGGGATCCGGATACCCTTCGGCCGTCCGGTCGTGCCCGACGAGTACAGCATGTCGGTGCCGGCGGTCTGATCGGCAATCGGTGTCTTCGGCATCTGGTCGCGCACGGCTTCATAGGCCTCGTACCCGGCGACTGCGCCGCCCACCGTGAACATCCGCTCGACGCCTGGCAGATGGTTACCCTCAAGCAGTTCGCGCGCCGTCGTCTCCAGCGCCTTGGAGGTAAAAAACAATTTTGCCCCGCAATCGGCGGCAATGTAAGCGATCTCGCCGGCCGTCAGGCGCGAGGAAACACAGGTGAAATAGAGACCCGCGCGCTGTGCCGCCCAGCAGATTTCGAAATAGCGCGCATTGTTCTCCATGAAAATGGCGATGGCGTCGCCGGGTTTCAGGCCCGCCGCGCGGCAGAGATGTGCCACCTGGTTCGAACGCTCGTCGAGTTCTTTGAAGGTCACCGTCTCGCCGGTCGCACCCATGATATAGGCGGGCTTGTCCGGCGTTTTGGCGGCGTGAACATAAGGATGCATCGCTGGTCGTCTCCCGGGGGCTTTGAAAGGCGGCGTCGCTTTTATGCGCGCCCGTTGTTATATCTGGGGCCAGAAAATCCGTGGCCCTGCTGCCGCAAAGACACAGCAATATGACACTTCCGTCAACTTGCTTTGGGTCGCAGGCGATTGACGCAGCGGCAGCGCCCGCCACACACGAAATTCGGCATAAAGCCGCTTACAGGGAGCAACATACATGGCCTATGAGACGATCAAATACGAGGTGGCGGACAACATCCTGACCCTCACGCTGAACCGCCCCGACAAGCTCAACGCCTTCACCGGCCAGATGATGTTCGAAATGATCGACGCCTTCGACAAGGCGGATGCCGACGACAATGTCCGCGCCATCATCGTCACCGGCGAGGGCCGCGCCTTCTGCGCCGGCGCCGACCTCTCGGCGGGCGCCAAGACCTTCGACTATGCCGAGCGCGAGGACCGCCCCGAGAAGTCGGGCACGCCGGTCATGGCCAATGGCGAAATCGACTGGTCCCATGAAAGCGTCCGTGACGGCGGTGGCCGTCTGACGCTGCGCATTTTCGAAAGCCTGAAACCGGTCATCGGTGCCATCAACGGTCCGGCCGTCGGCGTCGGCGTCACCATGCAATTGCCGATGGATATCCGCCTTGCCTCCGACAATGCGAAGTTCGGTTTCGTCTTCGCCCGCCGCGGCATCGTGCCCGAAGCCTGTTCGAGCTGGTTCCTGCCCCGCGTCGTCGGCATCAGCCAGGCGCTTGAATGGACCTATTCGGGCCGCGTCTTCGGCGCCGAGGAAGCCCTGAAGGGCGGTCTGGTGCGTTCGCTGCACAAGCCGGAAGACCTGCTTCCCGCCGCCCGCGCCATTGCAAAGGAAATCGCCGACAACACGGCGGCCGTCTCGGTCTCGCTGACGCGGCAGATGCTCTGGCGCATGCTCGGCGCCGACCATCCGATGGAAGCGCATAAAGTGGACAGCCGCGCCATCTACGCCCGCGGCGCCTCGGCCGACGCCAAGGAAGGCGTCATGTCCTTCCTCGAGAAGCGCCCGGCGGTCTATCCCTGCAAGACCTCGACCGACATGCCCTCCTTCTTCCCGTGGTGGCAGGAGCGCAAATACAGCTGACCGGAGAGGCGTCGCCGCCTATCGCGGCGGCGCCTCGACCCGCCACAACGGCGTCAGCCAGTAGATCGCGAACCACAGAAACACCATCAGCCCGCACGGCACCAACACCGCATCGAGCGGCCCGACCCAGGCGATCAGATAGCCGATCAACACCGCGCCGATAGGTCCGCCGCCCATCGTCCCGAGATTGAAGCCGGCGAGCATCCGTGCTCTGAGCGCTGGCGTCGCGCTTTCCTGCACGATGGCGCGCGACTGGCTCATCGAAATCCCGGCCGCCAGTCCCCAGCAAAACGCCAGCAGGAACACGCCCCAGATCGGCGGTTCGAAATGGATGAGCACCATCACGCCCGAACCTGTGCACATGGCGAGCATGATCGCGCGCCCCTGCCGCCGGATCGGCCGCATCCGCGACAGCACGAAAGATGAAATGCCGATGCCGCCGAAAAACGACATGAAGACGAAGCCGATCTCGCGCGAACTGCCGTGATAGATGTCGCGGATCAGCAGCGGGAACAGCACCATGAAGACGCCCATGAAGAGGATGCCCGAGAAGAACATCAACAGCAGCACCGGCCGGATACGCTGATCGCGCCAAACCGCTTCGAGCCCTTCCTTGACGTCGCGCAGCGGCCGGCGCCGTGTGCCGGGCGCGCGGTGCTCGACCGGCGGCGACACGGCAAGCCGCGACGTCGTGAAGGCGGCAAAGCCGAGCAGCAACGCCTGCAGGATCAGCAGCGGCGCCGCACCGACATATTCGGCCGGACTTCCAAGCGCATAGCCGCCGACCTGGCCGAGAAACTGACCGCTCATGGCGAGCGCCACCGCGCGCTGGATGTTGCCGCCAAGGCTTGTCATCGCGACGCGCGACAGCATCGAGTCCCGCGCCGGCATGATGAAGCCGCCCAGCGTCGACAGC
The DNA here is from genome assembly GCF_030651915.1 of Parvibaculum sp. Lineage (GTDB taxonomy): Bacteria > Pseudomonadota > Alphaproteobacteria > Parvibaculales > Parvibaculaceae > Parvibaculum. Next base: position 474,402 of record NZ_JAUSBV010000005.1, on the reverse strand, counting down.
GCCAGCGCATAAAGGATCATCATCTCGTAGAAAAGAATGCCGTTCCAGATCAGCGCCGCGAGCAGGAGCGGCGGCACCATTGCGATGAATTGCAGCCGCATCAGATGCGCGCGCAGCTCGACCCGGTCGGCCATCGCGCCGCCGAACAATCCGAGGATCAGCATCGGCAGCATCGAGAACATCTGCGCGATGCCGACGCGGTCGGAGCTTTCATGCAGCACGAAAGCGATGATCCACGGGAACAACACGCCCTGGATGCCGCCCGCCAGGAAATAGCCCCAGAGACCGGCCATGTACCAGCCATGGTCGTTCCGCGGCGTCCCGGCGGCGGGCGCGTCTTGTGCAGTCATCGAGTGCCTCGGAGCGGCGAAGACGTGCCGCGACAGGAATGGAAAATGGTTCGGTAGCCTCACTATAGGCGCGGCACCCGGCCACCGCAAAGCACTGGAAAACTGAGGCCACGGCCCCGGCAGAAAGCCCCTCTCGCTCACTGCGCCGCAATGTCCTCCGGCTTCACCGTCGCTGCAGCATCGCCGCATTCCGCGCAAAGCGGTAGCCCGGCCGCCAGTGCCGCCGCCGTCCGCTTGGCGCGCGCGGCATCGTGGACCGCGAAAGCACGTGCAAACCTCGCCTGTAGATCGGCATAGACCTTCTCGTCTTCTTCCCGCCGCGCCTTGATCTTTTCCGCCACGCTGCGCCCGTCGGCGGCGGTGCCCTTCGCCGACGCCTCGATGTCGCGCAGCTTGTCGAGCGAGCGCACCAGCGAGTTGAGGCGCTTGGCGGCGCCTTCGCGCATTGCCGCATCGCCGCTCCGGTACTCGCGCTCGACATCGGCGATCTCGCTTTCGATCAGCCGCTTCAGCCGTGTCGCCATGGCGCCGCTGCGCACCGCGCCGCCGATCCTGCCGGCCGTTTCGAATATCTTCGCGGCCCGCGTCCGCCCGCGCGGTGTCATCGACAGGCGCGGCGGCCATTCGCGTTTGCGCGCTTCGGCGGCAAGCCGTTGCCGCGTGATGCCGATTTCCGCCGCGATCTCGGTGATCTTCCGCGCCGGGTCGCACCAGGCATCTTCCACCGCGTCCCAGTCGATGGCCGTCTCCTCGTCGCTCTCCCTTGTTTCGTCCTGCATCGAAGGCCCTCCATTTTCCGTTCCATGGATGGGAGACATTTTCGCCGAGGACCGAAGGGCGGGGATAACTGGCCCGGATGCCGCCGCAACACCCCTGTCGGCGGCTGTTGACAGGTGCGGCGCCCGCTTGTAATAAACCATCTGGTTAAATATAAGAACGGTTCCACTCAATGCCGCCAGCCCTTCAACCCGCCTCGGCCGATCCCCTCGGCGCCAAATTCGCGGCGCTGGCCGACCCCACGCGCCGCGCCATCCTCCAGCGCCTGGCGCGCGGCGAAACCTCCGTGAAGGAGCTGGCGGCCCCTTTCGAGATGAGCCTGCCGGCCGTCTCCAAACATCTGAAAGTGCTGGAGCGGGCAGGACTGATCGCCCGCTCGCGCGACGCGCAATGGCGGCCCTGCCGCATCGAGCCGGACGCGCTGCGCGACGTCGACGACTGGCTGGAGAAGTACCAGCGCCTCTGGAGCGCGGGTCTCGATCGCCTCGACAAGTATCTCGCCGAGAACAAGGAGTAGCCCGATGTCCAATGGACCTTCCGTCCCGCCGCTGCCGCCCGCGCCGCCGCTGGCGCCGCATCTCGTCATCGACGGCGCCGCCGCCGCGCTCGATTTCTACAAGAAGGCCCTCGGCGCTACCGAGCTGGTGCGCGTTCCCGCCGACGACCGCAAGCGGCTGCTCCATGCGCATATGGAAGTGAACGGTGCGGCCGTCTTCCTCTGCGACGACTTCCCCGACTATCCGGGCGAAGGTGCCATCGCGCCGAAACGTCTCGGCGGCACCTCGGCGATGATCCATCTCCGGGTCGAGAATTGCGATGCGGCGGTGAAACGCGCGGCCGACGCCGGCGCAAAAGTGATCGCCGAACCCTGGGACGCTTTCTGGGGCGACCGCTACGCACAGGTCATGGACCCCTTCGGCCATGTCTGGAGCTTCGCGCATCCGCTGCCCGACAAAGCCGGCTGACGCCTTTCAATTTTCAACGGGGAACACCCATGCTCAGGATACTTCTGATCGGCGCGGCGGTTCTCGCCGCCATCGTCGTTGCGTTGCTCGCTTGGGCGGCGACAAAGCCCGACACGTTTCGCGTCGAACGCTCGACCCTGATCGATGCGTCGCCGGAGGCGATCTATGCCGAGATCGAGGATTTTCGCCGCTGGCGGGCCTGGTCGCCTTACGAGGACAAGGATCCGAACCTCGAGCGCAGCTATAGCGGCGCCGAGCGCGGCGTCGGCGCGCAATATGCGTGGCAGGGCGACGGCAATGTAGGCAGCGGCCGCATGGAAATCCGCGATGCGGTGCCCGCATCGGAAATCGTTATCGCGCTTGAATTCACCGCACCGATGGAGGCGCACAACACGGCGCTGTTCACGATGACACCGGAAGCGGGCGCGACGCGTCTCACCTGGACGATGGAAGGCCCGTCCAACCTGATGTTCAATGTGATGAGCATCTTTCTCGACATGGACGAGATGATCGGCGGCGATTTTGAAACGGGCCTCGCCCGAATGAAATCGAATCTCGAACAGGAAGCGGCATCATGATGAAAATTTCTCTCCGCGCCGTCGCGGCCGCTATTGCCTTCGCCGCGCTTTGCGGGTCGCCTGCCGTCGCCGCCGAAACGGAAGTGCCGGCCGCCTCCACGGCGCCAGTCCCCGGCGGCACTTACAGGCTCGACAAATCTCACGCGAGCCTGATCTTCCGCGTCAGTCATATCGGTTTCTCGAACTACACGGGGCGCTTTGCGACTTTCGACGCGACGCTCGACATCGATCCGGAAAATCCCGCCGCCGCGAAACTCGAAGCGAGTGTCGATCCGGCTTCGCTCGCGGTCGAAAACCCGCCCGAGGGCTTCCTCGAATCCCTGCTCGGGCCGGACTGGTTCGACGCCGCGAAATTTCCCGAGATGACCTTTCGCTCGACGAAAATCGAAATGACCGGCGACGACACCGCCCGCGTCACCGGTGACCTGATGCTGCACGGCGTCACATTGCCGGTCGCCTTCGACGCGACCTTCAATGGCGGCTATGCGGGCCATCCCTTCGAACCCAATGCGCGGATCGGCTTTTCGGCGCGCGGCGGGCTTTCGCGCTCGGCCTTCGGCATCGCTTACGGCGTGCCGGAAGAAGGCTCCACAATGGGCGTCGGCGACGCGGTGGAATTCATCATCGAAGCCGAATTCACCGGCCCCGCCTGGGCCGATGCGCCCAAGGCGGAGTAACGGCGGCTACTCCATCTCCGCCTTGTAGCTCCAGATCGGCGAGAGGAAATAGAGCGCGGCGAGGATGCCGACCATGATCGTCGCCGGTACCAGCACCGCGTCGAAAATGCCGAGCCAGCCGACGAGAAGGCCCATGGTCAGGGCGCCGATGGGCGCGCCGCCGGAAAAACCGAGCTGATAGGCGGCGAGCACGCGCGCCCGGTGGCTTTCGGGCGCGGCGACCTGCACGATCGTGCGCCCCATCGTCATCGTCGTGCCGGCGCCCATGCCCCACCAGAACACCAGCACGCAGATCATCCAGAACGGCATCGGGAAGTGGAAGAGCGCCAGAATGACGAGCCCGCTGGCAAGCGACGCCATCATCATCCGCCCGCGATGGCCGATATGGCCGATCCGGAACAGCACCATGTTGACGAGAATGGTGCCGCCCCAGAAACAGATATTGACGATCGCGAACTTGACCGTGAATTCGGCTGATGTCGTCTGGTAGATGTCGCGGATCATCAGCGGCAGAACCACAAGGAAACTGCCGACATAGAACAGCCCGACCGCGAAATTGAGGCCGATCACCGTGGCGACGATGGGAATGCGCGCCGCTTCCTTCAGCCCGTCGACGATCTGCGCGAGCCGGCTCTCGGTGCTTGCCGCATTGGAGGGCGGCAGCGGCACGAGTTTCAGCGAAGCGAAAAAGCCCGCCAGCATGATAACGGCCTGGAAGATAAGCAGCGCCGGTGTGCCCGTTATTCCCGCCAGCGCCGCGATCAGCATGCCGACAAGCTGCGAACCCATCTGCACGCCCATCGCCATGGTCACGGCCTGCTGGATGCCGGTTTCGGCGACGCGGGTCAGCGCCGAGTCGCGCGCCGGTATGGCAAAGGCGCTCAGCGTGCCCATGGTCAGCGCGAAGATGATCAGCGAGGCGTAAGTGAGGTTGCCGGAAAGATAAATCCCGGCAAGCACCAGCGGCGGCAGCGACGAGAGGAGATGCACGCGGATCAGGATGCGCCGCGCATCGCCATGATCGGCAACGGTGCCGCCCAGCAGCATGAACAGGATCGCCGGCGCCATCAGCGACATCTGCGCGATGCCGACCCGCGCCGCCGGTTCGTGGAGGACCTGCGTCACCAGGAACGGAAAAATGACGAACTGGATGCCGAGACTGATGAACCAGCTTGCCTGTCCGCCGAGATAGAGATTGAGACGACGCTGCCGGGCGCGCGCGGCCTCGCCATGGGCGGTCGCGGTCATGCTTTCATGCGCACTCATGGCCGAAAGCTGCGCATGGCAGGCATCGCGCGCAAAGCATCATGCCCAACCCCGTGAAAATCATGCGCGCGACACGCCATGATGGCTCCTCCCGACCTCAATTCATTTTTGGAACTGTATCATGCGCGAAGGAATTTCAAGCCCCCGCGAGATACATCATCTGGTCGTAGGTGTGAATTTGCTGTCCGGATGTTGCGGTTGACGCAGCGGCCAGCATGGCACGCGCAACATTCTCGGCACGCATCGAACGATAGACGCGCGCCCGCCCGAGCATCATGGCATCGAGCAAGGGCGACACGAGTTTGCCGATCGACTCGACAGGCCGCGTTTCGGTGCGGTCGCCGATCAGAAGTCCGGGTCTGAAAATATGCAGCGCCTCGAATCCCAGCGCGCCAAGTGCTTGTTCCGTCTCGCCTTTGACGCGCGAATAGAAAACGGATGAGGCCGGATCGGCACCGATCGAGGAGACCAGCATCATGCGTTTCGCGCCGCGCGCCTTGGCGGCTTTGGCGAAGGCGACGATGTAGTCGTGGTCGACCTTGCGAAATGCATCCTGGCTGCCGGCGGTCTTGATGGTGGTGCCGAGCGCGCAATAGGCGTCGTCGACCGAAATATTCTTCTGCGCCAGCGACTTGTCGAGCGCGTCGAAATCCACCACCAGCTCTTCGAGCTTCGGCGATGCGGCGCCGCCAAGCGGACGCCGCGTCACCGCGACGACCTTCCCGTATTGCGGATCGGCAAGCAGCAGCTTCAGCAGATGGCCGCCGACAAGCCCTGTCGCGCCGGCAATTAATGCAGTCTTTTCAATCATCTGGGTGCCTCGCCTGTGTAACGCGCCCGCGGCCGGATCATCGTTCCGGTGCGGTATTGCTCGATCGCATGACCGATCCATCCGGCCGTGCGCCCGAGCACGAAAATGCTCAAGCCTGCGCCGCGCGGCAGATGCAGCACGGCGCCCATAGCGGCGATGGCGAAATCGATATTGGCTTTGAGGCCGCCCGCTTCCTCCATCACGCGCAAAATTCGTTGTGCGCGCAAGTAGTTGGCATCGTCGCCATATTTCTCTTTCAGCATCGAGATCAAGGCCTTGGCGCGCGGATCGCCGTCGGGATAGAGCGGATGGCCGAAGCCCGGCACCGGATCATTGTCCTTCAGCCGCTGCAGCACCGCCTCCTCGACATCCTGCCGGTTGGCCATGTCGAGCAACAGGCTCTCGACGCGGCCCGACAAGCCACCATGACGCGGCCCCTGCGCAGCGCAGATGCCGGCCTGCACCGCTGCATATAGCGTGGCGCCGGTGCCGGCGACGCAACGGACGGTAAAGGCGGACGCATTGAGCTCATGATCGGCGCAGAGCACCAGCGCCGCGCGGATGAGCTCCGAGGCCGGTTTTTCGCCCTGCGTCAGCGCGCGGGTGAGGACCTCGTGCAGCGGTTTTTCGCTCGGTTCCTCGCCAGAGATGACCGCGCCGACAAAGCGCATCAGCCGCGCGCCGGTGGCCGCGAGGCCGCGATCGGTCATGTTGTAGACGGCCGCATCCTCCAGCGCGGCCAGCGGCAACAGCGCCAGGCAGCGCTCGATGCGGGGCGATTTCGCCAGGCTTTCCGCCATTTTTCTTAAGGGTTCGCTGGGTTTCAGCACGGCCTCGCGGGTGAAGGGCTGCTCGCGCGCGCCCCACAAAAGCGCCGCCACCTGCTCCAGCGAGGAGGTGCGCGCCAGCGCCGTCGCATCGGAGCCGCGATAATGGAGTTGCCCCTCGGCAATGAGGGTGATGGCCGAATCCATCACCGGCAATCCGAAGCTGAGCGAGGCGGGAAGGGTCGGATTTTCGGCGGAAACCCGACGTTTTTTGAGGGTCCTGACGTCCTCGGCGCGGTACCGCCGAGCGCGCGAACCCGGCACCGGTTCGGAGCGGATCAGGTCGCGGCTGACATAGGCATAGAGCGAGGCAACGCTGATGCCGAGCTCGGCCGCTGCCTCGCGCGCCGAGAGATAGAGATTTTCCGGCGGATTTCCGGGCTTTCTGGCCATGACCTGTCCAAAATGATTTGACATTGATTAGCTTAATCAAGATTGACGAACAATCAACCTTCCCCCAGCTTCGATTGTGACAGCGCGCTGTCAAACCGCTGTGCAGCGCTGCGGCGTCTGCGGGGCAAGCCCATGAAACCATTGGGATTTCAGCGCCGGAACCGAAGGAGTTGAGCGATGTCGAAGACAGTCACACAAGAGCGCGCAACAGCCAGCGGCCTCGACAATGTGGTCGCCGCCGAGACGAATCTGAGCCATGTCGACGGCGAGGCGGGGCGCCTGATCATTGCCGGATATGAGGTCGAAACCCTTGTAAACACACATGATTTCGAGGGCGCGGTAGCGGTCCTCTGGTGTGCTGCCGGGGTCGAAACGGGCGATCTGAAGGCTGCACTTGGCAGCGCACGCACAGCAGCGTTTGCGCTCGTACCCCCCCTTCTGTCACAAAACTGTCATAAAACTGTCACAGAAGGCCTGCGCACTGGTTTGTCGATGCTTTCGGACGGGGAGAAGACCCCGGGGATAAGTGAAGATATCCCCGCTTCGCTGCGCGATGCGCTGCGCCTGCTCGGTGCCGCTCCCGTTTTCGTCGCCGCCCTCTGCCGCCACATGGAGGGGAAAGCCCCGATCGCCCCCGAGCGGCAAGCGGGTCACGCGGCCGACTTCCTGCACATGCTGAAAGGCGAAAGCCCGAGCGCGGCCGAGGTCGAAGCCTTGAACGCCTATCTGGTGACGGTGATGGATCACGGCATGAATGCCTCGACCTTCACCGCCCGCGTCATCGCCGCGACGCGCGCCGGCACGATCTCGGCGGTGGTTGGCGCGCTCTGTGCCCTGAAGGGGCCGCTCCATGGCGGCGCGCCGGGCCCGGTGCTCGACATGCTGGACGAGATCGGCACGGAAGCGAATATCGGCCCCTGGCTCGAGGCCGCGATTGCGAGCGGTGAGCGGCTGATGGGCTTCGGCCACCGTGTCTACAAGGTGCGCGACCCGCGCGCCGATGTCTTCGACAAGGCCGTCAGCCTGCTGACGAACAACAACGAACGCCTGCGCTTCGCCCGCATGGTCGAAGCCGGCGCGCTGGCGGCGTTGAAAAAGGCCAAGCCCGGCCAGCGCCTCGACACCAACATGGAGTATTACACGGCCGTGCTGCTGGAAGCGCTCGGCATCCCGCGCGACGCGGTGACGCCGGTCTTCGCGATGGCGCGCATCGCCGGCTGGTCGGCGCATGTGATGGAACAGGAGCGGGTGGGGCGCCTGATCCGCCCGCAATCGGTCTATGTCGGCGACTGGCCGGAAGAGACACAGGCGGCTTGAGGGTGAGGGCGCGATGTCTTTCCTTCTCCACCCTCTCCCCGTGTATGGACCGGAGACAAGGGTTACAGGTGTTCGGAGACATGGGTAACAGTTTTTGACGAGCCATTTCGCAGGTCGATGTCTGCGATATGGCGGCTCGCCGTTCACCGCGCGTGTCTGCGCGGCGCTGGCCCTGCTTGCCGCGGACGCCCCGCGCGACGCCGCGCATCCCTGAAGATCGTGTTGTCAGTAGAGCACGGTGACGGTTGTGACATCGCACCGTCATGCACCGTTTCGGAAAATGGATTGTAGACGCTAAGGCTCGTGTCGCTGGCCGAAACGAGGCCGGCATGATTGACAGTCGCGACAATGTTTTCCGGCGCGGCTACAAGTGCCGCGTCGGCGCCGCCTGCTCCAGCATGAGGGGAGCCTGACGGCGATGTTACAAAAGGCAACGGGATAGGTGCGCGTTGCAGACGACAAACGACGCCATCAACGGGCCGGGATGCCGGTGCTCACGGCGACTGGCGCCAAATCCAGACGAATATCGTCCTGCACCGCACTCAACATTGCCTCGGCAGGCCATGGGACCTGCTGTCTCTTCACGAAGCGGGGGCAACCGGGGAATGTCGGCCAAAGAGATTTTTAACCGTTCCGGCGTAGCTTTGTGAGCGATGTCTCACGCCAAAGGTCCCAAGACTTCGTGACCTCCCGTGTCGACGACGATCGATGGATCGCCCAAGGCGGAGCCGTTCTGAAGATGAGAGGGCAAACTATTTCGCGGTTTGCGTAAATGGAATTCCGGATCGTGCAGTATCCTGGGGGGGATCATCATGTCCATCGTAGCTGTCAGTGAACCTGCGGCTTCCCGTCGCAAACCGGTCGCGCGCAAGGTCGCGCGCGTCGTGCAGCCGACGACGAATGAGCGGTTCTTCGAGAAGGACGACATCATCGTCAGCAAGACGAACCTCAAGGGTCACTTGACCTATGTGAACCGCGTCTTCATGGCGATTTCCGACTACCAGGAGTCCGAGCTGCTGGGCCAGCCGCACAGCATGATCCGGCACCCGGACATGCCGCGCGCGATCTTCAAGTTGCTGTGGGACCAGCTGCAGGCGGGCAAGGAGATATTCGCCTATGTGAAGAACATGACGAAGACCGGCGACTTCTATTGGGTGCTGGCGCACGCCACCCCGTCGATCGCTGCTTCCGGCGAAACCATCGGCTACCATTCCAGCCGCCGCGTTCCGGATCGTCGCGTCGTCGACGGGACCATCATCCCGCTCTATCGCGCGCTGAAGGATATCGAGGATGGCGAAGCGGACCGGCGCGCCGGGCTCGTGAAGTCGTCGGAACGGCTTAATGCGATCCTCAAGGAGAAGGGCATCGGCTATGACGAATTCATCTTCGGTCTTTAGGGTGATCGCCGCCGGCGTCGCCGCGATCGCGTGCGGTGGTGTCAGCGCGATGGGCATCGCGGCAGGCGCTTCGCCGGTTTTTGTCGGCCTCGGCATTCTCCCCGCGTTCGGCGCCATCGGCCTCTTGGGCTTCGCAACCGGGGCCAAAGGGAGCGACAGCGGCGCAATCACCCGCGCCCTCGACGTCTGCAAGCAGATCCAGTCCGGCAACTTCGAGGCCCGTATCACGGACATCAGCGAAACCGGCGAAATGGGCGAACTGCTCTGGGCCATCAACGATGTGATCGACCGCTCGGACGCGTTCCTCCGCGAGTCGGCCGCGGCAATGGATCATGTGGCCCGAAATCTCTTCTACCGCCGCATCGTCGAGACCAGCATGGTCGGCAGCTTTCTGGTGAGCAGCAAGCGCATCAACGCCGCCGCGGATTCGATGACCGCGAAGGTCACCGAGTCGCGCAAGATCGCCGACAAGATCAAGAACGTCATCGGCAGCGTATCGTCGGCCGCCACGGAACTGGAATCCACGGCTCGTTCGATGCAAGGTGCGGCCGAAAGCACGAACAAGCGTGCTGAGGAAGTGTCGGCCGGCGCCGAGCTGGCCTCGACGAGCGTCGGAACCGTCGCGTCCGCGGCGGAGGAGCTGTCCAGTTCGATCCGGGAAATCGGCCAACAGGTCGCGCGATCGAACGACATCACCCAGGCCGCAGTCCGCGAAACCGAGGAAACCAACAGACGGGTGGAAAGCCTGTCGCTCGCCGCGGAGAAGATCGGGTATGTGGTCGATCTCATCACCACAATCGCGGGCCAGACCAACCTGCTGGCCCTGAACGCCACCATCGAGGCGGCGCGCGCCGGCGAGGCCGGCAAGGGTTTCGCTGTGGTCGCCCAGGAAGTGAAGAGCCTCGCGAACCAGACTGCGCAGGCGACCCAGGACATCACCGAACAGGTGGACGCCATCCGCGGCGCCACCGCAGATGCGGTCGCCGGGGTCGAGGGCATCGGCAGGACGGTACACGAGGTGAGCGAGATCGCGACTGCCATCGCTGCGGCGATCGAGGAGCAGAGCGCGGCCACGCAGGAAATCGCCTCCAGCGTGACGCAGGCTTCGTCGGGCACCACGGACGTGAGCCGTAGCGTCCAGGAGGTCACGATGGTTGCCGGCGAGACCGGCGCAGCCGCCACCCAGGTGCTGGGCGCCGCGACCGAGCTCTCGAAGGAAGCGGAAAACCTCAACGTCGAGATGCAGCATTTCGTGGAGGTCATGAACAAGGTCGCATGACCTTGCCGTTGCGCGGGAAGGCAAGCCGACGAAAACCACTGTGGCGCGATCGGCGATCGTCATGACTCGAAACGGGAGCGCCACGTGTGGCGACCACGGCAAAGAGGCAGGAGCTCAAGCAGACCGCCCGCAAGCCAGACAGGCGGGTGCCAGGGGCCGGTTCCGTCCATCAGCTGCGGATTCCAGTCGTCGGCGCGGACGATCTGTTGGGCGAGCTGGTCCGGGGAACGCGGCCCGTCGACATTGATGCAGCCGAGCGGATTGGGCGCCAGCGTCTCGAAGCTGCGCGGACAGCAAGATTGCGCACCGAACCCGACAAGTTCGACAAGATATTTTCCGCCGTCACGCGACGCTCTGGCAGGGCGGCGTGGGTGAGACGCAAACACTCGGCCGCACCGATTTTCACGGACGGTGGACGAAGTGGGGCGGACAGGAACCCGGTTGGCCGCTGCGTCCTAGAGATGCAGGACCAGATTGAGCATTATCTGGTCCGACGAGAAGCTGTTGTTGTTCCAGTGATGGTCATAGACAGCACCGATCGACCATGAAGGACTGCCGGCGAACTCGATGCCCCCGCCAGCATTATACGTGTTGCGGTCGCGCGCCGGGGCGTCGATGGTAAAGGCCGGCCCGCCGCCGGTGAAGCTTGCGGTGTTCGTCATCGTCCGGTCGCCGAATGAATGCAGCCAGTTGGCGTGCAGCGCCGGACGCAGGATCTGCATACCCGGAAGCGTGAAGTTGCGTGCGATCTCCGCGCCGACGCTCGACTGGATGAAATCATAGGTCTGTTCGCCGACATTCAGATTGACGCCGCCGGCACCCGTCTCGGTATAGGCGCCGACACGCATATGCGTGTATTGCAGCGATGTGCTCGGTGTGAAGACGGTCCGGCCGTCATCGATGTAGAAATGGCGCCCGGCGACGCCATAGGCGGTGAACTGGTGGCCGTCATAATCGGCAGCCGCCGTCGCGCTGAAGCCCGGAAAGGCGATGTTGCGCCTGCTTGTATAGTCGTCATAGCCATAGGTGAGGGCGGCATTGGCGAACCAGTCGCCGGGCGCATGACGCATGAAGAGGGTCGCCTGGTAGGAATCGATGTCGACATTGTTGTCAAAGCTATTGGCATCGACCTCGGACTGCGCATAGGTGAGGCCGAAGCCTGCGCGGGTCGTCGCGCTGAGCGCCCGCTCATAGGCAATCATCAGGCCCAGCGTGCGGGAATCGTAACCCTCGAAACCGCCGAGATTGCCCTGATCGGCGAAATAGCCGGTGGCGGTCATCCACCAATGAGCATGACGGCCGTCGGGATGGCAGACAGTGCCGTCTTCATAGCGGACGATGTTCAGCTTGTCGTACTCGCCAACCTCGCTGCAAGTGGGTAGCACCCTGTCGAGATGGGAGGCGAGCTGGGACTGGAAGCGCTGGGTAACGCCGAAGCTCGTCAGCGGCGCGCCGAAATTGGAAGCGCCCGGCGCGAGTTGCGCCAGCGCGGCGGCGACCGCCGCAGGTGTCGGCAGCAAGGTAATGGCCGTCAGGACGGGCTCCGTGTCCGGCGTCACCGGCAACGCATCGACAATCGGGCCGATGATGGGGGCGACCGGATCGGCGGTCGGGGCGACGATGACCGCAAGCGGGACCTGTGTCGCGGTGATCTGGACCAGACCGTTGGTGGTGGGCAGTGCCGCAAACAGATAGCGCAGACTGCTGCTCGTTGCGATGACAGTGCTGCCGTTCGTGCCGCTGGCGGCATCGACAATGTTGAAGCTGGAGCCATTGGCGATCGGGCCGGTGACGTCGACATTGACCTGCAGCGCATTTCCGATCGTCGCAAAGCCGACCGGCACGACCTGGCCGTAATCCGACAGGCTGAAAATCGTTGTATTGATGACGCCGGCCACCGGGATTTCGAAGGCACCGCCGACATTCAGTATATTGGTGCCAAACGTGTATTCGGCCGCATTGACCTGGCCGGTAATGAGCGCGTCGCCGCCGACAACATTGATCACCTTCAGCCCGCTGGCCGCGCCGACCGCGCCATCGACGATGCTGTTGGCATTGAGCGTCAATGTGCCGGTGCTGGCGCCCGCCGTGTTGGTGATGGCGCCGGTCAGGGTTTGGCCGGCGGCGAGATTGATGAAGCCGTCGCCGGCGAAATCGACTGTCGAGCCGGTATTGCTGGTAAAGCCGCCATTGAAATTGACCGTGCCGGTTCCCGAGACCGAGAAGGTCGTCGAAAAGACTGCGCCGTTGAAGGTCACCGTGTTGCCGGCGGTGCCGGCCGAGATGTCGAGAAAGGTCGATCCGACCGTGCCGACAAAGCCGGTGATAATCGAGCTGTCGGTGAAGATGATGTTGGCCGTATCGGCCGCGTCGGTCGTGATGCCGCCACCCGCATCGTTCGCGGTATTGATGTCCTGGGCGCCGACGGTGAGCAATCCCGGGCCCTGCGTATCGACGCCGTCCAGTTCGCCGGTCGGCCCGACCACGCCGGGCAGAACGACGATTTGCCGGGCAACGGCCGGCGACGGGCCGAATGCGATCACAAGGCCAAGGGCCGCGACGGGAAGTGTCTTCTTCATGCGATGTCCCTCAACAGCCTGCACGCGCTGGATTGGGCGCGCTTTTCGGCCGAATGTCATTCAGACGGCTTCGGGCCGCCATGCCTCGGCACGCGACCGCACAAGCCCGATGCCGCAGGCTAGGCAGTGCGAGGGGGCGGCGGCAGGCTCGGAAATTACGCAGACGGGGCGAGCGCGACGGCGCGGCAATGGTCGAAATCTTCCGACTGCTGAATTCCGGATTTCACTTTTGTGCGGGAGGGGACGATCCGCCGCCTGTTCAACAGGGCGGTCGGCCGGCGAGGGTCTTCTGCGCGAGTTTGATCGCCGGTTCGTCCATCAGCTGCGGGTTCCAGTCACCGGCGCGGCGCGATCGACCTGCTTGAAATGGGCCGTGAGGGACATCGCGACCGGCATATCGCGTCACTCCGGGATGTTGGGGCGGCGACGTTTTGCAAGACGCCCCCCGATCCCCGGACATTGTATTGTCAGTAGAGTACCGTGACGGTTATGACATCGCTGTAGGAACCGGCCGCCGCATTCTGTCCGCCGTCTATCCGTCCGTAGACAGTGTAATTTCTGGTGACCGGAAAGAGAAGTTGCAGCAGATAGCCGTCAGTGACGGTCTGCGTGCCGCCCGTCCCGTCGCCCCAGACCGTTGTGCGGCTCGAATTGGTATAGAGATTGTAGCCGAGCGTGTTGGCGCCGCTCATCATCTGCCGCTGATTGTAGCTGCCGGAACTGCCGCTGCTGAGGCGAATTTCGTAGGACACGGCGACGCTGAGAACGAGGGCGACACAACGGACGGTCACGGTGTTGCTGCTGGTGACCGCGTTGCGCTGGATTGCATCATATGTACCGAAATTGTGGCCGGTGGCCGACACGGTGCAAGTGCAGTAGATGCCGAGACAGGAGGCGTCGGCGCGAGATGGCATCAAAACGGCGCCCGCTAGCGCAATGAAAGCGACGAGGCAGAGTAGGCCGATCGATTTCGAGGTGCGCGGTTTCATGGTCCTGTCTCCCTGCAGATGACGGGCTCGGTAACGGCATGTCCCGCATCCGGCTCGATGGGACCGAACGAGAATGCACAAGCCCCCTCGGACCACTCGGCCCGAAATCTCTGCGCCCGGTCAAGACCCGAGAGATAGGCCCTGCCGCGGTAGCCGGCGGTGAACCGCTCGCCGCTGTCCAGGGATACGATCCGGGTGCCGGGAGGCAGAGGCTCGCCGTTCTCCTGCAGCACGGTGACAAGTGCCGCATTGGTTTCCCTGACCTTGAAATGCGCGTGTACGCCGCTGCTCCGGCGCGGTATGACGGTCACCTCGAAATTGCCGATCTCGACGTCGGGCGGCAGGTCGAGCGGATCGATAGCTATGGTGTTGCGCTGATAGGGCCTGAGTCCCGCGATGAGCGCCTTGCCCGAGGCGCCGGTCCGCGCGACCTGCTGATTGTCCTTCAGGATGCCGACATCGGGAAATCCGGACACGTCGACAAGGGCCATGGCACCGTCGGAGAAACGCGTGGCGGCAACCCGGTCTTCGATCATGGCGAGGCTTCCGCGAAGACCGAGACGTGCCGCATTTCCGGTATCGGCACTCACGAAATCCGCCCGCACGACGGCATAGGGACTGTCGTAGAAGACACCGAGTTCCTGACGGCGCCTGTCGCCCTGTGTCGTCATCAGGTGACCGCCAAGGCCGCCGGCCGGGGGTGGCTGATGAAAGAGGCCCAGATTTGAGGTCAGGCGATTGTCGGTCTCATGCTGCAGCCCGGCAATGGCCGTGGTGCGCGGGCCGAGCGGGGCCGTCGCGGTCATGACCAGTGAATGGCTGTCATTCCGGAGGTCGCGAAAGGCGGACAGATTGAGGTGGCCGATCGTGCCGAGACGGTGCGAATAGGAAGCCGTTAGAGCCTCGAAATCGGCGGAACCGGGACGCTCCTGCCGCGCATATCCGGCCGCCACGCTGCCCCAGCCGCCCAGTTCAATGCCGATATTTGCGCGTGTCGCCGAGGTGACAGGCGCGCGGTCCAGCGCTTCGCCGATCCGCCTGAAGTCCGACGAAGCCCAATCCTGAACGATGCCAATGCCGAACGGTCCTCGCGTGTAGGAATAGCCTGCGCGCAGGAACTGTCCCGTCCTGTCATTGGCTTCGCTGACCGCACCGGCCAGTTCGGCGACACCGAACAGGCCAGGTTGAAACGCCAGACCGAATCCCGCGGCCCTGCGGAAGTCGGACATCTCGCCGCGAATTTCGGCGGTGAGCCAGTCGGTCAGGCCGCGCCGATAGGTGCCGGTCACAAAGCCCTCGCGATACTGGTTGCTATCGACGCCGTAGTTCCGGCGCAACACCCCGACCTCCAGCGAATAGAGGGCGAGATCGCGCTTCAACAGACTCTGGCTGGCATAGAAGGGGGCAACGATAATCTGTTCGCGTCCCAACAGGTCGGTCGCCACCACGCGAATATCGCCCCCGCCCGTGACGACAGGCAGGTCGGTGAGAGAGAAGGGGCCGGCCGGTATGTCGCGGCGTCCGCGAAGCGTGTTGTCGATGAAAATATCAAGCGTCGAGGCGAGGGCCGCCTCGCCGGATATGCCCGGTGTCGGGAAAGAAATGAATGTCGGATCCATGGACAAATCCGTTCCGAACTGGATTCCACCGAACCGGCTTGGAGCGCCCCATGCGCCGCCTTCAGCGATGCTGTCGCCGAGACGCAGGAAATGCAGCGACTGGGGGCGATCAAAGGTCCATGCGGTCTGGAGCCGCGTGAATTGCCACTCATCCGACGCGTATTCCGCCAGATGACCGCTTTCTGCGACGCCCGCATTGGAGAAGAACCGGAACTCGCCCAAACCGCCGAAAACGAAATCGCCAGCGGTCTGCTGGGCCGACAGATCGTAGTTCAGCGCGACGCCGGACGCGACCGGCGAGGGCCGGGGGCGATGCCTGACCTGTTCAGAGCGGCTGCCCGGGAAGCAGGCCGGCTCACACTCTATTTCGAGATTGAGGCGTCTTTCGTCGAAGCGGTAGGACAGTCCGGGTACCGCCAGCAGCGGCAGAAAGGTCTTGTTGCCATAGACAATCCCCTCCACCTCCGGTTCCACCAATCCGAGATGGTCGAATTCCTCGCTCCAGAGATGGATGTCGGCGTTCCTGAAAATGACGATGACGATATGCGGACTTTCGACGCCGTTTATATCGGCCGACAATGCATGTTCGCTGGGAGCATGATGGGCAAGAACCGTTACACTTCGCAGAAGACAAAAGAGAACGATCGCGGCGGTGGCTTGCCTGAACATTCATTCACGCGTTATCTCGGCATTCATCACGCCCTGATCCGTGACCGCGGTAATCGCAATACGTTCCGGCAAATTCGCGATGGCGCGGCTGTCCGCCGCATCAAGCGGCCAGGATACGGTCGATCCCGGAAGGACATAGCGCATGGTATTCAGATCGGCTGCAGCCGTGGTGCCGCCGACCTTTCGCACGCCGATATTGGTGATCTGGACATGCACGTCGCCGACATTCTGCGCTTCGATGCTGAAGAGCCCGCCCGACCGCCGGACGATACGCCAGTCGACCTTTGCGTGTGCGTGATGTGCCGGAAGGACGAAGACCGGTACGCCGATCTGGAGAACGACCCGAACCGTTGCCGCGTCAAAAGATTCCTCTCTCGGCACCTCGCGGATGAACACGCGATAGGCAGCCCCCGTCGTTGCGCCGGTCTTCGGCTCGGAAAGCCCGATACGAACAAGTTGCTCCTCCCCCGCGGGGAGGTGAACGATCGGCGGCGTCACCAGCAATGTGTCGTCCGGTTCGTAGATATCTTCGCCATTCTCCTGCCGCCAGCGCATGGCGTCCAGATGAACCGTCGTTTCCCGCTCGCCGTGATTGTGAAGGTGAAGCGTTGCCATCGGGCGTTCGACCGGAAGGGCGATGCGGATGGGACTGACTTCGAGCATGGAAGATGCGCGGGCCGGCAGCGTTGCCATGACCGCGGTGGCGGCCGCAATGGCGAGTACCAAGGATGCCCGCATAAAAGACGATTGTCGCATTTGATGTTTCCCGGTCAATGGTCTGCCATTCGGATGGCGGCGATCTGTCCGGATCAGGCCTGCGGCAAGGGTGTCCGGACCCTCCATCCTCAGTACCAGACGGTTACGGTGATCGTGTCGACATAGGTCGCCGGCGGTACGGACTGAAGTGCCGGTATGCGCCCGTAGACGTCGAGCGTCTGGGACGCTCCCGTTCCGGTTCCCGGCACGGTGTCGGTGTCGACGGTTACGCCCCAGACCTGCGAGCGCGAAGCATTCCGATAGAGCGAATAGGTCAGGGTATTCTCGCCTGCAGTCATCTTGCGTGCCGCAACCGTTGCACCGGCACCCAGGCCCGCGCTCAGGCCGACATCATAGGCCGTCCCGATCGTGCAGGTGACGCCAAGCGTCGTGGCACCGTCATGCGCCGTTTCGGAAAACGGGTCGTAGACGCCGAAGTTCAGGTCGCTGGCCGATACGAGGCAGGCATGATTGACGGTTGCTGTGACGCTGAAGGTCGTGGTGGCGGTGTCGGCAAGTGCCGGACCTGCCGGGATGGCGAGCAGCGCGACCGCAAGCATGTTGCGCAGACGATTGCGTCGATCGGGTCGGCCGGGTTCCGGATACATGCGCAAACTCCTTCGAAGTGCCCCGCAAGAGTCTAGGTTGCGGTTGGTTAATTTTTTCTTTCGCGCGCAACAGCCGGTGACGGGCCGAATGCGATCGCAAGGCCAAGGGTGGCGATGGGAAGTGTTTTTGCGATGTCCCCCGAAAACCTGTGCGCTCCGGTTCGGGGCGCGTTTCGGCCGAATATCATTCAGACGGCTCCACGCCGCCATGTATCAGCACGCAATCGCACAAGTCCGATGTCAGAAGGCTAGGCAGCGCGGTCCGGCGAGGGCAGGCTCGGAAAACACGCAGACGGGGCGAGCGTGGCGGCGCGTCCCGAGGCGGCATGCGCGGCGGTCAGGCGCGTCCGGTCCAGCGACGGAAGGGAGCGACGAGGCGGTCCGCAAGCGTCGGCTTTCCCATACCGGCGAAGTAGTCCTGCAGCGCGTGGCGGCTGAGCGGCTCGATCATGCCCGGACAGCTGTCCTGCCGGTAGGACATGTTCATGCATTCCGACAGGCATTGCTGGAAGGGAATGACGAATCCGGCCGGCCGGAGGAGATAGACCCGCGTGCCTTCGGCGGCCCAGATCAGGTTGGCGAATTCGGCACCTTCGATGCCGACGACACCGCGCACTTTCGAGAAGACCGCGATCTGGCAGCCGACGCTGTGGCCGCCGGGCTCGTAGATCGCGACCGGATAGCCGCGGGCCTGCATCTGCGCACAGACCTCGTCGAGATTGGAAATGTAGCGCCGCCCCCGGCCATAGCCGGGAATTTCGGCCGGCCCGCCCGGTGCATAGAAATTGGGCATCGCCGAACGCTCCAGCAGCAGGATCCGGCCCGCCAGCGCGGCATCGGCGCCGCAGCCGCAGCGATTGGGGATCGCCGCCTTCAGGGCCGGCACGACACGGTCTAGCCGCTTTCTCAACTCCTGCCCGCATTTCGGGTCCTGCGTGAAGCGGTCCCAGTGCTCCAGCACGGCTTCATCGATGCCCGCATATTGCGCCGCGATGTCGTCCCGTTCGGCAATCACGAAATCGACGCCGAGACAGGACAGGCATTCCTGCGTGACGGCGTCCATGACGGGCCCGCAGGATTCGAGAACATAACGGCGGGCGGGGGAGGCATGTGCAAGGTGATAGTCGACGACCGGCAGCAGGTAGCCGAACATGTAGTGCCAGAAGTGCTGCACCGAACCCACGTCGCTTTTCCCGGGTATCAGGTGGATCGGAGCGGCAGAAATGTCGGCGGCGGTTTCCGCGATCATGATTGGTTTCCATCCCGTGGCGTCCGGCGCGGTATCAGGCCAGCACCGGTTGCTTCAACGTCGCTTGCGCCGGCATCGCCCGTTCCAGCATGGCCTGCTGTCGTGTCCAGAGATCCATCAGACGGGTCGCGGGCATATCGAGGTGATCGAAGGTCAGCGGTTCGTCCCTTTCAAGCGCGCGCCTGACGATCGGCCGCGCCGGGCCTTCCTCGACATCGAGCAGGCCCTGCGGCACCCGCCCGGCGGCGTCGGCATCCGCCGCCGTCATGATCAGGCCGTAGACCTCGTCGCTGCCGATTGCATGGCCGATGACATCGCCCGGCTTCAGCGCCTTCTTGGCATGGGCATAGCAGTCGGTCACCCGTCCCTTGCGCAGGCCGAGCACGGACTTGCCGTAGAGCGCCGCCATGGCGACGGCGCGGGTCGTTTCGAGATGGCAGAGGTGGTAGGGACGCAGGAAGGCGTAATAGGGATGCCGGCCGGTGATCTTGTAGTAACCCAGATAGGAACGCATGAACGCATCGTCGCAGCGGCCGACGACATAGACGCCGCCGCCATGCTGGCGGGCGCCGAGAATGTAGTCGACCCGCCCCTTGCCCTCATAGAGGTCGAAGTCGAAAAGATCGAGCACGTCTTCCATGCGCTCGGCGCTCGGGCCCTGCATGCCCGGCACGAAGGGCGTCAGACCGTGCTCGTTGGCGATCAGCGACATCTCGATATTGAGTTTCGAGCCATCGGTATAGGCGAGGCATTGCCCGGTGGACAGATTGAGGCCGCGCGCGATCTCGACCGAACCCTCCATCGTCCGATAGCGGTCGAGAAAGCCCTTCATGTTGCCGGCCTGGACGATCTCGAAGCCCCACATTTCGATTTCTTCCATCATCCGCGCCAGTACGCCGTGCTGGTCGCCGGCGTCGCTGGTGACGACGACGCCCTGCGGCGCGGCCGCATCGCGCAGCAGATGACCGAGCATCAGGTCGACCTCGGCGTTCATCAGCACGCAATGCGCGCGCCGCTCAATGGCGGCCATGCAGTAGTCGTAAGCCGCAACGATCGAATTGGTCGCCTCGACCAGCACGTCGCAGGGGAGCGACGGATCGCGCAGCGCGGCGACGGCGTCCGTCGTGACGCGGACCGGCTTGCCATAGAGGCGGGCCGCTTCGCGGGCGGGCGCTTCCGACCGGCTGGCGATGAATGAGAGGCGCATGCCGGGCGTGCGGCCGATCTGATGTGCGATCCCCCGGCCCATCAGGCCTGCGCCGACCAGGCCGACATGGATCGGGTTGCCGGTCGCTTCGCGCTGTTTCAGTTCGTTCAACATCATCATGTCCGGCAATGGGCGTTCCACGCGCCGGATAGTCGATGACTCCAGAGCGTCCCGGAATATGACACATCATCGCGGCGACGGTCGAAATCTTCCGAACACTGAATTAAGGATTTTACTGTCGCGTGGGCGCATCCCGCTGCCGCTCAACAGGGTGGGCGGTCGGAAAAGGTTTTCTGGGCGAGTTTGACGGCCGGCTCGTCCATCAGCTGCGGGTTCCATTCACCGGTGCGGACGACCTGTTGCGCGAGCTGGTCGTAAGAGCGGGGACCGTCGATATTGATGCAGGTCAGCGGATCGCGCATGGGCGCATCGAAGGTGCGCTTCAGGCGCTCATCGTCATGCAGGTAGCGCAGCGAACCGAAATAGCCCATCAGAAATTGCCGGCAGAACAGGGCATCGCGCGGCGTCGGCGTCTGCGGCGCCAGGTGATGGCGGGCAAGCGCCGCGCAGGCGGCCTGAAGGTCGCGACCGGTTTCGATCCGGACGCGGGCCTGGCTTTCCCCCGCCGCCGCCAGCAGAACCGGCGGCGCGAGCATACAAAGCCCGAAAATTAACGCTGCCGACTTAAAAACCGGCCGTTCGGGGCTCATTTTCGTGCTTCGCATTGCGGCATTTCCTTCCTCACGCGACAATGGAGCCGAGATTGACCGCCGCCGCAACGGGTTTGCGCGGGGGCCGTTTCTTTTCGCGCGGACAAGGCGTGCCAGACAGGCTGCAACCGGGTGAGGCAATGAAGTCGCGCATACTCATTTACGGCGTCGACCATTTTCTGGGCGCGCTGGCCTCGCGTGTGGCCGTGGCGCGCGGCGTCAACCATATCGGCGCCGGCCGGGATATTGCGCCGGTGGCCCAGCACGCGACGGCGATGGCCGGTCCGTTGGTGGCCGGCGGCCCGGTCGAACCGCGCATCTTCACGCCGGGCGATGCACATCGCATTGCGGGCCAGCTCGACGATGTCGCCGTCCTCGTCAACGCGGCGCCGCTCGCCGAGGCGGATTTTTCATCGCTGCTGATCGCCTGCCTGGCGACCGGCACACATTTCATCGATCTGGGCGCCGACAGGACGACGGTCGCGGCGCTGGCGGCGCGCGACGAGGCGGCCAAGCAGGCCGGCGTGATGCTGATGGCGGGCGCCGGCTTCGATTTCGCGGCGGTCGATGCGCTGGCGGCTCGGCTCGCCTATATCCTGCCCGGCGCCCGCGCGATCGCGCTGGCGGTCAAGCGCGGGCTGTTGCTGGATGCGGAAGCGCATGCGCTGATCGCCGCCGTCCGTACCCCCGGCGAGATGCTCAAGAACGGCCAGCTGGTGGCATCGAAAGCCGCCGAGCGCGCGCTTGACGTGGATTTCGACACCGGGCCCGAAGCGGCCTGGCTTGCGCCATGGAACGGCTATGTCGCCGCGGCGCGCCATCGCAGCGCCTATTCGACCATCGACTGTTTCGAGGTTCTGCCCGAAGCGCTGGAACGCGTGCTGACGGCAGGCGGTCTCAAGACCCGCCTGTTCCGCCGCGGCTGGGGCTTGAAACGGCTGGCAAAAAAACTGGGCCGCCGCCGCACCAAGCTGACCGAGTTGCAATTGACGCGCGGCAGCGCGGTTGTCTGGGGCGAGGCGCGCGCGCCCGACGGCACGGTGCGCCGGGCCCGGCTCGAAACGCCGGACGCGCATCTCTATTCGGCTGAAGCCGCGGTCGTTCTGGCCCGCCGCGCGCTGGGCGGCGCCGCGCGCGCCGGTTACCAATTGCCGTCGGCCATTGGCGGCGCGGCGCTGGTCGAGGAAATTCCGGGCGTCGCCTGGCGCGAGCTGGCCGATCCGGCCGACAATCTCGCCCTCGAGATCGATCACCCGCTGGCCGTCGACGCCAGAAACGCCTGAGGAAGAAGTGTCGCCGTTTTCCACCCTGCCTGAGGGAGGGCGGGGGAACGACGTGTTTTCGCCTCAGCGCACGCCGGTGCCGCGGCTCGATGAATCCGGCATGCCGCCCATGCCCGCGCCGCCGCTGTCGTCGCGAATGCGGCAGGCGTTGTAGCCGGCATTCCAGCCCGCCCGGTAGGCCTCGATCGTCCGGTAGGCTTCCTCGTCGCGGGTGATGGTGGAGGGGTCGCCCGGTACCCGCGAGGTGGCGGTCCAGCAGCCGGCCGAGTGGCCGGCCTTGTAGTTCGGGTCGTCGGCATGTTCGCTGACGCCGAGACCGCAGGCCGAAAGCGCCAGCGCCGCGGCGAGGATGAAGCCCGCAGGCCATCTGTGTGTCATCTCGAAGTGTCCTGCTTTTGAACCCGGCAGCCGACGATAGGCGCCTTCTGGCCGGGCCGCAAATCCCGCCAGCCGATGCTTTACGGCACGTTAACGCGGCGATGGTCTGATGAGGGCCGACATCGCGCAAAACGCGCACAAGCGCGCCAACCGGAATGCAGGATCATGGCCCTTCAAGGCACAGCCTGGGACAAGGATGACATCGCGCCGCCGCCCGTCGCCGCCGATCCGGATGCGATGTTGCGGCGCCTTGCCGATCTGGCCCTTCTTCCCGCCGCGCTGGTCTCGCCGCAGGAACGCAGCATCCTCGACTCGCTGCTGGCCTCGCTTGTCACACGCTTCGATCCGGTCATGCGTCAGCGCCTCGCCGAGCGCCTTGCGCCGCATAGCGACGCGCCGCGCGAACTGGCGCTGGTACTGGCGCTCGACGACATCGACATCGCGCGGCCGCTGCTGTGCGAAGGTCAGATACTGAAGGCCGGCGACCTCGTTCATGTGGTACGCGAGGGCGGGCCCGCACACCGGCTGGCGCTGGCCGCGCGCAAGGACCTGACCAGCGACATCGCCGATGCCTTGATCGAAGAGAGCGACACGGCGCTGATTTGCCGCCTGCTTGAGAACGGCACGGCCGAATTGTCATTGCGCGCCATCGAAACGCTGGCTAGGCGCAGCGCCGCGGAACCGGAACTGCTGGCGCCGCTGCTGACGCGCCCGGAGCTGACCCTGCGCCTCGCGCACCAGATTTTCTGGTGGGCGCCGTCGCCGCTGCGGCTCGAAATCCTGAGCCGTTTCACGGCCGAACGCCGCCATATACACAATGTACTGGATGAAATCCCGACCAGCGATTTCGCTTTCGATCCGCTGTTGGCCAGCGCGCTGTCGGTGGTGCGCCGCCCGGTCCCCATCGACAAGGGGCGCCTTCACCAGCTTCTGGCCAATGCGGCGGCCGATGGCATCGGCGTCCTGACGGATGGACTGGCGGTAATGGCGCGTCTGCGCGCCGGGACGATGTTCTGTATCCTGAACGATGCGACCGGCGAGCCGCTGTCGGTCTTTGCCAAGGCGGCGGGCCTCAACCGCAAGGAATTCGGCGATCTGATCGTCGCCGCCGTCGATCTGCGCCAGAGCGGCCTGCCCGGCAAGGGCGACCTCGAACGCATGGGCGAGCTGTTCGACACGATCTCGACCGATCGCGCCGATCTGGCGCTGCATTGCTGGGATATCGGTCTGGCAAACGAAACCCGCGCCCCGGACGGCGACGACTGAAGCTCAGTCGGCCGCGCTCGGCGTCGTATAGGCCGGCGTCTCGTCTTCCGCTTCCAGCGCCACCGCGGCCGCCCGTGCAAAACGCGGCCCCGACACGATCTCCTCAAGTTCCATGCGGGCCGCCCGCGCCGTGCCGATGATGTCGCCTTCGGCGCGATCGACCAGATCGAGCACCGCCCTGATCCCGTCGAGCACGTCATCGAGCCACGCATCGAGCGTGCCGCCCTGTGCCTTCAGTGCTACCGCATCGGCGGCCAGCCGCGTGACCGCCCGGCGCACGGCGGCGGTGTTGAAATCGACCGGCCCGGTCACGAGCACGGCGAGCTTGCGAATCTGCGCGCTGACGCCGTCAATCAGGGCGCGGCGCTCGCGTTCGCGGCGGCGTTCCTCGTCGGCGGGCGGCGCGAGATCGTCGAGCGACACGCCGAGCACCTCGGCAATCGCCGCCATGGTGCGGAACGTGCCGTCCTTCTTGCCGGTTTCGATTTCGGACAGATAGGGCGCGCTCATGCCGGTGGCGCGCGCCACCTCGATGGCCTTGAGGCCGCGATGCTCGCGCCAGACCCGCACCGGATTTTCGCCGTCGGCGATCCGGTGGGCGACCGTGCCGGGCACCGGCTCCGGTCCGTCATGATGGAGAGCGGCGCGGCCGGCGCGCAGGTCTTCGGCATCGTCCGCGGCGCGCTTCAGGCGTTCGTAGTCGGCAACCGGCACAACGACGAAAAGCGGTTCGCCATCGGGCCCGGCAATCTTCTGCAAGGTCTCCGACGCGGTGCGGCTCATGGCGCGTTCTCCCCGCCGGTCAGCGCAAGAATGGTCGTCAGGCCAACGCGTTCCGCATAGACGATGCGCAAGGTGCTGCCGGTCCGGCACGACAGGAGACCGGGCGCCAGTTCGCGCGCCTCGGCGCGCGGCGGCACGGCTTCGGCGAAAGCGCGAACCCGCGCGCGATCGTCTTCGCCCAGACGCAGGAAGGCGCGCCACGCCGTGCGCGCATAGCGCAGCTCGCGCCGCTCGCCCCGAGACCGATCGATCGACAGATGTTGCATGAACCCAAACCGAAACCGGGTGGCCTCATCGAATTTTGAAGCCGGCCTTGTTCGCCGCCTGCTAGCATCGCCGGGAGGGCGCGCCTCGCGGGCCGCGAATCTCCATGAATCGAACCATAGGGAGGCAGGAATGTCCAATGAGCGGGAGGGGTTGAGCATTGCTCGGCTGAAGGAGCTGGTGCGCGAACGCAGCAAACGCGCCGCATTGCCGCTGGCCGAACGGCGCAAGGTCATGGACGGCAATGCCGAAATCTATCCGGTGCCCCAGGGGGTCGCCATCGCCGCGGCCGATCTCGACGGTCTCCACGCCGAATGGGCGCATCTGCACGGCGATTCGGCGGCTGCGCCAGTGGTGCTCTATTTTCACGGCGGCGGCTATGTGCTGGGCTCCTCGCAGTCGCATCGCCATCTGACCGCGCGTCTGGCGCTGGCGGCGCAAGCCTCGGTGCTGAGCGTCGATTATCGCCTTGCGCCCGAGCATGTGTTTCCGGCGGCGGTCGAGGACGGGCTGAAGGCCTATCGCTGGCTGCTGGCGCGCGGCCATGCGCCTGAGACGATCGCGCTGGCCGGCGATTCGGCCGGCGGCGGCCTTGCCATGGCGGTGCTGCTGGCCGCCAAACGCGACGGCTTGCCGATGCCGGCCGCCGCCGCGCTGCTCAGCCCCTGGACCGATCTGACCTGCGCCACCGGCACCTATGTTTCCTGCGCCGACGCCGATCCGATGATCACGCAGGCCGGCATCAGGGAACTGGCGGCGATGTATCTTGGCAGTGCCGATCCGCGCGACCCGCTGGCCTCGCCCAATTTTGGCGATCTGACCGGCCTGCCGCCGCTGCTGATCCAGGTCGGCAGCGACGAGGTGCTACTCGACGATGCGCGCGACCTCGACAGGCGCGCCCGCGCCGCCGGCGTTGCCGCCGATCTCGAAGTCTGGGACGGCATGATCCATGTCTGGCAGGCCTTCTATCAGATGCTGCCGGAGGGTGAGCGGGCGATCGAGCGCATCGGCAGCTGGCTGGTCCGGCGCCAGGACGCCGCCGGTCAGGAAAAACGCAGCGTCGCAAAAGTGTAATTGCGCTCTAAATCACGGTTAACAGCGCCACGGTGATTTGCCCCGCGCGCGGCAGTCGGCCCCTTGATTGCTAATCGCTAAAAGAGTTATAGAATGATCTGTAATATTCGGGTTAATTACCCCGAAGAGTGTTGCTTATTTGACGACGGGCGGCAGGTTGGGCAAATCATGAGGCAATGGTGGCGGAGAAGGTCGAACTGATCGAAATGACGGCGGACATCGTGTCGGCCTATGCAGGTCACAACAAGGTAGCTCCGGAAGACCTGGCCAGCCTCATCCACAACGTCTTCGGTACGCTGGTGCGAATCTCAGTTGGCGGCGATGCCGGTGCGGCTGGCCCGGCACCGCAGCCAGCGGTGCCGATCCGCAAGTCGATGACGCCGGACTATTTGGTTTGCCTTGAAGACGGCAAGCATTTCAAGTCGCTGAAGCGGCATCTGCGCACGCAGTACAATCTCAGCCCCGAGCAATATCGCGAAAAATGGGGCCTGCCGCGCGACTATCCGATGGTGGCGCCGAACTACGCCCAGACGCGCTCCAAGCTGGCCAAGAAAATGGGGCTGGGCCAGGGCCGCCGCCGCGTGAAATAAGGCCGGCTTGCATTGATGGCGCCCTCCGCCCAAGATTCCGGCGGATGATTCGTCAATGGGCCCCGGCCCGGTTATTCGAGGAGGCGCTTCTGACCCGCGCCGACCAAGCCATTCGCGCCCAGTTGATCGTGCCCGAGCAGCGCGAGCTTTTCGACTATTGGCGCTCCAAATCCATCGACGGCGCCTATCCGATGCGCGCCGACATCCAGCCCGGCGAGCTGCGCGCTATGTTGCCTTCGCTCAGCCTGCTCGATGTGATCGCCGAAAGCGAAGACACGGTGCGCCTGCGGGTGCGCCTTGCCGGCACGCGACTGCGCGACTACTTCGGCGTCGAGACGACGGGCCATTTTCTCGATGAATACGATCTCGGCGATCAGACCGAATACTGGAACGCGGCCTATCGCGAGGTGATCGGCGTCGGCCGTCCGGCACAGGGCGTCATCGCGCTCGACGCCTGGAAACAGCCCAATGTTTTCCAGTTCTGGTTGCGCCTGCCGCTCGTCAACGACGAGGGCCGCATTGTGATGGTGCTCGGCCATGACGCCTTCCTGCAATCGGAAAAGGCCCATGCGCTGGCCGAACGTGCCAATCTCCGTATTGCTTGAAGGGTGCTGCCCGAACAGGGCAGACTTGCCGGGCAGGACGAGGGAGATGCGTGTGACGATTTCAAGGGCAGTTGCAGCCATGCTGACCGCCATTCTTCTCGCCGGGACGGCGCGCGCCGCGACGCTTGAAGGCGGCAGCATCACCATCAAGCGCGGCGAGCAGGCGAAGTTTGCGATCGTGGGCAGCGCCGTGCCGAGCGATCTGCGCGCCGACTGCACGCTTTCGGATATCGCCGGCAGCGCCAGTCTCATGTTCGACGGCGAGCACTATATCGCGATGTCGGACCTCGCCGTCGGCGAGACGATCACGCTCCGGCGCGGCGAGACGCGCGAATACCGCCTGGCCGGCGTCGCCGATGCGGCGGCGGGCGGCTATATCGCCTTCAATTTCACCGGCGCGGCAGCCGCCATGTGCTTTCCGGGCATGGCCTGCGACGGTGCCGGCGATGGCGCGACAAGCGTTACCGTGACCTGCCGCGACGCCGCGGACTGAAGCCCGCAAGGCCGCAATCCCGCCTGAAATGGCCCATCCGCGACAAGGCGGCCGATTCCCCCTGCCACAGCAACGACTTGCCGGAACTTATCCCCGGTACGCGGGCGACATGCCAATTTTACCATTGAAGAGGAATTTATTCCTCTATTCTATCGAGAGGGCGGAGCCGTTCGCCCGAGCGAGGATCAATGGAACAGGATTTTTTTCACATTCCGCGCGGCGCGCAAGAATGCCGGGAGCCGGTTCCGGCCGGGCTGCCGCGGCCCGGCCCCGCACGCCGCAGGCGGCGCCGACGCCGGGCGGTCCCGCCGCGCCTCGGCCGTGTCGAGGCGACGCTGACGCTGGCCGTGGTGGCCCGCGCCTGGCGGTTGCCGCTGCAGGACCTCAAGGCGCCGACACGCCGCCGCGCGCCGGTTGCGCTGGCCCGTCAGGTGGCGATGTATCTGACCCACGTCATTTTCGGCGTCAGTCTTTCCGAGGTCGGCCGTCTCTTCGGCCGCGATCGCACGACGGCGGCCCATGCCTGCCGGACAATCGAGGACCGGCGCGACGATCCGGATTTCGACCGGCTGCTCGATGTTCTGGCGCGCGCGCTCGAAAGCTGCGGAGAGCTGGAGGTCCACCCATGACGCTCGGAGGGAAACGCCATACCGCGCCCAAATCCGCCGATCCGGACCGTTTCGCCGCCGCGCATCGTTTGCCCGGCCGCCGACAGATATTGCTCGACGGCGCCGAAACCGACGTCTGCGTCAATGAGGGGGAATCGCCGCTTGGCTGGCTGCGTCGCCGCAAGGGCCCGGCCGGCAGGCCGCTGATCGACGAAACCCAATTCGAGGCGGGCGAACGGTTGCGGCGCGACTTCACGATCGGACAGTTGACGCCGCGCGTCACGGTGGACTGGTCGGCCGTTGGCGGCGGCCGGCCGAAGAAGCGGCATCCACGCGATTCGGCCGGAATCGCCGATCACGCACAGGCCGCCCGCCAGCGCGTCGCGCAGGCGCTGACGGCAGCGGGGCCCGGCCTGTCGGACCTGCTGATCGCTGTATGCTGCCATCTCGAGGGCATGGAGGCGGCTGAGCGGCGCTTCGGCTGGCCGCAACGCGCGGGAAAGATCGTGCTCGCCATCGCGCTCGACCGGCTGGCGGCGCATTACGGGCTTGTGCCCACCCGGAAAGGCCGCGGTCAGGAAGCGGCAGGTACCGGATGCGCTTTGGCATCCGCCTGGATACGCCCGACCATCGAATAGAGACCGTTGGAACGCTGGGGCGTCAGATGTTCATCGAGGCCGAGCTTGCCGAAAACGGCGCGGGCGTCGATCGCCAGAATCTCGACCGGCGTGCGATCGGAATAAAGGCGCATCAGAATGGCGATCAGGCCACGGACGATATGGGCATCGCTGTCGCCCCGGAAATGGAGGCGGAGTGTGCCATCTGCGCCCTTGCGCGGCTCGGCGATGAGCCACACCTGGCTGACGCAGCCCTCGACCTTGTTGGCCGGCGCATGTTCGGCCTCGCTCAGCGGTTCAAGCGTGCGGCCAAGCTCGATGACATAGCGATAGCGCTCCTCCCAATCGTCGAGGAAGGCAAAATCATCAATGAGATCCTGAATGCTCATGGCGCTCCGACCAGTTTCGGTCAGGACATAGCGGGCCGGCCCCCAAAGAACAAGCGCCCCGCCACTCGGGAGGCAAGTGGCGGGGCGTGAAGTGGACCGGCTGCGGGTCTAGGGCCCCGCAGCCGGCAGAGGGTGCAGACGACCTGTGGGTGAGGTCAGGCGCCTGCCGGGTGTACGGGACCAAGGGCCTGGCGGCCGAGGGGGGCGAGCGGCGCAGGGGCGCCGTTGTCTTGCTGATGTTCCTTCGCCTTGTCGGTCAGCCAGACAAGGGCCATGCCGCCGTAATGTGTGGTCTGGCGCATGACATGGCCCAGAATGTCGTGGCTGCGTGCGCATATGTCCGGATTGCGGCTGCAAAAGCCCATAACGTCCTGGGCGGAGCGTGCCGCCATTGTCAGCGCTTCACCGGCGCCCATTTCGGGGGCCGCGGGTTCAGGTGGCGTCCCCAGCGAGGCGGCCGTGTAGCCGCCGGCGATCCGGGCGGTGGCGTCGTCGTTGGCGGCGGGCAGCAGGAATGCGAGCACCGTCAGCCAGAATGCAGCTCTCAGAATAAAAGACATCGTTTTCACCCTTTCAAAGGCCGGTCGTTCCTAGGGACCGGCACATGTCATGGGCGAAGGCTAGGGCGCGATCTGCTGTCACGCGGTTAAATGGATAGATAAAATACAATATAGATCGCACCTTATGCATGGAAACGACAGTGATAGTTTATTTCACCATTCAACTATACTTGAAAATATAATCTAATTATTCGAAAAACAGAATAAAATACACAAAAAATTTGACGCGCATTCTCGAAAAATGCACGTCAAAAAAGATCGAGATTCGATTCAAATTGTGCGAAGCGGCCGGACCTGGCCGAACGCCGGGGCCCCTGTCAGGGGGCGGCCGGCGCGGCCGGAACCGCTTCCGCAAAGCAGTTGCTGACGTCTTGAAGCGCATGCTTGCCCGCGCACCATGCCTCTTCGGACGGGAAGCGCGAGGCGGCAATGCACTGGTTGAGGTTGAGGCGGGCCCAGTTGAGGCAGCGCCCGGTTGGATTGCGTGGCGCCGATACCTGCACCGCGTCCATTGAGCCGTCCAGCACTTGATGCGCGGCGAGCGTGAGGATGCGGTTCATCACGGATGGCGTATAGGCATGGGCCGTTCCGATCGGCGACAGCGCTGCCAGCACCGCACGCGCCTGTTCAAGCGGGCTCGCCGCAGCGGCCTTGACGGCAGCCTCCGGTTGGCTCGGCTGCGGCGCGATCATGCCCCATCTCTGCTTCTGGAACTGATAGGCGGTGTCGATGAAGCGGGTCGAAAGCTGTGTTATGCGCCCGGTTTCGTCGCGAATGGCGATGGCGACGGCGGCACTGGCCGAACTGGCACCACGAATCTGCAGGACGTAGTTGTCGTCGGCCACCAGCTGCTCGAGCAGCACCGTCTTGCCGACGGTGCGCGCCTCATCGCGCACGCCCTGAGCAAAGACCGGATCCTGCGCGGCGATCATTGCACGCGCGGCATACCAGCCTTCGGCCAGTCCGTCCGGCTCCGCAATGCGCAGCAGCGCCAGCGCCCGGCGGACATCGGCGGGCGTGTTGAGGCGCGCCTCGGCGGCGGTCGCCAGCGCCGAGCCATAACTGACGTAGACGCCCGTGAGATCGCCAAGGCGCCGCGCCGATGTCAGCGCCGCGATGCCGGCCGAGGGATCGATCGAGGCGACTTGCACCGGAGCGCGATGGAGCGGTGAGGGCAGGGGAATGGGAATGCCCGACAAGTTGGTGGCAAGATGGGCCTGGTCCGCAGCCATTGCGACCGGTGCCGGCGCTGGTTCGGGCGCGGCCGCGGCAGGCTTGCTGTCGCTGCCCGATGTGAGACAGCCACCCAGCAGAAATGCCGCTGCAATGGGCAGCGCGGCGCGATGCACGTGTTTCAGGAAGGACAAAGACAAGTTGCGACCCCTCGACATGACGGTATCCCCCGAACGCCCGCAAAACAGTGAAGCCAACCATCGCAAAGACTGATCTGGTGGATCGGTCCCTTTGCTGAGCGGCGCCTCTCATTAAAGTCGTGTTAAGTCTAGTCTGGCAGCGACGCGACGGCAAACGGGAAACACGTTAAGGATGAACGTCGGTGGCCGAAAGGGTCGGCGGTCGGTTCAGGTCGAGAATACGGGGAAATAAATGGAAACGGCGCCGCGGCTGAAGGCCGAAATCTGGGTAAAGGCGCTGATCCGCCGCTGCGAAACGGCCGGCGGAGCCGCAATGGTCGTCCGACGCGGCGACGCGACCGCGGGCGTTGTGCTTGTCAAGGTCAACCGGCTCGACGGACGGGCGACCGTCTATGCGCCGGCCCGCGACGGCGAGGGCGCGCTCGTCTGGATGGCACGGCCCTCCGCCGATCCCGCCCCGGAGCTGGATGCCGACGCCTATATCGAGAAACAGCGCGACCGTGACCCCGACCTCTGGGTGGTCGAGATCGAGGATCGCGAGGGTCGGCACTTCCTGACCGAACCGGTGCGCTGAGGGGTGGGCTAGAGGCCGATCTTCCCGAAGAGGTCCGCATAGTCCGGACTTGCAGGATCCGGTAGCGACCGCGCCACCGCAATGTCGAACCACCCAAGCCCGGAATGTTCGTCGTTGGCGAGCACGGACATACCGCGCCATCTAAGGGCGCATGAACATAAAGTCTTCGTCCGGGTCGAGGTGTTCGGCGGCTTCAAGAAGTTCGGCGCGAATGTCCTCGGGCTTGCGGATGTCGCGCCAGATCCGGATTGCTCGCTCGAACAGGATGCGGGCAACGGCATCGGTCGACAGCCGCGCCGTTTCTGCTTCCTTGAGCAGGGCTTCGATATGCGGCTCGACAACTTCGCGGGCGCTGGTCATGGGTGTCTCCTGCGATCCAATAACATGATGCCGCCATGCTGGCACGGCGCGCAATTGCCGCCGAGGGGCCAGTTTGTCGCGGGGTGGCGGGCGCCGGCGCTTTCAGCTAGGTTCCGCCGCAAATTCATTCCGGAGACGGAACCCCCCGGAGAACGGACGTTGAGCATTTCCGAGACCGCAAGCCGTCAGGATCAGGGATTGGCAAACGAAATCCGCAACCGGCGGACCTTTGCCATCATCTCCCATCCCGACGCCGGCAAGACGACGCTGACCGAAAACCTGCTGCTGAAAGGCGGCGCGATCCGCATGGCCGGCCAGGTGAAGGCTCGCGGCGACAACAGGCGCGCGCGCTCCGACTGGATGAAGATCGAGCAGGACCGCGGTATCTCGGTGACATCGGCGGTGATGACGTTCGAATACAAGGGCATCGTCTGCAATCTGCTCGACACGCCGGGCCATGAAGATTTCAGCGAGGATACCTACCGTACGCTGACGGCCGCCGACAGCGCCATCATGGTGATTGACGCGGCCAAGGGCATCGAGGCGCAGACGCTGAAACTTTTCGAAGTCTGCCGCTTGCGCGACGTGCCGATCATCACCTTCATCAACAAGATCGATCGTGAGGGCGTGAGTCCGTTCGAGCTGATGGACGAGATCGCCTCGAAGCTGGCGCTCGACACCGCGCCGATGGTCTGGCCGGCCGGCATGGGCGGCCTGCTGCGCGGCATCTTCGATCCCGAAAACGATCGCTTCATTCCCTACGAAAAGCCGGGCACCGAAAAAGGCGGCCCGGACAGCGAGCCCGAAAGCCTGACGGGCGACCGGATCGCGGAATATCTCGGCGCGGACGAGCTGAAGCATTTTCGCGAGGAGATGGAGCTTGCCCGCGAAGGCAATCCGACTTTCGATATCGAGCAATATCGTGCCGGGCATATGACGCCGGTCTATTTTGGCAGCGCGCTCCGGAAGCTCGGTGTGCGCGAACTGCTCGATGCAGTCGTCGCCTATGCGCCGCCGCCGCGCGCGCAGCCGACTGCAAGCCGCGTTGTCGAGCCGGCGGAGCCGAAGGTGACAGGCTTCGTCTTCAAGGTGCAGGCGAACATGGACGCCAACCACCGCGACCGCATCGCCTTCATGCGCATCTGCTCCGGCAAATTCAAGCGCGGCATGCGGCTGAAGATCTCCGGTAGCGGCAAGACCATCGGTGTCAACAATGCGATCCTCTTTTTCGCACAGGACCGCGAATTGCTCGACGACGCTTGTGCGGGCGACATTATCG
This sequence comes from Parvibaculum sp., assembly GCF_030651915.1. Lineage (GTDB taxonomy): Bacteria > Pseudomonadota > Alphaproteobacteria > Parvibaculales > Parvibaculaceae > Parvibaculum. The sequence goes on along the minus strand of NZ_JAUSBV010000005.1, from coordinate 440,883 downwards.
GCATTCCCAATCACGGCACGATCCGCGTCGGCGATACGTTGAGCGAGGGCGAAGATCTGATTTTCACCGGCATTCCGAACTTCGCGCCCGAAATCCTGCGCCGCGTCCGCCTTGACGATCCGATGAAGGCCAAGCATATGCGCCGCGCGCTGGAAAGCCTGGCGGAAGAGGGCGTGACGCAGGTCTTCAAGCCCGAGATCGGCGCCAACTGGATTGTCGGCGTGGTCGGCCAGTTGCAGCTCGAAGTGCTGGCCTCCCGCATCGCCGCCGAATACGACATCAAGGTTCAGTTCGAGCCGGCACCCTTCGAGACCGCACGCTGGGTCCAAGCCACGGACGCCGCCGAGCTGAAGCGTTTCGTCGAGGCGCATCGGGGCAACATGGCGACCGATCGCGACGGCGCGCCGGTCTTCATGGCGAAAAGCAATTGGGAAATCGGTTACACGCTGGAGAAATGGCCGAAGGTAACCTTCTCGGCCACGCGCGAGCGGACCGCGGCCGCGTGACCGGTCAGACCGTGACTTCCTTGACACCACGCCGTGCGCTGAGGCGGACCTGCCGCGTCGGATAACCGGCACGGAAAACGAAAGTCGGCTGCCAGCTTTCATCGCCGGTGATGCTTGCAAGGCGCACTTCCGATTTCGCTTCGCGTTCCAGCTGCAACTCGCGATCGATGGTCTCGACCGGCTGGTTGAGCGGATGCATCGAAATTCCCACCGCCGCGCCGGTCAAGTGCAGCCTTTGCCAGAGCCGCCCGGCCGCGAGCGCCTGGGGTCGATCGTAACGGTCGCGCGTGGCGATCAGGCCCAGCAGCGCCGCCGTCGGCACATGGGTGTCGCGCGTCTGGTTGAGCCATGCGCCGTGGCTTTGTTCGGCGGGCAGCGCCGGCAGGAACTTCGCCGCCGCCAACAGAGCCGGCGACAGGCCCGCCGTGTCGAGCGCGAGGCCGCTCTTCTCGCGCGCGATTTCGTCCGGTCCATCGCGGAACCAGTCATGGCTGTCCTCGATCATTTGCTCGTCGGCGACGATTTCTTCTGTCGCCTCGATAATCGCCGCGCCGAGACGATCGCGCGCCGCGCTGCCGTCGAAGAGCCACATCCTGACACCATCTTCATCTGCGACGCCGGCAAACGCATCGGCGGCAAGCGGCCGCGAATGATCGTAGGGATTTCGGTCGGTGTGACGGCGGGGGATCGCATCGTAAAGCGGGTCGGCCGCCGCGGATGAAGGCGACAGCCGAAGCGTCGCCGCAAGCACTTGACCGTCGCGCCCGGCAATATCGAGAAGCGACCCAGGCGCAAAGGCGACCTCGGCGGAAAACCCGTTGGCGGCGGCGGCCAGCACCATGTTCTCGACGGCGCAACCGAGGCCGACATGCATTTCGCGCAGATAAGGGTCGAACGTGCCGAGATGGCGGCGCGTGTCGGCGAGAATGTCGATCCGCGTCGCGCTGACGCGGAAAATCCAGGGCTGCGTATTGTGCGGATTGGAGGCAAGAATGCCGGCCGCGACCAGCGCCAGCGGCGTGTTCGCATATCCAGGCGCCTGCCACATCGACCAGGGTTCATAGGCCTCGCCAGTCGGTTCGGCGAAGACGCCGCGCTCGTTGGCGCGCCAGAGAAGGCCGGCAGCGGCGACCAGCGTGATGCCGGATCCGATTTCGAGAAAGCGGCGACGCGTGACTTTCGGAGCCTGTGTCATGATTTTTCTTTCGGGTTCGACGGAAATGCGGCCATGAAAACACCGTCGATCATGGCGTCGACAGTGGCGAGGACGCGCTCCCAGTCCTTGTTGGTCTTGATTTCGACGCCGCCATAGACACGGATCCTCAACGCGCGAGCGGCGAGATAGTCGATAGCGGCGGCAAGTAGCGCGGTGACGGCGGCAATATCGACATCGCCCCAACCGCCATGACGCGCCGCTTCCTTTTCCATCAATTCGATCGAACGCTTCTCGCGCACCTCTTCCAGCGCGACGACGAGCGCGGTGCGGTTGGTCGGTTCGGCGGCGATGACGGCGAGCGTCACCGGACGTTGGCGCATGGCGGCGGCATGGTGCCGCAAGCCGCGCTTCAACGCGTCGGCGGCATCCGTCGCGCCATCGGTTGCGGCCAGCATCTCCTCGACCGTCCACCAGAAGTCGCCATGCTCGGCATAGGCGCGGTAGAGACCATCGAGATCGCCGAAATAGCGATAGATCAAAACCTTGTCGACGCCGGCCTCGCGCGCCAGCGCATTGATGCCGACGCCGGAAAGTCCGTCGCGCAGGATCAGCCGCGACACGGCATCGAGAATCGTGCCTTCTGTGCCGGCGCGGTCGCGCGGACGGGGCTTGGGTCGCGTTGATGTTGTTGTCACCATTCGGTGACATATACGGCACGGCGCAGCCGTCGTCAAGACGACCTGGATTTAAGGGATCAGGCGGGGGCGACGGCCTCGTCGATGGCGGCCTTGAGGGCCTCGACCATGCGGTCGAGTTCGGCATCGGAAACGATGAAGGCGGGGCCGAGACAGACGATGTCGCGGATCGCGCCGGTGCCGCCGGCATAAAAGATGACGCCGCGCTTGAGGCCGGCGCCGATGACGCGCTGGGTGACGGCGGCGCGCTCATCGAAGCGTTCGAGCGTTTCGCGATCCCGGACGATCTCGATGCCGCGCAAGAGACCTTCGCCACGGATTTCGGCGACGTTCGGATGCTGGCCGAGCGCCGCTTCGAGGCGGGCGGCGAGCGCGCGCCCGCGCTCGGCGGCGCGAGCGACGAGATTTTCGTCCTCCATGATTTCGAGCACCCGGTCGGCCGCCGCGCAGGCGCCGGGATGCCCGCCATAAGTATAGAACATCAATGACTGGCCGTGCGCGGCGAGCGGCGCGACGACATCTTCCGAAGCGAACAAGCCGACGATCGGCGCGTAGCCGCCGGCAAGCCCCTTGCCCGATACCAGAATGTCGGGCGCGATGTTGAAGTGTCCGCAGGCGAAAGCCTTGCCGGTGCGGCCGAAGCCCGTCATCACCTCGTCGACGATGAGAAGAATGCCGTGGCGCCTGCAGATCTCCTGCACGCGCGGCCAGTAACGCGGGCCCGGCATCAGCGCGCCGCCCGATGAGCCGTTGATCGGCTCGGCGATGAAGGCGGCGATGGTCTCCGGCCCCTCGCGCAGCACCAGCGCCTCGAAGGCGTCGGCGGCGGCGATGTCGAAATCGGGATGGTGGCGGCCGAGCGGCGAACGGAGCGCATAGGGCGTCGGCGCCAGCGGCATGTCGGGAATGACGCGCTCGAAGCCGCGCCGGCGCGCCGCGTGGCCGGCGATGCCGAGCGTGAACAGCGTCGTGCCGTGATAGGAAATGTCGCGGCCGACGATTTTCCAGCGCGATGTGTTGCCGGCGGCGCGAAAATGCTGAATGGCGAGGCGGCAGGCGGCGTCGACCGCTTCGGAGCCGCCGCTGGCAAGCCAGGTGCGCGTCAGATGCGGCGGCAGCCAGGCGCGACGCAGCCGTTCCATCAGCCGCGTCCGCTCCGGCGTCAGGAATGGCGGCACCGCATAGGACATGCTTGTCATGGCCTGGCCGGTTGCCGCGCCGACTTCCGGCCGCCCGTGCCCGATATTCGAGACGATGGCGCCGCCCGCGGCATCGAGAATTTGGCCGCCGTCGCGCGTGTAGAGGGTGCAGCCTTGCGCATGCGTCACGTCGATGGCACGGGCGGTGGGCACAAAGGGCCAGAGCGGGCTTGGAGAGGTCATGGTCGGGCGGGTTCCGGGTTGACAGATCGCGGTCGGTCGGGCGTCGAGTATGGCGGGCAACGCCGCCGGGAAGAAGTCCCCCCGTCTTCTTTGCCGTCGCCAAAGCGGCGCGGCTTTGATACCGGTAGGCGCAATCGAACACCCGCATGTGCAAGGCAGGTCCGTCGTGAAAGTCGCCGTCATCGGCGCCGGCATTGTTGGCGTCGCCACCGCCTATGAACTCGCGCTGCGCGGCGCCGAGGTGACGCTGATCGAGGAACGCGAGGGAGCGGGCCTCGGCACCAGCTTCGCCAATGGCGGGCAGATGTCGGCTTGCGAGGTAGCGCCCTGGGCGGGACCGGAAATACCGGGCCTGATCGTGCGCTGGCTCGGCCGCGACGACGCGCCGTTTCGCCTGCGGCCGAAAATGGATCCCGAACAATGGTACTGGCTGCTGCGTTTCCTGATGCGGTGCCGGGCGTCGGCGCGGCGCGAACGCATCCCGCCCAATCTCGAACTGGCCTTGCTGACGCGCGCGCGCATGGCCGCCTATGAGGCCGATTTTCGGGACGCCGCCAAGAGCTTCGCGTTCGACCGGCGGGACAAGGGAATCCTGCGCGTCTTCAGTACGGCGCATGGCCTGCGCGAGGCAGCCGCCGAGAGCGAAACCATGGCGCGGCTGGGTGTCGAACAGCAGCTGCTGACGCCGGCCCAATGTGTCGAGCTCGAGCCGGCCCTGGTATCGGCGCTGCAGCGCGGCGAGATCACTGGCGGGCTCCATTCGCCGACCGATGCCAGCGGCGATGCGCATCTTTTTTCGAAAGGTCTGGCCGCGGCCGCAGCGGAGCGGGGCGTTGTCTTGCTGACAGGCGCGACGGTCGCGGACATCATCATTCGCGCCGGCCGCGCCTGCGGTGTCACGACGTCGCACGGTCCGGTCGACGCGGATGCGGTGGTCGTCGCGGCCGGCACCGGCACGGCGGCGCTGCTGAAACCGCTCGGCCTGCGCAGCTGGATCTATCCGGTGAAGGGTTATTCGGTGACGCTGCCGGCGCCGGAAGGCAATGCGCCGGAGGTCAGCATCACCGACGAAGCGCGCAAGATTGTCATCAGCCGCCTCGGCAATCGCCTGCGTGCCGCGGGCCAGGCCGAAGTCGGCGGCTACGACCTGACGCTGGAGCCCGCGCGCGCCGCATCGGTGCTCAGTGCGCTGACGAGCCTCCTGCCGCAGGCGGGCGTGGCTGCCGATGCGGCCGAATTCTGGTGCGGCCTGCGGCCGATGACCCCGGACGGCAGCCCGGTGATCGGCCGTCTTGAGCCTTTTTCGAATCTTTTCATCAACAGCGGCCACGGCACGCTGGGCTGGACGCTGGGGGCCGGCAGCGGCGCGGCGCTGGCCGACCTGATCTGCGACAGCGCGCCGCAACTATCCCTAAGTCCTTTCTCTATAAAGAGATTTTGACGGGTTTTGCGCGTTGCAACCGTGATTTTGGTGCAATGCACAAAAATAACTTGACGCAGAGGCGGAGGTTAATTATCTCATGTTGCAGCGCACAAATCCGGCGCGCCGGTATGTGCGGGGAAACGCTCGCAGCGAGGCGAGCGACCACGCGATACAGGAGATGGAAATCAAATGACCGAAACGACCCCCAAGGCGAAAAAGGCCAAAACGACCGCGAAGCCGCGCGCCGCGAAGGCATCGGTGAAGACCGCCAAGGCCGCCCCCAAGGCCGCGGCGAAGAACCCGATTGAAGTGGCGTCCGGCATTATCGTGACGCTGGCCCGCACCAACTTCGAAGAGTCGGTCGAGGCCGCCCGCGCCACAATGAAGGCCGGCAGCATCAAGACCGCAGTGGAACTCCAGAACGAACTCGTTCGCGCCACCATCAAGCGGAACATCGATGCCGCGCGCGAGCTTAATGAGCTGACCGTGACGGCCGTGCGCGAGGCCGTGAGCCCCTACGCCGCGAAGTTCACCGAAGCTTTCGAGAAGCTCCGCGCCGCGTAATTTCCGCGCGAAGCTCCATGCGACCGAGTCTGTTGAGTATCGTTGCGTAAGCAAAAGCCCGGCCCCTGAAAAGGGTGCCGGGCTTCTTGTTTGTTGGGGAAAGGGTGTGTCGCGCCTACACCGCTTCGCGCGTGGCCGCGCGTGCGGCGAGGCGCTGGCGCAGCGACAAAACCGGCTCGCGGCCGTCGGTTGCCGGTTGATAGGAATGAGAAAAGACGCCGACGCTTTCAGCCCATATTTCCGGCGTGATATTGTCAGCGACCTCAAGCGCATCGAAGCCGCAGCGAACCATGAAATGAAACTGATCGCGCAGCACATTGCCGACCGCGCGAACCTCGCCCTTGTAGCCATGGCGTTCGCGCAGGAGGCGCGCATAGGAATAGGCGCGGCCATTGCGATACACCGGAAATTCGAGCGCGACCACTGCGAGCTTGTCGAGATCGTCCGCGATGGCGGAAGGCTCCTGACCGCTCTTCAGGCGCACGCCGAGCGGCGTGTTGCGCGCGGTCAGCGCGTCGCGGTCCTTCTGCCACCGCTCAAGGCTGACAATGACGGCCCCTTCCGGCAGGATATCCTCGTCGCCGACAGCAGCGAAGTCGTCCGCAACAAACTTCCCGTTCCTAATGAGTTGCATAGAGGCTCTCCTTGAACGGTTCGATTCCGGTGCGGCGATAAGTGTCGATGAAGCGTTCGCCGGGTTGCCGCAGGCCGAGATAGGTCGTGACGATCGTCTCGATCGCATCGACGATCTGCTCCTCGGTGAAGGCCGGGCCGACAATGTCGCCGATGGCGGTCTTCTCGTCGGCCGCGCCGCCCAGCGTCACCTGATAATATTCGACGCCCTTCTTGTCGACGCCGAGAATGCCGATATGGCCGACATGATGGTGGCCGCAGGCATTGATGCAGCCCGACGTGTTGATCTTCAACTCGCCGATATCATGTTGGCGATTGAGGTCGCTGAAGCGCTCCGAGATCTGCTGCGCCAGCGGGATCGAACGCGCATTGGCGAGCGCGCAATAGTCGAGGCCGGGGCAAGCGATCTGGTCGGTAATGAGATTGATATTGGCAGTTGCGAGACCGGCAGCCTTCAGCGCCGCATGGACGGCGGGCAGATCTTTCTTGCGTACATCGGCCAGCGTCAGGTTCTGCTCATGTGTGACGCGCAACTCGTCGAAACTGTATTTCTCGGCGATGTCGGCAACCGCGTCCATCTGGTCCGACGAGCAGTCGCCCGGCGTGCCGCCGATGGGCTTCAGCGAGATATTGACGATCGCATAGCCGGGCACCCTGTGCGCGGCGATATTGGATTTCACCCAGTTGGCAAAATCCGGATCGGCGAGGACGGCCTTGTTGAGTTCGGTGCTTTCGTCGGGCAGCGTTTCATAAGCGGGCGATGCAAAATAAGCTTGGATGCGCGCCACTTCCTCGGCCGGCAGATGCAAAGCGCCGGTCTTGCGGATTTCGGCGAATTCGGCATCCACCTGCCGCTTCATTTCCTCCGCGCCGATCTCATGCACCAGGATCTTGATGCGCGCCTTGTAGATATTGTCGCGCCGTCCATACATGTTGTAGACGCGCATGACCGCCTCGAGATAGGCCAGCAAATCCTCTTTGGGAACAAAGTCGGCGATCTTCTTGCCGATCATCGGCGTCCGGCCGAGCCCGCCGCCGACATAGACCTCGTAGCCGATTTTGCCCTTGCCATTCCGCACGATCTGGATGCCGATATCGTGCACGCGGATCGCGGCGCGGTCGTCCGGCGTGCCGGAAACGGCAATCTTGAACTTGCGCGGCAGGAACGAGAATTCCGGGTGAAATGTCGACCACTGGCGGATGATTTCCGAAACGATGCGCGGATCCTCGATCTCGTCTTTCGCCGCGCCCGCATATTGATCCGACGTCACGTTGCGGATGCAGTTGCCCGAGGTCTGGATCGCATGCATCTCGACGGTTGCGAGGTCGTGCAGGACATCGGGCATGTCCTTCAGGGCCGGCCAGTTGTATTGGAGGTTCTGTCGCGTCGTGAAATGCCCGTAGCCGCGGTCATATTTGCGGCCGATATGGGCGAGCATGCGCAGTTGCTTCGACGACAATGTGCCATAGGGGATGGCAACACGCAGCATATAGGCGTGAAGCTGCAGGTAGACGCCGTTCATCAGCCGCAGCGGCTTGAACTCGTCCTCCGTCAGCTCGCCCGAGAGCCGCCGCGCAACTTGCCCGCGAAACTGCGCGACACGCTCGTTGACGAGCTGGTGGTCGAATTCATCGTAGCGATACATCTGTAAACCTTTGCCTCTCGCGGGTTCGTGCGCTCAGCGATGAACGCCCGGCAGCTCCGCCTGCTTGCCGAGATCGAGGCGCACGGTCGGGCCCGCCTGACGGATGGTTTCGCGCACGCTGGCGGCGCGAATGCCGTTTTCGTTGTGCGTCACTTCGAAGAGATACGGCTCGACCACGATATTACCGTCGACCGTGGCTTGCGCGCGGCCGAGCAACGCCTCGCCGGCCTCCTTGCCTTCGGTCACATCGGCGTCTTGCAACGACTCCGACCAGCGGTTGTCGGCTGTCAGATAGACGACGATGCCATCGGCGAGGCGGTTGGCCGTGAGCGCCTGAAACTGCGCTCCCTTGCGGCTGTGCTGGGCCATGTCGGACGCTCCTTGAGGCTTCTGGCGCGCTGCCTCGGCGTTGCCTTCGCCCGATCGCGGGCAGGCAGCACCGGCTGCGCGAAGCCGTTCCTAACTACCCGGTAACATGGGATTTTTGCTAAAGATCGTCAATAGAAGTGTAGAACGTTATTATTCACAATAAAAAAAGGTAAATATGAATAACTGGCGGATTTCCGACGTTTCGCTGCGTCTCTCAGAACTCGCGGCGGACAGCGCTCTCATGCCAGCGCCGGAGCAACAGATGTTCGGCCCAGGTCAGACTGAAGAAAATGGCGATGCCGAGCCCCGAAAGCAGGAAAAGCGCGGCAAACATGCGCGGGATGTCGAGCCGGTATCCGGCCTCGACGATGCGCCAGGCAAGGCCGGTACCGGTACCCGAGCCGGCGACGAATTCGGCCACCACGGCGCCGATCAGCGCCAGGCCGCCTGAAATCTTCATGCCGGCCAGAATGTAGGGCAGTGCCGAGGGCAATTGCAGCTCGGTCAGAACCTGCCAGCGGCCGGCCCCATAGAGCCGGAAGAGATCGCGCAGATTGTGATCGGCGGAGCGCAGGCCCAGCGTCGTGTTGGAGAGGATCGGAAAGAAGGCGACAATCCAGGCAAGGATCAGCAGCGCCAGTTCGATGCGGTCATAGCCGACCCAGATCAGAATGAGCGGCGCGATGGCAACGACGGGCGTCACCTGCAGTATGACCGCGTAGGGAAAGAGCGCCATCTCGATGCGACGGCTCTGCGAAAACAGGATGGCAAGGCCGATGCCCCCGACAATGGCGAGCAGAAACGCCGCCAGCGTCACGCGCAACGTCACCCAGAGCGACGCCATCAGTGAGCCGAAATTGAGAACGAGGCTGGTCCATATGGCACTCGGCGCCGGCAGCACGAATGGCGGCACATTGCCGAGCCGCACCAAGGCCTCCCAGATTGCGATAAAGACAACGCCGACAAGCACCGGCACGACGACACGCATCGCGCGCGGCAGAGCCTTGTCCTCGCCATTCATGTCGCAACCCCCTCGCGCAACGCGGCGCTGACAGCGGCGCAGTGATCGACATAGTCATGTGAGCGGCGGAACGCTGGCCCGCGCGGGTGTGGTGCATCGATCACGACTTCGCCGAGAATGCGTCCCGGCCGCGCGCCCATCACCAGCACGCGCTCGGAGAGATAGACGGATTCGTAAATGCTGTGCGTCACGAAGATCACGGTCCAGCGCTGGCTGCGCCAGAGTTCCAGCAGATCGTCGTCGAGCTTTTCGCGGGTGAATTCGTCGAGTGCCGCAAACGGTTCGTCCATCAGCAGCACCGGCGGCTGGGTCACCAGCGCGCGCGCCAGCGACACCCGCATCTTCATGCCGCCCGAAAGCTCGCGTGGAAAGGCGCCGGCAAAGTCGGCAAGCCCGACACGCGCAAGCGCCTCCATCAGTTGCGGCCGCGCCTTGTCGCGTGCGATGCCGCGGAGTTTCAGCGGCAGGAACACATTGTCGAGAACGGAGGCCCAGGGCATCAGCGTTGCGTCCTGAAAGACGAATCCGACATCGGCAGGTCGCGCGCCGTCGGTTGTGTGCCAGCGAACGTCGCCCGCGCTCGGGCCGATCAATCCAGCGACGATCCTGAGCAGCGTGCTCTTGCCGCAGCCCGAAGGCCCGACCAGAGAAACGAAATCGCCCTGCTTGATTGTGGCATCGACACCTGCCAGCGCTACTGTGCCGTTGCCATAGGTCTTGGCAACACCGGTGAGCGTGACGAGAGGAGGCCGTGTTGGCGCGTCGGCTTCGGTCATGCGCAGGCGGCCGCCTTTCTCATTCGCCGGTCAGTTGCCTTTTGAGATCCGCCCCCTCGCCCTGATTGACGAATTCGAGCGTATAGGCGCTGTGAACGTCGAGTTCCGCCGAATAGACACCGGCCCTCACCATCGTGAGATAAAATTCCTTCCAGCGCGCCTCGGTCATGGCGCCGACGCCGAGCGTCAGCGTGTCGCCGGAATCGACGATGCCGTATTGCTTCATCATCGAAATCGCATTGGCGATGACATCGTCCGTCATCTCGGGATTGTCGCGTTTGATCAGCGCATTGCCGGGCGCCGGATCGCCATAGAGGTAACTTACCCATCCGCGGATGCTGGCGTCTACAAATGCCTGCACAACCTCCGGCCGTTCGGCGATCATCCGGTCGGCGGCGAGAACGACGGCGGCGTAGCCCGGATAACCATAGTCCGACAGCAGAAATACCTGCGGTTCGATGCCGGTTTCCTTTCGGATCATATAGGGCTCCGACGACAGATAACCTTGTTGGATCGCCTGTGGGTCGGTCAGGAACGGTGCGAGGTTGAATGTGTATTTGCGGATCTGACTGTCGTCGAAATTGTACTTTGCTTTCAGCCACTGCCAGAACGCACTGACGGTCGCATCGGACACCATGATCGGCATGCCCTTCATGTCGGCGATCGAGTTCACGTCGTCGCGGGGATGGGCAATGAAGACCTGCGGGTCCTTCTGAAAGGTGGCCATCACGGCCTTGGCGCCGGCACCAGCCGCGACGATGTTGAGCGGAATGAAATTGTTGGAGCCGATGCCGAAATCAACCGAATGCGCGGCCAGCAATTGCGGGACGTTGATACCCGGGCCGCCCTGTACCAGCGTTATGTCGAGCCCGGCCTCGGCGTAATAGCCGTTGGCCTGCGCCTGATAGAAGCCGCCATGTTCGGCCTGGGCTTTCCAGTCGGTCGCGAAGGTGATGCGGGTGAGCCCATTGTCCGGCCGGCTGCCGGATCCGATCGCCAGCACGATGACAAGGGCAACCGCAACCGCTGCCGCACCAGCGATCAAAATCAGATTCCGGTTCATGGAGGCCTCCCCGTGGGACGCGCGGCAGCGCGCGTGAACGGGGCGATGGTATCAGCGGGAAACTCGGAGGGCTACCGCGCGAAATGGGGGTCAGGTCGGGTCAGAGCGGCTCGCAACGGGATTGCCGGCGCAGGGCATCGACCTCGGGCCGTGCCGCGTCGGAAGCGATCAGCGACCGGAAAAGAATGATGCCGCGGCTCGACGGCGCGATGACGACCGGCGTGTCATTGCCGCTCTTCGCCGTATCGTCGGTTGCCAGTATGATCTCTATCCTGCCGGCCTTCGTTTGACGGTCGTTGACGACGAAGAAATTGTCGGTGTTGGAAGCAAACATCGACAGCGACCAATAGGTGTCGGGCACAGGCGACGTGATACGCAGCGGCCGGGCACCGATGTCGTAGACGCAGGCCGTATAGAGGAGATCGGGGCTTGGACGGACAATGCCGCGCGAAGCCGCCGTCACCGGATCGGGGTAGACTGCCTTGTTGACGCCGCCAGCCTGCGCGGCGATACCGGCCATGGCACGGTCCATGATGCCGTAGGGCAAGGCAAATATGGTCAGGATATGCAAGACCGCGGCAAGCACGATAGTGCCGGCGATCCATATGGGCCATGTCTTCATGATGGGCATGCCTCCCCGGCGATGCGCGGCAGCTCGATCCTCGACGGATCGCGCGCTGCGTCCTCATTCGGATTGTAAAGTCTAAGCGTCAGCGTGAACGTCCCTTCCTTCTCGCCCGTCGGTATCCAGTTGCCATCGGCGGCCGCCGGACCGACGAAAATGACGAAACTTCCGTCATCCTCGCGCGCCAATGTGTTGCCGCCAAAGGAATAGCGGTCCTGCGGATTGGGTATCAGGAAGTGGTCGGCGCCATAGGCCGTGATGCTCCACCAGCGCGCTGGCGGATCGGTACCGATGATCCTGTAGGCACATCGGGTCCGCAGCGGCGCACCCGCATCGTCGGTCGCGGCGGTGAAATAGATGGTTTCGCTGCGGCTGAGCGCCAGAAGTCCACCGATGGCTATACGGGCACGCGTGTAGGGATCGGCATCGGCCGAGCCTGTTTCCGCACTCGTTGTCCACGGGCCGACGGCGATCGCTCCGCCAAGTCCGGCACCGCCGCGCAGGAGCAGCAGCGCCGAGCCGACGCCCAGAACGAGCGCGACGACAAAAGATGCCAGAAGCTTCAGGACGAGCTTCAATGATCCCCCACCCGGATCCTCCTGGACCCGAAACCGACAGGCGTATCGCTTCGCCGTACCCCCCCCGCGAATCGAGACGCCAGCTATCCAAACTTGTGCCGGCGCAACAGTCAAAGGGATTGTGGATAGCTGGTTAACCGTCAGGTGCCCGCCAGCGCTTCGCGCTTCAATTCGAGTTCCAGCCAGCGTTCCTCGGCCTCGGCGAGTTCAGCCTTGAGGGCGTCATGGCGCGCCGTCGTCTTGTGAAATTCATCGGCATTGCGCGTGTAAAGGCTTGCATCTGCGAGCTTTTTCTCAAGTTCGGCAATCTCTTGCGCCAATTGCGGCATTTTTTCCTGCAACCCCTCCAGCGCGCGTGCGTCCTTGTAGCTGAGCTTGGAAGTTGGCCGCGAGCGGTCGGACCGGGACGCCTGGACCGGGCGGCCAGATGCTGCTTTGACCGCCGCGTTCTTTTCATGCCGGGACTGGGACAGGTAGTCCGAATAGCCGCCGGGATACTCCACAGCGCTGCCGCTGCCGTCCAGGGCGACGACGGAGGTGACGACGCGGTCGAGAAAGTCACGATCGTGACTGACCAGCAAAACCGTTCCGTCGTAATCGGCCAACATCTCCTGCAGCAGATCGAGCGTTTCCATGTCGAGATCGTTGGTCGGTTCGTCGAGAATGAGAAGGTTCGACGGCTTCGCGAGCGCCTGCGCCAGCAACAACCGGCATTGCTCACCGCCGGAGAGTGCTTTCACGGGCTGGCGCGCTTGCGACTCGCGAAACAGAAAATCCTTGAGATAGGAAACGACGTGGCGCGGCCGTCCGCGCACCAGCACCTGGTCGCCACCGCCCTCGCAAAGCGTCTGCCAGAGGGTTGCATCCGGATCGAGCGCCGCGCGTGTCTGGTCGACATAAACGGGCGTGAGGTTCGTGCCGAGGCGTATGGTGCCGCTATCGGGCTTGAGCGCGCCGGTCAAAATCTTCAGAAGCGTTGTCTTGCCCGCGCCGTTGGGTCCGATCAGGCCGACTTTGTCGCCTCGCATGATGCGTGTCGAAAAATCGCGGACAGTGACACGCTCGCTGCCGTTGGTCTGCGGCCAGCTCTTTGAAATAGCGGTCGCCTCGACAACCAGTGAACCGGAGGCCGCCCCGCTATCTGCCACCAGTTCCACGCGACCGGTCTGGCCGACCCGCCGCGCGCGATCGGCGCGCATCGAGTGGAGACGGCGCAGCCGTCCTTGATTGCGTGTACGCCGCGCTGAAATGCCTTCGCGCGACCATTGCGTTTCCTGTTCGATCAAACGGTCGAGCTTGTGTGCGACCGTTTCCTCCTCGGCGAGAATCTGGTCCGACCAGACATCGAAGGCGGAGAAGCCCTTGTCGAGCCGGCGGATGGCGCCACGATCGAGCCAGAGACAACCTGCCGTGAGACGACGGAGAAAGGCACGGTCATGGCTGATCAGGACGAAGGCGCCACGAAATTGCGACAGCGTCTCTTCGAGCCATTCGATTGAAGGCAAATCGAGATGGTTGGTCGGTTCGTCGAGAAGCAGAATATCGGGCTCCTCGGCAAGCACGCGCGCCAGCGCGGCCTTGCGTCCCTCACCGCCCGAAAGGGTCGATGGAACGGCGGCGGGCGAGAGCTTCAGCTCATCAAGTGCGGCCAGTGCTTTGTGCGGTTCGGCGCCGCCGGCTGTTGCATAGTCGAGCACACTCGGCGCGCCGCCAAAGTCCGGCATCTGTTCGAGATAGGCAATGCGCGTACCAGGCTGCCGGAAAATCTCACCGCCGTCGGGCTCGACAAGGCCGGCCGCGATCCGCAACAAGGTCGACTTGCCGGAGCCGTTCCGTCCGACCAGGCACAGACGGTCGCCCGCAGCCAGCGCAAAGCTGGCGCCTGCGATCAACACCTGATCGGCGAAGGCGACGCGAATATCGCGAAGGGCAAGAAGTGGCGGAGCCAATCTGGAAATCTCTGCGTGTTGGTGACAATGGGCCTGTATGGCGCATCGGGCGATCCGAAGCAAATGCGGTTCTAGCGCTTGCCGCCCAGCGTTTCGCCGCCGCGGCGGAAGCCCCGGCCCCAATCGGTCGAGCCGCCTTCGAGTTTCGGTGCGGCCGCGAAGAGGTCGCCAAGTTCGACGAAAAATCCGCTCGGCGCGCTGGTGGCGGTCCTGATCGTGGTGTCGCGGAAGCGCACGGCGCCGGGCAGGGGCGCCGCCAGCTGTCCTTGTTGTGCGGCGGTCATGTAGGCCTTCCAGGCGCTCGCGGCAACATTGCCGCCGGCCGCGCCGTCTGTCGGCGAATTGTCGTCATTGCCGAACCAGACGCCGGCCGTTTCGTTACCGGTGTAGCCGATGAACCAGGCGTCGCGGTTATCCTGGCTGGTGCCGGTTTTTCCGGCAGCGAGCCGGCCGCCGATCTGCGCGCCGCGGCCCGTACCGTCCGTCATCACGTTGTAGAGCATGTACGTCATGTCATGCGCATGCTCCGGCTTGGTCGCCTGCGTGACCTCGGGTGTATGCGTGTAGACCACGTCGCCATTCTCGGCGACGATTTCGAAAATGCCGTAGGGAGCGGCTCTCCGGCCCTCGTTCCCGAATACCGAATAGGCCGATGTCAGCTCCAGCACCGTCACTTCGGAACTGCCGAGCACGACGGACAGGTTGCGCGGCAGCGGCCGTTCGAGACCGAGTCGTCGCGCCGCATCGCCGATCCGGTCCATGCCGACCTTGTCGCCAACCTGCACGGCGATTGTGTTGATCGATTGCGCCAGTGCGGTGGCAAGGCTGACCGTCCCCCAGTCACGCGCCGCTACATTGCGCGGCATCCAGCCGCCCATCGACACGGCTTCGTCCGTAATCGGACTGTCCGGCGTATAGCCGGCTTCGAGCGCCGCCAGATAGACGATGGGTTTGAACGCCGAACCCGGTTGCCGCAGCGCCTGTGTCGCGCGGTTGAACTGGCTTTCGAGATAGGACTGGCCGCCGACCATTGCGAGCACCGCGCCGTCGGGTCCGAGAGCGACAAGCGCCCCTTGCGACACGTGGCGTTCGGTCCCGGCGCCCGCGAGCGTTTGCTTGATCGCCGCATCGGCCGCTTTCTGCCGGCGGGGATCGAGCGTTGTGCGAATGGTGTAACGCCCGGTCGTATCCGGTATCATGGCCGTTGCCTGACCGGCGACCCAGTCGACGAAATATTCCTGACCTTCGGCCTGCCCGCGGATAACGACATCGGCTGGATTGGCGCGCGCACCGGCGACCTCCTGGGAAGTCAGCGTGCCTGAACTGACAAGCCGGTCGAGCACCTGTCCGGCGCGGGCGCGGGCCCGTTCGAGATCGTTGGTGGGTGCAAAGCGGCTCGGTGCTTTCGGCAGGCCGGCGAGGATCGCGGCTTCGGCCAGCGAAACTTCGCGCACCGATTTGCCATAGTAGTAGCGCGCCGCTGCATCCATGCCGTAATTGCCGGCACCCATATAGATGCGATTGAGATAGAGCGTCAGGATTTCGGCCTTGGTCAGATTGTTCTCGAGCCAGAGCGTGATCAGCGCTTCTTGTGCCTTGCGCATCACCGTACGTCTGTTGTCGAGATAGAGGTTCTTCGCCACCTGTTGTGTGATGGTCGACCCGCCTTCGACGAAGTCGAGTGCTTTGAGGTTGGACCACATAGCGCGCGCGATGCCGCGCGGATCAAAACCGTTGTGTTCGTAGAATCGGCGATCCTCGGTCGCGAGCACCGCCATGATCAGATAGGGCGGCAATTCGCCGAGCGGCACCGTGGGCGCGGTGCGCCGGCCGCGGCTTCCGATCTCGTCGCCATTGGCATCGAGCACCGTCAGCATCAGCGTTTCATCGGGCCCGGCATCAATCACGCGTTGCAGGTCGGGCAGCGTTCGCGAAACAAGAAGAAAGGCGCCGACAAACAGCGCCGTCAGAACGAAGGATGAGGTGGCAAGGATACCAGGACGCCAGCGCCGTTTGGCACGCGGGCGGTCGTCGTCATTCCCGTCCGGCGGCTCCGGCAGGTCGTGCAGCGGCGCGCGCTGTTGCTGCGCGCGCATCGGATAGGGATCGTGGTCGTCCTGCGACACGGTTAACTGCCTCGATAGCTACACGTCCGGCGTGAACCGGACAGGGGTTTCATGCGAGCCTTGTGCCAGCCCCGACTGCACCGAAACGAGACTGGATCAACTTTGTGCAGGGAATAGGGCGGTATCGCGGCGATGCGAGGGCAGGAAAACCACGACTTTGCGGAACCGCTTGACGGCGGACGCGGCGCGCGCTTCTGTCCCGGAATGAGCGGCACCGGCGAACCCTTCTGGCGCGTGAAGCGCCTTGACGAAATGAACCGCGAGGAGTGGGAGAGCCTTTGCGACGGTTGCGCGAAGTGCTGCCTGACCAAGCTCGAGGACGAGGACACCGGCGCGATCGAATATACCGACATCGCCTGCCGGCTGCTCGACGCGGAGACCTGCCGCTGCTCGGACTATCCGAACCGCTCGGTGCGCGTGCCGGACTGTGTGACGCTGACGCCGAAAAACCTCGAAGATATCGACTGGATGCCGCCTTCCTGCGCCTACAAGCTGTTGAAGGAAGGCAAGGATCTGCCCTGGTGGCACCCGCTGGTTTCGGGCGAATACGAGGCGGTGCGGCTGGCCGGAATGTCCGTCCACGGACGGTTCCTCTACGAGGACGAGGTCGACCTGGAAGACCTCGAGGACCGCATCGTCGACTGGCCCCTGATGCCACCCGAGTGACAGCGGAAATGGCAGCGGACCCCCCCCCTCTGTCACAAAACTGTCAAAAAACTGTCACAAACCCTAGGCGCAGATCGCCCGAAATGCTAAAGGCTCTCCCCGGCCGATCCGCCCGGATGCGGCGGGCGAATCGGGGGAGCCGGATTTGGCGAAGAGCGCACTCGACAAGGACCTGAAAAAGGTCGTCAGCCTCGAAGAGGCGACCTATGCGCTGTCGCGCTCGATCGCGGCGCCGGGCCTTGCCCTGATTTTCCTGCTGGCGGTCTTTCTTTTCATGGCCGGTCTGGCGCCGGTCGGACCGCTCAGCATCTTCGTGATCGCCGGTGGCGTCATCGCCGGCTACATGGCGCTCAATATCGGCGCCAACGACGTCGCCAACAATATGGGACCGGCGGTCGGCAGCCGCGCGCTGCCTCTGGCGGCCGCGCTGGTCATCGCCGCGATCTGCGAGGCGGCGGGTGCGATCCTGGCGGGCGGCGATGTCGTCAACACGATCTCGCGCAATATCGTCAGGCCCGCCGAAGCGCTCGATGTGCTCGACTTCGTGATGCTGATGGTGGCGTCTCTCCTTGCCGCCGGTATGTGGCTGCATCTGGCGACCTTCCTCAACGCACCCGTCTCGACGACGCATTCGATCGTCGGCGGCGTGGTCGGCGCCGGCATCGCGGCGGCCGGCATGGCGGCGATCAACTGGTCGATGATGGGCGCCATCGCGGCGAGCTGGGTGATCTCGCCGCTGATGGGCGGCATCATCGCGGCGGCCCTGCTCGGCTTCATCAAATGGACGGTGCTGTTTCGCGACGACGACAGGATCGAGGCGGCCAAGCGCTGGGTGCCGGTGATGATCGGTCTGATGGCCGGCACCTTCGCGATGTATCTGGCGCTGAAAGGTTTCTCGCGCGTCTGGAAGCCCGATGCGCTGACGGTCTGGATGCTGGGTGCGGCGGGTTTTGCGGCCGGCTGGTGGCTGACCCGCCCCTGGGTCGCGCGCCGCGCGATGCTGATCGAAAACCGCCGCAAGCATGTGGCGAAACTTTTCACGCTGCCACTGATCTTCGCCGCCGCGCTGCTTTCATTTGCGCATGGCGCCAACGACGTGGCCAATGCCGTCGGCCCGCTGGCGGCCATCGTGGCGGCTGCCGAATCCGGCGCGGCCGCGCCCGACAAGGTGGTGCTGCCGCTCTGGGTGCTGCTGATCGGTGCCATGGGCATCGCGCTCGGCCTGGCGCTGTTCGGCCCGCGCCTGATCCGCACGGTGGGCGAGAAAATCACCAAGATGGACGCGGTGCGCGCCTTCTGCGTCGCGCTGGCCGCCGCCATCACCGTGCTGATCGCCTCGGCGATGGGACTGCCGGTGTCCTCGACCCATATCGCGATCGGCGGCGTTTTCGGCGTCGGCTTCCTGCGCGAGTACCTGGCCAATATCGGTTTGAACGCCGATGCGCCGAAGAAGAAAGTGCATCCCGGCGACCCCGACACGCTGAACAAGACGCCCGAAGAAGCGATCCGCAGGCAGATCAAACGCGAGACGCGAAGACTGGTGCGGCGGCGGCATGTGCTGACGATCGCCGCTGCCTGGGTCATTACCGTGCCGGCGGCGGGCCTGCTCGCGGGCGGTATCTATGTGGTGCTGAAGCTCACGATGGCCTGAGGCGCGGCCGCTACGGCTGCCCGCGCAGCATCAGCGCCAGCTCGGCAAGCCGCGGTTCGGAGAGCAGCTTCTTCGCTTCGGTCAGCGAGGCCCAGTGACGACGGCGCTGACGCTTTTCGGGCCAGTCGTCATGCTGCTGCATGACGCGCAAGGGGTAGAGGTCGACCTCGATCTGGAGCGGGCGCAAGCCGCGCCGCTTGAAGCTGCCATAGCTGCCGAGCGGCGCCGGCGATATCTCGCCCTCGACGCCGGCTTCCTCGAAGGCCTCGCGCGCCGCGGCTTCGGCCGGCGTCAGCCCCTCGATCAGACCGCCCTTCGGAAAAATCCAGCGCCCGGTGCGCCGCGAGGTGACCAGCAGCACCGCCACCTTGCCGTCGATCACCGCATAGGGGATCGCGCCGACCTGGCGCTGCGGCGCGCTGCGCGTGTGGCGGCGCAACGTGTAGCGAAGAGCGATGATATAGCGGCGCAGCATGGGAACTCCGGGTTGAGGCGGGGCGAGCATAGCCGAGTCGGGGGCGGTTGGGGCGGTTTCTCGAAGGGAAGGGGTTTGCACGCAGAGACGCAGAGGTGCCGCGGGTGGCGCGAAAGCAGCGTTATTTGTGCCGACTTCCCAGTTGCGTCACGGCCCGGCTTGTCCGGGCCGTCCACGTCTTTCTTTTCCTGTGGAACGAAGACGTGGATGGCCCGCATAAAGCGGGCCATGACGATTTTTTTTGAGGGAGACAAAAAATTGCGTCTCAAAAGATATCCCCAGTTGTCAGCGGCCCGCTCGATCCCCACTTAGGTTCTATCTCCAGAATTGCATCCGGACAGAGCATGGCGACGAAGCGCAAGGAAGCGCCGGCGGCGGCGAAACCGCGCGCGGTGAAGAAGCCCGCGCCGAAGAAACCCGCGGCGAAGAAGGTAGCCGCGCCGAAAAAGACGGCGAAGAAGGAGGCTGCGCCCGAGGCGCCGCTGTGCAAGCCGGACGATGCGGGCATCGACTGGGACCGCATCCGCGCCGATTACGAGATCGGGGCGAAGGCGTTGAAGGTCATCGCGCAGGAACACGGCATCAACTGGCAGAAGATCACGACCCGCGCGACACGCGACGGCTGGCCGAAGCGGGCCGAGGTGAGGACGGAGCGCCGGCCGCGCACGGGCGGCGCGCTGCCGGTCGATGCCGAGGCGCTGGCCGGAAGGCTGATCAAGCTGATCGCGCGCGAGATCGCCGATGTCGAGGCGCAGCGCAAGGTGACGCGCGACGAGGCGCTGGGCGAGCGGCAGGCGCGGCGGCTGGCCTCGCTGGTGCGTTCGGCCGACAAGCTCCATGAAATCGAACAGGCGGCACGGCAGGCGAAAAAGAATGACCCTGAAAGCGACCGAGAAAGACAGATCGCGGAGGAAGACCGTGTTTACGCCGAGCTTCAATCTCGATTCGCTCGCTATTTCGCCTTTGTGGATCAGAAGCGACTTCGCCCGGACGCTAGCGAAGCAGGAGACATGGATACTCAATAGCCTCTGGCGCTTCTGGGCCCGCGAAGACCAGCTTGCCCCCGATGGCGACTGGACGACCTGGCTGATGCTGGGCGGACGCGGCGCCGGCAAGACGCGGGCCGGCGCCGAATGGGTGACGGAGGAAGTCCGCCGCCGCCGCGCCGGCCGCATCGCGCTGGTCGGCGAGACGCTTTCGGATGTGCGCGAAGTGATGATCGACGGGCCGTCCGGCCTGCGCGCGGTGGCGAAGCCCGGCATGCGGCCGCGCTATGAAGTGTCGCGCAAGCGGCTTTTGTGGCCGAACGGCGCGGTGGCTTATGTGTTTTCGGCCGGCGAGCCCGAAAGCCTGCGCGGGCCGCAATTCGATGCGGCATGGGGCGACGAGCTGGCGAAATGGCGCCACGCCGAAGCGGCCTGGGACATGCTGCAATTCGGGCTGCGGCTCGGCGCGCGCCCGCTCCAGGTGATGACGACGACGCCAAGGCCGGTGCCGCTGGTCAAGCGCCTGATCGCCGATCCGTCAACGGCGGTGACGCGGGCCACGACGGCGGCGAACGGCATCAATCTCGCCGACGGTTTCCTGCGCAATGTGATGGCGCGCTATGCCGGCACGCGGCTCGGGCGGCAGGAACTCGACGCCGAACTGATCGAGGACAATCCGGACGCGCTGTGGACGCGCGAGACGATCGAGCGGAGCCGCTTGCGCGGCGCGCGCGATTTCATCCGCGTCGTGGTGGCGGTCGATCCGCCGGCCTCGAGCGGCGCCGGCGCCGATGAATGCGGCATTGTCTGCGTCGGCCTCGGGCCCGATGGAAGGGCCTATGTCATCGACGACCGCTCGATGGGAAGGCTCTCGCCGCTCGCCTGGGCCAAGCGCGTGGCGGGGTGCTTCCGCGCGCATGAGGCCGACCGGATTGTGGCCGAAGCCAATAATGGCGGCGAGATGGTCGCCCAGGTGATGCGCCAGGAAATGCCCGAGGCGCCGATCCGCCTTGTGCATGCAACGCGCGGCAAACGCCTGCGCGCCGAGCCGGTGGCGGCGTTGTATGAACGCGGGCTGGTGCATCATGTCGGCGCCTTTGCGAAACTCGAAGACCAGATGTGCGACTGGACGCCGGGCGCAAAGAGCCCCGACCGCCTCGACGCGCTGGTCTGGGCGCTGACCGAGCTGATGCTGTCGGGCGAGGCCGGCGAGCCGAAGCTGCGGCGGTTGTGAGGAAGGTGGCACGCGGAGGCGCGCAGAACTCGAAACGGAACCAAAAATTGACCTTGTAACTGCTTGATTTTCCTCGCGTATCAATAAGTTATTGAATCTGCAGGGAATTCGGCCTAAATCTTTGCACTACAGGCTATGGATGGGGAACTGGGGGGCTTGGTTTTAATGCTTCCCAGGGTAGCAAAATGTCTGACGAATTCTCTGTGACGATAAGCGCGGTCGTGTTTCCCGACGGTGACTATTGGGTTGTGCAGGGCATCGAGCACGATATCTGCGCGCAAGGACGCACGATTAAAGACGCGTGTCAGGCGTTTGAAGAGGCCGTTTGTGCGAACGCGATGATTGGCTTGGCCCAAGGCGTCTCGCCGCTTGACGACATAGCCCCCGCCCCGGAGAAATACCGGCGCATGTTCGAGCACGCTTCCATGAGTATGACTGCGACGCAACTGGAGCCGACGTGTCTTCCTCTATCTCAGCAGGGAGAGGCTCGGCCATTCATTCCGGTTCTTCGGTTGTTTGAAAACTCGACGGAGAACGGCAACGTATCCGCGTATGCCTGAGCAAGCCTGTGCACCGTCAAAGGGGGGACGTTGGCTGAGCCATTTGGCGTCCGCCCGACGCTAGCGGAACTCATAGACGAGCTGGAGACCCTGGGTTGTTCCATCATCGACCTCTCCGAGGCGATGTATGGGCCGCGCGGTCCAATAAAAGTCAGATACGTAAAGAACCCCGCGACCGGCGGCCACTGCACGTTGCCGAACATCCCTATGGATGAACGTGTGACCATCCCTATGATCGAGAGCATCGAACGAAGACTTGGCGTAAAGACCCGCTTCACGCGCTGACCAAAGCCAGCGTGACCTTCGTTCAGCGCTCAGCGCTCAGCGGTTGTGGAAGGGAAGGAAGAAGAAGGACTCACGCGGAGACGCGGAGAAGGAAGAAAGAAAAGTTCACGCGAAGGCGCGAAGACGCGAAGAAGTGAAGGAAGAATTGTTCACGCAGAGGCGCAGAGACGCAGAGGGGTCATGATGCGGCGCTTGTGCATCAGATCATCGCCTCCGTCGCTTTTTCTTGCCGGGCTTCGCCCGGCAAAGGAAATCAGGCGAAAGGAAACGTGAACCGGCCGCACACACCGTCCCCTCTGCGCCTCTGCGTGCCAAATCTTTCTTCGCCGTCCTAAATCAACAAGATCGTCATTGCGAGGAGCGCAAGCGACGAAGCAACCCAGAAGCGACGAGCACCGCGTTTGCCGCTTCTGGGTTGCTTCGCGTTCGGGGTTCGAAAAGGTCCACCGGACCTTTTCGTTTGCTTGCGCAAAGCACCCCTCACCTCGCAATGACGAAGAGTTTTTGATTTCCGTTGCGGCACATCAGGAGCAAATTCATGGCCGACCTGCTGCAAAAACTTGCGCGGCTGATGCGGCCGCGCGCGGACGCGCGTGAAGCGAAGCGGTCGCGCGTGGCGCCGGCGATTGCCTTTCACACGCTGGGGCGGCCGGTCTGGACGCCGCGGGATTATGCGGCGCTGGCCGATGAGGGGTTTCAGCGCAATGCGGTCGCCTATCGCTGCGTGCGGGCAATCGCCGAGGCGGCTGCGAGTGTGCCCTGGCTGCTCTACGAGGGCGCGCGCGAGCTCGACGCGCATCCGTTGCTGACGCTGCTGGAGCGCCCGAATGCGGCGCAGGCGGGACCCGACCTCTTCGAGAGCTGGTTCGGCTTCCTGCAGGTTTCGGGCAATGCCTATCTCGAACAGGTGGCGGTGGACGGCACGCCCCGCGAGCTGCATGTGCTGCGGCCCGACCGCATGAAAGTGGTGCCGGGGGCGTCGGGCTGGCCGGAGGCTTATGAGTACTCCGTCAACGGACGGGTGGTGACGATCCCCTGCGATGCGGGCGCCGGCGAAAACCCGGTGCTGCATATGCGGCTCTTCCATCCGCTTGACGATCATTACGGGCTCAGTCCGCTCGAAGCGGCGGCCTGCGCCATCGACATCCACAATGCCGCCGGCGGCTGGAACAAGGCGCTGCTCGACAACGCCGCGCGGCCTTCGGGCGCGCTGGTTTACAAGGGCGGCGAGGCGGGCGCCAATCTGAGCGAGGACCAGTTCGAACGGCTGAAGCGCGAGCTGGCCGAAAATTATGCAGGCCCCGCCAATGCCGGCCGGCCGCTGCTGCTCGAAGGCGGCCTGGACTGGAAACCGATGGGGCTTAGCCCTAAGGACATGGATTTCATCGCGGCGAAGAACGCCGCCGCGCGCGACATCGCGCTTGCCTTCGGCGTGCCGCCGATGCTGCTCGGCATTCCGGGCGACAACACCTATGCCAATTACCGCGAGGCCAACCGCGCCTTCTGGCGGGGAACGGTGCTGCCGCTCATCGGCCGCACGGCACGCGCGCTGACGCGCTGGCTCGCCCCGCATTACGAAGGCGGCGCGAAGCTGCGCCTCTGGTACGACGCCGATGCGATCGAGGCGCTGTCGTCGGAACGCGAGGCGCTGTGGGCGCGGGTCGGCGGCGCCGGGTTCCTCAGCGATGCGGAGAAACGCGAGGCGGTGGGGTATGGGGGAGACAGAAAATCCGTAAGCTGACAGAAAGTCAGCTTGTCGGCGGCGAAGGCGGCACTATAGAGTAACCATAATCGTCGCGCCGCCTGGATTGTGCCGGTATTTGACCAGACGCCGCTTTTTGAAGTGGAGGGGACGGTGACTGAGACGCCGGAGCGAATTTGGGGCGTGCCGGCCCCGGTGGTCGGCGGATTGCTGATGTTGGTCGTGGTGACGCTTAGCGCCGTCTTCATTTGGCAAAGCTACGCGCAACTGCATCGTATCGAAGACAAGGTGGACAAACTTTGGGTTGGTACAGAACAGACAGCAACATTTGAGAAATTGGATCCTGTCGGCAAGTGTGCAGCCGTCCTTGCATATCTCGACCTTGAAGTGATCAAAATGCGGCACAACCGGACAGTCGTTGCGCTGCAAAGCCGGACATGGATGAAATTTCTGACCTCGATGTTTGGCGCCGTGTTGGTAACGCTCGGGGCAATATTTGTTTTGGGTCAAGTGTCGGCCCCGCATTTTCGAGCTCACGTCGAAGGGAGGGGGGTAAATGTCGCTCTGGCTTCGGCCTCGCCCGGATTGGTTATAGTCGTCATTGGTGCCGGATTGCTCGTTGCGAGCATGATTGTTCATCACGAGGTGTCGCAGACCGATCAAGCACTGTTTATCGAAGGTAGAATTGACCCGAATGACAGTTCTGGACGCCGCTAGCCCAACAATCCACCCGCTCGTCGTTCGCTGACCAGGAGGCGACAGATGAAAATCTTCTGGATCGTGGCTTTGGCATTGGTGTCGTTGTTCGCTTCAGGTCGAATCGCGTGGGCGCAGGACACGGCGGCCATTGAGAAATGCTCGAAAGAGATATCGGCGTTCCAAAGGGGTTACTGCACCGCGTGTCATGATGTTGGCGGGGAGTATGAATCTCTAGGGGACGGTCGTCGAACGTTCAGCCATAACTGCAGTATGCCCGAAATTTCTAATCCAAGAACGACGTTTCAGATTGCGACGGGCGGGAAAAAAGGAGTCGGCGTCAATCGGGATTTGGATGTTCTTGAGTGGAAAGATCCGACCCAATTTTTTAATACAGCGCCTAACTGTGTGGGCGATCTATCGAACACCCCATTTCCTCAATGGTGGAATCAACCGGGCATGCCGATAGGTGCTCCTGGCGGACGATAACGACGATGCGTACGATAGTCAGGCCGCCTCAACCGGCCTTCGTCTTCTGCACGTGATTGAGGACGACGACCAGCGCGACGACGCCGAAGACCATGAAGACGAAGCTGATGCCGGTGCCGCGCATCGCATGGGAGACGTAGAGCAGCATCACCGCGATGGCGGCGCCGAAGCCGGCATGGGGCGAAATACTGTAGCCCTTGATGGTGAAGAGCGACGGTACGGCGAGCCCACGGGCGCGCGATTTCTTCTCGGTCCAGATCAGCAGCATCGGCGCGCAGGCAAGCGCCATGCCCATGGCGAGGATCATCCATTCATCGGGGGTCATGCGGGGGTCTGTCTCCGGCGGGGATGGCGATGGAGGCAGCATACATGAACGGCGACGAAAAACACTGGCATCTCGACCGGCGGGTGCCGATCGCGGTGATCGTGACGCTGCTGCTGCAATCGGCGGCGGCGCTGGTCTGGGCCGGCTCGGCCGCCGAGCGCCTGACGACGCTGGAGACGCGCGCGGCGCGGATCGACGAAATGGTCGAGCGCACGGCCAGGCTCGAGGAGCGCGCGAAGGGCGTGACCGCGTCGCTGGCAAGGATCGAGGCGCGGTTGGAGAGGTAGAGGGTGGATGATGTTGCGTCCTTACCCACATCCCTCAGTTCGTCATGGCCCGATTTATTCGGGCCATCCACGTCTTTCGGGGGTTGGCTGCTTGACTTTGTAGGGTCGG
Source organism: Parvibaculum sp. (assembly GCF_030651915.1). Classification (GTDB taxonomy): domain Bacteria; phylum Pseudomonadota; class Alphaproteobacteria; order Parvibaculales; family Parvibaculaceae; genus Parvibaculum. Next base: position 414,906 of record NZ_JAUSBV010000005.1, on the reverse strand, counting down.
AGCGGGAGCCTCGCTGCGGGCTGATTGCTGCAATGGGGGAAGCGCAATGCTGAATCGCTCTGGATTGGTAATCGTGTTGGCCGCCATTCATATTCAGGCGTGCGCGCAGGTCGAGCACAAAAACACAATTGCGCAGCCTGTCGATCAAGTTCTGAGAGCCGGAATTGGCGACGCAATAGTCACGATCAACTCTGAAAAGAGTTTGCCGAACGCTTTTGGGCGGGCTGACCTGTTTGGACGCACGACCCCAACGGGATTGATCACGGTACAATATCTGGGAACTGACGGGACGAACGCGAAATTTGTCCGTCGCGCGGTGGATATCAATACCGGCGCAACAACGATGAACAGTTCGCCTATCGTTATTCCCAATACGCAAACAACGACAACGAGCGGGTACATCGGGACGACGCCCGTTGCCGCGACTTCAACGACCTATGGGCCACCGACCGTCATTCCGGCGAATCCACCTGCGGCGCAGGTCATGCCGCAAGCAGAGGTCGTTTTCCTGGTCGATCTATCGAAGGAAAGAGAGTTTGTTGTCAGCGGAAAGCTTATCGAAGTGATAGATGCAACACCGAGTTCAATAACCTATCGAATTCGCTAGCCCGTTGAGAGAAAGACGTGGATGGCCCGCATAAAGCGGGCCATGACGTTTTTGAGTGATGAATGAACCAAGGCGCCTCCCCGAGGCGCCTTTTTTGTTGCCTGAACGACAACCCCCGAAACCATCCGACAACGGAGGAAGCGCGTGAGCGAGGCGGAACGTATAGGTGCGGCCGAGCGGAAGTCGGCGCGGTTCGAGGCGAAGAATGTCCGGCCCGACGGGAGTTTCGAGGGCTATGCGAGCGTGTTCGGCGCCGAGGATCTCGGCCGCGATATCGTGATGCCGGGGGCCTTCCGGGCCTCGCTGGCGCGGCGCGGGCCGAAGGGCGTCAAGCTCCTTTACCAGCATGATGCGGGCGAGGTGATCGGCGTCTGGAGCGAGATCCGCGAGGACGCGCGCGGGCTTTTCGTGCGCGGGCGGCTGCTGGCCGATGTGACGCGGGCCCGCGAGGTGCTGGCGCTGATGCGGGCGGGCGCCGTCGACGGCTTGTCGATCGGCTATCACGTGGTGCGGGCCGAGAAGGACGGCAAACGCGGCGCGCGCCGCCTGATCGAGCTCGACCTCTGGGAAATCTCGGTCGTGACTTTTCCGATGCTGCCGGCGGCGCGGATCAGCGCCGTCAAGCGCCTGCCGCCGCCCGACGCGGCGCTGGTCCGCGCCCTGCGCGCGGCGGCGCGAATTTTCCGAAGCTGACGTTTCACCCCCCGAACGGAGACGATCCATGTCCCACTGGAACGACGATCTGCCGCGCATCGGCGCGGCGCTGAAGGAAGCCGAAAGCAAAAGCGCCGAAGCACCGGCGGCGCCCGCCGCCACGGAAGTGCGCGAGGCGATGGACGAGCTGATGTCGTCCTTCGAGGCTTTCAAGGAAGCGAATGACGAACGCCTGGGCGATATCGAGCGCAAGCTCGCCGCCGATCCGCTGACCGAAGAAAAGCTCGCCCGCCTCGACAGCGCGCTCGACCGGCAGACCAAGAAGGTCGAGGCGCTGGCGCTGGCGGCCCAACGCCCCGAACTCGGCGGCGAACGCGCCGGGCCGGCCGCTTTGCGCGAACACAAGGCCGCCTTCGAGACTTACGTCCGCAAGGGCGAGGCGCATCAGCTGCGCGGGCTCGAGGCGAAGGCGCTTTCGGCGCAGTCCGATCCCGATGGCGGCTATCTGGTGCCGGCCGAAACCGAGCGCGCGATCGAGCGGCTGGTGTCGGAGGCCTCGCCGATCCGCGCCATTGCCGGCATCCGCAAGATCGGCGCGGCGAGCTTCAAGAAGCCCTTTGCGACCGGCGGCGCGCAGACGGGCTGGGTCGGCGAAACCGAAGCGCGGCCGCAGACCGCGACGCCGACGCTCAGCGAAATCGAGTTTCCGGCGATGGAGCTTTATGCGATGCCGGCGGCGACGCCGACGCTCTTGGACGACGCGGCGGTCAATATCGACCAGTGGCTGGCCGAGGAAGTGCAGACGGCCTTTGTCGAACAGGAGGGCGCGGCCTTCATCCATGGCGACGGCGTCAAAAAGCCGCGCGGCTTTCTCGATTACGACCAGGTCGCTGACGGCGCCTGGGAATGGGGCAAGCTCGGCTTCATTACGACGGGGAGCGCCGGCGCCTTTCCGGCGTCCAACCCGGCCGACAGGCTGATCGATCTCGTCTATGCGCTGAAATCGGGCTACCGCGCCGGCGGCCGCTTCGTGATGAACCGCACGACCCAGGCGGTGATCCGCAAGTTCAAGGATGGCGACGGCAATTATCTCTGGCAGCCGGCGCTGGCGGCCGGCCAGCCGCCGACGCTGCTCAATTATCCGGTGACGGAAGCCGAAGAGATGCCGTCGATCGGCGCCGATGAAACGGCAATCGCCTTTGGCGATTTCCGCCGCGGCTATCTGATCGTCGACCGGCTCGGCGTGCGCGTGTTGCGCGATCCCTACAGCGCCAAACCCTATGTGCTGTTCTACACCACCAAGCGCGTCGGCGGCGGGGTGCAGAATTTCGAGGCGATCAAGCTGTTGAAGTTCGCGGCTTGAGGAGGGAACGATGCGCGACATTCACAACAATATCGCCACGGTGCAGACGCTCGACCCGGCCGTCACCACGATTTCGCGCTATGGCGCGCCGGTCGACCGCCGCGGCTTTGCGGCGGTCGAACACATCGTCTGTATCGGCACGACGGGCGAGACGCTGTCGCCGGCGCTTTCGATCGCCTGCGCGATCGAGGTTTCGGAAAATGGCGGCGACTGGCAGCCGGTGACGGCGGCGCATGAGGTGCTGGGCGGGACGCCGGACGAAAACGGCGTCTTCGCCACCATCGACGATGTGGCCGGCGACCAGCGCGACTACCGCATCGGCTATGTCGGCCCGGCGCGCTACAGCCGCGTCGCGGTGGTGCTGACCGGCACGCATGAAGAGGGCACGCCGATTGCCGCGCTGGCGCTGCTCGCCCATGCGCATCTGAAGCCGGTGTGAGGGCGCGCGCTCTCTTCTTCCACCCTCAAAGGGTGAGGTGAAGGGAAGAAGAAGGGTTCACGCGGAGGCGCGGAGACGCGGAGAGAAGAAAAATTGTTGCGCCTTCGGCGCGAAGCGCCAGGAAACGTTCCCTGTACCACTGCTTGAAATTTTCTTGCTTCCCTTCTCCGTGTCTCCGCGTCTCCGCGTGCAAAATCTTCACCTTGCCACGGGCCGCAGCGGTCCATGTCCCGGCTTTCGCCGGGATGACACCAAGGTTTTTGACCTCCCAGAGAGAACCCATCCCCATGGCCCTGATCCTTCTAACCGCTCCGGCCGTCGAGCCGGTGACGCTGGCGGAAGCGCGCGCGCATCTGCGTCTCGACGGGACGGAGGAGAACCCGCTGGTCGAGGCGCTGATCGCGGCGGCGCGCACCGCGCTCGAGGCCGAGACGCGGCGGGCCTTCGTGACGCAGAGCTGGCGGCTGACGCTCGATGCCTGGCCGCATGGCGCGGTGATGTTGCCGCTGGCGCCGGTGCAGGATGTGACGTCGGTGGCGGTTGCGGACGCGGCGGGCGCGATGGCGGCCCTCGATGCGGCGCTTTATGAAACGGCGCTGGCCGGCGACGCGCCGCGCCTCGCGCCGACTAAGGCCTGGCCGCAACCGGCAACAAGGCTGGCCGGCATCGAGATCGATTTCACCGCCGGCTATGGCGCCGCCGCCGACGTGCCGCCGCCCTTGAAACAGGCGTTGCTGCTGCTGGTCGCGCACTGGTTCGAGCATCGCGAGCCGGTCGGCGCCGGGACCGAGCTGCCGCGCATGATCACGGCGCTGGTCGCGCCTTACCGGCGGCTGCGGCTGTGAGCGCGGGCGCGATGCGCGAACGCGTGACGCTGCAGGCACCGCTGCGGACGTCCGATGGCGCCGGCGGTGCCGTCGTGACCTGGAGCGATGTCGCGACCGTCTGGGCGCATGTGATGACGCGGGGCGGCGGCGAGCGTCCGGCCGGCGAGCGCATGGAGGCGCGGCGCGCCTTGCAGGTGATGATCCGCTATCGCAGCGGCGTGAGCGCCGACATGCGGCTCTTGTGGCAAGGGCGGGCGCTCGACATTCGCAGCGTCAGCGATATCGACGGCAAGCGCCACACGCTGCTGATCGATTGCGAGGAGGGCGGCACATGAGCGCGGATCTGGCGTTGCAGAAGGCCGTCTATGCGGCGCTCGCCGCCGACGCCGCGCTGGCGGCGCTGGTGGCCGCGCGCATTTACGACAATCCGCCCGACGATGTGGGGCTGCCCTACCTGACGCTGGGCGAAAGCGAGACACGCGACTGGAGCACCGGCGAGAGCCGCGGCGCCGAACATCTTCTGTCGTTGCACGCTTTTTCGCGGCGCGGCGGCCGGGCGGAAGCGAAAGAGATCCTCGCCGCGGTCGGCGCCCGGCTGCATGACGCGGCGCTGACTCTGGAAGGTCATGCGCTGGTCAATCTGCGGCTGCGCGACAGCGAGACGCGGCGCGAGGCCGACGGCACGACCTGGCGCGGCACCATCCGCTTCCGCGCCGTGACCGAGGAAGCATGACAGGAAGGAGCGACAGATGACCGCCCAGAAAGGCAAGGACCTGCTGGTGAAGCTCGACGAGACCGGCAGCGGCAGCTTCGCCACCGTGGCCGGACTGCGCACCCGCGCGCTGGCCTTCAATGCACGGCCCGTCGATATCACCCATGCGGAATCGGCCGGGCGCTGGCGCGAGCTGCTGGAAGGCGCCGGCGTCCGCACGGCGGCGATCACGGGGCGCGGCATCTTCAAGGATGCGGGCTCGGATGCGAGCGTGCGGCAGATCTTCTTCGACGGCGCGATCCGCGACTGGCAGGTGGTGATCCCCGATTTCGGCACCGTCGAGGGCCCGTTCCAGATCGTGGCGCTGGAATTTTCCGGCGAACATGACGGCGAGGTGACATTCGACCTGGCGCTGGAAAGCGCCGGCCAGATTTCCTTTGCCGGCGCGTGAGCATGGCCAACCGGCACAGAGGCGAAATCGAGGCCATGCTGGGCGGCGAGCGGCGCCTGCTGGTGCTGACGCTGGGCGCGCTGGCCGAACTCGAACAGGCCTTTGGCGGCGAGGACATGCTGGCGCTGGCCGCACGCTTCGAGACCGGACGCATTTCGGCGATGGACGCCGTGTGCGTGATCGGCGCGGGGTTGCGTGGTGCCGGCGCCGAGATTTCGGACGCCGAAGTGGCGCGGCTGACGGCCGATGGCGGTGCCGCGGGCTACATCGCCATCGTCGCCGATCTGCTGGCGGCGACATTCGGCGGCGCGGCGGCATCGTGAGCCCACCGCGCTTTCCCTGGGCGGAAGCGATGACGCTGGGCCTCGGGCGGCTGCGCCTCGCGCCCGATCGCTTCTGGCGGCTGACCCTGCCCGAACTCGCCGCCGCCGCGCGGGCGCTTCAGCCGGCGACCGATGCACCGATGGCGCGCGGCGAGCTTGCGGCATTGATGACGCGGTTTCCGGATGCACCGCCCGCTTCATCCGCAGACTGATGACGGAAAAGGCGCGCTCCGCGCGAAATGTTGACAAAAATCGAGGGCCTGTTGCCGATATACATCGCCCCGTCCGGCATTTGACGATTGCGCAAGCCGCATTCCGAAAGTAGCGTTTTAGTGTCGGGGCCGCTGCACAAGCTGCCGGTCCTGCATGGGGGACATAATTCCGGGGGCATACCGATGATCGCTTTCACTCGCGTCGCGCTGGCATTCGCCGCGCTGTCGTTTCTGGCCGCTTGTGCAACAAAACCTGTCGTGCCGTTCGATCGCAGTTCCTCGGGCGAGATGAAGACCATCGGGCTGGTGAGCCCGGCAACGCCCAGTGGGCCCTCCGCGGTGCTGGCCAGTACCGTTGGCCAGAGTTTCGGCCTGGTGGGCGCGCTGATCGATGCCGGCATCCAGGCCAATCGTGAGAGCAAGCTGTCGTCGCTGCTGAGTGGCCAAAATTTCTCCGCACGCGATCGGCTGACCGACGGCATCAAGGCCTCGCTGGAGGCACAAGGCTATACGGTGGTCTCGGTGCCGACGACACGGACCAGCACCACCGCCTTTCTCGAAACCTATCCGCCCGCGAGCGGCGAGCCGAAAGTCGATGCCTATCTCGATGTCGTGCTCAATCACTATGGCTATATCGCTGCCGGCATCACGGCGGGCACGCCCTATCGCCCGACACTGGCGGCGACCGTGCGTCTCGTCAGCGCGCGCAATTCGAGCGTGCTGATGGAGGACAGCATCTATTACAACCCGATCGGCACCTATGACCAGGCCCGGCATGTGACCATTGCGCCGGATGCGGAATATTCCTTCGGTTCCTTCGACACCCTGACGGGCAGTCCGGAACACGCCGTAGCGGGCCTCGACACGGCTTTCGTCAAATCGACCGAAGCCATCGCGGCACTGATGCGCTGACACGCGGAAGGGGAGGGGTGCGGCGATGAGAACAGCCTTGTCGAAGGCACTGCCGGCGCTGGCGGCGCTGGCGCTGGCAGGTTGCGAGACGACGCAGCCCGGCCCGCCGCCGATCGTGCAGATCGCACCGTCGAACTGCAGCGAAAGCCCCAGCCTCGCGCGGGCGCAGTCGCTGCCCTTCGACGCCGAGGACAAGAAGAAGCCCGAACGCGTGACCATCGACGCCGGCAGTCCCTGCATCGAACGGGACGGCGCCAAAAGCCTCTACCGTATCCTGGCGCTGCCGGCGCCCGGCGAGCCCTACATGGTGACGCTGCGCAGCCTGCCCGGGCAGAACAGCATTTTCGCGCCGCAGCTGGCGCTGCTCGATGCAGAAGGCGCCGAGACGCGCCGCATCGACCGCGAAGCACTGCTGTTCCGCGGTCAGGCCCTGTCGGCGGTGCTGCGCATCCGCGACGAGGAACGCTATCTGGTCATCGCCTCCGATCCGCAGCTGGTGGGCCAGGACATCGCGCGGCTGAGCGGCCGGACCCATCAGCAGATGATCTCGACCGGCACGGCGATGTTCGCCGTCTATACCGGCTCGGAATCGACGACGCAGATGACCTATTCGCATGGCGGCACGATCGACGTGTCGGCAACGCCGATCCAGAACGCCAGATAGACCGCGACCTCCAAGCCATTTCAGGACCATCATGACCCCCGACACCGATCCGGCGGCGCTGACGCGCGCCATGGAGGCGGCGGCCGCGGCAACGCGCGCCTTCGGCCTCGAAACGCAACGCACCTTGCGCGGCGTCACTGAGGATTATCGCCGCGCCGGCGCGGGCGGGCGCGATTTCGGCCGCGCGCTGACATCCGCCTTCGAAGGCGTCGCGCTGAAGGGCCGTTCGCTCTCCGATGTGCTGCGCAAACTGGCGCTCGACATTTCGCGCCTGGCGCTGGAAAGCCTGACGCGCTCGATCTCGGGCGCCGTGGCGGGCGGGATCGGCGGCATGTTCGGTGCGCTGGTCGGCAGCGCCCGGGGCAATACCTTTGCCGATGGCCGTGTGCTGCCCTTCGCCAAAGGCGGCGTCGTCAACAGTCCGCTGCTGTTTCCATTGCGCGGCGGAACCGGGCTTGCCGGCGAGGCCGGGCCCGAAGCGATCTTACCGCTGAAGCGCAGCCGCGACGGCCGCCTCGGCGTGGCGGCGGAAGCCGGCGCGGGCGTCATCAACGTCACCTTCAATGTGACCGCCACCGACGCCGAGAGCTTCCGCCGTTCCGAATCCCAGATCGCCGCGATGCTGGCCCGCGCGGCGGCGCGCGGCGCCCGGAACCTCTGACATGGCCTTTCATGAAATCCGCTTTCCGCTGGCGATCGGCTTCGGCGCCTCGGGCGGGCCGGAGCGGCGCACCGAGATCGTGACACTGGGCTCGGGCCATGAGGAGCGCAACAGCCCCTGGGCGCTGTCGCGGCGGCGCTGGAATGCCGGCCTCGGCCTGCGCGCGCTCGACGACATTCACACGCTGATCGAATTTTTCGAGGCGCGTCACGGGCGGCTGCACGGCTTCCGCTGGCACGACCGCGTCGACGGCAAGAGTTGCGCGCCGGGCGCGAGCGTCGCGCCAGCCGACCAGCTGCTGGGCACGGGCGACGGCGCGCGGCTGAGTTTCCCGCTGGTCAAGCATTACAGTTCAGGCGGCGCGAGCTACACGCGCGCAATCGCCAAGCCGGTGGCGGACAGCGTGCGCGTCGCGGTCGGCGGCATCGAGATGGCGGCGGGTACCGATTTCACGGCCGACCCGACAGCCGGCCTTGTCGCTTTCACGGCCGCACCCGAGGCGGGCGCAATGGTTACGGCGGGCTTCGAATTCGACGTGCCGGTGCGCTTCGACACCGATTTTCTCGACATCAACCTCGGCGCCTTCGACGCCGGCAGCGTCCCCGACGTGCCGATCATCGAAATCCGGATCTGAACCGATGAAAACCCTGCCCCCCGCGCTTGCCGCGCATCTGGCGTCCGGCGCAACGACGCTGGCGACCTGCTGGAAGCTGACCCGCGCCGATGGCACGGCGATGGGCTTTACCGATCACGACCGCGATCTCGGCTTCGACGGCCTGACCTACGAAGCCGCGGGCGGTTTCACGGCAACGGCGCTCGAGCATTCCTCGGGGCTCGCCGTCGACAATCTCGATGTCGCCGGCGCGCTTTCATCGGCGCGGATCGAGGAGGGCGATCTCGCCGCCGGACTCTATGACGATGCCGAATTCGAAATCTGGCGCGTCAACTGGCAGGCGGTGGAAGAGCGCATGTTGCTGCGCAAGGGCAATCTCGGCGAGGTGACGCGGTCGGGTGTGGCCTTCAGCGCCGAACTGCGCGGCCTTGCCCATCGCCTCAATCAGCCGGTGGGGCGCATCTTCCAGTATGGCTGCGACGCCGATCTCGGCGACGCGCGTTGCGGCATTGCGCTCGATGCGGATCAATTTCGCGGCGCGGGCACCGTCGTCAGCGCCGAGGGCGACCGCATCATCGTGGCGAGCGGGCTCGAGGCTTTCGCCGAAGGTTGGTTCGAGCGCGGCAGGATTGTCTTCAGCGGCGGCGCGAATGACGGTGCGGCGATGGAAGTGAAGGCACATGCCCTGACGCCCGAAGGCACACGGCTCGAACTCTGGCGGGCGATGGCGCGCGGCGTTGCGCCCGACGACACATTCGTCGTGACGGCCGGTTGCGACAAGCAGTTCGCGACCTGTCGCGCCAAATTTTCGAACGGCGTCAATTTTCGCGGCTTCCCGCATATGCCGGGTAACGATTTCGTGCTGGCGCGCGCGGGCGATGGCCCGAACGACGGCAGCCGGCGGGCCTGAGATGACGACACGCGCGGACATCGTCGCCGCCGCGCGCGGCTGGATCGGCACGCCCTATCGCCATCAGGCGAGCCTGAAAGGCGCCGGCACCGATTGTCTCGGTCTGGTGCGCGGCGTCTGGCGCGAGACAATCGGCGCCGAGCCCGAAGCGCCGCCGCCCTATACGCCCGACTGGGCCGAGGCGCCGGGCAGCGCGACCGAGGAGACGATGGCGGACGCCGCGCGGCGGCACATGACGGAAATCGCGGTTGCCGACGCGCAGGCCGGCGAGGTGATGCTGTTCCGCATGCGCCCCGGCGGCCCGGCCAAACATGCCGCGATCCTGAGCGCGCCGGAGCGGATGATTCATGCCTGGTCGGGCCGCGCCGTTGTCGAAACCAGCATGGGCCGCTGGTGGCGCGCACGGGCGGCCTTTGCCTTTCGCTTTCCCGGAACGGACGACTGACGCATGGCAACGCTGGTTCTTTCCTCGGTCGGCTCGGCGCTCGGCAACACGCTCCTGCCGTCGGGCCTGAGCTTTTTCGGCGCGAGCATCAGCGGCGCGGCGCTGGGCAGCGCGATCGGCACCGGGCTCGGCGCCTATGTCGATGCACAGCTTTTCGGTTCATCGGCCAGCGCGCAGGGACCGCGTCTCAACGAACTGCATGTGATGGCCTCGACCGAGGGCGCGCCGATCCCGCGTCTCTACGGGCGGGCGCGGCTCGCCGGACAGGTGATCTGGGCCACCCACTACAAGGAGCATGTGCGCAAGCGCTCCTCCGGCGGCGGCAAGGGCGGCGGCGGGTCGAGCGTTACGGTCACCGAATACAGCTACAGCGTTTCCTTCGCGGTGGCGCTTTGCGAGGGCGCGGTGACGCGCATCGGCCGTATCTGGGCCGACGGCAAGCCGCTCTCGCTTTCGGGCCTGACATGGCGGTTGCACAAGGGCGACGCGGCGCAGCAGCGCGATCCGTTGATCGAGGCGGTTGAAGGCGCGGATGCCGCGCCGACCTATCGTGGCACGGCCTATATCGTCTTCGAGAACATGGATGTAACGCCTTTCGGCAACCGCATCCCGCAATTGAGCTTCGAGGTCTTCCGCTCGCTGAGCGAGATCGAGGGCCTTGTGCGCGCGGTGACGATGATTCCCGGCGCCGGGGAGTTCGTCTATGACACGCAGCCGCAACGCGAGATCCTCAGCGAGACATCGAGCCGGGCGCTCAATCGGCACAGCTCGGACGGCCGCGCCGACTGGCATGTGGCGCTCGACGAACTGGAGGCGACCTGCCCGAATGCGCGTGCCGTGTCGCTGGTCGTCGCCTGGTTCGGCGACGATCTGCGCTGCGGCCATTGCACGGTGCGTCCCAAGGTCGAGATCGGTCACAAGATCACGCAACCCGGAAGCTGGAGCGTGGCGGGGATCGGCCGCACGGCCGCGCAGACCGTCAGCCAGATCGAGGGGCGCCCGGCCTTTGGCGGCACGCCTTCGGACGCCTCGGTGGTGCGTGCGTTGCAGGATATCAAGGCGCGCGGAATGAGCGCCGTCTTCTATCCCTTCGTGCTGATGGATGTGCCGGCAGGTAATACCAAGCCCGATCCCTGGGGCGGGACAAGCCAACCGTCCTTTCCCTGGCGCGGCCGGATCACCTGCGATCCGGCGCCCGGCCGCGACGGCACGCCCGACAAGACGAGCGCCGCGGCGACGCAGGTCGAAAGCTTTTTCGGTAGCGCCGCACCCGGCGCCGGCGAATGGTCCTATCGCCGCATGGTGCTGCACTATGCCGATCTCTGCGTGCAGGCGGGCGGGGTCGATGCTTTCCTGATCGGCTCGGAACTGAAGGCACTGACACAGGTGCGGAGCGGCGCCGATGCCTATCCGGCCGTTGTGGCATTGCAGTCGCTTGCCGCCGATGTGAAGACGATCCTCGGACCCGGAACGAAGGTCTCCTATGCCGCCGACTGGTCGGAATATGCCGGTCACGCCCCGGACGACGGTACAGGCGATCTCCATTTTCATCTCGATCCGCTCTGGGCCGACGCCAATGTGGATTTCATCGGCATCGACAATTACGCACCGCTGAGCGACTGGCGCGACGGACAGATCCATCTCGACGCCGAAGAAGGCTGGCGCTCGATCAACGATCTCGACTACCTGCACAGCCGCATCGCCGGCGGCGAGGATTTCGACTGGTATTATGCGAGCGAAGCTGACCGCGCGAGCCAGCTGCGCACGCCGATCGCCGACGGCGCCTATGGCAAACCCTGGGTCTGGAGCGCCAAGGACATCAAGTCCTGGTGGTCGAACGCTCACCACAACCGGCCGGGCGGCATCGAGGCCGAAGCGCCGACGGCCTGGCTGCCGCAATCGAAGCCCATCTGGTTCACCGAACTCGGCTGCCCGGCCATCGACAAGGGCACCAACCAGCCGAATGTTTTCGTCGATCCGAAATCGGCCGAAAGCGCGCTGCCGCATTTCTCGCGCGGCACCCGCGACGATTTCATCCAGCGCCGTTTCATCGAAGCGCAGATGAGCTACTGGAACCCGGCGCATGCCGATCATGTCGCCGGCGCCAATCCGGTGTCGGCGGTTTATGGCGGGCCGATGGTCGATCCGGCGCGGATCTTCCTCTGGACCTGGGACGCACGCCCCTTCCCGACCTTTCCGGAACGGATCGACATCTGGACCGATGGTGAGAACTGGCAGCGCGGCCACTGGCTCAACGGCCGCATGGGCGCCGCGCCGCTTGCCGACCTTGCCGCGGCGATCATGCGCGAGGCCGGCTTTGCGGAATTCGATGTCGGCGAATTGGGCGGCACGGTCGAAGGTTTCGTCATCGACCGGATCATCTCGCCGCGCGCGGCGCTGGAGCCGCTGATGCTGGCGCATTTCTTCGATGCCGCCGAAACGCAGGGTGTCATTCGCTTCCGTCATTTTGGCGACGTGCCGGTCGCGCGCCTGACGCCCGATGAACTGGCGGTTGACGACAACAGCGCCGCACCCGGTTATGCCTTGACGCGCGGGCAGGAGACCGAACTGCCGAATGCGGCGAAGATCGTCTATATCGATGGCGGCGGCGAATACCGGCAGGCGGCGGTCGAGGCGCGGCGGCTGGCGGGCCGCAGCGCGCGCGTGGCGACGGCGACGCTGCCGATGGTGCTGACGCAACCGGCCGCGCAAGCGATTGCCGATATCTGGATGCAGAAAGCCTGGAGCGAACGCGAGCGTGCCGCACTCGCATTGCCGCCGAGCCGTCTCGCGCTCGATGCCGGCGATGTGGTGACGCTCGAATTGCCGCATCGTGAAGCACGCTTTCGCCTGACCGAGATCGCCGACACGCATATGCGGAGCTGCCGTGGCGTCGGGACGGAAGAGAGCCTTTACGGGCCGGTCACGGCACCCGTCCGCTCAAGTTCGCCGGCGGCGGCACCGAGCTATGGAACGCCGCTCGCCGTCTTCATGGATTTGCCGCTGCTGACCGGCGAAGAGACGCCGCATGCGCCGCGTATTGCCGTGGCCGCCGATCCATGGCCGGGCGGCATCGCCGTTTTCAAAAGCGCCGGCGCGGGCTTCGCCTTTGACCGCGTGGTCACGCGGCCGGCGACGCTCGGCTTCACACTGACGCCGCTGATGCCGGGGCCGGTTGGCCGCTGGGACGAGGCGAACGAGCTGACGATCGCGCTTTCAAGCGGCGAGCTGGCCAGCGCCGACATGCTGTCAGTGCTGGCAGGCGCCAATGCCGCCGCTCTTGAAACGCCGGAAGGCGACTGGGAGATCATCCAGTTTCGCGCGGCACTGCTGGTCGCGCCCAATGAGGTGTTGCTGTCCGGCTTGCTGCGCGGGCAGGGCGGAAGCGAGGGCGCCATGCGCGCGCCGCTCGCGCCCGGTGCGCGCTTTGTGCTGCTCGACGAGGCGGTGAGCGAACTCGGCATGAGCGATACCGAACGCGGCCTCGCACGGCTCTGGGCCTATGGGCCGGCGCCGCTGCCGCTCGACGATGAAACCTATGTCAGCATCGAGCGCATTTTTGACGGTATCGGCCTGCGTCCGCTGAGCCCGGTGCATCTGCGCGTGCGGCGCGGCGAAGGCGGCGATATTGAACTCGGCTGGATCCGCCGCACCCGCATTGGCGGCGACAGCTGGACCGGTCTCGACGTGCCGCTCGGCGAGGAAAGCGAAGCTTACGAAATCGACATCCACGACGGTGAGGCGGTCAAGCGCGTTATCGCGGCAACAGAGCCGCGCGCGGTCTACAGCGCAGCCGACCAGATTGCCGATTTCGGCAGCTCCGGATTTCCGGCGCTCGAGGTCACCGTCTGTCAATTGAGCGCCAGCTTCGGCCGCGGCGCGGGCCGACGCGCGACCTTGACCGTCTGACCGTTTTGTACCTTTCGCCCGCCCCAAGGGCTCAACCGGAGGACCGAAACATGCTGGAATTTCTTGCATCGATATTGCCTGGCGGCTGGCTGGTGTGGCTCGAGGCCGCGCTGGCAATTGTCGGCGCTGCCTCGGCCATTGCCGCCGCAACGCCGACGCCGAAGGACGACACGCTGATCGGCAAGCTCTACCGGGTGCTTGACTGTGTGGCACTGAATATCGGGCACGCCAAGGAAGAGGCCGATCGCCGGTATTTCTGAGAAAAACCACCCCCGGCGCCGGAAAACCGCGCCGGGGGTACAAATATTCGCTCAATATTGCATCGAAACAGACGGGTTCGATTAGAAATCTCTTAAATATTTCACCATAAAATCGTCATTGTAGCGTACCCCGAACCGAACGGACTTGAGACGTCAGGGGGACAACTCCGATGGCCCGAAAGATCTTCTACAATCGCCGCTCACGCCGCCGCATGGCCGCGGTGGCAGGCATTTGCGCCTGCGCCGCGATGCTCTTTTCGGCGGGCGTCTATACCGGCAAGAACTATCCCGCCTTGTTCAGTGTCGCGTCACTTCCGGTCACGGCGCAGGTCGCCGTCGATGTTGCGCCGGTGACGCTTGCCGCAGCGGAATTCTGATCCGCCACCAGCCTTCGCGGCGCTCTTCCCCCACGATCTCCTTCCAAATCCGAAACGCCCCTGTTCCCACGCGGACAGGCGAACCATATCCTGCTAGAAACGCCTCCGAACGATAAGGGGCGACGGGCAGGAACGGCGTTTATGGATTTTCATCTCACCGGCAAGACGGCGCTCGTCTCGGGCGCGCATCGCGGCACCGGTCGCGCCATCGCGCATGCGTTGGCGCGCGAGGGCGCCGATGTGCTGGTGCATGGCTTTGCGCAAGATGCTGCCGACGCGGTCGCCGCCGAAATTCGCGGCCTCGGATTTTCGGCGCGCGGTATCGCGGGCGACATTCTGAACGATGCCGGTGCGGCCGAAGTCGCCGCCGCTGCGGGCGATGTCGACATTCTGATCAACAATTACGGCACGGCCGATGCAGGCTCGTGGACGAAGTCCGAAACGCCGGACTGGATCGAGGCCTATGAAAAGAACGTGCTGTCGGCGATGCGCCTGACGCGCGCCTTCATGGGCGCGATGCAGCGCAAGGGCTGGGGCCGCATCGTGATGCTCGGCACCATCGGCTCGACCGAGCCCGCCGCGCGCATGCCGCAATATTATGCGTCGAAGGGCGCACTGGCGACGATGACGATTTCGCTAGCGAAGGAACTCAAGGGCAGCGGCATCACCGTCAATCTCGTTTCACCGGGCCTGATCCGCACCAAGGAAGTCGAAGAACGGTTTCTGGCGCAAGGCCGCGAGCGCGGCTGGGGCACGACATGGGACGAGGTCGAGCCGCATGTGCTGAAGAATTTCATGGGCAATCTGACGGGAAAGATTCCGCTGCCTGAGGAAATCGCCGATCTGGTGGCTTTCGTCGCCAGTCCGCGCGCGGGCGCGATCAACGCGCTGAATATCCGGATCGACGGCGGTACGACCGCCCTGGTGACGTGAGGACAGAATGATGCAGGCCTTCCGCTTCGATCTTTGCGAATTGCCGGACGAAACCAGAGGCCTGCGCGCCGACGTGCGCGCCTTCCTCGCCGAGGAGCTCGCAAAGGTGCCGGCGGTGACGCGGGCGCAGACCTGGTCGGGATCGGATCCCGAATTCAGCCGCAAGATGGGTGCGAAGGGCTGGATCGCAATGACCTGGCCGAAGAAATATGGCGGCCATGAGAAGAGCGCCTTCGACCGCTATGTGGTGCTGGAGGAACTGCTGGCCGCCGGCGCGCCGGTGGGCGCGCACTGGATCGGCGACCGGCAGTCGGGTCCGCTCTTGATGCGCTTCGGTACCGAGGAGCAGCGCCAGAAAATCCTGCCACGCGTTGCGAAAGGCGAATGTTATTTCTGCATCGGCATGTCGGAGCCGGATTCAGGCTCCGACCTTGCCGCGACGCGCACCCGCGCCGACAAGGTCGACGGCGGCTACAAGGTCAACGGCACCAAGCTCTGGACCTCGGGCGCCCATACCGCGCATTACATGATCGGGTTGTTCCGCACCCATCTCGATCCGCAGAACAAACATGCGGGGCTGACGCAATTTCTGGTCGATCTGAAAACGACCGGGGGCATCACGATCCGCCCGATCCGGGATCTGGCTGGCAAGGCGCATTTCAACGAGGTGGTGTTTCAGGATGCTTTCGTGCCCGACGACATGCTGGTCGGCACCGAAGGCGGCGGCTGGAACCAGGTGACGGCGGAACTCGCCTTCGAACGCTCCGGCCCCGAACGCTATCTCTCGAGCTTCATCCTGATGGTCGAAATGATCCGCGAACTCGAAAAGCGCGGCGGCGCGGAAGGCGCGCGCGAGATCGGCCGTCTCGTCGCGCATCTGGTGACGCTCCGGCAGATGTCGCTCTCGGTCGCCGGCATGCTCGACAAGGGCGAGAACCCGGCGCTCGAGGCCTCGGTGGTGAAAGACCTCGGCGCGATCTTCGAGCAGGACATGCCGGTGCGCGCGCATGAATTGCTGGGCATCGAGCCGACGGTCGGCGCGGGCAGCGACTATGAACAGGTGCTGGGTTATCTGACGCAGACGACGCCGTCCTTCTCGTTGCGCGGCGGCACGCGCGAAATCCTGCGTGGCATCATCGCCCGCGGGCTCGGGCTGCGGTGAGGAGCGGAACATGAACGAATTGCAGACGATCCTCGCCGACAGCGTCAACGGCTTGCTGGCCGAGCGCGTGACGAAGAACCTGATCCAGAGCGCCGAGGACGGCGTCTGGCCCGAAGCCTTGTGGAGCGAACTCGAAGCCAACGGGCTGACCCGCGTGCTGGCGCCGGAGGCGCAAGGCGGCGCGGGCGGCACATGGGCCGACGCGGCCATCGTGTTGAAGGCGGCGGGCCGCCATGTCGCGCCGCTGCCGCTCGCCGAAGCCGTGCTCGCGCATTGGCTGCTGGCCGAAGCCGGTATTGCGGCGCCCGACGGCGTGCTGACGGTGATGGAAGGCGATTTCACGCTTTCGGCCGGCAGGCTTTCGGGCACGGCGCGCCGCGTGCCCTGGGGCCGTCAGGCGGCGCATGGCGTTGCGCTGGTCGGCGGCAATCTGGTACTGGCGTCGCTCGACGGCGCATCGGTCGCGCCCGACATCAATGTGGCGCGCGAGCCGCGCGACACGCTGACGCTGAAAGCCGTAGCGGCGCAATCCGCGCCCGTCGCGCTGCCGGAGAACGCGTTGCGGCTTTACGGCGCGCTGGTGCGGGCCTGCCAGATGGCCGGTGCGCTCGACTATCTGGCGGCGCAGACGGTCGCCTATGCCAATGAACGGACGCAGTTCGGCAAGCCCATCGGCAAGTTTCAGGCGATCCAGCAGCAACTCGCCGTTCTGGCGACGCAGGCCGCCGCGACAGGCATTGCCGCCGACCATGCCTGCGCGCAGGCCGCGCGGCGCAAGAATGACGCGGCATTCGAGATTGCCGTCGCCAAGATCCGCGCCGACGATGCCTCGAGCATCGCAACCTCGATTGCCCATCAGGTGCATGGCGCGATCGGTTTCACCTATGAGCATGGCCTCCACTTCGCGACGCGCCGCCTCTGGTCGTGGCGCGCCGAGTTCGGCGCCGGCGCCGAATGGGCCGAAAGCCTCGGCCGCGAGACGATCGCGCGCGGCGCCGACGCGCTCTGGCCCTATGTGACGGCGCGATAGAATTTGCAACCGAAGAGAGAGCCCCGCCGATGAAAGTCTCCGAAGCCTTGAAGAGCCGCATCACCTGCCGCGCCTTTCTCGACAAGCCGGTGCCCGAGGCGACCGTGCGCCAGATTCTCGAAGAAGCGAAATACGCGCCCTCGGGCGGCAATCTGCAGCCCTGGCATGTTTATGTGGTGGCCGGCGACCGGCTGAAGGAATTTCTGGCCATCGTGGCCGAGAAGCAGAAAGACACGCCGTTCGGCGATGGTCTCGAATACGACATCTATCCGAAGGGCCTGACCGAGCCCTACAAGGGCCGGCGCTTCAAATGCGGCGAGGACATGTATGCGACCATCGGCGTGACGCGCGAGGACAAGGCCGGGCGGCAGGCGCAGTTCGCCCGCAATTTCCGTTTCTTCGACGCGCCGGTGGCGCTGTTTTTCGCCATCGACCGGCAGATGGGCCTCGGCCAGTGGTCCGATCTCGGCATGTTCATCCAGTCGGTGATGCTGGCCGCCCGCGAGCACGGGCTGCACACCGCGCCGCAGGAAGCCTGGGCGATCTGGTACAAGACGGTCGGCGAGTTTGTCGGGATACCGGAAGAGCTTATGCTGTTCTGTGGCATGGGGCTCGGCTACATGGATGAGGCAGCCCCCATTAACCAATTGCGCACGGATCGCGCACCGCTCGAGGAATTCGTGACGTTCAGCGGTTTCTGAGCGGCGAATTCTGACAGGAAGCCGCAACGCCCGTTCATCGCGGGTTCAGTCGGGATGGCTTAAGACCGGGGGCATGGGACAGAAATTCACATGGGTCGCCCTGACGACCGCCGCTTTGGCCCTCTTTCTGATGGGGTCGGGGCCGGCGCGCGCCGATCAGGTGATCGGGCAGGCACCGGCGGCGGCGCTGCTGGTCGAGGCCCAGTACTGGGACCGCGACGACAATGCGCGCGACGCCGTGCGCCAGGGCCGGGTGATCTCGCCGGGACAGGCCAAACAGGCGGCCCTGTCGAGTTATCCGGGCCGCTATCTCGACATGAGCCTTGCGGGCCAGACCTACTATGTGAAGATCAGAACGCCGGACAACCGGGTCGTCGTGGTGTCGGTCGACGCCTCTTCGGGCCGGGTCGAGGGCGCCCGTTAACGGGCAGAGAGCGGAGGCAAGGGATATGCGGCTACTGGTTGTCGAAGACGATCCCGACCTCAACCGCCAGCTTGTCGGCGCGCTGGAGGAAGCGGGCTATGTGGTGGACAGCGCCCGCGACGGCGAGGAAGGGCATTTCCTCGGCGACACCGAACCCTATGATGCGGTGGTGCTGGATCTCGGCCTGCCGGAAATGGACGGTGTGACGGTGCTGGAAAAGTGGCGCCGTGACGGCAAGATCATGCCGGTGCTGATCCTGACCGCGCGCGACCGCTGGTCGGACAAGGTCGCCGGTTTCGACGCCGGCGCCGACGACTATGTGGCCAAACCCTTTTTCATGGAGGAAGTGCTGGCGCGCTTGCGCGCGCTGCTGCGCCGCGCGACGGGTCACGCGACCAGCGAACTCGAATGCGGATCGGTCCGCGTCGACACACGCAGCTCCCGCGTGACGGTCGACGGAAGATCAATCAAACTGACCTCGCTCGAATACCGGTTGCTCGCCTATATGATGCATCATCGCGACCGCGTCATCTCGCGCACCGAACTCGTCGAGCATCTTTACGACCAGGATTTCGATCGCGACTCCAACACCATCGAAGTGTTTGTGGGACGCTTGCGCCGCAAGCTCGGCAAGGATGTGATCGAGACCGTGCGCGGGCTCGGCTACAGGCTGACGGCGCCGGAAGATGCGGTCTGACAGTCTCGCATTTCGCCTCGTTGCGGGGGCCGCGCTTTGGAGCGTCGTCGCGCTCGTTGTCGGCGGCCTGATCCTCTCGGCCATTTTTCGCAATTCGGTCGAGCGCAGCTTCGACGGACGGCTCGACGTGCTGCTCGACAGCCTGATCGCGACCACTGAAGTCGACGCGGCCGGCCAGCTTGTCCGTGCCCGCGAACTTTCCGAAACGCGCTTCGATCTCGCCTATTCGGGCTGGTACTGGCAGGTGTCGCCACTGACCGCGCGTCCGGCGTTGCGTTCGCGGTCGCTCTTCGACCAGTCGCTCGATCTGGCGCCGGGGCGCGGCGCCGGCCGCAACGATTTCGGCCTCAAGGTCTTCGACGTTCTGGGCCCCGAAGATCAACGGCTGCGCGTCGCCGAGCGGCGCGTTACGCTTCCGGATTACGACGTGCGGGTTTCCTTCGCGGTGGCCGGCGACCGCAGCGAGATCGATGCCGAGATACAAGGCTTCAATACCTGGCTTTTTGCTGCCATGGCCGCCATGGGGGCAGGTCTCATCGTCGCGCTGCTGATCCAGGTGCGTTTCGGGCTGCGGCCGCTCGAACGGGTGCGTCTGGCGTTGGCGCAAATTCGTTCGGGACAGACGACGAAGCTTGAAGGCGAATTTCCCTCCGAAATCGAGCCGCTGGCCGACGAACTCAACCGGCTGCTCGACGGCAATCGCGAAGTGCTGGAGCGGGCGCGCACCCATGTCGGAAATCTGGCGCATGCGCTGAAAACGCCCTTGAGCGTGCTGACCAATGAAGCGCGCGCGCATGACGACCCGTTCGGCGAAACGGTGGACCGGGTAGCGGGGCAAATGCGCGAGCAGATCGATCATCATCTGGCGCGTGCGCGCATGGCGGCGTCGGCCAATGTGCTCGGCGTCAACACGCCGGTCGCCCCGGTGCTGACGCGAATCTGCCGCGCGCTTGAACGTATCCATGCCGATCGCGGGCTCGCTCTCTCCGTCGATTGCCCCGAGACGACCGGCTTTCGCGGCGAGGCGCAGGATCTGGAGGAGGTCGCCGGCAACCTCGTCGACAATGCCTGCAAATGGGCCGCCTCGCGCGTCGTGTTGACGGTGACAGCCGGCGAGGCCCGAAACGGCCGCGCCTTCTTCATGCTGGCGGTGGAGGATGATGGGCCGGGTTTGCCGGAAGAAGCGCGCAAGACCGTATTGAAACGCGGTGCACGGCTCGATGAAACCAAGCCGGGATCGGGCCTCGGCCTCTCTATCGTGACCGAGATCGCGGAACTCTATGGCGGCGAATTGCGCCTCGAAACGTCGAAAATGGGCGGATTGCGAGCCGAACTCTATCTGCCGGCTTCAGCCGACTGAAACGGCCGCGCCAAGCTGAATGCCGGATGAACGGCGCATTCAGCGTCCGCTCAACGGCGGTTTCCTATCCTCGTGACTGTTGGATCACCCAATCAGGACATGGGGTACAGCTATGACGATCAAAAGCACTCTGCTCATGGGCACTCTGGCCTTGGCCCTGGCGGGCTGCCAGACGGGCGGCCCCGGTTATGGATATGGCGGCACGGGCCCGAAGGAAGGCTTCGGGACACTGGCCGGCGCCGTCGCGGGCGGCCTTGCCGGTTCGCAGATCGGCGGCGGTTCGGGCCGGCTCTGGGCCACCGGCGCCGGCGTTTTGGTGGGCGCGCTGGTTGGCAACAATATCGGCCGCAGTCTCGACCGCGCCGATCAGGCGTATCTCCAGAATGCGTCCTACAACGCGTTCCAGACCGGTCAGCCGACGCAGTGGCGCAATCCGGACAGCGGCAATTACGGTTATGTCGAGCCGCGCCGTTCCTACCAGTCGAATTCAGGCTATTGCCGCGAATACAGCCAGACCGTCTATATCGGCGGCCGCGCCGAGCAGGCTTACGGCACGGCGTGCCGTCAGCCGGACGGCAGTTGGCAGATCGTGAACTGACGCCACCTTCCCGCCTTCGTGAGACATCGACTTCGAATGATGCGGGATGTGAAAAGGCCGCCGCTCTCCCTGAGGGAGGCGGCGGCCAGTTCGGAAACGGCAGCGACGCAGTCCGTTTGTCTTCTCTCTGGACCGCCCCGTTTGCGTCCATCTATTTCGATTGCAGAGTCGCCGTGCCAGACACCGGTACGGCGATAAAGGATAAAGGCTCAGGCAGAAAGGCCCCCGGAAGTTGCCGACCTTACCTGCCTCGCCATACGACCCTCTGTCGAGATCGAAAACTTGGCGATGGCAAACGGTGTCACCAGACCGTTAGACATCGGATCACCTCCTTTCAATTGTTGAACCCAGTAGTGAGAGCCTGAATCTCCCGGCCGCGCTCGTCAAGTGAATGTGTGTGAAGAATTGGCACACACACGATCGAGTGTGCAGGATGGCCGTCATTGCTGGCATTTCCGATGCCGGAAGCGGTGCGTGTCACAACGTTCGAACGGCCGCCTGTCGCGGAGTCGGAACATTTTCGACAACGAATCAAAAAGTTAATGGCCGGGTGTTGCGGCGGCGTCGGCGGCCGGAGCGGGTTCCTCGGCAGCCAGCAGAGACGCGATGGTCGTCGGCCCGGCCAGTTCCGACTCCCGCGCTGCCAGCGTGCCGAAAAATGCGTCCACGCGCGGCTCGTGCGCGAGCGTCGCATCATCGATCTGGCGCTTGTAGCGTTGGGCCCGCACGGCGGCCATGACATCGGCGATGCGGGTCTTGTCGGCCGGACGGGTTGGCACAAAGCGGCTCGGATTGCTGGATGAAAAGGTCACGAGCCCGGCATTGCACAAGGCACCGGCAATTTCGCCCATCGCTTCCATCGGTACATGCAGCCGCCGCGCCAGCGCCTCCTCCGTCCACGGCGTCGATGCCCGGTCGAAAGCATCATGGATCAACAGGAGCGCCTGCACCGCCATGCGGTCGAGTTGACGTAGTGTCAGCGGGTTGATGCCCGATTGCGCCGAGAGGTAGGTGCGGTTCTGGTAGTAGAAGGCGATCGCGCAACCGCCGAGCAGGATCAGCCAGGCGGCATAAAGCCAGATCATGAAGAAGACCAGACTGGCAAAGGCCGAATAGATCGCAACATATTGTGCCGACTTGACGACGAAGGTGGCGAACGTCCAGCCGGCCGCGCCCCAGGTGATACCCGCCACAACAGCGCCGACAAGCGCCGCATCGAACCTGACCCGCGTGTTGGGGATCATCATGTAGATGAAGGTGAAAGCAGCGATCAGCACCGCGAAGGGCAAGAGCTTGCTCGACTGCTCGACCAGATAAACGACAAGCCAATACTCGGCGATGTCGCCGATGAAACTGTTGGAAATCGCACCGGCCATGATACCGATGACCGTCAAGACGATCAGCGGCCCGAGAATGCCCATGCTGACGATTTCGGTGAACTGTCGCGCAAAGGAGCGGCTGGCCTCGACATGCCAGATGCTGTTGAACGCCGACTCGACCTTGTTGATCAGCGAAATGACGGTGTAGAGCAGAAATGCAAAACCCACCGTACCGAGAACATTGACATTGACGCGCTGCACGAACTCCATCATGCGCGCGGTAATCTCCTCGCCCTGATCGCCAAGCGGCGACAGAAAGTCGGCCATGATGGTTTCGATATAGCTGTCGAAGCCAAAGGCACGGAAGATGGCGAAGGCGATGGCGAGCGCCGGCACCAGTGCCAGCAGTGTCGTGTAGACAAGGCTCATCGCCCGCAGGCTCAGCGCGCCGCCCACAAGCTCGCGGACGACCGCCCAGCCGATCCGCGCGGTCAGAAGCGTGGTGCGCCGCCAGAAACTCTGGTCGTCGAGAGACTGATCCCAGATGAGGTCGTGGAGGCGCTCGATGAGCGAAGCGGAGCCGAACATGGCGCCATGGTAGACGTGGCGTCCGACAATCGAAAGGCCCTCCGCCATGAGGGGAGGGCCTTGGCTTTTTCAGGGGCGGGCGAGGTCGCCCGCGCCGATGCTGTGTCGATCAGCCGAGTACCAGATTTTCGGCAGAGGAGCGGCCGTTGCGCCCCTCGACCAGTTCGTACTGGACTTGCTGTCCTTCCTGCAGGGTCTTCTGACCAGCCTGCTCGACGGCCGAGATATGGACGAAAACGTCCTTGCTCCCGTCGGCAGGTGCGATGAATCCGTAACCCTTCGTGGTGTTAAACCACTTCACGACTCCGCTAGCCATTGTGCGTTGAATGCCTCGTAAAGAGATAGAACGAACGGATACCGCTGTAAAAGACGGCATCCAGCCAAAAACGCTACCATCGAAAATTGGCTCCGGCCAACGAAAATCCGCTGCTGGAAAGGGCGAATGCCGGAGCCGGCCCTCTCCCAATTCATCGGCAGAAATGGCGAATTTCGGTCATTTGTGTCGATACGGAACCAAATTTTAAGCACGGGTGCCTAGGTTTGAGCCCAAGGGCGGCATGGGGCACGCCGAGTTCAGCCGGGACGTCATGGCCAACGAACCGAACGCATCGCTGTCAGAGCGCCTGGCTGCCTACCTGGCGCAATTGCCGCCGCCTGCCGTGGTGAAGCTTGCATCGGGGCTCGAGCGCGAAAAGCTGCGCGGCACGGCCGGTCTGCCCTATGCAACGATCCTTTCGGGCCTGCGTCCTCTGTTGGCCGCCTTTCGGGGCGTGCGGCCGGGCATGGCCGATCCGGTGCGCCGCTTCTGTCAGCCATTCGAGGATCTCCTTTCCGACGAACAGACCATCGACCGCCAGCGGGGCCGGATCGCGCGTCGCGTTATCGAGCCGATGTGGATGTGGCTCGAAACCGAACTGCTGCCGGATGCGCTGCCCGACCTGGCCGGGCGTATCATCGACCACACGTTGAAAAACGACCGCATCGCGCTCGATGCGGCGGTGTCGGTCTTGCATGCCTCAGCCGCCGGGGCCATCGAAGCGGCGCTCGACGAAGCGCGCCGTGACGCAACCCGACGCCGGGAGATCGAAGCGCAGCTTGGTGGTGAAACGGGCATCGAGGATGCGCGCGCCATTGCGGCTGTGCTGTCGATCGCACCCGCCATGCTGAAGCTGCAGTCGATCTTGCCGAAAGCCGTTGCCGATTTCGATGAGGGGCAAGTCAATCTCGTCAAGGAGCTCTACGAAGATGCCCGCGAGAGCTCGGTCGAAGCGGCGCTCTATGTACCTTTTGTCGCCATGGCGCGCCTTGCCGAGTCCTGGCAGATCCTTCGGCTTGCGCGCAAGGTCGCCCACTATCGCAACGACATGCTGATCAGCCGTAGCGAACTCGCGGTCCTTGGCGAATTGCTGCTCGCCGATCTGGACCGGATCGCCCGCAGCGCTGAAGGCAAGCGACCGGGACATGCCGACCTCGACAAGCTGCTTGAAGACGTGCGGCGTTTTGCGCGTATGTCGAAGGGATTCACCGCTGAAATCGATTTGCGACGTCATGGCGAGTGGGGGCAACGCCTGCTCGGCGCCCGTGCGCGCCTCTCGGCGGCGCTCTCGCAGGAAATGGCACGCTTCGAAACCGACCTGCCACGCGCCCTGCCGCTGCATCAGATTGGACAATATGGACGGGGTGGCCCGCTGCGTCCCGATCTTTCGAACGCGCCCGACCCGGCGCGCACCGCCCGCATGGGCACCTGCCTGCGTTTCATTCGAGGGCTGGCGCCAATATGCGATGCAGTTGGCGCGCAAAGTCACTGCAACAGCATCCGCGGACAGATCACAACCTATCTCAACATCTACGAAGACCGGTTGCTGGACGAAATGAGGACCGCAAGCGGATCGGCACGCATGAATGCCGAAGCATTCATCGAGATCGCCGCCGGATTTCGCGAAGCACTCGGCGAGGATCGACTTGCCGATGTGTTGCGACGCCGCGCCGGTGTGGCGCTGCAGGCAGCGAGCTAGAACTCCGCCTCATAGGCAAAGAGACCCGGCATGCCGCCGGTGTGCAGAAACACCAGCGCCTCGATATCGGCATGACGGCCCGCCACAATTTGCGCGATGAAGCCGGCCATGCCCTTGCCGGTGTAGACAGGGTCGAGCAACACACCTTCCTCGCGTGCAACGCATTCGACCGCCGCTATCATTTCCGGCGTCGGCATGCCGTATCGCGTGCCAAGATGAGCACCGTCCAGCACCACTGCATCAGAATTGGGCGAGGAAAGCCCCAGCAGTGTCGTCGTCTTTGCGGCCAGCGCCTGAATGTCGTCGGTCATTGCGCCGTTGTCGGAACGATAGACATTGATGCCCATGATCGACGGACCGGCGCCGCGCAACATGCGGCCCGCGACGAGACCTGCCTGTGTGCCACCACTCGATGAAGCATGGACGATCCGCGACGCGTCGAAGCCACACGCGGCGATTTCGTCGGCGATTTCGAGATAGGCGGCGACATAGCCAAGCGACCCGACGGCGTTCGAACCGCCGACCGGCACCAGATATGGTTTGCCACTGCCGGCTTCGATCTCGGCCATGATGCGTCGAAAGACAGCCCCCGCGTCGGCATCGGCGGGCTCAACGCGAACGTCTGCGCCAAGAATGCGGTCAAGCAGCAAGTTGCCCGACCGGCGATAGGCGTGCTCGTCATAGGGCACGCTGTCGAAGAGGACCAGCACACATCGAAGTCCCGCCGCTGCTGCCGCCGCCGCCGTCTGCCGCGCATGGTTGGATTGCAGCGCCCCTGCCGTCACGATCGTATCGCAACCTTTCTCCAGCGCATCGCCGATCAGAAATTCGAGCTTGCGTGTCTTGTTGCCGCCGCCAGCCAGCCCCGTGCAATCGTCGCGCTTGATGAACAGGCGCGGCGGCATCGTGTTCATGCGTTGTGCCAGCGCCGTCCGCAGGCGCGCCATTTCGGTGAGTGGCGTTGGCAGATGAGCGAGCGGAAAGCGGGAAAAGCGGGCGAGTGGGTCCGCCACGGTCAAATAACCCCTTCGGCACGGAACGCGGCGATCTCGCTGGCCGAATAGCCGAGCTCGCCCAGAATGACGTCGGTATGCTCGCCGAGAACCGGCGCGCGCTCCCGGATTGCCGCCGGTGTGCGGGAGAGCCGGATCGGCGTTTCCATGACCGGGGCGGGAGCCGGCAGACCCGGAAAGTCGAGCGGTTTCAGATAGCTCATTTCGCGGATGTGCCGGTCGTCGAGTGCTTGCTGCGGCGTATAGACCGGCCCGGCGGGAAGGCGTGCCTTTTCGAGTTCGGCCAGCGCTTCCTCGGTCGTGCGCGTTTCGGCCCAGCGCGCGGTGCGCTCCGACAGAACCTTGCCATTGTCGCCGCGCGACAGATCATCCTTGAAGCGCGGATCGGTGAGCCAGTGCTCCTCGCCCATCAGTCGCGCCCAGCGTTTGAACAGTGGCGCACCAATCGCCTGCACCAGAATCCATCCGTCTTTCGTGCGCACGATGTCGGCCGGCCCCGCATAGGGGGAGCGATTGCCGATGGCAACGCGATCGGTATGACGCAGTTGCTGCTCGATCAGATGAAAGTTGAAATAGGCCAGCGCCGTCGATAGCAGCGCGCCTTCGACGATCTGGCCCCGGCCGGATTTCTGCCGCTCCATCAGCGCCGCCATCGTGCCGAAAGCGGAGAGCGAGGCGGTACCGAAATCGACCCAGGGCGCATAACTCTTGACCGGCTCGTCCGGGTAGCCCGTCAGATAGGCAGCGCCGACCATCGACTGCGCGACGCCGTCGAAGCCGGTTCGCTCGCTATAGGGACCGCCATGACCGAATGCCGATACGGTGGTCAGAATGATGTCGGGCTTCACCGCGGTGAGGCTTTCATAGTCGAGCCCCATTGCTTTCAGGGTCGAGGGCGGCAGGTTTGCGACCACGACATCGGCCGTCGCGACCAGCCGGCGGACAATGCCACGTCCGGTTTCTGTCATCGGATCGAGCGTCAGGCCCCTCTTGTTCCGGTTCATTTGCAGGAACATTGCGCCTTCGCCGCCTTCACCGGGGCCGGCACCCGGTACGATCGGCTGCACGAAACGATCCTCGCTGCCTTCGCGCTTTTCAATGCGGATGACCTCGGCGCCAATATCGCCCAGAAGCGCGGCGCAATAAGGGCCAGCGATATAGCGACCGAAATCAAGCACGCGGACGCCTGCCAGAATGCCGCGCGCCGAATTGTCATCACCGTCCCGTTCCGCCATATCGTTTGCCTCTCCCTGAACGTTCGCCCTGTCTCGTTTTGGTACACCGGACAGACGCGGAAACGATAGGCGGCGCGTCGGTTTTGCGGAAGACCGCCTGGGAAAATTTTGCGTTTTATTTAGCCTTTGGTCCGTATTGTAGCCGGACGCGACGGGTGGGGAGACGCGTCGAAAAGCGATATTTGTGGGAAAGGGAGCCGCGTGAGGGGGTCCGAGGACACGGCTGGAGAAGCTTTGCCCGAATCCGGTGCGGACGCGCCGGAGGTCGAGCGTGCCTTCCGCTGGACCGGCGAGTTCGCCGATCCGTCGCTTGAGGACGCTTACGCGCGCGCGAGCTGGACCGAGACACGCGCGCGGCTGCATGTCGTGCTGATCGCCGTCTACATCTATGTCGGCTGGGCTGTTTTCGATTTTCTGCTGATTGGGCCCGGTTGGGCATTTGCCGCGCTGACGGCGGGTCGTCTGGCGACGCTCGCGGCCATTCTCATCGCACTCAAGCGTTTCGCCAGGTACGACGATCACAGGAAGTTCATGTTTTGCGCTATGGCGACGCAAGCGCTTGTCGCGATCGTCGCGCCGCTCTCGCTGGTGCTTGGCAATGTGGATTTTTCCGCCAGCCTCCTTGCGATTGTGGTGGTGCTCTTCGCGTTCTATATCTCGCTGCCGACCGGATTGGCGTCGACGCTGGCCATATCGGCAGCCTTGAGCTTTACCTTTGTGGTGATCTGCCCGTGGCTGGCGGATGTGCCGCTGGCGGCACTCGGGCAGATCGGAGCGCTTTTTGCTGTCGTCAACGCCATTGGTGTTGAATTGGTGCGAACCGCAAACCGCCTGCGACGCACCGGCTTTCTGACGCTGATGCGCCAGCAGGAACTCTATGATCAGCTGAAGCGTGAAGTCGAGGTGCGGCGCGAGGCCGAGCAGGCCGTGCGTTCGACCGAAGAGAGTTTCCAGAGCCTCTTTTATGCCGCGCCCTTGCCCATCTCGCTGATCGACCCGGCGGACTATCGGTTGGTTCAGGCCAATATTGCCGCGCTGAAGCTCTTCGGCATTTCCGGAGAAGACGCCATTGGCTTCGATGTCCGGGCTTTCTTTGCCGAGGAAGATCTCGATGCACGTCTCGATCGTCTGCTGGTCAGCGGCCGCGCCGGTGTACCAGTCGAGTTCCGGTTGAAGCGTCGCGACGGTTCGCTGATCTGGGCGCTGGTGTCGGCCGCGACGGTGCAGTTTCGCGGCCGAACGGTACTGTTGATCGGCATTCAGGACGTGACCGCGCGCCACAAGGAGGCCGAGACGTTGCGCGAAGCGCGCGACCTGGCGACAGCGGCGAGCCGCTCGAAATCGGAATTCCTGGCCAATATGAGCCATGAACTGCGAACGCCGCTCAACGCCATTATTGGCTTTTCGGAAGCGCTCGAGCGCGAGCTTTTCGGTCCGGTCGGAAATCCGCGGTATCGCGAATATGCCGAGGACATTCATGACAGCGGCGTTCATCTGCTGAGTCTCATCAACGACATTCTCGATCTGTCGAAGATCGAAGCCGGCCATTTCAAATTGCATGAAGACGAAACCGAACTCGATCGCCTCGTCCAGGCGGCAACCCGCATCGTTCGTCACCGCGCCCAGCAATCGAACATCGCCATCGAATGCGATCTGCCCGCGCCCCCTCTCTTCCTCGTCGCGGACGAGCGGGCGCTGAAGCAGGTGCTGATCAATCTGGTTTCGAATGCGGTGAAGTTCAGTCCCGAAGGGAGCGCCGTCAGAATCGAGACTCAGGTTTGTGCCGAAAGCCTGCGCATTGCCATTATCGACAAGGGAATCGGCATCGCCGAGAACGACATTCCGAAGGCCTTGACACCTTTCACCCAGGTCGACGGCTCGTTGTCGCGGGCGCATGAAGGCACCGGGCTCGGACTGCCGCTCGCCAAGCACCTGACAGAGCTGCATGGCGGCACGCTCACCATCGAAAGCGCGGTGGGCGTCGGCACAACCGTCATTGTCAATCTGCCGCTCTCACGCATTGTTGGTCGTGACGCGTCGTCGAAAGAAACAGCGGCGATCTAGCTCATCGCGCGCCGGGCCGGTAGCTCTCCACGACGTGGCCCGTCAGGTCTTCTTCCTCGAAATATACGGGCTTTGTCTGCATCGCCGCAAAAAGCGGCGCTTGATCGGCATAGTGGGGCGAGCTTTCGTCACGCGTCGCGGTGCCGAATTGGTGAACGCTTTCCGACCTCAGCCGTCCGGCTCGGTCCCACTCCACAAACATGATCAACGTGTCGCCGCCCCGCGCTGTCAATGTGCCGTCGTCCTGCAGCGCACCGTAGATCGCACGCAAAGTATCGGGCCCGCCGTCCACCGGCAGGTCGACGCTGCCGCGTCTCAGCCGGTTGACCTCGCCCCATGCCGGATCGAGCCGGCCGTGATGGGTCTTGAGCGTTCCGATCGCATCGCGCAGCGTGTCGAGCGCGGCGGGCGCCGGCCGGCCGGCAAGACCGGCACGGACCACCGGTTCGGCCATCAAGACGCCGAGAGCCGCGCCCCGGCTCTCTTGGTTCGCCACGCGGTCCCAACCGGCGAGAATGCGCTGTGCCTCCGCCAAATCGGCATCGTCACCGGCGTCGGCCTGCAATATCTGGTCGATCAGTTTCGCCATATGCGAGCTGTCGCTGTATTGGAGATCGTACTTGTAGATACGGAATTTCTCGGCCGTGATCGACCGGTCGGCGCCCCATGTCTCCTCGGCGCGCAACGCCCGGTTGGTCATGTCGGTCTGGATACCCATCGTCGCCGGAAAATCTTCCGGCCTCAGATTGTCGTTCGCGGCCGTCGCGCGGAACGGCGTGTTGTTGGCGTTGTAGAGAAAGCCTGAATTGGGATTGAAGAGCTTCGGCACCGCATCGAAGGGCAGATAGCCCTGCCAGATCAGGCTTGAATCGTCGCCGGGCAGGACGCCCGACCAATCGGGTCCGTCGGCGCGCGCCGGAAATTGCGCATTGTAGACATAGGCGATGTTGCCCTGCCGGTCGGCATAGATGTAGTTGATGCTGGGCAGCGCCTGCAGCTTCATGGCTTCGATCCATTCGCCGAGCTGTGTGGCCTTGTTGAGCGCGTAATATTGCTCGACCTGGCGGATTTCACCCATCCCCGCATAACGGACGGCATAGGCGCCGGCCTCGGTTTTCAGCACCGGCCCATGTGCGGAAAACAGAACGTCGCGTTTGGCCGTCCACCAGAACGGACCCCAGAGATCGACGCGAATTGTCGCCACCTGTTTTTCGAAGTTGCGCCACTCATTGTCGAGCCAATACTGATCCGCATTGTCGGGATTGACGGTCAGCGCATAGACGTCGATGAGATCCGGCTCGTTGACCGTATTGGCCCATCCAAGATGCCGGTTGTGTCCGTGCAGCATGAAAGGCGTGCCGGGAAAAAATCCGCCGGCCACGTGCCAGCCCTCCTCGCTGCGCACAACCGCTTCCCACCAGGCAACCGGACCGGTAAAAGGCTGGTGCGAGTTGACGAGCAGCCGGGTCGTGCCGTCGGCCGAGCGCACCGGGCTCAGGGCGACGGCATTGGAACCGACCGGCAGAGGCGCTTGTGTCGGAAGGAAAGCGTCGACCCCCTCCTTGGAAAGACCGCCGGCCGTGCCGATCCGTCCTTCGAAAATTGCCGTCAGCGTTTTGTCGAGGCCGTAGAAGAACGGCGTCTTGAACATGAAGCCGGCGGCGACATCCTTGCCGGTCAGGGGCAGGAAGCCCGGCACCACCCGATCCGGATGGAGGGCCGCATGGTAGTTGACGCCGTCCGCATAGGCCTCAATGACACGCCGGACCTCCGGGCTGAGATCGCTGTCGTAACGCGCCTCGACGGTTTCCCACACGCGCATCAGATGAACGAGATAGTCGTTGACGGCCGCCTGCTGTCCCTTGATCGAGGCAAGCTGGCCGCGCGTCGCGATGGCGACCTCCTCGATCGTCGCATAGTCGTCCTCTGCATGCGCAAAGCCGACGCCGAAAGCGGCATCGGCATCCGTCTTGCCGAGAACATGCGGAACGCCCCACTCATCGCGGCGAATGACCACATCGTAGTCGGTGGCGCGCTTGATCAGCGCTGCCGGGTCGAGCGGGGCAGGGGCTTCGATGGCGCCCCGCACCAGAATGATGGCCAGCACCGCCAGCGCGCAGCCGATGAGACCCAATCCACCCGTCTTGACGATCCGCAGCACCGGCACCTCCTGATTTCCACGTTGCGCCGGAGACTAGCCGCCGGGCTGCAATCCGCAAAGCCGTCAGCGTCTGCCGCCTGCGTCCCTGCGCCGCTTTTGCGCCGCGCCGTCAGCCTCTATACAAGGGGCGTCCCGCAACAGCCCATGCGAAAGGCGCGTCCTTGGCATTTTTTGGCGACATTCCGCTTTTCGTTGCGCTCGCCTTTATGGCCGGCGTGGTCGTGACGCTGCTGCTGCGTCCCCTGTGGACGACAGACCGCGCGCGCGCTGGTGCCGGCGACAGCGAGGTCGCACTTTATCGCGACCAGCTTGCCGAAATCGGCCGGGATCTGGATCGGGGCGTGATCGGCGCGGCCGAGGCGGATGCGGCACGTGTCGAAGTTTCACGCCGCCTGTTGGCCGCCGACGAGGCGCGGCAAAAGCTGGCGCGAACCTCCACGATTGCCAATCCGCGTTGGCGCAAGGGCATGGCGGCCGCGCTCGCCCTGGGCGTGCCGTTCCTGGCGCTTGCCATCTATTTACAGGCCGGCTCGCCCGGGCTGCCGGATCGCCCGCTCGCGCCGCGACTGGCGGTTTCGGCCGACAGTCTGCCCGTCGAGGCACTGGTGGTTCGCATCGAGCGGCGTCTGAAGGCGGAACCGGACGACCTGCAAGGATGGGAACTGATTGCGCCGACCTATCTGCGCCTCGGCCGCTACGACGACGCGGCCGGTGCGTGGACGCGGGCGATCATTCTCGACGGCGCAACGGCGGATCGGCTGGCGGCGCGCGGCGAGGCGCGCGTGTTTGCTGCGGAGGGCCGTGTGACGTCTGGCGCGAAGGCCGACTTCGAGAAAGCCGCCGCGCTCGATCCATCCGAACCGCGTGCGCAGTATTTTCTTGGGGTCGCCGATTACGACGACGGCCGCCGGGATGCCGCGCTCGCCCGCTGGAAAGCGATGCTGGCCGATGCGCCGGACGACGCCCTCTGGGCGCCCGCCGTTCAGGCCCGGATTACCGGCATTGAGGCCGAAACGGCCAAAGAGTAATCCCCGGTATCGGGTGCGCTGGGTTAGCATGGTCGCCGACTCGCGCCGGTGGCGCGTTCGGGCGGAGGAGCAGCATGCTGACTGAACTTCAGAAGCAGACGGCCAAGGCCGTCGTCAATATTTTCGAGACCGGCCGCGCGCAGGGCGACTATGGCCGCGTGACATTGCTGGTCGGCGATAGCGGGCACCTGACCTACGGCATGGCGCAGACGACGCTCGGCAGCGGCAATCTCTACCTGTTGATCAAGGCCTATTGCGCGGCACAAGGCGCGGCCTATGCCGGCGCGCTGAAACCCTATCTGCAGCGTCTCGCCGATATCGATCTGCGCCTCGACAATGACATGACGTTTCGCGGCCTTTTGAAGGACGCCGGCGCCGATCCTGTCATGCGGGAAACGCAGGACAATTTCTTCGATCGTGTGTTCTGGCGGCCATCGGCCGAAGCCGCCGCAAAGCTCGGTCTCGTCGAGCCGCTCTCCGTTGCGGTCGTCTATGACAGCACGATCCATGGCTCATGGGGTGCCATGCGCGACCGGACACTGGCGAAAATGGGCCAGCCGTCAGCAGCCGGCGAGCGCGCCTGGGTTGCGGCTTACGTGAAGGAGCGGCGGAACTGGCTCGCCACCCATCCGAATACGCTGCTCGGAAAAACCGTCTACCGCATGGATACCTTCGAGACATTGATCGGGACGAAGAACTGGCAACTCGCGCTGCCGATGACGGTGCGCGGCGTCCGGATCGACCAGACCGTTTTCGACTATCGCCCGCCCGTGCCCGTCTCGGCCGTCGACGCCGCGACGCGCAATCTGCGTCTGACGACGCCCTGCATGACCGGCGCCGATGTTCGCGCCCTGGAAGAGGCGCTGGTGAAGGAGGGCTACGCGATCAATGTCGATGGTGTGTTCGATGCGGGTCTCGAAGGCGCGCTGAAATCCTTCCAGAAGGAATACGGCCTCGTTGCCGATGGCATCGCGGGCCCGGCGACAAGGATGATATTGGGGCTTTAACCCTCATTTTGGAACAAAAACCCCTTTTGCCGCGACCATTTAGCGGTTTGATCGGCCCGGCGGCCCCCGCTATATCTTGCCATCCCGGAGCCTTGTGACAGGGACAAAGGAACAGTCATGACGCGCAAGCAGCGCCGCGCCGCCTTCATCGCCGTCGGCCTTGCCATTCTGGCGCTGGCCGTCGGGCTGGTGCTTTATGCGATGCGCGACAGCATCGTCTTTTTCTACAGCCCCAGCGACGTTGTCGAACGCGAGGTGGCGCCGGGTCAGCGCATTCGCCTCGGCGGTCTCGTGGAAACCGGGTCGGTCGAAACGCTCTCCGACGGCGCCGCGCGCTTTAACGTCACCGATATGGTCGAGACGATCACCGTTTCCTACCGCGGCATCCTTCCCGATCTCTTCCGCGAGAACCAGGGCGTCATCGCCGAGGGCATGTTGCTCGAAGACGGAACATTCGCCGCCGACACGGTGCTCGCCAAGCATGACGAAACCTACATGCCGCCCGAAGTCGTCGACGCGCTGAAGCGCGGCGGCAACTGGCAGGGTGAAGGCGCCGAAGCCTCCCATGCCGAGACTTACGGGCAGGGCAGTTACCCATGATTGTCGAGTCATGATTGTCGAGATTGGCCATTTCGCGCTGGTGCTGGCGCTGGCCGTTGCGATCGCGCAGACGGCTGTGCCGATGCTGGGTGCCTATCGCCGCGATGCGGCGCTCATGGCGATTGCCGGTCCGGCGGCGTTATTGCAGCTCGCGCTGGTGTCGCTCGCCTTCGCCGCGCTGACCTGGGCTTTCCTGGTCTCCGATTTCTCGCTGAAGCTCGCCTACGACAATTCGCATTCGGCGAAGCCACTGATCTTCAAGATTTCCGGCGTTTGGGGCAACCACGAGGGTTCGATGGTTCTCTGGGTGCTGATCCTCGCGCTGTTCGGTGCGATGGTGGCACTCTTCGGCCGCAACCTGCCCGACACATTGCGCGCGCGTGTGTTGTCGGTACAGGCGTCGATTGCGGTTGCCTTCCTGCTCTTCATCGTTTTGACCTCCAATCCGTTCATTCGGCTCGATCCGGCGCCGTTCGAAGGAACCGGCCTTAACCCGCTGCTGCAGGATCGGGCACTCGCTTTCCATCCGCCATGGCTCTATGCCGGCTATGTCGGCTACTCGATGACCTTCTCATTTGCTGTCGCCGCGTTGATCGAAGGCCGTGTCGACGCGAGCTGGGCGCGTTGGGTTCGTCCCTGGGCGCTGGCCGCATGGCTGTCGCTGACCATCGGCATCGCCATGGGCTCGTGGTGGGCCTATTACACGCTGGGTTGGGGCGGCTTCTGGTTCTGGGATCCGGTTGAAAATGCGTCGCTGATGCCGTGGATCGTTGGCACGGCACTTTTGCATTCTGCGATTGTCGCCGAGAAGCGCGGTGCGCTGAAAAGCTGGACGTTGCTGCTTGCCATCATCGCTTTCTCACTGTCGCTGCTGGGAACCTTTCTCGTGCGCTCCGGTGTGCTGACGTCGGTTCACGCATTTGCGGTCGACCCCGAGCGCGGCATTTTCATTCTCGGCATACTGATTTTCTTTGTCGGCGGATCGCTTGCGCTTTACGCGTGGCGCGCGCCCTTGCTGAAGACCGGCGGCATCTTTGCGCCGGCCAGCCGCGAAGGCGCGCTGCTGGTCAACAATCTGCTGCTGGCGGCGGCCACCGCTGCGGTGTTTTTCGGTACGCTCTATCCATTGCTGCTTGATGCCGTGAACGGACCCAAGATCACGGTGGGACCGACATTCTTCAATCTGACTTTCGTGCCGATTTTCGTTGTGCTGTTGCTGCTGGTGCCGTTCGGCCCCTTTCTTGGCTGGAAGCGGGCTGACATTCAGGGCGCCGCCGAACGGCTGATGGTGGCCGCCGGTCTCGCTTTCGTCGCGATGCTGCTGGCCTATGCCTTCATGTGGGAGGGCCCATGGCTTGCACCGCTCGGCATGGCGCTGGCGGTCTGGCTGGTTGCCGGCGCGGCATCGGAAATCGCCTGGCGCATCAAGCTCTTTTCGGTTCCGCTCACGGAGAGCATGGCCCGTGCGCGCCGTTCGCCGCGCGCTGCCTGGGGCATGGCGCTGGCGCATGGCGGTCTCGGCATCGCGGTGGCCGGCATTGTCGGCGTCACGGCATGGCGCGCCGAGACCATCGTTGCGCTCGCACCGGGCGAAAGTACGCAGCTGGCTGGATACACGCTGACGCTCGAGGCGGTCGGCATGCGCGATGGCCCGAACTTCGAGGCAACGACCGGCGTCGTCCGTATTGATCGCGGCGACCGCTTTGTCGCCCGTTTGATGCCCGAGAAGCGGCGCTTTCCGGCTGAGCGGCAGGAAAAAACCGAAGCCGGCATCCATACCAACTGGTTGAGCGACATCTATGTCGTATTGGGCGATGTGGCCGGCGAGGGCAAATGGGTCGTGCGGGCCTATCGCAATGCGCTGGCGCCATGGATATGGATCGGCGGCATGATCATGGCAATCGGCGGCGCCATATCGCTGACCGACCGGCGTTTGCGCGTCGGTGCGCCGGTCAGCGCAAAGACTCATGCGGGCGCAAGGCCCGTAGCCGCGGAGTAGCCCCATGCGCGCGGCGCTGGCAGCCATTCTGCTTCTTCTGGCGCTCGTCGGACCCGGTTTCGCCGCGCTCAATCCATCGGAGATGCTCGACGAACCCGCCGCCGAAGCGCGCGCCCGTGCAATTTCGAAGGAACTGCGCTGCCTCGTTTGTCAGAACCAGTCGATCGACGATTCCGATGCCGAACTCGCGCACGATCTTCGCGCCCTTGTTCGCGACCGCATCCGCGCTGGTGACACCGACGCCGAGGTGTTTGCCTTTGTCGTTGCGCGATACGGCGACTTCGTTCTGATGACGCCGCCTTTCACGCCCGCGACATGGCTGCTCTGGCTGGCGCCGGGTCTCGTGCTCGTGGTCGGCGGCGGCATTGCGCTGCTGATACTGCGCCGGGCCCGGACCGGAGATGAGGGCCAGCGGCTGACCGCCGATGAAGAGGCGCGTCTGGCGGCGCTGGCAAACGCCGAAACGGCGGACAAATCCGAATAAGCACCGCCATATTTTGGCCTTACGGATTTGTAATATTCCAGACATGAATTGGTAAGGATCAGGACATGATGCTGATCCCCAAAGTAACGTGTGCAGTGCGGTTGGACCGCATCGACAGGAGATCACTGCAATGAAGATGGGCGGAAAGAACTACGTCGTTTCCATGGCGTTCGGCGCTCTGGCTTTGGCGCTCGCAGCCTCCGGTGTGCAGGCCCAGCCACTCGACACCAGGTCGGCCGCGCCCGCTGCCAGTGCCCTTGAGCGCCTGCCGAGCTTTGCCGACCTTGTGGAAAAAGTCAGTCCCGCCGTGGTCAGCATTCGCGTCGCCGAGGAACGTGCCGTTCGCGCGCCGGCGGGCGTTCCCGATCTGCCGTTTCCGCCCGGCAGCCCGTTCGAACGTTTCTTCCGCGACCTGCAGCCGCAGGATCCGGGTAGTGCACCGCGCGGACGTCAGGCGATGGCGTTGGGCTCGGGCTTCATTATCTCGGCCGATGGGTATGTCGTCACCAACAACCATGTCGTCGGCGAGGGCAAGGACATCACCGTCGTCCGCAATGACGGCACCGAGATGGCCGCAAAGCTGATCGGCCGCGATCCGAAGACCGATCTGGCGCTGGTCAAGATCGAGAGCAAGACCGATCTTCCCTATGTGGCCTTCGGCAATTCCGACACGGTTCGCGTCGGCGACTGGGTGCTGGCGGTCGGCAATCCTTTCGGTCTCGGCGGCACGGTCACGACGGGCATCGTATCGGCGCGCGGCCGTGAAATCGGCGCCGGCCCTTATGACGATTTCATTCAGATCGACGCCTCGATCAATCGCGGCAATTCCGGCGGTCCGACCTTCGACGTGCATGGCAATGTGATCGGCGTCAATACGGCGATCTTTTCGCCGACCGGCGGCAGCGTCGGCATCGGCTTTGCCATTCCGTCTTCGATCGCCTCGAAGGTGATCGCTGATCTCAAGGAAAGCGGCCGGGTCACGCGCGGCTGGCTCGGCGTCACGATCCAGCAGGTCGACCCGGAAATGGCAACCTCGCTGGCGCTCGACAAACCGCAAGGTGCACTTGTGGCGCAGGTGGCCGAGGACAGCCCGGCAAAGAAGGCCGGCGTCCTGACCGGCGACGTCATTCTCAATGTCGATGGCAAGGACATGGAAGATGTCCGCGCGGTCAGCCGCACTGTCGCCGAACTCAAACCCGACACACGCTCGAAGATCGTCGTCTGGCGCGACGGCAAGCGCCGCACGCTGACCGCCAATATCGGCACCTTCCCCGACACGATCGATGTGGCCGCCGCAACACCGAGCGAGACGCCGGCTGCCGGTGCAACGATGAGCCTTGGGCTTGCGTTGACCGAAACGCCCGATGGCGTGGTCGTGCAGAGTGTCGATCCGGCCAGCGACGCAGCCGAAAAGGGTGTGCGTCCCGGCGATGTGATCGTGAAGGTTTCCGGCAAGGACGTGAAGAAGCCCGGCGACGTCGTGGCCGGCGTGGAAGCGGCAAGCAAGGCCGACAAGAGCTCGGTGCTTCTGCTTTTGCGCAGTGAAGAACAGCAGCGCTTCGTGGCGCTGTCGTTGAACAAATCGTAAGCGCCTCACGCCCCCCGGGGAACGGAAGGGGCGGACGCATGGTAACGATGCAGCCCGGACCCCACCGGATTTGGGCTGCAGGACCGCGCCGTCCGATGCCACCCCCCCGCAGCATCGGCGGCGCGGTTCGCCCGTTTGCCTGCCGTCGCAGGCGCCATCGAGAGCTGGGAGTTTGATTGGAACATGCGCATTCTGGTGATCGAGGACGACCTGGAAGCCGCCGCCTATGTCGTGAAGGGCCTGCGCGAAAGTGGCCATATCGTCGATCACGCGGCAGATGGCGAGGAAGGCCTGACGCTGGCTTTCTCCAGCACCTTCGACGTGATGATCGTCGACCGGATGCTGCCGAAGCGCGACGGCCTGAGCGTCGTCGAGACCTTGCGGGAAGAGGCCGTCAGGACGCCGGTGCTGTTTCTCTCCGCCCTCGGCGAAGTGGACGACCGCATCAAGGGCCTGAAGGCTGGCGGCGACGATTATCTGACCAAACCATATGCCTTCGCCGAATTGCTGGCCCGAATCGAAGTGCTGGTGCGCCGCTCCAATCCCGACCAGGTCCGCACCCGGCTTCAGGTCGGCAATCTTGAAATCGACCTGCTGGCTCGGAAAGTCGTCCGCGAAGGCCAGGAAATCGACCTCCAGCCGCGCGAATTCCGGCTGCTCGAATATCTGATGAAGCATGCGGGCCAGGTCGTCACACGGACCATGTTGCTGGAGAACGTCTGGGAGTATCATTTCGACCCGCAGACAAATGTGATCGATGTGCATATCTCGCGGCTGCGAGCCAAGATCGACAAGAATTTCCAGCAGCCGCTCTTGCATACCGTTCGGGGAGCCGGATACTCGCTACGTGCCGCTGACTAATCTCCTCAAGACCTCGACCTTTCGGCTCGCGGTCATCTATCTGGCGTTGTTTGCCGCTTCGGCGATCACGCTTCTGGCCTATGTCTATTGGAATACCGCCGGTTTTCTGGCCCGCCAGACCGACGAAGCGGTGGAGGCCGAAATTGCCGGCCTTGCCGAGCAATACCGGCAAGGCGGACTGCCGCTTCTGGTCCACACCGTCATCCAGCGCTCGCGCGATCCCGGCCAGAGCCTCTATCTCGTGCTCGACCCTGCCGGCCGCGTTCTGGCGGGCACGCTGGACGCGCGTCCCTCGGTGACAGTCGGTCCCGACGGCTGGTTCGATTTCGACTACAACCGCAAGACGCTCGACGGCACGGAAGTGAAGGCGGCCCGCGCCCGCGCCTTTTTCCTGCAGGAAGGCTATTTCCTGCTGGTCGGTCGCGACGTGCAGGAACGGCGCGAGATCGAAAGCCTGATCACCAACGCGCTGATCTGGGCGATCGCCATGACGGTGGCGCTCGGTCTGGCCGGTGGTCTCTTCATGAGCCGCAACATGCTGGCGCGCGTCGACGACATCAACAAGTCGAGCCGCGACATCATGGAGGGCGATCTTTCGCAGCGCCTGCCCATTGCCGGCACGGGTGACGAACTCGATCAGCTGGGCCGCAACCTCAACGCCATGCTCGACCAGATCGAGGCGCTGATGACCGGCATGCGGCAGGTCACCGACAATATCGCGCATGATCTGCGCAGCCCGCTCAACCGCCTGCGCAACCGCCTCGAAGTCACATTGATGCAGGAAGCCTCGCCGGCCGACTACCGTCACGCGCTCGAACGCACCATCGCCGAGGCCGACAACCTGCTGGGCACCTTCAACGCGCTGCTGATGATCGCGCGCGCCGAAGCGGGCTCGCTGCGCGAATCGATGACCTGGGTCGATCTCGCGGTGATCGTCAACGACGCTGCCGAGCTCTACGAGCCCGTTGCCGAACAAAGCGGCATGACATTGCATGTCGATGTGCAGGAGGGCCTGCAGATCCGCGGCAATCGCGAGCTGCTCTCTCAGGCGACGGCCAATCTTCTCGACAATGCGGTCAAACACGGACTGCCGCCGGCGCCCGATGTCGAGCGCAGCATCACGGTCTCGGCCATGGCCGATCCGGAGCAGCCCGGCCGCGGCGTCATCCTCGCCGTTGCCGATCACGGCGTCGGCATCCCGGCGGACGAGCGGCAACATGTTCTCGAGCGCTTCGTGCGGCTGGAGGCGAGCCGCAACACGCCGGGCAGTGGTCTCGGTCTCAGCCTCGTTGCCGCCGTGACCCGGCTGCATGGCGGCAAGATCCGGCTGGACGACAATCATCCCGGACTCAAGGTCAGCCTGCACCTTCCGATCGCCGGCCGCTGAACGGGAATCTGCTAGCCTGTGCGCCGGACCGGCGCGCAAAGGACGAAGGACGAGGCACGTGACAAGGGTAAGCGGCGCGAAGACGCTGCGCGAATGGGCGTCCCTGGCGCCGCAACCTTACGATCAGGCGCGCGTGGCGCGCGAGACCGGCGATATCGAGGCAGCGCGCGCCGCCTCGACGGACGAACCGGCCCACGCGCTGGCCGCGCTGCTCGACGACGCGGCCGTTCGTCATCTTCTGGCCTCGATCCAGGGCAACTCCCCCTTTCTGACGCGCATCCTGCGCCGCCATCCGGAATGGCTGCCGCGCCTTCTCCTGCACACGCCTGAAACGGCGCTGGACGATCTGATCGGCCGCGTGCACGGGGCCGCCGCCTGCGCGACGCAGGCCGACATCATGGCCGCCCTGCGCATGGCCAAGTCCGAAGCGGCGCTGCTGATCGCCATGGCGGACATCTGCGGCGCCTGGGACCTGGAAGCGGTCACCGGCGCATTGAGCGCCTTCGCCGATGCGGCGGTCGGTGCCGGCATCGACTGGCTCCTCGTCGATGCGGCCAGACGCGGCCAGATCGCCCGCGCACCGGAAGAGGTTTCGGCGCGCGGCTCGGGTCTGGCCATTCTCGGCATGGGCAAATACGGCGCCCGGGAGCTGAACTATTCGAGCGACATCGATCTCGTCGTCTTCTACGAGCCCGGCCAGCTGCCGTTGAAACAGGGTCTCGACGACGGCGATTTTTTCGTCCGCCTGACCAAGGACCTCGTCAAGCTGCTGCAGGAACGGACCGGCGACGGCTATGTCTTCCGCACCGATCTGCGCCTGCGCCCCGATCCGGGCGGCACGCCGGTCGCGGTATCGCTGCCGGCGGCCGAAAGCTATTACGAAAGCCGCGGCCAGAACTGGGAGCGCGCGGCCTTCATCAAGGCCCGCGCCGTCGCCGGCGACATCGCGGCCGGCGAGCGCTTCCTGAAAATCCTGACGCCCTATATCTGGCGCAAGAATCTCGACTACGCCGCCATCGACGACATTCATTCGATGAAGCGCCAGATCCACGCCGTCGGCGGCCACGGCGTCGTCGCCGTCGCCGGTCACAACATCAAGCTCGGACGCGGCGGCATCCGCGAGATCGAGTTTTTCGTTCAGACGCAGCAATTGATCGCCGGCGGCCGCGATCATGAACTGCGCGGCAAGCAAACCTGCGCGATGCTCGACGAGCTGGCGCGCAAGCAATGGATCGCGCCCGAAGCGGCGGCGGAACTGAAGGAAGCCTATCGCTTTCTCCGCAAGCTCGAGCATCGCTTGCAGATGATCGACGACGAGCAGACCCACACGCTGCCGAAGACAGACGAGGGGCTCGATCACGTCGCCTGCTTCATGGGTTTCGACAACCGCGCGTCGTTTTCGGAAGAACTGACGAAGCGGCTGCAATGCGTGCAGGGTCACTACGCCAAGCTGT
This sequence comes from Parvibaculum sp., assembly GCF_030651915.1. GTDB lineage: Bacteria > Pseudomonadota > Alphaproteobacteria > Parvibaculales > Parvibaculaceae > Parvibaculum. The sequence goes on along the minus strand of NZ_JAUSBV010000005.1, from coordinate 372,859 downwards.
TCGAGACGGCGCCGCCGCTCGGCGAGGACGGCGGCAGTCTGGTCTTCACCGGCACCGAGGACGATCCCGAAACGCTCGACACGCTGCGCGGTCTCGGTTTCGAGAAAGTCTCGGAAATGTCGGAGGCCATTCGCGGTTGGCACACGGGCCGCTTCGCCGCCACACGCACGCCCCGCTCGCGCGAATTGCTGACCAGCCTGATGCCGGCGCTTCTGCGCGCGCTCTCGCGCACCTCAAGCCCCGACACCGCCTTTTCCCGTTTCGATAAATTCCTCACCGGCCTGCCGGCGGGCGTGCAGCTTTTCTCGATGCTCTATTCCAATCCGAGCCTGCTCGATCTGCTGGCCGGCATTTGCGGCACCGCGCCGCGTCTGGCGCGCTACCTCAGTCAGAACCCGCGTGTGCTGGAAGCGGTCGTCGATCCCGACTTCTTCAAGGGCTTGCCCGATCCGGTCGAGCTGCATCGAAGCCTCGCCGATATGCTGGCTCACGCCAGCGACTATCAGGACACGCTCGATTTCGTGCGCGTCTGGGCGCGCGAATACCGCTTCCGTCTTGGCGTGCGTGTGTTGACCGGCAGCGCCGATGCCGAGGAGGCGGGCCCGGCCTATGCGGCGCTCGCGGCCGAGCTCGTGGCGGTCCTTGCCCCCGTCGCCGAAACGCGCGTGGCCGAGAAGCATGGACGCATGCCCGGCGGCCGCTTCTGCGTTGTTGCCATGGGCAAGCTCGGCAGCGAGGAAATGAGCGCAAGTTCCGATCTCGATCTGATTGTGATCTACGATCTCGACGATCCCGACGCGATGTCGGATGGCGAACGCCCGCTCTATGCCGCGCAATATTATGCGCGCGTCTGCCAGCAATTGATCGGTGCGCTGACCGCGCCGACCGCTGAAGGCAAGCTCTACGAAGTCGACATGCGTCTGCGCCCCTCCGGCAATGCCGGGCCCATCGCGACCGCTTTCGAAAGTTTCGTCGCCTATCAGCAGACCGAAGCCTGGACCTGGGAACACATGGCGCTGACGCGGGCGCGCCCGATTGCCGGCCCCGAAGATCTGCGCGCGCGTGTCGCCGGCGCGATCGGCAAAACCTTGCGCGCCACCCGCGACACGGCGCAAATCGCCGCCGATGTCGCCGACATGCGCGCCCGCATCGCCAGGGAGCGCGTCAGCGCCGATCCCTGGGAGTTGAAGCATGTGCGCGGCGGACTGGTCGATATCGAATTCATCTGCCAGTACCTGCAACTGATCCACGGCAGCGGCCATCCCGAAATCCTGCACCCGCACACGCGCACCGCGCTGTCGCGCATCGCCGCCGCCGGTCTGCTGCCGCCCGATACCGCCGACATGCTGGTCGCCGCCATCGAGCTCAATCACAATCTGACGCAGGTCATCCGCATCTGCGTCGAAGGCGTCTTCAATCCGGCCGAAGCGACGATCGGCCTGAAGGCGCTGCTGGCGCGCGCCGGCAACGCGCCCGACTTCGCCGCGCTCGAAGCCGAACTGCTCGAAAGTCAGGCTCATGTGCGCGCGGCGTTCGATGCTATCGTCGTTGCGGCCGCAGGCACGCCGGCTGGCTGACAATTTGCAGCGCGGACATGCTGGCCGGGACGAACGGCGCGTTAACCATGCTTTGTGTTTGCGCGCTGAAGGCAAGGAAATCCCGGACATGCATGGTAAATCGCACGGCGATGCAGCGGATCGCCGGGAAGCATTCGTCTCGGGAGCGTGTCAATCCGGCACGTTTCGGGTAGGTAGAACCTGAGGCGAACGGAGCGTGTGTGGAGTAATGACGCATGGAGCGTCACGATGCGATCGTCATAGGCGCGGGCCTTAACGGTCTGACCGCCGCGGCCACTCTGGCCCGCGCCGGTCTCGGCGTTCTTGTGCTCGATCGCAATGCGGCGCCGGGCGGCTTGTCGGCATCGCATGAGATCGCACCGGGTTTCCGTCTGCCGCGCTATCTGCTCGGCGCCGGCGGTCTGCCGGCGCGTCTTGTCGCCGATCTCGATCTGGCGCGCCATGGCCTGCGCTTTGTTCGCGCCGAAGGCGGCGTCACGCTTTTTCCCGATGGCCGCCACCACGCCGGCTATCGCGACGGCGCCGTTCATCGCCGCGAGATCGCGCGCTTCTCGCGCCGCGATGCCGATGCCTGGACACGCTATCGCCGCGACATGTTGCGCGCCGCCCGCCTGCTGAGGCCGCGCCTCGAAACGGCGGCCGAACTCCCGGTGACCCGCGGTTTCAAGGCATTGAAGGCACGGCTTGGTCTGGCCGATGGGCTGGCCGCGATGGAGGCCGGCCGGCTGCGCGATACGCTCGATTTGTGGACGCTGTCGGCCGCCGAATTTCTCGACACCTATTTTGAATCCGACATTGTGAAAGTGCATCTGGCCGCCGCCGCGATGATGGGTGGCACCCTGGGTCCGCTCTCGCCCGGCAGCGCCGGCCGGCTGCTGACGCCATGGCTCGCGACCGGCGGCGATGCCGCTGGCGGCGCGCCCGACATTCTGCTCCCCCATGGCGGTTCGGCGGCGCTGACAGCGACACTCGTTGCCGTCATCGAAGCGCATGGCGGCCGCCTGCGCATGGAAGCCGAAGTCACCGACGTGGCGATGAAGGATCGCAAGGCGCGTGGCGTGATATTGGCCAATGGCGAGGAAATCGCCGCCGGTGCCGTTCTCTCCGGTCTCGATCTGAAGCGCAGCTTCCTCAGCCTCTTTCAATGGAAGGATTTGCCGCAAGGTCTGGTGGGCCGCGTCGGCCGTTTCCGGATGAAGGGCGCGACGGCCAAGATCAACCTCGCACTCGACGGCACCCCCGAATTTCCGGCATTGCCGGAAGGCTGCCCGGCGCTCGCGGGCGGTTTGCGTCTGGCGGGTTCGATGGACGGCATGCAGCGTGCCTTCGACGACTGGCGCGCGCATATGCCGCCGCGCGATCCGCTGATCGAAGTCCTTATTCCCTCCTTGTCCGATGCGACCATCGCGCCGGCCGGCTGCCATGTGCTCTCGGCACTGGTGCAATATGTGCCGCAAACATTGCACGACGGCGCCTGGACCGCGGAGCGGCGCGATGCGCTGGGCGATCTCGTGGTCGCGCGGCTTGAGGCGGCAAGCCCCGGCCTCGCCGGTCGCATTGTGGCGCGGGACGTTGTTCTCGCCGCCGATCTCGAAAACGAGATCGGTCTGACCGCCGGTGACATTGCCCATGGCGAGGCGACGCTCGACCAGATGTTCGTCAACCGCCCCTTGCCCGGAACCGGCGGCTACGACACCCCGGTCCGGAATTTCTACGTCTGCTCGCCGAGCGCCCATCCGGGCCCCTTGATGCCCGGTCAGGCCGGTGCCAACGCCGCCGCGCGCGTTCTGGCGCTTCACCGGAAGCGAGGCTAGTCGCATGGCATGGGGCGGACGCAAATTCGATGCGATCGTGATCGGCGGGGATCATAACGGTCTTGCCGCCGCCGCCTGTCTGGGGCGGGCAAGCCTGCGTGTGCTTCTGCTGGAGGCCGGCGACAGGCTGGGCGGCGCGGCCGTCACCGCCGAAATCCTGCCGGAATACGAAGCGTCGACCATGGCGCACCTGGTCGAGGCCTTGCCGCGTCGCATCGAGCGGCACCTGAAACTGTCGAAGCACGGGCTACGACATGCGGCGCGCGACCTGCCGACGGTTGCGCTCGACCGTGACGGCGGGCATCTCGTCCTGCCGCGCAACCGCAAGGACGTCGCGGCGCTGGCCGGCACCCGCCCGGCGGACGCCGCCGCCTGGCGTGTCTTCGACGCCCGCATGAAGGCGCATGTCGCCCTGATCGCGCCGCTGCTGTTCGACGACACGGCATCGATCCAGCCGGCCCTGCGGCGGCTGGTCTGGCGCGCCGAATGGCGCGCGGCCGGAACGCTGGCCGATCTGCTGCATCTGTTGCCTCAGAGCATCGGCGATTTGCTGGACGCCGAATTCGAATATCCGCTGCTGAAGGGCGCGCTCGCGCTCGATGCGGTTCTGGGCAGTGTCGACGGGCCTTATGCACCGGGAACCATGCTGCGTTATCTTCACCGCTTGGCCTTGCGCGGCCTCGGTCGGGGTTATTCGATTCCCGCCGGCGGTCTGGGCGCGGTCACCGATGCACTGGCCGCCGCCGTCGCCGCGCAACGCGGCGAAATCCGCACCGGCGCGCGCGTCTCGCGCCTGCTGGTCGAAGGCGGCGCCATTGCTGGCGTTGAAACCGCCGACGGCACCGCGATCATCGCGCCGCTGGTCGTGTCGAGCCTCGGCCGGCGCGCCACCATGCTCGATCTTCTGGGTGCCGCGCATATCGAGACCGCGCAAGTGCGCCGTCTGCCCGCGACCGCACCCGCCGGCAGCGTCGCGAAGGTCAATCTGGCGCTCGACGGTCTTCCGGACTTTCGGGGTCTGTCGTCGGTCCTGTGCGGCGCGCGCTTGCTGATCGCACCCTCGCTCGACGATGTCGATCGTGCGGCGACACTCTGCGCGCAACGCGACATCGCTGCCGAACCGGTAATGGAAATCACCATCCCGAGCATCGCCGATCCGGCGCTGGCGCCGGCCGGACATCATGTGATGTCGGTGCTGCTGCCCTTTATGCCGCACGACATCGAGGGCGGCTGGCCGGCGCGCAGCGAGGCGGTGCTGCAATCCGTCATCCGGACGATCGCGCAATATGCGCCTGATTTCGCCGACCGCGTGATCGCCGGCGATCTTCTGACGCCGCCCGACATCGAAGCCAAATCCGGCATTCCGGGCGGCGGTCTCGGCCCGGCGGAGCGGCCCTGCCTCCATGCCGGCGCGGCGCGGCAGGCCACACCGGTACCCGGCCTCTGGCTCTGCGGTCCCGGCAGCCATCCGGGCGACGGCGCCACCGGTCTGGCCGGCTGCAGCGCCGCCGCGGCGATCGTTGCGGAAAGGAGGGCCCGATGACACCGGACACCTTGCCGCCGCCATTGGGCGAACAGGACGCCGAAAGTCCGCTCCGGCCGGAAATCGATCCGCAGGACGAACGGGCCGCCGTCGATCCGTCGCTGTTCGAACCGCCGGCCGGTGCGCCGCCCTTTGAGCGCACGGTGCTGACGACATCGCTGCATGCCGCCGTCGCCGCCGAGAGCCGGGTCAATCGCTGGACGCGCTGGAACGGCTTCACGGTCGCAGCATGGCTGACCGATCTGGGTGACGAATATCGGGCGTTGCGCGGCGCGGCGACGCTCGCCGACATTTCGCCGCTGATCAAATACCGGATCGCCGGGCGCGATGCGCTGGCCTTTCTCGACCGGCTGGTCACCGGCGAAGTGGCGCCGCTCGCCGTCGACCGCGCCATGCATGTGCTCTTTTGCGAGGAACAGGGGCTGGTGCTGGGCGATGGCCTGCTGTTCCGGCTCGGCGACGAGGAATATCGTCTCGTTACGGAGGAAACGCATCTGGCATGGTTGATGGACAGCGCCATCGGTTTCCGTGTCCGCGTTGAGGATGTCGGCGATACGCTGGCGGCGATGAGCCTGCAAGGCCCGCTGGCGGCCTTCCATCTTTCCAGGGCCGGTCTTGCCGGTATCGAACGCCTGCAGCCGATGGCCGGCTGCTGGGCGGCGCTGGCCGGCATACCGGTCTATGTCAGTCGCACCGGCATGAGCGGCGATCTCGGCTATGAAATCTGGGTCGATCCGGAGGAAGCGCTGTATGTCTGGCGTCATCTGATGCAGGCAGGCGCGGGCTTCGGCCTGTACCCGTCAGGCGTCGGGTTGCGCGAGTTGGCGCGGCTCGAGGCCGGCCTGCCGCGTGCCGGGCGGGACTATCTCGGTGCCTTCGCCGCCATCGACCCCGTCCATGCGCGCACGCCCTTCGAACTCGGCGCCGAACGGCAGGTCGCGCTCGTCAAACCGCATTTCAATGGCCGCGCCGCGCTCGTCCGCCTTGCCGCCGCCGCGCCGCCGCGCCGTCTGGCCCGCCTGGTGGTCGACGGGCTGGAGCCGGCGCGTTTCGTCTCGGTTCTGGCGGACGGCCGTCCGGTCGGCATTGTCACGACCACGGGCTTCTCGCCGGCGCTGGGCTGCAACCTGGCGCTGGCAACGCTCGACACCGGCGCGCTGACGGCCCGCCTGACGGTCGATGCCGAAATCCGCGACGAACTGGCGGTCCGCCGTGTCGTGCTGCCGGCCCGTCTGGTGGACGAGCCGTTCTGGGCGCCCGCCCGCCGCCATGCGGTGCCGGCCCCGCTGACCGCCTGAAAATCCCGCTTCTGCGACCGACGGAATGCGCCACCCCGCCCGTTAATGGAAGAACGAGCGGCCGGCAGGCTTTCCCGCCTTGTCGTCCCCCCGAACGGCGCAGCCCGCTCGGCCGCTCGGGTTCCCGGCGTCCTCATGCGGCGCCGGGAACCCGGAAAACCCAGGGGTACAAACCTGGACAGAACAAGGAATACGAGATGCGCAAGTTGAAATATGGACTTCTCGCCGGCGCCGCCGCCATTGCCATGGCCGTCGCCCTGCCGATGACCGCTTCCGCCTGGGGCGGCAAGGACCATCACGGTGGCAAGATGTTCGAGATGCTGGACGCCGACAAGGACGGTGCCGTCACCGCCGCCGAGTTCCGCACAGCCGCCGAGGCGCGCTTTGCGAAGATGGATGCCGATAGCGACGGCCACCTCACGAAAGAGGAAATGACTGCCGCGCACGAAGCAATGCGTGCAAAGTGGCAGTCCCACCGCGCCGGCACGGCCGAAGAGCGCTTCGCGGCCGCCGACGCCGACGGCGACGGCAAGCTGACGCTTCAGGAAATGAAGGATGCCATGGCAAAGCGCATGGCCGACCGCAAGAAGGACGGCGCGGAAAAGCACGGCGAACGCCATGCCGAACGTCTGGAAAGCCGTTTCAAGGCGATGGACGCCGATGGTGACGGCGCCGTGACGCTCGCCGAAATGCAGGCGGCGGCCAAGGATCGGCCGATGCACGGCGAACGAGCCGGCGGCAAGCACGACGGCAAGGATCGCGGCGACCGCTTCGCCCGTCTCGACACCGATAGCGATGGCCGGATTTCGAAAGCCGAATTCCTGGCCGCGAGCGACAAGATGTTCGCCCGCATGGACAAGAACAGCGACGGCAAGATCGAGCGCGACGAGATTCGCGGCGGTCATGGCATGAAGTCCAAATCCGAGTAAGCTTGGAACCGGACTGGGAGTGGCGAGGGATGCCGGTGAAAACCGGCATCCTTTCACGCCTGTTTGGCGGGCAATGCCGCCGGACGATCGAGGGGAATGTGCCGGTTGGATGCGCCATCGGACGATGATCTGGTAGCTGCCGTCGCCAGAGGCGACGAGCAGGCTTGCCGTCTGCTGATGGAGCGGCACTTGCCGCGCATGGTCGCGCTGGCCCGTCGCATGCTGGGCAATCGGGCCGATGCCGAGGATGTGGCGCAGGAAGTCTTTCTGCGCGTCTGGACCCATGCCGAACGCTGGCAGCCGGGCAGGGCGCAATTCGGCACCTGGCTCCACCGCGTGGCCACCAATCTCTGTCTCGACCGCCTGCGCAAGCGCCGGCCCGAAAACATCGACGATATCCCTGAGCCCGTGAGCGGCGATCCGCGTCCGGACGAAAATCTGGAGCGCCGCGAACTGGCCGAACGGGTGGAAGCGGCCCTGCAGGCGCTCCCCGAACGTCAGCGCCTGGCGATCGTGCTTTCGCACTTTCAGGGTCTTTCGAACATCGAGGCGGCCGAAATTCTCGAAGTCAGCGTCGAGGCGGTGGAATCGCTACTGGGCCGCGCCCGGCGTCAGCTTCGTGAAACGCTGGCGACGGAAAGGGACGAGGTCCTGCGTATAAACAGAACGGGCGCCTGAGGCGCTTTGGGGTACACGGAACCGGAATGATGAAGAACGAAATCTCGATCGGGCGTCTGCAGGAGATCGTCGACGCCTGGGGCGCATCGCCGTCCCGCTGGCCGGAGGCTGAGCGATCCGCCGCCGAGGCGCTGGTCGCAGCCTCTGCCGAGGCGCGCCGGCTGGTCGACGAGGCCTTGCGTCTCGATCTGCTGCTCGATGCCGCGCCGGTTGAAGCGCCGTCGGACGCGCTGATGGCGCGATTGATGGCCGCCCGGCCGCGCCCCGTCGCCGCGCCGCAACGCGCGCCCGAAACCCGCAACCGCTGGCGTGGCCTGCTTGAAGCCGTCTGGCCCTATGGCTCGCCCGCCATTCCGGCCGGAACGCTGGCGGCCTCCATCATGCTGGGCATACTGGTCGGCAGCGCCGGCGATTTCTCGCCGCTTGCCGAAACGACGATCATGGCGTCGGAAGCAACGGCGGATGATCAGATAATCGCCTTGGCAATGGCCGACATCGATTGGCCCGAGGAGTGGATGCAATGAGCGAAAGCCCTGAAACGCCCGCCGCGAAAAGCCACCGCCCTTGGCTTGGCCCGGCATTGCTGGCCTCCGTGGCGCTGAACCTTTTTCTGCTCGCGCTGATTGCGGTGCCTTTCGTCATCGGCCCGCCCGACGGCGCAGGGCGCGGCCACCATCTGGGAATGCCGGGCATGTATCACAGCCTCAAGGAACTGCCGCGCGAAGACCGCCAGGCGATCCGCGATACGATGCGCGGTCACTTCCCGGCAATCCGTCCACATCTGCGCGACATGGGCGCGGCGCGTGCGGTGCTTGCCGAGGCGCTGGCCGCCGATCCCTATGACGAAACGGCGGCCCGCGCCGCCTTCGACGGCATGGACGCGGCGATGCGCGAGATGACGGCCATCGGCCGCGACGCTATGCTGGCCGGGTTTGCGAAACTGACGCCGGAACAGCGTCAGCGCGTGGCGCAGGCGATGCGCGACGAGGGCAGCCGCTACAAGATGCGTCTTCGCGACCGTCGCGAAGAAGCGGCGGATTGAGAAAAACCGGCTGGCCGTTCCGGCTTCCGGAACGGGCAGGGCGGAAATGAGCTGGTATCATCCGGGCATGTACGATCCGGCGCGTGACGTCGGTTGTTTCTGGGACGACGAAGCGCCGCCGCTTGGCGCCGGCATCGATCTCGGGCCCGTCGGCGACGACACCTGCGATGTCGCCATTATCGGCGGCGGCTATACCGGTCTTTCCTGCGCGCTGCATCTGGCGCGCGATTTCGACATTGATGTCCGCCTGCTCGAAGCCGGTCCGCTTGGCTGGGGCGCCTCGGGCCGCAATGGCGGCTTCTGCACCTATCCGCCGTCGGGTCTCGGCCCCGGCGAACTGATCGCCCGCTACGGCGAGGCCGAGACGAAGCGCTTCATTGCCTCGCAGGTCGAAGCCGTCGATCTGGTGCGCAATCTGGCGCGCGATGAAAATATCGACCTGCAACCGCAAGGCGACGGCACGCTGCATGTCGCGCATCACCCGGCGATGTTCGCTGCGCTCGAACATGAACGCGATTTGCTGAACGGCATGTTCGGCATTCCGGCCCGCCTGATGTCGCGCGCGGAGATCGCCGAAGCCGAGTATGATTCAACCGAACAATTCGGCGCGCTGCTGAACCCGGTCGGCTTCGGCCTGCAGCCGCTGCGTTTCGCCCGCGGCCTCGCCGCCGCCGCCGCCCGTGCCGGCGCGAAACTGCATGGGTCTTCGCCCGTTACCCATCGCGAAAAAGTGGATGGCTGGCATCTTCTGGCGACGCCGTCGGGCACGCTGCGCGCCCGCCGCATCGTCATCGCCACCAACGGCTTCACCCGCGACGATGTTCACCCTGGTCTGGCGCGCTCCCTGATGCCGGTCATGTCCAACATCGTCGTCACCCGGCCGCTGACCGAAGCCGAGCTGGCGGCGCAGAACTGGCGTACCGAACGCCCTTGCGCCAACACGCGCCGCCTTCTCTTTTACTACCGCATGCTCCCCGGCAACCGCTTCCTCTTCGGCGCCCGCGGCGATCTGACCGGCAGGCCCGAAGACGGCGCAAAGATGCGCCGCTTCATGGAGCGCCGCCTCGGCGAGGTCTTTCCGGGCTGGCGCCACGTCGAAACCACGCATAACTGGCGTGGCTTCGTCTGCATGACGCGCCGGCTGACCCCGTCGATCGGCCGCATGGACGATGACGGGAGCATCTGGTTTGCGCTGGCTTATCATGGCGACGGCGTTTCGGCGGCCCCCTGGAGCGGCCGCCTTCTGGCGCAACTCATTGGCGGCAAAGCGGAATTGTCCGATATTCCGGCGCCGATGCGGGGCGCGCCGCCGCCCATTCCCGTGCCGGCGCTGCGGCGCTGGTATCTTCGGGGTGCTCTCGGCTACTATCGCCTCCAGGATAAATAAGCTTGGAAAATCATGAGTGACCGGCAAAACCCCGCTCCCTTGGGGCGGGCGACCTTGGGCGAATTCAACACCTTCCTCGCGGAATATGGCGAGATCGACTATCTCGACGCCATTTTCGTCGACATGTGCGGTACCGTGCGCGGCAAGCGCTTCCCCTCCGAAGAGGCGGACAAGGTCTTCACCGATGGCGTCCAGATGCCGCAATCGCTTTATTTCTTCGATGTGACGGGCGTCAACGAAGACGTGCTCGGCATGGGCTTCTCGGACGGCGATCCGGACGCCCAGTCGCATCCCGTCGCCGGCTCGATCGTGCCGGTGCCCTGGGCCTCGATGAAGCAGGCCCAGGTGTTGATGACCATGGTCGATGAGGACGGCGCGCCGCTGCTGCTCGAGCCGCGCAACGTGCTCGCCAATGTCGTCAAGAAGCTCGACGAAATCGGCCTGCGCGCCATCGCGGCCTGCGAATTCGAATTCTACATTCTCGACAAGGATCTCGATCGCAAGGGCCGCCCGCAGGCGCCGATCAATCCGGCCACCGGCTACCGCGAAACCGCCAACGAGGTTTACGGCATCACCGAACTCGACGGTTTCATGGGCCTGCTGAAAGACATCGACGAAGCCGCCGCCGCGCAGGGCGTACCGGCCTCCGGTGCCACTGCCGAATTTGCGCCCGGTCAGTACGAGATCAACCTCAAGCATGAGGACGACGTTCTGCGCGCCGGCGATCACGCCATCATGCTGCGGCATCTGGTCGGCGCCATCGCGCGCCGCCACAACTTCACCTCGAGCTTCATGGCCAAGCCCTTTGTCGATCAGACCGGCAACGGTCTGCATGTGCATTGCTCGGTCGTTGACAGGCAGGGCAAGAACATATTCGACGACGGCACCGAAGACGGCTCGCCGATGCTGCGCCATGCGATCGGCGGCTTGCAGGACACGCTGGGCGATGCCATGGCCTTCTTCGCGCCGAACCTCAATTCCTATCGGCGTTTCGGCCCCAATCTCTTCGTGCCGGTCAACCGCACCTGGGGCTACAACAACCGCTCGGTCGCTTTCCGCGTGCCCAACGGTTCGCCGGAATCGCGCCGCGTCGAACACCGTGTCTCCGGCGCCGACGCCAACCCCTATCTGGTGCTGGCCGCGATCCTCGCCGGCATCCACCACGGCATCGTCAACAAGATCGAACCCGGCGAACCGGCCGAGGGCAATGCCTGCGAGATCATGGATGAGGGCATCCCCTTCTTCCTGCCAAGCGCCCTGAAGCGCCTGCGCAATTCGCAGGTGATGCGCAACTATCTCGGCGACCGCTATGTCGATGTCTATGCCGAAACCAAGATGCTCGAATACGACAAATTCCAGCGCGCCATCTCGCCGCTGGAATACGATTGGTATCTGTAGGCGACGGTCGCGGTCGTCCCGCCCGCGCCGGCATGCGCCCGCAACCGGGGATAACGCGGCCTGTCGGCCGGGGATAAGTGCACTTATCCCCCGGGGATAAGTCGATTTGTGACAGTTTTACGACAGATTTGTGACAGAGGGGGTGTTTTTGACCCTTTTTCGCTGTCGAAAAGGCCCCGGCGGACCCTTTATTGATCTGTAAGCGGATTAAATCTGCGCCAGCGGCAGCGTGAAGCTGACCTTGGTGCCGACGCCTTCGGTGCTCTCGATCGTCAGCGTCCCGCCATGCATTTCGACCAGCGAACGCGACAGGGCAAGCCCCAGTCCCGTGCCCTTGTGCGATTTGGCGTGATGGCTCTCGACCTGCTCGAAGGGGCGGCCGATCTTCGGCAAGGCGCTGGCCGGAATGCCGATGCCGGTATCCTCCACCGTCACGGTCGCCATGCCGTCGGCGGCGCTGGCGCGCAGATAGATCGAACCGCCGGCCGGCGTGAACTTGATCGCATTGGACAGCAGATTCAACAGCACCTGCTTGACGGCGCGCTTGTCGGCCTCGACCGGCGGCAGGTCGTCCCTGAGCGTGTCGATGATCTTGACGCTGGCGACTTCCGCCCGGCCCGACACCAGCCGCAGCGATTCCGTCGCCACTTCGTCGAGCGGCAGGCGTTGCGTTTCAAGCGTCATGCGGCCGGCCTCGATCTTCGACATATCCAGAATGTCGTTGATGAGTTCCAGCAGATGCCCGCCGCTCGCGCGAATGTCGGTGGCGTATTCCTTGTACTTCGGCGAGCCGAGTTCGCCGAAAAGACCCGTCTCCATGATCTCCGAAAAACCGATAATGGCGTTGAGCGGCGTCCTGAGCTCGTGGCTCATATTGGCGAGGAATTCCGACTTCGACCGGTTGGCCGTTTCGGCCCGCGTCTTCTCGGCCGCATATTTCTCGGCAAGATCGATCAGCTGTCGCGCCTGTTCCTGCAGCTTGCGCCGTGAGGCCTCGAGGTCGCGCACGGTTTTTTCGAGCGCCAGCTGGTTGTCGGTCAGAGCCGCTTCCTGGCCTTTGATCGCCGTGATGTCGGTGCCGACGTTCACATGCCCGCCATTCTTGGTGCGCCGCTCGCTCATCTGCAGCCAGCGCCCGGTCGGCAGGCGGATTTCGCTGACGCTGTCGGCGGCCGCACCGGCGCTCGGCCAGGCATCGGCAAGGCCGGCCCGCGCCATCACCTCGGCGCGCGAAGCGCCGGCGCGCAGGTTCGCATCGTCGAGATTGAGGAATTCGGCAAACTTGCTGTTGGCCGTCACCAGCCTGTTATTGGCGTCCCACAACACGAAAGCCTCGCCGACGCTTTCGATCGCGTCGCGCAGCCGTTCATTCGCTTCCGAAACGCGCGCTTCGGCGATTTTCTGATCGGTGATATCGACCGTGATGCCGACGAGACGCTCGCTGCCCGTGCGCCCGCCGCCCCAGACCTGCCCCTTGGCATGCATCCACACCCAGCCGCCTTCGGCATGGCGCAGACGGAACGTCGTGTCGTAGGAGCGCGAGGGGCGCGCCGCCGCATCCATGATGTCGTCGATGGCGTCGATATCGTCGGGATGCGTCAGCGCCTTGACCTCGTTCGGCGTCAGGCGCTTCGACGGCTGCTTCAGACCCACCATGTCGAACATCGCCGATGACCAGTAGATGCGATTGGTGGTCAGATCCCAGTCCCAGATGCCGCAGCGCGCGCCGGCAAAGGCCATGTCGAAGCGATGCTGGTTTTCGACCAGCGCCGCATCCGCCTCGATCTTGCTCTCGCGCAGCCGCACCAGCATGTAGGCGAGCGCCATGTAGCCGCCCGACAGCAGCGCCGAGAAGATCAATGCGCGCGACGGACCGTCCTGGAAATAGAGCGCCCCATTGAGCCCGGCCAGCGCCACGCCCGAAATGCCGAGCGCGATGCGCGGCAGCAGCCCGGCCGGCAGCACGCGGCGGCGCGGCGGTGCCGCGTCTTCCCATTTCAGGGCTTCGGATCGTGTGGTGGTCGCGTCGGACATGCGTCGCTTCGCCCCGATGAAACGTCTGGAGGCCGAACTCAACTTAGCATCGGCAGAGCTTTTCTTCCCGTCCGAATCAAACGGCTTGAGACGATGATTCGGCTTGCGAGTCTGGATGTCCATAGGCGGCGTTTACTTTTTGTTAACCGATGCAAATAGGACTCACCCGACTCATGGGCAAATGAGGTTAATGCCGGGTTAAATGCCAACCGGATCGGTGTGCCGCTTCGGGCCGCTATCGCTGAGGCCGCCGCGATTTACGCTTCAGGCGAGCGTCTTGTTGGCGATTTCATAGACGTCGCGCGACAGTCTTTCGCCGGCCGCGATCCGTTTCAGTTGCTTGGCCATCAGGTTGCGTCGCTTCGGCTCGAATTGCCGCCAGCTCTTGAAGGCGCCGAGCAGTCGCGCCGCCACTTGCGGGTTGAGCGCGTCGAGTTCCAGAACCTTGTCGGCGACGAAGGCATAGCCGGCGCCGTTCGCGCTGTGGAAGCGAAGCTGGTTCATGGTCGCAAAGCTGGTGATCAATGCCCGCACCTTGTTGGGATTGCGCATGGTGAAAACGGGATGCGTGGTCAGCCACTTCACCTCGTCCAGCGTATCGGGTAGCGCCGACATCGCTTGGATCGACAGCCATTTGTCCATCACGAGATGATCGTCCTTCCACCGCGCCCGGAAAGCTTCGAGCGCCGCCACGCGTTCCGGACAATCGATATTGGCCAGCACCGAGAGCGCCGCGATCTGGTCGGTCATGTTGTCGGCTTCGGCAAATTGCACCGCCGCGAGATCGATGCCGTCACGGCCGGGCGCGGCCGCGAGATAGCCAAGACAGGCATTGCGCAGCGCCCGCCTTCCGGCATGGGCGGCGTCGGGGCTGTAGGGTCCTTCGATCTTCAACGCCTGATATGCGCCGACAAGCACGTCCTTGAGCTGCGTTGCAATCGAGGTGCGCAAGCCCTCCCGCGCCGCATGGATCGCATCGACATCGACATCCTTGCCGATCGCCTGCGCCAGCGTTTGTTCGCTCGGCAGCATGATCATTTGCGCCACGAAGTCGGGATCGGTCTTCTTTGAGGCCAGCAATTGCCGGATCGTCTCGGCGAATGCAGTGCCCTTGCGCGCGCCGCCGCCGGTCTTCCGCGCCTCGACGGTCGCCGTCATCAGGCCCATCGCATAGCGTTGCGCGGCTTCCCAGCGATTGAAGCTGTCGCTGTCATGCGCCATCAGGAACACAAGATCGCGTTCCTTGAGATTGGCGTTGAGTTTGACGGGCGCGGTGAAACCGCGCAGCAGCGACGGCACCGGCCGTTCGGCGATGTTGCGGAAGCGCCAGGTCGCCTCGCGTTCCGTCAGGCTCAGCACGCGCGTCTTCGCGCCGGGTTTGTCCTCGCCCTCAAGCTGTAGCTTGATGTCCTTGCCGTCCGGACCGACAAGACCGACGGCGATCGGAATATGATAAGGCGCCTTGTGCGGCTGTCCCGGCGTCGGCGCGCAGATCTGGCTGAGCTTCAGCGTATAGATCTGCCGCGCCGCATCGTAGCGTCCGGACGCCAGAACTTCCGGTGTGCCGGCCTGATTGTACCAGCGTTTGAATTGCGTCAGGTCGAGCCCGGCGCCATCGGCCAGCGCGTCGAGAAAGTTTTCGACCGTCGCCGCTTCGCCGTCATGCCGCTCGAAATAGAGATCCATGCCCTTGCGAAACCGCTTCGGTCCCGCCAGCGTATGGATCATCCGGCACAGCTCGGCGCCCTTTTCGTAAACGGTCGCCGTATAGAAATTGTTGATCTCGATATAGCTGTCGGGGCGCACCGGATGCGCCAGCGGCCCGCCATCCTCGGTAAATTGATGCGCGCGCAACAGCCGCACATCCGAAATCCGTTTGACGGGGCGCGAACGCATATCGCTGGTGAATTCCTGATCGCGGAAAACCGTCAGGCCTTCTTTCAGGCAGAGCTGGAACCAGTCGCGACAGGTGATGCGGTTGCCGGTCCAGTTGTGGAAATATTCATGCGCGATGATCGCCTCGATGGCGGCGTAGTCGGCATCGGTCGCCGTGTCGGGCCGCGCCAGAATATATTTGTCGTTGAAGACATTGAGCCCCTTGTTCTCCATCGCCCCCATGTTGAAGGCGCTGACCGCCACGATCATGAAAATGTCGAGGTCGTATTCGCGCCCGAAGGCGTCCTCGTCCCACTTCATCGATCGCTTGAGGGCTTCCATCGCATAGGCGCAGCGATCTTCATTGCCGCGCTCGACGAAAATCCGCAGCGTCACTTTCCGGCCCGACATGGTGACGAACGTGTCTTCGACATGAGCGAGATCGCCCGCCACCAGCGCGAAGAGATAGGTCGGCTTCGGATGGGGATCGTGCCATTCGGCAAAATGCCGCCCGTCGGCGAGCTTGCCTTGCGCCACCGGATTGCCGTTCGACAGCAGCACGGGCAGGGCCTTCCGGTCGGCGACGATCCGCGTCGTGAACACCGCCATCGCGTCCGGCCGGTCGAGCGAATAGGCGATGCGGCGAAAGCCTTCGGCCTCGCATTGCGTGCAATAGATGCCACCCGAAAGATAGAGCCCGGTCAGCGCCGTATTCTCTTCCGGCGCGCAGGATGTCAGCGTCTCCAGCGTGAACGGCCCCGCCGGCACGTCGAGGATCGTCAGATGTTCGTCATCGACCTGATAGGCATTGGGCCCGAGCTTGACGCCGTCGATCTTGACTTCATGCAGCGTCAGCTTTTCACCGTCGAGCACCAGCGGCCCGGTGCCGGAATTCCGCTGCATCCGCAGCGCCGACCGCACCCGTGTGTCGGCCGGATCGAGTTCGATCTCGAGTCGGACGGTGTCGACCTTGAAGGCCGGCGGCGTATAGTCGTTCAGTCGGATCGGGCGGGGGTCTTCGGTTCGCATGGGGGCACTCGAAAAGCGTGTGGGCCGCGAATGTCACTCTAGCATTCGCGACGGGAATGGCGGAAATAGGGCATCGGGGCAAGCGCGATTATGGGGGATGGCATGAATGATCGGAACGATGCGGCGATCCGGCCGGTCCGTCCCGCCGATCTTGACGCCATCTATCATGTCGCGCTGAAGACCGGCGCCAACGGGACCGACGCGACCGCGCTTCACCGCGACCCGAAGCTGATCGGCCATATCTTCGCCGCACCCTATGCGTGGCTGGAACCGGAAAGCGCCTTTGTGGTCGAGGATGGCGAAGGCGTCGGCGGTTACATCGTTGGCACGGCCGACACGCGCGCCTTCGAGGCCCGGCTCGAGGCCGAATGGTGGCCGGACCTGCGCGCCCGTTACACGGCGCCTGTCACGCCGCCCGAAACATGGACTGCCGACGAGTTGCGCAGCTGGTCGATCCACAATCCGGGCCGCGCGCCCGCCCGCATCGTCGATCCATACCCCGCGCATCTCCACATCAATCTGCTGCCGCGCCTGCAGGGCAGGGGCCTCGGTCGCCGGTTGATCGACCGCTGGCTTGCGCGCATGCGCGAGCGTGGCGCGCCCGGCGCCCATCTCGGCGTCGGCGCCGCCAATGCGCGCGGCATCGCCTTCTATCGGGCATATGGATTTCGGGAACTGGAAAGCGCCAGGCCGCCGCGGCAGACGATCTGGTTCGGGATCGCGCTCTAGGCCTGCGGTCCCATGATGCTGGAAATCAGCATGTCGGCATCGCTGGCGACCGCCATCACATCGTCGGGCAGGTTCTCGCCATTGCTGCGCGCATAATTGGCGAGCCGCTGCAGCAGCACCATGAACTTGGGCGCCGCCGCGATCACCTTCGCCTGCAGCTCGACACGGTCGGGCGTCAGATCGTATTCGACGCCGGGCACGCGCCAGCCGCCGCCATCATGGCTGCCGGTGACGACCACGGGATGTGTGCCGGGCACCGGGTGGCCGGCGCATTCCTCGGCCGAGCGCCACTTGTTGGGCACCCGCACCACCTGCCAATCCTCCATCTCGGGATCGAGATGAGAGAGCGCCGAAACCTCCTCGGTTTCGAGCTCCTTCGCGGCAAAATCGCGCCCGAGCCCGACGTCGTAATGGATGCGCAGCGGCTCATCCATGTCCTTGACCCATTGCGGCACGATCCGCTCGATCACGGCCCATGTGCCGACCGGGCGCACATAGACCCGCTGGTTTTTGTGGAACTGCGCTTTCGCCATCTGACGAGGATCCTCTGGCTGATAGGGAGCCGCCAGTATCCGCCGCCGCCGGTTAGCGTCCGATTAAGGAAATGCCGCGGATTTCACTCCGCCGGCGCGCCGCCGGGCCGAATGCGGCCCGCCATCCGCCGGAAACGGCCGCCAAGCCCGCCGATTCCGGCCCGCGCATCTTCCATCAACGTATAGGCGACCGGCACCACGACCAGCGTCAGCGCCGTCGAGGAAATCAGCCCGCCAATCACCAGAATGCCCATCGCATTGCGGAATTCGGCTCCTTGGCTGGTCGACAGCGCCACCGGAATGAGCCCGCAAATGGTCGCGATCTGCGTCATCAACACCGGCCGCAGCCGCACCGGCCCGGCCTTGCGCGCTGCCTCGAAGGCCGTGGCACCGGCCGCCCGCAACTGGTTGGTGTAGTCGACCAGCAGAATGCCGTTCTTCATCACCAGCCCCATCAGTGCCAGCAGGCTGATCTGGCTGAACATGGTCATTTCCTGGCCGGAAATTTTCAGCGCCACGAAGGCGCCGACAAAGGACAGCGGCGCCGACAGCATGATGATCGCCGGCTGCGCGAAGCTGTTGAACTGCGAGGCGAGGATCATGTAGAGCGCGATCAGCGCCAGCATGAACGCAAAGCCGATCGCCGCCCCCGTCTCCTTCATCCGCTTCGAACGCCCCTCGGCGCTCCAGCTGTAGCCCTGCGGCAGTTTCAGCTCGTCGAGATAGCGCTCGATCTCGGCCGAGGCCGGTCCCAGCGCCGCGCCTTCCGGATTGTTGGCCAGCAGTGCGATGCGCCGCGCCCGGTTCTGCCGCTCGATCTGCGCCGGTCCGGTGTCGATATTGAAACGCGCCACATTGGGCATGTCGATCAGCTGCCCGTTGGTCGCGCGCACCTGGATCATCGAAAGCTTTGAAATATCGTCGCGCTGCTCTTCCGCCAGCCGCACCCGCACATCGTAGCGCTGGCCGAACTCCTCGAACGAGCCGGCCTTGACGCCACCCACCGTCGCCCGGAGCGTTTCGGCCAGTGTGCGCACCGAAACCCCGAGATCGGCGGCGCGCCGCCGGTCGATCTCGACTTGCACTTCGGGCTTGCCGGAATCGTAGCTGGTCTTGACGTCGGCAAAGAGCGGACTGGCCCGCATCCGTGCGGCCACTTCATTGGCCTTTGCCTCCAGCACCGCGAGATCGGGTCCCTGCAGCACATACATCATCGCGAATTCCGAAAAGCCGCCGCCCGAAATCCACGGCACGTCGGACAGCGAAATATGCTTGGCGTCGGGCGCGGCGGCCAGCATCGCCAGGCGTGCCCGATCCATGATCGGAATGAAGCTTTCGTTCCGCGCATCCTTGGCCGTCAGCCCGACATGGAAAAAGGCCTTGTTGACGCTCTTCTGCGGATCGGAGCCAATGGTGAAGAAGACGTTCTCGACCTGGTCGACGCCGCGCACCGCGGCGGCGACGCGCGCGGCCGCCCCGCGTGTCTCTTCAAGACCGGCGCCGAAGGGCAGTTCGACGGTCGCGAGGAACTCGGCGCGGTCGGCGCGCGAGTCGAAGGCCATCGGCAGCGTCCGCGCCACCATCACCCCGGCAATGACCGCAAATACCGCGGCCAGCATCACCACCCAGCGCGCCCCGAACGCCCGGTCGAGCAGCCGTCCGTAAAAACGGTCGAGGCCCGCATAGCCATTGTCGAAAAAGCGAGCCACGCGGCCATAGGTCGCCGGATCGGTGTCCTCGCGCTTCAGCACCCGCGAACTGAGCATCGGCGTCAGCGTCAGCGAAACCAGCAGCGACACCAGCACCGAAAAGGTGATGGCCAGCCCGTACTGAAAGAAGAAGCGCCCGACGACGCCGCTCATGAAGGCGATGGGAACGAAGACGGCGACGATCGAGAAGGTCGCGGCCAGCACCGCCAGCCCGACTTCTTTCGTGCCCTCGGCCGCCGCCTGCATCGGCGGCAAGCCGCTTTCGAGCTTGCGATAGATGCTTTCCAGCACCACGATCGCGTCGTCGACCAGCAGCCCCACCGCCAGCGACAGCGCCATCAGCGTCATCATGTTGATGGTGAAATCCATCACGTAGAAGGCGAAGAAGGTCGAGACCAGCGCCGTCGGCATGGCGATGGCGACGATTGCGGTCGCGCGCACCGACAGCAGGAAGGCCAGCGTCACCAGCACCACCAGCACGATGCCGAGCTGGATATCGACGAAGACGTCGGCGGCCGAACCCTCGATGAAGACGGCTGTGTCGCGCGCGATCCGCATGTCGAGGCCGGCCGGCGCCGACTTCTCGATCTCGGCCACCGCCTCGCGCACGGCGCGCGCCACCTCCACCGTGTTGCGTCCCGACTGCTTGCGCACGTCGAGCGAGACGCCGCGCTTGCCGTTGAGCTCGGCATAGGAACGCTCGTCGGCCATCCCGTCCTCGACGCGCGCCACATCGCCGATGGTCGTCGGCGCGCCGTCGCGCCGGAAGGCGACGACGATGCTGTTGAATTCGGGAACGCTGGTAACCTCGCCCTTGGTCTTGACCGGGAATTCGGCGCCCATCCCCGGCGTCTCGAGCCGCCCGCCAGGGATTTCCGCATGCTCGCGCCGAAGCGCCCCGGTCACGTCCTCGGCCGTCACGCCATAGGCGCGCATCTTGACCGCGTCGAGCCAGATTCGCACCTCGCGGTCGCGCCCGCCGACCAGCGTGATCGAACCGACACCGGAAATCCGCTGCAGCTGTTCCTTGACCACCTTGTCGGCAAAATGCGTCAGCGCCCGGATCGGCATGTCGCCGGCGATCATGATCGACATGATCGCCTGCGCATCCGGGTCGATCTTCTGCACGATCGACTGTTCGGCTTCCGGCGGAATGTTGGCGCGCGCCAGCGAAACCTTGTCGCGCACATCCTGCGCCTTGACGTCGACATTCTCGTTGAGGTCAAAGGCGACGACGACTTGGCTCAAGCCCTCGGCGCTGGTCGAGGACAGCGTCTCGATGCCCGAAATCGTGTTGACCTGTTCCTCGATCGGGTCGGTCACGTCGCTTTCGATGCCTTCGGGCGAGGCGCCTTCCAGAACCGTCGTCACAGAGACGATCGGAAATTCGACCTTGGGGAAAAGATCGACGCCGACGCGGCCGAGCGAAATCCAGCCCAGCACCACCAGCGCGCCGATCACCATCACCGCGAAAACCGGACGGCGAATCGAAACGTCTGAAATCCACATGCGCTTCCCCTCCCGCTGGTGTTATTGGGCGACGCTGTCGCTGGCGCCGGCCGCGATCTGGCCGGGCTCCACCTCGATCCGCACCCGCACGCCGTCGGCCAGCAGCGGCGCATTGGGCCCGCCCAGCACCGTGTCGCCGGCCTTGAGCCCGGAAAGCACTTCCACCGATTGCGCATCGATCTGGCGCACCGTCACGCTGACGCGCCGCGCCACGCCATTTTCGGCGAGAAAGACATGCCGGTCAGTCTCGCCGCCCTGCAGCATCCGCCGGTCGAGCGACAGAACGCGGCGCGGTTCGGGATAGAGTTCGGCCCGGGCAAAGAGCCCCGGCTTGACCGCATAGTCCTCGTTGAGGATCGGCAGCCGGAGTTCGACCGAGCGCGTCACCGGATCGACATAGTCGTTGAGGATCGCCACATAGCTGTCGAAGCTGCGGTCGATGCCGTCGATAAAGACGCGGCCCTTGGTGCCGACGGCGATTTTCGACAGCTGCATTTCGGGCACGGTCACGATCGCCGCCACAATGTCGATCTTCATGATCTGCAGCACGCCGCCGCCGCCGGCATCGCCCATGCCGCCCATGCCGCCCATCCGCGTCGCCATGAACTTGCCTTCGTCGACATCGCGCCGCGTGATGACGCCGCCAAAGGGCGCGGTCACCACGCAATCGGTCAGCATCTGGTTGGCGCCGGCAAGCTGCGCCTCGGCAATGCCGAGCCGTGCCTGCGAGGCGTCGCGCGCGGCCCGCGCATCGTCGAGCCGGCCATCGGCGACGAAGCCCTTGGCATGCAGCTCGCTGGCGCGCGAAAAGGCGAGGCTGGTATTGCGCAGATCGGCCTTGGCCAGCCGCACCTGGTTTTCGAGTTCGGTGACCTTGAGCTTGAGCTCGACATCGCGGGTGCGGAAGAGCGGCTGGCCCTCGCTGACCCGGTCGCCGACGCGCACCATGATCTCCTCGATGATGCCGTCGACCCGCGGCCCCAGCGTCGTCGTCTTGTGTGCGGCGATGGTGCCGGTGCCGGTGATCGGCTCGGCCAGTTCCCGCGTCGTCACCGTGCCGGCGAAAACGGCGATGGCGCCGGCATCCGGATCGGCCGCCTCTTCATCCGCGTTTTCGCCGCAGGCCGTCAGCGCCAGCGCCATCAGTCCGGCCGCCAGCGGCCGCGCATAACGGGAAAACTCGAACCGGACGAACATCGGGGGGCCCTCGCAAAAAACGTATAGAAGGTTATCGTATCTTTGGTTACGATACCCGCAAAGCGAAATCGCAGGGGAACCCGCGCCGATGGCCGGCAGGACCGGATCGCAGGCAAGCCAGCAGGGCGTCCGTCCGGACGAGGCCTTCGGCTGGCTGCATCACGATGTCTATCGCCTCTTCCGCAAGGCCTGGGCGCGCCGCCTGCAGGCCTCGGGCACCGGCATCAATCCGGCAAAATCGCGCATCCTGGCCGAACTGCGCCGCCGCGACGGCCTGACCCAGACCGAACTGGCCGAAGCCGTCGAAATGGAAAAGGCGCCCTTGGGCCGTCTGCTCGACGCGCTGGAGGCGCAGCGCCTGGTCGAACGCCGCAACGACCCGGCCGACCGCCGCGTCCGCCGCGTCCACGTCACGCCGCGCATCGAGGAACTGACCGGCGATCTCTGGCAGGCCGCCTTCGGCATGTTCGACACCGCGGTCAAGGGCTTCACCCCGGCCGAATATGCGCAGCTGATGGACTTTCTCGAGCGCATCAAATCCAATCTGCAGGAAGCCGAGGAACCTGAAGCCTGAGCGCCGCCGCGGGCGCATTGCTTGAACGCATCTGCTGTGTCACCCCACCGCAAGCCGGGGCCCATGGCGCTGGGGCACTTCTCGTGGCGACAGTTGGGTAGGAAGCTATGCTGCGGGTGCTTTCGGCGCGCATTTTGGGGAGAAGAGATTTGCCGCGTTTCCCGAACAACCGGTTTCTTACGCCTCCTCCTCTTGAGCCGTTGAACCTCGATCTTGCCTCGCTTGGCGGGGGCGGTTGGGCGCCCGCGGAATTTGAAGGCGAAACCCATGACGGCCGGAAGGTTTATTGCCGCTATCGCGGCGGCTGGTTACAGGTATTCGTTGCCGACGCGCCGGGAAAAGAGGCCTATGACGAAGACTTCCGCGTGTTCCTCGAAAATGTCGGACCAGATTTCCATGGCGGCTTGTCGCTGGGCCAGCTTTGCCGGCGCGCGGGTATCACCATCAACGGAGAGTGTCCGCCGCTTCCCGATCGCGCGGAAATGCGACGTGAGCATTTTTGTGATCTGAACGGAGCGACCACATTTTACGGCGGTGGCAACAGATGCACCCGGGAAACGGTCTGTCGTGTCGTGGCGGAAATCTGCCGCTTGGCACCTCTCTCCAGCATCGTCCAGCCCGTGATCGACGACCGGCACCGGATGGCGGGTGGTGTCCTTCTCGATACGCCGGACGACATCACATATTTCCGCTCTTTCGTTGTTGTCGGCGAACGCCCGCCAAAAAGCGAACTCGCGACGCTCTCCAATGAATGCTGGCTGGAGGATATCTGTCCGGACGTGCTTGTCTATACCGTGACCGCGGATGGCTTTCCGCACATGCGCCCGTATGGCAAGGATTTTGAAATGGCGGAGAAGCATCTCGGGAGGGCGCTTCGCGTGGTGGGTCAAGACGAAGATTGCCTGACGACCAGCCTCAATGTCAGCACTTCGTTCCCGACGGAGGATGCAGCCAGGTGGCAGAAGGCCATCGAAATCGACAAGGCGATCTACGAATGCTTCTTGGACTATGAACTGCACTACTACGATTTGCAGACCGGGAAGCGGGAGCCGTTGAAAGAGGGTTGGTTTTCAACCGGGCACTTTGACCCGGTCATCGTCAGATGGGTCGACGCCGCCGATGACCGCTGGCTCCGCATCTTTGGAGAAGGTACCGGGGAAGAGCGGAGATATGTCGGAGTGCGGGCGGTCCCGGCGAGTCAACCGCTTGCATGAGAGTCGGCTCCGGATTCGCCGCCGCCCCGCCACACGCTGAGACTTGACTGCCCTCCGCAGGTCGATGACCATAATCCATGCGCAACCTCTTCCTCTTGATTCTTGCCGCTCTGCTGGCGATGGCGCTTTGGGCGCTGCTGGTGCTGGTCGCGACGCTGGAAGGCTGGGGGCGCCAGGCGGCCGCGCCATCGGGCGATGCGCGGGCCTTTTTCGAAACCTCCGTCGCGGCGATCGACGCGGCGGAGCAGGGCGCCGTCGCCTTCGTGCTGATCGAAAAGGGCGAGGTCTTCGGCGAACATTATGTTTCGGCCGGCGCGCGGGTGTCGCGCGACACGCTGTTCCAGCTTGCCTCGCTGAGCAAATGGGCAACCGCACTCGGCGTGCTGAAACTCGCCGCCGATGGCAAGCTCGATCTCGATGCGCCGGTGTCGCGCTATCTGACCCGCTGGCAGCTTCCTGAAAGCGAATTCGGCACCGACGGCGTCACCGCGCGGCGCCTCCTTTCGCACATGGGCGGCCTGACGGACGGCCTCGGCTACATGGGCTTCGCGCCGGGCACGCCCGTCCAGACGCTCGAGGCATCGTTGACGCAAGCCGCCGACCCGATGCCCGGCGCCGATGGCCGCACCCGTATCGGCCAAGCGCCAGGCAGCAGCTGGAGCTATTCGGGCGGCGGCTATGCCTTGTTGCAGCTTCTGATCGAGGAAATTTCGGGCGAGCCCTTCGCCGCTTATATGAAGCGCGCGGTCTTCGCTCCGCTCGGCATGTCGCAGGCGACCTTCGATCTGGCGGCGGCGGAGGAAGCGGGGCTGGCCCCCTGTTTCGACGCCGACGGCGCGCCTTGCGCCTACAACAGCTTTGCCGCGCCCGCCGCCGCCGCACTTCATGCAAGTGCCGCCGATCTCGCCCGCTTCCTCGAAGCGCAGATGGAGGGCGCGCGCGATCCCGCGCTGCCGCCCGCTCTTGCCGCCGCCATGTCGGCGCCCCATGCGACGCAATATGGCGTCCCGATCTGGGGCCTCGGCGTCATTCTCTATGCCGAGGCGCCGGGTACCGGGAGGCCCGGCGGCTACATCATCGGCCATGAGGGCATGAACTTCCCCGCCATCGAAACCACCGCCCGCCTCGACCCGGCAACCGGCGACGGCATCATCGTGCTGGCGACCGGCAATCCGGGCCTGCCAGCCCAGCTGGGCGGCGAATGGGTCTACTGGCATGCCGGCGAGGTCGATGTGCGCGAGATCGACGGCCGGATACCGGCCATGCTGCGCGCGTTGCTGGCGGGCTGGGCCGTCATCCTTTTTCTGGCCGCTTTCGGCCTCATTCGCGCCCGCCGCGCCCGCCGCCGCCACTGAAGCGCCCGCCCGCCCCAAGCGGACGCGGCGTCAAATGCATGGCCCTTTTCAGCCGCCCCGATTGCAGGAACAATGCGCCCCAATTGAACGCCCGCCGCCCTTGCCGGCGGCGGATTTCAACCGATTTCGGTCATGAGAGACCGGCCGGCCCGCCGAGACGCGGCCAGGACGAAAAGGGAGACGTCATGAATTTCGATTTTTCCGACGACCAGAAATTGCTGAAGGAGCAGGTCCGCAAGTTCCTCGCCGACAAATGCCCGATGACGGTGACGCGCCGCGTCCTCGAAAAGGAAGAGCCCTATGCGGCCGAAGTCTGGAAGGGCCTCGTGGAGATGGGCCTGACCGGCACCGCGATCCCGGAAGAATTCGGTGGCCTCGGCCTCGGCGCCCTTGAGCTCTGCGTCATCGCCGAGGAACTCGGCCGCGCCGCCGCACCGGTGCCCTTCTCTTCGTCGATCTATCTCGCCGCCGAAGCGATCAAGCTTTTCGGCACCAAGAAGCAGAAGGAAACCTGGCTGCCGAAACTGGCGAGCGGAGAGATCATCGGCACGCTGGCCGTCTCCGAAGGCACCCATGCCGCCCATCCGCGCAACATCGCGGTCAAGCTCGCCGGCGGCAAGCTCAATGGCGTCAAGCAGCCGGTCGCCGATGGCGGCGCTGCCTCGGTCGCCATCGTCGCGGTCAATACCGGCGGCCCAAATAAATCAAAGGAGGGCGAACAGGCCGTCTCGCTCGCCATCGTCGATCTGAAAGCGGCCGGCGTCTCGGCCGAGCCCGTCCGCACGCTCGACCCCTCGCGCCAGCATGTGACGCTGAGCTTCAAGGATGCACCGGCGGAGATTCTCGGCGACAAGGCCGGCGAGGGCTGGTCGCAACTGTCGCGCGTGCTCGACGGCGCCGCCGTGCTCTTTGCCTTCGAACAGGTCGGCGGCACCGAAGCCGCGCTCGAAATGGCGCGCGGCTATGCGCTGGAGCGCTACGCCTTCGGCCGCCAGATCGGCTCCTACCAGGCGATCAAGCACAAGCTGGCCGACATCTATGTCAAAAAGGAACTGGCGAAATCCAACGCCTATTTCGGCGCCATGATGCTGAACGACGAGGGCGCGGAGCTGACCGAAGCCGCCGCCGCCTCGCGCATCGCCGGCACCGACGCCTATGTCTTCGCCGCCCAGGAAAACGTCCAGACCCATGGCGGCATCGGCTACACATGGGAATCCGACTGCCAGTTCCACTACCGCCGCGCCAAGCTGCTGGCACTCGCCGTCGGCGCCGCCATCCAGTGGAAGGAAAAACTCGTTTCGCGCCTTGAGGCGAAGAACGCGGCCTGAGCCCGCGTCCGCCGGAACGTGAAACGCAAACAGCAATTCGGGAGAACCAAGATGGATTTCAACGACACAACCGAAGAAGCCGCCTACCGCGCGCAAGTGCGCGCCTGGCTGGATAAAAACGCCACCCGCAAGGAAAACGCCAGGGACATCGCGCCGCCGAAAGACCTGAAGGAAATGATCGCCCAGTCGAAAGCCTGGCAGGCGAAAAAGGCCGATGCCGGCTACGCCTGCATCACCTGGCCGAAGGAATGGGGCGGCGGCGGCGGCACCACCATCAACAATGTGATCTACGGCCAGGAGGAATCGAAATATGCGGTGCCCGGCGGCATCTTCGCCATCGGTCTCGGCATGTGCATCCCGACCGTCATGAGCTGGGGCCCCGATGAAGCCAAGCAGCGCTTCGTCAAGCCGGCCGTGCGCGGCGACGAAATCTGGTGCCAGCTCTTCTCCGAACCCGCCGGCGGCTCCGACGTTGCCGGCCTGCGCACCAAGGCTGAGAAAGACGGCGACGACTGGGTCATCAATGGCCAGAAGGTCTGGACCTCGGGCGCCCATTTCTGCGACTACGGCATCCTCTTGACCCGCACCGATCCGAACGTCCCGAAGCACAAGGGCCTGACCATGTTCTGGATCGACATGAAGGACCCGGCCGTCGAAGTCAGGCCCATCAAGCAGATGTCGGGCGGCGCCGAATTCAACGAGGTCTTCTTCACCAATCTGCGCGTCAAGGACAGCCAGCGTCTGGGCGGTGTCGGTGACGGCTGGAAGGTGGCGCTGACCACGCTGATGAACGAACGCCTCGCCGTGGGCGGCAGCCAGGGCAATGCCGACACCGACGAGCTGATCCGGCTTGCCCGCGACACCGACATCGCCGGCGAACCGGCGATCCGTCACGGCGGCGTCCGCGAGCGCATCGCCGACTGGTATGTCCAGGCGCAAGGGCTGAAGTTCACAAGGTTCCGTACACTGACGGCTCTGTCGAAGGGCGAAACCCCCGGACCGGAATCCTCGATCTCGAAGATCGTGGCCGCCAAGAAGATGCAGGATCTCGGCTCCTTCGGCATGGACCTGCAGGACATGGGCGGCGTCATCCGCGACCGCAAGATCTCGCCGGAAGAGGGCGCCTATACCGAACAATGGATCGGCGCGGCCGGCTACCGCATCGCCGGCGGCACGGATGAAATCCTGCGCAACATCGTCGCCGAACGCGTGCTGGGCCTGCCCCAGGACATCCGCGTCGACAAGGACCTCCCCTTCAACCAGGCCCCCAAGGGAAAATAATCTTCTGCGCAATCGCCTCCTTTCCCTCTCCCCGTCGGGGAGAGGGAGGGAACGGCCGCAAGGCGGCCGTGGAAGGGTGAGGGGGCGCGCCACCCATCGACAAAAAGCCCGGGTCGAAAGACCCGGGCTTTTTCTTTCCGCCGCTGTCACCCGCGGGTCCGGAAATCCGCCGCAACCGCTGTTTTATGCACGCGGAGACGCGGAGGCGCGGAGAAGAGAAGGATTTGCACGCGAAGGCGCGAAGACGCGAAGAAGAATGTGCACGCAGAGGCGCAGAGACGCAGAGAAGAAAAGGTTTGTTAGCGCTTCGCGCTGGAAGACTCTTCGCGCCGAAGGCGCAATCCTTTCTCTTCCTTCGCGTCTTCGCGCCTTCGCGTGCAAATCCTTCTCTTCTCTGCGTCTCTGCGCCTCTGCGTGAACCCCTTCTTCCTTCTCTTCTCCGCGTCTCCGCGTCTCCGCGTGCAAAACCTTCTCTTCCTTCAAGCCGCCGCCTCACAGCACCAGGAACAGCGCCGCCAGCACCAGCACGAACAGCCAGCCCGTTTCCGCCACGATCAGCGCCACCGGCCGCCAGCCGACAGCGGCCAGTTCCCGGAACGAGGTCTTCATGCCGAGCGCCGCGATCGCGGTGACGAGGCACCAGCGCGACAGATCGGCCCCGCCGCTGGCCAGCGCGGCAGGCAGCAGGCCCGTGCTGTTGAGGCCGACCAGAAAGGCGAAGCCGAACAGGAACAGCGGCAGCGGCAGCCGCGCGCCCGCCGTCCCGCCGGCGCCGCGCGCCACGATCAGCGCGATGATGAAGACGACCGGCAGCAGCATCGCCACCCGCAGCAGCTTGACATAGGTCGACACCTCGCCGGCCTCGGCCGAAATCATGTAGCCGGCGCCCACCACCTGCGCCACGTCGTGGATCGTGCCGCCGAGAAAGATGCCGGCTTGCGTGTCGCTGAACCCCAGCATCGCGGCAACCGGCGGATAGAGCACCATCGCCACGGTCGACAGCGTCGTCACCGCCACCACGGTCAGGATGGTGTCGCGCTCCAGCGCCGGGTTGCGCGGCAGCACCGAGGAAATCGCCAGCGCCGCCGAGGCGCCGCAGATCGCGACCGATCCGCCCGACACGATGCCGAGCGTCGGCCGCAGCCCCATGAGCCGCGCCAGGCCCCAGCCGGCCAGGATCGTGCTTGCGACGCCGGCCACCACCATCAGCACCGGCCCCGGCCCGAGCCCGGCAATCTGCTCGATCGTGATCCGGACCCCCAGCAGCGCCACGCCGAGCCGCAGCACATTGCGTGCGGCGAATTCGATCCCGGCCACGCAGCGCCCTTCCTCATGCAGGAAGTGGAACGCCATGCCCAGCAGCAGCGCGAACAGCATCACCGGCGCGCCATAGCGCGTCGACAGCCAGGCCGAGGCGATGCCGATGGTCAGCGCCACCAGCAGCCCGGGATAGACCGCATGCAGCAGCGCGCCCCCGGGCAGCCGGCGCAGCAGCGCCGGCACCGGCGATTTCTCGGCCTGCGCGATCCCTTCCATGCTGTCGAGCGAGGCCAGCTGATCGAGCGTCGTCGGCTGCCCGGCCGCGCCGGCCGGCGCGGCGAGCCGGCGCCGTGCCTTTTCGAGTTCCTCTTCGTTCATCGCCCGGCTGTTCCCCGCTCTGGCCCCCGCTCTGGCCCCTGCCGCCGGCGGGCGCTGATCCCGCGCCCATCATCGAACCCCGCCGCCCCCCGCGGCAACGCCAAAATCGCCGCGCCCGTCGCCGCCGCCGCCCCGCCAATGGCGGAATCGATCAAGGGCGCCCGGCGCCGGGCCCTGCCGGGGCTGTGCCGGGGCGGGGACTCGGAGGTGGGCGCATGCCGGGACCGGGGCCCATATTGTGTTTCCTGTAATCGACGCCCGGGATGGGATCACCCGCTATGCCCGCAAGCGCTTCATCATTCGAAGGGCTCTCGTCGCCCGCGGGCGCCGAGGCGGTGAGAAGCTTGCCCCACCGATCGAAGATCTCGACGTCGCCGTCGCTGCCGCGCCTCACGCTGCCGCCGAGGGTTCCCTCGGCGTCGACGCTGACCGATCGCGGCGGCTGATCGTCGATCGTCAGTTTGTATTTTCCGGGCGGCAGCTTGTTGAATTGGAAAGCCCCGTTCGCGTCCGTCGTCGTGGGATCGATCATTACGCCTTCAGGGTCGTGTTCAAGCCCAACGTCTGTGCCCGGGATAGGATCGCCCCTGATGCCCGGAAGTGCATCGTCATTTTCAACTCTTGGCGGGGCAGTGCCGGCCTCCGGAGATTGATTGCCGATGATCTCGACAATTTTGATGCCATGCACAATGTCGGTATCGTCCCAAACGCCGCTCGGGGTAACGCTCTTGCCGTTGACGATGATCGGCTGCGCGCCGCGCACGAAGATCTGGCCGCCGAGGTCGAGGCCGCCTTGGCCGACGTCGAATTCGTAGCTGGCATTGCCATCGGCATCGGGTTTCTGCGCCTTGCCGGCAACGTTGAGCGAGAGCGCGCCGGCGGGGCAGCCGTCTGTGCGGCAGGCGGTCGAGATCGCGTAGGTGCCGGGCTCCTTCAGCCGCAGGGAGAACTTGCCCGATGTGTCGACGGGGACGACGATGGCGGTTTTCGGGGGTTTCTTCCTCACGATGATGTCGACGCCGGGTATGGGGTTGCTGGCGGCCATCGCGGCCGGCGCCATCAGCGCCAGGGCCAGCCCCACAGCGACGGCAAACGCCGCGGCGGATCCCGATACGCTTCCCTTTTTTGCAGTGCCTGCGCTGCGGTCGGTTCGCTGGTTCATGGTCCCGCTCCTCGTTGAGTTGACGTCAACGCACTGACGGGCCTCGCCGGAAGGCCTTTCAGTTCTTTCGCAATTCGCCGGGCCCTTCCGCCGGCGCGCCGGACCGGCCGCCGAAGGCTTGAGTGCCGGCGTCTCCCTCTCTGACGATTGAACCGAGGCGGGTCGGCCCTCAAGCGGCGACCCGGTTTCATTGTTAGGCCTTATCGACCATGGGCGCCATGACTGGTTTGGGTGCGGCGCCGCCAACGGCGGGCGCTCGTGCCCGACGGCGCGAAAGCGCCAGAAAATCCTCTCCGCGCCTCCGCGTGCCCCCCCACACGTCCCCCCACATCGCCCTTCGGCGCGAAGCGCCAACAAACTTTCTTCGCGTCTTCGCGCCTTCGCGTGCCCCAACCCCAAAACGTCATGGCCCGCGCAGGCGGGCCATCCACGTCTTCCTTCCTTTCAATTCCTCCCGCGTCGCCGCCCGCCGTAACCCGGGCGAAGGGGCGCGCGTCGAGGCACGAAGCGCAGCGGTCCCTCCGCATACTGAGCGACCGCCGCCGGGTCGTTGAAATGCGCCAGCATGTCGTTGAGGGCGTCAGGACGCATGGGCCTTCTCCAGACTGTGGGCGCCGCCGCGCGCGGCGAAGCGTTTGTGGAAATCCGCGCTGAGCGCCGCCAGCGTCACTTCGCCGAGCCGCTCGAGCAGCAGCGTCTCGGCGTCGCGAAAGGCCGGCGCCAGCGCCGCGTTGACCGCCTGCTCGACCAGGCAGCCCGGCGCCTCCGTCCGGTTCCCCATCGCCAGCAGGGAAGGGCGCCCCAGCGCGTCATAGACATCGCGCAGCGTCACGCGCTTGAGGTCGCAGGTCAGCCGCCAGCCGCCGCCATGCCCCTTTTCGGAGCGCACATAGCCCGCCTCGCGCAAGCCCGCCATGATCCGCCGGATCACCACCGGATGGGTCATCATCGCCTGCGCCAGCCGTTCGGAGGTCACCGGGCGGTCCTCGCCGGCCATGTGCAGCAGCACATGCAGCACACCTGAAAGCTGGCTGTTCCGTTTCATGTAACAACATATGTTACGAGTCGCGGCGGGAGTCAAGCCTCGCCGTTCTTTCCCACCCTCCCCTCGGGGAGGGTCAAATTCGCGCAGCGAATTTGGGGCGGGGGGCGAGGGACGTTTTCGAGTTCGAACGCCCGCAGCGCAAGCGAAGGGCCGGAAAAACGATCCGTACAGGGAAAAACGCGCGCCCGCCTTCGGCCCGCAAGCACCCCCAACATCGTCATTGCCGGACTTGATCCGGCAATCCAGAAGCCGCCGCAAGGCGGCGTCTCTCTTCACAACGACTCATTCTCGTTGCCGAAGCTAGTTCAGGGTTCGGCCAGCCAAGCGAGCATGGCGGGCAGATCCTCTTCTATCGCTCGCGCCAAAGCCGGTTCCCAGCTATTTGCCGGACACCCCAAATGCGCGCCCTCAATTTTGTTCCGAAGGGCCTCAGCCTTTACCGCCGGCGACATTTTCTTTGTGGAATTCTTAAGCGCCGACAGAAAGGCGTGCGCTCGTTTGCGGTAGCGATCCGCGAGGTCAAGCCGCTTAAAGTGTCGTTTGGCAACCGCTAGTTCGGGGGCGGGCAACGGTCCAGCATTGTTGATCGCATAGGTAACAAACACCTTTTCAGCCGCATAACTGATTGACGCTTCCAGGATGGGCTGGTCGATCGATGGTTCAAAAGCCGGATTGAGGAACATCCGGTCGCCATTTCCTGTCTTCACGGCGCTTAGCTTCTTGCGATTGCAGGGCGTACAGATTGGGATCAGGTTTCGCGCGAAAAGCGAGAACTCGGCAAACTTGGCCTTTGGCAGGAAATGGTCGAGGTCCGGATTTTGATCGAGGCTGCAATAAGGACAGAGGTCGGCGTTCTCCTCCGGCAAGCTGTCCACCATCGCCGAGAGCAAGCGTTTGATCGCCACGGTGCGTCCGTCATAGCCATCAACTAGGGCATTTCGGTCAGCCTTGCCCGCAACGGTCGAACGCATGCCGTGAACGTCGGGCAGGCTCCTAACGTATTGCCGGCCGGCGCGATCAACTCGGCCGACAAGTGGCCTCATCAAATCCGCCCGCTCCTTAGTGGATGCTTCGACCAGCACAGCAAAGCTTGGAACGCGTTGAGCGTCGTAGGGACCTTGGCGTCTCATTGATCGGAGGGCTCCTGCGCATCGCTCTCCAAGCCATATAGGTGGGCCGTTGCCGGAATGCCCAGTGGGTGGTCGAAGAGGTCCGCAACCGCCTTGGCGCTGCCATGCAGGTTGAAGAGCCGATCAAGCACGTTGGTGAAGTCGATTTCCGGATCGTCTAGCCCCAGCGCATGGCGGGTTAACTCCCCGAGGTCTTCGCCGAAGGTTTCGTAATTAGGTATGCGAACCTGCGGATGGTCCATGTTGTTGCGTTTGAAATGGCGAACATAGCGGCTCGGAACTTGCTGCAGCAGGATCGGCGAGTGGCTGGCCACGACCGCATAGGAGTCGAACTCTTTGAGCGTTTCGTTGAGGGCTGCCACAAAGGTGCTCAGGAGACCCGGGTGGAGGTTAGTCTCGGGCTCGTCGATCAGTAACAAGGACCCTTCCTCAATAAATCCGATGATGTTGCTAAAAATGGAAACTACCAAGCGTTGCCCGGCGCTCAATGCGCGAGCGGTCATTTCACGATCTTCTTTGTCATCGGCGGTTAGAGCTTGGGCGTGCTCCGGGTCTATCAGGGTCGATAGGACGCGTTGGAGACTCTCAACGCGGTCGCTCCGAATAACAGGTTCCAATGCCTCATTCAGCATTTGGCCTATCTCATTGGTAGTGAGCGCGCCATCCTGACCCCGTAGCCCGCAGTATTTATAGGAGCCGCGGGACTTGTAAGCGACACCACCGATCCGAGGTGACTTTAGACTCACGCGTCGAGGTAAAGGAAATTCGTCGAACGCATTATAGGAGACGGCGATCAAGCGGCTGATTGTGAGGGGCGGAGTCACATCAGCATCGGGAAGTCGATCCACGCTTTCGCTGCTGAAGACCTTTTGCGGCATTACGCTGGCCGCCAGCCCCGCCAAGGCGCGTGTTTTTCCTGTACCGTTTCGACCGACCAGGAGAATGGTCCGGTTGGGTAGGTCGTTGTGGCTCGAAAAGTCGAGGTTGAATCGATGATCACCAGTTGCGCCGGGTAGGCGCATCCTAAACTGAAAGCTCGGAGGCTCAGCTTGGACGAACGGTGTTCCGATGTAGTAGCCACCACGATCAAGGGCGTGACGCGAGGAAGACACTCGCATAAAACAGTCGTTCCACAGCTTTTCGTTTCGGATGCGCTTGCGCCGAGTAGGCCTCGCGACGATATCGCGAACGGTATTCAGGTAGAGCCTTCGCGTCCTCGGGAGCAAGCCGCGAATTTTCCGATAGTAGGCGACGGATTCGCCGAGAGAAGCGCTTCGTGCCGGAAGCTGGTCGAGCACAGTTGGCAGGTCGTGAACACGGAAGGCGTTATCGTCTGCAGCGATTCTCAGCGGACCGAGATCGACCTCCTCGTCTTCGGATAGATGCAGGGTCGCTTCGAAGCGGCACTTCCATCCGAAATCATCCCAGTTGTCCTGAAAGAGGCTGATGTAAGGATGCCGGAGTTCAGCGCGTTGCGGCACCGTCCGTCGCCGATTGTAAACTAGTATCTGCAAGCCCCGCCCCCGCTAGATTGCCCTTATATTATGGTCCCGTTCGAGATTACATTCAAATGTCGTTCAAGCCGTGTTGTCGCTATCAATTTGGCCCGGCAATCCAGAAGCCGCCTTTGGCGGCGTCTCTCTTCGCAAGGACTCTTCAAACGCGCCCGCGAAAATTCCGAGCCGCCAAAAATAAAAGTGTCATCCCGGGGCTTGTCCCCGGGACCCAATCCACCTCACCGCGAGAGGAGAGGCCAAGGAATACAGTGACAGGAGCAATGATTCCCATGCTCAGAAGGGAACGTTGCTCCTGTCACCGTATTCTAGGATGCGTGGACGCATTGGACGAGTGAGATTAGGCTGCTCGAACGGTTGTCTAGGGAGGGAAAATTCCGTGCACATCACAAAGGTAGTTGTTAAGAATTATCGTTGCCTGCGTGACTCGACAACGGTTCTCAATGACACGCTGAGCGTGATCGTAGGGAACAACGAATGCGGCAAAACCACTCTCTTGGAGGCCATACATCTGGCGCTAAGCGGTCAGCTGAACGGTAGGCCGCTTATCGTGGAGCTGCATCCATACCTCTTCAATCAGGAAGTGGTGCTCCAATACATAAGTGCTCTTCGGGCTGGGAAGAAACCTCCCCTGCCAGACATCTTGATAGAACTGTATTTCGCCGACGTTCCAGAGCTTGCAAAGTTCAAGGGTATCAACAACTCGCTTAGAGAAGATGTTCCAGGCGTTAAGCTCAGCATCGAGTTCGACGAGGCGAACAAGGATTCGTACGCGTCTTACATCGCGGATCCCAGTTTAGTCCGCACCATTCCAGTGGAATTCTATTCTTATAAGCTTCGTGCCTTCACGGATAACGACACCACGCCGCGGGCTATTCCAATCAAATCAAGTCTGATCGATGCAAGTACAATCCGAAATGGTGTTGCTGCTAATCGTTATGTGGTGGACATAGTGAAAAGCAGTTTGAGCAACAAGGATCAGGTCGATCTTGCACTCTCCTATCGGCTCATGCGGGACCGATTTCTTGATGAGAAGAAGGTTGCGGCAATAAACGCAGAACTGGCTAAGAAAAGGGGGAGCGTGTCGAATAAATCGCTCACCATTTCTCTCGATACATCGTCGAGGACGAGTTGGGAGACAGGTGTCATGCCGCAACTCGACGATATACCGATTACGCTCGTCGGCAAGGGGGAACAGAGCAGCGTCAAAGTAAAGCTATCGCTTGAAACATCTGCTGACTCGCATTTGGTTATGGTCGAGGAAGCAGAAAACCATCTATCTCATTCAAACCTCAATGCGCTGATCGAGCATATCTCAAAAAATCGGGGGAACCGCCAGCTTCTTATCACGACGCACAGCAGTTATGTGCTCAACAAGCTCGGTATCGAAAGTGTGCTTCTATTCGGCAAAGCAGGGAGTATGACGCTCAAGCAACTTACTCCTGAGACAAAGGACTATTTCCTGAAACTTCCCGGCCATGACACACTAAGGCTGATCCTCGCGGAACGTACGATATTAGTAGAAGGCCCTTCCGATGAATTGATAGTTCAGGCCGCCTTCAACAGAAGACACGGGAAGATGCCGCTGCAAGCCGGTGTTGATGTCATCGCTGTCCGCGCTCTGGCGTTTAAGCGCTTTCTGGAAATCGCGAACTTGCTAAATCTGAAGACAGATGTGGTTACAGACAACGACGGCGATATCGATGCGCTTAGGGAAAAGTACAAAGGTTATCTTGAAAAGGAGCGTATCAAGATTCACTACGACAATGATGTGGGCTGTAGAACCCTTGAGCCTCAGCTTCTCAAGGCCAACGGCATCTCGGTGATCAACGCCATACTCGGAACACAGTATCAAACAGATGCCGAACTTCTCGCCTACATGGAAAATCGGAAGACGGATGTCGCGCTAAAGTTCTTCAAGACGGAAATGCCTTGGACAGCCCCCGCCTATATTGAGGAAGCAATTGGCTAGTGAGGTTATCATCGCTGCTGCGGGTGGGGGAAAGACGACACGCTTGACCGCTCGAGCACATGCGCATGAGGCCGGCAAGGTGGCGCTCGTTACCTACACGACGACCAATGTGCAGGAGATCAAAAATAAACTCTATGAGATACATGCCGCCCCACCTGCGCATACTGAAGTTTGGTCGTGGTATCGCTTCTTGCTGCATGAGATGGCGAGGCCATATCAGAGTGCAATTCTAGATCGTCGTATTGATGGGCTTGCTTGGGTCAAGGGGCGTTCGCCTCGCGTTGCGCGCGACAAAGCCATCCCCTTCTTCCTATCAAAAGGGAATGACATTTATTCTGATAAAATCGCCCGCTTCATCGTCGATTGTAATGAGCAGACAGGCGGCGCTGTAGCCGCTCGGCTTGAGGATCGATTTCACACGATCTTTATCGACGAAATTCAAGATATGGCGGGCTACGATTTAGAGGTGCTAGAGCTCATTTTACGGTCGAAGATCAACCTAGTGATGGTCGGTGACCATCGACAAGCAACATACAGAACCAACAACGCCGCCAAAAACAGTTCTTTCTCGCGAGGTGGTATCGTCTCCAAGTTTCGTGATTGGGAGAGGCATGGGTTGGTGACAATCTCTTACGAGCAGGAGACGCATCGCTGTCATCAGTTGATCGCAGATTTTGCGGATTCATTCTATCCTGCCGAGCCTAAGACACTCTCCAAGAATAAATGTGTCACAGGGCACGATGGGGTGTTCCTCGTATCAACTCAGTCCGTACCCACCTACATCGCGAAGTACAATCCTCAGGTCTTGCGTCTAGATCGTAGGACACCTTGTGGTGGCTACGACGCGATGAACTTTGGCGAATCCAAAGGGATGACCTTTGGCCGAGTGCTTATCTTTCCCCATGGTAAGGGGAAAGAATGGTTGAAGTCAGGGAACTACGATTACGTAAAGGGCTCTGTTGAGAAAATGTATGTGGGCGTGACCCGAGCGC
Organism: Parvibaculum sp.; assembly: GCF_030651915.1. Classification (GTDB taxonomy): domain Bacteria; phylum Pseudomonadota; class Alphaproteobacteria; order Parvibaculales; family Parvibaculaceae; genus Parvibaculum. The sequence continues at coordinate 335,373 of NZ_JAUSBV010000005.1, read as the reverse complement.
GTCACAGTGTCGCCATCGTCTTTGATGGACCGAGCCCACTTTCTGGTGTTGTGCGGTATTCGTAAGTGGCAATCAACATTTCTCCGCGCTTCGCGTACGCCACACATCTGATCCCCCATAACACCTTGTGATCCCCCATCGCACCTTGCGCTCCCGCCACCGCCTCCCGATATGAGGATGCCTGCAAACCCCCCGGGGCGAGGCGCCCGCGAAGCGGGCGGCGCCCGCCGCCGCCGCGATACCCCGCCACCGCAAAAAGGAATCCCCCATGGCGAAACGCGACCCGGTATTTCCGGACGGCCGGCATGCGCTCTACGAGGCGCACGGCTATTCGGCGGCCATCCGCTCCGGCGATCTTCTCTTCGTTTCCGGGCAGGTGGGCAGCCGCCCCGACGGCACGCCCGAGCCGGGTTACGAAAGCCAGGTCCGCCTGGCCTTCGCCAATCTCGAGGCGACGCTCAAGGCGGCGGGCTGCGGCTTCGACGACATTATCGACGTGACCAGCTTTCACACCGATCCCGAAAACCAGTTCGCCACCCTGATGGCGGTGAAGCAGGAAATCTTCAGCGCGCCGCCTTATCCCGCATGGACGGCGGTCGGCGTCAACTGGCTCGCGGGCTTCGACTTCGAGATCAAGGTGATCGCCCGCATTCCCGCCTGACCCCCAAAACCGGAGCCGAATTCGTCTCTCATCTCGTCTCCCATTTAATCTCCCATCTCGCCTCCCGTTTTGTCTCTCAATTCGTCCCCCATCTCGTCCCTCATCTCGTCCCCAAACGCCGCCCACTCCCGAGCCCTCATCCGCACACGTCCGAATCCCCCCGCGCCGCCCGCACCCCCCGGGGATAACCCCGTTTATCCCCGCCCGTCCGCGCGCCGATCATCCGTACACGGAACACCCCGAACCCCGTTTGTGACAGTTTTTTGACAGTTTTGTGACAGAGGGGGGGTCCGCCGTGATTTCCGCTGTCACGCAACTGTCACAATCGCCGCCGCGCCGTCCCCCGCGCCCATGCTATTCTGCCCCCGGAAGAGGCAACCGGGGCGCGGCGCTTGTCGGAAATCGTTGCGAAATCAAGGGCTTGGGCCGCTGCTCTGCTGGCCTGGCTGCGCACGCCCGGCCCCTGGGCGGCGCGCGCCAGCTCGCGCTTTCCCTGGCTCCTGCTGGCGCTCACGGTGCTGTTCGGCGCCAACCACCTGATTTTCCTCCGCCTCTATGTGCCGCCTGTCGATCAAGGCCTTGAATCCATTCGCGAAAATGGAAAGCTGGTGGTGCTCACCCGGCTCGGCCCCACCACCTGGTATGAAGGCGTCGACGGCCTCACCGGCTTTGAATATGAGGCGATGCGGGCCTTCGGCCGCTCGCTCGGCGTCGCGGTCGAGTTCCGGATTTACCCGACGGAACAAAGGCTTGTGCGGGCGCTGGCGGCCGGCAAGGGGCATGTCGCGGCGGCAGGGCTGGCGGTCGATGAGGCGCGCAGCAAGGCCTTCGTCAGCGGCCCCACCTATGCGACGACGCGCCTCATCGTCGCCTGCAACCGCCAACTCGTTGAAAGGCCACGCAAAATCGACGATCTGGCCGGCCTGCGCTTTGCCGCCGCCGCGGGCACGCCGGGCGCCGCGCTGCTGGCCGGCGCCGGCCTCGAAAAGACCTATGTCACTGAAAACACAGAGGCTTTGCTGGCCCGCGTCGCCGCCGGCAGCCTCGACTGCGCGCTCAGCGATGCCCGCATCTTCCGCATCGTCAATCCCTATTACCCGGAGCTGATGCAAGCCTTTGAATTAACAGGGGATTTTCCGGTCGCATGGCTGGCGGCGCCGGGTTCGGAAGACCTCGCCGAACAGCTCCGCCGCTGGCATGCCGGCGCCATCAAGTCCGGTCAATTTTCGGCGCTGGAGCGCCGTTTTTTCGGTTTCCTGCCGCGTTTCGACTATGTCGATCTCAGCGCCTTCCAGCGCGCCACGCGCGACCGCCTGCCCAACTGGGAAAAGGCGCTGCGCCGCGCCGCGCGCGAAAATAACCTTTCCTGGCAACTACTTGCGGCGATTTCGTACCAGGAATCGCATTGGGACCCGGAGGCCGTCAGCCCCACCGGCGTGCGCGGCTTCATGATGCTGACGCAGCAGACGGCCACGCATCTGGGCCTCGAAGACCGCCGCGACGCGACCGCCAGCATCGCCGCCGGCGCGCGCTATCTCGTTGATCTGAAAAAGAGATTGCCGGTGGAAGTGGCCGAGCCCGACCGCACCTGGATGGCGCTGGCAGCCTGGAATCTCGGCCTCGGCCATGTCTACGACGCCCGCGCCCTGGCCGAAAGCCTCGGCCGCGACAAGAACAGCTGGGCCGATCTGCGCCGCACCCTGCCGCTGCTGGCCGATCCGGCCCATGCCGGCCGCCTCCGCCACGGCCCGGCGCGGGGCGGGCAGGCGGTGCATTTCGTCCAGCAGGTCCGCACCTATCTTCATATTTTGCAAGGCGATACAGGCACTTAGCAGGTCGCGCCTGAATCCCCGGGGGGTGCGACATCGCGGCGGGCCGCTGCGGCGAAATGACCACTCAAAAAATATGGATACTGAGCGAATGTGAAGGGGACGAATTCATCACGCATCGGGGGGTCCGATGCCGCCTCACGGAGAAGCTCACATGAAACTCACGACGAAATCCCGCACAGCTGTTGCGGCACTGGCCCTCGGCATGGCCGCCGCCGGTCTGGCGGCACCGGAAGCTCAAGCGCAGCAAGGCTTTAGCGGCAAGTCGGCCGGCGACATCATGGTCCGCGCCCGCGTCATCGGCGTCATTCCGGATGAGGATGCCTCGGTCACGATCCTGGGCGGCTCGGTCGACGCCTCCAACGAATGGGTGCCGGAAATCGACTTCACCTATTTCGTCACCGACAACATCGCGCTGGAGCTGATCGCGGCCACCACGCGCCACGACGTCTCGCACAATATCGCCGGCAGCCTCGGCAAAGTAAGCCTTCTGCCACCGACACTTACGCTCCAATACCACTTCATGCCCAAGGAGCGTCTGAGCCCCTATGTCGGCGCCGGCGTCAATTACACCTTCTTCTACAACGAGGACGCGCCCGGCGGCGCCGTCACCTCGATCGACTACGATGACAGCTTCGGCTGGGCCCTCCAGGCCGGTGTCGACTACGCGGTGACCGACAACTGGTACGTCAACGCCGACATCAAGAAGATCTTCCTCAGCACCGATGTGTCGATCAATGGCGGCGCCATCATGGCCGATGTCGATCTCGATCCCTGGATCGTCGGCTTCGGCGTCGGTTACAAGTTCTGAGGGGCAGGCGCCCGCGCCCTTTTCCGGTCTGCCCGGTCACCCCACCGGCGGTCCTCATCTGGAAAAGGCGCGGGCGTCGCGCCGTTCTCCGTGTTGAACTCCCTTGCACCCTGATATAGACGTTAGGGCACGTACCCTAGGACGTGCACAGCGTCCGGGCGGGCGGTGAAAGCCGTTTGAAAACAAGGGAGAAGCGCGTGTCGCAGCAGTCGGTCAACACCATCCTTTCCGGCCCGCAGGTGAAGCAGCGGCCGCTCAGCGTCGCCATTCTCGGTGCCGGCGCGGCCGGTCTCTGCATGGCGATCAAGCTGCGCAACGCCGGCATCGACAACATCACCATTCTCGAAAAAGGTCCCAGCGTCGGCGGCACCTGGCGCGACAACACCTATCCGGGTTCGGGCTGCGACGTGCCTTCGATGCTCTATTCCTACTCCTTCGAACCGAAGGCGGACTGGAGCCGCAAATTCGCCGGGCAGGCCGAAATTGTCGATTATTTCGAAGGCGTTGCCCGCAAATACGGCCTGATGCCGCATATCCGTTTCAACACCGAAGTCACCGAAGCCCGCTTCGACGAGGAAGCCGGCCTCTGGCGGATCCGCACCGCCACCGGCGAGGAATTCGCCGCCAATGTGCTGGTTTCCGGCGTCGGCCAGCTCAACCGCCCGGCCTTCCCGAAGATCGACGGCCTCGACAGTTTCAAGGGCGCGGCCTTCCATTCGGCGCGCTGGGACCATGCCGTTGATCTTGCAGGCAAAAACGTCGCCGTCATCGGCAATGGCGCCAGCGCCATCCAGTTCGTGCCCGAGATCGCGCCGAAAACCGGCAAGCTCACCATCTTCCAGCGCACGCCCAACTGGTGTGTGCCCAAGGCGGATCGCCCCTTCACCGAGCGCGAGAAGAAGCTTTTCCGCGCCTTTCCGCTGCTCGTCCGCGCCCAGCGCTGGCTGACCTGGATCATGCTCGAACGCAACTTCCTGGCTTTCACGCAAGGCAGCTGGTTCGGCAAACTCTTTGAAAAGGCCTCGAAAAAGGAACTCGAAGCCCACATCAAGGATCCCGAGCTGCGCCGCAAGCTGACCCCGGACTATCCGGCCGGCTGCAAGCGCATCCTCTTGACCAATGACTGGTTCCCGGCGCTCGCCCGCCCCAATGTCGATGTCGAAACCAGCCATATCGCGCGCGTAAGCGAAAACGCCGTCGTCACCGAAGACGGCGTCTCGCATCCCGCCGACGTCATCATCTATGCGACCGGCTTTGAATCGACCGATTTCCTGGCCCCGATGAAGGTCGTCGGCCGTGGCAATGCCGATCTCAACGAGGTCTGGTCGCGCGGCGCCGAGGCCCATCGCGGCGTCGCGGTGGCCGGATTCCCCAATTTTTTCATGCTCTACGGCCCCAACACCAATCTCGGCCACAACTCGATCATCTTCATGATCGAGTGCCAGGCCAACTACATCACGCAATGCGTGCAGGCGCTGCAAAACGGCAAGCTGCGCTATATCGACGTCCGCAAGGAAGCGATGGCGGAGTTCAACGCCGCGCTACAGAAGGACATGCAGAAGACCGTCTGGGCCGCCGGTTGCTCAAGCTGGTACAAGACCGCCGATGGCAAGGTCACCAACAACTGGTCGAGCTTCACCGCCAGATACTGGTGGCAGATGCGCCATCCCGATTTCGCCGAATACGCGCTGGTCGGAAACTAGGAAGCCTTCAGTTCCGCCGTTTTTTCGGCCTCGATCGCGCGCAGCAGCGCCCGGTTGTGCTTGTGGTTGGAACAGAACGCCGTCACCTTGCCGATGATCGGCCCGCCGCCCAGCGTCAGGTCGCCGACCAGATCGATGATGCGGTGGCGCAAAAACTCGTCGGGGCTTTTCAGGCCGCCCTTGTTGAGCACGCGGTCCTTGTACATCAGCAACGCATTGCCGAGCGACGCCCCGCGCACCAGCGGGATCAGCCGCAGCTTGCCCAGAATGAGCGCCGGCCAGATAACCGAAAGAATGCCGTAGGTTCGCGCATAGCAGATCTCGCGGCGGAAACTTTCCGGCGTCACCTCGCCAGCCCAGTGCTGCGTCCCCCAATAGGGCAGCTCCAGCGTGTAGTCGATCTCGAACCGCTCGCTTGGCTCGATACGCAGCGAAATCCGGTCGTCGGTAACTGTCAGGGATTGTTCGATTTTCCGGAATTGCCGCGGCGCCTCCTGTTCCTCGCGGCCGGCCGCCGCAATCGCCTCGATCAGCGGCGCCGCGCTGCCATCCATGATCGGCACTTCCTGTCCGTCCATCAGCACGGTCGCATTGTCGATCTCGAGCGCAAACAGCGCCGCCATCAGATGTTCGATGGTCTGGAACTTGGCGCCGCCCGGCGCCTGCATCATGGTGCAGCGGGGAAAATCGACGCAGTTCCGCCAATCCGCCTGCAATTCCGCGCCCTTGCCCGCCCGGTCGCTGCGGCGGAAGCGAATGCCCTGACCGGCCGGTGCCGGCATCACCGTCACCTGCGTGCGGCGGCCCGTATGCAGGCCGATACCTTCGAAGGTGGCGGGCCCTTGCAGGGTGCCTTGCCGGCTGCTGAAAAAAGGAGGGGCAGTCATGCAGGAGATTCCGAATTAAAGCCTTTGTCCGCCGGTCGCTTTGTCGCATTCTCGGCGCCGCTCAATCTACAGCACTTTCAACGACTTGCCCTTCATCATGCCATTGTTTGACCGCGCCGTCGAAGCCTTGGAAACCGTCGCGCGCATGGCTTTCGCGCGTGCGCGCCCTGTGCGGGCGCTGGAACGGTTCCTCGCGGCCCATCGCCCGGAAAGCCTGCCGGCGGACGAGGCAGGCCTCTGGGCCGAACCCCTGCCGCCAGCGCAGCCCGCGCTCGTTTCCATCGTCATCCTGACTTTGAACGGCGGCGAAATGCTGCGGGCGCTGTTTGCCTCGCTTGAGCGATTCAACACCTGGCCCGACATCGAAATCATCGTCATCGATCACGGTACGGATAATGAGACAAAGGACGTCATTGCCGCGGCATCCACGCAATTTCACATCCGCCACGTCAAACCCGGACGAAACTACAGCTTCGCTTTCTCCTGCAATCGCGGCGCCCAGATTGCCCGGGGAGAGATCGTGCTGTTTCTCAACAACGACATCGAGTTGACCGAAGATGCCATCCCGCCGGTCGTCGCCGGCGTTCAGGCGACGGGCGGCCTTGTCGGCATCAGGCTGGTCCGCAAACAGCCCGGCGGCCGGACGATGCCCCGGCCGCATATCGGCGTGCGTTTCCGCTGGAATCTGCGGCAGGGCTGGACGGCGCCCTATGACGCCATGCCTGGCCCGCGCGATGCGCTGCGAGCGGCGCAGCCATGCCGGATGCCCGCCGAAACCGGAGCGGTCCTCGCCTGCAACCGCGCCGAATTCCTCGCAATGGGCGGCTTCTGCGAGGATTACCTCTATGCCTATGAGGATGTCGATCTCTGCCTGAAAGCTGCGGCGCGCTTCGACCGGCCGTCGATCGCGCTCAACAACGTCGCGGCCGTACATCTGATGGGCGCGACGCGGATCAAACGCGCCAATTTGCGCCGGCGTATCCGCTGGCATCGCCACAGTCGCGCCGTCCTCCGCGCCCGCTACGGTTATCGCAACCGCCGGCTGGCCTGGCTCGGGCTCTTTGGCGCCGCCGACGGCTTCGATTGGGGGCGCAGGCCCGCCATTGCCGTTCTGGCGGACAAGGCCGACGAGGCGGCATCCCGGGCGGCAGCGTCGCTGGCGGAAAGGTTCGGCGAATTCGCAACGCTCAAGCAACCGGGTTTCGGCCAATACGACCTGTTTGGCTACGATCTGGTCCTGTCGCGCCTTCCGCGTTTTTCCTTCGCGCATGCGCGCAATCTCGGTCCGATGGCGCTCAAGCTGGGCTGGCTCGGCGCCGATGACAGCGATTGGGCCGATAACGCGGCGGCCTACGACATCTTGATCGCCGATGATGAAGGCGCCGCCGCCCGATGGGCCGCGAAGCTCGGCCGGCCGGTTGCCGCGATCGGCACACGCCGCCTCGGCGACGCCTTGCGCGACATCGTGGCCGGTTTCCTGCGCGAGCGGTTGCGGGTTGTCGTGCTTGTGCCGGAAAGCGGATCCGCCGTCGCAACCAACCTCTGCAACGCCTTGATTTCTGCCGGTCACGCGGTTCGCGTGGCCAAGGCGCAGGCGCGCCGGCAGCCGGTGTCGATGCGCGACGATGTGGCGATCTGGCTCGCGCTGCCCGGCATGTCGGCGCTTCCGGCCGACACGATCCATGTCGCCGCTTTCGGCAAGGCGCCCGGCGCCGGCTTTTCCGGCGATATCCGGGTGGAATCCCTTGGCGCGGATTTCCCGGCATGGTTTGATCGGCTGATGTCGCAGATAGCGGATTGTCATGAACGGCGCATGGCCGGGCCAGTCGATCTGCCGCTTGAGGATTTGAGCGGCACGGATGATGCCGCGTCGGCCTCTGTGTGGCGGGCCCGCCACGATCCGACGGCGTATTTGATCGGCCTGTCGTGACAACCGCATTTTCTGCAACGGGGTGAAGACATTGGGCATGGATGTGAGACTTGGAACCGCGACGGATCTCGACGATCTCGTCCGGTTTCTACTGATGGCGGGGGAGGGGTTGTTCGAATATCTGTTCGACGACGCCTATCCCGGGCTGACGGCGCGCGATGCGCTGGCCCTTGGCGTCGGCGATGCCGAAAGCCCTTATCATTTCGAGAACGCCTATCTTGTCGAATCCGACAACCGTGTCGTCGGTTGTCTGATCGCATTTCCCGCCGAACAGGTCGGGCTGCCCGAACTCGCCTACAGCGTTTTGACGCCCGATCGTCTCGATCCCGTGCGGCCCTTGTTCGAAGAGCATGTTCCGGGAAGCCTCTATATCAATACGCTGGCGGTCGATGAATCCGTGCGCGGCCAGGGTGTCGGCGGCCTTTTGCTGGATTTTGCCGCCGAACTCGCCCAAGGCGCCGGCTGCACCAGCATGACGCTGCATGCCTGGGGCGACAACGAGACGGCGCTGAGCCTCTACAACGCGCGCGGCTTCGAATGCGTCGACAAGGTCGAGATACCGCGAACCGCCAAATTGCGGCATGACGCGCCGATGCTGCTGCTTCAGTGTCCGGTTGCCTGAGTGGCGATCTGGAGGCGCCCATTGGACAAGCCAGATGTTGTGGTCATCACGGGCGCCGGCGGCGGGATCGGTGCCGCTTTGGCGAATGCCTATGCCGCGCAAGGGGTTACGCTCGGGCTGGTCGGGCGCGATGAAGACAAGCTCCGCCGGGTCGCCGACGCCTGCCGGGCAAAAGGCGCAGAAGCCGCAATCCTCCTGGCCGACGTCACCACGCCGGAAATCGAAGAGGTTTTGCGGACCTTCGACGCGGCACACCCGATCGATCTGCTGATCGCGAATGCCGGCGTCACATCCGGCATTTCGGACGTCGACGGCCTTGAACCCTGGGATACGGCGCGGCGTGCCGCCGAAACCAATTTCATGGGTGCGCTGCGGACAATTGCGCCGGTCGCCGAGCTGATGGTCGCTCGGGGGCGGGGTCAGATCGCCGGTATCGGCTCGCTTGCGGCGCTTGCACCCTTGCCCTTCAGCCCCGCCTACAGCGCCTCCAAGGCCGGCTTGGAGACTTATGTTTTGGCGCTCCGGCATCTGCTTGCCCCGAAAGGGGTCAGGCTGAGTATTGCGACACTGGGCTATGTCGAAACCGATATGAGCGGGCGGTTGAGCGGCCCGAAGCCATTCCAGATCTCGCCGGCCGAGGCCGCCCTCAAGATCAAGGCCGGTCTGGCGCGGAACAAGGCCAGAATTGCCTACCCCGTTGTTTTTGCTATCGGAATTCGTTGTCTCAACATCTTGCCAGAGTGGCTTGTGCGCTTGATCCTGCCCGCCTTTGCTTTTACGATTTCCCGCCAGGGGGCCAATACTGATCGTCTGGGTTAGGTGTTTTTTGGCTTCCACGGGGGACGTTCGATGATCGCCGGTCTTGCCGGGCTTTTCACGGCCCTTGCCGCAGTGTTGATCCTTGAGCGTTTTGTCAGACCGCAGCGGCGTCGAACGCCGATCCTGCACAGGGTCGGCCTGCTCGCGGCGATGCCGCTGATTCTGTTTTATGTTTCAATTCTCATGGTGACCTACCGGCCGGTTTTCTCGGCGGCTTTTGTCATCATCGTCTTTCTCGGCATTGTCGTCGTCAACAACGCCAAGGTCCGCGAACTTCGCGAGCCGCTCGTCTATTCCGATTTTGCCTTGCTGCGTCAGGCGATCGCCCATCCGCGCCTGTATGTGACCTATATCGGCCCATTGAAAGTGGCGGCTGTGATTTTCGCCGGCGCATTGGCGATCGCAGCGGGCTTGATCTTCGAGGCGCCGATTCTCAGGAGAGACGAGGCCACCGAATGGATGCCGACACTTGCCTATAGTCTGGTCTTCTTCGGCGCAATCTATGCCATCACACGAGGGCCGCTCAGAAACGAATTCAGGCAAATTCTGAAGGAATTCGGGCCGTCGACCGACGTCAAGGAAGACGTTGACAAGCTGAGCCTCGTAACGACGCTGATCTTCTATTTCTTGATAGCCGGTGAAAGCGAAGAGGCGACCGCGCGTTCGCAGAAGAATGAGGACGAGGATCGCGCGCGGCCTTTCGGGCGATCCAATTCGCGACCTTCTGTGGTCGTGGTGCAGAGCGAGTCGTTCTTCGATGCACGCCGCATCATGGCGCAGGCACCAACCGGATTTCTGAAGCACTTCGACCGCATGGCTGCAGAGGCGCGATACTGTGGGCAGCTACGCGTCCCGGCCTGGGGTGCAAATACGCTCAGAACCGAGTTCGCTTTCCTTTCCGGCATTCCGGACGAGGCGATGGGTGTCGATCGCTTCAACCCATATCTCGGCTATTGCGCTAAACCGGTATGGACGATTGCATCCTACCTGCAGAGCATCGGATACCGCACTGTTTGTATTCATCCCTTCCACAAGTCTTTCTTCCGGCGTGATAAAGCTTATCCGCATCTCGGGTTTGACGAATTCATCGACATAGCCGCGTTTGAAGAGGCAGACCGCATAGGGCCCTATACGTCGGATGCCGCCGTAGCGACGAAAATCGAAACGCTTCTCAAGGAAACAACGCAGCCTCTCTTCGTATTCGCGATAACGATGGAAAATCACGGTCCATGGGCGAAACCGCGCATTGAAGTGCCGGAGGAAATTCGTGCGGCGGCGCCCGTCCGGTCAAAAGCTGTTTTGCAGTATCTCAGTCATCTCCAGAACGCCGACAAGATGATTGGACGGCTAAGGAAAGTTTTGCAGGAGATGAAAGGAGACGCGGTTTTTTGTTTCTACGGAGATCATCTGCCAAGCTTGCCCAACGCGTTCCGGACGATCGGTTACGATGATCCCCGGACCGACTATTTTGTCTGGCGCAAGAGGGCGCGGAGCGACACGCGCGCCGTGAATGTCAGCGCCGATGCGCTGAACCGTCTCTTGCTCGAAACCGTAGCTGTGGCGTTGACCGATGCCGATGCAAGAGCTTTGGCAAAGAATGAACGCGATGTGCCGGAGCAAGGTAGCGACGACAGGAGAGATGAAAGGCGCGCGGGAGAGTCTCGATGAGCCGTGTCTTCCTCTTTCTTCAGGGAAACAGTAGCCATTTCTTTCTGGCGCTCGGACATGCATTGGTCGATCGCGGTTACCATGTCAGGCGCATCAACCTATGCGGCGGCGACCGTTTCTTCTGGGGTGACTGGAATGCCGTCGACTATCGCGGCGCGCCGGACGACTTTGCAGCTTTTGCACGCGACCTGATTGTCGCGGAGGGTGTCTCCGACATCATCATGCACAATGACTGCCGTCCGCTTCATCGCGCAATCATAGATGCGATCGATGGGATGGTGTGCCGTACCTGGGTGTTCGAAGAGGGTTATATTCGCCCGCACTGGCTCACTTTGGAAGAGGGCGGGATCAACGGTTATTCGCCATTGCTGCGCGATCCGTCTTTGCTTTCCGGTCATGGCGATGGTGACGTGCCGGACGAACCGGGCTTCGTCTCTCTCGAGTCGGCCATGCGTCGCCGCGTCATCTATGATTTCCAATGGCAGATATGGAATTATCTGGGATGGCTGCGCTATCCCAAATACCGAACGCACCGCCCATTTCCGATTTGGGCGGAGTATGCGACATGGGTGCGTCGGCTGGTCACCCTGCCGTTCCGCGGTCGGCAAGCCAGGCGGACGGTCGATTGTCTTGCAAAGGGACGTGATCCCTATTTTGTCTTTCCAATGCAGCTCGACAGCGATTCGCAGGTGCGGCTGCATTCTTCCCACCCCGATATGACGTCGGCGCTGGAATATGTAATAAGCAGCTTCGCGTCTCACATGCCTGCGCCGTGTCGGCTCGTCGTCAAGGCCCATCCACTCGACAATGGTTGGACCAATTTTCGTCGGCGGGTTCGCATGCTCGCTGGTCGGTACGGCATATCGGACAGGGTTGACTACGTCGACGGGGGCGACCTGCAGGCGCTGATCGGCAGCGCGCGGGGCGTTGTGACGTTGAACAGCACGGTCGGTCTGACTGCGCTTGGTCTTGGATGCCCCTTGATTTGCCTTGGCACGGCCATTTTCGACAGGCCGGGGCTGACGTTCCAGGGAGGACTGGACCAGTTCTGGTCATCGGCGACGACGCCCGACAAGGGGTTGTTTGCGGATTTTCGGCGGCAGCTTTTGACGCGGAGCATGATCAATGGCGACTATTACACGCCGATGGGAATTCGGCTTGCCGTCGCAAATGCGATCGCTAGATTCGAGGCGGTCGGACAGGATCGCGTCGATACAGTCGCGAACGTGGCGTCCGATGTGGTGATACACGGCCATCGAAGCAGGGTGGTCGTGGCCGATCAGGTGCCGGCGCCGGACAACGCGCCGCAGTCGATTGTTACGGCTGGCCGCCTTTGACGGCGCTTGCCGCGGGCCGATCCGCCGTATTCGCGCCGGGACGAGGGTGCATCGTATGCTGATGGCCAATGGGAAGTGTGAGCAGCCGGCGGTATGCCGGCCATGCTCACGAGAGACAGGCGGATCTATCCGGTGAGTTTGAGCGTTGTCGACCAATCGTCGCGTTCCGTTCAGGCGGAAGAGTTCTCGCGGGCCTATGCGGCTGGCGAGGAAGATGCTGCCATCGCGATTGCCGTGACGGCACTTGAAGGCGAGACACCATTTATTCCGCCGTTCGAGAGTTTGTGGTGGCTCTGCGGCGAACTGGTTGCGCGACGGCGTTACCGTCTCGGCCTCGAACTGACGGAACAGGTTTGGAAACAGGGATATCGCGGCTGGCGCGCACTCTATTTGCGCGGCGTCTTTCTGGCTCTGTGTCGCGAAATTGAGCCGGCCGCTGAAATTCTCGACGCTGCTCGCCGGGAAGCGCCTGCGGGCCAAAGACATGGGATTGCGTTGATCGAAGCCCGATTGCGGGCGATGGCCGGGCAGACCGCCATTGCGTTGGCGCTATTTGATGAGCATCTCAAATTCGATCAGGTGAGCGAACGCGAAGTGGCGGCGGCGTTGCGCATTTCACATCGAGAGGGCCGGAAAGATCTGGTCATTCAGTGGGCCGAGCAGGCCAACCGTATGTTGGGGGCAACGGCCGCGCGAACACGCCTCCTTGCGGAAGCGTATTTCGAAGATGGCGAGTGGCAAAAGGCACGAGCGACGGCCGAAGGCGGCATCCGTCTTGACCCGAATGATATAGTGCTCGGGCGGATCGCCGCTCGATGTGCCTACCGCGAAGGTCGTATCGCGCCGGCAATTACGCGGCTTGAAGCGCAGCTCGCCCTTGATGATGCATGGGTCGAGGGCAAGATCCTCCTGTCTCGTTGCCTTGTCAAAGGCGGCCGTGACAAGGAAGCGCGTCGAATTCTGAAGGAAATAGGCGCTGCCTCCGAGTATGAGAACGAGCGGCGCGAATTGCTTGCACGGCTGCGCAATGCTGGCGCCGACGACATGCCGGAGGCGGTGCCGCCCGGGACACCCAGAAAGAAGCGCGGGAAAAGACAGGACGTTCTTCAGGATCCTGAAGTCAAGAAGATCATGTCGAACATGCCGGCCGAATTTGTGCCGCGCTGGACGCCCGAAACGCTGGCAGCGCGCGGAAACCCGTTAACGGCCATCAAGCGGCTATCGCATTCGGTGCGAACCCTGATGCTCCGCGAGATGATGGCCAGGTTCGGGCGACACGAACTCGGCTATCTGTGGGCAGTCCTGGAGCCGATGATGCACGTGCTCGTCATCTCCCTCATTTTCTACTTCATCCGCGCCCGCGATTCTCTGGGCATGAATATGGTCCTGTTTGTGACGACCGGCGTGGTCCCTTTGTTCGTCTATCTCAAGACCTACAATCAGTTGACGAATGCGCTGAAGCAGAACCGGCCGCTCTTGAACCATTCGCGCGTGCAGCCGATGGATATATTCTTTGCCAGGAGCATTCTTGAGCTCTTTACGCACATCTTCGTTCTGATCCTGTTCGTCACCTTCATCTATGTGTTCGTGGACAAATACACGTTCGGTAGTGCATTGTCGGTACTGGTCAATCTGTTCGGCCTCTGGATATTCGGCATTGGAGCGGGGCTCGCGCTCGGATCTCTGGCTGTGTTTGTCGAATCGATAAAGAACATCATGGATGGGCTGAACCGTCTGCTCTACATCACCTCGGGCGTTTTCTTTACGCTCGACATGATGCCGGCGTCGGTCGCGCAGTACATGGCCTATAATCCCCTTTTGCATTTTGTCGATGGCGTGAGAGGTAATTTCAATCCTCTGATGGGCGGCACCCGCGTGGACATCGTTTATGCATTCAGTTGGGCTGTGGCCATCCTCGCGCTTGGGTTGCTTGCGGATCGCGCACTTCGAAGCCGGGTTCTGGATCGATGATTCACCTGATCGACGTCGAAAAACATTTCAACACCGATGTCGGCGTTCGCCAGGTGCTGCGCGAAACTCGACTTTCGATTCCGACCGACAAGCGTGTCGGTGTGCTCGGTCGGAATGGTGCAGGAAAATCGACTCTGCTCAACATGGTGGCGGGTGTGGATCAACCGTCGTCGGGCATGATCGTACGCGAGAACGCCCGCCTGTCATGGCCTCTTGGCTATGCCGGCGGCTTTCACGGCGACCTGACGGCACGGGAAAACATCTCTTTTGTCGCGCGGCTTTATGGCGTCGACTACGAGAAAACCTTCGACCTCACCGAAGATTTTGCAGAAATCGGCAGCTATGTCGATATGCCGGTGCGGACCTATAGCGGCGGCATGAAATCTCGTTTGGCGTTTGGTCTCAGTCTCGCTATCAAGTTCGATTGTTACCTGATCGACGAAACGATCGGCGCCGGTGATCGCTTTTTCCGGGCCAAATCGCGCCAGGTGTTTCTCGAACAATCGAAGGGTGCGGGCATGTTGCTGGTTTCGCATAGTGAGGCCACCATTCGTGAGTATTGCGAAATTGCCCTCGTTCTCTTTGACGGCGTTCTGGTGCCATTTGCCGACATCGAAGATGCGATCGATTTTTATATGAGAAGGTGCGCACCATGAATTCTCCGTTCGGCAAAGATCAATTCGAGCGGCTGGTCCGTCCCGGAGGTCCGTTGGACCGCTTCAACGAGTTCACCCGGCAGAGGGCACGGCCATTCGTCGAACGCGAGCTTGCGGCCGTTGTAAAGCTCGGCGTTTCGAAGATTCTTTTCGCATGCATGGTGATTGTGCCGACGGCCCTGGCTTTCATCTATTACGGGTTCTGGGCATCGGATCGCTATGTGTCGCAGTCGTTAATGACGGTGCGGACCGCTGATTCGCAAATTGCCACGGCGGTCGGCGGACTGCTGGGGTCGATCGGCGGCACGAATACGGGACTCGTCGACGGCTATGTCGTTGAAGCATACATCCAGTCGCGTGAAATCGCCCGGAAGATCGATGAAGCCATCGATCTGCGA
Source organism: Parvibaculum sp. (assembly GCF_030651915.1). Lineage (GTDB taxonomy): Bacteria > Pseudomonadota > Alphaproteobacteria > Parvibaculales > Parvibaculaceae > Parvibaculum. The sequence goes on along the minus strand of NZ_JAUSBV010000005.1, from coordinate 320,081 downwards.
TCGATCTATATGGCGCCGGAGGCAGACATATGGTCGCGGCTGAGCGCCGATGCCAGCTTCGAGGAGTTTTTCCAATATTATCTGAGCCGGATTGACGTCTACTTCGACAGTACCGCCAATGTTGTACACCTCGACGTCCAGGCCTATCGCCCTGAGGATGCCAAGCGGATTGCGGCGGCGATCATCGAAATAAGCGACGACATGGTCAATCGCATCTCTCAGGAGTCGCGGTCCGATGCGCTGCAATTCGCACTCGACGAAGTGAAGCTGGCGGAAAACAGATTGAGAGACAATCGCATGGCCCTCTACAGATTCCGCGAGGAGCACAGTGATCTCGATCCGGTGCGTTCCGCCGAAGCCATCGGCGGCATCGTTGCAAGCCTCGAAGGAGAGTTGTCGCGGTACAAGACCGAGTTGGCATCGCTCAGGAGCTATATGCGCGAGGACAGTGCACAGATCGCAGGCGTCAAGGCTCGCATTGCCGCCATCGAACAGCAAATGCAGGCGGAGCGCGGCCGGTTGACACGAAACGAGGACCTGCCGGGAACGACCTATTCGGATCTGCTGGCCGGCTATGAACGTCTGCTCATCGAAGAGGAGTTCGCGCGATCGGCCTACACCTCCACCGTTTCCGCACTGGAATTGGCGCGCGCCGACGCGGGTCGCAAGCAGGCCTACTTGGTGGCGTTCGTTGAACCGTCCTTGCCGGATGATCCATCCAAGCCGGAACGGTTGCTGATTATCCTGTCGTTTCTGGCCTGTGGCCTGTTAGCATATGGGCTGCTTATGTTGATCGGGGCCGCTGTCAGGGAGCATGCGCGTATATGAGAATCTGGGGGACTTTCTTTACAGCTATGCTGCTGACCACGCTTGGCGCCGGGGCGCTTCATGCCCAGGGGACGATGGGCGGGCCGGGAGGGAACGCGCCCTTGCGCGCGCCGTCGACCTCGTTCGAGCCGGAACCGCTGGGCGAAATCTTTGGTGATCCGGGCGGCAGCGAGCAGCCGCAAGCAATGCAGACAAGCCCTGTTGTCGGCGATCTGCTTTTGCGTGAACAGAGTGGCAAGCGTACCGACATTCCCAATGCTGTTCCGCCGGTTGCAACTGGCGCACTGTTGCCTTTCGGTTCGCAGATTTTTGCCAATTCCAGTCTGGTTGACCGCAGCGTCGGTGTTAATCCGGACTACCGGATCGCCCAAGGCGACCGCATTGCGGTCAGAATGTGGGGCGCTAGAACATTCGATGGGGTTCTTGTGGTCGACATCCAGGGAAACATCTTCCTCCCCGAAATCGGACCGGTAACGGTTGAGGGGGTCACAAATGCACAACTTGCGCAGCGGGTTCGGAGCAGCGTTGCGAGTGTCTTTACCGACAACGTGAAGGTTTACACGAATCTGCTCGGTACGCAGCCGCTCGGCGTTTTCGTCACAGGCTCTGTCCCGTATCCCGGCCGTTATCCGGGTTCAAAGGATGACAGCGTCCTTTATTATCTGGCGCGTGCTGGCGGCATTGATCTCGACGGCGGCAGTTTCCGGGACATCCGGGTGGTCCGGCGTGGTGCAACGGTTGCGACAATCGACCTTTACCGGTTTCTGAAGGACGGCGACATGCCGTCGGTGCGTTTCTCCGACAACGATTCGATTGTAGTGGGCGCGCAGATGCCAACCATCACAATCTCGGGCGATGTGAGAAGCGAGTATCGCTATGAATACGATCCCGCCCGTTCAACCGGCGCTGAATTGATCACGCTGGCGCAGCCCCGGCCGTCAGCCAGTCATGCGCTCATCCGTGGCGTGCGCGAAGGCAAGCAGTTCAACACCTACGTCCCGCTGAGCCAGATGGCGTCCTACAAACCGACAGATGGCGATTCGATCGCGATCGAGGCGGATCGGGAGGCCGAAACGATCGTGGTCAAGGTTGACGGCAACGATATGGGGCCGTCTGCATTTGCGGTTCCGCGAGCGACAAGATTGGGTGCCGTGGCGCAGTTGATCGAAATCGACCCATCTCTTGCCGACATCAATTCCATCTATCTTCGCCGTCAATCGGTGGCATTGCGGCAACAGCAGGCAATTGATCGCGCTCTTTACGAGCTGCAGCGGTCCGTGTTGACGGACAGTTCCATTAGCGCAACTGAATCGGCAATGCGCGTGCAGGAAGCGGCGCTGGTCGAGCGTTTTGTGTCCCAAGTCCGGGCGGTCCGGCCGGAAGGACGTGTTGTGCTTGCCGGAAGCAACTGGCGTGAAATGATTCTTGAGGATGGCGATGAAATAGTGATCCCCAAGAAGAGCGATGTCGTCGTGATTTCCGGCGAGGTGAAGTTGCCGCAAACCGTGCTCTGGCAGGAACGAAAATCAATACGTGCCTATATCGGCGATGCCGGCGGCGTGAGCAACCGGGGTGACGCAGGGCGCATCTTGGTCATGCGGAACGATGGATCGGTGCATGACGGCGATAAGCCGATCCGCAGTGGCGATCACATCATGGTCCTTCCGGCTGCAAACCAGAAGACGTTCGCCGTGTTCAGGGACATCGTCGAGGTTATCTTTCGTGTGGCGCTGGCCGCTGCCGTTGTTATCAACGCCAACTGATCGCGACGGTGAAACCGGCTTTGGGCCAACGTTCGCTTCTTTCCGCAGCATCGTTTCGCTGTTGCGGCGAGTATGCGCGGACACCGGGTCACATAGTCGTTCTTACACCGGTACCGTCGCCAACATGCGACATCTATTTGCGTGAGCGGCTTCGGCGCTCGACTTTGCCGGTGCATTTCTGGGGTTTGGGGGAGCGGCCGCCGGTCCCGCTGGACGATGCTTTCGTGATTATCGTGCGGTATGTGGATGCAGCATCGTTGGGAGCCCTCGAGAAGGCGAAGAGCAGTCTTGCTGGCGTCGCCTATCTACTCGACGATGATCTGGCTGCGGCAATCGGGGATCGATATCTCCCTTTGCATTATCGGCTCTATATGATGCATTTCTGGGCTCGCTATGCGCGACGCATAGGAGTCCTTGCGAGCGAATTGTGGGTTTCGTCTGATGTGTTGGCGCGCCGCTATGCCGCGGCGGGCAACGTACACCGCATCGACCCGGCGCCGGAACGGTTTGCGCTACCAAACGCGCGTCTGCCAAATGAGAAGGCCGGTGTGAGCGTGTTCTATCACGGCCAGAAGACACATCGCGCTGACCGGCAGTGGCTCAGGGACGTGATGGCTCCTGTGCTCGACGAATGTTCATCCTGCAGCTTCGAGATTGTCGGTGACAGCCAGGCAGGGCGATATTACGCCGGATTGCGGAGGGTGACGGTGCTGCCGCCCATGCAGTGGCCGGAATACCGGCGGCGAAGCCAGACGACGCGCCTCGACATAGGTCTTGCACCGCTTGTGTCGACACCCTTCAACACTGCGCGATCCTGGATAAAATATCTCGACATTGCCCGCTTCGGCGCTGTCGGAATTTTTGCGGCAGGGGAGCCTTACGAAAGCGTTGTTCAGGACGGTTACAATGGACTTCTGCGGCCGCCAGACAGCAAGTTGGCATGGTCGGAAGCCTTGATCGACCTTCTGCGAGATTCGACGTTGCGGCGTCGGCTTACCGCGGCAATCGGCTGGCCGACCGAGATAAAAACGCCGCCGATGCTCCGGCGTTTGGCGCCCGACGATGCGAAGGAAGGCACGGCATGACAAGAAAATTTTCTATGGTAAGATCAAACAGCAGCACCGCTGATAGCAGTGCTGTGGCGGGTGTTGGAAAAGGTAAGGCTATGCGGGGATTTTTGGCTGCTTTGATTCTCTCGGTCGGGTTGGCAGCCTGTGAAACCATGCCGACGTCCAGCGAACTTGCCTCCGCGGATGCGGCTGCCGGCAGTAACCCGACCGGCGATTCGATTGCGCTTTATGCGGTCAACGCAGCGCCGGGCTCGACCGGACCTGTCGTCACCCCTTCTGGCAACAACATGCTGGTACATGTGGGTGCCGACTATGTCTCCGCGACGGGAGATCGCTGTCGTCGGGTTATTCTGGCTGATGACAATGGCCGGTCACAGGTAAGCGCCGTCTGCCTTACCGAACGGTCATGGAAAACAGTTGTCGGTCTCTGAAGACTATAGCGGCGAGGATTCGAGGCGCTTCTTCTGCTTGGCCACTTCCGCCACTGTGTAGCGAATTTGATCTGCGGAATGAGCGCTGGAGAGGAAAAACCGCAAGCGCGCGATTCGTTCTTCGACGGCCGGATAAATGATCGGCGGTGCGTTGATACCTTGCTCAAAAAGCGCGCGTGACAAACGTACAGCTAACAGCGAACTGCCGGTGATAACGGGCAGAACCGTGGAGCCGATTGCGTAGCCTGTGTTGAGGCCCGCTTCACGGGCGCGATCGAGCATTAATTTGCCGTTTGCCTGAAGCTTCCGCACACGCTCCGGTTCTTCGTCCATGATCCGCAACGCCTCAAGCGAGGCCGCCGCCATCGGAGGCGGCATGCCGACTGAATAGAGAAACCCTGACGCAGTGTGCTTGAGCAGCATGATCAGCGCTTCCGAGCCGGTCACATAGCCACCGCAGCCCGCAAGCGTTTTGGAGAGCGTTCCCATCCAGATGTCGACATCGTTTGCCCTCAGGCCGAAATGCTCGCCGATGCCGCGCCCCCGCGTGCCGAGAGCGCCGAATGAATGCGCCTCATCGACCATCGTCAATGCCTTGTGTTTGCGTGCGACGTCGATGATCTCGGGCATCGGCGGTATGTCGCCGTCCATCGAGTAAACGCCCTCAACGCAAATCAATACCTTTTCGAACTTGCGACGCGAGCGCGTCAGCAAATCGTCCAAACCGCGCCAGTCATTGTGATCGAACGGCTGCCGTTGCGCACCGGACAGAAGCGCCCCCTGCAGGACCGAATTGTGAATCAACCGGTCATGAAGAATAAGATCGCGCTTCCCAAGCAGCGTGCCGATCGTCGTTACGTTTGTCGCATGACCCGACACGAATGTCAGAGCGGCGGCGGTGCCGTGAAGTTCGGCGATCTTTGCCTCGAGCTCCCGGTGTGGTCGTCGTTCTCCGGAAACAAGGCGGCTCGCGGAGGCCGAAGTGCCATACTCGATCATGGCCCGATGGGCTGCCTCGTTGACACGTGGATGCCCGTTCAGATCGAGATAATTATATGTTCCAAAATTTATGAATTCTCGACCGCCGATAACTGTCGTATCGCGCGCCAGAACATCGTGCTCTTGAAAGTACGGACTTTCCAGATTGACTTTCTTTGCCAGGCTCTGCTGCAACACCAGCGTTTGGTAGTCGGCGAACTTCTCGATTTTGTAGTGCGACTCCGGGATACTGGAGGAATCGCGAACGGCGACGCCATTCATCTCCCCCGAGAGCTCGTTACGCTTTTTGAGGATACGCCTTAGCGCCTCCTCCTTGGATTCCTTGGAGAGTTTGCGCGGCTCATTGGGATCTGATGTTGTCACGTGCCGAATTGATCTTCGCTTGTTGAGACTTCGCGAGTGTCGTCTGTTCTGCGGACATTATCAACATCGTCGTCATTGATATGGCGAGAGATTATCGATTGCACATCGCCGGCGAATTGATCTCCCGATTTGTTGCCGCGAAACTGGTCGACGATCTGGAGCGAGAGCGACAGGACATTGCCACCTTCGGATAGGGCCATGACCGGAATTTCGATCCCGAAGCGATCCTCGATCCCGAGTTTCAGCTCCAGCGCCATCAGAGAGTCCATGCCCAGGTCGAACACCGACTTTCCGAGATCTATTTTGTCCGGCGTCAAGCGCAGAACCTGGCCGATCTCCTCCGCGAGAATTTCTGACACCAGGCCGACGGCCTCTTCCAGGGGGGCGTCCGCCAATTTCGACAGAATGTCATCGGCGCTGGCGCCATCGGCATTTCGCTCAGCCCTGGGTGCCAACTCGCTGAATACGCGCGCCTGCAAAACGGGCAGCCCGGCGCGCAGACGTTGCCAGTTTATACCGGCCGCATAGAAATTGGATTCGTCGCGCGCCACAACTCCTTCGAGAAGCGCCATTGCATCGCTGGTGCTGAGTGGAGCGGCGCCGAGTTTCGATGCGAGCTGGTCGCGCATGTCGGCGTTGCGGGCGAGATAACCGGCATCCCCGATGGCGCCCCAGCCGATGGCTTGCGCCGGCAGCCCGGCGGCCCGACGATGCTGTGCCAAGGCCTCAAGGAAGGCATTCGCAGCAACGTAATTGGCCTGCCCGGGATTGCCGAATGCGGTGGTGATCGACGAATAGAGCACGAAGAAGTCGATATCCCGTCCGAGGCTGACCTCGTGCAGCACAAGGGCGCCACGGATTTTCGGCTCAATGACGCGCTGGTACTGGCGTTGATCGAGTGTTTCCATCGTAGCATCGTCGAACACCGCAGCCGCGTGGACGATACCGCGTATCGGGAACCCGGCGGCTTCGGCTTCGTCGAAAAGAGCACCGATCGCCTTGACGTCGGTCACATCGCAGGCGCGAGCGATGACGTGGCAGCCAAGCTTTTCAAACTCGGCGATGGCCGCACGCGCTTCATCGCTGGTTGCGCCGGAGCGCCCGATAAGAACCAGCCCGCCGGCACCTTTTCCGGCAAGCCAACGTGCTGTGGCAAGTCCAAAGCCTGAAAGCCCGCCGGTCACAAGGCAAGCCGCGTCGCGCCGCACCGGAAAGGCGGCAGTCTCGCGCTTCGGCACTTCAACGCCGGTGACGGGCGGCCGCAGGACGATCTTGCCGGTATGCCCGGATTTCTGCATCAGCCGGAAGGCGTCTGACACCCGGTCTGAATCGAAGACGCGGTAAGGCAGGGGCGTATAGATGTCAGCGTCGAAGAGGCGGATCAGCTCGTCGAATATTTCGCGCGCGAGCTCCGGTCGCTCAACCATGAGTTGGTCGGCGTCGACGCCGAAATAGCTGAGATTGTTCCGAAAGAATTTGAGCCCGATCCGATTGTTCTCATAAAAATCGCGTTTGCCGAGTTCGATGAAACGGCCGAACGGACGGAGCAGACCTAGATTTTTGTGAATCGCTTCTCCGGCAAGCGAATTGAGGACGACATCCACGCCTTCGCCGCCAGTCACTTTCATGATCTCGTCGGCAAACAGTAGCGAGCGCGAGTCGAATATACGGCTTTCCGGAATATCGAGCATCCTCATCAGTCGTCTTTTTTCCGGTGTTCCGACCGTCACAAAAATTTCCGCGCCAATGTGGCGCGCGATCTGAATGGCAGCGAGACCAACACCGCCGGCCGCACCGTGAATCACGATCCGCTCGCCTTTTCTCAAGCGCGCCAGATATTTGAGTGCGTACTGAACCGTAAAAAATGCTGCCGGGATTGTAGCTGCTTCCTCGAAACTCAAGCGCGATGGCTTCATCGCCACCGCCGCTGCAGGCGTCACAATGTGGCTGTCGAAGCAATGCGGCGCGAAACACAGAACCGCGTCGCCCGGCCGGAAGCCCGTAACATCCTCGCCGACTTCGGTCACGATACCCGCAGCCTCCATGCCGAGGCTCGGCCCGGCAAATCCCGCTTCGAGCGCCTCTTCCGGCAGCACGCCCAAAGCATACATAACGTCGCGGAAGTTGAGGCCGGCGGCGCGCGGTGCGACAACAATCTCATGCGGCTTTGGCTTCGGCATGGCGGCCGGCCGCCAGGAAAGAGACCCGAGACGGCCCGTTGTGAATGTCAACTTCCTTGCATTCAAACCCGCTTCTGCGGACTGTTCGTTCGCGACAACACGCAGACGTGGCGCAAATGACCCATCCGGGCTGAGAACGAGTTCGGACTCAGGATCGGCATCGAGAAGAGATGCACAGAGCGCGGAAATAAGCTCCGTCTGCGCCGGATCGTCGCCCTGCAGATCGATCATGCGCAAGCGTGTCTTTGGCACTTCGTTGGCGATAACGCGCCCGATGCCCCAGAGCGGCGCCTGTGTGAGGTTCATCTTGTCGGTTGCCCGGAAGCTCGATGCATTGCGCGTAACGATATGCAGCCGCGGCATCGTTTTGAACTCGGCGTGCGACATCGCCCGAGCCGCAAGCAAGGCGCTCCATCCGGGCCGAGCGTCGGCCGACATATCACCGAAAAGGACGACGCCCCCAAGATCGATGCCGGTTCCGGCCATGGCTTGATAGGTTTCGAGCCACTGCATTTCCACATCCGGATCGAGCGGCAGCGCGTCGTCGTCCTGCCCGGGGTTATGGCCAGCATGCGCCTGGATCGCGACGGCGCCGGCCCGCTCCAGCTCGTCGCACAGTGCACGCGCGCTGTTCGCCTCGGCCTTGGATGGATCATAGACAACCAGCCACCCCGATCCCGCGACGTCAATGTTGGCTCGGGCCGGGGCGGTTCTGAAGTCACCGGGCCGTGGTGCATCGGCGATAAAGACTGTCGCGCTGCCTGCATTGGCGGTTTGAATATTACAGAACCCATCGGCCGCGAAAAAGCGGACAAGGCCCTCGACGTCCATACGGCCTTCCTGCATGTCGACGCCGACATCTGGGCCTGCTGCCGTGACAACGGCATTGATCCACGCCGAGGGCTTGGGTTCGGACAGAAGCAGCAATCCACCCGCCGCGACCAACTCGCTGACATTCCCTCGAAGCGCCGGCGTCATACCGCCGGAGGCTGACGGCAGTGGACAGACGACAACGTCAAATTCGCCGAGCTTCTTGATGTCGCTTTCGGACAAAAGCCCTGCTGGATCGGCGTGGAGAAACCGAACGTTCGGGGCGTCGATGTCCATTTCAAGAGTGGAAAGCTTTGTTTCGTCGCCCGAAATGACCGTGAAATCGACAGCGCCTGTAGCGGAGATCGATGCGGCGTCACGCACCAGTCCGATGGCCGTTCCGACTTCCAGAATACGAAGACGCCGGTTGACGGGCCAAAGCGACGCAATCTTGACCAGCGCTTCTGCCAGCAAGGCACGCGCTGGTGCGAAACTTGGCGAGCCTTCAAACAAATGATCGCGGCTGGTCGCGCTCGGCTTCTGTTCGCCATTGCAGCACATCAGGGCGTTGAGTTCGGCCAGATAGGCCGGATGGCGCGCCAAGGCTTCCTGCCACATTCGCAGACCGTTTTCACCCGGTAGCGCTTCGATGCGGTGCAATTGGCGATAGGCGGTGCCATTCACCGGCGACGGTAGCGTCACCGGATTGGGATGTCCGTTTGCACCGTTGCTGAGAGCGTGCTGTTCGGCGTCGTTGTGCGGCAGCAGGTCGCGCGCAATAGCGTCAAGATCGGGCCCGTGGTCGGAGAGGGCGGCGTTCCGTTCGACAAAGCCCAGCGCGGCGGCGAGCGTCGCTGCGTCAGGTGTTTCGCATTCGGCGGAAACATAATCGAGCGGAAGCGTTTCGAACCGGAAGCGCCGCGTGCCGGCACTGGCGTTCTGGAGCTCGGCTCGCAGAAAACGCAGCCCGGTCACCTCGGCGACACAGTTATTCTCGGCGTCGAATAACGCGAAATCGGCAACGAGTGACTTTTCGCTGCGCGATCGGAGCTTCGTATGGCAGCGAACGGCGAGAGCATGTGGCCGAAACACCTTGATGCCGTTGAACTGATAGGGCAGGTAGGCATTGGTCTCCTTGACGCCGGCCTCGAAGAGGATCGAAAACAGTGTCTGCAGACAGCCATCGAGGAGGCTCGGATGGAGGACGAACGTATCGAGCATCCCGACAACGGCGTCCGGCGACCGCAATTCGGCAACCGCGCTGTCTCCTGCCACAAGCACCGACTCGACCGTCTGGAAGGCAGGCCCGTAATTGAGGCCCAGCGCAGCGGCAATCCGGTAATGTTCGTTGTGCGAAATCCGGCTGGACGATGCCAAATCGCGAGGCAGGGTCGGTGTGTCGTCATCGCCGGCCAGGTGTTCGGTCAATCGGCCGACCGCATTCAGCGCCCATGGGTCTTCGCTTGTGCGCTTCCGCGTCTCGATACGGAATGCCTTGTCGTCGGCGTCATAAATGAACCGGAAGCTGAGTATTTGTCCACGCGTGAGCACGATCGGACGACGAATCTCCAGCATCTCGACGCAGTGGCGCTCGCCGCCGAACAGCGCGACCGAAGCTTCAAGAACGCACTCAACATACCCTGCCGCCGGAAACACGATCGAACCGCCGACATTGTGATCGGCGAGGAACGGGAACAACTCTGCGTCGATCTGTGTTTCCCAGAACGCGTGGCCGCGTTGCGGCCGGTTGCCCAGAAACGGCCCGTCATTGGATGTATACATGCGCCCGTCGGCGTCGGGCGTTATCGGCACCCAGTGGCTTTCGTGTTGCCACGGGTATCCCGGAAGTTCGACGCAACGGCCCGGCGCGGGAAATGACCGGCCAAACGCGAGCTCGGCGCCGGCGCAGAACGCCGCATCGACGACTTGATGAAGCATCGGCGCACCGTGCGCGCTGCGCGTCATGCTGGCGATGGGAGCACCGGCCTTGCCTTTTTCACGCAGAATCTGGCGCAGATAAGGTTGAAGAACGCTATGCGGCCCGATTTCGACCAGCACTTCGACGCCGTTCGCAATCATGGCGCCGATTGCGTCGAGAAAGCGCACCGGCATGCGCATATTGCTCCACCAATACTCGGTGTCGAGCGCCGCGCCCGGCGTTTCGGCGCCGAGCACTGTCGAATAGTAGGGAACGCTCGTTGCAGCCGGCGCAACCGAGCCGATCTGTTTCAGGAAATGGCTTTGCACGGGATCGAGCATGCGGCTGTGAAAGGCATAGTCGAGATCGAGGAGACGGAAGAAAATCTTCTCCGCCGTCAGCTTGTCTCCGAGTTCGATCAGCGCTTGCTCGTCGCCTGCAAGTGTGACGGAGGTTGACGTGTTGATTGCGGCAAGTTCGATCTTGCCACCGAATTCCTTCTCGATCTTCAGCGCCCGTTCCGGCGAAATCCCGGCCGCTGCCATGCGGCCCTGACCGCGCGTGTGGCCTTGCGCCTCGGATCGGGCAACGACCAGCCGAACGGCCTGGTCGAGATCCAGCGCGCCGGAAACATATGCGGCGGCAACCTCGCCGACGCTGTGCCCGGCAACGGCGTCGGGCATCAGCCCTGCTTCCTGCAGACAGCGCCAAAGGCCGATCTGGATCGCAAGCAATGCAGGCTGTGCCACTTCAGTTCGTCCAAGGCGTTGCTCGGCGTCCTCGGCATGCAAGGTTTCGACAAGGGACCATCCGGCGATTTTGACGATCAACGCGTCGATGGCATCGACCTCGCGGCGGAAAGTCTCGCTCTCGGCATAGAGCCGCTGGCCCATGCCCGGCCATTGCGCACCATTGCCGTTGAAGACGAAGCCGACCTTTGCATCTGAAACGGCCGCTTCGTTTGAAATGACAGCGCCGTCGGCCTCGTCGGCAAACGCGGCAAGGTGCTCGACGATTTCGCCGACTGTATCGCCGCGAATGATGGCGCGGCTCGGATGGCGCGTGCGCCGGAAAGCCGCGGTGAACGCGGCGTCGTAGTAGTCGTCCTTGTCGCGCGGCCGCAGGAATTCCGCCCAGTTACGTGCCATCGCCCGCAGCGCCACCGGCGATTTGGCGGACAGCACAAGTGGTGGCGGCGTCGGCGAAACATCGCGTGCCGCCGGGAACTGAGCGACATGCTCGCGCAACAACACCGTCGCATTCGCACCGCCAAATCCGAACGAATTGACGCCGGCGCGGATCGGGCGCCCGGTCGCATCGATCGGCGTCAGCTTCTGCACCGGCGCGATGCGAAGTCCCTCGAAATCGATATCGGGGTTCAGCGTCTGCGAATGCAGCGACTGAGGTATGGCACAATGCCGGATCGCCATGATCGTCTTGATGAGACCGGCCATGCCCGATGCCGGCTCCAGGTGACCGATATTTGTTTTCGCCGATCCGATCGGAAGGGGCCCGTCGCCGGATCGGCGCTTCTGGCCGATCGCTTCGCCGATCGCCCGGCTTTCCGCGGGATCGCCGACGATCGTGCCGGTGCCGTGCGCTTCGAAGAAGTCGATCTCGGCCGGATCGATTTCGAATTTGGCCATCGTTTGTTCGATGAGCAGGCGCTGCGTCTCGTGCGAGGGAAGGGCGATGCCGTTTGTATGCCCGTCCGTGTTGACACCGGATCCTTCGATGATCGCCTGTATCGGATCGCCGTCGCGAAGCGCATCGGCCAAGGGTTTGATGACGACGACGCCGCCTCCTTCGCCGCGGACATATCCGCCCGGGTTCTCGCCGAAGGCCCGGCACAACCCGTATGTCGAAAGCATCGTCGCTTTTGAAAAGCCGATAAAGGGCAGGGGGCTGAGAAGCAGGCTGATGCCGCCGACCAGCGCCATGTCGCAGCGTCCGGCACGAAGTGCATTGAGCGCTTCGTCGAGCGCGACGAGCGACGACGAACAGGCCGTGTCGATCGCCATGCTCGGGCCGCGCAGGTCGAACTGGTAGGAGAGCCTGTTGGCGGCAATCGAAAGCGTCGAGCCGAGCATTGTATAGGCGTTGATGCCGTCTGCGTTGCTCTGCTGGCTCGATCCGTATTCGGTGGATGAGATGCCGACATAAACGGCGCAGTTTTGTCCGACGTGATGGCCGGGAATCTGTCCGCCGGATTCGAGCGCTTCCCACCCCATCTCCAGCAGCATCCGTTGCTGCGGGTCCATCATGTTGGCTTCGCGTGCCGATATCCCGAAGAAAGCGGCGTCAAAGCCCCGGATGTCGCCCAATGTCCCGGCGGCGAAAGTGTAGCTTCGCCCTGGCGCCTTCCGGTTCGGGTGCTTGAAAAGCGAATGGTTCCAGCGGTCGGTGGGAACTTCGGTGACGACGTTGCGCCCCCCGGCAAGCAGATCCCAATACGCCTCGGGCGTATTGCAGCCGCCGGGGAACCGACAAGCCATGCCGATAATGGCCATGTCGGTCTTTTTCATGTCACCAACTCTCATCTACATGCGCCCCCACAAAGCGCCCCGCCCCCAAAAACCCCGATCCAGTAGTCGGGCCTGCCATCCCAGCATGACGGCCCTTCAGAACGGAATTAAGTTGAACAGCCCAAACTATAGTGGAATCGCCTATTTGAAGGCTACCTAACTCTATTGCCCGTAGGCCTATTAACCGCTTGACCTAGGTCTCGGTAACGGTTCGCGGCATCGCGTACCGGCACACCGTATTATGTTTCGCGACAAGGACTTGGCGCATGGCGGGGGGCATCCGCCTGTCACCCGGCGACGCGCTGGCTGTCAGCTGGTTCGCGCATCAATGCAATCCGGTTGTGCCGGCCACAGAAGGAAGAGGTCTCGACCCGCCTGTAACGGCAGGATATGGAAAGCAGGCGTATTTTCGGCTCGAAACGACCGGCCATTCCAGGATCCGTGATTAGATCAAAATGTTGAAATACAAGGGAAAAAAGGTCTCCATCGCACCGATGATGGACTGGACGGACCGGCACGACCGGTACTTCCTGCGCCTTATCACGCGCCATGCGCTGCTCTATACCGAAATGGTGACGACTGGTGCGGTGCTGCACGGGGATCGCGAGCGCCTGCTGGGCTTCGATCCGGCGGAACATCCGGTGGCGCTTCAGCTCGGCGGTTCCGATCCCGCAGACCTCGCCGAGAGCGCCCGCATCGGCGCGGCTGTCGGCTATGACGAGATCAATCTCAATGTCGGCTGCCCGTCGGACCGTGTGCAGTCCGGCCGCTTCGGCGCCTGCCTGATGCGCGAGCCGGAGCTTGTGGCGCGCTGTGTCGAGGCGATGCGGGCCTGCGTGGCTGTGCCGGTCACCGTCAAATGCCGCATCGGCGTTGACGAGCAGGAACCGCGCGAGGCCCTGCCGGCCATGGCGCGCGCCGTGCGCGAGGCCGGCTGCAAGTCGCTGATCGTTCATGCGCGCAAGGCTTGGCTCGAAGGCCTGTCGCCAAAGGAAAACCGCGACGTACCGCCGCTCGACTACGGCCTGGTCTATGCGCTGAAGCGTGCCATGCCGGACATGGAAATTATCATCAATGGCGGCATCGAGCATGTTTCCGGCATGGTTGAGCATGTTGCTCATGTCGATGGTGTCATGCTCGGCCGCGCAGCCTATCAAAACCCGTGGATTCTGGTCGAGCTGGACCGGATTTTCTACGGCGACGACCATCCCTTGCCTACCCGGCATGAGGTAATCGAAAACTTTATCCCCTATGTCGAACGCGAGCTTGCGCGCGGCACCCATCTGCATGCGATGACCCGCCACATCCTGGGCCTCTTTCAGGGCTGTCCCGGCGCACGCGCCTTCCGTCGCCACCTCTCCGAAAACGCCCCGCGGCCGGGTGCCGGTGTCGCGGTCATTCGCGAAGCGGCGGCGCTGGTGCGCGGGCCCGTCACTGAAACCCTCTCCGCCGCCGAATAGCGGTTCTCTGCGCCCGATCCCGGGCCGATCTGAAAGTACACGCACGAATGAACATTGCCGCCATGTCGCTGATGGAACTCGCGCCCTTCGCCGCGGGCCTCGTCTTCACCGGCCTGATCGCCGGTATCCTAGCGGGGCTTCTCGGTGTCGGTGGCGGCATCGTCATCGTGCCGGTGCTCTATCATGTGTTCACGCTGCTGGGGATCGACGAGGGCGTGCGGATGCACCTCGCGGTCGGCACTTCGCTCGGCACCATCATCCTCACCTCGATACGCTCCGTTCGCGCGCACGCAAAAAAAGGTGTCGTCGACTGGCAGATGCTGCGCGATTGGGCGTTGCCGGTGCTTGTCGGCGTTGTGCTCGGCACGGCGATCGCGGCCTGGGTCAGCGGCGATGCGCTGACCGGTGTCTTCGCCACCATTGCGCTCGTCGTCGCCGCCAATCTCGCCTTTGGCAAGGAAAGCTGGCGCCTCGGATCGCAACTCCCCTCGAAGGCGGTGCAATATCCGGTGGCATCGGCCATCGGCGGCCTCTCGGCGCTGATGGGCATCGGTGGCGGCACCTTCGGCGTCACCTTCATGACGCTCTACGGCAAGAACCCGCGCGAGGCGGTGGCGACGTCGGCCGGCCTCGGCGTGTTGATCGCGGTGCCGGCGATGATTGGTTTCGTCTGGGCCGGCTGGAATGACCCGCGCCTGCCGCCTTTCAGCATCGGCTATGTCAACCTGATCGGCCTGGCGCTCATCATGCCGCTCTCGATCCTCGCCGCGCCCTGGGGGGCAACCATCGCCCATGCGATCAGCCACAAGGCGCTGATCCGCGCCTTCGCGCTTTTCCTCGCGCTGACGTCGTTGCAGATGTTTTACCGACTCTTCGGCTAGCCGAGAAACCAGTCGATCACCCGCGCGTTCTCTTCCGCCGGATAGGTGTGCGACAGGTCGGCGATCTCGCGATAGGTAACGTGCGCGCCCGCCGCCGAAAGTTCGGCATGGGCGAGCCGTGCCATGTCGGCGGCAAACATCCAGTCGCGCGCGCCATGCACGATATAGACGGGCAGGTCCGCGATGCGCGCCGGATCGGCCATGCCCATCAGCATCGGATGCCAGGCCGACGACACCGGCGCCAGATGCGTGAACGGCCCGCCAGCCAGCCCCGCAAGATAGGTGAAGGTGCCGCCGTCGCTCATGCCGGTCAGCAGAATGCGGCCCGTGTCGATATTCCAGCGTTCGCCCACATGCGCCATCATTCGCGCCAGCGATGCCCGGTCCTGCTCCGGCTCCATCAGCGACCATGTGGCATCGAGCGATGTTGGCGACTGAAGGATCGCACCTGAAGAGCGCGCATCGCTGAGCCAGCTCCACAGGAAACCGCGCCCGTGCCCGCTGCCGCCGTGGCAGGCGACGATCAGCGGGTGAGGGCGGGCAGCATCGTAGTTCTCCGGCACATAAAGCGAGAAGCCGCCGCGCTGTCCCTTGTCGTTGCCGAAATGATGAACGCCGGTTCCCTCGCGCGTCGCACCCTCGGCAAGCGCGGCGACAAGCGCATCGTCGTCGCGCTTCGCCTGGTTGAGAAAGAAGCGGCTCACAGGCGGCAGCATGGCACTGACGGGGTAAAGGCTCTCCATCGCGCGCGGCAGATAGCGTAAGGCGCGATAGGCGCCGAAGACCGGCCCGCCCGCTTCCGCCGGCGCTTCGCCCGCGGCGCGCAATGTCGCGAAAGCCGAACGCGCCGCTTCCGCCGCGCCTTGCACGTGATCGCGGAACGGCACGAGATGTTCCGGCCACACGGCCGCATCGAAAGCCGCCCGCGTTTCCGCGAGCCGCGCCTCGACCGGCCCCATCTGTTCGACAAGCTCGCCGATCAGCGGCGGATGCAGGTGCCGCGCAATAAAGCCCAGCGCTTCAAGCGCTTGCAACAGCGCCGGCAGCAGTGCGTCGACGGCGTCGATCAGATCATCGCTTGATGTCTCGCCCATGGCTCCACGTCTCCGGCAGCTCTCGTTTGAGCGAGAGTGACCGGCAGAGATGCGAAGGGCAAGTGCGGAGCCTGTTCAGAATTTTTGGCCGCCCTAGCCAGCTTCGAACATCGAGGCGGCGAGACATTATTGAAGCGCTGCGATGATTTCCGGCCCACCCAGCAGGTCTTTGATCTTCTGCTGAAACGCCTGGGTTATTGAATTATTGGCATCGCTTTTGGCCATGGCGGCGCTTGACGAGATCGCATCCTTCCCCTGCAGGTGATTTTGTCCGAGCATCTTTCCGTTCCTGTCGTATATCCGCGCGGTGACATCATAGATCACCCAGGAATTCGCAAAGGAGTCGCTCTTCCATTCCTTGAAGGAGATATAGAGAATTCGTTCCGACCCCTTCTCGGAAAGAGTCGTGACCGCCATTTCAGGTGACAATGACGAGGCGAGTGTTGTGCCGGTGACGACGGTACCCGCACTCCTGAACGTATTCGTAAAGGTCTGCAGCAAGTCTTCGGCCAGCGGGCGGCCGGAGGTCGTGGTCACGTCGAACGGATTGCCATACCCGCCTCTTTGGACGCCGACAAAATTCGCTTCCTTCTTGCCGGAAATGACATAGGGGCGGAGGTCCTGCACACCGAGTGACAGCGTCGTTCCCTGCGCGATCGTCGGAATGCTCGAATATTGTTGGCTGTAGTCGATTTTCTGCCCGACCGCGCAGCCCGTCGCAAAGCCCGCCACGAAGACGAGCGCGAATAATTTTCTCAGCATGAATCGTTCCCCCCTTTTGGCACCCTGGCATCAGGCCAAGGCGACCCCCGCCAGGTATTGGAGAGAAATGATCCTTGCACGTCAATTGAAGATGCGCCGCGGGCGCTTCCGGCTATCGGCAAACGTCGCTATATCTTCTGGTCGTAAGCGCCCACTTCCGGCTGTGCCGAAAGGTGCTTGTCGATCTCGGCAAACATCGCCCGCATATTGGCTTCCGACGCCGGGCTTTCGACCACGACGACGAGGCCGGGCTTGTTCGATGAGGCGCGCACCAGCCCCCACGTCCCGTCTTCCACCGTCACGCGCACGCCGTTGACCGTCACCGCATCGCGGATTTTCTGGCCGATAAGCTTCTCGCCTTTCTCGGCCATGCCGGAAAAGAGCTTCACCATCCGCTCAACGACTTCATATTTCTTTTCGTCGGGGCAATAAGGCGACATCGTCGGCGAGCCCCAGGTCTTCGGCAGCGCTTCGCGCAAATCCGACATCTTCATTCCCGGATTGCGGTCCAGCATGTCGCAAATGGCGATGGCGGAAACCAGTCCATCGTCATAGCCGCGCCCGATCGGCGGGTTGAAAAAATAATGGCCAGACTTTTCGAAGCCCACCAGCGCATTGAGTTCATGCGCGCGGCGCTTGATATAGGAATGTCCGGTCTTCCAGTAATCCGTTTTCGCGCCATTGGCGATCAGGACCGGATCGGTGAGAAAGAGCCCGGTCGATTTCACATCGACCACGAATTGCGCGTTGGGATGACGCGCGGACAAGTCCCGCGCCAGCATCACGCCCACCTTGTCGGCGAATATCTCCTCGCCCGTATCGTCGACGACGCCGCAGCGGTCGCCGTCGCCGTCAAATCCGAGACCGATATCGGCACCCGTTTCCAGAACCTTGTCGCGCAGCGCATGGAGCATTTCCATGTCTTCGGGATTGGGGTTGTAGCGCGGGAAGGTATAGTCGAGATCGCAATCGAGCGGGATAACGTCAACGCCGATGCCGGCAAGCACCTGCGGCGCAAAGGCGCCGGCCGTGCCGTTGCCGCAGGCCGCGACGACCTTCAGCTTGCGTTTGATTTTCGGCCGTTCGGTCAGGTCGGCGATGTAGCGCGCCGCCATGTCGGACACACGAATATAGCGCCCGCCATCGCGGGGGAGGCCAAGCCCTCCGAGCACGATTTCCTTCAGCCGCGTCATCTCGTCGGGGCCGAACGTCAGCGGGCGATGCGCGCCCATCTTGACGCCGGTCCAGCCATTCTCGTTGTGGCTCGCCGTCACCATCGCGACGCAGGGCACGTCGAGTGCGAATTGCGAGAAATAGGCAACCGGCGACAGCGCCAGGCCAATATCATGCACCTCGCAGCCGGCATTCATGAGCCCGATGATCAACGCCTGCTTGATCGACACCGAATAGGAGCGGTAGTCGTGACCGACCGCGATCGCCGGGCGCACGCCGAATTCATGGATCAGCGTACCGAGCCCCAGGCCCAGTGCCTGGATGCCGACAAGATTGATTTCCTTTTCGAACAGCCAGCGCGCGTCATATTCGCGAAAGCCGTTGGGCGAGACCAGCGGCAGGTTCTCGAATTCAAGCGTATTGGGCTTCAGGTCGGCGCGCGGCTTCAGGGGCATGATATCTCCGGCAGGCAGGGTGCTGGCGGCGGTTATAGCGGGCTTTCGCCGCGCATGCAGCCCTGCTATTCGCGCAGGACCAGCCGCTCGCCGCGGATCTCGAAGGAAGAAAGCCGGCCGAGAAAGCTCATGCCGAGCAGCGATTGCCCGAGCCCCTCGCGTGAGACCGAGGCGGTCACGTTATTGAGCCGGATCGCACCAATGCTGACCTCATCGAGCGTCAGGCGCGCGGCATAGATGGTGCCATTGGCGGTTTGATAGGGCGTCGTGTAGCGCAGGCTGTCGAGATCGAGGCCGAGGCGCTGCGCATCGGTGGCGCTGAGCGCAATGTCGCTGGCGCCGGTATCGACCATGAACCTGACATGCGTGCCGTTGACCAGGCCGTCGGCATGGAAGTGGCCCGAGAGGTTGCGCGACAGATAGGCGGTCCCCGGCTCGCTCGAAACCGGTGCCGAAGGTACCAGCGCCGTGCGCGTGCGGTCGCCCATGTCGGAAAAGACGTCGCTGTAGCTGTAACCGACGACAAGGGCGAGCGCGATGGCAATCCAGATCAGCGCCTGCTTGAGCGCCAGTCCCGCCCGCTCGCGCCAGCCCAGCACCACGCTGCCGCCCACCAGCGCCAGCAGCAATAGGCTGTGCACCAGCCGCATTTGCGCGTCCTCGCCCTGCAACGCGCCCGGGAAGCGGTTGTTGAGGAAGAGCAGCAGCGCCACAAAAGCCAAAAGCAGCAGTGCCGCCCATGTCCAGTTGTTCTGTCTCATGTGTAGTGTGTTCACGCTGGTTCACTGAGGTTCACGGAAAGCCCTTTGAATACCATCGTTATCCGCCTCTTCTATAAGACTACGGTATATGATCGGCAGAACAAAATGCACACCTTTCGAAGGCGAAACCGGCGGCACTACCGCTAGCAGAAGGACCGGAATGATCACCGAATCCCAGATCAAGGCGGCCATGCGCTCAGGGTCCGTGACGGGAAAAACGGTCGAACTGAAGGATGGCGGCGAGCGGAGTGCCGGGCGCCTGGCGCTTCACGTGCGGGCCCTCAAGGGCAAGGTCGTTGCCGAATGGTACGCGGTCCAATCGGACCGCGGCCAGGATTCTTGGCCTCACCGGACGGCACCAGCCAGGCGGAATGCGGGAGAACAACCGGGCTGAAAACTCCCACTTGGCCATCCGGCGACGAGAGCGAAAGCAGCAGAAGTTCAAGTCGCAGGGCTCAGCCAAACGGTTCCTGGCCAGCCATGGCCCCGTCTACAACACGTTCAACATCTAGCCGCACCTGATCTCCCGACCAAGCCCCCGATCCCGCGAGCCCAGGCGGTGACGGGCGTGGGATGCCGCGACCGTCGCCGCCTGATCCAGAGCAAGGGGCGGGGCCGTTGCGGCCGGCCCGACTTAGCGTGTCAGTACCCGGTGGAGTATCTGATTGGTGTGTGAGGGAGTGGTACCCGCCGCTGTGGCTATCGGTGGGACGGTTGCAGTTTTGACGGGTGCCATTTGTCGGCGCCAGCGCGCTTTATGGTGCCGGTTCGCGAATTGACAGAAGGGTTCAATCGGTTCGATCTGCACACTCTGACAGTTGTCCAGCGAGCCGGGGCCATGACACCGGGCGAGGTCATTGTCCTCGTTGCGGTCGCCAGCGATCGTCGCCGCGAGGCATTTCTTGCGGCAGATTATCTCATGGCCCGGCTGAAGACCGAGGCTGTCTTCTGGAAGCAGGAACAGGGGACTTTCGGTGAGCGCTGGATTGAATCAACAGACAGAGACACTCAGGATCGGGAGATGATGGAATGAAGAAAGTGCCGGGGATTGATAAGGGGCTTGCCTTTTATCCACTTAACCTTGCTGTGCTGACGGTATCGGACACGCGCACGGAGGCAACAGACACATCGGGAGCCCTGCTCGCAGACCGCACACGGGGCGCCGGTCATGTCGTTGTTGAAAGAAGGATTGTCAGAGACGATGTGGACGAGATCCGATCAGCGGTCGGCCAATGGATCGCCGATCCCGGGGTCGATGTCGTGCTGACGACCGGAGGGACGGGGTTTTCGCCGCGTGACGTGACCCCCGAGGCGATCAAGCCCCTCTTCAGCCGGGAAATGGACGGATTTTCCGTCGTGTTCCACCAGGTGAGCCTGGGCACGGTCGGCGTCTCGACCCTGCAGTCCCGCGCGTTTGCCGGGCAGGCAGGAGACACCTTTATCTTCTGTGTGCCGGGGTCAACCGGAGCCTGCCGCGACGCCTGGGACCATGTTTTCGCCTTCGAACTCGACAGCCGCTATCGTCCTTGTTCGCTGGTCGGTCAGATCGAGCGGTACAGAGGGGTCTGCCCATGACAAAACTGACCCATCTTGATGAAGACGGGTGCGTAAACATGGTGGATGTTGGCAGCAAGGACGTAACACTGCGCTGCGCTGTTGCCACAGGAAAAGTCCGATCCCAGTCCGCGACCTTGCAATTCCCCAAGGAACGGCGCGCGCCAAAGGGCGCGGTCATTACGACGGCAGGGATCGCCGGTATCATGGCGGCCAAGCGGACGCATGAACTCATCCCGCTCTGCCACCCTCTTTCTCTAACCCGGCTGGCCTTGCCGATCATGCTCGATGAGGACTTGCCAGGGTTCCGGCTGGACGTCACGAGCGGAGGAAAGTCGGGTGACTGGACGGCCGGCGAGCCAGCGCGATGATCAGCTTTGATGAGGCGCTGCACCGCGTACTGGAAATCGCCGCCCCGATCGCTTTGGAAACGATCGCATTCGCCGATGCGGCAGACCGGGTGCTTGCCGAACCTGTCGTCGCACGCCTGTCCATGCCGAGACAGGATGTGTCGGCTATGGACGGTTACGCGGTACGAGACTGTGACCTCGGGGACCTTCCTGTTCGTTTGCCCCTTGAAGGCGAGTCGGCCGCTGGCACGCCGCCAGGGCAAGTGCTTCCCCCGCGTTCTGCATTCCGCATCTTCACCGGTGCGCCCGTACCGGTTGGCGCTGACCGGGTTATTGTGCAGGAAAGCGTCGAGCGGGAAGGCGATTGCGTGGCCATCGTCCGGCCTTACGGTCCGGGCCGTAACATTCGGATAGCAGGGTCTGATTTCTGCGAGGGAGATCTACTCGTTCCAGCTGGACGCCCGCTTGACTGGCGCGCCCTGACGACAGCCGCTGCGGCCGACCAGCCTGTCCTGCGGGTGTTTGTCCGGCCGAACGTTGCAATCATCGCAACGGGGGACGAACTTGCCACTCCGGGAAACGCAGCCGGCATACCTGGTACGATTCCCGAAAGCGTTTCTTACGGAATTGCAGCCTTTGTCAGGAGAGAAGGCGGCGCCGTTCTATGGTCGAGGCGCAGCGCAGATGATACCCGCTTGCTTTCGGAACTGGCAGCTGCGGCCCTGGAGGAGGCAGACCTCGTCATTGTGATCGGCGGCGCGTCGGTTGGGGACCGGGACCTTTCACGAACGATGTTCGGTGAGGCGCCGGACTACATCTTTCCGAGGGTTGCCATCAAACCCGGAAAGCCGGTCTGGCTTGCCAGAATTCGTGGCCGGCTTGTGATGGGACTTCCAGGTAACCCGACCTCCGCGCTCGTGACGGCGCGGCTCCTTCTCGCGCCTCTGCTTGCCGGGCTGTGTGGGCGAGATGCCGCCAGAAGTGTAACCTTCGAAGACTGGCGCCTTGCCGCCGACGTCCCGGCGGCAGGTGATCGAGAGACATACGTCCGGGCACGGATTACGCCTGAAGGTGCCTTGCCTCTCGGAAGCCAGGACTCTTCCAGCCAGGCAAGCCTGCTTGACGCAGACCTGCTGGTGCGACTCCGGTCAGGAGGGAGTGCCTTTCAGGCTGGAGACTACGTTCCCGCAATAAGGTTTTGACCGGTTTATCGTGCGGCTGCTTTAGCCGCAGACTTTGTTTGAAAGGAGATCGGCAACATGAATGACAATCCGTCTAAAGTGAGGGACTTCATTGCGGCTTGACCGCTCGTAACTTGGCGAGCGGTCTGTTGATCTTCCCTGTTGCGGTGTGTTCGAAATGCAAGACGGAAAGATCAAGGTCTGGCGCGACTATTTCGACATGGCCACTTATACGCGAGGCGTCGCAGTCTGATCTCGATCCGGATCAAGCCGGTCTCCTGATTTTTTGTCAAGGCAGCAGGAGCCCGCCTCGTCAGGCATAGCGAACGATGCTTCTTGTTATCCGGGATGTGGACAGAAAGCCCTGATCCGGAAGGAAGGCAGCGACACTTGCCTTGAATGTGGCCACTCCAAATGCGGCTAAAATCAAAGAAGGAAACCTGCACGTGGCAACATCAGCTGAGCAGATCCGCGCATACAGGGGGCCGGCCCTGTTCAGCTTCGGCTTCCGCCCATTCTTTCTTCTGGGTGCGATATGGGCGGCGGTTTCCGTGCCGCTCTGGATCCTGACCTATGCGCTCGGCCCGGATACGCTTCCGGTGAGAGCGGGTCTCACCTTCCATGTCCATGAACTGGTGTTCGGTTACGGATCGGCGATTGTGGCAGGGTTCCTCCTGACCGCCATTCCAAACTGGACCGGTCGCCTTCCCGTCTGTGGCGCGCCGCTGATTCTGCTGGTCGTTATATGGCTGGCCGGACGGATCATGATGCTGTTGCAGCCGGGCCCTGCCTGGCTGCCAGCGATTGTTGAGCCTGCGTTTCTGGTCCTCTTCGCTCTTGTCGTGTGGCGAGAAGTGATTGCCGGAAAGAATACGCGGAATCTCAAGGTCGCAGCAGCTGTGACGGTGATGGCGCTTGCGAATATCGCCTTTCATTGGGCTTCCCTGAATGCAGGCGGTTTGCCGCAGACAGCGATCCGGACTGGTCTCGCCGTGCTGGTCTTTTTGATCCTCCTGATCGGAGGACGCATTACGCCAAGCTTTACACGCAACTGGCTCGCCCGGCAGGGCGGGCCGCTTCCCGAACCTGAAGGACGCTTTGATTCCGTCGCGCTGGCAGTCTCATTGCTTTCGCTCGCGGCATGGTCGGCTTTGGGGCCGTCGTCCATGAGTGGCGGTGCTTTACTGGTTGCTGGGATCTTAAACGGGGTACGTCTGTCCCGTTGGCGCGGCGAGCGCACATTGGCCGAACCGCTCGTGCTCATCCTGCATGTGGGGTATGCGTGGGCCGCGCTGGCCCTCGTCCTGATGGGGCTCAATGGCCTGTTGCCGTCCCATGTGCCGTCGGTGGCCGGCCTCCACGCAGCCGGTGCGGGCGCTGTCGGTGTGATGACCCTTGCGGTGATGACAAGGTCCAGCCTTGGGCATACTGGCCGGGCCCTGACAGCAGGCTCCGGGACCTGCCTCATTTATGTTCTGATCAACCTCGCGGCGGGAACGCGCGTTGCGGCAGCCTTTATGGAATATCCTGCCCAGATGCAGGCCAACTACGCCGCAGCTGTTCTATGGTCCACCGCCTTTGTGGGATTTGCGCTGCTCTATGGTCCAAGGCTTCTTGCGCCCCGTCCTGCGAGGTCGGCTTGATGCGCCAGAGCGTGCGCCTTGACGCACATCAATTGTCAGCGTCCGGTAGGTCAAAGACAGAAAAGGGTCGGCACCCTACTCTAAACAAAATTGCTCCGAGCCGGCCCGCCTAAAACGCCTCCTTTCTGCGTCAAGGCACTCCGGCCGTGGGTAGCAGCGGGAAACCCTGCCGCCTCCCGTGCTTGGAAAGGAGCCTTGCGATGACAGTTCCCGGCGCAGCTGCGACGGATGCCTTTGGACGCAGGTTCAGATACCTGCGGCTATCAGTGACCGAAGTCTGCAATTTCCGTTGCACCTATTGTCTCCCCAATGGCTTCCAGAAAGCCGGGTCTATGGATTTTCTGTCCATGGACGAGATCGGGCGCCTGGTCAGCGCTTTTTCCGGGCTGGGGATCGGAAAGGTCCGCCTGACAGGCGGTGAACCGACGGTACGAAAGGATATCGGGGGCCTGATCGCCCGGGTCGCAGCGCAGTCAGGCATCGACAAGGTTGCCCTCACAACCAATGGCTGGAACCTGTCGCGCCATATCGACAATTGGGTTGCGTCGGGCCTCACCCATCTCAATGTCAGCGTCGATGCCCTTGAACGGGAAACGTTCAGGAAGATTACCGGGCATGACCGCCTCGAGGATGTGCTCGCAGGCCTTGAGCGCGCCCAAACGCTTCCGCTCAAGGCGGTCAAGATCAACGCCGTTTTGTTGCGAGATGCTCTGGATACGGATTTTTCAGCTTGGACCGAATTTGTCAGGTATCGCCCCATTGCGATTCGTTTCATCGAGCTGATGCGAACCGGCGACAACCGAGCATTCTTTGAAGACCAGCATGTGAGTGGCCAGATTCTTGGCAGATGGCTCGAAGACAGGGGCTGGACACCGCGACCACGCGGCAGAGACGACGGGCCGGCAATCGAGTATTGTCATCCCGGTCATGCTGGCCGTATCGGGGTCATAGCGCCCTATGCGCCTGGTTTCTGTTACGGGTGCAACCGGCTCAGGGTGACGGCGCGTGGGCAACTTCGGCTCTGTCTCTTTGGTCAAGGTGGCCGCGATCTGAGGGACCTTCTGGCGTCTGACGAGCAGAGGAGCGCTCTCCAACAGCGCGTTGCCGATGCGCTTGCGTTCAAACCGGCCTCGCACGCGCTCCACGCGGCCGATCCTGGCGATATTCTGAATCTTGCGCAGACGGGCGGCTAAACCCCGGGTTCTCTGTCGAGCAGCCCTTTCTGACGCTCTGTATATGCCTTGCCGAGTTCATTTCTGGGCTGGGCGTAATGATTGTCTATGAGGAGGCTGGGACGCGCGAATCTCTCAAGCGCCGCCGTCTTGTCCAGTCGCACTTGAGCACCCACTACGGTGACGCCCTGTGCCTGTAGTTTCGAGAAGGCGCGCGACAGGTTTTCCGGGCTCATCCCCAGAAGCGATGCCAGCACACGTTTTTCATGCGGAAGCACGATCTCAGTCTTGCCTCCCTGCTGGGCGCGTTGGGTCAGCAGATAGTTTGCGAGCCGTTCTGTCGAATCCCGCAACTTCTGATTCTTGATCGAGCGGACGAGCCCCCGATAGCAACCGGCGAGCTCTTCGGAGACGGCGAAGCAGAATTCTGCGTCCTCCTTCATTGCGCGGCGAAGGGACTCGCCTGGCACCATGAGAATTTCGGATCGCTCAAGCGTCACGGCGGACATGAGCGCGTCGGCATCAAGCACGACGGCGGCGAGGATAAAAGTAGATACGGGTCTGAGGACAGCCAGCGTCGTATCCCGGGATTTCCAGCCAGCGCCCAGTTCGACCGATCCTTCCAACAGGATGTAAAGAAAATCGACCGAGTCGCCTTCCATCAGCAGGGTTGTCCCGGCTGGAAACTTCTGCAGGAAGGCACCTGTAATTGCCCTTTCAAAGGTCTGGTCGCTGGCTGACCGAAAGAGGGAAAGGTTCCGGACGTGCGCGGCGTCTGATGGCTTCAAAGGCATGTGAGATCCCCGGTCGCGCTGCAGGCGAGTCGTCCACATGACGATTCTGCGTAAGACTGGTTCGTGACCTCATTCACCCTAATCGTCGCTTGATAAAAGTCAATCACATCAATTGCAACGGTCACAAAGATGCGCGCATGAAATCATGAGCGAACCCTCCTCTGATCAGGCCAAGCAAGATTGATCTCAAGTTGCGCAGGTGGACGGACATCCGCCAAGCGTTGGCTACACAAATATCAAGGTTCGCGCCTCCGGCGAGTGACACCTTTGGGGCGCTTCGGAAATTTCGGGCGCTTTCAGGGGAAGTGCATCCATGACATCTGCCGCTGGACCATCCGTCAAAGGTGCAAATACCGCCCTCGGCCTGACGACATTCGCCTTTACTGCCTGTTTTGCGGTCTGGACAATCTTCGCAATTGTGGGCGTGCAGATACAGAAAGATCTTGGCCTCACGGAGACGCAGTTCGGCTTGCTTGTCGGAACGCCGATCCTGACCGGTTCGCTGTCTCGCCTGTTTCTCGGCATCTGGGCTGACCAGTATGGCGGACGGGTCGTCAATCTCCTGGTCATGCTCCTCTCCGCACTCGCCACCTGGCTCCTGACCTTTGCCACCACCTATCCGCAGTTCCTGCTGGCTGCTCTTGCCATTGGCATTGCCGGCGGCTCCTTCTCCGTTTCGATCACTTATGTCTCGAAATTCTTTCCGCCTGAAAAGCAAGGCACTGCCCTTGGCATCGTCGGTGCCGGGAATGTCGGCGCGGCTGTCACCAAGTTTGCAGCGCCGCTCGTCATGGCTGCGATCGGCTGGGAAGGCGTAGCCAATGTCTGGGCACTGGCGCTGGTCGCCGTCGCGATCATCTTCTTCTTGTTTACAAAGGATGAGCCCGAACTTGCCGCCCGCCGGCGTTCAGGGGCGCGTCCCCGCAGTTTTGCGTCTCAGTTCGAGCCTCTTCGCAACGTTCAGGTTTGGCGCTTCTCACTCTATTACTTTTTTGTGTTTGGCGCGTTTGTGGCGCTCGCGCTCTGGCTGCCGCACTACCTGATCGGTGTCTACGGATTTGACATAAAGACAGCAGGCATGCTGGCGGCGGCTTATTCGATCCCGGCCTCGGTCTTCAGGGTGTATGGAGGCCACCTGTCGGACAAGGTTGGTGCACGGACAGTCATGTACTGGACCTTTCTGGTTTCGGTGGTGGTCACTTTCTTCCTGTCCTATCCGCCGACGTCCTATGTGGTTGACGGCATTAGTGGGCCGATCAGCTTCCGGCTGGCAACAGGACCGATCACTTTCGTGGTAGCGATCTTCGTGCTCGGCTTCTTCATGAGCCTCGGCAAGGCGGCGGTCTACAAACACATACCGGTCTATTACCCTAAGGATGTGGGTGCGGTTGGGGGCTTGGTCGGCCTGATGGGCGGGCTTGGCGGGTTCATCATGCCAATCGTCTTTGGGCTGCTCAATGACCTGACGGGAATATGGACAAGCTGTTTCATGCTTCTATTCCTGGTTGTGTCGGTTTCGCTCATCTGGATGCATTTCGCCATCCGGCACATGGAGCGTCAGGCGGCCGGCGCAACGCTGGATGCGCTTCCCCAACTCCCTGAGATGCAACCGATCCATGGCGAGAAGGAAGCCCGCGCGCTGGCGCCCAAGCTGATCGAGGACTGGCGGCCGGAAGATCCGGAATTCTGGGCGACCACAGGAAAGAAGATTGCATCTCGAAATCTCTGGCTCTCCGTTCCGGCGCTGTTCCTGTCTTTCGCCGTATGGATGGTCTGGTCAGTCGTCGTCGCCAAGATGCCGCAGATCGGATTCTCCTACACCACGGACCAGCTGTTCTGGCTTGCCGCCCTCCCAGGTCTGTCGGGAGCGACGCTACGGATATTCTACAGCTTCATGGTGCCCGTATTTGGCGGCCGACTCTGGACGACCCTGACGACCTGGTCGCTCATGATCCCGGCGTTCGGCATCGGCTTTGCGGTGCAGAGCCCCGAAACGCCTTACTGGATCATGCTGGCGCTCGCGCTCCTGTGCGGCTTTGGCGGCGGCAACTTTGCATCCTCAATGTCAAACATCGGCTTCTTCTTTCCCAAAAAGGAAAAGGGCAATGCGCTCGCCATGAATGCCGGACTTGGAAATCTAGGCGTCAGCGCCATGCAGTTCCTAATCCCGATCATCATCACTGTGGGCGTCTTCGGTGCGCTGGGTGGCAATCCGCAGATTGCTGATACCGGCGAGAAACTGTTTCTCCAGAATGCCGGGTTCATCTGGGTGCCCTTCATCGCCCTGAGCGCCTTCGCCGCCTGGTTCGGCATGAATGATCTGTCCACGGCCAAGGCATCCTTCGCGGACCAGGCGGTCATTTTCAGCCGCTCCCACAACTGGATCATGTGCTGGCTCTATACCGGTACCTTCGGATCTTTCATCGGTTTTTCGGCGGCGTTCCCGCTTCTGACAAAAACGCAGTTCCCGGAAGTCAACGTACTTCAGATCGCCTTTCTGGGACCGCTTGTCGGCGCTCTTTCGAGGTCACTCACGGGATGGATCTCCGACCGGTTTGGTGGTGCGCGCGTGACGATGGTTGTGTTCCTGATGATGATGGCGGGCACGGTGGGTGTGCTGTATTTCCTCGGAAACAAGGACCAGCCGGGGGCCTTTGCGGGATTTTTTGCCTGCTTCATTGTCCTCTTCTTCGCGACCGGCGTCGGCAACGCTTCGACCTTCCAGATGATCCCGGCGATCATGCGAAAGGAAATTGCACGTCTTGAGCCTCACCTCAAAGGTGACGTGCTGCTGCGTCAGTCTGAAAAGGAAAGCGCCGCGATCACAGGCTTCACAAGCGCGATTGCCGCCTATGGCGCCTTCTTCATTCCGAAGAGTTTCGGCATGTCTCTGGCGGCAACCGGGAGTGCCGCCACAGCCCTCTACGCTTTCCTCGCCTTCTACGTTTCCTGCCTGCTGATCACCTGGTTTGTCTATGTCCGGCCAGGCGGACTCCTGTTCGACGTTGAAAGCGGCCGCGCGCCAAAGCTTTCCCCCGCCCAAGCTGAATGAAGGGAAGAATATCATGAGCCATACACTTGACCGCCTTACCTTCTTTCGCAGGCCAACAGAGATCTTTTCCGAAGGGCACGGCGTTCTCAGCGACGAAGATCGCACCTGGGAGGAGGCCTACCGGAACCGCTGGCGCCATGACAAGATTGTCCGGTCTACACATGGCGTGAACTGCACTGGATCCTGCTCGTGGAAAATCTACGTCAAGGGCGGTATTGTCACTTGGGAAACACAGCAGACAGACTACCCGCGTACGCGCGACGACCTGCCCAATCATGAACCGCGGGGATGTGCGCGCGGCGCCAGCTATAGCTGGTATCTCTACTCCGCGAACCGGGTCAAATATCCACTTGTTCGTGCCCGTCTTCTCCGGGCGTGGCGGGAAGCGCGGAAGTCTTTGCCGCCGGTCGCGGCATGGAAGTCCATCCAGGATGATCCTGCCAAACGTGAGGAATATGTCACACGTCGCGGCATGGGTGGTTTTGTGCGCGCCCACTGGGACGAAGTGAATGAGATCATCGCGGCAGCGAACGCACATACGATCCGTAAGTGGGGCCCGGACCGCGTCTTTGGTTTCTCTCCGATCCCGGCCATGTCGATGGTCTCCTACGCGGCCGGGGCTCGCTATCTCCAACTGATCGGCGGCGTAACGGGTTCGTTCTATGACTGGTACTGCGATCTGCCACCGGCGAGTCCGCAAACCTGGGGCGAACAGACGGATGTTGCCGAAAGTGCAGACTGGTACAATTCCAATTTCCTGATCTTGTGGGGGTCGAATGTTCCTCAGACCCGCACCCCGGACGCGCACTTCTATACGGAAGCGCGCTACAAAGGGGTGAAGTCGGTCGTCATCTGCCCGGACTATTCCGAAGCATCCAAATTCTCCGATCTCTGGCTGGCGGCAAAGCAGGGAACCGATGCGGCGCTTGGCATGGCATTCGGTCACGTTATCCTGACCGAATACCACCGGGACCGGCAGGTGCCCTATTTCCGGGACTACGTACGTCAGTACACAGATTTACCTCTTCTTGTCCGTCTTGTCCCGCAGGAGGATGGGTTTGTACCTCAACAGCTTTTGCGCGCCGCTGATTTTGATGACGCTCTTGGGGAGAGCAACAATCCC
This sequence comes from Parvibaculum sp., assembly GCF_030651915.1. Lineage (GTDB taxonomy): Bacteria > Pseudomonadota > Alphaproteobacteria > Parvibaculales > Parvibaculaceae > Parvibaculum. Next base: position 289,739 of record NZ_JAUSBV010000005.1, on the reverse strand, counting down.
GATTGGAAGACCGTCGCGCTTGACGAAAAGACCGGCAAAATCGTTGTGCCGAATGGATCGATTGGCTTCCGCTGGGGCGAGGATGGCAAGTGGAACCTTGAGGAACGTGAGGCTGGTGGCGCGGAAACGGTACTTCGCCTTGGCCTGAAGGGCATCGAGGATGAGATCGCGAAGGTCCGGTTTCCGTATTTCGCAAACACGGCGTCCAATGGGTTCGCTTCGACGGACCACCCGAGTGTCCTGACACGGAATATTCCGGTCAAGAAGGTCAAGCTCGCCGATGGCTCGCAGGCGCTGGTGGCATGCGTCTATGACTTGCTGATGGCCAATTATGGTGTCGATCAAGGCTATGGCGGAGAGCATCTGGCCGCTGGCTATGATGATATGGAGCCCTACACGCCTGCCTGGGCGGAGGAGATCACCTCTGTTTCACGCGAGAATATTATTGCAACGGCCCGCGGTTTTGCCACCAACGCCGAGAAGACCAATGGCAAGTCTATGGTCATCATCGGCGCTGGCATGAACCACTGGTATCACATGGACATGAACTACCGCGCCGTGATCAACATGCTCGTCCTGTGCGGTTGCATCGGTCAGTCTGGCGGCGGCTGGTCGCACTATGTGGGCCAGGAAAAACTTCGCCCGCAGACCGGTTGGGCGCCTCTGGCCTTTGCGACCGATTGGGTCCGTCCGCCGCGCCAGCAGAACTCGACTTCGTTCTTTTACGCGCATACCGATCAGTGGCGTTATGAGACGGTTCCCGTTGAAGAAATCCTGTCGCCGACTGCGGATGCCGGCGATTGGGCAGGGAGCTTCATCGACTACAATGCCAAGGCTGAGCGCATGGGCTGGCTGCCTTCAGCGCCAGCGCTGAAGGTCAATCCGTTGGAGATTGCGGATCGGGCGAAGGCGGCCGGCACTGATGCGAAGGACTATGTCGCGCAGGCGCTGAAGTCCGGTGAACTTGAAATGTCCTGCATGGACCCGGACGATCCGCACAACTGGCCTCGCAACATGTTCGTCTGGCGCTCCAACCTTCTTGGGTCGTCCGGCAAAGGTCATGAGTATTTCCTGAAACATCTGCTTGGCACCGATCATGGCGTTCAGGGCAAGGACCTTGGTGAAATGGGTCGAGACAAGCCGCGCCAGGTGAAGTGGCACGATGAGGCGCCGCGCGGGAAGCTCGACCTATTGGTGTGTATCGACTTTCGTATGTCGACGACTGCGGTCTATTCCGACATCGTCCTGCCTACGGCGACCTGGTACGAGAAAAACGATCTCAACACGTCCGATATGCACCCCTTCATTCACCCGCTCGGCGCGGCCGTGGATCCTGCCTGGGAAAGCCGGTCGGATTGGGAAATCTTCAAGGGTCTTGCAAAGAGTTTTTCAGAAGTCGCGCCTGAAGTTCTCGGGGTGGAAACCGATGTCGTCCTGATACCGATCCAGCATGATAGTGCCGGAGAGCTGGCGCAGGCACACGGCGTAAAGGACTGGTATGCGGGCGAGTGCGACCCGATCCCGGGTAAAACAATGCCTTCTGTCGTCGCTGTTGAACGAGACTACAGCCAGATCTATGCGAAATTCACCGCGCTGGGACCGCTCCTGGACAAGCTCGGTAATGGTGGAAAGGGGATAGGCTGGAACACGGCGGATGAAGTCGAAAAGCTCGCCTCGCTGAATGGCAAGGTGCTCAATGACACGGTCTCCAGGGGAAGACCCCGGATAGAGAGCGATATAGATGCCTGCGAGATCATTCTCATGCTGGCGCCAGAGACCAACGGCGAAGTGGCAGTCAAGGCGTGGAAATCGCTCGAAAAGCAAACCGGCAGAGAACATGCGCATCTCGCCATTCCCAAGGAAGACGAAAAGATCCGGTTCCGGGACATCGTGGCTCAGCCACGCAAGATCATCTCGTCGCCGATCTGGTCCGGCATCGAGAGTGAGCATGTCAGCTACAATGCCGGTTATACCAATGTGCATGAGCTGATCCCCTGGCGCACTCTGACAGGGCGTCAGCAACTATATCAGGATCATGACTGGATGAGGGCATTCGGCGAGACGCTGGTGGTCTACAAGCCGCCTGTCGATCTGAAGACCCTCCATGTCAAAGGCGACAAACCCAACGGTAACCCGGAGATCACACTCAACTTCATTACCCCGCACCAGAAATGGGGCATCCACTCTACCTACACTGACAACCTCCTGATGCTGACGCTCAATCGCGGCGGACCCGTCGTTTGGGTTTCAGAGACGGACGCCAAGAAGGCGGGCCTCGTCGACAATGACTGGGTCGAAGTCTTCAATGCGAATGGTGCGCTGACAGCGCGGGCCGTGGTCTCTCAGAGAATCCGCGAAGGCACGATGTTCATGTATCACGCTCAGGAGAAGATCGTTAACACGCCGGGATCCGAGATTACCGGCAAGCGCGGCGGCATCCACAATTCAGTGACGCGAGCAATTCTCAAGCCAACGCACATGATCGGCGGTTACGCTCAGCTCGCCTACGGGTTCAATTATTACGGCACCGTCGGGTCAAACCGCGATGAGTTCATCATCCTACGTAAGATGTCGAAGGTTGACTGGCTCGAAACACCTGCGGCTCAAACGGAGGGCGCACAATGAAGATCCGTGCACAGATTGGAATGGTCCTGAACCTCGACAAATGTATCGGGTGTCATACCTGTTCGGTGACCTGCAAGAATGTCTGGACCAGCCGCGAAGGTGTTGAATACGCCTGGTTCAACAATGTTGAGACCAAGCCCGGGATAGGATTTCCCAAGGATTGGGAAAACCAGAAGCGCTGGAATGGCGGCTGGCGACGCAAAAAGAACGGCCGGATCGAACCGCGCATGGGGGCAAAGTGGCGGATCCTGGCAAAGATATTTGCCAATCCGGATTTGCCTGAAATTGACGACTATTATGAGCCGTTTGATTTCGACTATGCGCATCTGCAGACGGCTCCGGAGATGAAGGCCTTTCCGACCGCGCGCCCGAGATCGAAGATCACCGGCGAGCGAATGGAAAAAATCGAATGGGGTCCGAACTGGGAGGAAATTCTCGGCGGCGAGTTCGAAGGGCGCAGCAAGGACTACAACTTCGAAGGTGTCGAGAAAGCCATCTACGGCGCTTTCGAGCAGACCTTCATGATGTACCTGCCGAGGCTCTGCGAGCATTGCCTCAACCCGACCTGCGTAGCTGCCTGCCCATCGGGAGCCATCTACAAGCGCGAAGAAGACGGCATTGTACTCATCGACCAGGACAAGTGTCGCGGCTGGCGAATGTGTGTGTCGGCCTGTCCCTACAAGAAAGTTTATTATAATTGGGAGAGCGGAAAATCGGAAAAATGTACCTTCTGCTATCCGCGCATAGAGGTCGGCCAGCCGACAGTCTGTTCCGAGACTTGCGTGGGACGGATCCGCTATCTTGGCGTGCTTCTGTATGATGCCGATAGGATCGAAGCGGCTGCCAGCACGCCGGATGAACAGGATCTATACCAGGCCCAGATCGACATGTTCCTTGATCCGAACGATCCGGCGGTCATCGCTCAGGCCCGTGCGGATGGCATACCTGATGCCTGGTTGAAGGCGGCGCAGCAAAGCCCCGTCTACAAGATGGCGATAGAGTGGAAGGTCGCATTCCCGCTGCATCCCGAATACCGGACGCTGCCCATGGTCTGGTATGTCCCGCCGCTTTCGCCGATCCAGTCGGCTGCGGCGGCCGTAGCGCTCGAGACCGATGCGGAGATGCCGGACGTCGCATCCATGCGCATTCCGGTTCGGTACCTGGCCAACCTTCTGACTGCCGGCAAGGAGGAGCCTGTTGTCGCAGCGCTCGAGCGGATGATGGCGATGCGGAGGTATATGCGCGCCAAGACTGTTGAAGGGGTAATCGACCATCCGACTGCGGAGCGCGTCGGACTGACGGCGCAACAGATCGATGAAATGTACCGCTACATGGCGATCGCGAATTACGAAGATCGTTTCGTCATTCCGACGAACCATCGCGAGACCAGTGAAGATGCGGATGGCCTTCGCGGAGGGTGTGGTTTCACATTCGGTAATGGTTGCTCCGGCGGGCGTACGGAAGTCGGCCTGTTCGGCAAGGACAAGCGCTCGCGCGCAAAAACACCGATGGAGATTTAGGCCATGGCCGTTACTTATCGTGCACTGTCGCGCCTGATGTCATATCCGGAGGCGATGCTCCAGAAGGAAGCTGGAGTTTGCGTTGAGGCTATCCGCGGTGAAGGGCTGGTGCCGGACCGCATCCTGGCGTCGCTACGCAGACTGGCCGACTATCTCTCTGGAAGTGACCTCTATGACGTGCAGTCCGCATACGTCGATTTGTTCGACCGCACGCGTAGTCTTTCTCTTCACCTCTACGAACATGTACACGGAGAAAGCCGGGAAAGAGGGCCGGCGATGGTCGGACTGATTGAACTCTATCGCGAACATGGCCTTGAAATGGAGGTCAGCGATCTCCCCGACTACCTGCCGGTTTTCCTGGAGTTTCTGTCAATACTCCCGGATGAGCAGGCAGCATCGCTCATTGGAGAAGCGGCCCATGTCCTGGAGGCGATCTCCGAAAGACTGAAGAAACGCCAGAGCCCTTACCGATCCGCTTTCGGCGCTTTGCTGTCCATCTCGGACAAGCCTGCCGACCAGGCAGCTGTCCGAAGTTTGCTTTCGCTCAAGGATGATGACCCCAACGACTTCGAGGCGCTCGACAAGGCGTGGGCCGAAGAACCCGTAACCTTCGGCCCCGACACGACACAGGATGGCTGCCCCAAGGCTCAGTCCATGCTCAATCAAATGCGCGGAGGCTAACTTTGCGGACAGAAATGAAATTGGACGGGCGCTCGATACGAGCTTCTTGCTGACTGAGGAGAAGGAGGCCGGCCATGGCTCAGGAATACACGACGTCACTTGCCAGCGCGGGATGGCTCGATCAGGCCATGTTCGGGTACTATCCCTATATCGCCCTTGCCGTATTGGTGATCGGCTCTGTCATTCGGTTTGACCGGGAGCCCTATACGTGGCGCTCGGGATCATCCCAACTGCTTCGACGAAAGCAGCTCATGCTGGGATCGGTGCTGTTCCATGTCGGAGTGCTGGTCATTTTCGGTGGACACTTTATCGGCTTGCTGACGCCGATTGAACTCTTTGATGCGCTGGGAATCAGTCACGGCGCCAAGCAAGTCCTTGCGATCGTCGCGGGCGGGATTGCCGGTGCCTTCGCAATCCTGGGCGCTCTGATCCTCCTTCATCGCCGCCTGTTCGATCCGCGCATTCGTGCGACGTCGAGCTTTGGTGACACGGCAATACTCGTCGTCCTTACGCTTCAACTCGCGCTTGGGCTTTCGACGATCCCACTATCGGTGCAGCATCTTGATGGTTCAGAGATGGTGAAGTTCATGTCCTGGGCTCAGGGTATTTTCACCTTCAGGCCCGGCGCAGCAAACTACGTCGCGGATGTTCACTGGATCTTCAAGGCGCATCTTTTCCTGGGGCTGACTATCTTCCTGGTATTCCCCTTCACGCGTCTCGTTCACATGCTCTCGGCGCCGGTCTGGTACCTCAATAGGCGGGGGTGGCAACTCGTTCGGACCCGGCGGGATCTGGCGGCTGACAGCAAGCGGGCCAAATCATCAGCAGGAGGTGTGTGATGTCTGGTCCTACGGCCGTCTTCCATGGCGTGGAAGTGCCTGAAACGCTACTGGCAACGGAAATCCAGAACCATCAAGCGGCGACGCTATCAGAAGCACGTGCCCAGGCTGGACGCGCGCTGGCAGTGAAGGCCGTCCTGCTTGATCGCGCCAGAGAGCTCGGCCTGGAAGCCGACGCGGAGCGCAATTCTGATGGGCAAGAGGAAACCTGCGAAGAAGCACTCATTCGCGCTGTGCTCAGCGAAGAAATCGATGTCGATGCACCTTCCGAGAGCGATCTTCTAGCCGTCTATGATGCCCAGCCAGAAGCATTTATGTCGCCGCCTCTGATCGAGGCCGCGCACATACTGGTGGCCGTTTCTGGTGTGGATGCCATTGACCCTGCCGCTGCGCGGGCAAAGGCGACTGAACTCATCTTTCAGCTAAGGTCACGGCCGGAAATTTTCGGACGTTTGGCGATGGAACATTCCGCATGTCCATCAGCGAGCGAAGGCGGGTCGCTTGGTCAGCTGCGTCCCGGCGACATCCTTCCGGAAATCTGGAACGCGCTTATGGAGATGAAGGCTGGCGAGGTTTCAAGCGAGCCCGTGCTGACTGAGCATGGCTGGCATGTACTCCGCCTTGACCAACTGTCACCCGCCGCGCGCTTACCCTTTGAGTATGTTCGCCCCCATATCGCGATGAAGATCGAAGCACGGTTCTGGACCAGGGCAGCGGCGCGCTATGTGGATGTACTTCTCGGGAACTCGGCGGCAGAGCCCCGGTTGAGGCTCGATACCGATGGTCGGTTATCTGATGAAGAGAACAGCATCCCGCGCCTGGACGGACTGCTCGGTTCCGCGCTGGCAGAAATCGAAAGCATTTATGACCAGCTTCCGCCACGTATTCGCCAATCTGTCGAGTTGACCGCTGATCGGGAGGGGGAGGCGCCCGGCGGGGTGCTCGCCCGGACAATCCGGAAATTTCTCGCGTCTGCCAATGACGAGGCATGGACCCAGCTGATCTCCAGGCTGCGGGACAGTTCTTCTCCCCTTGTAGACAGTCTTGACGTGGTCGTCGCACACCAGCTGCCTCCGGTCCGCACGTCGCATCGCCTCATAGAGATGAGAGGCAGGGTCGAGACAAAACCCTGAAGGTAAGGAGTTGGGCTATGGTCAGCATAAAGAAGGTCGGAGAGATCGAGTCGGCGCCACTGGAATTGCTGGGCGAGCCGCTGGTCTGGTTCTTTGCCGAGCACTATCGCCACCGCGACTTGTGCAAGCGGCTCCTTCAGCTCATTGATGTGGTTGAGTTTGACCGGAACGCGTTGAACGCGATCCTGGAATTTCTTGAGTGTGACCTGCCCATCCACATCCTCGATGAGGAAGACGATCTCTTCCCTCTGATGCGCAAACGATGTGAGCCCAATGATCATATCGAGAATGTGCTTGGTTTTCTTTCCGGCGAACACGCGACGGACATGCATGATGCATCGGCGGTGAAGTGCGTCATCGCCAAGGCCATTTCCGAAAAACGAGGACTCGGTTGTTATTCGGAATCTCGATCGGTGATCGAACAGTTCTGCACGGGTCTGAAGGGGCATATTGCCGTCGAGAATGCCGTCGTCCTGCCCGTTGCACGGGTGCGGCTTACCGAGACAGACCTGCGTAACCTTGGGCGGCGGCTTGCCGCCAGACGCGGACTTCCGGACCCATTTCCCGAGGCGTCATGATAGACACGCTCATAAGAAACAATATGGCTTGGGCCCGCGCTCGCATGCGTGCAGAGTCCCCGTTCTTCATGCGCCTTTCCGAACAACAGGCGACTGAATATCTATGGATCGGCTGCAGTGCCAGCCAGGTCCCGGCGAACGAAGTCGTAGGACTGGATCCCGGCGAGCTGTTTGTTCATCGGAACATGGAAAATCTGGCGCCGTCGAGAGATGTCAATTTCCTTTCGGTCCTTCAGTGCCCCCTCAAGGTGCTGAAGGTCGGGCACAGCATCGTCTGCGGGCATTATGGGTGTGGCGGTGTTCGCGCTGCGCTCGATAGCGACCGCCGCGGACTGATTGATTACTGGTTACAACCCGTTGCAGACCTCGCGCACCGGTGCGCTGAGCGCCTTGATGCGATCACGGACTTCACAACAAAGGTAAACGATACCTGCCAACAGAATATGAGAGCCCAGGTTGAATATGTCGGGCGCAACCGCTTCGTCTTCGATGCGTGGTGCCGATGGCAGACCCTTGCCATACATGGTTGGATCTACCCAATTCGCGACGGTCTTATCCGGAACCTCGATCTGACCGTAGAAAAAGCGCGGGATGTCGAAACGCTTGCGCGGCGCTCCTGGTGTCCAGATGGCTGAATTCGGTGTGATCATTCTGGCCGGTGGTGATGGCACGCGCATCGGCGGCAGAAAGGCTGAGCGCTTTCTCGCCGGGAAGCGACTTATCGATCACGTGTCTGCGCTGGTGAATGGCTTGCGAGTGCCTGCGGTAATAAATGTCAGACAGCGAGGCCAGGTGGGAAAAACGTGTCTGCCTGAGATCACAGACCATCCGGCTGCTGAGGGACCACTTGCCGGATTGCTGGCTGGCATGGATTGGGCACTTGCGAACAACCTGGCTGGATTCGTTACATATCCTTGTGACAGCCCTTTCTTGCCTTGCGATCTGTTCCTGCGTCTTGTGGCCGCTGTCAGGGAAACCGACTGTCCTGCCGTCGCCGCGCAGCAAGGCGCATCATATCCCACATCTGCGGCTTGGCCTTCCACCTGTCAGGGCACCCTCAGGAAATACGCCCTCGAGGGACGGCGAAGCCTTCACGGAGCGCTTGAGCGCTGCAGCGCTGTTCAAGTTGAATGGAGTCCCGACCTATCCGCAGAGTTCATGAACATCAACACAATGGAAGATCTGTTGACAGCAGAACACGTTGTCCAATCCGGGACTTGCAGGGCTTGACCTGCCACTGAAGTTTCCCCGTCGGGGATTAGAGCTGCGGTATGAGCATGCCCTCTCGGGCGGGTTGAGCAACAGGTCAGCACGCGGCGTTTTCGGAGCGTCGAGAGTTTAGGTCTGTTGCGATGAGTTCGGCGACGGAGGCTATTTCGTCAACAAATCGCGGCGGTAGAAATTTGGCTGGGGACAAAGGTCCAGGCGCGGTCCGCCTTCGACTTCGAACCATCCCCCCTCAGCTTGTGCGGCCGGCTGTCAGTCTTGCTGGGGAAGCCGCAATAGCCCAATTGGCTTCGACACCGGTCATCCGGTGAATGTCGGTTCAGACAATGGCGTCTGTTTCGATGAGAGCTCGTCGAGCAGGCGCTTTTTTTTATGGCTCGCGGCTGGTGCCGCCAAGTGAAGGATGGACGGCGAATGCGATCGTATAAGTCGAAACGCACCTGCCTGGTTGCTGCTCTTGTCATTTCCGCGGCCGGCGCAGCCAGCGGCCCCGCCCAGGCCGAAGAGGATTTCACCGAAGCGCTTCTCGGCGGCAAGCCGATCATAGATCTGCGCCTGCGTTACGAGCATGTCGAACAGGACGGATTGCCGAACAACGCGAACGCCTATACGGGTCGCGCGCGCCTCGGTTACGAGACCGGATCGTTCTACGGCTTCTCGGCGTTGGCCGATTTCGACCTGATCGGTCATGTCGGTCCGGAAGACTACAACGACACCATCAACGGCCGGGCCACCTATCCCGTCGTGCCCGACGCCGACACGGCGGAGCTGAACCGGCTGCAGATTGCCTACACCGGACTTCCTGCCACAACGGTGACGGTCGGCCGCCAGCGCATCATTCTCGGCAATGCCCGCTTCGTCGGCAATGTCGGCTGGCGTCAGAACGAACAGACCTTCGACGCCTTTCGTGTGGTCAACACGAGCCTGCCCGACACGACGCTCGGCTACGCCTATGTCAATCGCGTCAATCGCATCTTCGGCGAAAACAGCCCCGCCGGACGCTTCCGTGGCGACACGCATCTCTTCAATGTTGACTATGCCGGGTTCAGCGTCGTGACCGTCGGCGGCTACGCCTATCTCCTCGATCTTAACGAAGCACCGGCGCTGTCGACGGCGACCTATGGCGTTCGCCTCTCCGCACCTTTCGACATTGCCGAAGGCACGAAGCTCACGCTGACCGGCGAATACGCACATCAGAACGACCACGCGGGCAATCCGCTGTCGCTCGATCTCGACTACTACCTCGCCGAAGCGACGGTCGCCCATGGCGCCGCAAGCCTGACGGGCGGCTATGAACGGCTTGGAAGCGACGGCACCACGGGGTTTTCCACGCCGCTTGCCACGCTTCACGCCTTCAACGGCTGGGCCGACGCTTTCCTCGCGACGCCTGCGGCAGGTCTCGAAGACATTTATGTCGCTGCATCATATGCGCTGACCGGCATTCCGATGGTTTCCAAGCTCGTGCTCGGCGTGGCCTATCACGAATTCTCATCCGACAAGGGCGGCGTCGAATTCGGCAATGAATTCGACGTCGTCGCAAACTTCGTTCTCACCAGTCGGCTGTCGTTCAACGTCAAATACGCCAGCTTCGACGGCGAGAACGGCTTTGCCGACCGCGACAAGACCTGGATTTCCGTCACATACGCCTATTGATGGTCTGTCACTGGACAGAACGGCACATGCACTCTCGCCAACGGGTGCTGGCAGGCTGACGCTGACTTGTCGCCGGACTGGGGCCATAGGGTGCGATCAACCGCGGAGGGAGCATGCGGCCGGCCCGACTTAACGTGTCAGTCCCCTCTTCCCAACCCAACTGTTGCACTTCAAATGTGAACCCACGGCACTTGTGGGCGAGAAGGCAACCATTCGCGGCTGCTCTGAGCGTCTTGCTGAATTCATCGAGCACGAGAAGATTATGCGGAATCTGGGACTTGAGGCGGCGATCCGGGACATAGCGGGATGTATCGTTGAAACCGCTCGCATTACCGCGGGCCGGCACGTTGGACCGTCCCGAGATTGATCCATAACATATTGATTATATTGTTATTTTATGAAGTTTCTCTGCGGTATTGCGGTTGTTCTGTCTCATGTCGCTCATCTAAGGCGGGCGGGTTGAAATCTCCAGGTCAGGGCTTGGAGCGGCTGGGACAGGCTCTTATTTACATGCTATGGTTGCGTTGTGGATAAAAGCACTAATAAATGAAGTGAAATGACTGAGCGAAAAGTCATCTCCCTGACGGGTGGACGGAAGACGAAGCGGGCACCGCAGATGGCGGATGACGCGGCGGCGCGTCTTGCGCTGCCGGCTTTCGAGCCGGGCTGGGTCTGGCTGGTCGGGGCCGGGCCGGGCGATCCGGGCCTCCTGACGCTCCATGCGCTCAATGCGTTGAAACAGGCCGACATCGTCGTCTACGACGCGCTGGTCGACGAAACCGTTCTGCAATTCGCAAGCGCGCGCGCGACGCTCGAATATTCCGGCAAGCGCGGCGGCAAGCCGAGCCCGAAACAGCGCGATATTTCGGCGCGATTGATTGAACTTGCCCGCCAGGGCAAACGGGTGCTGCGCCTGAAGGGCGGCGATCCCTTCGTTTTCGGCCGCGGCGGCGAGGAAGCCCTCGCCCTGGTCGATGCGGGCATTCCCTTCCGCCTCGTGCCGGGCGTGACGGCCGGCGTCGGCGGCCTCGGTTATGCCGGCATCCCGGTCACCCACCGTGACATCAACCACGCGGTCACCTTCGTCACTGGCCACATGGCGGGCGGCGCGATCCCTGAAAATCTCGACTGGCCGTCGATTGCCAAAGGCTCGCCGGTGATTGTTCTCTACATGGCGCTCTCGCATCTGGGCGCCATCGCGAAACGGCTGATCGAAAACGGCCGCCGCGCCGATGAGCCGGTGGCACTGGTCCGCAACGCAACGCTGAAGGATCAGCAGGTCCTCGAAACAACGCTCGGCACCGCCGCCGCCGATGTCGCCCGCACGGACTTCAAGGCCCCCGCCATCATTGTCATCGGCGATGTGGTGCGTCTGCGCGAAGGCCTCGACTGGCTCGGGGCGCTGGAAGGCCGCATCCTGAAGCGCGATCCGTTGAACGTACGCGCGAAAAAGGACGCGGGCTGACAACTATTTGAGTTTGACAGTCGTTCGGGTCTCCTGTCCTCATTGCGCGATGGGGGAGACATGAACGTCAGCATCACAGACAGCCCGGCACCGCGCCGCCGCCCGTTTCTGGCGGCTGTGGTTTTCTTCGCCAATTTCTACCTCCTTGTCTTCGGGCTCGACGCGGTCTTGTCGATTGTCGACGACCTGCTGCAAGGCCTCGCGGGCTTCGAGGGACTCTGGCCAACCCGTCTTGGCGTCGCCCTTGCGGTGCTTCTGCTGTCGCCGCTGCTGATCGCGATACTCCTTTTCATCCCGCAATTGCCGAAGCGCGTCTTTCTGCTGCTGGCACTGTGCGCCATATGGGGAAATCTGATCGTTTGGCCGCTGAGCGTTTCTGTCACTGAACCGCTGGTAAATGTGCCGCTTACCCTTGTGCAAATTGCCGTCTTCGTCCTTGCCGTCTTTCTGCTCCGGCGCCGGACGGGGCGTCTCTACATTTCTGTCGCGGATTTGCCTGTCAGGACGCGGTCGTTGCGCCGGACACTGATAACGATTGGCGCGATCGTGGCCACCATTGTGATTGCCGTGCCTGTCGTCGTCGCAATGTCATTTCTGACACTGATTGAGCAGCAGACAGGCGGCTATCTCCATTTCTCATGGACCGGCATCGAGGTGCAGAAGGCGGTTCTCGTAAAGGACGACAGGACTGTGCATCTCGTCGGCATGATGCATCTCGGCAAACAGCAATTCTATCGCGACGTGTTTGGAAACATACCGCCAGGCGCTCTCGTGCTTGTTGAGGGCGTTACCGACGCGCAGGGGCGCTTGAGGGGTGACCGGCCGGTGGGACGCCTTGCCGAGGTCCTGGGTCTCGATGACCAGGTGGCCATTCAGATGGAGTGGATGGCGGAGTCCGATGGCAACGGAACCGGGATGCTCGAGGGTGACGCCGATCCGGAGCGGCGGACGCATATCGTCAGGGCAGATATCGATGTCAGCGAATTCTCCGACAGTACAATTCGTTACCTCTCGGAGGTGGGCGATATCTACGGCGCAAGGTCGATACGCGACGCTCTCGAGCGCTTCAGTGTTTTGAACACGCAGTTCTCGGAAGAAGAAGCCGTTCTGGCCTGGAGCGAGGTGATCGACAAGCGAAACAAGAAGCTTTTGGCGGTTTTTGACGACGAGGCGCCATCGAACCCGGTTGTCATCATTCCGTGGGGTGCGGCGCATATGCCGGGCATCGAACAAGGGTTGCGCGAACGGGGCTACGAAATCCAGTCGCGCGAAACGTTGAACGTCGTCGAATACGCCCAGCTGTTCTGATGGCCGCGTTGCCAGGCAATGCGCGCGAGAGCCGTCGCTCACCGCGCGTGAAAATAAACTTATCCCCACCCACCAAACCGTCCCCATATTAGGTTCATCTCGCTCCACCGAAGGGCGCGTCCGGACTGGCCGAATGCGTGGAGAGGGAATGCTGCAGTCTTGCGGTGTGGGACGCCAGACCCCACTGCCGAAGAGGTCGACGGACGTGGGCCGGTTAACGACCGGCGGGGTAGCGGCCGATATGCGCCGGACTACCCGCGACGCGACAGATGTCGAACCGAAAATCGCAGCGCGCGGGGCGGGAACGAGACCGCCCTTACATGTGCCACATGTCACATGCAAGACATGTACGGTCGAGTTCAATGCGCCCCGCGCATCCTTCTTTCTGTTGCGTGCCGAAACCCCGGAAGCCTCGCTTCGCGGGGCCTTCGGTGTGTCGTCCGCTTGCCGCTTGCCGCTTTACATTGACATTCTGCGTGCCAATATTCCGGTAGGCGCTCGCGGCGGCGGAAGAGGGGGCAAAGGGCATGTTTCGTTTCTGGCTTCAGTTTCATCCGCTGCTCATCCTGCCGGCGCTGATCTTCATCTTCGCCGTTTCGGGCGGCATCATCCATTGGCTGCAATGCCGCTCGCCGCTCCGCGGCCGCCTCGTCAACGGCAGCCTCGGCCTTCCGACCTATGTGGCCGTATCCACGCTTTTTGCGCTTTTCGCCGCCTTCCTGCTCGCCGACACGATGGCGCGCAAGGACCGCGCGGCCGAAGCGGTGCAGACCGAAGCGGCGGCGCTTCTCGGTCTTGCCGTCGGCAGCGAGACGGCGGGCGAGGGTGGCGATGCGATCCGCGCGGCCATTCGCGCCTATGCCGGGTCCGTCATCGCGGACGAATGGACGCGAATGATCGACGAGAGCGACAGCGAGAGGACGGCGCAGAGACTGCTGGAGCTGATGCGCGCCGTGCATGACGCGCCGGCCCGGAGCGACATTTCCGCCACTGTTCACGGTCACATGCTCGCACTCTCGCAGAAGATTGTGGATGCAAGGGCAGACCGGATCGCAACCGTCACATTTCATTTCCAGAGTTTTTCGTGGTCGGCGCTCTTTCTGCTCGGCTTTCTCACGCAATTCATTCTCGGCATGGGCTTTCTGGATCGTCCGGCCTCCAATCGCTCCGTTATCGTGATCTTCAGTCTCGCCGCCGTGGTCGCGCTCTGGCTGATCGCTATTCAGGACAACCCGTTTCGCGGTCCCGCGCGGATATCGCCGGCAGCGTTCGAGGCGGTGGCGGCGTCCGGTTCGGAGTAAGCATGTTGCGCAGGTGGCTGGACGGGCCTAAAGAAGGCACCTCACACCGCATTGAGGCCGGGACCCGATGACCGACGTAAAAGACAGCAACGGCAACAAGCTCGCCGACGGCGATTCCGTTCAGGTCATCAAGGACCTGAAGGTGAAAGGCACCTCGGTCACGCTGAAGCGCGGCACGGTGGTCAAGAATATCCGCCTGACGGACGATCCGGGCCTGATCGAATGCAATGCCGACAAGGTGAAGGGCCTTGTTCTCAAGACCGAGTTTCTGAAGAAGGTCTGAGCGGGATCGCGGCACCGGTCAACGCTTCGGCGTGCCAGTGCGTTCTCTCGCCGCCCGGCGGGTCGAGCCGCATCACCTGTCCGTTCATCGCATAGGGGATACTGTCGATCCGCGCGTGCCGGAGTACGCTCCAGAAGACGCCGCCATGTGCGACGACAAGCACGGGGCCTTCCGCTTCCAGCGCCTTGTTGACGCCGCGGAGCGCGCGGGAAAGAAAATCCTCATAGACTTCGGCGCCGTCGGGCAGGTAGCGGCCCTCGCGCCAGTCCATGAACCAGTCGCCGCCATCGCGGCCCTCATCGGCGCCGAGATTGCATTCCATCAGTTCGTCGACAAGGGTGATCGTGCAGCCGGCCGCGTCGCAGGCATGTCGCGCCGTCTCGTAGGCGCGCGACAGCGGACTGGAACAGATGCTGCGGATGCCGAGCCCGCGCACGATTTCGGCGGCCGCCCTGGCCTGTTCGATCCCGGTCGCATTGAGCGGAATATCGATCTGGCCTTGCGCCTTGCGATTGAGGTTCCAGTCCGTCTCGCCATGGCGGACAAAATAAAACGGCACTTCCTTCAGCATCACGCCCCCAACGCATCCCTGATCTTCGCCAACGCTTCCTCGGGTGCCGCCGCCTTCGGACCCAGCGCCTCAATGCGGGCGGGCAGCGCGCGCAACACGTCGTCCCGCGCGGCGTCGCTCATCGCGCTCCAGCCGGCGATCTCCTTCAGCGTCCGCCCGCAACCGACACAGGCATTGGCGCGGCCGTCGACGGCGCAGATGCTGAGGCAGGGGCTCTTGATCGGCTTCGAGTAAGTCACGTGGGCTTTTCCGGTTCCGGGTGGCGGCGCGAGGGAGTATAGAGCGGTCGAACCGATTTCCCATGGCGAGTTCACGAATGACACGCGCACCGACAGGCCTTCCTTTCGACGACATCCGCAACCTGCTGGCCGGCCTGCCGCAAGCGGATGAGGGCGCGCGCACCGCCGCGCAGGCGCGAACGCGCGACCTTGCGGCGCCGGAGGGTTCGCTCGGCCGCCTTGCCGAAATCGCCGAATGGATGGCCGCCTGGCAAGCCAGTCCGAAACCCGCCGTCATGCGGCCTCTGGTCGCGATCTTCGCCGCGACGCACGGCCTTGCCGCCGCCGATCCCGGCGCGGACGCGCAGGCGACCCATCGTCTCGTCGAGCTTTATGCAGCGGGCGGCGCGGCGGTGAACCAGGTCGCCTTGCAGGCCGAAGCGGGCCTCAAGGTGTTCGACCTCGCCCTCGATCTGCCGACGCCCGATATCCGCGCCGATGCTGCGCTCTCCGAAGCCGCTTGCGCCGCCACCATGGCCTTCGGCATGGAGGCGATTGCCGGCGGCGCCGACCTTCTCTGCGTCGGTGCGGCAGGCGCCGGCAACCGTACGGTCGCGGCGGCGCTCGCTTGCGCGCTTCTCGGCGGCGCGCCGGGCGCCTGGACGGACGGATCGGCATGGGCCGGGGAGGCGGTGTCGGCTGCCCTCGCGCTACATGAGGGCCACCTCGGCGACCCGCTGGAGGCGCTGCGCCGCGTCGGCGGGCGCGAATTTGCCGCCATCGCCGGCGCCATCCTCGCCGCCCGCTATCAGCGCATTCCGGTCCTGCTCGATGGCTTCGTCTCCTGTGCCG
This sequence comes from Parvibaculum sp., assembly GCF_030651915.1. Classification (GTDB taxonomy): domain Bacteria; phylum Pseudomonadota; class Alphaproteobacteria; order Parvibaculales; family Parvibaculaceae; genus Parvibaculum. The sequence goes on along the minus strand of NZ_JAUSBV010000005.1, from coordinate 273,485 downwards.
CAGCGGCGGTGCTCTGGAAAATGGATCCGTCGGCGCTCGATCACTGCAGGGCAGCGCACGCTTCCGGCGACCCCGCCCATGCGCGGCTGCTGGCCGCCATGGGGCTCGATCCCCTTCTCGAAACCGGCATTCGCCTTGAAGAGGGAGCCGGCGCCGCGCTGGCCATCGGCCTCGTCAAATCCGCTCTGGCCGTGCATGGCGGCATGGCGACGCAGGCGCAGCTTTGAGGCCGTCTGCCGGCTGCGCCACCGTTCAAAACCGAACAGGGCCCCGTTCGCGGCATAGGAGGCCGCGCCCTTGCAACAGGGGCCTTTGGGACTATTATCACCGCCAAAATAGCGTCTCGGCACGCGGGATCGACGGGGGGCCGAACCCTCCGGACGGGCGGCACCGGACCATGAAAACGAATAAGCCGGCGTGAAGCGCGGGAGGCGAAGGCCGCCCGTGCGCCGCCACTATGGAGGTCGACCCTATGGATATGAGCTTCTCCCCCGAAGAGCTTGCCTTTCGCGACGAGGTTCGCACGTTCATCGCCGACAACTACCCGCAGGAGCTGAAGGGCGGCCGCCGCACACGCGGCGAGATGTCGAAGGAAGACATCCTGAAGTGGCACCGCATCCTCTACAAGAAGGGTTGGGTCGTGCCGCATTGGCCGGTCGAATATGGCGGCACCGGCTGGACGATCACCCAGCGCTACATCTGGAACGAAGAAAATGCGCGCGCCGAAACCTCGCCGCTGCTGCCCTTCGGTCTCTCGATGGTCGGCCCGGTGATCTACACCTTCGGCAACGAGGAACAGAAGAAGCGTTTCATTCCGGGCATCCTGTCGGCCGATGACTGGTGGTGTCAGGGTTACTCCGAGCCGGGCTCGGGCTCCGATCTTGCCAGCCTGCGCACCAAGGCGGTGCGTGAGGGCGACCACTACATCGTCAATGGCGGCAAGACCTGGACGACGCTGGCGCAATTCGCCGACTGGATGTTCTGCCTCGTCCGCACCGATCCGAACGCCAAGGCGCAGGAAGGCATTTCCTTCCTGCTGATCGACATGAAGACGCCGGGCATCACCGTGCGTCCGATCATCACCATGGACGGCGCGCATGAAGTCAACGAGGTCTTCCTTGAAGACGTCAAGGTGCCGGTCGAAAACCTGATCGGCGAGGAGAACAAGGGCTGGACCTATGCGAAGTTCCTGCTCGGCAACGAACGCTCCGGCATTGCCGGCGTCGCCCGCTCCAAGAAGGCGATCGAGCGCCTGAAGAATATCGCCAATGCCGAACTGGTCGACGGTTCGCCGCTGATGAAGACCGATGAGTTCTCGCGCAAGGTCGCCGAACTCGAAATCGACCTTTCGGCGCTCGAGGTGACGGAGCTCAGGACGCTCGCCGCCGAGAGCAAGGGCAGGGGTCCCGGTCCCGAAGCCTCGATCCTGAAGATCAAGGGCACCGAAATCCAGCAGCGCATCACCGAGCTGGCCGTCGAGGCCGTCGGCAACTACGCGCTGGTGCAGGCGCCGCGCATGGAAGTGACCGGCAACGAATTCGTGCCGGGTCCCGACTACAGCGCCGGCACCGCGCAGGATTATTTCAATGTGCGCAAGACCTCGATCTATGGCGGATCGAACGAGATCCAGCACAACATCATCGCAAAAATGGTTCTGGGCCTCTGAGGCTTCGGAACGCAAGAACATCAAGGGGAAGGTCACGAGATGGATTTTTCGTTCACTGAGGAACAGACGCTGCTGCGCAACACGGTGCAGAGCCTGCTCGCCGACAAATACGACTTCGACACGCGCCGCAAGGTCACGAAGACGGCCGAAGGCTGGCGTCCGGAGATGTGGGCGCAGTTTGCCGAGCTCGGTCTTCTCGCCGCGCCCTTCTCCGAAGAGCTGGGCGGCCTTGGCGGCGGCGCCATCGAGAACATGATCATCATGGAAGAGTTCGGCCGTCATCTTGTGGTCGAGCCCTATGTCGAAACCGTGGTGATTGCCGGCGGCTTCCTGCGCGAAGGCGGCACGGCAGCACAGCAGGAAGCGCTGATCCCCGGCATCATCGGCGGCGAGACAGTCTGGGCCTTCGCCTATGCCGAGCCGCAGGGCCGCTACAACCTCGCTGACCTGACGACGACGGCGAAGAAAGACGGTTCGGGTTACACGATCAACGGCTACAAGGCCGTGGTGCTGGGCGCGCCCTGGGCGCAGAAGCTGATCGTCACCGCGCGCACCTCCGGCGGTCAGCGCGACCGCGACGGCGTCTCGGTCTTCATCGTCGACAAGTCGGCGGCCGGTGTTTCCACGCGCGACTACCCGACGGTCGATGGCCGCCGCGCCTCGGAAATCACCTTCGAGAACGTCAAGGTCGGCGCCGACGCGCTGATCGGTGCGGAAGGCAAGGGGCTGCCGCTGGTCGAAAAGATCACCGACGAAGCGATTGCTGCACTTTCAGCCGAAGCCATCGGCTGCATGAAGGAACTCAACACGGCGACCGTCGAATATTGCAAGACGCGCAAGCAGTTCGGCGTTCCCATCGGCAAGTTCCAGGTGCTGCAGCACCGCATGGTCGACATGTTCATGGCTCATGAGCAGTCGGTGTCGATGACCTACATGGTCAACCTGAAGCTCGCCGAAAGCGATGTGGAGCGCATCAAGGCCGCCGCCGGCGCCAAGGTGCAGATCGGCAAGGCCGGGCGTTACGTTGGCCAGCAGGCCGTGCAGCTTCATGGTGGCATGGGCATGACCGACGAACTCAATGTCGGCCACTATTTCAAGCGCCTGACCATGATCGACACCCAGTTCGGCAATGTCGACTACCAGTTGAAGCGCTATTCCGAGGCGGCGTGAGCCCGACCGGGACTGAATAAGCAAAAGGGCCGCGCAAGCGGCCCTTTTCGTTGACGGGTGGTGCATCAGGAAGCACGCTTGGCCATCGACACGGACGGTTGCAGGCGCTGATGCGGCAGGACGCATTCGGCCTGCGTACCCTCGCCGAGCTTGCTCTTCAATTCGAAGCGTCCGCCATGGACCGCGAGCAGGCCCTTGACGATCGAAAGGCCGAGCCCCGAGCCCTTGCCGGGCTGGGCAAGGCCAGAGGCGCCCTGCGTGAAGGCATGCAGCACCTTGTCGATCTCGGATTCGGCGATACCGGGGCCCCGATCGTGAACGCCGAAGCGCATTTCGCCATTGGCTTCCATGCGGGCAAACATGCGCACTTCCGAACCGGGCGGCGAAAACTTGATGGCATTGGTCAGCAGGTTGATCCAGGTCTGCCGCATGGCGCGGGCATCGCCATGAAAGATAGGCAGATCCGGTTCGAAATCGGTAGCGATCGTTACGCGCTGACCCTGCGCCCGGATTTCGAGAATGCGGCGGCTGTCCTCGGCCAATTGCGCGATGTCGACATCCTCTTCGGTGATCTGGAAGCGGCCGGCTTCGATGCGCGACAGGTCGAGAACGTCGTTGATGAGACCGAGCAGATGTTGACCCGAACGGTTGATGTCATCGGCATATTCCCGGTAGGTCGGCACGACATGCTTTCCGAAAATCTCCGACGACATGACTTCCGAGAAACCGATGATGGCGTTGAGAGGCGTCCGCAGTTCATGGCTCATATTGGCGAGGAAATGCGACTTGGCGCGATTGGCTTCTTCGGCGCGCGCCCGCGCGGCATCGGAGTCGCGCTTGGCCTTGAACAGCTGATCGATCAGCACATTCTTGTCCTCGCGCAGCGTGATCGCGCGCTGCATGGCGTTGTTGACCTGCGAAGCGAGCTTGACCAGCAGCACGGTGAATGCGGCGAGCACACCGACGATCGCGAAGTGGAACAGGTCGCCATAGAGGGCCATGCGCAATGCGAGCGCGCCGACGGCGGGCAGGATGGTCCAGTAGAAGACGGGGAAATAGAAGATTGTCACCAGTGTCATCGGCACCAGCGCAATGGTGACCGACGAGACCAGATAGGTCTGGTGGAAGATGTCGTCGGGTTGCCAGAAAAGAAACAGAAGCGAGGAGAAACTGAACGAGAACGCGGCCGTCAGCCCCTCGAACCGCCAGCGCCAGCGCGCCACATCCTCCGGATCGACCTCTGTGGTGAGAAAACGCCGTGCCGTGGTCATCGTCGCGAGATGCAGCACGACCATGGCGGCGCCCCAGATCGCGATAATGGGCCAGGCGACGATATAAGCGTGGCTGATCCCGTAGCCGATCATCAGCACCGGAAAGGCAAAGGGCATACTGACTTGCGATTCCGCCAGCGTCCGCAACTGGGCAAGCCTCGCCTTCGGCGTCAGCTCGTGTCCGCCGCCGGACATCGCGGCGGCATAGGCATGCAGCGAGGCCCATGGACCCCGCCCGGATGAAGATCCGAACAGACCGTCGCCCGCATTCGCGCCTGGCGCAGAATTCCGCGATGCGTCGTCCACTGCCATGTAACTGCCCTTTTGGCCTGAAGCGCGATGGGCCGCTCGCTCGCTGTAGATCGTCCCCGCGAGCTCCCCGATTTCGTTGGCCAAGCCTCGACGAAAAGTCTTAACAAGGTTTTCCGAGACATGGTTAAAACGACATAATTCCTCGGATGTACTGGGGAAAACTCCCGCTCTCGGCCGGGTATCGCCGGAGCATCTGGATGTGTCGGACCAAAGCCGATAAACAACCGCCGGGCCATGCCGCCCATGCACAGAAAAGAGGCACAACTGCGATGAGCGATCCCCTGATTTTCGAGAAAAGCGGCCCCATCGTCACCTTGACGATCAACCGGCCGGAAAGCCGCAACCCGCTGGGGGCACCGGAGGACGCGGACAATTTCACCGCTGCCGCCGCCCGCATTAATGCCGACAGGAGCGTGCGCTGCGTCATTCTGACAGGTGCCGGCAAGGCCTTCTCGGCCGGCGGCAATGTGAAAGCCATGCGCGAGGGGGGTGACGGTTTCGGCGGTCCGGGCGTCCATATCCGCGAACGCTACCGCAACGGCATCCACCGGATCGTCAAATCGGTCTGGGGCATCGAAGTGCCGGTGATCGCCGCCGTCAACGGCCCGGCCATCGGCCTCGGAAACGATGTCGCCTGCCTGGCCGACACGCGCATCGCCGCCGACAACGCCATCTTCGGCGCCACCTTCCTGAAGATCGGCCTGATCCCCGGCGATGGCGGCGCCTGGCTGCTGCCGCGCATTATCGGCATGGCCCGCGCCTCGGAGCTTCTCTACACCGGCGACACCATCGATGCTGCGACCGCGAAGGACTGGGGTCTCGTTTCGGAAGTGGTTCCGGCCGCAACCCTGATGGATCGGGCCAATGAGGTTGCGGCGAAAATCTGCAACCAGCCGCCGGACGTATTGCGCATGACCAAGCAATTGCTGCGTCAGGGCATGCTGACCTCCTTCGACAATGTGATGGAGCTCTCTGCCTCCATGCAGGCGCTCGCCCACCACACGAAGGACCATCGTGAGGCGCTGGACGCCTTTTTCGACAAGCGGCCGCCAAGCTACCAAGGCGAGTAGCGAGTTCGAAATTGAACAGCACCGCCGCGCCCGGCGAACAGGCGGGGGCGGTCCGGACATTGAAGCGACGGGCCTTTACGCCTAAAGTCCCGGCAACAACAAAGCAGACAATCGGAAACGGGAGCGGAACATGAGTGTGATCGGCGTCGTGGCGACCCTGAAAGTGCAGCCGGGCAAGGAAGCGGAGTTCGAAAAAGTTTTCGGTGCCCTGCGCGACAAGGTGAAGTCCAACGAGAAGGGCTGCCTGCAATATGATTTCTTCAAGTCGAAATCAGAAGCGGCGACCTATGTCGTGATGGAGCAATACGCGTCGCAGGCCGACCTCGACGCGCATGGCAAGACGGAATATTTCCGTGCCGCCGGCCCGTCGCTGGGCGCCGTGCTGGGCGGTGCGCCGACACTGCTCTTCCTCGACAAGGTGTAAGCGGGAAATATCATGGATCTGTCGTTCAGCAAGGAAGACGAAGCGTTCCGCAAGGAAGTCCGCAGCTTCATCGAGGAGAGTTACACGCCCGCGATGCGCGCCAAACATGCGCGGTCCAAGCATGGCTATATCGACAAGGAAAGCCATGTGCAGTGGCAGAAGGCGCTGGCGAAGAAGGGCTGGCTGGCGCCGAACTGGCCGGTCGAGTTCGGTGGGCCGGGATTCACGCATGCGCAGAAATACATCTTCGACGTCGAGATGGGCCGTGCCGGCGTACCGCACACGGTGCCGTTCGGCCCGACCATGGTGGCGCCCGTCATCATGAAATTCGGCACGCCCGAACAAAAGAAGCGCTTCCTGCCCGACATTCTCGAAACAAACGTGCTCTGGTGTCAGGGCTATTCGGAGCCGGGTGCCGGTTCCGATCTGGCCTCGCTGCAGACGAAAGCCGAGAACAAGGGCGACCACTATCTCGTCAATGGTTCGAAGATCTGGACCTCGGTCGCACAATGGGCGGACTGGATTTTCTGTCTCGTCCGCACCTCGAAGGAAGGCAAGCCCCAGGAAGGCATTTCCTTCCTGCTGATCGACATGAAGACACCGGGCGTCAAGGTTGAGCCGCTGGTGCTGCTCGACGGCACGCCCGCGCCTCATCAGGAAGTCAACCAGGTCTTCTTCACCGACGTGAAGGTGCCGATCGAAAACCGCGTCGGAGAAGAGAACAAGGGCTGGACCTACGCGAAGTACCTGCTCGAATTCGAGCGCGGCAACCCCTATTCGGCCGGCCTTACCCGCGCCATCGGCAAGGTCAAGAAGATCGCCGCCGACACGAAAGTGGGGGGCAAGACATTGGCCGAGGACCCGGGTTTCCGTTCGAAGATTGCTGACATCGAGACCCAGATCACGGCGATGGAATTCACCGAATTGCGCATCTTCTCGGCGCTTTCGACCGGCGGCAATGTTGGTCCTGAATCGTCACTCTTGAAGTGCCGCGGCACCGATTTGCAGCAGGCGATTTCCGAACTGGCTGTCGAGGCGGTCGGGCACTACACCATGCCCTTCGTCGAGGACGGCATGGTCGAGACCAACGAGCCGAATGTCGGTCCCGACTATGCGATGACGACCGCGCCCTATTATTTCTCACTGCGCAAGGCTTCGATCTATGCCGGGTCGAATGAAGTTCAGCGCAACATCATGGCGAAGGCCGTTCTCGGCCTTTGAGCGCAACGCCTGACATCGTCTTGAGAGTCGCGAGCGCCGGAGACATTCCGGCGCTCGCGCGCGTTTGGCACGATGGATGGCACGCAGGTCACGCGCATCTGTCGCCCGACATCGCGGCGCTGCGACCGCTCTCCTTCTTCGAGCCGCGCATGGCAACAACCTTGCCCAATTGTGTCGTCGCGTGCGTCGACGGCGATATTGTCGGCTTCGCAGGTTGGGAAGGCGATGGCATTGGCCAGGTCTTCGTGCTGCCCGCATGGCATGGCCGCAGTGTCGCACCGCGCGTGCTTGCCGCCGCCGAAGAGGAATTGAAGCGGGCGGGGTACAGCCGCATCTGGCTGCAATGTCAGCTTGGCAATGCCCGAGCGCGGCGCTTCTACGAGAAGCACGGCTGGCAGGTTGCGGCCGAACTCGACGTCACCATCGGCACGACGGAGGGGCGCAAGCCGCAACGGGTCTGGCGGATGGAGAAATCGCTGGCGTAACGGCAAGAAAAAGGGGAGCCGCTTGGCTCCCCTTCGTATTTCAGCAGTGGCGGCTGATTTACTTCCCGCCCGTCGCCAGCTTGAAGAACTTGCCGGTCTGCTCGCCACCCATATGGAAGGGTGTCGCGTTTGAGAAATCGGAAATCTTCGCCCAGTTTTCGGCGACCTTTTCGGCCGTCAGCCCTTCGCGACCGAGGAAGATGCCTTCGGCTTCTTCCATGCGTGCAGCGGCGAAAACGCCGGCTCCTGCACAAAGGATCATGCCGGTCGGCGCATCTTCCGAGACGAGGAACATGACGCCCGGAGACACGCTGTCCGGCGTCAGCATCTGTTCGGTCTCCGGCGGCATCAAATCCGACGTCATGCGGGTATAGGCGACAGGCGCCAGCGCGTTGCAGTGAATGTTGTTCTTCTGGCCTTCGAGTTTCAGCGTGTTGATGAAGCCGACCACGGCGAGCTTTGCGGCGCCGTAGTTGGTCTGGCCGAAATTGCCATAGAGGCCCGTCGATGAGGCCGTGACCATGATGCGACCGTAGTTCTGGGCCTTCATGATTTCCCAGACGGCCTTGGTCGGCTTCACGGTGCCCATCAGATGCACGTCGACGACGAGCTGGAAGTCTTCCATCGTCATCTTCGAAAACGACTTGTCGCGCAGGATGCCGGCATTGTTGATCAGGATGTCGATGCGGCCGAACTTGTCCATGGTCTGCTTGACCATGTTTTCGACACCCGCATCGTCGGTGACCGACGAGCCGTTGGCGATCGCTTCGCCGCCCAGCGCCTTGATTTCCTCGACCACCTTGTTGGCGGCCTCCGACGAACCGCCTGCGCCGGTGCGATCGCCGCCGAGATCGTTCACCACCACCTTGGCGCCGCGGCGCGCGAGTTCCAGTGCATGGGAACGGCCGAGACCGCCGCCCGCGCCGGTGACAATGGCGACCTTGCCGTCAAATCGAATGCTCATCGGTAATTCTCCAGTTGAACTGCCAGCCATCACGGGCCGATTGGAAAGGGGCCGCAGCTGCCCGCGCCACGTGTTGGGAGAGGGAAATGGGCTGTCCTTGCGGAAACTGGGGGGACTTTGTGCATGAGAGGGGGGCGGGGGTCAAGGGAGCGAAACGTCGCCAAAATGAGGTCCGGCCCGTTGCACGCCGACCCGCCGACCCTATGATGTAGACACCCGCCGGGCCCCTCCCAAGAGACCGTTTCATGCCACTTTTGTCCCTTCAAAGCGCCTTGGGTCTTGCCGCGATCGTGGGGCTTGCCTGGGTGCTGAGCGAGAATCGCCGCGCCGCGCGCGGCAGCCTCCTGAAGGACGCCGCCGTCGCCATCGCCTTGCAGCTGGCCCTCGCACTGGCGCTGCTGAAGGTGGCGCTCGCGCGCGATGCAATGCTGGGCCTCAACAGCGTCGTCGAGGCGCTGATGGCGGCCACAGGTGCTGGCACGGGCTTCGTCTTCGGCTATCTCGGCGGAGGCGACGCGCCCTATGACATTGCCCATCCGCAAAACAGTTTCGTGCTGGCCTTTCAGGCGCTGCCGCTGGTCCTGTTCATGTCGGCCTTGTCGGCGCTCCTCTGGTACTGGCGCATACTTCCGGTCATCACGCGGGGTTTCGCCTTCCTGTTGCGAAAGAGCATGGGCATCGGCGGGGCGGTCGGATTGTCGTCGGCCGCCAATGTCTTTGTCGGCATGGTCGAGGCGCCGCTGCTGATCAAACCCTATCTGGAGAAACTCTCGCGCTCCGAACTCTTCGCGGTGATGACGGTTGGTCTGGCAACGGTCGCGGGCACGGTGCTCTTTCTCTATGCCGGCATCATTGCCTCTGTCGTGCCGGGTTCGCTTGGCCAGATCATCACAGCCTCCCTGATCTCACTGCCCGCCGCGCTGCTGATTGCGCGTCTGATGGTTCCGGAAGCACACGGCCGGATACCGACCGGCGTCGGCGACGATGTACCAGTGGTCGAATACGAAAACAGCATGGACGCCCTGACGCGCGGCACCCTGGACGGCCTGAGCCTGCTGCTCAATATCATCGCCATGCTGATCGTGATGGTGGCGCTGGTGGCACTCCTCAACATCCTGCTGGCGCTGCTGCCGGAAATCCAGGGCGCGCCGTTGAGCCTGCAGCGCATTTTTGGCTGGGTTTTCGCGCCGCTGGTCTGGTTGATGGGCGTCCCGGCATCGGAAGCAGCCGCCGCCGGCCAGATCATGGGGACAAAGACGATCCTCAACGAACTCCTTGCCTATATTGCGCTGGCAGGCGAGGCGGGCGCGGGCCTGAGCGATCGTTCGCGCCTCATCATGGTCTATGCGCTTTGCGGTTTCGCCAATCCGGCCAGCGTCGGCATCATGATCGGCGGTCTGGCCGCCATCGTCCCCTCGCGCCGTTCGGAAATTGTCGAGCTGGCGCCGCGCGCGCTCATTTCGGGCACGCTGGCGACCTCGATGACCGGCGCAGTGATCGGCCTCATTACCTGAACCGAAATCCGGAAAGCAGAACAGAAGGGAATCTCATGAAGCTCTATAATTCGGCCATGCCGGCGCCAAATCCGCGCCGCGTGCGCATCTTCGCGGCCGAGAAGGGCGTTGACCTGCCGCTCGTCGAGGTTTCATTGATGAAGCGCGAGCACAAATCCGACGAATACCGGCAAAAGAATTCGCTTGGCCAGACGCCGATCCTTGAGCTCGACGACGGCGAGGTCATCGCTGAAAGTGTCTCGATCTGCCGCTATCTGGAGGAGCTGTATCCCGAGCCGCCGCTTTTCGGCCGCAACGCGCTGGAACGGGCGCAGATCGATATGTGGCTGCGTCGTGTCGAGTTTGTTCTGATGGGGCCCGTTGGCAATTTCTGGCGTCACGCGCATCCCTTCACCGCCAAGGTGGTGACGCAGTTCAAGGATTTCGGCGAATCGAACCGCGATCAGGCGGCCGCCGCCTTTCGCTGGCTCGACCGCGAACTGGCGGGCCGTGAGTTCATCGCGGGGAATGACTTCTCAGCCGCCGACATTACGGCGCTCTGCACGGTCGATTTTGCCGCCTTCGCAGGCCTCGAAATGCCGGAAGATGCAGGCCACTTGCGGGCCTGGCACTTGCGCGTCTCGGCGCGGCCCAGCGCGGCGGCCTGATAAAAGAAAGGCGGCGTCCACGGGGTACGGAATGGACGCCGCCCAACGTTTTCCCGTACGCAACAAAGCTTGTGGGAAACGTGACCGACGACCTCTCGACCCATCGGCTGAGACTGAGAATGGTGCTTTGAACCTGAATGCAGGCTGAACCGGGAAAAGTGCAAATTGCGCCTATGCGCCGCGCCTTTAATTCGTAAACTCAGTTTACTAGTTAGTGGCGGTGAGCCTGGCGAGGGGTGCATGGGTCCGAAAGACGACGAAACGGTACCGAAGCTGACGCGCTGGCAGCTCGTCGCCTATGGGCAATTGGTGATGCCGCTTGCGGTTATCGGCCTGCCGGTCGCCGTCTATATCCCGCCCTTCTATTCGAGCACGCTCGGGCTTGATCTTGCGGCAGTCGGCTTCATCCTGATGTTGGCGCGGATCACCGACGTCATCACCGATCCGCTGATCGGCCGCCTGTCGGACCATACGCATACACGCTGGGGCCGCCGCCGGCCGTGGGTCGCGGCGGGTGTGCCGCTGATGGTCGTTTCGGCGCTGATGCTTTTCGTGCCGCAAGGCGAGGTGACCAACCTCTATTTGCTGATCTGGATAGCGGCCATCTATTTCGGCTACACGCTGATCACCATTCCCTACGGCGCCTGGGGAGCGGAGCTTTCCGGCGACTACCAGGAACGCAATCGCATCACCGGCAGCCGCGAGATATTCCTGCTGATCGGCCTCCTCATCGCCATCACGGCACCCATTGTCGGCGCCTATATGAGTGGCGAGGCGAGCGATACCGAAAGCGGCGCCGCAAGCCGCAGCGCCGTCGGTGTTCTGGGTTGGCTCACCGCCGGACTGCTGCCGCTTTGCGCGCTCGTCATGTTCACCTCGGTGCCGGAGCCCAAGGTGCCGGTGACCGACACCATTCCGTTCCGGCGCGGGCTTCGCGTCGCAATGAAGAACGGGCCTTTCCGCATCGTGCTCTTCAGCTCGATATTCGGTGCGCTTGCCGGTTCCATCAATATCGGCGTTGTCATCTTTTTCTTCGATCATGTGGCCGGGATCGGCGCCGCCGGTACCATTCTGATTTTCGTGCTTTTTCTGGCCGGCGTTGTCGGTTCGCCTTTCTGGGTCTGGATGGGCGGCCGCGTCGGCAAGCACACCGCCATTGCAATCGCGGGTCTTGCCTCGATGTTCGCCTTCACGCTGGTGCCGGCCGTCATCTATCTGGTCAAGCCGGTCGCGCCCGAAGCCGTCTTCTGGTGCCTGCTGGCGATCAATGTGGTGCAGGGCCTGGCGCTGGGCGCCGCGCCCATTCTCGGCCCGTCCATCATGGCCGACGTCGTCGATCTCGACACAATCAAGAGCGGCGAGCCCCGGGCGGCCTTCCTGTTCGCCTTCCTCGGTATGGTCCGCAAGACCTTCGAGGCGATGGGCGTCGGCCTCGCGCTGCCGCTCCTCGCTTGGGCCGGGTTCAACGCCCAGAGCAAAGACAATTCGTCCGAGGCGCTGTTCGCGCTGCTGGCGATGTACTGCCTGGTGCCACTTATCCTCTGGCTGATTTCGATCGCTATAATTCTGCGCTACCCGATCACCCATGAGCGCCAGCGGCGCTTGCGGGCGGGGCTGGAGCGGCGTCTGGCCCGCCGGCGGGCAGCCCGGCCCCAACCGGCCGACTGACGCAGGGCCACCTGGCTGGAAATGCCCGCTGGATTGCGATCCAGAAGACTGATAAATTGTCAGCAAGAGAAAAAATACGAGGAAGCGGCTACATGACCATGGAACATTTCGACGTGCTGGTCGTCGGTGCGGGCATTTCGGGCATCGGTGCGGGCTATCACCTGCAGACCTATAGCCCGAACCGGAGCTACGCCATTCTCGAGGGCCGTGAGCGCCTCGGCGGGACATGGGACCTTTTCCGCTATCCCGGCATCCGTTCCGACAGCGATATGTACACGCTCGGCTATTCCTTCCGCCCCTGGAAAGAGGCCAAGGCCATCGCCGACGGCCCCTCGATCCTCAACTACCTGGAACAGACCGCCCGCGATCACGGCATTGACCGGCACATCCGCTACCACCATCAGGTGAAGCGCGCTGCCTGGTCGACCGACACCGCAACATGGACGGTCGAAGTGGAGCGCGGACCGGAAAAGGAGCTGCTGCAGTACAGCTGCAATTTCCTCTTCATGTGCAGCGGTTACTACAACTATGCCGAGGGCTACACGCCCGAATTTGCCGGCGCCGACCGCTTCAAGGGTGACGTCGTCCACCCCCAGTTCTGGCCGGAGAAACTCGATTACAGCGGCAAGCGCGTCGTCGTTATCGGCAGCGGCGCCACCGCCGTGACGCTGGTTCCCGAGATGGCGAAAAAAGCCGCCCATGTGACGATGCTGCAGCGTTCGCCGACCTATGTCGTGTCGCGGCCCGAGGAAGACCGCATTGCCAACTGGCTGCGCCGCCGCCTTCCGGCGATGACCGCCTACGGCATCACCCGCTGGAAGAACGTGTTGCTCGGCATGTATTTCTTCAACATGTGCCGCAAGAAGCCGGAGCGCGCCAAGGAGTTCATCCTGAAGGGCGTGCGCGAGCAACTCGGCCCAGATTACGACATCGACACGCATTTCACGCCGAAATACAACCCATGGGACCAGCGCCTGTGCCTGGTACCGAATGGCGACTTGTTCGAGGCGATCAAGAAGGGCGACGCATCGGTCGTCACCGACCATATCGACAGCTTCACCGAAACCGGCATCAAGCTGAAATCGGGTAAGGAACTCGAAGCCGATGTCATCGTCACGGCTACCGGCCTGAAGCTGCAGCTTCTGAGCGGCCTCGAAGTGACGGTCGACGGCAAAAAAATGGATATGTCGAAGACCTTTGCCTACAAGGGCATGATGTACAGCGACGTGCCGAACCTCGCTTCCGCCTTCGGTTACACCAACGCCTCGTGGACCCTGAAAGCCGACCTGACCTCGGCCTATCTCTGCCGCCTGCTCAATCATATGAAAAAGACCGGGTTGCGGCAGGCGACGCCACGTGTCGCCGATCCGGCGCTCGAGGAAGAACCGTGGCTCGATTTCACATCGGGTTATGTGCAGCGTTCGATCAATGAATTTCCGAAACAGGGCACCAAGGCGCCGTGGAAGCTCTATCAGAACTACGCACTCGACATCGTGTCGCTGAAATTCGGCAGCATTGAAGACAGCGCCATGGAGTTCACGAATCCCGCGCCGGAGCAGCCTTTGAAACTGGCGAGCTGATCGCGCCGCAAATCGTTTGAACGACGAAGGGCAGGGGACGGAAACGTTCCCTGTTTCCTTTTTTGCAGTCTGCGCAATGGGGCGCTTGACAAACCGGTGTCGCGCTCCGATACTTTACCATATGGTTAAGTATCAAGAAGCCCTTCTCGACCGGACTTTCGCGGCGCTTGCCGACCCCACGCGACGCGCGTTGCTGGCGCGGCTTGAAGGCGAGGACGCCTTGTCGGTGAGCGAACTCGCAAGACCGTTCAAGATGTCGCTGCCGGCGGTGATGAAGCATCTCGACGTGCTGTCCGATGCCGGTTTGATCGAGAAAACCAAAACAGGGCGCACGGTAACCTGCGAACTCAACGCCGCGCCCATGGAGGAGGCGATGCAGTGGTTGATCCGCTATCAGCGCTTCTGGTCCGGCGCGCTCGACAGGCTCGCCGCATTTCTGGAGGAAGACGAATGTCCGCCAACGCCAACGTCCAAGATCATTCCGCTCCCGCGGCGCGGCCGAGCCTCACCCTCAAAAAGCGGCTCCGGGCGACACCTTCCCGCGTCTACGCCGCCTGGACGGACGCCGCGCAAATGATGCAATGGTTCGGCCCGGAGAACGTGGTCATGAAGGAAGCCGAGTGCGATCCACGCGTCGGCGGCCGCTTCCGTGCCGTGATGATCGAGAACACCGGCGACCGACACGAGGTGAGCGGCGTCTATCGCGAGGTGGTGCCGAACGAGAAGCTCGTCTTCAGCTGGGCCTGGATCACGACACCGGAACGCGAGTCGCAGGTCACGGTGACGCTGAAGGCCGATGGCGATGAAACGATCCTGACGCTCTATCACGAGCAATTGTTCGACGAGGCGTCGCGTGCCGGCCACGAGCATGGTTGGACAGGCTCCCTCAACAAGCTGGAGGCGTTCTTCGGCTGAAGCGTTGGCCGGTCGCCGCATTGTCATCCCGACGAAGGAGATTCCCGATGTATGTGGACGGATTTGTTCTCGCCGTACCGAAGAAGAATATCGCGGCCTACAGGCGCGTCGCGCGCAAGGCCGGCAAGATATGGATGGAATATGGCGCGCTCGAATACAAGGAATGTGTCGGCGAGGACCTCGACATCAAGGGTGTGTTGACTTTCCCCAAGGGCATCAAGGTGAAGAAGGGGGAGACCGTCGTCTTCTCGTGGATCTCCTACAAATCGCGCACCCATCGCGACAAGGTCAACGCGAAAGTGATGGCCGATCCACGGTTGGCGAAGATGCCCCATCCGATGCCGTTTGATCACACGCGCATGATGTATGGCGGTTTCAAACCGATCGTCGATCTCTGACGTTGAAACTGGCAGGAGGACGAAGATGGAACCGCACAAGATTGTTTCACGCGACGAGTGGACGGTGGCCCGCAAGGCGCTGCTTACCGAGGAAAAAGCGCTGACGCGTGCGCGTGACCGCGTGGCCGCACTGCGCCGCGATCTGCCTTGGGTGAAAGTCGAAAAGGACTATGTCTTCGAGACGCCGGCCGGCAAGCGCCGGTTGATCGATCTCTTCGGTCCGCGCAGTCAGCTCGTCGTTCAGCATTTCATGCTGACGCCGGGCTCCGATCACATCTGTCCGGGATGCGCGCTCGGCGCTGATCACGTCGATGCGGCGCGCCAGCATTTCGAGCAGGCCGATCTTTCATTCGTCGCGATTTCCCGCGCCACACTGCCCGAGATCGAAGCGGCGAAGCAGCGCATGGGCTGGCGCTTCGATTGGGTCTCCTCGCACGGCACCTCGTTCAACTACGACTTCGGCGTCTCCTTCACGCCGGAACAGGTGGCGAGCGGCAATGCCGGTTACAACTATGGTACGTCACCCTTTGCGCTTGAGGACCTGCACGGCATGAGCGTCTTCGCGCGCAGCGGCGCCGGCGACGTCTTCCACACGTACTCGACCTACGCGCGGGGCTCCGAAACCATCGTCGGCGCCTTCAACTATCTCGACATGGTGCCGAAGGGCCGCAACGAGAACGGCATCATGAGCTGGGTCAAGCTTCACGACGAATATGAAAATGTCAGCAACGTCGGGTCCTGCTGCGCGGCGGAATAGCCGCCCGCGCTTGCGCTTTGTCCATGCGTATCGAAGGAGAGTTTGATGAAGCTGCCCGCCCGAGAGATCACCTCCTGCCTTTGGTATGATTCCGAGGCCGAAGAGGCTGCGAACTTCTATGTGTCGGTCTTTGAGGATGCGAAAATCGGCAACATCACGCGCTATGGCGAGGAAGGACATGATATCCACGGCCGCAAAGCCGGCTCCGTCATGTCGATCGATTTCGAGATTGCCGGCCGGAAATTCATCGCTATCAATGGCGGTCCGGTCTTCAAGTTCGACGAGGCGATCTCGTTCCAGATCCACTGCGACACGCAGGACGAGATTGACTATTTCTGGTCGAAGCTCTCCGAAGGCGGCGAGGAGAGCGTCTGCGGCTGGCTGAAGGACAAATTCGGCCTGTCCTGGCAGGTGGTGCCGGCCGTTCTGCCCGAAATGCTGCTCGACGCCGACATCGCCAAGTCGCAGCGCGTCGTCAAGGCCTTCATGCAGATGAAGAAGTTCGACATCGAAGTGCTGAAACAAGCCTATGCGGCGTGAGGGCTTTCACGCACAACAACGTCTGCGAAAACCTTCGTTGAAAATCGAATCCGGAGGGCCCATCTTTCTGGACCCATCGGAAATCGGTCTTGTGAGTCGGAACCGGCGCCCCCATGCAGCCCATCATCTCCATCGCCAATCTTTCTAAAACCTATGCCGGCGGCTTTCAGGCGTTGAAGAACGTCGATCTGGAAATCCGCAAGGGCGAAATTTTCGCGCTGCTGGGCCCGAACGGCGCCGGCAAGACGACGCTGATCAGCATTGTTTGCGGGATCGTCAATCCGGGCGGCGGACGAGTGCTCGCGGGCGGTCACGACATCGTCAGCGATTTCCGCGCCGCGCGCTCGCTGATCGGCCTTGTGCCGCAAGAACTTACGACCGACGGCTTCGAAAGCGTGCTTGCGACGGTGACGTTCAGCCGCGGGCTTTTTGGTAAACCGCCAAACCCCGCATACATCGAAAAGCTGCTGCGCGATCTGTCGTTGTGGAGCAAGAAGGACGACCGCATCATGACGCTTTCGGGCGGTATGAAGCGTCGCGTGATGATCGCCAAGGCGCTGAGCCACGAACCGGAAATTCTCTTCCTCGACGAGCCGACCGCTGGCGTCGACGTCGAGCTCAGACGCGATATGTGGGAAATGGTCCGCCGCCTGCGCGAAAACGGTGCCACGATCATCCTGACGACACATTACATCGAGGAAGCCGAAGAGATGGCCGACCGCATCGGCGTCATCAGCAAGGGCGAAATCGTTCTGGTAGAGGAAAAGAACGCGCTGATGGCGAAGCTCGGCAAGAAGCAGTTGACCCTGCACTTGCAGACGGCGATCGAGCGCGTGCCGGAAGGGCTCAACGGCTACCGTCTTGATCTGGCGGAGGACGGCCGTGCGCTGGTCTACACCTTCGACGCGCAGAGCGAGGACACCGGCATCCCGGCGCTGCTGAAGCGCCTCGGCGATCTCGGCGTTGACTTCCGGGATTTGCAGACGAGCCAGAGCTCGCTGGAGGACATCTTCGTCAGTCTCGTGAGGGCGCAGCCATGAACTTTTATGCCGTTCGTGCGATCTATATCTTCGAAATGTCGCGCACCTTCCGCACGCTGCTGCAAAGCATCGTCTCGCCGGTTGTCTCGACATCCCTCTATTTCGTCGTCTTCGGGGCCGCCATCGGCTCGCGCATCACCGAGATCGACGGCATTCCCTACGGCGCCTTCATCATCCCCGGTTTGTTGATGCTGACGATGCTGACCGAAAGCATCTCCAATGCCTCGTTCGGCATCTACATGCCGAAATATTCGGGCACCATCTACGAGGTGCTTTCAGCGCCGATCTCCGGTCTCGAAATTGTCCTCGGTTATGTCGGCGCCGCCGCGTCGAAATCGATCATCCTCGGGGTCATCATCCTGATCACGGCGCGCGCATTTGTCGATTACGAGATCGCACATCCATTCTGGATGCTGTCCTTCCTCATCCTCACCGCGCTTACATTCAGCCTGTTTGGCTTCATCCTCGGCGTCTGGGCCGACAGCTTCGAGCGGCTGCAACTCGTGCCCATGCTGATCGTCCTGCCGCTGACCTTTCTCGGCGGCAGTTTTTATTCAATCACGATGCTGCCACCCTTCTGGCAGACGGTGACGCTCTTCAATCCGGTGGTCTACCTGATCAGCGGTTTCCGCTGGGCGTTCTACGGCAGCGGCGATGTCGGTCTCGGGATCAGCCTTGGCATGACCTTTGGATTTCTGATCCTCTGCATCGCGGCGCTGATCTACATCTTCAAAACAGGCTATCGGCTGAAGGTCTGAGACGTCAGAGCGGCCAGACCAGCAGCAGCATCGGCACGCCGACGGCGATGACGATCAGTTCCAGCGGCAAGCCAAGGCGCCAATAGTCCCCAAATCCGAAGCCACCGGGACCGAGGATCAAGGTGTTGTTCTGGTGGCCGATGGGCGTCAGGAAGGCGCAGGAGGCGCCGACGGCGACAGCCATCAGGAAGGGGTCGGCGCTGGCGCCGAGCTGGTCGGCGGTGCCGATCGCAACAGGACACATCACGGCGGCCGTCGCCGCATTGTTCATGAAATCGGACAATGTCATGGTGACGACGAGAATCAGGGTCAGCGCAATGACGGCATGGCCTTGTGCCAGGGTCTCCAGCATGACGCGTGCGATGAGGTCGGCGGCCCCGGTTGTAGCCATAGCGCCTGCGACCGGGATAAGGGCGCCGAGCAGAACGATCACGGGCCAGTCGACGGCATTGTAGATCGTGCGTGGTGAGATCACACGAAACACCATCGATGCCAGGACGCCGCCGGCAAAGGACACAGCGGCAGGAACGAGCCCGAAAGCGGCACCGCCGACAGCGGCCGCCATGATGCCGCTCGCGGTCAGGGCCTGGCGGGGTTCGGGAATACGCAACGCGCGTTCCGCCAGCGGCACACAGCCGAACTGTGAGGCGAATTCGTTCAGCGTCTCCGGCCGGCCCTGCATCAGAAGAACGTCACCGGGCTGGATGGTCATGGTGCGCAGCCTTGCCATCGAACGTTGGCCCTGCCGTGAAACAGCGAGAAGGTTGATGTCGTAGCGTGTACGCAGGCGGACGTCGGTGGCCGAGCGGCCGACAAAGGCGGAATCGGGCAGAACCGCCAGTTCCATCAGGATGACGTCGTCGGACTGAATCGCCTTGCGGCGCTTGTCCTTGGGGTCCTCGTCGTCCGCAGGATCATTTCCGACATCCTTGCTCTCGGTGTCGTCGCCGACCTCATCACCTTCTTCGGCCTCTTCCTTGCCGGTGTTGCGAACATCCTCTTCCAGCTTGAGGCCGAGTGCGGATAACGCGGAAACGAGCCCTTCAGGTTCCGCTTCGATAACCAGAATGTCGCCGCGTACTATCTCACGAAAGGGACTTGGCGCCGGAATGCGCACCTCATCGCGTACCAGGCCAATCACCTGGGCGTCGGCTTCTTCCAGCACCTTGTCGATCTCGCGCAAGGTCATGCCCTTGGCCTTGCTTTTCTCGGTGACGCGCGCTTCGGTCAGGTAGGCGCCGGTCTCGAAGCCTTCCGTGCCGGCGCGCTCGCGCACCGGAACGAGCCAGCGGCTGAAAATCACCACAAAGATCACGCCGACCGCGGCAACGGCCAGCCCGACAGGAGCGAAGTCGAACATGGCGAAGCTGCCTGCGTCTGTCTGATTGCGAAATCCCGACACGATCAGATTGGGCGGTGTGCCGATCAGTGTGGTCATGCCGCCGAGGATCGAACCGAAGGCGAGCGGCATCAACACCTTGCCAGGCGGCAGATTCTGTTTTGCAGCAACCTGAACCGCGACCGGCATCAATAATGCCAATGCGCCGACATTGTTCATGAAGGCCGAGAGCACGGCGGCGAGGCCGGTCAACGCCGCGATCGTCGTCAGCGCACCTGCCGATTGTGGCAGGGCGATCCGGGTCAGGACATCGACTGCTCCCGACTGCTGCAATCCGCTGCTGAGAATCAGGACACAGGCCACCGTGATCACGGCAGGGTGCCCAAATCCTGCAAAAGCACTCACGCTGGGCACGAGTCCAGTCAGCACACAGGCGAGCAGCGATGCAAGAGCAACCATGTCATGGCGCCAGCGGCCCCACACAAACATCGCCACGGTGCCCGCCAGAATGGCAAGAATGACGGCCTGATCTTGAGTCATGGTCGGGACATCCGCTGAAAATGCCTGGAGAAAAACGTCCCGCGAATCCTACACGACCCTGCGCTGCGGCGTCGCGTTGAATTGCGTCGCTCCCACTGCGATTGCCAGTTCGTCCGGGTCGAAATCGTCGACGCCGATGACGATCCGCACCAGCCGGTCGGCTTCGGCCAGCGCCCGAGTTTCCGTCTCGGTCAGGGTCTCCCCCTTGCGTTGCCGCGCTCGGGTCTCAGCCGTTTCGTGAACCCGGCCGAAGGCCTGGGTCAGCAGCGCAACCTCGTCGTCACCGCGCGGTTCGTAGACGCCGCGGGTCAAGCGGTCGCGTGTTGCCGACGGCGCCAGCAACAATTCGGCACATTCGCGGGCAAGCGCATCCGGTGCCGGTCGCTGCCGCATGCCATAGGGAAAGACCGTCGCCCGCATAAAGGCTGCCAGAAACCGGTTCGGGAAGTTTGCCAGAAAGCCGTCGAGACTTTGTTCGATACGATGAAACGAGCTTTCCAGCGACAGGCGCGCGAGCGGCAGATCGGCCGCCTGGCGCCCGTCATACTCGAAGCGCGCCACAACAGCTGACGAAATATAGAGTTCGCTCAGCACATCGCCGAGCCGCGCGGAAAGGCTTTCCATGCGCTTCAGTGCGCCGCCGAGCGATATGAGCGTGACCTCGCTCACCAGCGCGAGCGCCGCCGCATAGCGCGACAGACGCTTCACATCCGCGCTCAGCGGCCCGGCATCCGGCACAGTAGCCGACCCGCCGGCTGTCAGCGCCCGTAGAATCGCCCTGCCGAATGTCGCGAACACATGACCGATATGTCCGAATATCGCTTCATCGAAAGCCGCAAGGCCCCGCGCCTTATCCTCGTCCTGCGCGGCTTCCATCTCGGCCAGCAGATAGGGATGACAGCGGATTGCACCTTGTCCGAACACGATCAGGCTGCGCGTCAGGATATTGGCGCCCTCGACGGTGATGCCGATGGGGATGGCGCGATACGCCGATCCGAGATAATTCTTCGGCCCGTCGCAAATGCCCTTCCCGCCGTGAACATCCATCGCGTCGTTGACGGCGTCGCGCATACGCTCCGTCGCATGATATTTCATGATCGCCGAGATCACCGCCGGCTTCTCGCCAGCGTCGATCGCCTGGCAGGTCAGCCGCCGCGCCGCTTCGAGTTCGTAGGCGATCCGCGCGATCCGCGCCAGCGCTTCCTGCACGCCCTCGAACTTGCCGACAGGAAGGCCGAACTGCTCGCGGATGCGCGCATAGGCGCCTGTCGTATGCGCCGCGAACTGCGCCCCGCCGGTTGAAAGGGCGGGCAGCGATATCCCGCGTCCCGCCGCTAGTGCGCCCATCAGCATGCGCCAACCGTCGCCGACACGTTCCCGCCCGCCGATCACGGCGTCCAGCGGGACAAAAACATCCTTGCCCTCGATCGGGCCGTTCGCGAAAGCGAGCATGCTCGGCAGGTGACGCCGCCCGATTGTCACCCCCTTGGTCTTGGTGGGAATGAGTGCAACCGTAATGCCGCGATCTTCCACGCCGCCGAGCAGCCCGTCCGGGTCGCGCAGCTTGAAGGCGAGCCCCATCATGGTCGCGACGGGCGCGAGCGTGATGTAGCGCTTCGAAAAAGTCAGACTTATGCCGAGCACTTGCTCGCCATCGACCTCGCGGCGGCAGACGACACCTTCGTCTTCCATGGAGGCGGCATCCGATCCGGCCACCGGACTGGTGAGCGCAAAGCAGGGTATCTCCTCGCCACGCGCCAGCGGCTCCAGATAGCGTTTCTTCTGGGAATCCGTTCCATACATCAGCAGCAGCTCGCCGGGCCCGAGCGAATTGGGCACCATCACGGTAACGGCGGCTGTGATGCTGCGCGTCGACAATTTGGTGACGATGGCCGATTGCGCCGCCGCCGAAAATCCGAGACCGCCATACTCTTTTGGTATGATCATCCCGAAAAAGCCATTGGCCTTCATGAAGTCGAAGGCGTCTTCCGGCAGCTCGAATTCGCTCGAGATACGCCAGTCGTCGAGCATCGCGCAGAGCTCGTCGGTCGTGTCGTCGAGAAATCGTTGCTCTTCGTCGCTGAGCGCCGTGGGCGGCGTGTCGAGGATTGTCCGCCAGTCGGGATTGCCGGAGAAAAGTGCGGCGTCCCACCAGACCGTCCCGGCATCGAGCGCCGCCTGTTCCGTTTCGGATATGGCCGGGAGAACCCGCTTCACGAAAGACAGAAGTGGCGCGGCGGCGAGACGTTTGCGAAGCGAAATCAGAACATTGGCCATGATGCATCTCCTTCCATACCGCTCGGAGTATTCTCCAAAGGCAGATAGAGCGCCGGGAGCCGGTGGCGAGCGTTCACCCCGCCTGCCGCGGTGTCAAGACGGTCAGTTTCTCGAACGCCCCGAGTCGGTCGGGTCGGGGCCGCCGGCGTCCCCGGCTTTTTCCAGCCGTTGCGCCAGGTCCTCCAGACCTTTGGCCGATGAAATATGCAGATCGCGCTGAGGAAACGGGAATTCGACGCCATTGGCATGAAACGCGTCCCATATGGCGAGGCGAATGTCGCTCGTGACGTTCATCATGCCCTTTTCAGGATCCAGGACCCAGATGCGCAGCTCGAGGTCGACCGAAGAATCGCCGAACTTGATGAGGCGCACCTGCGGCTTGTGCGCCTCGTCGCTCAGCACGCGGGGTTGAGCGGTGGCGGCCTCGGCCATCAGGTCCATCGCCTTGCGCACATCCGACCGGTAGGAAATTCCGACGCCGATCCTGATCCGGATGGCGCGATTGCTGTACGACCAGTTGATAACCTGCTGAGTGATGATGTCCTCATTGGGTATCAGGTATTCCTTGCCGTCGCGCGTAGCGACAGTGATGTAGCGCGCACCCATGTTCTCAATCCAGCCATAGGCGTCGCCCACCTCGATCACATCGCCCGGCTTGAGCGAGCGGTCGAGCAGCAGCAGAATGCCGCTCAGCAGGTTGGATACGACTTTCTGCAACCCGAAGCCGACGCCGACGCCCACCGCACCGGAGAATATCGCGATGGCGGTGAGGTCGACCCCGAGGGACGTCAGCGCGACGATGGTCGCCGCGATGACTAGTGCAATGCGCAGTATTTTGACGATAAGGACCCGTGCTGCCGCCGATACGCCCTCGAGCCGCGCCATGCGATCTTCGGCAAGGCGGATCAGAAAGTTGGCGGCTAGAATGAATAGACCAAAAACAATGATGCTGTTGACGATACCAAGCAACGAAATCCGGAATTCGCCGGCACTGAATGCCACCGAATCCAGAAGGACATAGAACGGACCCAGCAGGCCGAGCAGAGCGAGCGCGGCAATGCCCCAGACAACCGTCGCGACAAGCGATGCCCATCCGGGCTGGCGGATGAGGCTTGTCGCCAGACGTATGATGACCCACGCGGTCAGCAGTGTGGCGACGACTTGGAAAATGTCACCCCGCAGGCCGAGCGACTGAACAAGGCCATAGGCCAGCCAGACGACGATGGCGGCAGCCAGTGCTGGAATGACGAGATGCAAGCGCGCCAGTGGCGCAGACAAGACCGAGCCTGACGGTTCACGCGTTGTCAATCTCTCGACATAGGGAGCAAAGTGGCGCCGTGACATCATGCCGACAACAAGGAGGACGAGAAGCGCGGCAAGCTGCACGAATACCGGCCAGGTAATCAGGTATTGGGAAGCGGAATCCGTGATGAGTTCGATGATATCTTCGAGATTGGGCAATGGCGATACTGGTTCCTCGTCTGCGCTCATGTCAGTGGTGCCTTTCCCGCGTCATTTTTTTTGTTCAAAAACTGAGAGTGCCTATGCTAGGCCAGCGCCGGGATATCGGCCAGCCGATCCCGTATGGCGTTGCATCGGTATTTGAATAATCAACGAGAGAGCGCGGACATAATGACGGACATTGCCGGTACGCCGGATCCCGCACAAACGATTCGCGTTCAACGGCAACGGCTCCGTCTGCGAGCCTGGGTCAAGAGCCGCCTCTGGGCGCAGGTCGTGGCGGGCATGCTGGCCGGGCTTGGCGTTGGCGTCGTGCTGAGTCCCGATGTGGGTTTGCTGACCCCGTCCGTCGCGGAGAATCTCGGCAGATGGCTTGCCTTGCCGGCCCAGATATTCCTTGGCTTGATCGCGATGGTTCTTGTCCCCCTGATTTTTGCTTCGATCGTCGGTGGCCTGACAGGCGCGCGCTCTGGCGCCGATCTCAAGGCCATCGGTTTGCGCTTCGCGATTTTCGTCATCCTGACCACTGTGGCGGCGGCTACAACCGGCGTCGTGCTCGCAAACTGGCTGAAGCCGGGCGCGCAAATCGCATCGACGGCAGCCGCCGGGATGGATGGCGCGCATTCGGGCGGCAACGAGGTGGCCGACGGTGGAGGCGCTGATGATGCGAAGGAGGCGGTCGCCAATGCATTTTCCGGCATGAAAGGCCCGGACATCATTGCCAGTCTTTTGCCGGTCAACCCGACGGCGTCGATCGCGCAGGGCGACATGCTGGCTGTTGTGGTTCTTGCCCTACTGCTCGGTCTGGCCGCGTCTCAGGTAGAGCGGTCAAAAGTCGAACCGTTTCTGCAACTTCTTGATGCGCTTCTCTCCGTGTCGATGACGATCGTCAAGTGGGCGATGTTCCTCGCGCCTTTCGCCGTCTTTGGACTGATGGCACAACTCGTCATGCGCATCGGTCTGGAGACGCTTGTCGGTCTGTCAGCCTATGTGGGCACCGTCCTGCTTGGGCTTGCCGTGTTGATGTTCCTCTATCTCCTCATCGTCGCGGTCGCCGGACGAATTTCGCCGGTTCACTTTCTCAGAATCTCCGGCGGGACCCTGCTTCTGGCTTTCTCGACGTCGAGTTCCTCGGCGATCATGCCCATGAGCATGGCAACGGCACAGCGTTTGGGCGTCCCGGCACCGGTAAGAAACCTCGTCATTCCGCTCGGCGCGACGATGAACATGGCCGGTACAGCACTCTACCAGAGCGTCGCGATTCTGTTTTTGGCGCAAATGGCAGGTATCGATCTCGGCATGTCGCAGACGATCCTGCTTGTGGCAACTCTGGTGGCGGCATCGATCGGTGCGCCCGGAACGCCTGGCGTCAGTATTGCGATCCTGATGAGCGTCGCCGCCACCTACGGCATTCCGCTCGAGGGCATGGTAATTGTGCTCGGGGTCGACCGGCTGCTCGATATGTCGCGAACGACGGTCAATGTTTCCGGCGACCTCGTGGCTTGCGTTGTCTTGCGAAATTCGGCTGGTGTGCAGCTGGCTGCCGAGCAGCCGGGTTGAACGGCTTGTCGCATAGGAAACGAAAAGAGACCTGCATGTCTCGCCGTCATTCCGTCCGCATAATCTCCGCAAGAAGTTCGTAGGAACGGACCCGGTCCTTCTGGTCATAGGTAATCGTCAGGATGACGAAGTCGTCGACACCATAAGCCTCCCCCATCGCAAGCAGTCGCGCGCGAACTTGTTCCGGCGCGCCGGTGATGCCGCGCTGCTCGATGGCGCGCAGCATGGTTCGGTCCTGGTCGGTATAGGGATAGGCGAGCGCCTCTTCGATGGACGGGAAGGGTCCGGCGCGGTTCTGCAGAAGTTGCATCACCCAGAGATTGCGTGAGGCGCAAATCCGCCTGGCCTCTTCCTCCGTTTCCGCCACCGTCACTGAAACGGCGAGCGCACCGCGCGGACTTGCCAGATGCCGTGAGGCGCGAAAGTTGCTTCGGTAGAGCGCCAGCGGTTGAGTGCCCGCGTCCTGATTGATGAAATGGGCAAAGCAGTAGGCCATGCCGAATTGCGCCGCGATAACCGCGCCGTCGCCGCCCGAGCCCAGCATCCAGAGGTCGGGCATCCCCGGTCCGCGAGGTGTGGCGTGGAGGCCGGTGTAAGGATGGTCGGCCGGGAATCCGCCCATTTCGCCGGCGAGGCCCTGCGAATCCTCCAGAAACTGCGTCAGCAGTTCGACTTGCTGTGGGAAAACACCGACATCATAGGCTTGCGGGCCCGGTTGCAGCGCACGCGCCGTGCGCATGTCCCCACCCGGCGCGCGGCCGAGACCAAGATCGATGCGGTCCGGATAGAGTGTCTCAAGCACTCGAAAACATTCAGCCACCTTGAGCGGACTGTAATGCGGCAGCATCACGCCGCCCGAGCCGACGCGGATGTGCGATGTCGCGCTCGCAACCGCGCCGATCAGCACCTCAGGCGCCGAGCCCGCGAAGGACGAGGTGTTGTGGTGTTCCGCCAGCCAGTAGCGGCTGTAGCCAAACCGTTCGACGTGGCGTGCAAGGTCGATCGTGTTGGCGATGGCCTCGGCCGCCGTGCCCCCTTGGCGGATCGGCGATTGGTCGAGAACGCTCAACGTGACCATGGGAGAATTATCCTTGCGCTGCGGATTCGATCGGGAATACGGCTTTAGTCCCCGAGTTTGTAACAGGGCGCGCCCGCTTGCCAAACGGAAACCGGCTGATTCGCGGCTGCCTGGTGAACACCTCTTGTTAAAGCAGCGTTAATGCCGGGGCCGCATCATGCAAGAGGACGGAATTGAGCGCGAAGCCGACCCGTGGAAGGGAATCGCATTCATGTCAACCGTGGAGGAAATGATCGAAGCCGCCCGCGCAACGACGACGCGGTTCATACGGCTGTCCGCGCTTGATGATCCGATGACGAAGTTTATGTTGGACTACTGGACGGCAAAGAAAGGCGATCGGCTGATGCCGGCACCGACGGACATGAATCTCGGTGACTTCGCGCGCCACGCATCTAAGATCTTCATGATCCAGGTCGACCATGAACCCTTCGACCTGTCATTCCGGCTTGTCGGCGAAGAGGTGATTTCCAACTTCGGCTTCAATCCGAAAGGCCGGTCACTACTTTCGCTCGATCGGGAATTGCCGGGGCTCGGCACGCTCTTGCACGAATTTTACAAGTGGATGGTGTCGGTGCGCAGGCCTGTCGGAGCCGGTGGAACGCAGGACCTAGTCGACAAGAGTTACAACAATTACGAGGCAATATACCTGCCCTTGTCGCAAGACGGAGAACGGGTTGACCGGATTCTTGCCGCGACCGTCTACTATCAAAATGCAAAGAGCGTGAACCAACGAACTGTGACCACGCTGCCGCGCTTTTCGTCGAGCGTGTCCTGACTTCACATCAGTTCGAGAGTGGCCGTTTCTTCACGCGCTTTACGATGCCAGAAAAATTCAGAAGAATTCGCTCCTCGGCGCCGTGACCGGTGAAAACCTGCCCGCGCAGAAAAACCATGCTCCCCGTATTGCGCACGATATCGCCGCGCGCCTCGACGAATTCGCCGGCGCCAGCCGCTGCCGTGAATTCGCCATTGAGCGAAAGCGTGACCGAGGGTCCCTGAAGGACCGAACGGCCAATGGCGAAGAGCGAGAAATCGGCAAAAGTCAGTAATAGCCCGCCATGCAGAAAACCGCCGCCATTACAGTGATGCGGCTTGGCCTCGAAGGCGCTGGTGATGCGCCCGTCCTCGTGCTGTCGGAAGTAAAATGGTCCTGCATGGTCCTCGAACGGGTCATGACCTTCCCATGTCTCATAACCGGACAGCCGGCTGCTTGCCTCGATATTCATGGATGAAACCATATGCTGTGAATTTCGGATGCGTGTTTCTAGCAGGAAGGCGGTGTATCGCAAAAACGCATCTTTTCCACAACGTCCGAATGGGCATTCATGTTCCATTAGTAGCTTGCAGGCATTCTGGTCACGGGCGCTGCGGAAGCGGCATGCAGGCAGAGCGCGGGCGAAATGGCACAATTAATGAGCGATCACCCGAGTGTCATCGATTTGTCTGGTGCGGAGACGGTGGCGTTTCGCCGCCTGAAAGATATGAAAGAGCCGCTCTGCATTCACATGCTCGAATACTGGAAGAGCGTACGGGGCACGCGCGCCATGCCGCGGCCTGATGAAATGGACCCGATAAAATTTGCCCGCTTCATGCCAAATCTGCTGATGCTGCAGGTCAACTGGGATCCTTTCGATCTGACCTATCGGCTGCTGGGCGAAGATATTGTCGCCGCTCATGGCGCCAATTTCCGCGGTCGCCGTGTGCTTGATGTCGATGAACACAAGCAAGGCTTCGGTTCGATCCTCCATGACTTCTACAAATTCGTGGCCGAAGCCGGTCGGCCTTACGCCGCTGCGGGCAGTTTGGAATATATGGGCCGGGGCGCGGTGACTTTCGAAGGTGTCTATATGCCGCTCTCCATCGACGGCGAACGTACGGACCGTATCCTCGGCGCGTCGGTCGCGCGTCCCGTTGCCGGAGCCTGAACAACCGCAGGTTTTGACCGCACCGCCTCGAATGGCCTAAATTCCCGCAGCCTTTCACTGACCAGCGGGAATCCCATGGCCCTCGACGCCGAAACACGCGAACAGCTCATTTCCTCCGTCCGCCGCTTTGTCGACGAGCGCCTGCGTCCGATCGAGGACAAGGTATCGGAAACCGACCATGTGCCGGAGGAGATCGTGCAGGAAATGCGCGATCTCGGCCTCTTCGGTATTTCGGTGCCGGTCGAATATGGCGGCCTCGGCCTCACCATGGAGGAAGAGTGCCTGCTGATGTTCGAGCTCGGCCGCACCTCGCCGGCCTTCCGTTCGGTCATCGGCACCAATGTCGGCATCGGCAGCCAGGGCATCGTCATGCATGGCCGCCAGGACCAGAAGGAATACTGGCTGCCGAAGATCGCCAGCGGCGAGGTCATCGTCAGCTTTGCGTTGACGGAGCCGGAAGCGGGCTCCGATGCCGCCTCGCTGAGGGCGACCGCGATCCGCGACGGCGATCACTACATCGTCAACGGTACCAAGCGCTACATCACCAATGCCAACAAGGCCCATGCCTTCACCCTGATGGCGCGCACCGACCCGAAGATGCCGGGCGCGAAGGGCGTCTCGGCCTTCGTCGTGCCGCGCGACATTCCGGGCATCCATGTCGGCAAGCCCGAAAAGAAGATGGGCCAGCAGGGCGCGCATATCTGTGATGTCGTCTTCGAAGATGCGCGCATCCCGGCCGATTGTCTGCTGGGCGAGGAGGAGGGCAAGGGCTTCGTCACCGCCATGCAGGTGCTGGAGCGCGGACGCCTGCACATCTCGGCCGTCTGCATCGGCGTCGCCGACCGGCTGGTCGAGGATTCGGTAAAATATGCCGCCGAACGCAAGCAGTTCGGCGCCCCGATCGGCAATCTGCAGCTTGTGCAGGCGATGTTGGCGGATTCGAAGATGGAAGCCTATGCCGGCCGCTGCATGGTCATCGACGCCGCCCGCCGCCGCGATGCCGGCGAGGATGTCGCGACCGAAAGCTCCTGCTGCAAGCTCTTCTGCTCCGAAGCTGTCGGCCGCATCGCCGACCGCGCGGTGCAGGTGCATGGCGGCGCCGGCTATGTCGCCGACTACGGCATCGAGCGTTTCTATCGCGACGTCCGCATCTTCCGCATCTACGAAGGCACCAGCCAGGTGCAACAGGTCATCATCGCGCGGAACCTGCTGAAGGCGGTGAGCTGAGCGCCATCTCGCACATCGCGAGTTCCGTCAGGTGATCGGCGAAGGCTTGAGGCTCCATCGGCCGATTGCGTGCCGCGACGTAGCGATGCACCATGCTCTCGACAAGCGTCAGCGCCATATAGGCGCTGCGCTTCGGGTCCATACAGGTCTCACGCGGGAAGCCCTCGAGTAGCTCCTCCAGCGCCGTGCGCATCAGCACTTCGCCTTCCTCGAGCTTCCGGTTCACATGTGGCGGGCGCGGTGCTTCCTCGAAGATCACCCGGTGGAGATCCGGATCTTCCATATGAATGTCGAGCACGCAAGTGACGGCGGCGCGTACGCGCTCTTTCGGCGCCGCACCTTCGCTCGCCTGCAGCACCGCGCCAAGCAGTTCGATGGAACTCCCGATATGTCGCTCCATCAGCGCGACGAGCAGCGCTTCCTTGTTCGGAAAATATTGATAGATCGAACCGATGGAGACGCCCGCGCGCTCCGCGATCCGGTTGGTCGTCGCGCCCTTCGCTCCATACGTCCGGAAAATCTGAGCTGCCGCTTCGAGTATGGTGTCGACGGTCGCTTCGGAGCGGCGTTGAAGGGGCTTTCTGACGCGTTTTTTCGCTGGAGCTGCCGCCACGTTCTTTCTCCGCTAAACGCGAGTAGGGCGACCCGCGTTCTTTTTCTATTCTTCTCGTCATCTTGGCGGTGGGTCTTTTCGCCTGTCAATGCCACCGAATCCGTGAGGAAGGTAGTCATGCTCGAAGGAATGGATATTCTCTGGACCTACAACCTACGCATGGCACCGGGCCTCATCGCCTTCGTGCTCTGTCTGGTGCTCCTGCCGCGCGCCGCCATCGGAATCCGCATTGCGCTCTATATCGCGATCTTCATTCTGGTCCGAGACGCGATGACGCCCGTCGGCCTGTGGAGTTTCGACGACCTCCGGATTTCATTCTTCAACAGCCCGGCATTGCTCGCCACGCTCGGCATAGGCTCGGTCCTCGGCGTTGTCTGCATCGTCGCTGTCGAACGCGACATGCATCCGCTGCTCGTCTGGCGAAAGGGCTCGCTCGTCGAAGGCGCCGCCGTCGGCCTCGGTACCGGTCTCGTCATCGGTCTCGGCGCCATCTCGCTGTCGGGCTTCTCGCCCCTGCTGCCGGATTTTCCGCCCGGCTTCATCCTCGGCCTCGTCATCCTCGTTTATGGCGGCAATCTGCTGGAGGAAGTCCTCTTCCGCGGCTATCTGCAAGGCCGCCTCGAATCATACGTAACGCCGGTTCGCGCCGCTTTGCTGAGCGGTCTCATTTTCGCCGCCTGTCACTCATATCTGGCGATCACGGTCACCGATGCAGGTTGGCCGATCCTCGCTTTCACGGTGGTGGAGGGCATCGCCTGTGGTTTTGTCCGCATGCGCTACGGCATCTGGGCGGCGGTGCTGACGCATGGTACAGCGATCTTGCTTGTATCCATGCCGATGCTCTGACGCGGCCTCAATGCGTCACCGCGCCGCATATGTGGAAGCGGCGCCTGCTTTGACATGGCGAGCCCTGTGCCGATACTGACCGGAGAAAAGGGGATTTCGGGTGGTAGCTCGGCAACAGGCGCAGCAGCGAAGATCGACGGTTTTCCGGAAATCCGGCGGGCCCGCTCTCGCCGCCCGTCTGATCATCCTGCTGGCCGCCGTTTCAATTCTCCTGCCCGGTCTGTCCGGTGTCCTCGTCGCTCAGCAGCCGCATCAACTTGAGACCGGCATATTCGGCGACCGGATCGTCATATGTACGGGCAGCGGTCTGAAGGTCATTCGACTGGATGAGAACGGCGCCGCCGATCCTTCCGATGAAGGCACCTACAATATTGCGCCGGGTCTCTGCGCACCCCTTGCAACACTGGCTCTGGCGGCGTTTCGCGACGATCTATTCGTTCAGCTCCGGCGGCCCTGCGCGCCTGATCTGCCCTGTCCGACGGTGGAAGTTTTCTCGTCGTATACCGCAGATCACCCACCGTCGCCGCCAAGGGGGCCACCTGTCTTTTCCTGAAATTGCTTTCCCTCTCTTTTCAGGTCAAACAGGAAAATACAATGTCACCCAATTGCTTCCTTGCGGGGCGGCGCGCTCTTCTGCGTGCCACCACGGCATCGGCCGCCTTGGCCGTCGCCTTCACGATTTCGACACCGGTCAGCGCTGACAACGAAACGCATTCGATCCCTCACGCGCCAGAAGTTCTGGTTGAGGCATCGGCCGAACCCGAACCCGCGCAACAGGTCGTAACGCCTGATATGATCAACGCATCGCCGGCGCGCGACGCAGGTGAATTCCTTGCACGGTTGCGCGGTGTTTCTGCCGGACGCATGGGCGGCCACGGCTCGGAAATTTCCATTCGCGGTCAATCCGAAGACCGCATCGCCGTCATCGGCGACGGCGCCTATGTGTTTGGGGCGTGTCCGAACCGCATGGACCCGCCGAGTTCGGCCATGCTCTTGATGTCCGGCGATCGTATAACGATACGTCGCGGCTATCAGTCGGTGCTCGACGGCCCGCCGGCGCCTGCGGGAACCATCCGTATGGAACGCGCCGATCCGGCAAGTATGGCCGCCGGGTTCTCGGGTCGAATCGAGAGTGGAATCGAATCGAACGGTGCGCAGCGCTTCGCGACCATGCAGGCGCGCGGCGTGGCGGAAGACGGCTATGTGCGCGCCTTTGCGACGGCACGCCGGGCCGGGAACTACAAGGACGGCGATGGTCGTGAAGTGCGTTCCGCCTTTGAACAATATGGTGGCGGAGCCGAGGCGGGCTGGCGCTACGGCGCGGGGTCGGTGTTGTCCGCTTCCGTAGAGACGGATCGCATCGAGGATACGCTTTTTGCAGGTGCGGGCATGGACTCGCCGTGGACGGCAACCGACACCTACCGTCTGGCACTAGATCACAACGTCGAGGGGCAGGGTGCGCTTCGTCGTATCAAGGCGAGCATCTATGGCTCGTTCGTCGATCACGTCATGGACAACTATTCGCTGCGCACGCCACCCGCTATGGTCATGCGGACAGATGCGGAGTCGAATACCATGGGTGGCCGGTTCGCCGGCGAGCTTTCCTTTTCTGCGACGATGCTGACACTTGGTGTCGATCACAGGTCCAGCGATCGCGATGCTGTCTCGCGCATGTCGATGGGCGTCATCCCGCCGACATCGATTTCGGGCTATACGTGGCCGGACGTCGAAATTCGGGATACCGGCATTTTTGCCGAAAGCGAGACGTCGCTCACGGAGAGGATCGCATTGACGGCCGGTGCGCGTGTCGACCTCGTGGCAGTCACTGCGGGAAAAGCGGACCTTTTGCCGGCCGGCATGGGTGCGCTTACGGCGCGACAACTCTATGCCGCCTATTATGGCGTCAGCGATACGGATCGAAACGAGACCAATCTCAGCGGCCTATTGCGCGTAACGCATGACTTTGGATCCTTCGCCGGCTGGCTCGGCGTTAGTCGGGCGGTACGCACCGCCGATGCAACTGAACGCGGCATCGCGCGCGCCTCGGGAGCGAACAGCTGGGTCGGCAATCCCGGATTGCAGCCTGAGAAGCATCATCAGATCGATCTCGGCATTGAGATGCGGCGCACCCGCTGGAGTGCTTCAGCAGGTGTCTGGCACGATAACGTGTCCGATTTCATCAGCCGCGACACGGCGCGCGGTCAGCCAGGCGTGCTCCTGGCAAATGGTGCAAGTATCTTCCGCAATGTCGATGCGGAGCTGACGGGCTTTGATCTGGAGAGCGTCTGGAACTTCGCGCCCGGCTGGCGGCTGGGCGGGGACGCGACCTACACCTACGGGCGGAACGTGACGGATGAAAGGCCGCTTTATCAGATACCGCCTTTGGAGGGTACTTTTGAACTCGCCTATGAAGTGCCCGAATGGAGTGCGGGCATAAGGACACGCTGGGCCGTGAAGCAGACACGCGCCGACACGAATCCGTTGGCGGGTTCGGGGCTCGATGTCCGCGAGACGCCGGGCTACGCGGTCGTCGACCTGTTTGCCAGCCGGAGGATTCTTGGGGCCTTGGAATTACGCGGCGGTGTTGCCAACCTCTTGGATGCAACCTATGCGTCCCATCTGAGCCGATCCAACGGGTTTGACCCGGCTGTGGTTCAGGTCAACGAGCCTGGTCGTTCGTTCTACATCCAGGCAAGTCTGGACTTCTGACGCGATGGGCGGGGAGGCGCGAAGTGTCTCCCCGCCGCTACGCAGCCTCGATGGCGGCGCATTGTTGCGATAGGCTCGCTGCATGTTGCGGTTCTTCGCGGTATTCCTGTTCATTCTTGCTGCCCCGGCCTGCGCCCCGCGCCAGATGACGGTGGGCGACGCCGCGTTCGCGCCGCGCCTGGAGCATGGTTCGTCTGTGACAGCAGCGGTGATGACCGATGGGGCGCGGCTTCCCGTTCTGTCTTTTGAGCCTGAGAATCCGCGCGCCGTCATGATCGGTCTGCACGGCTTCAACGATTACGCCAATGCCTTTGCAGAGCCGGGCCCCGGCGCTTGGTTTGCTGAGCGCGGTGTCGCATTTTATGCCTATGACCAGCGCGGCTTTGGCCGCGCGCCGGGGCACGGGCGCTGGGCTGGAGACCAGCATATGGCACAGGACCTCGCCGTGGTCGTATCGCTTGTGCGCCAGCGGCACTCGGGTATGCCGGTTTATCTGCTTGGCGAGAGCATGGGCGGCGCGGTTGCAATGCGCGCCATGACGCTGCCGGAAGCACCGGCGGTCGATGGCTTGATCCTGGCCGCACCGGCGGTCTGGGGCTGGCAGACGATGAACCCGTTCTATGCGGCGGTGCTCCGAGTCGCGGCCCACACTGTGCCATCCGGCCGTCTCACTGGACGGGGGCTCGACATCTGGCCGTCGGACAACATCGAAATGCTCCGGGCGCTCGCCGACGATCCGCAGGTGATCAAGGAAACGCGGATCGATGCGGTCTACGGGCTGGTTGGCCTGATGGACCGGGCCTACGAGGCGTCCGGCAATCTGGGGGTGCCGGTTCTGCTCCTCTATGGCGTGCGCGACGAGTTGGTGCCGTCCGGGCCAACAGCCGCAGTCCTGGACGCTATGCGCGGTGGTGGCGTGCCTGTCACGGCGCTCTGCTATCCCGACGGCTGGCACATGCTTCTCCGCGACCTGCAGCGCGAAACGGTCTGGGGCGATATCGCAGCCTGGATCGAGGGCGAGGAGCTTCCGTCGAGCCGCCGCGACCTGCGGCCCTGCGGCGCATTTGCACAAGATTGAGAGCATCCCAAATCTGTTGCGGGCGGGATTGATATCCGCCCGTTCCGTCCGTTCTTTTTGTTGGTCGAAGCCGGGAGGACAGAATGACCAATCAAGTCACGAAATCGAACGACAGAGGCCGCAGCTTGCTTTTTGCCGGCGCTCGACCTCCTCGGGGACAACCAAATCGTCCGGCAGATCGATCTTCACGAAACTGACAAGGCCTGGACGTTGGCGGCCGACCTGCCGGGCATCGACGAGAAGGACATCGACCTCAGCTCCATGATGGTGCGCTGACGCTGAAGGGCGAAAAGCGTTACGAAAAGGAAAGCGGCGACGCGGATGCCCGGGTGGTTGAGCGCCACTACCGGCGTTTGGAGCGCTCGTTCACCCTGCCCTCGGCAGTCGACGTGGCAAGGATCGATGCGAAGTTCGACAAGGGCGTGTCGAAGGCGACGCTGCCGAAAAATCCCGACGCCGCAACACCCGGCCGCCGAATTTCGATCGGCAAGGGCTGATGTTCAGGCGCGCTGCGGCACGGCCGGACGGCCATTGTCGTCGATTTCGTCCGGCGCCCGCGCCTCGGTGTCCGGCGCCGCCGTTTTTTTGGTCGTCTCGCCGAAGCGGATTCCGATCTCGCGTTCGAGATCGTCGAAGAGATCCGGAATGTTCGCGAGAAAGGGCCGTTCGGCCTTGAGGATCGAGCGGAACATTCGCGCCTTGAGCTGGTCGAGGTCGAGACCGGATGCATGGATGGCGGCAGGCGCGGAGCTTGCCACAATATCGACCAGCCGGTCGGCGGCGTGCAACCGGCCCCACAGATAGTCGTTCTCGCGCGCCCGGCGGCTGAAAAACGCGGCAAAATAGCCGAGA
This sequence comes from Parvibaculum sp., assembly GCF_030651915.1. Classification (GTDB taxonomy): domain Bacteria; phylum Pseudomonadota; class Alphaproteobacteria; order Parvibaculales; family Parvibaculaceae; genus Parvibaculum. Next base: position 237,580 of record NZ_JAUSBV010000005.1, on the reverse strand, counting down.
TCGCGTCCCATCAGCGTCGCCGGCGCGCCGCCTTCGCGCAGTGCCTTGGCGTCCTCAGGGCTGATGCGGTCGACCAGTACAGTGTCCACATCGTCGAGATCCTGCCACTTGTTGAGCGACAGCGTCAGCACATCGAAGAAGGGAAATCCGACATAGGCCTGCACCAGCTCTGTCCGCGCCGCGGGCGGCAGGCAGGCGTTTGCCATCTGCGCAAAGGATTCGTCGGTCTCGCCGTCGAGGCCGACAAGATCGAGTTGCGAGGCGACATAGCTGGCGAAATGATCGATCTGCTGCGACTCGGCCAGCCCCCCCTCGTAAATCGCCTTGCAGATCGCGCGCACATCCGGTGTGCGGAGCCGCGCTGCTGATTCCGATTGCAGGCGTTCAAGGCTCATGTAAAGGCTGGCCTTGAAATCGTCGAGCGCGTCGGGGTCGCATTCCGCGCCATCGGGCTCGCCGTTGCGGGCATAAAGTTCGTTGAGGCGGCGGATGACGAAGCGCAGCCGCCGGACTCGGAAATTGATGTCGAATTCGCGCAGGAACCGCACCCAGGCATCCTGCTTGCTCGGCTCGGCGCCTTCACCGGCATGTTGCGACCACAGCACCGGAAAGATATTGCGCTGCTTGGCCCATGCTTCGACGGCGCGCGACAGCGCCAGCCGGTCGCTCGGATGGTGCACGGCTTCCGAAAGCCGGGCAATCACATCGGTGATCTGGTCCAGCACCGAGCTGACCTTGAGCTGGATATAGGCGTCATAAGCATAGCCGGCCTCGATCGCCGATTGTGCATTGGCCTTGTTGCGCAGTTTGGCGAGCAGCGCCGGTGTCGGCGGCGCTTCGGCGTCGCCGTTGAACAATTGCCGCACACGTTCAGTCACATGCGGCCGCGTCGCCGAAACGATTTGCCGGTAGCGCCGCACCCGCTCGGAGAAGTCGTGCAGCGATTCAAGTTCGTCGCGCACTGGCTGGTTGCGCGGGATGTCGGACAGCGCGCCGCGAATGGTCTGGAAAAAGCCCGGCTTGGCGCCGCCAGCCTCGACATGGCCGCCTTTCGGATCGGGATCGATATAGACCACGCGCCTGTCGACCTCGCGATAGGCGGGGCGCCCGCGAATGGAGGCGATGGCTTCGGCAAAGGGCTTGTTGTTGAGCACGCTGCCGTCGATGAACGAAGCCTTCGCCGGATCGGAGCCCGCAGCGATCAGCGGCTTGAAGTTGTCGCGCAGAAACTGGTCGCGTGTCGGCCATTCCGCGCCGCGGGAGTCGAGCACCTTGTCGATTTCGCCGATCTGCACGGGCGGGAAGGCTCCGGGGAAGGACGAAGTGGCGCGCGCCGCAAAAACGAGCCCTGGAATGTGGTCGCGGTCGAAGTCGCTTTCGACGAGCCCGCTCGGGTGCCGGAAATAGCTGAACTTCAGTATGTGCCGGTGCTCGCGTTCGCGGATCGACGAGGGGCTGTGCAACGGGATGTTCTGGCTGTAACCGTGGAAATCCGTGACCGATGTCATCAGGTCGAGCCGGTGCCCGCCCGGAAGCAGCGATCCTGTCGACGGTGTGTTCTCCTCCATTGCCATGCAGGCGTCGAGCAGCATGCCGCTCATGATTTCGCCGGAGAAAGGCGGCTGGAACCAGCGCGAGCGTGTGAAGAGTTGCAGCTTCTGGCGCATTTCGACATCGGGCGCGAAGCGCGCGAGCCATCTGTCGGTGAAGCCCCAGAAGAGCGGTTTCATGAACAGCTTGTCCCAGCGCTTGGCGAGATGCGCCTCGTCCATCAGCGCCACGATGTCGGCCTGTTCGAGCCACATCTTGCGGTGCGAGTCCATCGGCAGGTCGTGCGCCAGCGCCCGTGCCAGCAGCACGCCGTTGATGCCGCCGGCCGATGCGCCGGCGATCGTATCGACGAAAATGCGCAGCTCGACCGTCTCGCCGATCGCCTGGATCAGTTCGAAATAGAGTTCCTCGGTGTCGGTTTCGCGCGCATCGCCGTGATCGATGTCGCTATAGGACGCCGAAGGCCGGTGCGAGCGGGCAAGGTCCTGATGGTAGACGCGCGAAGCACGCACGAGCTTCAGGATTTCCTTGGTCACGCCATGCATGTAGACGGCCAGCGAAACGCCGCCGTAGCAAACCAGCGCGAGCCTGAGTTCCTTTTCCTTCATCGCCCTTCCGCCCGTCGGACATTCCGGCGCCAATACGGCGGCGGGGTCTTGAGTGACAGTCTAGGGTTACACGTCCTCATGACCAATTAACGCTGTTGCGGGTCAATACCGTCCACTTATTAACAAAAATTAATTGTGGATCGTTGAATTGACGCGCCGTTGCCGGTTCATGCGGCATCGGCAATGGCGTCAGCCAAGCGCCCCTGGCGCAGGGCGCTGCGATCCATCTCCCGGGCACACATGCGACAGCCGCCGACGACATGGCCGAAGCGGGGTGATCCTCCGAGGGGTCGAAATGCGTTGGAAATCCGGGAAAATCATGGTGGGCGGTACTGGACTCGAACCAGTGACCCCTGCGATGTGAACACAGTGCTCTACCAACTGAGCTAACCGCCCCAAGGGTGCCCGTCTATAGGGCGGGAGCATTTTCCGGTCAAGCCCGGCCGAAATGAAGCGGCATCAGCGTCTTGAGCGCTTCCGGAAACGCGTCGAAATGGTCGATCACGAGATCGGCGCCGAGATCTGCCACCGGCACCCGCGTATAGCCGAAGCTGACACAGATTGACGGCAGACGTGCATTCTTTGCCGCCTCGATATCGGCCTCCGAGTCGCCAACCATCACCGCATGACCGGCATCGCCGCCGAGCCGCCGGATAGCCTCGAAGAGATGTTCGGGATCGGGCTTCTTCACCGGTAGCGTATCGCCGCCGATCACCACCGGAAAATAATGGTCGATGCCCAGCATCGCGAGAAGCTGGTGCGAAAGACGCTCGGGCTTGTTGGTGCAGACCGCCATCAGCGCCTTACGTTCCGCCAGGAGGTCAAGCTGGTTGCGCACCCCCGGCCACAGCTTCGTGTGGTCGGCGATGTGCCGGCTGTAATAGTCGATGAACTGCCGGAAGCTCAGGTCGAGAAGCGCCTCGTCGGCGGGCGCGCCCGTCTCGCGAAAACCGCGCTCCAACAACAACCGCGCGCCACCACCCACCAGGTGTCGCACCCGTTCTTGGGGTACGCCGTCGCGTCCGTGCATCTCGAGAATGACGTTCATCGTCGCGCACAGGTCCAGCGCCGTATCGGCCAGCGTGCCGTCGAGATCGAAGAGCAGGGTGGGGCGGGACATGATAATCCGGGCAAAGGGTGATCCGGCTTGTCTCGCATGCGTTTCAGGCGCTGGCAAGTCTCTCTTCGAGCCGTGATTTCACACCCGGCCATTCCTCGCGGATGATCGAGAAATAGACAGTATCGCGAATATGCCCGTCATGCAGCACCATGTGCCGGCGGAACACGCCTTCACGTGCCGCCCCGAGCTTGGCGATGGCGGCTTGCGACCGGGTATTGCGGGCGTCGGTCTTGAACTCGATCCGGTTGAGCCCGAGCGTTTCGAACCCGTGCGAGAGCAGGGCGAACTTGCACGCCGGGTTGACGCGACCGCCCCACGCAACGGGCGCATACCAGGTGCCGCCGATTTCGACACGCCGGTCCCGCGCGGCGATGTTGAGATACCGCGTCGAACCGACAAGGGTTCCGTCCGCCATGTCCCGGACGGCCCAGACGGCTTCCTTGTTTTCGCTGTTGAGGTTCAACGACCAGTCGAACCATTGGTCGAAGCCCATCCCCCGCCCGTCATAGGGCATATAGCGCCATATCTCCTCCGCGTCGGCGGCGGTCGCCAGCTCTGCCCGATGCGTTTCGGCAAGCGGTTCGAGCCGCACGGCGGCGCCTGTAAGCAGAACGGCGACGATTTCGGGGGCGGTCATCTTTGTGGCTCCGTCCGTTTCCGCGAGGGTTAAGCCTCTGGCCGGAATTTGGATAGGTCCATTTTACCCTTCGGAGCGGGTCCGGTTCTAGGTCATACTCTGGGCATGTCGGTTCTGACACGATACCAGACGCGGATGGCAGTGCCGGGACGGGACGAGCACAAGCTTGGCCGGTTGATCGTTGCATGTTGGCGCGAAGCCTATCCCGGCATTCTTCCCCAGCCCCTCCTCGATGGACTCAACGCCGATCGGGAAACCGGGAAGTGGCGCCAGAGCCTGCGGAACGGAATTGCATGGATTGCGGAACAATCGGGCGAGGCGGTGGGCGTTGGCCACATCCACGGCGCGGAGGTGACGACACTCTATGCGCGCCGCGCCGATCAGGGTATGGGCCTCGGCGCCGAACTCCTGTTTCGTCTCTTTGACGAGGTGACCTGTCTCGGTCGCCGCGAGGCCTTTCTGTGGGCACTGGAGGAAAATACAAACGCCCGCCGTTTTTATGAGCGCATGGGCGGCCGTCTTGTCGCCCGCCGGCCGGTTGGCTTCACCGGCTATCCGCACATCATGGAAGTTCGCTACGACTTCGCGCTGGATTGATTCAATCTGCCGCCCGCAGGCCTTCGCGCGCCCACTGGCCAAGACCCGCAAGCGTCGCCTCGTAACAACCCATCGCATTGGCGATGACGTTCTCCTGCCACGATTGCCGGCGCGGCGCGTAGTCGTCGCGGATTTCCTCGAAATAGCCGGGCGCCTCCGGTGCATCGAAGCCGCCAACGAATCGAAGCCAGCGCTCCAGCATCGGTACCCGCATCGCCTTCGCGGCATTGCCTTTCGTCTGCGCCGAACGAAATTCGACAACGGCACCGGCCAGTTCGGCCCGCGGGCCCAATTGCGCTTCAAGTCCCCAGAACATGATGCCGCACCGTGTCGGTCGTTTGGAACCCCACATCGCATCGATCGTTTTCGGGTCGAGCGTGTCGCGCCCCCACCACGAGGCGGCCCGCGAAAAGCCTGGAGCCTTGGGATCGGAAAAACAGAGATGGATCAGCTCGCCGTTCCCCGTCGGCCCGGAATGCCAGTCGATGAAACCGACGCGATGGGCAAGGGCGAGCTCGTCGCGCACAATGCGCCGTATTGTGAGGTTCGACCATTCAGGTGCCCGCCCGCCGAAATGATAACCGTCGGGATGCGTGTACTGCCCGCGGCTAATCGCATCTTCGAGCGCCCATTGGCCATGGCGTTCGACGAACCGAGCACCCGCCGCCAGCATTTTCTGGACCGCGGCATCGTCAATCCGTTCAGGACAAAGCAGCGGATGAAGCTCATCGTAAAGCGGATTGTCGGGATGCGGCTCACTGTGATCGAGAAAGTTGCGATTGAGATCGACATTGTTTTCAGTGCCGCGCAGACCCCATGCGAAACCGAACGGATTGACCGCATGCACCATCAGCACGGCGACGCCATGCGGCAGTCGCGCGGGCCCGCCTTCGCTGATCCAGGCCAGCTGCGCCGCCGACCCGCCATAGCCCTCCGCGCCATGTGTCCCGCATGTATTGAGCAGCACGGTTCCGGCATCCGCCGGACCGAACCACGCCGTATCGGTAAAAAGTGGCGTATCGCCGGGCCCCATGGCATGTGAATTTTCGTAGCTTGCGATACGCGCGCCTGCCGTATCCGCCGCCGCGAGAAAGCGTGCGCGGGCCTGCAAATAGGTTTCTGAAAAGAATGCGGTGGCCTGCATGCTGGGGGTTTTCTTCGGCCTCTTTCCGGCATGGATCCGGAGTGCTAACAAGGGACAAGGATATATCGTCGCGCTCATCATTCCAAAGGACTTCTTATGACGCTTGCAGCCCGTCTCAAGGACAAGAGCCTGCTGAAAAGCCTTTGCTACATCGATGGCAGGTGGCTGGGCGACGAAGCGCCGCAGATCGAAGTGAGAGATCCGGCGACCGGCGAGACGATCGTGACGGTGCCTTCGCTGGGCCAGGCCGAGACCCGCGCTGCAATTGGGGCGGCGGCGCGCGCGCAGAAGGAATGGGGCGCGCGGCCTGCCAAGGAACGTTCGGCGATCCTTCGGCGCTGGTTTGATCTGATGATGGCAAACCAGGACGATTTGGGAGCAATCCTGACGGCGGAGCAGGGCAAGCCGCTCGCCGAGGCAAAAGGCGAAATCGCCTATGCGGCCGCCTTTATCGAATTCTATGCCGAGGAAGCCAAGCGCGTTTACGGGAGCATCGTGCCGGCGCCGACATCCGATCGTCGCATCGTGGTGCTGAAACAGCCAATCGGTGTCTGCGCCGCCATCACGCCGTGGAACTTTCCAGCCGCGATGATCACGCGCAAGGCCGCACCGGCGCTTGCCGCCGGCTGCGCCATGGTCGTGAAGCCGGCAACCGCGACGCCGCTCTCGGCCTTCGCATTGGCTGAACTCGCACATCGCGCAGGGCTGCCGGCGGGTCTCCTCAGCGTCGTTACCGGCAAGGCTGGCGCCATTGGCGGCGAGATGACGTCGAACCCGTTGGTACGCAAGTTGACTTTCACCGGTTCGACCGAGATCGGCAAGGAGCTGATGAAACAGGCAGCGTCCACGGTCAAGAAGGTCGCGCTGGAACTTGGCGGCAACGCACCCTTCATCGTTTTCGACGACGCCGACATCGACGCGGCGGTCGAAGGGGCGGTCGCTTCGAAATACCGCAACACCGGCCAGACCTGCATCTGCACCAACCGCTTTCTGGTGCAGGACAAGGTGCATGATGCCTTTGTCGAGAAGCTTGCCGCGAAGGTCGCAGGTTTGAAAGTTGGTTCGGGCTTCGAGGATGGTGTAGCGCAAGGCCCGTTGATCGACATGGCCGCGGTCGAAAAGATCGAAGAGCATGTGGCGGACGCGGTCGCGGGCGGCGGGCGTATCGTCACCGGCGGCAATCGTCATGCGAAGGGCGGCACTTTTTTTGAGCCGACAGTCATTGTCGGCATGACGCCGGATATGAAGGCCGCCCGCGAGGAGACTTTCGGGCCGCTAGCGCCGGTCTTCCGCTTCAAGACCGAAGAGGAGGCGGTACGCCTTGCCAACGACACGCCGTTCGGCCTTGCCTCCTATTTCTACAGCCGCGATATCGGCCGCGTCTGGCGCATGGCCGAGGCGCTGGAATATGGGCTTGTCGGCGTCAATGCCGGCTTGATATCGACCGAAGTTGCGCCTTTCGGTGGTTACAAGGAGTCGGGACTCGGTCGCGAGGGCGGACCTTGGGGTATCGAGGAATTTCTCGAAGTGAAATATGTCGCAATGGCGGGGCTCTGACCGATGAATGCCGACGAACAGAAAAAGGCGGCGGCGGTCCGCGCGCTCGATTTCATCGAACCGGGCATGAAGCTCGGCCTTGGCACTGGCTCGACGGCGGAACATTTCGTCCGCGTGCTGGGCGAGCGGGTGAAGGAGGGTCTCCGTATTGTCGGCGTTCCGACCTCGGAGCGCACCGGCAAGCTTGCCGGGAGCCTCGGCATTCCGCTCACCAATCTCGACGACACGCCGCATCTTGATATCACGATCGATGGTGCCGATGAGCTCGACATCGAATTGCGCCTGATCAAGGGCGGCGGCGGCGCGCTGTTGCGCGAGAAAATCGTGGCGACGGCCTCCGACCGCATGATCGTCATAGCCGACGCTTCGAAACTGGTCACGACACTTGGCGCTTTCCCGCTTCCCGTCGAAGTCATCCCTTTTGGTTGCACGGCGACAGCGCGAAAAATGGCTGATGTCGCGAGCACCTTCGGCTGCACGGGCAAGATTGCCCGGCGCACGGACGAATACGGCGAACCGTTTTTCACCGACAGCGAAAACTTCATTTTCGATTGTACATTCGGGACGATTCCCGATCCCGACGGTCTTGCCGCGGCGCTCAACCGCATCGCCGGCGTCGTCGATAATGGATTGTTCATCGGTATCGCCAATTTGGCCATTGTTGGCACGCCCTCAGGCACCAATATCATCGAGGCGAAATAAGCCGTCGGGAGCGAACCATGGCCGGAAAATACGACTACGACCTTTTCGTCATCGGCGCGGGCTCGGGCGGTGTACGCGCCTCGCGCATTGCGGCCGGGCATGGTGCGAGGGTCGCGGTTGCGGAGGAGTATCGCGTCGGCGGCACCTGCGTCATTCGCGGCTGCGTGCCGAAAAAACTGCTGGTCTATGCGAGCCATTTCGCCGAGGACTTCGAGGAGGCAGCCGGCTTCGGCTGGACCGTCGGCGAGACGCGCTTCAGCTGGAAAAAGCTGATTGCCAACAAGGACCGGGAGATCGACCGTCTCAACGGCATCTATATCCGCAATCTGAAGAGCGCCGGCGTCGAGATCGTCGAGAGCCGTGCCGTGCTGAAAGATGCGCATACGGTCCATCTGGTCAAGGAAGCTCGCGACGTCACGGCCGACAAGATCCTGGTCGCAACAGGCGCCTGGCCGTTCATGCCGGCAATTCCCGGCATCGAACATGCGATCACCTCCAATGAGACCTTTCATCTGGCGGAGTTGCCGAAACGCATTGTGGTGGTTGGCGGCGGCTACATTGCGGTTGAGTTCGCAGGTATTTTCAACGGTCTCGGGGCGCAAACGACGCAGCTTTATCGCGGGCCGCTGTTCTTGCGTGGCTTCGATGACGATCTGCGCGAGATCCTTGCCCAGGAGATGGTGAAAAAGGGTGTCGATCTGCGGATGAATATCGATATCGCGAAGATCGAGAGGACGACTGTCGGCGCGCTCGCGCTGACATTGACCGATGGATCGGTGCACGAGACCGATGCGGTGATGTACGCGACTGGCCGGGCACCCAATACCGTGGGCCTCGGTCTCGAGACGGCTGGCGTCGCGCTCGGACCCAAGGGCGAGATTCTTGTCGACAAATTCTCGAAAACGAATATCGACAACATCTATGCGGTCGGCGATGTCACGGATCGCGCCAATCTGACGCCGGTGGCGATCCGCGAGGGCCAGGCCTTCGCCGAAACGGTCTTCAACGGCAACCCCGTCGCCGTCGATCATTCGGTGATCCCGACGGCCGTCTTCTCGCAGCCCGAAATGGGCACGGTCGGGCTGACCGAAGCCGAAGCCCGCGCGAAACACGGCGAGATCGACATCTACAAGACCAGCTTCCGTCCGATGAAGGGGACGCTCTCTGGCTCGGAGGAAAAGACCTTCATGAAGCTGGTCGTCGAGCCGCAGTCGCAGCGCGTGCTGGGCGTTCACATTCTGGGGCCGGCCTCCGGCGAAATCATCCAGGCGATCGGCATTGCCGTCACCATGGGCGCCACCAAGGCGCAGTTCGACGCCACCGTTGCGGTGCATCCGACGGCATCGGAGGAACTGGTGACGCTGAAGGAAAAATGGCAGCCGCCGGCAGCGCAGGCGGCGGATTAACCGCATTTCCCGGTCCTTGAGCGCAATCAAGGGCTTAGGCTTCCCTTTAGAGCCCTTGTGGCCTATAACTCCGCCTTCCATATGAGGAGTGCGTGGCAGCGGTGTAGGGCGATTGTGTCCGAAGGCCCGCGCGGCGCGCTCTTTTGTGCCTTTGGAGAGAAGACGATGGCGGAGACCTGGAAACCGGAGAGCTGGCGCGCCAAGCCCGCCAAGCATCTCCCGAGCTACCCGGATCAGGCGGCGCTTGCCGCCGTGGAAGAGCGCTTGCGCTCCTATCCGCCGCTCGTTTTTGCAGGTGAGGCCCGCAAGCTGAAGGCAGAGCTCGGCGAGGTCTGCGAGGGCCGTGCGTTCCTTCTGCAAGGTGGCGACTGCGCCGAGAGCTTTGCCGAATTCTCCGCCGACAACATCCGCGACACCTTCCGCGTGCTGCTGCAGATGGCGGTCGTGCTGACCTTCGCCGCCTCCTCGCCGGTCGTGAAGGTTGGCCGCATTGCCGGCCAGTTCGCGAAACCGCGTTCGTCGGCCACCGAGACCATCGACGGCGTGACGCTGCCGTCCTATCTTGGCGACAACATCAACGGCATCGAATTCGACGAGAAATCGCGCGTGCCCGATCCCGAGCGCCTGCTGCGCGCCTATTCGCAGTCGGCCTCGACGCTGAATCTGATCCGCGCCTTCGCCAATGGCGGCTACGCCGATCTCGATTTTGTGCATCGCTGGAACCTCGGTTTTGTCGCCGACAGCGCCGAAGGCGCCCGCTACGAAGAACTGGCGAACCGCATCACGGAAGCGCTCGACTTCATGCGCGCCTGCGGCGTCGACAGCGCGACGCAGCCGCAGCTTCACACGACCGAGTTCTATACCAGCCACGAGGCGCTGCTGCTCGGCTTCGAGCAGGCGATGACGCGCGTCGATTCGACCACCGGCGAGTGGTACGACACCTCGGCTCACATGCTCTGGATCGGCGACCGCACGCGTCAGCCCGATCACGGCCATGTCGAGTTCCTGCGCGGCGTGAAGAATCCAATCGGCATGAAATGCGGGCCTTCGCTCGACCCCGAAGAGCTGGTCCGTCTGACCGACATTCTCAACCCGAAAAATGAGGCCGGCCGGCTGACGCTGATCTGCCGCTTCGGCGCCGAGAATGTTGAAAAGCATCTGCCGCAGCTGATCCGCGCCGTCGAACGCGAAGGCAAAAAGGTTGTCTGGTCCTGCGACCCGATGCACGGCAACACGATCAAGGCCTCGTCCGGCTACAAGACACGGCCCGTCGATCGCATTCTTGCCGAGGTGCAGGCCTTCATGGCGGTGCACCGCGCCGAAGGTACACATGCGGGCGGCGTTCATTTCGAGATGACCGGCCAGAACGTCACCGAATGCATCGGCGGCGCGCAGGCGATCCTGGAAACGGATCTCGGCGACCGCTACCACACCCATTGCGACCCGCGGCTCAATGCCAGCCAGTCTCTGGAACTCTCCTTCCTGATTGCCGAAGGGCTGAAGAAGGAACGCATGGAAAATGCGCGCACCCAGCCCGCGACCGCGCTCGGCGCCTGGTGAGAGCGTTTCCATGCCGGGTGGATGCCGGTTGGCCGTCCGGAAACGCGACCAGACAAAATCCCGCGCACGGATGATTAGAAAAGGCCCGGTAAGTCCGGGCCTTTTTCTTTTGCGCCGATGGCGCTAAAAGAAAGCGGGGGCTGTTTCGGCAATTTAGCAAGGGATTCGCCGATGAGCCTGATAAACAGCTGGAAATCGATATGCGTTGCCGCGGCCGCGCCGCTCCTGCTTGGTGCAGGCGTGGCAGAGGCGAGCAATCCATCCGGCTGGCGGGCGCCCGCCCCCGACGACAGGCTTTATGCCGTCACGATTTTCATGGGCGAGGGCACGGAGGACAATTTCAGCGACGTGCTGGAAAATTTCTTCGACGTCAAAGGCTCGACCGACCACGTAGTGGCCGTCACCGCTTCGCGCCTTCTCGGCTGGTATGGCCAGTCGCTCAGTTTCGAAGCCGAGTTGCTCTATGCCTACCACTATGGCCGCGAGGCCTATCACGAGTTCGGTACCGCGGCTTACGCACGCTGGCACGACTTTCCGTGGAACAACTATGTCGCGACCACACTCGCGGTCGGCATGGGCCCATCCTACACCACCGCGTTTCCTCAGCTCGAGCAACAGCCCGACGGCCGCCGCTCGCGCACCCTGAACCAGTTCAACCTGCAAACGACCTTCGCCCTGCCGTCGCGGCAGGACATTTCGCTCGTCGCGCGCCTGCAGCACCGCTCGGGCGTCTTCGGCGCCTTCAACGGCGTCACCGACGCCTCGAACTTCCTGACACTCGGTCTGCGCTACGAGTTCTAGCTGACCTTGATCAGTCGCCGCCCGAGATTCTCGCCCTCGAACAGTCCGATGAAAGCGTCCGCCGACCCCTCCAAGCCCTCGGACACGTCTTCGGTGTAGACGAGCTTCCCCTCGTGGATCCAGCCCGCCATCTCGGCCTGCGCCTCGCGGAACCGCTTGAAATAGTCGAACACGACAAGCCCTTCCATCCGCAGCCGATGCGTGATGAAGCGTGTCACGTTGCGGATGCCGGTGAGCTCATTCTCGGCGCGGTTATATTCGCTGACCTGGCCCGAAACGACGATGCGCCCATGTTCCTTCATGTTGAGGATCGCCGCATCGAGCATTTCGCCGCCGACATTGTCGAAATAGATGTCGACACCACCGGGGCAGGCCGCCGCGATCGCCTTGCGCAGATCGGCGCCGCGATAAGAGAAACAATCGTCGAAGCCGAGCCCTTTGACGTAGTCACATTTCTCTTTCGATCCGGCGATGCCGACGACGCGGCAGCCCTTCATCTTGGCGATCTGCCCCGCCGTCGCGCCCACAGGCCCGGCGGCCGATGAAATCAGCACCGTGTCGCCATCTTTCGGCTGGCCGAGATCGAGCAGCCCGAAATAGGAGGTGAGGCCCGGAATGCCGAGCACGCCGATTGCGGCCGTCGGCCGCAACTTGCCGTGATAGATCGCCGGATCGAGCTTCTGCACACCGCGCCCGTTCGAAACGGCGTGGCTGACCCAGCCGAAGCCGCCGGTCACCCGGTCGCCCACGGCGAACTTCTCGTTGTTCGATGCCTCGACAATGCCCACCATCGCACTGTCGATGGTCTGGCCCACCGGCAGCGCCGCCGTGTAGCTGTCGCCCGAAAGCCGCCCGCGCATTCCCGGATCGACGGAGTGGAATTCGGTGCGGATGAGAATGTCATGCTCGCCGATACCCGGCAGCGTCACATCCTCCAGCCGGAAATTCTCGGCCTTCGGCTTGCCCGTGGGCCGCGACGCCAGCACCCAGCGCTTCGCTTTGATCGGCATGATTCTTCCTCCCATTTTGAATCATTATGGCCCGGGCTTCGAACCCGGGCCACCATGCCGTCAGCGAAAAGAACGGTCAGACCACTTTGTCCGGTCCGATCTTGACCAGCATCTTGCCGAAATTGCCGCCGGAGAAGAGCTTGAGAAACGCCTTCGGCGCGTTCTCGATACCGTCTTCCACCGTCTCTTCCCATTTCATCTTTCCGCCTTTGATCAGCGGCCCCATCTCGGCAAAGAATTCCGGCAGGTGCTGGAAATAATTGGAAACGATGAAGCCTTGCAGGCGGAGGCTCTTGCCGACGATCTGGATCAGGTTGGTCGGGCCGGGCCGGGGCTCGGTGTCGTTGTATTGCTCGATCATGCCGCACATGGCGAGCCGGCCGTTCGGCCGCATCGAATTGATCGCCGCTTCCAGGTGCGCGCCGCCGACATTCTCGAAATAGACGTCGATGCCCTTCGGAAAAGCTTTGGCGACGGCTACAGTGAGATCGCCGCAGGTCTTGTAGTTGATCGCCTTGTCGATACCGGCGACCTCTTCAAGCCACTTGCACTTGTCGTCCGAACCGGCCGAGCCGACGACATAACAGCCATGCGCCTTGGCGAGCTGACAGACGACCGAGCCGACAGCGCCTGACGCGGCCGACACGAACACGGTCTCGCCGTCCTTAAGATCGGCCACTTTGAAAAGCCCGGCCCAGGCGGTCATGCCCGGCATGCCCAGCGTGCCGAGAAACGCCTCGATGGGTCCGAGCGAGGGATCGACCGGCGAGAAGCCGGCCGCCGGCGCCGTCGCATATTCGCGCCAGCCCAGCATGTGATTGACAAAAGTGCCGACCTTCAGCTTGTCGCTGTTCGACGCCACCACCTGGCCGATCGCGCCGCCTTCCAGCGCCTTGCCGATCTGGAACGGCGGCACATAGCTTTCGCGGTCCATCATCCGCCCGCGCATGTAAGGGTCGACCGACATCCATATGTTGCGCACCAGCACCTCGCCGTCGCCGGGTTGGCGGGCGTCGGCGCTGGCCAGTTCGAAGTCGCTTTCCTTCGGCGTGCCGACGGGTCGCGCCTTGAGACGAATTTCCTTGGAAATGAGGTTTTTCATGGGGGGGCCTCCAACATGTTTTGAATTGGAGGCAGCCTAGCGGCCTTTGCCCTGCGGTGAAAGCCGTACAAGCGCCGCCCTTGAACAACACGTTGTGAGCAAATGGACGGGCAGGGAAGGGCGCTCAGCTCTCCCAGCCGCCGCCCAGCGCCACATAAAGATCGACGGCCGAGCTGTAGCGGTTGAGGCGCGCCTGCGCGGCGCTGTCGCGTGCCGAAAGCCAGTTGCGCTGCGCATCCAGCACCGACAGCAAGTCGCTGGCGCCGGCGCGATAGCGCGCCTCGGAAACATCATAGGCCCGCCTTGCTTCGGCGGCGGCGATTGTAAGCAGCGCCTCGCGCCGCGCATTGGCGTCGGCGCTCGCCAGCGCGTCTTCGACTTCGCCGAAGGAGGTCAACACGGTCTTCTGGTAATTCGCCGCCAGCTCCGCCTGCCGTCCCGTGGCTGATTGCAGATTGCCCTCCAGCGATCCACCCGAAAAGATCGGCGCCAGCAGCGATCCCGCCAGCGACGTTGCCGTCTCGGCCGGGCTCATCGTCGCGAAACTGCGCGTCACCGAAGCGGAAATGTCGAGACTGGGGAAGAACGCAGCGCGCGCCGCGCCGATATCGGCATTGGCGGCAAGAAGCTGCGCCTCGGCGCGGCGAATGTCGGGCCGCCTTTCGATCAGCGCCGCCGGCTGTGCTGTGGCGATGACGGGCAGGGCAAGATGGGCCGTGCCGCTACCCGTCACCGCGAAGCCTTGCGGCGCCCGGCCCAGCAATATCGCCAGCGCGTGGCTGTTGGCGGCGAGGTCGCGTTCGAGCGGCGGAATCCCCGCTTCGATATTGGCGATATTGTTGCGCTGCTGCGCGATGTCGAGCGCCGATGTGCTGCCGGCATTGTAGCGTGCCTCGGCAATCCGGTAGGTCTCGCGCGCGGCCGCCAGCGATTCCTCGGCGATCGTCAGCCTGTCCTTGGCATTGAGAATGTTGAAATAGACCGTCGCCACTTGCGACTGCACCATCAGCCGCGTCGCGTCGCGGTCGAACACGGTCGCATCCAGCGTCGAGCGCGCCGACTGGCTCTGCGCGCGGTAGCGGCCCCAGAGGTCGAGCGCGTAGCTTGCCGAAAGCCCGATGCTGGCGCTCTCGCGCGACGGCCCGCCGTCGATTGCCCGGCTGGCGCCGCTGCCGCTGCCCGACACGTTCGGAAGAAGCGCGGCGCTGCTGGCGCGCAACGCACCCTGCGATTGGTCGATCCGCGCCAGCGCCGACACGATGTCGAGATTGGTCTCAAGCGCCGCCGCCATCAATGTGTCGAGCTCCGGATCGCCGAAGTTTTTCCACCATTCGGCGCTCACCGCTTGCGCGCCGGTTGGATCCGCCATGCTCCACGCCGCCGGCGTCTCGATCCCCGGCCGCTTGTAGTCAGGCACCATGCTGCAGGCCGCCAGCATGAGGGAGGCAAGTGCCGGCGCCATCCGCTTTGTCACCCGCCGCCGAAGCGCGGGCGCGCGGCACGCAATATGAGAATGAAGATATCTGCTCATCGTCGCATCCTCACTCGGTTGCCAGCGCGGCCACGGGATCGAGATTGGCCGCCTTGCGCGCCGGCAGATAGCCGAAAAGCAATCCCGTCAGGAAAGCGCAACTGAAGGCAAGAATGGGCGGCCCGGCCGAAAAGGCGACATTCATGCCCGCCCATTGTGCGATGCCCGCAAGCCCGAGCCCGAGCAGAATGCCGCTGGCGCCGCCGATCCCGCACACGACCAGCGCCTCGGTATTGAATTGCAGCAGGATGTCGCGCTTGCGCGCCCCGGTCGCCATGCGAATGCCGATCTCGCGCGTGCGCTCGGTCACGCTGACCAGCATGATGTTCATCACGCCGATCCCGCCCACCAGCAGCGAGATGGCGGCCACCGAGCCGAGCAGGATCGTCAGCGTCGTATAGGTCGCATCGGCCATTTCGAGCAGCGAGGCGGTGTTGCGGACGCGGAAATCTTCCGTGCCGTGCCGCGCCATCAGCAACGCCTCGATTGCCGCCTGCGTCTCATCGATATAGGCGGCATCCGTCACCTTGACGCTGATCGAGGACAGGTGATGCCGGCCAAACAGCCGCATCGTGCCGGTCGTCATCGGCACCAGCGCCACATCGTCCTGATCGCGGCCGAACATCGCCGCGCCCTTGGCCTGCATCGTGCCGACCACCTCGAAGGGCACGCTCTGCACCAGCACATACTGCCCGACCGCGCTCTCGCCGTCGGGAAACATCGTTTCGGCGACCGTCTGCCCGAGTACGATCACCGGCGCATAGCCGTTGACATCCGCCTGATTGAAAAACCCGCCCTCGGCGACGTCCCAGTCATTGACCAGCGGAAATTGCGGCCATGTGCCCTGGATCTGCGTCCGGTGATCGCGATTGCCGAACCGCATCGTCACCCCGGTGCTGCGTTCGGGCACGGCGGTGACAACATTCGGCAATTCGAGAATGGCATGCACGTCTTCGATGTTGAGCGTGGTCACTTCGGCCGTCCGCACGCCGGGCCCGCCGGCGCGCACGATCAGCAGATTGGTCCCCATCGCCTGGATCTGCGACATCACATTGGCTTTGCTGCCATCGCCGATGGCGAGCATCACGACAACGGCGCCGACGCCGATCACAACACCGAGCAGCGTCAGCGCGGTGCGGAAGAGGTTCATTCTGAGCGAACGGAACGCCATCTTGACGGCCTCGCCCACATCGGCACCGAAAATCAGCGGCCGGGCCGGCGCACCGCGATCCGCGCCGCCGCGCCGCGTCTCGTCCGGCGTCGTGACGCTGTCCTCGACGACCTTCCCGTCGGCCAGCCGGATCAGCCGGTTGGCATGCGCCGCGACCGTCGGATCGTGGGTGATCAGAATGACGGTATGGCCATCGGCATTGAGTTCGGCGAGCAGCGCCAGCACCTCGGCGCCGCTCTGGCTGTCCAGCGCGCCGGTCGGTTCGTCGGCCAGGATCACCTGCGCGTCGTTCATCAGCGCCCGCGCGATCGAGACGCGCTGCTGCTGACCGCCGGAAAGCTCGTTGGGCCGGTGGTTGCCGCGGTCGGCCAGGCCGAGCCGCGAAATCAATCGTTGTGCGCCCGCGGCCCGCACCTGCCGGCTCTTGCCGGCATAGACGGCCGGAAGCTCGACATTCTCGGTTGCCGTCATGGTTGCCAGCAGATTGTAGCGCTGGAACACGAAACCGAATGTGTCGCGCCGCAGCGCCGCCAACTCGTCGCCCGAAAGCGTTGCCACATCGGCGCCATTGACGAGATAATGCCCCGCGCTCGGCCGGTCGAGACAACCGATGATGTTCATCAGCGTCGATTTGCCGGAACCGGATTGCCCCATGATGGCGACGAACTCGCCGGCCCGGATGGTCAGCGACACGCCGTCCAGCGCCCGCACTTCGGTATCGCCGGTGCGATAGACGCGCGTGACGTCGCGCAACGCGACAAGCGGTGGATGGGTCGGCGCGGTCACAGGAACGGCCCGCCGAAACGCCGCGATCCGCCGCCGCCGCGCTGTTCGGTCTCGAGGCCGCCCGTGCCGAGGACCACCTCCTCGCCCGGTTCGAGCCCCGACACGACCTCGGCCGAAACGCGACTGGCGATCCCCGTCTCGACGCGCCGTGTCTCGGGTCCGCGCGGCGTCATCACGCTCACATTGTAGATGTTGTCGCCCTCGCGCGACGGCCGCAACGCCGCCACCGGCACCAGCGGCACGTCCCGCGCCTCGCCAAGCAGGAAAAACACCTGCGCCGTCATCTCGCTCATCAGCAGGCGGTCGGCATTGTCGATATCGATCAGCACATTGTAGAGCACGACATCGTTAAGCACCTCGGGCGTCGGCAGAATCTGCCGGATCGTCGACTCCCGCCGGCGCCCGGGATGGCCGAGCGTCATGAAATAGACCGACATGCCGACATGCAGCTTGCCGATATCGGCCTCCGCGACCTGCGCCTTCACCGTCATCGTGTTAAGATCGGCGATTTGCAGGATCGTCGGTGCCGTCTGCGTCGCGTTGAGCGTCTGTCCCTTCACCGCCGGCTGCGCCACCACCGTGCCGTCCATGGGGGCATAGAGGCGCGTATAGCCGAGATTGGTTTCGCCGCCTTCGACCGTCGAACGCTGCTGGGCAATCTGCGCCGTGATCGAACCGATCGATGCCCTGAGCGTCTTGACCAGCGTCTCGCTGGTGTCGAGTTCGTTGCGGCTGACGGCGTCGATCCGGGCGAGATCGGCATTGCGCCGGTATTGCCGTTCGGCCAGCACCAGTTCGGCCTGCCGCCCCGCAAGCTGCGACTCGAGATCGGTCAGCCGCGCGCGAGCCGCCTGCACTTCGGTTTCATAGATCTTGGCGTCGATCTCGGCCAGCAACTCGCCGGCCTTCACCTCGTCGCCGATCTCGACATGCACTTCCTTGAGCTGGCCGGAAACCTGCGCGCCGACATTGACGTCGTTCTTCGGTTGCAGCGAGCCGAGTGCCGTCACCGTCTGTTCGATGTCACCACGTATGATTGTCTGCGTGCGATAGGTTTCGGCCTCGCCGCCGCTGAAGGCGCTGTAGACCCCCCACAGCACGACAAAAATGGCGACGCCCATGCTGATGCGCCGCCAGCCCGGCGAAAGCTGGTGCCATCTTGCTGTCAGCGCGGCCGGGATCGCCCGGGCCCGCGCCCATGCCGTTGAAGTCATCGCGCCGCCGCTGTCATAACCCATCTGCCGCCGGTCCGTTTCAATGCCCCGTTTGAGAGGTTGAACGGACTGACAGGGCGGTTCCGTCGCGGAAATCCGCCGTTTTCAGTCGAGTCGAACCATCCGCTTACCAATATTGTCTCCGGCAAGCAGGCCGACCAGTGCCTGGGGCGTGTTTTCGAGCCCCTGCATGATGTCTTCCTTGACCTTGAGCTTGCCCGAGGCAACCCAGCCCTGCAGCTCTTCCAGTGCCTTCTCGTGCCGGTCCTGATAATCCATCACGATGAAACCGCGCATCGTCAGCCGCTTGACGACGATCAGGCCCGGAATGCCGCGCGGCCCATGCGCCGGCGCCGCCCCGTCATATTGCGACACCGCCCCGCAACAGGCGATGCGGCCGAAATTGTTCATGCCGAACAGGCAGGCCTCCAGAATGTCGCCGCCGACATTGTCGAAATAGACGTCGATCCCCTTCGTTGCCGCCGCCCGGAGCGCCTTGCCCACAGGCGCGGCCTTGTAGTCGATCGCGTGGTCGAAGCCGAGTTCGTCGGTCAGCAGCTTGCACTTCGAGGCCCCGCCCGCGATACCGATCACATTGCAGCCCTTGATCTTGGCGATCTGCCCGACGATCGAACCGACCGAGCCCGCCGCCGCCGAAACCACCACCGTCTCGCCCGGTTTCGGCTGGCCGATATCGAGCAGCCCGAAATAGGCGGTCAGCCCCGCGATGCCGTAGACGCTGAGGAGATGCGACAACGGTTCGAGCTTCGGCAGCTTGTTGACGGTCTTCGCCTTCAGCGCCGCATATTCCTGCCAGCCCGTGTCGCCGAACACGAGGTCGCCCTTGGCAAATCCCGGCGCCTTCGACTCGATCACCTCCGACACCGAACCCCCGGCCATCACCGTTCCGGCCTCCACCGCCGCCCGGTAGGTCGCGCCCTGCATCCAGGCCCGATTGGCCGCGTCGAGCGAAATCAGCCGCGTCTTCACCAGCACCTCGCCGTCCTGCGGCTTGGGCACTTCGCCCTCATGCAGCCGGAAATGGCTGGTCGCGAGCTTGCCGCTGGGGTTTTCGACCAGCAGAATCTGGCGGTTGACGGTCATGACGTGTTCTCCCTCGGAAATTTCCTGCTGGCGGGGAGCCTAGCGCCAGGGATCGCCCGGCGCACCCCTGAAAGCCCGTTCATCCGCCTACTATTGTGACTGCGTCCCTCAACCGCTAGAAACACCGTTCCCGGCCCCATATATCCCTCAGAAGCACCGGATTCCGCCGCCCCCATGACCGACAAGCTCCGCATCGCGCTGGCCCAGCTGAACCCCGTCGTGGGCGACATCGCGGGCAATATCGAAAAGGCTATCGAGGCGCGCCGCGTTGCGGGTCTCGAAGGGGCGGACCTCATCGTCTTTTCCGAACTCTTTCTGACCGGCTACCCGCCGGAAGACCTCGTCCTGAAGCCGGCCTTCCAGCGCGCCGCCATGGCCGCCGCCGCCGAGCTGGCCCGCCACACGGCCGATGGCGGCCCGGCCGTGCTGATCGGCACCCCCTGGGTCGACAATGGCAAGCTCCACAACGCCGTCCTCCATCTCGACAAGGGCGAAATCAAGGGCCACCGCTTCAAGGTCCACCTGCCGAACTATTCGGTCTTCGACGAACCGCGCGTTTTCGCCGGCGGCCAGATGCCGGGTCCCTTCGACATTCGCGGCGTCCGCATCGGCGTCCCCATCTGCGAGGACATCTGGTATCCCGACGTTGTCGAATGTCTGGAAGAATCCGGCGCCGAATTGCTGCTGGTCCCCAACGGTTCGCCCTTCGACTTCGACAAGTTCGACGCCCGCATGCAGCTCGCGCTCAGCCGCATCCGCGAAAGCGGCCTGCCGCTGGCCTATGTCAATCAGCTCGGCGGCCAGGACGAACTGGTCTTCGACGGCGCGAGCTTCGTCCTCAACGCCGATTTCTCGCTGGCCCTGCAGATGCCGGCCTGGGAAGAAAAAATCGCCATCACCGACTGGACGCGCACCGGCAAGGGCTGGGTCTGCGCGCCCGGCGAAAAGGCATTGGTGGAGGAGGGCGACGAGGCGCTCTATCTCGCCGTCGTCCAAGGCCTGCGCGACTATGTGAAAAAGAACCGCTTTCCGGGCGTCGTGCTCGGTCTCTCCGGCGGCATCGATAGCGCCCTGGTCGCCGCCATCGCGGTCGATGCACTCGGCGCCGAAAACGTCCACTGCGTGATGCTGCCCTACCGCTACACCTCGTCGGAAAGCCTGACCGACGCCGAAGCCTGCGCGAAGCTGCTGAAGGTCCGTTACGACGTGGTACCGATCGAAGCTCCCGTCGCCGGCTTCACCTCGGCGCTCGAAACACTTTTCGAAGGCCGCCAGTCCGACACGACGGAAGAAAACCTGCAGTCGCGCACCCGCGGCGTCATCCTGATGGCGATCTCCAACAAGTTCGGCTCGATGCTGCTAACCACCGGCAACAAGTCGGAAGTCTCGGCCGGCTACGCCACCATCTATGGCGACATGAATGGCGGCTTCAATCCGATCAAGGATCTCTACAAGTCGCGCGTCTTCCGCCTCGCCCGCTGGCGCAACGAGAACATGCCGAAAGGCTGTGTCGGGCCGAAGGGCAGGGTGATCCCCGAACGCATCATCACCCGGCCGCCTTCGGCCGAACTGCGTCCCGACCAGAAGGACGAGGATTCGCTGCCGCCCTATGACGTGCTCGACGACATTCTCCATTGCCTGATCGAGGAGGAAATGTCGGCCCGCGACATCGTCGCCCGCGGCCATGACCGCGACATGGTCAAGCGCATCCAGCACCTCCTCTACATCTCCGAATACAAGCGCCGCCAGGCCGCGCCGGGCGTGAAAGTCACCACGCGCAATTTCGGCCGTGACCGCCGCTACCCGATCGTCAACGGCTTCCGGGACGTCGACCTGTGAGCGCCGCCGCCCCCTCCAACACCATCGTCCGCTTCGCGCCGTCGCCGACCGGCCGCCTCCATGTCGGCAACGCCCGCGCCGCGCTCTTCAACTGGCTCTTCGCGAAGAAAGCCGGCGGCCAGTTCATGCTGCGGATGGACGACACCGACGACGAACGCTCGACGGCCGAATTCGCGGCCGGTATCGAAGCCGACATGGCCTGGCTCGGCCTTGCCCACGACATCTTCGCCCGCCAGTCCGAACGTCTCGCCGCCTATGAAGCCGCCGCCGCGAGGCTGAAAGCCGAAGGCCGCCTCTACCCGGCCTACGAAACCGCGACGGATCTCGACCGCAAGCGCAAGCGCCAGATGGCGCGCGGCCTGCCGCCGGTCTATGACCGCGCCGCGCTGAAGCTGACCGATGAAGACCGGGCGGCGCTCGAAGCCGAAGGCCGCAAACCGCATTGGCGCTTCAAGCTCGAACAGGTCCACACCGCCTTCGACGATCTGATCCAGGGCCATGTCGAGGTCGACGGCGCCTCGCTGTCGGACCCGGTGCTGATCCGCGAGGACGGCCGCTTCCTCTACACGCTCCCCAGCGTCGTCGACGACATCGACTTCGCCGTCACCCATGTCATTCGCGGCTCGGACCACATCACCAACACCGGTGTGCAGATCCAGTTGATCCGCGCGCTGGGTGCGGAGCCGCCGGCCTATGCCCATTACTCGCTGCTGAACGGTCCGGAAGGAAAGCCGCTCTCGAAACGCGACGATGCCGAGCGTTTCTCGCTCGCCGCGCTGCGCGAAGCGGGCGTCGAGCCGATGGCGCTCAACGCGCTGCTGGCCCGCCTCGGAATGCCCGATCCCGTCGAGGCCTGCCTGTCGCTCGATACGCTTGCCGAAACCTTCGACATCACGCGTCTCGGCCGCGCCGACATCCGCTTCGACCCGGCCGATCTCGCCCGCGTCAATGCCGCGATCCTGCATCTGACGCCCTATGCCGAGGCAAAGCCCCGCCTTGCCGCGCTGGGCTGCGATCTGGGCGAAGATTTCTGGACCGCCGTGCGCCCCAATCTCGCGCTCTTCGCCGAGGCGGCGGATTGGGCGCGCGTGGTCGAAGGCCCGCTCGCCCCGGTCATCGAGGACGCGGCCTTCGCCACCGCCGCCGCCACCGCCCTGCCGCCCGAGCCGTGGGACGAGGCCACCTGGGCCCTCTGGACCGAGGCGGTGAAGGCCGCCACCGGCGCCAAGGGCAAGGCGCTTTTCATGCCGCTCCGCCTCGCGCTCACCGGCCTGCCGCATGGACCGGAACTGAAAAACCTGCTACCTCTGATCGGACGGAAGCGGGCCGACGCCCGGCTCCGTGGCTTAACGGATTGATTTCGTTAAGGTTTTTGTAACGGCACCCAGCGAGGATACCGGCATGAACCCGGCACGCTCGATCATCCAGGGTCTGATTATTAGCGGCTGATTTTTATCCGCCGCCGCCGTACAAACACGCCTGCAAACATTGTGGAAAACGGACCGGTCGGTGGCGGATGTCACCCGATTTCGGCGCCTTCGCGCCCTCCACGATGCGGAACCGAACCATGAGCAAGGCCAGTAAAGACCGCCTCTACCTCTTCGACACCACGCTGCGCGACGGCGCGCAGACGACCGGCGTCGATTTCAGCGTCGAGGACAAGCGCCTGATCGCGACCCTGCTGGACGAGCTGGGGCTGGACTACATCGAAGGCGGCTATCCGGGCGCCAACCCCACCGACACGGCCTTCTTCGGCGATCCGCCGAAACTCGCCCATGCGAAGTTCACCGCCTTCGGCATGACCAAGCGCGCCGGCCGTTCGGCCTCCAACGATCCGGGCCTCGCCGCCGTGCTCGAAGCCGACACCGCCGCCGTCTGCCTGGTTGCGAAAAGCTGGGACTTTCATGTCGCGGTCGCGCTCGGCATCACCAATGACGAAAACCTCGAAAGCATCGACGAAAGCGTCCGCGCCGTTGCCGCGCGCGGCCGCGAGCCGATGATCGACTGCGAACATTTCTTCGATGGCTACAAGGCCAACCGCGAATTCGCGCTGGCTTGCGTGCATACCGCGCTCGACGCCGGCGCCCGCTGGGCCGTGCTCTGCGACACCAATGGCGGCACCTTGCCCGATGAAGTCGAACGCATCGTCGGCGAGGTGATCGCATCCGGCGTGCCGGGCGACAGGCTCGGCATCCACGCCCATAACGACACCGAAAATGCGGTCGCGAATTCCTTGGCCGCCATCCGCGCCGGCGTGCGTCAGGTGCAGGGCACGCTGAACGGCCTCGGCGAGCGCTGCGGCAATGCCAACATGGTCTCGCTGATCCCGACCCTGCTCTTGAAACCTCTCTATGCGGATCGTTTCGAAATCGGCGTCACGCCCGAACGCCTGAAAAGTCTCGTCCATGTCTCGCGCACGCTCGACGAAATCCTCAACCGTGCGCCCGACCGCTATGCGCCTTACGTCGGCGAAAGCGCTTTCGCCTCCAAGGCCGGCATCCATGTCTCGGCGATCATGAAGGATCCCCGCACCTATGAGCATGTGCCGCCGGAAACGGTCGGCAACAAGCGCAAGATCGCGGTCTCCGATCAGGCCGGCAAATCGAACATCCTGGCCCGTCTCGAAGAGGCCGGCATCGCCGCCGATCCGGCCGACCGCCGCCTCTCCCGCCTGCTCGATGAGGTCAAGGAGCGCGAGTTTCTCGGCTATTCCTATGACGGCGCCGAAGCCTCCTTCGAATTGCTGGCGCGGCGCATCCTCGGCGAGGTGCCGGAATATTTCGACGTCGAATCCTTCCGCGTGCTGGTCGAACGCCGCTACAACGCGCTTGGCGATCTGGTCACCGTCTCCGAAGCAACCGTCAAGGTTGTGGTCGATGGCGAGAAATTCATCTCGGTCGGCGAGGGCGTCGGCCCCGTCAACGCGCTCGATCAGGCGCTCAGGAAAGACCTCGGCAAATACTCGCCCTTCATCGAGGATCTGCGCCTCGTCGACTTCAAGGTCCGCATCCTGACCAGCGGCACCGAAGCCGTCACCCGCGTGATGATCGAAAGCATGGATGGGCGCGGCAACCGCTGGTTCACCGTCGGCGTCTCGCCCAACATCGTCGATGCCTCCTTCCAGGCTTTGTCGGACTCGATCACCTGGAAACTCCTCCGCGACGGCGCACCGGCCAAAAAGAAACCGTCGGCAAAAGCGAAAGCCGGCGCGTAAGGCACCGCCGCGAGGAAGATTACTCACGCAGAGGCGCAGCCGGTCCGCCGAAGCTCCGAAGGAGCGCAGGAGGAAGGCGCAGAGGGGAATGTATGCGTAACCGGTTCCCGTTTTCTGTCGCCTGATTGCCTTTGCCGGGCAAAGCCCGGCAAAAAATGAAGTGGCGCTTGCGGGAGTCTTGTGCATTTGCGCCAGATCGCAGCACCTCTGCGTCTCTGCGCCTCTGCGTGCAAATACCCTCTTCTTCGCGTCTTCGCGCCGGAGCCTGTCCTCGGGATCGCCGAAGGCAATACCCGTGGGCGTGCAAACACTTTCTCCTCCGCGCCTTCGCGTGCAAACCCTTGACGGCATTGCCACTGCGAAAAGTCATGCCGCAGAAGTGAAGGCGGGGCCGCGCATCGCCGGCCCCGCCCGTCGCCTCAAGCCGCTTCGAGGCAGGCCGATGAAATCGCCTCCATATGGCGGTGATCGGTGCCGCAGCAGCCGCCCAGCACGTTGATCTGCGGAAAGCGCGCCCGCAGATCGCGATACTGCGCCCCCAGTTCGTCCGGATTGCCCGCGTCGAGCTCGGTCGCCACGTCGAGTTCGGCATGGCTGCAGCGCGACGCGTTGGCGCGGATGCCGCCGATGCGCTTCGTCCATTCGCCCTTCAGCACATCCGCAAAGTGGTCGGGATGGGCGCAGTTGACCATGTAGTAGGCCGGTCCGCGCGACGTCGCCGCATCGACGGCGGCAATCGCGTCGCCGAGCTTGTCGCCCGCCGGCAGCGTGCCGTCGGTCTCGACGGTGAAGGAGATCGCGACCGGCATTCCCGCCGCCTGCGCCGCGCGCGTCACGCCGATCGCCTCGTTGATGTTGGTCATCGTGATGGCGGTGATCAGGTCGGCGCCTTCCTCGGCATAGATCGCGATCTGCGGCGCGTGATAGGCTTGTGCATCCTTCACGTTCATCGCCTCGCCGGCGACATAGCCGTCGCCGCGCGGGCCGATGCAACCGCTCACTACCATCGGCGAACGCTCGGTCTCGAATTCGCCGCGCAGTTCATGCATCATCTGGATCGAACGCCGGTTGGCCGCTTCGAGTTTGCCGGGCGTGTAGCCGAGTTTCGCGGCCCAGTCGGGGCTTGCCCGCCAGGTAGGGCTTTCGAAAATGAAGCCCGTGCCGGCCGCGCGCGCGACCCGCGCATGACGGCGGAAATAGGCGCGCAAACCTTCCGTGCCCGTCTCATCCCGCAACAGGTGGAAGGCGGCAAAGTAGGGCAGCTCGAAGCCATCGAGATAGATCAGCGTCGTCTCGATGCCGCCGTCGGAGAGGAACAGCCCGCCATCCAGTTGCGGCAGGCGATTTCTGTATTTGGCCATGATAAAAAATCCTTATGCTTGGGGGCGCACGAAGGGGCGCGCCGGCCCCGGAGCGTTTCCAGGTGAAGTGCCTCCTTGAAAAAGGGGGCGGTTCACCGTGCTGAAGCGCGACAAAACAAAGACTTGGAGTCGTTCATCGTTTCCGCGAAAAGATGAACGACTCTGGGCCGGCGGCTCTTCAGTCGCCGCGAAGCTAGCCGCGTCCGCGCTGCGGAATAATGCGCGGGACGCCGGATCGTTTTGCCGATCCGCCGAATCTGTGAGGGGGCAGGGCCGATGGACCCGCTATCCGACGTTCTCCGCTCGATGCGCCTCACCGGCGGCATCTTTCTCGACGCCGAATTGACAGCGCCCTGGTGCCTGGCCTCGTCGGTGACGGCGGAGGATTGCGCGCCCTTCGGTGCCGTCCCGCACAACATCGTCTCCTGGCACTATGTCGAAACCGGCCGCCTGCATCTCGAGGTCGCGGGCGCCCCGCCCGTCGCGGTCGAACGCGGCGAGATCGTCCTGCTGCCGCACAATCACAAACATCTGATCGGCAGCGATCCCGGCCTGCCGCCGGCCGATGCCGAAGGGCTGATCCAGCCCATGCCCGGTGGCCTTGCTCGCATCGTTCATGGCGGCGGCGGCGAACGCACGCATGTGATGTGCGGCTTTCTCGGCAATGACATCCCGAGCGATCCGATCCTTGCCATCATGCCGCCGGTGCTGAAGCTGGCGGCGCCGGAAGGCGCGACCGCCGAATGGATCGAAAGCACCTTCCGCTTCGCCGCCGCGATCCTCGCTGGCGGCGGCGAGCGTTCGGCCGCCGTTCTCGGCAAGCTCGCCGAACTGCTGTTCGAGGAAGCGGTTCACCGCTATCTCGCCAACCTGCCCAACGGCGAGACGGGCTGGCTCGTCGGCCTGCGCGATCCGGCGATCGGCCGTGCGCTGGCGCTGCTCCATCGCGGCCTCGACCGCCACTGGACGACTGAGGTGCTGGCCGCCGAAATTGGCATGTCGCGCTCGGCCTTCGCCGCCCGCTTCACCGACCTCGTCGGCGAGCCGCCGATGCGCTATCTCGGCAAATGGCGGCTGACCTTCGCCGCCCGCCGGTTGATGGACACCGGCGAACCCGTCGCCCGCATCGCCTTCGAGGCCGGCTACGAATCCGAAGCCGCCTTCAACCGCGCCTTCAAACGCAATTTCGGCTCGCCCCCGGCGACCTGGCGAAGGGCGACGGCGGGTCCGGAAACGGCCAATGGCTGAGCCCGACTGACCGGGTCGCATCTCCCCAAACAGGCCGAACAGGTTTATAGCT
This sequence comes from Parvibaculum sp., assembly GCF_030651915.1. Lineage (GTDB taxonomy): Bacteria > Pseudomonadota > Alphaproteobacteria > Parvibaculales > Parvibaculaceae > Parvibaculum. The sequence goes on along the minus strand of NZ_JAUSBV010000005.1, from coordinate 210,265 downwards.
CGGGCCCGCCGCTCCGGCCGACCGAGAACAGGAGCCTGCGCCATGCAGGAAAAACCCGCCGCCCCGTCCACGCCTGTCAGCGAAGCCGCGCTTGGCGCGTCGGCGGCCGCCGCCGGCTATCTGCTCTGGGGCGTTTCGGTCATTTTCTACAAGCAGTTGATGGATGTGCCGCCCTTCGAGGTGCTGGCCCACCGCTCGATCTGGAGCGTGGTGCTGGTCCTCTTCGTCATTCTGGTCATGCGCCGCCGCGCGCAGTTGATGGCGCTGCTGCGCAACCGCCGCGCCATGCTGACGCTGTTCGGCACCTCGATGCTGATCGGTTCCAACTGGTTCGTCTTCATCTATTCGATCAACGAGGCGCGCATCGTCGAAACCAGCCTCGGCTATTACATCAACCCGCTGGTCAGCGTGCTGATCGGCGTCGCCCTGCTGGGCGAGCGCCTGTCGCGGGCGCAGATTTTCGCGGTCGCGCTCGCATTCATCGGTGTGCTGAACTTTGCGCTGGTGCTGGGCACGCTGCCCTGGATCTCGCTCTTCCTGGCGGCCAGTTTCGCGGCCTATGGCTATCTGCGGAAAATCACCAAGGCCGACCCGCTGGAGGGGCTGCTGGTCGAGGTCGCGCTGCTGATGCCGCTGGCGCTGCTCTATCTCTGGTGGCTGTCCGGCCATGGCGGCACCAGCTTCGGCAATGGCAGCTGGTGGACCTTCACCTTCCTGGCGCTGACGGGGCCGATGACCGCCGTGCCGCTGCTGCTCTTCACCTTCGGCGCCCAGCGCATCCGCCTCGCCACGCTGGGCCTGATGCAATATCTGGCGCCGACGACGCAGTTCCTGATCGCCGTGCTGCTCTATGGCGAGCCGCTGGCGCTCTCCCAGTTGCTCACCTTCGGTCTGATCTGGGTGGGGCTTTCGATCTTCAGTTTCGACACATGGCGGCGCGAACGCGAACTGCGCCGTCTGGCCGCGCTCGCAAGCCGCTGATGTGATGTCGGCCGGCTGCGCCTTGCCGAACGCGCCTCAGACGAAACTTGTCGCGACCTCGCCGAGGCCCTGATCGAACTGGCAGACGATTTCGTCGCCGGCTGAAATCGGCAGGACACGCACGAAGGAGCCGGTGAGGATCGTGTCGCCCGGCTCGAAGGCGGTGCCGAATTCGCCGAGCTTGTTGGCGAGCCAGGCGACGGCCGTCACCGGATTGCCGAGCACGGCCGATGCCTCGCCTTCGAGTTCCTTCGTGCCGTTCCGGTAGAGCGCGCCCTTGACGCGCCGGATGTCGATCTGGTCGAGCCGCCGCGGATTGGCGCCAAGCACCACCGCGCCGCAAAAGGCCAGATCGGCGATATTGTCGATGACGTTGAGGCCGGGCGCGCGTTCGACGCGAAAATCGACGATCTCGATGGCGGGCAGCACGAAATCCGTGGCGCGGATCACATCGACCGGCAGCACGCCCGGTCCCTTGAGGGGTTCCTTCATCACAAAGGCGATTTCCATCTCGACCATCGGCGCGAAGAAGCGCGACATCGGGATGGGCGTCGCCTCGGGCACGAAGAAATCGCCGGTAATGGCGCTGAAATCGGGCTCGGTCGTGCCGGAAAATTCCTGCATCGGCTTCGAGGTGAGGCCGACCTTGTAGCCTTTCACTTTCGATCCCGCCGCCACCTGCCGCGCCACGAAGCCTTGCTGGATCCGGTAGGCATCCTCGACCTCGATCCCCGGATAGGTCGCGGTCAGAAGCGGCATCGGCTTCCGGCTCCGATAGACCTCGAAGAAATCGTCGACGATCTTCTCGCGTGTCGCCTTGTCGAGCATGTCAGGATTCCTTCTTTCCGGCCGCCTTCACGGCTTCGAGATCGCTGCGCGCCGCCATGGAAAGGGCGGTGATGTCGGTGGTGGTCGAAATCATCTGAAAACCCTGTTCGATGCGAAGCGGTGCGACCTTCGCATTCGACAGAACCGCGGTCGCGACTTTGGCCGCACGGGCAGCCGCCGAGACTTTGGCAATCGCCGCGTCGAAGGCGGGCTTGCCGTCATTGTCGCCCGGCGGTAGGCCGAGCGCGATCGACAGATCGAACGGGCCGACGAACAGCGCATCGACGCCCGGCACGGCCGCGATCTCCTCGACATTGGCCAGCGCCTCCGGCGTTTCGATCATCGGCACCACGGCAACGCGCGCATTCGCGTCCATGAAATAGCCGGGCCCGTCCCGCATCCCGACGCGGATCGGGCCGAAGCTGCGGCGTCCCTTCGGCGGATAGAGGCAAGCATCGACGGCGCGCTTGGCATCCGCCGCTGTCTGGATCATCGGAATGACGATGCCGAGCGCGCCGGCATCGAGCATGCGGCCGATAATCCCCGGATCGTTCCACGGCACGCGCACGATGGGCAGGGCAGGGGTGAGATCGATGGCGCGGATCATGGCGAGCGCCGTCTCGTAATCCATGCAGCCATGCTGCATGTCGACCAGCACCCAGTCGAAGCCGGCGCGGCCGAGCGCCTCCGCCGTCAGCGGTTCCGGGATCATGCACCAGGCGCCGAGCGTCACCTCGCCCGCCGCCCAGCGCGCTTTCAACGACGTGCCCAAGCCGACCTCCCCTCATGCTTGCGGTCTCGGTGGACCGCTAAATACTGAGTGTCATCATAAATGATGAAAGTCAATAATCGACCGAAGGCGCGAAGGGCGCGCGGTCAGGCCTTGCGCGCGGATTTTGGCGGTGTCTTGGCGGGCTCGATCAGCCCCTCGACCCCGATGGTGAGCTTGGCGCGAAGTCTTTTCAGGAATCTCGGCTTCGATATTTCGCCGCTGACCCAGTTGAGCAAGGTCAGATAATAGATACTGAAGAGATTTTCTGCCGCCAGCAGCGGATCGACGCCCTGGCGGATGGTGCCTGCGCCTTGTCCTGCGGCGAGGATGTCGCCGATCCCGCTATAGATGCAGCGCATCAGCCGGGCGAGATCGCGGCGTGGCCCCGGCGTGTTGAGGATCGTTACTTCTTTCAGCAGCGCCTTTGCCAGTTCCTTGTCCTGATCGTGATATTCGATCATGTAGCGGAAGACATGCATCAGCTTGTCCACAAGCGATGCTGAAGCAGGCAGATGCAGGAAGGCATTTTGCGCCTGTTCAAGCATGTCGCCGCTGAACACCATGACCAGCAGCTCTTCCTTGGATTTCGCATAGAGGAAAAGCGTGCCGGTGCCGATATCGGCCTTCTCGGCGATCTCCTGCGTTGTCGTATCGGCAAATCCCTTGCTGCCGAAAAGCGCCCTGGCGGCGGCGACGATCCGGGCGCGCTTTTCCAGCTTGTTGCGCTCGCGGCGTCCGGGCTCGACGGGGCGCTGCGCCCGCGAAGTCTTCGCCCGAACGCCCGAACTGCGGTTCACCAGCTTTTTTCCCGGCACGAATTGTCACTTTCCCGAAAATCGCAAATGCCAACAAAACAGGGCAGTTACCCTCCTATTGTCATTCGCCTCCGGTCACAAGTCCATCGGCGGAGAAGGCCGCGGCTTGACAGGACCTGCTTTCCTCATAAACTGATTATAGTCATAAATGAGATGAATCATAAATATCGTCTCAACAAGCCCGCCGCAGCGCGCGAACACCGCGCCGGACGAATGGCCGATCAACGGGGAGGAAAAACGACATGCCCGCACGCACAGGGGAGCAATTTCTGAAAGGTCTGGCCGACGGCCGCGAAATCTGGGTCGGCAACGAAAAGGTTTCCGACGTGACCGACCATCCGGCTTTTGCAGGCGCCGCGCGCGGCCTCGCCGGCACGTTCGATCTGCAATACGAGCATGCGGATGAATGCCTGATGCCCGATCCGGAAACGGGCGAGAAGATCAATGTGAGCCACATGATCCCGCGTTCCAAAGCGGATCTCATGCAGCGCCACAAGGGGTTGCAGCGCGCCGCCGAATATACGGTCGGCGTCATGGGCCGCACGCCCGACTACATGAACGTCACCTATGCGGGCTTTGCCGGACGTCCCGACGAATGGGGCGCGAACGGCAACGAGCGGGGCGCCGAGAATCTCGTCAACTACCAGAAGTTCCTGCGCCGCAACGACATCTCGCTGACCCATACGATCATCCAGCCGACGGTCGACAAGGCCGAGGGCGACGCGCCGAAGCCCGGCAACACAGTGTCGTTGCGCAAGGTCGGCGAAACCGAGCACGGCATCATCGTGCGCGGCGCGCGCATTCTCGCGACGCTCGCCCCCTTCGCCGATGAGCTGGCCGTCTATCCCGGCGCGCCGCTCCTGCCCGGCACCGACGATTATGCGCTCGCCTTCTGCATTCCGATGAATACGCCCGGCCTCAAGTTCATTTGCCGCGACAGTTGTGCAGGCTCGCTCAATCCTTTCGACCACCCGCTGTCGAGCCGCTTCGACGAACAGGACGCCTTCGTCATCTTCGACGATGTCGAAGTGCCGTGGGACCGCGTCCATATCGACTGCAACATGGATGTCTATAATCAGGTCATGTGGACGGGCTGGTTTCCCAACATCATGCAGCAGACCATGATCCGGGCGCAGACCAAGCTCGAATTTGCCTGGGGGCTTGCCACGCGCATGGCGGAATCGATCAATTCCGTTCAGCCCGGCACGGCGCAGATGCTGGGCGAAATCTGGACCTTCGCCGAACTGGCCCGTTCCGCCGTGCAGGCGGCCGAAGACAATGCACACGACCACGGCAACGGCGTCTGGTTCCCGCAAGGCGCGCCGCTTGTCGCGCTCCGCGCCTCGCTGCCTTACTGGTTCCCGCGCGTGAACGAGATCATCCGCCTCACGGGTTCGCACAATCTGCTCGCCGCACCGACCGCCGCGCAATTTGCCGACCCCAGACTGCGTCCCCTGATCGACGAGTTCATGCATGGCGCGGGCGATGTCAGCGCCGAAACGCGCGCCCGCATCTTCCGGCTGGCCTGGGATTTCTCCGGCAGCGCGCTGGCCAGCCGCAATGAGCAATATGAACGCTTCTATCTGGCATCGGGCGCCCGCAACCAGCAACTGGCTCACAAGCTCGGCGAGCGTGCGCGTGCGGACCGTCTTGTCGATCGCTTCATGACGGAACCATACAGCGATGCGGACATGTCGGGCGGCGCCGCGAGGAAAAGCAAGAAGGTAGGGCAGGCAGCATGAGCGCGAACACAGTCTCGGTCGCGGGCGTCGACATCTCCACCGATCACTGGATCGGCGGCAAGCGCGTCGCGTCGAAGGAGAAGTTTGCTGATTTCTCGCCGGTCGACGGCTCGCATCTCGCCGACATATCGGCGGGCGGCAAGGCGGAGGCGGAGGCGGCGGTGGCTGCGGCACGGAAAGCCTTTCCGACCTGGGCGGCACTTGGCCACAGGGGACGGCTGCCGATCCTGAAGAAATTCGCGGACGGCATAAGGGCGCGGGTAAACGAGCTGGCCGCCGTCGAGACCATGGACAATGGCTCGCTCCTCATGGGCAATGTCCATCGCGTCGTGCCGCGCGCGGCGCAGAACATCGAGTTCTTCGCCGACTGGGCGATGACGCTCGACGGTCATTCGATCGACTCGCCCGAAGTCGTGAACCATGTGAAATACGATCCGGCGGGCGTCGCGGTGCTGATCACGCCATGGAACGCGCCCCTTATGCTGACCACCTGGAAGGTCGGCCCGGCGCTTGCGGCCGGCAACACCATCGTCGTCAAGCCGCCGGAATGGGCGCCGCTCACCTGTTCGTTGATGGCCGACATCGCGCATCAGGCGGGCGTGCCGCCGGGCGTGCTCAACGTCGTGCAGGGGATCGGCGAGGTCGCGGGCGATGCGCTGGTGAACCATCCGGACATCGACCGCATCAGCTTCACCGGTTCGACCGATACCGCGAAGATCATCGGTCAGGCCGCCGCGCGTTCGATCACGCCGATGAGCGCGGAGCTTGGCGGCAAGTCGCCCTTCATCGTCTGCGCCGATGCCGATCTCGACGCGGCGGCACAAACGGTGGCCGGTCAGTACATGAATGCCGGTCAGGTCTGTCTCGCGGGCACTCGCATTATGGTCGAAAAGAAGATCGAGGAGGAATTCCTCGAAAAGGTGCGCAGTGCGGCAAGCCACATGGTCGTCGGCGATCCGCGCGACAAGGACACCCGCGTCGGGCCCTTGATCCACAAGGAGCATTTCGAGCGTGTCGCCGGCTTCGTCGAGCGTGCGAAGGCGGACGGCGCGGTGCCGCTCTGGGGCGGGAACCGCGCGAATTTCGGCGAGCTCTATTTCGAACCGACGCTTTTTGCCCATGTGAGCCCCGAACTCGAAATCGCGCAGCGCGAAGTCTTCGGTCCGGTCCTCACCTGGCAGAGCTTTTCCTCCGACGACGAGGTGGTCGAACTCGCCAACAACACGCGCTACGGCCTCGCGGGCACACTCTTCAGCCGCAACGAAAAGCGGGCGATGGACATTGCCGCGCGGGTCGTCGCCGGAACCTTCTGGGTCAACTGCTTCTTCATCCGCGATCTCGCGGCGCCTTTCGGCGGCTCGAAGGATTCAGGTATCGGCCGCGAAGGCGGCGTCTGGAGCTTCGATTTCTACACCGACATAAAAAACATATCGGTCCGCAAGGGATCGTTCGCCTGAGGGAGCGCAGAAAATGGTTCAGGTAACAGAGCTCGGCTATATGGGCCTCGGGGTCAAAAGCCTCAAGGAGTGGAAGGATTACGCCGCCAATATCCTGGCGCTTGAAGTCGTGGATGAGGGAGAGCCCGGCCGCTGCTATCTGCGGATGGATTACTGGCATCACCGCCTCATTCTCGAAGAGGATGGAACGGACGATTTGAACTATCTCGGCTTCCGCGTTGCCGGCGTCGAGGAGTTCCGCGAGATGCACCGAAAACTCGTCAATGCCGGTATCGACGTGCGGATCGGCACTTATGAAGAAGCGGCGGACCGCCGCGTTCTCGAGATCATGAAACTCAAGGATGCGAGCGGCTTTCCGATCGAGATTTTCCATGGACCCCAGGTGCAGGCCGACAAGCCCTTCCATCCCGGCCGCCGCATGCATGGCCGCTTCAAGACCGGCGAGGGTGGGCTCGGCCACCTGATCCAGAAGGAAACGGTCGGCTTCGAGAAAACCTACGAGTTCTACAAGCTGCTCGGTATGCGCGGCGGCATCGAATACCGCATTCCGTTCCCCGGCCTCGACAAGCCGTTCGACCTGATGTTCATGCATTGCAATGCGCGCGACCACACGGTGGCTTTCGGCCCGCCCGGCGAAAAGCGCATCAATCATCTGATGATCGAGGTCGACAATCTGGACGATGTCGGCCTCACCTATGAGATCGTCCGCCAGGCGGGCATCCCCATCACCATGATGCCGGGCCGGCACGCGAACGATCACATGTACTCCTTCTACTTCCTCAATCCGTCCGGCTGGATGTGCGAAGTGGGCTGGGGCGCACGCGAAGCGACGCATCAATCGGAATATTACCAGCGCGACACCTATGGCCACGAACAGAACGAGCAGGTCATGAAAAAGGGGCTGATGGAGGTCTGACCGGAAGGTCGGCGCCACGCCACGCATAAAACAGGCAGGGAGAAGAAGCATGTCGGTTCTGGAAGGTCCGCGCGAGGAATGGCGGCGTATTCTGCATCAGGGAACGCCCACCTGGGTGAAGCCGGCGGAGGGCGGCAAGCTGCGGCTTGGCGACGGAAGGCTGGTCGATGAAGCGAGTGCGACCTATCTGCCGCCCTGCGATCCCACCAAGATCATCTGCATCCATCTGAACTACGATTCCCGCCGCGTCGAGTTCAAGGCGCCGCCGCTTGTCACGCCGACCTATTTCCAGAAGCCGCTGACGACGCTCAATTCGCATCGCGGCTTCCTCAACCGGCCCGCCGATTGTCAGTATCTCAACTATGAAGGCGAGATCGCGGCCATTGTCGGCAAGCCCATGCGCAATGTCGCGCCGGCCGATGTCTGGGATCACCTGGCAGGCTTCGCGCCCGCCAACGATGTCGGCGCGCAGGATTTCCGCGATACCGATGCGGGCTCGATGCTGCGCGTCAAGGGCCAGGACGGTTTCTGTCCCGTCGGACCCGGCATTGTCCGTGGCGTCGATATCCGGAAAGAGAGCGTGCGCACTTATATCAACGGCAAGGTGGTGCAGGACGGACCGGTCAGCGAGATGACCTTCCCGATCGACTACATCTTCGCCGATCTCTCCCGCCACATCACATTCCTGCCCGGCGACATCGTGCTCACCGGCACGCCCGCTAATTCGCGTCCGATGAATATCGGCGATGTCGTCGAGGTCGAAGTGACGGGCATTGGACGCATCTCGAACACCGTTCAGGAGGTGCCGGCGCCGACGCATGATGTCGGTCACAAACCGACCGACACCGACGCGGTGCGCCGTGTCGCGCTCGGTCAGTTCTGAGCGAAACGGTTCGGAAATGTAGCCGGCGGTTGCGCCCGACGTCACCGGGATGACGCGGGCGACCATCCACCGAACGGCGTTGGTGACCGTGAACTGATTTACGTGATCAGGACGTCATTCAAAATTGTCCTGGCGGCGGCAGTGTGAATTCCACAGACGTGCTGCGCGAGTCGGCAGCCGCTTTCGCAAACCGGGGATAAGTTCCGGCATCGCCCATCCGTGCCGCTCAGGGCTGAACGGCAAGCGGTCCGCGCGCGAACCGGCGGCGTGATTTGTGACAGTTTTTTGACAGTTTTGTGACAGAGGGGGGGTAACGCTGTTCACAGCGCTGCCTCGATGCGCGGCAGAATGTCCTCGATGCGGTCGACCACCGAATAGATTCTGCGGATGTCGGAGCGCGCAAATCCGGTCTTGATGATGTGGTCGAGCAATTCGATCAGCGGGTCCCAGAAACCGTTTAGATTAGCAATCACAATGGGATAGCTGTGCCGCCCGAGCTGCGCCCAGGTCAGCATCTCGACCGTTTCCTCCAGCGTGCCGATGCCGCCGGGCAGGGCGACGAAACCCTGCGAACGCTCGAACATCAGCTGTTTGCGCGCATGCATGCTGTCGGTGACGATCAGCTCGCTGACATCGTCGAGCTGCACCTCGATCTCGGTCAGGAATTTCGGAATGATTCCCGTGACTTGCCCGCCCTCGGCCAGCGCCGAGCGGGCCACCGCGCCCATCAGCCCGACGCCGCCGCCACCATAGATCAGCCGCACCTCGGCCTTGGCCATCAGCCGCCCAAAGCCTTCCGCCGCCGCCATGAATCGGGGCTCGCGGCCGATGCCGGAGCCGCAATAAACGCACAGGCTTTCGAGTTTCATCTGCGTTAAGCCTTTTTCCTTGTTGAGTTATTTGATGCGGAGCATTCACATTGGTGCCGTATTTGCAAGGTAGGCGATAGACTGTGCGCAGCAGGATTGTCGCCTCATTTCGGCACGCACTCCAACGGGTAAGGAAACAGGACAATGAAACTCGGAGCGATCGTCGGTGCCTTGGTGGTGGCCCTTGCGCTTCTGGCCGCAGGCTACTGGTACTTCCTGCGCGGCGACGGCGTACCGGCGCCATCCGATCTCGCGGTCGAGGATCAAGTCCCTGAAGATGTTGATGTTTTCGACGAAGCAGCCGACCCCGCCATCCCCACATTCGACATCGTCCGCGTCGAGCGCGACGGCGCCACGCTGGCCGCCGGCCGCGCCCTTCCCGGCGCCCGCATCCAGCTCAAGGCCAATGGCGAAGTGGTTGCCGAAACCACCGCCGATACGCGCGGCGAATGGGTTGCCGTCCTTGATGAGCCGCTTCAACCCGGCACGGTCGAACTGACCCTGACCGCCATCAATCCGGACGGCAGCACAAGGGATTCCCTGCAGGTCGTCTCGGTCGTCGTGCCCGACCAGCCCGACAAACCGGCCCTCGTCGTCCGCAGCGAGCCCGGCAAGGCAAGCATTGTGCTGCAAGGGCCGGGCGTCCCCGCCGATGCCGGCAGCCTGATCCTCGAGACCGTCGATTACGACGAAAACGGCAATCTGATCATCGCCGGCCGCGCCGATGCCGGCGCCACGGTCCGCGTCTATGTCGGCGGCGATCCCGTCGGCCAGACCACGACCGATCCCACCGGCCGCTGGGAACTGCGCCCCGATGTCGAAATCGCGCCCGGCCAATATGCCCTGCGCGTCGATCAGCTCGACGACGAGGGCCGCGTTGTCGGCCGCGTCGAGGTGCCCTTCGAACGCGGCGAGCCGCTGGCGGTCATTGCCGCGCTCAAGGACGGCAAGGTTGTCATCCAGCCGGGCAACAACCTTTGGAACATCGCCCGCCGCCTCTATGGCTCGGGCTTCCGCTACACGGTCATCTACGAGGCCAACAAGGACCAGATCCGCGATCCGGACCTGATCTATCCGGGGCAGATCTTCGCCACGCCGTCCGACACCCGCTAAACGCCTGTTGCCATTCGGGAAAAGACGCTTATCTAGAGTAGAGAAAGTCGCCCCGTCCGGGTTCCGGGCGGGGCGTCTTCATGGAGGCGTGCGGCTTGCCGAAGGCCGCAAAACCGGAGACCCTCGGTCCCGATGTCCAGACACTTCGCCCGCGCCGCGGAAAGCGGCCCCCCGCCGCTGGTCCCGCGCGGCCATTGGTGGACGCTCGCCTCGGTGCTGCCGCGCCTCTGGCCGGCCGGCCGCAGGGACCTGCACACCCGCGTCGTCGTGGCGATGGTCGCGCTGATTGGCGCCAAGGCTGTCACCGTCTACGTACCCTTTCTTTACAAGGAAGCCGTCGACCGCCTGTCGCCGGAAACGGCCGCCGCCGCTGCCGTCATCGTTCCCGTTGCCCTGATCGTCGCCTATGGCGTCGGCCGCATTCTGATGGTGGCACTGGCCCAGCTCCGCGACGCGGTATTCGCCAAGGTCGGGCAAAATGCGGTGCGCGAGCTTGCGGTGGAGACTTTCCGCCACCTCCACGCGCTTTCGCTGCGCTTTCATCTCGAACGTCGCACCGGCGGTTTGTCGCGCGTTATCGAGCGCGGCACCAAGGGCATCGACTTCCTGCTGCGCTTCTCTCTGTTCAACATCGTGCCGACGATCATCGAACTTATCCTCGTCTGCATCATCCTCGCTTATGCTTTCGACATCTGGTACGCGGTCGTTACCGCCGTGACCGTCATCGTCTACATGATTTTCACCTTTGCCGTGACAGAGTGGCGCACGCGCTTCCGCCGCCAGATGAACGACCTCGATACCGAAGCCAACACCAAGGCCGTGGACAGCTTGCTCAACTACGAAACGGTCAAGTATTTCGGCAACGAAGACCACGAGGCGCGGCGCTTCGACCGTTCGATGGCGGGCTATGAGCATGCCGCGGTCAAGACCACCACGTCGCTCTCGTTGCTCAACACCGGCCAGACGCTGATCTTCACCGCCGGCCTCGCGGCGCTGATGCTGATGGCCGCCCAAGGCGTCGCCACCGGCATCCTGACCGTCGGCTCTTTCGTCATGGTCAACGCTTATTTGATCCAACTCTATCAGCCGCTCAATCTCCTCGGCACGGTCTATCGCGAAATCCGTCAGGCGCTGATCGACATGGAGACCATGTTCGACCTGCTGCAGGTGCCGCCGGAAATAAGCGATGCCGCCGATGCGCGATCGCTCGACGTGAGAGGCGGCGAACTGGTTTTCGAGAATGTCGGCTTTTTCTACGATCCGGACCGGCGCATTCTCGACGACGTTTCGTTTCGCGTGCCCGCGGGCCGAACATTGGCCATCGTCGGCCCCTCGGGCGCCGGAAAGTCGACGATCTCGCGCATCCTCTATCGTTTTTACGACATCGCCGAAGGCAGCGTCCGCATCGACGGACAGGACATTCGCGGGGTGACGCAAGCCTCCTTGCGCGCCGCCATCGGCATGGTTCCGCAAGATACGGTGCTCTTCAACGACACCATCCGCTACAACATCCGCTATGGCCGCCCCGACGCGAGCGATGCCGAAGTGGAAGAAGCGGCGCGGCTGGCCCAGATCGCCGGCTTCATCGAGCGTCTGCCGAAAGGCTATGACACGCGGGTTGGCGAGCGCGGACTGAAGCTGTCTGGCGGCGAAAAGCAGCGCGTCGCCATCGCCCGCACAATCCTCAAAAATCCGCCGATCCTGCTGCTGGACGAGGCCACTTCGGCACTCGACACCCACACCGAAAAGGAAATCCAGACGGCGTTGAAGGGCATTTCCGAAAATCGTACCACGCTGATCATTGCCCATCGCCTCTCGACGGTCATCGACGCCGACGAGATTCTGGTGCTGGAACAGGGCAGGGTGATGGAGCGCGGCCGTCACGATGACCTGCTGGCAAAAGGCGGAATCTATGCGGCGATGTGGGATCGCCAGCGCGAGGCCGACGCTGCCCGTCAGAAGCTCGAAACCATGCCCGCAAGCGACAGGGAGCCGGAGCCGATCGTCGAACCTGCGCCTGCAGAACCCCTGATTGCTGCCGATTCCGGTTATCCTTAACCCCGGCGGCCCGGCGGGCTACACTGCCCGCACCGCAACTATTGCCCAACCAGGACAGAAAGACCGACATGGACAGCCTGACTTCGATCCTGACGCCCATCCACAAAGAAGGCCATCGCTGGGTCATCATCTTTGCCGCCGCGACGATCATTCTGTTCCTGATCTGGAACCCGCTGGGCTGGATCGGCGTTGTTCTGACGCTCTGGTGCCTTTATTTCTTCCGCGATCCCGATCGCGTGACGCCGTCGCGTGAAGGGCTGGTCATCAGCCCCGCCGATGGTGTCGTCAACATGATTACGGAGGCGTCGCCGCCCGAGGAACTCGGTCTCGGCGACATGACACGCACCCGCATCAGCATCTTCATGAACGTGTTCAATTGCCATGTGAACCGCGCACCGGTTGCCGGCAAGGTCAAGCGCGTCGCCTACCGGCCGGGTCTTTTCCTCAATGCCGATCTCGACAAGGCCAGTGACGCCAACGAGCGCAATTCTCTGGTAATCGAACGCGCCGATGGCGAGCAGGTCGTGGTGGTTCAGATCGCCGGCCTTGTGGCGCGCCGCATCGTCTGCGACGTGGCCGAAGGCATTGACCTTGCGGCGGGTGAGCGCTTCGGCATCATCCGTTTCGGTAGCCGGCTTGATGTCTATCTGCCGGTGGGCGCAATTCCGCTGGTTGCGGTCGGGCAGACATCGATTGGCGGCGAGACGGTTCTTGCCGATTCCATTTCCGTGGAGCCGCACCACGTCTGAGTTGCGGATGAAAGCGAGTAGATAGGAATGGCCGATCCGATTCCGCCTTTCGAGCCTCGTCCAGGCCCCGGTTTCCGGGCTGGAGAGAGCCTGCGCATGCGCCGCGCGCGCCAATTTGCACAACTGCCCGTTCGCACAATCATTCCGAATGCGCTGACCGTGCTGGCCCTTTGTGCAGGGCTGACGGCGATCCGCTTCGCCATCGAAGGCCGTTTCGAGATCGCGGTCGCCGCCATCATCGTTGCGTCGGTGTTCGATGCGCTGGATGGGCGTGTCGCGCGCTTGCTCCAGGGGTCGACCCGTTTCGGCGCCGAACTCGACTCGCTAACCGATTTCGTCAACTTCGGCGTGGCGCCCGTGGTCGTTCTCTACCTGTGGTCGCTGGTCGAAATCGGTGGCATTGGTTGGATTGCGGTACTGGGATTCTCGGTTTGTTGCGCGCTGCGGTTGGCGCGCTTCAATGTTGCGCTGGAAGATCCGGACAAGCCTGCCTGGACAGGAAATTATTTTGTTGGCGTTCCGGCGCCTGCGGCGGCCGGCCTCGTGATGCTGCCGCTCTATCTCACATTTATCGGCGTCGATTGGCTCAAGGAAGTACCGATTCTTATTGCGCTGCACGCGCTCGCCGTCGCCTTCCTGATGGTGAGCCGGATTCCGACCTTCTCGGGCAAGCGCATGGGCTTGCGCATCCGTCGCGACATGGTGTTGCCGATCCTGCTGCTGATCGGCTTCGGCGCCGCCGTGATTTTGAGTTATCCGTGGTGGACCTTCACGACGCTCGCCGCAGTCTATCTTGTGTCCATTCCGATCGCCGTGATGCGCTATCGTCATCACAAGATGCGCACTGGAGCGCTCGATCCCAAGGCGGAAGAGACCAGCGATCTGGAACTGGACTGAGGAAATATCGGCAGGTTTAGCGCGTGGATTTCGAATTTGTGTCCGCGATGCTGCATTCGGTTTGTTCACCGCGCGCTGCACCGAGCCTGCGGAGCACGTTGTGCCGGAGCGTACCGGACGCGTCGAAAATCGGTTCGACACGATTGGCATCGCGGTTCGGCGAGGTATTTGTATCGCGCATCATTTGTTCCGCCGACATTTCGGCAGCTCCGTCTGTTCGGTCGTCATTGCGGCGCATCGGCCAATTCCGCGTCCGCGCCGTGCCCGTCGCCGGCTGATTCCTGCGTCCTCGTGCCGGCCGGTTGGTGAAGCGCATGAACACGCAGGAGACGTAGCATTCCGGTTTCGAGCGCGCGGCTGCGAGCGAGCCATGCATTGCCTTCGCGCATCAACATGGCCACCGTTTCGGGCGGAAGTTTGGCGTTTTGCAGGCAATCGTGAAAATGCCGCCATCCAGCATGAACAAGCGGCAGATATTCGGCGGTCAGGTCGTCGATCCTGTCGATTTTGTAATGTTGGGTTTCGAGTGCTTCCCGATACTGGGCCTCTGTCCATGGAAATACCGCTGCCGCTTCCGCATTTTCCCAGACGATCATTGCGTCGTTGTCGGGTTCGTCTTTAGCGAGAACAAAGTCGGTGAACATCAGAGAACCGTTGTCGCGCAATGCCTCGGCGATGAACGCGAACATGGTGTCCCGATCTTCAACGGCAAAGAGCGCTTCGCGCATGAAAATGGCCGCATACTGTCCGTGTGGTTGAAAGTCGTCGGCTGCAAATCCGTCCGGGCGAGCGATGATGGGGGCAGTCGCAGCGACCGATGCGCGTTCGGAGAGTTCGTGTCCGGCCGCGGCGAGTTCGGCATCGGCCTCAAGGCCCTTGATCGTCACGCCGAAGGCCTTGGAGACCGCGCGCATCGCACCGCCGAGGCCGGGTGCAAGGTCGAGATAGAGCGCGCCCTTTTCGAGCGTCAGCGGGCGAACCAGTTTGATTGCGAATTCGCTGCCGCCAGGCAGGCTGAAACCGTCACCCCAGAGCTTCTGGATAATGTCTATGCGGCCGAGCGGCGGCGGTTCGGGCACCTCGTCCGGAACAGCCGCCGCAACCGCTGGCTTGGCAATGGCTTGCGGCTTCGGTGCGGGCACCGCCGGGACTTTCTTCTTTTTCTTCTTCTTTTTCCGTCGTGCGATGCCCTTGGCCCGAGCAACATCGTCGGTATCCATACCTTCCCACCAGGCAATGATCCGGAGCAGGAATTCCATGACAAGACCGGATTCTTTCGGTCGGACTGGCTTGACGCCGGTTTTCTCCTCAACGTCCGGGGCCGCCGCACCTGATTGGCCCGGCCGCTTCTCGGGATGTGCGACGAGATATTTTTCGAGCGCCTGGCGATGGTTGGCGCTGAGCCTGCGCATTCGCCGGAAGCGCGCGATTGCATCCCCGGACATGGATTCGAGACCAGACGTGAAAGCAGCGACCGACATTGCCTGCAGCTCGTCGCTGCCGACTGTAGCCAGATTGACGAGCGTTGTGTCGCCCATGGTCGGTCCGCCGGTTTCCCCGAGGCCAGTCCACGCATTCGCGCGGGCCATTCCCCCTTCGATCTTCGATTCCTCGATGCCTCACGCCGGCTTCACGTCACCAGTTAAGTCGGCGCGGGGCAGCGGCTCAAACCCCATAATATTGCCATGTAGGTTAAATCCTCGTTTCCGACGTATCGACCCGATTGTTAACGTATCCTGAACTCGCCACTTTTCTTTGCGTCTGAAATCGCCCAAGTTAGCCTCGCGCTGATTGGGAGTTGGGTGGGGCGGCGCCGTTTCATGGCCAGAGTGATAAATCCGGTATTGAGGCTGCCGCGCGCAACGATCGCGCTGTGCTTGGGTATTTTTCTGGTTGCGGCAGCTGGCATTGCCCAGTTCGCGATCTCTTCCGACACACGCGTGTTCTTCGCGCCTGACGGCGCGGGGATCAAGACCCTGCAGGAATTCGACGCCAGATACGGCCAGAACAACAATGTGTTGCTGGTTGTATGGGCGGGTGGGCGAAAGGTAACCGAGCCCGATGTGCTGGCGGCAATCGGTGACCTTGTCGAACGGGCCTGGCAGTTGCCCCATTCGACGCGTGTCGATGCACTGACCAATTTCCCTCATGTTTCGGCCGACGACGACAGTTTTACCGTTGCCGATCTCGTTCCCGACCCGTCTCGCGTTACGATGGCGGAAGCGCGTGAGATTGAACGGATCGCGCTCGGCGATCCGATGGTGAGAAACCGACTTCTGGCCGAGGACGGGCGCGCGGCGGGCCTCCTGGTCAATTTCAATCTCCCGTCCGAAGCCTCGGTCGAGGTACGCGCCATCATCGCCGCAAGCCGGGCGCTTGTGGCCGCCTTTGAGGCGGATCACCCGGGTATCGAGGTCAAGATCACCGGGAATGTGGTGCTGATGGGCACATTCTCGGAAGCGGCGATGAATGACGCGATGGTGCTGATCCCGATCAGTCTGGTCGTCACCGCGCTCGTCATGTTCGTGTTTGTACGTGCTGTATTGCCCAGCATCGCGATCCTGTCGCTGCTGGGCCTTTCCAGCGCCACCGCGATGGGTATCGCCGGCTGGTACGGTTGGGAAATCAATACGGCCACCGTCGCCTGTCCGATCATCATCATGACGGTCAACATGGCTGCCGCCGTCCGGATCGTCACCACGGCGCTCAGTGCGCTCGGGCGCGGTCTGTCGAAAAGCGAGGCAATTGCCGAGGCGGTACGGATGAACCTCTGGCCCGTTACATTGACCAATGCCACCACGATGATCGGCTTCCTGGCCATGAATCTGGCCGACGCGCCGCCGCTGCGCCAGCAGGGAAACATTGTCGCCATCGGCATCGCGATTGCCTATTGCTTCACCTTCACATGGCTACCGGCCATGCTTGTCTTGATGCCGTTGCGGCCGGCCGTCCAGCGGTCCGAGGCCGTGATGGTCTCGCTCGGCCACTTTGTAAACCGCTACTACAAGCAGCTCTTCTTTTTATGCGGCGTGGTTGTCGTTTCATGTGCATTCTGGCTCGGCAACATTCGACTGGATGACGATTTCGCGCGATATTTCGATTGGCGTTTTGACTATCGGCAGGCATCGGATTTTGCCGAAGATCGGCTGACGGGATTGAATATTGTCGAGTTCGATGTTGGCGCCGGCGAGGAAGGCGGCGTATACGATCCGGCCTACCAGCGCCACCTCGCGGGTTTCGAGAGCTGGTTGCGCACACAGGACGGCGTCGTCAGTGTAATCGCCATTCCGGATATCACCCGCCGTGTCCATGAGGCCATGAACGGCGGTAAAACGGTTGACCCGGGTGGAATACCGGACGACCGAGACCTGATCGCCCAATACTTCCTGCTCTACGAAATGTCGCTGCCTTATGGCGCCTCGCTCAACGATCAGATCAATGTTGGCCGCTCGTCGAGCCGCGTTACAGTTATCTTGCGCCACAAAACTTCGAGTGAGATCCGCGCCCTCAATGCGGCGGCAACGGCGTGGCTGTCGGCCAATGCACCGCCGCCAATGCATAGTGCCGGTACTGGCATCAACCTTCTTTTTGCCGAATTGTCGGGAGTCAACATTCGCTCAATGATGTTGAGCACAGCCGTGTCGGTTTTACTGATCGCCGTCATTGTGGGGCTCGCGCTGCGGAGTGCATTTCTGGGCTTTCTCAGCATCTTTCTCAACATGTTGCCATCATTGGTCGGTTTTGGTCTCTGGGGACTGCTTTATCAGGACATCGGCCTGGCTGCCTCCGTCGTGACCGCCATGACCATCGGCCTCGTCGTCGATGACACGATCTATTTCCTGCTGATGTACAGGCAGGCGCGCGCACGCGGCCTCGACCCGGAGCAATCGATCAACTATGTCTTCGCAACTGTCGGCGTCGCCATGCTGGTCATCACGGCTTCGCTGACGCTCGGCTTCGGGACGCTGGTTTTTTCGGGCTTCGAGGTTAACCGCTCGCTCGGCGCGATGACCGCCATGGTCATCATGTCCAATCTCTTCATTGATTGGCTGATGCTGCCGCCGGTGATGCGGATCATCGAAAACAGCCGCGCCATGGCGGCGAAGCGAGCCGGCTAGTAGTTGCCGGAGCTTCTCCATACTAGATTCGCGATTATCCCTAGACTCTCCGTTATGGAATGCTTTAAAGGCATCCATTAACTAGTTGTTAATATTTGTAATTTGTTAGCCATTATGATTCTCTAGACCTCGGTATCTACGGATACAGTTTCTGCGAGTAACGGGCGGGTGGGCAATGCGGACCTATGAGCAACTGACGGGTGAGCAGGGGCGGAAGATGTTTTACCGCGCGGAGCGTTTCAAACCGGAACAGCTCTTTCGCGACGCGGTCCCAGCCGTATTCATCGATGACGAGCGAGCGACGCTCAAAAACCTCAGCATGACGGGTATCGCCGTCCAGAGCGGGAGAGCCGGAGGCTGGGACAATTTGATCGGCGCCGAAATGCCTTTCGAGCTTCGCCTGGGCGATGCCCGCCTTTTTGCCGGTGCCGGCCGGGTTCGCCGGATCGAACCCCACGGAATGCGAACAACGGTGGCGCTCGAATTCACCACCGGCTTTCTCGACATTCCGACGATCGTAACCGATCACGACAGCCTGGTATTGACGCAAGCGCTGGCCGATCCGGCGTTCGGCACGTCGCAGGGCATCCTGCCGGCGTTCCAGCAACTCAGCACGGAGATTCTCAATCTCTTCCGGTCCTACAAGAGCATCCTTGAAACCTTCGAGGCGCGCCTCACGGCGACCGGTAGCGAACGGGAAAAACTGCTGCTCGACGCACTGATCGCCTGTGAGGATCGGATCGTGCCGCAGTGGAAGGAACTCTGGTATCGGGGCAACGATATTCTGACGCCGGTCTGGAGCGATCCGGTGATGCTGGCGCGGCACAAACGCTATGCCGAACGCGTGCTGACGCCCGACTTCATGCCGGGCGCCGTGATGAAGCGCTGTTACGAGAAGCCGCTGGGTTATCCGGGGGATTTCCGGATCATGAACTACGTCTACGAGTGGCAGCGTGTAGGCAATACGCCCTATGAAAAGCTGCTGCATCGCATCGGCATCGAGACCGGCGCCTGCGTCGGCACGCGATTGCGCATGACACAGAAGCTGATTGCGGAACGTGTTGCGGAAAACGCCAGCGACACGCCGTTGAACATCGCCAATCTCGGCTGCGGTTCGGCCTACGAAGTCTATGACTATCTGACGATCGATCGCCTGCCGTCGCCGGTCAACTTCACACTTATCGACCAGGACGACCGGGCGCTGAACCATGCCTACGAGCACGCCTATCCCGAAGTGGTCCGCCATGCGGGCCGCGCCAAGGTTCAGTGCCTGCAGGCGTCGTTTGCTCAACTCCTGAAGGCCGGCGCTCTTTTCAAGACATTGCCGCCACAGGATGTGATCTACAGCCTTGGCCTCTACGACTACCTCTCTGCCCGCCGCGCCCGCGCACTGACGCACGATCTTTACGCACAGGTGAAGCCTGGTGGAAAGCTCATACTCGCAAACGTCAAGAAGGGCCGCGAAGCGTGCGAATGGCCGCTTGAATTCGTGACGGACTGGAGCCTGGTCTACCGCACCGAGGCGGATATGCTGGCGCTGATCGACGGTCTTGATGTCGCCAATGTCACGGTTGAGGTCGATTCGACGAAGTGCATCTATTTGATGGTGGTGGACAAGCCGGCATAGTGGATCGCGAACAGGTCCGTTCAGTGCGCCTGCCGGCTGACATTCTCGACGTCGGGAGCGACAAAGCGGCTCTTCGGGAACGTGGCCTTGACCGTCGTTCCCTCGCCGACGCGGCTCTCGAGTTCGACCGTTCCGCCGTGCAGGCTCATGATCTTTCGGACCAGCGGTAGCCCAAGGCCCGTGCCTTGCTGAGTGCGTGACATGGCATCCTCGACCTGCACGAAGGGCTCGAATATTCGAGTGATGTCGGATGCCTTGACGCCGATGCCGGTGTCCTCGACGCTGAGCACCAGGTCACCGGCGCTGTCGAGGCCGAGGTCCACCCGAACCTGCCCACCTTCAGGCGTGAACTTGAGCGCGTTCGAAGTCAGGTTGATCGCCACCTGATTGAACAGACGTGGATCGACAATCATCCACGGAATGTCGTCCCTTACGCGGAAGGTAAGATCGACGCTGAGTTCCGAGGCGCGCTGGCGGAACATACGCATGGTCCGATTGAGCGACTCGACCGGATCGAGCGGTTCTTCTTCCAGCTGGAGCTTGCCGGCCTCCGCTTTCGAAATGTCCAGAATATCGTTGATGATACTCAATAGATGTGCGCCGCTCGAACGGATGTCGCCGGCATAGTCGACATATCTGGCCTGCCCGACGGGCCCGAACATCTGATTTGCGATGATTTCCGAAAACCCGATGATGGCATTGAGTGGCGTTCGCAGCTCATGGCTCATGATCGCGAGGAAGTCGTTCTTCGCGCGGCTGGCAGCCTCCGACCGGCTCAATAGCCGCTCTGAGCGCCGCTGTTCGAAGCGCAATTTCTCGTTGTCCACAAAGCTGACCCGCAACTGCCGCTCCTGAACGTAGTTCAAAAACATGCTTATGCCGACGGCCGAGCCCATGAACGCATTGTTGCTGATGAATATCTCGAAGGGCACGGGATTGACGAATACGATGACCCACTGATAGGCGGCGACCGTCGTCAGCGAGACTGCGGTCGAATAGATGTAGCTGAGCCGCCAAAGGCAATTGCTGTAGGCAATCACGACAATGAGGCCAGCGTAATAAAGATATGCGCCTGGTGCATCGGCGATTGCGGTCAATGTGACGACCGTAATTCCAGGGGCAACCATGGCAAGCGAAAGCCAGCCGGAGTTCTTATAGGAAATGTGACCGGAATAGGAGAATGCGACGAGGCCGAGGAGAACGGGGCATACAAGGCCGAAACGAAGCAACCACGCCTCGTAGAGGACCTCCGGAACGATGTAGCTGTCGAGAATGCCAAAAAGCGAGAAGACAAATGCACCCATCACCACCGAAAGACGGGTGATGGAAATCTGGCGCGCATAGTTGTCTGCCGCGAAGTTGTCCTCAAGCTCGGCTTCACGAAACTGCAACGTGAGCCAATGCATCGAGAAATCGCGTCGATCCACCGTGAGCGCGGCACTGTCATCGAGGGTCAATATACTGATCCACGCCAATTGCCGATCCAGGCCGCTGCCGGTCTTCGGCGATGCGCCGGGCTCGTAGAAACATCAGGTCCCGGGTTCTTTTTGGCATGACCTTCCCTAAAATCGTCTTAAATGTTGATTTTCCGGACCCCTGATTAAAACTTGCGCTTCACAATTAAGAGGTGCTTAACCTAAAGTTCTAAGTGCCAAAGAAAGTCTCAGGCATTGGTTAACGATTGGACTTGGCCGGACGTGAACGTTGTAACGACGGAAAGCGCGAGAGACAGCCGGAGGCCTTTGAAGGCCGGCGTGCCGGCTGATTGGTTGACTGCCGCCGAACGAGCGGATGTCACTGAAAAATCGTTGGGTCGTGGCCTGCGCATTCTCGGCATTCATTACTTTCTCTATTTTGCGACGCTTGCCGGCGCGGTAGCGCCACTGCCTCTCGCTGTGAACATTGTCTTCGCGGTCGCGAACGGGGCGTTGATCGGCCTTCTGTTCCTGATCGGTCACGACAGTGGACATTCGGCCTTTGTGCCCGGCCGTACGATGAATCGCTGGATCACCCGATTGGTCTTCATCCCCTGTTTGCACTCTCGCAGTCTGTGGGACGTCGTCCACAATCGGATTCATCACCGCTATACGAACCTCAAGGGGTTCGACTATGTGTGGGCCCCGATGTCGAAGGGTGAGTTCGATGCAGCACCGCTCTTGCGCCGGGGACTGGAGCGCGTCTATCGCGGTGTTTTCGGACCGCTGATCTACTACTGGATCGCTTTCTGGATCCCGAAGCTGGTCTTGCCGACATCTCCTGAATCGCGCAACGAGTGGCGTCGGCATCTCCCTGATACACTTTTTGTGGTGTTCGTCGGTGGCGGCATGGTCGCGGCAATCGGTGTTCTGGGTAGCTGGTTGTCGCCGGATCGCGCGCTTTGGCTGACCATGCTACTTGGCTGGTTGCTTCCCTTTGCGGTCTGGAACTACCTGATGGCGCTGTCGATATTCCTGCAGCACAACCATCCGGCCGTGCCCTGGTTCGACGACCCGAAAGAATGGACGTTTTACGGTGGCAATATACGCGGCACAGCGCATGTCGATCTGCCGTTCGACTTCCTGCCGCTGTTCAAATGGGTGATGCTGCATCACGCGCATCACGCGCTGCCTTCGATACCAGGCTACAAGTTGACTGACGCGCAGGCAAAGCTGATTGAAGCCTATGGCGACGATGTCGTCCGCTACCGGCTGTCCCTCGGCGAATATCTGAAGATTGTCCGCGCGTGCAAGCTGTTCGACTATGACCGCAAGCAGTGGATCGATTTCGATGGCCGGCCGACAGCGCCGCCGATTGATCTCGATGCACATGGCCGCGACATGCCGAAGGATTTGCGCGTCGCCCGTCCATTGCAACCGGCGGCGGGTCCGCGTCAGGTTCCGCGCCGCTCTGGCCGCGTCGCCCGGCCGTCGGAGGACGCCGGTGGGCAGCGCCGCGCCGGCGGCGAACCGCCTGCCGAGTAGGGCGCGTTCTCAGGCTCACATCAGGAAATAGACGAGCAACAGGCTGCCGAGGGCGATTCGGTACCATCCGAAGGCTGAGAAGCCGTGACGGCTGACAAAGCCGACAAACCACCTTACGACGACCAGCGCCGACAGGAACGCTGCGACAAAGCCGACCGCCAGAACCGGAACATGCGCACCGTCGAGCAATGCGCGATTGCCCCAAAGGTCAACGATAGTGGCGCCGACAATGACAGGAATTGCCAGGAAGAAGGAAAATTCAGCCGCCGTCTTCCGCTCGACACCAACCAGCAGCGATCCAATGATGGTTGCGCCCGCGCGCGACATCCCTGGAATGAGCGCAAGACACTGGAAAATCCCGATCTTCACGGCAGTAAAAGGCGCGATAGCTTCGATCGACTCGATACGCTGGTCGATATTCAGCCGTTCGATCACAATGATCGCGATGCCGCCCACAATGAATGCCACGCTGACCACATAGGGCGAAAACAGGACGCCGACGATAAAGTCGTAAAAGAGCGCGCCCAGAATGACCATCGGTAGCGTGGCGATGAGAATGCTCGTTAGAAAGGAGCGCGCTGCGGCGTCGCCGTTGAGGAGGCCTCGCGTAACGGACGTCAACCGCTCCCGATAGAGGGTGCATATCGCCAGAATGGCGCCGATCTGAACTGTGGTCTCGAAGACCTCGCCGGGCACGCTGTCGAAACCGATCAGCTCGCCGGCAATAATGAGATGTCCGGTCGACGAAACCGGCAGAAATTCGGTTACCCCCTCGATGATGCCGAGAAACAGGGCCTGCAGAAAACTGGTCTCTGGCATGTCGCGGGCGTTCCTGCGCTGCGGGGGGACTGATTCCGCTAGAGCCTAACATGCCAAGCGTTACATGAACCTTATGTCAGAGAGATGAGGGCTCAGAGTCCGGTGGCCTCCAGCGCTTCCTTGACCCGTCTCACGGCAATGTCGAAGGCTGCGGATCGAAGGTCGAGATCGGCTCCAGCAGCGTGTGCCAGCACCTCGCGGGTTGCATTGCCAAGAAGGCGTTCGAGCTCGGCATCGACTGTCTCCAGCGCCCATACCTGTCGTTGAAGGTTCTGCACCCATTCGAAATAGCTGACAATCACGCCGCCCGCATTCGCGAGAATGTCGGGAATGACGGCTATGCCGCGCTCCCGGAGCGTCAGATCCGCCTCGGCGGTAACCGGCGCATTGGCGCCCTCGACGATGATGCGGCATGCGAGGCGAGCGACATTTCCCGCATGAATGGCATCGCCGAGCGCGGCGGGAACCAGAAAGTCGCATGGTATCTCGAACAAAGCATCCGGCTCCAGTGAATCGTGACCTTCCGTGTCTTTGAGCGAACCCCGCGCGTGCTTCTGATCCGACAATGCTGCAAGGTCGATCCCCCCGTCACGGTAAACAGCGCTGCGCGAGTCGGAGATTGCGACGACCTTTATGCCCAGTGCTGCCAGTGCCTGAGCTGCGTGAAATCCGACATTGCCAAAACCCTGAACGACCGCTGTCGAACCCTTCAGCGGCATCCGGTGGTGCCTGGCATACTCGGCAACGACGATCGCGATCCCATGCCCCGTCGCGGTGTTACGGCCTGGCGAACCGCCAAGGGCAAGCGGCTTTCCGGTGACGGCCGCCGGCGAGTGCCCGTAGATGGCGGAATATTCGCTATGAATCCAGCCCATCGTCTGGGCATTGGTTCCCACATCTGGTGCCATGATGTCGGAGTTTGGGCCGATCTCGCGATGAATGCGCTTGACGAATTTCCGCGTCAGAACTTCCAGTTCGCGTTGACTCATTTCATGCGGATTGCAGGCGATACCGCCTTTGCCGCCGCCAAGCGGAATATTGACGAGCGCCGTCTTCATGGTCATCAACGCCGCGAGTTCGCGCACTTCTTGGATGTCGACGTCCGGATGGTAGCGGAGTCCGCCCTTGCAAGGTCCGCGCACATTTTGATGTTGGACGCGGTAACCGGTGAAAATCGCAAGTTCTCCATTGTCGCGCACGATCGGAATCTCGACTTTGAGCTCGAGCGCCGCGAGCGAAAGCAGTGATTCGATCGTCGGACCGTACCCCAACCGTTTGCAGGCCGCCCCAACGGAAATCTCGTAGGACGTAGGCGTTGCGTGTGTGTTGGACATCGAATCTCCAGGGTTTTTTGGGGGGGGGAAGATCGCGGCAATCCCGACATGGGGGATTCGAGAGGAAACGGCCGGCGAATTCAACTGCGGTGGCCTGTCGCAATGCCGACCTGAAGATTAACGGCCAGTTCAGGGACCGTTCAGGCGCCCGATGAAAATCTGTCGATGTTGGCGGAAGTGGATTTCCGTCCTTGGAACGGAGGCGCACCATGGTGCGACAAACTGGAAATTTGGCGAGCGCGGCCATCGCTGCCCTGCTATGCGTCGGCTTTGGCGGCGCAGCGCTGGCGGCGCCGGTCGAGCGCATGGAGCGTGACGTCTGGTTGGCAGGTCATGTGGACGACCGATATGGTCAACGCGGCGAAATGCGCCACCGCCAGGACCATCCGGTCGAGACACGACATCCATCGCGCACGCAAGCCGATCCGCTGTGGCAGCACCGGCAGCAGGTTCGTCAACAGCAGATTCAGCAGCGTCACCTGCCGGGAGCAACGCGGCAGACATATCGTCCGGTTTATGTGGACCGACCCTGGTACGGACACTACGGACCACGCACCGGCGCGGCGCCCCGAACCAGCACGACCGTCGTCTATCGCAACACCTATCATTATGTGACGGTCCCGCAGCAGGTCTATATGCGCCCGCCAGCGGGTTACTATGATGCGTCCTATGGCAGCCATGGATACGGCTATCGCTATTCCGCCTGTAACAGCCAGGCCGTTGGCACCGTCATCGGCGCTATCCTTGGCGGCGTGATCGGTGCCGACCAGGGCAGGGGTGCCGGGCCGGTGATTGGCGGCGCCCTGATCGGTGCTGTCCTTGGCGGCGCGCTCGGTCATGCCGTCGATGCCAGCAACTGGGCCTGTGTCGGCGATGTGCTCGAATATGCACCGAACCACCATCCGGTTTCCTGGCAAGACATCCGCTCTGGATATGGCTACGAGGTCACGCCGGTCCGCACCTATGAGCCCCATCCCGGTCACTATTGCCGCGAGTATCAGACCGTCATCACCATCGGTGGTCGCGCCGAGGATGCTTACGGTAAGGCCTGCCGTCAGCCCGACGGCTCATGGGAGATCGTCAACTCCTGAGTTGAGGGGTGTCCGGTCCTGGCGGGCCGGACGGGAGCGGGCGGCGCACTCCTCGGCGCCGCCCCTCTTCTTTTTACGCCGCCAAACCGGAAAACCCTTTGCAGCGGGCGGTAGCCGCGCCATCATTGCGCCCAAGAAACGCCCCGCGGTCTGCGCGCGGCCGCAAGAAACAAGGGGGTGGTATGGTGCAGAGCGAAAAAGTCGGCGAGTTCATTACGATTGAGCGCGCCGGCCGCGTGGCCACCGTCCGCTTCGACCGCGGCGATCGCGTCAATGCGCTTTCGGCCCGCCTGCTGCGCGATCTCACCGCGACCGCACGCCTGTTGCGCGATGATGTGACAACAAGCGCCGTTATCCTGACCGGCGGGAAGGCTTTTACCGGGGGCGCTGATCTCGCCGATCCCGAAATGGTAAAACGCGCTTCGGCATCGCTTCTGGAGCGGCGCGAAATGCTGCGTGCCGGCCCCGATATGTGTGACGCTTGGGAAGCGCTTGACCAGGTCACGATTGTCGCCATCGAAGGTTTCTGTATCGGCGGAGGCGTCGCATTATCGGTTGCTTGCGATTTCCGCATTGCCGGACGCGGCGCACATTTCCGTCTCCCGGAAATCCCGCTCGGCATGAACATGAGCTGGCACACGCAGCCGCGTATGGTGAACTTGATAGGGCCCTCTCGCGCCAAGCAACTTACCATCTTCGGCGAACGGGTCGGCGCAGAGCAAGCCGAACAATGGGGCCTCATCGACGAAATCTGCGACGATGGCAAGGCGCTCGAGAGCGCCCACCGCTGGGCCGAAAAGGTCGCCGCTCTGCCGCCGGTCTCGGTGCGTATGGCAAAGCGTGGCATCACGCAGGCGGCGACGGCGCTCAACGCTGCTGTGACCTTCATGGATGCCGACCAGTTTGCGCTCGCCGCCACCGGCGAAGACAGCCGCGAAGCCATCGCGGCCTTCCTTGAGAAGCGGTCGCCGAATTTCACCGGGCGCTGAGACGCCGCTATCCGAGGTATCGATGTCATACGACGATCCGAAGACCCATCGTGGAAACTGTCCCTGCTGCACACCCTATGTCTGGGGCGCCTATCCGCCGAAACGCGAACATCTGAGCCGCCGCGGCTTTTTTGGCGCCGGCGCGGCGTTGACGGCCGGCATGCTGACGGCGCTCGGCGTCTCGCGTGCCGGCGGCGACGTGCTTGCAGGCGCTGCCGTGGCGCTCGCCTTCACCGCGCCCGCCATCGCCGGCGGGTCGACGCGGCGCGCCCGCGCAGCGTCCAGCGGCGCCACGATCTATCGCGGCGGCACCATTCGCACGATGAATGCGGCCCTGCCGGTCGCCGAAGCGGTCGCTGTCAAGGGAGGACGCATTCTCGCGGTCGGCCGAGAGGCGGACGTTGCGTCGCGTGCGGGCAGCGGCGCCCGCATCGTCGATCTCGGCGGCAAGACAATGTTGCCCGGTTTCATCGACTGCCACGGCCATGTTTCCCTGACGGCGTTGCTGATGGGCTTCCAGAACCTCGCGCCGATCCCGGCAGGCCCTGTCGGGAGCATCGCCGACATCAGGAACGAGTTGTTGAAATATCGCGAGAAAACCGGTGGCGGACGCGGCGGCTGGATTCTCGGCGCGAACTACGACGACTCGTTATTGGCTGAAAAGCGCGCCATCACCCGCACCGATCTCGACGAAGTGTCGACCGAGCAACCGGTGCTCGCTTATCACGCTTCGCTCCATGTCGTAGTCGTGAATTCATATGCGCTGAACCTGCTCGGCATCACGGCCGATACGCCCGATCCCGCCGGCGGTGTCATCCGCCGCTGGCCCGGTACCAGAGAACCGAACGGCATTCTTGAGGAAGGCGCCATTTCGCTCGCCCTGCCGCGCCTGCCGGAGGCGTCGAAGGATGAGTTGCTCGATCTGCTCGACAAGGTGCAGGATCAATACGCCGCCTGGGGCATCACGACTGCGCAGGACGGCGCGACGCGGCGCCCCGACTACGACCTGCTGACGCTCGCGGCCGAGCGTGATCGCTTGAAAATCGACGTGATCGGTTATCCCTTCTTTACCCACATCGACGATCTCGCGCGCGGCGATGTCGAGGTGCGAAAGGATTACAACGGCTTCAAGATCGGTGGCATCAAGCTGATGCTCGATGGTTCGCCGCAAGCCAAGACGGCCTGGCTCACCGAACCCTATGAAGTCGTGCCGCCGGGTTTCAAGCCGGACTATCGCGGATATCGGATCGTCGACGACCTGACGGCGGCCAACTATGTTGATGAGTCCTTCGCCCGTGGCTGGCAGGTATACGCCCATTGCAACGGCGACGCGGCCGCCGACCAGTTCATCGCCGCCATCGAAAAGGCGACGGCGAAGTACGGTCTCGGTGATCGGCGACCAACAGTCATCCACGCCCAGACCTTGCGCGAGGACCAGCTTGATCGAATGGAAAAACTCGGCGTAATGCCGTCCTACTTTGTCACGCATACATTCTATTGGGGCGATTGGCACCGCGATTCGGTGTTGGGTCCGGCACGCGCGGCGCGCATCAGTCCGGTGCGTTCGACCGTCGACCGCGGCATGCGTTACACGCTGCACAATGATTCGCCGGTGGCTCCCTCCGATTGCCGCATGCTGCTCTGGTCTGCGACCAACAGGCGCACGCGCAGCGGCCAGGTATTGGGAGAAGATCAGCGCATAAGCGCCTACGATGCCTTGCGCGGTATCACCATCGATGCGGCCTATCAGCATTTCGAAGACGACATCAAGGGGTCGATCGAGGAAGGCAAGCTGGCCGATTTTGTGATTATGGCCGAAGACCCCGAAGTGATCGATCCGTCCGCTCTGCGCGAACTCACGATCGTCGAGACGATCAAGCGGGGCGAAACCATCTACGCCGCCTGACCGGCGCAAGAGAGTGATTTCCGGACACCATGCAGCTGAAGATTCGCCGTATACCGCTCGACACACTGCGCGAGAACGTCGCCGTTCTGGCGTCGAACTGCGCGGCGTTGCGACCGGAAGCTTTTCAGGCCTTCAAGCGGCTGGAAATCGTCCATGACGGTCACTCGATCATTGCGAGCCTTGATATCTGCCATGACCTTTCGGTCGTCGGTCCGGAGGAGATTGGCCTTGCCGAACCGGCTTTTCGACGTATGGGCCTGCCCGAAGGCACGTCGGTCACGATCGCGCCGGCGCGCCGCCCGCAGAGTCTCGAATATGTGCGCACCAAGATCATCGGAGAAACGCTGAACGCGCATCAGATCGAGGCGATCATCCGCGACATTGTCGGCTATCGCTACTCCGACATGGAAATCGCCGCTTTCCTCGTCGCGTGCGCAGGCTTCCTCACCACCGGCGAACTTCTCGAGCTCACGCGCGCCATGGCCGGCGCCGGCAACACCCTGGCATGGTCGTCGCCGATGGTTGTCGACAAGCATTGTATCGGCGGCATTCCCGGAAACCGGACCTCGATGGTCGTGGTGCCGATCGTCGCCGCGCATGGATTGACGATCCCGAAGACGTCCTCGCGTGCCATCACCTCGCCGGCCGGCACGGCCGACACGATGGAGGTTCTTGCCCGTGTCGACTTGACGATCGAGGAGATGCGTACCGTGGTCGGCGAGTGCAACGGCTGTCTCGTCTGGGGCGGTCATGTCAATCTTTCGCCGGCTGACGACATTCTGATCGGCGTGGAGCGGCCGCTCAATCTCGACACGCGCGAGCAGATGGTGGCGTCCATCATGTCCAAGAAGATGGCCGCGGGATCGACACATCTCGTGATCGACATTCCTGTCGGTCCAACCGCCAAGGTACGCGACGCGCATGAGGCGATGCGTCTGCGCAAGCTCTTCGAATATGTAGCCGATCAGGTGGGGTTGCATGTCGATGTCATGGTGACGGACGGCGCCCAGCCCGTCGGCCGCGGGATAGGGCCCGTGCTCGAGGCGCGCGACGTGATGGCCGTGCTGAACAACGAAGCGCATGCGCCCACCGATCTTCGCGAAAAGTCGTTGCGTCTCGCGGGCCGCATCATTGAGGGCGATCCGGCGATGAGGGGCGGCGGCGGCTATGCCCGTGCGCGCGAACTGCTCGACAGTGGCGAGGCGGCAAGACGGATGCATCGCATCATCGATACTCAGGGGCACGCACCGCCAGGTCCCCCGCTTGGGGCCCTGACGACGGACGTCCTGTCGCCGGCGGACGGGGTTGTTGCCTCGATCGATTGTTTTCGCATCGCGCAGCTGGCGCGCCTTGCTGGCGCGCCACTGGACCGCGGCGCCGGGCTCGATCTGCTGAAGCGGGTCGGCGACCAGGTCGAGGCCGGCGAGCCGCTCTACCGGATCTATTCGGCCGGGCAGTCCCATTTCGATTTCGCAATCGAAGCGGCTCGGGAGACGAATGGCTATGCTCTGGGCGGTCTCAGTGTCAACGGAGCCGGAAAGTGACCGCCGTAGCGGTGCAGTCCTTTGCCCACGGAAGCGACCACGCGCATGCGATGGCGGAGGCGCTGGGTGTGCCGTTCGGGGAAATCGCGGTTCACACTTTTCCTGATGGCGAGTCGCGTGTGACAATCATGACGCCGGCGCCGGTGACAATTCTCTATTGTCCGCTCGACCGGCCGAATGGAAAGCTTGTCGAACTGGCGCTGGCCGTCGAGGCACTCAGGCGCGGCGGCGCTGCGCGTCTTGTTCTGGTCGCACCCTATCTCTGCTACATGCGTCAGGACAAGGTCTTTCACGCGGGCGAGGCAATCAGCCAGAAGGTCATCGGTGGCTGGCTCGGCACCATGTTCGATCGCATCGTGACGGTCGATGCCCATCTCCATCGGGTCGCCGATATCCGCGACGTCTTTCCCGGCGTCGAGGCACAAAATCTCACTGCGGCCGAAGTCATCGCCGATTTCGCCCGCGGGCAGGGCCTCACGCAGTCCACGCTCATTGCCGGGCCGGACGCGGAGTCGATTCAATGGGTATCCCGTATCGCGGGCGCCCTCGATGCCGAGGCGATTACCGGCAAGAAGGAGCGGCTGGGTGACCGCGAAGTTCGAATTGCCTTTCCCGCAGCGAAAATCGCCGGACGCAGAATCCTCGTCGCCGATGACATCGTCTCGAGCGGCGGCACGGTGACCGTGGCTGTCGAAAGTCTGAAACAGGCGGGCGCCGCCGATATCGTCGTTGCTGTCACGCATGCGCTCTTTGACGCGAAGATTGAAGCGAACATTCGCGCAGCGGGCGCGCGCGCGATATGGTCGGCAGACTCGGTGCCGCACCCGACCAATGCGATCCCGCTGGCCGGACTTCTGGCGCACGCACTTCGCGACGAAACAACAGAAGAGAAACGGAAGTAATGTCGATCACGCTGAGCGTTCACGGCGCGGCCCACACCGTCACCGGCTCCTGCTATCTTTTGCAGACTGAAAAGACGCGTTTTCTCGTCGATTGTGGCATGTTCCAGGGCGCGAAAACGTTGAAGGCGCTGAACTATGCCGACTTTCCCTTCGATCCGGGAAAGATCGACTTCGTGCTGCTTACGCATGCCCATATCGATCATTCGGGCCTCATCCCGAAACTTGTGAAGCATGGCTTTACGGGGCCGATCTATGCGACCCACGGAACCATTGATCTTCTGTCCTGCATGCTTCCGGACGCCGGTCATATCCAGGAGTTCGAAGTCGAACAGCTCAACCGTCGCAACGCTCAGCGTGGGCGGCCCAGGGTAACGCCAATCTACACAGTGGCCGATGCAGACGCATCGCTTCGCGCATTCAATCCTGTTGCCTATGACACATGGATTGAGCCGGCGGAAGGCGTTCGCGCCCGCTTCTGGAATGCGGGCCACATTCTCGGTTCGGCCTCGATTGAAATCGAGATCGATACCGATCTGAAAACGCCGCGCAAGCTGAGATTGTTATTCTCGGGTGACATTGGCCCGGAAGTGAAGAGCTTTCATCCAGCGCCGGAGTCGCCGGAGAACCTCGACTATCTGATCTGTGAAGCGACCTATGGCTCTCGCGAGCGCGAGCCGATGACACTCGAAGCGCGCCGTGATCTTCTGGCAAACGAAGTCAATGCGGCGCTGAACAAGAACGGTGTCCTGATTTTCCCGACCTTCGCCGTTGAGCGCACACAGGAGTTGCTTGCCGATCTGCTGTCTTTGGTCGCCGGGAAGCGGGTGCGTGATGTGCCGATCTTTCTCGATTCACCACTGGCGATCCGCGCCACCGAAATCTTTCTCGATCATGCTGACAGCCTGGAGAACGGAGATGAGTTTCGTCGTGCCATGCGTGCACACGGCGTGCGCACAACCGAAACCGTCGCCGAAAGCATGATGATCGAACGTATGGATGGCAGTCACATCATCGTCGCCGCCAGCGGTATGTGCGACGCCGGCCGCATCCGCCACCATCTGAAGAACCGGCTGTGGCGCGAGAACACGACGGTCATCATGGTTGGCTATCAGGCGGAAGCGACGCTCGGCCGCATATTGCTGTCGGGTGCCAAGGCCGTTCGCATCCAGGGCGAGGAAATCAAGGTGCGCGCACGCATCAGAACCTTGGATGTCTATTCCGGTCATGCCGACGGACCGGCGCTGGCCCGTTGGGTTGAAGAGCGCGGCCCGGTCATGCGAGGGACGATACTGGTGCATGGCGAACAGGAAGGGTTGTCGGGCCTCCATGCACGCCTCACCGATCTCGGACTCGATGGCGAACGCATTTTCGCCCCCGACCTCGATGAGGTGTTCGATCTGCTCGTCGAGGCGCCTGAAGCGCGGCGGCGGCCCGCGCCACGCCGTTTGCAGCCCGAACTCGTCGGGCGGATGGACTGGCACAATGATCTGTCGAAACTATGGCTCGACATAAGCGAACAACTCGAAACAGCGGCCGACGACCGTGCGCGCAAGGTCGTTATTCGCCGAATGCGCCGAGCTTTGGAGGAGAAGTCGGAGTAACGCTCTTTTTGAGCCTGAAGATCCTCCGGCGCGTCGGCCAGCCGAGCGCGCCGGAAGCATGGTCCGATCCGATCGCACCGGACCATGCCCCGGTCAGCGCCAGGTTCGACCACCGTCGCGACCCCCATCGCGGCTTTCGTCGCGGCGCTCGACACGCTGCTCATAGCGTTGTTGCGGTTGGCGTTGCGCTTCTGGTGCGCGCTGCTCTTGTACCTGCGGCTGCCGCTGCGGCTGTTGTGCCTGACGTTGTGGCACTTGCCCCTGCGGCGGCCGACTTTGCTGTTGCTCCATCTGTTGGCCCATGGCTTGCCGTGACCGTTGCTGTTCTTGCCGCTGCGGCTGTTGCGCCTGACGTTGTGGAACTTGCCCCTGATGCGGCAGCCTTTGCTGTTGCTGCATCTGTTGTTGGCGCTGCTGGTCCATGGCCTGCCGCGACCGTTGCTGTTCTTGCCGCTGCGGCTGTTGCGCCTGACGTTGTGGAACTTGCCCCTGATGCGGCAGCCTTTGCTGTTGCTGTATCTGCTGCCATTCCTGCATGTGCTGCTGACGGTCCGGCTGCCGGGAATCACGTCGATTATCGACAGGACGGACGTGCTGCCCGTCCTGTCGCTCGCTCCACTGCGGGTCGCGCTGGCTGTCCGGCCGTCCCTCGACTCTCCGCTCTGGCGCAACATAGCGCACGCCGTCTTGTCTGTTGTTGCGCCAGTCGTCCCTGCCAGCCGGTCCTTGCCGATGGTCGTTTCGCTGCCAGTGCTCGGGCCGCGCATGCACGCGGTCGATCTTGTAGCGGCTGCCGCGTTCGACAAAACCCCGATCGAAGCCGCGATGTTCGACACGGTTGTGCTTGTTGCGCGGCGGCGCCCAGTGATGGGTGTTGTGATAGATCGTCTTGTAGTTATTGACGACGATGATGTGCTGATGGACGACCGGCGCGCCGAAATGCTGCCGATGGACATAGTTCCATCCGCCATAGCTCCAGCCCGGATTGTAGGATCGCCAGCTGACGCCGTAGCCGATGGGCGCCCAGCCGATATAGCTGTCGCTGTAGCGCCACGTCACCCAGGCCGGTGCCCACACACGACCGGGCACCCAGATCCAACCGAAGGCGGCGTCCCATATCCAGCTGCCGTAATGGAAAGGGGCCCAGCCCCATGCGAAGCCCGATGCCCAGGTCCAGCCATAGCCGTCGTCCCAGACCCAGCGGCCCTGCGTATAGGGCCGCCAGCCATGCGACATGCCGCGTGGATACCAGACCGCGCCATAGCTCGCGTGATGCGTCCATGTGCCATAAGGCGCAAGCGAATCGTGGAAATAGGCGGCATCGGAATGGGCCGGTGGATAATAGCCGGCACTGGCGGGCGTCGCGGTGGACATCCACAGCGTCAATGCGGCAACGACGGCAAGCATCATCGCGAATCGCGGATGCATCCGTCGAACGGGATGCGAAAGGGGGGCGTACATGGAACCGGGGCCTCGCCAACGGCGATCAATTTTGAAGGTGGCAAGGAGAGCCTCAATGGCTTCTCTTCCTTGCGCCCCTGGGCCTCTCCACCGTGTCGCTGGCAGCTGAAGCCCGATTGATCGCTGACGTACCCCGTCGAAAGCAGTTAACCGCATATCCGACGGCTTGTCACCGCTTTTTGACACAAATCGCGCCGCTGCTTATGGCTTTTGTGGGCCGCCTTTGGGATGATGGAGCGGCAAAATCATCCGCTAAAATCGATGTATTTCCCCCGAAGGGCTCAATGTCCCCCGCCAAGACAGAACCGAAGTCGAAGGATGGCCGCCGCCTCCGCAGCGAGGCGAGCAGGCTTCGTATTGTGGAGGCCATGCGCGATCTGATTCGCGAAGGCCAGGTCGCGCCGCGCGCCGAAGATGTGGCCGCCCGCGCCGATGTCGGCCTGCGCAGTGTCTTCCGGCATTTCGACGACATGGAAAGTCTCTATCGCGAAATCGCGGCGCTGATGCGTACCGAACTGCGTCCCGTTCTGGCCGAGCAGCAACCACCAACCGATGCGCCCGATTTGTTGGAACAACTCGTCGCCCGCCGCGCGAAATTGTTCGAAAAAATCATGCCGCTGCGAATTGCGGCCGATGTGCACAGTCACACGTCGCCCTTCCTGCGTGAAGACCGGCATTGGATGAACGAGGCCCTCCGGGGCATCTTGCGCGGATCGCTGCCAGCGGCGCTGACCAGAGACCGCACCTTGTTCGACGCATTGGATGCGACGATGAGCTTCGAGTTCTGGCATCGCCTGCGGGAAGATCAGGGGCTGTCGGTGGCGCAAGCCAAACGTGTAATGGAGAAGACGGCGAAAGCGCTGGCCGCTGCGCCGCCGCGTTAGCCGAACAGCGCTTCCACGCCCGTTCCCGCCAGCACGTCATTCACCGTCTTCCGGTCCGCGGTCGACAATGCCTCGCGCTTTTCGCGCAGCCATTGCAGGCACTTGCCTTGATAGGGGAAGGGCTGTTGCGTCCAGCGCTTTCCGTCGATCTCGGTTTCGACGGTCTCGGCGCCGGCCGCCAGCGCTTTTGCATTGGCGATGAGAGCAGGGGCGTAGACACGCCCGACCTCTGTGAGCAGCCCGCGTATCGTTTCGGGGATCGCGTCGTGTTTCATCCAGTCGCCATCGGTCGGCTCAAGTCCCGACAGGTCTTCCATGATGTCGACCCAGGCAAAAACGCGCGGGCTCCGCGCGAGCGTTTCCGCCATCGGAGTCGGATCGAAATGCGTGAGCTGCGTCAACTGGCCGAACACGCCGAAGTCGCTGCCGCCCGGTCGTCCGCCCATCAGGAAAGGTTGCACTTCGAGATGCGCGGACAGTGCATCGAGAAAGCGCTGGTAGCTCGCCTCGATCACCGGCGCGGTCGTCTCGTTCGAGCCGACGACATAGAGCCGTGATATCTGTCGTTCGGAAAAGAGCTTGCTCAATTTCGCAAGCTCGTCCTTCGGTGCGGTGATGCCGCGCCACATCGGCAGAATGGCCGCCGCCCGGTCGATGTCGGCCTTGTAGTGCCAGCGATAGTGGAACATCGCCTTGGTCAGCCACTCGTCGGCATAGTCTTCGAGGAGGTAGTCGATGAATTCGACGACCGGGTCGGCTGGCACGACATTGCGCCCCGCAAACGCCTTTTCGAAGCGCCGGATCAGTGGCGTCGAATCGACCGCTGCTTCGTAAGCGCCGTCGCCTTCCTTCAGATAGAAAGTCGGCAGCAGCGCCACCTTCGGCTTTGGCAGGTTCTCCGGCACGTTGTGTCCGGTCAGCAGAAAACGATAGGGGATATGACGATAGCGCAACACCGAAAGCATCTTGCGCGTATAGGGCGAGCCGGGCGCGCCGCTCAGAAGCAGAGGTGTTGCGAGCGTCATGTTCGTTTCCTGTCCCTGTTGATTTTATCGGAGCGAGAGAATGTTTCCGGCCGCCGGGTCGATCTTTCCGGCCAGCGTTTCGGAATAGACCTGGCTTATGGCGTCCGGACCCTTGCCGCGTTCGAGCTTGACCCAAGTCTGGGCCTTGGCGGCAAAGGCGCGCCAGCTCTCGCCGAGCTTCGCGTCGAAACCCTTTTGTCCCCAGTCTTCCATCCGCTTGCGCGCCTGGTCGGGCGCAAAAAAGAGATGCGGCTTGGCGCCTGGCAAAGCGCCGGAGACGCGCGGCGCATCCCAATGCGACAGCCCCACCTGTGTGCTCTCCACGAGCTTGTCGCCGAAATGATTGTGAGCGGCGGCCAGCACCTCGCCATTGCCGGCAAAATCGACCACCAGCGCCGGTTTGCTCGCATCCAGCATCGCGATCTTGTCGTAGGTCAGCGCGCGGTCGTAGCAACCGAGGCTTTCGACGAAGGCAAGGTTTCCGGCGGACGTCAGCCCGACGACTTCCGGTCCCTGCGGCCGCCGCTGTGAAAGTCCGAAGGCGAGCCCGAACCCGGTCTTGGACGATGCGCTCAGCAGCAGCGCCTGTTTGGCGCCGAAGAAATTATTGTCGGCAAGCCAGTCGTCGATCAGGAATGAAGTCGTATAGAGCGGATTGAGGATCGGCCTGAGGTCGTCGAGGGCCGGCGGCGCGGCCTTGTCCGTCTTCAGCCGCGTATAGGTGTTGTAGACCGGGTGCAGTTCGCGCCGCTGCTTGTAGAGATCGAGAAACGACCCGGGCGTCACCTTCTCGGGCTGCATCACGAGATGCGACGACATCGGGAAATAGCCATAAAGGCGCTCGCCCTCAACAATCTCATTCGAGCGTGAGCGCACCACCGTTGCGTAACCCCAGACCGGAATCCGGCCCCAGCCGGCCTCGGCCGGAAAGAACGACCAGTAGTTCAGCATGTCGCCCGCCACCGCATAGGTGATGTTGTTGGCGGTGAAGGCGAATTTTTCGATCTCGGCCAGCACCTGACCTTCATCGAGGGCAACCTCGGCCGGTGCGGGGCCGCTGACCCATTTGGTCTGGGCAAGATCGGCACGGTTGACGATGAAATCCTGTGTCGCTGCGGTCATTTGCTGTCCTTTCGGCGTCGAGTATGGCGATAACGCAGATGATGTCACTTGCGCCGCAGGGCCTCCAGCGCCGTCCGCGCACACATGGCTGCGCAGAAATGTCCATATGGCATGGCGGCGCGCCGGCATGGCGAAAGCCCATATATTGGCAATTATAGTGTCAATATATGGCGGGTGGATACGGCGGTCAATCCGCTGCAACCGCAGACCAGGTGGACAAATACTTCGCAAAAGCCGGCGCGGTTGCAAATGGCCCGGTTGCGCTGCTCAATCTCCTTAAGTTTCGTCCCCAATGCCATCATCCCTTATGACGCGACGCTCATGTGAGCGGCGGGAAGGCATGTGTGCGCTATGGCCACGAAGTGGCGAATCTGACTGCGGTGCTGGGTGGCGATTTCATCTGGTTCGGCTGAAACGACGGTATACTGGCAGGCGATGTCGAGGAAATGTGGGACAGGGTTTCCCTGATCGAATATCCATCCCTCGCGGCCTTCCGCAGCATGACCGAGTCACCCGAATACAAGGCCATTGACATCCATCGCGAGGAGGGTATTCCCAGCCAGCTCGATATAGGTGTGCGGCGCGGGTGACGGGGTTGTCTATGTCTTTTTCCGCTGAAATAGATTCCGTACATATTCCACCCACCCGCTCAGTTTGCTGAAATTTCGAGCGTAAGATTGGTCGATGTCTTTGTAGTAGGTCAAAAAATCAATCCGCTCGGCCTCTCTGAATGCCTGATCTGAAAATGGCCGACCGTCAATTAAGCCATGTTGAACCATGTCAGCATGTAGCGCCTCAGGATCCCTTATGTAACTAGGACAGTCTGCATGATTCAGGCCGCGTCTATTTAGTCCGTCAATAAGAGTATCCGGCTTGCCCAAAACCGTAAAAGAACCGCGAGGACGTAGCGTAGACGCAAAAATCTTCTCTCCGGTTTTTCTGCGGGGAATCATGAAAATTCGGGCCTTTGTTCTAGGCAACAATTCAGCACTGTAAATGCTGCTACCCTCGGCAAAGACAATGCGGTCCGCATTTTCAATCATAGAAACCTGTGTATGAATGTCGTGATGTTCCGGCTTCACGTACTGAAAA
The DNA here is from genome assembly GCF_030651915.1 of Parvibaculum sp. GTDB lineage: Bacteria > Pseudomonadota > Alphaproteobacteria > Parvibaculales > Parvibaculaceae > Parvibaculum. Next base: position 171,710 of record NZ_JAUSBV010000005.1, on the reverse strand, counting down.
CCGGATTCTTCAAGGAGGCGACCGAAGTATCTTTCGCCGAGCATCGCCCCCCTATGGAGGATATGTGTTCGTCCGAAATATATGTTCTTTGGTGTGCGTGAGGTTTTGACGATTGGAAGGCTTTCGAGATAGTGCAGATACCAATTGTGCGGCGTACTTCCAAGTCGGCTACCTGGTTCGAAGAACTCCAAAGTCTCCACAATAGTTGGCTCGCGGATGATGTAAACATCGTCTCGCATTACCCCGAATAGCGAGACAACATCGAAGAACCAATTCGGAACCACATCAACAGGGCGCGGAAAAAATGCAAAGACGACGCCTTTGTGGCGCCGTCGATCAAACGCCCATAGGCGGATGATACTGTCAACTATGACGTGCCCGAAGTGGACTTTGAGCGGACCCCCATAGAGATAGGTGCCCTTGAGTGGTGAGGACTGAACCAGAGGCAGCTCACTCGGGAACCTGTCGCGCACCCGGCCATGCCGCATGATGCGTCCATGTTCCGGAATTACACTGTGGTCCGGGCCTCCAACCCACGCGCGGAAATAGGGGAGGATCAGAACGCCATGACGGACGTCGGGCGTGGATGGCCTTGGCCATCTCGCTGTTTCGATAGGATATGACTCCATTCGCCCCCTCGCCGGAAGAAGTAACCTGAGCGTCATGAGCCCCAACTCTCGTTCATCTGGAATGAGAGTTCTTGCAAATATTTGAGCCGGTCCCACCGGGTGTTGCAACAGGTTAGAGCGAGGAGACCCTGAAAATCTCAGGCATCGTGCTTGGAGAGACGTCACGCGAATGGTCGACATCGACGTTCTGCGGTGGTCTCGAGATTGCTATAGAGATGCGCTGCAATGAGGGTGTGTCGGTCATGTACGGGTCGATATGAAGCTTTCTATCGCATCGGGAAATCTTAAACATTTGTCAGAATTCCATCTTCGATTTTCGCCATCGAACTCGTTGCCACCGAGATGCCGCTGCAATGACACGTCGCGCGCGCGCATAGGGCGTCCCCTCTACCAGCTCCACAATCATCTTTGCCGCTTCTCCGATCGTCAGGGTCTCGCGGCCAGTTTCCTCGCCCGTTAGCAACAGTTCCGGCGCAAATTTATTCTCGCAGGAAAAATATTCGCGAAACAGCTTGTCGTTGGACGGCCGGAAGAACTCTAGAATGGCGCGACGATCTGCCGTCGACAGTAGTTTTGCCGCAGAGCGTCCGCTTTCGAATTGCTTCTGCAGTAAATCGATAGTTATCTGGCGGACTTCTGGATCGTCGCATTGAGATTTGGAAAGGCGCATCAGCTCGGTTGCCTCGAGCGAGGGACTCTTGTTGATATCCTTGCTCGCCTTGAACCGATCCATCATAGAGGCAAGGGGAGGGCTCTCCGTGCGTCGTTCGTCGACGCAACGTAGGAAATCCGCGGGTACGGTGATCTCCCGGTTATAGAGGCGCGCCGCCACGTTTTCCTTGCCGAAGACCCGCGCCCAGTTGGACACCTGCTGGTATATGTCGAGGTCGCGGCTCATGCTAACAGGGTGATCGAGGTGGGTATGGATCGGCTGGGCATAGCGATGGCGCGGGCTCTTCGCACGCTGCGTATATGTCGACACATATCCTTCGTCCTGCCGCCGTGCATAAAACACGACGACTGGCGTGAATTCATGGAGCTGGTCGTGCAGGAACTGGATCGCCGTCGTGTCTGCAGGAAAGAATGCCTCGCTCGAAATGATCGCCGTGTCAGCACGGGAGGATTTAATCTCGTTGAGAATCGGTACGATATCGGCCTCGCGCGACGGTATCTGCCGGTCATTTGGATCGGTCTTTCCTAGGATCGCAAAAGCAAGGCGGTGCTGTGCGTCGAAGTCGCTTAGATGCGCGATCGGATAGAAGACGCCGCGCTTCAGCAGTGCTTTCTGGTTGTTGAAGAGAAATCTCTGCAACGACGAAGTGCCCGTTTTGTGCGGGCCGATATGAATGAACAGTTTTTGGCGCATCGTTATGTCTCTGGTCGATAGCAGGTGATCCGCGGTGCCGGATTTGAGCGCTGTCGGTCGAGCGGCATTCAGGATCGTTTCCTGCCACGGCCCTTTTTTGGATTTTTTCGCCACTGGTACAAGCCAAGGACAATGGCGACGAGGAATCCCAGTTGCTGGCGTATCATCGTCCTCGCGTCGGGCAGGAAGTAGGCATCGTCCTTGATCGGCGCGAACAAGCTGTCTTTCTTTTCTGCAAAGTAAACTTTCTGCACCCAGAGATTGGACGAAGTGTATTTTGCGACGATCGCGCGCCGTTGCGCGGATGTCAGCATCGACTCCTTGCTGTTCTTGACGTACCGGTCTCCCGTGATGTCATGCACGAATTCCTGAAACCGGTTGTCATGGGCATCTCTGAAAATCCGCTTGTTGCCCTTGACCATTTCCATGATGGCTTCCGCGAAGCTCGGATTGGCTTGCCGTTCCGGATAGGCGAATGAGTCGAATGGGGCGGCAAGACCCAGCAGATCGAAAAAATCGGCAATGACGTCGCCGTCCTTGAGCTGCGCACGATCGAATATCCGTACCCTGATATTGGCGCGCGGGATGACTTTCTCCCAGTTGACCAGATAGGCCTGCCAGTTGCCAAGCGCGCCGACCACAGCGATGAGCCACGCCAGCAAATCCTCCTGCACCTTGGCGTTCCACTGCTGCCAGGCCGACAGGATGAATTCGTCCTGCCGCCGGATATAGAGGATCGCTTCGATATCGTGATCTTTGACCAATCCCTCGAACAGCGAGGGACCTGCGCCATAGGAGGCCAGGTTCTCGGCGCTGATCACGATCGTTGATGCATCGCCCGCCTTCTCGAACAGCGCCGCGATGGCGGCCTCGAGCGCTTGGCGGCCGGCGGCCGGATCGTCGTTCCACTCGCGAAACACCCGGACGTGATTGCCATATATGCGCCCGCTGAGATTGAGATCGTTGTCCGGAACGACAATGCCTTCCCGGCGCAGGGCATCGACATTGAGGTCGAGGAAATTCTGGATGGCCGAGCTGCCGGTCTTGCCGGCGCCGATGTGAAGAATGATTTTCCGTCGTCTGTCCACATCGTGCCCCTGCATTGCACCATACGCGCTCGGCGGCACCCGCATCGCGCGCCCGTCCGGAGGTCGGGAGAATACGAAAATTCGCCGATTCCGGCCAATGGCTGCGCCATGAACCCCTTGCCGTGCCCCCGTCGGCGGCGCATCATATATCGCTGTTGCACACGCGCAACGAGAATGCCGGTCCATCGAGCGGCCTCTCGGGGAGGGGAGGCGGGCCGGCAAGAAAAGTCAAACGGGGAGGTGGATGCATGTCGAAGCGTCGCGACGATATTGGTGCGGGCATCGGCGAGGAAGCCGCCGAAACGCCGAATGTTCTGAGTCCGATTGTCGGCATAAGCCGCGAGGATGTGTTCGCGGCCATCGGATCAATCCTGGGCGGCGCGGCGCGTCAGCCCTTCACCGTCATGCAGCATATCGGCTCCTTCGGTCGCAACGTGGTCGACATTGTGGCCGGTGAGGGCAAATTCGCGCCCCAGCCCAAGGATCGCCGCTTCGTCGATCAGGCCTGGCAGAAAAGTCCGGTCTATCGCCGCATGATGCAGGGCTGGCTGGCCTTCCAGACGGAGGTGCACGGTTTCATCCGCTCGCTCGATCTCGACCCGGTCGAACACGGCCGCGCCATGCTGGTCGCCGACATCATGATCGATGCCGTCGCGCCAACCAATACCCTCGTCGGAAATCCCTCCGCCGTGAAGCTCGCCCTCGACACCGGCGGTTCGTCGCTTGTGCAGGGCTTCCGCAACGCCATCGACGATTTGCGCAACAATCACGGCATGCCCTCGCAGGTCGACAAGTCGCCATTCAAGGTCGGCGGCAATCTGGCCACCACCGAAGGCGCGGTCGTCTATCGCACCGAAATGCTGGAGCTGCTGCAATACACGCCGAAAACCGAAACCGTCCATGCGGTGCCGCTGCTCTTCGTGCCGCCGCAGATCAACAAGTACTATGTTCTCGATCTGACGCCCGAAAAGAGCATGTCGCAATATCTGGTGCGTCAAGGCTATCAGGTCTTCGTCGTCAGCTGGCGCAATCCGGGTCCGGAACATCGTGACTGGGGCCTGGCGGATTACGTCACGGCGCTGGTCGAGGTGATTGGCGTCGTCTGCTCGATCACCGATTCCGAAAAGCTCAACATCTCGGGCGGCTGTTCCGGCGGCATCACCACGGCGACGCTGCTCAGTCATCTCGCGGCCATCGGCGACACGCGCGTCAACTCGGTCACCTTCTGGGTCTGTGTCCTCGATCCGCGCATGGAGGACAGCGATGTCGGTGTGCTGGTCACCAGGCGCGGCATCGAAATGGCGCGAAAACGCTCGGCGAAAAAAGGCGTGCTGGCGGGCTCCGATCTGTCGCGCGTCTTTGCCTGGTTGCGGCCCAACGATCTGATCTGGAACTACGTCGTCAACAATTACCTGCACGGCCAGAAGCCGCCGGCCTTCGACGTGCTCTTCTGGAACAACGATTCGACCAACCTCACCGCCGGCCTGCACTCGGACTATCTTTCGCTTTACGAAACGCAGCCCTTCGCCAATCCGGGCAAGGAGGAAATCCTGGGGAACCCGATCGACCTCGGAAAGGTCGACATCGACGCCTTCATCGTCGGCGGCGTCACCGACCACATCACGCCCTGGAAGGCCTGTTACCGCACAACAAGAATGCTGGGCGGCAAGAGGGAGTTCGTGCTGTCGAACAGCGGCCACATCCAGGCGATCCTCAATCCGCCCGGCAACCCGAAGGCGAAATATTTCGTTAACGATAAATTGCCGGACACCGCCGACGAATGGGCGGCGAGCGCCTCGGAAGTCCACGGTTCCTGGTGGGAACGCTGGGCAACATGGCTGGGTGAGCGCTCGGGCGAGACGATTCCCGTGCCGAAAAAACTGGGGAATCGCAAATACAAGCCTATGGAAGCCGCGCCGGGCACCTATGTATTGGGCTAGGCGTTCATACTTTGTATTAGACTGAATGCTCATTGTTGAGTCGCCCCGTGGAGTGGGCAACGGGCGTGAAGCCCTCCAGCCGGAGCTGTGATGACAGAAAGAAAGCCTCGTTACCGAGACGTCAGAGCGGGATCGAACATCCTGCGCACCGCAGTGTGGCATGGCGAGGGAAAGGGCAAGGCAACGGCCCGTCCGCTCCTCTTCTTCAACGGCATCGGCGCCAATATCGAACTGATCGCGCCATTGGCCGAAGCGCTGACCGACCGCGACATCATTGCTTTCGACGCGCCCGGCGTCGGTGGTTCGGCGGCGGCGGGCATTCCTTATCGTCCCTGGCATCTGGCGCGCATGGCGGCGGCCATTCTCGATGAGCTCGGCTACGACGAAGTCGATGTGATGGGCGTCTCCTGGGGCGGCGCGATGGCGCAACAATTCGCCTTCCAGTTCGGCGCGCGAGTCCACCGGCTCATTCTCTGCGCGACCTCCGCCGGTTCCTTGATGGTGCCGGGCAATCCCAAGGCGCTGATGAAGCTCGCCCATCCGCGCCGCTATATGGATCCCGCTTATCTGATGAAGCATTTCGAGATGCTTTATGGCGACGAGACGGCCGAGGCGCCGGACCATTCGAGCCGCCTGCGCGCGCCGACCATGCGCGGCTATTTCTACCAGCTGCTGGCCGGCATCGGCTGGACCAGCGTTCCTTTTCTGCCCTTCCTGAAGCAGCCGACGCTGGTGCTGGCCGGCGACAACGACCAGATCGTGCCGCTGATCAATGGCCGCTTTCTGGCGCAGATCATTCCCGGCGCCCGCCTCGAAATCGTCAAGGGCGGTCATCTCTTCCTGGTCTCGCGCGCCAGCGAAGTAATTCCGCTGATCCGCGATTTCCTCGACGAGGCGCCACAACCGCGCCCTTTCGCCGCCAGGCCGCGCAGAGCCGCGTCTAGCGCGGCCGCTCCCTTCGCCGTCAAGATGGCCGATTGAGGCGGTTCTTCGGTTCGACACGATGACGGCGGGCCCTTCGGGGCCCGCTTGTCATTCGGACCGGCGGCATCTATATTAATGAAAGACATTAAATCATCCGGACGGGGTGCCGGCACAGGGGGGAAGAGGGGCATGAGCATCGGAAAGCGTGGCATCGGCGTTCTGGCCGGTCTGGCGGTTGTCGTCGTCGTTGCGGGCGTACTGCTGAGCCGCTACTGGATCTACATTCCGGGCCTGATCGACACCTGGCGCAGCCCGATCGGACCGAACGTTGAAATTGCCTGGCAGGAAGGTCCGGTCGAACCCGTGCAAGCTCCGTCGGAGCGCGCCCCCAACATCGTCGTCATTCTGGTCGACGACATGGGCTTCAACGAATTGTCGCTCCATGGCGGCCTGGCCGGCGGCACCGTGCCGACGCCGCATATCGACGCCATCGCAAGGAACGGCGTTACCTTCACCAACGGCTATGCCGGCAACGCCACCTGTGCGCCGTCGCGCGCCGCCATCATGACCGGCCGCTTCGCCACCCGCTTCGGCTTCGAGTTCACGCCCGCCCCCAAGGCTTTCGCCAAAAACATTGCGCGCTTCAATCGCGATGCCGGCGCGGTTTATTTCGCCGACCGCGAGCCGCTGGTGCCCGAACCCGATGCGATGACCTTGCCGGCCGACGAAATCACCATCGCCGAAGCCTTGCAGGGCGCCGGCTACCGCACCTTGATGCTCGGCAAATGGCATCTGGGTGGCACCGAAACCTCGCGGCCCGACAAGCGCGGCTTCGACGAGGCGCTGGGCTTCATGCCCGGCGCGGCCTTGTTCCTGCCGGTCAACGATCCCAACGTCGTCAACTCGAAGCAGGACTTCGACCCGATCGACCAGTTCCTCTGGGCCAATCTGCCCTTCGCCGTGCAGTTCAACGGTTCGCAGCGCTTCGCGCCGTCGCACTACATGACCGACTATCTGACCGACGAGGCGGTCAAGGCGATCCATGCCAACCGCAACCGCCCCTTCTTCATGTATCTCTCCTACAACGCGCCGCACACGCCGCTGCAGGCGCTGAAGTCCGACTACGACGCGCTGTCCCACATCGAAAACCACACCGAGCGCGTCTATGCGGCCATGATCGTCGCCCTCGACCGCGGCGTGAAGAAGGTGACGGAAGCCCTGCGCGAAAACGGGCTGGAGGAAAACACCATCATCATCTTCACCAGCGACAATGGCGGCGCCAACTATGTCGGCCTTCCCGATCTCAACAAGCCCTATCGCGGCTGGAAGATCACCTTCTTCGAGGGCGGCATTCACGTGCCCTATTTCATGCAATGGCCGGCGCGCATTCCGGCCGGCACCCTCTATGACGGCCCGGCCGCGCATGTCGACATCTTCACCACCGCAGCGGCGGCGGCCGGCGTCAGCCCGCGCACCGACCGCATCGTCGATGGTGTCGATCTGGTGAAGCTGGCGCTTGGCGAGGCGCCGGTGCCGGATCGCCCGCTCTTCTGGCGCTCGGGTCACTACAAGGCCTTGCTGAGCGGCGGCTGGAAGCTGCAGGTCTCCGAGCGGCCGGCGCGCACATGGCTCTTCAATCTCGCCGTCGATCCGACCGAGAAGAACGATCTTTCCGAAGCGGAACCCGCCAAACTCGCCGAAATGATCGCAGCTCTGAACGAAATCGATAGCGAACAATCCGAGCCGATCTGGCCATCGCTGATCGAGGCGCCGGTGATGATCGACCGGCCGCTGGGCGGCGCGCCGCGTGGACCGGACGACGAATATGTCTACTGGGCGAACTAGAGCGTTTCCAGGTGAAGTGGAAGCCGGTTCACCGTCCGGAAACGCGACAAAACAAAGACTTGGAGACGTTCATCGTTTCCGTGAAACGATGAACGTCTCTAGAACCGTCGCCCTGTCTCTGCTGGCGGCCGTGCTTGTCGCGGCCGCCGCGGCGACGGCGCTGTGGCTGCTGGGCGGATCGAAGACCGCGCGCATGGCCGCCGCCGAGCCGTCGCGCTGTCTCGCACCTTTGCCCGACAAGGGCCCGCATCCCGGCATGGTCTGGGTGCCCCCCGGAACTTTTGCGATGGGCGATACGGTCTATCCCGAAGAAGGACCGCTGCGCACGGTCGCGGTCGATGGCTTCTGGATCGACCGCACCGAGGTCACCAATCGCGACTTCGCGGCTTTCGTCGCCGCCACCGGCTATGTGACGGTCGCCGAGCGCCCGGTCGATGCAACGCTGCATCCGCACCTGCCGCCGGAAATGCAAGAGCCCGGCGCCGTCGTCTTCATCATGCCCAACGACGTCGACGGCATGGGCGATATTTCGCAATGGTGGCAATACATCCCCGGCGCCGACTGGCGCCATCCCGGCGGCCCGAAAACCTCGATCGACGGCCGCGACGATTTTCCGGTCACCGCCGTCGCGCTCGAGGATGCCCGCGCCTATGCGCGCTGGAAGGACCATCGCCTGCCAACCGAAGCGGAATGGGAATGGGCCGCCCGCGCCGCCGATCCCGACGCGCGCCCGGCGCATGAACGCCCGAAGGAGGCCAACACCTGGCAGGGCCTCTTTCCGGTCGTCAACACCGCCGAGGACGGCTTCGTCGGTGTCGCGCCGGTCGGTTGTTTCGAGGCCAACGCGCTCGGCCTCCACGACATGATCGGCAATCTATGGGAATGGACGGCCGACGCATGGGACGGCCGCCGCGACGCCCATGTCATCAAGGGCGGTTCCTATCTCTGCGCGCCGAACTATTGCATGCGCTACAGGCCCGGCGCGCGCCAGCCGCAGGAGATGGATCTTGCCACCTCCCATCTCGGCTTTCGCACCGTGCGCAACGCGCCGCTGCCCGAACTCGAACCCTAGCGCACCACCAGGCGTCGAAGCCCGGCGGGTGTGAAGTCGTCGTCCTTCAGCGTATCGGCATGATAGTCAGGCGCGGCTTCTTGCGCCTTCAACCCCTGCACATGATAGCGCCCACTGGCGAAATCATAGGCGATCTCGGTATCCATCGCGCAGAACGGCACCTCGTAATAGTTCTGCACATGGGCTTCCTGCGCCCGCGTCACCGCGCCGTCGGCGCCGTAGAGGTCGGTCTGCACGATCATCCACGTGTCTTCATCGACATAGAGTGTCCGCCGGTGGAAGGCGTGGCGCTGCCCGTCCTTCAGCCGTCCATCGAGCACCCACACGCGATGCAGTTCATAGCGCACCGCTTCCGGATTGAGGTGGCCCGCCTGCAGGATATCAGCATAACTGAAGTCGCCCGAACTCAGCTTGTAGGTGTTGTAGGGCGTCAGGATTTCGCGCTTGCCCTTGAGCGTCCAGTCGTAAAGGTCGGGCGCGCCGTTATACATGAACTGCATGTCGCTGAAGCGCAAATTGTCCGTACCCGGAATGGGGCTGTCATAAGCGCTGCGGCTGGCCGCGACGACCCGGCGGTTCTGCGGGCTGTAGAGCCAGCCGAAACGTTCCTGCTGCTTCTGGTTGATTGTGTTGTGAAACAGGAAGGCCGCCCCGGCCAGTTGCGCCGGCGCGGAGTTGACGCGGATCCACTTCGATTCGACGTTGTTGAGCTCGCCGATATCGCCGAGCGCCGGATCGGTGTAGCTGACGATGCGCCGGTCGAAGCTCTGAACGATCGTGTAGTTGCCGCCGCTGCTTGGCGCGGCCGCCGCCACATGCATCGTGCTCTTGTGCCCGCGATAGCCGAGAATGTGGTTCCAGATGATTTGTTTGGCCTCGGTCGGAACAGGGAAGGGCGAGGCCATTCGCGCGCCCTCGACGCTGTTGCCGTCGGCGACAAGCTGCGCGTTGGCGGCATTGTGCTTCACCGCGTCGTAAACGGCCTGCGGATAGGCGCAAGAGCGCCGGGCCGGATAGACGTTTAGCTTGTAGGTCGCATGCGCCCGCATCATCGCCTTCTGGCCCTCGGTCAGATGGGCGGCATGCTGTTCCATGTTGCCCGCATCCACCGTGTAGAGGACCGCATCGCCGGCGAAGGGATCGACATGCTTCTGCCCGGCCACATAGCCGGCTGGCGGCGTCGCGATGCCGCCCGTCCATTCGGGGATCGTGCCGGCCGCATTGCCGGCGCGTTCGGCGCCCATCGGCGTCAGATCGGCCCCGAGCCGCGCCGGGTCGGCACTGGTGGCGCCCGCCATCAGGGCGGAAAATGTCATGGCAAGGACGAGGCACGATGCCTTGTTGGTCTTCATGCTGCTTTCTCCCTGTTCCCGCCGTCGGTTTCGCTGCGGCGAGTTTTTTGCCGATTGCCTGTAATGACAATTGGTCAGTTGCACGAAGCGTATCGTCTGCCCCGGCAAGCGACAAAGCCGCAATTGTCAACTTGCCTGCAAATTGCGTCTATATCGGGGGTGATCTCGGCACGCCGCATGTTTTGGAATTGCTTTTCGGGTCCTTGAGCGCTGCCGATGACATGCCAGGCGCCGTCTCGGAGGCCGTCTGTGCAAGGCCGGCTTCGGCCGCCAGCCATGCGCTGGCCGTCGATGGCGGCTGCGCGGCGCAGTAGGTCTTTGCACCGTTCTCCCTCGCGAATGGCAACGGCGCAGCGGTTTTCATGCGCACCGGCCCTACCGTCGCGGCGTCCCGTCCAGAGTCAGAATATCGCTGTAAAGCTCCGGCCGCCGGTCGCGGAAGACGCCCCAGTTGACGCGTTGCCGGCGGTTCTTCTCGATGTCGAATGTGGCGGTGAGAACGGCCTCGTCCCGCTCGTCCGCTTCGGCGACTTTCTCTCCCGTCGCATCGGTGATGAAGGACGAGCCGTAGAAGGTGATGGCGCAGCTCGTTCCTTCCTCGCGGCCCACCCGGTTCGAGGCAACGACCGGCACCAGATTGGCCGCCGAATGCCCCTGCATCGTGCGTTGCCAGTGGTCGCGCGAATGGATCGTCTCGTCATGCGGCTCCGAACCGATGGCGGTCGGATATAGAATGACGTCGGCGCCCTTGAGGGCGAGAACACGCGCGGTCTCGGGAAACCACTGGTCCCAGCAGATCGCCGCACCAATGCGACCGGCGCTGGTGTTCCAGACGTGAAAACCGGTATCGCCCGGGCTGAAATAATATTTCTCGCGATAGCCCGGCCCGTCGGGAATGTGCGACTTGCGATAGATACCGAGAATTTCGCCGCTATCGATCATCACCAGTGAATTATATTGTGCGTTGTTGGCGCGCTCATAGATCGAGATGGGAAGGACCGCCTTGTATTGCGCCGACAGCGCGCGAAAATGATGCACGGCCGGATTGTCGGCGACAGGTGTCGCCAGATGCATCAGCTCCGGTTCGGTGTCCTTGCAGAAATAAGGTGTCTCGAAAAGCTCCTGCAGCAGGATCACCTGTGCGCCTTTTTCGGCCGCCGCCCGCACCAGCTTTTCGGCCCGCGCGATGTTCTCGTCGCGGTCGGTGCCGCAGGCCATTTGCGTGGCGGCAACGGTGATCTCGGTCATACGGAAACTCCGGCAATTGGTGTCGTTACGATGAACCGCAGGTGGGCGGGGTCGGTGATCTTGTGCCATGATGGCGCAAGGACGGCGTTTTGTTCGTCTCGCTTCGATTTGCCACCTCGCCGGCTCTTGAACCGGGGTGCCACGAGGCTTCTAATCACCTTAGGCGAACTCGTTGCGGGCTTGAGGCGATATTCCTGCCGAAAGGATGGCGGGTAAAGGGGGGCTTGGCCAATGTTGCGTCATTTCGTTCATATCCTCGATTTCCCGAAGGAAGAGCTCCTTCGGATGATGGAACTGACGGCCATGCTGAAGCGAGCCGACAAGGATGGGGCATGTCCGCGGCTTTTGCAGGGCGCCTCGCTTGGCATGATCTTCGAGGAGCCGTCCACCCGCACGCGCGTGTCCTTCGAGGTGGCCATGACCAAGCTGGGCGGCCATGCGCTTTACCTCCGTCCCGGAGAAATCCATCTTGGTGCCCGCGAGTCGATCGCCGATACCGCCCGTGTCGTCTCGCGCATGGTCGATGTCATCGAGGCGCGCACCCTGAAACATCAGACCGTGCTTGATCTGGCGAAATACGCGACTGTCCCCGTCATCAACGGCCTGACGGATTTCAATCACCCGACCCAGGTGCTCTGCGACGCCTTCACGATGACCGAGCATGCGCCGAAGGGGAAGAAGCTTGAAGACCTGAAGCTGGTCTTTGTCGGCGACGCGACCAATGTCTGCAGCTCGCTGATGTTCATCTGCGCCCGGCTCGGCATGTCGTTCACGCAGGCCGCACCGGCGAAATACCAGATATCGGAAGCCAATCGCGCCGCCGCCCGCGAAGCTTGCGCCGAGTCGGGCGGCGCCATCGCCTTCACCGAGGATCCGACTGCCGCCGTCGCCGATGCCGATTTCATCTACACCGACCTCTGGTGGTGGATCGGGCAGGAAGACGAGGTGCCGGAGCGCCGCGTGGCTTTCATGCCGAAATTCCAGGTCAATGCGGCACTGATGGCGAAGGCGCCGCCGGCCGCGCGCTTCATGCACTGCTTGCCTGCGTCGCGTGGCGTCGAGGCGACCGACGAAGTCATGGACGGTCCGCAATCGATCATTCTCGACCAGTCCGAAAACCGCCTGCACACCGAAAAGGCGCTGCTGGTCTGGTTCGTCTATCCGCGTCTGAAACGGCCGTCGGACGCGTTGCTGGCGCGCCATCGGGGCATTGCGGAGGATTTTCTGTCGGATTTCATGTGACCTTGCGTGATGGCGCGGCGCGTCTCTTGCCGTGAGTAACGGGTTTTACTCAACCGGGGAGAATACAGATGACCGATACATCGGCAGCCGCAAATCCGCGCGGCTACAAGAAAGTCATGCGGGGATTGGACCTGACGTTGTTCACGGTCTGCGCCATTCTCGTGATCGACCAGCTGGCGGCATCTGCCGCCATCGGCCCGCAGGCCGTCTTCTGGTGGATCTTCACGATGATCTTCTTCTTTGTGCCCTACGGCCTCATTACGGCCGAACTGGGCAGCACCTACCCCGATCAGGGCGGTATCTATGCCTGGGTCCGGCGCGCCTATGGCGCGCGCTGGGGCGGCCGCACGGCCTGGCTCTGGTGGATCAACGTTGCGCTCTGGCAGCCATCGGTCTTTATCCTCTTCGCCGGCATTTTCGCCGCCCTCTTCATGCCCGATCTCGGCCTCTGGACACAGATCGCCATTGCTGTCGCGCTGACATGGCTGACGGTCTGGATCAACATTGTCCGCCTCGATGTCGGCAAATGGGTGCCCAATATCGGCGCCATCTTCAAGGTCGCCATCATGCTGGTCATCGGCATCGGCGGCTTCGTCTATGCGAGCAATCACGGCGTTGCCAACGAGTTGACCTTCGCCAGCATGACGCCGAGCTGGGGTGTCACGCTCGCCTTCCTGCCGGTCATTGTCTACAACTTCATGGGCTTCGAACTGATGTCGGGGGCGAGCGCCGAGATGAAAAATCCGGCCCGCGACGTGCCGCTGACGATTGCCGTCTCCGGTATCCTGATTGCGGCCTTCTATCTCTTCGCCACCATCGGCATCCTGATCGCGCTCCCGCTCGACGACATCAATCTTGTCAGCGGCATTGTCGACACGCTGCGCGTACTGCTGGGCGAAGGTGGCATGGCCGGCACATTCGTCATTCTGCTGGGCCTGATGGCGCTTTATTCCTTCGTCGCCAACATGGTCACATGGACGATGGGCGCCAACCGCTCGGCCGCCGAAGCGGCCCTCGACGGCAACCTGCCGTCGATGTTTGCGCGCCTTCATCCCGAGCACCGGACGCCGGCCAATGCGGCCATCGTGACGGGCATCGTCACAACCGTGGTGATCGTCATCTACGGTCTGCTGGCGGTCGATGCCGAAGACCTCTTCTGGACGCTCTTCGCCTTCTCCTCGATCATCTTCCTGCTGCCCTATCTGGCGATGTTCATGGCCTTCCTGAAACTGCGCAGCATCGACGCGGATCGGCCGCGTCCCTATCGGGTGCCGGGCGGCAAGGGCGGGGCGCTGGTCTTTGTCGGGCTCTGCATGGCCTTCATTGTCCAGGCGATCGTCTTCTTCATCTACACGCCCGGGGAATTCGATCCGACCTATGCGGTCTCGATCGTGATCGGCGTTGCCATTACGTTGCTGATCGGCGAAATCCTGGTCCGTCTTGCGGGCCGGGGCGGCGCGCAGGGCTGACCGGACGGGCGGCGGCCCAGCATGCCGCCGTCCATACCCTTGCTGGAGAGTGTGATGGTGCGATTGCTGACGACAACGCCGAAGGCGGATGGCTTTCGCATGCCCGCTGAATTCGAGCCCCATGCCGGTACATGGATGCTCTGGCCCGAAAGGCCGGACAACTGGCGTCTCGGCGCGAAACCGGCGCAGCACGCCTTTGTGGCCGTGGCCGCGGCCATCGCGCAGGGCGAGCCGGTCACGGTCGGCGCCTCGCCGCGGCAATTCGCCAATGCGCGTGCCATGCTTACGCCGCAGGTCCGCGTCGTCGAACTGTCGAACAACGACGCCTGGATGCGCGATTGCGGTCCGACCTTTGTTGTCGATGAAGGCGGCGCGCTGCGCGCCGTCGACTGGATCTTCAATGCCTGGGGCGGGCTCGATGGCGGCCTCTATTTCCCCTGGGACCAGGACGACCTGGTGGCGTCCAAGGTCGCCGAGATCGAGCGCGTCGACCGTTACCGCGCGCCGATCGTGCTTGAAGGCGGCTCCATTCATGTCGATGGCGAAGGTACGCTGCTGACCACCGAGGAATGCCTGCTCAACCCGAACCGCAATCCCGGTCTCGCCCGCGAGGAAATCGAACATGCGCTCGCCGGCTATCTCGCCGTCGAGAAAACGGTCTGGCTCGGCCTCGGCGTGGTCGATGATGAAACCAGCGGCCATATCGACAATCTCTGCTGTTTCGTGCGGCCGGGCGTCGTCGCCCTGACATGGACCGACGACAAGAGCGATCCGCAATACGAAATCTCCCGCGACGCCTTCGAGCGCCTCTCCGCCGCCACCGATGCGCGCGGCCGCCGCTTCGAGATTCACAAGCTGCACCAGCCGGGCCCCTTGTACATCTCCGAAGAGGAAAGTCGCGGCGTCGATGCGGTCGAGGGCACGCAGCCGCGCCGCGCCGGTGCGCGTCTGGCTGCCTCCTATGTCAATTTCTACATCGCCAATGGCGTGATCGCGATGCCGGCCTTCGGCGATCCGCGCGACGGCGAGGCGGCGGCGAAGCTGGAAACCCTCTTTCCGGACCGCAAGGTGCTGCCGGTCCCGGCGCGCGAAATCCTGCTGGGGGGCGGCAACATCCATTGCATCACCCAGCAGCAGCCCGCGCCGCGGATGTCGAGGGCCTGATCCGATGCGCGTGCTGGTCGCCATTGGCGGAAACGCCCTGCTGAAACGCGGCGAGGCGCTGAGCATCGCCAATCAGCGCCGCAACATCGGGAAGGCCGCCGAGGCGCTGGCCGCCATCGC
This sequence comes from Parvibaculum sp., assembly GCF_030651915.1. Taxonomy (GTDB): domain Bacteria; phylum Pseudomonadota; class Alphaproteobacteria; order Parvibaculales; family Parvibaculaceae; genus Parvibaculum. Next base: position 156,251 of record NZ_JAUSBV010000005.1, on the reverse strand, counting down.
CCGCGAACACGAAATGGTGCTGGTGCACGGCAACGGCCCGCAGGTCGGCCTGCTGGCGCTCGAAGCCGATGCCTACAAGGAGGCGCCGCCTTATCCGCTCGACGTGCTGGGCGCGGAATCGCAGGGCATGATCGGCTATGTGATCGAGGAGGCGATGCGCCGTGCCCTGCCGGAAAGGGAAATCGCGACGCTCCTGACCCAGACCCTGGTCGATCCGGCAGACCCTGCCTTTGCCGCGCCGTCGAAACCGATCGGCCCGCTCTATGACGAGGCGACCGCCAAGGCGCTGGCCGCCGAACGTGGCTGGACGGTGGCGCCCGACGGCCCAAATGGAAAAGTCTGGCGCCGCGTCGTCGCCTCGCCGGCACCTCACGGCATTGTCGAGATCGAAACCATCCGTAGACTGATTGAGTGGAACTGTCTGGTGATCTGCGCCGGCGGCGGCGGCATCCCGGTCAAAGCCGGCGCCGGCGGCGCGCCCGAGGGCGTCGAGGCCGTCATCGACAAGGACCTCGCCGCCTGTCTGCTGGCCATCGAACTCGGCGCCGAGCGTCTGCTGATCCTGACCGATGTCGACGGCGTCCAGGCCGATTGGGGCAGGCCCACCCAGCGCCGGCTGAGTTCCGTGTCGGCCCGCACCCTCGACCCCGCGGATTTCGCGGCGGGTTCGATGCGGCCGAAGATCGAGGCCGTCCGACGCTTCGCGCTCGAGACCGGCCACCCGGCCCTGATCGGCAATCTCGACGATGCCGGCGCCGTGCTGGCCGGCGAAGCGGGCACGCGCATCGACCCCTGATCGTCATTTGTGACAGTTTTTTGACAGTTCCGTGACAGAGGGGGGGGTACGGCTGTCTTTGCTGCTGTGCCTTGTTATGCTCGCCCGCTCCCGCCGGCGTCATGTGTGCCGGCGGGTGAGGTAAAAAAAGAGCGGAAAACCGGCCGGAAATGGTTGTAACCACGATGAGCACAAGCCCGGCCGCGAGCTTCCATGTCGTGCCGCCGCCGCCGCCGCGCCCGCGCCGCTGGAGCGAATTCGTCATCGCGCTGGCCCTGGCGCTGCTCTTGAACCTTGCCCTTATCCTCCCGTTTTTATTGACAAATCCGGCGCCGAACCCGGCCGCCGATCCGCCCGCCATCACCGTCGAGCTGGTCACCGAGGAAGAGGCCCCGCCGCCGCCGGCGCCGGAAGAGGCCCCGGCCGAGGAGGAAAAACCCTTGCAGCCACGGACCTTTACGCGTTCGGGCGGCGAGGCCGAAACAGTCCCCGGCCCTGACGAGACCGACGAAGCCCCGCCCGCCGAACCGGAGCCCGAACCACAACCCGTTGAAAGGAAAGAAGAAACCGGCAGATTGGACATCCCGGACTGGGCCCGCACCGTGGAGCGCAGCTATTCGGCGCCCGCGCCATCCACCACGACCAGCAGCGCCAGCGGTGGCGACGCCTATCTCAATAAGCTGAAAGCACTGATCACGAGCAAGGTCGATCTGAATGAAATCACGGGCTTGAGGGGCACGGCGGATTTCATGCTGCTTGTGCACAGATCCGGCGTGTTGCTCGATGCGAAGATGGTTCGATCCAGCGGCAATCCCCGGCTTGATGGCGCTTTCATCGAGGCAATCCGGCAGAGCCGGCAGCTTCTTCCTTTTCCGACTGGCTATCCGGCAGACGTCGTGCCCTTGGAACTGACCCTCACCGCTGCGGAACCGGAAAATTAGCGTCAAACCTGCCCGTTGAGATTCGCTTTGTGCCATGCCCATACCCACCCTTTCGGGTGGGTATGGGAGGGGCAATCCGGTTCAGCATCCCCTCAACAACAAGGCGCCATCGGCGTGGCCACCGGGGAGGGTCGGGTGCTGAAATCGGTAAGTAACTGGATTCGTGGAAGAAAATCCGCGCATCCCGCGCCATCGGGGGAGGATCGGATGCCTGAAAGCGCCCGGCGAGGGCGAGCTGCTGGTCCGCAGCCTCTATTTGTCGCTCGACGCCACCAACCGCGTCTGGCGACAGCTTCTGGGACACGAAAGTGCAGCTCGTGCCGGAAGCGCTTGTCGTCGAGGCTGCGCCGGTGATGTTTCCGCGCGCGCCGGTCGGCAGGAAACAGATCTGGTTCGACGCGCGCACATTGTTGCCATTTGTTATGGTCTCGTTCGACCACAAGGGCGATACGGTCGTGATGGACGGAAAGCACCCTTACGGGTCATGGACGCATGTTCATGCCCACAACATCCAGACCACCCGCATCACCCGCCTTGAACAGGTCAAACAGGTCAGGGGTAGTCACACGATGATGGTCAACGACCGGTCGGCCTGTGATCGCTATCTGACCATCCATGCGCCCCGTCGACTGGGCATATAGTCTTTATTCTCACCTCGCCGGCTCGACACGCAGCAGGCTGCCGTTCTCCTTGTCGGTCAGCAGATACAGATAGCCGTCGGGTCCCGTGCGCACTTCGCGGATACGCTGGCCGAGCTCGCCAAACAATTCTTCTTGACCGGCGACGGCTCCATCGACCAGGTGGATGCGGCGGACGTGCTGCCCCGCCAGCGCACCGACAAAGAGATCGCCCTGCCATTGCGGGAATTTGTCGCCCCGATAGAGAGTGAAGCCCGCAGGTGCGATAGACGGCGTCCAGTGCAGGAAAGGCTGTTCCATGCCTTCATATTCGACAAACGGAGAAACGCGTGCGCCCGAATAATCGATGCCGTGCGTGATGACCGGCCAACCGTAGTTCTTGCCGGGCTCGATGATGTTGATTTCGTCGCCGCCTTGCGCGCCGTGTTCGTGCGCGTAGACCCGGCCCGATGCATCATCGCGGAGAATACCTTGCACGTTGCGGTGGCCGTAGGTCCATATCTGCGGCAGCGCGCCCTCGCGCCCAACAAACGGATTGTCCGCCGGCACGCTGCCGTCGTCGTTGATGCGGATGATCTTGCCGAGATGGTTGCCGAGCATTTGCGCGTGCTCGCGATAGTCGAAACCATCGCCCGTTGTCACCAGCAGCGTGCTATCCGGCAGGAAAAGGAGCCTGCCACCATAGTGAACGGGCGTGTCCTTCAGTGGCTCGACCTCGAAGATCACCTCGAGATCGTGCAGCGAAGCGCCGTCGAACCGCGCCCGGGCGACGCGCAGCGCATTGGCATCTGCGGTGCCGTGCGCGTAGGAAAGATAGAGCAGACCGTTGGTCGCAAAGTCGGGATGGAGGACGGCGTCGAAGAGACCGCCCTGGCTGCGGAAGAACACAGGCGGCACACCGGCCACCGGATCGGGCGACAGCGCGCCGTCCTTGATCGACCTGATCTGGCCGCTCAACTCGACGATGAGCATCGACCCGTCGGGCAGAAAGGTCAGGCTCCAGGGGTGGTCGAGGCCCTCGGCCACAGGCACGAGGCGGTAGTCGGCGCTCGTAGGCGCCGCTTCCTGGGCGAGGGCCACCCCCGCGGCGGCCGTAGAAAGAGAAATCGTCAGCGCAAGGCCCATCAATATCCGTTTGCTCATTTGCCCGATTCCCGTCCCCTGTGCTTCCATTCTGTGCAATCCTAGCGTGAGATCGGGGCAGAAAGAAATCATGGGGACGAATATGTGGGTCTTGAGGGTCGTGCTGGCCTATGTTCTGGCGGTTGTCGTTGCCACGGTGCTGGGCGCGGTCGCGCATACGCAGTTTGTTCTGGCGCGCCTTACCGGCCTCGGTGTCGATATATCGCTCGGCGAGCGGCTGTCGACGACGCTGCACGACATCGTCGGCATGGCGCCACTCTTCGGCGCGATCGTCGGTGCGGGCTTCATTGTCGCGCTTTCGGCCGGCGCACTGGTCTTCAAACTGGCCGGGGTTCAGCGCACATTGATCTACACTGTGGCAGGCGCGGTTTCTCTTGGTGTGACGCTTCTGGTGATGAACTTTATTTTCGAAATCACAGCGATAGCCGGCGCCCGCTCGACGCTCGGCTTCCTCGCCCAGATGGCGGCCGGCGCCATTGGCGGCCTGACCTTTGCAAAGGCCCTGCCGGCGCGTTGATTGCTGCGCGGTGAATGCCGGGAAGTGGACTGTTGCGCTGCGGCTTCGGGCGGCGCAATTCCGGCGCGCGCCATATCTGAAAATCTTGCCTCTTTGCGCCAGCCGGTGCAGCCTGTTGACTTGGCGCGCCCGGGGATGGGTGCGTCAGTCGGGGCGTCGTGTCGGTTTGGGGTGCTGCATTTGCCTGGGGCTGTAAGGATTTATGTCAGATATGTCGAGGCCGTGAACCGCGTGGTCGGACGGCTCGCCATGTATTTGATCTTTGTGATGATCGGCATCCTGCTCTATTCCTCCTTTTCGCGAACCGTCTACAACGTGCCCATCGTCTGGGTGATGGAGATGGGCCAGTTTCTGCTGGCCGCCTATTATCTTCTGGGCGGCGCTTACGCCATGCAGATCGACGGTCACGTCCGGATGGACCTTCTCTATGGCCGGCTGTCACCGCGCAAGAAGGCCTTCACCGACACCATCACCGCCTTCTTCCTGATCTTCTACCTCGTGGTGCTGCTGATGGGTGGCATATCGAGCACCGAATATGCGCTCACCTACGGCCAGAAAAATTACACCGCCTGGGGCCCGCCGCTGGCGCCCATCAAGATCATTATGACCATCGGCATCGGCCTGATGCTGTTGCAGGCAGTCGCGATCTTTTTCCGGGACCTTGCGCGCGTTCGCGGTGAGGAACTCGAATGAGCTACCAGCTGATCACGCTGCTGATGTTCTCGTCGCTGATGCTGCTGCTGCTCACCGGCCAGCGCGTCTTCGGCGCGATCGGTTTCGTCGCCGCGGCCGCAGCACTGCTGCTCTGGGGCGATGGCGGCTCTGAAATGCCGTTCAACGCCAGCTTCATCGTCCTCAACTGGTATCCGCTACTGACGCTGCCGCTCTTCATCTACATGGGCTACATGCTGTCGGAATCCGGCATCGCTAACGATCTCTACAAGGCATTTCACGTCTGGATGGGCCCGCTCAGCGGAGGCTTGGCGATCGGTACGGTCGGTCTGATGGTCGTGATCTCGGCCATGAACGGATTGAGCGTCGCCGGCATGGCAATCGGTGCCAGCATCGCGCTGCCGGAGCTGTTGCGGCGCGGTTATGACAAGGTCATGGTGACGGGCGTCATCCAGGCCGGCAGTTCGCTCGGTATCCTCATCCCGCCCAGTGTTGTGCTTGTCCTCTACGCGATGATCGCGCGACAGCCGGTGCTGCAACTCTGGCTTGCCGGCGTCGTGCCCGGACTGATCATGGCGACCTTCTTCGCCATCTACATCTACATCCGCTGCCGTCGCAACCCTGCGCTCGCACCCACTTTGCCGCCCGAGGATCTTGATGTCGGTTTGAAGGAAAAGCTCCTGCTGCTGCGCGCCGGCATCGCGCCGCTGGCGATATTTTTCGCGATGATGGGGCTTTTCCTGATGGGCGTGACGAGCCTCGTCGAAAGTGCGGCGGTCGGCGCTGCGGCGGCGACGCTGGTGGCTCTGTTCAAGCGCCGTCTCACCGGGCATGTGCTCGACGAAACGATGCGCAAGACGCTCAGCATCACCTGCATGTTCATGTGGATCATTCTTGCGGCGCTTTGTTTCGGCGCCGTCTATGACGGCCTCGGTGCCAAGCGTGCTATCTCGGCGCTGTTTCTCGAAACATGGGACCTCACCCCGTGGGAAATCCTCATTATGATGATGGTCTCTTTCGTCATTCTCGGCATGTTCCTCGACGATACTGCAATGCTGGTCATCGTCGCGCCGCTCTACGTCCCGCTGATCATCAGTCTCGGGTTCAATCCAATCTGGTTCGGTGTGCTCTACGTGATGACCTGCCAGGTGGCCTACATCACCCCGCCTTTTGGCTATAATTTGTTTCTGATGAGGGCGATGGCGCCCCCGGAGATAACGCTTGTCGACATCTACCGGTCAATCGTACCGTTTGTATTCATTATGCTGTTCACAATCGGTATCGTGATGGCATTTCCTCAGCTGGCCCTTTGGCTGCCTGATTTGTACGCAGGACGATGAGTGGGACGATCAGCGCCGGATTTCAGCGGTCATCCGGGGCCTGAAAAAAGGGGATCGACGTTAAGACCGCGAACGGACTTCTTCATTCGAGCGGATTGGCGCCCGTTGTCCATCGGGCGCAACCCGGAACATTCCAGTGGATAGGGACCAATCGAGATGAACGACCGCACGAAACTGAACAAACGCGACTTTCTGAAAAAGGCCGGCGTGGCATCGGTTGCCGCCGTCGGCGCAACAACCCTGGCCGCGCCTTACGTGAAGGCGCAGAGCCCGATCAAGTGGCGCATGCAGACCTATGCAGGTGCCTCGCTTGCCGAACACGTCATCAAGCCGTCGATCGATGAGTTCAACAAGGCCGCCAACGGCGAAATGGAAATCGAACTCTTCTATGCCGACCAGTTGGTGCCGCAGGGCGAACTTTTCCGCGCCGTGCAGAACGGCACCATCGACGCCGCACAAAGCGACGACGACAGCATGGCCTCGCCCGTGGACGTTTCGGTCTTCGGCGCCTACTTCCCCTTCGCTTCGCGCTACGGCCTCGACGTGCCGGTGCTGTGGGAATGGTACGGCCTGCGCGAACTCTGGGAAGAAGCCTATGCCGAAGTGCCGGGCGTCACCTGGCTCAGCGCCGGCGCATGGGACCCGTGCAACTTCGTCACCAACAAACCGATCCGTTCGCTTGAAGATCTGAAGGGCTTGCGCGTCTTCACCTTCCCGACAGGCGGCACCTTCCTGCAGCGCTTCGGCGTCGTGCCGGTGACGCTGCCATGGGAAGACATCGAAGTGGCGATCCAGACCGGCGAGCTCGACGGCGTCGCCTGGTGCGGCGCGACCGAGACCTATACGGTCGGTTGGGCCGACATCACCAAGTACTACCTCACCAACAACATCTCCGGTGCCTGGGCGGGTTCCTACATCGCCAACACCGACAAGTGGAACGCGCTGCCCGAGCACCTGAAGACGCTCTTCAAGCTCTCCATGGACAGCTCTCACTACTATCGTCAGCACTGGTACTGGTGGGGCGAGGCGCATTACCGCACGACCGGCGGCAAGCTCGAACTGACGACCATTCCTGAAGCGGAGTGGAAGACGGTCGAGGACGAGGCGCTCAAATTCTGGGATGAGATCGCCCAGAAGAGCCCGCGCAACGCCAAGATCGTGCAAATCCTGAAGAACTACGCCGACACGATGCGCAAGGCGGGCGCGCCCTACCGCTACGGCTAGGCGCTCGCGCCAGCGCCGACAGCTTCGGGCTCCGTCGAAAGACGGGGCCCGATCGCTATCTGACGTCGCGAAACCGGGATGAATCCCGAACCCTTTGACATGTAGTAATTAAATTTTATCATTTGACCAAAGAAATCGTGACACGCAAGGGATGGAGCAGGCCGAATGGCTGACACAACAGGCAATGCCGAACTCGGATTCGATCCGACGGCCCTGAAGGAAAAATATCGTGCCGAGCGCGACAAGCGCCTCCGCGCCGACGCCAACGAGCAATATGTCGAGATCAAGGGCAAGTTCGCGCACTACCTCGACGACCCCTATGTCGAACCGGGCTTCGCACGCGCGCCGCTGACGGATGAAGTCGATGTCGTGGTCGTCGGTGGCGGCTTTGGTGGCTTGCTCGCCGGCGCGCGACTGCGCGAGGCCGGCGTCGAAAGCGTCCGCATGATCGAGAAGGGCGGCGATTTCGGTGGTACCTGGTACTGGAACCGCTATCCGGGCGCAGCCTGCGACATCGAATCCTACATCTATCTGCCGCTCCTCGAAGAAGTCGGCTACATGCCGGTGGAGAAGTACGCGAAGGCGGCCGAAATTCTCGAACACAGCCGCGCCATCGGCCGGCATTTCGATCTCTATCGCGACGCACTCTTTCAGACCGAAGCGACTGAACTTCGCTGGGACGACGGCATCGCGCGCTGGATCGTGCGCACCAATCGCGGCGACGCCATCAAGGCGCGCTTCGTGGTGACGGCGAGCGGCCCGCTCCATCGGCCGAAGCTGCCAGGCATCCCTGGAATCGCGAGCTTCAAGGGGCATTCCTTTCACACCAGTCGCTGGGACTACGAATATACCGGCGGCGATTGTAACGGCGGCCTCGACGGCCTGAAGGACAAGCGCGTTGGCATCATCGGCACCGGCGCGACGGCGGTGCAATGCGTGCCGCATCTCGGCGCCTGGGCGAAGGAGCTCTTCGTCTTCCAGCGCACGCCCTCATCCATCGACGTGCGCAACAACCGCCCGACCGATTCCGATTGGGCGAAAGGCCTGCCGGCCGGCTGGCAGCAGCACCGTATGGACAATTTCAACACGCTGGTCTCTGGCGGCTATCAGGAAGAAGACCTCGTCAACGACGGCTGGACCGACATCATTGGCAATCTCCTGATGATGGCGCGCAAGAACACCGGCGACCGCTCGCCGGCCGACATGGCCGAGATGGTTCAGCTTGCCGACTTTCAGAAAATGGAATCGATCCGCAAGCGCGTCGAAACCGTGGTCACGGACCCGGCCAAGGCTGAGGCGTTGAAGCCCTGGTACAACCAGTTCTGCAAGCGCCCCTGCTTCCACGACGAATATCTCGACACCTTCAATCGCTCGAACGTCCACTTGATCGACACACAAGGGCGCGGCGTCGAGCGCATCGGCGAGCACTCGATTGTCGCCAATGGTTGGGAATTCGAGATCGACTGCCTGATCTACGCGACCGGCTTCGAAGTCGGCACCAGCTACACGCGCCGTGCCGGCTTCGAGATCTGCGGCCGTGAGGGTCTTTCGCTTACCGAGAAGTGGCAGGACGGCGTCTCGACGCTGCACGGCATGCACACGCGCGGCTTCCCCAACTGCTTCATCGTCAGCAATTCGCAATCTGGCTTCACCGCCAACTTCCCGCACATGCTCAACGAGCAGTCGAAGCATCTTGCCTACATCGTCAGGGAATGCATCGACCGTCAGGCGCGTGTCGTCGAAGTGGCGGAAGACGCCGAAAAGGAATGGGTGGACGCCGTCATCAAGGCGTCGGCCTTCAACCGCCGCTTCCTCGAAGAATGCACGCCCGGCTACTACAATAACGAGGGCAAGCCCTCGGAACTCGCCATTCGCAACGGCTTCTACGGGGGCGGTTCGGTCGCTTTTATCAAGATCCTCGAAGACTGGCGGGATAAGGGCGACCTTCCGGGTCTCATGGTGCAGTGAGGTTGAGGGGAAAGGTTTTGGGGGTGCCGGGCATGAAATGCGCGGCGCCCCTGCGGGGCAATTGGTGAGCGACGGCAAGGTGTTGACGGCTGAGGCAGTGGCGAATAGGTTCGCCGCGCGCAACCGAGCTGCGCCGTGCCCGGGCCGCACCGCCTTAATGGCGGAGAGCCGGGCAGAATCGGCATCTTGGGGGATCGTCTAACGGTAGGACTGCAGACTCTGACTCTGCCTATCTAGGTTCGAATCCTAGTCCCCCAGCCAGCCTTCGCCCGAGCGGGCTTCGGCTGGGCAAGCCGTGAATGGGCGCCGGCTGTCCCGCCGGCGTTTTAGCGGAGGCGGACATGCAATGCAGGCATATCCGATTCCCAATCGCGTCACCCCACGCGCTTTACCCCGCGTTCCAAGCTGCTAGACTGCCTCCAACTGAAAGAACAGGGAATCCGGTCGGAAGCGCGGTGCGCGTAAAGCGATGCCTCGCCGCTTCCCGGGTCTGAGAGCCGTGCGCCCAGAAACCGACGGCGGTTCCGGCGGCCTCGATTTGGCCGCCGTCGCTGAAAAGGGCCTTTCCGCGCCGCACCAGCCCTCCGGGGAGGGCGTTGCCGAGGCCGCCAGCCAAGCCACCGATGCGTCGGGGGCAATGCATGGGCATGCCGGGAACGAACAGCCGACGGGCCATGACGAACCTCGCCCGAAACGCCGCCGTCGTGGCCGTCGGGGCGGGCGTCAGGCTGAGCGCGCCGACCAGCCAAAGCAACCCGTCGCTCTGCGTCAGCAAAAGACGCATACCGTGCGAGCGGCGGCTGACATTCTCTATGCGGCGCTTGATCTCGGTACCAATAATTGCCGCTTGCTGATCGCCCGTCGAAACAATGACGGCTTCAAGGTTGTCGACGCCTACTCCCGAATCGTACGTTTGGGCGAAGGGCTTGGCCGCACAGGCGCGCTGAGCGAGGCGGCAATGACCCGCGCCATCGAAGCGCTGAAAATTTGCGCCGACAAGATGGCGCGACGCGGCGTTGTTCGTACCCGGACCATCGCCACCGCAGCCTGCCGAACGGCATCTAACAGCGACATCTTTGTCGAACGGGTCAAGAAGGAAACGGGCCTTTCCCTTGAGATTGTCTCAACCGAAGACGAGGCGCGCCTGGCGGTCGCCGGATGTGCGCCGCTCCTCGATCCGGGCTGTTCCTCCGCGCTGGTATTCGACATCGGCGGCGGTTCGACAGAGCTGATCTGGGTCAGGATGCCGGATGGAGATACGCGGCACCGCCCGGTGATAGGTGACTGGATCTCATTGCCTTGTGGCGTTGTCACGCTGGCCGAGCACCACGGTGGTGTTGACGTACCGGTCGCGCTCTATGACCGAATGGTCGCCGAAGTCGGTGAACGGCTTGAGCCATTTCTGGAACGCGTACGTGAATTGGATGCAGGGCAGGGCGGCTTCCATCTGCTCGGCACATCCGGCACCGTTACCACAATCGCTGGCGTTCATCTCGGCCTCGATCGCTATGATCGAACGCGTGTGGACGGTATCTGGATTTCCCCCGTCGACGTTCACCGCGTCACGCAGTCGCTCCTCGCAATGAGTCACAGCATGCGCGCTGCACATCCCTGTGTAGGTGACGAGCGCGCCGACCTTGTGCTCGCTGGCTGCGCAATTTTCGAGGCGATTGCGCGTGCCTGGCCGGCCGAACGGCTGCGGGTGGCCGATCGCGGTTTGCGCGAGGGAATACTGATGTCCTTGATCGAAAGAGATGCGCGACGCGGTCGCCGTCGGCGCCGAAGGCGCCGCCGTAATGCAAAGCGGTTCGACGGAGCAATAGCACAACCGGTTCAGGTGAAGTGAGATGGCCACAGGCGACAAAAGCGGTGGCAAAGGCGTTGGCGGCGGTGCCCGTGCGCTGAAAGTGCGCGTCAAGACCGCCCGCAAGCGCAGCAACTCGTCGACACGCTGGCTACAGCGGCAGTTGAACGATCCCTATGTCCATGCGGCAAAACGCGAAGGCTATCGCTCGCGCGCCGCCTTCAAGCTGACTGAGATCGACGACAAATATCGCTTCCTGAAGCCCGGCGGCCGGGTGGTCGATCTTGGCTGCGCGCCGGGCGGCTGGACCCAGGTCGCCGTCGCCCGCGTCAATGCGCAAGGTACGGCCGGCAACAAGCAGGGCAGCGTCATCGGCCTCGATTACCTCGAAATGGACCCGGTGCCCGGCGCCACCATCCTGCAGCTCGACTTCCTTGACGAAGGTGCCGATACACGCGTGAAAGAGTTGTTGGCGGGCGAGGCCGATGTCGTTTTGTCGGACATGGCAGCGCCGACCACCGGCCACAAACAGACTGACCACATGCGCATTATGTCGCTCTGCGAGATCGCGGCGCAGTTCGCGGTCGAAGTGCTGGCGCCCGGCGGCACCTTCCTCGCCAAGGTGCTGCGCGGCGGCACCGAAAACGAACTGCTGGTCCTCCTGAAGCGCCACTTCCAGACCGTCCGCCACGTCAAACCCAAGGCGAGCCGCGCCGATTCGGCCGAGATGTATGTGCTGGCCCAAGGCTTTAAGGGCCGTTCCGCAAGCGATTCGGTAGACACCGAATAACGCCCCAAAACTGCCTTTGCATTCCCCGATATAGATGTTAAAAGCCAGCGCCAACACACGATAGGGTGTGTCCCCGCATCGGGGCCAAGGTAAAGGCTGGCAGTATGATCCGTGAAGCGCTGACATTCGACGATGTCCTCCTGCTCCCTGCCGCTTCCACGGTTCTCCCAAGCCAGGCCGACACAAAGACGCGACTGACACGGTCGATCGCACTCGGCATTCCCATCATCTCCGCTGCCATGGACACCGTCACCGAAGCCCGCTTGGCCATAGCGCTGGCGCAGGCCGGCGGTATTGGCGTCCTCCATCGCAACATGGACCCGGAAGCGCAAGCCGAGCATGTGCGCCAGGTCAAGAAGTTCGAAAGCGGCATGGTGGTCAATCCGGTTACGATCGATCCGGACGCAACATTGGCCGATGCTTTCGCGCTGATGAAGCGGCACGGCATCACAGGCATTCCCGTTGTCGAGGCGACAGGAAAACTCGCCGGTATCCTGACAAATCGCGATGTGCGCTTCGCCACCAACATGCGCGAGCCCGTGCGTAATCTGATGACCAAGGAAGACCTTGTCACGGTGACGGATGGCGTCAGCCAGGAAGACGCCAAGCGGCTGCTGCACAAGCATCGCATCGAGAAACTTCTGGTGGTCGACGACGCCTACCGCTGCATCGGCCTCATCACCGTCAACGACATCGAAAAAGCGCAGCTTCACCCCAATGCGGCGAAGGACGAGCAGGGCCGCCTCCGCGTTGCCGCCGCCACCACCGTCGGCGATGAGGGTTTTGCCCGTTCCGAGGCGCTGATGGCCGCTGGCGCCGACGTGATTGTCGTCGACACCGCGCACGGACATTCAAAGCGCGTCTCGGAAGCGGTCGAGCGTATCAAGAAGATCTCCAATGCAACGCAGGTGATCGCCGGCAATGTGGCGACCGCCGATGCCGCGCGCGCCCTGATCGATGCCGGCGCCGACGCAGTCAAGGTCGGCATCGGTCCGGGTTCGATCTGCACCACACGCATTGTCGCCGGCGTCGGTGTCCCGCAATTGACGGCGATCATGGACGTGGCCGAGGCAGCGCAGAAAACCAACACCCCGGTCATCGCCGATGGCGGCATCAAGTTTTCAGGCGATCTCGCCAAGGCGATTGCGGCAGGCGCCGACTGCGCCATGCTCGGCTCGCTTTTTGCCGGCACAGAGGAGAGTCCCGGAGAGGTCTTCCTGTTCCAGGGCCGCTCCTACAAATCCTATCGAGGCATGGGTTCGGTCGGCGCCATGGCGGTGGGTTCCGCGGACCGCTACTTCCAGCAGGACGTCAAGGATTCGCTGAAGCTGGTGCCGGAAGGCATTGAGGGTCAAGTGCCCTACAAGGGCCCGGTCGGTGGTATCATCCACCAGCTTGTCGGCGGCCTGCGCGCCGCAATGGGCTACACTGGCAACGCCACGATCGCCGATTTCCAGAAGAACGCCGAGTTCGTTCGCATCTCGTCGGCAAGCCTGCGTGAAAGCCATGTGCACGACGTGACGATCACCCGTGAAGCACCGAACTATCCCGGCGGTGTGAGCTGATCGCGTATAGCGACACCGGGAGCTTCAAATGACGCCCGGGGCACGTCTGCAATCGGCAATCGATATTCTGACCGGCATTTTCGAAACGCGGCAGCCGGCCGACCGGGCCTTCGACACATGGTCGCGGTCGAGCCGGTTTGCCGGTTCGAAGGACCGTGGGGCCGTCAGTGAACTTGTCTTTTCTGTGCTCCGTCACCGTGCGCAGCTTGTGGCCGCCACCGGCTCGGACGCACCACGCCTGCTCGCTTTCGCGGCCATCGCATTGTTGCAAGGGGAGGGCGCGGAAGCTGCCGCGGCACGCGCCGATGGAACACCCCACGCACCCGCGCCCCTGACCATCGAAGAGAATGCCGCGCTCTGCGAAGCTGCCTTGCCCGGACCGGATGCACCGTCATGGGTCAGACTCAACTATCCTGAATGGCTGCATCCCGCGTTTGAATTGGCGCTTGGCGCGAGGCTCGAACGCGAAATGGCAGCGCTGATGGAGCGTGCGCCGACCGATTTGCGCGTCAACGCGCTGAAAGGGTCTCGCGACCACGCCAAGTCGGTGCTCGCCGATGAGAATGTAGCGACTGAACCGACGCCACTCTCGCCTTGGGGGTTGCGACTGGCAGGGCGGGCCAACATTCTGGGCCTCCCGAGCTTTCGCGACGGACTGGTCGAATTGCAGGATGAGGGCTCGCAACTGGCATGCCTGGCCACCGGTGTAAAACCCGGCGAGCAGGTGGTCGACCTCTGCGCCGGCGGCGGTGGCAAGTCGCTGGCGCTGGCCGCGATGATGCGCAATCGCGGCCAGGTCCATGCCTGCGACAACGATAGCCGCCGCCTCGACAAGCTGATGCCGCGTGCCCAGCGCGCCGGCATCCGCAACATCCAGACCCGCGCGCTCGGTGTCTTCGCGCCCGATGCACCGGATGCGGACCTGGCCGACCTCGAGGCCCGCATGGACTGTGTGTTGGTCGACGCACCCTGCAGCGGTACCGGCGCGTGGCGCCGCAATCCCGATGCGCGCTGGCGCCTGACACCGGAAATTCTCGCCGGCTACCACGCCGCGCAAACCGAGGTGCTGGCGCGCGCGGCACGGTTGGTCAGGCCAGGCGGCCGTCTTGTCTATGTCACATGCTCGCTGCTGCCGTCGGAAAACGATCAACAGGTTGCCGCGTTTCTGACAGCCGACCGCGGGTTCGCGGCGTTATCATGGCGCCTGATCTGGCCCGCCGATTTTCCGCCTCCGCCCGGTATCGGCGATGATCCCTTCCTCCGGCTGACGCCCGCCAGCACAGAAACGGACGGCTTTTTCATTGCCGTTCTGCGGCGGGAGGGCTGAGAATGTTGCGCTGCAGTGTGAGGCTTGACGGATTTCGGCAAGGGTGGTCTATCGGACCAAGCATCCCCCGAAAGCATGGACACATGCCCGCTGCCTCTCTCCGAAACCGGCTCCGAATGGTTTGCCCGCCCGCGCTGGCGCTCCTGCTGGCGCTGTTGCCGGGCGTGGCGATGGCGGTTGACGATGCATCGGCCCGCATATCGATTGTGCTCGGTGAGCGCGGCATTGAGGCGGTTGCGCGTGGCGACCTCGCTGGCGCGCAGAGACTGTTCGAACGCGCCATTGTGGCAAACCCGGCCAATGCGCCTGCCTACGCCCATCTCGGCGCTGTGCACCATGCGACGGGCGATGTGCGCCTTGCCCGCAAGTATTTTGGCATCGCGCTCTCCATCGATCCGACTGAGCTGGATGCCTTGAGCGGCCTCGCGCGTCTCGACATCGCCGAGGGCAATCGCGAGGCGGCGGCAGAGAGGCTCCGCGTCCTTCGCATCCATTGTGAATCTTGTGAACAGACGCGGGATATTGCCCGCATGCTCGAATCCGGGCCCGGTGCCCCATGAACCTGGTAGAAGGACGATGACCGAAGACCGCATCCTCATTATCGATTTTGGCAGCCAGGTAACGCAATTGATCGCGCGGCGTGTGCGCGAAAGCGGTATTTATTCGGAGATTGTTCCCTTCAACAAGGCTGAGGGGCTCGACAAGAGCTTCGCGCCCAAGGCGGTCATTCTTTCGGGGGGACCGGCCAGCGTCACCGGCATCGGCACGCCGCGTGCGCCCGAATGGGTGTTCAAGGCGGGCGTGCCCGTCCTTGGCATCTGCTACGGCGAACAGACCATGTGCGCCCAGCTCGGCGGCAAGGTCGAGAGCTCCGACGAACGGGAATTCGGCCGCGCCATCATCGAGGTTCTCGATGACAGCCCGCTCTTCGAGGGTCTGCTGCAGGCCGGTGAGAGCGAACCGGTCTGGATGAGTCATGGCGATCGTGTGGTCGCGCTGCCGCCGGGCTTCAAGACCATCGCGGTCAGCCGCAATGCGCCCTTTGCCGCCATAGCGGATGAAAGCCGCCGCTTCTATGGCGTGCAGTTCCATCCCGAAGTGATGCACACGCCGCGCGGCGCCGCGATGCTGAAGAACTTCACGCACAGGATTGCCGGCTGCAAGGGCGGCTGGACGATGGCAGCCTTCAGGGAAACAGAGATCGCCAAGGTCCGCGCCCAGGTCGGCAAGGGCAAGGTGATTTGTGGCCTTTCGGGCGGCGTTGATTCATCCGTGGTTGCGGTGCTGCTGCACGAGGCCATCGGCGACCAGCTTCAATGCGTTTTCGTCGACACCGGCATGATGCGCGCCGGCGAGGCCGATCAGGTCGTCAATCTCTTCCGCCACCACTACAACATCCCGCTGGTCAACCGCGACGCGACGGACCTCTTCCTCGGCAAGCTCGACGGTGTTTCCGATCCGGAAAAAAAGCGCAAGATCATCGGCGCCACCTTCATCGACGTCTTCGAGGAGGAGGCGAAGAAGATCGGTGGCGCCGACTTCCTGGCGCAAGGCACGCTCTATCCGGACGTGATCGAAAGCGTTTCCTTCGCTGGCGGTCCATCGGTCACGATCAAGAGCCACCACAATGTCGGCGGTCTGCCCGAGCGCATGAACATGAAGCTCGTGGAGCCGCTGCGCGAACTCTTCAAGGATGAGGTGCGAATCCTCGGCCGTGAACTCGGCCTGCCGGAAGAATTCGTCGGCCGCCACCCGTTCCCCGGCCCGGGCCTCGCCATCCGCGTTCCCGGCGAAATCACCCGCGAGAAGCTCGAAATCCTGCGTAAGGCCGACGTCATCTATCTCGACGAAATTCGCAGGGCCGGCCTCTACGATACGATCTGGCAGGCCTTTGCGGTGCTGCTGCCGGTGCGCACCGTCGGCGTCATGGGTGACGAACGCACCTACGACTATGTCTGCGCGTTGCGCGCCGTCACCTCGATCGACGGCATGACGGCGGATTACTATCCCTTCAGCCACGATTTCCTGGGCCACGTCTCGACCCGCATCATCAACGAAGTCCGCGGCATCAACCGCGTCGTCTACGACGTGACGTCGAAGCCGCCGGGAACGATCGAGTGGGAGTGATCCCGCTCAGCCCCTGACGAGAATCTCGCCGATCTGCACCGCGTTGAGCGCCGCGCCCTTCAGCAACTGGTCGCCGGCGACGAACATCGCGATCGAGCGCCCGCTCGGATCGGAAATATCCTGCCGGATGCGGCCGACCAGAATGTCGTCCTGGCCGGACGCATCCTTCGGCATCGGGAAATAGTTTCCCGCCACATCATCGACAATCTTGATGCCCGGCGCAGTGGAAAGAATCTCGCGCACCTGAGCCGGCGTGATCGGCCGCTCGCATTCGAAGTCGATGGCTTCGGAATGCGCGCGCAGCACCGGCACGCGCACGCAGGTCGCCGTCACGCGAATATCGTTGTCGCCGAAAATCTTCTTGGTCTCTTTCACCATCTTCATCTCTTCCTCGTTGTAGCCCGTCTCCGGGTCGACCTTCGAGTTGTGGCTGAAGACGTTGAAGGGGTAGGGATGTGGAATGATCTTCTGCTCAAAGGGCTCGCCCTTGAGGAAAGCACGCGTCGCTTCTTCGAGTTCCTCCATCGCCGCCGCACCCGCGCCCGACGCCGCCTGATAGGTCGCGGCGACGATGCGCTTCACACGGTTGACCTTGTGGATCGGCCACAGCGGCGTGATCGCAATGATGGTCGAGCAGTTCGGATTGGCGATGACGCCATTATGCTTGAGCGCCGCCTCCGGATTGATCTCGGGGATCACTAGCGGCACGTCGGCGTCCATGCGGAAGGCCGACGAATTGTCGATCATCACCGCGCCCGCGTCCTTCGCCGCCTTGACGAATTGCCGCGATATGCCGCCCCCCGCCGAAAAGAAGGCGATGTCGACGCCCGCGAAACTCGCTTCCGTCAGTTCCTCGACGACGATGCCCTGACCCCGGAATTTCATGGTCTTGCCGGCCGAGCGCGCCGAGGCGAGCAGCTTCAGCGCCTTCACCGGGAAGTTGCGTTCCTCAAGGCAGCGGATCATCTCGACGCCAACGGCGCCGGTCGCACCCGCAATGGCGACGACGGGGTTCGAAATCATGGGTCACGCTCCGGATCGGGCCGCACACCGGCCCTCTGAATTTGCGCCGTGCCTATAACAGTGCCGCGCGGCGCCTGCAAGGGGCGGAGGCGCGCGGCTCAGTCCTGCCTGAAGCCCTCGACGATCTCCGATATCCGTTTGAAAAAATGCAGGCCCCGCTCGATTTCCTCGTCCGACATATGGTCGATGATCCGCTGCACATAGGCCTCGCCGCCGGCGATCATCTTCTTCATATGCGCCTCGCCCTTGGGCGTCAGGATGACGATCTTCTCCCGCCCCGACTTCGGGTCCTCGACCAGCCGCACCAGCTCCAGCGGCGGCTGGGCCATCGCCCGCAGCGCCTTGGTAATGGCGGCGCCGGAAATCTCGAACCAGGTTTCGAGCGACCGCTCGATGGCCTTGCGGTTCATCTCCCGGCCGCCCTTGCCCTCCGAATGGATCAGCCAGAGCATTGCCACCTGATGGCGGCCGAGTTGCCCGCCGCGCAGCGCGTCCTCCACGCCGATGCCGGCCTTGTAGTGAATGGGATAGTAATATTCGAGAAACCGCAGCGCTGCGTCGGGGATCTGCGATGCGGCCTTGCCGCCCGGCTTTCCGCTCCCGGCCTTCTTGGTCGCCACACATTCGTCCTTTCGCTGCGCGGCCCGAAGGCGCGCGATTCCTTCGGCGCATCCTAGCGCGGACACCGCCGCCCCGGTCGTATAAACAATTTACAAAAGAAACAGTTTATGAAATGAATGAATAGCCGGATGCCGGAACCGGCCATGGATGAAATCGGGGAGGGAAGAATGCCAAACAGCCGGATTGCCGATGCCGGAGAGGTCGACCTGGAGGCGCTGGTTGCCGCGCTCCCGACCGGCGACACCATCGCCGCGCCTTACGCGCTCTATGACAGGCTGCGGCCCCACGCGCCGGTCTATGGCTATCGCGACTATCCGCCCGGCACGGTGCCGGACGCCGATGAGCCGGTCATGGCCTGGGTGTTGCTGGACTACGACCAGGTTTCCGCTGCGGCTCGCGATCATCGCCTGTTCTCGTCGCGCGACCCGCTGCAGGAACAGTCCTCCGCGCCGACCCTGATGCTGGTCAATCACGACAACCCCGAACATGACCGTTTGCGCGGCATCGTCAATCTGGCCTTCTCCCGCCCACGCGTCGAGGCGCTCGACCCCTGGGTGCGAGAAATTGTCGACGGCATGGTTGCCGAACTGGGCGATGGCGACGTCGAGGTCATGGAGGCGCTCTCGGCGCGCATTCCGGCGCGCATCATGGTCGGCCTGCTCGGCCTCCCCGAAAGCGTCGTCGATCGCTTCCGCGACTGGGCAACCGCCTTCATGCTTTCAGCCGATCTTTCGCCGGTCGAACGCGAGGCGAGCAACCGCGAACTGGTCGAATATTTCGTTGGCGTCGTCACCGAACACGACCGCGCGCTGCGGGCAGGGGGTGCGCTGCCGGACAGCCTGATCGTCGCCCTACTTGAGGCGGATGCCGGCGGCGAGAAGCTGACCCTCGATGAAGTGATCCGCTTCTGCATCACGCTGGTGGTGGCGGGCTCCGAAACCACGACCTTCCTGCTCGGCAACCTGCTTCACAACCTGGCCGCCATGCCGGAAGTCCGCGCGCAACTCGCTGCCGACCGCAAGCTTGTCGGCGCCTTCATCGATGAGAGCTTGCGCCACAGCGGCCCGCCGCAACGCCTGTTCCGCGTTGCGACGCGGGACGTCGAGATCGGCGGCCGATACATCGCGGAGGGAGATTGGGTGGCGCTCTTCTTTGCCGCCGCCAATCACGATCCGGCCGTGTTCCCGGATCCGGGTCGCTTCGACATCACGCGGCCGAACCTCAACAAACAGCTCACCTTCGGCGTCGGCATCCACCACTGTCTAGGTTCCGCTCTGGCGCGTATGGAAGGCCGGGCGCTTGTCGAGGCCATGCTGGCGCGCATGTCCGAAATACGTCTCGGCGATGCGCCGCCGGTGCCGCAGCGCGCGAGCCTCCTCAATCACGGATTCGACAGCCTGACCCTCCGTTTCACGCCAGCCCGCAAGGAGGCCGCCGAATGACCGCCACCGAAACCGCGCGCAACATTGCCGCGACGCAATCGCTCTTCGCCGCTTTCGGTGCGAAGGACATCCCCGCCATCATGATCTGGCTCCATCCCGACATCGTGATCGAGTTCTATGGCCCGTCGGCGATCCCCTATGCCGGCACCTATCGCGGTCTGAACGAAAGCCGTCGCTTCTTCGAGACAGTCCTCTCCTCGGTCGACATCCATCAATTCGACGCGGAGGAGTTCATCGCCGAGCGCGACAAGGTCATCGTGACCGGCCATCTCAATCTCACGGCCCGTTCGACCGGCCGGACAATCGACTCCGACTTCGTCCATGTGATCACCCTGCAGGACGAAAAGTGGCTCCGGTTCCGCGATTTCATGAATACCGCCGTTGCGGTCGCCGCTTTCTCTTGAGAGCCGAAACGGATAGTCTCTCTTCGCGCGGGGTGGGCCGAGAGGGAAAATCGGATGACGAACTGGCCAGTTCTTTTGGTGGCGACGGCTATATTGATCGCCGCACCGGTCTCAGTCCGGGCGGATGCGATTGCCGACAGCAATCTCTGTTATGCCCAGTTCAGCACCGGCGACAACAAGGCGGCGATCGCCTATTGCAGTAGCGCCATCGCATCGGGCGATCTCGACGATCCCGATCTGATCGCCGCCCTGATCAATCGCGGTGTCGCCTACAAGAATGTCGGCGACCTTGCCGCCGCCGTGAGCGACTACACGCGGGCCCTCGGCATGGCGCCGCGTGACGCGCTGCTCTACCAGAACCGCGCCAATGCGTTGCGTGAGATGGGCAATCTCGATGCCGCGCTTGCCGATGTCGAACAGTCGATCGGAATCGACCCGGAACGCGCCGGCGCCTGGTATGTCCGCGGCGCCATCAACGAAGCGCGCGGCGACCGCGACGCCGCCCGCGACGACTATCGCACGGCGCTCAATCTCGATCCGGAGAACGACGCCTACAAGGACAAATTCCTCGGGTTGAATCGATGACCCCGTTGAAGCTCGACATCATTCGGACGGTTCGCGAAGCCTATGGCGGCGCTTGGGCCCATATCGGAGAGATGCTGCGGCTGATCTGGTTGCCGGGCCTGCTCTATATGGGCACATCCATTGTCGCGACATATATCGACCCGCGAGAGCAGCTTCTTTTGTCGTTGCTGCTGAATGTCGTGGCGCTCTTCCTCTGGCCGATCATCGCCGTCACCTGGCACCGCTTCATCCTCATCGGCGATGCACCCGCCGGCCGGTTCCATCTGCATTTCGGACGCCGCGAAGCACGCTTTCTGATGATCTCGATTTTCCTCTTCCTGTTGCTTCTGCCGGGAATGCTGATGGCGATCGCCGGCACAGCCCTTGCGGAAGAACACCCGCAATCCACAACGGGCTCGCTGCTGGGCTTTGTCGGCATGATGCTGATTCTGGTGGCTCTCTACTTCTTTGTGCGCCTGTCGCTTCTCCTTCCGGCCGCGGCCGTGGACGATCGCATCGACGCGGGCCTCGTGCTGGAGCGCACCCGTGGCAACTTCTGGCGGATGGTCGCCGTGTTCGCACTGGTGGTGCTGCCCATTGTTGTCTGCCTCTTGCTTCTCGGGGCATTGGCACAGAGCATCCCGGCGCTTTCTATACTGGTTGCGGCCGCTTTCGCGCTCATCTCGATCTTCTTTGCCGTCGTCAATGTCGCAGTCCTCTCAGTCGTCTATCGGGAGCTGGTCGGCCCGCCCGGCACACAAGCTCCGGTCACGGACGATGACGATTATTGATCCCTGCGATTTGCCATAGCGGCCCCGCCTCCTGTGCCATAGACTGAAACCGTCATTCTTTGGCTTCGGGGGGAGTTCATGAGAAAGCTGCGGGTTTTCCGTTCTGTGAGGGAAGTTTTTGCAGGTGTCACCCGTCACTATTTCCAGCTCCTCTTCGTTGCCTGGCCGGCACTCGTTCTTCTGGCTGCCGGTTTTGCAATTCTCTATTGGTTGCTGGAAAGAGCCGGATATTCGACTCTGATCGAATTAACGCAAAGCAATCCTACGCAGGAACAGTTGGCGGAGGCATATGCTGCATTCGCAATTGCGTTTTCCATCCCTGGTTTGTTTGGCGTGTTGGCAATGAACCTGCTGGCGTCGGCGGCAATGGCCGTTCGCTGGCACCGCTTCGTTCTTCTCGGCGAGTCCCGCTCGATGCTGCTGCGTTCCGAAGATTTTCGTTACATCTGGGCGTCTATAAAGGTGGCTGTCCTGGCCGCAATCGTTATTGCGGCATTTGCGCTGGTGGGATTTGCAGCTTTTCTGGGGTTTGGCCACCTTGCGCCTCAGATCATTGGCCTCACTGCAGAAGAGACCATTCTGCGAGATACGGCGACTGTAGGGTTCACGGCCTTGTTGGCATTGTTCATCTTGTCGTCGGGAGCCCTTGCGATCGCCTTAATTTTTCGTATGGCGCTGGCGCTGCCGGGCGCAGCAGTAAGCAGGATGGGCATTGCTTCCGCGTTGCGAGAAACGCGGGGAAATAGTTGGCGCATACTCAGTTATGTTGTGCTCGTTTTTCTTGCGAGTGCGGCCTTCGCCTTCATCACCACTTTGGTAGTTAGTGTGATTCTGGGGGCGTTGGCTTCGATCGGCGGCGCGATGCTGACTATTTCATTGGTCGCTGGCACAACTTATGTCGCCGCCCTATACGCCTACCTCCTGATGCTCCAGGTCACCATGCTCTCCGTCGCCTACCGCGAGATCATCAGCCTGCCAGGCGAAGTGCCAGCTGAAGGCGCGCCGGAACCGTTCCCGGCCGCCTGATTGCGCTTCAGGCCCATTCTTTGTATGGTCCGCTCAGAAGGATCAGGAAAGATGCCGGGAGGCATCTAAGGGCTTGTTCTGTAAGCCTTTTTCGCAGCGGCATCCGGCCGCCGTCGCAATTCCCCGCGGGCAGCCTCATGTATGGGCAAAGTCCGTGGCCACGCGTAAAGGGATGATCCGAATGTCCGTACAGTCGAAGATCAAGCGCATAACCGTGCCGGAAATCCGCGCCCGCAAGGGCACCGAGCCCATCGTTTCGCTGACCGCCTATCACGCCCATACGGCCCGCTACATCGACCCCTATGTCGACTTCCTGCTGGTGGGCGACAGCCTCGGCATGGTCATGTACGGCATGGAGACGACGCTGGGCGTCACCCTCGACATGATGATCGCCCATGGCGCGGCGGTGGTGCGCGGCACCGAGCGCGCGCTGGTCGTGGTCGACATGCCCTTCGGCTCCTACGAGGAAAGCCCTGAAATCGCGTTCCGCAATGCTTGCCGCGTCATCAAGGAAACCGGCTGCACGGCCGTAAAGCTTGAAGGCGGCACCCGCATCGCCGAAACGATCCGTTATTTGAGCCTGCGCGGCATCCCGGTCATGGCCCATATCGGCCTGACGCCGCAGAACATCCAGGTGATGGGCGGCTTCAAGACGCAAGGCCGCGAGGAGGGCGAATGGGCCGCCATCGAGGCCGATGCCGCCGCCGTCGCCGAAGCGGGCGCTTTTGCGGTCGTGCTTGAGGGCATGGCCGAGCCGCTGGCCGCCCGCATCACCGGCCAGATCGACATCCCGACCATCGGCATCGGCGCCTCGCCCCATTGCGACGGCCAGATTCTGGTGCTGGAGGACATGTTGGGCCTGTCGCCGAAGCCGCCGAAATTCGTCCGCGAATTCGCCACGCTCGGGGCCCAGATCGCGGGTGCCGCCGAGGCCTATGCCCGCGCCGTCCGCGACCGCAGCTTCCCCGGCGTCGAAAACACCTACAGCATGAAAAAGGTAAAATAGCTCAATCTGTTGCGGGATATGGGCGGCTTGCCGGGCGGTTTGCCATTGGCGGTTTGCCGGGCTATTTTACGCGGCCTGCAAGGGGGCAGGTGCCGGGCATGAGGCTTTGCTCCCACGCCCACCGAATTCTCTCCGCGGAGTAATGTTTTGACCGATCTCTTTCGCGAAGTCGAAGAAGACCTTCGCCGCGAACAATTCAGCAAGCTTTGGGACAAATACGGCCTTCATCTCATTGCTGTCGCCGCCGGCATTGTATTGATCGCGGCAGCAATTATCGGCTGGCGCGCTTGGTCACATGCGCAAAAGGTTGAGTTTTCGGCACGCTTTGACGAGGTGGCAAGGCAGGCCGAGCGTGCCGCGCCCGACGAGGCGGCGTTGCTGTTCGGCGAATTGGCGGCCGGGACAACAGGCGGCTATGAAACACTGGCGCGGCTGCGGGAAGCCGCAGCCTTGCTCGAAGCCGGCGATCGCGCTGCGGCGCTGGCGGCTTACGAGCGTGTGGCCGCTCAGTCCGATGCCCCGGCGATCATGCGCGGCATGGCGCGCATCAAGGCGGCTTTCATCCTGGTCGATGAGGCCAGCTATGACGACATGAAGGCGCGTCTGCAGCCCCTGCTGGCTTCGTCTTCGCCCTGGCGCGAGAATGCGCTGGAGCTGCTGGCCTTGTCGGCAGCGAAGGCGGGCGTGTGGCAGGACGTCAACACGAACGCGCAGTCGATCATCGACAATCCGGCGACGCCACCGGGGCTTCGCGACCGCGCCCATGTGATGCAGGCGCTGGCGGCGCCTTATTTGCCGCGCGCCGGCGAACAGGCCGCGCCCGTGCCGGAAGAAGAAGCAGCGCAGCCGGCGCAAGCAGAAACGGTCGAACCAGGGCCGGACGCTCAGCAAGAGACGGAGTAATCGGAGATGACGGCGGAATTCATGTTGGCCGGCTCGAATGTGCATCGCTTTGGGGCCGTGCGCCGCAAGGCGCTTCGGTTCGCGATGCTGGGCCTTGCGATGGCCGGTCTGGCGGGCTGCGACACCGTGACGGGAATCTTCTCGTCCGACGACAAGGCCGTGCTGCCGGGTGAGCGTCTTTCGGTGATGGAACTTGGCGCCATGCTGGAAGTCGATCCGGCGGTTGCCGATGCACCGGTATTTCTGCCTTCGGCGCGTGCCAACACGGACTGGCCGCAGCCAGGCGGATTACCGGACAACGCACCGTCCCATCTCGTGGCACCGGGTTCACTGGAGCGGATCTGGTCGGTCAATGCCGGTTCCGGCTCATCGGGCGCCGCACGGCTGGTGGCCGTCCCGGTTATCGCCGCCGACAGAATCTTCGTGCTCGACGCGCGTGGCAGTGTCCGCGCCTTCGAGCGGCAGTCCGGCAAATCGGTCTGGACCGCATCGCTGGTCCCAGAAAAAGAGAATGCTGCCGAAGCGCGCGGTGGTGGTGTCGCCTGGGACAATGGCAAGCTTTTCGTGACCACCGGCTTTGGCAACGTCCACGCGCTTGACGCGGCCAGTGGCGCCGAGCTCTGGGTGCAGCCGATCGGCGATCCGTTCCGCGCCGCGCCCACGGCGACCGACGGGCGTGTTTTCGCCGTCACGGCCGACAATCAGATGATCTGCCTCTCGCAGGAGAGCGGCGACGTCTTGTGGCGTCATCGGGGCATCGTTGAAAGTGCCGGCATCCTGACCTCGACCAGCCCTGCCGTCTCGGGTGCGGTTGCCATCGCGCCCTATTCCTCGGGCGAACTTGTGGCGCTGCGTGTCGAAAACGGAACGCCGGTCTGGACCGATTCACTGACCCGCACCGGCAACGTCACCTCCTTGAGCGAACTCAATGACATCGCCGGCCGCCCCGTCATCGATGGTGATCGCGTTATCGCCATCAGCCATTCGGGTCGAATGGTGTCGATCGATCTGCGCACCGGCGAGCGCGTCTGGACGCGCGACATCGGCGGCGTACAGACGCCCTGGGTTGCCGGCGAGTTTATTTTCGTCGTCACCACGTCGCAGGAGCTGCTGGCGATTTCGCGTCGCGACGGCCGCATCCGCTGGATATCGGCGCTGCCGCGTTACAAGAACCCCGAAAAACGCACCGGCAACATCGAATGGAGCGGCCCGATCCTGATCAGCGAACGCCTGTTCCTTGTTTCCTCGGATGGCGCGGCCTTGGTGGTGTCACCGTTGACAGGTGAAATCGACAACCGTATTTCGCTGTCGGGTGGTTCGCTGATCCCGCCGATCGTCGCCGACGGCACGGTCTATGTCCTGACGGACAGCGCGTCGTTGATCGCCCTGCGTTAATGCCCGCTCTGGTGCGGGCGAGGTCCGGACGGCAGGCGCCGGCCGTGAGAAAGGCTGATTGACGTGTCATTCACGGTCGCCATTGTTGGTCGGCCCAATGTCGGCAAGTCCACGCTGTTCAACCGGCTGGTGGGCAAGAAGCTTGCATTGGTGGACGACACGCCCGGCGTCACGCGCGACCGGCGTGAAGGCGACGCGCAGCTCGGCGACCTCTCCTTCAAGGTTGTCGATACGGCGGGCCTCGAAGAGGCGACCGACGACAGTCTCGAGGCGCGCATGCGCCGCCAGACCGATCAGGCGATTGCCGAAGCCGATGTCTGCCTGCTGCTGATCGACGCCCGCGCCGGGGTCACGCCGCTCGACAAGCGCTTCGTGCAAATTCTTCGCAAGTCGCCGACGCCCGTCATTCTCGCTGCCAACAAATGCGAAGGCGGGGCAGGACAGGCCGGACGCATGGAGGCCTTCGAACTTGGCCTTGGCGCGCCGCTGCCGCTCTCGGCCGAGCATGGCGAGGGTCTGAGCGATCTTTACGACGCGCTGGCCGCTTTCGCCGATGGCTTTGCCGAGAACGACGAGGAACAGGCGCTGGAGGATGCGCTGGCCGAGGACGAAGCCGAGGGCTTCGATCCAGATGCACCCTATGAGGCCGATCTCGAAGCGCCCTTGCGCATCGCCATGGTCGGCCGCCCCAATGTCGGCAAGTCGACATTGGTCAATCATCTCCTTGGCGAAGACCGGATGCTGACCGGGCCGGAAGCCGGCATCACCCGCGACAGCATCGGCATCGAATGGCTCTGGCGCGGCCGCCGCGTCAAACTCTGGGACACCGCCGGCATGCGCCGCCGCGCCCGCGTCGTCGCCAAGCTCGAAAAGCTGTCGGTCGCCGACACGCTGCGCGCCATCCGCTTTGCCGAGGTCGTTGTCATCGTTCTCGACGCCAGCCAGCCCTTCGAGCGTCAGGATCTGCACATCGCCGATCTGGTTGAACAGGAAGGCCGCGGCCTCCTCATTGCCGTCAACAAATGGGACACGGTGACCGACACGCAGGCAACGCTGCGCATGTTGAAAGAAGAGTTGGAGCGTCTGCTGCCGCAGATCCGTGGCGTGCCGATCGTCACGCTTTCGGCGCTGACAGGCCGCGGCGCC
This sequence comes from Parvibaculum sp., assembly GCF_030651915.1. Classification (GTDB taxonomy): domain Bacteria; phylum Pseudomonadota; class Alphaproteobacteria; order Parvibaculales; family Parvibaculaceae; genus Parvibaculum. Next base: position 129,099 of record NZ_JAUSBV010000005.1, on the reverse strand, counting down.
GAAAAGCTGATGCCGGCGGTTGAACGCGTACACACCTTCTGGAATGCGCGCGTCTCGACGGCGAAGCTCAACCGCTGGCTGGAGGAAACCGTCTCCCGCCACCAGCCACCGGCCGCCAAGGGCCGCCCGGTCAATCTGAAATACATGTCGCAGGTGAAGTCGCGCCCGCCGACTTTTGCGGTCTTTTCAAGCCGCGCCGACGAAGTGCCCACCTCCTACCGCCGCTACCTGGTCAACGCCTTGCGCGAAACCTTCGACCTTCCGGGTGTTCCGATCCGTCTCTTCATGCGCAAGGGCAAGAACCCCTACGCAAAGAAGAAGTAGCGGTCGCGTCGGAGCGTCAACCCTACGCCTTCTCATACCGCACGATCTCGCCATTCTTCGTATAGGCCGGCGTCGACATTTCGATGAACAGCGGCACGAGGTCGGCAGGCCGGGTCAGCGTGGTCGGATCCTCGCCGGGCATCGCCTTCTTGCGCATCGCGGTGCGTGTCGGGCCGGGCGACAGCAGGTTGGCGCGCACCGTCGTCTTTTCCAGTTCCGCCGCCCATGTCTTGACCATCGCGTCGAGCGCCGCCTTGGTCACCGAATAGGCGCCCCAATAGGGCTGGCATTTCTGCGCCGCGCCGGAAGTCACAAAAACGGCGCGCCCCGCATCGGAGCGTTTCAGCAGCGGTTCGAACGAACGGATCATCCGGTAGTTGGCGGTCACATTGATGGCGAGCGTCTTGTCCCACTCCTTGGGATCCAAATGCGAAAGCGGTGTCAGCGTACCGAGCGAACCGGCATTTCCGATCAGGATGTCGAGCTTGCCCCAGCGCTCGAAGATCGTCGCCCCCAACCGGTCGATGCCGGCAAGATCGGTCAGATCGAGCGGCACCAGCGTGGCCTTGCCGCCGACTTTCCGGATTTCGTCGTCGACCTCCTCGAGCCCGCCCACCGTGCGCGCAACGAGCACGACATGCGCGCCCTCCGCCGCCATACCCAGCGCCACCGCGCGTCCGATGCCGCGCGATGCGCCGGTGATCACCGCCAGGCGGTCCTGCAAACGTCCACTCATGATCTTTGAATACTCAGGCTATTTCGGCGAGCAACGACAATTGCGTTGTCCGCTGCTCGCCGTCTCGGTCGAGAAGCGGCGTCGGATAGTCGCCGGTGAAACAATGATCCGTCAATTGCGGGTGGTCCTGGTCGCGATGGGCAAAGCCCATGGCGCGATAGAGCCCGTCGACGGAGATGAAGGCGAGGCTGTCGACCCCGATATAGGCGCGCATGCCTTCGAGATCGTAGTTGGCGGCCAGAAGCTGCTGCCGCTCCGGCGTGTCGATGCCGTAGAAATCCGGATGCGTGATCGGCGGACTGGCGATGCGCATATGCACCTCGCGCGCGCCCGCCTCGTACATCATCTTGACGATCTTGACCGACGTCGTGCCGCGCACCACGCTGTCGTCGACGAGCACAATGCGTTTGCCTTCGACAATCGCGCGATTGGCATTGTGTTTGAGTTTGACGCCGAGCTGGCGGATATGCTGCGTCGGCTCGATGAAGGTCCGCCCCACATAATGGTTGCGGATAATGCCGAGCTCGAACGGGATGCCCGACTGTGCGGCAAAGCCGATCGCCGCCGGCACGCCCGAATCCGGCACCGGGATGACGACATCCGCATCGACGGCGGATTCGATCGCCAGTTCCTGGCCGAGCCGCTTGCGCACATTGTAGACGCTCTTGCCGCCGACAATGCTGTCGGGCCGCGCGAAATAGATGTACTCGAAAACGCAAGGCCGTACCTGCTGCGGCGGGAAGGGGCGGATGGATTCGATGCCGTCCTTGGTCGCCACCACGATCTCGCCGGGCTCGATCTCGCGCACGAACTCGGCGCCGATAATGTCGAGCGCCACCGTTTCCGAACAGAGGATCGGCGCGCCGGCAAGCTGCCCCAGAATGAGCGGCCGGATGCCGAGCGGGTCGCGCGCCCCGATCAGCTTCTTGTTGGTCAGCACCACCAGCGCATAGGCGCCCTCGATCTGCGCCAGCGCATCGACGAAGCGTTCCATCACACGCGGTTTCCGGCTTTGTGCCACCAATTGCAGGATGGTTTCGGTGTCCGACGTCGACTGGAAGATCGCGCCCCCGCGCACCAGCTCGTTGCGAAGCGTGATGGCGTTGGTCAGATTGCCGTTATGCGCCACCGCGAAACCGCCGCCATAGAGATCGGCGAAAAGCGGCTGCACATTGCGCAGCACCGTCTCGCCGGTCGTCGAATAGCGCACATGGCCGATGGCCATGTCGCCCTTGAGGCGATCGATGACCTTGGCCGAGGAAAAATGATCGCCGACAAGGCCGATCCGCCGCTCCGAATGAAAATGCTCACCATCATAGGCGACGATACCGGCCGCTTCCTGGCCGCGATGCTGCAGCGCGTGCAGGCCGAGAGCCGTCAGCGCGGCCGAGTCGGGATGGCCGAACACCCCAAACACGCCACACTCCTCGCGGGGACGGTCATCCGCCAGATCGTCATCGGTGATGAAGCGGGACACGCGTGGCGGCATGGATTCAGGCGTAGGAAACGAAAAGGGGAGCTGCAACTGCTCGGGCATCGACGGGACTCCGCGCTGGCCTCCGGAGGAAACGGGCCGCCCGAACGACATCGGGCCACCCAACGGGTCGGCATTCACTCCCCGGTCGTGTTCTCGAAAAGTCGATCGAGCCCCCTCCGTTCGGTCGGGTTATACCCCGGCCCATTTGCCCTGTCAGCGCCTGAATTGACAGGTCCGTCGCGGGGCGCGGGCTCCGCCTGCGGTATCGGCGCCGGCGCGCGCGCTGGCGCTGTCTCGACCGGCCGGTTTTCGCTGGTCGGTGCCAGCGAAAACAGCAGGCTGGCCGTGCTTTCGACCGTCGGTTTGAACCGCGCGTCGCGGATCCAGTCCGGGTGATCGTCCGGATTCGGCACCAGCCAGACGAAAAACAGATAGGCGACGGTGACAATCAGAAGGCCCCGCGCCAGCCCGAACAGAAGGCCCAGCGTCCGGTCCATCAGCGAGGCCCGGTCGTGAATATCCATCAGCGCGTCCGACCAGCGCGCCGTCAGCGCCGCCACCAGCAGGTAGCCGGCCAGGAACACGACCAGCGCCGCCACCACGGCGGCGAGCCAGGGCGAGGTGATGAATTTGGCGAAATAGGGTGCGACATAGGGGAAGAGCCACAGCGCCGCCAGCGCCCCGGCCACCCAGGCCACGATCGACAGCATTTCGTTGGTGAAACCGCGCAGCAGCGCCAGCACACTCGAAATCAGCAGAACCGCAATGACGATACCGTCGAACAGCGTCAAATCACTCTCCCATAACAGCCGCAGCCTATCACATTTCGCCGCCGCGCCGTTTGGCGCCGGATTTGGTCGCCAGATGGGCAATTAGACCCTGAAGGTCCGAAATTTCGGTGAAGGCGAGCCCGGTCCCGGGCCGCGACCTGGCCGCCATGGCGGGCAGGATGGCGCGCAAAAACCCGAGCTTTTCCGCCTCTTTCAGCCGCGTTTCCATCTGGTTGACCGGCCGGACGGCGCCGGAAAGGCTGATTTCGCCGAAAATCACGCAATCGGAAGGCAGCGGCTGGCCGGTAACCGACGAAATCAGTGCCGCCGCCACGGCCAGATCGGCCGCCGGCTCGTTGATCCGGAGGCCGCCGGCCACATTGAGGTAAACATCCTGCCCCCCCAGCGTCAGCCCGCAACGGGCCTCCAGCACCGCCAGCACCATCGACAGCCGGCCGCCATCCCAGCCCACCACGGCCCGGCGCGGCGTCCCCAATGCGCTTTTGCCGACCAGCGCCTGGATTTCGACCAGCACCGGCCGTGTCCCCTCGATCCCGGCAAAGACCGCCGAACCGCTGGTCTCCCCGTCGCGCTCGCCGAGAAAGAGGGCAGACGGATTGGGCACTTCGGCCAGACCCTTTTCGCCCATCTCGAAAACGCCGATCTCGTTGGCCGGCCCGAAGCGGTTCTTGACCGCCCGGAGAATGCGGAACTGGTGCCCGCGCTCGCCCTCAAAATAGATCACTGCATCGACCATATGCTCGACGACGCGCGGCCCGGCGATCTGCCCTTCCTTGGTCACATGGCCGACCAGGATCACCGCCGTTCCGTGCCGCTTGGCGAAGCGCACCAGCTCCTGCGCCGAGGCGCGCACCTGCGCCACCGTGCCCGGCGCCGAATCGAGCGCTTCGGTCCACATGGTCTGGATCGAATCGATGACGACCACATCGGGCGGCGTCCCGCTTTCCAGCGTGCCGAGAATGTCCTTGAGGTTGGTCTCGGCGCCGAGCTGTACCGGCGCTTCCCCAAGCCCCAGCCGCCGCGCCCGCATCCTGACCTGCGCGATCGCCTCTTCGCCGGAAATATAGATCGCGCGCCCACCCTTGACCGCCAGCGCCGCCATCGCCTGCAGCAGCAGCGTCGACTTGCCGATCCCCGGATCGCCGCCGATCAGCACCGCCGATCCCGGCACCAGCCCGCCGCCGGTCACCCGGTCGAATTCGGCCATGCCGGTGATGTGGCGCGGCGGGTCTGCCGTCTCGCCGCTCATTTCGACGAGTTCGATCCGCCGTCCCTTGGCCCGGCCGCCGGCCTTGGCCGGCCCGGCGCCGATGCCGGCGCTCGCGCCGGCTTCCTCGACGATGGTGTTCCACTCGCCGCAGGCCTCGCAGCGTCCCGACCAGCGCGGCGAGGCCGCGCCGCAGGACTGGCAGACGAAATTGCGCGATGCCTTGGCCATGGGGGATTTCCGAATGCCCTACAAAATCAGAAACAAAACGTCATTGCGAGGAGCGAAGCGACGAAGCAATCCAGAAGCCGCACGCTCGGAACTTGCCGCTTGTGGATTGCTTCGCTCCCTGACGGTCGCTCGCAATGACGACCGTGGAGGGAGACCCCTCAGGGCTTCAGCACATCCATGCCGATCGGCCCTTCGGCGCGGCCGTGAATGAACTGGTCGACATAATCGTTGCCGCTCTTGTCGATATCGGCGCGCAGCCCGTCCCAGATGATCTTGCCCTTGTAGATCATCGCCACCCGGTCGGCGATCTTCCTGACGCTCGCCATGTCATGCGTGATCGACAGCGTCGTCGCGCCGAGTTCCTTCACCCGGTCGACGATCAGCTGATTGATGACATCGGCCGTGATCGGGTCGAGCCCGGTCGTCGGCTCGTCGAAGAAAATGATTTCCGGATCGGCGGCGATGGCGCGCGCCAGGCCGACGCGCTTCTGCATGCCGCCCGACAATTCGGCCGGATAGAGCTCGCCGACTTCCGGTCCGAGCCCCACTTTCGCCAGCTTCTCGATGGCGATGTCCTTGGCCGCCTTGCGCTTCATGCGCCGGCCCTGAATGAGGCCGAAAGCGACATTCTCCCAGACCGCCAGACTGTCGAACAGCGCCGCACCCTGAAACAGCATGCCGAACTTGCGCAGCGACTTCTCGCGCTCGCTCTGGTCCATCTTCAGGACATTCTTGCCGTCGACGAAAATCTCGCCGCGGTCAGGGCGGATGATGCCGAGCACGCATTTGATCATCACCGACTTGCCGGTGCCCGAGCCGCCGATGACGACAAGCGACTGGCCTTTCGGCACCGTCAGGTTGATGCCGTCCAGCACCACCTTCGAGCCGAAGCGCTTGTGGACATTCCTGAGTTCGATCTTGGCATCGCTCATTGCGGCCTCCTCAATTCGCGAACAGCAGCGACGTCATCACATAGTTCGCCGCGAGGATGAGGATGGAGGCGCTGACCACCGCATTGGTCGTGGCCCGGCCGACGCCCTGTGCGCCGCCTTTCGAATGGAAGCCGTGAAAACAGCCCATGGTGGCGATGATGAAACCGAACACGCCCGCCTTGATCAGGCCCGATGTCACGTCGCTGAGCTTCAGGAAGTCCACCGTGTTCTTGATATAGACGCCGGCATTGAAATCGAGCGTCGAGGTGCCGACCACAAAGCCGCCCATGATGCCGATGATATCGGCAAAGAAGACCAGGATCGGCAGCGTGACGACGGCGGCGACGACACGCGGCACCACCAGATATTTGTACGGATTGGTCGACAGCGTCGTCAGCGCGTCGATCTGCTCGGTGACCCGCATCGTCCCGAGTTCGGCCGCGATCGCCGCCGACACGCGCCCGGCCACCATCAGCCCGCCAAGCACGGGGCCCAACTCGCGGGTAATGCCGAGTGCCACGATCGAGGCGACGATCGATTCCGAGTTGAATTCGTTGCCGCCATAATAGATCTGCAGGGCCAGCGCGCCGCCGGTGAAGAAGGCGGTCAGCGCCACCACCGGCAGCGAGAAATAGCCGATTCGCATCATCTGCTGTGCGGTCAGGCGCCAGAAGAAGGGCGGCCGGATGATATGGCTGACGGCCTGCCAGACGAACAGCGCCAGCCGGCCGATCTCGGCAAGCAGCGCCAGCACGACCCGGCCGATAATCGTGAAGAAAGTCAAATCGGCCCCCCGGGCTCGTCGCTCGCGCCGTGGGCTTCGGATACATAGCGCCGCATGTATCGCCGCCCGAGGCTGGTGAGAATCTCGTAGCCGATGGTCCCGGCCCGGAGGCCGACATCGTCCACGCTAATATTGGGGCCGATCAGTTCGGCCATGTCGCCGCGGCGGATCAGCCCTTCCGGAACGGCGCTGACATCGACCGCCAGCATGTCCATCGAGACTCGCCCCGCAACCGGCACAGTGTACCCGGCAATATGCGCCTGTCCGCCCTTTTCTTGCGCTTTTTCGCCCGAGGTCCGGCCGAGCGCCCGCAAATAGCCATCGGCATAGCCGGCGGCCAGAACGGCGATGCGGGCAGGGCCCCTGGCCCGCCAGCTGGCGCTGTAGCCGACCGCGTCGCCGGCTGAAAGCTGCCGCAGCGCGATCACCCGTGCCTCGACCGTCACTGCCGGGCGAAACGGGGCGGCTCGGCCCGTCAGCGGATTGCCGCCGTAAAGCCCGACGCCCGGCCGCACCAGATCGAAATGATAATCGGGCCCGAGAAACACCCCCGGCGAATTGGCGAGGCTGATCCGCGCCGCCGGAAAGCGCGGCCGCAGCAGGTCGAGCACCGTGCGGAAGAGGCCGAGCTGCGCCGCGTTCTGCGGATGCGCGGCATCGTCGGCGCAGGCGAGATGGCTCATGATCAGCCGCACATCGACGCCGGCGCTGAGCGCCCCCTCTTCGGCGATGGCGGCAGCGTCGGCGGCGCTCATGCCGAGCCGGTTGAGGCCGCTGTCGAAATGCAGCGCCGCCGGCAGGCGCGTGCCCGCGCGTGCCGCCTCGGCGCGCCATTCGGCAAGCTCGTCGATCGAGGCAAGGCAGGGCACGAGCCCCGCCTCGCGGTAAAGCGCCGCCGTGCCGGGAAAGAGCCCGTTGAGCACATAGATGGTGACGCCGGGCAGAGCAGCGCGCAGCGCCGCGCCCTCCCGCGCCTCGGCGACGAAAAAGCTGCCGCAGCCTTCCGCCGCCAGCCGCCGCGCCACCGGCACCATGCCGAGCCCATAGGCATCGGCTTTGACCACGGCGCCCGCCTCGGCGCCCGGCGCCGTCGCCTTGACGATGTTGTAATTGGCCGCCACCGCATCGAGATCGACCGTCAGCACGCCGCCCGCCGCCGCCAGCGCGGCCGCGTCGGGTCTGCTCGGAACGGGGGAGGACGATGAGGGCAGGGCGCGCCCCTCCTGGTCGCGGACGGTGAAACGGCCGCGATCATAGAAGGAAGGCGCGCCCGGCGAAACCCGGCCTCGCGCGAAGCGGTTAACGCCTCACTTGTAGACGAATTCCGGCCCGTCGAGATCGATCGCCGGCAGCTCGTCCTTCTCGCGCCAGTAATCCTGCGTGTGTTCCCATTCGGGCTTGTCGCCGCGCTTGGGCATCAGATGCATCGAGCGCATCAGATAGCCCGGATTGAAATTCTCCGGGTCGATCCAGGGCTTGAGCTCCATGTCCTTGTCTTCGGGCCGCAGCATCGGCGTCACGCTCCGGGCCTGCCGCTTGCCCATATGATTGAGCAGCCGGCAGACGAAATCGCCAAGGAGATCGACGCGCAGCGTCCAGCTCGCCCGGAAATAGCCGAACACCCAGACCAGATTGGGCACGCCGGTGAACATCATGCCGCGATAGGTGACGGTATCGGCGAAGTCGAGCGCCTTGTCGTCGATCTCGAACTGGATGTCGCCAAGCACCGAAAGGTTGAAGCCGGTCGCGGTCACGATGATGTCGGCTTCGAGCTCCTTGCCGGATTTCAGCAAAATGCCCTTTTCGGTGAAGCGCTCGATCTCGTCGGTGACGACGCTCGCCTTGCCGGACGCGATGCCCTGGAAGATGTCGCCATCGGGCACGAAGGCGATGCGCTGGCGCCACGGCCGGTAGCGCGGCGTGAAATGTTCCTTCACCGTCTCTTCGGGCAGGAACATGCCGACCGCCGCCAGCAGCTCCTCGGTCACCGCCGCCGGCTCTTCGAACGAGCGCCGCGTGAACTCGGCCTGATCGAACAGGATCTGCCGCCGCGTGATCTCGTGAATCCAGTTTTCGTCGATGCCGAGCACGCGCAGCTGGTCGGCCAGCACGTTTTCGTTGCGCCCCGGAATGAAATAGGTCGGCGAGCGCTGCAACAGCGTCACATGGGAACAGTCCCCGGCAATCGCCGGCACCAGCGTCGCCGCCGTCGCGCCCGAGCCGATCACCAGCACATGCTTGCCCTTGTAGTCGAGATCTTCGGGCCATGTCTGCGGATGGACGATCCGTCCACGGAACTTGTCCATGCCGGGCCATTCCGGCGTATAGCCCTCCGAATGGCGGTAATAGCCCTGGCACATCCAGAGGAAATTGGCCGTGAAACGCGCCGTCGCGCCGGTATCGCTGCGCAGGGCGTCGATGGTCCACAGATTGTCCGCGCTCGACCAGCGCGCCGAAACGATCCGGTGGTGATAGCGGATATGGCGCGCCAGATCGTTTTCCTCGATCACCTCGCCCATATATTTGAGAATTTCCTCGGCCGAGGCGATCGGGGCGCTGGTCCATGGCTTGAAGCGATAGCCGAAGGTGAAGAGGTCGCTGTCGGAGCGGATGCCCGGATAGCGATGCATGTGCCAGGTGCCGCCGAAACTGTCGAGCCCTTCGAGAATGACGAATTTCTTGTCCGGGCATTGCTCTTTCAGGTGATAGGCCGCCCCGATGCCGGAAATGCCGGCGCCCGCGACCAGCACGTCGAAATGTTCGACATCCTTCGTCGCCGCGCCCGCCGGCTGCGGCCTTGTCAGTGTGTCCGTCCCAGTCATTTCCCGGTCTCTCTTTCTTGGCGGCGCTTCTGATCTGTCGCCGAATGTCCCTGCGCCTATCTTGGGGCCGGGAAATCTAGGGTCAATACCCTAATCCGGTCCGGCGCCGATCAAATTGCCGCATGCGCGCCCGGGTCGCAGCCGGGGCGGGAAGCGATTCCGCCCGCGGCGCCGGGCCGAATCGCCTCGGTTTCAACGCCGCTGACCAACAACTTCTTAACAAAACGGTCGGATAATCGGTGGTGCCTTTGGAGCGTCCCGCAATGTACCGGAAATCGCCAAATCAGAGATGGATCATGCGGCTGGCAGCATCTCTGCTCACCGGCGTGGTCGCTTTGGCGTCCGGTGCCGCACTGTCGGCTGACGCCGCCGGCGCGCCGGTCGCGGCGCCGAAGACATTCGAGCCCGGCGACCGCATGTCGCTGGCGGATGGCTGGACCGTCTATCGCGACGCGATCGTACCGGCCGAACGCTTCGCCGCCGCAGGCTGTCTTCTGCCCGATCCCGCCCTGGCGGCCAAACCGGTTTCGCTTCCCGACATCTGGGGCCCGGCGCTGACGGCCGATGTCACGACCGGTCATGGCGTCGCCACCTATTGCATCGATCTCGTCCTGCCGCAGACCTCGCAATTCCTGGCTCTCTCGATGGGCACGACGCGCTCGATCTACGCGATCCATGCGGTGGCGAAAGCGGCCGATGGCTCTGTCCGTGATCATCTGCTGCATCAGAACGGCGACCCGGCGCGGGCGCAACAGCTTGTCGCCAACAACCCGACCGCGCCGGTCATTGCGCTGCCGCACGATCTGCGGCAGTTCCGGCTGGTCGTCCAGCTGGCCAACCATGTCCACAAGCAGGGCGGCATTGTCGATGTGCCGCGGATCGGCTTCCTGCAGGAAATGGATTCGATGCAGCGCCGCGCCAGCGCGCTGCCGACGGCGATCGTGCTGGTGATGCTGGTGGTCGCCGCCGCCACGCTGGTCGTCGGCCGTTCCTATGATCGCTACGGCGGCCATGTCATCTTCGCGGGGCTGGCCGCCGCCACCGCTTTCCGCGTCTTCTTCGTCAGCAATCTGGTCTGGGACTATCTGCCGGAGTTTTCGGAAGCGCGCAAATACGATCTCGAATATCTCTCGCTGTTCCTGATCGCGCCGGCCTATTACGCCTTCATCTTCTATCTTTTCCGCGACGGCCGCGTCTTGTGGATCGACAAGCTGATCTATGCGGTCTCGGCGGCCTTCTGCCTCTTTGCCCTTGTCGGCGCGCCGTTCTTTGCGCCCGGCACGATCACGCTGCTGCGCGAGCCCTTTCAGCTGCTCTGGGCCGTCATCGCGCTCAGTCTCGGCACGACGCTCGTGCGCACCTTGCTGCTGCAGAGAAACGCGCGCCGGGATGCGCTGGTCGTTCTGGTCGCGGCCGCCGCCACCTTCGGCTACGAAGTCCTGTCGAGCATGAAGGTCGTCACCTCCTCGATGGAACTGTCGAGCCTGCTGATCATCTTCGTGACGACCCTGCATGTACGCGCCTTCGTCCTGAAATTCCGCCGCACCGAACGCGAGCGCGACGAGCTGACGCATAACCTCAAGGAAGCCAACACCGTTCTCGCGGCGCGCGCCGACGAACTGGGCCGCACATTGCAGCTGGCCGAACAGGCCTCGCGCGCCAAGACCGAATTCCTGGCGACGATGAGCCATGAACTGCGCACGCCGCTGAACGCGATCATCGGCTTTTCCGAAATCATGAAGCACGAAATGTTCGGCCCCCTCGGCAATGCCAGATATGCGGACTATGCGAAGGACATCAACGAGAGCGGCAGTCATCTTCTCGACCTTGTCAGCGACATCCTCGACATCTCGCGCGTCGAATCCGGCACCGACTCGCTCAATGAAGAGGAAGTCCGCGTCGAGAAAGTCGCCCGTCAGGTGCTCGACACGGTGAAGCTGAAAGCCGAAAGAGCGGGTGTCGCCTGTCGCATCGAGATGCCGGCCGGCCTGCCGTCCGTCCGCGCCGACGAACGCAAGATCCGTCAGATCGTCACCAACCTCGTCGGCAATGCGATCAAGTTCAACGTTCCCGGCGGCACGGTCGCCGTGACGCTCGCCTGCGACGCCGGCGGCTACAGCATCGCCGTCTCTGACACCGGCATCGGCATTGCGCAGCACGACATCCCGAAGGCGCTCTCCCGCTTCGGCCAGGTCGAGGGCCATCTCAGCCGTACTTATGAAGGCCTCGGACTCGGTCTCTCGATCGTGCAGTCGCTCACGGATCAGCATGGCGGCCGCCTCGCCCTCGAAAGCGAGCCGGGACGCGGCACCATCGTCACCGTCATCCTGCCGCCCGGGCGCTGCCGCTTCGAGCATGCCCGCGCCGTCGCTGGCGCCGGCTGAAGCCCGCCGCCGCGGCGGCTTGTTTGAGAAGCGCCGCCAGTCTGTGTTTGTTGCCCAAGGGAAGCGCCGGCGCTGCTGTTGCTGCCTGAAACGGAGAATTTCTTTACCGGTGGCGGCCTAATCTGAATGCTGGAGGTCGCTTGGCGCCGATGGTGGCGTCGGGATGGCGCGGACGAGTTGAGTGCGTTGTAGAGATGGACATCGACGGCAAAGACGATGCGTGCGGCAAGGCAGGGCGGGCGGCCACGCTCCCCCTGTCGCTGTCGAACGACGCCGCCCGCTCGATGTTTGTGCGCCTCTTCGAGGCGGCCGGCGATGTCATCCTGATTTTCGACGCCAGGGGCCGCATCGAGGCGGCCAATCCGGCGCTCGAACGGATACTCGGCTACGCGCCCGACGAGGTGCGCGGCCGGTCGCTGACAATGTTGGTCGCCCCCGCGCAGCGCAGGGAGCTCGCAAGCCTGATCGCCGCCTATGCGGCCGGCGCGTCGCCTGTCATTGTTGGCCGGGGCGCGCACGAAATTCCGGTGAAGGGAAAGTGCGGCGAAGAGCGGTTCTTCGAAATCGTTGTCGAAAGGATCGCCGATGATGGCGGCCCGATGTTCCTCGCCATCGCGCGCGACGTCACCGAACGCCGGCAGCGCGACGCGAGCTTGCGCAGCAGCGAGGCGATGCTGCGCGCGCTGCTTGAGTTCGGAACCGACATCGCCACGGTTGTCGGTGCGGACGGCGCCATCTGCTTCGAAAGTCCCTTCACCAAGAACATTCTCGGCTATATCGACGACGATCTGGCGGGGGTCAACGCGCTTGAATTCGTCGATCCCGACGACCGGCCGCGCGTCGAGGCCGCCCTTCTCTCGATCCTGGCCGAAGCCGGCAAACGCACCGAACTGGAAGCGCGCTTCCGGCACAAGGACGGCACCCCGCGCACCCTCCATCTGACCGGCACCAATTGCCTTGAACATCCGGCCATCGGCGGCATCGTCATCAATGCCCGCGACGTGACCGAACGCGTGGCGGCCGAGGAAGCGCGCGAGACCAGCGACCGCCGGCTGCACCAGGCACAAAAAGCCGCGCGCATGGCGGTCTGGGACATCCACCTGCCGACCGGCCGCATGTCCTGGAGTCCGGAATCGGGCACATTGTTCGGCATCGGCGCCGACGACCGCGTGGCGGCACAGGATCAATTCTTCCGGCATGTGCACCGCGACGATCTCGACGGCTTTCACGCGGCGCTGGCCGGGGCTGTCGAAACCCGGGCCGAGAACTTCACCCATGAGTTTCGTATTCGCGCCGCCGGCGGCCGCTTCCTGCATGTCCGTGCCCATGGCGGCTGCATCATGGACGACAACGGCGTGCCGCTCTTTCTGGCCGGCGTGGCGCAGGACGTCACCGACTATTGCCTCGCCCTCGAAACCCTGCGGCAAAGCGAGGCGCGCCTGACCGAAGCGCAGCGCATGGCGAAATTCGGCCATTGGGAACTCGACATCAGGACGGAGGAACTCATCTGGACCGACGGAATCTACGAGATGTTCGGTCTCGACCGGGAGCAATTCGGCGCCACCTACGAGGCCTTTCTCGATGCGGTCCATCCCGACGACCGCGACCTCATCAATGCGGCCTACCGCAAGTCGCTGGTCGATCGCACGCCTTACGTCGTCACCCACCGGCTGCGCCTGGCCGACGGCACCGTCAAATGGGTCGAGGAGCGTTGTGCCACCGAATTTGACGCCGAAGGCAACCCGCTGCTGTCGCGCGGCACCGTCCAGGACATCACCGAGCGCAAGCTGACCGAACTGGCCGTTGTCGCGGCGCGCGACGAGGCCGTTGTCGCCAACCGCGCCAAGTCGGAATTCCTGGCCAATATGAGCCACGAATTGCGCACGCCACTGAATGCGATCCTGGGCTTTTCCGAAATGATGCAGCGCGAGGTCTTCGGCCCGCTCGCCGTGCCGAAATACCGCGAATATGTCGGCGACATCCTGAAAAGCGGCCGCCATCTCCTCGATGTGCTGAGCGACATCATGGACGTCTCGCGCGTCGAGGTCGGCAAGATCGACTTCGAGCCCGAGGACATTTCGATCCGGCAGCTGGCCGATGCCTGCAAGGTGATCGTCGGCGGCCGCATCCGCGAAAAGCGGCAGCATTTCTCGGTCGCGATCCGCCGCGGCGCCGGCACCGTCCATGCCGATCCGCGCCTCGCCAAGCAGGTGCTGCTGAACCTGCTCTCGAATGCGTTGAAGTTCACGCCCGAAGGCGGCCGCATCGAGCTGACGGCACGGCGCACCCGCGCCGGCGAGATCGCGCTGTCGGTCGCCGACACCGGCATCGGCATCGCGCCGGAAGATATCGCCCGCGTCGTCGAACCCTTTGTCCGCGTCGAGGGCGCGCTGGCCCGCACCCATGAGGGCACCGGCCTCGGCCTGGCGCTGACCAAATCCTTCATCGAACTGCATGGCGGCCGCCTCGAAGTCGAGAGCCGCCTCGGCGAAGGCACCACCGTCACCGTCTACTTCCCGGCCCCTGCGCAAGCCCGGCACGGCACCGCGGCCTGAGCGCCGCGGCGGCGGGCGCCCTTACACCGCGCGCATCGCTGCGCGCGGTGAAACATGTTCAGCGCTTCGAGCCGTGGCCCGGATCGTTCTTGTAGGGGGATTGCCGGTCGTCGCCGCGATAGCTGTCGCCGCCGCGGAAGGGCGTGGCCCCCTGGAAGGCGTTGTGACGATAATGCCGCTGCTCGTCGCGGTGATAGTTGCGATCCCGGCCGAGGTAGTAATAGTAGCCGTCGCGCCCCCAATAGCCGCCCAGATGCGGGCCGTAATAGCCATTGTAATAGCCGCCTTCCGTGCTGCTGATGTTGGTCGGGACGTTTCGGCTGTCGTCGCCGCGATAGCCGTCGCCGCCGCGAAAGGCCGTGGCCCCCTGGAAGGCGTTGTGACGGTAGTGCCGCTGGTCGTCGCGGTGATAGTTGCGATCCCGGCCGAGATAATAATAGTAGCCGTCGCGCCCCCAATAGCCGCCGAGATGCGGGCCGTAATAGCCGTTATAATAGCCGCCTTCCGTGTTGGCGTAGTTCTGGCCGTATCGGTTGTCGGTGCCGCGATGCCGGTCGTCGCGGTGGAAGGGCGTGGCGCCCTTGAAGGCCTCGCGGCGATAATGGCCCCTGTCGTCGCGGTGATAATTGCCGTCCCGGCCGAGATAATAATAGGCGCCGTCGGGCCCCCAGTAGCCGCCGGCATGCGGGCCGTAATGGCCGTCATAATAGCCGTCATAGATGTTGGTATAGCCGCTGCTATAGACAGGGGCTTTGCTCTGCATCGTCGCGCGCGGCTGCTGCGGATAGGGCTCGACGCAACCGGCCAGCGCCAGCACGGCCGCCACGCCGCCAATCGTCAGGATTTTTGTTTTCACGGGATCGACCTCAAAATGTCAGCGCGCCGCGGGCGCGTTCGGCCGCGAACGGACGCGGCAAACGCATTGTCGCGGCGAAGCGTGCCGCCGGCGAGACTCGGAAACTACCAAGCCAAGCACCGGCGATGGCCCTCGGAATTTCCGCAAATGCCGGCGATGGCCTCAGGCATCTCCCAAAATAAAACTGTCACCCCGGCGAAAGCCGGCAACAAGCGCCGGGATGACACCTGAGGGTGGGAGGGGCAATCCCCAAATCGTTCTTGCGAGCCGAAGGCGAAGCAACTCAAAACCGATTGAGGTACAGAATAATCGCCATGCGACGCCGCCTCTGCGTCTCTGCGCCTCTGCGTGAGCCCTTCCTTCGCGTCTCCGCGTGAGTCCTTCCCTTCCCATCGCCGCGCCGCCCCGCATGCCATCGCAAGCCTGGCACCGCGAAATTGCACACACGCGTCTTTTCCCTAAAATGCGCCCTTCACAAACGGGAAAGGGCAAGGCTGATGGCGGGTTCGGAGAAAACGGGGCAGGGCGCCGGCGGCGAGGGACGCAAGGGCGGCTTGCCGCTTTGGGCGAAGATACTGGCCGTGCCCGCTGTTCTCGTGCTGCTCTACGGCGCGATCGTCGCGACCGATGCGGTCCCCGCGCTTCATCCCGCTGCGCTCTTTGCGAGCGGCCCCGTCATCGACGCCAGTTCGCTCGAGGCCCTCGAGCGCTCCATCTTTCAAATCGTCGCCGCGCTGCCGGAGGAGGAAGAGGAGGAATTCCAGACCATCTTCACTTACCTGAGCTGGAGGGGCATCGATCGCGCGACGGGCGAGAGGCCTGACTACATGGCCCGGTTCGCGCCCTGGCACGGCTACACCGGCGCGCGCCTGGTCGCCCGCCACCGCGCCGCCCATCAGGCCGAAGTCGCGGCGATCGAGGCCGCATATGCGCGCGATGCCGAGGCGTCACGCCTCGCCAATGTCGCCCGCGGCCGCGAAGAAGTGCGCCGCCTCGAGGCCGAAATCGCCCGCGAGCCGGAAATCCGCGCCATGCTCGCCAAGGTGGACGTCGCCTTGACCCGCTTCAGCGGCCATCAGAATCGTCTGGCGGCGCGGCTTCCCGATCACATGCCGGACTACAGGGAATTTTATGTCGACGCCGACTTCGTGCTCACCAACCGGACCGGGCTCGACCTCGGCCTGGTGCAGGTCGAGTTCGAGCTGTTCGACCGCAAGGACGGGTCGCGGCTGTCGCGGGATCTTGTGTATCTCGATTTCATCGGTCTGGGCGACGGCCTCGATCCCGAGATGGTGCGGATCGTCCGTGTCGGCGGCGGCAGCCTCTCCAACGGCCAGACGCGGCGGATCAATGTGCCGGACCTCTTTTATACGCGGGATCATTTCAAGGGCCGGGTGCCGACCTCCGCCGAATTGACGAGCAACATGAGACTGAGTGCCGGCACCGTTGCGCTGGAAGACGCAGCGAGCCAGAACGCCTACATCCTGAGTGCGGTGGAAGATGCCCGCCGCGAACTGAACGAATGGCAGGTCTATCTCGACAGGGGTTACTGAAGAGGCCGGCGCGCGGGCGGGCAGGGGCAAACCCCAAATCGTCATTGCGAGCCGAAGGCGAAGCAACCCGGAACCGATTGAGGCACACCGCCATACGACACCCCCTCTGCGTCTCTGCGCCTCTGCGTGAATCCTTCCTTCGCGGCTTCGCGCCTTCGCGTGAACCCCCTGTTCACCGCGCCGCAAGCAATACCGAATGCCCCGCGCAGTCCGGGTCGTCCGGCGTGAACGCGACAAGCCGCATTCCCGCCTCGTTCAACAGTCGCTCATACTCCCCGATCGACAGGCTCGCATGATAAACCGCCGCCCCGTCGACCGAGCCGATGGCCTCGCCCTCGGAAGGCCCGACGGTCACCAGAAGTGCGCCACCCGGCGCGACATGGGCGCAGAGCCGCGGCAGCGTCGCGCGCTGTTCGTTCGCCGTCAGATGAAAGAAACTGTCCCAGGCGATCACGCCGGCGAAGGTCGCGCCGAGATCGAGCGTGCGCATATCCGCCTCAAGCCAGCGCGCGCCGGGAAACCGCGCCCGCGCGATATCGAGCATCGGGCCCGCAAAATCGACCCCGCAAACGCGCCGCCCCTGCGCGACGAGATACCCCGCCACCGGCTCCCCCGCGCCGCAGCCCACATCGAGAACACTGTCCCCTGCCGCGCCGAACGCCAGCAGCCGATCGAGCCACCCCTTCTCGAACAACGCCCGGCTCCGCTCTGCATCCCACGCCGCCGCATGAGCCTCATAGACAGCCTTCGTTTGCGTTGTCACATCGTCCATCGCGCGCTTTTGCCCTCACACTCTCCACAACCACAACTGTCGCCCGGGCGTTCGCCGGGATGACACCGAGGGGAGGAGGGGCAGGGGAAAAATCCGCTTCCGGCGCGACCTGTCTGCCGTAGCCTTGGCGAAGGTGGAAGCGCCAGCAAACCTTCTCCGCGGCTCCGCGTCTCCGCGTGAAACCCCTTAAACCCCCTTCAGCGCCCGCTTCGCCGCCTGCGGCTCGCGCTCGATCACGCGCAGCAGCATCCGGCTCGGCTGGTCCGGCGCCCGGCGGCCCTGTTCCCAGTCGCGCAGCGTGCCGACGGGAATCTTGAACGTCTCCGAAAATTCCTTCTGCGTCATCCCGAGCCGCGCCCGCATCGCCTTGACGTCGATCTCGGCCGGAATATGAACCCGCGCCCCCGCCGCCTTGCCGCGCGAAAAGGCGAGGGCCTCTTTCAAGCCTTGCTTGATGTCGCGTCCAACCTTGTGCATGTCGGCCTCGCTATCTTCGCCCACGCGGTCACGAGAAAAATCAATTCATTTGTTATCGATAGCCAAAACTGGGCGACCATTGCTTTCAGCGTCCAATCTGGCACGAGGGTCAAATGCGGGGGATGCCAAACCGAAAACAACGCTTTCCAGTTCTTCAGCGGGGATATGAAGCGCTTCTGCAATATCGTGCTTTGTAATTCGATCTTTCCAAAGCTCCCGAAATACGGTTTGCCAGATAAATGAAAACTCGTGGGGTATTGGATCAGGCTCAGTTGTTCTAAAGCCGAGTCTGTTTATTTCGATAAAGAACCTCCGGCTTTGCCACTCGCTCAGTATGCCGAGTTTGCTCAAGCGATATGTCAGCGCGGAGAGTGACACTCCCCAGCGTTTTTTGGCTATCCTGATTTGATCAAGCGAATTGATATAAAGAATACGCGAGCGAACATCAGCCTCAGGCATCAAAAAACTCGCTGCAAACATGTTAGCCTCAGCTTCAGCGTTCTTTTGCTGAGGGCCGCCATGTCGGTGCAGACAGAGGTGTCCAAGTTCGTGTGCTGCATCGAACCGGCTGTGCTCAGATGATTTGAAGGTGTTGAGAAAAATGTAGGGAATAGCTCCTCTCCAACACGAAAAAGCATCGACTGAGCGAGTGTTCTCTGAGAGAGAAAAAACCCTGACGCCCTTTGCCTCAAGCAACTCAATCATGTTGCTGATGGGCTGCTCGCCCAATCCCCAACGGGACCTCAAGCGCCTTGCTGCAATCTGTGGGTCACGTTCATGTCCGAAATCAAATAAGTCAGCTGACGGCAGATTGAACCTGACTTCGACCCAATCCGAGACAAGAAACGCAACCGAGGCAGCAGCCAACGCAGCGTCGCGCTCCTTTGCGGACATAGATTTCAAACTGCGAAAGCTGGCAGCGTCTTTTTCAACTTCCTCCACATCAGGGCCGAAGAAAAACTCGATAGGAAAAGAGAGGGCGGTAGCGAGTGCCTTAATTGTTTCGTCCGTTGGTTCGTTATCGGTTCTTTCAATCCTGGAAATTGTGACCGCACTAATGTCCGATATTCTCGCGAGTTCGGTGCTGGTCATACGCCGCCGTTTGCGGGCCAGCTTCAGGCGACTGCTGTTGAATACAGGCATTTTACTTCTTGGAGACTACAGGTTTGATCTCGGACGCTGGTGCCTCATCGCTGAAATCGAGCAGCCCGGAGGGCCCCAAGTCGCCTTCACCAAGAATGAAAATCCGCTCGACAATGTTTGAAAACTGCCCACCCGTCACGCCAAGCGGACGAGACAGCTCGCAAGTCACGGTATTGTTGGGAAAGGCAACATACACATACCACGCCTCAGCCCTGTCAAACTCACTGAGGTGGGCGAGTCGCTCTTCGCGTTCCTTCTCCATTTCGGGAAACAGGAAACCGGTTGAAGCTTCCTTGATAAAGAGCTCCTTCGCGGGGCCAATCGCTGAAATCGCCTTCGGATCGCGTCCGTCGATGCATGTGCAGTCCGCAGTCTGGAACATAATCTTTAGCGAGCGCGCGGCGTTGTATGCGGACTCAATATTGTAATGGCTTACGGGTTCGTAACCCCCGGCGTCAGCGCAAACCTCGCGGAGGGTCCGTACCCCGTAGATATATGCAAGCAAGCCCTTAGCGATGCGGGGGTCAAAAGCGACGCTGTCATTTCTCGCGGCAAGCGCACCTAGGGCAATCCGCATGACTTCGACCCGTCCGAGGCCGAAATGCTCCCGAAGGCGAGCTTCGACCTCGTCAGTGTCTTTCAAGATCGTGCATGGCAGCATCTTGGAAATCCTTGTTAAAAATTCTTCCCTCATTTGAGGGGAAAAATTTTAACAAGTCAACCCCTCACTCAAACCCCTCCGTATGCACCTGATCCAGATCCGAGAACCGCGTCACATCGGCCTGGAACTGCAGCTTCACCGTTCCGGTCGGCCCGTGGCGCTGCTTGCCGATGATGCATTCGGCCAGCCCGTGCACGCGACCCATTTCCTCCTGCCACTGAAGATGTTCGGGCGTGCCCTCGGTCGGCTCGCGCCGCGAGGCGTAATATTCCTCGCGGAAGACGAACATCACCACGTCGGCGTCCTGCTCGATCGAGCCGGACTCGCGCAGATCCGATAGCTGCGGCCGCTTGTCGTCGCGGTTTTCGACCTGGCGCGAGAGCTGCGACAGCGCCATGATCGGCACGTCGAGTTCCTTGGCCAGCGCCTTGAGGCCGGTGGTGATCTGCGTCACTTCCTGCACGCGGTTCTCGCCGGCCTTGCCGCTGCCCGCCAGCAATTGCAGATAGTCGACGACCAGAAGCCCGAGGCCCCGCTGCCGCTTCAGCCGCCGGGCACGCGCCGCCAGCGTCGCGATGGTCAGCCCGCCGGTGTCGTCGATATAAAGCGGAATGCTCTGCAGCTCGCGCGCCGCCTCGACAAGCTGGTGAAACTCGTCCTCATGAATGTTGCCGCGGCGGATGCGTTCCGACGGCACGCCCGATTGTTCGGCCAGCAGGCGGGTCGCCAGCTGCTCCGACGACATTTCGAGCGAGAAGAAGCCGACAATGGCGCCGTCCAGCGCCGTCACCGTGCCGTCGGGGTGGTGCTCGGCCTTGTAGGCCTTGGCGGCGTGAAAGGCGATGTTGGTGGCAAGCGCCGTCTTGCCCATCGAGGGCCGGCCGGCAAGGATCAGCAAGTCCGAGCGCTGCAAGCCGCCGAGGCGATTGTCGAGATCGCGCAAGCCGGTCGAAATGCCGGAAAGCCCGCCATCGCGCTTGAAGGCTTCGGCCGCCATGTCGATCGCGGTGTTGAGCGACTCGTGAAAGCTCTGGAAGCCGCCTTCATATTTGCCGCGCTCGGCCAGTTGATAGAGCGATTGCTCCGCATCGAGAATTTGTTGCGCCGGCGTGTCGTCGACCGGCGCGTCATAGGCGCGGGAATGCATCTCGATGCTGACCTGGATCAGCTCGCGGCGGATCGCCAGGTCGTAGATCGTGCGGCCGTATTCCTCGGCATTGATGATTGTCGTCGCCGCGCCGGCGAGCCGCGCCAGATATTGCGGGCCGCCGATCTCGCTGAGCGCCGCGTCGCGCTCGAAATAGTTTTTCAAGGTCACCGGCGAGGCGAGGTGGCCCTGCGTAATAAGCTTCGCCGCCGCCTCGTAGATGCGGCCATGCAGCGCGTCGAAGAAATGCGCCACCTCGAGGAAGCCCGCCACGCGGTCATAGGACTCATTGTTGACCAGGATCGCGCCCAGCAGCGCCTGCTCCGCATCGATATTGTGCGGCTGCACCCGGTAGGCGGTGGCGTCGTTGGCTTCGGGCGTCGGCGAATAGGCGGCTTGCGAATTTTCCATGGCACTCGTTCTAGTCGAAACAGGCCGCCCGATGGTATGCGAATGAGGGGTGATTCGCCGTCGTCCCCAACTTCGTTATACAGGGGTGGGGATAAGTGGAGAGATCATTCACAAGCGCCTGTCGCGTCACGGGAATTTTCCATCGGGCCCTGTGGAATAGTCGCGAAAACGGGGATAAGTCGGCTTATCCCCGGGGGATAAGTCGGGCCCGGCACCGTTTGTGACAGTTTTTTGACAGTTTTGTGACAGAGGGGGGGGCCGCAGCCGTTTTCGCTGCCGCCGCGCTGTCATTTCCCCGGCTTTATCCCCGCCTCCGGACGGCCTAGGCTCGACCCGTTGCAACCAATGGGGGAGGGACTTCCATGAACGCCGCCAATGACTACGCGACCCTTGTGGGCCGCATTTTTCTGTCCGCGCTTTTCATCCTTGCAGGGATCAACAAGGCGATGGGCGCTGAAGGCACCATCGGTTTCATTGAATCCAAGGGCCTGCCGCTGCCGCAAATCGTCTATGTGGCCACGGTGGCGCTTGAACTCGGCGGCGGCATTCTGCTGCTGATCGGTTATCAGGCGCGTCTCGTGGCGCTCGCCTTCGCGATCTTCTGTGTGCTGGCGGCCGTGATCTTTCATCCGAGCTTGTCGGATCCGTCCTTCCTGAAGAACTTCGCCATCGCCGGCGGCATGCTCTATGTCTTCGCCCACGGCGCCGGTCGCTACAGTCTCGACGCGCGCCGCGGCGCCTGAACAAATGCCTGCGGCGCATGCATCCGATGCGCCGCAGGCTTTTTCGTTTCAGTCGCTGGCGCGCAGCTGCCGCGCGCCATGCGCCGCCGCGTTGAGTGCGCGTTCGTCCTCGATCATGTAGTCGCGGGTCAGCGGCAGCGTCGCGATGTTGCGCGCCAGCTGCAACTGGAACACGGCCATGCCTTCGTTGCGGAACGAGGTTTCGGAACCGGCGAGATAGAATTCCCACATCCGGCAGAAGCGGTCGTCATAGATATGCGCCGCCGTGTCGCGCTTTTCGATGAAGCGCCGCCGCCACTCGCGCAGCGTTTCGGCATAGTGGAGCCGCAGCACTTCGACATCGGTCATCCAGACGCCGCTCAGTTCCGCCGCGCTGGTGATCTCGCTCAAGGCCGGAATATAGCCGCCGGGAAAGATATATTTGGCGATCCACGGATTGGTCGAGCCGGGCCCGTCGAGCCGCCCGATCGTGTGAATCAGCGCCACGCCGTCATCCGTCAGCAGGTCATGCACGCGGTTGAAGTACTCGCGGTGATGTCCGACGCCGACATGTTCGAACATGCCGACCGAGACGATACGGTCGAAATTTTCCGTCAGTGCACGGTAGTCCTGCAACCGGAAATCGACGCGGCCCGTCAGCCCGCGTTCCTCGGCGCGGCGGCAGGCGACCTTGTGCTGCTCGTGGCTCAGCGTCACGCCGACAACCTCGGCGCCGGTTTCCTCCGCCAGCGTCAGCGCCATGCCGCCCCAGCCGCAGCCGATATCGAGCACGCGCATGCCGGGCTCGATGCGCAGTTTCGCCGCGATGTGGCGCTTCTTGGCCGTCTGTGCCTCTTCCAGCGTCATGTCGGCTTGCGCGAAATAGGCGCAGGAATATTGCTTGTCGGCATCGAGAAAGAGATCGTAGATGCCGCCGTCGAGATCGTAGTGATGGGCGACGTTTTTCTGCGCGCGGCCGATCGGGTTGCGCTGGTCGATGCGCCGTTTGGCGCGTCGCAAGGCGCCATAGACTTCAAAAATCGGACCGGCGAAGCGCGTGCCGAGATTGGCCGTCAGGATGTCGAGAAATTCATAGATCGTCGCCGGCGGATCGATGGTCAGCCGACCGTCCATAAAGGCTTCGCCGAGTTTGAGATAGGGATTGAACGCCATCTCGGTGCCGACGGATTTGTCGTGCAGCCGAACGGTCACGCGCACGCCGCGCCCGTCGCCGAACTCGCGTATCCGGCCATTTGCGCTCACCACCGTCAGCGCACCGCGTTTGACGATTTGTCTGAGAAGCGAACTGAACAGCATCGAACCCTCCTGCACCGAGGTTCGCCTGAACATCAGGTCCTCGGTCTGCCGTGCGGCGCGACCGTTTCCGTTTGATCATCTAAGTTTAATCGCGCCGCACATGCAAGCGCCCAAAGAAAAAGGGCGCCCCTCGGGAGCGCCCTTTCGAAAGTCCGGTCCCGCAAAGGGACGAAACTCTATTCCTTGTTTTCCGCGGCTTCCGGCTCACCCTCGGTGGCCTCGTCCTCGTCGTGCGGCGCCAGCTCCTCGGATTCGAAGAATGCGGCCGCCTCGATGGCTTCTTCGTCGTCGTCGTCGTGGCGCTGCGTCAGATCTTCGCCCGCCATCTGCCGGTTGGCTTCTTCTTCGGTGCGCGCGACATTGACCGTGATCGTCGCCGACACCTCGGGGTGCAGCACGATGCGGATCGGGTGCAGGCCGATCGTCTTGATCGGCTTGTCGAGCACCACCTGGTTGCGCGCGGTCGTGAAACCGCCCGTCGTCATCGCATCGGAAATATCCCGCGTGCTGACCGAACCGTAGAGAACGCCGGTTTCGCCGGCCTGGCGCAGCACGATGAACGACTGCCCCGCAACCTTCGGAAGAAACTGTTCGGCTTCTTTCTTCAGTTCCAGGTTGCGCGCCTCAAGCTGGGCGCGCTGGCCTTCGAAGCGAGCGATGTTTTCCTTGGTGGCGCGAAGAGCCTTCTTGCGCGGCAGCAGGAAGTTGCGCGCGAAGCCGTCTTTGACTTTGACGACTTCGCCCATTTGACCGAGCTTCTCGACCCGTTCCAGAAGTACGACTTGCATCGTTGTTTTCCTTTTCCCGGGCCTTAGCCGATCACATAGGGAAGCAGGGCGAGAAAGCGCGCGCGCTTGATGGCACGGGCGAGTTCACGCTGCTTTTTGGCCGACACGGCCGTAATGCGCGAAGGGACGATCTTGCCGCGCTCCGAGATGTAGCGCTGCAGAAGCTTCACGTCCTTGTAGTCGATCTTCTGAGCATCGGCGCCGGAGAACGGGCAGGTCTTGCGGCGGCGGAAAAAAGGCCGGCGTGCAGGTTGTGACGTGCTCATGATGCCGCGCCTCCTTCTGTGTCTTCACGGTCGCGACGGGGTGCGCGCTCGCGGTCGCCGCCGAAGCGGCTGCCACCACGGTCGCCGCCGAAGCGGTCGCTGCGTTCACGGTCGCCGAAACGGCCGCCGCGATCGCCACGGTCGCCGCGATCTCCACGCTCGCCGCGGTCGCCACGATTCTGCATCACGGCCGACGGCTCGGTCTCATGCTCTTCGACACGCACGGTGAGGAAGCGCAGCACGTCTTCGTTGATGCCCATCTGACGCTCCATTTCGGCAACGGCCGCATGCGGAGCATCGATGTTCAAAAGCGTGTAATGGCCTTTGCGGTTCTTGCGGACCTTGTAAGTGAGGTTGCGAAGACCCCAATACTCGGCCTTGCCGATCTGGCCGCCATTTTCCTTGATGATGGTCGAGAACTGCTCGGTGAGCCCCTCGACCTGTTGCTGCGACACGTCCTGCCGCGCAATAAAAACATGCTCGTAAAGAGCCATGAGCCTTTTTCCTGTTGTATCCGGCCCCGGTGCAAAGCCCCCTTTGAGCCCTCAAAAGGCTCGAAAGGACCACCAAAGAAGCGGAGACACCGGAACCCGGACTTGCATGCCCTGCCGCGCCCTTGGGCGCGGTGTTCCGTTCAGCCTCCAACCAAGGCCTTCAGAAGCCGCGCAATATACGGAAAAGCGGGGGCGAGGCAAGGATCAAATGGTCGCCGCCGTGGCTTGACTCGGGGTCGCCAGCCGGTATTTCTTGGCGCTCCGGTCCGGCACCCGTCGGACATCGAAAAAGGTCTGGAAATCAGCCAGATATCGAGCCGGGTGGCAGGAGCGGGGAGCGTCGATGACGAGGGCTTTCATCTTTCCGGGACAAGGGTCCCAGACGGTCGGCATGGGCCGCGAACTGGGCGAGGCGTTTGCCAGCGCCCGTGAGGTCTTCGACGAGGTCAACGAGGCGCTCGGCCAGAACCTCACCAAGTTGATGTGGGAAGGCCCGCAGGAGGACCTGACCCTGACCGAGAACGCCCAGCCGGCGATCATGGCCGTGAGCCTTGCCGTGATGCGTGTGCTGGAAAGCGAGGGTGGCGTCAGTCTCGCCGGCAAGGCGGCTTTCGTGGCGGGCCATTCGCTCGGCGAGTATTCAGCGCTGGCCGCGGCAGGCGCCTTCACGCTCTCCGACACGGCGCGCCTTCTGAAGATCCGCGGGCAGGCCATGCAGCGTGCGGTCCCGGTCGGTGCCGGCGCGATGGCGGCCGTTCTGGGCCTTGAATATGAGGCTGCCGCCGAGGTCGCGGCCGAAGCGGCGCAGGGCGAAGTCTGCGCGGCCGCCAACGACAATGGTGGCGGACAGGTCGTCGTCTCCGGCGCCAGGGCGGCTGTCGAGCGCGCCATCGAAATCGCAAAAACAAAGGGCGCGAAGCGCAGCATGCTGCTGCCCGTCAGCGCGCCGTTTCATTGCGCATTGATGCAGCCCGCCGCCGACGAGATGGCCGAGGCGCTGGCCTCGGTGGAGTTGAAAGCGCCCGTCGTGCCGCTGGTCGCCAATGTGACCGCCTCCCGTGTTGCCGATCCCGCGACCATCCGCCAGCTTCTGGTCGAGCAAGTGACCGGCATGGTGCGCTGGCGCGAATCTGTGCTTTACATGGAAGCGCAGGGCGTTTCGGGCTTCGTCGAGATCGGCACAGGCAAGGCGCTTTCCGGCATGGTGAAGCGTATCGCCAAGGAACCCGAAATTCACGCCGTCGGCACTCCGGCCGATGTCGAGGCCATTCTCAAGATCCTTTAAGGAGCCCATGATGTTCGATCTCAGCGGCAAAAGCGCTCTTGTCACAGGTGCTTCGGGTGGCATCGGCTCCAGCATCGCTCGTGCCCTTCACCGTCAGGGCGCGACGGTCGGCCTCTCGGGCACCCGCAAGGAAGCGCTTGATGCACTGGCCGGTGAGCTCGGCGAGCGGGCGCATGTGCTGCCCTGCAATCTCTCCGATGCCGCAGCCGTCGACGCGCTTGCAAAGCAGGCCGAGGAAGCGATGGGCAGCCTCGACATTCTCGTCAACAATGCGGGCCTCACCCGCGACAACCTCTTCATGCGCATGAAGGACGAGGAATGGGACGAGGTCATTCGCGTCAATCTCACGGCGGCCTTCCGCCTCTCGCGTGGCGTTCTGCGTGGCATGATGAAACGACGCTGGGGCCGCATCATTGGCATCACGTCGGTCGTCGGTGTGATGGGAAATCCCGGTCAGGGCAACTACGCGGCGTCAAAAGCCGGCATGATCGGCATGACGAAGTCGCTGGCGCAGGAAGTCGCCAGCCGCAACATCACCGCCAATTGCATCGCGCCCGGTTTCATTCGCAGCGCCATGACCGACGCGCTGAACGAAGACCAGCAGGCCCGCATCATGGGGACGATCCCTGCGGGCCGTCTTGGCGAGGCCGACGAAATTGCCGCCGCCGCGGTCTATCTGGCGAGCCAAGAGGCGGCCTACGTGACCGGGCAGACCCTCCACGTCAACGGCGGCATGGCGATGATCTGACGCATCGCGACGATGCGGCAGAAAAATGTTAGTAAATACAGTGCCATAGACACGGGCGGGCGAAGTTTTCGTTCGCTGGTGCAGGGTTGAAAAGTGTGTTACCTAAGCGCTCGATTTGGCTTGCGGTCCTGCCTTGAAATGGGCCAGAAGAGGGGCATCCTTTCCGCCGAAATCGACAGTATCCGTTCCTCGCCGCATGAAGCGAGCAGCAGGGTGCTAGAGGCCGGTCGAAACCAAAAGATCTGAGGATTTAAAATGAGTGATATCGCGGAACGCTTGAAGAAGATCGTGGTCGAGCACCTGGGCGCCGATCCGGACAAGGTCACCGAGAGCGCGAGCTTCATCGATGACCTCGGCGCCGACAGCCTCGACAATGTCGAGTTGGTCATGGCGTTCGAAGAAGAATTCGGCGTGGAAATCCCGGACGATGCGGCGGAAAAGATTTTGACCGTCAAGGACGCGATCGAATTCGTCAAGGCGAACGCCAAGTCCTGATTTTGTGTGCAAGGTACGAGGGCCGGGCGCGCAAATCGCACCCGGCCTCGTATCTTTGCAACTTCGCGCCGTTTTCGGACTCTGATGTGGAGTTGGGATCGATATGAGACGCGTCGTCGTCACTGGATTGGGTATGGTCTCGCCGCTGGGTTGCGGCGTTGAAACCACATGGCGCCGGCTCCTCAACGGTGAGTCCGCGGCCCGCAAGATCGAAAAATTCGAGACCGCCGATCTTCCCTGCAAAATTGCGATGCCTGTCCCGCGCGAAGGCGAGGGGGCGTTCCTCCAGGACGACTGGATGGACCCGAAGGAATCCCGGCGTGTCGACGATTTCATCGTTTTCGCGGTGAGTGCCGCGACGCAAGCACTGGACGACGCGGGCTGGCACCCGGCGACCGAAGAAGAAAAATGCCGCACCGGAACGATGATCGGCTCGGGGATTGGCGGCCTCGAAGGCATCGCCGAAGAGGCCTATACACTCCGCGACAAGGGCCCGCGCCGTGTCAGTCCCTTCTTCATTACCGGTCGGCTGATCAATCTTGCGTCGGGCTATGTTTCGATCCAGCACGGGCTGAAGGGCCCGAACCATGCGGTTGTCACGGCCTGTTCGACCGGCGCTCATGCGATCGGCGATGCGGCGCGTCTGATCGCGCTCGATGATGCGGATGTGATGGTTGCGGGCGGCGCGGAATCGGCAATTTGCCGCATCGGCATCGCCGGATTTGCGGCCTGCCGCGCGCTCTCCACCGCCTACAACGACACTCCGGAGCGCGCGTCCCGTCCATATGACAAGGATCGCGACGGCTTTGTGATGGGCGAGGGCGCCGGTGTTGTGGTGCTTGAAGAATATGAACATGCCAAGGCGCGCGGCGCGAAGATTTATGCCGAGGTCGCCGGTTACGGCCTTTCCGGCGATGCCTATCACATTACGGCACCACCGGAGGACGGCAACGGCGGCTTCCGTTCGATGCAGGCCGCGCTGAAACGCGCCGGCATTTCGCCGTCGGATATCGACTACATCAATGCGCATGGCACCTCGACCATGGCAGACACGATCGAACTCGGCGCCGTTACGCGCATGCTTGGCAACGCGGTCAGCACGGTCTCGATGTCGTCGACCAAATCCTCGATCGGGCATCTGCTCGGCGCGGCCGGCGCCGTTGAAGCAATCTTCTGCATGCTGGCCATTCGCGATGGCATCATCCCGCCGACGCTCAATCTGGACAATCCCTCCGTTGAGTCCGAGATCGATCTCGTGCCGCTCAAGGCCCGCAAGAAGGAGGTCAACTATGCGCTCAGCAACTCCTTCGGCTTCGGCGGCACCAACGCCTCGCTGGTGGTGAAAAAGGTCACCGGTTGACGGACGGGGAAAACACACCGGAAGTTCCCGCTGCCGCCGCTAATGCAGCCCCACCTCGGCGGCGCATCATGCGCCTTGTTCTGATCGCCTTGATCGTCCTGCCGTCGCTGGCCGCACTGACGGTGGGCGCCCTGTTTCTCTATGGCAAGCATCGTTTCGAGGCGGCGGGACCGCATGCGGAACCGCGCATCGTCATGCTGTCGCCCGGCATGGGCGTCCGCGCCATCGCCACCCGGCTCGACGAGGCGGGGGTCATCTCCGACCGGCAAATTTTTCTGGCGGGCGTGCGCCTCAGCAAGGCCGATGCGACGCTGAAGGCCGGCGAATATGAAATTCCCGCCTATGCCAGCATGTCGGCGATCGTCGGCATCCTGCGCGAGGGCCGTTCGATCCTTCATCGCATCACAATCCCCGAAGGGCGCACCAGCGAGCAGGCGATGCTGATCGTTGCCGCAGATCCGATCCTCGTTGGCGAAGTGCCGCGGACGCCGCCGGAGGGCGCCTTGTTGCCTGAAACCTACAGCTTCACGCGCGGGGCGACGCGGGCCGAACTGGTTGTGTTGATGCAGAAGGCCGCGAGCGATCTGATGGCGGAGCTCTGGGCGGCCCGCGCCGAAAACCTGCCTTTCAACACGCCGGAAGAGGCGATCATTCTGGCCTCCATCGTCGAGAAGGAAACGGGCGTCGCTTCCGAGCGTCCGCGCGTCGCGGCCGTATTCGTCAATCGTCTCCGCAAACCGATGCGCCTGCAATCCGATCCGACAATCATTTATGGGTTGGTTGGCGGGAAGGGCGCACTGGGCCGTCCGATCCGTCGCAGCGAGATCGACAGACCGACCGCTTATAACACCTATCAGATCGACGGCCTGCCTCCGACGCCCATTGCCAATCCCGGCCGGGCGTCGATCGAGGCCGTTCTGAACCCGCCCGTAACGGACGAGTATTACTTTGTCGCCGACGGCACGGGCGGCCACGTCTTTTCCCGGACGCTGGCTGAACATCAGCGCCGTGTGCTGGAATGGCGGCGGATCGAACGTGAAAAGGCCCGGGGAAGCGTCGAAAAAGAAGCGATCCGATGACGCGTCGGACGCCGGTTTGCGTCTGTCGCCTGCTATAATCGGCCCGCCAGTATCCATGATTCCCGCCAAGGAGACCCAATGCCGCTGACCAGCATGACAGGTTTTGCCCGCGTCGAGGGCGAAGCGGGCCTCGCGCGCTGGCACTGGGAGTTGCGGAGCGTCAATGGCAAGGGGCTCGATGCGCGGTTCCGGTTGCCGGCGGGCTTCGATGCGGTGGAGCCGCGATTGCGGGCTGAAATGGCAAAACATCTGAAGCGCGGCAATTGCCAGGCAAGCCTCACTGTCGACCGGAGCGCGGCACCTGCGCCGCTTCGCGTCAACAAGGAGGCGCTGCGCGTTGTGCTCGAAGCCATTGTCGAGCTGCGGCGCGATATCGAAATGAAACCGCCGCAACCTGAAGGTATTCTGGCCCTGAGGGGTGTGCTCGAAAGCGCTGATATTGTCGAGGAAAGCGAAGAGGTGCGTCAGGCATTCGAGGAGGCTGTTGTCATATCCTTTGGCGAGGCGGCGGCAATGCTGGCCCGCGCCCGTGCCGAAGAAGGGGCAAAGCTCGAAACCATGCTCCGGGCCCATGTCGATGAAATCGAACGTCTGACGAAGGCGGCTGCGGCATCGCCCGCCGCGACCGCCGAAGCGATGCGTACCCGCCTGTCGGCGCAAATCAGTGAACTTCTCAGCGCTTCCTCCTCGCTTTCCGCAGAACGTCTGGCTCAGGAAGCGGCGTTGCTCGCCACCAAGGCCGATGTGCGCGAGGAGATCGATCGTCTCAATGCCCACATCGCGCAGGCGCGGGACATCTTTGCCGGCACCGAGGCGGCCGGCAGACGTCTCGATTTTCTGACCCAGGAATTCAATCGCGAAGCCAACACGCTCTGTTCCAAAGCCGCCGACATCGGCCTCACCCGTATTGGCCTGGAGTTGAAGACCGCCATCGATCAGCTTCGCGAACAGGTCCAGAACGTGGAATGACGGGCCTGAAATGACAGAAATCGACATTCATCGCCGCGGTCTGATGCTGGTTCTCTCCTCGCCCTCCGGTGCGGGCAAGACGACGCTCTCGCGCCGGCTCCTTGAGAGCGATCCGGAGATCGACATGTCCGTCTCCGCGACCACCCGCAAGCCGCGACCGGGCGAGGTCGATGGAAAGGACTATTTCTTTCTGAGCACCGAAGATTTCGGGATCATGCGCAACAAGGGCGAGTTCCTCGAAAGCGCCAAGGTCTTTGGAAATTATTACGGTACACCGCGCCAGCCGGTGGAGGAGGCGCTGTCCAAAGGCCGCGACGTTCTGTTCGACATCGACTGGCAGGGAACGCAACAGCTCGACGAAACCGCGCCGGAAGATCTGGTCAAGGTCTTTATCCTTCCACCTTCGGCGCAAGAGCTTGAAAAGCGCCTTGAGCGGCGTGCGCAGGATCCGGCAGATGTCGTGGCCTCTCGCATGGAAAAGGCATCGGACGAAATAAGCCACTACCAGGAATATGAATACATCGTCGTCAATGACGATGCAGACAGGGCCTTTGCTGCGTTGCTTGCAATTTTGCGCGCCGAGCGTTTGAAGCGCCGCCGTTTGACGGGCCTGTCCAATTTCGTAAAGCAGCTTCGCGAAGCACTCTGAGCAACGCCCCGGGGTGCGGAAGGTCAGGGTTTCAGAACGATTCGTCCCATCACGCCGCCCTTGCGCAGATCGTCAAGCGCTTGCGAGCCCTGCCCGAGGGCACGTTCGCTGACCGGGATCGGGTCGATCTTGCCGGCCTTCACCAACTCCATCATCTCATGCGTCTCGCCAAGCGAACCGACATAGGATCCGCCGATCGAGATGGCCCGCATCGGAAACATCGGAATGGGCATCGAGAAGCCACCGCCGAAAAGGCCGACGATGACCACCTGGCCGCCCTTGCGCACGATGCTGGTTGCGAACTTCAACGACGCTTCCGAACCGACGAAGTCGACCGCCGCCGGGACGCCACCATTCGTGTCTGCCAGCACTTTCTTGATCGCCTCGGGGTCCTTCGGATTGTAGACCTCATGCGCTCCCGCGCCCTTGGCCGCCTGCAGCTTGCTGTCGTCGACATCCGCGCCGAGCGGTGCTGCGGGAAACATCGCACGGGCGAACTGAAGGCCCATCATGCCGACACCGCCCAGACCGACTACCATCACGCGCTCTTCGGCGGAAATTTCGCCGAGCTTCTTCATCGCACCATAGGCCGTCAGACCCGAACACATGTAGGTAGCAGCCAGCCCGTCTGCGACGCCCGCATAATCGATCAGATAGCGCGGGTGAGGAACGATGACATGAGTGGCGTAGCCGCCGGCCACTTGAATGCCGAGGTTGCGCGGCTTGTTGCACAGATGTTCGTCGCCGCGTTTGCAGGTCGGGCATTCGCCGCAGCCGATCCAGGGATAGGCGACACGGCGCGTTCCGATTTCGACATCGCCGGCCTCGGGCCCCGCGGCGATCACTTCGCCTTCGATCTCGTGGCCCAGTGTGAAAGGCAGTTGCCGCCCGCCGCGCACATCGAGTTTGTTGCCGCCGCCCATATCGAAATATCCGTCATGGATATGCACGTCCGAGTGGCAGACGCCGCAATGCGTCACCTTCAGCAGAACTTCCGTACCTTTCGGCTTGGGCGTTTCACTTTCGACGATATGCAGCGCCTGGCCGTACTCGACAATGGCTTCGGATTTCATAGGGTCGTCTCCCGGGAGTTTCGGCGCGGCGCAGCTTTGCGACAGCAGATTGGCCGCTAATGTGGCATGCGGCGGCGACGCTCACAACCTCGGCGAGAAAATTCAGGGTCCCTGAACATAAGCGCGAGCCAGCGCGCAGAACTGCTCGACGGTCAATTCCTCGGCGCGTTGCGTCGGCAGAACGCCGGCCGCCTCGATCAT
This sequence comes from Parvibaculum sp., assembly GCF_030651915.1. Taxonomy (GTDB): domain Bacteria; phylum Pseudomonadota; class Alphaproteobacteria; order Parvibaculales; family Parvibaculaceae; genus Parvibaculum. The sequence goes on along the minus strand of NZ_JAUSBV010000005.1, from coordinate 96,390 downwards.
CAATGCCGGATCGCGTCCCAGCGATTTCAGGCTGGCACGCAACATCTTCCGTCGCTGGCCGAAGGCGGCCGCAACCACCGTTTCGAGCGCGCGCGGGTCAGCGGGAGCCAGCGGCGTGTCGCGCGGCACGAGCTCGACAATCGAGGAGGTAACGGATGGCGGTGGCGTGAAGGCGCGGCGATCCACATCGAACAGAATGCGGGGCCGGGTCCGCCACTGGGCCAGGACGCCAAGTCGCCCATAGGCCTTGCCGCCCGGCACGGCGACGATCCGCTCGGCCACCTCCCGCTGGAACATCAGCGTCAGGCTCGAAAACCACGGCGGCCATGGCTCGGTTTGAAGCCAGCCGACAAGCAGCGGCGTGGCGATGTTGTAGGGCAGGTTGGCAACGATGCGGGCAGGGCGGTCGACCAGTGAAGCCATCTCTGTTTCCAGTGCGTCGCCTTCGACAAGCGTCAGCCGCCCCGGATAGGCAGCGGCAACCTCTTCCAGTGCCGCAATGCAGCGCCTGTCGCGCTCTATGGCGATAACGCGCCGTGCGCCATTGTCGAGCAGCGCCCGCGTCAACCCGCCCGGCCCGGGGCCCACTTCGATGACGTCATGCCCCTCCAGGGGACCGGCCGCCCGGGCGATGCGTCCTGTCAGGTTCAGGTCGAGCAGAAAATTCTGTCCAAGCGCTTTTCGCGCCGCGAGCCCGTGGCGGGCAATGACGTCGCGCAGTGGCGGCAGCGCCACCCCGGTCATGCGTGCGCCCGCCGGCGCGCCATTTCACCGGCGGCCTGAAGTGCCGCCACAAGGCTGCCCGCATGAGCGGTACCACTCCCGGCGATATCGAGTGCCGTGCCGTGATCGGGCGAAGTGCGGATAATCGGCAACCCCAGCGTTGTGTTGACACCATGCTCGAAATCGATGGTTTTGAGCGGAATCAGGGCCTGGTCGTGATACATGCAGAGCACGGCGTCGTAGCGCGCCCGCGCCGCCGCGTGAAACAGCGTGTCGGCCGGCGCCGGTCCCCAGATCTCGACATAGGGCGCCGCGGCACGGATGGCATCGATTGCAGGTGCGATGATGTCGATTTCTTCGCGGCCGAGATGCCCGCCTTCGCCGGCATGAGGATTGAGCGCCGCCACCGCAATGCGCGGGCGAACGATGCCGAAATCGTCACGCAGCGCGCGCGCCAGGATCGTTCCCTGCGCCGCGATGGCGGGCATGCTCAATGTCGTTGCGGCTTCCTTGAGCGACAGATGTACCGTCGCCGGCACCACGCGCAAGCCGGGGCAGGAGAGCATCATCGCGACGGGAGCGCCGCCCGTCCGTGCCGCGAGATATTCTGTGTGGCCCGGCAGTTCCAGTCCGGCATCATAAAGTGTTTTCTTGTGAATGGGGTTTGTGACCATGCCGCCCGCTTCGCCCAGCATGGCGAGATCGCAGGCAAGATCGATGGCGGTGAGGACAGCGCCTGCGTTGGCAGTCGCAAGCCGTCCCGGTTCAGCCATCTCGGCCAACGGCACGGGCAGCACAGGCAAGGCGCGCGGAAAAACGTCGATCGCTTCTTCGGCCCGTCGGATTTCCTGCACCGGTCCGCCGAGGGCGCGATAAAGCGCCGGGTCGCCGGTTACAAAAAAACAAGGCAATGACATGCCTTCCCTGGAACGCCATGCCTTGAGCGTGATCTCGGGGCCGATGCCGGCCGGCTCTCCCATGGTCAGGGCCAAGGGTAAAATGCCGCTGGATGCTGCAACGCGCGACATGGCTGGCGCACCCCTTCGGGCTTCGGCGAAGGGCTGGAGTAAGGCTCCGGCCCGTCCTCAGCGGTAAACGACGACGGCGTCGCGGCGCAGGTCGCGCAAGTGGCGTCGTCCCATCATCGACAGTTGTTGCTCATATAGCGTGTCGTCGATCTGCTCGCGCGTTGGCATCTGGCCTTGTGTCGGCCGGTGTCCGCAGATGACCAGCATTTCGACGCCGCGGTCGCTCCGGAGCGGAACCGTCGCGCGACCGACAGGAACATTGGCCAGCGCCTGCCGGATCCGTGGTTCGAGGTTTCCGGCGATCACTTGTTGCGGCGGCGACGATGTGCCGCTCAGATACTTGCGGATCAGCGCAGGCGCGTCTTCACAGGACGTGACCTGAGATCTGAACTCCTCCGCTTCGCGCGCACGCCGGGCGACGGCTGCCGGTTCCGCGTCCGGCGTCAGCGGCAGGACCACTTGCATCAGTGAGTATTGGTCGCGCATCGGGTCGCCGCCGATGCCCGTCTGCATGGCGCGAACATGGACGATGTAAAATCCGTTCACCGTGCGGATCGGATCCGAGATCATGCCGGTCTGCATATTTGCCACGACGTCGCTGACGCCGGCAGGAAGCTGGCTGGCATGTACCCATCCGATGTCGCCGCCATTGGCGGCTGAAGCGGACTGGCTGAACTGCCGGGCCACGGCCTCAAAGGGCGCCCCTTCGCGCATCTGCTCGACAAGGCGTTGTGTCCCCGCGGCAATTTCCTCGGCGTGAGCGGGGCCATCGAAGGTGATAAGAATCTCCGACACGAGGTAACGGGGCTGGTCAGCCTCTTCCTCCAGCCGGCGTAACACTTCATCGATCTCATTCTGGCCGACGGTCACCATCCCACCGAACTGTTGCTGAACGACACGCTGCCAAGCGATATCGGCTGCAATCTGCGCTTCCAACGTCGATTTGGAAATGCCGCCATCCAGCAGGAACTGCTCGATCTGTGCGACCGTCATATTCGATCGTTGCGCAATCCTTTCGAGCGCGGAACTCAGTTCGGCTTCTTCGACCTTGACGTTGAGCCGCCGCGCTTCCTGTGTCTGCAGATATTCGTCGACCAGCGCGCGTAAAACCTGACCCCGGATGCGCGACACGTTTTCGGGTGTATTTGGAATCCCCGAACTCACCATGACCAGCCGCACCCGCTGCTCGAGGTCGTAGGACGAAATGATCTGGTCGTTGACGATTGCTGCAATTGCCTGCGAGTCCGCCGCTTGGTCGGCGCTCTGGGCGATGGTTGCCTTGGCGGACAGGGCGACTGAAACGACGAAGCAAGCCAGCACAATGCCGCGTATTGACCGATAACAATGGCCTCCGGCGGGCGTGTTGGCGCTCGCAAGCATGTCTGACGTCATCGTAACTTTCATGAGGGCCGAAGGCCCCTCCGGTTAGAGCGTGGTGCCGGGTTTTCCCGATCCGCTGGGCGACAGAATACTTGAATCAGGCCTCTAATCAACCTGTCCCCGCTCGTTCGCGGAGCACTAAAAAGCGGCCGCTTTCAAATGCTTGCGGACTGCGCGTCATCAGTCGACCTGTGGCCTGCCGGCCACCCGCGCCGTGCCCAGCGTTTTGAACGTAATCTGCAGAATTACCGAACTTTCCGGCTCAATGTCGCGATCGCGGATGAATGACTGGTTGAAGGCGACCGAGAAGTCGAAACATTCGTCCTCATAACCAAATCCGATTCGGTTAGCGATGGCCCGGTCATTGGCGATATCGTGCCGCGTTCGTCCGAATAGGCGCCAGTATTCGTCAAGTTTCAGGACACCGCCGAGAAAGACTTCCTCGCGGGACGCGAGTGCAACCGACGGGTCGGCCGCGAAGTAAGCATAGCCGAATTGCGCGCTCACACGGTCGGTGCGACCCATCAGGTTAACCTCGTTGCGCCGTATCTTGTACCGCTCGTCGTCGATCCGGAAGCGATAAGTCAACAGAAGGTCGTTCGACGGAGCAACGCTGAGGCCGCCGACATAGTCGGAAGATTGGTCGCTGAGCCCCGAGCTGGGCGCCAAGCTCGTATTGTCGTTAGTACGAAAACTTTGCCCCAGCAGCGCCGATGCCTGTCCACCGCTCGGTGTGAAAACGGCGTAACGCACGCCGACATTGGCGCGGGCGCCAGTTTCCCAGCGATCGAGACCGACAAACCTGTTTTCAGAGAAGAGATTGGTATCGTCGAACTCGAAACTCAGCGAGTCTTCATCGGGGATTTTAACAGTGTTGCCGACGTCGGGCGAATAGATGAGTTGAACGATGGGCTCGACGACCTGCCGGAACCGATCGTCGGAGCGCGCCATCGGAAAGCTCCACTCGGCCCCGATCGTCGGCAGGCCGCGGGCGATGGTCGTGCTATCGAAAGTTGTGCCCGGCAGCGCCGGATTGGGTACGTCGCTCACCGAATAGAAGTCGCCGCGAAGATTGGCGAAAAGCCGGTAAACGATCCCGGCTGCGGTCGTCTCACGTCGGTCCCAGTCGACTTGGGCGGAGAGACGTCGCGAGCTCGCGCCTTGTTCGCGGTCGAGCACCATGGCATTGGCTGCAAAGCCCACACGCCCGCCTGCGATTTGTTCGGGATAGAAATAATTATACTGCAGGATGGGTGCGACCCAAGGCGTCGTGGCATTCTGATCCGCCGCCAGCAGTCCACGGAAGTAATAAGCGTCCGCCGTAAAGCTGTTGCGCCCGTTGGCATAGCGCGCATTTACGTTGCTGATCAGATCGGTCGCCGACGACAGGTCGTATTTACGCAGATAGGTATCGTCGGTCGTGAGCTCGGAACGAAACCCCCAACGCCAGTTGTCATCAATGACGAAATCGCCGTCGCCGAACAGGCTGCCTCGAAAATCGGCGTCGCCCGGCGTGCCCGCTGTCTGGGTGCGTGGCCATGTGCCGGTCCCGAACATCTTGAACTTCCCGCTCTCAACGTGCTGTCGATACTCACCTTTGTAGATAATACCTTCCTTGGTCGTAAAACGCGGCATCAGCGTCACGTCTTTATCGGGTGCGATCGTCCAGTAATAGGGAATTTCCACTTCCTGGCCGAGGTCGGTCGAGCTCGCGAGTTTTGGGGGCAGAAAACCGGATTGCCGCTTTACGGTCGGATCGGGATGGGAGAAAAACGGAATATAGGCGACAGGAATGCCGAAGAATTCCAGATAGGCATCCTCATAGATAATGCGTTGTTCTTCTTTGTTGTGGATGACGCGGAACGCCTTGATCTGCCAAAGCGGAGTGGTCTGTCCCTTTTCCTCGCAGATATCGCAAGGGCTGTAGACGCCGCGATGCAGCGTCGTCATGTTGCCCCCGGTGCGGACGACGTCGTGTCCGGCAAGTTTGGAATTGTCGCTCAGCAATATCCGGAGCGTCTGGATCACGCCGTCTTTCATCTCATTCCGAAGAACAAGACGGTCGGCGAAGGCAACCTCGCCCTGCGGATCGAGCAATACGACATTGCCGTCGGCCGTCACCACACCTGTTGACTCGTCATAAGTCACACGATCGGCCAGGAGCACGCGACTCCCGAAGGCGATTTCGACATGCCCCGTCGCCGTGACCAGTCGGGCGTTGCGGTCATAGGCCAGCTCGTCGGCCTGCATCAGCACGTCGCCGGACTGCTGAAACGACTGCTCAGGGCCTCCCGCCAAGGTTTGCACATTGGCCTGACCCACCGCTGGGCCGGCGCCATGCAGGCAAAATACCAGCGCCGCGCCAACCATGAGCGCGCCATTGCCTCGGCAGCGGCCGCCAGTCTCCATCCATCGCCCCCATGTCACGTTTGCGTCCCGCCCCCAACTGCCCCGGATTCGCACCCGGTACCGCCCAATATCTAACCGTCTTCGAGGTGAAAGAGAACAGCAAGCCCCAAAAGCATCACCACAGCCGACGGCGCCCAGGCCGCCAGCAGTGTCGGCAATATCCCCGACAGGCCAAGGGCGAGCGACAGGTCGCCAAGAAAATAGACCAGAAAGCCGGAAAATATGCCGCCGAGGATGACTTGAACGACCCCTCCGAAGCGCGCCGTGCGCATCGAAAATGCGGCCGCAACCAGCACCATGGTGCAGAGCAATACGGGTGTGGCCAGTATCTGGTGGAAATGCAGCCGATATCGCCGTGCCGAAAAGCCGGCTGCTTCGGCGGTCTGAATGAAATGCGGCAGGTCCCAGAACGAAATCGTATCGGGCCTTGCGAAGCTGTCATGCACCTGTTCGGCCGTCAACGAGGTTTCCTGCCGGTAGGTCTCATAGCGGCGTGGCTGGTCGTTGATCAGCAGAATCCACACGTCCCCGAGGGCCCAATACCCGTCTTTCAGCACCGCCTCGCGCGCGTCGATTCGTCCAAGAAAAGCATTGGCATTGCTGTAAAGAAAAATCGTGACGTCATAGAGCTCGATGCCCTGCTCGCCGATGCGCAGGGCGTGGACAACCGACTGGCCGGTCGAATCGGCCTGACGCAACCATAGCCCGTTTGACGAAAGAGCAAGGAAGCTCGACCGTTGACTGAGATGCTTCGACTCCAGTTGTTGGAATTGCGTGGCCAGCGTCGCCGAAATTGGATTGTAGACCATCACAACAAATGAGCCGATGACAAAGGAGACAACGAGTGCCGGGGTGATGAACTGCCAGACCGACACGCCGGCCGCCCGCGCAACAACCAGTTCGTTATTGCGGCTGAGCCGCAGAAATGCCGCCATACCACCGAAGAGAAAAGCGAAGGGAAGCGTCTTTCCGCCGATCCGGGGCAGGTCCAACAACGCCATTGATGCAATTAGCCCGAACGAAATGTCCGGTTTCTCGGCGCTCCGCCGAAGTAGCTCGACCAGCCCAAGCATGAAAATGAGCGTAAGAAAGATGAAAAAGGTAATGAGCACGACGGTGAAAAACTGCCGGGCCAGATAGCGTGAAAGCGTCCATGACATGTTCATGCGCGTCTCTCTCTGCCGGGACGCCGCGGCAGCCATCGCAGAGTCCGGCCGAAGCGCACGCCGCCGAGTGCGGCAAGCGAAATGGCACATGCCGCAATAGGTACGAGATATACCAGGGGAACGAAATCCAAGTTGTTCTGGGACGCATTGGCGAGCGCAAATCCGACGACCCGCAGCCCCAAGGCCGCGCCCGCCGCCACCACCATCCGCATTGCATAGCCACGCCGATTGAATGGCGCCGGCAACAGCGCCGCAAGAGCGATCAACGCCAGCGCTACCGGATATATGCCTTCCACGAGCCGTTCATGAGCGTCCGCCCGTAACTTGTCGCGTCGCAACTGCCCATATTGATCGTCCGGTGCCGGATTGATGAGTTCGCTGAAATAGCGCTCGCGGCCTACATAGACGACCGCTGGATGATCTTGAATGTAAGCCGACATATCGAAAGTATATTTGTCGAAATAAAGTAGCGTTGCCGCGCCCATCTCCTTGCCGGCGCCGCGCGAAACGCGTTGGATGTTGCCGTTGAACATTACCAGAAGTGGACCCCTTGGTCCTTTTACAAGACTGCCCGTCTCAGCCATGTAGGTAATGGGCTCGGCGGGATTGCGGCCATCATGGACCAGGATGCCGTGCGTGGTTCCGTCCGCTGCGCGATCCCGCACATAGACAGTCAATCCCGCGGTCGGATTGGTGAACGTGCCTTCCCGGATCATTGACGACGCGACATCGGTTCGGACGTCATAGAGGCGGGTTTTGAGTTCGCGCAACCCCGCCGGTGCGACATAGACGCTGAAGGAAAGCACGAGGACCGACACGGCAAACGCAATTGTGAGGATAGGCAGTGCGACCGACCACAGGCTGACGCCAGCGGAGAACATTACGACGATTTCGCTGTCGGTGATCAGTTTGTGCAGCGTATAGAGCAGCGCACAAAAGAGCGAGATTGGAAGGACGATGACGAGTGTGCTGGGCAGGGCGAGTGCGGTGAGCTGAAAAAATGTCACGAGAGTCTGTCCCTGCATGATCAGCACATCGAGCATGCGCAACGCCTGTGTCAGCCAGACGATGCCGGTCAGCACCACAGTCGCCAGGACGAGCGGCCCCAGCGCCTGCAAAAATATGTACCGCGATAGGCCCTTCAGCATGAGTCCGGCTCCCGCCCGGAAATCTGGTCTCTGCGCTTGTGGAAACGTCCGGACGGTCTGTTGCCTGCCCGGTCGGCGATGGCTTTCCCTTGCCGGCGATTCAGCTAGGATGTACGGCGGTTTGTCGGGCTCTATTGAGAGAAATGGTTATCCCATTTCGACGGGCGGGAAAAGGCGGCAGGGGGCCTTTTCCGGACCGGTGATCATGCGAATCGGTGAGTCGCACGCCCGAAACCGGACGTAAAGCTAATCAAGAGAGGCATAGATGAATATTTCCTTCGCCGACATCTCGCTCGCAAAATCGGGCGCGCTCGCTGTCCTGGTGACCGAAGGCGCGGCCCTTCGTGGCGCCGCAGCCGATCTGGACGCCAAAACGGGTGGCGCGCTGAAGCGGGCAATGAAGGCCGCCGGGTTTTCCGGCAAGGTCGGCGCCATGCTGGAGGTGATGGGGCCGCGTGGTGTCAATGCCAGTCGCCTCATTCTTGTCGGCCTCGGGAAATCGGCGGACCTCTCTGCCGCGGGCTTGGAGAAGGCGGGCGGCGAGTTGTTCGGCCGTCTCGAAAAGTCAAAGGAAACCTCGCTGTCGATCGTTCTGGATGGCATATCGGGCGCCAAGCTGCCGGCCGGCGAGGCTGCCGCCCGCGTCGCCTTCGGCGTCAAGCTTCGTTCGTACCGCTTCGACAAATACAAGACGAAGAAGAAAGCCGACGATGCAGCCGTCAGCCTGAAATCGCTGATCGTGATGACGCGCGCCGCGGTCGCTGCGCGCAGGGACTATGCGACGCTGGCAAAAATTGCCGATGGCATGTTCTTGGCGCGAGATCTGGTCAACGAGCCGCCGAATATTCTTTTTCCTGGCGAATTCGCCAAACGCGCCAGCGCGCTGTCGAAGCTCGGCCTCAAGGTCGAGGTGCTGGGCGAGGCGCAAATGACGAAGCTCGGCATGGGTTCACTGCTTGGCGTCGGCTATGGCAGCCAGCACGAGAGCAAGCTTGTGGTCATGCGCTGGATGGGCGGCAAGGCCGGCGAGAAGCCAGTGGCCTTTGTCGGCAAGGGCGTCTGTTTCGACACCGGCGGCATCTCGCTGAAGCCGCCAGCGGGTATGGAAGACATGAAAGGCGACATGGGCGGCGCAGCCTGCGTCACCGGCCTGATGCGCACACTTGCGACGCGCAAGGCCAAGGTCAACGCGATCGGTGTCATCGGCCTCGTCGAGAACATGCCGGATGGCAAAGCGCAGCGGCCGGGCGACATCGTCACCTCCATGTCGGGTCAGACCATCGAGATCATCAACACCGATGCCGAAGGCCGTCTCGTGCTCGCCGATGCGCTCTGGTACACGCAAAATCGTTTCAAACCGAAATTCATGGTCGATCTTGCGACGCTGACAGGCGCCATCATGGTCGCGCTCGGCAAGGAGTACGCCGGTCTCTTTTCCAACAACGACAAACTGTCGAAACAATTGGCGGACGCGGGCGAGGCCGAAAGCGAGAAGGTCTGGCGCCTGCCGATGGGTGCAGCCTACGACAAGCAGATCGACTCGCAGTTCGCGGACATGAAAAACACCGGCGGTCGCGATGGCGGTTCGATTACCGCTGCGCAGTTTCTCGAGCGCTTCGTCAACAAGACCACCTGGGCCCATCTCGACATCGCCGGCACGGCAATGGCCTCGCCCAAGACCGCGACCAACCGGAGCTGGGGCTCGGGCTGGGGCGTACGTCTGCTGAATCGTCTGGTTGCCGACCACTACGAAGCGTGACAGTTCAGTGACAGAACGATGACAGAAGTGCTGTTTTACCATCTGCAGAACGCGCCGTTGGAGCGCGTTCTGCCGCAATTGCTGGAGCGTTCGCTGGAACGCGGCTGGCGCGCCGTGGTGCGGGCAGGCGGGCCGGAGCGTCTTGAAGCCCTCAACAACGCGCTCTGGACCTATAGCGATGAGAGCTTTCTGCCGCATGGCAGCCGCGACGATGGCGCGCCGGAATCGGCACCGATTTTTCTGACAACCGAGGATGAAAATCCCAACGGCGCCAAAGTGTTGTTTCTGGTCGACGGCGCAGGGCCGGGGCCGCTCTCGGGCTATGAGCGCTGCGTCCTGATGTTTGACGGTCGCGACGCCGCCGCGCTGGCCGCCGCGCGCGAGCATTGGAAGGTCCTGAAAGCCGAGGGCCACGATGCGACCTACTGGCAGCAGAACGATGCCGGCAAGTGGGAGAAGAGGGCCTGAGGCGCCGGATACACGGGAATCCGAATAGAGGTCATGCATTCGCCGGTGATTGATCGCCCGCGGCGGCAGGCTCATAGTCTCTGGCAGATTCGATGAAAGGGGAGGGGATATCATGCCGGTCTGGTTACGCCGTACGCTGGTCACGCTTGGCGCGCTTGTTGTTGTCGCGGGCGCCGCCTACTACTGGCTCATTGTAGAGAGCCGGATGCCGTCGGATGCCGATTTCCCGCTCGACATCAATCAGGTTCGTCGCGCTGTGGCGGCTGTACCCGGCGACAAGCCCGGTTCTGTCGAGGTCGAGCTGATCGGCTCGTTCCAGTTTCCGGCCACGGCCATTGTCGCGGGCGACGGCTGGGGCCCGCGCGACGTGCCGGTCTATTCCTTCCGTCTGGTTTATCCCGGCACAAGCATCCTCATCGATACGGCGCTGAACGAAGAGCTTGGCGGCGGCAATCTCGTCACCTTCGACGCGGAGGCTTATGCGCGCATGGAGCGCGCAATGGCGGCGGTATCGCTGATCGTCATCACGCATGAGCACATGGACCATATCGGTGGCCTGACGGTGCATCCGGAACTTGCGGCCGTGCTGCCGTCGACGAAACTGACCCGCGAGCAGCTCGCGCATCCCGAACGCAGCTTGCCTGCACGCTTTCCTGAAGGTCTGCTCGAAGGATATCAGCCGCTCGACTACGAACAGTATCGTGTGATTGCGCCCGGCGTTGCGCTGATCAAGGCCCCAGGTCACACGCCCGGCAGTCAAATGGTCTATGTGCAGAAGGCGAATGGCGAGGAACTGCTCTTTCTCGGCGACGTCGCTTGGCACTATCGCAATATCGAAGTGTTGCGCGAACGCGCGCGGCTCATGACGCAGTTCTTCCTCAAGGAAGATCGCACGGCTGTGTTTGGTCAATTGGCGGCGCTGCACCGTTTGCATGAGGCCGAACCCGACATCGCACTCGTGCCTGGCCACGATGGGGGGATTGTCAATGGTCTTCTCGAATCCGGCATTTTGAAGCAGGGTTTCGCAATCGAATAGCCGCATAACGGGCTGCGCCGGGGAGGTGCCAATGTTTTGGCGGACGCGCATGATGCTCGTGGCGGTTGCGGCGCTCGGGTTTGCGGCCGGGCCGGCATCGGCGTCGATTGCCGATAGAACCGTTGTCGTCGCTCTCTTCGACGGATTTGCACCTTCAATGATCAGGGCCGGCGCCACGCCGCATCTGGATAAAATGCGCGCGGAAGGCGCGTGGTCGCATCGGCTCGCACCGGTCTTCCCGTCGGTCTCGCTGACCAACCATACGAGCTTCACGACAGGCTGCTGGCCAGCCCGGCACGGCATTCTCTCGAATGTTTTCTTCGACCCGAAGAAGGGGCGCTTCGACCACAGCTATGACGCCGACTGGCGCACCGGTTGCGAGACGATGTGGGAGGCGGCGGAGCGTCAGGGTGTCGTTTCGGCGGCGCTGCAGATCGCAGGTCGCGGGTCGGGCACGAAGGGCAAGCTTGCGACCTACGCAAACCGTCTGCGGCAACACATGACCGACGACCAGGTCGTCGAACGTGCGATCGAACTGCTGTCGATGACCGGCAGCGATCGACCACGTTTGATTGCCCTCTATTTCACCGGTCCCGATGGCGCCGCGCACAGACATGGCACACAGTCGGACGAAGCGCTGGCAGCCGCGCGCAAGAGCGATGCTATTGTTGGCAAACTGATGAAGGCGATCCGTGCCCTGCCGCGCGGCCGTGAGGCGACGCTGATTGTCGGCACCGACCATGGCATGATCGATGTTGGTCCGCTGATCAATATCGGCCGGATCATGATCAAGCACGCCATCAAGGGGCGCGTCGCGGCAGCCGGTACCAGCGCCTATATCTATCTCGACCGGGACGAAAGCGTGGCCCGCGTTGAAAAGGCGCTGGCGGAATACAGCGCCGCATTTGACGTTTATCGCAAGGGTGCACACCCGGCGTTCGCCCGCCTCGGAAATGGTCCGCGTTCCGGTGATCTGATGATCGTGGCGAAGCCGCCGCACTGGATCGAGGGCCCGGAAGTTTTTCCCGACTATGCACACATGTTCGGTGTCACGCAGGTCTGGCCGGAAATCTTCACGCCGCCGGTACACGTGCAGCGCGCCGCACATGGATACGATCCGGCATCCGTACCGCAGATGCACGGTATCTTCTATGCGTGGGGTTCGGGCGTCGACCGCGGCAAGCGCCTGGGCCGGATCGGCATGATCGATGTTCACCCGACCGTCATGAAGCTGCTTGGGTTGCAGCCCGGCAAGGGTGCCGAGGGCAGGGTGCTTCCACTCGGCCGCTAGCTAATCTGCCATCGCCTCTTCATAAGTCGCGCTCGCCTCAAGCCACAGCTCTTCCGCCCGCGCCCGCGCCTTCAACGCCTCGGCGCGTTCCTTCGCCGTCGCCGACATGGCGGCCGGATCGCCCGCCACCTTCGGATCGGCAAGTTTCGCGTCCAGTGCGTCGACGATCTTCTGGATACGCTGGATTTCCTGTTCGGCGGTCTGCGCTTTCCTTTTCAGCGGCGCCAACTGCTCCCGCTTTTGCGCGGCGAGCCGTCGCGCCTCTTTCTTGTCGTTGGAGGGGCGCGGCGCGCGAGCCGCATCGGCCACGGCGTCGTCCTCTGCCACCAGCGGCTTGATGCGCCTTGCCGGATCGAGCAGCCATTTCCGGTAATCGTCGAGGTCGCCGTCATAGGGCGAGACCGTACCGTCGGCAACCAGCCACAGCCGGTCGGCGCAGGTCTCGATCAGATGCCGGTCATGCGAAATCAGAATGAAGGCGCCGTCATAATCGTTGATCGCCATGACCAGCGCCTCGCGGCTGTCGACGTCGAGATGGTTGGTCGGCTCGTCGAGGATGATGATGTGCGGCTTGTGAAAGGTCGCAACGGCAAACAGCAGCCGTGCCTTCTCGCCGCCGGAGAGCTTTTCGACTTTCGTATCCGCCTTGTCGGCGCCGAAACCATAGGAACCGGCGATGGCGCGCGTCTGCGCCTGGGTGGCGTCGGGCTTCAGCTCGCGGAAATGCTCGTAAGGGGTATCGCCCATGTTGAGCTCGTCGAGCTGATGCTGCGCGAAATAGGCGATGCGCAGTTTTTTGGAATCGTATTTGTGCCCGGCACTCACGGTCAGCCGGTCGCAAAGGAGTTTTGCGAAAGTCGATTTGCCGTTGCCATTGGCGCCCAGAAGAGCGATGCGGTCGTCCTGGTCGATCCGGAGGTCGAGGTTTTTCAGCACGGGCTTGCCCGGCTCGTAGCCGACCGAGGCATGTTCGAGCCGGATGATCGGCGAGGCGAGCGGCTTGTCGGGCGCCGGAAAACGGAATGGCAGCACGCGTTCGCTCAGAATGTCGGCAATCGGCTCCATCTTGGCGAGCGCCTTCATGCGGCTCTGCGCCTGTCGCGCCTTCGAGGCCTTCGCCTTGAAGCGCTCGACGAAGCTCTCCATGTGGCGCCGGGCATCTTCCTGCTTCTTCTTCATCGACAGCTGCAGCATCAGCTTTTCGCGGCGCGTGCGGTCGAAGCGGTCGTAATTGCCGCTATAGACGCTGAGCTTCTTGTGCTCGAGGTGAAGAATGTTCTGCGCGACATTGTTGAGAAGGTCGCGGTCATGGCTGACGATCAGGACGGTATGCGGATAGGTGCGCAGATACTCCTCGAGCCAGATCGAGCCTTCGAGATCGAGATAGTTGGTCGGTTCGTCGAGCAGCAGCAGGTCCGGTTCGGAGAAGAGCACGGCCGCGAGCGCGACGCGCATCCGCCAGCCGCCCGAGAAATCGGCGCAGGGACGGCCCTGCGCCGCCTCGTCGAAGCCGAGGCCGGAAAGGATCGTGGCCGCCCTGGCGGGAGCGGCATGGGCGCCGATATCGGCGAGGCGCAAATGGATATCGGCGATCCGGTGCGGGTCGGTGGCGGTCTCCGCCTCGGCCAGCAGCGACGACCGCTCGATATCGGCGGCAAGCACCGTGTCCAGCAGTGAGGTCGGTCCGGCGAGAACCTCCTGCCGCACCATGCCGACGCGCCAGTTCTTGGGAAAGGAAAGGCTGCCGGATTCGGGCCCGTATTCGCCCGTGATGAGCTTCAGGAGCGTGGATTTGCCGGTGCCGTTACGGCCGACAAAGCCCGTCCGCTGCCCCGGCGGGATGGCGGCGGTGACACGGTCGAGGAGCAGGCGCCCCTCCATTCGGAAGGTGAGATCGTTGATATGCAGCATGATGGCGGGCTTTTAGCACCCCCGGTTGCCCGCGTCACCAACCCCGGCTATAAACCGCGCCAAATCTTCACCCCATCTGGTACAGGACGCTGACGCATGGCCCTCGAACGGACCTTCTCGATCATAAAGCCGGACGCGACCCGGCGTAATCTCACCGGCAAGATCATCGACCGCTTCGAAAGCGCCGGTCTCCGTGTGGTCGCCTCCAAGCGCATCCACATGTCGAAGGCGCAGGCCGAAGGCTTCTATGCTGTCCACAAGGAGCGCCCCTTCTTCAACGATCTGGTCTCCTTCATGATTTCGGGCCCGGTCGTCGTCCAGGTGCTGGAAGGCGAGAACGCCGTCGCGAAGAACCGCGAGATCATGGGCGCGACCAACCCCGCCAATGCCGATGCCGGCACGATCCGCAAGGATTTCGCCGAGTCGATCGAGGCCAACTCGGTCCACGGTTCCGACGCCCCGGAAACGGCGGCCGAGGAAATCAAATACTTCTTCAAGGATGAAGAGATCGTCGGCTGATTTGGACAGCCGCTGAATTTCGAAAGCCCCGCTGGAAACGGCGGGGCTTTTTGCATCTTTGGCCTACTGTTTGTTGGCTGCACGCCAAATGCTGCGGAGAATGTGAGGGTTACTTTAGACTTGAGCGATCACAAAGGTTCGTTAGCAGTTCGTCTTTAGCTCCGCATATCGTTGCGACAATCTTTGGATTTTCAAATTCTGGCTGCGGGTAAACGCGATGAACGGTTAGCTTGACGCAGATGTCCACCATCATGTGGAAATCTTCTTGTCGTGTTGAAATGTACGCCGCTCTGTCAGCTGTTGAGCCTTTTGCCATCACCAACTTCCCGCACGGCTCGACGAGCTCGGTTTGTATCTCGTTAATTTCGCCACCTTGATCTACCCAGAGATCGAGTTGTGATAAGTATTCATCAGAAATCTCGTTATTTGATTGCTCCGAGCAGCCATTAAGAGAAGCTGCAATGCAGACCGCATAGGCGAAATGACCGAGCTTCTTGATGCGCATCAATGTAATTTCCTTAAGTCGCCTAGATCTGATCTGATCTGATCATATGCTAATAGCCCGCCTGATGCGGCGGGCCTTTCTGTCGTCGTCAGATTGCCGGCACAAAAAGCGGCGCCGCCTCCGTCCCGTCCGCCTCCATCAGCGTTACCTGCTCGCCGACCACACGGGCGCGACCTTCGACCACCAGCTTCAATGCCATCGGGTAGAGCTTGTGTTCGGCTTCGAGCACGCGCGCGGCCAGCGTTTCGGGCGTGTCGCCGGACAACACCGGTACGGCCGCTTGCGCGACGATGGGGCCCTCATCCATTTCCGGCCGCACGAAATGCACCGTGCAGCCCGTGATCTTCACGCCAGCTTCGATGGCGCGCTGATGCACATGCAGACCCTTGAACGCGGGCAGAAGGGAAGGGTGGATGTTGAGCTGGCGGTTGCGCCATTTGTCGACAAATCCGTCGGAGAGAATGCGCATGAAGCCGGCATTGCAGATCAGTTCGACGCCCGCCTCGCGCAGCGCCCGGTCGAGCTCCGCGTCGAATGTCTCGCGACTGGCAAAATTCTTGTGGTCGATCACCTGTGTTGGAATGCCCGCCGCCTCGGCGACCTTGAGGCCCTCCGCACCGGGCCGGTTGGAGATGACGACGGCGATGCGGCCGCGAAAGCCGGGTTCGGCGCATGCCCCGATCAATGCGGCAAGGTTGGATCCGCGCCCGGAAATGAGGACGCCGATCTTCACGGTTTCGAGCCCAGGCCGCCGCGGATGACAACGCGCGGTTCGCCGGCATCCTGCTTGCGGAGCCGGCCGATGCGCATGACGGTCTCACCCGCTTCGGCCAGCGCGTCGGCGACTTCAAGCGACTGGTCCTCGCGCACGACAACGATCATGCCGATGCCGCAATTGAAGGTGCGGCCCATTTCGGTGTCGTCGACGCCGCCAAGCGCCATCAGCCAGCGGAAAACCGGCGGCATGGTCCATGCCGCGCCGTCGATCTCGGCGGCCAGCCCTTCGGGAAGCACACGCGGAATGTTCTCGACGAAACCGCCGCCGGTGATATGCGCCAGCGCCTTGACGGCGCCGGTCTCGCGGATCGCCTTCAACACGCTCTTCACATAGATGCGCGTCGGCGTCAGCAGAACTTCGCCGATGCTGGCGCCGTCGCCGCCGGGAAAGGGGGCCGAGTAGGAAATGCGATTATCCTCGACGATGCGGCGTACCAGCGAATAACCGTTGGAGTGGAAGCCGGAGGAGGCCAGCCCCAGCAGCACATCGCCCTCGGCAACGTCGCCGCGCGGCAACACGCCGTCGCGCTCGACCGCGCCGACCGCGAAGCCGGCAAGGTCGTAATCGTCCTTGGCGTACATGCCGGGCATCTCGGCCGTCTCGCCGCCGATCAGCGCGCAGCCGGCCTGCCGGCAGCCCTCGGCGATACCGGCAATCACCTCGCGCGCCACATCGACATGCAGTTTGCCGGTGGCATAGTAATCGAGGAAGAACAGCGGCTCGGCACCTTGCACCACGAGGTCGTTGACCGACATGGCCACAAGGTCGATGCCGACCGTGTCGTGGATATTGGCATCGATGGCGACCCTGAGCTTGGTGCCGACGCCGTCATTGGCGGCGACCAGCACCGGGTCCTTGAAGCCGCAGGCGGCCAGGTCGAAGAGCCCGCCAAAGCCACCCAGCGCCGCGTCCGAGCCCACCCGCCGCGTCGAGGCCGCCAGCGGCCCGATGGCGCGCACCAGTTCGTTGCCGGCGTCGATGTCCACGCCCGCCCCCGCATAGGTGTAGCGGTTCGGGCGGTCCTTTGGGGGGGTGGAGGCCATCGCTGCGGTTTCCGGGACTCGAATGGGGGAAAGAGGGGCACAAATCACCCGAAATCGTCCTCCGGCGCAAGAGAAAGGCTAAAATTCCGCAAGGCCTTTCTTCGCGCCCCCATGGCGGTGATATAGTGTCCGGCAAGGCGCGCCGCTCCGGCGCCGAATATCGTGATGAATCAAGGGCCTATCGATGATTTCTGTGATCGGAATTCTGCGTGCATCGGGCCTCGCCCTCACGATGATGCTGGGTTTGGCGGCACCGGCGCTTGCCAGCGACATTTTCACCGTGCACGGCATCGCTGTCGATCGGACCGCTGACAGCGCCACCGCGGCGCGCACCGCGGCGCAGGCCGAAGGTCAGCGCCTTGCCTTGATCGAGGTGATGAAGAAGCTGACGCTCCCGGAAGATTGGACATCGCTGCCGACGGTCGACGAGGCTGCGGCCCAGCGCGCGGTGCGCGGTTTCCAGGTCGTCGATGAACGCACCAGCGCCACACGTTATATCGCGCGGATGATTGTCAGCTTCCAGCCCGACGCCGTGCGCCGCCTGCTGCGCGATGCAAATGTTCCATTCGGCGAAACACAGGCCCGGCCCGCCGTGTTGCTTGCGGTGCTTCAGCGCGACGGCAGCCGGATTCTCTGGGATGACGGCAATCCGTGGCGCGACGCCTGGGCCTCGCTCGATCTTGCCAATTCGATGACGCCGCTGGTTTTGCCACTGGGTGACATTGCGGAGATCAATGCAGTTCCGGTCGACCTCGCATTGTCCGATGACGAAACGGCGCAAACGGCCATGGCGGCATTGGCGATGACCTATGGGGTGTCCGAGGTCGTGGTGACGGAGGCAACACGGACCGGGGGCCGGTTTGATGTGACCCTTGCCCATCGCGGCGGGGCGGCGCCGGCCCCAGCGATCCGTCAGACCTTCAGCGAGGGTGCCAACGAAACTGAACAATTGCGCATCGCGGCGCGCGCCATGCTGGAAGCGCTGGAGTTGCAATGGAAGCGGCAGATCATCGTCCGCGACGCCTCGCAGCAGATTCTCACGGCCTCGGCGAGCTTCGCCAGCATTGAGGAATGGGAGCGCATCCGCAACAGCTTGACGACGGCGCCGTTGGTGCAAGGCCTCGAAGTGCTCGGCATTTCTTCGCATGGTGCGGAGCTGCGAATATCCATCAAAGGCAGCGCCGATATGCTGGCGTTGTCGCTGGCGCAACGCAATGTGCGTTTTGCGAGCGCCGCCTCCGGCTCCTCCTCAAGCGTCGAGCCGCCTGCCGCCGTGAGGTCCGCGCCGGCCTGGCACCTTAGCGTCGCCCCGTGACGCGCGGACCGGAAGCATCGGAAAAGATTGTGATGACCATTCAACGCCAGTTTGCAATCTGGGCCCTTGTCATCGGCGTCTTTGTGCTTTCGCTGTGGCTGCTGAAGAGCATTCTCCTGCCTTTCGTCGCCGGCATGGCCATCGCGTATCTGCTCGATCCGCTGGCCGACCGGCTGGAACGCCTCGGCCTGTCGCGAATGCTGGCGACGGCGCTGATCACGGTGACGTTTCTGGCGCTGACCGTTGTGGCGATAATCCTGCTGCTGCCCATCCTCTACAACCAGTCGATGGCTTTGCTGGAAATCATGCCGAACCTGATCCTGCGCGGTCAGACCTTCCTGCTCGAACTCGGCGACGGCAGGCTGGCGCAACTGCTCGGCGCGCGCGCCCCCGATGTCGAGAAGGCGATCGCCGACAGTGTCGGCAACTCGGTGAAGTGGCTGGTCGATCTGCTGCCGTCGCTGGGTTCGCAAGGACTGCAGTTCGTCGGTCTGATTTCGCTGATCGTGGTGACGCCGGTCGTCGCCTTCTATCTGCTGCTCGACTGGGACCGCATGGTGGAACGCATCGACGCGTTGTTGCCGCGCGACCACGCCGAAACGATCCGCCAACTGGCGCGCGACATCAACGCGGTGCTGGCGGGCTTTGTCCGCGGACAGGTCATCGTCTGCCTGGTGCTCGGCGTCATCTACGCGGTCGGATTGTCGCTTGTCGGGCTGCGCTTCGGGCTTGCGGTCGGCATCATCGCCGGCATCATCAGTTTCATTCCTTATCTCGGCACGATTGTCGGCTTCATCGTCGGCGTGGCGCTGGCGCTATTCCAGTTCTGGCCTGATTATGTGTCGATCGGTCTGGTGGTGGGTGTGTTTGCCGTCGGTCAGTTCATTGAGGGAAACTTCCTGTCGCCGAAGCTGGTCGGCGACCGCGTCGGCCTGCATCCCGTCTGGGTGATGTTCGCCATCTTCGCTTTTGCGGCGCTGTTCGGCTTTGTCGGCGCGCTGCTGGCGTTGCCGGTCGCCGCGGCGCTCGGCGTATTGACGCGCTTCGGCATCAAGCACTATCGGGCAAGCCAGCTTTATCTCGGAACGGGCGGCACGCCGGGCGGGCCGGGAAACTGAATGGCGCAGCAACTGGTTTTCGAGCTTGGCCACCGCCCGGCCTTCGGCCGTGAGGATTTTCTGGTCGCGCCGTCGAACGCGGCGGCTGTGGCGCTGATCGATTCATGGCCGGGCTGGGCGGGTCCCGCGGCGATACTGTCGGGCCCCGCCGGCAGCGGCAAGACACATCTGGCCGAAGTCTGGCGCAAACAAGCACAGGCGCGGCGGATTGAGGCGGCCGAACTCGAAACCGTTGACGTGCCGGCGCTCGTTGCGGCCCGTGCCGCCATTGTCGAGAACGTCGCCATACTCTCCGACGCGGCCGAGCGGGCGCTCTTCCACCTGCTCAACCTGACGGCGCAGGATGACGCCTTCCTGCTGCTGACGGCGCGCGCCGCGCCCGGACATATCGCCATTCGGCTGCCGGACCTGGCGTCGCGACTGCGGGCGCTTCCGCATGCGGCGCTGGGTGCGCCCGACGACGCGCTGCTTTCGGGTGTGCTGGTTAAACTGTTCGACGACCGCCAGTTGCGCGTACCCGAAACGCTGATCGCCTATCTGGCGGCGCGCATCGAACGCTCGGTTGCAGCCGCCCGCGATGTGGTGGCGGCGCTCGACCGCGCCTCGCTCTCGGGCAAACGGCCGATCACCGTGCCGCTCGCCGCCGAGATACTGGCGGGGCAGGGCGAGATGAAACTCTGATCAGCCCGCCGTCGCGCCGCCGTCGATGACGAGTTCGGCGCCGGTCATGTAGCGGGATTCGTCGGACGCGAGAAAGAGTACGCCCATCGCAATGTCTTCCGGCACGCCGGCCTTGCCGACCGGCGCCATCGCCGCGGCCAGTGCCGCCGGATCGACCGCGTTGCCCTGCGCCGCACCGCCGAAAACCGCGCGCGTCTCCGGCGTTACCTTGGTCCAGATCGGCGTGTCGATGACGCCGGGATGCACCGAGTTGACGCGAATATTGTCGCCGAGCTGCGCCATCTCGAGCGCCACGGCCTTGGCGAACAGACGCACCGCACCCTTGGTGGCACAATAGCCCGACATGCCCGGCGCGCCAGTGAGCCCCGCGCCCGACGACATGATGACGATGGAGCCACCGCCGGAAGCGCGCATCGCCGGGATCGCATGCTTGGTGCCGAGGAACACGCCATCGAGATTGATCGCGGTCTGCTTGCGCCAATCATCGAGCGAAAAACTCTCGCACAGCCCGCCGACGCCGATGCCGGCATTGTTGACGAGAATATGGAGTCCGCCGAAATCCGCCACCGTCGCGGCGACGACCTCCGCCCAGCGCACTTCGGAGGTGACGTCGTGGTCGAGGAAGCGGGCCTTGCCGCCCGCATTCCCGATTTCCTTCACGACGCGCGCGCCGCCTGACCTGTCGATGTCGCTGACGACGACCGAAGCGCCCTCGCGCGCCAGCACTTTCGCGCAAGCCTCGCCGATGCCCGATGCGCCACCCGTGACGATGGCGACCTTGCCCTCAACCCGTCCCATGATGCGTTTCCCTCCGGCCTTATTCGGCCGCCGCCTTGATGCGCTGTTTGACCGGCGGAAGCTTCTGCAGTTCCGGCATCACCTTGCTCGCGAAGAGCCGCATGTTGCGTTCGGCGTCATCCCACGGCATCCCCGAATAGGAGAAGACGCCGGTGAAGTGATCGGAGTGAATCCGCGCCGAGGTTTCCGCGATTTTCCGGTAGCACTGTTCGGGCGTGCCCCAGATTTGCAGATCGAGGAAGAATTTGACCGCCGCATCCTCGCCGACTTCGCGAATGCCCTGTTGCATCTTGGCGTAGTACTCATAGCCCTTGAGGTTCTTCATGTGATCGGCGCGCAGCTCGTAGTGCTTCAGCACCGAGTCGTAATAGGCGCCGATATATTTGACCGCGCCCTCATAGGCGGCCTGTTCGTCTTCATGACAATAGGTCCAGCCGAATTGCAGTGTCGGCGGCGCCTCGCAGCCGGTGTATTGCAGATATTTGGCGCGGTAACTGTCGAGTTCCGGGATCAGTTCCTCCCAGGGCTTTTGCGGGATCACCAGAATGCCGACGCCGAGCTTCGCCATGATCTCGACCGACTCGGGGCTGACCGCCGCCGCATAGGAGCGCCCGCGGAATGATTTGAACGGGCGCGGTCGGATTTCGCGGCGCGGCTGCTTGATGTGTTCGCCATCGAGCTCGCAATAGCCCTGCTCAAGACCCTCGAGCAGCATCTGCGCATATTCGACGAAGGCGCCGCGGCTCTTGTTCATGTCGAGGCGGTAGCCCTCGAATTCGATCCGCCCGAGGCCGCGGCCGATGCCGAGGATCATGCGGCCATTCGACATGTGGTCGAGCATCGCCACTTCTTCCGCAACGCGCATTGGATCGTGCCATGGCAACACGATCACCGCCGATCCGAGTTCGATATTTTTCGTACTGCCTGCGAAGTAGGACAAAAACTGGGTGACGTTTGGGCACATCGTGTAGTCGGTGAAATGATGCTCGACACTCCACAGGGACTGGAAGCCGAGCGGCTCGGCCATCGCGCCCAGCGCCAGCTCTTTTGTGTAGACCTCGCGGTCGTCGCGTCCGCATCCTTCCGGGTTCTGGAAGATCAGCGCCATGCCGGTTTTCATTTTTGTCTCCTCCCTCTTGTTTGCGTTCGTAAAGGAATTATCCGGCAAGCCCTCCCGTGCCGCCGAAATGCGCCTGCGTCCAGGTCGAGCGGAACAGGAACCAGCCTATGCCGATATAGGCGGCATATTCGAGCCCCATCGCCAGCCAGCGCGCGTCGTGAACGAGATAGGTGGTGGTTTCGATCAGGCAGACGGTTGCCATCGCCGCATAGCCGCAGGCGACCGCCGTGGGCGTCGCCGGCCAGCGCAGCGCCAGCCCGCCGAGAAAGAGCGACGCCGTCACCAGCACGGATGTCCAGTGGGCGAGGAGGACGCCATGCGGAAACAGCGGATTGGCGACATGCGGCCACGGCACGTCGAGGCGAAACCACTCGGCAAAGCCCATCACGGCCCAGACGAGAAGGCCGGCATGAAGGACAACAAGTCCGGCAACGAACGGCTTCGACAGCGACATCCCATGGTCCTCCTCCGCCATTGCCAGTAACGATCATTACTGCAATAATGATCATTATTGCCGAAGACGGCGCTGTCAACCCTGTTTGCGAGTCCGATGCTGAAAAGAGCCCCAGCGAAGCCGGCCCGACCCGGACCCGAGGAGCGCATCATGGCTGCCGCCATCGAACTCTTCGCGGCCGAAGGATATGCAAGCGTCTCCGTGCCGGAAGTGGCGGCCAGGGCCGGTGTCGGCCTTGGCACGCTCTATCAGCGGTTTCCGAGCAAGGAGGCGTTGGGCAACGCGGTTTTCCGCCGCTGCAAGCGCGCCTGGGCAGCGGCGACGCTCGATGTCTGGCCGGATGCCGCCCCGCCCGAGACCCAGTTCAGCCTCTATTGGGAGCGGCTCTGCACCTTTGCCGAGAAGCACCGCGACATGGCGCTCTATAACGAGCGCAACCCCATCGGCCATGCCTATGACGCTGAAAGCCTGGCGCTCAGGGCCGAACTCGACCGCCGCTCCGAAGCCGTGCTGCAGGGCTGGGTGAAGGCCGACGCCGTGGCCGACCTTCCCTTCGAGGTGATGGCCGGTCTGATCCATGGCTCGTTTCAGCGCATTCTGGAACTTCCCGTCCCGCCCCGGCGGCGCAAGGTGCTGATGCGGGCGACCGGACAGGCGGTCTGGCGGGCCCTTGCCGGGCGCTGACAGGCCGGCTGCAATGACTCGGTCATATGTTTGTCGTAATCTTGAGCGATAGCAGAGACTTACGCGCCCTTTTTCCGAAAGCTGTCCGATGACCACGCCGCCCAATGCCGAGGCCGCACAAGAAGAAATGCCCGCTGCCGCTCCGGCGATCGGCATGGACGACCCGGCGCGCTTCATCAACCGCGAACTGTCATGGCTTGCCTTCAACATGCGCGTGCTTGAAGAAGCGCAAAATACCATCCACCCGCTTCTGGAGCGGCTGCGCTTCCTCTCGATCTCGGCCTCGAATCTCGACGAGTTTTTCATGGTCCGCGTCGCGGGCCTGCGCGGACAGGTCAGCGCCGGCATCGAGACGCTGAGCCAGGACGGCTGCATGCCGGCCCAGCAGCTCGACCGGGTCAACGCCATGGCCAACGAGCTGATGCGCGAGCAGCAGAAGCAGTGGGACGATCTGCGCCGCGAAATGCGTGACGTCGGCATTGCCGTCATCGAACCGGGCGAGGTGACGCCGGATGAATTTTCCTGGCTTGAAACGCGCTTCCTGGAGCAGGTGTTTCCGGTTCTGACGCCGCTCGCCATCGACCCCGCGCATCCCTTCCCGTTCATTCCCAATCTCGGTTTTGCCGTTGCGATGCAGTTGCGCCGCATCGCCGACGGCAAGTTGATGGACGCCATGCTGCCGGTGCCGACCCAGGTCGAGCGCTTCATCCGTCTGCCGGCACGCGAAGACGATGCGGGCATCCGCTTCATCAGCCTCGAAAACATGATCGGTCTTTTCCTCGATCGCCTGTTTCCCGGCTACACTGTGATCGGGCAGGGCGCCTTCCGTCTTCTCCGTGACAGCGACATCGAAATCGAGGAAGAAGCCGAAGATCTCGTGCGCTTTTTCGAAAGCGCGCTGAAGCGCCGCCGCCGCGGCAGCGTCATCCGCCTGAAGATCGAGGCGCGCACGCCGGCCTCGCTGCGCGACCTGGTGGTCAGCGAGCTCGGTGTTACCGAACGCGAACTGGTGACGGTGGACGGATTGCTCGGCCTTGCCCAGACCAGCCAGCTCATCGTCGACGATCGTCCGGACCTCAAGTTCAAGCCTTACAATGCGCGCTTCCCGGAACGCATCCGCGACCATGGGGGCGATTGCTTCGCCGCCATTCGCTCCAAGGACATTATCGTCCACCATCCCTATGAGTCTTTCGACGTCGTCGTTCAATTCATCCGTCAGGCTGCTGCCGACCCCGATGTCGTTGCCATCAAGCAAACGCTCTATCGCACCTCGAAGGACAGCCCCATCGTGCAGGCGCTGATTGAGGCGGCGGAAGCCGGCAAGTCGGTGACCGCGCTGGTCGAGTTGAAAGCGCGTTTCGACGAAGCGGCCAACATCGTCTGGGCACGCAATCTCGAGCGCGCCGGCGTGCAGGTCGTCTTCGGCTTCATCGAATTGAAGACCCACGCCAAGATTTCGCTAGTCGCCCGCCGTGAAGGCGGGGCGCTGCGCTCCTATGTTCATTTCGGCACCGGCAACTATCACGCCGTCACCGCCAAGATCTATACCGACTGTTCGATGTTCACCTGCGATCCGCGCCTGGCCCACGACGCCGCGCAGGTCTTCAACTACATCACCGGTTATGCTGAGCCGAAGGAATTGCAGCTTCTGGCCATTTCGCCGATCAACATGCGCTCGCGCCTCGTTGCCGATATCGAAGCCGAAATCGAGCATGCCCGGGCCGGCCGTCCGGCCGCCATCTGGGCGAAGCTCAATTCGCTGGTCGATCCGCAGATCATCGACATGCTCTACAAGGCCAGTCAGGCGGGCGTCAAAATCGAGCTCGTCATCCGCGGCATTTGCTGTCTGCGCCCCGGCGTGCCCGGCCTTTCGGAAAACATCCGTGTCAAGAGCATTATCGGCCGCTTCCTCGAACATTCACGAATCGTCTGCTTCGGAAATGGTCACGGCCTGCCAAATGACAGGGCCAAGGTCTATATTTCCTCTGCCGATTGGATGCCGCGCAATCTGGACCGCCGGGTCGAGGTTCTGGTGCCGATTCTCAATCCTACCGTCCACGATCAGGTCATGGACCAGATCATGGTTGCGAACCTCAAGGACAATCAGCAAAGTTACGCATTGAAGTCGGATGGCCGCTATGAGCGAATCGCCATGCGGCCCGGCGAAGAGCCGTTCAACGCCCATACCTATTTCATGAACAATGCGAGCCTTTCCGGGCGTGGCACATCCCTCAAGAAGAGCATCCCGCCGAAATTCGACATCAAGACCGCCGAGCGCTAACTTCCGGCGTCCAACGGCGGAGGTTATGCATTGAGCCGCGGAAAACCCGGCGGCCGGTTCGGCATTGTCGACATCGGTTCCAATTCTGTGCGCCTCGTCGTCTATGCGGGCGCCGAGCGCAATCCGGTGCTCGTTTTCAACGAGAAAGTGATGGCCGGTCTCGGCCGCTCGCTCGGTTCGACCGGGCGGCTCGATCCCAAGGGCATCGAGCGCGCGCTCGACGCGCTCCGGCGTTTCATGGCGTTGCGCGAGCAGATCGGCGTGCCGGTGCTTGTCGCCGCGGCGACGGCGGCCGTCCGCGATGCCGAGGACGGGGCAGCCTTCCTGGCGCGCGCCGAAAATATCTGCGGATTTTCGATCGACTTGCTCTCCGGCGCCGATGAGGCGCGCCTCTCGGCGCAGGGGGTCCTGTCGGGTATCCCCGAGGCCGAAGGACTGGTCGGCGATCTTGGCGGCGGCAGCCTCGAGCTGGTGCCTGTCTCGAGCGGCAAACCCGGGCCCGGCACGACGCTTCCCATTGGTCCGCTTCGCCTGATCGATCTGGCCCATGGCAGCCTCGCCGAGGCCGAAGCCGTGGTTGATCGGGCGCTCGGCGAGCATGAATGGCTGAAGGATGTGCAGGGCAAGCGCTTCTATGCCGTCGGTGGCGTCTGGCGAAACCTCGCCCGCATCCACATGGCGCATCGCGACTACCCGATCCACGTCCTCCACCAATATACAATTCCGGCGCGCGACGCCGCCGATATCGCCCGCTTGATCGAAAAGCTGGGTCCGAAGTCGCTCGCCCAGATTCCCGACGTCTCGGAACGTCGCGTTGAGGCGCTGCCTTTCGGCGCGCTGGTTCTCGACAAGGTCATCACCGCGATGAAGGCGAAGGAAGTGGTGATTTCGGCCTATGGCTTGCGCGAAGGTATCCTCTTCGACCGCCTCGACAAGAAGGAGCAGGCGAAAGACCCGTTGATCGCCGGCTGCCGCGACCTGGCCGGTCGTCTTGCGCGCTTCCCGCAGCATGGCGGCGAGTTCTTCAAATGGACGGCGCCGCTTTTTGCCGACGGCGTGCTGGGCGAAACGCCGGCGGAGGAGCGCTTGCGCCGCGCCGCCTGCATCCTGGCCGACATCGGCTGGTACGTGCATCCGGACTACCGCGCCCATCATGCGATGACGCAGATCTTGCTGGCACCTTTTTCGGGCATCGACCACGCCGGGCGGTTGTTTCTCGCCCGCGTCGGCTATCACCGTCACGAGGGCAGGGGAGAACCGCAAATGCTGGGCAATCTCGCCGGTCTTATCGGCGAGCGTGAGCATGCGCGCGCGCTGGTGCTGGGCCTCGCGCTGCGCCTTGCCTTCACCCTGTCGGGCGCCACCATGGGCATGTTGCCGAAGACCAGGCTCGAAGCCGGAAAGAACGCGCTGACGCTGGTTGTGCCGAAGCGTCACGAGCCCTTGATCGGTGAAATCGTCGTCAAGCGACTGGGTGCGCTCGCCCGCACCATCGGCCGCAAGGGCGATATCCGCATCGGCAGGTGAGCGACGGACGGCCGCGCTCTATCGCTTCGTCTCGATCAGCACAATCCGCTTGCCATTGACGCCAATCGCAAGTTCGCCCCGCTTCAGCTTCAGCGCATCTTCGCCGAACAGCTCGCGCCGCCAGCCTGTCAGCGCCGACACGTCGGGCTCGGCTTGCGCCGCGATCAGTTCCAGGTCGGACACATTGGCGACCAGCTTCTGCGCCACGTCATGCTCCTCGCATTTGATCTTGAGCAGCACCTTGAGCAGTTCGACCAGCGGTCCGATGCCGGGCGGCAGGGGCGCCGGCCCGTCGACCACCGGAATGTCCTCTTCCTTCATCGCAAGGCCGCGCTCGATCGCTTCCATAAGGCTCGCCGCCGAGCGGCTGTTGGAAAAGCCCTTGGGCACGGCGCGAAGCCCGTCGAGATCCGACAGCGAGCGTGGAATCTGCGTGGCGATTTCGGCCAGCGCGTCATCCTTCATGATGCGCGAACGCGGCATGTCGCGCTCCTGCGCCTGGCGCTCGCGCCACGCCGCCACCTCGACCAGCACCGCCAGCCCGCGTGTGCCCCGGAAACGGCCCTTGACCCGCTTCCAGGCATTCTCGGGGCGCATCGCATAGGTCTCGGGGTTTTGCAGCACCGACATTTCTTCCGTCACCCAGCGCACCCGCTTGGTCTGGGTCAGCCGCTTGGCCAGAACCTCATAGATCGTCCGCAGATAGGTGACGTCCTTCATCGCATAATTGAGCTGCTTGTCGCTCAAGGGCCGCCGCGACCAGTCGGTGAAGCGGGATGATTTGTCGACCTCGCCGCCGGCCAGCCGCTTGACCAGCGTCTCGTAGCCGACCGAATCCCCGAAGCCGCAGACCATGGCCGCCACCTGCGTGTCGAACAGCGGATCGGGGATCGTGTCGCCCTCATGGGCAAAGATTTCGATGTCCTGCCGTGCGGCGTGAAAGACCTTCACGACCTTCTGGTTGCGCATCAGCTCGTAGAAGGGCGCAAGGTCGATATCGGGCGCCAGCGGGTCGACAATGATCTCGTCTTCCGGTCCGGCAAGCTGGATCAGGCAGAGGATCGGCCAGAAGGTCGAATCCCGCATGAATTCGGTATCGACTGTGACAAAGCCCGCTTTGGAGAGCCGGCCGCAAGCGGCCCTCAGGGCCTCATTCGTCGTGATGATTTCCATGCGCCGCTCTATAACCGATCCGGCGGCCCCTGTCGCGGGGCCTGTGGCGCCCGCCCAACCCTTGACAAGCCCCGCCGATCCATGCGCTTTTCGCCTCCGACCGGATAACAATATGCATATTTCCCGCCGATTCGTGCTGGAATCTCAAGGCGTTACACCATGACCCGTTTTCGCAGCCACCTTTGTGGCGAGCTTCGCAAATCGCATGTCGGCGAGACCATCCGCCTCTCGGGCTGGGTCCACCGCAAGCGCGACCATGGCGGTCTGCTCTTCATCGACCTGCGCGACAACGCCGGACTGACCCAGCTGGTCTTCGACCCCGACCGGGCCGAAGCCTTCGGACTGGCTGAGAAGCTCCGTTCCGAATTCGTCATCATGGTCGAGGGCAAGGTCGTGGCGCGCACCGCCGAGACGGTCAACGCGAACCTGCCGACCGGCGATATCGAAGTCGCGGTCGCCGCGATGGAAGTGCTGTCGGAGGCGCAGGACCTGCCGCTGCCGGTCTTCGGCGAGCCGGACTACCCGGAAGACATCCGCCTGACCTATCGCTTTCTCGATCTCAGGCGCGAGACGCTGCACGCGAACATCCTGCTGCGCTCGCAGATCATCGCCGACATTCGCCGCCGCATGACCGAAGCCGGCTTCAACGAATTCCAGACGCCGATCCTGACCGCCTCGAGCCCCGAAGGCGCGCGCGACTTCCTGGTCCCCTCGCGCATGCATCCAGGAAAGTTTTATGCGCTGCCGCAGGCGCCGCAGCAGTTCAAGCAGCTCATCATGGTGGCGGGCTTCGACCGCTACTTCCAGATCGCGCCCTGTTTCCGCGACGAGGACGCCCGCGCCGACCGCTCGCCCGGCGAGTTCTACCAGCTCGATGTCGAGATGAGCTTCGTCGATCAGGACGATGTCTTCTCGGCCATCGAACCGGTCCTGCATGGCCTGTTCGAGAAATTCGCCAACGGCCGCAAGGTCTCGCCTTACCCGTTCATCCGCATTCCTTATGCCGAGGCGATGCGCAAATACGGCTCCGACAAGCCGGACCTGCGCAATCCGATCGAGATGCAGTCGGTCACCGATCATTTCCGCGGCTCGGGCTTCAAGGTCTTTGCCGGATTGATCGAGAAGGACCCCAAGGTCGAAGTCTGGGCAATCCCGGCCCCGACCGGCGGCAACCGCGCCTTCTGCGACCGCATGAACGCCTGGGCGCAGGGCGAAGGCCAGCCGGGTCTCGGCTACATCTTCTTCCGCGAAGAAGCGGGTGGGCTCGAAGGCGCCGGCCCCGTTGCCAAGAACATCGGTCCGGAACGCACCGAAGCGATCCGCACCCAGCTTGGCCTCAAGGCGGGCGATGCGGTCTTCTTCGTCGCTGGCCAGCCCGCGAAGTTCACCAGCTTTGCAGGCCTCGCGCGCACCCGCGTCGGCACCGAGCTTGGCCTGACCGAAGACGGCGTCTTCAAGTTCTGCTGGATCGTCGATTTTCCGATGTTCGAATGGAACGAGGACGAGAAGAAAATCGACTTCTCGCACAACCCGTTCTCGATGCCGAACTATCCGCTCGACAGGTTCCTTGCGCTGGGCGAGGGCGACGCCGATGAAATTCTCGGCATCACCGCCTTCCAGTACGACATCGTCTGCAACGGCGTCGAGCTGTCCTCCGGCGCCATCCGCAATCACAAGCCGGATGTCATGTACAAGGCTTTCGGGATTGCGGGTTACGAAAAGTCGGTGGTCGAAACGAAATTCGGCGGCATGTTGAACGCTTTCAAATATGGCGCCCCGCCGCATGGCGGTCTGGCGCCCGGCATCGACCGCATGGTGATGCTGCTGGCCGGCGTCGAAAACCTGCGCGAAGTGACGATGTTCCCGATGAACCAGCAGGCGCAGGACCTGCTGATGCAGGCGCCCTCCGAAGTCGAGCCGAAGCAGTTGAAGGAACTGCACATCCGCGTGGCATTGCCGCTCGAAAAGAAGAAGGACGCCTGAGCGCCTGAGCGTCTGAGGGCCTGCGTGCCTCGGTCGCGGTGACGTTGCCGCCGCATTGCTGTTAGGATGGTCCTCCACCCGCAAAGGAGGAGGCCATGCGCCCCGCGCTGATCTGGATTCTCGTCGCCGACGGCCAGAAAGCCCGCTTTCTTGCCAGCGAAAAGCGCAACGAAGACCCCGTTGCGGCACTGCCCGACATGACGGTTCTCAATCCGCCGACCCGCGAGCAGGGAACGGAACGTCCTGGCCGCGTCTTCGAAAGCACCGGCGCCCGCCGCTCGGCCTATGAGCCGCCGACCGACCTGCACCGGCAGGCAAAGCGCGACTTCGCCCGCGCGGTCGCCGAGACCCTGCTTGAAAAGACCCGAGAAGGCGCCTTCGACAAGCTGATCATCGTCGCGCCGCCTGAAATGTTGGGCGATTTGCGCGCGGCGATGGCACCCGAAACGAAAGCACTCCTCATCGGCGAAAGGGCGAAGGATTACACCCAGCTGACGCCGCGCGAGATCAAGGAACAGCTTTCGAACGACTTCAACGTCTGAGCGCCGTCACTTATTGTGCCTGGGGCGGCGTCGTCTCCTCGAAGACCGGGATCGGCAAGGCGTCGATCGGGATGATATTGCCGTTGGACGCGCTGATCGCCGCGCCCGCGACATTGGCGCCGAACTCGCCGCCATAGCGGATCGGATCGCGCGTGCCGTCGATGCGGACCTTGCCCCGCTGCAGCGTCGTCGCTTCCGTCACCTTGCCGCCAAGTGTCTCGGGCGTGTGGCGGCCGCTCACAATGCTGTAGAGAAGCAGCGCGCGGGCATTTTCCTTCCCGCTCGGATTGTCGCCCGTCAGCATGTCGTCGACGCCGCCCGGCTGCGCGCGAAGCGCCGCGTCGGTCGGCGCGAAAACGGTGATTGTGCCTTGCGTATAGCGAAACTTGAGATCATTGGCCTCGATCATCCGCGCCAGCAACGAAAACTGCGGATCGCCTTTCAGCGTCTCATAGACGTCGGCGGCCGAGGCCGGCGCGGCCATGACGGCCGAGAACGCCAGCAACGATAGAGCTGACAAGAAAGCTCCGATCTTCTTCATGATCCGGTTCCTTTTCCTGGCCCGAACGATCCGGGCAATAAAGCCTGCGCCCCGAGCGCCAGACTATCTAGCCTCCGATCTTGACCAGAATGCGACAGGATGGCGCGGGCGGCGCCGAAAGGCAGGAACCGGAAAGACAATGGCCCGGCACAAGGCCGGGCCATGTCGTTTCTCAAGCGGATTTGCTCAGAAAGCTGCGATCAGATGCAGCGTCAAGGCGTGACCGGTAATGTTGTCCACGCCGCCGCCGCCGGTATCGGTCCAGATATAGCGGTACTGGGCGCCGATCTTGGTGCCGCCGCCGAGCGCCATGTTGAGGCCGGCCGTGCCCTGCAGGGCCAGATCTTCGCTGCTGTCGTCGGCATTGACCGGCACGCCGCCCACGGACTTGATGTCGGTGTTGGAGAAGGCGACGCCGACGCCGGCACCGACATAGGGATCGAAGCTGTTGCCCGCCATCGGATGCAGGTTGGCATTGAGCATGGCGAGGATGGAGGTGAGTGTGCCGTCGATCGGCACGCTGACGCCGAGGGCTGTACCCTGGTCGAACTCGGCAGTCAGATAGGTGAGCTCGCCCTCGATGGCGAAATTCTCGTTAATCTGCGAGCCGATGGCGCCGGAAACGGTCCAGCCGGTATCGAAGCTGATCGAGACGGGCGGGCCGCCGACATTGCCGCCGACATCGTCGAGAATGAGCGCGCCGGCCGAAAGCTTGCCATAGAGCCCGCCTTCGGCAAAGGCCGGTGCCGACATGGCGCCAAGCAGTACTGCCGCTGCGGCAGCTGTGGTGAAGGTCTTCATCTGGTTACCCCCCTAATCGATGAAACGCCAATTCTATGTTGTGCCAGGGTGGGACGGTCAACGAACTTTTTTGGTAAATGCTGGTCGAGACGGCGACTGCGGCAATCCAGAGACAGTCCAATGGCGGCATTCCGGCGTGTTTACTTATTGCGGCGCAATAACACAAACCGGCAGAAACAGCCGGAATGTCGAAAATTCCGGCGCGCAAAGCACAATCGTGGCCGCTTTCGGTCGGGTCGTTCGGGACAAAAAAAGAAACCGGGCGCCCCAATGGCAAGATCGGGTTAACGCCCTCGCGTTAATAGTAGGCGAAGAGACAACGCCATCCAGCCGGCTTCGGACAATCATCGGAATTCCAATGCACCCGCCCAGACCGGACCCCGCCGCCGGACACCAGCCTGTCGGCGACACGCCGGACGGGGCGATGGGCCTTGTCGTCGAGGCATTCGGCCTCGGCCGCTGGTCCTACGATCTGCTCACGCAGCATCTCGAACTTCATTCGCCGACCTTCGACACGCGCAATGTTGCGCGCCGTCTCAGTCTCGCGCACGACGCGCAGTTGCCGGCCAGGACGCAGTTGCGTCGCTGGCTGGAAAGCTGCGCCGCGGGCAGCACCGTGACGGAGGATTTCGCTCTGCCCGGCAGCCCGATCCGCGTCCGCATCCTCTGCACGGAGCGCAGCGGGACGACGGTTCGCGGGCTGATGCAGGATTGCTCGGGCGAACTGTCGAATGCCGAGGGCGATCTGCGCTTTCGCATGGCGCTCAAGGGCGCCGCGCACGGGATCGCGCTTGTCGGCCTCGACGGCGGCTGGCTCCAGGTCAACGACGCCATCTGCGACATGCTTCAATACAGCGAGAAAGATCTCCTCAAACTCACCTTTCAGGATATCACGCATCCGGACGATCTGGAGAGCGACCTCGACCTCCTCCACGAATGCATCGAGGGAAAGCGCAATACCTATCAGATGGAAAAGCGCTACTTCCGCAGCGATGGCGAAATCATCTGGGTCCACCTTGCGGTCGCCATCCTGCGCACGGATGCGGGAGAGCCGCTCTATTTCGTCTCGCAAATCCAGGACATTACCGCGCAGAAGCGGATTGCCGTCGAACTTGTTGCTGCCCGCGACGCAGCGAAACACGCCAGTGCGGCAAAGGACTCCTTTCTCGCGTCCATGAGCCACGAAATCCGCACGCCGATGACTGGTGTGATGGGCATGCTCGACATGCTGGAACTAAGCGGCGTCAGCGGTGACCAGCTTTCGCTCATCAACACCGCGCGCAGTTCCGCCGAAATGCTGCTCTCCATCATCAACGATGTTCTCGACATGGCCAAGCTCGAGGCGGGCAGGGTCGAGATCGCGAAGAAGGACTTTTATGCCGAGACGCTTCTGCGCAATGTCTGCGACATGATGGCGGCGCGCGCGGAGGCGAAGGGCCTCGCCTTCAATGCCGTGCTGCCGCTGTCGGCACGCGTCTGGCTCAAAGGCGACCCTGACCGCATCTCGCAAATTCTCTTCAATCTCATCGGCAACGCGGTGAAGTTCACCGATACGGGCGAGGTTTCGCTTGCCGCGGAAACGCGCTCTACCGATAGCGGGCTCGATCTCGTCCTGCATGTGCGTGACACCGGGCGCGGTATTCCGGCGGACAAGATCGGCCTCATCTTCAAGGAGTTCGAGCAAGCGAATGATGAGGACGCCCAGCGGATGGACGGCACCGGGCTCGGCCTCGCCATCGTTTCGCGTCTCGTGGAAGCGATGGGCGGAAAGATCGATGTCAGGAGCGAACCGGGGCGGGGCTCCGTCTTCAGCGTCCAATTGCCGCTCGCACCCGGCGCCGCGCCGGCGGCATGCGAGACCGGCAGGAAACATGCCGCATCCGCGCTGGCCGGCCGCCGTGTGCTCGTCGTCGAGGACAATGAAATAAACCGCAAGGTCATCGGCTCCGTGCTCGACCTCGCGGGCATCGACACCACCTTCGTCTTCGATGGCGCGGCGGCGGTGGAGAAAATGCAGAACGAAACCTTCGACCTCATCCTGATGGACCTGCAGATGCCGGTGATGGACGGCCTGACCGCCACACGCAAGCTGCGCGAAATGGGCGTCGCGATCCCGATACTGGCGCTCACCGCCAATGCCATGGCGCATGACCGCGAGGCCTGTTTCGAGGTCGGCATGGATGACCACATCGGCAAACCTTTCCGCCCGGCGGCCCTGCTGGAGACCCTCGCAAAACATCTCGGTTGACGGGCGCGCCCCGCGCGCCGCGGATTTATGTTCCGACCAACCAGCCATGACCTCCAGCCGCTTTTATCGGCGGTGGCGTCCCCGGGTCGTTATGTCCGGCTCACAATTCGGACCTCCCGGAGAATGTGGTCTGGCACCACAAACCGCAGGACCGCGACACCCTCTCCACGCATTCGGCCAGTCCGGACGCGCCCTTCGGTGGAGCGAGTGGACTTAATATGGGGGCGGAACAGGGGACGGGGATAAGTTTATTTTCGGGTCTGAAGGGCATCGACATGGCCTGTCCTGACATGCCGCAACATGTTGACCGAGCCGATGGCTGGCAGACGCAAGCGGTCGAAAATGGCGGAAAAGATCGTGGGGCGATTTTCCCTTATTGGATGTCAAAAGACGCCGCGATAGCGCGCAAGAAGGCGATATTTTCCATCTCGCGATTGGTGCGCTCATCCATGCTCGTGCCGTAGGCCGGATTGGCGGACAGCTTGACGATGGTCACGCCGCGCGAGGGATCGACATAGACCAGCTGGTTGTAGATGCCGATTGCACTGAATTCGCCGCGATCGCCATTCGGAAGCCACCATTGATAGCCATAGCCCAGATCGAGCGGGTGATCGGCGAGTATGGGTTGGCCCGGCTGATGAGCGGGCGCATCCGCCCGCACAGAGGCATGGACCCAGGTTTCCGGCACGATCTGCTTTCCGTCCCAGCGGCCATGGTTGCGATAGAGCTCTCCCAGCTTGGCAAAGTCGCGCGCGGTGACGTTGAGACCCGCAAAGGCCATCTCCATCCCCACGCCATCGATCAACCAATAGGCATCAGATTCAAAGCCGAGCGGCTCGACGAGCTTCTCGCGCATGTAATCGGTCAGCGAGCGGCCCGTCGCGCGGACCAGCAGGCCGCCCAGCGCCTGCGTGTCACCGCTATTGTACCGGCAGATAGTGCCGGGTTCCGCCTCATGAACCATCGTCGCGACAAAGGTATCGAGCGGCATTACGCCCGCCATCGCTGCGGCCAGCCGGTGCACGTCGGAACCGGTGTCGGTATAGTCCTCGTTCCAGCGCGCGCCGGAGGACATTTGCAGCACGTCCTTGATACGCACCCCGTCATAGGCGGAACCGGGCTCGACGCTGATATAGTCGCTGATCGGGTCGCCGATCCCGCGGATATGACCTTCGGCGACCGCGATGCCGACCAGCGCCGAGACAAAGCTCTTGGCCACCGACCATGATATCCACTGCACATCGCGCCCGCCGGTCAGCCGGTAAAGCTCATGGCGAACTGCGCCGTCCTTGAGCACCAGCACTGCGGACGTGTCGGTTTCCGTGAGGAAAGTGTCCGATGACCGCTCCTCGCCTTCGAACGCATAGGTCGCAGGCAAGGCGATCGTCTGGCCATCCGCAAATTGATATGGCGCTGAGGACGCCGCCATGCGGGAGACAGGCAGCATCTCCTTGAAGCGGGAAAAATTCTCATATTGGGGTTTGCCTGTGAACAGGGCGAGATCGGTAATGTGCTTGTCGGTCATGGCGTCAGATTCCGGTTTTTGCAGGGGTGACAAAAGGACGGGTCGCCACATGAAGGGCCGCCGCACGGACGGTGTCCGGCGCATGAGGTGCAAGACCGAGATGGCGGAAAAAGGCCGCGCCGAACGCCAGCGACACAGCGACAAAGGCCCGGTCCCGACCGGACGTCTCATCGTCCGTGATGAGCGCTGCCACTTCCGAGATCACACGCTCATAAAGCGCCGCCAGCCGCGCGCGGAGTTGCGCGTCGCGCATCGAGAGATGCCACAATTCCATGATGACGATATTGGTCGTGTAGTCGGCAAAGACGGTGTCGAGCACCAGGTCAAGCGCCTGCCCGGCCGTGCCGTCCGAGGGCAATTGTCTGAACTGCGCCTCGCCGCGCTCAAGCAGCCGATCGATCAGTGCGCTCACCATATCCGCCCGGTTGCCGATGAAATAGCGCACCAGCGAACGCGGTTGGCCTGCCTGTTCCGCAACGTCGATCAGTGTGGTTTTGGCGAATCCCTTACGCACGACGCACGTCTCGAACGCTGCGAGAATTTCCTCTCGCCTCTCCTCGCCAACCCTTGGCCGTGCCATCGCATCTCTCACGAAAACGAATATTGTCAACTTTGACAATAAACGTCTTCAAGTGAAATCGTC
Source organism: Parvibaculum sp. (assembly GCF_030651915.1). Lineage (GTDB taxonomy): Bacteria > Pseudomonadota > Alphaproteobacteria > Parvibaculales > Parvibaculaceae > Parvibaculum. The sequence continues at coordinate 59,792 of NZ_JAUSBV010000005.1, read as the reverse complement.
AAGCGTCAGCCGAAAGTCCCGAGGTGGCAAAAGAGTCTCGAGCACCCTGCACGGGGTGAAACCTCGTTGTCTGTGTGCCTCAACTACAGCCGCTGGTTCCGCCGCATGTGTCGCATTTCAGGCAGGTGCCGTTCCGCACCATCGTGAAATTCCCGCATTCGCCGCAGGCCTCGCCCTCATAGCCTTTCATGCGCGCTTCGGCGACGCGGCTGATGCCGCCGCTTCCGCCCGATGAAACGCTGACGGCGCTGGCGGCGACGGCGGCGTAAGTCTCGCCCTTGCCCGAACGCATCAGCGCGCCGGCAGCCATGACTTCGGCCTTCACCGTCTGCTCGCGCATCGCCGGCGCGGCGACCGCCTCGGCGACGTCGGCCCGCGCCACCGCCGCGGCGCCGCCGCGCACCAGATAGAGGTTCCCCATCTGCGCATTGCGCGTATAGCCGGGGCTGACCACGGTGGAGGCGGGGACCGGCGCCTTGCCCTCGTCGGCGCCGCCGCCCATCGCGTCGAAGGCCATTTCCTTCGGATCGACATGGCCGAGATCGGAACGGCCGAGATAGGAGACGGCGAGTTCGCGGAACACATAATCGAGGATCGAGGTCGCGTTCTTGATCCGGTCGTTGCCCTGCACGAGACCCGCCGGCTCGAAGCGCGTGAAGGTGAAGGCCTCGACATATTCCTCCAGCGGCACGCCATATTGCAGCCCGAGCGAAATCGCGATGGCGAAATTGTTCATGAGGCTGCGGAAGGCGGCGCCCTCCTTGTGCATGTCGATGAAGATTTCGCCGATCTTGCCGTCGTCATATTCGCCGGTGCGCAGATAGACCTTGTGGCCGCCCACCAGCGCCTTCTGCGTGTAGCCCTTGCGCCGGTCGGGGAGCTTGTCGCGCCGCTGCTCGGCCGCTTTCACCTGCTCGACAAGCTGCGCCACGCCGCGCTCGGCGACGATGCGGGCGCGCTCCTGCGCCGGTTGCGCCACCAGCGTTTCGACGGCGCTTTCCTCCGCCTCACCGTCCTCGTCCTCGATCAGTTGCGCGCTCAGGGGCTGCGACAGCTTCGAGCCGTCGCGGTAAAGCGCATTGGCCTTCAAGGCGAGCTTCCAGGACAGCATGTAGCTCGCCTTGCAATCCTCGACGCTGGCCGCATTCGGCATGTTGATGGTCTTCGAGATCGCGCCCGAGATGAAGGGCTGGGCGGCGGCCATCATGCGGATATGGCTTTCGACCGACAGCGCCCGCGTGCCGGTGCGCCCGCAAGGATTGGCGCAGTCGAAAACGGCGAGATGTTCGGGCTTCAGGCCCGGCGCGCCCTCCAGCGTCATCGTTCCGCAGACATGAATATTGGCGGCGTCGATTTCGGCCCTGGTGAAGCCGAGCGCCCCCAGCATGTCGAAATCGAGATTGTCGGTCTCCTCGGCATCGAGGCCGAGCACGCCGGTGCAGAAGTCTTCGCCGATCTGCCATTTGTTGAAGACGAAGCGGATGTCGTAGGCAGTGGCCAGCGCCGCCTCGATCGCCTCGATCTTTTCATCGGTGAAACCGCGGGCGCGCAGGCGCTCGTGATTGACGCCCGGCGCGCCGGCCAGCGTGCCCTTGCCGACCGCATGGTCGACAATGGCGGCGATTGCCGCGTCGTCATAACCGAGCGTGCGCAGGGCCTGCGGTACGGCGCGGTTGATGATCTTGAAATAGCCGCCGCCGGCGAGCTTCTTGAATTTGACCAGCGCGAAATCGGGCTCGATGCCGGTCGTGTCGCAATCCATGACGAGGCCGATCGTGCCGGTCGGCGCGATGACGGTCGATTGCGCATTGCGATAGCCATTGCGCTCGCCCATCGACACGGCGAGGTCCCAGGCGGCGCGCGCGTGATCGACGAGATCGGGCTGCGGGCAATTGGCGGCGTCGAGCGGCACCGGCGCCACGTTGAGGCCGTCATAGCCGGAGGTCAGCCCATGCGCGGCGCGGGCGTGATTGCGCATCACGCGCAGCATGTGTTCGGCGTTGTCGGCATAACCCGCGAAAGGTCCGAGCTCCTTGGCCATCTGCGCCGAGGTCGCATAGGAAACGCCGGTCATCACGGCGCTGATCGCGCCGGTCAGCGCGCGCGCTTCGTCGGAGTCGTAGGAGATGCCGCAGGACATCAAAAGCCCGCCAATATTGGCGAAGCCGAGGCCGAGCGTGCGGAAGCGATAGGAGCGTTCGGCGATCTCGCGGCTCGGGAACTGCGCCATCAGCACCGAGATTTCGAGCACGATGGTCCACAGCTTGACCGCGTGTTCGAAGGCCTCGACGTCGAAGCGGCCATTGCTCTCGCGGAATTGCATCAGGTTCAGCGAGGCGAGGTTGCAGGCCGTGTCGTCGAGGAACATATATTCCGAACACGGATTGCTGGCGCGGATCGGGCCCGAAGCCGGGCAGGTGTGCCAGTCGTTGATCGTGGTGTGGAACTGGATGCCGGGATCGGCGCTGGCCCAGGCAGCGTGACCGATCTTCTCCCACAATTCGCGCGCCGGGAGCACCTTGGTGGCGCTGCCGTTCAGCCGGCTTGTCAACGTCCACTCGGAATCGTCTTCCACCGCGCGCAGGAAATCGTCGCTGACCCGCACCGTGTTGTTGGAGTTCTGCCCCGACACGGTCAGATAGGCTTCCGAGTCCCAATCGGTGTCATAGACCTTGAAGTCGATTTCGTCATAGCCCTGCTTGGCGAACTGGATCACGCGCTGCACATAGTTTTCGGGCACATGCGCTTTCCGCGCCGCGATGATTTCGCGCTTCAGCGCCGGGTTCTTTTTCGGGTCGAAACAGGCATCGCCATCGGCCTCGCAATTGACGCAGGCGCGCATGATCGCATTGAGATGCTTGCGGTTGATTTTCGAGCCGGTGACGAGCGCGGCCACCTTCTGCTCTTCGGTCACCTTCCAGTCGATGAAGGCCTCGATGTCCGGGTGGTCGACATCGACGATCACCATCTTGGCGGCGCGCCGCGTCGTGCCGCCGGATTTGATCGCGCCGGCCGCCCTGTCGCCGATCCTGAGGAAGCTCATCAGCCCCGACGACTTGCCGCCGCCCGACAGCTTTTCGTCTTCGCCCCTGAGGTCCGAGAAATTGGAGCCGGTGCCCGAGCCGTATTTGAACAGCCGCGCTTCCCGCACCCAGAGATCCATGATGCCGTTCTCGTTGACGAGATCGTCATTGACGCTCTGGATGAAGCAGGCATGCGGCTGCGGAAATTCATAGGCGCTCTCCGTCCGCGCCGTCACGCCCGTGTCGGGGTCAGTGCGCCAATGGCCTTGCGCCGGGCCGTCGATGCCATAGGCCCAGTGCAGCCCGGTGTTGAACCATTGCGGGGAGTTGGGCGCCGCGATCTGCGCCGCCAGCATGAAGCGCAACTCGTCGAAAAAGGCCCGCGCATCGGCCTCGCCGTCGAAATAGCCGCCCTTCCAGCCCCAATAGGTCCAGGCGCCGGCCAGCCGGTCGAACACCTGGCGGGCGTCCATCTCGGGTCCGAAGCGGTCTTCGGGCCGGAGCGCCGCCAGCGCCTCGTCGTCGGGCGCATGCCGCCACAGGAATTCGGGAACGCCGTCTTCGGGCAGCCGCTTCAGCACGGCGGCAACGCCGGCTTTACGGAAATATTTCTGCGCCAGCACGTCGCAGGCGACCTGGCTCCATTCGGCGGGGACCGCGATGTCCTGCAGCCGGAACACGACCGAGCCGTCCGGATTGCGGATCTCGCTGGCCGTCGTCCGGAAGGGGACGCCCTCATAAGGCGACTGCCCCTCGACAGTGAAACAACGCTGGATACGCATCCTGACCCCCGGTTCCTCGACTTCGCCCACCTGGCCCTCGCGGGCGGGGTCGGGAGATGGTCCGCGCATCATGCCGAACCATGCTTTTTGCATGGTCGCGACATGCCGCCCGGGCATGGCTTTCCGTTGCGCCGCGCCGCCCGGAACGCCCCTTCTAAAGGGTTGATTCCGTTGAGCTTTCGTCGCCGAGCCGTGGCTCTTTTCGGGTGTCCGCCTGTCTCTCGCCTCGCCCCATGAGGGGAGATGAAATCCTAGGGATGATGACCATGCCCCGTCAAGCACTCGTCACAAGATGTAGGCAGGACAGGCCTTCCTGCCCGCGATATCTGGTAAGTGGCCACCCCGAATCGGCGGTTAACAAAGCCGCAACCCGGAATCGGTTATCAATGCCTCTACCTCTTTCACCCGGGACCCGTGGAGATCAGCGTGGGTGAGCTCAGCAAGGCGTTCGGCAAGGAACTGAAAGACCTGAGGATTCTCATGGTGGATGACAATGGCAGCATGCGGCTGCTGTTGCGCACCATGCTGAATACCTTTGGGGTGACCTATATGCGTCAGGCCCATGACGGTACCGAGGGCCTCGCCGAGCTGGATATTTACGACATCGATCTGGTGATTTCCGATTGGGAAATGCAGCCGATGAACGGCCGTGAGTTCATCCGCCGCGTCCGCGCCGTCGGCAATGAGCCGGTCTGTTTTACCCCCATTATCGTCCTGACCGGCCACGCCTCGCGCTCCCTGATCACCGAAGCCTTCGAGATCGGCGCGACGCATCTCCTGGTGAAGCCGGTGACGCCGTCGAGCCTCCTTCACCGTATCGGCTGGGTTCTCAACGACGACCGTGAATTCGAGGTCTCCGGCAACATCTACCGCCAGCCGATGATCATCCAAGACAGCGCGATGCGGCGAGGCAAGACCGAAAAGATCAGGACCTGGGCGATCGACTGACGCCCCGGCGCTTCCTTCGGTCTGGACCATCCTTCCAACGGGTGTCATATTCGGCGCGGATTCCGGCCTTGCCGGAATCGGTCGGGTGATGCGATTTTGCGTGCCCGTACAACAGGATAGTTTGCCCATGACGCTGCTGCAGGAAGTGTTCACCTGGTGGAACGGACAGACCATGGGCACCCGGTTCTACACGTGGCGCAAGGGCCGTCTTGTCGGCACGGATGCACAGGACAACCGCTATTTTGAGGCGAAGGACGGCACCGCCATCGACGGTTATGTGCGCCGCTGGGTGATCTATAACGGTCTTGCCGAAGCATCGCGCGTGCCGCCCGAATGGCACGGCTGGCTCCATCACACGGTCGATGTCCCGCCCACTGAAGACGGCTATGTCGCACATGAGTGGGAAAAGCCGCATGTGCCCAACCTCACCGGCACTTCCCGGGCATGGCGCCCCCAAGGCAGCCTGCACAAGGGCGGCCACCGCCCCGGCGCCACTGGCGACTATCAGGCGTGGCGGCCCGAATAGGCGCGGCCCCGAAACCGATTTTCCGAGGACTGACATGCAAAGCAATCTCGTCGAAACCCTGATCGGCACCATCGTTGTCGTCGTTGCCGCGCTCTTTCTTTTTTACGGCTACACGACGTCGGGCATGCGCAGCAGCGCCGGCTACAAGGTCACCGCCGAGTTCAGCGCCGTCGATGGCCTGGCCAATGGTTCGGATGTGCGTCTGTCGGGCATCAAGATCGGCACCGTCGTTTCGCAGCGCTTGAACACGGACACCTATCAGGCGGTCGTCACCCTCGATCTCGCGCGCAATGTCAAAATTCCCGACGACACCAGCGCCAAGATTGCCAGCGACGGTCTGCTCGGCGGCAGCTACATTTCGCTGACGCCAGGCGGCAGCCTCGACTATCTGGCCGATGGCAGCCAGATCATGTTCACGCAAGGATCGGTCGATCTGATGGGATTGATCGGCCAGGCTGTCTTCTCGACGGGCGGCGGCGAATAGGTTTCGTCCGTGGCTCCGTATGAGCCCGTAACAATACCCGTCAGGGAAATGCCGATGCGTTATTCAGGATTTTCGGCTTCATGCGCGACCGTCGTCGCGATGCTGATGTTTATGCCGGCGCCCGCCCATGCGGAGAAATACACGGTCGCCATATTCAGCGGCCTCGACAAGATCACCGCCCGCGCCACGAGTTTCGCCGCTACCGTCGATACGCCGCAGCGCTATGGCGCCCTCGAAGTGCTGGTGCGGGCCTGTCACAAGGCGCCGCCCGAAGAGACACCGCGTACGGCCGCTTATGTTGAGGTTCATCAACTCGACCCCGGCACCGGCGAGGTGCAGCCGCATGCCATTTTCAAAGGTTGGATGTACGCTGAAAGTCCCGGCCTCAACGCGCTCGAACATCCCGTCTACGACATCTGGGTGGTTGACTGCAGGAATTCGAGCGGCGAGGCCCCCGCGGGCAACGAATAGAAATCCGCCTGCGCTGACGTCGCCTCGGAGAGCCGTGCGCGATAGGCATCGCGCGAAATTTCGATGGCGCCGAACTGTCGCAGATGTTCCGTGACGAACTGCGTGTCGAGCAGCTTGTAGCCGCCGGCGACGAGCCGTGCCACGAGATGCACCAGCGCCACCTTGCTGGCATCGGTTTCGCGGCTGAACATGCTTTCGCCGAAGAAGACCGCGCCGATCGAAACGCCGTAGAGCCCGCCGACAAGTTTGCCGTCGCGCCAGCTTTCGACCGAATGCGCGTTTCCGCGCGCATGTAGCTCGCAATAGAGTGAGATGATCCGGTCGTTGATCCAGGTCCCGTCGCGGCCGGGGGCGGTATCGGCGCAGCCGAGCATGGTTTCGCGAAACGCCGTATCGACCCGGACATCGAAAACGCCGGAACGGACGCGCCGCCTGAGCCTCTTGGAAACGTGAAAGCCGTCAAGCGGCAGGATGCCGCGCTGCTCGGGATCGATCCAGTAGAGATCCGGATCGTCGCGCGATTCCGCCATCGGAAACACGCCAAAAGCATAGGCGCGCAACAGAACATCGGCGTTGATATCGCTCATGGCCGTCCGTCCGCGTCATCTCCGGCGCGAGTGCGAAGCTTGCCGGCGTCAGGATTGCTTCTTGAGGAAATCTTCAAGCCAGTGGATATGGTACTCGCCATTCATGAAATCGGGCTCGTTGACGAGATCCTGAAACAACGGAATCGTCGTCTTGATGCCGTCGATCACGAATTCGTGCAGCGTTCGCCGGAGACGCATCAGGCATTCATTGCGGTTGCGCCCATGCACGACGAGCTTGCCGATCAGGCTGTCGTAATAGGGCGGAATCCGGTAGCCCGAATAGGCCGCGCTGTCGACGCGCACGCCAAGCCCGCCCGGCGTGTGGAAGTCCTTGATCGTGCCGGGTGAGGGCATGAAGGTCTTCGGGTCCTCGGCATTGATGCGGCATTCGATGGCGTGGCCGGAAAAGGTGACGTCGGCTTGCGTGAAGCTCATTTCGAGCCCGGCCGCGATGCGGATCTGCTCGCGCACAATGTCGATGCCGGTCACGGCCTCGGTGATCGGGTGCTCGACCTGCAAGCGCGTATTCATTTCGATGAAATAGAACTCGCCTTCCTCATAGAGGAACTCGATCGTGCCGACGCCGAGATAGCCGAGCTTGGCGATGGCGTTGCGGACGATCTCGCCGATCTTCTCGCGTTGCGTGTCGTTGAGGGCGGGCGAGGGGCATTCCTCGAGCACCTTCTGGTGCCGGCGCTGCAGCGAGCAGTCGCGCTCGCCCAGATGCGCCACATTGCCGTGGCTGTCCGCGATGATCTGCATTTCGATATGGCGCGGCTGGCCGAGATACTTCTCCATATAGAGCGCATCGTCGCCGAAAGCAGCCTTGGCTTCGGCCCGCGCCGTCGAAAGGGCGCTCGACATTTCGTCGCGCGAGCGCGCCACCTTCATGCCGCGCCCGCCGCCGCCGGCCGCCGCCTTGACCAGAACCGGATAGCCCGTCTCCTCGGCGACCTTGTAGGCCTGCTCGTCGGTGGTGATGGCGCCGTCCGACCCCGGCACGCAAGGGATGCCGAGAGACCGGGCAGTGGTCTTGGCCTGGATCTTGTCGCCCATCAGGCGGATATGGTCGCCGCTCGGGCCGATAAAGGTGATGCCATGCGCCTTCAGAATGTCGGCAAAGCGCGCATTCTCGGAGAGAAACCCGTAGCCGGGATGGACCGCATCGGCACCGGTGATTTCGCAGGCCGAAATGATCGCGGGAATGTTGAGATAGCTCTCGCTGGCGGCCGGCGGGCCGATACAGACGCTTTCATTGGCGAGCCGCACATGCATCGCATCGGCATCCGCCGTCGAATGCACGGCGACCGTCTTGATGCCCATCTCGCGGCAGGCGCGATGGATACGCAGCGCGATTTCGCCGCGGTTTGCGATGAGGACCTTTTCGAACATGTCGTTGGCCCGGCCCCTGCCTATTCGATCACGAGAAGCGGCTCGCCGAACTCGACCGGCTGTCCGTCTTCCACGAAGATCGCGGTCACCTTGCCCGCGCGCGGGGCAGGGATGTGGTTCATGGTTTTCATCGCTTCGATAATCAGCACCGTCTGGCCTTCCTTGACCGTTGTGCCGATGGCGATGAAGGGCGCCGCACCGGGTTCGGCTGCCAGATAGGCTGTGCCGACCATCGGCGAGGCCACGGCGCCTGGATGCGAGGCGGCATCGGCGGGCGCCGGCGCTGCAGCGGCCACCGATGCGGGCGCGGCCGGCGCGGCGGCGAAATGCGCCGACACCTGTTGCACCTGCCGCGACACGCGCAGCTTCAGATTGTCCGTCTCGATCTCGATTTCGCTGAGCTCGGTCTCCTTGAGGAGAGCGGCCAGTTGCCGGATCAGTTCCTGATCGACGCCCGATTTGCTCATCTCGCTCTTCTTGCTTCCGTTTTTGCCGGTGGGGCGGGGTGCTGCCACGTCGCTGGTTCCTCGGTCGAATTGCAGAATTACAGTCTGGACTTGATCGCTTCCAGCGCCAGCGCATAGCCGATGGTGCCGAGCCCGCAAATGACGCCGGTGGCGACCGGCGAGATCGTCGAATGGTGCCGGAAGCTTTCGCGCTTGTAGACATTGGAGATGTGGACCTCGACGACGGGAATGTCGAGCGTCGCCAGCGCGTCGTGAATGGCGATGGAGGTGTGCGAATAGGCGCCCGCATTGAGGATCACGGCGCAGGCTTTGGTCCGCGCCTCCTGGATCCAGTCGACCAGTTCGCCCTCATGGTTCGATTGCCGGCAATCGACGGCGAGGCCGAGCGTCTTGGCCTTGGCCTTCACCTGTTTTTCGATCTCGGCCAGCGTCGTCGAGCCATAGATTTCCGGCTCCCGCTGGCCGAGCAGGTTGAGGTTCGGCCCATTGAGCACGAACACCGGCTTCGAGGCCTTGCTGGAGCTTGCTTTTGCCATGCGGTCGGGCGGGCTTTCTGGCGGCTTCAAGGGCGGTCGTCGGGGCGGGGTGGCTTTCCGTAACCCCGGGGGCGCGAGGCTCAGGCTCTAGGGCCGCAAATAGGCGAAATTGTGGTCCCCGCCGCAACCTCTCATATCCCCGAATCGCGGCGTCTCTTTATACGCAAACTGCGGGGCCTGTAAAAGGCTTGGGGCTATGTGCGTCCTGTGGAGGGCGGAAGGCGTCTTGAAGTCGGCTTCCCGCTCACCCATTATCCGGGCGAACGGGAAAGGCGTTAACGAAGGCATGAAACTGACGGTGAACGGCGAATTGCGGGAGCTCGAGGGCCCGCTGACGGTGCTCGGCCTGATTGGCAAGCTCGGCCTGCCCGCCGCCAAGATCGCCGTCGAGCGCAACCTCGAAATCGTCCCGCGCTCGGCCTATGGCGAGGTGGCGCTGAGGGATGGCGACCGGTTGGAGATCGTCAATTTTGTCGGCGGTGGTTAGGGGACAACGGGGTGGGGGCGACATGCCGCGATTTCAGTGGGGCTGGTTTCTTTTTTCTCTCAAGGGGCGTGTGCGTCTTTTCGACTATTGGGTGAGATTCAACTTGCCCTTCGTCGCCATTTCCATCGCGCTGGCTGTTGCAGAGCAGCAGGGCGTCAATGTCGCAATGGTCGGGACGATATTCGCGGTTCTCACTTTGTGGCCCGCATTCGCAGTCACCGCCAAGCGCGCGCATGATCGCGATCATTCCATCTGGTGGATGATCGCCATGTATGTCGGCGGGATTGGATGCGCGAGCCTGGGGATATATATGGGCGGAGGCTTGGGTATCGTTGTGGCGCTTGTCGGGCTTGGCATGTTCGCCTGGCTTTCCATTGAGTTGAACTTCGTGTCTGGAACCCTGGGCGAGAACGATTATGGACCCGACCCGTGGGACGCCCTTGAAGAGCATCTGCCCGATGCTCAGTTTTCAGGGACGGGAGCCGCTGATACAACTGCAGCGGCAGGTAATCAGGAGTTGGTAAAGTGACGGAAGCCGCCAAGCGCATCGAAACGCCGAATGTGGACGACGATCCCTTCATCGTTGCCGGGCGCCGGCTGAAGTCGCGCCTGATTGTCGGCACCGGCAAATATAAAGACCTCGCCGAGAACGCCGCCGCCGTCGAAGCGGCCGGCGCCGAAATCGTCACGGTCGCCGTCCGCCGCGTCAACGTGACCAATCCGAACGAGCCGATGCTGGTCGACTTCATCGACCCGAAGAAGGTGATCTACCTTCCGAACACCGCCGGCTGCTACACGGCGGACGACGCGGTGCGCACGCTGCGCCTGGCGCGCGAGGCCGGCGGCTGGAACCTCGTCAAGCTCGAAGTGCTGGGCGATAAGAAGACGCTCTATCCCGACATGATCGAAACCCTGCGCGCGGCGGAAGCGCTGCTGAAGGACGGCTTCGAGGTGATGGTCTATTGCACCGACGATCCGATCATGGCGAAGAAACTGGAAGAGATGGGCTGCTGCGCGATCATGCCGCTCGCCGCCCCCATCGGCTCCGGCCTCGGCATCCAGAACCCGATCAACATCCGCCTGATCGTCGAACAGTCGAAAGTCCCGGTGCTGGTCGACGCCGGCGTCGGCACGGCATCGGACGCGGCTGTTGCGATGGAACTCGGCTGCGACGGCGTGCTGATGAACACCGCGATTGCCGAAGCCAAGGACCCGATCAGGATGGCCCGCGCGATGAAGCTGGCGGTGGAGGCGGGTAGGCTGGCTTACCTCGCGGGGCGGATGCCGAAGAAGTTGTACGCCGATCCGTCATCGCCGATGGGCGGGCTTATCTAAGCGCCCCACCTCAGCGGAACAGCACCACCGGCACCTTGCAGGAACGGATCATCTCGGTCGTGGTCGAGCCGATGATCAGGCTGCGGATGCGTGAGTGGCCATAGGCGCCCATCACGACGAGGCCGATCTGCTGGGCCGCCACATGCTCCGCGATGGCGGTTTCGGGCGCCATCTCCGCGACGAAGGCCTTTACCTCATATCCCGCCGCAGTGAGCGGGGCGCAGGCGTCGTCGAGCTTGCGGCGAAGGTCCGGCGTGCTCGCGCCGGCCATCAGCAGATGACACTCGAGCCCCTGAAAGAGCGGGCTGTGCGCAATATGGTCGACGGCTTTGATGCTGCTTGCGCCGCCGTCATAGGCGATCAGAAAGCGCTCGATCGGCCGGAACGCGCGCGCGGTGACGAAGACCGGCTTGTGGCTGGAACGGACGATGCGTTCGATGTTCGAGCCGAGATGCAGCCTGGCAAAGTCCGCCGCTTCGCCGCGCTTGCCGATCACCAGCATGTCGGCGGTCGCTTCGCTTTCGGCGACCGTTTCAACAATGTCGCCGATCCTGAGTCGCGTCGTGACATTGTCGATGCCCGCTTCGGCAATCACGGCCTTTGCATCTTCAAGAATGGCGCGTCCGCGTTGCTGCTGCAGCTTGGCGCGTTGTTCGTCGAGCGCGGTCAGTTCCGCCAGCAGGGCGCTGCGGGCGCCGAGGGCGATGCTGCCGCTGAGATCGGACGCTTCCGTGCTCTCGCGCCGCCCGAGCACATGCAGCACCTCGATGGCCGCGCCCGTCCGCGTCGCGATCCATGCGGCATGCGCGCAGACGCTATGCGAATAGATAGACCCATCGACAAGCGCGATAATCTTCTGTGTCATTTCGCTCATCCTCAATGTCCCATCAGCTTTTCGAGCGCGCCGGGCCTGTCGTGGATCGCCAGCCGGTCGACAATGGTCTCGCTCGCATCGTTCAGCCCGATGATCTCGACCGTCGCGCCATCGCGGCGAAATTTCAGCACCGCCATGTCGAGCGCCGCAACACTTGAGATATCCCAGATATGCGCGCGGCTGACATCGATGACGACTTTCTCCAGCACTTCCTTGAAGTCGAACGAGGCAAGGAAATTGTCGGCGGAGGCGAAGAAAATCTGCCCTTCGACAACATAGGTTCTTTCGCGTCCGTCTTCGGAAACGACGGATGTAACGCGGAATATCTGTGCGATCTTCCAGGCGAAAAAGAGACCGGACAGAAGCACGCCCACCAGAACGCCGATGGCGAGATTGTGGGTGACGACGACGGTGACGACCGTCGCCAGCATCACCACGGAAGAGCTGCGCGGGTGATCGCGCAGGTTCTTGATCGACGACCAGCTGAACGTGCCGACCGACACCATGATCATGATGGCGACGAGGGCGGCCATCGGAATCTGTTTCACCCAGTCGCCCAGCACCACGATCATGAAAAGCAGGAAGATGCCGGCGCAGAAGCTCGACAGCCGCCCGCGGCCGCCCGACTTCACATTGATGATCGACTGGCCGATCATGGCGCAGCCCGCCATGCCGCCGATAAAGCCGGTCGCCGTGTTGGCGATGCCCTGGCCGATGCATTCCTGATTCTTGTTGCTCGGCGTGTCCGTCAGATCGTCGACGATCGATGCGGTCATCAGCGATTCCAGCAGGCCCACCGCCGCCACCGCCGCCGAATAGGGCAGGATGATCATCAGCGTTTCGAGGTTCAGCGGTATTTGCGGAATGAGGAAGATGGGCAGGGTGGAGGGCAGATCGCCCATATGGCCGACCGTGCGGATGTCGAGGCCGAAATACATCGCAACGCCGGTCAACGCGACGATGCAGATCAGCGGCGAGGGAACGGATTTCGTCAGCATCGGGAAGAGATAGATGATGCCGAGCCCGGCAGCGACCATCACATAGGTCAGCCACGGCACGCCGATCAGTTCGGGTATCTGTGCGATGAAGATCAGGATCGCCAGCGCATTGACGAACCCGGTCATCACCGACCGGGACACGAAGCGCATCACATATCCGAGTTTCAACAGGCCGGCGGCAATCTGCATCAGGCCGGCGAGAACCGTTGCGGCGAGCAGATATTCGAGCCCGTGCTGTTTGACCAGCGTCACCATCAGGACGGCGGTGGCCGCCGTTGCGGCGGAGATCATGCCGGGCCGCCCGCCGGTAATCGCGACGATGACGGCAATTGAGAACGAGGCGTAGAGCCCGACTTTGGGATCGACGCCGGCAATGATCGAAAAGGCGATGGCTTCAGGAATGAGGGCCAGGGCGACAACGAGACCGGCGAGAACGTCGCCACGAATATTGCCGAACCATTGCTGGCGATACGCACTTACTGAGATCATGGGAATCCGGAAAGACACAACACCGCACGGGATCGGGACGATCCGCGTCCGGGAAAACTGCCATTTGTTGGGAATATCCGGCGGATTGGCGGCCGGCAGAGCCACCCGGCATTTCACCGGGTCCAGTCGAGTTGCGTCTTGTTAGACCGGTTCATGTTGCGACGCAACATAAAAGGCTGGCGGCATCGCTCGGCGGGCGGACCGGTGCGGAAAGAGGCCGTTCCTCTACCGCCCCTCGCGCGCCTCCGCCACCACCCGTGTCAGCCGTTCCTTGTCGACCGCGCCCGGCAGCATCTCGCCGCCGATGATGAAGGCCGGCGTTCCCTCGATGCCGAGTGCTTCGGCCAGCGCATAGTGACGGCTGAAAATGTCCATCAGCTTCGGGTCTTCCATGTCCTTTTTCAGCTTCGGCCCGTCGAGCCCGGCCTTGGCCGCAATCTCCATGAGCGCCTTTTCGGTGAGCTGTCCTTCATGCTCGAACAGCGCCCGGTGCATCTCGAGGTAGCGGCCCTGCTTGCGCGCCGCCAGCGCGGCCTTGGCGGCGTCGAGCGCGCGCGGCCCCAGAATGGGGAACTCCTTCAGGATCAGGCGGATGTTGCCGTCGGCGTCGACGAAATCCATCAGCGGCTGGAAGCTGCGCTTGCAGTGGCCGCAGGTGTAGTCGAAAAACTCGACGATGGTGACGTCGCCCTTCGGATTGCCGTAGGTGAAATCGTCGGCGTCTTCGAAGATCGCTGCCCGCCGCGCCTCGATGGCCGCGCGCGTTTCGGCCTGTGTCTCTGCCTGGTGCTTTTCTTCCAGCGTCTGCAGCGCTTCGAGCACAAGCTCCGGATGGCGCATCAGATAGTCGCGCACGATCTGTTCGATGGCGGCGCGGTCGGCCGGATTGAAGCGGGCGGTCTCGTCGGCCGCCGCTGCCGGTGCTTGAAGCACGGCGGACGCCGCCAGCAGCAGGGCGGTAAGCGCAAGGCGGGGCAGGGAGCGGAAACGCAGCATCGGTTTCTTTCGCAAAAAAATGTGGATGGGAAAAGGTCGGGGCCGCCGTTCAGCCGCGCCCGTCGGGCGACGGCTGCATGGCGATATCTTGTGCCTGCAGCCATTCGGGCGACCCTTGACGCAGAATTTTCTGCGCCCGCGTCGCATGCGCCTTCGCCTGCTCGACGCGGCCAAGCGCATTGTAATATTGCGCTGTCGCCAGTTCCGCCATGCCGATGTCATTGAGGCGGCCATAGGCGATGGAGAGCTGATAGTAGCCGAAAGGCTGTGTCGCACCGCGCGTTCCGGTCTGAAGATGCGGGATGGCGGCCCGCGCATTTTCCTCGCCGTCGCGGCCAAGCAGCGCGCGGCCCAGCCCAAGATGAAGCTGCACATCGTCCGGTTTCAGAGCGACCGATTGGCGATAGGATGTCACTGCCTCCTCGATCTTGCCGCTTTCAAAATAGATCTGGCCCTTGACCTCGTGGATATAGGGGTTCTTCGGATCGCTCGCGAGCAGTGGTTCGATCTCGGTCAACGCTTCGGAAAGCTGCCCGGTCCGGTGATAGGCGACCGAACGCGCATAGCGGGCATAGTCGCTCTTGTCGGTGAGCGGATAGCGGTTGAACGTCACATTCGGTTCGTCGAGAAAGCCGTGCAGCTTGGCCTGCACCATCTTGAACTGATGAATGCGCTCCGGTGATTCCGGGCGGTCGAAGAAGGGTGACGCCTTCACCCGCTCTTCAAGCGCGTTGAAGCGCGCCGCCGACATCGGATGCGAGCGGGCAAACGGATCTTGCCGTTCTTCCGACAGCATTTCCTGATCGCGCATCCGGGAGAACAGATCGAGCATGCCCTGGCCTGACATGCCGGCGCGCTGCAGATAGCCGGCACCGGCCTGGTCCGCGCTGGCCTCCTGTTCGCGCGTATAGGCGAAGAAACCGCGCGTTGCGAGATGTTGCCCGCCCAGGATCAGGGCCATGCCGGCATCGCCCGCGCCGGCGGCGATGGCGCCGACACCGAGGATCATCGAGGCAATCATCGGCACCTGCAGCTGCGAAATATGCTCGCGCCGCTGCACCAGATGTCCGCCCGCCATGTGACCGATTTCGTGGGCCATCACCCCGATCAGCTCCGAGGGCGCTTCGACGATGGTAATGAGGCCGGTGTTGTAGAACATCTGCTGGCCTTCGGCGACGAAGGCGTTCAGCCGCTGGTCGTTGACCAGATGGATTTTCACCGCCGCCGGATCGAGACCTGCAACCTTCAGGATCGGATCGGCAAACTCCCGAAGCATGTTTTCGGTTTCGGCGTCGCTGATGATCGAAATTCCCTGCGCGCTTGCCGCGCCGGCGCCGGCAAAAGTCAGCGCGGCGCCGAGCGCCAGCGCATGGACGGCGCGGCGGAGCGCCGGCCGGCCGGAATTCGGGCTGAGTCTCATTGGGCAATCTTTCATACGCGTCACTGGCATTTACGGCACTCTTCGGGGCCGCCCCGCTATGTTGCCCGTTGGCCGGGCGCGTTGACGATACGGACCCGACAAGACTAAACGGTAGGGGTGGGCTCGCAAGCCGTCAATCTTGTCCCGCCGATCTTGAACAGCCAATCTGCAAACAAACGGCCGAAACGAGCGATTCCGTCGGTCAGCGGAAAATAGAGGAAACAGGGCGAATGGGGCAGAACTGTGAAGTTTCGATCACGGCGCGGCGTGCGCTCATCCTGCTGGCCGGTCTGGCCATGACGGTTTCGCTGGCGGCCTGTGCGCTGGAAGAGCCACCCGAGCCGGTCCGCGGGAAAGCGGTCAGCCGCGGCGTCGAGACCCGCACCGAGCGTCAGGGGCGCTTGACCGAGAGAGACAGCGACCGTGCCGACCCGCTCTTCGGCGGCGTCGCCGTTGCCGACGAGCCCTCGGCGGTGCTGGTCGCCCGCGAGATCCTCGAGCAGGGTGGCAACGCGGCCGATGCGGCCGCCGCACTTTATTTCGCGCTCTCGGTCACATACCCGGCGGCCGCCGGCCTTGGCGGCGGCGGCGTCTGTCTGGTTCGCGATGCGCAAGAGCGCACGGTCGAAAGCATCGCCTTCCTCGCCCGCAGCCCGCGCGGCGGTGGCGCCGTCGCCATTCCGGGCAATGTGCGCGGTTTCGCGCTGCTGCAATCGCGCTACGGCACGCGTCCATGGGCCGCGATCGTCGGACCGGCCGAACGATTGGCGGCGACGGGCTTCCCGTTGTCGCGCGCCGGCGCGCGCCAGCTGGCCGATGCGGCGCCGCTCATCGCCGCCTCGCCCTCGCTGCAGGCCGGCTTCGCTCGACCGGACGGCGAACGCCCGCGCGAGCTCGACCGTGTCACCCGTGTTGAACTGGCCGGGACGCTGGCCCTGATCCGCAGTCTGGGCGTCAACGGCTTTTATGCCGGCCAGACCGCCCGTGCCCTTGTCGCCGAGGCAAGCCGCGCCGGCGGTGCGCTGAGCCTCGACGATCTGCGCGACGACCGGCCCGAGGTCGCGCCCGCGCAGATGCTGTCCATGCCGGCCGCCGCCGCCGTGGCCGTGCCGGCACCGACGGCGGGCGCTGGTGTCTTCGCCGCCGCGCTCTGGCGCGATCTCGAAAAAACGGGCCCCGCCGAACTGGCCGAAGCGGCGCGGCGCACGGCCGTATCGCTCGGCGTCACCGAGAACATCGATCGCGATTTCGGTTCGACGGCCTTTGCGACAGTCGACGGGGCAGGCGGTGCGGTCGCCTGCGCCGTCACCATGAACGGGGCTTTCGGGTTGGGCCATGTCGCCGAGGGCACCGGCATTGTCTTGTCCGCCAATCCGCAGCAGGCCGCGCGCGGCATCGCCTCCGCCTTTCTGATGCCGGTCATCGTCACCGGCGCCAACGGCAGCCGCATCGTCTTCAGCGGCGCCGGCGCCGGCGCGCCGAAAGGGGCGGCGGCCATTCAACATGCGGCACGGTCGGCGCTCGCCGGACCCGACGCGGTCGCCGCCGCACTGGCGGCCTCGCCCGCCGATGCGCGCTCGCCGGCTCATGCCATTGCCTGTCCCGAAGGGCAGGCGGCGAGTGCCTGCAGTCCTGTCGCCGGCCCGCGCGGCGATGGCATGGGCATTGTCGCGGCCGGTTCGGGCTCCTGATCCGCCACATCCTGCTTGAATCGAAAAGGGCCTGAGGATCGCGCCTCAGGCCCTGTTCGTTTGTGCGTCGGCGCCGTCTAGCGGCGCTGCCACCAGCCGCGCCGCGTCGGTTCGACCGGCCGGTCGGGCTCGGTCGAACGAAGCGGCGTCACATCGGCGGTCAGCGGATCGGATGCCGTTTCGATCGCCATCTCGACCTCGCGATCGGTGACCGGCGCATCGGAGGGATCGATCTCCGGCGCCTGGCGGCCGTGATCGGCTTCCGCATCGGCCTCTTCGTCGGCCGCCGCCTCGTGGCGCGAATAGGAGAGCAGCACCGGCATGTCGTCGTCGCGGTCCGCATCGGCCGGTGCATCGGCCTCGGCGGTGTGCTCGGTCGCTGCCGCATCGGCAACGGTCTCGCCATCCGCACCTTCTTCGCCCGGCCGGCGGCGATTGCGCCGTCCGCCGCGCCGTCCGCGCCGGCGGCGCTTGCGCTGTCCGTTTTCGTCGAGCTCATCCTGCGCGGTGGCGGGGCCGGCTTCGCCGTCGCCGGCTTCAGCTTCGCCATCGTCATCCGCGCCGTCATCGACCGCATCGGCATCGGCATCCGCTGTCGCTTCGCTCTCGCCGCGCGTCTCGCGTTCTTCACCGGGCTTGCGCCGGCGCCGGCGCCGCTTGCGCTTGCGCTGACCGTCGCCATCGCCCTCCTCGGAAGCGCCGCGCGTCGACACCGCTTCCGCTGTCTGTTCGGCCTCGTCCTCGGCTTCGGCCTCGTCTTCTTCAACGGCATCGACGATATCCTCGTCTTCCGCCATATAACCGCTCTCGATATTGATCGCGCCCAGCGCCGGCCGCGTCCGTGTCAGCGCGCGGGCTTCGGCCTGTTCGATCCGGTGATCGGATCCGGTCAGCGTCGTATCGGCTTCGATATAGACCGACACGCCGTAGCGGTCCTCGATATCGAGCACCTTGCCGCGCTTCTGGTTGAGAATGTAGATCGCCACCGTTGCCGGCACCTTGACGGTGAACGCGGCGGCGCGGCCTTTGACCGCCTCGGCCTCGACGCCGCGCAGCACATGCAGCGCCATCGATTCGACCGAGCGCACAAGCCCGGTGCCCGCGCAATGCGGACAGGTGATGGTCGACCCTTCGAGTACGCCGGAGCGCATGCGCTGGCGCGACATTTCCAGCAGACCGAAATGACTGATGCGGCCGACCTGGATGCGCGCCCGATCGGTTTTCAGGCAATCCTTCAGCTTGCGTTCGACCGCGCGGTTGTTGCGGTTCTCGTCCATGTCGATGAAATCGATGACGATGAGACCGGCAAGGTCGCGCAGGCGCATCTGCCGCGTGATTTCCTCGGCCGCTTCGAGATTGGTCTTCAGCGCCGTCTGTTCGATATTGCGCTCCTTGGTCGAGCGCCCCGAATTGACGTCGATCGAAACCAGCGCCTCGGTCGGGTTGATGACGATGTAGCCGCCCGATTTCAGCGTCACGGTCGGATTGAGCATCGAGTCGAGCTGCTGCTCGACGCCGTATTTCTGGAAGAGCGGCTGCTTGTCCTTGTAGGGCTGCACGTTCTTGGCATGGCTCGGCATCAGCATCCGCATGAAGCCCTTGGCTTCGCGGTAGCCTTCGTCGCCTTCGATATGGATCGCGTCGATGTCCTTGTCGTAAAGGTCGCGGATCGAACGCTTGATCAGGCTGCCTTCCTCATAGACCAGCGCCGGCGCCGTCGATTTCAGCGTCAGCTCGCGCACGCTCTCCCACATCCGCAGCAGATATTCATAGTCGCGTTTGATCTCGGCCTTGGTGCGCTTGGCGCCTGCGGTGCGCACGATCAGTCCCATGCCTTCCGGCACGTCGAGCGTCTCGGCGATGCTCTTGAGCTTCTTGCGGTCGGCCGCCACCGTGATCTTGCGCGAAATGCCGCCGCCGCGCGCCGTATTGGGCATCAGCACGCAATAGCGTCCGGCCAGCGACAGAAATGTCGTCAGCGCGGCGCCCTTGTTGCCACGTTCTTCCTTGACGACCTGCACCAGCATGATCTGCCGGCGCTTGACGACTTCCTGGATCTTGTAGGAACGATAATTGACGCGCTGCCGCCGCGGCGCGGCTTCTTCCATCGCGTCTTCGGCGCCCACCGACTCGATCGTCTCGTCGGAGGTGACGGTTTCGGTCTCGCCGCGCTCGACAGCGGCTTCGCTTTTGCTTTCCGCGCCGCCATTGTCGTCGGCCTCGCCATTGCTCGGCGCGCCGTCGGCATCCGCCCCCTGGTCCTCGCCGTCGCCATTGCTGTCATCGCCCTCGGCAGGCGCCGCCGCTTCGCTGCGGGCCTCGTTGCTCGCGGGTGCGTCTTCGGCGTCTTCCTCTTCGCGTTCGCGGCGCGCTTCGGCGGCCTGCTGTTTCAGCAGCGCTTCGCGGTCGGCGACCGGAATCTGGTAATAATCGGGATGGATTTCGCTGAAGGCGAGGAAGCCGTGCCGATTGCCGCCATATTCGACGAACGCCGCCTGCAGCGACGGTTCGACGCGCGTAATCTTGGCGAGATAGATATTTCCTCGAAGCTGCTTTCTGTTTTCCGACTCGAAGTCGAACTCTTCAACGCGATTGCCGCTCACGACCACAACCCGAGTTTCCTCGAGGTGGGCCGCGTCGATCAGCATGGTCTTTGCCATTGGGAATGTCTCCGGGGCGCTGTCCGCCGCGCCTGCCCCGCCGCACATTCATGCGGGAGGCCAGGCGCGGGCGGGCGCCGGTTGTTATACGCGTCCAGGCGTCCGCGCCGGCGCCATCGAGGCGCGCCGCGGCAGATCCGGACGGGATATGTAAAAGAAGGGCAGGTGCGCGCCGCGCGGCCGGTGTCGCAACCGGGCGGACCTGGCTTTTGGAAAAGCCCTGTCCGGTCTGCCGGTTGTGAAGTCGCGGAACTGCGTTGTGCATCTCTACCTGTGGCGCACCCGATAAGCCGCCGGGTGCCGGCGTGTTCTGGTCTCCGCCGCGTCGACTCAGGCCTTGCGGCCGGACGGGCGTTGCGGGCGCGAGGGCCCGCTTTCCGCGTCTGTTTGGCGTTGTCCGGGATGATTGCCTGGGGAAACGCCGGGCTTGACGCGGTCGATGCCGTCTCCCGGCCGTTTTGAGGCGGTTTGGGGGGAATGGCGCGACGGTTTGCCCGAAATCCTGTGTCGGCGCCGTGGCAAGCCTGGGGCCCGCCGGACGCGAACCGTTTGTACCCGCTGCTGCGTTGATTTGGCAAGCTCGGTCTCGGCGGCCTCCATTGCCGCCAACGGCCCGGTTATTAACCATTCGACCCGTTGAAATTCCGTAAATTTTGGCGTGATAACCAATTATGAAGTAATCTCGCCTTTATATTGAGGTGAATTGTTTGCGGGCCTCGATCCGCGGCGGTCTGCCGGGTTTTCCCGGGCCGTCCGGCCGGATGACCCGATCGGCAGTGGCGTTCGGGAGACCGTGACGGACGGCACACAGGAGCAGGTCCCACGGTGTCGCTGCGGCGGGTGTAAATGGGACGAAATCGGCAGTTCTGGGGGCGTTTCCTGCGGCCGCTCGGCTTGGCGGGCGCGGCCGTGCTGTTTGTCGTCCTGACCCTCGGCCGGCCGGCGACCCAGGCCGCCGATTTTTCGGCCGACGGCCTGACCCTCGACGAATTGGCCGATCTGCTGGCCCGCGATCTCGAAAACGATCTTTTGACCACCGGCGCGCTCAGCGATGCGCCGCCGGCCGCCGCCGTCCCGCGCGGCGCCCCCCTGCCGCCCGGCATGTCGGCCGTCACCGACATCCGGCTCGGCGATCAGGGCGCGCAGACCCGCTTCGTGATGGAACTGACGGGCGATGCCCCCGTCCAGTACAGCGTCTTCACTTTGGCCGATCCCTGGCGCGTCGTCATCGACATGACCGGAGTGCCTTTCCGTCTCGACGAGACCGCCGTGCCCGCCGCGCAGGGCGTCGTTGCCGGTTATCGCTTCGGCCGCTTCCAGAACGACATCTTCCGCGTCGTCATCGACATGAAGCAGCCGGTGGCGATTGCCCGCAATTTCGTTCTCGACCCGCAGGCCGGCTTCGGCCGCCGCATCGTCCTCGACCTCGCCCCGACCGACGGCGCCACCTTCGCGCAAAGCGCCGGCGCCCCGGCCGCCGACATCGCCGCCGCCGCTGAGGCTGCCGAACAGATTCAGGCCGTCGCCGCCGTGCCGATGAGCCCGCCGGCCCAGCGCCTCGAGCGCCGCCGCATCATCGTCATCGATCCCGGCCATGGCGGCGTCGATCCCGGCGCCACCGGCAGGAGCGGCGTCCATGAAAAAAACATCGTGCTGGCCTTTGCCCGCGAGCTGGCCTCCCAGCTCCGCGCCACCGGCCGCTACGACGTCCATCTGACCCGCGAGACCGACGTTTTCATCCCGCTGCGCCAGCGCGTCGCCATTGCCCGCCAGCACAAGGCCGATCTCTTCATGTCGATCCATGCCGATGCGATCGAAAGGCCGGATGTGCGCGGGCTTTCGGTCTACACGCTCTCCGAAACCGCCTCCGACCAGGAAGCGGCCGCGCTGGCGCGTCAGGAAAACCAGGCCGACCTGATCGGCGGTCTCGACCTCCAGGGCGAGAGCCCGGAAGTGACCGGCATTCTGATCGACCTCGCCCAGCGCGAGACCAAGAACTATTCCTCGCGCTTCGCCAAATCGATCGTCGATTATGCCGGTCAGAAAACGGCGGTGCTGCAGAAGCCGCACCGTTTCGCCGGTTTCGTCGTGCTGAAGGCGCCCGATGTGCCCTCGGTGCTGATCGAACTCGGCTTTCTCACCAATCCCAACGACGAGAAGCAGCTGGTTTCGTCCGCCTGGCGCGCCGGCGTTGCCGGTTCCTTCACCCGCGCCATCGACCGCTATTTCGGTGACCGTCTTGCCGAGGGGCCTCTTTAAGGGATAGGCGGAATTTGGCCACGGAGTGGCCATATTTCGGCTTTAGCTGACGGCGATAATGTTGAGCCATGAATTGACGGAGGGCAAAGCGCCCCGATGCCCTCGATACTGAAAATTCTCTCGATCGTTGCCAGCGTCATTCTGGTGCTGATAACCGGCGCCGTGCTGGCCGGCGGCTATTATGCCTGGCGTCTCAACCAGGACCTGCCGGACTACACAAGGCTTGCCAATTACCAGCCGCCGGTGACGACGCGCGTCCATGCCGGCGATGGCCAGCTGATCGGCGAGTTCGCGCGCGAGCGCCGTCTCTATGTGCCGATCACGGCGATCCCGCCGCGCCTGGTTCAGGCCTTCCTCGCCGCCGAGGACAAGAATTTCTACACCCATGGCGGCGTCGATGCGGCCGGCATCCTGCGCGCCACCATCGACAACGTCTACAACGTCATGCAGGACCGCCGTCTCGTCGGCGCCTCCACCATCACCCAGCAGGTGGCCAAGAACTTCCTGCTCTCGAGCGACGTCACCTTCGACCGCAAGCTGCGCGAGGCCCTGCTGGCGCTGCGTCTCGAACGCGCCTTCACCAAGGACCAGATCCTCGAACTCTATCTGAACGAGATTTATCTCGGTGCCGGCAGCTACGGCGTCGCCGCCGCGGCGCTGAACTATTTCGACAAGCCGCTCGACGAACTGACCGTTGCCGAAGTCGCCTATTTGGCCGCGCTGCCCAAGGCGCCCGGCAATTATCATCCCTTCCGCTTCCGCGAACGCGCGCTGGCACGCCGCAACTGGGTCATTTCGCGCATGGCCGAGGAGCGCTTCATCGCCGCCGATGAGGCCGCCGAGGCGCGTGCCACCGATCTCAATGTCACGCTGCGCCCGCGCGGCTTGCAGATGCGCGACGCCGAATATTTCCTCGAACAGGCGCGCCGCGAATTGCTGGCGCAGTTCGGCGAGCAGAAACTCTATGAAGGCGGCCTCTCGGTCCGCACCACCATCGACACGGCCTTGCAGGAATATGCCTCCGAGGCGCTGAAGAACGGCCTGATCGCCTATGACCGCCGCTATGGCTGGCGCGGCCCGGTGGCTGAGCTCGAACCCGGCGCCAACTGGCAGGACGCGCTCTCCGCCATCGACATACCCGCCGACCTCGCGCCCTGGACGCTGGCCGTCGTTCTCGAACTCGCGAGCGACCGCGTCACCATCGGCCTGCGCCCCGCGCGCCTGCCGGGCGGCGGCATCGCCACCGAAATCGTCAAGAGCACGATCCTTTTCGAAGACATGAAATGGGCGCGGCCCAACGTCAACCGCATCCATCTCGGCCCCGAACTGACGAAACCCGCCGATGTGCTGAAGGTCGGCGATGTCGTCCATGCCGCGCCGCATGCGGAAGAGAAGGGCCGTCACACCTTGCAGCAGGTGCCGGCCGTCAACGGCGCCATCATCGCCATGGACCCGCATACCGGCCGCGTGCTGGCCATGCAGGGCGGCTTCAGCTTCGGCATGTCGGAGTTCAACCGCGCGGTGCAGGCCTTGCGCCAGCCCGGCTCCTCCTTCAAGCCCTTCGTCTATGCCGCCGCCCTCGATCGCGGCTTCACCCCGGCAAGCCTCGTCCTCGATGCGCCCTTCGTCATCGACCAGGGTCCGGGCCTCGGCCTCTGGAAGCCCGAAAACTACGAGCGCAAGTTTCACGGCCCCTCCACCATGCGCTTCGGTCTCGAAAATTCGCGCAATCTGATGACAGTGCGGCTGGCCCAATATGCCGGCCCCGAAACCGTCTCCGACTATGCGCGCCGCTTCGGCATCGCCGACAACATGCTGCCGGTGCTGTCGATGTCGCTGGGCGCCGGCGAAACCACGCTGCTGCGCATGGCCGGCGCCTATGCGGTGCTGGCCAATGGCGGCCTGAAAGTCGAACCGACATTGATCGACCGCGTGCAGGACCGTTTCGGCCGCACCGTCTACAAACACGATGCCCGCGCCTGTCAGGCCTGCACGCTCGACTTCGAGGACGCGCCCGCGCCGCCGGTGCTCCCCGACACCCGCGAGCGCATCGAGGATGCGCGCACCGCCTATCAGATCACCTCGATGCTCGAAGGCGCCGTCCAGCGCGGCACCGGCACGGCGGTCAAGGCGGTCGGCGTGCCGCTGGCCGGCAAGACCGGCACCTCCAACGAGGCCCGCGACGTCTGGTTCCTCGGCTATTCGCCCAATCTGGTCGTCGGCGTCTTTGTCGGCTTCGACGAACCGGCGCCCTTGGGCCGCGCCGAAACCGGTGGCCGCACCGCGGCGCCGATCTTCCGCGATTTCATGACCAGGGCGATCGGCAGCAAGCCGGCCATTCCCTTCCGCGTGCCCTCGGGCATCAGCCTCGTCAAGGTCGACCGCAAGACCGGCGCACTGGCCAATGGCGACGGTCCGGGCACGATCCTCGAAGCCTTCAAGGCCGGCACCGAACCGCAACTGACCTCGGTCGCCCCGACGCTCGGCATTGCCGGCGGCATTCCCGGCGACACCGGTCCGCTCGACCGCGGCGAAGACATCTCCGGCGATTTCCTGCGCGGCGACATGTCGGGCGACATCAATACCGACCGCACGCCCGGCCGCGGCGGTCCCGGTTACGATGCACCCGGCGCCATGCCGGTCCGCGCCGTCGATCCCTTCGCGCTGCCCGAAACGCTTCGCGCCGGAGAGGGGGGCGCCGGAGAGGCGCGCCCCGAAGACACGCGCCCGCGCGCCCCCTTCGCCGGCATGTCGGCCGACGACGCCATCGCCCTTGACGACAACGACGCCGCCTCCGGTGGCGAACCCAGCGATACCGGTGTCGTTGAAGACGAAGACCGCCCCCCGCCGCCGCCCCGCACCGCCACCGGCCAGAGCCGCGACATCGGCGCCGGCACCGGCGGCCTTTATTGAGATGGCAGCACGACGATGAGAGGTCTTTTCGCTTTCTTGCTCGGCCTTTCCATCTTTCTCCCGCACAGCCTCTCATTCGCGCGCGACCTTGAAGCGCAAACCGAACTGGTTTCGGCTGAAGGCGTGCGCGCCTTGCAGGTGGCGATGCCGGAATTCGAGCGCGCCGGCCTCGATCTGTCGAAATACAGGGTGGAGATCCTTCGTTTCGACTCGACGCTTGCCGTGCTCTTCATCGACGCCGCCGTGTCCCCCGAAGAGGCCAGGCAGGTGCGTGGCAGTCCCGGCAAGATACCGGCATTCGGGGTCGAGATGAGCCGGGACGACTTTCAGGTCATCCGCGCGTATTTCCAAAGGTAAGGCCCGAGGGCCATGCCTTCGCAAGCGCCGGTACCGGCGGCTTGTACTGAGGCCAGTTGCAGCTTCAGTGCGCTACGTGCTTTTGGAATGGGCACGCAGAGGCGCAGAGACGCAGAGGTGCCGTGCCCTTGAGGCCGGCCGTGCCTATATTGTCTCAATGACTGCGCCTGCGGCGCGAAGAGTCTTCCGGCGCGACCTGTCCACCGAAGCTCCGCTAGGAGCGAAGGTGGAAGCGCCAGAAAACCTTCTCCTTCATCGCTGCGGATGCGCCCATGGATCCCGGCTTGCGCCGGGATGACACATCCGGTCGGGGCGACGCAGTGCCTTACCCGCATGTTCTGAACCTCTGCGTCTCTGCGCCTCTGCGTGAACCCTTCTTCCTTCTTCGCGTCTTCGCGCCTTCGCGTGACCAATTCTTCCTTCTCCGCGCCTCCGCGTCTCCGCGTGCAAAAAACAGCCTTCGACGCAGCCCGCGCCGCCAAACCCTTTACACCCACGCCCCAACCCCCTATTTTCCGCCTCCAATCGAGGCACCGGAAAAAATCCCATGCGCGCCGAAACCCAGACCCTGGCCGATGAAATCAAGCAGTCGCTCGCGCTGCTGAGGAGGCATCTTTGACTGGGATGCAGCGCTGCGTCGCTATGACGAACTGACGGCCAAGGCCGAAGACCCCGATCTCTGGAACGACCCCGAAAACGCGCAGAACCTGATGCGCGAACGTACGCGGCTGGAAGAGGCGATCGCCCGTCTGCGCGGCTTCGAGGCCGGGCTTGCCGACAATCTCGAACTGATCGAAATGGGCGAGGCGGAAGGCGATGCCGACATCGTCAGCGAAGCCGAGCAGGCGCTGAAGGCGCTGAAGCTTGAAACCGACGAAGCCGAGCTTGAAACGCTGCTGGCCGGCGAGGCCGATGCCAACGACACCTATCTCGAAGTCCATGCCGGCGCCGGCGGCACCGAAAGCCAGGACTGGGCGCAGATGCTGCTCCGCATGTACACGCGCTGGGCCGAGCGCAAGGGCTACAAGGTCGAGCTGATCGAGCGTCATGACGGCGAAGAGGCCGGCATCAAATCGGCCACCATCGTCGTCAAGGGTCACAACGCCTTCGGCTGGCTGAAGACGGAATCGGGCGTCCACCGCCTCGTCCGCATCTCGCCCTATGACAGCGCCGCCCGTCGCCACACGAGCTTCTCTTCCGTCTGGGTCTATCCGGTGGTCGACGACAGGATCAACATCGAGGTCAGCGAGGCCGATGTTCGCATCGACACCTATCGCTCCTCCGGTGCCGGCGGCCAGCACGTCAACACGACCGACAGCGCCGTGCGCATCACCCACTTGCCCACGGGCATCGTCGTCGCCTGCCAGAACGAGCGCTCGCAACACAAGAACCGCGCCACCGCCTGGGACATGCTGCGCGCCCGCCTCTACGAAGCCGAATTGCAGAAGCGCGAAGACGCCGCCGCCGCGCAAGCCGCCGGCAAGACCGATATCGGCTGGGGCCACCAGATCCGCTCTTACGTCTTGCAGCCCTATCAGATGGTGAAGGACCTGCGCACCGGCGTCGAAACCTCCGACCCCGACGGCGTCCTCGGCGGCGACCTCGACCCCTTCATGGCCGCCGCCCTTGCCGCCCGCGTCAAGGGCACGACGGCGGAAGTCGAGGATATCGAGTAGCGCGTTCCAGATTTAATCTGAATCGTCATTGCGAGGAGCGAAGCGACGAAGCAATCCAGAAGCGGCAATCTCGGCACCTGCCGCTTCTGGATTGCTTCGCTGCGCTCGCAATGACGGCGTTGTTTCTATTTGAAAGGGATGCGATCCGGAACGGTGCCCGAAGGCCAACCCCAGCTTCCCACCCTCCCCTGGGGGGAGGGTCGAAAAATTCGTAGAATTTTTCGGGGCGGGGGGTGAGAGGCGGTTCGCGCCAGCGAACGAAAAGGTCCGCTGGACCTTTTCGAGCCTCGAACGCCCGAAGCGCAAGCGAAGGGCCGGAATACGCGCTCCCTCCTTCCACACCAACCAGGACCCCCGCATGACCGCCCCCGAACATCACGACGTCATCATCCTCGGCGCGGGCGGCGCCGGGCTCTTCTGCGCCGCGGAAGCGGGCCGGCGCGGGCGTTCGGTCCTGGTCCTCGATCACGCCAGAACGCCGGGCGAGAAAATCCGCATCTCCGGCGGCGGCCGCTGCAACTTCACCAACCTCCACACGACGCCGAAAAACTTCCTCTCCGAAAATCCGCGCTTCTGCATCTCGGCGCTCGCCTCCTACACGCAACATGATTTCATTGCGAAGGTCGAAGCCCACAACATCGCCTGGCACGAAAAGACGCTGGGCCAGCTCTTCTGCGACGGTTCCTCGCAACAGATCATCGACATGCTGCTCACCGAATGCGCCGCCGCCGGCGCCGCCGTCCGTCTACAGACGAAAATCACCGCCGTCGAAAGAGACGGAACCGGCTTCCGTGTGACGACAGGCGAGGGCGTGCTTGCCTGCACAAGCCTCGTCGTCGCAACCGGCGGGTTATCGATCCCGAAAATCGGCGCCACCGGCTTTGCCTACGACATCGCCCGGCAATTCGGGCTTCGCGTCGTCGAGCCGCGCGCCGCCCTGGTCCCCTTCACCTTCGACGGCGCGCAGAAGGCCGCGCTCGACGGCCTCGCCGGCGTCGCCGTCGATGCCACTGTCACATGCGGCAAGGCGCGCTTCGCCGAGGCGCTGCTCTTCACCCACAAGGGTCTGTCGGGCCCCGCCATCCTGCAAATCTCGTCCTGCTGGCGCCCCGGACAGGAAATCGCCATCGACCTCGCGCCGGGCACCGATGTCTTCCGTATGCTGAAGGAAGCACGCGCCGCTCATCCAAAGCAGGAAGCCGAAACCGCGCTGGCCCGCCTTGTCCCGAAGCGCCTCGCCGATCGCCTCTGCGAACAGGCCGAAGTCACCGGCCGCCTCGCCGACATTTCGGATGCCCGCTTGCGCGCGCTGGCCGACAGCGTCAACGACTGGCGCCTCACCCCCGCCGGCACCGAAGGCTACCGCACCGCCGAAGTCACCGCCGGCGGCATCGACACGCGCGATCTCTCCTCAAAGACGATGGAAGCAAAAACCGTCCCCGGCCTTTATTTCATCGGCGAAGCCCTCGACGTCACCGGCCATCTCGGCGGCTTCAACTTCCAATGGGCCTGGTCGTCGGCCTTCGCGGCGGCGTCAGCCCTCCGAAGCACAACCGTCGCAATTTGATGCTTGACCTTCCCATGGTGGAAGGTCGCATTATAAAAAGATGAAACGGTTCCGGGCCCATATATCGGCTTTGTACGTCCTGAGCGTGGTCTTCGTCGCGCTCGGTCATTGCTGGCCCGCGTCCCCGGCCAACGCCGCGCCGGCAAATGCGGCGTCCGCGTCTCACAGTCACGATGAAGCTGTTGCACACGGGGCGCACGGGCAGCCCGACGGCGTCTCCGCCGAAGGATGCCTTGGCGACAAAACCGCCTGCGCCATCGCGATCTCGTCCCCGGCGCTGCTGCCCGCCCTGGCGGCGCTGCCCGATCCGCTGTCGAAAAACGTCGTATTGCCGGCACCGGCCGCGCGGGCTTTCGCGATGCCCGCCGGCGCCTTCACCTCCCGCGGGCCGCCGGACCGACGAACGCATTCCCTCCACAGCTATGCCGAAGCCTTCGCCCGCACCGGGCGTCTGCTGATCTAGAGCCTCCATTCTCTGGAACGGGGCGCCCCGCGCGTCCTTTTTGCCATTGAATGGAGTGCTTCACGATGTTTCCGAAAATTTTCCCCGGCCCTGCGCGTTTCATGCGTGGACGGACAAGTGCAATCCTCGGCGCCGCGCTGCTCTGGGCGCTGCCCGGCGCCGCGCCGGCTGTCGCCGGTGAATACCACCTGACCGTCGACACGGCGCGACTTGAGGTCGGCGGCCGCATGGTCGAGAAAATGGTGATCGATGGCGGCGTTCCGGGGCCGACCTTGCGCCTCCGCGAAGGCGAGGACGCGACGATCACGGTCGCCAACAAGACCGATGAAGCGACATCGGTCCACTGGCACGGCATCCTTCTGCCCGGCATCATGGACGGCTCCCCGGGTTTCAACGGCTTCATGGGGATCGCGCCCGGCGCCTCCTACACCTACACCTTCCCCATCCGCCAGAGCGGCACCTACTGGTATCACAGCCATTCGGGCACGCAGGATCAGACGGTGCTCGGCGCGATCGTCATCGAACCGGCAAAGCCCACGCCCTTCAGCGCGGACCGCGACTACGTCGTGCTTCTCGGCGACGCCACGCCCGAGGATTCCGATCGCGTCCTGCGCAATCTCAAGGCCGATCCGGGCTACTACAACTACAACAAGCGCACGCTGCTCGACTTCTTTGCCGATGTCGGCGAGGAGGGCGTCGGCGCCGCCGTCCAGGATCGTCTCGACTGGGGCGCCATGCGCATGGACCCGACCGATCTCGCGGACGTCACCGGTTACGCTTTCCTCGTCAACGGCAAGACGCCCGAACGGAACGAGACCTTTCTCTTTCGCAAGGGCGAACGCATTCGCCTGCGCCTGATCAACGGCGCCGCGATGACGCTTTTCGACGTGCGGATTCCGGGCCTCAAAATGACCGTCGTCGCGGCGGACGGCAATGATGTGAACCCGGTGCCCGTCGACGAACTCAGGATGGGTGTCGCCGAGCGTTACGACGTCATCGTCGAGCCGAAGGAAGACATGCCTTACACGCTCTTTGCCGAGTCGATCGACCGCGCGGGCTATGCGCGCGCGACGCTGGCGACCTCGGAAGGCGAGGCGGGACCGATCCCGGAGCGGCGGCCGCGTGCGCTGCTCGGCATGGCCGATATGGGTATGGCGCATGAGGGGCACGACATGGAAGCGATGGATTCCGGCGCCCCGGATCCCGGCACCATGGATCACAGCACCATGGACCACAGTGCGATGGGGCACGCCGCCGCGGGCAACGCCATGGAGGCGGACGCGCCTGAAAGCCGGCCGGTCGGCTGGGCCTCAGGCTTTCCGCCAGGCGCAAAGGTACTGGCCTACAGCGACCTGCGCGCCCTGCGCCCGAACGCCGACAACAGCGAGCCGACCCGCACCATCGAAATGCGCCTCACCGGCAACATGGAACGTTATGTCTGGACGCTCGACGATGCGCGCTTCGTCGAGGCCCGGCCGGTCCGCGTGCGCTATGGCGAGCGCGTTCGTCTCACCTTCGTCAACGAAACGATGATGGCGCATCCGATGCATTTGCACGGCATGTTCTTCGAGCTCGAAACCGGCAGCAAGGATCGCCGGCCCTTGAAAGACACGGTCATCGTGCCGCCGGGGCAGTCCGTGTCCGTCGTATTGACCGCGCGCGAGGTCGGCGGCTGGCCGCTTCATTGCCACCTGCTCTATCACATGGTGTCGGGCATGATGACGACCTTCATCGTCGAACCGCCGGAGACGGCCGATAGTGCAATCACGCCGGATGGCGCGGTGGTGCCGATTGGCGTCACGAAAGACGGTGCGGCGCATGGGTCGCATGCCGGGCATGGAGGCATGTGATGAAAAACACCCTTGCGCTCGCTCTCCTCCTCGTTGTCGGCATCGCCTCGGCGTCCCGTGCGCAGGAACCGGTGCCGGACGATCACGGCCCCGGTCTTTTCAACATGATCAAGCTGGAGGCCGATTATGCCGATGCGCATGACGGCTTGTGGAACTGGAACCTCGATGGCTGGGTCGGCGGCGATGTCGAGCGCCTCTGGATAAGGTCGGAGGGCGAGAT
Source organism: Parvibaculum sp. (assembly GCF_030651915.1). GTDB lineage: Bacteria > Pseudomonadota > Alphaproteobacteria > Parvibaculales > Parvibaculaceae > Parvibaculum. Next base: position 28,321 of record NZ_JAUSBV010000005.1, on the reverse strand, counting down.
TGCCGATGGCGATTTCGAGGAAGCGGAAGCCCAGCTCTTCTACGGCCGGAATGTCCATCCCTTCTGGGACCTGCTCATCGGCGTCCGGCAGGATTTCGCGCCGCGCGGCGAAACATATCTCGCCGCCGGCGCCGTCGGCCTCGCGCCTTACTTCTTCGAAACGGAAGCGACCGCTTTCCTCTCGACGGAAGGCGATCTGTCGGCGCGCTTCGAACAGAGCTTCGATCTTCCGGTCACGCAGAAGCTGATCGCCGAACCGCATGTCGAGCTGAACCTCTTCGCGCAGGACGTCCCCGAGCGCGGGATCGGCGCCGGCTTCAGCAGCATCGAGGCGGGCCTTCAGCTTCGCTACGAAGTGGTGCGGAAATTCGCGCCTTACATCGACCTCGTCTGGGAGCGCGATCTTGGCGAGACGGCATCGTTCACCCGCGCCGCCGGCGGCGATGTCGAGGACACGACATTGCGCGTCGGCGTCAGGGCCTGGTTTTGACGGCGCATCATTCAAACCTCAAGGAGCTGTGAAAAATGAAACACGCAATCCGGAAATCGTTCTTGATGGCGGTGGCCCTCGGTCTGTTGGCGGGCCCGGCCGTCGCCGCCGGGGAAGGTCACGACCATGGATCGATGCCGGGCATGGCGGACGATATGACGGGCATGATGGCGGAGATGGACCGGCAGATGGCCGATACCTCGGCCTTCGGCCACAAGGGCGACGCGGCGAAAGCCACAAGGACCGTCGAGATCGAAGCCGCCGATATCAGGTTCGGCACAACCGGGCTGAGTTTCAATGTCGGCGAGACGGTGCGTTTCGTGGTCGTCAACAATGGCGAGCAGCCGCATGAATTCACGATCGGCGACACGGCCTATCAGGAAACGGCGCGCAAGATGATGAGGCACATGATCGAGATGGGAATGGATCCGGCCGCGCCGGAACATGCGGCGATGCACGCCCCTGCCGGCAACACCCTCACGCTCGATGCCGGCGAGACGAAGGAGCTTGTCTGGACATTCACCAGGGCGGGAACCTTCGAATTTTCCTGCAACCTGATCGGTCATTCCGAAGTCGGCATGAAAGGCCGGATCGTCGTGGGCTGAGGTTTCAGGCTTGAAAGAGGCCCGTTCAGGGCCGGCGCAATATCGATGGTGTCGAGACAAAGGGAGAATGGCTATGGACAAGACAGGACGTATGGCAATTGTTCCGTTGGGAATGACCCTCGGGACGTTCCTCGTCGTTACCTACATTCTGTGCGTGCTCTTCGGCCTTCTGGTGTCGGACCCCGGCATGCACCGGCTCCTGTCCGATTTGTTGCCCGGTTTCACCTGGATCACATGGCCGAGCTTCTTCATCGGCCTTGTATGGGTATTCGTCTTCGGCTGGTACGTCGCGGTGATCTTCGTACCGATCTACAATTTCTTCGTCGCGCGCGGCGCAAAATCCGGGAACGCCTGAAGATGGTGAAGGATGGCAACGCGCCGCCCGGCCACGACCGCGAAGAACCCGCCGGCGCCGGAAAACATCATCACGCTTCAGGCGGGGTTGTGATCGTGGCGGCGGCCGGTTCTTCTCACGCGGAACATGTCGGCCATGATCACACAGCCATGGTTGCGGATTTCCGGCGCCGGTTCTGGGTTGCATTGGCCCTGACGCCGCCCGTCCTGTTGCTCTCGCCGATGATCCAGCGCTGGTTCGGCCTTGCCGAAACGCTGGCGTTTCCCGGCGATGGGCTCGTGCTCTTCGGGCTCTCCACCATCGTTTACCTCCATGGCGGCTGGCCTTTCCTCACCGGCTTCCTGTCCGAGCTGCGCAAGAGGCAGCCCGGAATGATGACGCTGATCGCGCTGGCGATCTCGGCGGCGTACTTTTTCTCCGCCGCGACGACGTTCGGCTTTCCCGGCGAACCCTTCTATTGGGAGCTGGTAACGCTGGTCGCCATCATGCTTCTCGGTCATTGGGTCGAAATGCGCTCCGTCATGGGCGCGTCGCGTGCCCTTGAGGAACTCGTGCGGCTGTTGCCGGACAGCGCGACGAAGGTCGATGCCGATGGCGGAATGCACGAAGTGCCGATCTCCGCCCTGCGGCCGGGCGACAGGGTCCTTGTTCGGCCGGGTGCCAAGGTCCCTGTGGATGGCACGATCATTGAGGGATCTTCGGGTTTCAACGAAGCGATGCTGACGGGCGAATCCCGCCCGGTCGCCAAATCGGCGGGCGACCGCGCGATTGGCGGCGCGATCAACGGCGCAAATGCGGTCACGATCGAGGTAACGGCCACTGGCGATAAAACCTACCTCGCCCAGGTCATAGATCTTGTCAGGAAAGCCCAGGCGACGCGTTCGCACACCCAGGACATCGCGAACCGCGCCGCATCCTGGCTGACATATATCGCCCTGATTGTCGGTTTTGGTACGCTGGTTGTCTGGCTCGCGCTCGGACAGTCGCCCGAATTCGCTCTCGAGCGCATGGTGACGGTGATGGTCGTCGCCTGCCCGCATGCCCTCGGTCTTGCCGTTCCGCTGGTGGTCGCCGTCAGCACGTCGCTCAGTGCCGGCAACGGCCTTCTCATCCGCGATCGTGCCGCGTTCGAGCGTGCGCGCAATCTGAACGTCGTGGTCTTCGACAAGACGGGCACCCTGACCGAGGGCCGGTTCGGCGTGAGTGACATCGTCATGCTGGACGATGGCGACGAAGCGAAGGAACTTGCCTTCGCGGCGGCGGCCGAAAGTCAGTCCGAGCATCCGATAGCCCGTGGCATCGTGGCGGAAGCCGGACGGCGGGGCCTGGTTGTCCCCAGGGCGAGCGATGTCCGGAACATCACCGGCGAAGGCATCGCGGCAAACGTCGGGGGAGAGGATGTGCGCATTGTCAGCCCCGGGCATCTTGCGCGGCAGGGCAGGGCCGCGGGCGGCGAACGGCTGAAGCAACTCGAAGCGCAAGGCAAGACGGTGGTGGTGCTGACGCGCGGCGGGCAACCGCGCGCGCTGATCGCGCTGGCCGATATCGTCAGGCCGGAGTCGAAGGAAGCCATCGCCGAGCTGGCGCGTCTCGGCATCAGGTCCGTCATGCTGACCGGGGACGCCAGGGGTGTGGCACAGTCGGTATCGGACGAACTTGGCATCGCCGAGTATTTTGCGGAAGTGCTGCCCGACCGGAAGTCGGACAAGATCAGGGAACTTCAGGACCGCGGGCTTCAGGTCGCCATGGCCGGCGACGGGGTGAACGATGCCCCTGCTCTGGTGCAGGCCGATCTCGGCATCGCCATCGGAGCCGGCACGGATGTGGCGGTGGAATCGGCCGACGTCGTGCTGGTCAGGAGCGATCCGCGCGACGTGGCCGCGATCCTCGGCCTGTCGCGTGCGACCTATCGCAAGATGGTCCAGAACCTGATCTGGGCGACGGGGTATAACGCCATAGCCATCCCGATGGCGGCCGGCATCACTTTCGGAACCGGCTTCATGATGACGCCGGCCGTTGCCGCCGTCTTCATGTCGGCGAGCACCGTCATCGTTGCCATCAACGCACAATTCCTGCGCTTCTACAGGCGGCATGGATGATGCCGGTCGAAAAGGGCCGGCAATCCAGCCGGCCTTCAACAGGAGAAAGCATCGCATGTTCACGCTGACTTCGCTGGGCGGCGCGGGCACCGTCACCGGCTCCAAACATCTGCTGACGCTGGACGGACACCGCATCCTCGTCGATTGCGGCCTGTTCCAGGGCTGAAGAACCTGCGCGAACTCAACTGGGCGCCGTTCCCGGTCGAGCCTCGCTCGATCGACGCCATCGTGCTCACCCACGCCCATCTCGATCATTCGGGCTATCTGCCGAAGATCGTGCGTGAGGGTTTTCGCGGCCGCATCTTCGCGACCGACGCGACGCGCGAAGTGGCGGCGCTCATTCTGAAGGACAGCGGTCATATTCAGGAGAAGGACGCCGAATACGCCAACCGCAAGTCTTTTTCGAAGCACAAGCCGGCGCTGCCGCTCTACGGCATTCGCGACGCCGAGCGCGCAATCGAGGCCTTCACCGCCGTCCCGTACCACAAATCCGTTTCGCTGCCCGGCGGCGCCACGCTGACCTTCCGCCATGCCGGCCACATTCTTGGCGCCGCCACGGCCGAGATCGGCTGGGGCGGCAGGAATATCCTCTTTTCCGGCGATCTTGGCCGCTACGGCGACCCGGTGATGGTCGATCCCGAACCGGTGCCGGAGGCCGATTATGTCGTCGTTGAATCGACCTATGGAAATCGCGCGCATGACGGGGCCGATCCGGTCGAACAGCTCGGCGCCGTGATCGAGAACACGGTGGCGCGCGGCGGCACGGTCGTGATCCCCGCCTTTGCGGTCGGCCGCGCCCAGTCGCTTCTCTATTACATCTGGGCGCTGAAGCAGGCCGGGCGCCTCCGCGACGTGCCGGTCTATCTCGACAGCCCGATGGCGATCGATGCGAGCGAGCTCCTTTGCGCCCATCTCGACGACCACCGTCTGTCGCCACCACTTTGCAAGGAAGTTTGCGACATCGCGACCTATGTGCGCGAGGTCGACGACTCGAAAGAGGTCACCGCCAACGCCTATCCCAAGATCGTCATCTCCGCGAGCGGCATGGCGACCGGCGGCCGCGTCCTGCATCACATGAAGTCCTTCGCGCCGGACCGCAAGCACACGATCCTCTTTTCCGGCTTTCAGGCCGCCGGCACGCGCGGCCGCGCCATGCTGCAGGGCGCCCGCGAAACGAAGATCCATGGGCAGTGGGTGCCGGTCCGCGCCGAGATCGCCGATTTGCCGATGCTGTCGGCCCATGCCGATGGCGACGAAATCATGCGCTGGCTCTCCGGCCTCCGCCGCCCGCCGCAACAGGCCTTCGTCGTCCATGGCGAGCCCGACGCCTCGGAAGCCTTGCGCGTCCGCATCGCCCGGGAGCTCGGCTGGAACGTCGCCGTTCCGCGCCAGGACCAGGTCTTCACGCTGTGAGGCGGCTGCCGATGTTGAACAACGGCCGGAACGACTGGCTCCCCTTCCTGCGGCGCTACATCGTTTTCATGGCGCTGGGCAATCTCGCCTGGGAATTTGCGCATATGCCGCTCTACACGCTCTGGGAAACCGGAACGCGAAGCGAAATCGTCTTCGCCGCGATCCATTGCACCGGCGGCGACATCCTGATCGCGCTTGCCGCCCTCATGGCGGCTCTCTTCCTTTTCGGCAACGGCTTCTGGCCGGCGCAGACCTATGGCCGCGTCGCCGCCGCCACCATCGCGATCGGCCTTGCCTACACTTTGTTCAGCGAATGGCTCAACATCGTCATCCGCGCTTCATGGGCCTATCGCGACCTGATGCCGGTCATCCCCATCCTCAACGCCGGCCTTTCGCCGGTCGCCCAGTGGATCGTTCTGCCCGGCGCGGCCTTCTGGTGGCTGGGGCGGGGGATGAAGCGGCATTGAGTGAGGCGTTGCGCGACGATTTCCTTTGCCCCCACACGCGCCTTCTCTCTTCGCAAAATTCCTTCTGCCGCTGAAACTCCGCGCGCCCCCCACCCACAGGTGTCATCCCGGGCCTTGTGCCCGGGACCCATTGGTTCCCTCAGCAAGCGCGATAGCGCACGATGGGCGCGACAACCTCAAATCCGTTAAGCGCTTCGGTGGATGGAGAGGCGAGTGGGCCCCGGCAACAAGTGCCGGGGTGACACCGAAGGGTGGCGAGGTGAAGACACGTCGTCTTCACTTCGAGAAAGCGTTCCTCGCCGCGCGCGGTGAATGAAAGAATGTCGTAGCCCGCGCCGCCGCCATCCGCTCCCGCGCTTCCGCTTGCCGCAATCTCCAATATTGACGAAATCGTCAACTCTTCCTATTTATATTGAGCTGATAGAAGACGGCCCTGTTCATTCGTCCTTGATGGAAAGCGTGCAAGCGCTACGAGTGGGCAGGGTCAATTCATTTGTGGGGGCAGATGAAGGCAAATTTTGCCATTCTCATCGATGGCGGGTTTATCCGCGTCAAGCTCAGGCAACGCAACAAGCACTTCCCGACGGTGGACGAGATCAAGGCCGAGATCGACCGGATCAAGGCAAACCCGGTGCTCGCCGACCACCAGCTCCTTCGGGTTTATTACTACGATGCACCCCCCGCATCCGGCATTTTGACAAACCCCGTCGACAGCTCGATTGTCGACCTCACCGCCAATCGGAACTTTGCCGACAATATCGGTCTTCAGCAGCGGTTGGAGCTCCAGCCGGATTTTGCATTGCGTTCCGGCGAAACATCCGTTCACGGATGGGCGCTCGGCGATGCCGCGCTGCGCAGCATCGTGGAAAAGGGGCCACGGGTTCTGGAGGCAAGGGATTTCGTTCCGAACATCGAACAAAAAGGGGTCGATTTGCGCATCGGTCTCGACATCGCGCGTTTGTCCTTGCGCCGGCTGGCAGAGATTATTGTGGTTGTAACGGGAGACAGCGACATGGTTCCCGCCTTCAAGTTCGCCCGGCGCGAAGGTGTTCGCGTTTATCTCGACCATATGGGGCACGCCGTGAAGCGCGAACTGAAGGCGCATGTAGACCTGGTGTTGTAGATCGACGCCTGTCGCCCTTCACCGCAACGCTGCCGCCGGCGACATGCTTTCTCCCCGCCGCCGTCGCGGCATGGCTTTATCCCCGGGGGATAAGCATGATCTCCTCCTCGGGGATAAATCATGTTTGCCCCGGGGATAAACATGCTTTCTCCCCGCGCCATTCCAGCGCCCAAATCCGTTTGTGACAGTTTTTTGACAGTTCCGTGACAGAGGGGGGGTGCGCTGTCGCCGCGCTGCTGTCGCGATCCGCGCAAATCGGGCGCAAGTCTCTGGGGCCATTGCGCTTTCAGGCGCGGCGCGGGGTTTTGTGACAGAACGATGACAGTCTGTGCCGCCGCGCAACGAAAAACCGGGGCAGGCGCTTGCGCGCACCGCCCCGGTTTTGCCGTTCTCCCCCCGAAGAACGGTCGATCTGTCTTACTGTGCGGCCGGCCGCTTGACGACGACGCCGCCGTCATTGACCACCACCGGGCTCTCGCCCAGCGCGGCGCGCGGTGCCGGGCGCGGGGCGTCGGGGCTGTTGGCGGCCGGTCCCGGGCGCGGCGCCGACGGGCGCAGGCTGGCGCCGGACGAGGCCTGGCCGATCGGGTCGTCCGAATGGCGGCAATTGCCTTCGAAAAAGGCGCCGGTTTCAACAGCCAGCGCTTCGTGCAGAATGTCGCCCTCGACATGGCAGGTCGAGGAAAGCTGCACGCGGCGGCCGCGAATGGTGCCGATAACGCGGCCGCGGATCACGATGTCCTCGGCGACGATCTCGCCGGTAATCGAAGCCTTTTCGCCGATCGTCAGCGACTGGCTGCGAATATCGCCCTCAACGGTGCCGTCGACCTGGATGTCGCCGGTCGCCGTCATGTTGCCGTGGACCACCAGATCGTTGGAGATGATCGACGGCGCGGTGCGCGGGCCGGGGCGCTTGCCCGGCATGGGGGCAGGGGCCGCCACTGCGGGAGCCGCTGCCTTGTCGGTGTCTCTATCCTTGCTTCGCGAAAACATAATGCCCTGCCTCAATGAACTTGGAGGGGTTACGAACGATACCGTCGAACCAGACCTCATAGTGAAGATGGGGCCCGCTGCTGCGGCCAGAAGACCCTACTCTGCCGATGATCTCCCGGAATGCAACTTTCTGGCCAGTCTTGACGTCCATGCGGCCGAGATGCCCGTAGCGGGTCCGGAAGCCGTTGCCGTGATCGATTTCGACGATGCGGCCATAGCCGCCACGCCAGCCGGCAAAGCTCACCGTGCCGGCGCCGGGCGCATAGACGCGCTCGCCATAAGGCGCCGCCAGATCCTCGCCCGAATGGAAAGCCATGCGGCCGTTGAAAGGGTCGCGGCGCGAGCCGTAGCTGCTGGTTTTGCGGTAGCTGACAAGCGGCTCGGCGAGCGGCATTTGTGCAATAGTTTCCTCAAGATCGGCCAATGTCCTGAGATTTTGGCTGACCCGGTAAAGCTGTTTGCCGAAGCCGCTGTCGCCGGCGCCGCCGGCCAGCGCCTCGTGGTCTGCCAGGCTGATGAAGGGGCCGCCCTGCGCCGCGCCCTTGGCCTTGCCGCGGCGCTCGATCAGCGTCTCGGGGTCGATCACCTTGGTCATGCCGATGATCGATTTGAGCTCGCGGACCCGCCGGTCGGTCACTTCCTCGATATTGTTGATCAGCGTCAGCTGGGCCCGGTCAATCTGGGCCAGCCGGGTGTCGATCTGGGCCACTGTGCCGTTTCCGTCGGCCTCGTTGCCGGCCAGGCCCGCCATGCCGGTGAGCTCGGTCAGGCCGGCAAGGTCGATCGGTCCGCCGGTATTTTCGGCCGTATCGATGATAAAACGGTCGGTTCCGGCCATCTGCCGGGGTCCGGTCGTCGTGTCGGCGAAATCCGGTCCCTCGGAGTGCCGCTCGACCCGCATCAGCACCTTGTTGCCCCGTTCGCCCTCGGTTTTTCCGCCCGTGGTGGCCGCGAAGTGCCGGCGCATCGTCTCGAGCCGGGAACTGGCGGTCTGGCGCTGGCTCATCAGCGCGGCCAGCTGGCGGTGCTTGTCCTCAAGCTGCATGGTCGTCGCCATGAAGCGCTCTTCGGTAATGACCAGCTGGCCATTAAGCGCATCATAGGCCGATTGCAGCTGCGCCATCCGCTCTTCATAGGCGCCTTGCATTTTAACGTAGCGGCGGTCCTTCGAAGCGATGATCTGCTCCTTGAACACCACATTGACCGACGCAAAAGCGATCCAGCCGACGAAAGCCAGGGCAATTGTCGCAAAAAAAGTCTGTGTCAGCGGCGACAGCGAAATGAACTGAACATGCCCGTGGCTGCGGATATAAATCTGCCGCTCCACGTACATATGCCGCAGAAAACCCCGGAATCTATCAGGCCACCCCGCCCGATGGTGCATGCCCCTCAATGCCCCACGTCCCCCTCTGTTTGCTGCCCCATCTCACCCAAATTGGCACAGAATTACAACATACTCGCCTTAACATTTGATGTTAATGGTTAATCTGAATTCACCATAGGCGTCCGCTGCGTCTGAATTTCGCCGTCCGGGCGGCTGGCCAATGGCTCGTAAAATTCGGGCGTGAGCCCGGCCGCGCGTCTTGCCGCCTCGTTGAAGGGCGGCTTCAGCACACCGCGAAAATGCCGCCGCACGAGCTGTTGAAAGGTTTCCTGCGGTTCGAGGCCCTTCGCGTGGCACAAATGGGAAAACCAGATCGCGCCGGCGCGCACATGGTCCTGTTCGTCGCGATAGATCGTCTTCAGCACCGTAGCGCTTTCGGAATCGCCTGACGTTTCAAGCCGTTCGATCATGCCCGGCGTGACATCGAGACCGCGCGCTTCGAGCACCAGCGGTACGACAGCCAGCCGCGCCATCAGGTCGTGGCGCGTTTCGGTCGCGGCCTGCCACAAACCGTCATGAGCGGGCAGGTCGCCATAGCGGGCGCCGAGGGCCGCGAGCCGCGTTTGCAGCATCGCAAAATGCCGCGCTTCGTCATTGCCGACCGAAACCCAGTCGTCGAAAAAGGCGCGCGGCAGATCGGCGCCGGCAAAACGCCCGACGAGATCGAAGGCAAGATCGATGGCGTTCAGTTCGATATGGGCCAGCGAATGCAGTAGCGCGATGCGCCCGCGGGTTCCCTTGAAGGTTCGTCGCGGCATATCGCGCGGCGCAAGCAGGGCCGGTGTTGCCGGCCGCGACGGCCGGTCGGGCATTGCGATCATGGCGCCATTGGCGGGCATCAATGTCAGCGCCGAAGCGCGCCACGCTTCGGCAACACTCCCCGCCAGATGCGCCTTTTCATCGGGATCGGCGCAGGCGAGTACCGCATAGGCGCCTTCGACCAGCGACGTCCCGGTCACAGGCCTAGAGTTCCTTGACGGCAGCGAGCACTTCTTCCGCATGGTCCTTGACCTTCACCTTCGGCCAGACCTTGCTCACCATACCCTTGCCGTCGATCAGAACGGTTGTCCGGGTAATCCCCATGAACTTGCGGCCATAAAGGCTTTTTTCACCCCAGACGCCATACGCCTCCAGCGTCTTGCCATCTTCGTCCGAGAGCAACCGGACGGTCAGGCCGTGCTTGTCGCGGAATTTGCAGTGTTTCTCGACCGTGTCCTTTGAAACACCGAGCACGACGGCGCCGGCGGCATCGAACTTCTTCTTCAGCGCGCTGAAGGCAATTGCCTCGGTGGTGCAGCCCGGCGTGTCGTCCTTGGGATAGAAATAGAGGACGACCTTTTTGCCGGCGAGCTGCTTCAGCGTTACCGCGCTTCCGTCATCGGCCGGCAGCTTGAAGGCGGGCGCCTTGGCACCGGCCGCCGGAAGGGCGCTGTCGGCAGGTGCCGCTGCCTTCGCGCGGGGCCGCACGACGGCCTTTGCTGCGGTTTTCGGAGCGGCCTTGGCCGTCTTGCGCGTGGGTGCCGTCGCCATCGATATCAGCCTCATTCTCGCTTGCAGGAGATGTTTATGCCCGCCTTGGCCGGGCAGGGCACAATATGGATTGCCGCCGCCCTCGAGGCCAGCCGTGTTAAGCTTATTTGTGCAGAACCGCGCCGCACGGCGCCAATTTTGCAGACTTGACGGTGGACTGCGGCTAGATAGGTGACCGACTCGTTTTTGCCTTATTTCTGCTGTTTGCATGGGCAGGCAGCATTGGGAGAGATGTCGCTTCTTGATCCGCCGGACCAGTAAAATCGCGTTGGAAGTTGTTGGCGTTGCCGTGGCGGCGACGGCTGTTCTGCTGGCGGTTCTTGCATGGCGCCTGTCTTCCGGTCCGGTATCCGTGGCCTTTCTCGGGGGCATGATCGAAACTGCCGCTGCGCCCTCGCTGCAGGGCGGCAAGCTCAACGTTGGCGACACTGTCCTGCGCTGGTCTGCAGCTGATCGTCGACTGTCGTTGCGCCTGGTCGATGTCAGGCTGACCGGCGCTGACGACAACACCGTTGCATTCGTTCCCGAACTCGCTTTTCAGATAAGTATGCCGGCGCTCTTGCGTGGTGTGCTGGCGCCGACCGCGATCGATTTTTATGGCGTCAGTGCCACCGTTCTCCGGCGCCCCGATTCCGGCATCACGCTGGCCATGGCCGGCGCCGGGACGCCGGCACAGCCGGCCGATCCGGAGGCCGCCGCATTTGTCGGGCGGCTGATCGAAGCCCTTTCGGCTGGTGAGGAAACCGGGACCCCGCTGGACTATCTGACGCATGTCGGCATACGCGACGGAACATTGCGGCTTGTCGATGAGGTCAATGGCGTTGCCTTCGACGCACCTTCCGCCAATCTGGTGGTGTTTCGAGGCGTGGGCGGACTTGCCGCCACATTGCAGGCCGACATCGCGATCGACGACACATTCGCAACCGTCGAAATGAACGGGTTGCTGCCATCCGGTGCCGATTCCGCCCACATTGAGGCACGCGCAACCAATGTGGTTCCGGCTGCCTTTGCGCGCATGTCGTCCGCCTTCGCCGACTATGCGGTGTTCAATGCGCCTGTCGACGCGCGCGGTGAGCTGCGGATCAGGGCAAATGGCGATATGCTGTCCGCACGATTGACGCTCGATGCCGGCCCGGGCGAGATCGACCTGCCGAACCCGTGGGATGCGTCGATACCGATCGAGAAGGCGCATGCCGAAGTCGAATTCGACGGCGTCGCGCGTCGCATCGATCTTATCGGGCTGACATTCGAGGCCGGACCCCACTTTGCGTCGCTGGTCGGACAGCTCGACTACCGCATTGGCGACGGCCTCAATATTGCCGGTGCAACGGTCGATTTGGTCGCCAGCAATATCCACACCGAGGTGCCCGGCTTCTTCGAGGGGCCCGTCGATCTCGAAACGGCGCGCCTCAAGGGTGACTTCGATTTTGAATCATTAAGCGCCGAAATCGAGGAACTGACCATCGAAACGGCGGGCGGCGGCGTTTCGGTGAACGGAACCGTGCGCGATGGCGAGAGATCGCCGGCGGTTCGTGTCTCCGGGCGCCTCGATGCGATGCCGCTCGATGCCTTCAAGGCGATCTGGCCCTTGCCGCTCGCCAAGGGCGCCCGCGAATGGGTGGGAAAGAATCTCTCCGGCGGCGACGTCACCGGTGGATCGTTCGAGATCGACATGCCCGCCGGCATGATCGACGACGCCGACAACCGGATCCCGATTCCCGACGAAAACCTTCATGTCGAATTCGCGGTCAAGGGAGCGACGCTGAGATATATCGGCCAGATGCCGCCGATGGAGAATGTCGAGGCAAACGGCCGGGTGACCGGTAATCGGTTCGACGCCTGGGTGTCATCGGCCGAGATCGGTCTCGACGGCGGCGGGACGCTCACGGTCAGCAAAGGGCATTTCGACGCCGACGAGTTGAACAGGAAAGGCGCCCCCGGCCGCATCGCGTTCACCGTCGACGGTCCGACGGCCGACATTCTGGCGCTTCTCGACCACGAACCGCTGAACCTGATCCGAAATTTCAGTGTCGATCCGCGCGATGTCGGGGGCAGCGGCCATGTGGAGGGCCGTCTCGAATTGCCGCTGGTGAAGGACGTGACCATGGAAGATATCGATTTTTCCGGTACGGCCAAGGCTGTCGATCTCGCCATTCCCGGCATATTGAAGAACGTTTCCATCACCTCCGGCACACTCGACATTGATGTCTCGCGCAGCGGGTTGGTTGCACGCGGCCCGGTCGGCATCAACGGCGCGCCGCCGCTCGATCTGGAATGGCGCGAAAACTTCGCACGCGCCGGCGGTGTCGGTTCGTCCTATCGACTGTCCGGCGTACTGGACGATAACGGGCGCACAGCAGTGGGCGTCGGTCTGAACGATTTTCTCCATGGCCCCGCGGCGTTCGACGCCACATTCAGCGGCGACGGCAAGGACGTAAATCGCGCCGCCATCAAGGCCGATCTGACGGATGCCATCGTCAAGCTTGACTACGCCGGTTGGTGGAAGGCGGCAGGCGTTCCGGCAACGGCGGACCTCCGGCTGGCATTCTTGAGCGGCGGCTTTGAGGTTTCCGGCTTCCAACTGACGGGGGACAAAATCGAGGCGCGTGGCGACTTTTCTCTCGGGTCCGATGGTCGGTTGACGGCTGCGAATCTGCCCGTTGTCAGGCTCGGTCCCGACAACGACTTTTCTTTTGTGGCAGGCCCGACTGACGATACGTCGGTGACAATGACCGTTCGCGGTGCGCGGTTCGATGCCCGTCGGCTTCTCGCCGAAATCATATCTGGCCGAAAGGGAGATGACGAAGAAGCGCAAGACGATGAAGGGCCCCAACCTCCATTATTGTCCCCCGAGGTGGTCGCCGATCCGGCGCGTCGAACCGCGATACACGCCGAAATTGCACGGGCAACGGGCAACAACGACACGACGTTCAATGCCGTCAGCGCGAACATCGTTCAGGTGGACGGTCATATCTGGACACTGAACGTGACTGCAGTTGATATGCAGGAAGCGCCCTTGACGATCAAAATCGGCCCAGACGATGCCGGTGTGCGCCATCTGGCGCTGGCATCGAACGATGCCGGCAGTGTTTTTCGTGCCCTCGATTTCACCGACAGCATGAGAGGCGGAACGCTCAGTGCGACGGGTATCTATGACGACACAATCGCGGGATCGCCATTGAAGGGCACCGCGACCATTGACGAGTTTCGCATTGTCGATGCGCCAGTGCTGGCGAACATTCTGACGGTGGGATCTCTGACTGGCATTCGTGACACGTTGAATGGCGAGGGAATCCTGTTCAACGGATTGCAGTTGGCATTTGGCATTTCCGAAGGTCGCATCGACGTCGACGATGCCCGAACCTCCGGCCCGGCCATCGGACTGACGATGAAGGGTCACGTCGACCGTGCGACGGACCGGATCGATATGGAAGGGACCTTGGTTCCCGCCTACACCATCAATTCCTTCCTCGGGCAGGTGCCGCTGTTCGGACCATTGATTGTCGGTCGCGAGGGCGAGGGGATATTCGCCTTGACCTACCGGGTGCGCGGACCGTCTGATGACCCGACGGTCATCGTCAATCCGCTCTCGGCGCTTGCGCCGGGCTTCCTGCGCCGGATGTTTGAGTTTGGCGGCGCAACGACGTCCTCCGAGCTGCCGCCCGTTCAGGACTCCGCGCCACAGCCGGAAGATGTCGGGCCGCCTGTACTGATGCCTGATATTTCTCCCGCACCGCAAAACTGACAGCCATGTACGATTCAGGATTGCGGAGTGTCACTCCGTATATGTAAGCTTTGACTTCGCTATTGCCTTGGCAAGGGGAGGAAGCCCATGTCCACCAATCAGAAAATGACGATGGACGCCGCCTATGAAGCGGTCGCACCGGACGACTTTCCGGCCATGATGGATGTCGACCGTTACGGCAAACGTTCGAGCGCTTTCGACAAGATCATTTCGGCGACCCACGATCATTTCTGGGATCCACTCGACAGCAAGTACATCGACTTCTCCGAACCGTGGGACCTCGACAACGAACTGCTGATGCCGATCGACTTCAATATGGAATTGAAGACGGCGGTGTCGGACAAGCTCGACGAGAGGCAGAAGATATATCTGGTCAACGAGAATGTCCGTTGGGGCATGTCGTCGATTCTGCATGGCGAGCAGGGCGCGCTGGCGCTGTCGGCGAGCCTTTGCCACATTCTGAAAGATCCCGGCGCGCAGGAATATGCCGCCAACCAGACGCGCGAGGAAGCGCGTCACGTCACCGGCTTTGCAAAATACATCCAGGCGCGTTGGGGCAGGCCGACGGCCTGCGGTCTGGTGCTCGAAAAGCTGCTCTGCGAGATCGTCGCCTCGCCGCTTGTGTGGAAAAAGCTCGTCGGCATGCAGATGATCGTCGAAGGGCTGGCGATGGGCGCCTTCGCGACTTTCTATGCCAAGACCAACGATCCGGTGATGCGGCGGCTGATGCAGCTCACGATGACCGACGAAGCCTTCCATCACAAGTTCGGCAAGATCTGGGCCGACCGCACTGTGCCGAACCTGCCGCCGGCCGAGCGCGACATGATCGAGGATTGGGCGCTTGAAGTCTTCATGACGTTGATGCGCAATTCGACTGGCCCCGAACAGAAGAAGGCGATCTACGAGAAGGTCGGCCTCGACTGGCGCTGGGTGCAAGGTGCGCTGGCCGAAGCACTGACCGACAAGAACATGCGTGGCGAGTTGCAGGAAGCGACCAACATCTTCCGCGTACTCATCAAGACGTTGGTCAAGGCCGGCATCGTGACGAGCCGCACGGCGCCGATGTATGCGGCCTATGTGGACATGGCCGAGCTTTACGGTGAAGGCGACCGTATGGTCGGCGACGACATTGCCGAGGAAGGCATCAAATATCTTCAGGCGATCAACGGCGCCGGCGGCGACGCGGCAATTTTCGCGCTCGGCACGTCGACGGCCGCCGAATAGACGGACCGACAGGAGCCACAAACGCGGCAGCTCAATAAGCCGTGGAACGCGCTTTAGGGAGCGTTCAGGAAGAAGCCCTTCCCGGGAAACCGGGGAGGGCTCATTCGTTCCGGTCGCCGCCGATCAGCCCCTGGGCTTCAGCAGCACGTGCTTCTTCTTCCCGAGCGAGAGCTTGATGACGCCTTCCGGTGTCAGGTTCTCGCAGAAAAGCACCATTTTTTCGTCGCCGACCTGCGCATCGTTGACGCGCACGGCACCGCCCTTGATCTGGCGGCGGGCATCGCTGGTCGAAGCGACGAGCCCGGCCTGAACAAGGGCGTTGAGCAGGCCGTGTCCGACCTTGAGCGCATCGGCGTCGATTTCGACGGTCGGCATATCGGCGCTGATCGCGCCCTCCTCGAAAGCCGTGCGGGCGGCTTCGGCCGCTTTTTCGGCCTCGGCGCGACCATGCGCCATCGCTGTCGCCTCTGTGGCGAGGATCTTCTTCGCCTCGTTGACGTCCGCGCCTTCGAATTTTTCGAGGCGCGCGATTTCGTCGAGCGGCAGCTCGGTGAAGAGTCGCAGGAAGCGTCCGACATCGGCATCCTCGGCGTTGCGCCAGTACTGCCAGTAGTTATAGGGCGACAGCATGTCGGCGTTGAGCCACACCGCACCTGACGCGGTCTTGCCCATCTTGGCGCCCGATGACGTCGTGAGCAGCGGGCTGGTCAGGCCATAAAGCTGCGCGCCATCAGTGCGCCGTCCGAGCTCAATTCCGTTGACGATGTTACCCCACTGGTCCGAGCCGCCCATTTGCAGCGTGCAGCCATATTTGCGGTTCAGCTCCACGAAGTCATAGGCCTGAAGGATCATGTAGTTGAATTCGAGAAACGACAGGTTCTGTTCGCGTTCGAGCCGGATTTTCACGCTGTCGAAAGACAGCATCCGGTTGACCGAGAAGTGGCGGCCGTAGTCGCGCAGAAAGTCGATATAATTCAGGTTGTCGAGCCAGTCGCGATTATTGACCATGACGGCATCTGTCTTGCCGTTTCCGAATTTCAGGAATTTCGAGAACACGGCCTTGATGCCGGCGAGGTTCTCTTCGATTTTCTTGTCGGTCAGCAGAGGCCGCGCCTCGTCGCGGAAACTCGGATCGCCGATCCGCGTCGTGCCGCCACCCATCAGCGCGATCGGCCGGTGCCCGGCCTTCTGCAGCCAGCGCAACAGCATGATCTGGACGAGACTACCGGCATGAAGGCTCGGCGCCGTCGCATCGAAGCCGATATAGCCCGTCAATAGTCCTTCCAGCGCGCGCGCGTCGAGGCCCGCATCGTCGGAGGTCTGGTGAATGAACCCGCGGGCGGAAAGCTCGCGCAGGAAGTCGGACTTGAAGCTGGTCATGATCGGCTCGGGTTTCGGATAGGCTTGAAGGCGCGGCTGGTGTATCACGCTTTGGCTGAGTGAAAAACGGACAAACAGCCATGATCCGCGCTTTGGGCCTGATGAGCGGGACCTCGCTCGACGGCATCGACGCCGCCATTATCGAAACCGACGGCGAGGGTGCGGTGCGCCCGGGCGCGTCGCTCGCCGTCCCCTACAAGCCGGAGGAGCGCCTGCTTCTTCGCCTGGCGCTTGACGCCGCAATGAGCTGGGAGCCGGACGAACCCATGCCCGAGGAGGTGGCCGAGGCCGAGCGGCATCTGACGCTCGCCCATGCGCTGGCAGTGCGGGCGCTGCTGGTTGAGGCCGGGCTGAAGCCCGCCGATATCTCGGTGATCGGGTTTCACGGTCAGACGGTGCTCCACCAACCGGGCCGCCACCGGACGGTGCAGATCGGTCTTGGCGATGTGCTGGCGCGGCTGACCGGGATCGACGTGGTCAACGATTTCCGCAGCGCTGACGTTGCCGCCGGTGGCCATGGCGCGCCACTGGTGCCGCTCTATCATCAGGCACTTGTCGGCAGCACCGGGATTGTGGAGCCAGTCGCAATCATCAATATCGGCGGCGTCGGAAATGTCACCTATGTATCGCCCGATGGCGTGCTCCTGGCTTTCGACACCGGCCCCGGCAACGCATTGATCGACGATTGGGCGCTGGAGCATATCGGTGAACCGATTGACCGCGACGGCGCGCTGGCGGCTGGCGGCGATGTCGACATGGATGTGCTGGAGCACTTGATGTCGCATGAGTTTTTCGAAACACCGCCGCCGAAATCGCTTGATCGTTTCTCCTTCTCGCCGGATGCCGTGAGACATCTGTCTCCGCCCGACGGCGCGGCGACGCTGACAGCCTTCACTGTCGAGGCCATCGCGCGCAGCCTTGCACATGTACCCGGAATACCCTCGCGCTTCGTCATTTGTGGCGGGGGACGGCACAATCCAGTGCTGATGGCGATGCTGAGCAAGCGACTGCAGGGCGGCGTCCTTCCGGCCGAGGACCTTGGCTGGCGCGGCGACGATGTGGAGGCCGAGGCTTTTGCTTATCTCGCGGTGCGTTCGCTGCGCGGGTTGCCGCTCAGCCTGCCGACGACGACGGGCGTTCCGAAGCCGATGCCCGGCGGCACGATCCACCGGGCGGGCGGAACGGCCGACGACTGAGGGTCAGGCTTTCTCCGGCGCCACCGCGAGCCGCTTGTCGAGATAGGCGCCAATGGTATTCGCCAGCGGCTCGAGATGCGATTCAAAGAAGTGATTGGCGCCTTCTACGGACGCGTGTTCGATCGTGATGCCCTTTTGCGTCTTCAGCCGCTCGACGAGTTTCAGCACATCCGCAGGCGGCGCCACCTGATCGGTGCTGCCATTGATGATGATGCCGGACGAGGGGCAGGGCGCCAGGAAGGAAAAGTCATACATGTTGGCCAGCGGGGCGACGGAGATGAAACCCTCGATTTCCGGGCGCCGCATCAGAACCTGCATTGCGATCCAGGCGCCGAATGAAAAACCGCCGATCCAGCATTGTGCCGCATCCGGATTTTGAGATTGCAGCCAGTCGAGCGCCGAGGCGGCGTCCGAAAGCTCGCCAATGCCGGAATCGAACGCGCCCTGACTGCGCCCGACGCCACGGAAATTGAACCGCAACACCGAGAAACCCCGGTTTACGAATGCCTGGTAAAGGGCATACGTGACGGGGTTGTTCATGGTCCCGCCAAATTGCGGATGGGGGTGCAGCACCAGCGCGACCGGCGAATTCGACTTCTTGCTGTGGTGGTACCGGCCCTCGATCCGGCCGGCGGGGCCGTTGAAAATCACTTCAGGCATGTCTGGGTCTGTCTCGGGCTATGCGGCCGGCGAGGTGCTGACGCGTAATATCCCACTAAAGAACAGGGAGATATTTTTGCTTTGTTTCAGCAATTCCTCTGGAAATTCGGCCGCGAGATGCTAAATAGTTGACTACGGCGCTCGGAAATCGTTGAGCCTTGCGCTGCCAGCCTCGCCGATCCGGATCTGCCGCCTGCGTTTATTACTGTCGCAGGCCCGTTTTCCGGTCCATCGGGGCGCATGTTCTTAACACAGGCAATGGCCGGTTGTGCAAGCTTTTGACCGTTCTTTGCCTGCCAAACGAGGGAGTTGGCCGTGAAGCTCACAACCAAGGGGCGTTATGCCGTGATGGCCATGGCCGACTTGGCACGGCATTCGGACGGCAGTCCCGTGGCGTTGGCAGAAATCGCCGATCGCCAGGAGATCTCATTGTCCTATCTGGAACAACTTTTCGCCAAGCTGCGCCGTGGCGACTTGGTGAAGAGCGTTCGTGGGCCGGGCGGCGGTTATCTGCTGTCGCGCGTCGCCGACGACATCCGGATTGCGGACGTTATCCTCGCGGTCGACGAACCGATCAAGGCAACCCGTTGCGAGCTGGGCTCACCCCGGGGCTGCTTGCCATCGTCAGGACGCTGCATCACCCATGATTTGTGGGAGGGTCTCAGCCACCAGATTCAGCTTTACCTGAATTCTGTATCTCTCGGCGATGTGATCGATGGTCGGGTCGCGGAACAGCAGGTTGTCAGCTCGGACACGCGCCGCAAATCGGCTGGCATCGCCAACGCTGCCGACTGACCGCAAGTTTGTCGATGAACGGGAGTTTCGCTGCGCGATGACGATGAAGCGTGCCTATCTTGATCACAATGCGACCACGCCGCTGCGCCCCGAGGCGCGCGCGGCGGTCTTGCGCGCATTGGAGGTGACGGGCAACCCGTCCTCGGTTCATACCGAGGGCAGGGCGGCGCGCGCGCTCATCGAGGCGGCCCGGCGCGAGGTCGCGGTACTGGCTGGCGCCAAGCCCGCAGAGGTGATTTTCGCCAGCGGCGGCACTGAGGCCGCGCGTCTCGCGTTCCATGCCGCGAAGGCGGCGCAGGGCGTTGGGCGCCTGATTGTTTCCGCCGTCGAGCATGACGCGGTACGCGCCGCGGCTGAGGCCTCGGGCCTTGCCATCGAAATAGCGCCTGTGGACGGCGAGGGCCGGCTCGATTTGGCTGCCTTGGCAGCGTGCCTGGCGGCCTCGGACAAGCGGGCCCTGGTCGCACTGATGTATGCCAACAACGAAACCGGTGTTCTTCAGCCGGTCGCCGAGGCCGCGGTGCTGGCACATGAGGCCGGAGGATTGTTGCTTTGCGACGCGGTTCAGGCCGTGGGCAAAGTTCCGCTCGATTTCGCCACGCTGGACGCCGACATGATGATGCTGGGCGGTCACAAGCTCGGTGCCCCGCTGGGTGTCGGCGCACTCGTCATTCGTGACGGCTTGCCGTTCGCAACCGACGCCGTCGGTGGTGGTCAGGAGATGCGCCGTCGCGCCGGAAGCGAGAATGTTTCGGGCATTGCCGGTTTCGGCGCGGCCGCGCGCGCGGCGCACGATGCGCTCGAAGAATTTGCCGCGCTGGCAGAATTGCGCGACGAACTGGAGGCACGCATCGCTGCCGCCGTGCCCGATGTCGTGTTTTTTGGGCGGGGTGCACGGCGCCTGCCCAACACGAGCTATGTCGCGGCGCCGGGCCTCGACTCCGAGACGCTGCTGATGACCCTCGATCTCGACGGCGTGGCGGTCAGTGCTGGCGCTGCCTGTTCGTCGGGCAAGGTCGGCCGTCCCCGCGTGCTGGACGCAATGGGTATTGATCCGGCGTTAGCGAAGGGTGCCGTTCGCGTCAGCCTCGGCTGGTCGAGCGTTGCCCGCGATGTCGACCGCTTTGTCGAGAGCTGGTTGCGTGCCTATGACCGCAACCGCTCGAAGGCGGATACCGTTGTTTACGCGAGCAGGGCGCCGTCGCCTCGGCTTGCGGTTGTGGAGAGTTGAAATGGCTGCCGTGAGAGAGACCGTCAAAACGGTTGGTGAAGTCGAGAAATACAAATACGGATTCACCACCGACATCGAATCCGACAAGGCCCCGCTGGGGCTGACGGAAGAGACGGTGCGTTTTATTTCGGCGAAGAAGAGTGAGCCCGGCTGGCTGCTCGAGTGGCGGCTCGCCGCCTTTCGCCGCTGGCTGACGATGGAAGAGCCGAAATGGGCGAAGGTCAGTTATCCGCCGATCGACTTCCAGGATGCCTATTACTACGCGGCCCCCAAGCAGTCGGTGAAGCTGAACAGTCTCGACGAAGTCGATCCGAAACTTCTTGAAACCTACAAGAAGCTCGGCATTCCGCTGACCGAACAGAAAATGCTGGCCGGGGTCGCAGTCGATGCGGTGTTCGACAGCGTGTCGGTGGTGACGACGTTCAAGGAGAAACTCCGCGAGGTCGGCGTCATCTTTTGTCCGATGTCCGAGGCTGTGCGCGACCATCCGGAGCTTGTACAGAAATATCTCGGTTCCGTCGTGCCGACTTCCGACAATTTCTACGCGACGCTGAACTCGGCGGTCTTTTCGGAAGGATCCTTCGTCTACATTCCTGAAGGCGTTCGCTGCCCGATGGAGCTGTCGACCTATTTCCGCATCAACGAGAAGCAGACGGGTCAATTTGAGCGTACGCTTATCATCGCCGAGAAGGGCTCTTATGTGAGCTATCTCGAAGGCTGCACGGCGCCGCAGCGCGATGAGAACCAGCTTCATGCGGCGGTTGTCGAGTTGGTTACGCTGGACGATGCCGAGATCAAATATTCGACCGTCCAGAACTGGTACCCGGGCGATGAAGACGGCAAGGGCGGCATCTACAATTTCGTCACCAAGCGCGGCGATTGCCGCGGCGCGAACTCGAAAATCTCATGGACCCAGGTCGAAACAGGATCGGCCATCACCTGGAAGTACCCCAGCTGCATTCTGCGCGGCGACAATTCGCGCGGCGAGTTTTACTCGATCGCGATTTCGAACGGACGCCAGCAGGTCGACAGCGGCACCAAGATGATCCATCTCGGGCGCAACACGTCGAGCCGCATCGTCTCAAAGGGCATTTCGGCCGGCCGTTCGTCCAACACCTATCGCGGTCTCGTCAGCGTGCACCGCAAGGCGGAGAACGTTCGAAATTTTACGCAATGCGACAGCTTGCTGATTGGCGATCGTTGTTCGGCGCATACGGTGCCCTATATCGAAACGAAGAACCCGGGCGCCGTGTTGGAACATGAGGCGACGACGTCGAAAATCAGCGACGACCAGATGTTCTATTGCCGGCAGCGTGGCATCGGCGAGGAAGAGGCGGTCGCGCTGATCGTCAACGGCTTCTGCCGCGACGTGCTGCAACAATTGCCGATGGAATTTGCCGTCGAGGCCCAGAAGCTCGTCGGCATCAGCCTCGAAGGTAGCGTCGGCTGACGCTGGAATGTGAAAGAATGAATATGCTTGAGATCAAGAACCTGCATGTGTCGGTGGACGGCAAGGAAATCCTGAAAGGGATCGATCTGGATATCCGTGCAGGCGAAGTCCATGCCATCATGGGTCCGAACGGGTCCGGTAAGTCGACGCTTTCCTATGTTCTGTCCGGTCGTGAAGGCTATGAAGTGACCGAGGGCTCGATCCGCTTCAAGGGTCGCGACCTGACGGAACTGAATGTCGACGAACGAGCGGCTGCAGGCATCTTTCTCGCCTTCCAGTACCCGATCGAGATTCCTGGCGTCACGACAATGACCTTCCTGAAAACGGCACTGAACGCGCAGCGCAAGGCGCGCGGCGAAGCCGAACTCGACGCGGTGCGTTTCCTGAAGCTGGTGCGCGAAAAGGCAAAACCGCTCAATGTGCCGGACGAGATGCTGAAGCGCGCCTTGAATGTCGGGTTCTCGGGCGGCGAGAAGAAGCGCGCCGAAATCCTGCAAATGGCGCTGTTGGAGCCCGCTCTGGCCGTGCTTGATGAGACCGACTCCGGGCTCGATATCGACGCGCTGAAAACGGTTGCGGCAGGCGTCAACGCACTGCGCAATCCGGAGCGCGCGATGCTGGTCATCACGCATTACCAGCGCCTGCTCGACTACATCGTGCCCGACGCTGTGCACGTGCTTTCCGGCGGCCGCATCGTCAAGACGGGTGGCAGGGAGCTGGCGCACGAACTCGAGAAAACCGGCTATGCCGCTTATGACGCGGATGCGGCGTGAGGAACCTATGAACGACAAGGCTGCACAGATTTTCGCAGAAACATATGACCGGGAGCGCGCGGTGCTGCCTGGCGCCGGCGGCTGGCTGGCGCGCCGCCGCGACGCGGCGCTGAAATCCTTCGTCGAGGCCGGCCTGCCGCATCGCCGCCTCGAAGAATGGAAATATACCGATCTGAAGCAGGCGTTGGAGAAGGCCGCCTTTGTGCCGGCGCCGGCGCACGAAGGCGCGGTCGTCCTGCCCGACACGGCCGTGGCATCCGCCTTCGCCGCCATCGACCGCCATGTCGTCGTCTTCGTCAACGGCCGGCACCGGCCCGATCTTTCGAAAGCGGTCCGCCTGCCGAAGGGTGTCGAGTTGCATTCGCTGAACGATGTGTTGCACGAGCAATGGGTGAAGGAGCTTGTGGAACGCCGTTTCGACGATGCGCGCCAGTCCGAGAATGTCGTCGATCTCAATACGGCGTTGATGCACGACGGAGCGGCCCTGCGTATTCGCAAAGGCGTTCGCCTCGACAAGCCGCTGCACCTGCTTTTCCTTGCCGCCGATGGCGGTGCGTCGCACACCCGCAACCTGATCTTGCTGGAAGAGGATGCGGATGCGACGATCTTCGAGAGTCATATCGGCGGTGCCGCTGCCTTCGCCGACATCGTCACCGATGTGGCGCTGGGCGATGAGGCGCGCCTCTCTCACGTGAAACTTCAGGACGAAGGGGCGGGCGCCGTTCATCTGGCGACCCTGCGCACCCGCCTCGCCGCGAAGTCCCGCCTGTCGAGTTTCACGCTGACGCTCGGCTGCGGCATCTCGCGCACGCAGAATTTCGTCCTCTTCGCAGGCGAGGGTGCGCAGGCACATGTCAACGGCGCCTATGCGCTGAAGGCGGCGCAGCATGCCGACCAGTTCTGCGTGATCGATCATGCCGTGCCGGGCTGCACCAGCCATACACTCTTCAAGGGTGTGCTGGACGGTGCGTCAGAGGGTATTTTTCAAGGCAAGGTTATCGTGCGGCCTCACGCCCAGAAGACCGACGGCCGTCAGATGACGCACGCGCTGCTGCTGTCGCGCGACGCGGCGATGAACGCCAAGCCCGAGCTTGAAATCTACGCCGACGACGTTCAATGCGCACATGGCTCGACGGTCGGCGAGCTGTCGCGCGAGGCGATCTTCTTCCTGCGTTCGCGGGGCATTCCGGAAATGGAAGCGCGCCAGCTCCTTGTGTCGGCTTTTCTCGACGAAGCGCTGGACCTCGTGCCGCATGAGGCTGCGCGCGAAGCGTTGAAGCTGCTCGCCGCCGGCTGGTTCGCGGACGGGGAGGGCAGGGCATGAACAGTCCGGTTCTGAAATCCGAAACTTATGACGTCGCCCGCATTCGCGCCGATTTCCCGATCCTGTCGCGCGAGGTCTATGGCAAGCCGTTGGTCTATCTCGACAACGCCGCCTCGGCGCAAAAGCCGCAATCGGTGATTGATGCCGTGGCGCATGCCTATGCCAATGAATATTCGAACGTCCATCGCGGTATGCACTTCCTCGCCAATGCGGCGACCGAGAAGTTCGAGGAAGCGCGCGAAACGGCCCGGGCGTTTCTGAATGCGGCTTCGACCGACGAGATTATTTTCACCTCGGGCGGTACCGACGCGATCAATCTGGTTGCGTCGTCATATCTGGCGCCACGCATCGAGCCGGGCGACGAAATCATCCTTTCGGTGCTGGAGCATCACTCGAACATCGTGCCTTGGCATTTCCTGCGCGAACGGCACGGCGCCGTGTTGAAATGGATACCGGCGACGGACGAGGGAGATCTCGATCTCGACGCTTATGAAAAGCTCTTCACACCGCGCACAAAGTTTGTCGCTGTGACGCAAATGTCGAATGCGCTCGGCACGATCACGCCGATGAAGACCATGATCCACATGGCGCATGAGCGCGGCCTACCGGTGCTGGTGGACGGCTGCCAGGGCATCGTTCACCTGCCGACCGACGTCTGCGATCTCGATTGCGATTTCCTTGTCGGCACGGGCCACAAGCTCTATGGACCGACCGGCATCGGCCTGCTTTACGGGAAATCTGCACATCTGAAGGCGATGCGGCCTTATCGCGGCGGCGGCGAGATGATCCGCGAGGTCGGCATGGACGACGTCACCTATGCGGCGCCGCCGCACCGCTTCGAGGCTGGCACACCGCCCATCGTTCAGGCTATTGGTCTTGGCGCGGCGCTTTCCTATATCGAGAATATCGGCCGCGAGCGGATTGCCGCACATGAGGCGCACCTGAGAGACTATGCGACCCGCCGCCTCTCGGAAATCAACAGTCTGCGCATCGTCGGCACGACGAAGGCGAAGGGCAGCATCGTTTCCTTTGTAATGGACAACGCCCATCCGCACGACATCGCCACTGTCATCGACAGGGCGGGCGTCGCGGTCCGGGCGGGCCATCATTGCGCCCAGCCGGCGATGGAGCGTTTCGGTGTCGGCGCGACGACACGGGCTTCCTTCGCGATGTACAATACACTTGATGAAGTCGACCGGCTGGTCGATGCGTTGATCGACAGCAAGAAGTTCTTTGGATAGGCGGATCATGGCCGAAGACGCGAACATGATGGAAAATGCGGAAACGGTGCCGGCCAGCGCCGATGAGACGCCGCGCGCTTCGACGATCCCGCAGGATGAAATCGACCAGATAACGGACGACATCATTGCCGCGCTCAAGACGGTCTACGATCCGGAGATTCCGGTCGATGTCTACGAGCTCGGACTGATCTACAAGGTCGATATTTCCGACGATCGCGACGTCGTCATCGATATGACGTTGACGGCGCCGGGCTGTCCCGTCGCGGGCACCATGCCGATCATGGTCGAGGATGCGGTGCGTACCGTCGAGGGAATAGCCGATGTCCGCGTCAACATGACCTTCGACCCGCCCTGGGACCCGAGCCGGATGTCCGAAGAAGCGCGTGTCGCATTGAATATGTTCTGATGGAGCCGAAAATGGCGCGACAGATGCCCAAAGCGATCACACTGACGGAAGCCGCCGCCGCGCGCATGAAGGAAATCATGGCAGCGTCCGACGGAAAATATGTCGGGGTGCGTATCGGCGTGAAGAACGGCGGTTGTGCCGGTATGGAATACACGATGGAATATGCCGAAGCCGCCAAGCCGCTCGACGAAGTGGTCGAGGATCGGGAAGTCAGGATTCTGATCGATCCCAAGGCGATCCTGTTCCTGCTCGGCACCGAGATGGACTACGAGGAAGACAAGTTTGCCTCAGGCTTTCGCTTCAACAATCCAAACCAGACCGACGCCTGCGGTTGCGGCGAAAGCGTGACCATTGTCCCGGCGACTGCCTGAGTCGTCATGGCTGTCAGCGACGAATATAAGGAATTCGTGGCCGAGCAACTTGAGCATCTGGGCCCGATCCGCATTCGCAACATGTTCGGCGGCGCCGGCATCTATCTGGATAATTTGATGTTCGGCCTCATTGCCGGCGAGACGCTTTTCTTCAAGGTCGACGAACGCAACCGTGCCGACTACGAAGCGGAAGACAGCGGCCCCTTCGTCTACGAGCCGCCCTCGGGCAAGACGGTCGCCATGTCGTATTACGAACTGCCCGAACGGCTCTATGATGAACCCGATGAATTGATCCTCTGGGCGCGCAAGGCGCTCGACGCCGCGCTGGCGGCCAGAGCGGCAAAACCCGTTCCCCGGAAAAGTCGGAGCCCGCGAAAAAAAGCCGCGCGCCCCGGAAAATAGGACGCGCGGCCCGAAAGACAAAAATGCCTCACATGATTTTCTTCATCGCCGTGATGTTTCTCGCCCTGCTGGCGAGCTGCATCATCGGCTAGTTACCTTTGAACTGCGCCGGCCGCTTCTCGAGGAAGGCGCGCACGCCCTCCTTGAAGTCGTCGCCATTGCCGGCCGTCCGCTGAAGCTGCCGCTCGAGATTGAGCTGTTCTTCATAGGTGTTGTCGGTGCTCTCCCAATAGAGCTGGCGGATCATGCCGAGCGCCTTGGTTGGGCCGTTTGCGAGATCGGCGGCAAGCTTGCGCGCTTCAGCCATCAGCGTCTCGTCGTCGAACACGCGATTGACGAGCCCCCACGAAAGCGCCGTTTCGGCCGGCAGCTTCTCGCCCAGCAGCGAAAGCTCCATCGCCCGCGCCTTGCCGACGAGACGCGGCAGAATCCAGGTCGAGCCACCATCCGGCACCAGCCCGATCCGGCGGAAGGCTTGCAGGAAATAGGAGGATCGAGCGCACAGCACCAGGTCGCCCATCAGCGCGAAGCTCATGCCGACGCCGGCTGCCGGACCGTTGACGGCGGTGACGAAGGGCATCGGCAGGTTGCGCAGCCGCCGCAGAAAAGGGTGGTACATGGTTTCGAGCGCCGAGCCTGCGTCCGGCCGCGCACCCGAATTGTCGCCGCGCCCCTGCAGATTGGCGCCGGTACAGAAACCGCGGCCTTCCCCGGTCATGACAAGGCAGCGCATGCCGTTCTTCGGGTCTTCAACCGCATCCATGGCTTTCATAAGCCCGCCCAGCATCTCCGGCGAAACGGCGTTCATCACCTCGGGGTGATTGAGCGTCAAAACGCCCACATTGCCGTCGATGTCGAGTTTGACGCGCTCGAAGTCCATGTCCGTCTCCCTGTTTTGTATATCGCAATTGTTTTGGATGCCTGTCGTCAGGCCTTGAACGCCGGTTCCCTCTTGGTCAGGAACGCCTTGACGCCCTCGGCGAAATTCGGATGGTCGCCCAGCATACCTTGCACGTCGCGCTCATAATCGAGCTGCTCGGAATAACCATTACGCGCGCCGGCGTCGATCGCCTTGCGGATTTCGCCAAAGGCATTGGTCGGTCCATTGGCGAGTTTGGTGGCAACTGTCATGGCCTCCTCCATCAACGCCGTGTCCTTGACGCATTTCCAGATCAGGCCCCATTCGGCTGCCGTCTCGGCAGGCAGCTTGTCGCCTGTCAGCGCAAGCCCGAGCGCGCGGGCGCGCCCGACAAGGCGCGGCAGGTGCCAGGTGCAGCCGAGATCGGGGATCAGGCCAAGCTTCGGCCCGAACACCTGCACGAAGGAAGCCGAATGCGAGGCGATGGCGATGTCGGCGGCAAGCGCAAGACCGACGCCGCCACCCGCCGCAACGCCGTTCACTGCCGCGACGATCGGTTTCGGCAGCGCGTAGAGTTCGCGCATCATGGGATTGAACCCGATCGTCATGCCATGCGCGACGCCTTGGCCGATGCTCATGCCTTCTTCGCGTTGGCCCTGGGCCGCTAGGTAGTGGACTCATAAGCACGGGCCCATATCCGGATTGAAACGATGGCGACCGCAGCGAGGAAGTTGCGTGCGAGCTTGTCGAAGCGCGTGGCGACGCGCCTGAAGTGCTTGAGCTTGTTGAAGAAGCGCTCGACCAG
>NZ_JAUSBV010000002.1 GCF_030651915.1 Parvibaculum sp. | reverse complement strand
CCGCGCCGCCCGCCGCCCCGCCCGCCGCGCCGGCCGCGCCGGGCCCGATCGCCGTCCAGGCATGGAGCGCGGCATTCGACGCCGCGCCGGCCGACGCACCGCCGATGCCGAGCCAGCCGCCGATCGTCGAGAGAATGTCGTTGCCGAAATTCGAAATGCCGCCGAGCAGGCTCGACATGTTGCCGAGGCCGCCGGCCGCGCTGCCGGTCGACATGCCGTGTTGGCCGAGCACCTGCGCGATCTGTTGCGGCCCGAGCCCCATCGCGCCGCCGAGACCCTGCATCATCGGGATGAGGATCGGCTTTGCCAGCGCCTGGAAGGCCAGCTCGGCCAGCATGTCGAGGAAGCCTTCCTTGAAACCTTCCATCAGCCGGTCGAAGCCGCCGCCGCTTTCGCGGAAGGCTTCCTTGAAGGCGTCCTTGAAGCCCGTTTCCATGTTGCCGACGACGGACGAAAACACGTCCTCCCAGCGCCGCAGCTCGCGCTGATGCGCCTCGACGGCGCGCAGCTGCGCCTGTTGCGCCTCGACGGCGGCGCGGGCCTCGGCCTCCGACACCGTCACGCCCTCGCGCTTGGCCTTGAGCAGCAGCTCGCGCGTCTTCAGCTCGATCTGCCGCATATCCTCCGACATGGCGGCGAGGCGGACCTCCTCGGCCATCGCGCGCCGCTCTTCCTCCATGAAGCGGATGCCGCCGGCCTTGGCCTCGGCGCGCATCCGCTCGGCGACCGCCAGCCCGAGCGTGCGATCGGTGAGGTTGGCCTGCGCTTCCGCCCACTTCTCGATCTCCTCGGCCGGCCGCTTGGCCAGCACCTGCCCCAGCGCCTCGTCGAGACCTTTCTGCAGCCGCGCATGTTCGGCGGTCGACGGGATCAAACCGGACTTCAACGCCTGGTCGAGCACGCCGACCGCCGTGCGGTAATCGCGGATCGCCGCGCCGACCGGATCGGCCGCCTTCAGCACCGCGTCGAGCGAGGTCTTGAGATCGTCGAGCGAACCGCCGAGCCCGCCACCGCCCGAGCTGCTGCCGGGGTTTGCGATCTCCTCGCGCAGTTTTGCGATCGCCTCCTGCAACTTCTCGACATCGCCGCGTGCGACATCGAGCTCGCCGCCCGCCAGGTTGATCGCCTCGCGCTTTCCGTCGATGTCCTTCTGGATCGAACGCTGGCGCACATCGCCACTGTTGCCGCCATAGGCGAGCTCGCGGGCGAGACGCGCCTCCGCCTGCTTCAGCTCGGCTTCGGCCGCGAGCAACGCGGTGCGCGCCAGCTCTTCGTTGGCGCGTGCATCGGCGAGCTTCGCCTCGGCCGCCTCGATTGTCTTGGGCGTTCCCCGCGCGATCTCGTCGTTGAGATTGTAGAGGCGTTGCCGCGCCCGCTCCGCCGCCTCGGCCGCCGCATCGGTGCTGTTGCCGAGCAGCACATAGGCGACGCCGGCGGCCGCGATCGCTGCGCCGATCGGCCCGCCGAAAAACGCCATCGCGCCGGCCAGCGCCCGCGTCGAGATCGTCGCGGCGAAGGCGGCGGCCGAATAGGTGTTGGTCGCCAGCGCCATCGACAGCAGGCCGGCGGCGGCCGGGCCTGTGGCCGCGGCGATGGCGCGGAACAACGCCGCGCCGCCGGCGGTACCTGCCAGCACCGCGAAGACCTGCACGACATCGAGCCCGACACGCTTGATGTCTTCGAGGTTCTCGACAAAAAGCTCTGCCGCCGGCGAAAGGTTCTGGTCGACGGCCTTGCCGGCTTCGAGCGCGATATCGGCCAGCGCGCGCCCCAATTGCGCGACCGCCCATCCGGCCTCGTCCGTCACGATCTTGACGGCCTTGGCCGTCTCCCCGGCCTTGCTCCCCATCTGGCCGAGCGTGTTGTTGTAGTCTTCGGCCGCGCTGCCGGCCATCGCCAGCACCGGCCCGAGCGCCTGGATGCGGCCGAACAGCACCGAGAGATGTTCGTCGGCGCCGCCGGTCTTCTCGACCACGTCGGCAAGGAAGCCGGTGAAGCCCTTGGCGCGCAGCGCGGCGGTCGAGAATTCGAGGCCGAGCTCGGCGGCGAGCTTCTTGGCCTGCTCGGAAGGTTTCAGCACCGCGGCCAGGATCGCGCGCAGGCCGTCCATGGCCGAACCGGTATCGATGCCGCCCTTGGTCAGCGCCGCCGTCGCCGACAGCAGCTCTTCCAGCGTCGTGCCGGTCTGCACCGCGATCGGCGCCACCGCGCCGATCGACGAGGCGAGCTCGGCGACCGTCGTCTTGCCGGCACGCATCGCGACGAAGAAGGCGTCCGACACATCGGCCGCCGAGCCCGCAGCGCCGCGATAGGCATTCAGGACCGAGGTCAGCCCGTCGGCCGCGACCGCGACGCTGGTCACGCCGCCGACCGCGAGCTGGTTGGCCTGGTGCAGCAGCTTGACCGCTTCCTCGGACGAGGACGCGCCGGCGGAAATGATGTCGTAGAGCGCCTTGGCTTCGGCCTTGGGCGACTGGTTGTACTGGATCGCCAGCTTGCGCACTTCCGCCGACAGCGGCGCGAGATCGCGCTTGGCGAAATCGGCGAGCGTTGCGACCTCGGCCATCGAGGCGGCGAATTCGCGCGCGTCGGCCGCCGCTCGCTTCAGCCCCATCGCGAGGACGGCCGGGCCGACATAGCGCAGCACGGTCGTCAACGCGGTGGTTTCGAGATAGGAGCGATTGAGGCCGCCGGCAAAGCCGCGCGCATCGCGTTCGCCCACGCGCATCGCCGCGCCGGCCTCGCCGGTCGCGCCGCGCACTTCGCGCAGCTTGCCGCTGGTCCGGTCGAACGCGACCTCGGCGGCGCGGCCGTCGACGGTCAGGCGGAAGCGAACGACTTGCTCGGTCATGTCAAGCCTGCCTCATCGCCGGCGCGCGCTGCCCTTCGCCCATTCGCGCGCGCGGGCGGCGCTTTCGATGCGGATGGTTTCGTCTTCCATGACCCGGAGCCCGGCCACAAGCTCGACATTCCACGCGATCCCGAGCCCGCGCGCCGCGGCCTCGGCGCCGGCATAGTCGATGCCGGTGCGGACGATCGCCGCGCGCTCCATTGTCGAGAGCGCGACGGAACGCCATTGCGTGCCGGTTCCGAGAAAGAGCGTAACGGCCGGCTCGTTCTCGCGATCGAGCACGACGACAAGGTCTTCATCGTCGGCCGCATCGACGGGCGGCGCGACCAGGGCGAGCGTGGCTGCCGGCGCCTTGAGCGCGCGGAGCTGCGCGACGAGATCGCGCCGCCCGCTGCGCGATACCGGAGGGGGGCCGCCCGTTTCGCCGTCGATGCGTCCTGTCGCCAGCGCACGCGCGGCCTCCCTCAGTTTTTTTCGGATTTACCGGCAAGCGCGCTTGCATAGGCGCGGATCAGGGCGTTGCTGCAGTCCTGCCAGGCGAGCATCATGTCGCGATGCGCTTCGCTGAACGGCACCTCGGCGGGCTCGGCGTCTTTCTCGGTCGCCAGCTCGACGCCCGACCAGTTGACCAGCACCTCGCGCAGGCCCGCCTTGTTTTTGACCGCATCGGTGAAGCGGCCGAACATGCCGCCGCCGAAAAGCTTGTCGACTTCCTCGTCGGGCAGCAGCTTGAAATGCGCCGTGAAGCCGACCTCGACATCGCCGCCATCCTCGTCGGGGATCATCCAGCGCACCGGCCACTTGATGCGATGCTCCTTCGCCGGATCGCGAAGGACGAATTTGATCTTCCGCTTGTCGTTGCTCATTTTCTCACCTTCGTTCGTTTGGCCCTCGCTCCGGACTTCGGCGCTTGCGCGCCTGCGCTCGCTCGCTCGGGCCTGTTACCTGGACGCGCCGCTGCACGCCCAAACTCGAAACAGGCACAAGGTCGCGAGCGCAGTCCGCGACCGAGCGCCCGCTATCAAATGAACTTCCACACCCCGTCGTCGTCGCCGGCCGGACTTGAGGTGTGCAGCAGTTCGAGCTGCAGCGTCCGCTCGCCCTGGTGCTCGCCAAAGGCAACGCCGACGATCTGCGTCAGTGCGCCCTCGAAGCTCCATTGCTTGCCGGCGGCCGAGCCGTGCAGCAGCGTGAAGGGTGCCAGCGTCATCGCCTCCTTCATCGCGAAGGGATCGAAGCCGTCGAGCCGCGGCGCCATCACTTCGAGCCGCGAGCGAAGATTGCGGTTGCCGGCG
This sequence comes from Parvibaculum sp., assembly GCF_030651915.1. Classification (GTDB taxonomy): domain Bacteria; phylum Pseudomonadota; class Alphaproteobacteria; order Parvibaculales; family Parvibaculaceae; genus Parvibaculum. Next base: position 645,727 of record NZ_JAUSBV010000002.1, on the reverse strand, counting down.
ATCACGACTTCCTTCTGGCCGGGCAGGTCGCGGAAGGCGACGTTCTGCGGCGGCTGCAACTGCCAGTTCCGCAGCACGAAGTCGGCATCGCCGATCGACACTTCCTGCGTGGTGTCGGCCTCGGCGAGCTCGGGCAGCTTGAAGCCCGAATAATCGGCATCCTCGATCATCGCGACGTCTTCGGGCAGGGTCAGCAGCGCCATGCCGTTGAAGGTGAAGTAGGGAATGCCGCCGCCCTCGAACTCCATGCCGATAGCGCCGCGCATGCCGAGCAGGCGGAACAGCACGCCGTCGTAATTGGCATAGAGCGACGCCGACGACAGCAGCCGCGAGACATATTCGTAATGAACCTCGACCGGGTCTTCCTCGATATCCTCGACGATCGTCTCGGCCATCTGCGAGCAGAGCAGGATCGAGCTGAAGGCCGGCGGCACGCCGATCGTGCCGGAGGGCGCGGCTTCCACTTTCAGGGAGCAGGCCATGTGGCGTCCGGCAAACATCGAGGGGCTGGCGCCCTGGCCCGGCCGGTCGAGCATGCGCTGCACTTCCGAGCCCTCGATCGGGCTGCACATGAAGTCGCGGGTCAGCAGCGCGTCGGCACCGGCCGGCTCGGCGTCGTCGGCGTATTCGTCTTCTTCGCTGACCACCACGACCAGTTCGTCTTTTTTCAGAAAGTCGAGCGACATCGGATCGCCTCCTTATTTGCTGTTGCTGTCGTCGCCGCCATCGGCCGGCGGACGCGGGGTGAGTGCCGCGCCGCCGGCCGGCTCTTTCGCCGGGCCTGCGGCTGCCGCGGCGGCGGAGGGATTGCGCGGGCGCCTGGCGCGGCGCGCGGCCTGGCGCTCCGCCTCGCGTTCGGCGTCGCGCTTTGCGCGCGGCTGGCGGGCCGCGGGCTTTGTCGGTTCCTTGACGCGGCGCGTCTTGCCGGTCTTGAGGCTCTGCACGTAGTGTCCGCCTTCGCGTTTCATGGTCGCGCTCCTTCAGGGTGTCGGTGGGGTGGGGACAAGGTTCGAAATGTGGTGCCGGTGCTTGAAGCGGATTTCCCAGGTCAGCGCCTGGCGCTGCGCGTCGAAATGCGCCAGCCGTTCGGCGACCGGTTCGATCAGCGAGCCGCCGTCCGGATGCCGCCAGCCGGTCAGCGCCGCAAGCGCGCCCTCGCACACGGTCTTGAACAGCGGCATCGCGCTGCGGCCTTCGGGCCCGGCGCCGGTAAAGATCAGCATCACGGAAAAGAAGTGCGTGCGCTCTTGGCGCAGCGCCCGGCCGGCCACGACGTTGGGCCCATAGGTCGCGGCTGCCGGCGCGATCAGCGCCGCCGGCGTCGCGCGGATACGGTCGAGCGAGCCCTGCCAGTCGAAGACATCGGCGCAATGGACGAGCTCGGGCACGCAGGCGTCGAGCCGCGCCGCGATCGGCGCGAGGCCGGGTAGCGATATCCCGGGCAGGACGATCGGTTCTTCCTCGTGCTCGCTCATTGCGGCGCCCCGCGGGCTTGCCCGAAGGCGTCGGTGACAAACGCCGACAGCGCCGCGATACTGTCTTGCGCGTCTTCCTCGTCGAACCCCATGAAGGGCCGCGCCGGGATGGTGACGCTGCGCACCTGGGCGAAGCCGCCGCCGGGCAGGCTGAACTTCATGTAGCCGCCGCCCTTCGCCTCGATCGTCGCGCCGTCCTGGTGCACGCCGGCATAGGCGACATCGGTTCCCCAGGCGACGTCCTGCGGCCCGGCCTCGAACGTGATGCTGCCATAGAGCCGCGCGCTGTCGACCAGCGTCAGACCGCCTTCCTCTGCCGCGCGCATCGAGACCGGCCAGGGCACGCCGTCAGGGCCGATGCCGGTGTCGAAGCGCCGCTGCGTCGAGGTCACGCGGCCGAGCCCGATATCTTCCATCGCCGGCGTCATGTCGCGCGAGGCAAGCGCCATCGCTTCGAGGCCGGCCAGCGCGGCGGCGTCCTCGAGCGTCAGCGACATTTTCAGGCCCGTTTCCATGGCGCTTCAGAACCCCTTCAGCGTCTCTGTTGTGAACACCGGATCGCCCGCCTGGACGCGCGGCCCCTGCGAGGGCGAAGGCAGGTCGGCCGCGGCGTCGTCGTCGCCGAGCGAGGCCTTGCCGCTGGCGATGTCGCGCAGCGTCCGCAGCGCCGCCTCGTATTGCTTTTCGACCTGCGCCGGCGCGTGCTCGACATGCAGGTGGTAGCGCGCCATCGGGGCGGCGAGGTTCTCGATCAGCAGCGGCACCGGCGAAAGCGGCAGCGAATAGCGGCGGGTCAGATAGGCATTGATCTCGGCATCGGTGGCCGCGATCGCCTCGGCGACAATGGCTTCGTCGATCTCACCCGATGCCGGCACTGCGCGGTCGGTGAGCAGCACCAGCTCGCGCGCGCCGAACTTCGAGATGAGCTTTTCGAGCGTCACGTAGCTCACCGCGCACCCCCCAAAAAAACGAGCGCGGCGCCGGCGACAAGAATAACCACGCCCATCGCGCGGGCGCGGTAGCTCGGATCGCGCGACGGATCGGCGAAGACGAAGCCGCCGAGAAAACAGAGGAGGCCGCCCATGATGTAGAAGAAGGCGGTCATGGCCACCCCGCCGCGAACAGCGCGAGGCCGACAACGAGGAGCGCGAAGGCAACCGCGAACTCCTTCAGGCTCGCGCCTTCAAAATCGTCGGACCAGATGATGTAGAGCATCAGCCCGCCGGCGCCGGCCATCGCCAGGCCGATGCATCCGAGGATGTAGAAGAGCGCGCTCATGCGGCGGCTCCTGGAACCGCGACCTTCGCGCGCACGGCGGCGTCCTTCGCTTCGAGCAGCTTCCGCAGCGCGACCGATCGCTCCGCGTTCGGAGGAAGTGTGCCGACGATCGTCTCCGCGAGGGCGGCGAACGGCTTGCTGACCTCCTGCAGATGCGGAGGCAGATGGGCCCAGTCAAAAAACTGCATGATCGGGTTCGTGCTCACCTGGTCGCTCCTTCCGTTGGTGGGGCCGCTCTCCAGAAGGCCGGGGGGATCGCAACACAATGAACCCGACCAGGGAGAGGAGAGCGGCCCCGTGAATTTCGTGCCGCTGTTTTCGATACCCTCCCTTGCGGGCTTGCCGGCATCGTTGGGGCTTCGGAGCTGCACTCCGGTATGGTGGCCGGACTCACTCGCTCGCGGCTCTCCCCGCGTCAATTCCGCAGACGGCGCTACTTCTTCGCGCCGTCCTTGTTCTTGGCTCCGGCGGCCGCTGCGGCTTTCGCCTTGGCGTCGGCTTCCGCCTTTGCGGCGGCCGCCTCCGCTTCGGCTTTTGCCTTGGCCTCTGCCTCCGCCTTTGCCTTGGCGTCGGCATCGGCCGTGTCGCCGACAGGCTCGCGGCTGACCGCACCGGACTTTGCGAGCTGCGCGTGCTGCGCCGCGGTCAGCTCGATCTCGTCGCCCGCGACGTAGCGATCGCCGTCGTGGCGAATGCGCGTCAGCACCTCATAGGTCGCGGTCTCGGTGTTGGCTTTCTTCTTCGCCATCGGGTTTCCCTTAGCCGCCGAGCACGTCGGAGATCAGGTAGCCGGCATCCGAGCCGACGAACTCGGCGCTGCGTTCGTCGGTGATGCCGTTGATCCATGATTTGCTGTCGGCGTCCCAGCGCTCGACTTCGGCGAAGGGATGCCCTTCGAGCGTGTAGGTGTAGCCGAAGCTCGGCACCTGCACGTCCTGCCGCTCGCCCTCGGGCACATAGGCGAGGATCGCGAAGTTGCCCCAGACATCCGTGAAGTCGTCGTCGTCGTCGTTGCTGTCGGCAAAGACCCCATCGGCGACCACGACCTTCGAGACGCCGAAATAGCGCGCCAGAAGTTCCGCGGTGACGTTGTCCGAAGAGGTGTACTTGAGCTTTTCCAGCAACGCCGGGTGGTCGTCGAGCGCATTGAAGACGGGCTTCGGCAGGATCAGCTTGTTCGGCTCGCGGCCGATGCGCTTGCGCACCGCCTCCTTGCCTTCCTTGATGACGTCCTTGGGTTTGCTGTCGGCGTGGTCCCACTGGTCCGATCCCGACAGCGTGTCCTTGTTGTCGTCGCCGTAGTTCGCCTCATTGGTCGCGAGCTCGGCCGCCTGGATTTCGGCGTCGAGCTGCATCACATCCATGACAAGACGCGCGGCGCCCTGTTTCAGGTTGATGCCGGGACCGGCCTCGGCCTCGCCGACATGCTCGCGCGGCACCACCGCGTCGAGCGCGTGCTGGTAAAGCTTCGCCGGATCGCTCTCGTAGCCATAGGTGATGCGCTTGGTGGCGGTGCCGGGCGAGCGCCGCGTCTGGTACCGGCGGAAGCTTTCCTTGCCGAAGCGGATCGTCTTGAAGCCGCGCACGGGCACATAGGCGCGGGGAAAAAGTTCCTCGGCGATCAGCCCGGCCTGCCGGTAGCCGCGCGTGAACTGCGAGAGGACCGGGTCGACGACGCGGGCGGTGGAGTTCGTGAGAGGGGCCATGGTTCAGCTTTCCTGTTTGCGGGGTGGAGCGCGCGGCCGTCAGCGCAGCTTGACTTCGACGAGTTCTCCGGCGCCGCCCGAGGCGTAGAGCGCGTCGGCAAAAACGAATTGAGGCATGTCGGAGCCGGTAAGGATCGCGGCGCCGTTTGCGGCCGTCGATGTCACGGGCGTGGCGCCGGCCGCGACGGCGAGAGCACCGGCTCCGGCAATCGCGCGGCCCGCGCTGTCAACGATCAGACTGGCGCCGGCAGCGAACTCGCCGCCGGTCTCGATGATCGTCGTACCGGCGGTCACGGCGTCGCTGTCTTCGCCCGTCGCTACGGCGCGCTGCGAGACGCCCATGATCTTTTGGCCGGCGACGGTCGCCTGCGCGCCGCCATAGCCGACGCCACGATAAGCCGCGACGGCGCCGGCGGCTTTGAAAGTCAGGGCTTGAAGGGGAGCTGATTGCATGTTGCTTGCTTTCTGCGCGAGGGGTTGCGGGTGGCTTTACCGGCCGCCAACGGCGGCGACGGCCGCCATGTAGTCGGTGCCGGCGTGCTTTGCCTGGTAGTCGAGCGCCTTGCGGTGCAGCGCCGCGCCCTCCGGGTCCACGGTCGTGCCGGGAGGCGCGGCGAAGGCGAGCGTGCGGGCGTCGTCGTCGCCTTCCGGTGCGCTGCGCTCGCCGAATTCGATGACCTTCCCCGACTGCTTCAGCAGGTCGAGGAAGAATTCGTGCGGCGTCTTCTTCTGGACGCCGTCGCCCTCGCCGAATTCGAGCGGCGTGCCGGCGTCGAGCCCCTCCATGAAGTCGAGCAGCGGCGCGACGATGCCGGGCGCCAGCTTGCCCTCCACGCTCAGCGCGTCGAGCGCCGCCTTGTCGGTGGCGCGGCGCGCCTGCTTCTGCTGCTCGGCGAAAGCGAGCCGGTCGGCATCGAGCTTCGCCTGGTCGGCGGCGATCTTGGCCGCGCTCGCTTCCTGTTCCTGTGTCTTGGGGTTCACGGCGGGCTCCTCGTTTGGTTTCAGGTTGGTCTCGGAAAAGGCGGGGCTTTCGGTCTTGCGCGCACGTTCCTGCAGCGCGCCGGCATGGCGATGAACTTCCTCGATGTCGTATTTCGGGATCGCCTTGTCGGCCGCTTCCTCGCCGCGCTCGACGACGATGAATTCGCGCATCGCCTGCAGCGCCCGGCCGATCGTCCCGAACACCCAGGACGTGCGCCACGCGTCGTCCTCGGCGAATTCGAAATTCAGAACCTCGGCGTCGTCGTCGCCGAACGAAATCGGCTTCAGGCCCTTGACGCCCGGCGCGGTCGCGCCGAGCACGCCGACATGCCGCAGCGCGAGCTGGCCGGGTGTCGGGTTCGAGGGATGGTCCGCCGGATAGAAGCTCGCCGAGACTTTCTTGAAACGGCCGGCTTCGACGATCTCGGCAAAGGCGGGGTCGACCTGGTCGAGTTCGGCGACCAGCGCCCCGTCGCGGAATTCGAGCCCCTTGACCCAGCCCCAGGCGGGGCCGTCGTCCCTCGGGTGGCCGATGACGACCGGCGCCTCGTGGCGGGCCGGGTCGTAGGCAGCCGCGATCGCCTTCACCACCTCCTCGGAAAAGGCAATGGGCTTCCCGCTCATCGGGGTATGGGTGCCGGGCTTGAAGATTTCGAAGGGCTTCACTTGGCAATTCCGCAGCGCTCGTGAATGATGGCCCGACCTTGCCCCCGATCCCCCCGGCCGATACATCCCGACAGATGTCGGGTTCAGTGCCCGATCCCGATATTTTGGGGTTACGGCCGCCCGACACACACTGACTGGTAGGAGGGCATGGTTAACGGGGCCTGAGCGGCGATATGGGCGTTGAAAAACGCGTTGCAGGATTTTCCGGCGGGCATGGGCCCAAATCCGGCCCTCGCGCACACACGGGCAAATCAGAGGCTTTTCGGAAAATGGCGGCCAGAAGGCGGATGCAGGCACGCGACGAGGCCGAGCGGGAGGTGCCCTTCAGGGCCACGGTCGGCCAGCCGAAGGGCGGCTTCGGACAGTCGCTGAACCTCATGCTCGACTGGTGCGCCGGCGCCTTCGGGCAGGTCACGCTGCCGGTCGCCGCGTCGCGCTGGCAGAGCTACCCGGCGCCGCCCGCCAGGGACCGGACGGTCGAGACCGGCTGGCGCTTCTATTTCCGGAGCCGCGAGGACCGCGACCGCTTCATGGCGGAGGGTGTGCCGGCGGGACTGGCGGCGATGGCCGAAGACCGGCCGGGAAACTAGCGGCCGAAAATATCCTTCGGCATCGTGTCGGGGTCGCCGGGGTTCCAGGCAAAGCCCGGATCGATGCCGAAGGGCACCTTGACGGTGGCGGGCCCGTCCGGCGTGTTGACGCGCCGCTCGACCATCTTCACCTCCGGCGCCGACTTCGACACCGAAAACCCGTAGCGCGCGAGATCGCGCGCCGACAGCGACTGCACCTTGCAGCGACAGCCCCAGCCGTTGGGCGTCATGTGCGTCTTCCAGAAGGGATCGTCGACCGGCAGGATGATGCCGTGCCAGGCGGCGTGTTCGTGCCGGCTGTCTTCCTGCGTCAGGTTCGGGTCCATATGGACATAACGCAGGTAAGGCCGCTGCGCCTTGAGACGCTGCGCCTGCTGGAACCGTCCGGCCGAATAGGCGCTGTTGACGTTGGTCTCGAAGATGACGCGCGAGCGCCAGCCCCGGCCGCCCTTGTATGACCAGCCATGCCGTTCGACGATCGCGTCGAAGTCCTTGCGGAAATCCGCCAGCGTGCGGCCTTCGGCGATCGCGCGCGTCACCGCCGCGTGAAAGTCGCCGACCAGCGCCTCCTGCATCGCGCCGGCGACCATGAACGAGAGCGCATGCGCGTCCTGCCAGACATCCGTCCAGGCGCGCGTGCCGACCAGAAGCTTGCGCCTCAGATAGTCGATCGCTTCGGCGAAGTGGACGGGCTTTGCCGCGACGGCCATCGGCTCACCGGTCCTCTTCGAGGTCGTCGCGGCCGGTGAGGTTTGAAAGCGCGATCCCCTCGCGCATCAGGCTCGCGAAGCCGTCGACATTCGGATTGAGCTTGCGCAGGCCCGTCTGAAACTCGGCGAAGCTCGCGCTGTCGTAGAGCAGCTTGCGGATGCTGCCGACGATTTCGGTTTGCATCGGCGCGGCGATCTCTTCGAGCTGCGCGACGAGATCGTCGACGGCGTCGGGCGGCGTCTCGGCAAAGCTCGGCCCGGCCGGCGCGGGCGGCGTCGGGTTGCCGGGCAGACCCGGCAGCACCGCCCGCTGCACGCGCTCGTAATTCTCGCCATAGACCTCCTTGATGCGCTGCTCGCTCGGCGCCCAGCCGATCTGCGTCAGCTTGACGTCGCGTTCGGCCGCCGACGACAGATCCTCCTGCTGCTCGAGCTTGCGGTAGACGACGGGCAGCCGCGCGCCGGGGAAGTTCCATTCGGTCTGCCAGCGCACCGGGCCGCGATTGAAGCCGCCGCAGATGATGTCGGCGTCGGATTTGACGATTTCCTCGCGCACCTCCATATGCGCTTCCGCCGCGCCGGAGCCGATGCCGCTCGCCTTGGCGTCCGTCGTCATCGTCTGCGACAGGATCACCTTGGCGATGGCGCCGTCCATCCGATCGTAGAGCTTGTCGAAATCGACAGAGCCGGCGCGCGTCGCCTCGACCAGTTCGATCAGCATTCCCTCGGGAATAATCATGCCGCTGTCCGATCGCATCGCGGCGACGGCGCCGAGCAGCTTGTCCTGGTCCTCCTTCGACGCTTGCTGCGGATATTTGCCGACCGCTGTGGGCGCACCGTATTTGTCGAGATAGGTGGCCCAGAATTTGATCGCGTTTTTCTTGAACCAGACCGGCCAGTAGCAATAGTGCCCGAGCCCGCGGCCGTAAGGATCGTCGTCATTGTCGGCCCCGGCGGCATAGGTCCAGAACTTGCGGGGCGGCATCAGCTCGCCATCCTGCGAATTGGACTGCGTCAGCAACCGCAGGCTGCCATCTACGCCGAAGCGGAAGCGCGCGGCGCGGCGGACCTTGACGGCGTCGAGCGTCCAGTACCGGCCGTCGCGCGCATAGAGGCATTCGCCTACCGCATAGCCGTTGAAGAGGCCCTGCGCCATCTTCTCGGTCGCGCCGTCGAAATCGATATTGTCGAGCTGCTCCTTGATGAAGCCGGCAGCCATCTGGTCGGCCTTGTCCTTGCCGCCGGCGACGACGCCCCATTCGGCCGAGACGATGGCGCGCTTCCTCTGCTGAAAACAACTCTGCACCTGGTCGTCGCGCAGCAGCTCCTCATAGAGACGGATGTCGCCGCCGCGGCCGGCGAGGATCGGATCGGTGTTCTGCCGCAGCGTGCCGAAAAAGCCGATCGTGATGTCGCGGCCGTCGCGCGAGCTCGCGATCTCGCCAAGCTCCGGCTTCGCCGCCGGCGCGTCCTGCGTCTTGTCGTTGTCGGCCATCTAGAACCTCTCCATGCTGCCGAGATTGCCGGGCAACGTGCCGAAGCCGCGATCGCTCGGCCGCGTCTCGCCGCGCTCGCCAAAGCCGCGATCGGCGGCGCGGCCGTCGCCGGTCGAATGGAACTCCTGCTTCACCGTCTTCTGCAGTGAGGCGTACCAGGCGAGCGCGGCTGCGATGGCGCTGTCGCCATGCCGCTTGTAGCCGTCGGCGCCTTCCTCCTTGTAGTCGTCGGGCACCTTGGCGATGCCGTTATTGACCTGGATGGCCTGAAGATCGGCCAGCACGTCGGCGTCGCGCGGCACGACGATCGTGCCGTCCTCGAAGGCCGAGCGAAACGGCTCCATGTTCATCCGGTACCACTCCTGGCTGAACTTGATCTCGTGAATGACCGAACCGAATTTTTCCCGCGTCGCTTCGGCGATCTGGGCACCGAGGCCGCCGGCGTCGATCGCGCCGCAAAGCAACAGCGGCAGGCGGCCAATGACATACCAGAGCACCTGCTGCTGTACACCGAAGGGCGCGTCGCGCAGTTCGATCATGAACGGCGTGCGCCGCGTGAGGCCGCTGTCGATCGTGAATGGCCAGATCGCCGTGCCGTCGATCGTGCGGCCAATATCGGTGCCGAAAGCGTGGCGCAGGTTGCGCGGCAGCGCATCGAGCAGCGGCTTCAGGTTTTCCTCGCACCACCGCGCCACCTCGACCCGGCGGCGCTCCGGTTCGAGCTCGGCGATCTCCGTCGGCACGTGCCAGCGAATGATGGGGATGCCGTCCTCCATGCGGCTTTCGATCAGCACGCGCGACAGGAACGAGCCCTCGCCCTCGGCCGGTACGCAATCGAGCTCCTGCTTGCGCGCCGCGTGACGCTTGCCGTAGGAGCGGATGATCTTGTTGTGCCACTCCGCTTTCCCCTCAGCCGTCGGCGTCGTACCTTTGACGAGGCAGACGCGCTCGTAAAGCCCGTTCTCGACGGCTTTGCTGAAGGGGATGAAATGCAGCGAGTAGTCGTACTCGCCGGCCTTCGTCGCCTTGATGAGCTGGTTGAAGGCATTCTTGTTGCCGTTATGCGTCGAGATGATGCGGATTTTGCCGCCCCAGATCAGCAGCGCATTGACGGCATCGAGCACGTTGCGCACGTCCTTGTGAAACGCCGCTTCGTCAATGACGACGATACCCTGAAGGCCGCGAATGTTTTCCGGCCGCGACGACAGCGCCTCGATACGGAAACCCGAGGCGAAGCGTATGCGATAGGCGGCGATCTCGCGCGTCTTGCCGTCCTCGAGCTGGTCGAGGAACATGAACTCCTCGATCGCGACGATCTCCTTGGCGACGATCCGCGCGAAATGCGCGCAGTAGCCGATGAACTCGCGGCCCTTGTCCTTCGTGTCGCCGATGTAGAAAACGTTGTCGCCGCCTTCGCTGCGCTTGGTCGCGGCGATCAGCGTGTCGTCGAGCGCCTCCGCGAAGGTGATGCCGGTGCGCCGGCCTTTCTCGCCGAGCTTCAGATCCGATGTATCTTCCAGCCACTCGCGCTGGTGTTTCATCAGGATGCCATCGGCCAGCGGGTCGAGATCGTCGGGTATCTCCGATCCGCGCGGCAGTTCCTCCGACAGCAGCAGTTCGGCGAGTTCGCTCATTCCTGCACCTGGGCGCGCACGCCGAGCACCTTGCGGCGCAGGTCGGCCGCCGTCTCTTTCGACAGCCCGTGCTCGGCCGCCGCTTTCTCGACCGCGTCGGCCGCCTGCGAGATGAACTTGTCTCGCTTCAGCGCGGCCGTTGCGATGTTGGTCCCGCGCGCGCGTTCGAGCCTCTGCAGAGCCAGCGCCGCGTCGCCGAGCATCTTGAAGCTCTCCGACGCCCCGTCCATTTCGACGTCGGAGACGGCGGCATAGACCAGCGTCTTGATCGTCTCGCCGAGCAACAGCCCGATGTCGCCTTCCGGTTCCTCGTCGAGGCGTTCGGCGAACAACGCCGCGGCGTCGCGGACCTGCATCATCGCGCCCCAGTGGCGCGCCAGCCGCAACGAATAGCGGTTGAAGGCCGAAGCGGAGACGGGCGCCGCGCCTTTCGACAACAGCCGCCGGTTGAACTCCTCGCGTATATCCTGCTGCGGGCGCTTGCGCGCCTTCAGCTCCTCGATCGCCCAGTCGACATCCTCCCGCGTCTCGTCGGGAAGCTGGTCGATGAAGGAGAGCCGGCCGCGGCCCCGCTTGAGGCTGGACATCAGGCGCCTCCGAGACTGGGCTTTGCAATTCCGTCGATCGGTGTGCGGCGCTCAAGATGATCCACGCCCCGCGGCGCCAGCGTGGCGATGAGATAGCCACTGGCTTCCCGCAACGTCACGGCGTCAACCGCTTCGAGCCAGCGCAGTTGCGACTTGACCGCGTCGCGGCTGACATTGTGACCGAACGTATCGAGCGCGCGCTGGATGAGCACTTCGTTCAATGTGCCGTTGAGCTGGCCCGCCAGCGACTTCAGGATCACCAGACGCCGGTCCTGTTCGAGAAAGGCATTGAAGCTCATTGTTTTTCCCTTCTCAAATAGTCGTCGATCCGCGACACCTGTGCGCCGACCGCGTTGAGTGTCGCCTCCATCGCGGCCACTTTCTGGCCGACGCCGTTGATGCTTTCGTAAACATCGCCGAGATGTTCCTTGTTCGGCAGGTGCTCGACATCCGCTTCGACTTTGGTGATGCGGTCACGCTGCTCGCCGATATCCTTCCGCCGGCGCTCGTCGCGATCGGCGAAAAGCTTTTCGAGCGCCTGTATCTCGGCACGTTGCGCGCGGTTCTGGTTCGAGTACCAGGTGAAGACGATCGAGCTGATTGCCAGCACAAGATTGATCGTCGCCACCGCCGCAATGACCCAGCCCGGTTCCATCACTCCCCCGTCCCCAAAACCATCTCGCCTGCTTTCTTCAGCTTTGCCGCGCAGTCCTCGCGCGAGAACCAAAGCCCCGCCAGCCAGTCGGCATGTTCGAGCCCGTCGAAATAGTCGGCCGGCGCCGGCGGCGCATCGCGACACACGAAAGCCGATGCCGGAATATCGATGCCGGTCTCGACCAGGCGCACCGGCCCCATGACCTCGCGCGCCGGCGAAACGCAGCCCGCCTGAAGTACCGCTGCAGCGCCGATGAACAGCCATGTGCAAAGCCGCGTCACGGGGCCGCCCCCCGCGTCGCGTAGAGCGCCCTGACCGTGTCGGCCACGACCCTCGGCACCGGCCCGTTATCTTCCGGCGGCGCACGCCGGATCGCCGCCGCGATCTCGCGCTCCTGGGCGGCGCGCAGCTGCAGCTCGCGCTCGATCTCGCCCATCAGCCGCGCGATCTCGCTTTGCCGCGCGATCGCGGCAAGTGCGGCGGTCGCCGTTTCGACGCTGACCTTGACCGCCGCATCGCGCGCGCCTTCGGCCGCCGTCTTCTCGCCCGTCAGGCGTTCGATGCGTTCCGCATTGATCTTGAACGCGGCGATGGCGCCGCCGGTCGCGCCGGCTGCGAGCAGGAAAATCGCGGCGAAGATGATGGCGGTCGCTTTCATGACGCGACACACCCCGGCAGTTCGCCGTGAACCAGATAGGCGTATGTTGCCGCCACCAGCACCGCCGTCGAGCACGCCGCGAAGACGGTAATCAAAACGCCGAGGGAAGCGAACACGTAGTCGCCAAAATCCCAATGCCTCACCGCTCCCCCCTTTCGGCCATGCGCCCGCGCCAATGCTCGATGAGGCGTACATAGTCGAGCGTCTCCTTCGAGTGGCGGCCGGTGACCTGCACAAGGCAGGGCGCGATGTCGGGCCAATGCCGCGCGCCGCCGCAGGCGCGCTGCGCTTTCACGATGTTGCCGAGGCCGGCGTTGTAGCTTGCCTGGGCGAGCCGGTGCCGGTCGATCTCGGGGCGTTCCGCATGCCACTGCCGCCTGAGTGTCGCCATGTAGTAGGCGCCGGCATCGATCGCGAATTTGGCTTCATGCGGCGAGACGCCGCGCGGGATACCGAGGCGGCGCGTCACGTCCGACCATGTGCCGGGCATGAACTGCGCGACGCCGGCGGCGCCGACCGGCGACACCGCGGCCGGGTCGAGCCGCGACTCCTGCCACAGCTGCGCCTTCCAGAAGAGCGGATCGGGAAAATCGCCCCACCACTTCTTGACCGCGCGCTCGATCGCCGCGTCGTAGCGATCAGGAAACGAAGGCTGCGCCGAGGAGGAAAACGGCAAGAAGGCGAAGGCCGTGATAGACAGCCAGAGCCAGAGGGTTCTCATTGAGTTTCTCCCAAACGTCGCGCTTGAACCTGATGCCGAGCGTCCAGTCGAACCAGCGCAGCAATGTCGTCGCGACGAGGAGCGTCGCCACGAAATAGGCGAGGCTCCAGAGGAAGCTGATGATCGCGAAATCGGTCATGAGATGCGCTCTTCCGGGTGCTCTTGTCGGCGCAGCGGTGTTGCCGCACTGTCTGGCCCGACCTTGGCGTCAATCCCGAAATTCATACATCCCGACAAGTGTCGGGGTGGACGGCGGCTAGAAGAGCTCGCCCTGACGCGCGTTGCGCTTGCGCCGCGACACGCGCTCAACCGTGCGCGTGTGGACGCCCGCGGCCTGCGCGGCCTTCGCCTGGCTCTCGCCCTTGTCGAGCAGCTCGCCGACGATGCGCCGGCGCGCCGCGGGGCCGGCGACATCGCCCATCGGCACCAGCACCGGCGCGCCGCCGCCAAGCGCCTCGAACACTTTCCGCGCCTTCGTCTCGCCCATCAGCTCGACCAGGCGATGCGTCGGCCGGAATTCCTTCGGCAGATAGAACCGCCGCCCGCCCCATTCCTTGGCGACCAGCCGCGCCGCGCCATCGCCGGCAACGGCGGCGATGGTGGCGAGGATGCCGGGAAGGGCGGGCGCGTCTGTCATGGGCGCGGCACCTCCCATGTGCGGGGCATTTCTCCGGCCGGCATCGCAGCGGCATCGTTCCAGATCGCGTGATAGGTGTCGCTCGGGCCGAACGGATTGGCCGGCAGCGGCTTGTCGAGCGCGGCGTACCATTTCACCGTCTCGAAAATGGCGATCATCATGTCGGCGGGGCCGCATCCGAAATCGCTCCGCAGAACATGATTGAGCTCGCCCGCCAGGATCGGGCCGAGCCCGCCGCGCGACATCAGCAGCCGCACCAGCGGCAGGTAGTGCTGCGCTTCCACTACGCGCCTCCCGCCTGCAGCTTGCGGAGCGTCGCAAGCACCGCCTGCATCCGCGCCATGTGATATTCGAGCGTAGACTTCTCGCGCGGCTTCGAGGCGGCGATCCGCTCATAGACGCGCTTCCGCAATTCGATCTCGCGTTCGACTTCCTCGATCTGTTGCGCGATTGAAAAGCCCTGCGTCATGCCGCGCCTCTGAAGAGTTCGATGCGTCCGGCGACCTCGCGACATAGCCGGTCGCGCCAATGCGCCTCCTCGTGGCGCCATGCGCCAACGCTCTGGCAGGCGTGGATCACGGTCGTATGGTCGCGCTCCCACCGCCGCCCGATCTGCGGCAGCGACAGATCGGTGTGCTGGCGCGCCAGCCACATCGCCAGCATCCGCGGCCGGGAGAAACGGCGGGCGCGGCATTGCGGGAGAAGCATCGCGAAGGAAAGTCCGCAGTCCCGCTCGATCGCATGGTCGATCTCGAGAAGCACCGCGCGGTTGCGCGGCGTCGGCGGCTTGAAGGTGGGCGCTTGCTGCGGACGAAATATCTGGTCGAGCCCGCGCAGCCCCTGCCGCAACAAGGTCCGCCGCGCGCCGCGCAGGGCGGTGGTCGCAAACTCCTCAACATCGGTCATCTGTGCCTCCGCATGTGAACGGTGAAGCTGTTGGTCCGGCCCTCGACGCGCTGCGTCCAGCAGAACTGCAGCGACAGCGAACCGTCGCGGCATATGTGTGCTCGCGCGCGGTCCTTCCGCGTCCAGCCCTCGGAGACCAGACGCGCGTCGTGCTCGCGCAGGAAGTCGGTCGCGGCGATCAACGGCGCCGCATCGACCGATTTGAACGTGCCGCGCCGCGCGGTCACAGCGCGCCCTCCTCGGCCATCGCGGCGCGCAGACGGCAGCCCATGACGGCCGCCAGGCTGTCCGCCTCCGTCGCGCCCAGGCGGTTGGCGGGCGGATCGCCGAGCTCCATGGCGAAGTCCTCGCGATGGGCGTCGAAGCGGCCGAGCTTGCGCCAGATCGCGCGGCAGAGTTCGCGCTTCGCTTCTAGGCCGGGCTCCGCGTCGTCATCGGCAATTTCCGGCACGTCGAAGCCCTCGCGCGCGCACCAGCTCTTGAGCGCCTCGATTACCCTGAAGGCCTGCTGCGGCCCGAGCCATGCGAGATGCGCGATGCCTGTCTGTCGCTCGACGAAAGCGTCGAGTGCCTTGTCGCTGGCGTCGCGCAGCACGCCGAGATGCCAGAGGTCGAGCCACAGCGCGGTGGCAAAGGCTTTCTGGCCGACGCGCGCGCGGGGCGACGTGCCCCTCTCGATCGACACAACTTTCGTCGACCGCTTCACCTTGAAGCCCTGCCGCTTCAGGGCCGCCAGCGCCTTGTCGAGCTCACCTGTGGTCATCGCGCCGCAAGAGCGCTTGCCCGTCTCGCGTTCCAGCAGGTCGCGATACGCGTCTTCGTTCAACCCGCGATCGCGCTTGGCGACATGGACCAGCCGGATCAGCCGGTTGCGATGGTCAGTCTGCGGTTGCATTCCACGCCTCCATGACGACGAGCGCCGCGCGAAGTGCGACGAGCACGGTGTCGCCGGTGCATTCGACGTCCTTCCAATCGGTCCAACCCGCGCAGCAGATGACCTTGGCGTAGGGCGGACCTTCCGGGTTGTCGCAGCAGATGGTGATGGTTGCGCCTTCCTCTTCGCGCAGCTTCTCGATCAGCTTCCACTCGGAAGGAGCATCGTCGGCGCCGTCGTCGATTGTGACCGTGACTTCGACAACCCTGAAGCCGAAGCTCGTCAGGTTGGCCCACATGCGATTGTCGGTCGCGGCCGAGAGGATCGCTTCGCTCTCGGTTGTCCGCAGCGTATGGAGCAGGCGTAAGCCGCTCGGCGCTTCGATGATGTAGAACTGCCGAAACTTCGTCATTGAACATCCTCCCTGTCGAGGCAGCCCGAGCAGAGATCTTTCTCGATCCAGTAGCAGGGCCCCTCATCCGTCATGCAGGCGTTGTTCTGCGTGCAGCCGCAGACGCGACAGCGCCGCGCGGCCAATGCCGCGCCGGTCAGCGACGCAAGAAAGTCCGTCGTCGCCGCCTTGTAGGCGCCGCCGAGCGCCTCGTCGGCGATCTGCGCGGCGTGCACGCGAAAGGCGAGGTGGCTCATATCGGGGTCCTCATAGGCTGCGAGGATTTTCCGAAGTGCCGCCACCGCAGCGGTGTCTTCCCGGTCGCTCACGCCGCGTCCTCCTTCTTTGCCGAAAGGGTCAGCCGCGCCGTGCGCAGCGCCGAGCGCGCCAGCAGCGTCAGGGCGTCGAGCGCGATGCCCGGCTGCTGGCGTGCGCCCTCCTCGGATTTCTGGTTGAACAGCGGCACGAGATCGCGCGGCGGCACGCCGAGCGCGGCGCAGGCGGCAAGGGCGTGCGCGAACATCTGCGCGGCGGCAGCCCGGTCGGATTGCGGGGCGTCTTCATGGGCGCTGCAATGGCCCTTCAGCAGCATGTCGGCTGCCCGCTTCCATGCGGCCATGAAGTTGGCGCGGGCATCGCCCTTCAGCGTCTCGCGCATGGGGAGTGTCAGCCAGAGGAGATCGTCGAGCGCGCCGGCGAGCTCGGATTTGGTGGCGGGCGAATTGACGGGCTCGCTCATGACGCGCCGCCTTTTCCGGCCTCGCCTGCGCCCGCACGCGTAGCATTTTTCGTGCCAGCCTTCTTGTTGGTCGCCCGCGCGCCGCCGCGAAGCGCGTCTTCGTAGAGCTCGACCAGCGCGTCGCGCTCCTGCACTTCGGCGGGCTCCATCTGCCGGCGGCTCAGCACGATCCGCATGATCTTGACGTCGAAGCCCTGGCCTTTCGCTTCGGCGTAGACTTGCGACTTGTCGTTGTTGAGCGCGTCGATTTCCTCGTTGAGCCGTTCGATGCGCTCGAAGAAGCCGCGAAGCTGCGCATGCGCCATGTTGTCCTGCTTGTGCGCCATCAGGCGGCTCCCTTCTTGTTGCTCATAACCCCGTGCTCCTCTGGACCTCGATCCGTAGCGCCTGCTGGCGCGCCGCCTCGGCCGCCTCGTGCTTGCCCTGCTGTTCGAGCCGCCGCGCCATTTCCTCCCACCGCCTTGCATCGCGGCGGCGGGCGTGTGCGGATTGACGTTTCACGGCGAGCTTCATGCCAGCACCACGGTCGCGTTCTTCCGGCCCGGCGGCTGGTCGTTGACGATCCAGTTGACGAAGTCCTCGACCGCTTCGAGCGCCTCTTCCGCCGTCTCGGCTTCCGGTACGCCGGGCACGAAGAGACTTTGATTGTCGGAGCGGCTGAGCCGGGCCCGCGCTTGGACCCGCTGCGTGTGTTCGCGACACGAAGGGAAGAGCGGGATCGCCCCGGCCGGAACCTTGCGGCCGCGCTCGATCAGCCCCGACCGCCGGACGAAATAGAACGTCGTTGCCATCGCCTCACGCCTCCGCCTTCGCCGGCAGCTTCGCCTTGGCGAGGTCGATCGACAGATGCTCGAACTGATCCTCAGGCGAGGCGCGCCGATAGAAGCGGATATATTGCTTCGAGCCGACGACGCGGATCGCGTCGTTGATGGCGTCGACGGCGCGGCGCCAGCGCGGATCGTCGATGTCGAGCTGGCGCAGCCGGAACAGCGCCTCGCGATTGACCTGGCCTTCCTTCTGCGGCTCGAAAGCATGATCGACCAGCGCGCGGATATGATCGTTCGATCCGGCCGACCACTCGACGATGCACGCGTCGATCAGTTGCTTGGCGACCTGGAGCTCCGCGCCGAACACGATCTGGTCGGCGATCGCGACCTTGACCTGCAGACAGCCGTCATAGCTGGTGAAGGTCATGTTGCCCTTGGCGCTGCCGCCTTCGACGACGCCGTATTCCTGCTTCAGCAGGTCGATGAAGCTGTTGATGTCGTCGAAGCAATGCGCACGGAAGCGCGCAATCTGCGCATTGAGCGCGTCGGCATGGAACACGAGCTTTCGCACCATGTGGTCGCGGAGCTGGTCTTGCGCCTTGACGAGCGAGAGCGGCGTCAGCCTTCCCTTCGCATCCGTCATATGCGGCTCGCCGTTCACCAGCTTGACGCCATGCATCGCGGAATGGTCGCCGGCGACGGCGTTTTCGTCTTCGAAGTCGTTGCTCATCGTCCGAGGTTCCTTCTGTTGGCCGGCATCGCGATGCCGTTCGATAGGGTGAATTTCCGCTCAAGCGCGCGGCGCTCTTCGGCGGCGGCGCGGCGCTCTTCGCGCGCCTCGATGCGCCGCCCGCGCCACGCCCACCAGCTCTCGCGAAACCGCATGACGCCGGCGCCGAAACGCGCCCGGATGTCCGCGCCGCGGCACAGGTCCGCGAATACCTTTTCAATCCTTTGCATCCGCCACCTCCTCCATGTAGCCAAGGTCCTGCAGCCGCACGGCGAGCAGGGCGAGGCTGGTTTCGGTTTCGCTTTTGACGATCTGCCGCGCCAGCGGCTTCGCTGCGCCGAGCGCGTCGACCAGGTGAACCAGCCGCGCGGCCTCGGTGAGCGCGCCGTTGAAGCCGATGATCGCTTCCGCCATCGCGCGGACTTCGCGGGTCGAGACCATCGTCTGCTTGCGCGGGCCGGCGCCGGGATGAAGCACCGCAGTCGCGAGCTCGATGATGTCGACCTTCGGCAAACCGTCATCGGCAAGCGGGATGGGCTGCGGCTTCGGGCTCATGCTGCATCTCCTCCATTGTCCGATCGGGCCAGGCGCGGCTTCATGCGCTCGTGCGCGCGGATGAACACCAGCCTCTCGTCCTCGCTTTGATCAGTGAGCCGGAAAGCGGCCGGCACCGGCATGCGCTCGAACCGGTCGACGCGCTCGGCGATTTCCTCCAGCCGCTCGACGAAGAGCTGCATCGTCTTTGCCGGCACCGGCTTCCCGTCCGAATAGGCGCGCATCGACGCCATGACGCTGCGAAGATCGTTCGCGATCATTTGCCATCTCCCAGGCGTGAGTTGGGGCACCCGCCACGGCAGGCCTGATAGAGGCGGGGGCGCTGCGGGTTTTCGAAGGTGAGCTTCTTGCCCTGCTCGGCGACACAGCGCTGGCGCCCGATCTCGCCGAGCACGGGGCAGATCACGGTGGCGGCGAGATAGGTGCCGCGCACGCGGTCGGCGAATTTTTCGACGTCGCCTTCATAGGTGTTGCCGATGACGCGGCTGACCACGGTCGACGACACCTGCAGCTTCTTGCCGACCCTGTTCTGGCTCGACTTCGCGCATTCCTCGACCAGAACGTCGAGCCAGTCAGTCAGAGGTGCGCCCCATGCCTTCTCGGCCTTGATGCGATGCGGGTTCATGACCGCACCTCGCCGAATGAAATCTCTTCGCGCGTGTTGGCGTCATAGACCGAGCGCGGCCGCACGATCGGCGGCAGCAATCCGCTGTCATTCAGGAGCAGCCATTGCTTGTAGCCATTGGACTCGGGCGCCGTGCCCTGGGCGCGTTCCCCGAGCTCGCGCAGATAGCCGGCGCGGGCGAGCGCCCACACATAGGCCTGGACATTCGCATAGGGGTTCTTTTCGCTGCCGTTGCAGGCGTTCTCCAGCAGCTCCGCGAGGGTGAAGCGCCGCTTCATCCGCATCGACAGCCAGACGCGGTGCCGCAGCGTGTCCTTCAGCGGCGCGCGCTGGCCGGTTAGCGGGCCTTGCGGCCCCATCCGATAGCCTTCTGCGTGCGCGCGTCGCCCCTCGGGCGTTGCCTCGTAGCAGCCCCGGTCGGCGCGGCGCACATACTTCGCCGTGATGAGGCGGCTGACCGCCGTCGTGATGTCCTTGCGCTCGACATCGAGTGCGGCGTCGAGATCGTCGAGCGTCAGGCAGACGCGGCCCGCCGCCAGCGCCGCCAGAACTTTCGATTGCGCGCCGGGCGCTTGTTTGCGCGGCTTGAGCTTTCTCATTTGCGCCGCCCCGTCCCGCTTGGCTGGCCGTCGCTGGTCAGCAGCTCGACCGGCACATCCGCAAGCGCGATTGACGCGCGGCCGGCCTTGCGCGCGACCCGCTCGGCATTGGCGATCGCCTTCTTGACGTCGCGCAGGCAGCCTTGCGTGCGGCGTGTGATCTCGGCGACGAGGTCGTTCTCGAAGGCCAGCGGCTCGTTCTTTGCGCTTTCCGCCAGCGCGTCGCACATCTTCCGAACGTCGGCTTCGGTGGCCGGGCCGAACTCGGTGACGTCGGAAAGGCGTGAAAAGATCTGCGGGTAGCGGCGCAGCCGCGCGCTGAGCCCGGAATGGCCGCCGATGATGATCGGCGTCAGCGTCATGTCTGAAATGTCGCGCAGCGTCTCGATCAGGCGAATGTCGTGCATCGCGTGCTGCACTTCATCGACAAGGACTTTCTGTCCGGTGCCGGCCAGCGCACCGAGGATGGTATGAAACATATCGCTGTTCTTGCCATGCGGCTGGTGGCCGACCGCGAGCGTCAACTCCTGATACATCGAGCGGAGCGTCCACGAGCTCTTCGCCCGCAGATAGACATGCCGCCCCTGCGTCGCATGCCATTCGAGCGTTGCGGTCTTGCCGTAGCCGGGCTCGCCCTGGCAAAGCTGCCAGCAGGCTTCCGGCGCGCCGCTCTCCTGGACGCGTTTTACGCCCGTGAGAAAGCGCGAGACGTTCTTGGTGTCGATCAGAAATTCATGCCGCATGTACTGTCTCCCTCAGTCGCGGTTGGCCTCTACGCGGTCGCGTTCCTCTCCGCCTGCAGGCGTATCTGGATGACCTCGTCGTTTTCGAGCGCGTGATAGTTCTCGCGCTGGATGTCGTTGAGCTCGTTGAAGTTCTCGCGCGCCCACTGGAACCAGAGCCAGTCGTCGGAAAGCCGCGCGGCATGCGCCTCGCGCTCGGGCATCCGCAGCACCAGAGCCTCGTGCGTTTCGGCCCCCGGCTCGGCACCGCCGGCGCGTGCCGGCATATGTGGCATCGGATTGTCGAGAGCGCGCGCGGCGTCGCCGGCGGCATCGAGCGCGGGCGTCGTGTAGGTGGTCCCGCGATGCGGCAGCATGACGACCTTGTCGGCGCGCGCGGCGGCGACGATCTCGTCGGCGATCCGGTGTGGTTTGTGTTCGCGTTCGAGGTCCTTGAGATAGGCGCGCGTGGCTTTCCGGTCCTCGCGCTGCACAAGCTTGGCGGCGCGCGCGACTTCTTCGCGGCTGATGCCGGTGCGCTCAGGCGCTTCGGCGACGCAAATGAAATTGTTGTCGAGGTCGTAGACGATGATGCGGCCCATGTCCGTGGGATCGAGCCGCACGATGACGCGCGCACCGACATGCGCGCCAAGCTCCGGCGCGATGAAAATCGTGTTCTCGGCCCGAATGCCCTTCTTGCCGACCGTCCGGCCGCCATCTGCGTCCGGCGCCTCGGCGAGCAGCACGTCGAGCGCGCGCTCGTCCTCGATGCGCGCGACTTCGCCGCTCCACGATGCGGCCTTCAGCATCGGCGATGTCTTGAGTTCGGAATGCGGCCGGCGGTGATAGACGTGCTCGATCCACTCGTCGATCTTCGCCTGAAGGTCGGCGGCCGTCAGTTCGACCGCGATAATGTTGTCGCTCTCACCGAGGCGATCGGAAAAGGCGCGGCGCGCCTCGATCCCCTTGCGGTCGGCGACATTGTGGCCGACGAAGCCCGGCAAGAGCGAGATGAAGTCGTGCTGCAGCGTGTGGAAGAAGCGTTCGACATGCGGCTTGCCCTCCGGTGTGAAGGGCGCGCATGGCTTGTGCTCGATCATCAGCGAGCCGAGCGCATAACCCACATGCGCTGATATGAAATCCTTGCCGTTGTCGGTTTTGATCTTCCTCGGCACGCCCCAGTCGAGAATGGAACGGCGGCATAGAGCGAGCGTTGCCGTCGATTTCGGCACTTCGCTGACCAGCACCTTGGCGCGTCGCGGCCAGACGTCGAGGGCGGCGATCAGGTGGTAGCGCCGCTTGCCCTTCTCGGCCTCGGGATCGAGACACATGATGTCGGCAGGCGACGCGTCGAGTTCCCAAACTTCGTTCGGCGCGCTCAGCGCTTCGGAGAGCGAGCCGAAGGCGACGAGATGCTTGTTCTTCCAGGCATCCGGATTGCGCGCCATCAGGAAGGCTTCGGCATAGGTCTCGCGCGCGGTCGCCATGAAGCGCTGCACGGTGCGCTTCGGTATCGCGCGGCCGAAGCGTGCGCCGATCGACTGGACGAGCTGGCCGGCGTTGAGATGCGGCCGCATCGCCATCATGGCGATGCAGAAATCCCGAAGCTGCACATCGCCTTCGATCTGCCCTTTGCCTTTCCGCGTGCCGTACTTCCCGGCGAGCCGCGCCGCGCCTTCGCGCGCGAGCTGCGCCTGCCACCGCGCGAGCGACGTGACAGAAAGCTTTCCGACCTCCGCTTTCACCCACCCTTCAATGGGTATTGCACCGGCGTTGAAGAGGCCGCTGAAAGCCGAGCGCGCACAGACCGCCGAGAGCCCGCCCTCTTCGCGGAAGGTCGCGAGTTGATTGACGATGACGAGCCGGGCGGCGGCGCGCGTCGAAGCTCGGCCGCGTGGCGCGAGGCTTCGCGAACCGTCTCTCCCGTCCGCACCCGTGGCGCGAGCGCGGCGGTGGGGTACATCGCCTTGGGACGGGAGAGCGTCGGGCCCGGCCGGCGTGGGCGGCTGGCCCGCTGAAACTGTGTGCCCTTCGGCCGGGGAGGAACGGTCGGCCGGTGGCGTTCTGGTGATGGCGCGCAGCGCGAGCTCGATCCGCGCCGCTTCCGGCAATGAGGTGAGGTGGTATTCCCGCCCGCCGCCGCGCCCCTCGCGCGGCCGCGACTGCCAGCCTTCGCGCGTGGCCTGCAGTTGAACCCCGCGTTCGGTGCCGGCGATTGCCGGCAAGCCCAATCCGGCCAGCTCCTGCGCGCTGAACCACAAGCACTTCATGCGCGCACCTCTCGCACGAAGACACGCGGCCGGGCGCGGGCTGTGAAACGCCCGGCCGCGCCTTCTCCTATACTCAGCCTGCAACACCTGAGTCGGAGAAGAGAGATGCATGAAGGACGGATAGACCTGTATGCAATGCAAGGCGAAATCACAGCGTTGCGCGACGCGCTCGTCGCCTGCATGGCGGTGATGGATGCGGCAAGCCCCGGCCTCGCGGAGCGCATGGCACATATGATCGAGTTGCGGCTCACCGATCTTCCCCCTCAGTTCGAGAAGGTCCGCTACGCGGAAACAACGAGATCGCTCGCTGCCGCGCTTCGGTCGCTGCGCGGCGGCCGAGCGCCTCTTTGACGAGCTCGCGGTAGTAGGTGTGCTGCGCCTCGTTCAGATTGTCGGGTGCTGCCCCCCTGTTCATGCGGCGGCCCCTTGCTGGTCGAGAACCAGCCAGAAGCGGTTGACTGCCGAGCGCGACGGCACGCGAGCGGCGCCGAAACGCTCCGCGATCGCGGCGCGCGCCTCATCGAGTGTCATCTGTCGATGCGTCGCGGCGAGAAACCCGCGCACTTCGAGATCGCCCCAGAAGTTGGGCGCGCGGCGACGCGGCCCGTGCGACGGCCATGTCAACCCGAGCGCACGCTTGCGAAGCTGCGCATCGGTCCCGAACATGACGGCTTGCGGCGCGCTCATGCGGCGGCCCATCGCACCTGGTGCAGGCGCCGCCCCGACGCGTCATAACGTTCGGGAAAGAGATCTCGAGGGGTCAGGTCGATCGCGGTGGCTATCGCCCGCTCGGCCTCGGCGCTGGCTTGGAACATGGCCTGCCGGGCCCAGTTCCGGCTTTTCCCGTGCGACTTTGAAAGGGCGGAGAACGACTCGCCCCTCAGCTTCAATTGTCCTAAAACCCAGATCGCGCGCTCGCGCGGGTCGGTGGGTATATCGATTTCTCGAACGGTTGTGTTCATAAGTTTGAACATATCCAAATTTTTCGACTACTGACAATCGAAAAATCTGTACATTAACCACATTTCACACAAGTTATTGATAAGGCTAGTCAAATCGGCTAGCGAATTGGGTTCTGTTGTGCGATTGGTTGCGTCAGTAAGGACCTATATCGTGGGAAGAACCCCCGCCCGTGAGCATCACCGAGCGCTTAGCTGCCATGCGCAAGCACTTCGGCCTTTCTCAGCGTGCGATGGCGCATCGAGTTGGCGTCTCACCGAACACCTGGAATGGCTACGAAACGAGGGGCGAGGCGCCGAATTCAGGGGTTCTCTCCAAGCTCGCGCTCGAGGGGATCAACATCAATTGGTTGCTGACCGGCGGCGGGGAGATGCTATCCGACGCACCCCCGTCAACCGCCGGGCCGGACGACTTGGTTTACATTCCGCGCTACGACGCAATCGTGGCGGCCGGCGCCGGCTATTTTCCGACCGATCACCCGACGGCTTTGCCGGTGGCCTTCAGCCGGGCATGGCTCCATCGCGAGCTTCGCACCGGCCCGGCAAACCTCTTTCTGATCGAGGCGCGCGGCGACAGCATGGCGCCGGTGATCGAGGACGGCGATATCCTTCTGGTCGACACCGGCGAGCCGAAATTCCGCGGCGACGGCGTCTACATTTTCTCGGCCGGCAATTTGCTTCTCGTGAAACAATTGCGGATGCGCGTCAATGGCGATGTCGAGGTGCTCGACGCGGCGGGAACCGTGCTGCAGTCGCTGCGCCGTGCCGACCTGGACTCGCTTTTCATCATCGGCCGGGTAGTCTGGAAGGCCGGCCGCACCTGAGGAGGAAGGCATGAAAATGCATATCGGCGCGCTGGCGGTTTTGGCGACGCTGTTGACCCCGGCGGGTGTCGCCGCAGGGACACTGAATGGCACCCACTTCGCCTGCCTGACAAAGCCGGCGCTGGACGAAATTCATGAGGCGGGGCGCAAGCGGGATACGCGGCAGGGCCAGGCGCTGCTCGACAATCTGAGTTGTGTCGTGCTCAAGCCGGGCCAGGAGTTCTCGGTAATCGAGCGGGGCCTCTTCACGTCCAAGATCAGGGTCTATGCCGGCGGCGGCTCGGTGCCGCTATACGTCTCCAGCAAGGTCTTGGACGACGTCAGGTAGCCCACAACTTCGCCTGTTTCCGCTTCGGAGTTCCGACGCCTCGGCCGCTCGGGAATAGCTGTTTTCCGCCGTTTCAAACTCCGAACGCCGTTTCGGAGTTCGCGCCTTTCCGACCGATTTCCTCGGCGGCGCTTTTTGTAGTTAAGTCATTGATGCACTTGGGGATCGACCCGATTTCCATCTGGCGCGCGATGCCCAATCTATGTGGCGCGCCGGGCCGTTTCACGAGAAACCATCTGGCGCGCCCAAATTCCCCCGGCAACGCCTAAGACCCGCCAGATATTACACAAAATTGGATAATCCCGGTATTCGTCAGCACACCAATCTATGTGGCGCAGCACACAACCGAAAGACGAAGACCGGAGACCGATGCAATCCGCCGCCGGCGCGTGACGCAGGCGCCATGCGGCGGCGGAACAACCGACCGCAAGCTTTTTCCCGAAGCGCTGGCCGCTGTCATCCGCTCGTCGCGGAACTGCCAGTTGCCAACGCAACCGCGCGCGCCCACAATGCCCGAAGTCACGGCGACCCGGCGAACCCGATGTCCTTTTTCTCGCGATTGCTCGATCATCTGCGCGGCGGCACGGACGGGCCCGAGATGCGCCTTTCAGCGCGCATGGACGCGCCGCTGCTGATCATCGAGCTCGGCGGCTACGGACACCGGACGCGCGACTGGTCGGCCGGCGGCGCCTGCATCGAAGGCTTTGCGGGCGAGGTGGAAGTTGGCGGCATATTGAGCGGCCATTTGCACTGGGCCGGCGACAAGCGCCGCCTGGCCTTCACCGCCGAAGTGATGCGCCGCGAAGGCAACGGCGTGCTGGCGCTGCGCTGGCTCGATCTGCCGCTGGCGATCCAGCAGGAAATGGAAGCGATCATCGGCTGAGCCGGTCCCGTTTCTTTTGTGCGCCCTTGCGTCAGTTGCGCGCGCACACGGCCTGTATAGGCTTCCCCCGAACAGAACCGTGCGAGGAGGAGAGGCCGTCATGACCGCCTACAAGACATTGATCGTCGAAAAGCAGGGAAGCGTCGACTGGGTGACGATGAACCGCCCGGACGCGCTGAACGCGATGAACCCCGCACTTGTCGACGAGTTACAGGACTATTTCGGCAAGCTCTATACCGACCACGCCGTGCGCGTCGTCGTGCTCAAGGGCGCCGGCCGCGCCTTCTGCGCCGGGCTCGACCTCAAGGAACGCTCGAACCGGCCGGACACCGGCGCGACCGGCAGTCCGCAAGCGGGCCTTGTGTCGCAACGGCGGATCAGCGAAATCGTGATGCGCATGCGGCGCTGCCCGCAGCCGATTATCAGCCTCATCCACGGACCGGCCTGCGGCGGCGGCTTCGCGCTGGCGCTGGCATCCGACATCCGCATCGCCGGCACGAGCGCGCGCATGAACGCGGCTTTCATTCGCATCGGCCTGTCGGCTTGCGATATCGGCGTCAGCTATTTCCTGCCGCGTCTGGTCGGCGTGTCGGTGGCGTCCGAACTGATGATGACCGGCCGCTTCATCGACGCGGCGCGCGCCGAACGCGTGGGGCTTGTCTCGGAGGTGGTGGCGGACGAAAGGCTTGCCGAGGCCGCCGCGCCCTATATCGAGGAGATGCTGACGACATCGCCGCTCGGCCTGCGACTGACCAAGGAATGTCTCAACATGTCGGTCGATGCCGGCAGCCTCGAAGCCGCTGTCGCAATGGAAGACCGCAACCAGATCCTCTGCGCACAGACCAACGACTTCCGCGAAGGCATCGCGGCCTTTCTCGGCAAGCGCAGACCGGACTACACCAACAGCTAGAAAGCAAATCGCCCTCCCCCCGCAAAGGGAGAGGGCGACAAGCCGAACGGAAACGGATCAGAAGCCGTAGACGATCTGCACGGTGAAATCGTCGCTGCTGATCGGATCGAGATCGTAATGCGTCCACTCGCCGCGCAACGACAGGCCGTTGCCCAGCGAATATTCCGCACCGGCGCCGCCGAGCCAGCTCGTGTTGCGGGTATCGATCTTGTACTGATGCACGCCGCCCTTGCCGTAAAGCGCGAGCACATTGCTCAACGGAAAGGAACCGACAAGCTCGACGCCGTAGGTATCGACACCGGTCTCGCCGATGATGCCGGGCGCGCCGTGATCGCCGAGATCGGCATAGAAGCCCTGCACGGCGACATACTGGTTGAGACGCCAGCCGGCGAGACCCTTCCAGCTCCAGTCGTCGCTTTGGTCAGACCAGCCCCAACCGAGACCGCCACCGACATAGAGGCCGGTCTTGAATTCGGTCTTGTTGTAGACGTTGTCGGGACTGTGCGATTGCTGCGCCGAAGCCGCCGTAGCAAAGCCGGCAAGGCCGAGCGAGAGGGCAGCGGCGCAAAGAGTGTAAGTCAGTTTCGTCATGGCATGAGCCTCGCTTTTATTTCGACGAGCGCCCCCCGGAGCCAAGCGGAAGATGACCGCCTGTGACATTTTAAGCAACAGTTTCCGCTGCTGCGCAACCTGCCCGATTGCCGCCACAATTCGAAAAATAGCGCAGCAACACAAGCATTTTCGGGACGGCACGCGAAGAGAGGCGCACCCGGCGATGCCCGCTTTCCACCGCGGCGTGACTGGAATGCAACAGCAGGTGCAAGAATACTTTCCCCCTTACGCGCGCGGACGAATCGCGTCGCGCGCAGGATAATCCGTTTACGGATATTCCCTCAGGCGTCGATGCGCGGCAGCAGACGCACGGTGGAGGAACCCTTGGCGAGAATTTCGCCGGCGGCGTCGCGCAGATCGCCTTCGAGGAAGATCGTGGAGCGGCCGCGCCGTTCGACCCAGCCGGTGGCAACGAGAAGCCCCGGCGCGGCGGGACGGAAGAAGCTGATCTTGATTTCAAGCGACATCGGCGTGAACTTGAATTCGCTCACAGCCATGGCCGCACGCGCCATCGCCGCATCGATCCAGCCGGTAACGAAACCGCCTTGCACGACGCCGCCCGAATGGCACATGCGCATCTGCGCCTCGCATTCGATGGCGGCGCGGCCTTGCTCGGCGTTCATATACAGGGTACGGACGATGCCGAGGGAAGCGCCGAGTTCATCCTTGAAATCGGGCGCGGCAATGTCGCTGGCAAGCTCGGTCATGGGGCAAAAACTCCGCAAACGGGTCAATGGCGATGGCCGCATCATAAGCACGCCCGGGCCTCCGGCCAGTGCCGATTGCGGTTCGCCGATGGGCCAGCCCCTGTTCGCCGGTGAACCGCGACAGCGGTTTGTGACAGCGCAGACCCCCCTCTGTCACGGAACTGTCATAAATCTGTCATAAACCGCCTCGGCGCCGGGATATCCCCCGGGGATAACCCGCTTTATCCCCGTTTCGCGGCGAAGCTGCAGGCGCGGGACACCCGGCCCGGCTGTTGCCCGAAGGCGACAGCGCAGCGCTGCGCTGTAACCCGGCCGCCACACGCCCGCGCCAGGGCGCCGGGAGGTGCATCCGGGCGTACATTGGGGCGTACACTGGCACCGCGAGGGGACGCGGGCAGACAAGGGACCGGACGATGAGAGTTGCGGGCAGCGCGGCGATATTGATCCTTCTACTGACGATCTGGCCGGGCGGCGCCGAGGCTGCCGGCATGAGCCGCGCCGACCATGCCGCCGCGATGGCCGAACTGGCCGGGACCCGCGCCGCGATGGCAGAGGCCCGCGCAGCGCTCGGCGTGGAGGCCGACCGGGCGGCAGCCGCGATCCGCGCCGGCGACCTTGCCGCGCGGCTCGACGCCAGCCGGGCGATGATGCGGGCGGCCGTCCGCGGCGACCGCACGGCGATCCCCTTTGCGCGGCTGACGCCGGCGCGCCAGCGCGCCCGCTGCGTCGTGATGGCAGCCGGCCTGATCGACGAACCCTTGCAGGATTTGTGGACGGTGTGGTCGATGAAGGCGCGTGGCCTTCCGGGGACGGAGGATTTTCCCTTCGCCGCGGAGGGCGCGGACGGCCTCGGGAAGCAGCCGGGCTGCCGCTGACGGCGCCTTCAGTCGCCCCGGGCCGCCTCTTCGGCAACGAATTCGACGACACCGAGAATGCGGTCGACACGGGCCTCGCTCTTGCCCATCGGCAGCAGCAGCACCCGGTAGTGAACATAGTTGCGGTTCTTGTAGAGCCAGGCGGCCGAGGCCGTGTGCGTGTAGAGGCAGCCGCGTTGGCAGACCAGGCGATAGGGCGCCAGCGCCACCTCGGCCGTGGCGCCGAAGACATCTTGCGGCGTGCGGCCGACCGGACTGCCGGTGCCGAAGAACTCGGAAATCATCTCGCCGACGACGCGATAGCGGAATTCGCCTTCAGGCGTCGCCTCCATCAGATAGATGACGGGCAGGTGCTGGCGTAGCGCCATCGGATCGAAATCGGAACGCGCCGGAAAGCGGCGCGCACCGCGCAGGCTTTCCCAATAATGGAGCGCCGCCGGCAGCGCCGCGCCGGTGAGATGTGGACGGATCTCGTCCGGCGCGCCGGCATGTTCGGCGATGACGGCCGACAGCGTCTGCGATGCGGACAGCATGCCGTGCATGATGCGTTTCCTCCCGGGCCCGATACCGGCCTGACATTCATCGTGACCGGGGGGCGTTAAGAGAAGGTTGAAGGCGCATGCCGGTCTTCAGCTGACGGAAAGATGTTGTCCCGGTCGAGTGCGGAGCACCGCTCCGCAAAAACCGCTGGACGGAGCCAAGCAAGGGCGATTAGCGTCGACACGGGAACCCCTCCGCCGCTGATGCGATCCGGCGGACCGGGGGCGATGCAGCGGGAGTGATGCCTTGTTCGACAATCTGACGGAGTTCCGGCCGGTCGCCGACCTGTCGCGGCTGCACGGCAATCTGGCGGCGCTCCATCGCTACTGGCAGGACAAGCGGCGGCACGGCACGCTGCCGGCGCGCAGGGACATCGACCCGGTCGAGATTCCGCGCCTGCTGCCGCATATCGCGCTGCTCGACATTCTGCGCGACCCGCTCGACTGGCGCTACCGGCTGGTCGGCACGCGCATTGTCGAGGTCATGGGCGCCGAACGCACCGGCAAGCGCATGCGCGAACTGTTCACGCCGCCGGCGATCGAGGCGACGGTGACGCTGATGACCGAGCTTCTGGCGACGCGCGAACCGCTGGCCTTTTCGGGCCGGCTCTTCTGGCTCGACAAGGACCATGTGGCGTTCGAGACGCTGATCCTGCCGCTGGCGAGCGACGGCGAGCGCGTGGATATGGCCGTGATGGGGCTGGAGTTCGGCCAGCCGAAAGCCTGACCCGCATCAGGCGCGGGCGGCCTCTTCCGCGCTGACGAATTCGGCGCAGCAGAGGACCTTGTCGACCTTGTCGTCGCTTTCGCCGAGGGGGAGCACGACGACTTCGTAATAGACATAGTTGCGATCCTGATAGATCCAGCTCGCCGACGCCGTGTGCATATAGGGCGCGCGTTGGCCACTGCAGATGCGCAAGGGGCCGAGCGCGCCTTCGGCATTGGCGCCAAAAATATCTTCGGGCGTCTTGCCCGCCGGATTGCCGACGCCGAAAAAATCGGAAACGATCGAGCCGACGACGCGGTAGCGCCAGCCGCCATCATCCGTCGCCTCGAGCATGAAGATGTTGGGGAGATATTTACGCACCGCCATCGGATCGAAACCGGCGCGGGCGGGAAAGCGGCGCGGGCCCCTGAGCGTCTCCCAATAGTCGAGAACGGCGCGCGGCCCCGCCGCCGTGAGATGCGGCCGCAGCGTGGCCGCAGCGCCCCAATATTCGGCATGAACGGCCGAAGACGGTGGCACCGGCCTGTCGTCGTCAAGGGGCGAAGGGTCGAAACTGCTCATGCCGCTCTCCCGTTTCCCGGGTCCCCGGAGCCGCGCCGGGGCACGCGCCCGCGCTGCCCGCAAAGAGGTAGATAGTTTGCTGCAGCGGGCATTAAAGGTGCGTTTACAGGTGGGGTGGCGGGAGGTTCGGGAATGGCGTGTGGGAACGGCCGGGGCCGCGGCAAACGCGGAGAGCGGCTCCGCAAAGAGGCGGCGGCGCGGTTTGCCTTGGCGCTCCGCCTGCGGACATAATCGGTGCGGGCGATATCGGGATGGGGGGACGATAATCTTGGAACAGGACATCGTTATCCAGGGTTCGAATCTGCGCTTGCTGCCGCTCCTGTGGTTCCCGGTCTATCTGCTCCTTGTCGGCCTTCCACTTCTCATCATCGCGGTCAGGCGACGTCCACCGCGCAAGGTCGTTCTCTGGACGCTGGCGGGTTTCCTTGCCGTGCCGGTCGTGATGGCCGCTTTGGCCGAGATTGAAGAATTGTATTTTTTCAGACAGTGCAACCGCGACGCGGGATTGCAGATCTATGGCCAGCACCCGGGCGACCTCGACAGCATATTGGTGGTGCCGCACGATGCCGACCTGCCGCATTCACCGGGTAGATATGACGTATGCCTCCGCAATTGCACAACCGCGCTGGCAACAGGCGCTTTCGACTTCGTCGAACAATACGCACCCGGTCGGAACGACAACTGGCGCCATGTTTATGTCTGGCGCTTCTCCGTCGTTCCGCCCGGCCCCTACGGTTGTGACGGCCCCGAGCTGGTCCTGAAGGATCACGACAAGCCCCGACCGCATGCATGCGCCAAAAGGGAACCGGCATCCGCGCTGGCATCGGCCTATGGCGTGAGGCACGAGCGGGAGCGGAAATTTCCGAACATGCGCTACGACAAGGTGGTTCTGTTCGACGTCGGGAGCGGAAGCGTGATCGCCGAGAATGTGATGATCCGCAAGGCACCGCCGATCGCGACACTGCCGTTTATGGGATTGCATCACGCATTGGGACAGATGCCCTGGGCGACCTGCCACGCAAGCGGGGGCATAGATTTTTCACCTGCGAGTCTCGGCATCAGGTAGGGCATAGGCGACGCGCGGACTTCGCATGAGATTCTCTGGCAAGTGAATGCGGAGGGAGGTTTCTCCTGCGCATATTGCATTTTCACTTGAGTCCTTGCGAAGAGAGACGCCGCTGCGCGGCTTCTGGATTGCCGGATCAAGTCCGGCAATGACGAGGTGGGGATGGCAGCGCCCGAATGCGCCGTAAGGCCCATGGATTCCGGCTTTCGCCGGAATGACACCTTTGGGTGTGTTTTGCGCCGCGTGAAACCGCAGCTTGCGGAGTCGCACTCCGCGCATGGCGCCCGCAAATCCGCGCCGGTTTTTGCCGCGTATACAAAGCCGGTTGAGCGCGGCGCGGCAGGATGCCGCCTGCCCTTGCGTCATGCTCGACAAATGGGCGAGGCTCGGCCATATTCCGCCGCGCCTGCTGACAATTATGTAAATCGAAGGAGCCCCCGATGCCGAGCTACAAGGCCCCCGTGGAAGATTTCCTGTTTCTGTTTCACGAGCTTCTTGAAATCGACAAGCGCGGCGACGTGCCGGGCTTCGGCGATCTGACGCCCGACATGACGGCGGCGATCCTCGAAGGCGGGGCGAAATTCTGCGAGGAGGTTCTGCAGCCCTTGAACCAGGTCGGCGACGAGCATGGCTGCGTGCTCGAAAACGGCGTCGTGCGCACGCCGCCCGGCTTCAAGGAAGCTTTCGAGAAATTCTGCGCCGATGGCTGGAACCGCCTGGGCGCGCCGGAGGAAGCCGGCGGCGCCGGCCTGCCCTCGGTCATCACTTTCGCCTTCACCGAAATGGGCATGTCGGCCAACCAGGCTTTCACCATGTATCCGGGCCTGACGACCGCAGCCTATTCGGCGCTCTGGGCGACCGGCGAACCGTGGATGAAGGAGCATGTCGCCAAGAAGATGATCTCCGGCGAATGGACCGGCACCATGTGCCTGACGGAGCCGCATTGCGGCACCGACCTGAAGCTGATGAAGACGAAAGCGGTCGAGCAGGAAGACGGCACCTACCGCATCACCGGCACCAAGATCTTCATTTCCGGTGGCGACCACGACATGACCGACAACATCATCCATATGGTGATCGCCAAGGTGCCGGACGCGGACGGCAAGCTCGCCAACGATCTCTCGACGGTCAATTTCTTCATGGTGCCGAAGATGCTGGTCGACAAGGAGACCGGCGAGATCAAGGGTCGCAACGGCGTTTCCTGCGGCTCGATCGAAAAGAAAATGGGCATCAAGGGCAATGCAACCGCTGTGCTGAATTTCGACGAGGCCGTCGCCTATCGCCTCGGCGGACGCCCGGCCGAAAAGAAGACCGAGACCGGCGAGGTCGTGAAATCGAAATCGGCCGGCATGGCCGGCATGTTCGGGATGATGAACGGCGCCCGCATGGGCGTCGGCATCCAGGGCATCGCGATCGGCGAGGTGGCCTATCAGAACGGCGTCGCCTATGCGAATGAGCGCATCGCCGGCCGCGCGCTGACCGGCGCCAAGAACCCCGATCAGGCGGCCGACCCGATCATGGTGTTCCCGGATGTGCGCCGCCTGCTGATTTCGTCGCGGAGCTTCGTCGAGGGCGCGCGCGCGCTCGCCATGTATGTGTCGATGCTGTTCACGCTGCAGGTCTTCGGCAAGGACGAGAAGGAACGCGAGGAAGCGGCCGATCTGGCGCAGCTGATGACGCCGGTGATCAAGGCCTTCTTCACCGACAAGGGCTTCCAGGCGGCCAACGATTCGATGCAGGTCTTCGGCGGCCATGGCTATGTGCGCGACCACGGCATGGAACAGTTCGTACGCGATGCGCGCATCAACCAGGTCTATGAAGGCGCCAACGGCATCCAGGCGCTCGATCTTGTCGGCCGCAAGATGACGGCCAAGGGCGGACGCGCGACGATGACTTTCTTTGCCAAGCTCGAAGCCTTCATCAAGGAAAACGAAGGCGACGCCGAGATGAAACCTTATGTGGAACCGCTCCGCGCGGGCTACAAGCGCCTCGGCGAAGCGGCCGGCTGGCTGATGGAGAACGCGCCGAAGAATTACGACAATGCGGGTGCCGCCTCCTACGACATGCTGAACATCTTCGGCACCGTGGCGCTCGGCTGGATGTGGGCGCAGATGGCGAAGATCGCTTTGGCGAAACTGAAAGCCGGCGAAGGCAACAAGGAGTTCTACGAGCGCAAGCTGGTGCTGGCGCGTTACTGGATGGAACGCGAAATCCCGATGACGGCGAGCTGGCTCGAACGCGCCAAGCAGGGCGCCGACGGCTACATGGCCCTCGACGCAGCCGCCTTCTGAGGCTTCGTTTGTTGAATACGGAAAGGGCGTCCCGCGGGGCGCCCTTTTTGTTTGGAAGGAAGGAAGGAAGGGAAGGAAGATTTTGCACGCGGAGGCGCGGAGGCGCGGAGGAGGAAGAAAGAAGGATTCACGCGAAGACGCGAAGACGCGAAGAAGAAGGGGTTCACGCAGAGGCGCAGAGACGCAGAGGGGCCGAATGTGTGGCCCCGGTTATGCCCCCATCGTTTCGATGATTGCGCCTTCGGCGCGAAGAGTCTTCCGGCGCGAAGCGCCAGAAAACCTTCTCTTTCTTCGCTGCGGCTCCGCCTCTGCATCCGGTTGAGGTGGCGCAGTGCCTTGCCGCAGATGCGGCGCCTCTGCGTCTCTGCGCCTCTGCGTGCAAAACCTTTCTTTCTTCCTTCTTCGCGTCTTCGCGTGCAAAACCTTCTCTTCTCCGCGCCTTCCTCCTACGCTGCTTTGCAGCTTCGGAGGACAGGCCGCGCCTCCGCGTGAACCCCTTCCCTTTCTTGCCTCTGCGCCGGGATTGCCCATTTCCCCTGCGTCCGCTAGCTTCCCGGCCATTGAAATCTCAACGGGGGAAACTCGGATGAAAAATCTCTTCAGCGTCGAAGGCAAGACGGTGCTCGTGACCGGCGGCTCGCGCGGCATCGGCGAAATGATCGCGACCGGCTTTGTCGAGAACGGCGCGAAAGTCTATATCACCGCGCGCAAGGCGCAGGCCTGCAACGAACTGGCGGAAGAACTGTCGAAGAAAGGCACCTGCATTTCGCTGCCTTTCGATCTCGGCACCACGGACGGCATCAAGGGCATCGCGGCCGAACTTTCGAAGCGCGAAAAGAAGCTCGACGTGCTGATCAACAATGCGGGCGCGGCCTGGGGCGAGCCGATCGACGAGTATTCCGAAAGCGGCTGGGACAAGGTGATGAACATCAACCTGAAGGGCGTGTTCTTCCTGACCCAGGCGATGCTGCCGCTGCTGCGCGCGTCCGCCAGCGCGGAAAACCCGGCCCGCATCATCAACACGGCCTCGGTCAACGGCATCACGCCGCCCGAACTCGAGACCTATGCCTATTCGGCCTCGAAGGCGGGCTGCATCATGCTGACCCGGCATCTGGCCAAGCGCCTGGCGCGCGAACACATCCTGGTCAACGCGATCGCGCCCGGGCCCTTCCCGAGCCAGATGATGAAGGCGACGCTGGAAAGCTTCGGCGACGCGATCAAGGCCGGCAATCCGCTCGGCCGCATCGGCACCCCGGAAGACGCGGCGGGTGTGGCGATCTTCCTCGCCTCGCGCGCTTCCGCTTACACGACGGGCGCGACCATTCCGGTCGATGGCGGCTCGGCGGAGGTTTGAGGGGTAGATAACATTTCAACTAACAGAAAAATCAAAGCAACGTTCCTTGCTGATTCCCGTCGAGGTGTCTGATTTTCTCCCAAAACTCCAATGCTCGATCATGTCTGGCAGCGAATGCCAGCAGGTACAAACGCTGATTCTTCGTCCCTACGACAAGCTCCGCAGTTTCAGTTGTAGACATGCCCTCGGCTTTTAAAAGATTTCTCCAGTGCTCAAGAAACTTCGCGCGAACCAAATCGTCAGACCGAGAAACATCTACATGCTGTCGCCATCCCGGCGCAAAAGAATCTAGCGGAGAGCCCTCTTGCCCAATGTAGCGCCTTAGGTTTCGCTGCAAATCCTGGATGCTGACATGTACCAATATGTCCATTCGCTGAAGCGAGGCCAACTTGCGAATGATGTCAAATGGGAGCGCTTTCAACGCATACGGATCGAGAAATGCAAAGTGAAGAGCGTAGCGATTGAGCTTTTTGACAACGGCATCAACGACGTCCGCTGCTTCCCCCACTTGCTTGAGTGCGGGCGCTCCATCTCTTATGAGTCGAAGTTCCACGGCGTCCGCAAATGCCGGATTCACATCGGCGACATGAACCTGGGTGAAACGTGCGCCGCCGTTGACCGCTTCATGCCAAGCTACCAGCGCACCACCGTCGCGGCTCTCTTGTTCGTCGCGAATCCGAACGCGTCCCGGCCCGGAGAATAGGTCTATAAAGGAGGCTCCTGCGCCACCAGGTCGCGAGAACATCGCTCGGACCGACCGACTAATCCCGACATACTTCTCCAACCGAGCATGCTTATCTTTGACCCATGGACCCACGATTTCGCGGGGCAGGCCATCTTCATCTATTTCATATTTTCCTTCGGAATCAGATTCGTCCACCATCGGACATCCTCTAAATAGCGACGAAGGTAGGCACTTCCCGTCTATCAGGAAACTCGTCCCAAGTGCGACCGTCGAGTTCCCGCCCGGTCTTCGCCTTGTTCTTTCCGCCCCATTGCTTGAAGAAAAAGGCCGTGCCTTTTCGCCGGCATTCAGACCGTATCTCTTCGACCCACGCCTTATCCATCGGGCGCGCCTTCGGACCGGATTCACCGCCGACGATGGCCCAGTCGATATCGGACAAATCGGCGCCCTCGACGGACCCGAGCAAGGGCTCAAACGAGACAAACCGTATCGCTGCTTTCGACGCGCGCAGGCTATCGAGTCGATGTGCGTACTCCACATTCTCGACGCTTGTTCCAAGCCACACATTCGGGAGGACGCCAAGCTTCTGTGTCAGCTCTGCCATGCGATCAGGTCGTTTGGTGAGAATCTGAAACGTGTGCCAGTGAGAGCGGGCCATCACATCCCAAACCGCTTCGATGAAAGTAAACGGCACTTTCTCCTGAAAAAGGTCCGACATGGAATTGACGAAGACCATGCGCGGCTTTTTCCACTTCAACGGAAGTTCAAGCCCGGTCTTGTCGAGCCTGACTTTGCCGGTCCAAACCGCACGTCCGCCTGATCGCCTCGTGAGTCCGGTATATTTCGGCGTTCCCATGGCCTCAAGCCGCGCCGCCATTCTCATCGCATAGCAATTCGTGCATCCGGGCGACAGAATCGTACAGCCAGCAACGGGATTCCAGGTCGCGTCGGTCCACTCGATCGATGACTCCGCCATGTATGCCTCCCACGGCCGGAAAGCCGCGAATCGGTTTCAGAATGAATCATTCGACTGCCGCCGTCAAAGCCATCGGAGGGCGGGACTAGCTGGACCACGACGGGTGCGACCATTCCTGTCGATGGCGGCTCGGCGGAGGTTTGAGGGGAAGCCCCCTCACCCTTCCGCGGGCTGACGCCCGCTCCCTCCCTCTCCCCGCTGGGGAGAGGGAAGGGGCCCGGCGATGCGGCGAAGCCGCATCGTTGGGAAGGGTGAGGGGCCTTCCCTACTCCGCCGCCTGCTGGCGTTCGGCCGCGCGGGCATGGGTGGCGATGAGGTCGACATATTGCGCGCAGAGTTCGACGGGGAGGTCGTGGCCCATGCCGTCGATCGAGACGAGTTTCGCGCCCGGCACCGATTTGGCCGTGTCTTCGCCGCCGGCATGCGGCACCAGCGGATCGGCCTTGCCGTGAATGACCAGGAACGGCACGCGCACCTTCCTCAGCGCCTCGACGCGTGAGCCGTCGCCCATGATCGCCGCATATTGGCGGATGCCGCCTTCGGGGTAATACATGTGGTCGTATTCGCGCGCGACCAGGGCGTAGAGGTCGTCATCGGTTTTCGGATATGCCGGGCTCTGATAGACGCGCCGTCCCTTCATGCGGTGACGGATCACGTCTTCGCGCTCCTCGGACGGCGGCTGCGCCTGCAAGGCTTTCAGGGCGTCGTCGCTGGCCCCCGGCAGATCGGGATTGCCGGTCGAGGACATGATCGAGGTGACGGAGGTCAGCCGCTCGGGATGATGGATCGCCATGCGCTGCACGATCATGCCGCCCATCGAGATGCCCATGATGTGGGCCCGCCCGATGCCGAGCGCATCGAGCACGCCGATGCCGTCGGCCGCCATATCGGCAAGCCTATAGGGCATGTCGGGCTTTTTGCCCGCCCGCACCGCCGCAATGACATCAGCGATCTTCGGCAGGCCGGAAAATTTCTGCGACTTGCCGACATCGCGATTGTCGTAGCGGATGACGCGGAAGCCTTCGGCGCGAAGTCCCTCCATCAGCTCCTCGGGCCAGCTCATCAGGGTCGAGGTGTAGCCGTTGACGAAAAGGATCGGCGTGGCATCCGCCGGACCGCGATCCTCGCAATTGATCGCGATACCGTTGGCCGTGACGATTTTCTGCACCATCGGCTCAATCCGCCGCGCGCGAGACGCTGGAAGCGCGCTTGGCCGCCGCCTCGATGGCATCGGCAAAGGTGGCGACCAGACCGAGCGGGAAATCGTGGCCCATGCCGGGAATGACGCGAAGCTCCGCCCCCGGAATATTCTCGGCCGTGTCCTTGCCGCCCGCGACCGGCACCAGCGGATCGTCGGCACCATGCAGCACCACGGCGGGCAGGTTGAGCATCTTCAGCTTTGCGCGGCGGTCGCCATTGGCGACGATGGCCGCCATCTGGCGGGCAACGCCCACAGGATAGAGCGAGCGGTTGACGTCGCGCGTGACCCACGCGCGAAGCGTCGCATCATCCGTTTTGTAGCCGGGGCTGCCGATCGTGTTCCAGGCGAGCATGCCGCGCTCGATGGCGGCGGGAATGTCGCCTTCCGGCGCCGGCGTCATCAGCACGGCCATGGCTTCGGGCTTGCCCTGCGGCAGCGCCGGATTGCCCGTGGTCGACATGATGGAGGTGAGCGAGAGCGCGTATTCGGGATTATTGATCGCGACGAGCTGCGCGATCATGCCGCCCATCGAGGCGCCGACGATATGGGCGCGGTCGATGCCGAGCGCATCGAGCAGCCCGACGGCGTCTTTCGCCATCTCGTCCAGCGCATAAGGCGCGGTGGCGGTCTTGCCGGCCATCAGCGCACCGAAAATCGCCGTCATGTCGGGCATGCCGAGATCGTCGAACTTGTGCGACAGGCCGACATCGCGATTGTCGAAACGGACAACCCGGTAGCCGCGCGCGACCAGCTCGTCGCAGAGCTCGGTCGGCCACATGGTCAACTGCGCGCCGAGCCCCATGATCAGCAGCACGGTGTCGCGGTCTTCCGGACCGAAGCTTTCATATTCGATAGTGATGCCGTTCGCCTTGACCTGCGGCATGGATGGTCCTCCCCTGTTGGTGCGTGGCCTGATGGCTCTTTGGCAAAAGTCTAACAGCCTGCTTGCGCCCGGTGCATCCCCGGCGATACTAATGAGAGACATTAAAGACCGGCCCGCAGCGGCCGGCAAGTGAGGAACCCCCCGCGATGACGCTGACCTACGATCTCTTCTGGTCGTTCCGCTCGCCCTATTCCTATCTGGTGACGCCGCGGCTTGCCGCCTTCGAGCGCGACTTCGATGTGACGGCCCATGTGCGCCCCGTCTATCCGATCGCGGTGCGCATCGACGGCTTCTTCAAGCAGGTCAATCCGATGTGGCCGCCTTACCTGCTGAAGGACACGCGCCGCGTCGCCGAGATGGAGGGCCTTCCTTACGCCTGGCCCTCGCCCGACCCGGTGGTGATGGACATGAAATCGGGCACGGTGCCCAAAGAGCAGCCCCATATCCACCGGCTGACACGAACCGGCGCACTGGCGGCCGAACGGGGCCGCGGCCTCGCCTTTCTCGCCGAGGTTTCGGGCGTGATTTTCGGCGGGACCAAGAACTGGCATGAGGGCAACCATCTGCGCGGCGCGGCGGCCCGCGCCGGCCTCGACATGGACGAGCTGGACGCGGCGGCGGAAGCGGAAGCCGACCGCCTCGAAGCCGTTATCGCCGAAAACGAAGCGGCGCAGAAGGCGGCCGGTCACTGGGGCGTGCCGCTGATGGTCTTCGACGGCGAACCCTTTTTCGGCCAGGACCGCTTCGACCACCTGAAATGGCGGATGGCGCAGCGCGGGCTGAAGAAGCGGAGTTAGGCGCCCGTGTCGGCGAAAGGCTCGGCGACGATCTGATGCTCGTCTTCGTAAACGATATAGCCGGGACGCGCGCTTTTGATCATGGTGACGAAATGGCCGTATTCCTGAAGGATTCGCGAAATCTCGCGCATCCGCGAAATGTGCTCCGTTGCGCTGGGCTTGAGCCAGGAAATACCCCGGCCCGAACGCCGGTAACTGCCTTTGGAGGTGCTCCGGTTGAAACGCTCCGGGACCGGCAGATGATCGTCAAACCAGGCGAGATGCCCGTCCATGACGTCGCGATCGACAGCCGATAGAAAATGTCCCCGCAGAAGCACGTAGGCGTCATTGAACAGACCGTTCCGCACCCCGGTGTTCTCATGTATCCGGCCAACGACGAACCGGAGATATGTGATGGTTGAGACCCTGCCCATGAACCGATTTTGATCCTGCCGCGGATACCGTCAAGCGCCGCACGGCATACCCGCCGTGACGCTGGACCCTCGGTCAAGGGAGAGCTAGCCTCCCAACCCCGGGGCCAATCAACGGATAACGACAAGATGCAGCGCGACCTTCACGCCATGAGTGCGACCGATTACGACCTCGTGGTGGTGGGTGGCGGCATTACCGGCGCCAGTGTCGCCTGGGACGCGGCGCTCAGGGGCCTCAAGGTGGCGCTGCTGGAGAAGGACGATTTCGCCCATGCGACGACGGCCGGCTCCTCGAAGCTGGTGCATGGCGGGCTTCGCTACCTCGTCAATGGCGAATTGAAGCTGGTGCGCGAGTCGCTTCGCGAGCGCCGCCTGTGGGAGAACAACGCGCCGCATATGGTCCATCCGCTGCCCTTCGTGCTGCCGACTTATGGCTGGGGCATGTCGGGGCCGATCGTGATGTCGATCGGGCTGGCGCTTTACGACCTGCTCTCCTTCGACCGCAACTGGCTGAACGACGACGACAAGAAGCTGCCGGGTTTCAAGCGGCTGTCGAAAGGCAAGGCGCTCGACCTGGTGCCGTCGCTGCCGCGCGAGGGCCTGACCGGCGCCATGGTCTATTACGATTGCCAGATGTTCGCGCCCGAACGCCTCTGCCTCGAATGCATCGAGGGCGCGGCCGAATATGGCGCCGACACCGCCAATTATGCCGAGGTGACCGGCTTTGTCAGCGAAGCGGCGATGGGCAAGGGCGTGCGCATCACCGGCGTCGAGGTGACCGACCGGCTGACGGGCGCCACGCACACGATAAAAGGCAAGCTGGTCGTCAACGCGTCCGGGCCCTGGGCCGACCGGCTGATGGGCTTTGCCGACGAAACGCCGGCGCGCCGGTTGATCCGCTCGAAGGGCATCCACATCATCACCCGTGCGCTGACCGGCGAAAATGCGCTGGCGATCAAATCGAAGATCGGCGGGCATTTCTTCGTCATCCCCTGGCGCGGCCACACCATTATCGGCACCACCGACACCGTGTTCGAGGACGAGCCGGACAGCGTCGGCGTCACCGAAAAGGACATCGCCGATTTTCTCGCCGTCGTGAATGACGGCTTGCCGGGGCTCAATCTGACCCGCGCCGACGTGCTGCATTTCTATGTGGGCTTACGTCCGCTGGTCGACACGACGCCGCAAGTCGCCGAGGGCGCGGACGGCAAGAAGGACTCATACAACGCCAGCCGCGCCGCGGAGGTTTACGACCATGCGCCCGAGGAAGCGATCGAGGGGCTGGTCTCGGCGATCGGCGGCAAATGGACGACCTCGCGCCATCTCGCCGAACAGGTGGTCGACCTCGCGCTGAAGAAGCTCGGCAAGACCGCCAAATGCGAAACGCATTGCACGCCGGTCTATGGCGGCGAGATCGGCCGGCTGAAAAGCTTCATTGCCCGGGCGAAGAAGCGCCACGCCCATCTGCCGGGCGATGTGGTCGAGAACCTGGTCGGCTTCTATGGCAGCCGCATCGACGAAGTGCTGGCGACGGCCGATGAGCGCCAGGGCGAGCGCGACGAACTGCTGCGCCGCCTCGGCCCCAATGTCGCCGAGATCGGCGCGCAGGTGGTGCATGCGGTGCGCCACGAAATGGCGCTGCATCTGGCCGACGTCGTCTTCCGCCGCACCGGCCTCGGCACACTCGGCCATCCGGGCCCGGATGTGATTTCCCGCGCCGCCGAACTGATGCGCCGCGAACTTGGCTGGGACGAAACCGTGATGGCGCGCGAGATCGCCGAAACGACGCGGGCCTTCGAGCCGCAAGCCGCAAAGGGAGCCGCCGCATGACCCCGCATATCGCCGCCATCGTCAATCCGCGCTCGGGCGGCGGCCGCACCGGCCGCGCCTGGCGCGTCATCGCCGCCGCGCTGGAAAAGGAACTCGGGCCGGTGCGCGCGCATTTCACCAGCGGCCCCTCGACACCGCATTTCCTGCCCGCCGCCGAACTGACGCGCCGCGCCTTGAAGGACGGTGCGCAACTGGTGATCGCGGTCGGCGGCGACGGCACCATCAACGAAGTGGTCAACGGTTTTTTCGAGAACGGGCTGCCGATCAACACCGAAGCGCATTTCGCGATACTGAATGCCGGCACCGGCGGCGATTTCCGCCGCACCTTCGACCTGCCGCAGGATCCCGAAGGCTGCGTCGCCCGCATCGCCGCCGGCACGACGCGCAAGATCGATCTTGGCAAGCTGACATTCGTTTCCGAGGATGGCGGCGAAGCGACGCGCTGGTTCGACAATATCGCCAGCTTCGGCCTGTCGGGCGAAACGGTGCGCGCGGTCAATCGCGCCACCTGGCAAAAGGCGCTGGGTGGCAATTTCACCTTCTTCTGGGCGACGCTGGCAACGGCGCTGCGCCACAAGACAAGGGCTGTGCGCATCACCACCGACACGGGCTTCGACGAAACGCTGAATATCGGCCTCGGCGCCGTCGCCAATGGCCGCTATTTCGGCAGCGGGCTGAAAATGGCGCCCGACGCCGAACCCGATGACGGCTTGTTCGATCTCGTCATGATGCGCGATCTTACCTTCATGGATCTCCTGACCGGCACTGGATCGATGAAGGAGGGCACGCATATCGGCGGCGAGAAAGTTTCGCACACCCGCGCGAAATGGGTGATGGCGACACCGATGGGCGCCGAGCCGGTGCTGCTCGATGTCGACGGCGAAGGGCCGGGCCGCCTGCCGGCGCGTTTCGACATCGTGCCGCAAGCGCTGACCCTGCGCTGCTGACCACAAGAAAAAACGAGGAACGCTGATGACCATCGACCGACAGACGCTGCGCTGGAACGGCTGGGGCCCGGTGAAACAACCGAACCCGCTGCCGGCCGACGCAGCCCAATGGAGCTGGATCGAGGCAACGCTCGGCATGAGCCGGCTGCCGCTGACGCCGGCGGTGCCGCTGGCCGATATTCGCCTGCCGCATAGCCGGCTTTCCAATGCGACGCAGGAAAGACTGCGCGCCATTGTCGGCGACAACCAGTTCCGCACCGACGACTATGAACGCGCCTTCCACGCGCGCGGCAAGTCCTATCACGACCTGCTCTATGTCCGCGCCGGCAAGCTCGACATGGCGCCCGACGCGGTCGTCTATCCGCGCGGCGCCGAGGAGGTGCTGGCGATCGTCAAGCTCTGCAACGAGGAAGGGATCGCACTCATTCCCTATGGCGGCGGCTCCTCGGTGGTGGGCGGCATCAATGCCGTCTCGAAAACCCTGGGCGGCGCCGTGTTGACCCTCGACACGACGCTGATGACGCGCATCGTCCAGATCGACAAGGTGTCGATGACGGCGCGCATCGAGGCCGGCATCTACGGGCCGGCGCTCGAGGAACAGCTGCAGATGCATGGCGTGACGCTGGGTCATTATCCGCAAAGCTTCCAATATTCGACGCTGGGCGGCTGGATCGCCGCGCGCGGCGCCGGGCAACAGTCGAACCGCTATGGCAAGGCCGAGAAATGGCTGGTCTCGGCAAAGCTCGCAACGCCGAAAGGTTTCTGGACCACCGAGGCAACGCCCGCTTCGGCCGCCGGCCCCAATCTCAACCAGCTGGTCGCCGGCTCCGAAGGCACGCTCGGTGTCATCTGCGAGGCGACGGTGAAGATCCACGACCTGCCGGCGCGCAAGGATTATCGCGGCTATCTGTTCAAGAATTTCGCCGCCGGCGTCGAAGCGGCGCGGCGGATCAATCATGCCGAAATTCCGGTGGCGATGGTCCGTCTGTCGGACGCCGCCGAGACCTATTTCTTCCAGACCTTTTCATCGACCGGTTCGGGCGGATTGAAGGCGCG
This sequence comes from Parvibaculum sp., assembly GCF_030651915.1. Classification (GTDB taxonomy): domain Bacteria; phylum Pseudomonadota; class Alphaproteobacteria; order Parvibaculales; family Parvibaculaceae; genus Parvibaculum. The sequence continues at coordinate 601,334 of NZ_JAUSBV010000002.1, read as the reverse complement.
GCTGCAACGCGCCTATCTGAAAATGAAGGGCTTCGACGACACGCCCTGCCTGATGCTGATCGGCCATGAGGGCGAGAAGGACACGGTGATCTGGGCCCAGGAACAGACCGAAGGCATCTGCAAGCGCCTCGGCGCCCTGGCGCTGGGGACCGGCCCCGGCAAGCGCTGGTTTCACGGCCGCTTCAACGGCCCCGCCATTCGCGACCCGATGATGGATCGCGGCGTCGGCGTCGACACGCTCGAAACCTCGACGCGCTGGTCGAACATCGCCAATCTGCATGAAAAGGTAACGGCCGCGATCCGCGATGCGATGGACGCCAACATGCCCGAGCAGAACGCGCATGGCATCGTCATGGCGCATGTCAGCCACTCCTATCCAGACGGATCGAGCCTCTATTTCACCTTCATATTCCCGCGCCAGCTCGACCGGGAAATCGCCCAATGGCAGGCGATCAAGCGCGCCGCCTCCGACGCGATCCTGATGAATGGCGGCACCATCAGCCATCATCACGGCGTCGGCACCGACCACGCGCCCTGGCTGGCGGAGGAAAAAGGCGAGATCGGCATGTCGCTGCTGAAAGCGACGAAGCGCGAGATGGACCCGAAGGGCGTGATGAACCCGGGGAAGCTGTTCGCCTAGTCCTCCGCCACGATCTCCCGCGCCAGCACCAGCGCTTCGTCGATGCCGGAAACGAGCTTGACCAGCGGATCGGCGGTGACGCCCATCTTGCGCAGGATCAGGCGCGGCTGCGTCTGCAAGCCGGTGATCAGCACCCGTGTGCCGTGACGGCGGCAACGCGCGATCAACGCGTCGATGGCGGAGGCCCCCGAGGCATCGATCATCGGCACGGCGCGCATGCGCAAGATCAGCACCCTGGGCGGCGCACCGATGCGGTCGAGCGTTTCGCCCAGCCGCATCGCAACACCGAAGAAGAACGGGCCGCGGATGACGCTGGAGACGACACCCGGCGGCAGCTCGTGCTCCTCGACCGGACGTGAGAGATGCGGTGCGTCGTCGGCGACATCCTCGTCGATGACCTTCATGTCGGCCTGCACCTCGACCGCCTCCGACATGCGGTGCATGAAGAGAACGGCGGCAAGCACGACACCGACCTGGATGGCAACCGTCAGATCGACCGCAACCGTGAGCGCGAAAGTGATCAGCAGCACCGCCCGGTCGCCCGCCGGTGCCTTCATCAGATGGCGGAACTTGTCGATCTCGCTCATGTTCCAGGCGACCACCACCAACACGGCTGCCAGTGCCGCCAGCGGCACGAAACCGGTGAGCGGCCAGAGGAAGAGCATGAAGGCAAGAATGAAGACCGCATGCAGCATGCCGGCGACGGGCCCGCGCGCGCCGGCGCGGATATTGGTGGCGGTGCGCGCGATGGCGCCCGTGGCCGGCAAGCCGCCAACGGCGGCCGACGCACAATTGGCGACACCCTGCGCAACCAGCTCGCAATTGGAGCGGTGGCGGCGCCCGGTCATGCTGTCGGCGACCATCGCCGACAAGAGCGATTCGACGCCGGCCAGAAAGGCGATGGTGAAGGCGCTCGGGAAAAGCACGACGATCCGCTCCATCGTCACATGCGGAAAATCGGGCAGTGCAAAAGAGGGTTCGAGCCCGGCAAAGCGCGTACCGATCGTGTCGGTGTCGATGCCGAACAGCGCGACGACAGCGCCGGCGACGACGACCGCGATCAGAAACGCCGGCCATTCGGGGCGATAGCGCCGCACCAGAAGAATGAGCGCCAGCGCGCCGACGGCCACGGCAACGGTCTGCGGCGCGAAGCCGGGCAGCGCCGCGCCGAGCGCCATCGCTTTTTCGAAAAACTCGGCCGGCTCGTGTTCCATCGTCAGGCCGAAGAAATCCTTCACCTGGCTCGTCGCGATGATGACGGCAATGCCGGCGGTGAAACCGGTGACAACCGGCTGCGGCACATATTTGATGAAGGCGCCGACGCGCAAGAGCCCGGCGCCGATCAGCATGATGCCGGCCATGGCCGTGGCAATCACCAGGCCGTCATAGCCATGAATGGCAATGACGTTGAAGACGACGACGACGAAGGCACCGGTCGGCCCGCCGATCTGGTAGCGGCTGCCGCCCAGCGCCGAAATCAGAAAGCCGGCGACAACGGCGGTGATAAGGCCCTTGTCGGGCGTCGCGCCGCTGGCGATCGCCAGCGCCATGGCAAGCGGCAGGGCGACGATGGCAACCGTCAGCCCGGCAATGAAATCGGCACGAAATGCGGCAAAGCCATAGCCCTCCCGAAGCACGGTGACGAGCTTCGGGATCATCAGCGAGGATTGCGGCACAGGCGTGCCGTCCGGTTGCGACATCGCAATATCTCCGGGTCTTCGGCCTGGCGGCGGAAGGGCCCCGATGCGCGTCGGCCTCAGGCGGCGCCGTCGACCAGACGGCGGAGTTCGGCCTTGGCGATTTTCTCGAGCGTGGAGCGCGGGAGTGAGTCGACGATCCGAATCTCGCGCGGGCGCTTGAAATCCGCAAGTCCCTTCTCGCAGGCCGCCATAACCTGCGCCTGAAGGTCGCGAGGGGCCGCCGTCTCGCCGCCCGGCACCAGCAGGAAGGCGACCGGCACTTCGTCGAGCATCGGATCGCGTTTGCCGACAACCGCGCATTCCTGAATGCCCGGCACCGTCATGATGACGCGCTCGATCTCGGAGGCCGCGACATTCTCGCCGCCGACCTTCAGCATGTCCTTGTCGCGATCGGCGAAGGAAATGAAACCGTCCTCGCCCAGCATCACGCGGTCGCCGGTGATGAAATAGCCCTGCTCGTCGAAACTCTTCGCGGTTGCATCGGGATTGTTCAGATATTCGGAAAACAGCGACAGCCCCGGCACACCGCGCACCAGAAGCTCACCCGTCTCGCCCGGATCGACCGGCGTTCCATCTTCGCGAAGGATCGCGATTTCATAGGAGGTGGCGGGTTTGCCGATCGACATGGGGCGGTTCGGCAGATGCACGTCGCCGACAATGCCATGCGTGATCGTTTCGGTCATACCCCACCAGCCGATCGTCTTGATGCCGAAATGCGCGTCGGTCGGCGGCGCCGAAATGCCGTTGCCCCAGAACCGGTAGCTGTGCGACTTCGGCTTTTCCTGGCCCATCAGCGCGCGCACGCAGAACGGCACCATCGAGGTCCAGGTGCAGCCATGCTTCTGCGAGACAGGCCAGAAACGCGACGCCGAAAAGCGCGGCTGCAACACCACGGTCGCGCCGACCCAGAGCGCGGCCAGTACCGAATAGGACTGCGCATTGGTGTGGAAGAGCGGCAGATAGGTGAGATGCACGTCCGAAGGCCGCAGGTCTTCATGCATGGCGCAGAGCTTGGCGCCCCACAGCGCATTGGCATGCGTCCAGACGACACCCTTGGGGCGCGACGTGGTGCCCGAGGTGTATTGCACGCCGACCGGCAGCATCGGATCGGGCGCGCGCAACGGTACATCGGCCGGATCGCCGTAAAGCGCGGCGAAACTTTCCGCTTTCGGCGGGCGGTTCGCGTCTTTCGGCGTTACGCCATTATCGGTTTCGGTGACGGCAAGCCATTTGATGTTCTTGCATGACGACGCAACAAGACCGGCGAAGGCCGGTTGCGTGATCGCGCCAACGACAGCTGCGTGTTCGCTGAAGTAGATGAGATCGTCGGCAACCGAGCGTGCATTGGTGGTGACGGCAACCGCGCCGAGATGGGCGCAGGCATACCAGGCAATCAGGCTTTCAGGACAATTGTCGAGATGGATCAGCACCCGCTCGCCGGTCTTGACGCCACGCTTCTTCAAACCCGCCGCGACACATGCGACTTCATGCGCGAAGGCGGCATAGCTCCAGGTCCGGGCCTCGCCCTCGAAGGGCTCCCAGATCAGGAAAGGATGCGCACCCCGCGCCGCGACATGCACGGCCAGCAGATGCGGCACGTCGAAATTCGAGAACGGATGAACCAGTGGTGCGCGCAATGCCGGCATGATCGTCTCCCCCTGCTGTTTTCCGCCATATAGCGCATGCGCGCCGCCGCGACCATGCCCGCGCCGGAATTCTGACCGGGCGAACAGTTGCGGCGGGAGGACGGCGCCGGCGAAAGCGGCGCGCAAGCCTCAGGCCAGCGCTTCCTTCAGCGCCTTGGCCGCCGCCTTGACGGCGTCGCGCGCGACGTCGAGCGCTCCCTGCAGGTTGAAGAAGCCGTGGATCATGCCTTCGTAATTGACATATTCGACGGCAACACCGGCGGCCTTCAGCGCCTCGGCATAGGCGCGGCCCTCATCGCGCAGCACGTCGAAGCCGGCAGTGACGACATAGGCAGGCGGCAGGCCGGCCAGCGAGGCCGCACGCAACGGCGAATGACGCGCATCGTCGGCATCCGCGCCGGCGCTGAGAACATAGTGATTCCAGAACCAGTCCATGCCCTCGGCTTCGAGGAAATAGCCCTCCGCGAAATCCTTGTAGGACTTCGTGCGGCGCGGCGCGTCCGTCACCGGATAGATCAGCAGCTGGAAGGCGATGTGCGGACCCTTGTCGGCCTTGGCCTGCAAGGCGACGGCGGCGGCGAGATTGCCGCCGGCGCTGTCGCCCGCCACCGCGATGCGGTTTGGATCGATGCCGATATCGGTGGCGTTTTTCTCCACCCACTTCACGGCCGCCAGGCAATCGTCGAAAGCCGCCGGAAAGGGATGTTCGGGCGCGAGGCGATAATCGACCGCGATCACCTTGCAGCCCGCCTCGTTGGCGAGCGTGCGGCAGAGCGCGTCATGCGTGTCGAGATCGCCGATCACCCAGCCGCCGCCATGGAAATAGACCAGTGCCGGCACCGTGCTGCCGGAAGCAACCGGCGTGTAGAAGCGGACGGGAATGTCGCCTTCGGGTCCGGGGATCGTCCGGTCCTCGATTTTGCCGATGGCGACGCCTTGCAGGTCCATCGCCTGCGCCATGGCGCGGTACATTTCGCGCCCCTGCGCGGGCGGCAGGTCGATCAGGCGCGGCGCGTCGGGATCGGCGGCCAGCGCATCGAGGATCGCTTTCGCCTGTGGGTCGAGTGACATGAGAACGGGCCCCCTGTTGAATTCAAGAGGCCCGTTTTAACCGGCGCGGCGTCCGCGCGCCAAGCGGCAAGTTTGTCAGTGCAGGATATGTCCCTCGCGGCTCATCCGGCCCTCGACCATATGTTCGACGACGCGACGCAGCGTCCGCCATGCATCGGCGCGCATCTTCTCGCCGATTTCCTCAAGTTCCTCGACCGCGGTATCGGCATAGGCAAGCGCCTTGCGGCCATGCGTATCGACCATATAGGCGGCCAGCAGGTTGATTTCGTGGTCGGTGATCATCGGGGCTCTCCGGTTGGCTTGAAGCGATTGCCAAACGAATTGCAACCCGTGGGCCAGCTGAAGCCGGCCCGGATTTCCTTTCATTTCAAGGTGTTAGAGAAAGGGGCGCCGCGCGCGCCCCGGCAGCCCTTGCCGCGCCGGTTAAGGAATCGGGAGGAATCTGCCGCCTACCACGGCTCGGCATGGGTGCGCAGGTCGATTTCGAAGCTCCATGCAGCCGGCTTCTGGCCGTGGAGATAGATATAGGCATCGGCGATGCCTTCGAGGTCGATGAGGCGGCCCTCCTGCGCGCGCTGGGCGGCATATTGCGGCACCAGATTGTGAAGTTTCTCGCCGTCGATGCCGCCATCGACCACCACATGGCCGACATGGATGCCCTGCGGCCCCAACTCCTTGGCGGCACTTTGCGCGAAATTGCGAAGCCCGCCCTTGGCGGCGGTGAAGGCGGCAAAACCTTCGCGGCCCCGCATGCTGGCCGACGCGCCGGTGAAGAGGAGCGTGCCCTGCCCGCGCGGGCTCATGTGATCGGCCGCCTCGCGGGCGAAAAGAAAGGCGCCGAACAGACAGACGCGCCAGCAGCGCTCGAAATAATCGGCCTCCATGCCCGAGATCTTGCCGATCATGTTGTTGCCGGCATTGTAGATGGCGAGATCGACCGGACCCGTCTCCTCCGCCTGCCGGAACAGCGCGACGACATCGATCTCCTGCGTCACGTCGCAGACGACGGGTGTCGCCTGGCCACCGCCATCGCGGATCGCATCTGCCACGGCTTCGAGTTTTTCGCGCGTACGCCCGGCGACGAAGACATGAAGCCCCTCGCCGGCTGCGCGTCGCGACAACACCGCGCCAAGTCCATTGAGCGGGCCGACGCCCGCGACGATTGCTGTTTTGATGGACATGATAATCCCTCCCGCTCGATGTGGCTCAACGCCTCGCAGTTCGGGATATAGTGGGTTCTGAAAAAGAACCAATAGCCGGCATTCATTCAGCCGGCAAAGCCGCCTTCATCGAGGAAAGACTGTTCCTCCGGCGTGGTGCGGCGGCCGAGCACCGCGTTGCGATGAGGAAAGCGGCCGAAGCGGCGGACAATGTCGCGATGCTCGACGGCAAATTTCATCGTCTCGGGATCGTTGAGGCGCTGGGCGAAATAGATCAGGCCGCGTTCCTGCGCCGCCAGCTCTTCGGCATGCATATAGGGCATGTAGAACCACTTGCGCGCCGTTTCCGGCGTCTCGACATCGAAGTGGCGGCGCACGCTCTCATCGGCAAGCGCCAGCGCTTTTGCATCCTGCGCGAAGGCGCGATGGTCGTTGCGCCAGAGATTGCGCGAGAACTGATCGAGCACCAGGATAAGCGCCAGCGCACCGCGCGGCTCATTTGCCCAGTCATCATGCTTGCCGGAAGCCGCCTCGCCATGCAGCGCGCCGAACAGGCGGCGGATATCGGCGTCGAAGGCATCGCTCTTCGTGAACCATTTTTCCGGCCCGGCGGCGAACCAGAAATCGAGCACATCGCGCGGGTGGACATCACTCATCGCTCAGACCACGATCACATCGTCGGCCGGCGGCTCCTGATAAAGCCGTTCGACCAGATTGGCGCGCCGCGATGCCGTCGCGGCCTGATTGACATAACCCTTGTCGGTGATTTCGTGACCGTCGATCGAAGGTGGTTCGAGCATCAGGTGAATGCGCGCGATCCGCGTCGACGATCCGCCGCCCGCCTTGTTGTGGCGTGCCAGCGCCTCGCGCAGATAAGCCGCAACCTTCGGATGCGCGATGGCCGCCTGCGGCGACGCATCGTCGGCAAGCCCGGCGATCTTTTTCGCCGCCGCGATGTTCGGCCAGGCCAGCAGTGCAATGTAGGACTTGTCGAGACCGCAGACGACCGCGTCCTGCACCAGCGGCGTGCAGGCGGCGACGACATCGGCGCGCAGCGTCCCGGTCGACACCCAGGTGCCCGACGACAGCTTGAAGTCCTCGGTCACACGGCCGTCGAAAACGAGGCCAAGCTCGGGCCGCTTCTCGTCAAGGAACTTCGCCGCGTCGCCGAGGCTGTAGAAACCTTCGTCGTCGAAAACTTCCGCGGTTTTTTTCGGATCGTTGAGATAGCCGGGCGTCACCGTCGGCCCCTTGACACGCACCTCGAGCTTGGCGCCGTTCGGCACCAGCTTCAGCGTGATGCCGGGCACCGGCAACCCGACAAGCCCGACGCGCTCGGTCACCCAGTGAACGACGGTGATGCCTTGCGTCTCGGTCGCGCCATACATCGTCGTCAGCGGAATGCGGAACCCCGTTTCGGCGACGGCCAGCGCCTGCATCCGGTCATAGATGTCGCTCGACAGCGTCGCCCCGCCATAGCCCATATATTCGAGATTGCGGAAGAAATTGGCGCGCAAGACCGGGTCGCGCTCCATCGCATCGGCCAGCATGGCGAAGGCAACCGGCGCCGAACCGAAAACGCGGGGCGACACGTCGCGCAGATTGGCGATCGTCTGCTCGAACATGCCGGGGATCGGCTTGCCGGCATCGAGATGGACGGTGCCGCCCGCATTCAGGTTGCCGTTGAAACCGATATTGCCGGCCGAGATGTGATTCCACGGCATCCATTCGAGGCTTTGGGGAACTTCATCCGGGTCCGGCGCCTCGCTGCGGAGCGCCTCGCCAGCGGCAATCTGCGCCATCATCATGCGATGCGTCTGGATGACGCCTTTCGGCATGCCGGTCGAACCGGAGGTGAAGAGATATTTGGCCACCGTGTCGTGGCCGATCTGTTCCATCGAGGCAGCGACCGCATTGCTGACCGGCGTCGCGACGAGATCGTCGAAGGATGTCGCGCCTTCGATGCTGCCGCTGCAGGTGACGATTTCGGCGCCTTCGCCGACCGCCGCAATGGCCTTCGCATAAAGATCGCCGTGATCGGCAAAGATCATCCGCGGCCTGGTCAGCCCGACGACATGGCGCAGCTTCGAGAAATCGGAGCTCATCAGCGAATAGGGCACGCTGACCGGCGCAACCGGCACGCCGGCCTTCATCGCCCCGAGCGCCATCACCGCATGGGCGATCGAATTGCTGGAGAGCACCATCAGCGGCGTCTCGGCATTCATGCCGCGCGCCAGCAACGCACTGGCCACCGCATTGGCCTTCACATTGGCCTCGCCATAGCCGATGAAACGCCAGGCGCCATCCGGCCCGCGCTCGCCGATGAAACGGCGCTGCGGATGCATCGCCGCCCGCTCTTCGAGAATGTGGACGACGCTGCGCTTCATTTCGCCAAGCGGATAATCGGACGAAACATAGACGGTACCGTCGGCTTCGCGGCGAACCGTGATCTTCGGCGGCTTCTGCTTCAGCGGCTTGAAAGGTGCCGGCGCGTCCTGTTCGGCAAGGCTCATGCGCGATCTCCCGTCGGATATGAATATCGTGTCGGTGCCGCGCCGGTCAGTTGACCATGCGCGCCCGGCCTTCCCAGTAAGGCAGCCGCAACTCGCGTCGCAGGATCTTGCCCGACGGGTTGCGCGGCAACGCCTCGATGAAGTCGACCGACTTCGGCACCTTGTAGCTGGCGATACGCGTCTTAGCGAAGGCGATGATCTCTTCCGGCGTTGCCTTCTGTCCCGGCTTCAACACGACGATCGCCTTGACGGCCTCGCCCCATTTCTCGTCCGGCACGCCGATAACGGCGGCATCCGCGATCGCTTCATGGCCGAACAGCGCATTCTCGACTTCGGCCGGATAGATGTTCTCGCCGCCCGAGACGATCATGTCCTTCACCCGGTCATGGATGAAGAGATAGCCTTCCTTGTCGAAAAAGCCGGCATCGCCGGTATAGAACCAGCCGTCGCGGATCGCATCCTTCGTCGCGTCGGGCCGGTTCCAGTAGCCCTTCATGATCGAACCGCCACGAATGACGATCTCGCCGACCTCGCCGACGGGCACGCTTTCCCCCTTGTCGTCGACGACGCGCACATCCATGCCCGGATTGGGCACACCGCAGGAGCGCAGCTTGCCGCGCGCCGGATCATGCGCCTCGGGCGGCAGATTGGTCGCGCCGCCCGCCGTTTCGGTGAGGCCATAGACCTGCACGAAATCGGCGCCCTTGAACGTATCCTGCGCCTGCCGCAGCACGTCCTCGGCAATCGGCGAGGCGCCATAAATGATCTGGCGCAGCGATGAGACATTGGTCGTCTTGATGTTGGGCTGTTGCAGCAGGAACAGGATCACCGCCGGCACCATGAAGGCGATGTTGATTTTCTCGCTTTCGATCAGCTTCAGGATCGCCTGCGGATCGACATCCTTGAGAATGATGTTCTTGCAGCCATGAATATTGCCGATCAGGCCGATATTGACGCCGGCCACATGGAACAGCGGCATGCAGACCAGCGCCACTTCGCCCTGGCCCCAATTGGCCCAGCCGGCCTTCTCGCCCTGCTCGAAGATCGAGAGGTAATTGGCATTGGTCAGCTGCACGCCCTTCGGATGGCCGGTCGTGCCGCTGGTATAAAGCTGGATGACATCGTCATCCGGCGCGGGTGCCAGCTTCGGATCGGCATCGCTCGCCGCCGAACGCCAGTCGTCGAACGAGGCCCAGTCGTTGCGCCCGCCGTCAAGCGCCACCACCTTGCGCACCGTCGGGCAATCCGGCAGCACCTTCTCGACCATCTCGTAGAATTCGGCGCCGACGAACAATATCTCGGTGCGGCTGTCATTGAGCACATAGACGACTTCGGGAGCGGCCAGCCGCCAGTTGACGCCAACCACCACGGCCTTGGCCTTGAAGGCGCCATAGAGCATCTCGAAATAGCGGTCCGAACCCTTGCCCATGAAACCGATACGCGCATCCGGCTTGCAGCCATCGGCGATCAGCGCCTGTGCGACCTGGCTGGCGCGGCGGTCGAGTTCGCCATAGCTGGTCTCCCGGCCTTCGAATACCTGCGCGATGCTGTCGGGCGCGGCCTTGGCCCAGACGCGGGTAATGTCCGCGACCGAACGCACCTGTGCCATGTCCACCATGCTGAAAATCCTCCCATTGATCCCTGGCCAGCGTCCGCTCTTCTCCCGCCGGCTCTTGTTGGGCGCGAGTTTACCCACCCGGCCGAACGGGGCAAGCAAAGCCGGTGCGCCTTTTCAGGGGGTCAGAAGTCCTCTTGCCGCTGGACGCAGGGGCAGCGCCGGTTAGACTGGCCGCAACAACAAAAATGCACGCAGGGAGGAACGACACAGCATGGCCCGCATCCCCTATTTCGATCCGGCCAAGGCCGAAGGCCGCGCCAAGGCGGTCTACGAGAAGCTGCCCAATCTCAACATTTTCCGCATGCTCGGCCATTCCGGCGACATGCTCGACGGCTTCATCAAGCTCGGCAATGCAATCCTGATCCACAGCGAACTCGACCCGGTCTTGCGCGAAATCGCCATTGTGCGCGTCGGTGTGCTGAAAGGCGCCTCCTACGAGGTCTATCAGCACGAGGCGATCTCGCGGAAGCTCGGCATGTCCGAGGAACTGATCAAGGCGATCCATGAAGGCCCGGACGCCAGGGTCTTCGACGAAACGCAACGCCAGGTGATGCGCTTTACCGACGATGTGGTGAAAAACACCCGCGCCTCCGACGCAACCTTCAACCCGCTGGCCGAAAAGCTCGGCTACAAGCAGTTGCAGGAACTGGTCATCACCATCGGCTTCTACACCACCGCCTGCTATTTCCTCGAAACCTTCGATGTCGATATCGAGGATGCAGGCCACAAGTCGGGCGTCAAGCTGCCGGGCATGCAGGACTGAACCATGGCCCGCATCCCCTATCCCGATCCGGCGACGCTCGCGCCCGAGGCCCGCGCCCTGCGCGAAACGCTGCCGCAGCTCAACATTTTCAAGATGATCTCCGGCAGCGGCCCCTCGTTTCTACCCTTCATGGCGCTGGTCAACGCCTATCTCAATGACGGTCTGCTCGACACCGAATTGCGCGAACTGGTGATCCTGCGCGTCGGCCATCTCTGCGGCTCGGCCTATGAGCAGCACCAGCATCGCCGCGTCTCGCGCATGATCGGCATGACGGAGGCGCGCATCGAAGCGGCATCGAACGCCCTGCCCTCGCCGCATCTGAGCGAGACGGAAAATGCGGTGCTGGCCTTCACCGACGACCAGGTGGCGAACGTCAAGGCCGATGCCAGGCTGTTTGCCGCCGCGCATGCGGCGCTTGGCGACGCCGCCATGCAGGAACTGGTCATCATCATCGGCATCTATCTCCTCGTCTGCCGCTATCTCGAAACCTTCGAGATCGAACTTGAAGAGAAGGACATCGAAACGAGCGGTCTCGATGAAATCAGACGGAGCATGAAGAACAATGGCTGAAGACGGCTTTGTGCAGGCGCTGCCGCCTGAATCGAAAGGCGAGGCGCCGGGGCGCGGGCGGCTGCAAGGCCGGCACATTCTGGTCGTCGGCGGCGGTCAGCGCGTGCTCGACGCGGCAACCGACCCTGTCGGCAACGGCCGCGCCATGTCGATCCTCTTTGCCCGCGAGGGCGCGTCGGTCGCCGTGGCCGACATGAACAAGGCCTCCGCCGACGAGACGGTGGCAAAAATCGCCTCCGAAGGCGGCAAGGCAACCGCCATCGAAGCCGACATCTCGAAGCCCGCCGACATCGAACGCATGATCGGTGAAGCCGAAAAGGCGCTGGGCGGCCTCGACGGGCTGGTGCTGAATGTCGGCATCGGCGTCGGCGGCCTTGGCCTTGCAGGCGCGACGCCCGAAGACTGGGACAAGGTGCTGGGCGTCAATCTGCGCGGGCCGATGCTCTGCTGCAAGGCGGCGCTGCCGAAACTTGCCGACGGCTCGCCCGTCGTTTTCATTTCCTCGATCGCCGGGCAGATCGCCGGCTCGCGCCTGCCCGCCTATGACGCCTCGAAGGCGGCACTGGGCGGGTTGATGCGCCATGTGGCGCTCGAAGGCGCAAAGCGTGGCATCCGCGCCAACATCGTCGCGCCCGGTCTGGTCGACACGCCGCTCGGCCGCCTCGCGACGCAAGGCCGCCCGTCGCGCGGCCGCACGCCCGTCCCCTTCGGCCGCCAGGCCACCGGCTGGGAAATCGCCAATGCGGCGCTCTTTCTGGTGTCCGACGAAAGCATTTACGTCACCGCGCAAACGCTGGCCGTCGACAGCGGTCTCACCGGCATTTCGTAGGGAGAAACATCATGGGTCTCGGCCTCGGCAAGTTTCAATACACCAAGGGTCTGCACGATCTCGGCAATGGCGGCTATGCCTGGCTGCAGCCGGATGGCGGCTGGGGCTGGTCGAATGCGGGCCTGATCGTCGACAGCGGCGAGTCATTCCTTGTCGACACGCTGTTCGACGTGCCGCTGACCCGCGACATGCTCGCCGCCATGCGCAAGGCCGAACCGAAAGCGGCGGCGAAAATAAACACCGTCGTCAACACCCACCACAATGGCGACCACTGCAACGGCAATGAATGCTGCGCCGGCGCCGAAATCATCGCCCACAAACTCGCCGTCGAGGGAATGCGCCACGAACCGCCGGCGCTGCTGGCCGGCTTTCTCGACATGGCGCCGGGTCTCGGCGATCTCGGCAAGTATGTGACGCAATGTTTCGGCGCCTTCGACTTCAAGGGCGTCACGCAGACCTTGCCGACAACGACCTTCGAAACCGAATTGACGCGCCATGTCGGATCGAAGGAAATCCGCATCATGCATGTCGGCCCGGCGCACACGCCGGGCGACGCACTGGTCTATGTGCCGGCCGACAGGACGGTCTTCACCGGCGACATTCTCTTCATCGAGGGCCACCCGATCATGTGGGAAGGCCCGGTCGGCAACTGGATCGATGCCTGCGACAAGATCATGGCGATGGATGTCGAAACCGTCGTCCCCGGCCACGGGCCAATCACCGGCAAGAACGGCGTCAAGGCGGTGCGCGACTATCTGGTCTATGTGCGCGACGAAGCGAAGAAGCGCCACGATGCAGGTCTGTCCGCCCTCGACGCGGCGCTCGACATCGACATGTCGGATTACGACAGCTGGGGCGATGGCGAGCGCATCGTCGTCAATGTCGCGACGCTCTACAAGGAATTCAACGGCGACAGCACACCAAACGACGCCGTGACGCTGTTCGGACAGATGACCGAAGTGGCGAAGAAAAAAGGCATCCTGAAGGTCTGAGCGGACGTGACGCATTGACGCTGCGTCACGTCACGCAGGCGTGATCTCTCGCGCATGGACAGCGCCCGGCGGCGCGCCGATGATCGCGCAAACGAAACGGGGGAACCGCCATGCCGACGCTTTACGAACACCCGCTCTCGCCCTATGCGCAGAAGGTGAAAATCGCCGCGCGCGAAAAAGGCATCGATCTGACGCTGAAAACGCCGGAGGGCATCGGCGCGGGCGGAGCGCGCGGCGAATTCGCCGTCGCCAATCCGCGCGCCGAAGTGCCGGCGCTGATCGACGGCGACGTGCGGATCTTCGACTCGACCATTATCCTCGAATATCTCGAGGACAAGTTCCCGAGCCCGCCCATGCTGCCGGCATCGCCGGCCGACCGGGCCCGCGTCCGCATGATCGAAGAAGTCTGCGACACGCATTACGAGGCCATCACCTGGGGCCTCGGCGAAATCGCTTACTTTCGCCGCGCCAGCGGCGCAAAGGCCGCTGAAATTCAGGCCCGCGCCGCCGAACAGACAGGGCGCATTCATGCATGGCTGACGCGGCAGCTTGGGACAGCCGACTGGTTCAACGGCGAAAGCTTCGGCTGGGGCGACCTTTCGGTCGTACCTTACGTCAACGGCTCGGCCGGCTTCGGCAACGCGCCCGGCGAAACCTCGCCCCTTGGCCGCTGGCTCGCCCGCGCCAATGCGCGCCCCAGCATCGCGCAGACGGCGAAGGAAGCCCGCGACAGCATTGCCGGCATGACCCAGATCGCGAATGTACTGGAACAGGGCCTCTTCAAGCGCGAATATCGCGACCATCGTCTTGAATGGATGATGAAGACCGGCGGCGTCGAGATCGTCCTCGACGGCCTGAAGAAAGACAACATCCGTTTCAGCCACGACTTCGAATAGGAACGCTCCATGTCCGCCGACGCGACATCCATCATTCTGCATCAATACGACATCTCGCCCTTTTCGGAGAAAGTGCGCGTGGTCTTCGGCATCAAGGGCCTCGACTGGTTTGCCTGCGACGAGCCCGTCATCATGCCGAAACCCGAACTGGTGGCGCTGACCGGCGGCTACCGGAAAATTCCGGTCATGCAGATCGGCGCCGACATCTATTGCGACACGCAGATCATCATCCGCGAGCTCGAACGCCGCTTCCCGAAACCGTCGGTCTTTGTCGGCGGCGACAAGGGCCTCGGCTGGGGCATGGGGCTCTGGACCGATCGCAGCTTCTTCATGGCCGCTGTCGCCGTCATTTTCGGCAATGCGCCGGACGCGATGGGCGAGGATTTCAAGGCCGACCGCACCAAACTGATGGGCCGCCCCTTCGACACCGAAGCGATGAAGGCGGGTGCGCCGCTGATGGCCGAGCAATTGCGCGCCAATTTCGGCTGGCTCGAGGAGCAACTGGCGGATGGCCGCAAATTCCTGATGGGCGAGGCGCCGGGCATTGCCGATGCCAATGCTTATTACAATCTGGCCTTCATCCGCTGGATCGTGCCGGCGGCAATGAAGAGTGCCGAAGCCATGCCGCATCTCGCCGCCTGGGAAAAGCGGGTGAAGGCGGTCGGCCATGGCAACCGGCAGGAAATCTCGCGCGAAGCGGCACTCGACATCGCAAAGGCCGCAACCTCGACGGAAACAGTGACGGCCGATCCCGGCGAGCCCAATGGTTTGAAGCCCGGCGACAGGGTGACGGTCATGGCCGACGATTACGGCCGCGACCCGATTGCCGGCGAACTCGTTTCATCATCGGCCCAACACATCGCGCTGAAGCGTAGCGATCCGCGCGTCGGCGAGGTGGTGGTGCACTTCCCGCGCGCCGGCTTCCTGGTCATGCGCGGCTGACATGACACCCGAGCTCGGCACGATCGAAGGTTTCTACGGGCTTCCATGGACGGTGGAAGAGCGTGCCGCGAACATCGCCTTTCTCGCAGGCCATGGTTACGGCTTCTATCTCTATGCCCCGAAAGCCGACACCTTCCTGCGCCGCCACTGGGCCGAGCCGCATCCGACGGAAATGGCCGACGACCTCGCACGCCTCGCCGCGCAATGCCGCGACGCGGGCGTGCGCTTCGGCGTCGGCCTCAGCCCCTACGAGCTCTATCTGAACTTCGATGCACAGGCCCGCGAAGCGCTGGCAGCAAAGCTTGCCTTTCTCGACGACATCGGCTGCGTCGATCTCGCCATCCTCTTCGACGACATGCGCGGCGACATTGAAGGACTGGCCGACAAGCAGATCGAGATTGTCGACTGGATCGCGTCGCGCACCGGCGCCAGCCGCCTCATCACCTGCCCGAGCTACTACACCGACGACCCGGTCCTCGATCGCGTCTTCGGTCAGCGTCCACCCGGCTATCTCGAAGCGCTGGGCACGCGGCTCGATCCCGCCGTCGAAATCATGTGGACGGGCCCGCGCGTCTGCTCGAAGGAACTGCCGGTGGATCACCTCGCGCGCACCGCCGAAACGCTGCGCCGCAAGCCTTTCATCTGGGACAATTACCCGGTCAACGACGGCCAGCGCATGTCGCCCTTCCTTCACTTGCGCGCCTTCACCGGCCGCACGCGCGAAATCGGCGCCGAAATTTCGGCACATGGCGTCAACCCCGCGTCACAGGCGATGCTGAGCCGCATTCCGATGCTGACACTCGAAATGCTTTACCGGGACACGGCCTATGATCCGGACGCGGCCTTCCGCTCCGCCGCCGAAAAAATTGCCGGTCCGGCGCTCGCGCAAATGATCGAGGAAGACCTGGCGGCCCTTCAGGATACCGGTCTCGATGCGCTGCCTGAAAAAGAGATGGCGGCACTGCGTTCCCGCTATGCCGCCATCGATCATCCTTGCGCCCGCGAGATCGCCCTCTGGCTCGACGGCCACTGGCGCATCACCGACGAAATCGTCCAGACGCAATAATTCAGCGCGCCGTCATGCCCCCGTCGATGACCAGCTCCGAACCCGTCATGTAGCGCGACTCGTCGGAGGCGAGGAACACGATCCCGGCCGCGATGTCCGACGGCAGACCGGCATAGCCGAGCGGCGTCGCCACCGCGATCGCATTGGGGTCGATGGCATTGGCGCCTTCGGCGATCGGCAACACGCTGGAGGCGAGTGCGTCGGTGCCACCCGGTGTCATCTTCTGCCAGATCGCCGTGTCGATGATGCCCGGATGCACCGAGTTGACGCGCACATTCATCTGCGCTTGCGCGCATTCGAGGGCCACGGCCTTGGTGAAAAGCCGGACCGCCCCCTTGGTCGCGCAATAGCCGGCCAATCCCGGTGCGCCTTGCAATCCGGCAACCGAGGAAATGTTGATGACCGAGCCGCCTCCCGAAGCCGCGATCAGCGGTATGGCGTGTTTGACGCCGAAG
The DNA here is from genome assembly GCF_030651915.1 of Parvibaculum sp. Taxonomy (GTDB): domain Bacteria; phylum Pseudomonadota; class Alphaproteobacteria; order Parvibaculales; family Parvibaculaceae; genus Parvibaculum. The sequence goes on along the minus strand of NZ_JAUSBV010000002.1, from coordinate 584,473 downwards.
AACACCCCGTCGACATTGATCGCCTGCTGCCGTGTCCATTCTTCGTAGGACATTTCGAAGATCGAGGCGCCGATGGCGATGCCGGCATTGTTGACGAGAATGTGCAGCCCGCCGAATTCGGATTTGGTTGCCGCCACAATTTCCGCCCAGCGCGCTTCGCTGGTGACGTCATGCTTGTGGGCCGAGGCCGTGCCGCCGGCCTTGCCGATCAGCGCCGCCGTCTCCTTGAGCCCTGCCTCGTCGACATCGGTGACGACGAGCTTCGCACCCTCCGCTGCCAGGGCAAGCGCCGCGCCCCGGCCGATACCGCTCGCAGCACCCGTTACCAGCGCCACCTTGCCGCTTACCCGTCCCATGTTTCGTCTCCCGGTTTTGCTTGTTTTGACCGATACTCTTTCGGCATTTGGGTCAATGTTCTAGGGTATCCGCCCTAGTGTCGCAACGGCCGACCCCACCCTCTAGCTTGCAGAAAAATGTACTGTGGTCTAATTTCTGTTGAGCCGCACGTTATGAAAAAACTGGAGGATGAAGCCGTTGAAATCCGCCGAGATCGAAACGGACGCGCCGCCCCGCCGCCCGGGCAAGAAGGAGCGCACCCGGCAGGAAATCTACCGCACGGCGATGCGCTTGTTTGGTGAGCATGGCTATGACGGCGTCACCATTGAGGACATTTGCGGCGGCGCCGGCATCGCCAAGGCGACGTTCTTCCTTCATTTTGCCAGCAAGGCGGCGCTGATCCATGCCTTCAACGACGAAATCACCGCATCGCTGGCCGAGAAGCTGGCGACGCTGGACGGCACGGCCGAGGAACAGCTCAACTTCCTATCATCCGTTTTCGAGGAAGCCTGGCAGAACAATGCAGCCGTCATGCGCAAGATGCTGAACGAGTATCTCGACCAGCCGGCGGCCCATCTCGTAACCTCGCGGCTCAACGAAAGCGTCATCGACCTCGTGGCGGCGGTTCTGCGACGCGGCCAGGCGCGCGGCGAGTTCCGCCCGACCTTTACGCCCGAGATCGGCGCCGCGGCCATCGTCGCGACATGGAGCGCCCTGACCGCGTGGTGGAGCGGCCACCCCGAAGCCGACACGTCGGCATTTAATCGCGAATTTCTCGACATCGCGCTGAACGGCTTCAAGGCCAAGACGCCCGCAAGAACATAGAATTCGACAACAGGGAAACACTCAGGAAAAGGAACCCCGACATGGCCGGCACAAAAATGCGCTTCGGCGCCTTCATTGCCCCCTTCCACCCGCTCGACGAGAACCCGACGCTGGCGCTCGAGCGCGACATTGAGCTTGTCCAGTGGATGGACAAGCTCGGTTACGACGAAGCCTGGGTCGGCGAACATCATTCGGCCGGCTACGAGCTGATCGCGAGCCCTGAACTCTTCATCGCGACGCTCGCCGAGCGCACCAAACACATTCGTCTCGGCACGGGCGTCTCTTCGCTCCCCTATCACCACCCGCTGATGCTCGCCGATCGCATCAACCAGCTCGACCACATCACGCGCGGCCGCGTGATGTTCGGCGTCGGGCCGGGCGCGCTGCCCTCGGACGCCTTCATGATGGGCATCGAGGTTGCAAAACAACGCGACATGATGGATGAGGCGCTGGACGTTCTGGTTCCGCTCCTGCGCGGTGAAACGGTCACAGCGAAGACAAGCTGGTTCGAACTCAACAATGCACGCCTGCAAATGACGCCCTATTCGCGCCCCGGCGTGGAGATCGCGGTCGCAAGCCAGGTCTCGCCGACAGGCGCGACCGCGGCTGGCAGGCACGGCCTCGGTCTTCTGTCCATCGGCGCGACATCGGCCGGCGGATTCAACGCCCTTTCCACCAACTGGGCAATCTGCGAGGACGCGGCAAAGGACAACGGCAAGACGGTCGACCGCAACGCCTGGCGTCTGGTCGGCCCGGTTCATATCGCCGAGACACGCGAACAGGCGCGCGCCAATGTGCGCTTTGGTCTCGAGAAGTGGCTCTATTATTTCCGTGAAGTCGCGGCCCTGCCGCTGGCGCCGACCGATGGTTCCGATCCCGTCGACGCGCTGATCAATTCCGGCATGGCCGTCATCGGCACACCTGACGACGCAATCGCGCAGATCGAGCGCCTCAAGCAACAGTCGGGCGGTTTCGGCTGCTTCATGCAGCTCGCCCACAACTGGGCCGATTTCGACAACACGAAGAAGTCCTATGAAATGATGGCGCGCTACGTCTTCCCGAAATTCCAGGAGACGAACGTCAATCGCGAGGCTTCGCTCGAATGGGCGCGCACCAACCGCGAGACCTTCATGGGACAGGCCATGATGGCGGTCGGCTCTCGTGTCGCCCAGCACATCGAGAAGAAGGGTACCGAGAACATCCGTCCCGAAATCCTCGATGCCATGGGCCTCGGCAAGAAGACAGACGCCGCGCAGTGAGCAAACGGCCGGCGAAGAAAAAGGGCGGCTCATGCGAGCCGCCCTTTTTTGTTTCTCGGAGAAGCGCGCTTCAGAGCCTCATTTCACCGGCGCAGATCCGCCCATAGAGCCCCTGATCCAGCGGCACATACTTCTTCTGCACCGGGCAGTTGAAATAAACCGGATCGGGCACCAGCGAAGGATCGAAGCCTTCCTTCACCAATTCCACCTTGCGGTGCTTGAACGTGCCGGTGATCTCGATTTCCGGCTGCAGGCGAACGAACACCGGCACCGCGTAATCCGGCAATTCCTTCTGCATCTGGTCGCGGAACCGGTCGAGATCGAGCGCGCCGTTCGCGGCGACGATCGAGGCCATGCCGGCGCGACCGTCGGCGCCGGGCACATGGACGCCGTACACATTGGCTTCCTTGACACCCGGAAACACCGAAATAGCCTCGGCCACCTCCGATGTCGCCACGTTTTCGCCTTTCCAGCGGAACGTATCGCCAATGCGGTCGACGAAATAGTAGTAGCCCCGCGCATCCTGACGCAGAAGATCGCCGGTGCGGAACCACTCGTCGCCACTCTCGAAGACGTCGCGCAGGATTTTCTTCTCGGTCTCTTCCTTCTTGGCATAACCGTCGAAGCGTCCCGTTGGCTGATCGGGATCATTGCTGATTTTGCCGAGCGCTTCACCGGCCTCGCCGGGCTCGGCCGGAATGCAGAACCCGTCGGGTCCGCGCACGGGCTTCTCGTTTTCGACGTCGAACTTGACGATCTCGACATTGAACTTCTTTTTCGCCCAGCCCGGCACGCGGCCGATGGCACCTTGCGTGCCGTCGAAATTCATCAGCGCCACATTGCCTTCGGTCGCGCCGTAGAACTCCAGAATGTGCGGAATCTTGAAGCGCTTCTGGAAGGCCGGCCAGATTTCGGGGCGCAACCCGTTTCCGATCACCATACGCAGCTTGTGCTTGGTTTCTTTCGGGTGCTTGCTGGTGTTGAGAAGGTAGCGGCAAAGCTCGCCGATATACTGGAAGAGCGTCGCACCGTATTTATGGGTGTCGTCCCAGAATTGCGTCGCCGAAAATTTCTGCCGGATGATGACCGAGCCGCCGACCGTCAACGTCGCACCGACCGCGCAGACGCCGCCGGCCGAGTGATAGAGCGGCAGCACCACATACATGCGGTCACTCTCCTTGGCATTTGCGGCGGCGGCGAAGGCGCCCATCATCGTCAGAAGCCGGACATGCGGGATGCGTGCTGCCTTGGGATTACCCGTGGTGCCGCTGGTATAGATGTAGAGCGCATCGTCTTCGGTCGTCAGACCGGTCCGGAAATCGCCCGGCAGGGCATCGCCTGATTGCTGCACAAGTGCCGCGTCGAGATTGTTGGCGCCCTGCACGTTCCCGCCCGTCGCCCAGACCGTCATCGGCCGATCGAGCTGGTCGGCTGCCGTCGAGTAATTCTCGGCCAGCTCACTCCCCAAGACGAGATGACTCGCGTTGGAGATGTTGAGGCAATGGGCGAGCGGACCCTTGGTGAGATTGGTATTGATCAGCGCGGCCGTGGCGCCGGTTTTGATGATACCGAGCCAGGCCACGAGATATTCCGGCCGGTTTTCCATCATCAGCCCGATCACGTCGCCGCGCCCGAGCCCTTGGCCCTTGGCCCAGCGCGCATAGCGATTGGCCGCCTCGTTGTACTCGCGATAGGTGATTGTCCGGTCTTCGAAATAGATCGCGATATTGTTCGGCTTGGTGCGCGCCAAATCTTCGATCGTGTCGGCGAAAGTGTGCGTCGTGTCCTCGCGAATTGCGGTTGCCTTTTTCAGCGTGCGGAGCGCCGCGCGCAGAAAGGTAATCTCGTTGCCGATCCGTTTGATCAGACCCATCCCCGTATCCCTCCGATGCCGAAAAAAGCCGCGTTCTCCTCGTTTTCTCTTTTATGCCCGTGACCCCGCGCGACCGTCAAGAAAAGCCGGAATTTTACCGGTAAATTCGGCGTTAGCGTCGGCGGGCGCGTTAAAACGGGGTGACAGCGCAGCCCCGCGCGGCCATCATCCGGCCGCCTGTCAGCGCCTGTCGGAGCCGGATCGGGAATGGAAGAAAGTCGCGAGGATACAGGCGAAATCCTGCTCGATGTGATCGGTCAGCAATGCCCGCTGCCGGTACTGCGCGCCCGCAAGCGGCTGTTGCGCCTCGCCCCCGGCGCGCTTCTGCGCGTCTTCGCGAGCGACCCGGTGGCGAGGATCGACATGCCGCATTTCTGCTCCCAGGCCGGCCACGAGCTCATCGAAATGCGCGACCGCGGTACCTGGATCGAATTCCTGATCCGCCGCGGCGACAATATCCATGAAGAAGATATGGACTTGGTGGCAAAGCCCGTGCGCGGTCTCTAGGCAAAAAATTCGCTGGCGAGGATCGCATAGAGATATTCGTCCCGCCACGAGCCCTGAATATATTTGCTCTGGCGCAGCGCGCCCTCGCGGCGCATCCCGAGCCGCTCCATCACCCGCGCCGACGCCTTGTTGCGCTGATCGCAGGTCGCATAGATGCGCTGCAGCCCGAGTTCACGGAAGCCAGCCTCCATCAATGCCTGCGCCGCTTCGGCGGCATAGCCATGGCCCCAGTAATCCGGATGCAGCGCATAGCCGAGATCGCCCGTCCGGCGCTCCCAATCGGCGAATTTGAGGCCGACGCCGCCGATCACGCGCGGCCGTTTGCCGCCCCTCAACACGATGGCCAGGTCGAAACTGACACGCGGCTTCTGCTTCTGGTCGTCGAGAAAGCCGCGGATTGTCTCCCGGCTCTGCGCCAGCGTGTTCGGCCCCCAGATCAGATGACGCGTCACCTCCTCAAGCGAGGCATAGGCATGAACGTCGTCGAGGTCGCGCACGGTGAAATCGCGCAGAACGAGGCGCGGTGTTCCGATCGGCAGCGCCAGCGCCGATATGGGCGCCGCACGGCCTCCGAGCCTCACTTTGTCACCGCGCCGGCAAGTGCCGCCAGTTGGGCCTTCTGCGGCTCCCGAAAGCCGACCACGACCCCGCCCGTCCGATTCTCGAAGACCGGCCTCTTGATCAGGGTCGGGTGTTCGACCATCAGTTTCAGGGCATCGGCGCCTGCATCATGCCCAACCATGCTTTTGGGCATGTTTCGCCATGTCGTACTGGCCTTGTTGAGCAGCGTTTCCGTGCCGACGGCCTTGGCGAAACGCTTGATGTCGGCAAGCGCGATCCCGTCGGCGCGGACGTCATGAAAGCGATGGGGAATGTCCTGATCGGCCAGCCATTTCAAGGCCTTGCGGCAGGTGTCGCAATTCTTCAGGCCATAAACGGTCAGCACCGTCCCCTCCCCGCATGCTTGATCGGTACAAGCATAACCGGGAAGTGGCAAAGACCAAGTAGTCTTGCTTCGGAAACGGATAAAATTGGCTGAATCAGGCCGCTTTCTTGAGCGCCTGCCGTTCGGCGAAAGCGCGTTCCCGCTCGCTCGTGATCGGCTCAACGGCACGATAGGCCGCAGGCGGGGCGATACCCAGCAAGGCGCGAACTTCATTGATCGGCTTTTCGAGCATAGCCTCCCAATCGGTTTCAGGCAGCCATTTGGCCTGCTTCCCGTGGCGGAAACCCTCACGCACGACGCGTCCGAGCTTCAGATCGGGATTGCGCTTGGTACTGACCCGCAGGCCCACCAGAACGATGAAACCGATGCCGCGATTGCGCGTCTGCGCGTAGGTGAAGGACAGCAGCGCCAGCTCGCCAAGCCCGTCGCGGCCATAGCCGGTCGTCACATGCCAGAGATCGTGAGCGTCGCGCAGCCGGTCGCCGAAAATGCGCTCGGCTTCGGAGCGTTCATCGCGCAGCGGCACTTCGCGGCTCGCCTCGACGAGCCCGTCGGCGGTCAGGTTTTCTTCAGCCATGAATTCGTAATAGGTGCGGCCAAGCGTACCTGCGGGCAGGCGCGAAAGCCGCTCGCGATCGTTGAGCACGGCGATCAGATCGCGTTTCTCGGCGACGATCCGGTGCCCCATCTCGGTGGCGATGAACCGCTTGAATTGCCGGTCGCTGACATTACCGGACAAGGCGTCGATGATCTTGAAAACCTGGCCCGTATCTTCCTTGTCCGCGATCAACGCGCGGATCGCCCGGATGGCTTTCAGGGGTTCGATACGCTTGCGCCTCCGCTTTGCAGGAACGGATCCGTTGAAATCGGCTGGACTGGCTGTCGTCATCGCTCTAATCCCGTTGCTAGGATGAGGTATACATCTACGCCCCTTGCTGCTTTATGTACCGGGTACTGACATTGTTGTCAATATAATTTGTCTGAGGGAGTCCGGCTTGTCGACCGCCGCCAGAACCGCCGCAAACCCCGCCAAACCGGCGGGAAAACGCATCCGCCGCACCGCCGAGGAGGCACGGCGGCTCATTCTCGATGCCGCCGAAAAGCGCCTGGCGCAGCAGGGGCCCGAGGGTCTCAGGCTGCAGGATATCGCCCGCGACATCGGCATTTCACACCCCGCCATCCTTCATCATTTTGAGAGCCGGGAGGGGCTGGTCCGCGCGCTGATCGCACGTGCCAACACGCAACTGCGCGATACCATGCTGACGGCACTCGGCGGCGGACACGCGAGTTCCGACGCCACCGATCACATCGGTCATGTGTTCGAGGCGCTGAGCGACCGCGGCACGGCGCGTCTTCTTTCCTGGCTGCTGCTCACCGGCCGGGCGACCGAGAACTCCACCACGCACAACATCATGGGCGAAATCGTGGATGCGCTGCAGCTACGCCGCGCCGAATATGCCGAGAAGGCCGGCAAACCCACACCCGACAAGGAAGACACGCTGTTCATGGCGATGCTGACGGCCAATGCCGCCTTCGGCGAGGCAATCGTCGGCCGTCAATTGGCCGAAGCGGTTGGTCTCGATCAGGACGGTATCAAGCGCTTCCGCAACTGGTTCGCGAAGTTGCTGAACGAACATTGGGACGGCGGGAAGTGAACGAGACGGCAGGGGTCGTTGTCAGGCCGGCAACGGAAGTTGATCTGCCGGGCATTCTCGCGATCTACAATGATGCCATCGCCAACACGACTGCGATCTGGAATGAGACCCCGGTCGACCTCGAAAACCGCCGCAGCTGGCTTCGCGAGCGGCAGGCACGCGGATTTCCCGTGCTGGCAGCGATCAATGAAAGCGGCGCGGTAGCCGGCTATGCGACCTTCGGCGATTTTCGTCCCTTTCAGGGCTATCGTTTCACGGTCGAGAATTCGGTCTATGTAAGAAGCGATCTGCGCGGGCTGGGCATCGCCGGCATGTTGATGCCGCCGCTGATCGAGGCCGCCGCCAGCCTCCGCATGCATGCGATGGTCGCCGGCATTGAGGCCGGCAATCTTGCCTCGATCCGCCTGCATGAGCGTTTCGGCTTTCGCGAGGTGGCGCGCATGCCCGAAGTCGGCCGCAAATTCGACCGCTGGCTCGACCTGGTGCTGATGCAACGGAGAATCGATTGAAAGCGTGGTGCCCCTGGCCGGACTCGAACCAGCACGTTGTTGCCAACAACAGATTTTGAGTCTGCCGCGTCTACCATTCCGCCACAGGGGCTCCCGAAGCGCGGGGCGCATCATACTGGGCCGGCCCGGGCCTTCAATCGAAAAGAAGCGGCGGCGGCCAGGCACACCCTCTCTCGCTGCGGCGACAAGGCACGCGACAGGCGCAGGGCCCCCGTGCTTCAATGTCGGCCATGATGGAGCGTATCCCTTCGACCGCCATCCCTTGGATTCTGCTTGCCGCCAGCGTCGCGACGCTGGCCGGTGCCTTTTTCTTCGAACATGTGCTGGGTTACATCCCCTGCTCGCTCTGCCTTCAGGGCCGTGCACCACATTATTTTGCCATCGGCGCGGCGCTGATTGCCGGTATTCTGTCACGCGAGGCCAATATCGGTATCGGTGTGCTGTTCTTTCTGGGCCTCTGTGTCGCGGCCTATGCGGGCGCTGTCGGGATTTCGACCTATCACATCGGCGTCGAACAAAAATGGTGGGAAGGTCCGGTTGCCTGCGGTTCGGGCGGCCTCGTCTCGGGCTCGCTCGAAGAGCTTCAATCGGCGCTACAGGGCCGCGTCCATGCGCCGCGTTGCGACGAGGCGGCCTGGTCGCTTTTCGGTATTTCGCTGGCAGGCTTCAACTTGCTGATTTCGATGGCGCTCGGCGCGCTCGCCGCGCTGCCGCTCTGGCGGTTTTACCGCGACAGCCGCGGAGAAGCCTGATGACCGCCGGCAACCACAAGGGCAAGCCTGGCAAGACGGCGCGCGTTTCGGCGCAGCCCGGCCATACGTGCGACGACGCGATTGAAGAAATGATTCGCGTCGATCATGCCGGCGAATATGGCGCCGTGCGCATCTACCAGGGTCAACTCGCCGTTCTGCGCAACCTGCCGCACAAGCGCAACCTTGTCGCAAAACTCGAACACATGGCGAAGGACGAGGAAGCACATCTCGCCCGCTTCAACGAAATCGTCAATGAGCGCGGCGTCCGCCCCACCGCTTTCGCGCCGGTCTGGCATGTCGCCGGTTTCGCGCTCGGCGCGGCAACCGCGCTGATGGGTGAGAAGGCGGCCCATGCCTGCACGGCGGCGGTGGAAGAAGTAATCGACGAACACTACAGGTCGCAGGTCGGCCGGCTCGACGGATTGGGCGACGCCGAAAAACCGTTGCGTGACACGATCGAGGAATTCCGTCTGGAAGAAGTGCGCCACCGCGATGAGGCAATCGAGGCCGGCGCGAGGGAAGCCCCGGCCTACCCGCTGCTTTCCGGGGCCATCAAGGCCGCCTGCCGCCTCGCCATACGGATTTCCGAGAAGGCCTGAGCCGCTTACGGCTCCAGCTCGCTGTCCCAGTAGAGATAGTCCTGCCAGCTGTCATGAAGATAGTTGGGCGGGAAAGCGCGGCCGTTGCGGTGCAGGTCGCCGACCGTCGGCCGGAACGGTGGATGCGTCGGGAACATCTGTGCGTCCGCCGGCATCTTGCCGCCCTTTTTGAGATTGCAGGGCGCGCAAGCGGTGATGACGTTTTCCCATGTCGTCTGTCCACCGCGCGAGCGCGGGACCACATGATCGAAAGTAAGTTCCTGCCGCGCTGCGCAATACTGACAGGTGAACCGGTCGCGCAAGAACAGATTGAACCGCGTGAAGGCGGGAAACCGCGCCGGCTTCACATAGGATTTCAGCGAAACGACGCTCGGCAGCTTCATTTCGAATGTCGGCGACCGGACGGCCGTATCGTAGCAGGAGACGATATTGACGCGGTCGAGAAACACCGCCTTGATCGTGTCCTGCCAGGACCAGAGCGAGAGAGGGTAATAGCTGAGCGGCCTGTAATCCGCGTTCAGCACCAGCGCCGGACAACTATCCGGATTCGCAAACGATCCGTGCACACCGTCCTCCTGAAGAGGCGCGCCCTCGCCATGGTCGCTCCCCGTAGCCGTCAGCCTACTATATCCGGCACGACGACTTTGTGAAGGCCACGAGATTTCGTCCGGATCAGCCCGCCGCCGCCGTCCCGAGACGGCCGGCAATTGCGTCGGCAATAAAGTGCCCGCCCATCGTCAGACCCACCTCGTCAATGCTGTGACCGAGCCCCGCCGAAACATGCCACTGCACCGCAAGCCCGGCTTCCCCAAGCGCCTGCACGGCCTGATGCATCCGGGCGACCGGCAGCATGTCGTCGCTGTCGCCGTGAACCATCAGCACCGGCGGGCGGCCCCGGATCTCGGCGGCAAGGCGTTCCGGCCCGGCGAGCGCCCCCGAATAGCCGACGATGCAGGCTGGCGGACGGACGCGTCGCAGGCCGACATGCAGCGACATCATCGTGCCCTGGCTGAAACCGACCAGCGCCAGATTGGCGTCGTCAAGCCCGTACAGCCCCAGTTGCGCATCGATGAAGCGGTCGAGCACCGGCCCCGCCGTTTCGACGCCGCGCCGAATCTCGTCCGGATCGAGGCGGCCGATCGGAAACCACTGATAGCCCATCGGATTGCCGGGACAGGGCTCAGGCGCGTTCGGTGCGACGAAGGCGGCATCGGGCAGCAGCCGTTGCCAGTAGGGGGCAAGGCCGATGAGGTCGTTGCCGTCCGATCCGTAGCCATGGCAGAGAACGACAAGCTGCCGCGTTTTGCCGCTGGCCGCAGCGACGCTCGGGCCGGTCAGACTTGTCGGCATTCGCCTCCCCTTTCGCAACATGCGCGCGCACGATAACAATGCGCGTCCCAAACTAAAGGATGGATCGGCAAGTTCAATGCAGGAAAACGGCAAACGGACCGAAGTGCTGCGCTTTGCGCCGAGCCCGAACGGCTGGCTGCATCTCGGTCATGCCTGTTCGGCGCTTTTTGCGTACGAGACGGCGAAGGAGCTGCACGGCCGCTTTCTGCTGCGCATCGAGGATATTGATGTCGGCCGCTGCCGTCCCGACTATGAGGCCGCGATTTACGAGGACCTGGCATGGCTCGGCCTCGACTGGGAAAAGCCGGTGCGCCGCCAATCGGAACATTTCGTCGACTACGAAGCAGCGTTGAAACGCTTGCGCGAGATGAATCTGGTCTATCCGTGCTTCGCGACACGCAAGGAAATCACCGATGCGATTGCCCGCAGCGGTATCGACCCGCGCAACTGGCCGACGGACCCTGACGGCGCGCCGCTTTATCCTGGCATCTACAAGGACATGGCGCCAGCCGAACTGAATCGCATGATGTGGGAAGGCAGAAACTATGCATGGCGTCTCGACACAGAAAGGGCACTGACGAAAGCCGAGGAAATCGCCGGTACGCCGCTGACCTTTGTCGAGGAAGGCGAAGGTCCGAACGGCGAGACCGGAACCTGCACGGTCGAGCCGGCGCTCTTCGGCGACGTCGTGATCGCGCGCAAGGACGTGCCGACGAGCTATCACCTTGCGGTAACGGTCGATGATGCGATCCAGGGCGTGACGCTGGTCACGCGCGGCCAGGATCTTTTCCCGGCGACCTATGTCCATCGCATCCTGCAGGTGCTGCTCGGTCTCCCCGAACCGCGTTACCGCCATCACCGCCTGATCCGCGACACGGCCGGCCGCCGGCTGTCGAAGAGCGCCCGCGACATGGGCCTGCGCGAGCTGCGCGCCGCCGGCAAGACGCCAGCGGATATCCGGCGCATGGTCGGGTTTTAACCATCCGGCATCGGAGTGATCTGGCGCGAAATCTGCTTCCCTGACCTCAATGAGCCGGTTCGATCCCGAAAAGGGACGAATTTCGGCGCGCATGAGCCCAGGAGCTTCGCAATTGGCCGCCGCAACCGCATTTGACGTCTCGAAACAGCGCATCGACTGGATCGATATGGCCAAGGGCCTGACGATCATTCTGGTGGTGATGGAACACACGACCGCCGGCGTCGGCGTCGCGATCGGTCACCTGCCCCTTCTGTTCGGGGCGCTTGCCGAATTCGCCAAGCCGTTCCGCATGCCGCTCTTCTTCCTCGTCGCCGGCCTCTTTGCCTACAAGGCGCTTTACGGCGACTTGCGCAAATTCATCGACGGCAAGATTATTCATTTCGCCTATTTCTACCTGCTCTGGTCGGTCATTCAGATCGGCCTGAAGATCGCCATCCCCCATGCCAGCAACTGGCAGGTCACCTATGTCGACCTGCTGATGATCCCGATCCAGCCTTTTGCGGTTCTCTGGTTCATCTATTCGCTGGCGATGTTCTTCGCGACCATGCGCCTCCTGCGCAGCGCGCGGCCGATCTTCGTCTTCTTCGTCGCATTGGCACTCTATTTCGCAAATATCGAAACCGGCTGGATGCTGATTGATGAATTCGCCTGGCGCTTCATCTGGTTCGTTACCGGCGTCTATGGCGCAAAGCAGATTTTCGACCTGGCCGACTGGGCCCGCGCCCGGCCGCTGCACGCCATTGGCCTCGCCACGATCATGCTTGCATGCGTTGCCACGGTGGTCTTCTCGCGCCTCATCGATATTCGCGGTCTCGAAATGTTGATGGGTGTTGCGGGCGCCGGCAGCGCCATTGCACTGGTGAGCATCGCGGCCTCAGCCAATCTCGGCGCGCCGCTCGCCTATGTCGGCCGTCACTCGCTCTATATCTTCCTGTCGTTCTTCCTGCCGATGGCGGCCATGCGCACCGGACTCGTGCGCCTGGGTCTCGACAATGGCGACGTCATTACACTTGTCACCACCATATTTGCCGTCGTTGCACCAATTGTCGCCTACCGCCTTGTCGTCAACACGCCGCTCGACTTCCTCTTCGTCCGGCCGGACAGGTGCCGCCTGACATCACCGCGTCCGCATGCGCCGAAGATCATGGTGGCCGCAGGCGATTAGGACGGCGAGAGGAAGAAGCCCAGCAACACCGTCAATGTGACGAGACTGGCGGCCGTCGAGAGCACGACGGCGCTTGAGGCCGCGCCGGGTGCTGCCTGGTAGCGATTGGCCAGGATCGACGAATAGACACCGGTCGGCATCCCGGCAAGGATCGTCGCCGCCGCGACCCAGAGCGGCTCAAGCCCGAACACGAACTGCGCCAGCACAAAGACCAGCGCCGGATGCGCCACGAGTTTGAAAAAGCTGGTAAGCGACGCCGCGCCGACCGAACGCCTGATGCTGTAGCGCGTCAGCATGCCGCCGAGCACGAAAAGCGCGCAAGGAATGGCCGACCGCGCCACCATTTCGAGCGAGCCGTCGACGACAGCCGGCAGCGGCACCCCGAGTTGACCGTAAATGACACCACCGGCAATGCCGATGATGACGGGATTTTTGGCTGTATTGACGAGGCCTTCCTTGAGGATCGCCTGAAAGCTCGGTTGTGCGACGCCCTCGCGAACGCGGGTGAGTTCGAGCAGAAAGGTCGCAATTGTGAAGAGAATGATGCCGTGAAAGGCGAGGATCAGGAAAACCGGTGTGCCCGCCTCCGGCCCGAAGCCGGTCAGGATGATCGGCAGGCCAAGCATGATCGTGTTGCCCTGCCCGCACCCGAACCCCAGCATCACCGAATCGGATGACGGACGGCGCAGCAAAAAGAAGGCGACAAGCGAACCCGCCGCCCAAACGGCAAGCATCGCGCCATAATAGGAGAGCCAGAGGCCCCAGGGGAGTGTCGACGGAAACTCGGTATGCGCGAGATTGCGGAACAGCAACGCCGGCATGGCGAAGGTGAAGACGTAAGTGTCGAGACCGTCGATGGCCGTCGGTCCGAGCAGCTTCGAGCGCGCCGCTGCATAGCCAAAACCGATGACGCCAAAAATCGGCAGAACAAGACCGAGAGCGACTTCCATGACGGGGACCGTGCGAGAGAAAACCCGCGGCGGAACCTATAGGGGCCGCGCCATGCCGTCAAAGCGAGTGGAGATTACCAGTCGTAGAGACCCGTGAAGCGCTGGAAGCCGGCAGCTTGCGCCCAGCGTTCCCATTGTTCGCGCGCACGCTTGGTCACCGCCGGGCTGCCGCCGCCCTGTCCGACGCCGAGCATCATCAGTTCGGTGCAGCCTTGATAATAGGGTTCCGGTTTCGGCAGCGATCCACCGCGCAGCATGCGGGCCTGCTCGGAATCCTCGAAGCCGTCGGTCAGCAGGATGACGCGCACATCGCCGGCCGCGCAGTCGACCTGATGCGACATCGTCTCCATGAAGGAGACGATATAGGTCCAGTCCTGCGCCTTGAGCTTGCCTTCGGCGACAAGCTGCGGCAGCGCCGCGACGAGCGACGAAATTCCTTCGGCAACGGACTCAGGCCGCGCCCGCGCCGAAATGACCTCATCGACCTTGAGCGGATTGGCGCCTGAGTCATAAGCACCGAACGTTCGAACCATTACGCGCGAGCGCACCGACAGCTTGTCGATTTCCTGTGTCAGGCGCGATGCGACGCGTGCGGCATAGGCCGCATCATCGACCAGCGGATTGCTCTTCGAGAGATCGAGCCCGATGATGACGGTTTGTGGCCGCGGGGGCACATCGACCGCTTCCGCGCCGGCGTTGAGAAACGGCACCGAAAGGAAAGCGGCGGCGAGACCGAGCGTCACAACGATGCGCATGCTGTTCACTCGCCCGTCCTGCCGACCGGAATGCGGCGCGAGCCACGCGGCGGCAGGATTTCGCCGAAAGGCTCACGGACCGATTCCAGACGCGCCGGCCCGGCCTTCATCGCATTGCGCGAGCGGCGTTCCCACCAGTCGTCGAACAACTTTTCATAGCGCCCGAGATGACGCGATGTCTCGCAGGCCTTGACCCTGTCGCTGGCATGGCCGTTGACGAGAAGCTTCTCCTTGCGCATGCCGAGGAAGCCGCGGCGCGGTGCGACCAGAATGCCATTGCGGCGCGCATCATCAAGGCCCTGTTCATAGGCCCGGCATTCGCGCATCAGACCCGTCCACAGCAGATGGCGCCGGTTCTCCGGTCCTTCCATTTCGGTCAGCGCATGGCGATTGCTGTCATATTCGGCTTCGAGCGCGGCCAGACGATCCATCGCAATACGCCGGTACTTGAAATCCCGCGCGTGGAAGACGCGGCGCAGCGCGACCACGGCATAGTGAATGCAGAGCGCCGCGACGCCGGTGACGACAAGGAACACGATGCCAAGCGAAGCGAGCCATGCTAGCGGCTGCCAGCCGCGCATCTGATCGACCTCGGAGGCGACCCGCGTTGTTTCCTGCGTCGCCGTCGAGGCAATGCCGAGACCGGCCAGCGCATTACCAAGCGAACCGCCGACGCTGCCGTCGCTTGTTGCGGCAATGCCGTTTGGCAGCGACATCAGCGCCAGCAACACGCCGACGCCGAGCAGCATCGTCAACGCCAGCACGAAGACGATGCGGACGAAGACGGCCTTGCCGAAGGCGCCGAGCTGTTCGTAAAGGATATGCGCCGCGACGGTGGCGAAAAGCACCTGCATCGACTTGAAGGCGACCGAAGAGCCGAGCGCGCCAGGCAGTTCGAGGAATTCATTGGCGAGCGCCCGCGTCCAGAACTCGCTGACGATCATATAGTCGACGACCAGCGCCCCGGCGGCGATAAGGCCGATCAGGACAAAGGCGAAGAAGTGAAAGGACGCAAAACGCGCTTCGCGCTCGCTCGCAACATAATTGCGCGAGATCTGCGTGCGCGTGTCTTCGGGAATGAGGGTCATCGCGCTCATGCCTTCACCCTCCGGCTGAAGAAGCCCTTGCGCCTGGGCACCTCGGCCACGGCACTCTCAAGCGGTGCAGAGAGACGCTTGGCAAGCTCGACGACTTCGCGTTCGAGCGTTTCCTGCCGCGCGCGCCGCCGCGCCAGTTCGGCGGCATAGGCCGCGTCGAGTTCGGAGAGCCGCGAGAAAACATGAAGCTCGGGAAGCGGTTCTGCGGCGCGGCCATAGTGATAGGCCGTCTGCCCCTTGCCTTGTGCGCCGCCCGGCGCATTCCCCGTATCGAAACCGTCGCTCATCAGCCCGATCCTTTTCTGACACAACAGGCGTTAACACTCTGAAAGAGTAACACCGGTCGACAGGCAGGCGGAGTCCGCAAAAATGAGATCGCCGAGATGAAAAGACGCCCGCCACACCTTAACAAGGTGTCTCATTGGAGGACTCCAATGCGGCGGAAACATTATGGGAATATGGCAAGAATGTGATGGATGTTTGCAAAAGCGGCAATCAGCTCATGCCGCCTCATCCGAATTGTAATCCACCAGCCGCACCACCTCGGCCATGATGTCGGTGATCTGGAAATCCTTCGGCGTATAGATGGCGGCGACACCGGCGGCGCGCAGCGCCACCTCGTCCTCGGGCGGAATGATGCCGCCAACGACAACCGGGATGTCGGAAAGCCCCGCCTCGTGCATCCGCCGCATCACATCCTCGACCAGCGGCACATGGGAGCCGGACAGAATGGACAAGCCGACGACATGCACGTCGCCCTCCTGCGCCGACTTGACGATCTGCTCGGGCGTCAGGCGGATGCCGTCATAGACGACATCCATGCCGCAGTCGCGGGCCCGCACGGCGATCTGCTCGGCGCCATTGGAATGGCCGTCGAGACCGGGCTTGCCGACAAGAAACTTCAGGCGCCGGCCGAGCTTCGAGGACAGGGCGTCGACCATTGCGCGAACGGGGTCGAGATCGCCCGGCGCGTTGCGTGCCGCGCGCGACACGCCGGTCGGCGCGCGATATTCGCCGAAGACGGTACGCAGCGCGGTTGCCCACTCGCCGGTGGTAACGCCGGCTTTGGCGCACACAATCGACGGTTCCATAATGTTGCGGCCCTCTTTCGCCGCACGGCGCAGATCGACAAGCGCGGCCTCGACGGCATCATTGTCGCGCGCCGCCCGCCAGGCCTCGAGTGCCGCGACCTGTTCGGCCTCGACGCCGGCATCGACCACATGGATCGAGCCCGCGCCGGTCGAAAGCGGCGACGGCGCCGATTCCACATAGCGGTTGACCCCGACCACGACCTGGCGCCCGGCCTCGATTTCGGCGAGACGCGCCGAATTGGATTCGACGAGGCGCTCTTTCATATAGGCGGTATCGACGGCAGCGACCGCGCCGCCCATTTCGTCGATCCGCGCCAGTTCCTCGCGCGCTTCCGCCTTCAGCGCCGCGACCTTGGCATCCATCGCCTTCGAGCCGTCGAAAATGTCGCCATACTCGAGCAGATCGGTTTCATAGGCGAGAATCTGTTGCGCGCGGAGCGACCATTGCTGGTCCCAGGGGCGCGGCAGGCCAAGCGCCTCGTTCCAGGCCGGCAGCTGCACGGCGCGGGCGCGTGCATTCTTGGAAAGCGTCACCGCCAGCATTTCAAGCAGAATGCGATAGACGTTGTTCTCGGGCTGCTGCTCGGTAAGGCCGAGCGAATTGACCTGCACGCCATAGCGGAAGCGGCGCAGCTTTGCATCCGCAACGCCGTAGCGTTCGCGGCAGATCTCGTCCCAGAGATCGACAAAGGCGCGCATTTTTGCGATCTCGGTGATGAAGCGCACGCCGGCATTGACGAAAAAGCTGATCCGGCCGACGACCTGCGGAAAATCCTTGTCCGGCACCTGCCCGCTCGCCTTCAGCCGGTCGAGCACCGCCTGCGCGGTCGCCAGCGCAAAGGCCAGCTCCTGTACCGGCGTCGCGCCCGCTTCCTGCAGATGATAGGAGCAGACGTTTGTGGGGTTCCACTTCGGCACTTCGCGGTAGGTGTAGGAAACGATGTCGGTGATCAGACGCATTGAGGGCTCGGGCGGGAACACGTAGGTGCCGCGCGAGAGATATTCCTTGATGATGTCGTTCTGGACCGTGCCCTGAAGCTTCTTCCGGTCGGCGCCCTGTTCGTCGGCAACCGCGATGTAAAGCGCCAGCAGCCAGGCCGCCGTCGCATTGATCGTCATCGAGGTGTTCATCTGCTCCATCGGGATCGCGTCGAAGAGCGCGCGCATATCGCCGATATGGGAAACGGGAACGCCGACCTTGCCGACCTCACCGCGCGCCAGCACATGGTCGCAGTCGTAGCCGGTCTGCGTCGGCAGATCGAAGGCGATTGAAAGGCCGGTCTGCCCGCGCGAGAGGTTCGTTCGGTAAAGCGCGTTCGAGGCCTTCGCCGTCGAATGGCCGGCATAGGTGCGGAAAATCCAGGGCTGGTCCTTGCCCGGAACACCCATACCGCCCTCACTGCCCTTGCTCATCGCTTGCCCTCGCGTCCACCGACATTCTGGAGACCCATTATCACAGGCTTTGCTGCGCTGCAAAAGAGCCAGGGCAGCCCTGTTTGCCCCCGCCTTCAATCAAGGGGGGAAGCGCCGCAATAGATATCGCGCCGCCGCCGGACGCGTTAACCTGCGCGCACCGAAACTGAAAATACAACGGATGGACAAAACTTATGTCAGACCTCGACCAGGACCTGTTTCAGCTTGCGATGTCGGAGAAGGCGCGGCCGCTGATGGCCGCCGTGCAGAAGCACATCGCCGAAAATGTCGAACCGATCACGGAAGAATTTTTCCGCCTTCATGACGAGAAGAAGGACCGCTGGAGCTGGCATCCGCGCCAGCTCGAGCTGCTGGAAGGCGCCAAGAACAAGGCCAAGGAATCGGGCCTGTGGAACTTCTTCCTGCCGGATTCCGAAATCGGCTCTGGCCTGACCAATCTCGATTACGCCTATATCGCCGTCGAGCTCGGCAAATCGCCGCTTGCCTCCGAATCGCTCAATTGCAGCGCGCCGGACACGGGCAACATGGAGGTGCTGGAACGCGTCGGCACACCGGCGCAGAAGAAGAAGTGGCTGGAACCGCTGCTCAACGGCGAAATCCGCTCCGCCTATGCGATGACCGAGCCGGATGTGCCGAGCTCGGACGCCAAGAATGTGCGCACCAGGGCCGTCCTTGACGGCGACGACTGGGTCATCAATGGCGAGAAGTTCTACATTTCCGGCGCCGGCGACCCGCGCTGCAAGATCATGATCGTGATGGTGCGCACCAGCCCGGACGCGCCGCCCAGCAAGCAGCAGTCGCAAATCCTCGTGCCGATCGACACGCCCGGTGTCGAAATTCTCGAAGGCATGAAGGTTTTCGGCAAGGATCACGCGCCGCAGGGCCACATGCACATTCGCTTCAACAATGTGCGCGTGCCGAAGGAGAACATCCTGCTGGGCGAAGGCCGCGGCTTCGAAATCAGCCAGGTGCGCCTCGGCCCCGGCCGCATTCATCACTGTATGCGTTCGATCGGCAAGGCGGAAAAGGCGCTGGAACTGATGGTCAAGCGCGCCGCGACGCGCGAGGCTTTCGGCAAGCCGATTGCGAAGCTCGGCGGGAACCTCGAGATCATTTCGCGCGCCCGCATCGAAATCAACGCGATGCGCCTCGCCGTACTTCAGGCCGCGAGGGCCATGGACGTGCTGGGCAACAAGGAAGCCCGCGTCTATGTCAGCGCGGTCAAGGCGATGGTGCCCGAGAAAGTCTGCCTCATCATCGATCAGGCCATCCAGATGCACGGCGCTGCCGGCATCTCGCAATGGACCCCGCTTGCCGACATGTATACCGACATGCGCCATCTGCGCTTTGCCGACGGCCCCGACGAAGTGCATCACATGGTCGTCGGCCGCGCCGAAGTGCAGCGACACGGTCTCTGGTAAGCGCCGAACCCGCTGAACGTTGAACCGACACGCGACCGCCGCGGGGGGTGTACTCCTTGCGGCGGTTCTATTTTGCCGGACCACATTGATACTCGAACTGTGTCACATTTTTTGTTGTGGACGGCATGTTTTAAAAGTCTAAGGGCGCGGGTTTCGGCGAACGCCTGCGTGGTTCGCCATGGATCGCCGACAGCTTCGGGCCGATGAGATTGTGGCCTTGGCCCAGACGGCACGAGGCGACGATGAATTCGGATTGCGGGCCGAATTCGTACAATTGGCACGCGTGGCCAAGGACGCAAAGCGCATCAACGAATAGTCGAGCCTGAAGATATGAGCCGCTGCGCGGGTTGACGTCCTTGCGCAGCGGCTTCTTTCTGGAATCCGCTCCCGCTGGACTTTTGCGGCAAACGGCGCTTCCGTCAAAACACGTCGTTGAGAATGTCGACAATGACGCCTGTGACGACCGACACGAGCAGCACGTCATCGCCGACGATCCGGCGCTCGTACCCGGTGCGCATGGGCAGCCGGGCCGTCAGGTCGCCGGGCAGATAGCGCTTGGCAATGCCGGGCGGCAGCGGCTTGCCGCGGGCAAGGTTTTTCGCGATGCCCGGCGGCAGCGGCTTGACATCCATCGGCCGCGTCGAGAAGTAGTCGCGGATGAGCCGCGCCTCGTCTGCCTCAAATATCGCGGACGGTTTGACGCCAATGTCAGCGGACACACGGGCACCACCATGCTTTCCGGCCTTGTGGTATTGAGCCTTGTGATTATTCGCCAGCAATGCGCCGGACGAAAGCACAAGTGCCGCAGTGAGCGTAATGGCCGTAAGCGTGTACCGCATAACTTTGTCCTCCAATGAACCGGCCCATAGGGGTCCGCCTTTGTGTCCACAATAAGACCTTGCCGACAGGCCAAAAGAAAACGCCGGGCTTTTGCCCGGCGTCTGCCTCTCGATTGGTGATGCTTCCTATTCGGCGGCCGCCGTCGCCTGTGTGCCGGCACGCGCGGCGATGCGTTCGATATGCTTGCGGCGCGCATCGAATTCGCGGGCAATATTGTCGTCGGCCTGCTGCATGGCGTCGACATCCTGATCGGCATAGGCGAGCACGCCCATTTCCTCATAGCCCTTGCGAATGCGCGGACCCCAGAGACCGACATCCTTGACGATCGGCACGATGCGCTGGAACAGCGAGTTGCGGAAATTGGCCATGAAGCCCGAGTGATACATGTGCTCGCCACAAGCGACCGGATCGAGGCCGAGATTCTTCCAGACCTCGACCGCATCGAAACGGTCGCGCATCAAATAACTTGCTTCCAGCAGGAACTCTTCGCGCTCGTCGCGCTCCTTCTCGGAGATCTTCGGATAGAAGTCGCGCAACGCCAGACGACCGAAAGCGACATGCCGCGCCTCGTCCTGCATCACATAGGCGTTGACGGCGGCCGCCAGCGGGTTCTGCGCATTGTCGCGAATCTGCGCGAAGGAAGCGAGCGCAAGGCCCTCGATCACCACCTGCATGCCGAGATAGGTCATATCCCAGCGGCTGTCGCGCAGCGTCTGTTCGATCAGGTCCTGCAGCGGCTTCGTCATCGGATAGACGATCGCGAACTTCTCGAGCAGGCGCTTGTAGCTTTCGACATGACGCGCTTCGTCGATCACTTGTGTCGAGGCATAGAATTTCGAATCCATGTCCGGCACCTGGGTGACGATCTTGGCGGTGCAGATCAACGCACCCTGTTCGCCCTGCATGAACTGCGACAATTGCCAGGCCTGAAAATGTTTGCGCACATTGGCTTTTTCCTTGCGCGACATTTTCTCGAACTGCGCCATGCCATTGATCGGCAGCATCTCGTCGGGCAATTGCTCGGGATTGTCCTCGTCGAGTTCCTGCGACCAGTCGATGCGCGTATTGGCATCCCACTGCATCTCGACGCCCTTGCGATAGAGACCCATCATCGCCGCGCGCTCGGGATCGTATTCCCAGTTGAACATCACGTCGAAACCCTGCGGCACAGCCCAGTGGCTGCCTTCGAGTTCGATGGCATATTGCTTGCTGAAACTCATGCGGCTCCCTCCTCCCAAAAAGATCCTAGGTGCGGAGTGTAACTCCGTATTTTGACTTCCGCTATGTCAAATAAGCGGCAGGATTCCAGCATTTCCGCCGCAAACGCTTGATATTGCAGTGCAAAATTTCCTTGCATCCGCGGCGTCAAATGCCAATGATCCGCGCCGACGGCGGTACCGAAGGGCGGACGAGGTGGAGTTATGACGTACACGGAGAAAAAGGATCTCTACGAGATCGGCGAGATCCCGCCGCTCGGCCATGTGCCGGCGAAGATGTATGCCTGGACGATCCGGCGCGACCGCGAGGGCCCGCCGCAACAGGCGATGCAGGTCGAGGCGGTGCCCACCTGGGAGATCGACTCGAACGAGGTGCTGGTGCTGGTGATGGCGGCCGGCGTCAATTACAACGGCATCTGGGCCGGCCTCGGCACACCGGTTTCGGTTTTCGACGTTCACAAACAACCCTTCCATATCGCTGGCTCCGACGCCTCCGGCATCGTCTATGCGGTCGGCGCGCGGGTAAAGCGCTGGAAGGTCGGCGACGAAGTCGTCATCCATTGCAACCAGGACGATGGCGACGACGAGGAATGCAATGGCGGCGACCCGATGTTCTCGCCGACGCAACGCATCTGGGGCTATGAAACGCCGGACGGTTCCTTCGCGCAATTCTGCCGCGTGCAATCGCAGCAGTTGATGCCGCGCCCGAAACACCTGACCTGGGAAGAGAGCGCCTGCTACACGCTGACGCTGGCGACGGCCTACCGCATGCTCTTCGGCCACGCGCCGCATATCCTCGCGCCGGGACAGAACGTGCTGGTGTGGGGGGCATCCGGCGGCCTCGGTTCCTTCGCCGTGCAGCTCTGCGCGACGGCTGGTGCCCATGCCATCGGCGTTATTTCGGATGACTCAAAGCACGACTTCGTGATGTCGATGGGCGCCAAGGGCGTCATCAATCGCAAGCATTTCGATTGCTGGGGGCAATTGCCGAAGGTCAATTCGTCCGAGTTCAACGACTTCATGAAAGAGGCGCGCAAGTTCGGCAAGGCGATCTGGGACATCACCGGCAAGGGCATTGATCCCGATATCGTCTTCGAACATCCGGGCGAGGCGACCTTTCCGGTTTCCTGCATGGTCGCCAAACGCGGCGGCATGGTGGTTTTCTGCGCCGGCACCAGCGGATTCAATCTCACTTTCGACGCGCGCTTCGTCTGGATGCGGCAGAAACGCATACAGGGCTCGCATTTCGCGCATCTGAAACAGGCATCGGCCGCCAACCAGCTCGTCATCGAACGCCGCATCGACCCCGGCATGTCGGAAGTCTTTCCGTGGGCGGACATTCCGCTGGCGCATGACAAGATGTGGAAGAACGAGCATCTGCCGGGCAACATGGCGGTGCTGGTTTCGGCCGCGCGGCCGGGCCTGAAGACCTTCGAGGATGCGGTCGAAGCGGGCAACAAGGCGGCCTGAACGGCAGCCATGTGACAGCGGAATCGGCAGCAGACCCCCCCCTCTGTCACAAAACTGTCATAAAACTGTCACAAGCGGATTTATCCCCGCCCGAAGCCCCGGGGATAAGTCCGACTTATCCCCGCTTTCGACCTGTTCGCCTTCGCAGCTGCAACAGCGCGAGGATGTGAAAAAAACTTGTCCCCGGGCTCTAACCGGTCCGAACCGCCGCCTCACACATAGACCAGCGCGCCCTGCCCGGCCACATAGAGGCCGATGGCGATGACCATCGCGGCGAAGATCCGTATAAGGAGCGCCTTGCGGGCGGCCAGACGGCGCGCGAGCGCCGTGCCGAGGACGGCACCGGCAAGGCCGCCGGCGAGCAGCAGCGCGGCCGCATGCCAGTCGACGAGACCGGCCAGCGCATAGGAAGAGGCGGTGGCGAAGCCGAAGGCCGAGACCGAGACCAGCGACGAGCCGACCGCGAACAGGATCGGCATGTTGGTGGCACCGATCAGGCCCGGCACAATCAGAAAGCCGCCGCCAATGCCGAAGAAGCCGGAGAGAAGCCCGACCGCGAAACCATAGCCGACGAGCGACGGCAGCAGACGGCGCGCCGAGGCACGGTCGAGATGGACATCGGCGTTGCCGCCATCACCCTTGCGCAGAAACATCGAAATGCCGACCGCGATCATCACGAGGCCGAAGAGGCCAAGCAGCAGCTCGCCATCGACCATCTTGCCGAGCCGCGCGCCGCCGAAAGCGCCGACGACGCCCGAAGCGGCGAAGACGAGGGCGCAAGGCCATTTGACGGTCTTCGCCCGCGCGTGAAGAAGAACACCGGCCAGCGCATTGGCCGCAACCGCGATGGCGCCGGTACCGATCGCGACATGGGGCGAGGCGACGCCGACGACATAGACCAGCAGCGGCACGGCCAGGATCGAGCCGCCGGCGCCGATCAGGCCGAGCGTCAGCCCGACCAGCGCACCGGCGGCCAGCGTGACCAGATCGGCGACAGCGAATTCCATCGGCCCCGCCCTTCAGGTCAGGCGCGCAGCGCGCGGTTCCACGGCATCACGGTCAAGAGCCGCGCCATGCCGCAAAAGCCCGAGACGCCGGCAAAGACAAGGCCCGCGCCGACAAAGCCGGAGAGCAGATAGAAGCCGGGATGGAGAGCCGCGCCGAGCAGGACGCCGATGACGACGAGCGAGCCCGCCGCGATCTGCACCTGGCGCATCAGTTCGAGCGGCTGGCCCTTGTCGACGGCGACGGGGAGACCGGCCGTCTTCCAGGCCTCGATGCCGCCTTCGAGAATATAGGCCTCGCAGGCACGCGCGGCGGCAAGCTTCGGCGCATTGGCCTTGGTGCGCATGCCGGACTTGCAGTGATAGATGACAATGTCAGCATTGGCGGCCGCCGGACCGGCACCGAGCGCCGACAGGGGCTCGTTGCGCGCGCCGGGAATGTGTTCGCGGGCAAACTCGTCGGCGTCGCGCACATCGATGACGATGGCGCCGCGCGCGGCGAGCGACTTTGCTTCTTCGGGGCTGAGGGTCTTGAGGCTCATGGTCTTTCTCCTTTGAGGCGCGAGTGGCGCGCGGGCGGCGCGCTCACGCGCAATAAATGTCTTTCAGCGTTTTCAGGATCTTCGCCGCGTCGGGATCGTCGATCCGGTAGTAGACGGTCTGTGCTTCCTTGCGCGTGGCGACGAGGCCGTCTTCGCGGAGTTTGGCCAGATGCTGCGACAGCGCCGACATGCCGAGATCGGCTTCGGCCGCCAGCTCGCTGACGCTGGCCTCGCCTTTGACCGCCAGCGCGCAGAGCACCAGCAAGCGCTTTTCATTGGCGAGCAGGCGCAACATCCGCGCCGCCTCGCCGGCGCTTTCGGCCAGCTTCGAAATGTCGCTTTTGATCATTCGCATCGTCCGGCCTCCGGCCCTGTGACGTTTTAGTCCTTGCTAAATTAGTGATTGCTAATATATATGTCAAGAGACAAACGGGGCCGAGGCGAAAGCCGGGCCGGAAACGACGAAGGAGAACCCCATGAGCAACGAAAAAAAGCCCGAAATACAAGGCTTTTTCGACGAGGCCACCAATACGGTGAGCTATCTGGTGGTCGATCCGGCGACCCGCACGGCCGCCCTTGTCGACCCGGTGCTCGATTTCGACCCGAAATCGGGCAAGGTCTCGACCGCCAGCGCCGACCGCCTGCTCGAAGAAGCGGCGAAGGCAAAGGCCGAGATCAAATGGATTCTCGAGACGCACGCCCATGCCGATCACCTTTCGGCCGCGCAATATCTGAAAGCGAAGACCGGCGCCAAGATCGGCATCGGCGCGCATATCGACGCTGTGCAGAAAATCTTCACGCCTGTTTTCAACCAGAAGGGCCCGACCGACGGGCGCGAATTCGACCATTTGTTCAAGGAAGGCGAGCGCTTCAATATCGGCGAGTTGACGGTGGAAGTGATCGCGACGCCGGGCCATACGCCGGCCTGCATTTCCTACAAGCTGGGCGATGCGGTTTTCGTCGGCGACACGCTCTTCATGCCCGATTACGGCACGGCACGGGCCGACTTCCCCGGCGGCGACGCGCGCACGCTCTACCGGTCGATCCGGAAGCTGCTGGCGCTGCCCGACGAGACGCGGCTCTTCCTCTGCCACGACTACAAGCCGGAAGGCCGCGACCATTACGTGTGGGAGACGACGGTGGGCGAACAGCGGGCCCACAATGTCCATGTCCATGAAGGCGTCAGCGAGGACAGCTTCGTCGCCATGCGCGAAAAGCGCGACGCGACGCTGGCGGCCCCCGTGCTGCTGCTGCCCTCGATCCAGGTCAATATCCGCGCCGGACACGTGCCGCCGGCCGAGGACAATGGCAAGCGCTACCTGAAAATCCCGCTGACGGTGCCGGCGGAAGCGGATGAGAGCCTTTAGGGGCTCTCATTCGCGGGGGGCGCCCAAACAATCGCCTGTGCCGGAAAGCGGACGCCCTGCTACACTCGGCCTCCATCACCGCCGATTCTACTCCGCACAAGGAAAGGATGCTGGGAGAAAAATGTGCCGCGTACTTCTTTCGACGCTTGCCGTCGCCTCATTGCGCTCGTCGCGCTGGCGGAAGGCGTGAAGGCGAAGAGTATCAGCTGCGGTACAACGGCAAGGTGCAGAAAAAGCCAGGAGTTCCAAACTGGACCTGCTTCGAGGATCCATGATCAAGAAAATGAAAGACACCAAGAGTCGTCCTGAATTTTTCGGGCTCAGAACTGAAGCTGACGCTCTGGAAGATTCTATTTTTGTGATCATAGAGGAACTTCAGAAACAGCATGTTCGCCAAACACTGCCTCCCGAGAACAGTCACAGCTACACGCATGGTCAGACTTGGACCAGCCGCGCAAATCCCGAAGTGCGCGAAGGTGGATTTCAAACTCACGCCGTCGAGTGGACCAATTCATTTGATGAGATTGTAGCGAACGACCTCAGTCTTATTCTGCGCTTCGTAGAACACGTAGCGGCTGAACTGAACAAGCAATTCTCGGAAATGATCTACAGCAGTATCAACAAGGTCTGCGAGGAAACGGGGAACGTTGTGTCATCAGCCGACGCAGGTTCATTTGCAGCCGGCTTTCTTGAAATGATGAGAAAGATCGAATTTGGGGTAGATCGTCAAGGTCGGGTGACACTTCCAGAAGTCCATACCGGCGCCGATCCCAGTAAATTTATCGCTGAACTAGAAGCCCAACCACCCGAGTACCACGAGGAAATTGAACGACTCAAAGATGAAAAGTCCAAAGCCGCACTGGAGCGAGAAGCGCTGCGAAAACTGAAATTCAAAACCCGAGCAGCGCTATGCAGCGTGCGCTGATAGCAATCGGCTGTAATAGCTATAATTGCATTTCGCCGCTCACAGGCGCGGAACTCGACGCACAACGAATTTACGACAAACTAATTCGGGA
Source organism: Parvibaculum sp. (assembly GCF_030651915.1). Taxonomy (GTDB): domain Bacteria; phylum Pseudomonadota; class Alphaproteobacteria; order Parvibaculales; family Parvibaculaceae; genus Parvibaculum. The sequence continues at coordinate 557,514 of NZ_JAUSBV010000002.1, read as the reverse complement.
CGAGATCGGCAACTACCACCCGAGCACATCTCAGCTGTTGCTGTCTCCAACGCTGGACGAAGTTAGATTGGCCCTAAAGTCAATTTTGTTCTCGAATGAGAAACTTGACACATTTACATTTTTCTTCGCAGGGCACGGCATCGTTGACAAAGCTGGATTCTATTTTTGCCTAAAGGATACGCGGCTTGACCAATTGCCAGTGACCAGCCTTTGGCTGTCGGAGTTATTTACAAACATAGCAAGCTCCGCCCCATCTCAAAGCAACATCATATTGGACGCATGCTACAGCGGCGGATTAACGGTCGACCTCGGCGTGTTGGCCAAAGCAGAGATTACAGGAAACGCAAATTCTCCTGCCATCACGCTGCTTGCAATGTCCGCACGCGACCAAGAAGCATCCGAGACCGATGCTGGGGGGCTAGGCACAAACGCTCTTCTCGATTGCATTTCTGGAAGTGTGTTTGTGCAAGACACTACCGCTGCGCTCGATCTGATGGATATCGGTCCGGCTGTTGCCAACAGACTCAAAAATGCACCCGATCAGAGTCCCTGCTTTACTGCAATTAGCATAAGGCAACGTTCGATCTTCTGTCGAAATCCCCACTACGAAGCAAAAGCGGAACGAACATTCGAAAAGTGGCAACCACGGAGATTTATGGATGCGATTGAACCCGCACTTGAAAGCTGTTCGGATTCAGCATCTGACCTGATTTCCAACGTGCAAAGACTTACCAGCGGCCTTGTATCATCTGCAAAAGATACAGCGGATAGGTTTCGCAAAGCTGAGGTGCTGGCAGTATCTGTTTCTGCCCTTCTGCGATATTGCCAGACTCACCCGTCGGTCGATCTACATGTCCTAGAAGAAGTCGGCTCTGTCATCAACGAAATCGAAGACACCCTAAACGAACTGACAAATGCGATAGCCTCAGATCAATATGCCTTACTAGGAAACAAGACCGGACTAGGCGAATTGTACGCACTGCCAATTCGGATTTCCAAGATTATCGGGTGGCTGGGTGCCGCATTCCATTTGCGTGAAATCTTGGGGCAACCTGAATTGTTTCCTGTTGAGAAGTTTAGAGAAGTGTTGGAACACATTGGACAACAATACGCTCCCTCTGTAGTTCTGTTGAATGACACACAAGCTCCGTATATCGCCCTAGGCCTTAGCGCAGCCAGCAGACTTGGACTTAGATCAGAAGGAGAGACCATTCTAAGTCTCCTGTTCAACTCAGCCTTGGACGCGAAGGGGTTGATTGCCAACGCACACTTGAAGCCAAACCAAATTCTTAAGTATCTCACAGCCAGGCAGACTGCCGACTACAGTGACGCCGCGGACATTCTCGCACGGCCTACTGAAGCGATAGCCGTCTTGCTCAGATGCGCAAAGCCGTTCGACTTGGTAGATGTCTTCGATGAATCCCTCGAAGACCTCGACCACCTGAGTATCAGTGCTTACGTCGCAGAGGATTACACGAAGTTCGCACTTCAGCACATTGAAGGCGGCGAGAATGCAACCTTCACCATTGGGCATGGAATTTGGAGCATCGCCGATCTAGATTCTGCATGGCCAGATTCCGCCAATGTTCGACCCATGAATTCCGCTGTCGCTGCCGGAGCTATATGCAGCGCACTCATATTCCCTGATCGAGTACCTTGGTTTCTATTATCATCCAGACACGAATAGTAAGTAGTCGGATATTGATTGTTCAGACTGTCGTTAAATTTGTTTTGCGTTCCTCGTCCCTCCTTCGCCAGCAGCCCGCGCCGCCGCCGTCGAGCCAGATGCCCTGTTCGGTGTGGACGGGAAGCATTCCGTCCCCTGACGGCATGAGTTCGATGGCTGTGAGAAAAGCGAACATGGGATCTCCGCCGGGCGCCATGCGCGAAAAGCGCGACGCGACGCTGGCAGCGCCCGTGCTGCTCTTGCCCTCGATCCAGGTCAATATCCGCGCCGGCCACGTGCCGCCGGCCGAAGACAATGGCAAGCGCTACCTGAAAATTCCGCTGACGGTGCCGGCGGAGGCGGATGAGAGCCTTTAGGGGCTCTCATTCGCGGGGGGCTCAGGTCAAAAGCGGATCAGCATTGCCGTGAGCAAGGCCGCGACATAGAGACCGATACCGAAGACCGTGTGAGCAACCAGGCTGCGCAAGCGCGCCATGTTCGGCTTCGGCGTTTTTGAAGCTGCGATCCCGGCCCCCATGCCTGGCTGCAGGATGAAGAACGGCGCGGCGAGCGTGAGAAGCCCGACGATCAGGGCCGGCGGAAGCGTCGGCCGATACGCCCAGTCGAGACCCCAGACCATCAGAAGCAAGCCTGCAAAGACGATGCCGATCGCATAATGCGCGCTCCAGCCGAGAAGACGCTCGCCGCGAACGGGCGACGCCGCAGCCATGTTGTCGTGCCGGAAACGCCCGCGCGGGAGATGCCCGATCCAGCGACCCACCATAGCCCAGTCGGGACCGGCCATGCCGAGCACCCGCTTCGCAAACAACGTCCACAGACCGAGGACGACAGTGGCGCCGGCACCGATCAACACCATGCGCAGAAGAAACTCCGTCGGGTCGCCCACTGTTTCGTCCTTTCGCATTGATGGCCGCGGGAGCCGAGCGGCTTCCTCCTCCGCGGGCGGAGACGCCGCCGACAATATCGGCGTCACGGCGCCGGAGGACCGCAACGGCATGTCACCCGGGCTATCTGGGATGGCGGCCTGGAAATTGCGACCCCTCGCGCAACGGGGTTTTACGCCCCGCCCCCTTCACCCCGTCGCGTCCGCCTCCCGCACCAGCCGCAGGCCGTGGACGATGGCGTAGATCGCCGGGATCACCACCAGCGTGAGGATGGTGGACGACACCATGCCGCCGATCATCGGCACGGCGATGCGCTGCATCACCTCGGCGCCGGTGCCGGTGGCCCAGAGGATCGGCAGCAGGCCCGCCATGATGGTGATGACGGTCATCATTTTCGGCCGCACGCGCCCGACGGCGCCCTCCATGATTGCGCCGTTGAGGTCGGCGCGGGTGAAGGCGCGGAGCTCGGCCGCGGCCAGCGCCTTCGCGTCGCGCAGGGCATGGTCGAGATAGAGCAGCATCACGACGCCGGTTTCGGCCGCGACGCCTGCCAGCGCGATGAAGCCGACGGCGGCCGCGACGCTCATGTTGAAATCGAGCGCCGCCATCAGCCAGAGCCCGCCGACCAGCGCAAAGGGCAGCGACAGCATCACGATGAAGGTTTCGGTCAGCCCTTTGAAGTTGAGATAGAGGAGCAGGAAAATCACCAGCAGCGTGACCGGAATGACGACGGAAAGGCGCTGCTGCGCGCGCGCCAGATATTCGAACTGGCCGCTCCAGGCAACCGTGTAGCCGGGCGGCAGCTCGACTTCGCCGGCGACGACGCGCCGCGCCTCGCCGACATAGCCGCCGAGATCGCGGTCGCGGATATCGACAAAGACATAGACAACCGGCTGGCCGCTTTCGGTGCGCACCATGGTGGGCCCGCGCGCCCGCGTAATATCGGCGATCTCGCCGAGCGGGATCGCGGCGCCCGCGGGCGTCGTGACGAAAACCTCGCGCGCGATCGCATCCGGATCGGCGCGTGCGGATTGCGGATAGCGCAGCACCACATCATAGCGCTCGCGCCCCTCGACCGTGGTGGTGAGGACCTTGGCACCAAGCGCCATCGCAATCGTCTCCTGCACCGTCTCCATCGAGAGGCCGTGCCGGGCGATGCGGTCGCGGTCGGGCCGGATGTCGAGAAAATAGCCGCCATTGACGCGCTCGGCATAGGCCGACGAAGTGCCGGGAACGGCGCGCAGGACGGTTTCGACCTCGCGGGCGATCCGTTCGAGTTCGACGAGGTCGGGCCCGAAGATCTTGACGCCGACCGGCGTGCGGATGCCGGTCGAGAGCATGTCGATGCGCGCCTTGATCGGCATCGTCCAGGCATTGGAGACACCCGGAAACTGGAGCGCCGCGTCCATCTCGGCAATCAGCTTGTCGAGATTCATGCCCCGCCGCCAGTCGCTTTCGGGCTTCAGGTTGATGATGGTCTCGAACATTTCAAGCGGCGCGGGATCGGTCGCGCTGTCGGCGCGGCCCGCCTTGCCCCAGACCGAGGCGACCTCGGGAAAGCCGGCGATGATCCGGTTCTGCGTCTGCAGGAGTTCGGCCGCCTTGGTCACCGAAAGACCCGGCAACGTCGTCGGCATGTAGAGGAGCGTGCCCTCGTTGAGGTTCGGCATGAATTCCGAACCGATGCGGCTGAGCGGCACCATCGTGACGGCGAGCACGAGGACGGCCGCGAGGATGGTGACGCCCCGGGCCCGCAGCACCAGCCCGATCACCGGCCGGTAGAGCCAGATCAGTGCCTTGTTGAGCGGGTTCTGGGCCTCCGGCACGATCCGGCCACGAATGAAAATCGTCATCAGCACCGGCACCAGCGTGATCGACAGAAGGGCGGCGGCCGCCATGGCGAAGGTCTTGGTCGCGGCCAGCGGCTTGAAGAGCCGGCCCTCCTGCGCCTCCAGCGTGAAAATCGGCAGGAAGGAGACGGTGATGATCAGCAGGCTGAAAAAGAGCGCCGGGCCCACTTCCTGCGCCGCCTCGATGACGACGGCGCTGCGCGAGGCGCCAGGCGGCGCATGCTCGAGCCGCTTGTGGGCGTTTTCGACCATCACGATCGCCGCATCGACCATGGCGCCGATTGCGATCGCGATGCCGCCGAGGCTCATGATGTTGGAGGGAATGCCAAGCACATGGGTCGCGGCCAGCGCCATCAGAATGCCGACCGGCAGCGTGACGATGGCGACAAGCGCGCTGCGCGCATGCCAGAGAAAGAGGAAACAGACCAGCGCCACGACGATGCTTTCCTCGACCAGCGTGCGCACCAGCGTGTCGATGGCGCGGCCGATCAGCGCGGAGCGGTCATAGACCTCGACGATTTCGGTGTTGCCGGGCAGGCTCGGTCCAACCGCCGCCAGCTCGCGCTTGACGTTTTCGATGACCTCGAGCGCATTGGCGCCATGGCGCTGCAGGGCGATGCCGGAAACCACCTCCCCCTCGCCGCCGAGTTCGGCGATGCCGCGCCGCTCGTCGGGCGCGAGTTCGACGCGCGCCACATCGCGCAACAGGAGCGGCGTGCCGCCTTCGGCGCGGAGCACGATCTTTTCGATATCCTCGATACCGGCGAGATAGCCGCGGCCACGGATCATGAATTCGGTTTCGGCAAGCTCGATGGTGCGGCCGCCGACATCCATGTTGCTGGCGCGCACCGCGCCAGCAATATCGGCAAGCGTCAGGCCCGTGCTTTTCAGCAGCAGCGGATCGACGATGATCGCATATTGCCGGACGAAGCCGCCCACCGTTGCGACTTCGGCGACGCCCTCGGCGCGCGAAACGGCGAAACGGACCTGCCAGTCCTGCAGCGAGCGAAGCTCGGCGAGGTTCAGCTCCGAGGATTTCAGCGCATATTGATAGACCCAGCCGACGCCGGTCGCGTCCGGCCCGAGCGACGGCGTGACGCCGTCGGGCAGGCGTTCCGATGCCGCGCTCAGATATTCGAGGACGCGGCTTCGCGCCCAGTAGAGATCGGCGCCGTCCTCGAAGACGACATAGACGAAGGAAACGCCGAAGAAGGAAAAGCCGCGCACGACACGCGCGCGCGGCACGTTGAGCATCGCGGTCGCGAGCGGGAAAGTCACCTGGTCCTCGACGACCTGCGGCGCCTGGCCTGGATAGTCGGTGACGATGATGACCTGCGTGTCCGACAGGTCCGGTATCGCGTCGAGCGGAATGCGCGCGATCGAATAGATGCCGGCGACAATCGCAAAGAGCGTGCCGATCAGCACCAGAACGCTGTTGCGCGCCGACCAGCCAATGATGCCCGCGATCATGGCGCCGCCGCCTCCGTCGTGAAGGCCGACAGCGCGGTCTGGAGATTGCTCTCGGCATCGATCAGGAAGATGCCGGAAGTGACGATCTCCTCGCCGGCGGCAAGGCCCTCCCTGATCTCGACATCGGCGCCGGCGCGGGCGCCGAGGCGAACGTCGCGCGGTTCGAAAAGCCCGTCGCCGCGCGCGACGAAGACGATCTGGCGCGCACCGTCGTCGATAACGGAAGCGGCCGGGACCGCAAGCGCCGGTCCGTCGCCGACCGGCGCGCCGATCTCGACGCGCACGAAATGGCCGAGCTTGAGGCGTCCGTCCGCGTTGGGGACGACGAGCCGGACCCGGCCCGAGCGGGTTGCCTGGTCGATGTCGGGATAGACGAAATCGACAATCGCCGCGCGCGTTTCGCCGGGCATCGCCGGCATCGACAATTGCGCGGTCTGGCCGGGCCGGACAAGCGCGAGGTCCTGTTCGGCGATTTCGGCCATCACCCAGAGGCTCGACAGATCGGCGATCCGGAACAGCGTATCGCCGGCCGCAAAACGCATGCCGTCAAGCGCGGGCTTGTCGAGAATCGTGCCGGCCTGCGGTGCCTCGAAGGTCACCACCCGCGCCGGCACGCGCGTGCGCGCCATTTCGGCGATGGTGGCGTCGGAAATGCCGAAGAGGCGGAGGTTTTGCGCCGCGCGCTCAACGTCGCGGCCGCCGCGCGACAGCGCCGAGAGATAGTCGGCCTGCTTGCGCAGCAATTCGTCGCTTTCGATCCAGGCCCTCAGAAGTGGCTCGCCGGCCGTCACCGTACCGCCGGTCGTGCGGACATCGAGACGTTCGACGAAGCCGTCGAAGCGCGCCGTCACCAGCGCGACGCGGGCCTCGTCCGCCATCACGGTGCCGGCCCCCCGGATCGAGTGGACGAGATCGCGACGCTCGACCGCCACGGTCCTGACGCCGGCGCGCTGCATCTTTTCGACACTGACGCGGACGGTTCCGGCGGTGCCCGCCAGTTCGTCCTCGTAAACGGGAATGTAGTCCATTCCCATCGAGTCCTTCTTCGGCACCGGCGATATGTCGGGCAGGCCCATCGGGTTGCGGTAATAGCGTATCTTTCGGTCCCCTGCCGCTGACGCGGCAGGGGTTGCATCGGCTTTTTTCTCAACGGCCGTGTAGATGACGACGCCCTTGACGGGCGCCGGAACGCCGTCGACTTCCACTTCGATGGTGAGCGCCCATCGGCCGGCCATCACGATCTTCGTCTCGAAGGCCATGACATCCGCACTGTCGACGGGTACCGGCGTGAGCGGCGTATCCATCATCGCCATGCCGTCGGGACCCATATCGAGCCGCGTCGAGACGATGTCGATAACTCCGGCCGGCACGGGCTTGCCGCTCGGGTCAAGCAACCGGACCTCGATCCGAACGCCCTCGCCGACAGATATTTCATCCGACACGGCCTCGAATTTATAAGCTTGAGACTGCGCGCCGGCGACGCTCCATATGCCGGCCGCCGCCGCGACCGCCACAAGCACGGCAATCGCGGACGCTTTGGGTAAGCGAACCATAAGACCCTCCTGAAGTTGATGTGACGATTGACGCGCAACCGGAAGGGCCGCGCGCCGGCGCGTCACACCGCTTTGGGAGGCCGTTGCAACGGAGCGGGAGAAAGGTCGGCCCGGCCAATATCCGGCTCGCGAACCGCCTTGATTGCGTGCCTGGCCGGGACAAATCCGGAAGCAGCGGCGAGTTGAAGCGGCAGCTTGCCGCAGGCGGTCATGCAGAAGGCCGAGCTGTCGCAGGTTGCCGTGTCGGCATGATCGCAATCGTCGCAGCACGGCCCTGCCATCCCGGCCATGGCATCCGCCGCAGGCAGCGGGGCGCGCCCGTCGGCTATCGTGTGTGCCGACATCATCATATCGAGACCGGTCATCGGCACCGCAACGCCCGTCAGCAGCACGGCGAACGCCAGCAGCGCCGCGAGCCAGTGACGGCGGCGGGCGACACACCTGCTTCGAGGGCGGCCGAGGCTTCGTTTCATGAGATCAGGCTAGCACAGGCATATTTACGGACAGCTACACAAAAGTGTCTTCGGAAATGTCTGCAACAGTGCCTTTTTCCTCACTCCCGCCAGTAGTCCTTCGAGAACATCACCAGCACGGTCAGCAGTTCGAGGCGGCCGCACAGCACGACATGTTGGGCGACGCCCCCCGCCCTTCCTATCGCGCCGCGAATCCGGCTTAATCGGATCGTCGGCCGGATTCGTCCGGTGACGATAACACATATTTATAGTGTTATTATTTGCATATTTTCATATCCGTTGTGAAAATATGTGTTGACGGCGGCGAGACCCATTCATACCCTACTCATCAGATAGACAAATGTTATCGCAAAAAGCCAAATACGCGTTGAAAGCCATGATCGCACTGGCGGGTCAGAATGACGGGGGCTTGCTGCAGGCCGGCGATATCGCCGAACGGCAGAACATCCCCCGGAAGTTCCTCGAGCTGATCCTGCTCGATCTCAGGAAGCACGGGCTGGTGCGCAGCCAGCGCGGCAAGCTGGGCGGCTATGCCCTGGCAAAGCCGGCCGACGCGATCACCTTCGGTCAGGTGATCCGCATCATGGATGGGCCATTGGCGCCCATTCCCTGTGCGAGCCTGACCGGCTACCGGCGCTGCGCCGATTGCCGGGACGAGAAGGCCTGCGCCGTCCGCCGGACGATGCGGGAAGTGCGGGATGCGGCGGCATCGATCCTGGACGGGACGACGCTGGCCGATGCGATCGGCGACACGGGCCGTCAGGCGCGGGCCGCCATCAGGGCATAAAATTTTTTGCCCAGTAACACTACTAATTTGATCGACTTAAAAGTGAAATGGAGACGATCATGACATTCGCATCCCTGACGCGCCGTTCGGCCATATTGCTCGGGGCCTCGCTGCTGCTGCTCGGCCTGACCTTCGAAGTGCGCGCCGACACCACCATTCTCAACGTCTCCTACGACCCGACACGCGAGTTCTACAGGGACTACAACGCCGCCTTCGCCGCGCACTGGAAGAAGGAGACCGGCGAGACGGTCAATTTCGAGCAATCGCATGGCGGCTCGGGCAAGCAGGCCCGCGCCGTGATCGACGGATTGCGGGCCGACGTGGTGACGCTGGCGCTGGCCGGCGACATCGACGAGATCGCAAAGGCCGGCCTGCTGCCGGCGGACTGGCAGGCCCGCCTGCCCGACAATGCCTCGCCCTACACCTCGACCATCGTGCTGCTGGTGCGCAAGGGCAATCCGAAGAACATCAAGGACTGGGACGATCTCGCCCAGCCGGGCGTCGCCGTCATCACGCCGAACCCGAAAACCTCGGGCGGCGCGCGCTGGAATTATCTGGCGGCCTATGCCTATGCCCTCGACAGGTTCGACAATGACGACGCCAGGGCGCGCGCATTCGTCGGCGCCATCTACAGGAACGTACCGGTACTCGACACCGGCGCCCGCGGCGCGCTGACCACCTTCGTGCAGCGCGGCATCGGCGATGCCTTCATCTCCTGGGAGAACGAAGCTTTCCTCGCCCGGGCCGAATTCCCCGGCCAGTTCGAAATCGTCATGCCGTCGATCTCGATCCTCGCCGAACCGCCGGTCGCTCTCGTCGACAGGAACGCCGACCGCAAGGGCACGCGGAAGGTCGCCGAAGCCTATCTCAACTATCTCTATTCGCCCGAAGGCCAGCGTCTCGCGGCAAAGCACTACTACCGGCCACGCGACGCACAACATGCCGCGAAGGAAGACGCCGCGCGCTTTGCCGACGTCAGGCTCTTCACCATCGACGACAAGTTCGGCGGCTGGGCGAAGGCGCAGCGCGAACATTTCGGCGATGGCGGCGTCTTCGACGAAATCTACCGGCCGGGCCGCTGAACGAAAATGACCCACGCGATATTCGCCCTCCCGCGTCCCGCGCCTTCGGTGCTGCCGGGTTTCGGCCTGACCATGGGGCTGACGCTGACCTGGCTGAGCCTGATCATCCTGATCCCGCTGGCCGGCGTCTTCATCACCTCGGCCGGTCTCGGCTGGACGGAATTCTGGCGGCTGGCATCGGACGCGCGCACCGTGGCGGCGCTGAAGCTGAGCTTTGGCACGGCGCTGATCGCAGCCGGCCTCAACGTGGCGTTCGGCCTGCTCGTCGCCTGGGTGCTGGTGCGCTACAGCTTTCCGGGCAAGCGCCTGCTCGATGCGGCAATCGACCTGCCCTTCGCGCTGCCGACCGCCGTTGCCGGCCTCGCCTTCACCGCCCTTTATGCGCCGAACGGCTGGCTCGGCAGCTTTCTGGTGCCGCTCGGGCTGAAGGTCGCCTTCACGCCGCTCGGCATCGTCGTGGCGCTGGTCTTTATCGGTCTGCCTTTCGTCGTCCGCACGGTGCAGCCGGTGCTGGCCGATTTCGACAAGGAGTTGGAGGAAGCCTCGGCCACGCTCGGCGCCACGCGCTTCCAGACCATCCGGCGCATTGTGCTGCCGACATTGATGCCGCCGCTGCTGACCGGCTTTGCGCTGGCCTTTGCGCGCGGCGTCGGCGAATACGGCTCGGTGATCTTCATCGCCGGCAACATTCCCTATGTGTCGGAAATCGCGCCGCTGCTGATCGTCATCCGGCTCGAGGAATTCAACTATGCCGGCGCAACCGCGGTGGCCGCCGTGATGCTGGTGATTTCCTTCGCGCTGCTTTTCGTCATCAACCTGCTGCAGGCGTGGAACCGCCGGCGCATCGGGTTTGCCGGCTAGGAGACGAAACCCGTGACACCCGATCCGCTCGCCATCGAGATCGCGCGCATTCCCGCCGGCAATCCGCCGCCGCCGCGGGCGCGCTTCCGCACGCCGCTCAGCGAAGTGTTGTGGGTCAGGTTCGGCCTGATCGCCATCGCCGTCGCCTTTCTGGCGCTGATGCTGGCGCTGCCGCTGGCCGCCGTCTTCGCCGAAGCCTTCCGGCGCGGCGTCGAACCCTTCCTGGCGGCCCTGGTCGAGCCCGATGCGCTATCGGCCGTGCGGCTGACGCTGTTCGTCGCCGCGATTTCGGTGCCGGCCAATCTGCTCTTCGGCCTCGTCGCCTCCTGGGCGATCGCCAAGTTCCAGTTCAGGGGCAAGTCGTTCCTGATCACGCTGATCGACCTGCCCTTCTCTGTGTCGCCGGTGATTTCGGGCCTCGTCTATATCCTGCTCTTCGGCTCCTACGGTTTTATCGGCCCCTGGCTGATCGCCAACGGCTACCAGATCGTCTTTGCCGTGCCGGGCATCGTGCTCGCCACCATCTTCGTCACCTTTCCCTTCGTCGCCCGCCAGCTGATTCCGCTGATGGAACAGCAGGGCACGGCGGAAGAAGAAGCCGCGCTCTCGCTCGGCGCCGGCGGACTGCGCACTTTCTGGAGCGTGACGCTGCCCAACGTCAAATGGGCGCTCCTCTATGGCGTGCTGCTCTGCAATGCCCGCGCGATGGGCGAGTTCGGCGCCGTCTCGGTCGTCTCCGGTCACATTCGCGGCAAGACCAACACCATGCCTCTTCATGTGGAGATCCTCTACAATGAATACAATTTCGTTGCCGCCTTTGCGGTTGCCACGCTTCTGGCCCTCCTCGCCCTCGTCACCCTCGTCCTCAAATCCGCGCTCGAGTGGCGCTACGGTGGTGAACTTGCCGCGAGCGGACGGCACTAGGATGCGGGGATATCAGAACGAGGACGCCATCCATCGCGCGCCGGTCCGCATCGATGTCGAGGAGCTGGGCAAGTCCTACGGTTCCTTCGCCGCGCTCAACAATGTCTCGCTGACGGTGCGGCCCGGCGAATTGCTGGCGCTGCTCGGGCCCTCCGGCTCCGGCAAGACGACGCTGCTGCGCGCCATTGCCGGGCTGACGGCGACGGAGGAAGGCACGATCCGCTTCGACGGCGAGGACGCGACGACGCTCAGCTTGCGCGCGCGCCGCGTCGGCTTCGTCTTCCAGCAATATGCGCTCTTCCGTCACATGACGGTGTTCGACAATGTCGCTTTCGGGCTGCGCGTCCGGCCGCGCGGCGAACGCCCGCGTGCCGGCGAGATCGCCCGCCGGGTGCGCCGTCTGCTGGAACTGGTGCAACTGCCGGGACTTGAAACGCGCTTCCCGAGCCAGCTTTCCGGCGGCCAGCGCCAGCGCGTGGCGCTGGCGCGCGCGCTGGCCATCGAACCCAATGTGCTGCTGCTCGACGAGCCCTTCGGCGCGCTCGATGCGAAAGTGCGCAAGGAACTGCGCCGCTGGCTGCGCGAAATTCACACCGAGACCGGCCTGACGACGATCTTCGTCACCCACGACCAGGAAGAGGCGCTGGAACTGGCCGATCGGGTCGTCATCATGCGCGACGGTGAAATCGAGCAGATCGGCACACCGGTCGAAATCTACGAAGAACCGGCAACGCCCTATGTCTGCGAATTCCTCGGCGGCGTCGCGCGTTTCGAGGTGACGGCGACGGAGGGCGAGGCGCGCGTGCTGGGCAGCCAGTTGCCGCTCGCCGAGGCCGACGAGACCTATAGCGGCCCGGCGCTGGCCTATGTGCGCGGCCATGAAATCGAGATCGTGTCGCGCGACATTGCCGAAGGCGTGCCGGCGCTGGTGCGCAATGTGCGGCCCTTCGGCCCGGCGATCACCGTCGAACTGTCGATCGAGGGCCATCGCGACCGTATCGAGATTTCGGTGCCGCGCGAGCTGTTCGAGGGCGGCGAAATCAGGATCGGTCAGGGCGTCTTCGTGCGCGCCACCTCGGCCCGCGTCTTCCCGTCACCGAAAGCGGATGCGCGCCCCTGAGGCGCGCATCCGTCCCCCCTGCCCTCAGAAGCGGATGGCGAGCTCGGCTTTCAACCCGTGATCCTGCGCATCCGTGCCGTATTCGCCGGCATAGCCAAGCGTCAGCACGGTTCGCGCACCGAGCTTCATGTCGATACCGGCCTCGAACGCCAGCGCGTCTTTCGAGATCGGCGCACCCTGCACCGTGAAGGTGCCGGCGGGCGCCGAGGCGAAAGCGGCACGGGCCGAGGGGTCGACATCGCCAAAGGCATGACGCCAGGCGAGCGCGCCGTGAAGGGCGACGTTTTCGCTTTCGCGCCGCGCCCTGAGGCCGAGCGTCGAGATGCCGGTGGTGTGGCCGTCGCCGGCAACGGTGAGCGCCGCCGGGCCGCCGCGTTCGGTAAAGCCCTCCGTCTCGACATGAACGACCGCCAACCCGGCAAAGGGTGTGAACACCGCCGAACCGCGCGCGAGGTCCGTGCCGATTTCGGCCGCCGCCTGCAGCGTGTGGGCGTCGTAATCGGCGCTCAGGCGGTTGGTGAGGCCGCCGACCACGACTGTGCGTGTGGTCTCGGCCTGCTGATAGCTATAGGCAAGCGTGCCCTTGAGATCGGCGGCGCCGAGCTTCATGCCGGCATAGCCGGCGATGTGGAAATTGTCGCTCTCGCCCGAGGAACGCCGCGCATCGACATCGAATGTCGATCGGCTGTAGCCGAGCGCGAGGCCGATGCGGCTGTTTTCGCCGAGCGCCTTGTCGGCACCGCCCAGGATACCGGCCGCGGAACGATCGAGATCGGCTGCATTGCCGTTGCTGTCGGTCTCGCCCCATGAACCGAAAACATGACCCCAGACGACGCTTCCCGAACCGTCGCGCATCTCATCGCCCGCCGCCGGCACATAGGCCAGCGCCGCCGTTTGCGTACCGCCGCCGAACAACGTCCTGAGACGCGCCAGCAGCGCTTCGCGAATCTGCTGCGCCGAATGGAAGAAGGCGGTTTTGGCGCTGGCATGCGTCTCGCCCGACAGCGCATCGAAAGCGGCGCGCGCCTCATCCTCGGTCATCACCAGGATTTCATCGTAAATATCGTTGCCGCCGCCCAGCGCATCGGCCGCGCCGGCGACGTTGAACTGGTTGGGCGTGCGCGCCGCATCCTGGAAGGCCGCGACGAGATCGAGCGTCAGGAAGACATTGTTGGTGTCGTAGCTGAGTGTCGGCGACAGGAAGGCGAAGTTCGAGGTGACATCGTCGAAGGTGCCGACGACATCATTGGCGGTGAGGATCGTGTAGAGCGTGCTCGGCGCGTAAGTGCCGGCTTCGGCGAAGACGCGCACCGTGCCGCCATTGATCGTCGCCTCATTGTCGACCTGCAGCAGATCGCTGTTGCCGGCATCGTCGACCTCGACATCGAAGAAGCTGCCGGCGGCGAAGGCAACATTGTCGGCCTGCAGCGTGCCGATCGAATTGCCCGGCGCGATGATGCCGCCGATCAGTGTGTTGATCGAGCCGGTGACGGGGCCGCTACCGCCCAGCGTGCCGCCGCCGGACACCGAGACGTCGGGCAGGACGCCATTGACGACCAGCATACCGCCCTGAACGGAGGTACCGCCGGTCAGCGTGTTGATGCCCGAGAGGATCAATATGCCGGTGCCGGTCTTGGTCAGCGAACCGCCGATGCCCGAAATGACGCCCGAAACCTCGGTCGAGAGATCGTTGCCGCCGACGACAAGTTCCTTGCCGAGACCGAGCGTGAAATCGCCGGCGCCGGCGATCGAGCCGACTTCGAGACTGGCCGCGACGAGATTTTCAGTCGTGAAGATACCGCCGGCCTCGACAATGAACTGCGCCGTGCCGCCCGTCGCCGCGTTGCGGAAATCGACCGTGCCGCCATTGGTCGTGGTGATGACGGCATCGCCCGCCGAGGCCGTGTCGCGGAAGAAGAGATCGCCTTCGTTCTCGATTTCGGCGCTGCCGGCGGTGGAACTCTGCGTGAACTCGGCCATGTTGTTGTTGACGATGACGGCGGTGCCGCCGCTGGCCGAACCGGAGAAGGTCAGAACCTCGTTGTTTTCGATGCTCGCTTCATCCGCCGAACTGTCATCGGTGAAGGCAAGGCCGCCATTGTTGATGAAACTGGCGCCGCCGGCCGTCGATGAATTGTAGAAGCGCGTGCTGCCATCGGCGGTGTTGGTGATTTCGGCGGTGCCGGCTGTCGAGTTGTCCTCGAAATCGATATAGCCGCCGACTTCGATGGTCGCGGCGCCGGCACTGGCATTGCCGCGGAAATAAAGCTCGGCGTAATCGACGCCGTCGCCCTGGACATCGACGACGGCATTTTCGGCCGAACTGTTATCGTCGAAGACGCCGGTTGCGCCATGCTCGAAGATCAGGCCGGCGGTACCGGCAATGGCATTGGCGATGAAGTTGAGAGCGCCGCCATTGCGGGTCGTGATCGTGGCGCCGCCCGCCGTGCTGTCGTCCTCGAAATTGACTTCGCCCGAATTGCCGATTTCCGACGATGCCGCCGTCGAATCGGAACCGAATCGGACCACGCCTTCGACGTCGTTGGTGATCGTCGCTGACCCGGCTGAACTCTCCGTCAGAAAGTTCAGATCGTAGTCATTGTAAATGGTCGCCGCGCCAGCATTCGACGTGTGGTCGAACGAGACCGCGCCGTTGAGAATGTCGATCTGCGCCGTGCCGCCGGTGGCGTCGTCGAAGAACTGCACCGAGCCGCCATTCTGGACGGTAATCGTTGCGCCGCCCGCCGTGCTGTCGTCCTCGAAATTGACTTCGCCCGAATTGTCGATTCCCGACGATGCCGCCGTCGCATTGTTCCTGAAGTTCAGCGCGCTGCCGGCCTCAGCCGAAATCGTGGAGGTGCCCGCCGTGGCATCGTCCCGGAAGGTCGTGATGCTGTCGTTCAGAAGGGTCAGCGAAGCAGAACCTGCGGTGGCCTCTTCGGAAAGGTCCATTTGGGCGGCGTTTCCGATTGTCGCCGTGCCGAGCGTGACGGTTCCCGAGGCCGCCATGTAGCTGTTGTTGGTGATCGTGGACGCGCCTGCGCTTGTCTCGTCGTAGAAAAGCAGCGAGCCGAACGCATCGTTGACGATGGTGGCATTGCCCGCGGTCGCCGTGAACCCGAAATGGATCAGATCGGTGCTCGTGATCGAACTTCCGGCGGCCGAGCTGTTGTTGAAGAAGTAGATCCCCCCGGAATTGATGTTGAACTCCGTGTTGGTGCCCGCGGTCGAGTCGTTGAAGAAGCGAATGCTCGTACTGCTGTTGTTGGTGTTGAACGTCTGGGTCTCGATGCCGTCGTTGACGATGCCGTCGCCCTCGAACGAGAACCTGGCACTGGCATTCAGATTGATGGTGAAGGCATCGGACGGGTTGCCGAAGGTGATGCTGTCGAGCGTATGGATGCCGTTGACGCCGATGGTGGTCTCGGTCGAATTGCCGAAGGTAATCGCGCCATCGGGAACGCTGGGATTGCTCGACCAGTTGAGGCCGCTGTTCCAGCTGCCGCTGACGGGATTGGCGAGCCATTGCCCGTCGACCGCCAGCGCCGGCGCCGACATCAGCGCCATCACCGCCGTGGTTGCCATCAACATGCCGCGCCGGTTGCGCCGCGACGCCGCCATTTGCCGTTCGACCGTCTTGCCCATCTCTCATAACCCCCACCTGCCGCGCAGACGCGACAGGCGCCCGCTGACGGAAATTTCGATGGGCGGAGTAGGACCCGGACGAGGCAAAGCCCGCATACCCCGGATGGGGTATGCGCGAAGCAGGGCCGGAATTCACTGGAATCAGGACGTCTTGAGCGCGGTTTCCAGCCGGTCGAGCACCAGATCGGGATGGGCGAAGAAGATCAACTGCCCGGCATTCTCGACCTCATGCAACGCGACATTGGCATAGCGGCCGGCGAAATCGCGCACCGACCAGACCGGCACCGCCGGGTCGTGCGGCCCGTGCAGCAGCGCCACCGGCTGGCTGACGGGCGCCACATAGCGGCTCCAGTCCTGCATCAACAGCCCGGCATCGATCTCGAATGCCTTGTAGCCCTGCGCCACCATGAAGTCGTAGCCGTCGCTGAGATGCGGGAGCACATCGTCTCGCTGCGCCACCGGCCAGTCGGCGACGGCGCTTTCATAGAGCGCCTTCATGAAGGCGTGGTGGCCGCCGCTGTCGATCAGCGCCACGGCGGCGCGCAGGATCAGCCGCGAGAAGCGCGGCGCGTATTTCGTCGTATAGGCAACGATGCGCTGGCGCGGCGCCAATGCCGAAATCTGCGCCCCGGAGACCACCGGCACCGTGCCCGAAACATTGAAAACAAGCGGGATACGCGGCCCCATGCGCGCCGCGATCGCATAGGCATAAAGCGCGCCGCTGAGATGGCCGAGCACCGGACAGCGCGCGATGCCGAGATGATCGAGCAGCGCTTCGGCATCGGCGGCGAAACGCTCCGGCGCACCCTCCGCCTCGCCGTCGTGATCCGATCCGCCGAAACCGGGACGCGCCGGAACGATGAGATTGATGTTGCGCGCCGCAAGCGCCTCGCGGTTGAAGAGCGGTGCCGCATAACCATCGAGCATGCCGTGAATGAACAGCACCGGCCGGCCCTGCGGCGCACCGATCCGCGTGTAGACGAGCTTGCGCGGGCCGCGCCGCAACACATCGAACAGCGCCGAGGCACGCCGCCCGCGCGCCATGATGCGGCCATCGCCGCCCATATCGAATTGCGCCAGCGCCGCCGTCATGCGGATCAGCTCGCCCTGCGAATGCGCCTCGGTCTTGCGCAGCACCGCTTTCATCTGTGTCCGAACCGTCTCGATCGAACTCTTGCGCGCATCGGCGATGTCGCGCGCCGAGGCGCCGGCCATCAGCGAGCGGGCGATTTCGCATTCGGCCTCGCTGAGCCCGAAGGCCTGCCGCAGCACGGCGCCGATGCGATCGTTCCAGGCAAGATCGGCAACGCCGAGAAGGCCGAGCGGCGCGTCGCCCTCGCGCACCGGCGCGCGCGTCAGCGCGACGATGAAAGCCGAACCGTCGCGGACCGAGAAGGCGCGCGCCACCGCCAGCAGCCGTCCCGGCGGTTCGTCGCCCATGCGCGCCAGCGCCTCGCGGATCTGGCGCATGCCGTCGGCATCGACCGGCAGCGTGTCGAGGGATTGTCCGGCAGAAGCGCCGAACAATTCGGCGGAAGCGCCGTTTGCAGCGGCGATGCGCCCACCCGCTCCGAGCAGCATGGCCGGCCGCGGATCGGCCTCGACCAGCGCCGCAATCGGACGCCGGTCCTCGAGCGGCCGGCCGAGACGTTCGAGAATGGTAAAGGCGTTGAGAAAATGCCGCTCGATCTCGTCGCGGCCGGAAGGCCCCTGGGCATCGGCCTCCGGCCCGTCGAGCTCGCGGATGGCATCGGCGATGTGGCGCTCCCAGGCGGCCATCAGCTCGTCGTAGCGGCCGGGCTCCAGCACGGTCGCATAGACCTGGTCGACCAGTCCTGCCGCCTCGTCCACCGGCGTGTCGCCGTCCTCAACCTTCATTGCCGACCCCTTGACCCCCCAGCATCCCGGCTGGCACCGCCGGGATGCTACGCCGCACCCGGAGGATCGGCCATCGGCAATTTCGCCCCCTCACTCCCGCCAGTAATCCTTCGAGAACATGACGAGCACCGTCAGCAGTTCGAGGCGGCCGAGCAGCATGGCGAAGGCCATGATCCATTTGGCGCCATCGGGCAGCGACGCGAAATTACCGGCGGGGCCGACAACGGGCCCGAGGCCGGGGCCCACATTGGCGATCGAGGTGATGGCCGATGACAGCGCGGTGATGAAGTCGAGGCCGAACGCGGCAAGGGCCAGCGCGACGACAACCATGGACGCCAGATAGACGAAAACAAACAGCGCCACCGAGAAGACGATGTCGCGGCTGACCGTGCGGTTGCCGTAGCGCAGCGTCTGGGCGACATGCGGATAGAGCGTCTGGCGGATCTGCGTCCTGAGCAGCATGGCCAGCACCTGCAGACGAAACATCTTCATGCCGCCCGAGGTCGAGCCGGTGCAGCCGCCCAGAAACATCAGGAAGAGGAAGGCCATGATGGCGAATGACCCCCAGGCCGTATAGTCGGTGCTGGCAAAGCCCGTAGTAGTGACGATGGAGGTGACGTTGAAGGCGGTGTAGCGCAGCGCCGTGAAGAAGGAATAGTCGCCCCGCGCCGCCAGCCAGAGCGCCATCACGATGGTGACGGCGGCGATCAGCGTGATGAAGCCGCGCACCTGCGGGTCGCCCCAGAGCGTCTCGCCGCTGCCGCGCGCGGTATGGATGTAGAGCACCAGCGGCACGGCGCCCGAAATCATGAAGATAACGGCGATCCATTCGGCCATTGCATTGTCAAAATAGCCGAATGAAGCGTCATGCGTCGAATAGCCGGCGGTGGCGACCGTCGTCATCGCATGGTTGAGCGCGTCGAAGGCCCCCATACCGGCCAGCATGTAGGCAAGCGCGCAGAGCAGCGTCAGCAGCAGATAGACCTCGCCGATGGCGACCGCGATCTGGCCGGGGCGCGGCAGCACCTTGTCGGAACGGTCGGTGCTCTCGGTGCGGAAGAGCTGCATGCCGCCGACCCGGAGGAAGGGCAGAATGGCGACCGCCGTGACGATGATGCCGATGCCGCCGACCCATTGCAGCAACGAGCGCCAGAGCAAGAGGCCGGGCGGCGTCATGTCGAGGCCGATCATCACCGTGGCGCCGGTGGTGGTGAAGCCCGACATGGCCTCGAAAAAGGCATCGGTGTAGCTCATGCCGACACGCGAAAAGGCGAAGGGCAGCGCCGAAAAGGCGCCGACCGCAAGCCAGGAGAGCACGGTGACGAGGAAAGTGGCGCGGTGACCGAGATCGCGATCCTCGGTCTGGTTGGCAAACATCAGCGCCCCGCCGACAAAGCCGGTGACGACAGCCGATCCCAAAAAGGCCTGCCAGTCGCCACTATTGGCGACAAGCTCGGCCAGGATCGGCACCAGCATCAGCACCGAGAGCGCCACCAGCAGCGCCCCGACCACAAGGCCGACAACCTTGGTGTTGTCCATCGATCCCCCGTTTGCGGGCCACCCAAGACCCTTTGCCGCATCTCGCCCGCCCGGCTGGCCGGGCGGGGGTCTTCGAGATATATAGGCATCGAGGGGTGGACGCCATGCCGGCGCCACGGCCCCGAACCCGCCGCTTCCCGCCCTTTTACACCGGCGCCGATCCATCAGTCACGAGAGACGAGTTCGCCCATGAGCCCTGCCGACAGCGCTGCCGCCAAATCGCCCGCTCCCGCCGCCGAAGGCATCGCGCTCGCCGACCTGCTGGCCCTGACCGCTCAATCGGTCGAGGCCGCCGACACGCTGCTGGCCAAGGCGCGGGCCGCCGTGTTCGCACGCGTCGCCAAAGACGGCAAGGTCGCGGCCGCGGCGATCGAGCGCGAACAATTTGCCGTGCATGGCTTTGCCTGGGCGGCGACCTATGTCGAAGCGCTGCGCCAGATGGCGGCCTATGCGGCGCGCATGACGCAGGAAAAGCGCTTCGGCGCCTTCGAGACACTGATCGTGCAGGCGGCTTTTGGCGAATATCTGAACCAGCTTGCCGGCGGCATTCCGATGAGCCAGGGCGAAATCGTGCGTCCCGCCGATCTCGGACTGACGGAAGACGATGTTGCCGCTTTCCGCGCCGCGCCGGCGGTGCGCCGCCTGACGGAAGCCGGCTTCACGCCGGCCGTGCGGGCGCGGCTCGCCGAACTGATCGCCGCCCATGCTGGCGCCGCGACCTATGGCGATGCCGGCCTTGAAGAGACCTATGACGCGATCCGCGAACAGATGCGCCGCTTCGCCGATGCCGAAGTCATTCCACATGCGCATGAATGGCATTTGAAGGACGACTACATCCCGATGCCGGTCGTCGAGCAGATGGCCGAACTCGGCGTCTTCAGCCTGACGATCCCCGAAGAATATGGCGGCCTCGGCCTTGGCAAGGAATCGATGTGCGTCGTCTCGGAGGAACTCAGCCGCGGCTATATCGGCGTCGGCTCGCTGGGCACGCGCTCGGAAATCGCCGCTGAACTGATTCTCGGCGGCGGTACCGAGGCACAGAAGGACAAGTGGCTGCCGAAGATCGCCAGCGGCGAAATCCTGCCGACAGCGGTCTTCACCGAACCCAATACGGGCTCGGATCTCGCCAGCTTGCGCACGCGCGGGAAGCGCGAGGGCGATGTCTACAAGATCAACGGCAACAAGACCTGGATCACGCATGCCGCCCGCGCCGACGTGATGACGCTGCTCTGCCGCACCAATGATCAGCCCGGCTACAAGGGGTTGTCGATGCTGCTGGCCGAAAAGCCGCGCGGCGACGACGCCAATCCGTTTCCGGCCAAGGGCATGTCGGGTGGCGAGATCAAGGTGCTCGGCTATCGCGGCATGAAGGAATTCGAGATCGGCTTCGACGATTTCGAGGTCAAGGCCGAGAACCTACTGGGCGGCGAAGAGGGCCAGGGATTCAAGCAGTTGATGCAGACCTTCGAAAGCGCCCGCATCCAGACGGCGGCGCGCGCCGTCGGCGTCGCGCAATCGGCGCTGGAACTCGGATTGCGCTACGCGCAGGAGCGTGTGCAGTTCGGCAAACCGATTTTCGACTTCCCCCGCGTCAACGGCAAACTCGTGATGATGGCCGTCGAGATCATGGTGGCACGCCAGCTGACCTATTTCGCCGCGCGCGAAAAGGATGGCGGCCGGCGCTGCGACCTCGAGGCGGGCATGGCCAAGCTGCTGGCCGCGCGCATCGCCTGGGCGGCGGCCGACAACGCCCTGCAAATTCACGGCGGCAACGGCTTTGCGCTCGAATATCCGGTGAGCCGCGTGCTCTGCGATGCACGCATTTTGAACATTTTCGAGGGCGCGGCCGAAATCCAGGCCCAGGTCATCGCCCGCCGCCTGCTCGAAGGCGGCAACTAGGTCAGCATTGGGAAAACGCAAAAATGGCTGAAATCTTCAACTGGCTGGCGCCCGTCGCCCTGATCGCCGTGCTGGCGGTGTTGCTGGCCGGCCTGTGGAACATGATGCGGGGCGGCTCGGCCAGCCGCTCGCAGACGCTGATGCGCTGGCGCGTCGGCCTGCAGTTTCTGGCCGTCATCGTCATCATGGCCGGGCTCTGGCTGGCGAGCCGCTAGACGACGCTTGCCCTTTGCGTGTTAACCGGAAACTGAAGCCTCTCTGCCACAATCGACGGTATTCGCACCCGGTTGCCGTGCGGCCGCTCGCAAGTCGGGCGGCGGCACGCTAGCATCGAGGCGCGTTCGCAGTTTGAAATCGGGGGTTCCAACGTGACTGGCAAGACAGGCTTTTGTGCCGCATTGATGGCGGCAACTCTTTTTTGCGCGCATGCGCCGGCATCGGCCGAGGGCTTTATCAGTGAAATGCGCATCGGCGTGATGGATCACGACTCGAGCATTTTCCACAATACGTATGAGACGACCGATCCGGACATCAATTTCGAAGTCCGTTTTGCCTCGCCCGAATTTCTCTCCTGGGCCTTCGCGCCGCGGCCGCTGATCGGCGGCACGGTCAACACCGGCGACGGCACCAGCTTCGGCTATGCCGGCCTCGGCTGGACCTTCGACCTTACCGATGCGTTCTTCATCGATTTGACGTTCGGCGGCGCCGTGCATGATGGCTCGACCAACGGCAAGACCGCAACCAGCAAGGATTTCGGCTGCCGGGCGCAATTCCATGAAAGCGCCTCCGTCGGCTACCGCTTCGACAAGTCGAACGCGGTGATGCTGTCGGTCGAGCACATGTCGAATGGCAGCCTCTGCACGCGCAACGAGGGGCTGACCAATACCGGGATCCGCTACGCCTATACTTTCTGAGTGCCAAAAAATCCGTGTGAATTCCCGAAAGGGCGCCGCAAGGCGCCCTTTTTGGCATTTGGGGCAGGGGCGCGCGGGGCGTATCATGCCGGTTTTCCGGTAGAGGCCCCCCATGACCGACCAGCCGATCTCCGCCGCCGAGCATCCGAAGAAATCGGTGACGATCTCGGGCCGCGCCATGACCTATGTCGAGATGGGCGCCGGCGACCCGATCGTCTTCCTGCATGGCAATCCGACGTCCTCCTATCTCTGGCGCAACGTGATGCCGCATCTGAAGGATCAGGGCCGCTGCATCGCGCCCGACCTGATCGGCATGGGCGATAGCGACAAGCTCGAACCTTCGGGCGCCGAGCGTTACACGTTCCGCGAACATCGCCGCTTTCTCGAGGCTTTTCTGGAGACGGTCGGGGTGACGAAGAACGTGACGCTCGTCATCCATGACTGGGGCTCGGCGCTGGGCTTCGACTGGGCGAACCGCAACCGGCGGGCCGTCGATGGCATCGCTCATATGGAGGGGATCGTCCGCCCGCTGGCCTGGAGCGAATGGAACGAAGCCGCACGCGGCATTTTCAAAGGCTTCCGCTCGGCCGTCGGCGAGACGATGATCCTTGAAAAGAACCTCTTCATAGAGACGGTCCTGCCGGGTTCGATCATCAGAAAGCTGACGCCGGAAGAGATGGACGTCTATCGCCGCCCCTTCCGCGAACCGGGCGAGGACCGCCGGCCGACGCTGACCTGGCCGCGCCAGATCCCGCTTGACGGCGAACCGGAAGACGTGGCCGAACTCGTCGCCGACTATGCGCACTGGATGGCCGAGAACGATCTGCCAAAACTCTTTGTCAATGCCGAGCCCGGCGCCATCCTGATCGGCGCGCAACGGGAATTCTGCCGCAGCTGGAAAAACCAGACCGAAGTGACCGTCAAAGGCAGCCACTTCATCCAGGAAGACAGCCCGCACGAAATCGGCGCGGCCGTTGCCAAATGGCGCAAGGTCTGGAAGAAGGCCTGAGCGTCGGCGGGACTTGATCGGCAGCGCCGACCGGGCGAGGCTGGGACCCGATTGGCAACAAGGGGAGGCTTCGATGTCGCGAAGCGAAACGTTCAGCGGCGGATCCAAGGCATTTCACTGGGTGGCGGCGGTGCTGGTGCTGCTGATGCTCTATGGCGGCTTCAACATTGCCCGCGAAACCGCAACCTGGCATTTCGGCTTCGGACTGATCGTCCTCGTCGTCATGGTATTCTGGCTCGGCTGGCGCATGAGCAAGCCGCGCCCGGCGCTCCCCGCCATGCCACGCTGGCAGGAGATCGCCGCAAAGTCGGTTCACCATCTGCTGATGCTCTGCCTGACGCTGCAGCCGATTTTCGGACTGATGATGGTCACGACATCGAAGCGCGACCCGGTGGCTTTCGGTGTCATCCCGCTGAAGATCGTGCAGAACGACACGATCAACGGGATCGGCAATGTGCTGCACGGCATCAACGGCCGGCTGCTGCTGGCCCTGGTCCTGATCCATATCGCGGCGGCGCTCTATCACCACTTCGTCCTGA
This sequence comes from Parvibaculum sp., assembly GCF_030651915.1. GTDB lineage: Bacteria > Pseudomonadota > Alphaproteobacteria > Parvibaculales > Parvibaculaceae > Parvibaculum. The sequence goes on along the minus strand of NZ_JAUSBV010000002.1, from coordinate 533,400 downwards.
AGGACAACGTGCTGAAACGGATGCTGCCTTTCGGGAAAGGCTGACGGCGCGCGCATGGTCACGCTGAACAAGATCTATACCCGCACGGGCGATGCCGGCACGACGGCTCTCGCAAGCGGCGAGCGTGTCCCGAAACACGCCCTCCGGATCGAGAGTTACGGCACCGTCGACGAGACCAACTCGGCCATCGGTGTCGCGCGGCTCCACACCGATGGCATGGAGCCTCTCGATGAAATGCTGGCCCGCATTCAGAATGACCTCTTCGACCTTGGCGCCGATCTCGCGACGCCCGACCGGGGCGAGAAGCTCGGCTACGAGCCCTTGCGCATCGTCGAGGCGCAGGTGACGCGGCTCGAGACCGAGATCGACACGTTGAACGCCGATCTCGAGCCCTTGCGCTCCTTCGTGCTGCCGGCGGGCGTTCCGGCGGCGGCCCATCTGCACCTTGCCCGCACCATCTGCCGCCGCGCCGAACGACTGGTGGTGGCGCTGGCCGAAAAGCCCGAGGAACGCATCAGTGGACCGGCGCTGCGCTACCTGAATCGCCTCTCCGACTTCCTTTTCGTGGCCGCCCGTTACGTCAACAGGGGCGCCGACGGCAAAGGGCCCGGCGACGTGCTGTGGACACCCGGCGCCAGCCGCTGAAACCGTCCGGACGCGCGGTCCGGTCGCGTTGACAGGAGAGGGCGAGGCCACTAGGTTGCCGCACCGCAGCAGGAGCTAATCTCGCTTTTTGCCGGCAGGCGGAATTTCCTCAGGGAAACAGCCATTTCGCGGACCGTCCGCCGCTTCGAAAGACCCACACCAAGACCGGCGCCAGGGTTTCACGGGGCCGGGGCCACACCCCCGGATTTCCGACGCCCCCGGCAACGCGCAGGGAGTTCGCCTCAATGAAAATCCTCGTCCCGATCAAGCGAGTGGTCGACTACAACGTCAAGATCCGCGTCAAGTCGGACCAGACCGGTGTCGATCTCGCCAATGTGAAGATGTCCATGAACCCGTTCGACGAGATCGCCGTCGAAGAAGCGATTCGTTTGAAGGAAGCCGGCAAGGCGACCGAAGTGATCGCGGTTTCAATCGGCGTCCAGCAGACGACCGAAACCATCCGCACCGCGCTTGCCATGGGCGCCGACCGGGGCATCCTGGTAAAGACCGACGAGACGGTCGAACCTCTCAATGTGGCAAAGATCCTCAAGGCCATCGCCGAAGAAGAAAAGCCTGACCTGATCATTCTCGGCAAGCAGGCCATCGACGACGATTGCAACCAGACCGGCCAGATGCTGGCGGCGATCCTGGGTTGGGCGCAGGGCACCTTCGCCTCCAAGGTCGAACTCGAAGGCGGCAAGCTGAAGCTGACGCGCGAAATCGACGGCGGGTTGCAGACCTTGATGCTCAGCATGCCGGCGGTGGTGACGACGGACCTCCGTCTCAACGAGCCGCGCTATGCATCGCTCCCCAACATCATGAAGGCCAAGAAGAAGCCGATCGACGAAAAATCGCCTTCGGACTACGGCGTGGACGTGAAGGCCCGTCTCGAAGTGCTGAAGGTGACCGAACCGCCGCAGCGCCAGGCCGGCATCAAGGTCGAATCGGTTGAACAGCTTGTGTCGAAGCTCAAGGAAGCGGGAGTGATCGGATGACCACGCTTGTTATTGCAGACCACAACAACAAGGCCCTGAACGACGCCACGGCCAAGACCGTGACGGCAGCCTCGAAACTTGGCAGCGACGTTCATGTGCTGGTGATCGGGCATGATTGCAGCGCGGTCGGCGAAGCGGCCGCAAAGCTCGACGGCGTCAAAAAGGTGCTGGTGGCCGATGACACGCTTTACGCACACCCGGTTGCCGAACCTCTTTCGGCACTGGTCGTGAGCCTTGCGGGCGGCTATGACGCCATCGTCACCGCCGCCACCACCATCGGCAAGAATTTCATGCCGCGCGTGGCCGCCCTTCTCGACGTGGCGCAGATTTCGGAAATCATTGCCGTCAATGGCGCCGACACGTTCGAGCGTCCTATCTATGCCGGCAACGCGATCCAGACCGTCAAGGCGACCGACGCCAAGAAGGTGATCACCGTGCGCACGACCGCCTTCCCGGCGGCGGGCCAGGGTGGATCGGCCACGATCGAAAAGATCGGTGCCGGCGACAATCCGGGCCTCGCCGAATTCGTTGAAGAAAAGCTGACCAAATCGGACCGCCCGGAACTGACCTCGGCCAAGATCATCATCTCGGGCGGCCGCGGCATGCAGAACGGCGAGAATTTCGCCATGCTCGAATCGATCGCCGACAAGCTGGGGGCCGCCGTCGGTGCCTCGCGCGCGGCTGTCGATGCGGGCTTCGTGCCCAACGACTACCAGGTCGGCCAGACCGGCAAGGTTGTGGCGCCGGACCTCTACATCGCCGTCGGCATTTCGGGCGCGATCCAGCATCTGGCGGGCATGAAGGACTCGAAGGTCATCGTCGCCATCAACAAGGATGAAGAGGCCCCGATCTTTCAGGTCGCCGACTACGGACTGGTCGCCGATCTCTTCAAGGCGGTGCCGGAACTGGAAGCCGAACTGACCAAAGTCGGTCTCTGAACCGCCGCCGGCCCCTCCAGGGGCCCGCGCTACCCTGAAACGGCGCCGCCTCGAAACAGGCCGGCGCCGTTTTCGTTATCGGGTCGTTATCGGGCGCACAACGACCAAATCTTTGCTACCTTTGTCGGGCGGGGCGATGCGCAACCGGGCCCGCCAGCCGGGATGGAACGAGATGAAAATTCGTAAAGTAGGCGTGATCGGCGCTGGCCAGATGGGCAACGGGATTGCGCATGTCTGCGCATTGGCAGGCTACGACGTGTCGCTTTTCGACATTTCAAAGGAACGCATCGAAGCCGGCCTCGCCACGATCGACGGCAACATGACGCGACAAGTCGCGAGCGGACGTATCACCGAGGCTCAGCGTGACGCCGCGCTGGAGCGTCTCGGACCGGCAGCCTCAATGGAAAGTTTCGACGACACAGACATCGTCATCGAGTCCGCGACCGAGGTCGAAGAGGTCAAGCGCAAGATTTTCGCCGATCTTTGCCCGTATCTGCGCGAAGACGCGCTGATCGCCACCAACACCTCATCGATCTCGATCACCCGCCTCGCCGCTTCGACCGACAGACCCGAACGGTTCATGGGCATGCATTTCATGAACCCGGTACCGGTGATGGAACTGGTGGAACTGGTGCGCGGCATCGCGACCGATGATCCGACATTCGAGATTGTGCGCGGCTTTGCCGAAACGCTCGGCAAGAAGATCGCCAATGCCGAGGACTATCCGGCCTTCATCGTCAACCGCATCCTGCTGCCGATGATCAATGAGGCCGTCTACGTGCTTTATGAAGGCGTCGGATCGGTTGAGAGCATCGACAAGGCCATGCGGCTGGGCGCCAACCATCCAATGGGGCCGCTGCAGCTTGCCGACTTCATCGGCCTCGACACCTGTCTCTCGATCATGCAGGTCCTTTACGACGGACTGGCGGATTCGAAGTACCGGCCCTGCCCGCTTCTGGTCAAATATGTCGAAGCCGGCTGGCTCGGCCGCAAGACCCAGCGGGGCTTCTACGACTATCGCGGCGAAAAGCCGGTGCCGACGCGGTAAACACCAGCCTGCGCCGCGCGCTGCCGCGCGCCGACAATTCGTTAACCGGCTCATGCGACACTTGCCGAAAGTTCGGCAAAGGACGCGGAAAATGGACGGACGAGCGGGAGGCAGCTTCGGCGGCGGTGAGCGGGCGCGGAAAATCACCGACGAGCCGCAGTTCCTCGATGCGCCAGAGCACGCGCTCGTCGCCGAGTTCTTCAACTATCTCGAAGGCAAGCGCGGCACCCGTGAGATGGCCGACCGCGCCGACATATCGCCGGCCGACCTCGTCCGCTTTCTGCCCAACATGATCATCGCCGAGGCCGTGAATGGCGGCGAAGACTTTCGCACACGGCTCTTCGGCACGGCACTTGTCGAGCTGCTGGGCGAGGAACGCACGGGCAAGCTCCTGTCGGAATTCGCCGAGGAAAACACGATCCCGACCGACCAAAAAGCGGTTCAGACGCGCTGGCTCTATATCACCCGCAAGGCTTTTTTCGGACGCAAAGCAATCTTTCTCCGCGTGCCGTTCGCAGCCTCGAACCGGCTTTATCTCGTCGGTCATGCCATCTCGGTACCCATCACCGCCGGTGGGACAGAGCCCGCGCAAACAATCGGCGCCATGTTCATCACCCGTGCCGACAGGCAGCCGAACTAGCGCCGGACACATCACGATCAACGAATCGAGAGTGGCGACGACCGTTCTATCGCCCTTGGGGTTCGTTACGGTGACCCTTCGCCCGTTCAATCACGGCATTGAAAGGTTGAGTGCCGCCTCGATCAGGACTTTGGCATCCTGGCTATCCCAATGAGCCGGACCAACCAGACGTCCAATCTCGCGACCATCCGGCGCGATCAGCAGCGTTGTCGGAAGACCAAAGGCGCGGAGCGCGACATTGGCCCGCGCGGTGGGGTCGATGTAGAAGCCGAGACGGTCGATGCCGTTTTCGGCAAGGAAACGTCGGACAAGGCCGTGGCCCCGGTGGTCGACGCTGAGCGCCACGACCTCGAAACGCTCGCTCCCCAGCGCCGCCTGCAGCCGGTCGAGTGCCGGCATTTCCTCACGGCAGGGCGCACACCAGGTCGCCCAGAGATTGAGGAGGACAAGCCGACCCTCGAAGTCACCGAGCGTCAGATGCCGGCCTTCCTCCCCCTCGAAACCGACATCGGGGACGGCCGCAGGGGTCGTATTGGCTCGGAAATTGGCCATGTCGCCCACAGCCAGCGCCTGCAGGGCCGGTGGCTTGGCTCCGTCTGCAAGATTGTCCGGGTTGCCGCCCCCCCAGACGATCAAGTATACCGCCCCGACGATCAAAAGGGCGGCGCCGGCCAGAATAGCGATAGACTTCGGTCCGATCTGAACCATGGAACAATCCGTTTCCTCCCCGGTTCAGGCTCGCGGCCGCCCGGAGAAAGACGATGAGCAACAAGATGTGGGGCGGACGCTTCGGCACCGGCCCCGACCGGATCATGGAGGAAATCAACGCCTCCATAAGCTTCGACAAGCGCTTTTTTGCCCAGGATATCGCGGGTTCGAAGGCGCATGCGGCCATGTTGGCCGAAACCGGAATTATCTCAAGGGATGATGCCGATAAAATCGTCGCAGGACTCGATGCGGTGCTGGCCGAAATCGAGGCGGGCAGCTTCGTCTTCAAGCGCGAGCTCGAGGACATTCACATGAATGTCGAGTCGCGGCTCGCGGAGTTGATTGGCGCCGTGGCAGGAAGGCTCCACACCGCGCGTTCACGCAACGACCAGGTGGCGACCGACTTCAAGCTCTATGTCCGCGATACGATCGACCATCTCGACGGTCAGCTCCGGGAGTTTCAGCTCGCACTGGTCGCAAAGGCCGAGGCCCATGCGGCAACGATCATGCCGGGCTTCACACATCTGCAGACCGCGCAACCCGTGACATTTGGCCATCATTGCCTCGCCTATGTCGAAATGGCGGCGCGCGACAGGGGCAGGCTTTCCGACGCGCGCAGGCGGCTCAACGAGAGCCCACTGGGCGCGGCCGCGCTGGCCGGCACGTCGTTTCCGATCGACCGCGCCAGGACGGCTGCCAATCTCGGCTTCGACGGCCCGACTCGCAATTCGCTCGACAGCGTGTCGGATCGCGACTTTGTGCTCGAAACACTGGCTGCCGCCGCGATCTGTGCGACGCATCTTTCCAGGCTGGCCGAGGAAATCGTCATCTGGTCGACGCCGGGCTTCGACTTCGTGCGGCTGCCCGACAGCTTCACCACCGGGTCGTCGATCATGCCACAAAAGCGCAACCCCGACGCGGCCGAGCTGGTACGCGCCAAGACGGGCCGCGTCGTCGGCGCGTTGACGACGCTTTTGATTGTCATGAAGGGTCTGCCGCTTGCCTATTCGAAAGACATGCAGGAAGACAAGGAAGCGACATTCGATGCCCTCGACGCACTGTCACTGTCGCTTGCAGCCATGACCGGCATGGTCGAGACCCTGACCGTCAACGAAAAGACAATGCGCGCCGCGGCGTCGCGCGGCTTTTCGACCGCGACCGACCTTGCCGACTGGCTGGTGCGGGCTCTTGGCATGCCGTTCCGGCAGGCGCATCATGCAACCGGCGCGCTGGTGGCGAAGGCCGAGAAGAAGGGTGTCGACCTCGACAAGCTGACGCTCGACGAAATGCGTGAGGTGGAGCCTGCTATCACCGATGAGCTATACTCTGTTTTGGGCGTCGACAACTCGGTCGCAAGCCGCATGAGCTTCGGCGGCACGGCACCCGACAATGTGCGTGCGGCGGCCGCACGCTGGCGCGCCGAACTCGATCGCGAAGGCGCTGGAAAGGGACGGGGAAAATGACCCTGCGATACGTCACGATCGCCATACTTGGTGTCTTTCTCGCTGCTGCCATAGCCGGTTGCGGCAAGAAGGGTCCGCTTGAACCACCGCCCGGCGCTGCACCCGCACCGGCTATAGCCGACGCCAAACTCGCCGCAGACGAAGAGCCGCCGATCGACTTCCTCCCGATGCAAGACGGCATGGGCACACCCCGCGCAACGCGCGGCAACGACGACTGAACGCCGCACCATGCATCATTTCGACTATCGCGGCGGCATCATGCATGCCGAGGACGTGGCGATCCCCGACATCGCGGCGGCGGTCGGAACGCCATTCTATTGCTATTCCAGCGCGACGCTCGAACGGCACTACAATGTCTTCGCTGCGGCCTTCAGAAACCAACCGGCCCGCATTTGTTATTCGGTCAAAGCCAACTCCAATTTAGCCGTAATCGCGACGCTGGCCCGTCTCGGCGCGGGCGCCGACGTCGTTTCGGAAGGCGAACTTCGCCGCGCGCTGGCAGCAGGCGTGACACCTGACAAGATCGTCTTTTCAGGCGTCGGCAAGACCGAAGGCGAGATGGCCTTCGCGCTCGAAGCGGGCATCGACCAGTTCAATGTCGAATCCGAACCCGAGCTTGAGCTTCTGGCGGCACTGGCCGCAGCGCGCGGTCTCATCGCGCGCGTCGCCCTTCGCGTCAACCCCGATGTCGATGCGAAGACGCATGAAAAGATCGCAACCGGCAAGGCGGAAAACAAGTTCGGCATTTCCTGGCAGCGCGCGCCAGCCGTCTATGCACGGGCGCGCGAACTGAAGGGCATCGAGGCCAGCGGCATCGATGTGCATATCGGCAGCCAGCTGACGACACTCGAGCCTTTTGCGGCCGCCTTTGAACGCGTCGCCGGCATGGTCGAAGCGTTGCGTGCCGAAGGCCACGCGATCCGCCATATCGACCTCGGCGGCGGCCTCGGCATTCCCTATCGCGGCGACAACGATGTGCCGCCGCATCCGGACGAATATGCGGCGATGGTGAAGCGTACGATCGGCCATCTCGGCTGCGATCTGACCTTCGAACCGGGTCGCCTGATCGCTGGCAATGCCGGCATTCTCGTCGCACGCGTCATCTATGAGAAGCTTGGCGACGACCGAGCCTTTCTCATTCTCGACGCCGCCATGAACGATCTTATCCGGCCAACGCTATACGATGCCTTCCACGACATCCGCCCGATTGCGGAGCCGGCTGAAGGCGCGGAGCGTCTTGCCTACGACGTCGTGGGGCCAGTTTGTGAAACCGGCGATTTCTTTGCCAAGGGCCGGGACTTGCCGCGCCTGAAGAGCGGCGATCTCGTCGCCATCATGTCGGCGGGCGCCTATGGTGCAGTGCAAGCATCCACTTACAACACGCGACCTCTGATCCCCGAAGTGATGGTCCGCGGCAGCGACTTTGCCGAGGTGCGCGCGCGCCCCAGTTATGACGCAATCCTGAATCAGGATATTATTCCGAGCTGGTTGGACTGACGGCGTTATCGTCCGCTGCATGCCCAGCCAATGAAAAAAGGGCGGAAAGCTTTGACCGGCCCCGAACCGAACGCACAGGATACGGTCGAAACACACGCCATGCGGCTGCCGCCGCACATCGAGCGGCGTGTACGAATTGCGCGCGCGCTGCTGGCCTGGCAGGCATTCTGGCCCGCGCTTTGGCCGGCAGCCGGCTTGGCCGGGATATTCCTGGTGCTGGCCCTGTTCGGCGCTTTCGCATTCATGCCTCTGCCGCTGCATTGGATATTTCTGGCGGGCTTCGGTACCTTGACCGTGTGGATGCTCTGGCGCGGGTTTCGTGAATTCGAATGGCCGACGCGAGCCGGTGCCTTTCGTCATCTCGAAAAATCCTCCGGCCTGAACCATTCCCCGCTTTCAGCCTATGAAGATGTCGCCTCGGAATCCACCGGCGACCCGGCGCTCTGGGTGGCACATCAGCACTGGGTGACCGGGCGACTGCGCAAGCTCCGCCTCAGCCTGCCGCAGCCGGGACTTGCCGCGCGCGACCCACGCGCGTTGCGCGCCGCCGTGTTGCTGCTGCTGGTCGTCGCAATTGCCGGCACAGGCCCCGGCCGCATCGACCGCATTGCCGCCGCGCTGCTGCCGGGTGCAGGCGTCTCCATGCAGGCAACCATTGAAGCCTGGATCACACCGCCGGCCTATACCGGAAAGCCGCCGCACTACCTCGACCGTCGTGGCGATCAGGTTCAGCTTGCGCAAGGAGAGATCCGCACACCACAAGGCAGCGTCCTGTCGTTGCGCGTGCATGGATTGAGGAATGCGCCTGTTCTCGAAAGCCACAATGGCGATGCGCGAGAGCGGCCCCAGGCGTTGAAGACCGTCGGCGACAACAACCATATGATCGATGCTTCGCTGACAGTGACCGCCGATCTCACACTGACCGAAGGAGGTCGCATGATCCGCGGCTGGCGCGTCGAAGTGACGCCCGACGAAGCACCGCAAATCGAACTGAGCGAGCCGCTGGCACAATCGGCATCGGGTGCCTTGCGGTTCGCCTACAAAATGTCGGACGACTACGGTATCACCGGCGCCGAGGCGCGCATCGAGCTCGATCTTGGCGCAACCCCCCAACAGGAAGAGGCGCGACCGGCGGCCGAACCGCGCGTGACCGCGCCTCATATACAACTGCCGCTGCCATCGCTGCGTCCACGCGAGGTCACGGGCGAAACCTATGCTGATCTGACACCTCATCCCTGGGCTGGACTGCCGGTGACGATCACGCTGGTGGCACGCGATGATGCAAACCAGGAGGGTATGGCCGAACCGGTCGAGACGATGCTGCCGGCCCGCATATTCACCGACCCCCTGGCAAGCGCGATTATCGAACAACGCCGCCGTCTCGCGCTTGATCCGCGCTCGGGCGCCAGTGTTGCGCGCTTCATCGACAATTTTACGCAGGACGCCGATCGCTATATTGACGACAAGGTCGTCTACCTTTCCCTTCGTGCCGCCTATTGGCGATTGACTGAGGCGCGACGAGACGCCGACCTTACGGGCATTTTTGATCTTCTCTGGTCAATCGCGCTGCGCATCGAGAACGGTGATCTTTCGCTTGCCGAAAGGGATCTTCGCGACGCACAGAAAGCGCTCGCGGATGCTTTGAGCCAGGGCTCAAGCGAGAACGAGATCGCTCGGTTGATGTCGGATTTGAAGGACGCCTTCAATCGCTACATGGACGCCTTGATGGCGGACCAGGGACCGATGCTCGAAATGCTGCCGTCGATCGACGCCCTCACGGATGCTCCGACGATCGAACGCCGGCAACTTGAAGACATGCTGAACGCGATCGGCGAACTTGCTCAAAGCGGCGCGCGCGACCAGGCCCAGGCCATGCTTCAGCAGCTTCAAGCCATCCTCGAGAATCTACAAATGCCCGGGCAGGCCGGACCGATGGGTCCGGGTGAAGCGGCCATGGCACAGGCGATCGACAAGATGGGCGAGATGATCGCCAAACAGCGCGATCTGATGGATCAGACCTTCGGCGCGATGCAGCACGGCGCTGACGAGGATGGCGGCGAGGGAGAGCAATCCGGTGCCGGCTTGCCAGGCCAGCTGCCGCAGGAGAGCGGGGCGGGATCGGCCCCGTCGCTCGAGGCGCTTGCCGATGCACAGCAGGCATTGCGCGACGAGCTGGGCGAGATTCTTCGGCAGCTGGGCGAAAGCGGCGCCGAGGTCCCGGCTGCACTCGGCAATGCCGAACGGTCGATGCAGGATGCCGGGGAGCGCTTGGGAGACGGCCGTGCCGACCGCGCCGCCGGCGCGCAGGGACAGGCGATCGACGAAATGCGCGCCGGCGCACAAGCCATGGCCGACCAGCTGATGCAGGGGATGGCGGGGCGGCAGGAGGGCCGGGGACGCGGCCAGTCACGGACCGATCCGTTCGGCCGGTCAATGCCGGGGCAGGACTCGGGGCAGGACGTCACCGTGCCCGACAAGATAGACATGCAACGCGCACGGGAAATTCTCGAAGAGTTGCGCAGGCGCGCCGCCGAACTCGGCCGATCCCGGATCGAACTCGAATATCTCGACCGGCTGCTACAGCGCTTCTAGGCGGTGCTGTCCAGCACCGACGCAACGCGAAGAACAAGCTCGTCGAGCGTGAATGGCTTGAGTAGAACGTCATGGATGATGGCTTCGAGCCCGTGGGCGCGTTCGCGCTGATCGGAATAGCCTGTCATCAGCATGATGCGCAGCGCCGGTGCATCGCGCGAAGCGGCAAGCGCCAGCGACACACCGTCCATCACCGGCATCAAAATGTCGGTCAGCAACAGATCATGAGGAACCCTGTTGGCGCGCGCGCGCGACAACGCCTCAAGCGCCGCACTCCCGTCGCCCGCGCCATCGACCTCGTGACCTGCGCCCTTGAGCGCACGCATAACAAAAGTTCTGACATCGGGCTCGTCTTCAGCGACAAGAATGTGCGCCATCGTCAGCTCTCCACAAAACCGATAAATGGCAATTGTCGATATGCATGGGCGACATCCATGCCATAGCCGACAACAAATCGGTCGGGGCAATCGAAACCGACAAAATCAGCAACAACATCGACAGCGAGCTTGCCTGGCTTGTGCAACAAGACGCAGGTGCGGATCGTGCGTGCACCGCGTGCGGCCATCAGGTTTTTGGCAAAGGCGAGCGTCCGACCCGATTCCAGTATGTCGTCGACAATCAGTACGTCGCGGCCAATGATCTCCACCTCTGTGTCGCGCACAAGACGCACCTCGCCGAGCGACCGTGTGCCCGCGCGATAGCTGGAAAGGCCGATGAAATCCATATCCGGCTCTACGCCCGCGTCGTGCAGCGCACGCAGAAGATCGGCGGCGAAAATGAAGCTCCCTTTCAGGATCGGAACAACAAGCGGATTACGGCCCATTGCGGCAGCGATCTCGCCGGCCAGCGCATGAACGCGGTGGCTGATCTCCTCCGCTGGATAGAGAACGGTGATGTCGGTGCCGGGCGGCGCAATCTGGCTCAAGACCCTATTCCGTCGCAGGAGCAGCGGCATCTGCCGCAACCGCGTCGTCCTGCTCCCGAACGAAACGAACCTCAATGTCGCGCGCTTCGACAGGTGGGCTCGAAAGTCGGGTGACAAAGCTCGCCACCTCGTCTGCCGGCAATTCGTTCTGACCGAGCGCAAATGTCCAATGATAGAGTTCGTTCTGGTCGCCGTCGCGCAAACCGACGCGCAATCGTGGCAGCGCGACGGCCTTGCCACTGACATTGACGACTTCACCGGTCACGGCCAGCACCGGCAGGCCCTGCTCTTCCTGCCGTTCATAAGCAACATTGCGGAACTCGAGGCCGCGCAAATTGACCGGCGCACCAACCGCCGCATAGACGTGAGTCGTTGCCGGCCAGAACGATGCGATATCGGCGCGCCACTGATAGCCACCCATCAGGGTGCCGCCCACGAACAGCACCAGAGCAACCCAGCCGGCTGCATTGAGTGCCTTGCCGCGCCGCATCGACGCCGCTCGTCGAACCTGGGCGCGAAACCGATTGCCAATGTCGGCGGTGCCTGAGGGAACGCCGGGCGGATCCGCAAAGACCACATCGTCATTGTCGTCAGAAGAGTTGCCGCCAGGAGGCGCCGGATTTTCCGGCGCTTTGTCTGGTGTCGGCTTCTCGCCAAAAATCTTCTTGCGCACCGTCGCGGCAGCAAATGCCGGCGCTGGCGCAGGCCCCTCTTCCGGTGCAACCTCTGTCGTCTCGGCACCTGCTTCCGTTCGTTCGTCAAGGTCGGCCGGCGGTGCCTGATGCCAACTCTGGCCGCATTTGGCGCAACGCACTTTCCGTCCTGCCGGTGCAAAGGAGGAAGCCTCCACCGGGTATCGCGTCGAGCAGGATGGACAGGTGATGATCATCCGGGACATTCAGTTTGACATTGATGGCAACGAGTTCCGTGACGGACCGGGGCACAACCTGCCACGTTCCGCATTTCCACAAGCCTATTGAAAGCCGCCCCGTGGTTAAAGGCGCGTTAAGAAGATGCCCTTAAAAATTCAAAAAGCTAGGTAGAACGCCGTTTTTTGATCTCCTGAGCCTGCATGGGCACGATTGTTCCATGATACCTTCGCGTCCATGATTCGCTTTGAAAATGTGGGCATGCGCTACGGCATGGGGCCGGAAGTGCTGCGCGATGTGAGCTTTCACCTCGCGCCGGCATCCTTTCATTTCCTGACCGGCCCGTCCGGCGCCGGCAAGACCTCCCTGCTGAAGCTGATGTTTCTGGCAACGAGGCCCTCGCGCGGCCTGATCACCATGTTCGGCAAGGACATTGCGACGCTGCCCCGCGCGGAACTGCCGCCATTGCGCCGCCGCATCGGTGTCGTCTTCCAGGAGTTCCGCCTGCTCGACCACCTGACGACCTACGAGAATGTTGCGCTGCCCCTGAAAATCCAGGGCCGGACCGAGGAGAGCTACCGCGCCGACGTCGAGGAATTGCTGGCATGGGTCGGCCTTGGAGATCGCCTGAGCGCAAAACCACCGACGCTTTCGGGCGGCGAGAAGCAGCGCGCCGCGATTGCCCGCGCCGTCGTCGCCCAACCCGACCTGTTGCTGGCCGACGAACCGACCGGCAATGTCGACCCCGAAATGGGCCAGCGCCTGCTGCGTCTTTTTGTCGAACTCAACCGTCTTGGCACCTCGGTGCTGATTGCCACCCACGATCGCGCCCTTGTGGACGCGGCAGGCGCGCCAGAACTGGTGCTGCACAAGGGAGGGCTTGCTGTCCGTGGCTGACACACCCCGCACCCCCGACCCGGCACCGACCTTCCACAGCGAGCCGCGCGGCACCGGCGCCATCTTGGCCGGGCTTCTCGTCGAAACCAGAAGCGTGATGCCGGCCGCCGGTGCAACCGGCCTTTCTCTGGTGCTGGTCATTGCGGCCATGTGCTTTCTGGCCAGCCTTGCGCTTGGTGCGGCGCTCTCGGTCAACCGGGTGGCCCAAGACTGGACGCGCGATCTGTCCGGCGCGCTTACCGTGCAGATCAAGCCCTCGGCCACGACTTCACCCGAAGAACAGATCGACGCGGTGATGGCGCTTCTTGATCGAACACCCGGTATTCTTTCGGCAACGGCCTTGTCCCGCGCCGATACGGAAGCCTTGCTCGAACCGTGGCTCGGGACGGGCAATGTTACCGAGGATTTGCCGCTGCCTCGGCTGGTCGACATTCGCATCGACGCGGCCGCGCCTCCCGATCTCGCAATCCTCGCCACAGACATCGCCGGAGCAGCGCCCGGTGCAACGCTCGACACACACCGGCAGTGGCGCAGCGAACTGCGGCGTGCAGCACGCGCGGCCACGTTGCTCGCATACGGAATTCTCGCGGCCGTCGCCGCAACCATGATTGCGATCGTGACCTTTGCGACGCGAGCCGGACTCTCCGCAAACCGTGAAGTGGTTGAAGTGCTCCATCTGATCGGTGCACGTGACAAATTCATTGCCGCAGAAGTGCAGCGGCACTTCCTGCATCTGGGATTTCGTGGTGGCCTGATTGGTCTCGCGCTTTCGGCTTTGACTTTCCTGACGCTCACCTTCACGGGCGGCGGCGACGGCCTGTTCATGGTTCCCATATCGGGGCTTCAGCCGACAGACTACCCGGTGCTTGCGGTCGTGCCCTTCGCAGCCGCGGCCGTCGCCGTTCTGACGGCCCGGATAACGGTCATGCGCAGCCTTGAGCGCATGCTCTGAGGCACCAGCATGCGGGCGCCTGCCTCCAGCTTGCCATATGCCGGAGCCTGACTGCCTGTGCTAGACTTGCCCCCAGATGAGGCGCCGATGGCGCTGGTCTGGGCGTGGAAGCATGATGACGAGATCGATGGCGACAAACGCAAATATGAAGGCCAGCGGCACACTGCGGCGAGGAGCCGGACAGCACATCATCCGTATCGCTGCGGGTCTTGCGGCGCTTCTGGCAGTTGCCTATGTCGGCGGTTTTTTTCTCTTCACGGCCGAACTCCACCGCACACCGCCCGCTGAGATACCGGTTTCCGACGGCATCGTTGCGTTGACCGGCGGACCCGACCGCATCACCGTCGCCTACCGGCTGCTCGACGAGGGCAAGGGCACGCGGTTGCTGATCACCGGCGTGCATCCTGACGTGACCCCCATATCGCTGAAGAACATCGTGCCGGGCGAGGCGGACAAATTCGACTGCTGCGTCGACCTCGGGCGGATGGCCGAGAACACCATCGGTAACGCGGCCGAGACCGCCGAGTGGGTCCGGCGCAACGATTACCGCTCGGTGATCCTCGTCACCAGCACCTACCATCTTCCCCGTGCGCGGCTGGAACTGAGCCGTGCCATGCCGACGGTCGAAATCGTCGCCTACCCGGTCTTCCAGGACACGCTGCACCTCGACGGCTGGTGGGCCTATCCCGGCACCACGCGGCTGCTGGTTTCCGAATATACAAAGTTTCTGCTCGCGCTGGCCTATCGCCAGTCTTCCATGCCGTCCTGAACGGCCTTCCGCGTAAAGGACCTCATCCTTGCTCTGGCTCCGTTCCGCCGCCTTCAATCTCGCTTTCTACACAATGTCGGTCGTCGCCGTGATTTCTGTGACGCCCGCCCTCCTCATGCCGCGCCGTTTCACCCATGGTGCGATCCGCTGGTGGTCGCACACGACACTTCGGCTGCTGCGCGTTCTGGCCGGTACAAACTACGAAGTGCGGGGAACGCTGCCGGAGGGCGCGGTGCTCGTCGCGTCCAAGCATCAGTCGATGTGGGACACCATCGCGATGACCGCCATCCTCGACCGGCCCGCGATGGTACTGAAGCGCGAGCTCTTGTGGATTCCGTTTTATGGCTGGTATGCGCAGAAAGCCCGCATGATTGCCATCGACCGCGGCGCCGGCTCGCAAGCGATCCGCCGCCTGATTGCGCAGGGCAAGGCGGCACTCGCCGAAAAGCGCCCGATCGTGATTTTCCCCGAAGGCACGCGCAGCGCGCCGGGCAGCAAACTCGACTACAAGCCGGGTGTCGCCGCGCTCTATCGCCAGCTGGACGTGCCCTGCGTGCCCGCAGCCGTGAATTCCGGCCTCTTCTGGGGCCGGCGCGGCTTCCTGCGTCGCCCCGGCACCATCATTGTCGAATTTCTGGAGCCGATCCCGGCCGGCCTCGACCGCAAGAGTTTCATGGAGACGCTGGAGACCCGCGTCGAAGCGGCGGCCGGACGCCTTCTCGCCGAAGCCGAACGCGCCGGAAGCCATGTGGAAAAACATCCCGACTCGACACGTTGAAACCGGGGAAAACTCCAATTTATCCTGTTTTTCAATATCTTGTTCTAGGTTGCCTTGTGGATAATTTACGTACAAACCAAGAACATTGATTTGCGCCCGAGCCACGCCTAGGCTGCCCCCATGAAGAGCATCGCCGAACAGATCTGGGATATGAAATACCGCCTGCACAAGGCGGACGGGACGCCCGCCGACCTGACGGTCGCGGACACATGGACCCGTGTCGCCCGGGCACTCGCAGAAGCCGAGGCGCCGGAGGCACGCGACGCCTGGGCCGAACATTTCCGCGAGGCGATGGCCGGCTTCCGCTTCCTCCCCGCCGGCCGCATCCTGGCCGGCGCGGGGACAGGGCGCGACGTGACGCTGTTCAATTGCTTCGTGATGGGCGAAATCCCCGACACGATGGCCGGTATCTTCGAAAATCTGAAGGAAGCCGCGCTGACCATGCAGCAGGGCGGCGGCATCGGCTACGATTTCTCGACGCTGCGCCCGAAAGGCGCGCCGGTGATGGGCGTTGGCGCGGATGCGTCCGGCCCCCTCTCCTTCATGGACGTCTGGGACGCGATGTGCCGTACCATCATGTCGGCGGGCTCACGCCGCGGCGCCATGATGGCAACGATGGCTTGCGACCATCCGGATATCGAGGCCTTCATCGAGGCAAAGCAGGAGCCCGGCCGCCTGACGATGTTCAACCTCTCGGTGCTGGTCAGCGACGCCTTCATGGCCGCGGTGAAGGCGGATGCCGACTGGAATCTCGTTTTCGGCGGCGCGGTTTACAAGACGCTGAAGGCACGCGCGCTCTGGGACAAGATCATCGCCGCGACCTTTGCCTGGGCCGAACCCGGCGTCATCTTCATCGACCGCATCAACGCCCGCAACAATCTCTATTACGCCGAGACGATCCACGCGACTAATCCGTGCGGCGAGCAGCCGCTGCCGCCTTATGGCGCCTGTCTGCTCGGCTCAATCAATCTCGCCGCCCTGGTGAAGGAACCCTTCACTGACAAGGCGCGCATCGACGAGGCTGAGCTTGCCAATCTTGTGCGTGTAGCCGTGCGTGCGATGGACAATGTGGTCGACGTGTCGCGCTTCCCGCTGCCTGAGCAGCGCCACGAGGCGCAGGCGAAGCGCCGCATCGGCCTCGGCGTGACGGGGCTCGCCGACGCGCTGATCATGTGCCGCGCGCGCTATGGCTCGCAGCCCTCGCTGAAGCTGATCCGCACTTGGATGAAAGCGCTGTCGCGCGCCGCCTATCTCGCCTCGGTCGACATCGCGAAGGAAAAAGGCCCCTTCCCGCTGTTCGTCGCCGACGCCTATCTCGCCGGCGAGACCATTGCAGCGCTCGACAAGGATGTACGCGATGCCATCGCGGAACACGGCATCCGCAATGCGCTCGTCACCTCGATCGCACCGACCGGCACGATTTCGCTCTTTGCCGGCAATGTCTCCTCGGGCATCGAACCCGTTTTCGCCTACAGCTATACGCGCAAGGTGCTGCTGCCCGACGGCACGCGGCGGGAAGAACGCGTCGAGGACTATGCGGTCGAAAAGTTCCGTGAAATTTTCGGCGCCGAGACGGCGTTGCCGGATTATTTCGTCAACGCACAGGAACTTCTGCCGGCCGATCACATCGCGGTTCAGGCCGCCGTTCAGGATTACGTCGACAGCTCGATCTCGAAGACGATCAACGTGCCGGCCGATATTTCCTTCGATGCCTTCAAGGACATCTACACTACCGCCTATGAGCAAGGCCTTAAAGGCTGCACCACCTATCGCCCGAGCGAAGTGCGCGGCTCGGTCCTTTCCCTCGACGAGACACCAAAAGAAACCGCGCAATCCGCACTTCCGCTCGCCGCACCCGCCGCGCATGAAATCTACGAAAAGGACGGCGTCGTCTATATGTCGAAGCCGCTGGAGCGCGAAACGGTGCTGCCGGGCTTCACCTACAAACTGCAATGGCCCGAAAGCGACCACGCGATCTACATCACCATCAACGACATATTGCAGGACGGACGCCGGCGGCCCTTCGAGATTTTCATCAACTCGAAGAACATGGAGCACTACGCCTGGACGGTGGCGCTGACGCGCATGATCTCGGCCGTCTTCCGCCGTGGCGGCGATGTGACCTTCGTGGTCGAGGAATTGAAGGCGGTGTTCGACCCGCGCGGCGGTTCATGGATGAAGGGCCGCTATGTGCCGAGCCTCCTGGCCGCCATCGGCGAAGTGATCGAGCAGCACATGATCGACACCGGCTTCATTGCAGCAAAGGATGGTCGGCCCGTGACGGAAGCCCTGCGCGCGGTGGCCGGCGAGCGCCCGCCGAGCGAAGGCGGCGATCCGACGATGACACGTCTCAAGGGCTGCCCGCGCTGTGGCGAACGCGGCATGGTGCGGCAGGAAGGCTGCGAAACCTGCACCTCCTGCGGCTTTTCGAAATGCAGTTAAGCTTGTATCTCTTCGGTCAAGACGAACGCTCAAAGTAGGCCGTTCATCCACCAGAGCATCATCACGACAAAGAGGAACGACAGAAAAGAGAGACAAAAAAGCTTGTGCACGCCTCGGCTGAGATATCGATCGCCAAACAACATCCTCAAGCCGCCGACCACAGAAACACCACTGTCTTTCCCGAAGTCCCACTTGTTGTCGCGATAAAACCGCAACTCTAAGGCGAGATGAACAACTCCATATCTAAAGAAAAACAGCAGAATTACCACGAAGACAATCAGGCTCAAAACATTCGAAAGGGCCATGTGAGTCTCCACATCACGAGTTTTCGTTGCTCTGAGGTCAAGACTTGTTGTAGCCCGCAACTATAACTGACACACGACGGATTGGCATGCGCGGCTTCATCCATCATATCGATCTGACGGTCAAAGACCCCTGGGCGTCCGCCTGGTTCTATGACGCGGTGCTGGGCTTCATCGGCTATCGGCGCCTGCGCGAGGACGCGCGCGGCTTCGACTGGGAACATACTGGCGCGGCCGACCGGCTACCGTCGATCGGCATCTTCAAGGCCGAAGGGCCGAACGCAGACCGCATCCACGACCGCTATTCGCCGGGCCTGCATCACGTCGCCTGGATCGCCGAAAACCGCGACGATGTCGACCGGCTTCATGCGCTGCTGATCGAAATCGGCGCGACCGTGCTCGACCCGCCTGCCGACTATCCCGAATATGGCGACGGCTACTACGCCGTGATGTTCGCGGATCCCGACGGGTTGAAGCTGGAACTCGTCTACGAACCGCGCGACAATCCCGGCCTTTCGCACATCTGATGCCGGCACCACTCCCCATTTCCAACGCGAATGCGCGGCGCCTCTTTCTCGAACGCCACGCCTTGAGCGCGCCGGCGGCGCCCGAATTTTGCGCCGACCGCACACTCGAACTGGTGAAGCATCTGGGCTTCGTGCAACTCGATTCGATCAACACGGTCGAACGCGCCCATCACCTGATCCTCTTTTCGCGCGCACCCGGCTACCGCCGCGAACATCTGACCGATCTTCATCACCAACGCCGCGACCTTTTCGAGCACTGGACGCATGACGCCTCGCTGATCCCGATGGCGTTCTATCCGCATTGGCGGCATCGCTTTGCCGCCGCGAAGAAGCGGATCGAAGAGAATCCGCGCTGGCAGGAGCGCATCGGCCCCGACGGCGTGAATGTCATCCGCAAGGTGCGCGCCCGCATCCGCCGCGACGGCCCCGTGATGGCACGCGACTTCGAGGACAAGGGCAAGGGTTCGTGGTGGGGTTGGGGTCCCTCCAAGACTGCGCTTGAGACGCTCTGGCGCACCGGCGAACTGGCGATCGCCCGGCGCGAGGGCTTCGAGAAGGTCTACGACCTCGCCGAGCGGGTGATCCCCGAGGACGCACGGCGCGAACACCCGAGCCTTGCGGCCTCGACCGATTTTCTCTGCAGCGCGGCATTGGCACGACTTGGTTTTGCAACGCCGCTGGAAATCGCCGCCTTCTGGCGCCTCGTCCCGATCGACAAGGCGAGGGCATGGGCCGCGCAGGCGTTGAAACAGGGCACGGTCGTCGAAGTCGCGATCGAGGATGTGGACGGCGCGATCCGCAAGGCCCTCGCCCTGCCCGGCATTGAGGCGCATATCGCCGAGGCACCGGAGCCGCCAGCCACAACACGCTTTCTCTCGCCCTTCGACCCGGCGATCCGCGACCGTGCGCGCGCAATGCGCCTGTTCGGCTTCGATTACCGCATCGAGGTCTTCGTGCCGGAGAAGAAACGCCGCTACGGCTATTATGTGCTGCCGCTGCTTGAGGGCGACCGCTTCATCGGCCGTGCCGACGTGAAGGCGCATCGTGCCGAGGGAAAGCTGGAAGTAAAGGGTTTCTGGAACGAACCCGGTATCAAGCTGACGAAAGCCCGCGAGGCCGGCATCCGCCGAGCACTGACGGAGCTCGCGCGTTTCACCGGCACGCCGGAGATCGATGCAGACGCTGCTCTACGGCGCGCCAGAGCTGGCTGAGCTGCGCGTCAGGAACACCCGCCTCGTCGAGATGGCGCACCGTGCTTTCCAGATAGTCGGGGTTCTTTCCCGAGCGTCCCTCGCCCTCGGCGATCAGCCGTACCTGATCCTCGAAGGGCAGCCGTCCGGCATATTGAGCATGCGCACGGTCGACGACGAAGCAAAGCGCATCGACCCGGCGTCCATCTCCGGCAAGTTCAACCCGCTTCGTGACGTCCTTGTAGACCAGCGTCACCTGCTCGCGCGCCTGCAAATAGCGCCGCGTTTCTTCGGCCCGCGCGGCGGCAATGCGGAAGGCGACACCCCGGCAGGCACCACCCGCATCGAGTCCGAAAACGAGACCCGGCCTTTCCGGCGTGCCGCGATGAACATGGCTGTAGACACAGAAGGACCGGTGATAGCCTCTGAGCAACGCCGGCTGCCGCTCTTCATGCTCGAAGCCCGGCCGCCACA
Organism: Parvibaculum sp.; assembly: GCF_030651915.1. Lineage (GTDB taxonomy): Bacteria > Pseudomonadota > Alphaproteobacteria > Parvibaculales > Parvibaculaceae > Parvibaculum. The sequence goes on along the minus strand of NZ_JAUSBV010000002.1, from coordinate 512,749 downwards.
TCAGCGACCCGTATCCAAAGACCCAGAAATCCTTCATGCTGGCGGCACTCCATCGCGCGGCCACACTTTAGAAGCAAGATGACAGAACCGACAACCGACATGGGCCCGCCCCGGCCCCGCCGCTGGCACATTTTTGCGCCGACGATCGCCATCGTCTTGCTCATTGCTGTCTATGCGGTCTATTGGATATCCGTTTCGCGCGAAATACGCACAGCGCTGGAGCGTTTCGAGGCCAATCCCGAACGGGGCCTCGTCGTTGGCTGGCATGAATTGTCATTGGGCGGGTTTCCCTACCGCATTGAGGCGCGCTTTGCCGCACCGGAGGCCGGCGCACCAGAAACGCCCGAAGCCTGGACATGGAAGGGGGAGGCAGCCGAGATTGCGCTGCTTCCGCACAATCTGCGTCATGTCATCGTCAATCTCCGCGGCGCGCAGGAGCTGCGCTATCTCGACCTGTCGATGGCGCGACCTGCCGAAAATATTCTCCGCGCGTCGATGAAAGGGGCGTGGGGCAGCTATGTCGACGTGACGGACGCGCCTTTCGGCCGCCTCGCAATCGACATCGAAGACGTCGAAGCAGATCACCAACGCGGCGCCGATGGCGCGCGCGACCGCATCGACGCCGGGCGGCTGCAACTTCATATGCGGCCAGCGCCGGAGGAAGTGGCTGACTACGACGTGGCATTTCAGGCGGACACCATTGTGATCGACCTCGATCAGAAAGTTCTCACGCTCGGCCCCGAAATTCGGAAGATCGTGGTGCAGGCGCGGGCGCGTAACCTGCCAAACATCGAACGGATCAGCGCGGTGGAACAGTTCGAACGCTGGCGTGTTGCCGGCGGCGCACTGGCGATCTCCGATTTGATTGTCCAATGGGGTCCGCTCGACATGACCGCACGTGGCGAAGTGACGCTCGATGACGCAAACCGCCCGCAAGGGCGTTTCGACACCGAGATCGCCGATTTCGAAGGCCTGCTCGACGCGCTGGTAAGAGACGGACTGGTGCAGGAACGGGAAGCGCGCATCGCGCTGGCGGGTCTTTTACTGATCTCTCAATTTCAGGGGGGTGAGCCGGGCCGGGTGCGCGTGCCGGTCAGCATGAACGACGGCCGACTCTATCTCGGGCCGCTCGCCATCGCGCGGCTCTCGCCGCTTTACTGATCGTCCTTGATATCTGGCTTCGCATGGGTCTGTGTACGGCCGAAATTCGGCATCGGCGAATCCTGTCCCGCATCGATGATCGAACGGCGAATGGCACGCGTCCGCGTAAAGAGATCGAACAGCACATCGCCGTCGCCCCAGCGGATCGCGCGTTGCAACGCCGTCAAATCTTCCGAGAAACGTCCCAGCATTTCGAGGATCGGCTCACGGTTGTTCAGGCAGACGTCACGCCACATGGTCGGATCGGAGGCCGCAAGACGCGTGAAATCGCGGAAACCCGAAGCCGAATACTTGATGACTTCGGATTGTGTCACCGTTTCGAGATCACTTGCCGTGCCGACGATGTTGTAGGCGATGATATGCGGCAGATGGCTGACGATCGCCAGAACGAGATCGTGGTGACGCGGCTCCATGATATCAACATTCGAACCGCAGGCGGACCAGAATTCGGTCAGTTTCTCGACGGCTTGCGTATCGGCGCCGGGCACTGGCGTCAGGATGCACCAGCGGCCGTCGAAGAGTTCGGCAAAGCCGGCATTGGGTCCCGATTCCTCGGTACCGGCAATCGGATGTCCCGGGATGAAATGAACACCACCCGGAATATGCGGGCCGACATCGCGAATGACCGCGACCTTGACCGAGCCGACATCGGTGACGATGGCCCCTTTCTTGAGCGCCGGTTCGATCTCGGCGGCGACCGCCGAAAGCGCACCGACGGGTGTGCAGATAACGACGAGGTCGGCGTCCTTCACCGCCGCAGCCGCTGTTTCATGGCCGCTGTCGATGAATCCGATCTCCAGCGCCCGCGCGCGCGTCGCCGCCGAGCGCGCATGGCCGGAAATATGGCCAGCAAGGCCACCGCGTTTCATCGCATGGCCAAGCGAGCCGCCGATGAGACCGAGACCGATCAATGCCACGCGGTCAAAAAGCATGCCGCCACTCATGCGACACCTCCCTTGCGGCGCATGAAGTCGGCAAGCGCGGCGACAACCAGCCGGTTTGCCTCTTCGGTGCCCACGGAAAGGCGCAGATGGTTGGGCAGGCCGTAGGAAACCATCTGGCGCAGGATGAGACCGCGCTGCATCAGAAAGCTGTCGGCGTCGCCGGCACGGCGGCCCGTTTCATCCGGGAAACCGATCAATAGAAAATTCGCAACGCTCGGCGCGACATCGAGACCGAGCTTGCCGATCTCCTCCGTCAGCCATGCAAGCCATGTGTCGTTATGGGCGCGCGCCATATCGACATGGCCCGTGTCGCGCATCGCGGCAACGCCGGCATTGATGGCCGGGATCGACACGTTGAACGGCCCGCGAATGCGGTTGATCACATCGGCAACATGGGAGGGCGCATACATCCAGCCGAGCCTGAGCGCGGCGAGCCCGTAGATCTTCGAGAAGGTGCGCGTCATCACAACGTTTTCCGAGGTGGCGACAAGTTCGATCCCCGCCTCATAGTCGTTGCGGCTTACATACTCGCTATAGGCTGCGTCGACCACGAAGAGAATGTCCGGCCGCAGACCGGCATGGAGACGGCGCATCTCGTCGGCCGGCAGATAGCTGCCGGTCGGGTTGTTGGGATTGGCGAGAAAGATTATCTTCGTCTTCGGCGTCACTGCGGCAAGGATCGCATCGACATCGGTGCGAAGCCCCGTCTCCTTCACCCGGATGCAGGTCGCACCGGCCGCCTTGGTGATGATCGGATAGACGAGAAAGCCGTGCTCGGTCGCAATCGCCTCGTCGCCCTCGCCGAGATAGGCCTGCGCCAGCAAGTGCAGCAGCTCGTCGGACCCGGCGCCGCACACGATCCGCTCCGCATTGAGGCCATAACGCGCGGCAATAACGGCGCGCAGTTCGTCCGCGCCGCCATCGGGATAGAGCGCCATGCTCTCGGCGGCGGAAAGAAAGGCCTCGCGCGCACGCGGGCTCGGGCCCAGCGGCGTCTCGTTGGCCGACAGCTTGAAAATCTTGCCGGTGCCGCCCGCGTTGGCGCGGCCGCCGACATAAGGTTCGATATCGAGAATGCCCTTCTGGGGCGTCGGGCGTGTCATGAGCGCCTCACTCGCCGTCCGTTGCGCGGCGCAACGGATTGGCATAGCCGCCGATGACGTGCACTTCGGCCACCCCGCCCTCGGCCAGCGCGGCAAGCCGTGGATCGTCTTCGCCGACAAATCCGTTGACCGCGAGAAGATTGGCATATGCTGCCGCACTGTCGGCGGTCCGAGCCTGGCCGATGCGCGCACCTTCAAGGCCGGCGGCCTTTGCCAGCGCCACGGCGCGCGCTTCGCTGACGCTCTCACTCGTCAGCAGTGCCAGCAGGCTGGTATCATCTCCCGTCGCCTCGAAATCCGCCTGCGCCACCACATAGGCACGCAATTCATCGTCGCCGCGCGCCACCTCGACAAAAGGCAGGCGAGCAACCACGCGCAATCCGAGCTGGCCGTTGACCGCCAGCGACGTCCACCAGTCGCCACCCGGATAACCGCCGGGTTCCGGCAGAATCCCGACCGCCGAACGATCGTGTCCGAGCCGCCGAAACATGTCGCGCGCGGTCTCGTGCAATTCCATTGGCGTCGACGAGCCGTAATAGCTTCGCGCCAGATCCCAGTTGCCGAGCGCGTTGCCGTCCTCGCCGCCGAAAACCTCGACCCGGAACGGACCCTGGATACGCGTCATGGCGGCAATGATCTCGCGCCAGAGCCGGAAGACGACGCGCAGCGGCAGATCGCCCCGATGCCGCGCCGCCAGCCGGCGCAGAACCTCCGCCTCGCGGCCGGGCCGGAACGCAATGAAACTGCCCTCGCCGGCCGCGCTGGCCTCGCGCGCCTTGGCTTCCGCGACCTCGACGACAAGCTCCGTCCGCTTCATCAGCAGGTCGTGAATGGCGTCGTCGATCGCGTCGATCTCCTTGCGGACATCGGCAAGCGCTTTCTCAGGGCTGGTCGTCTCGGTCGTCATGCGCGTCTCTCGATGGGGAGGCCCCCTCGCGGCGGGCCCCTCTCCCCGGTCCGCAAGAGCGGTATTCATACGAGCCAAACCCGCTAAAATCAAAGAAAACATTGACATTTTGGGGGGTGCATCCCTAGCTATGCACCCTCGTTCGAAGGGGCTCCAAGGGGACTTCCCGGGGACGAAACGACCGGCGCAGGGGCGCGATGAACACGATTGACAGGGCTGGGGACGAGAAGCGTCCGGACGACGGCGGCAGGGTAGGGGCGCAGAGCGCCACTGCGACTTTCGGCGCCGACGAGCCGCTCGCGCTCGATTCCGGCGTCAGCCTCAGTCCGTTTACCATCGCCTACACGACGTACGGCACGCTCAACGCCGACAAGTCGAACGTGGTGTTGATCTGTCATGCCTTGACGCTCGATCAGTATGCCGCGAGCGCCCATCCGACCACGGGCAAGGCCGGATGGTGGCCGCACATGGTCGGTCCGGGTCAACCGATCGACACCGACCGCTTTTTTGTCATCTGCCCGAACGTCATCGGCGGCTGCATGGGCACCACCGGGCCGAAAGACATCGACCCGGCGACCGGCAAACCCTACGGTCTCGACTTTCCGGTCATCACCATCGGCGACATGGTGCGCGCCCAGGCAATGCTGCTCGACCGGCTCGGCATCGGCGACCTTTTCTGCGTCGTCGGCGGCTCGATGGGCGGCATGCAGGTGCTGCAATGGGCGGCCGCCTATCCCGGGCGCGTTTTCGCGGCCATCCCGATCGCGACGGCCGCGCGCCACTCGGCACAGAACATTGCCTTCCACGAGGTCGGCCGCCAAGCGATCATGGCCGATCCGGAATGGCAACAGGGCGCTTATCTGATCGAGGGCACGAACCCCGCCAAGGGGCTCGCGGTCGCACGCATGGCCGCGCACATCACCTACCTCTCGGAAACGGCACTGCACCGCAAGTTCGGCCGCAATCTGCAGGACCGCGAAACCGTGACCTACGGCTTCGATGCGGACTTTCAGATCGAGTCCTATCTGCGCCATCAGGGTTCGACCTTCGTCGACCGCTTCGACGCCAATTCCTATCTCTATCTGACGCGGGCGATGGATTATTTCGACCTCGCCGACGACTACGGCGGTGTGCTGGCCAACGCCTTCCGCGGCACCAAGGCTCGCTTTTGCGTCGTCTCCTTCACCAGCGACTGGCTGTTCCCGACATCGGACAGCCGGCAGACCGTGCACGCGCTCAATGCCGTCGCGGCCAATGTGAGCTTTGTCGAAATCCGGACCGACAAGGGCCATGACGCCTTCCTGCTGGACGAGCCGGAAATGTTCGCGACGTTGCGCGGCTTTATCGACAGCGCTGCCCGGACACGGGGGCTGGGCGCATGAGCCATGGCAACGGCTATTCGACGGGCCGCGTCGACCTCGACCTGATCGCCCAGATGATCGCACCGGGAAGCCGCGTGCTCGATGTCGGCTGCGGCGACGGCGAATTGCTGGAATTGTTGACGCGCAAGAAGAACGTCGACGGGCGCGGTGTCGAACTGAGCCAGGAAGGCGTGAATGCCTGCGTGGCGCGCGGTCTTTCGGTCGTACAGGGCGACGCCGATACCGACCTTGCGGACTACCCCGACGATGCCTTTGACTATGTGATTCTGAGCCAGACGATCCAGGCCACCCGCAATCCGAGGGAAGTGCTGCGCGCGATGAAGCGCATCGGTCGCCACGTCGTCGTCTCGTTCCCGAACTTCGGGCATTGGCGTGTCCGGCTTCAGCTTTTGTTCAGCGGCCGGATGCCGGAAACACCGTCGCTCGGTCACTCCTGGTACGACACGCCAAACATTCACCTCTGCACGTTGCTCGATTTCACGAAGCTTTGCGACGATCTGGGGCTTGCGATCGAGGACGTGGTCACGGTGAGTGGTGAGACGACACGCCGCCTGACGCGACCCGGCGCCATCGCCAATCTGCTGGCGGGAGATGCCGTGTTCCTGCTCTCGCGCCACGACAGGCAAACGCGCTAGGGTTCATCGAGGGAACTTGTCGAACGCGCCGGCGCCGACAGTGGCGCAAGCGCGCGGACACGCTGTGCAACCTTCTGCCCAACCGGCAGTGGCGTCGCGGCATAGATTTGCTTGGTCGCTTCGACCAGGATAACGCCCGAAAAGCGGGGCCAGAGCATTTGCCCCGCCCGCTCCCAGGCACCCGCCGAGCGCAGCAGCGGCCGCCAATCGAAGGGCGGGACGAACAACGCCACCTCCCAGGTCGATGGGCTGAACATCGACTCGCGAAGGAGTTGAGTGAGCTGACCGCGCGAAAAGGGTTGGCCGTGACCGAAGGGCGTCGCTTCGCGTCGCGCCCACAGGCCACGCCTGTTCGGAACGACGATCAGCAGGCGTCCACCCGGTGCCAATACACGCCAGATCTGCCGCAGCATGACACGCAGTGCCTCACTGGCTTCGAGCCCGTGCACAACCAGCACACGATCCATGCTCTCGTCTTCGAGCGGCAATTCGCGCTCATCGACAAGACCGGTCAGGCATTTGCCTTCCGACGGCCAGTGCAGCACGCCCTGCCGGGCGGGCATAAGACCAACGACGCGTTGCGCCTTGCCGGCGAACGCGCCGAGATAAGGCGTCGCAAAGCCAAGGCCGAGCACGTTCAGCCCAGTAACATCCGGCCACACCGCATGAATGCGGCGACCGATATGCTGGCGCGCGACGCGGCCGAGGCGCCGCCCATAAAAATCCCGGAGATCGATCACATCCATCGGCATGGACCAAAGCCTACCAGATTTCATGCCTTCCCGCCGACGGGTTCCCGACAGGGTCCGTTCGCACTAGGTTAGGGGCAACGACACAACCGGGCGCCGAGGCCGGACACGCGCTTCGATGACCGCCGGGAAACCCAGTACGAGGAGGTAATATGACCGGACTCCAGATCCACCAGTTCCCTTGTTTGAGCGACAATTACGGATATCTGGTGCATGAGCCGTCCTCTGGCGCCACCGCGACGATCGACACGCCTGAAGTCGAGCCGATCCTCAAAGCGCTCGCCGACAGGGGCTGGAAGCTGACCCACATCCTCAACACCCATCATCATTTCGACCATGCCGGCGGCAACGCCGCGCTGAAAAAAGAAACCGGCTGCATGGTGATCGGTCCGCGGGGCGAGAAGGACCTGATTCCCGGCATCGATCGCGCCGTCGGCGAAGGCGACATTGTCGAACTCGGCGCGGCGAAAGCCCGCGTCATCGAAGTGCCGGGGCACACGCGCGGCCACATCGCCTACAGCTTTGCCGACGACAAGATCGCCTTTGTCGGCGACACGCTGTTCGCGCTCGGATGCGGGCGCCTGTTTGAGGGAACGCCACAGCAGATGTGGACCTCACTCAACAAGCTGATGGCGCTGCCCGACGACACGACGGTCTATTGCGCACATGAATATACGCAATCGAACGCGCGCTTCGCGCTCAGCGTCGAGCCGCAAAATGCCGCGCTTGTCGCCCGCGCCCGGGAAATCGACGAAAAGCGCGCCCGCGGCGAATGGACGGTGCCGACCACCATTGGTCTCGAAAAGGCAACCAATCCCTTCCTGCGCGCGGCGAGCCCCGATCTGCGCCTGACCGTCGGCATGCAGAGCGCGTCGGATGTCGAGGTCTTTGCCGAGACACGCAAGCGCAAGGACAATTTCTGAGATGCCGTCTGCCGATGCGAAGATGACGGCGGACGAGATTGTCACGCTGCTTGATCTCGAACCGCACCCCGAAGGCGGGCATTTCGTCGAGACTTTTCGCGACACCGCCGGCGACGGCCGCGCCCATTCGACGGCCATCTACTATCTGTTGAAGGCGGGCGAACGCTCGCATTGGCATCGCGTCGACGCCGCCGAAATCTGGCACTGGCACGCCGGCGGGCCCTTGTCGCTCTCGATCAGCGCCGACGGCAAGACGCACGAAACGCGAATACTCGGCCCCGACCTCGCAGGCGGACAGCGGCCTCAACTGGTCATTCCGAAAGGCCACTGGCAAGCTGCGGAGCCGCAGGGCGATTTCACCCTGGTCGGCTGCACCGTCGCGCCCGGCTTCGATTTCTCGGGCTTTGAAATGGCACCGCCGGATTGGAAGCCGGGTCGTTAACGCTGTCGCTTTCGCCCGGCCTGTGGCCCGTTTGCGCTGGTCGGCAGCACGGCCTGCGCTAGAATTTGCCCCGGGGGCATGATGGGACAGCAGAAGCATGGGCGTGAGACACATTTCGATTTGGCCGGCCATCGTGACAATGCTGGTATTTTCTATATCGGCCGCGCGCGCTGACGATGGCTTCTGTCCGACGGATCCTGCCTATCCGGCGGCAACGCGCATCGTGCACGTGTCGACCGAGGACGGCCCCACCTACGGTACCATGCAGTATTCGCAGACGGCGTCGCTGGGTCCAAAGGAGGTCGCACTGACCTTCGATGACGGGCCGAACCCGGACAACACGCTGCGTATCCTCGACATTCTGGATCGACATTGCATCAAGGCGACGTTCTTCATGGTCGGCTACTATGCCGGTAAGCATCCGGAGCTTGTGCGCGAGGTCGCCGCGCGCGGACATGTCATCGGCACGCATACCTGGCTTCACCCGAACAGTCTCCGCCAACTTTCGCCGGTGCAGGCGCAACGGGAAATTCGCCGTGGTTTTGAAGCTGTTGAAACGGCACTTGCCAGCGCACCAACCGAAGATCGCCGGCGCCTGGCGCCGTTCTTCCGCTTTCCAGGCCTCAACGACAGCGCCGCGCTCATCCACTGGCTCGGCGAACGTCATGTAGCAACGTTTTCCTGCGAGTTCGGCGCCGACGACTGGAAGCCGATCGGCTCGGCAGAAATACGCCGCCGTGCCATCCGCAATATCGCTTCTGTCGGGCGCGGCATCCTGATCCTGCACGACACCAAGCCGCGCACGGCCGACATGCTTTCGTCTTTCATCATGACAATGCGTGAGCAGGGCTACAGCTTCGTTCAGCTCGCGGCAGAGCCCACGAGCGCCGCCCGTGCGGCCACCGCGCCCAACGGTATTCTCGGCGCCGCAGAACGGTCTGTCGCCGACGCACAGCAGGCGGTCACTGCCACGGAACCGTCACTTGAGCCGGATCCCGTACTTCGCTAGGTTTTCTCATGATGAAAAGACCCGCATCACGATCAATAACTCGCCGCACGGCGCTGACACTGACCGCCGGAGCTGGGCTTCTGCTCGCGGCACCATCGATCCTGCGTGCCGACGCTCCCTACAAGCGGGCGCTCAACCTGCAGAGCCTCAATTCCGGCGAGAAACTCAATATCCTCTATTGGGCGGATGGCAACTACTTGCCGGACGCAATCAAGCGCGTCGACTGGTTCATGCGCGACCTGCGCGAAAACAAGACGACGCCGACCGATCCGCGCCTGCTCGATCTGCTCCACGACATCGACGCCAACACGCGTTCGAAGAACCCGATCTACACCATGTCGGGCTACCGCACCGAACGGACCAATGCCTGGCTCGATGCACGCGGCAATGGCGTCGATCCCGGCAGCTTCCACATGCGCGGCATGGCGATCGACATCACGCAGGATTTTCACGACCCGGAAGAAGTCTACCGCGTGGCCAAAAAACTCGGCCGCGGCGGCGCCGGCTTCTATCCAACGAAAACGCCCTACGCACATGTCGATGTCGGGCCCGTCGACGCTTGGGTCTATCCGACACCCGGCCGGCCGGGCCGCGACGAGGAATATGACGCGATGATGGCGGCGGAGACGCAAGAAAGCTGAGCGGGCTGCACTACCCACCCTGCCCTCACTAAACACGCGGCGATTATCCGGCTATGAACTGCGCGCCGTTGGCCGTGATCGTGGCGCCGGTGACAAAGCTCGCTTTTTCGTCAGCGAGGAATGTCACGCAATGGGCGATTTCCTCCGCCTTGCCGAGGCGGCCGACCGGGATCGTGGCGATGATGCTGTCGAGCACTTTTTCAGGCACGGCGGCCACCATGTCGGTGTCGATATAGCCGGGCGCAATGCAATTGACGGTGACGCCCTTTCGCGCCACTTCCTGCGCCAGCGCCTTGGTGAAACCGATAACGCCGGCCTTGGCGGCCGAATAATTGGTCTGGCCCATCTGGCCTTTCTGACCGTTGATCGACGAGATGTTGATGATACGTCCGAAGCCGCGTTCGCGCATGCCGTTGATGACGGGCTGACACATGTTGAACATCGAATCGAGATCGACGCTCATGACTTCACGCCATTGTGCTGGCGTCATCTTGTGCAGCATGCCGTCGCGCGTGATCCCGGCATTGTTGACCAGCACATCGACGGGGCCGAGCGTTGATTCAACCTCGGCGATGCCTTTCACGCATGCCTCATAGTCGCCAACATTCCACTTGAACGCCTTAATGCCGGTGTCTCTGGTAAATGCGGCGGCTGCCTCGTCGTTTCCGCCATAATTGGCCGCGACGTCATAGCCCGCCGCCTTGAGCGCCAGCGAAATGGCATGACCGATGCCCCGCGTACCGCCTGTGACGAGCGCTACTTTTTTCATCGTTTCAAATCCTTACCGTCAAAACAGGTCATGTCCTGCCCGGGAACCGTCCCGGCAGTCAGTCGCGCGCAATGCACATGGCGATGCCCATGCCGCCACCGATACAGAGAGTCGCAAGACCCTTTTTTGAATTTCGCTTTTCCATTTCGTGCAGCAAGGTCACCAGCACGCGCGCACCCGATGCACCGATCGGATGGCCGATCGCGATGGCGCCGCCATTGACGTTGACCTTGGAAACGTCCCAACCGAGATCCTTGTTGACCGCAAGAGCCTGCGCGGCAAAAGCCTCATTAGCCTCGATCAGATCGAGATCGTCGGGCGTCCAGCCGGCCTGTTTCAGGGCCGCGCGCGATGCCGGAATCGGCCCGGTCCCCATGACGGCGGGATCGACACCCGCCTGCGCCCAGGAGACGATCCGCCCCATGACCTTGCGGCCTTCCTTTTGCGCCCGTTCGGCGCTCATCAGCACGACTGCCGCCGCGCCGTCATTGATGCCGGACGCATTGGCGGCGGTAACCGAGCCGCCTTCCTTCTGAAAAGCCGGCTTCAACCCCTTGATGCCGTCGAGCGTGACCCCCGATTTTATGTATTCATCGGCGTCGACCACAGTATCGCCCTTGCGGCCCTTGATCGTGACGGACGCAATTTCATCCTTGAACCTGCCCGCTTTCTGCGCGGCCTCGGCCTTGTTCTGCGAGGCAACCGCGAAAGCATCCTGCTCCTCGCGCGTGATCTGCCAGCGCGCGGCGACGTTCTCGGCCGTCTGGCCCATGTGGTAGCCGTTAAAGGCATCCCAGAGCCCGTCCTTGATCATCGTGTCGACAAGGTCGAGCGAACCCATCTTCTGCCCGCTCCGCAAATAGGCCGAGTGCTGCGCCTGGCTCATGCTTTCCTGCCCGCCGGCGACCACGATCTCGCTGTCGCCATTGACGATCGCCTGAAAACCGAGCGCGACGGCACGCAGTCCTGAACCGCAGAGCTGGTTGACGCTCCATGCCGGAACTTCCACGGGCAGGCCGGCATTGATCGCGGCCTGGCGGGCGGGGTTCTGCCCCTGACCGGCCTGCAGGATCTGGCCGAGAATGACTTCGGAAATCTGTGCCTTGTCGACGCCGGCACGTTCGATCGCCGCGGAAACGGCGATGCGGCCGAGCTCATGGGCCGGAAGGCCGGACAAGGAGCCGTTAAACGCGCCGACAGGCGTGCGCGCCGCGCCGACAATCACCACCTCGGTACCGGATTTGCTCATCATTGGCTCCCTGAACCTCTGCCGGAAAAATGACCGGGAAAAATAATAGGCCTCCGATCCGCCGCCGCCACAGGGAGACTCGCCTGCCGCGGCCGGATCGCCGATTTCTGTGCATCGCAATGCGGGGCTTGCGCAGCGCAACAATACCGCGTCACAATGCCAAAAGACAGGGGGTCAGGGGCCCCGGCGGCGCCGAACGGCGGCCGTTCGGGATAAAAACAGCCCCGGCGCAACAACACCTAAGCGAGAGAGTGGAAACCGTGGCCAAAAAGACATCATCCACGGACGATGACGTCATCGTTATCAAGAAATACGCCAATCGTCGCCTCTACAACACGGCGACATCGAGCTATGTCACACTTGAGCATCTTTGCGAGATGGTGAAGCAGAGCAAGGAATTCGTGGTCCGCGACGCCAAGACCGGCGAAGACATAACGCGCTCGGTACTGACCCAGATCATCTTTGAGGAAGAAGGCAAGGGACAGAACCTTTTGCCGATCAACTTTCTTCGTCAGTTGATCCGCTTCTATGGCGACAGCCTGCAGAGCTATATTCCATCCTATCTTGAAATGAGCATGAACAGTTTCTCCAAGGAACAGGAGAAGCTACGCAATCGTCTTGTAGGAGCGCTGGGCGGACGCGAACGTTTGGGACAGTTCGAGGATCAGATTCGTCAGAATCTCGAAGTATTCGACAATGCGATGCGAATGTTTTCCCCCTTCGGTCGCAGCGGTACAAGCGCCGAACGCGAGGCGAAAGAGCCCGCCAAATCGGAGAAGCCGGGCGAAAAGAGCGGCAGCGGACGGGAGAGCGAGCTCGACGATCTGAAACGTCAGATCGCACTCATGCAGGCGCAGCTCGAAGCCCTGTCGAAGAAATAACGGGCAGCTGCAGGGGCGGCAGCGACATCACGGGCTCACCCAGGTAGAAGCCCTGCAGATATTCGACGCCGAAATTGCGCAGCATCTCGACCTCTTCTGCATTGCTGACCCATTCTGCCACCGTCGGCAGATTGAAATTGTGGGCGAGATCCACGAGTGTCCGGACAAAGAACTGATTGTCGGAATTGTTTACCAGATCGATGACGAAGGAGCCGTCGATCTTGACCAGATCGACATCAAGCGTCTTGAGGTTCCGGAACGAAGTATAGCCGGCGCCAAAATCGTCGATGGCGATTTGACAGCCGAACTCCCGGAAATTCGAAACAAAGTCGGTCAGTTCCTCGATCTCATGGATAGCCACCGTCTCAGTGATCTCGATGATCAGACGTGAGGCAAAGGCAGGGTCCATGCGGAGATGAGAGGCAAGCGTGTCGCGCCACAGTCGGTCACCGATGGTCCGGCCCGAGATATTGAGTGACAGTTTGACATCATCCCGTTCACGCAATGTGTCGACCGCCAGCTCCATGACCCGATAATCGAGCAAACCGATCAGGCCGAGCTTCTCCGCCACCGGTACAAAATGTCCCGCTGGAATGATTGTCCCGTCTGGACGCTCCATCCGCACCAGGCACTCATGCATGGCCGGTTCGCCGGAGCACGCATCGATGATCGGTTGATAAGCGATGCGAATGCGCTTGTCGTTGAGCGCGGTGATCAGTTCGTCGGCAACATTGATGTTGCGCAGCCGCGTCTTCTCGCGCTCGCGCGATGGCGCATAGACGATATGCGTGTTCCGGAGCCTCTGCTTGGCAGAGGCCAATGCTTCTTCGGCACGCGCAAGAGCCTGATCGACGCTGGACGCGTGTCCCGGCAGGGCAATCGAACCGCCCGACACCGTGACCGCAACCGGACCCCGCGCCGTCACGACCACCCTGTCGCGCACTTCGGCAAGCAACCGGGCACAGACGTCACTGAGACGCTCTTCGCTGCAATTGTGGAGGACAAGGCCGAACTTGTTGCCGGCGTATCTGCCGAGAGAATCGCCGCGACGCGCCAGACCGGATAGCCGCTCACCGACACGCACAATCACCTCGTCGGCAACATCGAAGCCGAATGCGTCGTTGATCAGAGCGAGGTTGTCGACGGCAAGAAGCAGGAAGGCGGAATGCTGCCGGCCACGCTGCGCGGCAGTCAGCGCTTCTCCCAGCGCTTCCTTCAGACGTCCGCGATTGAGCAGGCCGGTCAGTTCGTCATAGGTTGAAAGACGTATCAGTTGCGCTTCGCGATGATGACGCGCATCGATTGCGCGCATGACGCCAATCGCATAGGCCGGCGCGCCGTCTGCGCCGCTATACCATCGGCCGCGATCCTCGAACCAGCGCAAGCCACCGAAATCGTCGCAAATCTGATACTCAAGTTCATAGGGAGCGCCTTGGCCGGGCTCGCTCTCGCGCGCAAGGCAGATGCGCTCATAGCGGCTCAGGCCGTCGAGAACGACCCGCGCGGCAAAGTCGCGATGCGTTGCAATTGCCGATAGGTCGGAGATACCGAAGAGCGCTTCGGCGCCAGTGCCCCAATCGAGGCGGTCGTCGCCGATCGACCAGCGATAGGCTGCATCGCCCACCGCCGCTACGGCGCCTCTCAACAGAGTATCCGACAGCGCTTCGTTACCGTTGGAGCCTGAAGCTCCGCCGACTCTGTGCGCATCCTGCGTCTTCGAGTCCACAACACCACTCCCGCCGCACTTGGGCCCGGACATCCCGGGCGTCGTCGTTTCCACGGCGCCCTTCTGGACGTCCGGAACAACCGATACTCGCGCAGCCGCAGTTAAGATTTTGAGAAGCGTTTTAACGACTAAAGCTTTAAATAAACTGGTTAATTCGACGATTCTGTACCGTTTCGGCGCACCCCGCGCTCCCGGCAAAGCGAATTTCGTGGCAGACTTCTTGCTGCATTGATCGATGACCGCTCGCGCGGTGCCGTGAGGCATCAAGAGCGAAGAGACCGTGCAGGAGAGAAGGCGCCGGATGTCGAAGATCGAGCGCATAACGCGATCGCAGATGATGCTGCCGGCACCGCAACGGCAAGCTGAAGTGGACGCGCGCGCGCAACGGACCGAACCCACCATACGTGCGCTGGATGCGCGCGCACCCGGTCAGTCTCATGCGGCTCTCGGTCGTCCGCCACTTGGCGTTACGCGGCCTGTTGCGGGGTTCCTGGCACAATATGTCGACCAGCACTGGCACTGGCCCTATTCGCCCTCTCGCAAGCAGGAAAAGCGCAGACGGGCGGCGATGGCCTATATTGACGCCGACACGCTGCCTGACAGCCTGGCCGAAGCCCTCCGCCTGCCAAGGCTCGAACTCAAGCTCTGAACCTCAATTTCCCCGCGTGGCCAGAATGAGCGACTGCAGATCGGCTATCGCGCGTTCGATACGCGTCAGGCGGTTTTCGATTTCATCGAAGCGGCTTGTCATCGCCGCATCGCCGGCGGGCGGCTGGAGCGGCATTGGCGTGGCGACACCAGCCCGATTGACAACCTCGGCGGCCGGGGCCTCGAGCAGACGCGCCAGCATTGTCACCTGGCTGGGCGTCACTTCACGTTGGTCTTTCCAGATTTCATCGACTTCGCCGCGCGAAAGCCCAAGCGCTGCTGCCACATCGTCGCGCGTCCGGCCCGTCGCCTTCAATCTTTCGTCGAACCATTGCTGATCGAAGAAAAGCGCCATCCCCGACTTCTCCTCAGCGTCCCTTGAACTCAGGCGCACGCTTCTCGAGGAAGCTGCGCACACCTTCGCGGTGATCCTCCGTTTCGAACAACCGGCCGAGCGTCGCGCTGACCCAACTGCCGATTTCGCGCAGATCGCCATAGGACGTGCGCCGAAGACCGTCCTTCATGAAGCGCAGCGCCAGCGGCGCATTGACGGCGATTCGACCGGCAAGCGCCAGCGCGCTTTCCATCAGCTTCTCATGCGGCACAACCTCGCTGACAAGACCGATACGCAGAGCCTCCGACGCATCGATCACGTCACCCGTGAAGAGCAACTCCGCCGCCTTGGCCGGGCCGACAATGGCCGGCAGCCGCCACAACCCGCCGACATCGGAAATCAGTCCGCGCTTGATGAATATCTCGCCGAATTTCGCTTGTTCGGAGGCAATGCGGATATCGGCAAAGAGTGTCAGCTCCATGCCCCAGCCGACGGCGGCGCCATTGACGGCCGCGATCACCGGCCGGTCGCATTCGAGAGCAGCAACAGCGGCGGGCGTTGGCTCGGGCCTGACAGCCGTCAGCCGCGCCACGCTCTTGTCGCGTTGCTCGCCCGTCATCATTTCCTTGACGTCTTCGCCCGAACAGAAAGCGGGATCGGAGCCCGTGACGATCACGCAGCGCACATTCTCGTCGGACGAGGCGGCCCGAAACGCCGCCTCCACTTCGTCATAGGCCCGGCGGTTGAGCGCGTTGCGCCGATCCGGCCGGTTGATGGTCACGATCGCGATATGGTCGCGAACCTCATAGAGAACGCAGGTGAAATCCGCCGGCGCAATCAATTCCATCTTCGCCATTTCGTGCCCCTCCCGGTTCCGTTGTCCAGACTTCGGGCGCTACTTGAAATCGCCCAGCGCATCGGCACCGGCATCGCCAAGCTTCGAGCCGCCATCGCAGTCGACAATGGTACCGGTGATGTATTTTGCATTGTCGGTCGAGAGGAAGAGCGCCGTATCGGCAATGTCGGTCTTGCTGCCGTAGTCGCGCAATGCAATACGCGACTTGATGAGTTTTTCGGCCTCGGGCGACGGCGCCAGCCGCGCCATGCCCTCGGTATCGGCAATGGGGCCCGGTGAAATCGCGTTGACGCGGACGCCAGCCGGTCCCCATTCCATCGCAAGACACTTCGTCAGCATGTTGATGCCTGCTTTCGCCGCACAAACATGGGCCTGAAAAAGCGACGGATTGACCGCTTGCGGCGCCGTGATGGAAATGAGCGAAGCGCCCGGCCTGTTGAGAAACTGAAAGGATGCGCGCAGAACATTGAAGGTACCGATGAGATCGATATCGACGACGGTCTTGAAGCCGTTGGACGACATGCCGAGCGCCGGCGCAACAAAGTTTCCGGCCGCGCCCGAGATCACGATATCGAAATTGCCGAACCGCTTCTGAGCCTGCATCATCGCGGTCTCGACCGAATTGAAGTCGCGCACATCGGCTGCCATGCCGACGGCTTCGAAACCTTCATCCGTGATCGTCTTCGCAGCGGCCGTGATTTTCTCGTGGCTGCGGCTGATAAGGGCGATTTTGGCCCCTGCCCGCGCAAAATGCTGCGCAATGCCCAGATTGATGCCACTGGAGGCGCCGGCAACAAAGGCCGTTTTGCCCGCGAGTACTTTTTCCTTGAACGCGTCTTGCATGGGGGGGCTCCGTCATTTCGCCATCACTTGCGCCGCATCAAGCCCGCATTTGACCATGCCCGCAAGCCTGCGCGCCATTTGTGGCGGCACCGGCAACACACTAGACTGGCTTTCGGGCAGGCCTTCCGCAACGGAAGACTGGAACCCGGCGGCACATCGGAAAGTTTGTGACATCATGGCATTCGTGAAGGGCTTTGGCATATTGGCGGTCGCCGTTCTGCTGATCATGTCGATGAGCTATTGGGCGGCCGGCAAGGCGCGGCCCGCAATCGATGAAGCGGCGCGTGCGGCGTTGACGGCGCAAGGTACCGCCTACAATTTCATCGAGCTGCCGGGCGGAACGGTTCACTACCGGCTTGAGGGCCGCGACGACGCGCCGCTGGTCGTTCTGATCCACGGCTTTTCGACACCTTCATTCGTCTGGAAAGACCATATCCTGCCCTTGACCGATGCGGGCTACCGGGTGCTTGCCTACGACAATTTCGGGCGCGGCCTTTCGGATCGCCCGGGCGCGGTCTACGACGCCGATCTATTCGACCGGCAACTCGATGAACTGCTCGATGCACTGGCGATCAATCGCCGTGTCGACCTCGTCGGCTATTCGATGGGCGGCGCTATCGCCACGATTTTCGCCGCGCGCCATCCCGAACGCGTCCGTTCGCTGACATTGATTGCACCCGCCGGCCTCGGCATCGCAACGGACAGCAACATGGATCTGCTGCGCCGACCCTTGATTGGCGACTGGATCATGCGCCTTTTTGATGCCCGGCTTTTCTACAATGCCGCAGCCAAGGAGGCCGCAAGCGCGCCCAATCCCGGCGCCTTTCTGGCCGACTTCAACCGACAGCTCGAGTATCGCGGTTATGGCGACGCCCTGCTTTCGACCATGCGCCACTATCCGCTCGGTGCGGCGCAGGATGCTTACGCGACCGCCGGCCGCTCACCACGTCCTGTTCTGGTCATCTGGGGCGAGGCCGACGTGATCGTCCCCTTCGCACATGCGGAAAAATTGATGGAATTGATGCCGCAGGCGCAGCTTCGCTCCTATCCCGGCCTCGGGCATAACATGACGTTCACACAGGCGCCGCTGGTGAGCCGCCTGCTGATCGAATTTCTGTCCATGCAGGGTACCAACCTTACGTCCGGCGGCGCGAGCGGCAAACCGCGTGGCCCGCTTGCCCGCATGGAGGCGCGGCAATGCGCGAGCTGCGGCCCCGGCAAGGGCGAAGCCGGCGAGCCGTCACTACCCTGACAAGACCCGCCAAAAGGAAGGCGCAACCGACGTGACCGAACCGCTCGTTCAGGAATTGGCGTGGCGTCCGCCGCATGAGGCATTTCATGCATTTGCGGCCGAACCCTTCGCGCTGTTCCTCGACAGTGCGACGGCGGGACCCGGCCGCGACCCGTCGCTGCATGGCCGCTGGAGCTTCATCGCCGCCGATCCGGCCGACAGCGTGACGCTGCGCATCGCCATCGAGCCCGAACCTTTTGCGGTGCTGAAGGCAAAGCTGGCAGCGCTGCCGCGCATAGCCGCCCGCCCGGACCAGCCGCCATTTATCGGCGGCGCGGCGGGTTTCTTCGGCTATGGCCTCGGCCGCACGCTGGAGCGCCTGCCGCCGGAAGCACCACCCTACGCGGTCGATGACCAGAACCTGCCCGACATGGCATTGGGCTTTTACGACACGGTGCTGGCCTTCGACATGATCGCGCGCCGCGCCTGGTCGTTTTCGACCGGCGGGCCCGAACGCGCCGCCCGCATGCGCGCACGCTTCGAGGCGGCGGGACCCTTGCCGTCCACAGCGCGCGTTGCGCCAACAACGATCACGTCGAACTTCACGCGCACCGCATATGAGCGCGCGGTCGCACAAGTGGTCGACGACATCTATGCCGGGGATATCTTCCAGGCCAACCTTTCGCAGCGCTTCGAGGCGCGTCTTGCCGAAGGCGACGCTGCCTATGCGCTCTACCTGAGGCTGCGTGCGGCGAGCCCGGCGCCCTTTGGCGCTTTTTTCAATTTCGGTGAGGGCGCGATCCTGTCCTCCTCACCCGAGCGCTTTCTTGCCTGCCGCGACGGCGCGGTCGAGACCCGGCCGATCAAGGGCACAAGGCCACGTGGTCGAACGCCGGATGAAGACCGGCGTCTGGCCGCCGACCTGATGGCGTCGGAAAAGGACCGCGCTGAAAACGTCATGATCGTCGATCTGCTGCGCAATGATATTTCGCGCGTTTGCGCCGACGGCTCGGTGACCGTCGAAAAGCTCTGCGCACTCGAAAGCTTCGCGAACGTCCATCACCTTGTCTCGACCATTCGCGGGCGCCTGCGGGACGATGCGACGGCGGCCGACCTTCTGGCCGCCTGCTTTCCCGGCGGCTCGGTGACCGGCGCGCCAAAGCTGCGCGCCATGGAAATTATCGCCGAACTGGAACCGACGGCACGCGGCCCCTATTGCGGCGCCATCGGTTACCTGGGCGCCGACGGCGCCATGGACACCGCCATCGCCATTCGCACCATGATCGTGAAGGACCGGCGCGTCACCTTTCAGGCCGGCGGCGGCATCGTTGCGGATTCCGATCCCGCGGCCGAGTATGAGGAAACGCTGGCCAAGGCCCGTGACATGCGCCATGTGCTTGAGGCCACAGGTGATACGGCGCCCGATGCCGCATCGCCCGCCGTCGCCGGAGCGCACGCATGATTCTCGTCATCGATAATTTCGACAGCTTCGTTCACAACCTAGCGCGATATATCGGCGAACTCGGGCATGAACGCCGGACCATCCGCACCGATGCCATCACGGTTGAGGAAGCCGTGGCGCTGCGGCCGCAGGCGATCCTCCTCTCGCCGGGTCCCTGCGGACCGGACAAGGCGGGCATATCGGTGCCGCTGACACGCGCGGCCGCGGAAAACGGCATTCCGCTCCTCGGTGTCTGCCTTGGTCACCAGGCCATTGCCGCCGCCTTTGGCGGCCATATCCGCCGCGCCGCGAGGCCGGTACATGGCAAGCCCGCGCGCATCGCCCATGACGGAGCGGGGATATTTCATGGCCTGCCAAATCCGTTTACAGCCGCACGCTATCATTCGCTGATTGCCGAACTGCCGGAAAACGGCCCTTTACGCGCGACGGCCTTTGCCGAAGACGGCACGCTGATGGCGCTGGCGCACGAAACGCTGCCGGTATTCGGCGTGCAGTTTCATCCCGAGTCGGTGCTGACCGAACATGGGCACGCGCTCCTTGCGAATTTCCTCACGCTGGCCGGCGTCAACCATCGCGAGAAGGCGCCCGCATGATCGTCTGGCTCAATGGCGAACTGGCCCCCGCCGGCGAAACGCGGATCGACCCGACCGATCGCGGTTTTCTGCTGGGCGACGGCCTTTTCGAAACCATGCTGGTGCGGCGGGGCCGGGTGGTTTTCCTCGATGCGCATTTGCTGCGATTGAGGCACGGCGCCAATGCGATCGGTCTGGCGCTGCCGTTCGATCCGGCGCGGATTGCCGCGGCCTGCACGGCATTGCTCGACGCCAACAGATTGGCCGACGCGCCACGCGCGGCGCTGCGGCTGACGCTGACGCGGGGCCCCGGCCCGCGCGGCCTCGCATTGCCAGCCGACCCCAAGCCGACGCTGCTGATCACCGCCGCGTCCGCAGCCGCGCCGCCGGCAGGCCTGTCGGCGATTGTGGCAACGCCGCGCCGGAACAACCGCTCGCCCTCGGCACAACTGAAGGCGATTGCCTATCTCGACAACGTACTGGCGAAAGAAGAAGCCCGCGCGCGCGGCGCCGAGGAAGCATTGATGTTCAATATCGACGGACATCTGGCCTGCGCCAGCGCAGCCAATATTTTCATCTGGGATGGCGACAGGCTGATCACGCCGTCGGTCGATTGCGGCATTCTGGCGGGAATAACCCGCGCCGCGATCCTCGAACTCGCGCCAGACTTCGGGATCGAAGTGCTGGAGGACCGGATCGAAGCCACGCATTTGTCGCATATCGGTGGCGCCTTCCTGACCAGCAGCTTGATGGGCATGGTGCCGCTGACCCGGATCGACGGGAAGGCGCTGCCGGCGCATCCGGAAACCGCGCGCCTCAATGCCGCCTATGAACTCCTGCTCGATGCAGCGGAAAGAAACGGCTGAGCGCCGCCTGCCGTTAACCCTGCACCGGGGCGCAAGTCCTAGAAAATTCAAGGCTTCTGGACTTTTTCCCGGAATGGCACGATGCTTCGCTGAGATACGGCCCACCGGGGGGAGGGTCAGCAAGACGCGGCCGGACATGGCCGGAACAACTCGGGGAGTTACGGCCATGATGCGGATAATTGGAACCATCGCATTGATTGTTCGCGAGAGTTCATCGCTGATTTTTGCGGCGTTGATCTGGTTTGTCTTCTGGGGCGGGTATGCGCCGGCACTCGACACGCCCGAACAGACATTCAATCTGGCAGTCCTCGCCGGACTGATTGCCATTGGCTACTATTCGTTACAGGCACTGGCGGTCGTCAACCAGCCGGTCGGGCAGGAAACCCGCTTTCTGGTCGACATCATGCTGTCGCTCGTTCCGCTGGCGCTGGTCGGCTATGCCGCCGTCCAGCATTTCAACGGCGCCAGTGAGCTTCCCTATCATCTGGCCGGTATCCTCTGGCTCTTCGGCACAGTTGCGGTTGCCGATGTGGTGATCAACACCTGGATGGGCCTGAAGCTCAACAAGCTCGCCAGCGACATGGTGATTATGAAATAGCCGCCCGGCGGCGGCAGACAGATGGCGGCGGCCCGATATTTCTCGGCAAGCTATAGCGAGGCGCGCCGCCGTTTTCGGGCGGCCGCCGAAGCTGCCGGCGCCACGCTTTCGGCGCGCGAACACCCGATGAAGGGACCTGCCGGCGAAACGCTGGCGACCGACATCGCCCGTATCGGTCCCGCCGACGCAAGCCGCATCCTCGGCATCGGCTCGGGCACGCATGGCGTCGAGGGCTATTGCGGCTCGGGCATCCAGACGGCGCTGCTCAGCGAAGGCTTTGCCCGCGACCTGCCGCCCGAGACGGCGCTTGTGCTCATTCACGCGATCAACCCTTACGGCTTTGCCTGGGATCGCCGCGTCAATGAGGACAATGTCGATCTCAACCGCAATTTCCTCGATCATTCGAAGCCGCACCCGCAAAACGCCGGCTATGAGGCGCTTTTCGACGCGATCAATCCGCGCGACCTCGCACCGGAAACCATGGCCGCGAGCCGCGCCCGCATGAAGGCCTATGCGGCCGAGCATGGTCCGGCGGCCATGCAGCATGCGCTGACGGCGGGGCAGTACGATCATCCGGGCGGCGTGCAATATGGTGGACGCGAACCGGTCTGGTCGAACCGGACCCTGCGCGCGATCATCCGCGAACAAATGGGTACGGCCGAGCGCATCGCCTTTCTCGACATGCATTCGGGCCTCGGGGTCCGGGGGGAAGGCGAGATCATCTGCACCGAGCCCGAATCCAGCAGCACTTTCAAGCGGATGCGGCGCTGGTGGGGCGACAGGGTGCGCTCGACGGTGGGCGGCGGCTCGCTGTCATCGAATGTGCCGGGCTCGATCACGGTCTGTTTTGCCGATGAGCTGAAAGGCCGCGAAGTGACCGCCGGCGGGCTTGAATTCGGCACCGTGCCGATCGGCGAGGTGACGGTGGCGCTGCAGGCCGACAACTGGCTGCACCAGAACGGCGGGGCGAAAAATCCGCAGGCCGCCGCCATCGCGAAACAGATTCGTGATGCCTTTTATGTCGATGAAAGCGACTGGAAGGAAGCCGTGACGGCACAGGCCCGCAAGGTCTGCGCCGAGGCGCTGACGGGCCTGAGCGAATAGCGCCTAGTCGGTCAGACAGCCCTCGCGGCCCCGATACTGCGCCCTTGCCCGAACCAGCCAGAGCACCGAGGCCGTGACTTCTGCCGCTGCCACGTCAACCGAGGCATTCACCCGCTCGAAACCCGGCGGATCGTCGGCGCGGCATTCTTCAAGCGTGCGCCCGGCAACAAAAACGCAGGAACAGGCGGTCTTGGCAACGGCCCGCGCGCCCACTTCCGCATTCGCGGCCATATGCTGCAGCGGACCGAGTGCCAGACCGATCACCACCGCGAGCACAACCGCCGAGACGATAAATTTGATCCTCATGCGCCGGCCTTTATGCTGAATCGTCTTTCCGAGGAGTACCTCTCCGTGACCATTCTGTCCATGCATCGCGCGGTCGCGCTTATCGGCCTTCTGGCCATCCTCGCAGCACCCGGCCCGCTCGGGGCGGTGCCCCTGCCGCCGCAGCCGCAAGGCGTCGCCTGGCCGGATGGCGGCTGGCCGCGCGCCGATACACCTGCTCCGCTCGGCGAAATATTCGCCCGCGTCTTCGCCGAAAAGGACGATCCGCATCTGGCCGGCATCCGCGCGCTTCTGGTGGTCAAGGGTGGCCGGATCACGGGCGAGGCCTACCGCGCCGGTTTCGACGAGACGACACTCTTTCCGTCCTGGTCGATGGCAAAAAGCGTCACCCACGCGCTGACCGGCATTCTGGCGATGGAAGGCCGGCTCGACATCGACGCGCCCGCGCCGGTGCCGGAATGGCAGCGGCATGCCGGCGATCGCCGTGCGGCCATCCGCATCGAAGACCTGCTGCGCATGCAATCGGGCCTGAGTTTCGAGGAAGTCTATAACGACCCCTCCCGATCCCATGTGCTGAACATGCTTTTCGGCATCGGGCGCAAGGACATGGCCCATTACGCCGCCAGCCTGCGCCTCAATCACGAACCCGGCACCCATTGGTCCTATTCAAGCGGCAGCAGCAATATTGTCGCGCGCATTCTCAAGGACGTGACGGGCGCAGAAGACGCCGCCGCGATGAATGCCATCATGCGGGAAAAGCTCTTTCGCCCGCTCGGCCTTGAAAGCGCCGTGCCGGAATTCGATGCCAGCGGCACATTTATCGGCTCGTCCTTCGTTCACATGACCGCGCAGGACTGGGCCCGCTTCGGCTATCTCTATCTGCGCGACGGGGTCTGGGCGGGCAAGCGCCTGTTGCCGGAGGGCTGGGCCGATCATGCCCGCACCCCGGCCCGTCATTCAGGCGGACGCTATGGCGCGCATTTCTGGCTGAATGCGCGAAACCCGGAAACGGGCGTGCCCGCCATTTCCGACAAACTGCCCGAAGACACGTTCATGGCGCGCGGCTTCGGCGCGCAACTCGTGCTGATCGTGCCGTCGCGCGACATGGTTCTGGTGGTGCTGGGCGTGACCTACCAGGACGACCCGGCGCCGCTTGTCGCGCTGATTGCCGAAGTGATCGACGCCGCCGACATGATCGACGCAGCGCCCTGACGCCTCAGCGCAGACGCAAGCGACAAACGAAAACGCCGCCTCGGTGAGGCGGCGTTGAAATGTTCGACGAAGCGTCGGAAGGCTCAGTCGGCCTTCGGCTTCAGGATCTGCTTGCCGCGATACATGCCGGACTTCAGATCGACATGATGCGGACGGTGCAGCTCGCCCGAATCCGGGTTCTCGACATAGGTCGGCTGCTTCAGCGCATCGGCCGAACGGCGCATGCCGCGCTTCGACGGGGTGGTTTTCCTCTTGGGGACGGCCATGGCGACGACGCTCCGATTGGTTCGCGGGGAACGGTCTGGCCGGATTGAGCCCGGCGCCCCTGCCCTCGCGAAAAAGGCTTTGAAAACAGAATATTGGCCGCTCCCGCCTCGAATATCGGCTTGGCGGAACGGCCTTTGGCGGGCCTTATACAGTGAAACCGGCGCGGAAGTCCACAAGCAGCCGAAAATCAGCCGCCCGGCACCTCAGTTGAGGCGGACGACCGCGCATTCGTCGGCAGGCACGGCAGCCCGGGCGCAGGCCGCACGGGCCGAGGCCTCGCTGCCGAAGGCGCCCATGCGGACCCGGTGAACCGTCTCGCCGCCGATAGTGGCGCTGTCGATCGAAACGCGCTCATTGCCCTGCAGGTCCGGCTCGCGGCCCAGTACGTCGAAATAACGGCGGCTGGCGCGGTCTATGGAGGTGTAGCTGCCGAGTTGCACATAGTAGCGGCTGGCGGACGGAAGGGCGGCGGGTGCGGCCAGCGATGCCGTGGTGATGGCGCCGCCGCGGCCCGGACGGGCCAGCGGACGCGGTGCCGAGGCCGCCAGCGAGCCGGTGATCAGATCGGCATGGGGATCGTGCCAAGCAACCTGCTGGAGCGGCGGACGCGGCAATGGTGGGCGAACCGCCGATTGCGCGGCAACCACCGGAATTTCAATGGCTTTCTCGACCAGACGCGTCATCGCGCGCTGGTCGTACTGCACCGTCTGACGCGGCTCGACGATACCGCGCTCCTTCTGGACGACGAAAAGAGCAATCAACACCGCCCCGAGGACCAGCCAGAAACGATCGCGCTGAATCTTGTCGAACATGGGCAAGCCCCCTTGCAGCCGTGCCGGATCCCGAGGGACCGGCCTGACGCAAAGTCTGCCCGCCTATGGTTAATTAGCGTTTAAAACCCGCCCCGGATTGGCACATTTATCCCCGGGCCCGAGAAATATCCAAGCGATTTCAAATACTTGACGTTAAGCCGCCAGCACGCTCTCGGCCTTGTAATAGGGCTCGCCCAGCGCATCGGAAACCGCCCGATAGGTCAGTTGCCCGCGATGGACATTGAGACCGGCCATCAGGTGCGGATTGTCGGCAAGCGCCTTGCG
This sequence comes from Parvibaculum sp., assembly GCF_030651915.1. Taxonomy (GTDB): domain Bacteria; phylum Pseudomonadota; class Alphaproteobacteria; order Parvibaculales; family Parvibaculaceae; genus Parvibaculum. Next base: position 486,853 of record NZ_JAUSBV010000002.1, on the reverse strand, counting down.
GTAGCCCTTGTCGGCCAGCGCCAGCGTGAAGGGCAAGGTCGCGTTGTTGAGCGCGAAGGTGGAGGTGCGCGCCACCGCGCCCGGCATGTTGGCGACGCAATAGTGAACGACCTCATGTTTGATATAGGTCGGATCGGCATGGTTGGTCGCATGCGAGGTTGCAAAGCAGCCGCCCTGATCGATGGCAATATCGACCAGCACCGAACCCTTCTTCATCCGCCGGACCATGTCCTCGGTGACAAGCTTCGGCGCCGCCGCGCCCGGCACCAGCACGGCGCCGATCACAAGATCCGCGCCGAGCACGCTTTCCTCAATCGCATCGACCGTCGAATAGATCGTGTTGAGGCTTGAACCGAATTGCAGATCGAGCTCGTAGAGCCGGTGCAGCGCGATGTCGATGACGGTGACATGCGCCTCAAGCCCCATCGCCATGCGCGCCGCATTGGTGCCCGCAACGCCGCCGCCGAGAATGACGACCTTGGCCGCCGGCACGCCCGGCACGCCGCCGAGCAGCATGCCGCGCCCGCCCTGCGCGATCTCGAGGCAATGGGCGCCGGCCTGGATCGACATGCGGCCGGCGACTTCGGACATCGGCGCCAGCAGCGGCAAGCCGCCGCGCGCATCCGTCACCGTCTCATAGGCAATGGCGATGCAACCGGACTCGATCAACCCGCGCGCCTGTTCGGGATCGGGCGCCAAGTGCAGGTAGGTAAAGAGAATCTGGCCCTCGCGCAGCATTTTCCATTCGGCCGGCTGCGGTTCCTTGACCTTCACGATCATCTCGGCGGAGGCGAAAATTTCGGCTGCCGTATCGACGATCGTCGCGCCGGCGGCCTCATATTGCGCGTCGAAAAGGCCGATACCGTCGCCTGCGCCCTTCTGCACCAGCACCTGATGGCCGTGATGCACCGCCTCGCGCACGGCCGGCGGCGTCATGCCGACGCGGTATTCATGGACCTTGATTTCCTTGGGAACGCCGATGCGCATGGTGGCCTCGCGGGGGGTGAGAGAACGGAAAAAGTGTAGACCCGCGCGGGGCCAACTCCAAGATGAGGCGGGGGGCCAATCGGGGATATGTGTCGAGGATCATAAACACCGGGGCGGGCCGGACCCGCGCCGCGAAAACGCGGCCAAGGCCTTGGTACCATTGGCGATTGCGCCGCCGGCGCGGCGGGGATAAATCCGCCGCCCCGGCCGCCGCACCCGGATATTAAACACCCCGGCGCTTCATGCTAAAAGCCTTGCCATGCCCCACCGCTTCGACGACGCCCTGAAAACCCGCCTGACCGAAAGGCTTGCGGCCTTCCCGCGTGCGGCCCGCGCCGGCGACGGCCTGAAGCGCGCGGCGGTGGCGATCACGATCGTTCCCTGTTCCGTACACGGAGAAAGCGGCGATCAGGCCGCCTTCCTGCTGACCAAACGCGCGCCGCGCCTCAACGCCCATGGCGGCCAATGGGCGCTGCCGGGCGGGCGGCTCGACGGCGATGAAACGCCGGTCGAGGCGGCGCTGCGCGAGCTCGAGGAAGAAGTGGCGCTGACGCTTCATCCCTCGCAAGTCATTGGAATACTTGACGATTATCCGACGCGTTCGGGCTACCTGATCACCCCCGTGGTGACCTGGGCCGAAGACATCGGCGCCATGAAGGCCAATCCCGGCGAGGTCGCCTCGATCCATTCTTTCGCGCTCACCGAGCTGACACGCGAGGGCTCGCCGGAATTTCTGTCGATCGCCGAAAGCAAGCAGCCGGTGATCCGCCTTTATCTCGGCGATACTCATGTCCATGCGCCGACGGCAGCGCTGCTTTATCAGTTTGCGGAAGTGGGCCTGCGCGGCCGCGCGACCCGCGTCGCCGACCTCGAACAGCCGGTCTGGGCCTGGCGCTGAGGCGCCTCAGGCGGCCCGCAGCGGCGGGCGAAAGCCGATGTTTTTCAAGGTCTTGGCCGGAAAGCTGGCCCATGCCTTTTCGTGGAAATAGAAGACCACCGTGTTGACGGCGGGCTCGATCAAGGCGACGCCGGCCGCGATCGCGACTTCGCCGGTCAGCGCATAGACGACGCCGAAGCCCACCGTGAAGTGAAGCGTGCCGTAGGTCATGGTCTTGGCGAGGTCGCGCATGATGCTCTGTCCTGTTTCACAATCGCTATTGCGACTTATTCTTATTTAAGGAAATAGGAGCGCGATGTCAAGGACAGGCGGATAATCGGCGGCTTTCAGCCATTTTATCCGGCAGTCGGCTGGCAGCGCTGTCATCGAACTGTCACAAACCCGCCGGAACCGGCGAAAACCCGCGGATTTCAGCCGTTTTTGGGCCGGAAAACCCGATTGTGACAGCAGCGCGCGGCAGCCGGACCCCCCTCTGTCACGAAACTGTCATAAAACTGTCACAAACCGAAAATGGGCGAACTTATCCCCGGTCCCGGCAGGTCGGCGAAGATAAACGGAGGGCCTCTCCCTGGCGCCGAAGTCAGCGACGAAAAAGAGACAACCCGACACGGCGCGGAGACGCCTGATCCGGGGAACGGCAATGGAGCGGTCCCGAAGTCGAAACCGATAGATGGAGCGATCGATGGCGCGAAAGATGGGGCCTCGTGCGGATGGCATCGGAACGGCACTGACCGAACTGCGGACAAGACGGTTCATGAGCATCTCGGATTTCAAGAAAAACCCGATGCGATGCGTCACGGAAGCGAAGGGCGAGACCTTCGCCATCCTGAATTGCAACAGCCCGGAATTCTACATCGTGCCGGCCGCCACCTATGCAGCGCTGCTCGACCGGATCGAAGACCTGGAGGACGCGGCGAAAATCCGCGCGCGCGAAACCGGGCCGCGCGTCGCCGTCGAGCTCGATGACCTATAAGCTCGAATTCGCCCGCAAGGCGCTGAAGGAGTGGGATGGGCGGGCGCGGGACGGCGCGTGAAGGACTCGGACGAAATTAATTCGTAGACTGAGCATTATGTTTCTTCATCGCCCGGACGGCCCCCTCACCCTTCCGCGCCTTCGGCGTCGTTCGAGGACGAAAAGGTCCACTGGACCTTTTCTTGTGTCCTCTCACCCCTCTCCCCGTTGGGGAGAGGGAATTGAGGGACGCCCTTTATCTCCCTCTCCCCTCCGGGGAGAGGGAGGGGGCCCACCGATGCGCCATCAGGCGCGTCGGTGGGAAGGGTGAGGGGTCTTGTCCAGTTCGGTGAGGATCATCTCCAACACGCCATCCGTGTTCGTGAGCACATCGGGGTTCCAGAAACGAATGACGCGGTAACCTTTCGATTCCAGAAAACGGGTGCGCCGTTCATCGGCCGGATTGTCCGCATGCTGACCACCATCGAGTTCGACGATCAGCATGTGCTCGGCGCAGAGAAAGTCGGCGATATAGGGGCCGACCGGCACCTGCCGCCTGAACTTGGCGCCGCCGAGCATGCGGTTGCGGAGATGGAGCCAGAGACGGGCTTCGGCATCCGTTCGGTTGATACGCAGGGAGCGCGCGCGGGAAATATTTTGCCGCTTCATGCGTGGTCCCCCTCACCCTTCCCACCGACGCGGCTTCGCCGCATCGGCGGGCCCCTTCCCTCTCCCCGATGGGGAGAGGGAGATATGGAGTCACCATTTATTTCCTCAGTCTGATCAAACCATCGTGACGCTTCAATCCCCCGCCCCTATCCGGAAGCAGATGACGGGGCCGTTCCAGTCGGGCGTCAAAATGTCTTCTTCCTCGATCGCCGAAACAAGCGGATGGCCGGCAATCGCCTTGCGCCAGAAGGTGAGCGCCGCGACGTTGCGGCGCGCAATGGCGGCTTCCCAGGTGCCCGGCCAGCGGCTGAAGATCGCCTGCGCGGCCGCCATGCCGGCGCCGCCGCGCCGGTGTTTGCGGACGATGAAGAACTCGGCCATGTTGCGCGCGACCGGACGGCCGCTATGGGCGTGATCGTTGATCAGCGCAAAGCCGATCAGCGCGCCGCCCTGCCGGATGAGCAGAGGCACACGGGCAGGACCGGACCAGTAGCTGTCGAGATGCGGATAATCCGCAAAGCGCCCGTCATCCCGCAATTCGCCATTCGGCGTTCCCGACCAGTGTTCGGAGAAGTCGTGGATATAGAGCTGCATCAGATTGGCGAGGACGGGTTTTTCTTCCGGGCGCGCGGGCATGACTTCGATGTCGGACACGGTCTTTCTTTCCTGTCTCGTCATTGTTCGGGCGCCAAGGCCCCGCACCCTTCCCTCTCTCCGATAGGGAGAGGGAATTGAGGGACGCCCTTTATCTCCCTCTCCCCGCTGGGGAGAGGGAGATATGGAGTCACCATTTATTTCCTCAGTCTGATCAAACCATCGTGGCGCTTCAATCCCTCTCCCCGATTGGGAAGGGGAGAAATATTACCTTTGCACCATCTTCTGTGCTTCTTCGGCAAACTTCTTTGCCGCTTCGCCATCGCCTTTCTGCAGCGCCGCGAGATCGACCGGAACGGTGATGCCTTTCTGCGCGGCGGGGCGCGCCGCGATGGCGTCGAGCCAGCGTTGCAGATGGGGCAGATCGTCGATCTCGACGCCCGACCATTTATGCGTACGCACCCAGCACCAGTTGGCGATGTCGGCGATCGAATAGTCGCCGGCGAGATATTCATGGTCCGCGAGATGGCCGTCGAGAACGGTGAAGAGGCGTTTCGATTCGTTCTGGTAGCGGTCGATGACGGGCTGGATCTTTTCCGGGAAGTAGCGGAAGAAGACATTGGCCTGGCCCATCATCGGACCGACGCCGCCCATCTGGAACATCAGCCATTGCGTGACGCGCGAGCGGCCCTTTGCATCCGCCGGCATCAGCCTGCCTGTTTTCCCGGCAAGGTAGAGCATGATCGCGCCCGACTCGAAGACCGCGAAATCACCTTCATCGCGGTCGACGATTGCCGGAATGCGCCCGTTGGGATTGAGTTTCAGGAAGGCGGGTTCCTTCTGTTCGTTCTTCTGCAGCGCGATGGCATGGACATTGTAAGGAAGACCAAGCTCCTCGAGCGTGACGGAGGCTTTCCAGCCATTGGGCGTCGAGGCGGTGTAGAGGTCGATCATGACTGTGTTGCCTTCCCTGAAATCGCGATCCGGTCTGCCGGCAGGCGCCGGATACGGCATGACATCTGCCATTTTACCGGCCGCCCCTATCTTGGAACGCGCCGCCGACAACACAAGGGACGGGCGCGAAACATGACCGAATGTTCATTTTGCGCCACAGAAAACCGCCGCATTCCGGCCACGGTCCGCTGTTTAGGATTCTCGACAGCGCGGCCCGTTGCAGCGCCGAAAACACGGGCTTTGCTTGCGCTGGCGGCAAAACCGTTGAACACTGATTAACCCCCGGGCCGCCTCCGTGCGACCGGCGGGAGGGGGCCCAGACACGAAACCGGAGGATGAATTCGATGAATCGCAGAAAAGGCATGGCCGGACTGATCCAGGCGCTGTCGCGCCGGCAGTTCATGACGGGAACGGCCGCGGTCGGCATCAGCCTGACCGCGATGCCCAAATTCGCGTCCGCGCAGGGCGCGGGCAGCGTGGTGTTCGCCAATTGGGACACCTATATCGGCGAGACGACGCTGGAGGATTTTACGTCCGAAACCGGCATCCGCGTGACGGTCGACACCTTTGCCGACGTGTCGGAACTCTTCGCCAAGATGCGCGGCGGCAATGTCGCCTATGACGTCATCGTGCCGTCGAACGACTGGTTGCCCCGCATGATGGCGGCCGACATGGTGCAGCCGCTCGACCATTCGAAGATCCCGAACATTTCGAACATCTTCCCGCGCTTCATGGACGAACCCTTCGATCCGGGCCGCAAATATTCGCTGCCCTATATGTGGGGCACGGTCGGCATCGGCTACCGCAAGTCGGCGGTAAGCGGCGTGCCCGACAGCTGGAAATATCTCTATGACAGCGACCAGTATTCCAACAAGATCGCGCTGCTGTCCGATTGCGGCACGATGCTGGGCTGCGCGCTGAAATATCTCGGCTATTCGCTGAACTCGACCGACAAGGCCGAGAACGAAGCGGCGGCCGAACTGATCATCAAGCAGAAGAAGCACATCAAGGCCTTTGCCGAGGATAACGGCCAGGACCTGCTGGCGGCCGGCGAAGTCGACGTGACGATGGAATATAACGGCGACATCGTGCAGCTGATGACCGAGGATGACGACATCGACTACGTCATTCCGAAGGAAGGCGGCATTCTGTGGGAAGACGTGCTGGCGATCCCCGCCAATGCGCCGAACGTCGACAACGCCCATGCGCTGATCAACTACATCCATGCGCCCGAGCCCAACCAGCTGATCACCGACTACATCCAGTATGCGACGCCCAACAAGGCGGGTTACGAGCTGATGGACGAGGACTACAAGTCGAACGAGGACATCTTCCCGCCGGACGACGTGGTCGCCGTGTCGGAATTCGCCGAATATCTCGGCGAGGAAGTGTCGCAGATGCGCGAAGACCTCTGCACCAAGATCAACGCCGCCTGAGGGCGGCGCACGGGCGGGCAAGAAATTGCCCGCCCTTTTTTTGTTTACGGCAGCTTTCATGACGCTGCATTTTCTATCGGCGTCATGATCCGCCCGCCTTTATAATCAAGGGGGCAGGCCATGACGCGTGGGGTTCTGGTCATGTGGCACAGGCACAAGCGTGTCAGTTGCTGCGAGACTTGATATATAAATACAGATACATCAGTTCCGTGTGCCCTGTGGGGGGTTTCGATAGATGGAAAACTGGAAGAATTCGGCCCGGACGTTCTGGACCGTCATCGTGCCGCCGACCTTCTGGCTGGTCACGTTCTTCATCATTCCGCTGTCGCTGATCTGGCTTTACAGCTTCAGTTCCAAGACCGGCGTCGTCGACATCACGCTCGACTGGAACCTCCAGCAATATATGCGGGCGCTGGAACCGCTCTATCTCGGTATTTTCTGGAAATCGATCTGGATGGCCGCGGCGACGACCGCGATCTGTCTGGTCGTTTCCTTTCCGGTCGCCATCGCCATCGTCTTTTCGAAGCCGACCATGCGGATGTGGCTGCTGCTGCTGGTGATCCTGCCCTTCTGGACCAACCTGCTGATCCGCACCTATGCGCTGATCGCGGTGCTCAGGACCAACGGCTTCATCAATAGCGGGCTTGAATGGATCGTCACCCATGCCGACTGGGCGCTTTCCTTCATCGGCCTCGGCGACAACACGATCATCGGCCCGTTCACGCCGCTGCAGCTGCTCTACAACAACACGGCGGTGATCTTCGGCCTGGTCTATGTCAGCCTGCCCTTCATGGTGCTGCCGCTCTATGCCGCCCTCGACCGCCTCGACCGCTCCTATCTCGAAGCGAGCCTCGACCTCGGCGCCGGCCACACGCGTACTTTCTTTACGATCGTCGTGCCGCTGGCCTTGCCGGGCATCGCAAGCGGAATCGTCATCACCTTCATTCCGGCGATGGGCTCTTACCTGACGCCCGACCTGCTGGGCGGCACCGACAGCTACATGATCGCCAATGTGATCGCCAGCCAGTTCAAGCAGGCCAACAACTGGCCCTTCGGCGCCGCGCTGAGCTTCCTCTTGATGTATGCAACCTTCTTCGCACTGGCGCTCAGGGCTGTGCTGATGCGCAAGGAAGGAAGAGGAGACAAGAGATGAGCCTCTTCCGCCGCAACCCCGACCCGATCGGCCCGCTCGACTATGCGCGGCGCTTCTGGCTGCGCGCCATCGTCACGCTGACGCTGTTCTTCCTTTATGCGCCGATCCTCGGCCTGATCGCCTTCAGCTTCAACGACAGCCGCCGCAATGTCGTCTGGCGCGGCTTCACCACCGACTACTACGTGAAGTTCTTCAACAATGAAGGGTTGATGATCGCCTTCGGCAATTCGCTGACCATCGCGCTGATGACGACGGTGGTGAGCACGATCCTCGGCGCGCTGACCGCCTATGTGCTGTGGCGCTACCGTTTTCCGGGCAAGGCCGTCTATGAAGGCGGCATGGCGCTGCCGATCGTCATTCCCGAAATCTGCATGGGCGTCGCGATGATGGTGTTCTTCGCCCGCATCGGCTGGCCGACCGGCCTGCCCTGGCCGTTCAATCTCGGCTCGATCACGATTGCCCATATCGCCTTCGCCTTTCCCTTCGCCGCCATCGTGATCCGGGCCAGGCTCGAAAACTTCAACCGCGAGCTTGCCGAATGCGCGCGCGACCTCGGCGCCAACGAATATCGCGTCTTTCGCGACATCGTGGTGCCGCACATGAAGCCCGGCCTGATCGCCGGCGCGCTGCTCGCCTTCACGCTGTCGCTCGACGACTTCGTCATCACCTTCTTCACCGCCGGGCCCGAGACCGTCACCTTCCCGGTCAAGATCTATTCGATGGTGCGCTTCTCGGTGACGCCCGAAGTCAACGCGGCCTCGACCGTCCTGATTCTGCTGACGCTGGTCGTGACCACGATCGCGCTGTGGCTGCAGAACCGCAACAACATGATCGGCAAGTCCGCCCATTAACGTCTGTCCCCGAAACCGGAAGATCACATGTCCGAAGCGCCCCTCATCCAGATCAAGAACGTCTCGAAAGTCTATGGCGGCAGCGTCAAGGCAGTCGACGATGTCAGCCTCGAGGTTCAGCGTGGCGAGTTCTTCGCGCTGCTGGGGCCCTCGGGCTGCGGCAAGACCACGCTCTTGCGGATGCTGGCGGGTTTCGAAATCCCGACGGCGGGCCAGGTCATTATCGACGGCCACGACATGGCGAAGGTCCAGCCCAACAAGCGCCCGGTCAACATGGTGTTCCAGTCCTATGCGGTGTTTCCGCATATGTCGGTCGAGCAGAACGTCGCCTATGGGCTGAAGATGGACCGCCGCCCCTCAGGCGAAATCAAGAAGCGCGTGGCCGAGGCGCTCGACCTCGTCAAGCTCGGCGGTCTCGGCAAGCGCATGCCCGACGAAATGTCGGGCGGCCAGCGCCAGCGCGTCGCCTTGGCCCGCGCGCTGGTGAAGCGCCCCTCGGTGCTGCTGCTCGACGAACCGCTCTCGGCGCTCGACGCAAAGCTCAGGGAGGCGATGCAGCTTGAACTGGTGCGGCTGCAAAAGACCGTCGGCATCACCTTCGTCATCGTCACGCATGACCAGTCGGAAGCGCTCTCCATGGCCAACCGCATCGCGGTGATGAACCAGGGCAAGGTGCAGCAGGTGGCGCCGCCGACCGGCCTCTACGAAACGCCGGCAAGCCGCTTCGTCGCCGACTTCATCGGCAAGATCAACCTGATCGACGCGACCGCGGTGAGCGCGGGCGAGGGCCAGGTGAAGGTGACCGCGCCGAAGATCGGCGAGGTGACGCTGAAAGGCACGGCGGTGGGCCCGGTGGCGCTGGCGGTCCGGCCCGAAAAGATTTTCGTCGATGATCACAAGCCGACCGATCCGAACGTGATCGCCGTCAAGGGCAAGGTCGGCGAGGTTGCCTATTTCGGCAGCTACAGCAATGTCTTTTTCGACATCGGCCTCGGCGCGCCGCTGCAGGCCGACATCTCCAACGTCTCGAGCGACGTCGAGGAATTCACCTTCAAGGCCGGCGAGGAATACTGGATCTACTGGCGCAAGGCCGACACGCTGGTGCTGGGGGATTAGAAAAGCGCCGGTTTCGCCGCTCTCAGACGTCGTCTTCAGGGGTCGGCAGGACACCGCTGGCACTGATCTTTTCGACTTCGCGCACGATCTTCTCGATCAGCATCAGCGGCACCATTTCGCTCAAAGTCCGGATGCCGTTGACGGCGAGCTTGGCGGCGGCCGGCTGGTCGAGCTTGTCGCCGAGGCGTGAGTAGAAACCCACCACGGCGCGCCGCGCCAGCAGTTCGATCATCTGCGGATAGATGCCATAGCTCTCGATCGTGTAGCCGATATCGGGCGTGTATCCCTCGACGCGCGTCTGCGCGATGATTTCCATCAGCCGGACGCTGCGCTGGTTGAGCCATTCGCCGCCATCGCGGCGGTCGATGGCGATGAAACCGATATCCTCGAACCCCCGGATCTCGGCAAGTTCAAGTCCGGTTTCCCGGGCGACGTCGCCGATCTTCTTCGGCGCCAGATTGCGCCCGTCGGACAGCAGCGGCCCCATCGCCACCTCGAGCCCGATCAGCGATTCGAAACCACCCGCCGGCTCGCCCGTTTCCGAGGTCACCACGGCCTTGATGACGGATAGCGGCAGATGCCGGTCGTGCTGCAACCGCCGGATCAGGTCGAGGCGCTTCACATGCTCGCGGCCATAGGTCGCCACATTGCGCTTCGGCCGCACCGGCTCGGGCAGCAGACCTTCACGGATGTAGTAACGGATGGTTTCGCGGCCAATGCCGGTCGCGGCCTCGAGTTCTTTCATCTTCATGCGGCAGGGTATCTTTATGGGGTTGGAATCTTCATCGGCTCGGCGCGCGCCCTTGTCAGACCTGGATATACGTAGCGCATATGCGCGACTCTAGCAGATGATGGAAAGATTCGCGGCAAAAAGGGGCGGCGCCTTCCGGCCCCGCCCCTGCATTTCCGGCATTTTTTGCGCTTTAGAAGCGTTCGACGTTATGCGCCTCAGAGACGCTCGACAATGGTCACATTGGCCAGACCGCCGCCTTCGCACATGGTCTGCAACCCGTAACGCTTGTTCTTCGCCTTCAGCGCATGGACCAGCGTCGTCATCAGCTTGGTGCCCGAGGCGCCGAGCGGATGGCCGAGCGAAATCGCGCCGCCATGCACATTGAGGCGTTCGGGATCGGCGCCCAGCGCCTGCAGCCAGGCGGCCGGCACCGAGGCGAAGGCCTCATTGACTTCATAGAGGTCGATCTCGTCGATCTTCATGCCGGCCTTTTTCAGCGCCTTCTCGGTGCCGGGGATCGGCGCTTCGAGCATGATGACCGGGTCGCCGCCGACGACGGTCATGTGGTGGATGCGCGCCAGCGGCTCGACGCCGAGCGCCTTCAGGCCCTTTTCGTTGACGATCATGACGCCCGAGGCGCCGTCGCAGATCTGCGAGGAGGAGGCGGCCGTGATGGCGCCACCCTCGACCAGCAGCTTGACGCTCCGGATGGCGTCGAGACTGGCGTCGAAGCGGATGCCCTCGTCGACCTTGTGCATTTCCTTCGTGCCGTCTTCCAGCGCGATTTCAAGCGGCACGATTTCGGCGTCGAAGAGACCGGCCTGGGTCGCCGCAATCGCCTTCTGGTGGCTCGAATAGGCGAATGCGTCGAGCTGGTCTTTCGTCAGGCCGTATTTCTTCGCCATCATTTCGGCGCCGGCGAACTGGTTGAACTGGATGTTCGGGTAGCGTGCTTCGATGTTCGGGCTCTTGTAGAAGCCGAAACCGTTCTTGAAGGGCAGCGAAATCGGCATGCCCATCGGCACACGCGTCATGCTTTCGATGCCGGCCGCGATGACGATATCCATCGCCCCCGACATGACCGCTTGCGCGCCGAAGTGGAGCGCCTGCTGCGAGGAGCCGCATTGACGGTCGACCGACGTGGCCGGCACGCTTTCGGGCAGGCTTGACGCCAGCACCGCGTTGCGCGCGATGTTCATGCCCTGCTCGCCGGCCTGATCGACGCAGCCGACGATCACGTCTTCGATGAGGGCCGGATCGGCGCCGGTGCGGCGGACCAGATCGTCGATCACCTTGCCGCCCAGATCGGCCGGGTGCCAATCCTTCAACCTGCCGCCCTTGCGGCCGCCGGCCGTGCGGGCCGCGGCGACGATATAGGCTTCCGCCATGTCGGTATCTCCTGATGTTGGGCCAGGCGCCGACGCGGGCCGACCTCGGGTTTCATTTGGGGTGCTCTGACCGACATCTTGTACACCGCAACCCGCTTGTCCAGCCGGAAACGTGCCCCTTGCCAGCCCCCGAAACTCTGCGCAGAGTTAGCGGAAAGCCTTGTGCCGCAAGGATTTAGCGGTTTACGCAACGTCACGGCGGCATTGGGCGGCGCTGAACGGAAACGCACCGCGCGGCGCGACGAACGAACAGGCCGTGAAGAGCGGCGGAGGAGGACGGAAATGACCGACAAGAGCGTCGACAATGCGATCGCCGATCCGAAGACCTATGCCGACAATGACGCTTTCCACGCGCTGTTCGCGAAATTGCGCAAGGAAGCGCCGGTGCGCTGGACCGAGCCCGAGGGCTACCGTCCCTTCTGGACCGTGTCGAAGCATGCCGACATCATGGAAGTCGAACGGCAGAACGAGATTTTTCTCAACGATCCGCGCCTGACCATGCAGACGATCCAGACCGAGGAAGAGGTCAAGAAGTTCACCGGCGGCAATTCGAAGCTGATCCGCTCGCTGGTCGACATGGACAATCCCGACCACCGCGCCTATCGCGGGTTGACGCAGGCCTGGTTCATGCCGCCCAACCTGAAGGCGATCTCGGCCCGTGTCGACGCGCTGGCCGAGAAATATATCGACCGGCTGGAAGCGAAAGGCGGCGAATGCGATTTCGTCGCCGATGTCGCCGTCTGGTATCCGTTGCGCGTCATCATGACCGTGCTCGGCGTGCCGGAAGAAGACGAGCCGATCATGCTGAAGCTAACGCAGGAACTCTTCGGTGCCACCGACCCCGACATGAAGCGTCCGGACGCCAACGAAACCGTCAACACGGTGACCGACTTCTTCAACTATTTCACGGCGATGACCGAAGACCGCCGCAAGAACCCGAAGGACGATGTGGCCAGCATCATTGCCAATGCGACGATCAATGGCGAGCCGATCGGGCATTTCGAGGCGATGGGCTATTACATCATCGTCGCGACGGCCGGCCACGACACGACAAGCTCGACGGCTGCCGGCGGCTTGCTGGCACTGATGCAGAACCCGGCGGAATTCGCCAAGCTGAAGGCCGATCCGGACAAGCTGCTGCCGGGCGCCATCGACGAGATGATCCGCTGGACGACGCCGGTGAAGCATTTCTTCCGCACCGCGGCGGTGGACTACGAATTGCGCGGCCAGAAGATCAAGGCCGGCGACAATCTGCTGATGTGCTACTGGTCGGCCAATCGCGACGAGGACGCCTTCGACGATCCCTTCGCCTTCAAGATCGAACGCTCGCCCAACAAGCATCTCGCCTTCGGCTATGGCGCCCATCTCTGCCTCGGCCAGCACCTGGCGAAAATGGAAATCCGCGCCCTCTACAAGGAACTTCTGGCCCGCCTCGACCATATCGAACTGGCCGGCAATCCGGCCTGGGTCGAGGCAAGCTTTGTTTCCGGCTTGAAGAGGCTGCCGGTCCGCTATTCGATGAAGCGCAAGGCGGCGTAAGCGGCAGATACAGAAACAGAGAAAAGGCGGCTCCAGGGAGCCGCCTTTTTCATGCGTCTATTGCGGCAGGGCGCGGCGGTAGAGATGCCAGGTGGCGTGGCCGAAGACCGGCAGCACGAAGAGAAGGCCGAGAAAAAGCGGAACCGAGGCGACAAGCACGGAAACCGTTACAAAGACGCCCCAGCCGAGCATGACCACCGGGCTCTGCAGCACGACTTTCACCGATGTGATCATCGCCGTAACGATGTCGACCTCGCGCTCGAGCATCAGCGGAATTGAAAAGACGGTGATCGAAAAGAGCACCATCGCCAGCGCCGCGCCGACGACATGGCCCAGCGCGAGAAAGATGAGCCCCTGCTGCGTCGTGAAAACGACCGTCACGAATTGCTCGAAGGAGGCGAAGGAAATGAGGCCGAGACAAAGCGCGATCAGCAGCCGCACCTGATACATCCAGACCCAGAAGACGAAGAGCATCACGAAGGCCATCCACGCGACCTCGCGGCGACGCTGCGCCCAGACGACGGCAAAGACGTCGTGCCATGAAGGCCGGGCGCCCGCCGCAAGGCGTCGGCTTACCTCATAGAGGCCGACAGCAGCGAAGGGCCCGACCAGCGGAAAGCCGATCGCGAAGGGATAGATGAGCCAGGGCATTTCCCAGATGGTCAGCGACAGAACGATAACCGCGCCGATAAGCGCGAACATGCCGCCAATGACGAGACCGAACAGCGGCGCACGGAGAAAGTCTCCGAGGCCAAGCTTCAGCACGGCGAGGAGATCGCCGGCCTCCATCGTGTGAATAGGCCGTCCCTCAAACCCCGGCGCGGGACGATCCGCAGACAGGCCCTCCATCTTCCCCCTCCCTTTTGCATCGAAGCGGATACCGGTGCATCGAAGCCGACAGGGTAGAAGTATGAGCAGAAGACGCGTTCGCCGCATAGCAAATTCAGGCGGCGGCGATCGCCTCCGCTTTCGCAACGCCGCTGGCGAGATAGGCATTCCACGCAGCCACCAGCGTGGCCGTCGCGCCCACGCCGAAGACATGGCGGTCGGGCCGCACCAGCACGGCGGCGGCATCGCCCATCAGGGCGGCAAGGTCGCCATGGCTGTCGGCAAAGAAACCGGCGCGGGCGACGAAGCCACCGCGGTCACCGAAAGCCGCCGAGGCCTCGCATTCGTCGCGCACAATCAGGATCGGCGCATAGCGCACCAGATCGTCGAGCCGCGCGCCGGTGGGAAGCCAGGGCTCCGGAAAGACGGCGCCACCGCCCGGCAGCACGCCGGATTTCAGGCCGTCAAGCCCCGGCATGGCGCTGCGGCGCGCCGCTTCCGGCGTCGCCAGCATGTTCTCGTCGCGCAGGCGGGCGGCCTCGGCATCCTGCGTGCAGACGACCTTGCCCATCGCCACCGCCATTTCGGTGATCATGCGCACATGGGGTTCACGCTCGGCCTGATAGCTGTCGAGAAGGCTTTCGTTCGCTCGGCCGCGCAAGACGGCCTCGATCTTCCAGGCGAGGTTCGCCGCGTCGCGCGTGCCCGAGCAGAGGCCCTGCCCCATGAACGGTGGCATCTGATGCGCGGCATCGCCCGCGAGAAGCGTGTGACCTTTGCGCCATTGCCGCGCGATGAGCGCATGAAAGCGGTAGACCGCCCGGCGCTCGATGTCGAGCGAGGCCGGATCGGCGAAGGGCGCGAGCATGGCGGCGAGCCTGGCATCGCTCATGACGTCTTCCGCCGTCTCGCCCGGCATCAGCATGAATTCCCAGCGGTGGCGGCCGGGCGACATCGGCATCGAGGTAACGGGGCGGGCGGGATCGCAATGCTGCAGGCCGATGGTCGAAAGGCGTTCGACGCCGTTCTTCAGCCGCGTGTCGATGACGAGCCAGGGTTCGTCGAAGCCGAGATCGTCGAGCGCGATGCCCGCGACGCGGCGCACAACGCTGTTGCCGCCATCGCAGCCGACGATCAAACGCGCTGCGATTTCGTGGGCGACATCCGGCCCGGCAACCGTCGCAACAATGCCCCCGCCATTTTCTTCATAAGTGGAAAGCGCGTGACCGAGCCGCACGGAGACGCAGGGAATTTTGGCGAGGCGGGCGCGGAGCGCATCCTCGAGCGTCGGCTGGTGGAACATCGAAGACGTGGGCCAGCCGGTCGGCGCGAGATCCCCTTCGGGCCGGAAGCCCATCAGGAGTTCACCCGCGCCGTTGCGGAACTCATAGGCCGAGAGCGGTTGGCTCGCCTTCGCCACGGCCTCGGCGCCGCCCGCGAGATGAAGGAGGCGCATCGTTTCGTGATCGAGATGAGCGGCGCGTGGAAGCGGATAGACGCCGGTATCGCGCTCGATCGCAATGGTGGAAACACCGCTGCTCCCGAGATAGACAGCGAGCGCCGCACCGACCGGGCCGAGCCCGACGATCAGAACGTCCGTTTCCTCGCGCTTCATCGCTCACTCCCCTGTCTTCTTACGCCGCCTCGATGACGGTCTCGGCGATTTCCGGCACAACGACATTCTCGATGGCGCCGAGCTTCTCGACCTCGACACGAACGACATCTCCCACTTTCAGGAACTGCGGCGGCTTCATCGCACCGCCGACACCCGAAGAAGTGCCGGTGAAGATCACATCGCCGACATCGAGCGTGAAGGCCTGGGTCAGATGCGCGACCTGGTCGAAGCAGTTGAAGATCAGATGCTTCGTGTTGGAGTTCTGCCGGAGTTCGCCATTGACCCAGCACTTGATGTCGAGCGCATGCGGGTCGCCGACTTCGTCAGGCGTCACGATCCACGGGCCGATCGGGCCATGCGTGTCGAAGCTCTTGCCGATCTGCCAGGTATTGGTACGCAGTTGCCAATCGCGCACGCTGACATCGTTGCCGACGAAATAGCCGGCGATCACCTCATGCGCGCGTTCGGCCGGCACATGCTTGCAGCGCTTGCCGATGACGAAGCACATCTCGGCCTCGTAATCGAGAAAGGCCGAGACCGATGGCAACGCCACCTCGGCATGCGGCCCAACGATGCAATTGTGCTGTTTGTTGAACCAGACCTGATGCTCAGGCAGAGGCTGGCCGGACTCCTCCACATGATCGCGATAGTTGAGGCCGATGGCGAGCACCTTGCCGGGATGCGGCACCGGCGCCTCGAGCACCACATCGACAAGCGGCAGGAGCGGCGCTGAGGCCGCCGCCGCGCCTGCCCGCTTGAGCGCGGCATCGCCGGCACGCAGAAAATCCTTCATGTCGCGCGGCAATTCGGGCGCGGCGACGGAGAGGTCGGCGATGCCGCCATCGCGCACCACGCCGATGCGCGTGACGCCGGCGGCGGTAAAGGTAGCGAGTTTCATCTGATATTCCTTCCTAGCTGCCCATGCTCGGCGGTGCGGGCGGGCCCCATTGATTGCCGATGAGCGTGTCGAGCGCCGCGACATGAGGCGGGGTCTCGTTGTTGAAAAGATCGCCGTCAGTCCAGTGCTCGACCGTGTGGCCCCAGGGATCGCGCCAGTAGTCGAAAATCTGGCTGCCGAGAATGTGCCGGCCGACACCCCATTCATGCCGGCGGCCGGCCCTGGACAGGTGATCATGGCCCGCCATCAGATCGTCCATATGGGCGACCTCGAAGGCGGCGTGGTTGAAACCCGGGTTACCGGTGCCGACGAGAAAAACAGTGTGATGATCGACATAGGCCGCGCCGCGATCGCAGCGCATAAAGGCACCAAGCGGCGTGCCGGGCGCAAGTTCGATCTCGTCGGAGGTGACAAAACCAAGCTGGTTTTTGTACCAGGCCTCGCTCCGGCGAAAATCGGTGACATTGATGACCGCATGACCGAGACGTTTGACCTGCGAGGGCCCGGGCGCGACGCGCAACGGATCGCCGACACGGGGCCGCGCATTGCCGTCATTGTGAACAAGTTTGCGCTGAAGCGGCAGCGCCGCCGGCTTTGTCTGGCCGGCGACGACGTCGACCGGGAAACCGTCGGGATCGGTCAGTCGTACGATCTTGCCGCCGCCTGGCGACGGATTGTCCTCAACCGCGACGCCGTTTTCGGTGGCAAGCCGGGAGAGATCGTCGAGGCATTCGGCATAGAAGCCGAGGCCCGCAAATCCCGCTTCGCCTTTCTCCGTCACGTGACCGAAGGGACGTGGATCGGTGCCGCGCATATAGAGGCGATCCGTGTCGCGCGCGGCCCGCACCAGCCCGAACTCGATGAGAAACTCCTCCATCGCCTCGAGGTCCGGCGCCCGGAAGCGCACATAGGCGATGTCTGTGACCTTGATCATGCTTGTCTCCTCATTTGAAGACGGAAATCTGCGAGACGTCGAATGGATAAGCGAGAACATCCGCAATGGCGGGCTCGGCAACGCCGAGCCCGCGCAACAGCACGGTCGCGATGTCGCGCGCATAGCCCTCGCCCTTCAGAATTTCTGGGTCGGTACCGTTGTCGAGCAGGTGCCGCATCGCCGTCGTGCCCAAGCCGACGACGAGATGCACGGCCGCCGCCTCGCCCGGAATGACGAACTGGCCCTTGGCAACACCGTCGCGAATATCGCCAAGCAGATGCTCGTTGCCCTGTGCGTCGACCGCCGCGCCGCTCTCATAGAGGCGCGCGAGCATCGAGGCCTTGACCGGATCGCGCGTGACGACGGCCATGAAGAGCCTGACGCCGCGCGAAACGCGCACCGCAGGATCGTCGATGCCTTCGTTGAGCTCGGCGACGGCAGCGTTGAACTCATGACGAATGGCCGCCGCAACGGCGCGCGCAATGTCGGCGCGATCGGTGAAGTAATTGTAGAAGGTCCCCTTGGCAACGCCGGCCAGGACCACGATCTCGTCGATGGTGGTCGCGTCGACCCCTTGCCGCGCGAAGAGTTGCATTGCCGCCTCGACCAGCACAGACCGCATCTGCGCCCGCCGACGCGACCCCGCCTCTTCCGACTTATGTGCTGCTGTTCTGCCGGCCAAAATCGCCTCCCGATCTCGATATGACCATTTAGTCATAAAGTGACCGATTAGTCAAATTGAGTGGGAAAAAGCGTCAGAAATCGCAGAAATCTGCCAAAAAGAAAGGGCGGCACCTCCGGAGAGGGCCGCCCTTTCGCCGTCTGTTATGAGATGAAACTCAGTGGCCGCGCATCACGGCCCGCGCTTCGACCTCCGAAAGCGGCTTGCGCTTCAGCGGCCAGATATATTCGAAGACCGCGATCAGCGCCGGCAGCAGGGTCACCGCACCCAGCATGTTGACGATGAACATGAAGGTCAGCAGCAAACCCATATCGGCCTGGAACTTCAGCGCCGAGAAGGCCCAGGTCGAAACGCCGATGGCCAGCGTGAAGCCGGTGAACATCGTCGCCGAACCCACATCATAGAGTGCCTGCAGATAAGCCTCATGCGGCGTCTTGCCCATACGCATGTAGCGCTGCATCCGGTTGTACTCATAGATGCCATAGTCGACGCCGATGCCGACCGCGATGGCGAGCACCGGCAGCGTCGATATTTTGAGGCCGATTCCGAAGGCAGTCAGGAACCAGTCACCGATCAGGGTGGCGAGAATAAGCGGCAAGACGCAGCAGAGCGCACCGCGCCATTCGCGGTAGGTGAGGATCACCAGCGTCATCACGACCGCATACACATAGAGCAGCATCGGCAGCTCGGACTTGTGCACGATCTCGTTGGTCGCCGCCACGATCGGCACGTTGCCGGTGCCGATGCGCAGGTTGAGACCTTCATACTGGTTCCCGGGCGCCTTCATCCAGGCTTCAAGCTCGTTAACGACATGCTTGACTGTCCCGGCCTTGGTGTCGGCCACGAAAATCGCGACAGCCGCCGTCGAGCAGTCCGTATTCACGATGCCCGACGCACTCGAGATGCTCGACGTCGCCTGTGCGAGCGCCGACGAATTGCGCGGCAGATTGCGCCACTTCGGATTTCCTTCCTGCCACATACTGTTGATGGCGCGGGCGAGGATCGGAAGACTGATCACCGACTGCACACCATCGACATTGCGCATGTACCAGCTGAATTTTTCGAGATGGCGCATTTTTTCATAGTCGATGCAGACGACGCTGTCGGATTCGACGATCACCGTCAGGACGTTGAGGCCGAGATTGAAGGCCTGTGCGATATACCGACTATCCTGGTTGTAACGCGAATCCGGCCACAACTCGCCAGCACCTGCATGCACGTCGCCGATCTGCTTGTCGCGTGCGCCATAAATGGCAGCCAACGCAATGATGATGCAAACAAAGACAAACGGGAATGCAAGGGCCGGCTTTGCGAGCTGCGAGAGCGCCGGCCAGAGCTTGGCGCGCGTCTCCATCGCACGGCGAACCTTAGCGCCGTATTCCTCTTCAGGCGGTGCGACATAGGAGACGAGAAGCGGCAGCATGATGAGGTTGGAGATGATCTTGAATCCGAGACCGATCGATGCCGTGATCGCCAGTTCCTGAATCATGCCGATCGGAATGATATAAAGCGTGCCGAAGCCGGCCAGTGTCGTCAAAAGCGCAACGACACCCGGGCGAAAGAGAAAGGTGAAGGTCGCCCGCGCCGCCTGGTTTTTGTTGAGACCCGCGGCCATTTCAGCGCCGACCATATTGATCTGCTGAACGCCGTGACTGACGCCGATGGCAAAGACAAGGAACGGCACCAGCACGCCCAGCGGATCGAGGCCGAAGCCGAGAATATGCAGCAAGCCGAATTGCCAGACCAGCGAGCAGAGCGACGCGCCAACGGTCACCATCGTCAGAATCCACGACCGGCAATAGAGCCACATCATGAAGCAGGTGAGAGCGAAGGCAACGGCGAAAAACCGGACAACCGAGCCCGCCCCATCGGCAATATCGCCGGTCAGCTTGGCAAAGCCGACGATCTTCACATCGACCGTGTCGGAGACATATTTGTCGCGCAGCTCGGTTTCGAGCTTGCGCGCCACATCGAAATAGTCGAGGCGCGCCTGCGTCTCCGGATTGAAGTCCTGCAACTCGGCGCGGATCATCGCCGCCTTGAAGTCAGTGGAAACGAGACGGCCGACCAGCTCGGCGCGCAACGTGTTCTGCATCACCACATTGATGTCGCGATCGGTGCCGGAAAAATTGGCCGGGATCACGTCGCCGGCCTCCAGACCTTCTTCCGTCACTGCGATAAACCGCGTGTTGGGTGTCCAGAGCGATGTCACCGTATGGCGCGCGATGCCCGGAATATAAAAGAGATCCTGTGTCGCATTGTTGAGCGTGTAGAGGAAGTCGCGCTGGAAAATGTCGCCTTCCTTGTTTTCCAGCACCACCAGCACGCGGTTGCCGCCACCGAAACTCTCCGAATACTCGAAGAACGTCTCGATGTAGGAATGACCGATCGGCAGCATCTTGGTAAAGCCGGCGTCCATCTTCAGCTGGACCGCGAAGAAACCCATCACCAGGGTGAAGAAGAAAAGGACAACGAGTATCGGCGCCCGCAAGCCGAATACGAGATTTTCTAAACGCTGCAAAATAACCTCCCCTTTGGGACGTGCAGTCTTTTTGCGGAGACTGCATCGGAGTGCTCAGGATATTGCGGAATTTCCCGCTATTCTTTGTTCTGACGACCGCGCCCTTTTGGGGGTCTTTGCGGTGGGCATTATCCGAACCGGCGCCTGGAGCGAACGACTGCGCGTCGGCATTGTGGCAATTCGGTCGAAACGTCCCCCAGCATCCGGCGTTGTTGAAACGCCGGTCGCACAGGCCGCACTATCTATCACGACGGTCGGGATTGGCACAGTCATAAAATATACGTTGCACAACACCGCAACCCGAAACAAATGCTGCAACAATGCATGTTTTCCGGCGTGCGACGCACAACACCACGTCCGGTGTACGCACCCACCATGCCGGTTTTACCCGGACATAGTTAACGACCCTTCTTCGCGCGGGACGGCGGCCCGACGCGAGGCGGACGGCATGCCCGCCGGGGCGGGATTTGCGATGCGACACGATGATGCAGCGGCGCAAACGCACATTCGATATAATTCCACAGTAATGATAAGGTTTTCGAGTCGGACACGCGCCTTTCGCCGGGCGCGGGCCGGACTGGAGGCAACGAGCGAGGGCATCGGATATGGCGGCTACAGGGGCACCGGGACATCGCATTCCCGGTACGATGACGACGGCATCTTGGGCCGTCGTTGCATCGCTGATTGCAGGGGCACTTCTATTCATCGTAATCGCGGCCAAGGCGCAGGATGCGCCGATGGCCGCCCATGCCTGGCTGTTTACCCTGGCCTTCGCGGCCGGCGCGCTGGCGATCGGCCAGCGCCATTTCAATGCCCTGGAGCGCGGCCCGGCGGCGTCCGAAGAGGTGCATTACAATGACGCGGTCGTGAAGGCGGGCGTTATTGCCACCCTGTTCTGGGGCATAGCGGGCTTCCTGGTCGGCGTCGTCATCGCCTCCCAGCTGGCATTCCCGGCGCTCAATTTCGACACGAATTTCCTCAATTTCGGCCGCCTGCGCCCGCTGCACACCTCAGCGGTGATCTTTGCCTTCGGCGGCAACGCGCTGATCGCCACCTCGTTCTATGTCGTGCAGCGCACCAGCCGCGCCCGCCTCGCCGGCGACATCGCCCCCTGGTTCGTCTTCTGGGGCTATCAGCTGTTCATCGTGGTCGCCGCGACCGGCTATCTGATGGGCGTTACCCAGTCGAAGGAATATGCCGAACCCGAATGGTATGCCGATATCTGGCTGACCATCGTCTGGGTGACCTACCTGCTGGTCTTCATGGCAACGCTGGCGCGCCGGCGCGAACCGCATATCTACGTGGCCAACTGGTTCTATCTCGCCTTCATCGTCACGATTGCGATGCTTCACATCGGCAACAATCTGGCGATTCCCGAGACCTGGACCTCCTCCAAGAGCTATGCACTCTTTCCGGGCGTGCAGGACGCACTGATCCAGTGGTGGTATGGCCATAACGCGGTGGGCTTCTTCCTGACCGCCGGCTTCCTCGGCATGATGTACTACTTCATCCCGAAGCGCGCCGAGCGGCCGGTCTATTCCTACCGCCTCTCGATCATTCATTTCTGGTCGCTGATCTTCCTCTATATCTGGGCGGGCCCGCATCATCTGCATTTCACGGCCCTGCCCGACTGGGCGCAGACGCTGGGCATGACCTTCTCGATCATGCTGTGGATGCCCTCCTGGGGCGGCATGATCAACGGATTGATGACGCTGTCGGGCGCCTGGGACAAGCTCCGGACCGACCCCGTGATCCGCATGCTGGTGGTCTCGGTCGCCTTCTACGGCATGTCGACCTTCGAAGGTCCGGTCATGTCGATCAAGGCGGTCAATTCGCTCTCGCATTACACCGACTGGACCGTCGGCCATGTGCATTCCGGCGCACTCGGCTGGGTCGGCTTCGTTTCTTTCGGCGCCATCTATTGCCTGGTGCCCTGGCTCTGGAAGCGCGAGCGGCTTTACTCGATGGCGCTGGTGAGCTGGCACTTCTGGATCGCCACGCTCGGGATCGTCCTCTACATCACTTCGATGTGGGTGTCGGGCATCCTGCAGGGCCTGATGTGGCGCGCCTATGACGCACAGGGTTTCCTCGAATATTCCTTCGTCGAAACCGTCGAGGCGATGCATCCGTTCTATGTGATCCGTGCATTGGGCGGCCTGCTCTTCCTCACCGGTGCGCTGATCATGGTCTACAATTGCTGGATGACCATCAAGGGTCGCGTTCGCGAAAGCGAGCCCCTGCAGATGCCAGTCCGCGCTGCCGCGCAGCCGGCAGAGTGAGGGGGACCCGATGAAAAAGAAGTTCACACACGCCACGATCGAAAAGAGCCCGATGCTGCTGCTGGTGCTGACGCTGATCGTCGTCGCCATCGGCGGTCTCGTCGAAATCGTGCCGACCTTCCTGATCAAGAGCACCATCGAGGACGTCAAGGGCGTTCGTCCCTACAGTCCGCTCGAGCTCGCCGGCCGCAACATCTATATCCGCGAAGGTTGCTACGCCTGCCACAGCAAGATGATCCGCTCGCTGCGCTCGGAGGTCGAACGCTACGGACACTACTCGCTGGCGGCCGAAAGCAAATACGACCATCCCTTCCAGTGGGGCTCGAAGCGGACGGGTCCGGATCTCGCCCGCGTCGGCGGCAAGTATTCGGACGAGTGGCACCGCCTGCACATGGCGGATCCGCGTTCCGTCGTGCCTGAATCGGTGATGCCCGGCTATCCCTTCCTCGAAACGACGCCGCTCAACTACCGCAACATCGGCGGTGCCTTGAAGGCCCTGTCGATCGCCGGCGTACCTTATGACGCCGAGGCCATCGAGAATGCCAAGGCCGATCTCGAGGCCCAGGCAACGCCCTTTGCTGACACGGACCAGCTGATGCAGCGCTATCCGAAAGCTCTTGCCCGCGACTTCGACGGCAACCCCGCAATGATTTCCGAACTCGATGCGCTGATCGCCTATCTGCAGATGCTGGGCACACTGGTCGATTTCAACGCCTACGAAACCACTGACTTCAAGCAATAGGCCGCCAGATGGAACCCGAAACAACCTATTCACTGGTACGAACATGGGCGGGCGCCGGCGGCCTGGTGCTGATGATGGTGCTCTTCGCCATGGTGCTGTTCTACGCATTGCGGCCCGGCAACAGGCAGACATTCGACAGGCTGGCGCGCTTACCGCTCCAGGACGGCGACGGACCCGAAGACAAGGCGGGTGACCGCATGGAGGCAAAAAATGAGCGATAGCCCGAAAAACGAAATTGACGACGTCACGGGCGTCGAAACGACCGGTCACGAGTGGGACGGCATCCGCGAGCTCGACAATCCGATGCCGAAATGGTGGCTCTACACCTTCTACGCCTGCATCATCTGGTCGTTCGCCTATTGGATCGTGATGCCGGCCTGGCCCTACCTTTCAACCGAGGGCTGGACCTACACGAAGGGCGTGATCGGCTATGACCAGCGCGAAGTCGTGGCGCGTGAGCTTGGCGCCGTCGCCGAAGGACGCGCCGACGAAATGCAGCAGATCGCCACGCTGGCGCTCGAGGACACCGCCGCCGACCCGACTCTGATGGAAGTGAGCCTTGCTGCCGGCAAGGCGGCATTCGGCGACAATTGCGCGCCGTGTCACGGCTCGGGCGCTCAGGGCTCCTGGGGCTTTCCCAACCTCAACGACGACGTCTGGCTCTGGGGCGGCACACTGGGCGACATTCACTACACGCTGACCCACGGCATCCGCTGGGAAGCCGACGACAATACGCGCCAGAATGTGATGATGGCCTATGGCCGCGATGGTGTACTGACGCGTCGGGAGATCGCCGATGTGGCGGAATTCGTTCTGGCACTGTCCGGACGCGCCGACGATGCCGAAGCAGCAACGCGCGGCGCCGAAATATTCGGTGAACAATGCGTGACCTGTCACGGGGCGGACGGTCAGGGCAACCGCGAACTCGGTGCGCCGAACCTGACCGATGCCGTCTGGCTTTACGGCGGCGAGCGCGCATCGATCATCGAGTCCGTGTCAAACGGACGCAGCGGCGTCATGCCGGCTTGGGGCGGAAGGCTGGATGCGGGCACAATCAACGCGCTGACGCTGTATGTTCATTCTCTGGGAGGCGGCGAATAGACGCCGCGCCCTGAGGGACCGTTATCGCGGCGGCGGACAGGCTGCCGGTGTCGGCAGTTGCCTTGTTCGTCCGCTGCAAGCGACGGACAGGCGGCGCCGACGCATCCGGTCCCACAAGCGCCGCGTGAGTAAAAAATGGCCGACAGCGCCACGACCACTGTTACCGATCTCGAACGCCTTGCCGCCGAAGCGGCCGACAATGTCCGTGCGGCCAATCCGCATGGCGATGACGGCGAACGGTATACGGCCGTCAACGCCGAAAAGAACCGCTCGCTTTATGCCAGCCGCGTCAAGATCTACCCGAAACTGGTCGGCGGCACGTTCCGCCGGTTGAAATGGGTCATCATGGCGCTGACGCTGACGATCTACTACGTCACGCCATGGCTGCGCTGGGACCGCGGCGCCGGCCTTCCCGACCAGGCGGTGCTGCTCGATTTTCCGTCGCGGCGGTTCTATTTTTTCTTTCTCGAAATCTGGCCGCAGGAATTCTACTACATCACCGGCCTTCTGATTCTCGCCTCGCTGACGCTGTTCCTCGTGACCAGCCTCGCCGGGCGCGTCTGGTGCGGCTACACCTGCCCGCAGACCGTCTGGACCGACCTCTTCATTCATGTCGAACGCTTCTTCGAAGGCGACCGCTCGGCGCGCATCCGCCTCGACAGATCGCCCTGGAGTGCCGGCAAGCTCGCGCGCAAGGCCGCCAAACACCTGGTCTGGATCCTGATTGCGCTGGCGACCGGCGGCGCCTGGGTTTTCTATTTTGCCGATGCGCCGACACTCGCCGTCGATCTCGCCCGGTTCGAAGCGCCGCCGATCGCCTATATCTCGATCGCCATCTTCGCCTCAACGACCTATCTGCTGGGCGGCCTCGCACGCGAACAGGTCTGCATCTACATGTGCCCCTGGCCGCGCATTCAGGGCGCGATGTTCGACGAGGAATCGCTGCTGGTTTCCTACAAGGAAGATCGCGGCGAATCGCGCGGGGCGCACAAGAAAGGTGCGAGCTGGGAAGGTCGCGGCGACTGTATCGATTGCGGCCAGTGCGTCGCCGTTTGCCCGATGGGCATCGATATTCGCGACGGCATGCAGCTCGAATGCATCCAGTGTGCACTCTGCATCGATGCCTGTGATGCCATCATGGACCGGGTCGAACGACCGCGTGGCCTGATTGCCTACGACACGCTCAGGAACCAGGAGCGCCGTCAGGCCGGGGAACCGCAGCGCCTCAACCTTCTGCGCCCGCGCACGCTCGTCTATATGGCGGCACTGGCGATTGTCGGCCTCATCATGCTGGTCGCGCTGATCAATCGCTCAACGCTCGAACTCAGCGTCCTGCACGACCGCAATCCGCTTTTCGTCACGCTCGCCGACGGCAGCATTCGCAACGGCTATGAGCTGAAAATCGTCAACAAGGAGCACGCGGAGCGCGTCTTCCGCATCGATGTCGAAGGACTCGAAGGCGCAGTTCTCTCAAGGCCCGCCCTCGCCGGCGAGGAAGGCTCGACGGTGGTGGTCGGGGTCGATACGCTGCGGATGGCCCGTTTCTTCGTCATCCTGCCGGCCGAACGGCTGGATAGACTCCGTGACGGCGAAGGCATGCTGACATTTGTGGCAACCGATCTCGCGACCGGCCAGAAGGTCGAACGGGAATCGAGCTTCAGGGGACCCGTGAAATGATGGCCGGAAAGCGCGACGATCGACACGGTGGCCGCTTCGGCGCATGGACAGGCCGGCGCGTGCTGGCGTCCTTCATCGGATTTTTCGGCATCGTCTTTGCGGTCAATGGCTACTTCATCTATGCGGCACTTTCGACATTCGACGGCGTGGAGGTCGAGGGCGCCTACCAGAAGGGCCGCGCCTACAACCACCTGCTTGAGCAGATGGACGAGCAGCGCCGCCTCGGCTGGACCGCGGCGATCGCAACCGATCCGGCACCGGCAGGCGGCACGCGGCTGACCGTTGCCTTTGCCGGAGCCGGTGGTGCGCCGCTGAGCGGCCTTGAGGTCGAGGGCCTGTTCTGGCGGCCGGTCGCAGCCGGCGAGGATCAGCGACTTCCGCTCGCGGAAACGAGCGCGGGCACTTACGAAACGGTTTTCAATCTCGCCCATGACGGCAACTGGCTGGTGCGGATCGCGGCGCAGGGACCGGCCGGCGAGACATTCGTGCAGGAACAGCGCGCCATCATTACCCGGGAAACCAACTGATGAGCCATGCCGCCGAGGCAATGCTCGATCCCACACGGCCCGATCCCGGCCTGTTTGTCCGCGACGCACCGGGCGGCCGGGCGCAGCTTGATCTGGTCGTGCAGGACATGCATTGCGCCGGTTGCCTGCGCAAGGTCGAACGGGGCCTGTATGAACTTCCCGGCGTGGAATATGCCCGTGCCAACCTCTCGACAAAGCGCGTCGCCGTGCGCTGGGATCCGCGCAAGCTGAAGGCCGGCGCGATCGTCGCACGGCTTGCCGAGGTCGGGTTCACCGCCGTTCCATTCGATTCCCGTCTCGCCTCGGCGCTGGACGAGACCGAAATGAAATCGCTGCTGCGCGCCATGGGCGTGGCCGGGTTCGCGGCCGCCAATGTGATGCTGGTGTCGGTCTCGGTCTGGTCGGGACTCGTCACCGACATGGACGAGACGACGCGCGCCTTCTTCCATTGGGTCTCCGCGCTGATCGCCCTGCCGGCGGTTGCCTATGCCGGCCAGCCCTTCTTTCGTTCGGCGCTGAAGGCACTGCGCGCCGGCACGATGAACATGGATGTGCCGATCGCGCTGGCGGTCATTCTGGCAACCTCGATGAGCCTGGTGCAGACCATCGTCAATGCGCGGCATGTCTATTTCGATGCCAGTGTGACCCTGCTCTTCTTCCTGCTGATCGGGCGCTATCTCGATATGCAGGCCCGCGCCCGCGCCTGCTCGGCCGCACAGAACCTGCTCGGTCTGCGTGCAACCGCCGCGACCGTCATCGGTCCCGACGGTGCGCAACGCTCGGTCGCGGTCGAGAGTATCGAACCCGGCATGCGGCTGGCGATTGCCGCCGGTGCGCGCATTCCCGCCGATGGCGAAATCCTGACCGGCACCAGTGACATCGATACCAGCCTCGTCACCGGCGAGAGCCTGCCCGAGGCCGTGAAGCCCGGATCGGCAGTCTATGCCGGAACACTCAATGTCGGCGCGCCACTGACAATGCGCGTCACGAAACGCGATGACGATACGCTGCTGGCCGAGATCGTGCGGCTGATGGAATCGGCCGAACAGGGCCGCGCCCGCTACGTGCGGATCGCCGACCGCGCCGCGCGCTTCTATTCGCCCGCCGTTCACATCATGGCCTTCGCCACGATGATCCTGTGGTTCTGGCTCGGTGCCCATTGGGAAACGGCGCTGACCCATGCGATCGCCGTGCTGATTATCACCTGCCCCTGTGCGCTCGGCCTTGCGGTCCCCGTGGTGCAGGTGGTGGCGACGGGCCGCCTGATCCGCCAGGGCGTCTTCGTCAAGGCGGCCGATGGCCTTGAACGGTTGGCGCAGGCCGACACCATCGTCTTCGACAAGACCGGCACGCTGACGCTCGGACGGCCACAACTTGTCAATGGCGACGATATTGCGCCGGTCGATCTGGCGCTTGCGGTCGCGCTGGCGCGATTGAGCCGCCACCCGCTGGCGCGCGCGCTGGCCGAAGCCGGCAACGGCATCGCGGCCATGGACCTGACCGACGTCAACGAAGTTCCGGGCATGGGCATGGAAGCGCAACTTGGAACCGCGGCCATCCGCCTCGGCAATGCCGATTTCGCCGGCGCGCATGCAAGCACCGCGCAGCATGCCGGACCCGAACTCTGGCTCCGGCGCGGCGCGGGAGATCCCGTTTGCTTCCGCTTCGCCGACACGCTGCGCCCCGACGCGCGGGCCACGATCGACGCGTTGAAACGAAAGGGTTTTGCGATCGAACTGCTGTCGGGAGACCGCGAACCGGCGGTCCGTGCGGCAGCGCATGCACTGGGCGTTGCCGAATGGCGCGCCGCCGCGCGGCCGGCCGAAAAAATCGCACGGCTCGAAGAACTGGCACGCGCCGGACGCAAGGTATTGATGATCGGCGACGGCCTCAACGATGCGCCGGCGCTGCGCGCGGCGCATGTTTCGATCTCGCCGGCCGACGCCGCCGATGTCAGTCAGACGGCGGCCGATTTCATTTTTCAGGGCGCGCGTCTTGCCCCCGTCATCGAGACGATCGACGTCGCGCTGAAATCGCGGCGGCTGGTGTTCGAGAATTTCGGGTTGGCGCTGGCTTACAACGCCGTCGCCGTGCCGCTGGCCGTTGCCGGCTTCGTGACGCCGCTGGTCGCTGCCATTGCGATGTCGAGTTCGTCGATCACGGTGATCGGCAATGCGATGCGGCTGAGCCGGCGCAAAGCCGCCGAGGCACGCCCATGAACATTCTTGTGTTCCTGATCCCGGCAGCGCTGCTGCTTGGACTGCTCGGCCTTGCCGCCTTTCTCTGGTCGCTCAAGAGCGGACAGTATGACGATCTCGAAGGTGCGGCCGAACGTATTCTCTTCGACGATGATGACGATCGTCCCTATCAGGACAGACCGGACGACGACCGGCCAGCCTCCTGACATCCATCAACGTTCGGTCACGAGATCCCGATAGGCGTGCCAGGTCGCGTGCCCGAGCAGCGGGAAGACGACGATCAGGCCGACAAACAGCGTGGCGATGCCAAAAGCCGTGAAGAAGGCGATGATCCAGCCCCAGATCATCATCGGCCAGAAGTTGCGCCTGACGGTTTCGATGCTGGTCAGCACCGCGGTAACTGCATCGACATCGCGCGCCATCAGCATCGGCACCGAGACGACCGAGATCGCGAAACAGACAAGCGCGAGCAGCCCGCCGACGGCCGTGCCGACGACCAGCAGGCCGAGCCCGTGCGGTGTCAGCAGCAATGCCGGCACGAATTCGGCAATCGTCGGCATGTTCTGCGACCCGAAGAACAGCGCAAACAGCAGCGAGGCAATGCGCACCCAGATCAGCATCGCGCCCATCAGCATGGCGCCGAGAAAGGCAAGCTGGGTGGGACTGCGCGTCGACACGAAGGCAACATCGGCAAGCCGCACCGGCAGACCGGCTTCGAGGCGGCGGCTGGCTTCATACATGCCGACGGCCAGCATCGGCCCGACCAGCAGGAAGCCCGCCGCCATGACCGGCACCAGCGCGCCGAGTTCGAACTGGAACAGGGCAACGACCAGCGACAGCGAGATCACGAAAAAGGCGACGCCATAGCTGAGGCTGAGCGCCGGCACACTCGACATGTCGGCCCAGCCGCGCGCAAGCCAGACCCACGGCGCATCTGCCCGGACCTTGCGCACGTCCGGAAAACGGTCCCGGCCGCCCGCTGCGCCCAGCTGTGACGATATTTCGCTCATGGCAGCCTCTCCTCCCGATCAAACCGCCCTACTCGGTTTGATGCTAGCGATGAATAACCCCGCCGTCCATGTGGCTTCCGCTTTGAGTGCCGCTCGCAAAGTCGTGAGTGTGAATTGAGAACCGGAGCGCTGCCAAAGGCGTAGACTGCTCTGGAAACCGAAGGAGACCCGACGTGAAACGCCTTGCGATCCTTTTCGGCCTCTGGGCCGCCCTGACCGCGACGGCCACCACCGCCGAAGCCCCGGGCCCTGGCGAGGCCATGGCGATTTTCGCCGGCGGCTGCTTCTGGTGCATGGAGCCACCTTACGACAAGCTCGACGGCGTGATCCGCACCACCTCGGGCTATACGGGCGGCGAAAAGCCCAACCCGACCTACAAGGACGTCTCGTCGGGCCGGAGCGGCCATGTCGAGGTCGTGGCGGTCGTCTACAATCCGGAAATCGTCAGCTACGAAAAACTGCTGCATCTCTTCTGGCGCAACATCGACCCGGTGCGCGCCAACGCACAGTTCTGCGATGCCGGCCCGCAATATCGCAGCGTGATCTATGTCGGCAACGAGGAGGAGCGCGAACGGGCCGAAGCCTCGAAGGCCGAACTCGAAGCCTCGGGCCGCCTCGGTCTGCCGATCGCGACGGAGATCACAGATGCCGCGCCGTTTTATCCGGCCGAGTCCTATCATCAGGACTATTATCTGAAGAACCCGGCACGCTATGCCTATTACCGCTGGGGCTGCGGACGCGATCAGCGGTTGAAACAGATCTGGGGCGACGAAGCGGGCGGCAGCAGGAGATGACGATGATGTCGAGACGGAATTTCCTCGGTGGCACAGCGGTCGCGGCGGCACTGGCAGCGGCAGGCTTGACCTTGCGTGGCAAGGGCGCGAGCGCGGACGATGCGGCCTCACCGGCATTCGAGATCACCAGAAGCGATGCCGAGTGGCGCTCGCAGCTGACGCCGGCGCAATATCGCGTGCTGCGCAGCCACGGCACCGAACGCCCCGGCACCAGCCCGCTCAATGGCGAGAAGCGCAGGGGCACCTATCATTGCGCCGGTTGCGACCTGCCGCTCTTCTCGTCGGAAACCAAATATGAAAGCGGCACCGGCTGGCCGAGCTTCTACGCGCCGCTCGAAAACGCCATCGCCACCTCGGAGGATCGCAGCTTTTTCACGGTGCGCACCGAAGTGCATTGCCGCCGCTGCGGCGGCCATCAGGGCCATGTCTTCGAGGACGGCCCGAAGCCGACGGGACTGCGCTACTGCATCAACGGCGTCGCGCTGAGCTTCGTGGCGGCCGAGGCCTAGCGCGCCTTCAACGCCAGCTGCACGGCGCTTTCCAGCGCCTGCAGAAAGCGCGAACGATCGGCGCGCGAAAACGCCGGACCGCCGCCTTTCGATTCACCGGTCTCGCGCAACTCGCGCATCAGATCGCGCATGGCAAGCGCCATGCCGATGCTCGACGGCGTGAAGGGATTGCCGTTGTGACCGATCGCCGCCGCGCCTTTTTCGAGCGCGCGGGCGGCAAGCGGAATGTCGCCGGTGACGACGATGTCGCCGGGGCCGGCGCGTTCGGCGATCCAGTCATCGGCGGCATCCGGACCTTCCGCCACCACGACCGGACGGACCAGCGGATGGCCGGTCGGCCGCATGCCGCTGTTGGAGACGATATGAACCGTGATCCCGTGGCGTTCGGCGACCCGCACCACCTCCTCCTTGACCGGGTAGGCATCGGCATCGACATAGATTTCTGTCATCGCGTCTCTTCGGCACATGATTTCATCGCCGCAGGATGATAGCGTCGCGCGCGTGAACACAAGTGCAAAACAGAAGACGAAGCCCGTCGCCGCCATCATCGGCGGCGGACCGGCGGGATTGGCCGCGGCTGAACGCCTCGCGGGCGTCGCGCAGGTGCATGTCTTTGACGCGATGCCGTCGCTCGGCCGCAAGTTCCTGCTGGCCGGCAAGAGCGGCCTCAACATCACGCACGCCGAAGACCTCGACCTCTTTCTCTCGCGCTTCAAGGAAGCGCGCGCGCGGCTCGAACCGTTGCTGCGCGGCTTTTTGCCGGACGAAATCAGGAGTTGGGCGGCAGCCCTCGGCGTCGAATTATTTGTCGGCAGCTCGGGCCGCGTCTTTCCGAAGGCGATGAAGGCATCGCCCTTGTTGCGCGTCTGGCTGACACGCTTGCGCGAGGCGGGCGTGATTTTTCATCCGCGCCACCGCTGGACCGGATGGGCCGACGACGGCGCGCTGACCTTCGAAACGCCTGATGGCGAGACGCATTTTCGCGCCGACGTGAGCGTGCTGGCGCTGGGCGGCGCGAGCTGGCCGCGGCTGGGCGGCGACGGCGCATGGGTGCCGCTCTTGCGCGCGAAGGGCGTGACGGTCAATCCGTTGCGGCCTTCCAATTGCGGCTTCGATGTCGCCTGGAGCCCGCATATGGCGGCGCGCTTTGCCGGCGAACCGGTGAAGTCGGTGACGCTGTCTTTCGGCGACCGATCGTTGCGCGGCGACTTTGTTGTGACACGCTACGGCATCGAAGGCAGCGCCGTCTATGCGCTGTCGGCGGACCTGCGCGACGCCAGCGACCGCGACGGCAAGGCGGTGCTGACGCTCGATCTCACACCCGACCGCGACCTCGAACGCCTGACGCGCGACCTTTCCCGCCCGCGCGGCAAGGCCTCGCTCGCCAATCATTTGCGCAAGGCCGCCGGTATCGACGGCGTCAAGGCGGCGCTGCTGCGCGAATGTCTCGATGCGACTGTGTTCGACGATCCGGCCGCGCTGGCCGAGGCGATCAAGGCGCTGCCGCTGACACTGATCCGTGCACGGCCGATAGCGGAAGCGATCAGCAGCGCCGGCGGCGTGGCGCTCGACGAACTCGATGAGAAGCTGATGCTGACGAAGATTCCGGGCGTCTTTTGCGCCGGCGAGATGCTCGACTGGGAGGCGCCGACAGGGGGATATCTGATCAGCGCCTGCCTCGCCACGGGGCGCGCGGCGGGCGCCGGCGCGGCGATTTATGACAGCGAAAACGGCTGCTGACCCCCCCTCTGTCACAAAACTGTCAAAAAACTGTCACAAATCGACTTATCCCCGGGGAAAGAGGCGACTTATCCCCGGGCAAAAGTCAGCTTTATCCCCGCCCCCGTCGCGGCATGGGAGAATGAAACCATTTTTTGTTTTGGCGCGCGCCGCCCTCAGGCGTTCTTGACCAGCATGCCGCCATCGACCGGGATGGCGACGCCGTTGAGATAGGAGGACGCCGGCAGCACGACGCTGAGCGTCACATGCGCGACTTCTTCGGGGTCGCCATAGCGGCGGAGCGGCACGCGGCGCTTGGCGAAGATTTCCTTGTGCTCGTCGGGAATACCGTCGGTGATGCCGGTGCGGATCGGACCCGGACAGATGCAGTTGCAGGTGACGCCTTCGCGGCCGAGCTCGACGGCAAGCGCGCGGGTCAGCCCGATGACGCCATGCTTGGCGGCCACATAGCTCGAATTGCCGGGCGTCGCGCCGAAACCTTCCGTGGACGCCACATTGACGATGCGGCCCTCGCCCGACCGCTTCAGCAGCGGCAGCGCGGCGCGCACGAAGCGCATATGCGCGGTCAGCATCACCTCGAGCGCGCGCGCCCAACTCTCTTCATAGCCTTCCTCGGCGATGCCGCAAAAGGTCGAGAGGCCGGCATTGTTGACGAGAATGTCGAGCCCGCCGAAATGCGCCTCGATTTCCTTGACGACGCGGATGATCCCTTCGGCGTCGGCGACATCGAGCGCCCAGCCATGGGCCTCGCCGCCTTCGGCCTTGATCTCGGCGACAACGGCGTCGACGCGCTCTTGCCTGAGATCGAGCAGCGCGACCTTGGCGCCCTCGGCGGCAAAGACATGCGCGGTGGCGCGGCCCATGCCGCTCGCCGCCCCGGTGACCAGCGCCACCTTGCCGGCGATCGAGCGGCTGAGTTTCTGGATCGGTTCCATGGATTGCGTCTCCCCGTTTTGATTTCGTTGGCGGGGAGCCTAGCAAAACCCGGCGCGCAACCCTAGCGGCGCGCAATCGCCTTGTCGGCGAAGAGTGCCGGCAACTGCAATAGAGAAGCCCCCCTTCGCTTGTGCCGCTCACTCCAGCGTGAAGGCGATCTTCAGCTTGACCTGATAGTGGCCGACCTTGCCGCCTTCGATGTGACCGCGCGTTTCGACAACTTCGAACCATCGGAGCTCGCGCAGGCTTTTCGACGCTTTTTCGACGGCGGCCGAAATCGCGCCCTCGATGCTTTTGGGCGACGAGCCGACGATTTCGACGATCTTGTAGACATGATCGGACATGGGGGTCCTCCCTTCGCGCGTTTCATGCGTGGCCTGAGGGATGTGGCGCGATGGCGCGGCGCGGCAAGGGCGCGCTGCGGCATAAAAGCCCGCCGCCGGAAAACATGGTCTTTCGCGCCGCGCTTTGGCAGACTGGCGGGGACGACAGGTTAAAGACCGCCCGGAAGAAGGAGACACCCCCCGTGAACCTTCGATCCCGAACGATCCCTCGATGGCGCCACGCGATCTACGCCATGCTGGCCGTGGCCGGCGCGGCGCTGTTCGGCGCCGCCGGCGTGGCGCAGGACGAGGCGGAGGCCCCGGCGCGCGGTGCGCCGCCGCTGGCCATGCTCTCGACAATCGAAGGCGCCATCGGCCCGGCAACGGCGCGGCAGGTGGCCGACGCCGTGGCAGCGGCCGAAGCGGCCCGTGCCGATGTGCTGATCCTGAAAATCAACACGCCGGGCGGTCTCGTCACCTCGACCCGCGACATCATTTCCTCGATCCTGGAATCCTCCGTCCCGGTGGCCGGTTACGTGGCGCCGGCCGGCGGCCACGCGGCCAGCGCCGGCACCTACATCATCTATGCGACCGCGATTGCCGCGATGGCGCCCGGCACCAATATCGGCGCGGCGACGCCGGTGACGCTGGGCGGCGGCATGCCGGGCCTGCCATCGCCCGGCGAGACGGCGCCCAAGGACGAAGACGGCAAGGCGCCGGCGCCGCCGAAATCGAACGAGGACGCGATGACCGCCAAGGCGACCAATGACGCGGTCGCGCATATCAGGAGCCTTGCCGAACTGCACGGCCGCAATGCCGACTGGGCCGAAAAGGCGGTGCGCGAAGGCGCGAGCCTGTCGGCGCGCGACGCCGTCGCCGAGGGCGTCGTCGAATTCATGGCCAGCGACATCGGCGAATTGCTGCGCCTGATGCATGGACGCGAAGTCGTGACGGCGACGGGCAAGCGCCTGCTCGACACCGAAGGCGCGGCCGTCACCGAGATCGAACCCGGCGCGATGACGAAGCTGCTGGCGATCCTCAGCAATCCGAATGTCGCCTTCATCCTGATGCTGATCGGCATTTACGGATTGATTTTCGAATTCTCGAACCCCGGTACGATCGGCCCCGGCGTCATTGGCGCGATCTGCCTGCTGCTGGGGCTTTATGCGCTGAACCAGCTGCCGCTCGACTATGCGGGGCTGGCGCTCATTCTGCTGGGTCTTGCCTTGATGATCGCCGAGGCCTTCTCGCCGAGTTTCGGCGTGCTGGGGCTCGGCGGCGTCGTCGCCTTCGTGCTCGGCGGCGCCATGCTGATCGACAGCGACCAGCCGGAGTTCCAGCTGTCCTGGGGCACGATCGGCGGCACGGCGGCGGTCAGCGTCGTCACGCTGGTGCTGATCATCGGCTATGCCTGGCGCGCGCAGCGAAAACCGGTAGCGACCGGCAGCGAGGAAATGACCGGCATGGACGTGCGCGTGCTCGACTGGGCGAACGGCGAAGGCCATGTCTGGGCGCATAGCGAAAGATGGCGCGCGCGCGGGCCGCATCAACTCGCGCCCGGCGCGACGGCGAAAGTCGAACGGCTGGACGGGTTGACGCTGATCATCAGCGACGCGCCTTCCGTGCAAGGCTGAGGGAGCGGCGCTCGGAGAGCGGCGGTCATCGACCACCCTCCCCTTGGGGGAAGGTGGACGTTCACAATCATCGGTTCGCCGTCATTCGGCCCGGTGGACCAAACAGAACGGAGAGGCCCGATGGGAAATCTTGCATTCTATGTCTTCATTGCCGTGCTGGTTGTCGGCTTTCTGAGCTCGGCGATCCGCATCCTGCGCGAATATGAGCGCGGCGTCGTCTTCACGCTGGGCCGCTTCACCCGCATTGCCGGGCCGGGCTTCATCATCATCATCCCGGTCATCCAGCAGATGGTCAGGACCGACCTGCGCACCACGGTGGAAGACGTGCCGACCCAGGACGTGATCTCACGCGACAACGTCTCGGTGCGCGTCAATGCGGTGATCTATTCCCGCATCGTCGATCCGGGCAAGGCGATCCTCAATGTCGAAAACTACGCCGAGGCGACAAGCCAGCTCGCGCAGACGACGTTGCGCTCGGTGCTCGGCAAGCACGAGCTCGACGAAATGCTGGCCGAGCGCGACAAGCTCAATGCCGACATCCAGGAAATCCTCGACAGCCAGACCGACGCCTGGGGCATCAAGGTCGCCAATGTCGAGATCAAGCATGTCGATATCGACGAGAGCATGATCCGCGCCATCGCCAAGCAGGCCGAAGCCGAACGTTTCCGTCGCGCCAAGATCATCAATGCCGAGGGCGAACAGCAGGCGGCCGAAAAGCTGGTCGAGGCCGGCCGCATCCTCGCCGGCGATCCGCGCGCGATGCAGCTGCGCTATTTCTCGGCGTTGCACGACATTGCCGGTGAGAAGACCAACACCATCGTCTTCCCGCTGCCGATGGACCTGATGGACACGATCCGCCGGCGGGATTGAGGGCGAAACACACCGGGTAGGTGGCATCTAGTCGGTTGCACCGAGAAACAGGTGCAGGGCATCGGGCGTCAGGATTTCGCGCGTCTCGCCGGCGCCGACGCGGTGCAACCAGATCGACCAGTTCTTCTTTCGTGTGTCGTCGGCGAGAAAGAGCGCGACCGCGCCATCGTCCGAAATGTCGGTCAGATAGGCATGGGTCCCAAGCTGTGTCGTCTCACGAATGACGCCTGCCTCATGGACGAAAAGGTCGGAGCCAAATCCCCGTCCCTGCTTGCCGGGCGATGACCGGGCAATGAAAGCGATGCGCTTTCCATCGGCCGAGGCGGAAAGTGAGTTGGCGTATTGTCGTTCGAGGCCGGGAACGATGCCGAGACTGCCATCAGGGCGCAGTCTGCACGCAAAATTGTGTGTATTGCGCAGGTTCATCCTACCCGCCATCTCTTCGAAGGCGCCCTTGAATGGCGCCATGCAGGTGAAGAGAACGTCGCCGCCGGCCATCAGCGTGGGCCGTCCGACGCTCTGAAACGTGGTGGTTTCGGCAGCGTTCGGCAGCAATTGCCGCTCCTGCCGCGTTTCGAGCGACAGCGAGGAAACACCGAAGAAACCTTTCGGGCGCGATCCGCCTTCCTTGTTCCATTCGGCTTTCGCCGAGACGAACAGGATCGATTTCCCATCCTGCGAGAAGTTCGGTGACAGTCGCATATTGTTGCGTCCATCTGCCGTGACGATTTGCCAGGCGCCGGTGTCGAGATCGAGCATACCGACGTGGTAGCCGAACTCCTCCGGCGTGCAGTCATAAAAGCAGTATGATGTGAAAGCGAGCTTGCGACCCGCTGGCGCGAAGACCGGCGAGCCCCACCTGAAATTCTCCGGCTGGTCGACAAGCCGGATCGAGCGGCTTGCGACATCGAAAAGCCCGAGGCGCTTGCGGTTCGCGCCGCCCCGCCGGTCGTCGAAGCCGAAGACGACCGTGCCGCCCGTGGCCGAAAGCGATGCGGAGGTGATCCGGATATCGGGCGGCGGACCGATATGGCGCGGTGGCTTGCAACTACCGAGCGTCAGCATGACGGCCGCGAGCAGGATCGCCGCACCGATCCGTGCGCTTCGCAGAACACAAAGAATATTGCGCCGTGAATGGATCGTCATATGCCCTCGACAGAGAAGACGCCGCCGCCCGCTTCGCGCGGCATACCGTAATTTCCGTACACAAACCGTATCGCCAGAACGGGGATATGCAAGAACAGAGACGGCAGTGAGTACTCGCGCGCCGGCGCTGCATGACATTGGCGGCGAGAAGACCAACACCATCGTCTTCCCGCTGCCGATGGACCTGATCAAGGCGATGCGCAAGAGGGATTGAGGAGCGGCCCTCACGCCATGCTGGAAATGGTCGAACGGAAGCGGGCCAGCGCGGCGGCGAAGAGCACCGTGCCGATCAGCGCCAGCGCCAGGAATTGCGGCCAGACGACCGAGAAGCCGGCGCCGCGATAGAGAATGGCCTGGGCCAGCATCACGAAATGCGTGTTGGGCGCGACCAGCATCAGGGTGCGGATCATGTCGGGCATGCTCTCGCGCGGCGTCATGCCGCCCGAGAGCATTTCGAGCGGCACCAGCACCAGGATGATCAGCAGGCCGAATTGCGGCATCGAGCGCGCGACGGTCGCGAGGAAGATGCCCATCGAGGTGGCCGCAAAAAGGTGGAACAGCGTGCCGGCGAGGAAGAGCGCCACCGAGCCCTCGATCGGCACCGCGAGAAGCCCCTGCACGACGAAGATCAGCGACAGACCGCAGGCGACGGCGACGACCAGCGCCATCGCCCAGAGCTTGGCGGTCATGATCTCGAAGGGGGTCACCGGCATGGCCAGCAGATGTTCGATGGTGCCGTGCTCGCGCTCGCGGATCAGCGCCGCACCGGTCAGCACGATGGCGAGCAGCGTCACATTGTTGATCACTTCCATGACCGAGCCGAACCACGACTTGTCGAGCCCCGGATTGAAGCGCGCCCGCAGGGCAAGCTCGACCGGCAGCTCGGTTTCGGCGCGGTAGCGCGCGGCGAAGCCCGCGACCTCGCCCGCGACGATCGACTGAATATAGCCGCTGTCGGCAAAGGCCTGGGTCATGCGCGTCGCATCGACATTGAGCTGGATCACGGGCGCGCGCCCCGCCAGCACGTCGCGCTGGAAATGGGGCGGAATGTTGAGGGCGAAGGTGTCGAGGCCCGCATCCATGCGCGCATCCATTTCGGCATGGTCGATCACCACGGGCGAAATGAAATAGGGCGGATAGAAGGCGTCCGCAATGCGGGCCGAAAGCGGCGAGCGGTCCTCGTCGACAATCGCGATCGAGGCCTTGTGCAGCGCCTCGGGCAGCGCGGTCGCCGCCGCATAGATCGCCAGCGTGAAGGCATAAACGATCAGCCCCAGCATGACCGGGTCGCGACCGAGGCTCCTGAGTTCCTTGACGCCGAGATGGAGGATGTTCGAAAGGCGCATCGGTTTCAGCGCTCCTGCTTTTTCAGCAGCACGACGCTGGCCGCGATCAGTACCGGCACCGCGATCAGCAACGGCACGAAGGCAGCCTGCAGATCGGCGAAACCGAGCGCCTTCGAAAAGGTGCCGCGCGAGATCGTCAGATAATGCGTGGTCGGATAGATCTGCCCGATCAGCGCCCCCATGCCCTCCAGCGAGGAAACAGGATCGGTCAGGCCCGAAAACTGCGCCGCCGGCAGGATCGTCAATATGGCGGTGCCGAAAATGGCCGCGATCTGGCTGCGCATGGCCGCCGAAATCAACAGGCCCATGGCGGTGGCCGAAAAGACATAGATCAGCGTCGCCGCCGTCAGGGTGAGGATGCTGCCGGTCAGCGGCACCTCGAAGAAGAACACCGCGAAGAGCACCAGCAGCAGGAAATTCAGCATCGCCAGCGCCACATAGGGCAGCTGCTTGCCGATCAGGAATTCGAGCCGCGTCACCGGCGTCACATAGAGATTGACGATCGAGCCGAGCTCCTTTTCGCGCACCACGCTGAGCGCCGCCAGCATCGACGGGATCAGCATCAGCAGCAGCGGAATGACGCCCGGGACCATCGCAACGAGGCTTTTGACATCCGGATTGTAGCGAAAGCGCGTTTCGATATCGACCAGCGCCGCCGGGGCGAGGCCCGCCTTCGCCGCCTGCATCTGCAGCCAGTGCAGATGCATGCCCTGGACATAGCCCTGCACGGTTTCGGCCCGTGTCGGCATGGCGCCGTCGATCCAGGCGCCGATTTCGACATGCCGCCCGCGCGCGATATCGCGGGCGAAACCCGGCGGGATTTCGAGGGCAAGGCTCAGTTCGCCGGCGCGCATGCGCCGGTCGAGATCGTCGTAATCGACAATTGCCGGCCGCTCGGTGAAATAGCGCGAGCCTGAAATGTTCAGCACATAGTCGCGGCTGGTCGTGGTGCGGTCGCGGTCGAGCACCGCGAAGGTCATGTCCTCGACATCGAAATTGATTCCGTAGCCGATCACGAACAGCAGCACCACGCTGCCGATCAGCGCCAGCGTGGCACGGACCGGATCGCGCCGCAGCTCCAGCGTCTCGCGTCGCGTATAGCTGAACATGCGGCGCGGATCGAAGAAGCGCCGGAAGGAGGTTCGGCCCGGCGCCGTGACGGGCGCGGCTTCGGGCATCGTTTCTTGCGCCGCCGCAGGCACGGCATCCGGCGCCGTCTCGGCAGCGCCGGCGCCGGCTTCCATCAGGCAGTCGACGAAAGCGTCTTCCAGCGTTTCGACGCCATGCGCCGCGGTGATGGCGGCCGGCGTGTCGCTGACCAGCACACGCCCCGCATGCATCAGCGAGATGCGGTCGCAGCGTTCGGCCTCGTTCATGAAATGGGTCGAGATGAAGATCGTCACCTTGTCGCGCCGCGCCAGCTCGACCAGCATGCGCCAGAAGCTGTCGCGCGCCACCGGATCGACGCCCGATGTCGGCTCGTCGAGGATCAGCATTTCCGGCCGGTGGATCATCGCGACCGCCAGCGACAGACGCTGGCGCCGGCCGAGCGGCAGATTGTCGGGCAGCACGTCGAGCACGTCGGCAAGATCGAAACGCTGCGTCATCTCCGCGATCCGCGCCGCGATCCCGGCCTCGGGCACCTGGAAAAGCCGCGCATGGAGCTCGAGATTCTGCCGCACCGTCAGTTCGGAATAGAGCGAGAAGCCCTGCGACATGTAGCCGACGCGGCGGCGGACGCCGATGCCGTCGCCATCGACCGGCTGGCCGAAAAGCCGGGCCTCGCCCTCGCTGGCAGTCAGCAGACCCGTCAGCACCTTCATGGTCGTCGTCTTGCCGCAGCCATTCGAGCCGAGAAAACCGAAGATCTCGCCGCGTCCGATCCGGAAACTCACTTTGTCGACGGCGACGAAATCGCCGAAGCGCATGGTGAGATCGCGCGCCTCGATTGCGACCTCGCCATCGGCATCGGGCGCGCGCGGCGGAATCTCGACCGGCCGGTGCGCGCGGCGCTTCGCCTCGGGCAGCAGCGCGATGAAGGCGGCCTCGAGCGAGGCCGCGCCGGTGCGCGCGCGCAGGTCCGAAGGCGTGCCGCTGGCCAGCACCCGGCCCGCATCCATCGCCACCAGCCAGTCGAAGCGCTCGGCCTCCTCCATATAGGCCGTCGCCACGACGACGCTCATCTGCGGACGCCCGGCCCTGATGCGCGCGATCAGCTCCCAGAAATGCCGGCGCGACAGCGGATCGACGCCGGTGGTGGGTTCGTCGAGGATCAGCAGGTCGGGATCGTGGATCAGCGCGCAGCAGAGACCGAGCTTCTGTTTCATCCCGCCCGAGAGCTTGCCGGCCGGCCGGCCGGCAAAGGGTGCGAGCCCGGTGCTGTCGAGCAGCGCCGCAATGCGGGCCTCGCGCTGCGCGCGGCCATGACCGAACAACCGTCCGAAGAAATCGATGTTCTCGAAGATCGACAGCGTCGGATAGAGATTCCGGCCGAGGCCCTGCGGCATATAGGCGATGCGCGGACCGACCGCATGACGATGCCGCGCGCGGCCCATGTCGCCGCCAAAGACCTCGACGCGGCCCTGCTGCAGCGCGCGGGCACCGGCAATCAGCGCCAGCAGGCTGGACTTGCCGACGCCGTCCGGCCCGATCAGCCCGACCATCCGCCCGGCCGGAATGTCGAGCGTGACGGCATCGAGCGCGCATTGCCGGCCATAGCGCAGCGTGACATCGTCCAGCCGCGCGACGGGCGCCTGCGCCGTCATTCCGGCAGCTTGATCTGCAACGCGGCCGGCCATTCGAGTCGCGGATCGAGGCGCACATAGGCCATGCCGGGCAGCCCCGTCTTGACGTCGCGAATATGCTTGTCGAGAAGCGCGGGATCGATCCGTGCCTTGATGCGGAACATCAGCTTCTCGCGTTCTTCGGCCGTTTCGACCGTCTTCGGCGTGAACTGCGCGACATCGGCCACGAAGGTCGCGCGCGCCGGAATGACATATTGCGGCGCCGCGTCGAGAACGAGATGCACCTCGGCCCCCAGCGCCACGCGGCCGGCATGTTCGGTCGGCAGGAAGAAGGTCATGTAGACGTCGCTGACATCGATGATGTTGAGCACCTTGCCGCCGGCCGCGATCACTTCGCCCGGCTGCACGACGCGATACTGCACCCGGCCGGCGCGCGGCGCCCTGAGCGTGCCGTCCTCGATCTCGGCATCGAGCCGCTCGACCGTGGCATGGCCCGCCTGGACGGCAGCCTCGGCGCCGACGACCTGCGAGCGGGCCGTGGCGATCGCCGCATCGGAGGCGGCGAGCTGGGCTTCCGCCGCGCTGACCGCCGCCTTGGCCGCCTGGAAGCGGGCACGATCATCGTCGAGCACCTGGCGTGAGGTGGTGCCGCGGGCGGCCAGTTGTTCGGTGCGGGTCAGACGGCTCTGCGCCGCATCGCGCTCGGCAACCCGCTGGGCGACCAGCGCCTCGACGGCCGATCTTTCGGCCTGGCGCTGCCGGACCTGGCTTTTGGCGCTCTCGACGCCGATCAGCGCCTGTTGCAACTGGGCCTCGGCCTGACGGAGCTGGGCGGCGAGCGAGGCCGTGTCCATCGTCACCAGCACCTGTCCGGCGGCGACGAAATCGCCCTCGTCGACCAGGATTTCCTGCACCCTTCCGGGCAACTTGGCCGCGATGTCGATCTCGACCGCCTCGATGCGCCCGTTGCCGCCGGCGAAACCTTCGGGCAGACCGCCATTGGTGAGGGACTGCCAGATGAAATAGCCCGCCACCGCGATGACAAGCGCCGCGCTCGCCCGCAGCAGATTGGTTCTGGTCGGATACCGCATTCAGGAAAGATACGCGTTTTCCGGCGCAAATCCACTGCGACACATGGCCGGTCCGGACCGCCGGCGCCGCGCCGCACTTGAACTTATGACAGTATTCATGCCAATATATTGGCGGCGCGGCCATACCGGCCGCCCTTCCAGGAATGGTGCGTCATGCAGGTTGTCAACGAAGTCTTCCCGAGCGATCCCGATCACATCCGCGAAATGATGGCGCCGGGCCCGAAAGGCCCGATTTTCATGGTCAACCTGCTGAAGTTCAAGGAGCGCGCCGAATACAAGGACGGGCGGCCCTGCGACCTGAGCGGCCGCGACGCCTATCAGATCTATGGCCGCGCCGTGTCGAAGCTGTTGCCGAAATTCGGCGGCGGCGCCTTTTTCGCCGCCGACGTGAGTTTTCTGGCGCTGGGCCAGGTCGAGGAACTCTGGGACGAAATCGCGATCGCAACCTATCCGACCCGCAAGGCGATGTTCGAGATGTCGATGTCGCCGGAATGGCAGGAGATTTCGGTGCATCGCGATGCCGGCCTGAAAGGCCAGCTCAACATCGAAACGGTGTTGCAGGATGGCGTGCTGGGCCGGCTGCAGCCGCTGCTCGAAGCGATCACCAGGGGCTGACACGGATGGAAGTGCTGCGCACGCCCGACGAACGTTTCGCCAGGCTCGAAGGCTATGATTTCGCGCCGCATTACCACAATGTACGCGATGAAGACGGCACGGCGCTGCGCATTCATTATGTCGATGAAGGCCCGCGCGATGCCGCGCCGATCCTGCTGATGCATGGCAATCCGACCTGGGCCTATCTCTATCGAAAGATGATCCCGGTGCTGACGGCGGCCGGCCACCGCGTCATCGCGGTCGACCTTGTCGGCTGCGGGCGCTCCGACAAGCCGGCGGCGAAAGCCGACTACACGCTGGCGCGCCACTACGACTGGATGTCGAAATGGCTGACCGGGATGGACCTCAAGGACATCACCCTCTTCTGCCAGGACTGGGGCGGTACGATCGGCCTCTATCTGGTGTCGAAATATCCCGAGCGCTTCGCCCGCGTGATTGCGTCCAACACCGGCCTGCCAACGGGCGAGGGCGAAAGCGAGTTCATGAAAATGTGGGTCGGCATGATGCGCGCGGCGACGCGTTTTCCGCTGGCCGAAATGCTGCCGCCCGGCATGGTGCATGAAATCACCGCCGGCGAGCTTGCGGCCTATATCGCGCCCTTCCCGTCCGACGCCTATATGGCCGGCATCGTTTCCTTTCCGCTGCTGATCGCGGTGCAACCCGACAATCCGGGTGTGCCCTTGAACCGCGAAGCCTGGAAAAACCTCGAACGTTTCGACAAGCCCTTCCTGACGCTGTTCGGCGCGCTCGAT
Source organism: Parvibaculum sp. (assembly GCF_030651915.1). GTDB lineage: Bacteria > Pseudomonadota > Alphaproteobacteria > Parvibaculales > Parvibaculaceae > Parvibaculum. The sequence goes on along the minus strand of NZ_JAUSBV010000002.1, from coordinate 442,071 downwards.
CCGGTGGCCAAGGGCGCCGACAAGGCGATGCAGAAGCGCATTCCGGGCGCGAAGGGCCAGCCGCATCATGTTTTTCCGCAGGCGCATCATTTCATTCAGGAAGACGTGCCGGCTGAACTCTGCGAGCATATTCTGCGTTTTATCGCCGCAACGTAACGATCGGCGCACAAGGGGAGACGCGAGATGACGGGATTGAAGAAATGGCAGGCTTATGCGCTCGCCGGCGTGGTGGCGCTGACAGCCGTTGCCGGCACCGCCTTTGTCTTCCGCAAGGACCTGATCCTCTATTTCGTCGCCACGCGGGCGCGCGACGCAACCGTGGTGCTGCCCAATCGCGACATTCTCTGGCAGCAGGGACCGGAAGTCGCCGCCGAAGCGGCCGGCAAGCGCCCGCCCAACATCGTCTTCATTCTGGCCGACGATCTCGGCTTCAACGACATCAGCTATTTCGGCGGCGGCGCCGCGGACGGCATTGTGCAGACGCCGCATATCGATTCAATCGCCAGGAACGGCGCCAATTTCACCCGCGCCTATTCCGGCACGGCCGCCTGCGCGCCCTCGCGCGCGGCGCTGCTGACCGGCCGCTACGGCACGCGCACCGGCTTCGAGTTCACGCCGACGCCACCCGGCATGACGCGGATCATGGATCTTTTCTACAATGACGGCAGCAGGCGGCACGAAATGCTCTTCGACGCCGAAGCCGTCAAGCGCCAGCCGCCCTTCGCCGAACAGGGATTGCCGGGTTCGGAAATCACGCTCGCCGAAGCCTTGAAACCGCGCGGCTATCACAACATTCATATCGGCAAGTGGCATCTCGGCAATTCGGAAGAGTTCCGGCCCAACGCGCAGGGCTTCGACGAAACCGTGATGCTGGAAAGCGGGCTCTTTCTGCCCGAAGACAGCCCCGATGTCGTCAACGCCAAACTGCCCTTCGATCCGATCGACCAGTTTCTCTGGGCCCGCATGCGCTATGCGACGTCTTACAACGGCAGCGAGTGGTTCGAGCCGAAAGGCTATCTGACCGATTATTATACCGACGAGGCGGTGAAGGCGATCGAGGCCAACCGCAACCGCCCCTTCTTCCTCTATCTGGCGCATTGGGCCGTTCACACGCCTTTGCAGGCATCGAGAGAAGACTACGACGCGCTGGCCGAAATCGAGGATGAGCGGCTGCGCGTCTACGGCGCGATGATCCGCGCGCTCGACCGCAGCGTCGGCCGCGTGCTCGCGGCGCTGAAGGATAACGGCCTCGACGACAACACCATCGTGATCTTCTCCAGCGACAATGGCGGACCCGGCTATATCGGCATTCCGGACGTCAACGCGCCTTTCCGCGGCTGGAAGCTGACCTTTTTCGAAGGTGGCATTCGCGTGCCCTTTTTCGTGCAATGGCCCGGCACGATCGCACCGGGGACGACGCGCGAAACGCCGGTCGCCCATATCGATCTCTTCCCGACCCTCGTGACGGCGGCGGGCGGCGACCTGCCGGACGACCGCGTCATCGACGGTGTCGACCTGCTGCCCTATGCGGGCGATGCCGGCGCCGCGCCCGACCGGGCGCTCTTCTGGCGCAATGCCTATTACCGCGTGGTGCAGAAGGACGGCTGGAAGTTGCAGGTGACGACGAAGCCCGAGCGGACCTGGCTGTTCAATCTCAATGAGGATCCGACTGAAAAGGTCAATCTCGCCGAGCTCTATCCCGAGCGCGTGGCGGAAATGACCGGATTGCTCGACGCCCATGACGCGACGCAGCGCGAACCGCTGTTCCCGGCGGTCGGCGAAATGCCGGTGACGATCGACAAGACGCTGGAGGAAGAAGCGACCGAGGACGACGAATATATCTACTGGGCGGGCTGAACGCCGCTGCCGGAAACCAAAGCGCTATATCGACCGGAGAACCAGCATGGCGGCCCTTCTGCCCGACAGCACCAACGCGGCCTATCGCGGACATCCCGTCGCGCCTTGGGGGCTGACGCTGCTCGGCATTCTGACGGTCGGGCCGGGCGCCATCCACGCCTTCCTGCCCGATGGCGGCGCCGGCGTGATCGCCGGCCTCGACCTGACGCATAATGCGAACACGATCATCGGCGTTTTTGCCTGGGTCGGCGCGACGCAGATCGTCTGGGGCCTGACGATGCTGGCGGTGTCATGGCGCTACCGCAGCCTGGTGCCGCTGCTGCTGGCATTGATTTTGGTCGAGCGGACGATCATCGCGCTCAACCAATGGGTGTTCAAACCGGGCGACGGCCCCGACCGGCCGCCGGAGGCTTACGCAACGCTTGTCATCATTCCGGTCGTCGCTGTGCTGCTGGCGCTGGCGCTGAAGAAGCGGGCTTAAGGTTTTTCGCAGGCCGCCCGCAGTTCCTCCTCGACGACCCAGAGCCGGTCCTGGCCCCAATGCATCGCCCCGCCTTCGACGCGGAAGGACGGCACGCCCCAGGCGCCGCCGGCGAACATGTCGGCGCGGTTCTGCTCGGCGACCTCGCGCCAGGACGGATCGGCCAGCGCCTTTTCGACAAAGGCGGCATCGAGCCCCGCCCGTGCGGCAAACCGGATGAGGCCCGTGTCGGACGCTGCGTCGATCCCTTCGGCAAAGACGCCCTGCAGGAAGGATTGCGCGAAAGCCGCCCCCTTGCCGGCCGGGATTGCGTGATGCAGCACCGCGAGCCCGCGTTCGGTGCCGGCGCCGACCGGATCGGCGACGCGACCGAAGGGAAGCCCGAGACGCTCGGCCTCGCGCTTGCAGTCGCGCACGATATAGAGCTGCTTGGCCAGCGGCACCGGCAACCCGCGCATCACCATCGGCAACACGAAGCGCCAGCGGAGATCGGCGCCGTAATGCGCCGCTAGTTTCGTCACACGCTCGATGGCCAGGTATGTGTAGGGGCTGCGGAAGGAAATGAAGGCCTCGAAAACCGGCGCGCGCGCGGGCGCCTTCACCGGCTTGAGCGTCACTTCGCGGCGCGGCGCGATGAAACCTTTCGGCGCATCGGCGCGGCGGAAGGGCACCAGCCGCTGTTCGAGAAAATCGAGCCGGTCGAGGCCCCAATACCACTCGCCCTCGAAAGAGAAGACCGCGCCGAGATAATGACCGAGCTTGCGGCGCAAGCGGTCGCCTGCGGCCAGCGCCTTGGGGCTGGCATCGGGCGCGAGCGCCGAAATGTCGGCATCGAGCGAAAATCCGGCTAGCCGCGCCGACAAGCCCGCATCGCGCAGCCCATAGGCCTTCAGCATGTCGGGCTCGGGCGCCGCTGCCATGTCGGGCGCGGAAACCGCATGCACCTCGACCTCGACATCGTAGCGCGCCCGCAACAGCGGCACTGCCTGGATGGCCAGCACGCTGTAGGGATCGCCCGCCTGATGGAAATAATGGATGACCGGCCGCCGCCCGGAAAGCCGCCGCATCAGGGCATGACGCCGGCGCCCCAAGGCCCGGAGGCGCGGACTGGTGATCAATGCGGACACCCTGGTTGCAATCTTCGTCCGCATCGCCCGCCCCGATTTAATTGTTGGCATTAATAATGCCAATAGTGGTCAGCGGAGACCCGCCTGTCAATGTCGGGCACAGCGCCGGCCGGCACGATCGACGTCGCATTCTTGAAGACTCTCGCCTTGAAGAAGCCCACGATGGCCGGAGATCGGCCCCGACCGGCGTCCTGGCCCTTCAGCTTGTATTCCAAAAAATTGGCTTGTTTTTAGCGTGGAGCGCGGTATATTTTAATTAGAATAATTATAATATAAGATCGCGCAACCCGAGGCAAAGGAGGAAAGGCAGATGAGCAAGACAGCAGGCGGCAAGTGCCCGGTGATGCATGGCGGCGCCACGACCACGGGCACATCGAACATGGAATGGTGGCCGAACGCCCTCAATCTCGACATTCTCCACCAGCACGACAGCAAGACCAATCCGCTGGGCAAGGACTTCAACTACCGCGAAGAGCTGAAGAAGCTCGACTTTGCGGCGCTGAAGAAAGACATGCATGCGCTGATGACCGACAGCCAGGACTGGTGGCCCGCCGACTGGGGCCATTACGGCGGCTTGATGATCCGTCTCGCCTGGCACTCGGCCGGTTCCTATCGCCTCGCCGACGGGCGCGGCGGCGGCGGCGCCGGCAATATCCGCTTCGCCCCCCTCAATTCCTGGCCGGACAATGGCAATCTCGACAAGGCGCGGCGCCTGCTCTGGCCGCTCAAGAAGAAATACGGCAACAAGGTCAGCTGGGCCGATCTGATCATCCTAGCCGGCACCATCGCCTATGAATCGATGGGCCTGAAGACCTTCGGCTTCGGCTTCGGCCGCGAGGACATCTGGCATCCCGAAAAGGACACCTATTGGGGCGCCGAAAAGGAATGGCTCGGCCGCAGCCGCTATGAAAGCGACGACAAGCCGGATTCGCTCGAGAACCCGCTGGCTGCCGTGCAGATGGGCCTGATCTACGTCAATCCCGAAGGCGTCGGCGGCAAGCCCGACCCGCAAAAGACCGCGCTTGAAGTGCGCGAAACCTTCAAGCGCATGGCGATGGACGACGAGGAAACCGCGGCGCTGACGGCAGGCGGCCACACCGTCGGCAAGGCGCATGGCAATGGCGATGCGGCCAATCTCGGGCCGGCGCCTGAGGGCGGCGCACCGGAAGATCAGGGCTTTGGCTGGCTCAACAAGAAGACGCGCGGCGTCGGCAACAACGCCGTGACCAGCGGCCTCGAAGGCGCCTGGACCACCGACCCGACCAAATGGGACATGGGTTATTTCAAGCTGCTGTTTGGCTATGACTGGGAACTGAAGAAATCCCCGGCCGGCGCCTGGCAGTGGGAACCGGTCAACATCAAGGAAGAAGACAAGCCGCTCGATGCCGAGAACCCGGCGGTGCGTCACAATCCGATCATGACCGATGCCGACATGGCGATGAAGGTCGACCCGATCTACAACAAGATCTGCCAGAAGTTCATGGCCGATCCGGACTATTTCGCCGACACTTTCGCGCGGGCCTGGTTCAAGCTGACCCATCGCGACATGGGACCGCGCGCGCGTTATGTCGGCCCCGACGTGCCGAAGGAAGAGCTGATCTGGCAGGATCCGATCCCCGCCGGACGCAAGGATTACGACGTCGCCGCCGTCAAGGCGAAGATCGCCGCGAGCGGGCTTTCGACGGCCGAGATGGTCGCCACCGCCTGGGACAGTGCCCGCACCTATCGCGGCTCCGACATGCGCGGCGGCGCCAATGGCGCCCGCATCCGCCTTGCCCCCCAGAAGGACTGGGAAGCCAATGAACCGGCGCGGCTGAAGAAAGTGCTGGCCGCGCTCGAACCGATCGCCAAGGCAACCGGCACAAGCCTTGCCGACGTCATCGTGCTCGCCGGCAATCTCGGCGTCGAGCAGGCGGCGAAAGCGGCGGGCGTCAATGTGACGGTGCCCTTCGCGCCCGGCCGCGGCGACGCGACCGACGCGCAGACGGATGCCGCTTCCTTCGACGTGCTGGAACCGCTGGCCGACGGCTATCGCAACTTCCTGAAGAAGGGCTACGCGGTGACGCCGGAAGAACTGATGCTCGACCACACGCAGCTTCTCGGGCTGACGGCCGCGGAGATGACCGCGCTGGTCGGCGGCATGCGCGTGATCGGCACCAATCATGGCGGCACCAAACACGGTGTCTTCACCGACCGCCCCGGCGCGTTGACCAACGACTTCTTCGTCAACCTGACCGATATGGGCAACAAGTGGGAGCCGAAGGGTTCGAACCTCTATGACATCGTCGACCGCAAGTCCGGCGCGACGAAATGGACGGCCACCCGCGCCGACCTCGTCTTCGGTTCGAACTCGATCCTGCGCGCTTACGCCGAAGTCTATGCGCAGGACGACGCCAAGGAGAAGTTTGTGAAGGACTTCGTCGCGGCCTGGACGAAGGTGATGAACGCCGATCGCTTCGACCTCGCGGCCTGATACTCGGGCTTGCGTTTAGCAACATGCGCCGTCCCCGGATGATCCGGGGGCGGCGTTTTTTGTTGGAGCCAGCGTATTAAATGACAAGCATCTATGGCGAAGGAAACGTCCCGGCGGGGAGCGCGCGTTCCTCTATCCACGCGATGCTCTCCGACCTCCTGCCCTCCGTCTCGATGAATGCTTTCACGGCCACCCATGCATCCTCATAGGGAATGAACAAGCCGACCGGCAGCAACGTGTCATGGAGGTTGCGCACATGCTCGCCGAGACGCGAAATGTCGCCGCTGGAATAGTAGGTCTCGTTATTGCCACCACCCCATTTGCGCCAGGTGAGCTGCACGCCGAGTCCCGGATGTCCCCACATGTCGAGATAGATCGTGATGCGTCGCGGGTCGGCCGGACCGAAATGGCCGGTGCCGTCGACGCCTTCGGCCGTCAGGCCGGCACTGTCGTTCCGCGTCTCGAAGAACCACCGCTTCCCGGGAGGGGCGAGAAAATAAGGCGCAATCTCCTCCGGATCCGGCCAGCCCTCGCGAAAACGGGAGGCAAAATAACTGTGCTTTCTCATGGTCCCTGCCACTCCCAAAAGCCATCGCCGCGACCCACATGGCGAATTCGATTTGAAAACACAGCATAGCGCGTTGAAAATCGGTCGGCATGAACGCGATTCAGCTACCGCAGGGTGCGATCTATCTGCCGGACTTCGTCACCGCCGCCGAGGAACGCGAACTCGTCGGCACGCTCGACACCGGCGAATGGAACACCGAGATGAAGCGGCGCGTGCAGCATTTCGGCTGGCGCTACGACTACCGCGCCCGCGCAGTGACCGCCGATGCTTTTCTCGGCACCCTCCCGGACTGGCTGTCGCCGGTCTGCGCGCGGCTGAAAACCGGAACGGCATTCGGGCGCCATCCGGATCAGATGATCGCCAATGAATATCTGCCGGGACAGGGCATCAGCGCGCATGTCGATTGCGTGCCCTGCTTCGCCGACCGGATTGCGTCGCTGAGCCTGCTGTCGGCCTGCGAGATGCGATTTCGTCATCGAGAGAACGGCGAAAAGCATGCGCTCATTCTCGAACCGCGCGCACTGCTGATCCTGACCGGTGCGGCGCGTTACGACTGGACGCATGAAATCCCGGCACGCGCGACCGACATTGTCGACAGCAAGAGGCTACCGCGCGGGCGGCGTGTCTCGATGACGTTCCGCAATGTGCGGAGAGGCGGTTGAGCGGGATGCAGGCCATCCTGAAGCCGGTCGGAGATAGGGTAGGATTGGCGAAAACAGGCTTTGGCCTGTTTTCAGAGAAACCTCTTCATCGCCGCGGCCTTGCCGGAACCTGATTTGAAATAGCGTTCGAGTTCGCGCTATCAGCCCGCGACCGGCAATATCATCGGAGGGCCAGCTTTAGCTTCCGGGTCTAGCCTCGGTGAGTGAATATCGCGGCGATGAGCAGCAGTTCCCCGGAGAAGCCTGCGGCCAAACGCGCCTGATGCCACTTCCACCAGGTATCCCGGAACATCTGCCACCCGTCGGGCGGGACTGCCCCCCATGTCATGATGACGGCGTTGATCGGCTGATTGCCAAAGCGCGTGATCAGCGCGGCCGCTACCATTCCAACGGCCGCCGCGATGTAGAGCCAGCGCGATTGTGGCATTCCGCGTCCGAGCCAAGCCAACGTCACGGCGACCAATATGCAGGCAAGACCCATCGAGGGCAGCAATACGTTGAGCCCGCGGACGGCCCCTTGATGCACCTCGACGAAGGTCGCCGGCGAAAAGGTCGCGGGATTGTAGCCGCCCCAGATTCCGAACATCGAACCCACTATGAGAGAAATCAGCAGCAGGCCGAGGACCTGCAGAGCCGTCGTCATCGTTGGCATGTCGCAAACTCCTTCGCTCAGCAGCCCGTTTCATCAGGCGGTCTGGAATTGATATAGTGACAGCGTATTAATTGCAGTATATATGTATCCAAATGACACAACCCGTCAAGCCCAGACGAAAATATCGCTCGGTTCACCGTGCCGCCCAGGCGTCCGATACGCGCGCCGCCGTGCTCTCGGCAGCCCAGGACCTCTTCATCCGGGAGGGTTGGCAAAAGGCCACCATCGCCGCCATTGCCCGGCGGGCGGGCGTTTCCGTCGAGACGATCTATGCCGGATTTGGCAGCAAGTTCGCTCTTCTAGAGGCGGTCGTCGTCGCGTCGGTTCGCGGTCTCCAGCCGGGAACCGCCCTCATGGATCAGGCTGGACCGCGCGCAGTATTGGAGGCGCTTGATCAACGCAGCCAAATCGCGCTCTTTGCCAAGGACATTGTCGAGGTCCTCCGACGCGTTGCGCCGCTGATGGCCGTGGTTCGCGCCGCAGCAGAATCTGAACCGGCGTTGAAAGAACTTTATGTTGGGCTGCATCGAGGCCGCACACTCAATCTTGCGATACTCGTCGATGCCCTGCTCAGGCACGGGCCACTCAGAATCGATCGCGACACTGCCATAGCGAGCCTTGTCCGGCTGGCCAGTCCCGAGCTCTTCTTGTTCGTAACGAACGTGGAAGGCCTTTCACCCGCGCAATACGCCACCTGGCTGACCGACGCTCTTGTGGCTTTGTTGCTGCCCTAGGTTCGCTCGACAGGGCGAAGGCGCATCGCTGCGGTCGGCTCTTGCGCAGGCCGGCGGACATGCCGTCATGCTCGAACCGCGCGCGCTGCTGATCCTGACCGGTGCGGCGCGCTACGACTGGACGCATGAAACCCCGGCGCGCATGGCCGACATTGTCGAGGGCAAGAAGCGACCACGCGGACGGCGCATCTCGATGACGTTCCGCAATGTGCTGAGAGGCGGTTGAGCGACGATTGCGGACGACCCGGAAGGGGTCGAAGAGAGGGTGGGATTGGCGAAAACAGGCTTTGGCCTGTTTTCGTCCTTAACCTGACGGCTTAGCGGTAGAGCGGCCAAGCCGCTCGCCCCAAAACGCTGGCGCGTTTTGTCGAACCTAGGTTCTCGCCGCATCCGCTCTTCCGCCACTAAAAAGGGCCCCCATGAAGGGGCCCCTTTTTAGTGGCGGAGAGGGTGGGATTCGAACCCACGGTACCCTTGCGAGCACGCCGCATTTCGAGTGCGGTACTTTCAACCACTCAGCCACCTCTCCGCAGAGGACGGGCCGGACCGTAAAGGCCGCCCGCATGGTCGAAACGGCGCGGAATGTAGACGCGGGCGGCGCGCGGCACAAGGCTTTCTCGCCCCTGATTTCAGGCCCATAGGTGAAGCGCGCCCTGCCTGCTAGACTCATTTCCCATGAGCGGCACCGAGGCAGACCCCGACGACCATCCGAAACCGAAGGCCGCGTTGCGGCGGCTTGGGCGGTTCACGCTTTCACGGCCTCGGGCGTCGTCACCGGCCTGCTGGCGATCGCGGCGCTGATCGCCGGCGATCTCCATCTGGCGCTGCTCTGGCTCGGCGCCGCGCTGATCATCGACGGCTTCGACGGGCCGATGGCCCGCAAGGTCCGCGTCAGCGAATATGCGCCGCGCTTCGACGGCGCCGTGCTCGACCTCGTGATCGACTATCTGACCTATACGGTGATCCCGGCGCTGCTGATCTACCGTTTCGGCATGGTGCCGCCCGGCTGGGAAATCCCGGCCGCCGCCTTCATCATGACGACCTCGCTTTATTGCTTCGGCAATCGCGAGATGAAGACCAGCGACAATTATTTCTCGGGCTTCCCGGCGGTCTGGAACCTGGTGGTGCTTTATTTCTTCATTGCCGGCAGCGGCCCATGGATCAATCTGGCGGTAATCGGGGCCCTGGGCATCCTGACCTTCGTACCGCTGAAATTCGTCCACCCGTTCCGGGTCGAGGCGCTCCGGCCCCTGACGCTGGCCATGACGGCGCTCTGGACCGGTCTGGCGCTCTGGCTGGTGCTGGCCAGCACCCCGGCACTGGCGCCCGCCGAGGCCGCGCCCGCGGCTTTCTGGGGCTTCTGGGCGGTCTCGCTCTATTTTCTGGTTCTCTGCGTCAAGCGCACGGCCGACGACCTGAAAGCGGCTGAAAAGCCCTGAAATCAAGCCCTTCCGCGGCTTGACAGGCCATCTTCCCCCTGTATATTGCCCGCCAATTCGGCCCGTGCCGCTTTCAAGGGTGGCGCGTCGGGCTTTTTTCGTTACATGGTGGGTTAAGCGATGTTCGCAGTCATCCGGACCGGCGGCAAACAATACAAGGTCGCAAAAGACGATGTGCTCGAAATCGAGCGGATCGAGGCGAAGGCCGGCGACAAGATCGATCTCGGCGATGTGCTGATGGTCGGCGGCGAAGGTGCGCCGAAAGTCGGCAGCCCGCTCGTTCAGGGCGCCACAGTGAAGGCCGAAGTGGTCGAACAGACCCGCGGGCCGAAGCTGACGATCTTCAAGAAGCGTCGCCGTCAGAATTATCGCCGCAAGAACGGCCACCGCCAGGACCTGACGCTGGTCAGGATCCTCGACATCGCCGGCTAAGCGGCAGGGAGTAGAGACACATGGCTCACAAAAAGGCAGGCGGTTCCTCCCGCAACGGTCGCGACAGCGCCGGCCGCCGTCTCGGCGTCAAGAAGTTCGGCGGCGAGAACGTCATTTCCGGCAACATCATCGTACGCCAGCGCGGCACCAAGGTGCATCCGGGCGACAATGTCGGCATCGGCAAGGATCACACGATTTTCGCGACCCGCGAGGGCACCGTCGAGTTCCGCAAGCGCAAGAACGGCCGCGCCTTCGTGTCGGTCGTCCCGGCGGCGATGCCGTCGAACGCGGCGGATTGATCGCGGGGTGAACGCCACCTCGCAAGGTGGCGACCATCGAAATACGAAAGGGAGATGGGCCGCCATCTCCCTTTTTTCGTGCCCTTTCGGGGTTGGAAGGAATTCCCCGATGCAGGAAGAACTGAGAACGGAAAGATTGCTGCTGCGGCCGCTGCGCGACGACGACGCTGCAAGGCTGGCCGCGCTGGCCAATAACTGGAATGTCGCCCGGATGCTTGCGCGCATGCCCTTTCCCTACACGCTCGACATGGCGCATGAATGGATTGCGCGACAGACGGCGATGCGCCAGGAGGGTGAGGAGTTCGGCTATGCGGTGACCGATGGCGATGGTTTCGTCGGCGGTTGCGGCGTTCAGGCCCATGCCGACGGCACGCATGAGATCGGCTACTGGATCGGCGAGCCCTTCTGGAACCGCGGCTATGCAACCGAGGCGGCGCGCGCCGTACTGACGGACGCGGTCGTCCGCTTCGGTGCGGAAACGATCATCTCCGGTCACTTTGCCGAGAACCATGCCTCGGGCCGCGTGCTGACGAAACTGGGCTTCCGCTATACTGGCGAGGAGCACCGCTGGTGCGTGGCGCGGCAGGAAAATCTGCGCTGCCTGACCATGCGGCTGGCGCGAACGGACGTGTAGGATGGAACGGATACTGGATACCGCGCGTTTGCAGCTGCGGCAATTCACGGCGAGCGACGCCGAACGCATGCATGAGATCAAGTCCAACTGGAACGTGATCAGGATGCTACGCCTTGCTCCCTATCCATCGACGCTCGACAACTGCCGTGAGTGGATCGCCCAGATTTCCGGCGAATGGGAACGCGGCGAAGCCTACCGGTTTGCGGTCGTTCACAAGAACACAATGATCGGATGCACCGACATCGACGAGCTGCGTGAAGGCCGGGGCGAGCTCGGATACTGGTTCGACCAGATGAGCTGGGGGCGGGGTTTCGCCTCGGAGGCGGCGGAAGCAGTAGTTGCATTTGCATTCGACGAGCTGGGATTGACCCTGATCGAATCCGGCCACGCATCTGACAATCCTGCCTCGGGGCACATACTGGAGAAACTTGGTTTCCGGCGCATCGGGGAAAGTACGATCTGGTCCAACCCGCGCGGCGCCGAGATCGAACAATACAGTTACGCTCTCCATCGCGAGAAATGGGATCGCCAATGAAATTTCTCGACCAGGCGAAAATCTTTATCCGTTCGGGCAATGGCGGCGCTGGCGCCGTCAGCTTCCGGCGCGAGAAGTTCATCGAATATGGCGGACCCGACGGCGGCGATGGCGGCCGCGGCGGCTCGGTCGTGATCGAATGCGTCGAGGGTCTCAACACGCTGATCGATTACCGTTTCCAGCAGCATTACAAGGCCAAGACCGGCATGCATGGCATGGGCAAGAACCGCTCCGGCGCCAATGGCGCCGATGTGGTGCTGAAGGTGCCCGCCGGGACGCAGGTGTTCGAGGAAGACGGCGAGACGCTGATCGCCGACATGACCGAACTGGGCCAGCGCATCGTGCTCGCCAAGGGCGGCAATGGCGGCTTCGGCAATGCCTATTTCAAGAGCTCGACCAACCAGTCGCCGCGCCACGCCAATCCCGGTCAGGACGGGATCGAGAAATGGATCGTGCTGCGGCTGAAGCTGATCGCGGACGCCGGTCTTGTCGGGCTGCCCAATGCCGGCAAGTCGACCTTCCTCGCCGCCGTCAGCGCCGCCAAACCGAAAATCGCCGACTATCCTTTCACCACGCTCAATCCCGGTCTCGGCGTCGTCACCGTCGATACGCGCAGCTTCGTGCTGGCCGATATTCCGGGCCTGATCGAAGGCGCGCATGAAGGCGCCGGCCTCGGCGATCGTTTTCTCGGCCATCTCGAACGTTGCAGCATCCTGATCCATCTGGTCGACGGGACGCAGGACGATGTGGCGGAAGCCTATGAGGTGATTCGCGGCGAGATCGAAGCCTATGGCGCCGGCCTCGAGGACAAGCCCGAAATTCTCTCCCTCAACAAGGCCGATGCGCTGACCGAAGAGGAACGCGCCGAGAAGAAGCAGCGGCTGGAAGAAGTGAGCGGCGGCAAGGTGCATCTCCTGTCGGGCGTTTCGGGCGAGGGCGTGACCGCCGTGCTGCGGCTCGTTGCCGATGCGATCGCGGAAAACCGGGCGCGCGAACGCAAGGCCGAAGCGCAGGACGAGGACGAAGAGGGCTGGAAGCCATGAGCACCTCATATCTCGCGCAAGCGCAGCGCGTTGTCGTCAAGATCGGCTCGGCGCTCTTGACCGATGCCGAAACCGGCAAGCTCAACCGCACCTGGTTGCAGGCGCTGGTCGAAGATGTGGCGCGCATGCGGGCGCGCGGCCAGGAAGTGCTGATCGTTTCTTCCGGCGCCATTTCGCTCGGCCGGCGCGCGCTGAAGCTGGCGCCCGGCAAGCTGAAGCTCGAGGAAAGCCAGGCCGCCGCCGCGGTCGGCCAGATCGGGCTTGCGCATGCGTTCCAGGAAATGTTGTCGGCCTATGGCCATTCCTGCGCGCAGATTCTGGTGACGCTGGAAGACACCGAAGAGCGCCGCCGCTATCTCAATGCCCGCTCGACCATCTCGACACTGCTGAAACTCGGCGCGGTACCCGTCATCAACGAGAACGACACGGTGGCGACGACCGAAATCCGCTATGGCGACAATGATCGCCTCGCCGCCCGCGTCGCCAGCATGATGTCGGCCGATTGCCTGGTCCTGCTTTCCGATGTCGACGGCCTCTACACGGCACCGCCCCATCTGCCCGGCGCGACGCATCTGCCGGAAATCGCCGAGATCACGCCCGAAATCGAAGCGATGGCCGGCGGCGCCGCCAGCGAGTATTCGCGCGGCGGCATGAAAACGAAACTCGCGGCCGCCCGCATCGCCACCGAAGGCGGTGCCCGCATGGCGATTGCCGACGGCCGCCGTCTGCATCCGCTGCAAGCCGTCGAGGAAGGCGCGCGCTGCACCTGGTTCGCCGCCCATTCGACGCCCTATGCGGCGCGCAAGCGCTGGATCTCGGGATCGCTGAAAAGCCTCGGCACGCTGGTGATCGATGACGGCGCCGTCAAGGCGCTGGTGCAGGGCCGCAGCCTGCTGCCGGCCGGCGTCGTTGCGGTCGACGGCACGTTCGACCGCGGCGACGCGGTCAGCGTGCGCGACGGCGCGGGCCGCGAAATCGCCAGCGGCCTCGTTGCCTATTCAAGTGCCGATGCGCGACAGATCGCCGGTCATTCGAGTGGTGAAATCGAGGAATTGCTTGGTTATTCCGGTCGCGCCGAAATGATCCATCGCGACGATCTGGTGCTGAAGAAAAGCTGAGACCGTTGAAACCGGCGCGGCGGCCTGAGATACTTCGCGAGGCCGCGTGCAGAGGAAGGGGACCGCCCCATGACGATCGTGAAAATGAGCACGGAAAAGCAGGACGTCGCCGCCCTGATGGCCGGGATCGGCCGCGCCGCGCGCGCCGCCGCGACCACGCTCGCGCGCATCCCGACCAAGCAGAAAGACGCCGCGCTGCTGGCCGCCGCCATGGCCGTGCGCGCCAATGTCGACGACATTCTGACCGCCAATGCCGACGACGTGTCGGATGCCGTGAAAAATGGTCTGGCGCCCGCGATGATCGACCGTCTGACACTCGACACGAAACGCGTCGAGGCGATTGCCCGCGCGCTGGAGGAAATCGCCGCCCTGCCCGATCCCGTCGGCACCAAGATCGCCGAATGGGACCGCCCCAACGGCTTGCATATCGAGCGCGTCCGCACACCGCTCGGTGTCATCGGCATCATTTATGAAAGCCGCCCCAATGTGACGGCCGATGCCGGCGCGCTCTGCCTGAAATCCGGCAACGCGGCGATCCTGCGCGGCGGCTCGGAAGCCCTGCGTTCAAGCAAGGCGATCCATGCCGCACTGCTCGAAGGCATCATCGCGGCCGGCCTGCCCGAAGCGGCCATCCAGCTGGTTCCGGTCGCTGATCGCGGCGCCGTCGGCGAAATGCTGCGCGGGCTTGACGGTCATCTCGATGTCATCGTGCCGCGCGGTGGCAAGAGCCTTGTTGCCCGTGTGCAGGATGAGGCACGCGTGCCGGTCTTCGCCCATCTCGAAGGGATCTGCCATGTCTATGTCGACCGCGACGCCGATCTCGACATGGCGCGCAACATCGTTCTGAATTCGAAGCTGCGGCGCACCGGCATTTGCGGCGCCGCCGAAACGCTGCTGGTCGACGAGGCCTGTGCCGCGACACATCTGAAGCCGCTGGTCGAGGCGCTGCTGGCCGCGGGCTGCGAGGTGCGCGGCGACGCCGCCACGCGCGCTGTCGACACGCGTGTCAAACCGGCAACGGAAGAAGACTGGATCACCGAATATCTCGACGCCATCATCGCGGTGCGCGTGGTCGGTGGCATCGATGCAGCGATGGCGCATATCGTCGAATACGGTTCGGCACATACCGAAGCGATCGTGACGGGAAATGCGGCGACGGCGCGCCGTTTCCTGACCGAACTCGACAGCGCCATCCTGCTGCACAATGCCTCGACACAATTTGCCGATGGCGGCGAGTTCGGCATGGGTGCCGAGATCGGCATCGCCACCGGCAAGTTCCATGCGCGCGGGCCGGTCGGCGTCGAGCAACTGACCAGTTTCAAATACATGGTGCGCGGCAACGGCCAGGTGCGGCCCTGACAGACAAACGCACATGACGCGGCGCGGCGAGCTGCTGGCACCGGGCCTGAGGGTCGGCCTACTCGGCGGCTCCTTCAATCCGGCGCATGAGGGCCATCTGCATGTCACGCGAATGTGCCTGCGCGCGCTTCATCTCGACCGTGTCTGGTGGCTGGTTTCGCCGCGAAATCCGCTGAAGTCCGAAACCGGCATGGCGCCCTATGCCGACCGCATCGCCTCGGCCGAGGCGATGGCGCAGGACCCGCGTATCTGCGTGTCGGACATCGAAGCCCGCCTCGGCACGCGCTACACCGTCGACACGCTGGCGGCGCTGGCGGAACGCCATCCCGACATTCGCTTCGTCTGGCTGATGGGCGCCGACAACATGATCGAATTGCCGCGCTGGCAGCGTTGGCGCGAAATCGTGGGCCTCGCGCCGATCGCCGTCTATCCAAGGCCGGGATACACACTGAAGGCGCGCCTGTCGCCCGCCGCAACGGCGCTCCGGGCCTACACGTTCGATGCCAGCGACGGCCATCTGCTGGCCGGCCGCGCGCCGCCGGCGCTGATCTTTCTCGAAGGGCCGGAAAACCGCCAATCGGCGACCGAAATCCGCCGTCATGGCGGCTGGCCGCGGCGGACGTGACGGGCCGTCGCAGAAGCTTGTAAATCCGGTCATTGAACTTGACGCCCGCGAACCCTATTGTCGGTAGGCCGGTGTCCGCCATCGGACGCGGGCCTTGTCGGAGTCACCAGAACAAGGAGCCTGTTCCTGACCAGTCAATCAACGGACCGCAAGGTCCAGCGTCAGCCCGCAAGGGCAAGTACCACAAAGCAAGGCGGCGTCGCAAAGCGCGCCGCATCGAGGAAGACCCCGAAAGCCGCCGAGGCGGCGGGGGCCGAAGCAGCCCGATCCGCCGCGCAAGCGGCTGCCGCCGAAAGATCGTCCGCCATGCTCGCGCTCGTCATCAAGAGCCTGGATGAGGACAAGGCAGAAGACATTGTTTCCATCGACCTCGCCGGAAAGACGCCCATTGCCGATCACATGGTGGTGGCGAGCGGCCGTTCGCAGCGCCATGTCGGCGCCGTGGCCGACCATCTCGTCCGCCGCCTTAAGGAAGCGGGCTTCGGAACCTCGCAGGTCGAGGGCATGAAACAGGGCGATTGGGTGCTCATCGACGGCGGCGACGTGCTGATCCACGTCTTCCGGCCGGAGGTGCGCGAGTTCTACAAGCTGGAGAAGATGTGGTCGGCCGATATCCCGGCGGACCAGCTGGCCGTCTGAGGCGACGCTCCCTCACGACCGCGCCAGGCGCTTCTCCCCGCGTTCGCAATTGACCGGCGCCGGGCCGGACGGGGAGTATATGCGCGTTCAAATCTGTGCCGTGGGCCGGCTGCGTGCCGGACCGGAAAAGCAACTCCTCGACGACTATCTGTCCCGCCTCGACGCGAGCGGCCGCGCCATCGGCATCGCAACCGCACCACTTGTCGAGGTGGAGGAAAAGCGCCGCCTTGGCGACGCCGCCCTGAAAGCGCGTGAAGGCGAATTGCTGCAGGCCGCCGCCGCCAAAGGCGCGTTGATCGTGGCGCTGGACGAACGCGGCCGCGCCGAACCGAGCGAAGCATTTGCAAAACGTCTGGGCGACTGGCGCGACGGCGGCACGAGCGATGTCGCCTTCCTGATTGGCGGCGCCGGCGGCCTCGCCCCGCAGATCCGCGACAGCGCCGCCCATATTCTCGCCTTCGGTCCCGCAACCTGGCCACATATGCTGGCGCGGGTGATGCTGGCGGAGCAGCTTTACCGTGCGGTAACGATACTTTCCGGTCACCCCTATCATCGCGCCTGACCGATGGCGGGCAAGTGGACACCCTGCAGCACATGCACTAATTTGACATTCCGCTCGCCGAGGGCGCAGCGATTCGACGCTCGATGGCGCGCGTATTTTCTGGATCAACATGGCTTCAATGACCGGCGTTCGACCCCTTGTTCTGGCTCTGCTGGACGGCTGGGGCGTCCGGGCGGAGCGCGAGGCAAACGCCATCGCGCTGGCACGGACGCCGATATACGACCGGCTTGCCGCAACCGCGCCGCGCACATTTCTGGCGGCGGCGGGCGGCGCGATCGGCATTGCGCCCGGCGGCGCGGCCTATCCGCAAGCCGCCTATGCAACGCTGGGCGCGGGCCGTGCCTTCGAACAATCGGCAACCGCCATCGCGCGCCGGTTGCATGGCAATGGCGCGGCAAGCCTCGCCACCCATCCGACGCTGCAAAAGCTGATCGCTCGCGTCAGGCCGCTGGGCGGCGCCGTGCACCTGATCGGCATGGTGACGCCATCGGGCATTGCCGGACAGCAACGTCATATGGCGGTGCTGGCGGCGCTGTTGAGCCATGAGGGCGTCAAGGTCTGCATCCATGCGGTCATGGACGGCCAGGACACAAGGCCGCAAAGCGGCATCGAACATCTGGCCGAATTTCTCGACGACATCGCCGGTGCCCAAAATGCGGCGCTCGCCAGCATCATGGGCCGCGCCTACGGCTTCGACGAAAATGCCGATCCGGCGGCGCTCGCCGAGGCTTGGCACGCGCTGGCCGAGGCGACCGGCCCGGTGGCCGAATATCCGACCGCCTATCTCGATCAATGCTATCGCAAGGGTCTCAGCGACGACCGCATACCGCCGGCGCTTGCCCCCGGCTATCGCGGGTTCCGGCAGGACGACGCATTGTTGCTGGTCAACCTGCAGCCGAACGACGCGCAGCTGTTGATGAACGCGCTTGTCGATCCGGTCGGAACGGGATTGACACAACGGGCGCCGGCGTTTTGCGGCACCTGTTCGCTCGTCAGCATGGGCGCGCCCCCCGGCGACAGCGTCGAAGCGCTTTATCAAAGCGCCACCTTCGGCGCCAGCTTCAGCGAAACCCTGTCGCGCGGCGGGCAGACGCAGCTGGTGCTGACGGAAACCGCGGTCGAGAGCAATTTCTGGAACTTCGCACGCGGCGGCCATCCGGAACTCTTTCCGGGCGAGACCGTGCTCGTCGCCGAAACGCCGGCGCGCATCGACAAGCGTCCCGAGCTTGCATCGGCGACGTTGACGGCCGAAGTGCTTGCCGCGCTCAAGGCGCGCGACCGCGACGTCATTGTGGTCGAGTTCGCCAATGCCGCCATGCTGGGGCGCACCGGCAATATGCGCGCGACCATCGCCGCCATCGAGGCGGTCGACAAATGTCTCGGAAAGATCGCCGCACAGATTGAAAAACGCGGCGGCGTTCTGGCGCTTTGCGGTACCTATGGCAAAGCCGAATTGATGATCGATCCGGAAACCGGCGGCCCCTGGCGCGCAACGACGACGTCCGACGTACCCTTCGTGCTGGCCGGCGGACCGCGCGGCCTGACAATGGACAGCGGCACCCTTGCCGATGTCGCCCCGACGCTGCTGCAGCTTCTCGGGCTGCGCGCGCCGCCCGGGATGACCGGTCGTTCGCTGCTCGCGGCGAGCGAAGCGCAGAGCCGGATCAGTGCCTGATTTCCTGCACATCCGGCCGAAGGTGCTGCTGCTGGCGGCGGCACTGGGCGCAAGCGGACTTCATGGCGCGCAGGCCGAGATCGCTGAACCCGGCGAACTCGACTCCCTGCAACGGCAGATCGAATCGAGCCTCGAGAAAAGGAAAGCGCTCGAGGCGCAATCCGAGGCCGCCCGCCGGGAAGCAGACGAGATACGTCGCGCGCTGATCGAAACGGCGGCGCGCGTGCAAACGCGGGAAGCCGACGTTTCGGCCTCGGAGGACCGTTTGCAGGAATTGCGCACCGCCGAGGCGATGGTCACCGTTCAACTCGAACGCCGCCGCGCCGCAATGGCCGAACTGCTCGCCGCACTGACAAGCCTTGACCGGCAGCCGCCGCCGGCGCTGGCCGTGCGCCCCGACGACGCGCTGGCCTCCGCCAGAAGTGCCATGCTGCTCGGCGCCGCCGTCCCCGAACTTCAGGCCGAAGCCGCCGAACTGCGCCTGCGCCTCGATGAGCTGGCGCGGCTGCGGCGCGACATCATGGCCGAACGCGAAACGCTCGGCGAGACGAAGGTCCTGCTCGATGGCGAAAGGACAACGCTTGAGGCCCTGCTGCAGCGCAAGCTCGAACAACAGGCAAAGCTGAGCGAAGCGGTGGAAAGCGAACAGGCCCGCGCCGAGCGCCTGTCGCGGCAGGCGACCGACCTGACCGACCTCATTGCACGCCTGGAAGCCGGTGCGGCCGAAAGACTGCCGATGCACCGGCCCGAGCCGCGACCCCAGATGCAAGCGGCGGCAAAACCGCCGGCAGCGCCCTCAAGCGCCGAGCCGGCAGATGCCCGCATGGCCGTGCTGCGGCCGCCCGCCGGACCGCCGGCCATGCCCTCCTCGCGGCTGTTTTCGGACGCCAAGGGGCTGATCCGCCCGCCGGTGGCCGGCAGGATCGTCCAGCACTTCGGCGCACCGGACGGGATCGGCGGCACCAATCAGGGGCTGATCATCGAAACGCGCCCGGATGCACACATTATTGCCCCTTTTGACGGTAGAATCTCTTATGCGGGCCCGTTTCGCCGCTACGGGCAACTCTTGATCATATCGGTCGGCGAAGGGTACCATGTGCTGCTGGCGGGCATGACGAGGATCGACGGTGCGGTGGGCCAAAGCATTCTAGCCGGCGAGCCCGTCGGCACGATGGGTTCATCGCCGTCCAGCGACGATCCGGCCGCACGAAATGACGAAACGGGACGCAACGGGACAGCACGCCGCGGCCCCGCGCTCTATATTGAAATCCGGAAAGACGGCAGCCCGATCGATCCCCGACCCTGGCTGACGATGAGTGACAAGAAGGCAAGTGGGTAAATGAACAAGTCTGTTTTCGCCGGTTTCACCGTCGGCCTGTGCCTGTCCGTCGGCGCCTTGCTGGCCTTCCAGCCCGGCGCGCTGAATTCGGCGGCCTATGCCAATGATCAGAACACCTATCGCCAGTTGAACCTGTTCGGCGACGTTTTCGAGCGCGTGCGCGCCGACTATGTCGAACCGACAGACGACTCCAAACTGGTCGAGTCGGCCATCAACGGCATGCTGACCTCGCTCGATCCGCATTCGAGCTATCTGACGCCCAAGAGCTTCCGCGACATGCAGGTGCAGACGCGCGGCGAATTCGGCGGCCTCGGCATCGAGGTGACGATGGAAAACGGCGTCGTCAAGGTGGTCACACCGATCGACGACACCCCGGCCAGCCGCGCCGGCATGCGCCCCAATGATTACATCACCCATATCGACGGCACGCAGATCCTCGGCATGACGCTGAGCGACGCAGTCGACAAGATGCGCGGGCCGTCCAACTCGTCGGTGACGCTGACGGTCGTCCGCCAGGGCCGTGACGAGCCTTTCGACGTGAAGCTGACGCGCGCCATCATCACCATCAAGTCGGTGCGCTTCAATCGCGAGGGCGACATCGGCTATATCCGCATCACATCGTTCAACGAACAGACGTCCGACCTGCTCGGCAAGGCGATTGCCGATCTGACGAAAGAGATCGGTCAGGCGCGCCTGAAGGGCTACATCATCGACATGCGCAACAATCCGGGCGGCTTGCTCGATCAGGCAATCTCGGTCAGCGACGACTTCATGGATGGCGGCGAGATCGTTTCGACGCGCGGCCGCCATGCCGAAGACACGCAACGCTACAACGCGCGCTCCGGCGACATCACGCGCGGAAAGCCGATCATCGTGCTCGTCAATGGCGGTTCGGCCAGCGCCTCCGAAATCGTGGCGGGCGCCCTTCAGGATCATCGCCGCGCGACGGTTCTGGGAACGCGCTCCTTCGGCAAGGGTTCGGTGCAGACAATCATTCCGCTCGGCTCCGACGGCGCCTTGCGCCTGACGACGGCGCGTTACTACACGCCGGCCGGCCGCTCGATTCAGGCCAAGGGCATCGAGCCGGACATCATCGTCCTCCAGACCGATCCCGACGACGAGACGAAGAAGAAAGCCAGCACGATCGGCGAGTCGGCCCTGCCCGGCCATCTGGCGGCCGAAGAAGGCGACGAGCAAGGCGGCTCCGACAGCTTCGTGCCCAAGGACAAGGCCGAGGACCGGCAACTTCTCTACGCCATCGATCTGATGAACGGTGTTCGCAAAGACGCTGCCTTTATCGGCGGCACGACATCGAGCGCCATGGCCAACTGAGAATGGGTTGTCCGAAACGCCCCGTCGCAGCCGGAGACGAATTGCAAGCATGGGTGCGAAGATAGGGGCGAAGAGCGCTGGCCTGAGCGACGGGCAAGCGCAGAGCGAGCGGATCGGATTCGGCGCTCTGGCCGTGGCAACTCTTCTTGTCGCGCTTGTCTATGGCGGCACGCTTGTCTGGCTGTTTCTTGCCGACAATCGTCTGGCCGGCGAACCCGTGGTGCGCCTCGCGCTGGCGGTCGAGGAAACGGTCGAGACGCCGGTCGCAGATGAGACCGACGTCAATGCGGACGACGACATTGCCGCGACCGTACCGGAAATATCCGACGAGCTGAGCGACGAAGAGCAGGCCCTGGTCGACGCGGCGCGGCGGCTCGAGGAGAGCACGATTGCCGAGGACGTCGCATCGCAGGTGCGCATCGTCGGTGCCGAAAGCGTCTCCGGCGGCGACACCTTGCGTGACACCGCGCCGCCGATCGTCTTGCCGCCGGTCCCCGATCCGGCGCTGGTTGAAAATTCCGCACAAGGACCGCTGCCGAAAATCGCACCGGATGGCCGCCGCCCCTACCAGGTCTATGCGCGGCCCGTGCCCGCCGGCACGCCGGCGACGCGGCGTGTCGCCATTGTCGTCAGCGGCATGGGGATCAGCGAAAGCGCGACGGCGCATGCCATCGAGACCTTGCCGCCCGAAGTGACACTGTCATTCGCGCCCTACGGCCCCAACCTCCAGGACTGGATATCGAAAGCGCGCGCCGCCGGCCATGAAGTGCTGCTCGAACTGCCGATGGAGCCGTTCGGTTATCCGCAGAACGATCCCGGTCCCTACACGCTTCTGACCAGTCTTTCGCCGGAAGAAAACCTGACGCGGCTTGAATGGCTGATGAGCCGCTTCACCGGTTATGCCGGCGTGATGAACTATCAGGGTGCCCGCTTCACGACATCGGTTGTCGCTGTCGAGGCGATGATCGGCACGCTGAAGGCGCGCGGGCTTTTCTATGTCGACAACGGCGCCTCGGCACGCAGCGTCGCGCCGCAGCTCGCGCGCGACGCCGGCATGCCCGTTGTGCTCGCGACGCGGATCATTGATCCGGTGCAGAACCCGCAAGTGATCGCAACCTCGCTCGACGTGCTGGAAGAGGTGGCAGCCGACGGTGTCGCGATCGGCGTCGCCTCGGGTTTCCCGGTGACGGTCGATGCCGTGGCGAAATGGGCGGCGACGCTCGGCGAAAGGAACTTCGTTCTGGTTCCCGTGACCGCCGTCGCGAACTGACGAAGGAAGAACAACCGCCATGCCGCGCCACAGCGACAACACCACGCCGGTCGATCCCGCAACGCTGCCCTATCGCCCCTGCGTCGGCATCATGCTGATCAATCGCGATGGCCTCGTCTGGGCCGGCAATCGAATGATGAGCGGCGGCGCGCACGAATTGACGGGCGCCGCGCTGACCTGGCAGATGCCACAGGGCGGCATCGACGACGGCGAAGAGCCGCGCGATGCGGCACTGCGCGAACTGAAAGAGGAAACCGGAACCGACAAGGCACGCATCATCGGCGAGACGAGGGACTGGCTCACTTACGATTTGCCGCCGCATCTCGCCGGCATCGCGCTGAGAGGAAAATATCGCGGGCAGAAGCAGAAATGGTTCGCGATGCGCTTTCTGGGGACGGACCGGGACATCGATATTGCCGCCGACGATCACCAGGAATTCAGCGAATGGGCCTGGGTACCGCTCGACGAATTGCTGGGCCTGATCGTGCCGTTCAAGCGCTCTGTCTACGAACAATTGATCGTCGAACTGGGTCCGCTGGCGGTACCGGGACAGTGAATTGGCGGCAAAAACACCCCCTCTGTCACTGAACTGTCACAAAACTGTCATAAATGGCCGCCGGCCCGGGGATAACCGGGTCCGGGAGCATGCTTTATCCCCGCCTGAAAAATAATTTATCCCCGTTTTCGCGCCGAACCCGGCACCCGGCCGCTGCCGGACGCGATCAACGCGCCCCCACCCACGCCGCGACAACCCGCTGGAGCGCCTCGGCGAGCGGCACGACGCGTGTCGCATAGGCGTGTTCCGCCTCGTCGCGGTGGACGTGGAGCGAAAGCGCCTGTTCCAGTTTTTCCTGCGCGGTCTGGAGCAGCAAAACGATCCGGTCGATTTTCGGTTGGACCGCGGCTGGCGCGCCGGCGCGGGCGGCGGCAACCTCGTTCAGCATTGTGGAAAGTTCAGCCGGGCGCGCGGCGGCGGGCGGCAGGGCTTCACGACCACTTGCATAGCGCGAAAGCGCGGCACGGAGACCGTCGAGATCGCCGCGCAGTTTCGCAAAGGGACCGATGGCGCCGGCATCCTCGGGCGACGAAACCGCCAGCATGACATCGAGCACCTCGACGCAGATTCGCTGGGCCTCGTCGAGCGCCGGGCGGACATCTTCGTTGAGGAGCTGCAATCCGGGATAGCGGCCGGCGGTGCCGATCAGCGCGGCGACAGCCTGCTGTTCCTCGACAAGGCCGTCGACCAGCCGCCTCATCTCGACAAGTTGAACCAGCATCAACCCGTCGGTCCACGACATGGACTGGATTTCGAGCGCGTTGGTCGCAGCCTGAAGGCGCGCCACCGCATCGCGCCACTCGGCACCGAACCCCGCGCCGCCGGTCAGCATATAGCCGCGAAGGGCAACAAGGCTGGTCTCGCGGGACGTGGAAAGAGCGGCGCGCACCGTCTCGAAATCGCCATCGGCCATCCGCGCGGCATCATGCCCGGCCGGCGCCGTCCAGATCGCCACGCCGCGCTCGCCGGAGGTCACAAGCGCGATCCCGCCGCCGAGTATGGAAAGAGAAACCGCAAGCCATGCCCACCACCAGTGCGGACGCGGCCACGCGAACAGGCGTTGGGGCGCATCGGAAACGTCGCCCGAAGGCGCGCGACTATCGACGGCACGCGCCGCCGCATGGCTTGCCGGGTGCGGCCGTTCCCGCACACCCGATTGAAGCCGGTATCGGGTGCGCCAGTGAAACTCCGCATCGCGGTTGACGACAAAGGGCATCTCATTCCTGCCGGCATCGCCCCCGGCGCGGTCAATCCATGGGGCCGGCGGCGCACCATCATCGCGTTGGGCGACGGGCGGCCGGAGAGACCCCGGGCGAGAGGCAGGCTTGTCGCCGGTCATTCCCGTTTGACGCCTCCCTCCCAGACGTCGCTGATGGCACGGAGCCTGTCGGCCAGCGGCATGATCCGTGTGCGAAAGGCATAATCCGCATAGTCCCAACGCCGGCTTGTCCGCAGGGCTGAAATTCGTTGCAGGTTTTCGTCGGATGACCCGATGAGGTAGGCGAGCCTGTCGAGCTTCGGCCTGATCGCGGCCGGAACATCCATACGGATGGCATGAAGCGTGTCGATCATGGCCGCAAGCCGCGCCGGACTGGCGGGATCCGGCATTGCCACATTGCCATCCGTGGCCGCATAGATCGCAAGCGCCGCTCTCATTGCCTGAAGATCGCCGCGCAAACGCGCCACGGGATCGATCGCCGCAGCATCTTCAGGCGTGGAACCGGCCAGCATGGCGCCCAGCACGTCGGCGCAGATCGCCTGCGCCTCGGCAAGCGCCGGTCCGACATCCTCGTTGAAAAGCTGACGTCCGGGAAAACGGGTGACGGTTCCGATCATCTCCGCCACCGCCTGCTGCTCGGCGACGAACTGTCCGACAAGCCGCTTCATCTCGACCAGCTGAACGAGATGCTGCCCATCGGTCCAGAAACCGGAATCGGTTTCAAGTCCTTCCGCCGCGGATTGCAACCTGGCGACGGCAACCTGCCATTCGGCCTTGAAGCCCGCCGCGCCGGTCAGAAGATAGCCCTGCAGCGCAATAAGGCTGACCTGCCGGGAAACGGCCGCTTCGACAAGAAGTCTCTCGAAGCCGGCCGCGCCGCGGTCTTCCGATGCTCGGACTTCACCAATGCGCGAAAGCGCATCGGGCGCGCGCACCGACAACTTGCTCCACTCCGCAGGATTTACCCCGACCAGAATGGCCACCGCCAGCCCGGCTGCAACAAGAGCAGCGGCAATCGACATCATCAGCAACCAACCGCCCCGGGAGAGCGGAACGCCGACGACATTCATCAATGCTATTTTCCGGAACGGCGAGCGATTGGCGCGGAAATCGGGCGATTGCCGCCTGCCAGCGGCATCCGGCGTCAACCCATTGCGAGAGCGCCGGACATTTTCCGTATCCTGAGTAACAACAAGCGGCACGAAAACCTCACCGATTTCGTCGCCCGGCCACCCATTTGTTCATATCTAGCGCTTAATATTGGGTCATGGGAAGTCCGAACTGTTTAAGTCGCCGCAAATTCACGTTTCACCTGTTCATCCGAATTCGCTGGCCACCACATGTTTTTTGTGGGCAGATGAAAAGGCGGCAAGCGTCCGGGTGCCAATCAACAGGCGACATGGACGGCGGGGACGGTCCGGCATCCGGAGGATGCCTTGTCCATGACACGCATATTGCTCGCTATCGTTTTTTTCTTCTTTGTTCTAAGCGAAGACACGCGGAGCGCGGCCTATCGCCTTTTCAGCATGGCCTATAGCGATGTCGTTGAAGAAACAATTCCGCGACCGCTTGAAAGACCCTCGTTTTCAGGCCCCGCTCATCTCATCGACTGTTTGCGCGGAACGGGGCATCCGGAAAGCCACGACACTTTCGCCGCCTTCTGCACCGACCTCTCAACCTTCGCGGCACCGCCGGCCGCTCCATCGCGCCTGGCGACCTTGCTCACAAGCGAGGATCTTTCGCTCGCACAGTCAGTTGATATCGCGGCGGAAGTCGTGACGCTTGTCGCGCAGGTCGAGGCCTCGGTCCGGCCCGGCTGCTTCGACAAGTCGGGTCGCGTCGCCAGCTGGGACGCCAACAGGATCTGGACAAAGGCTCCGCCAGGCGCTCTTTCCGAACCGAACGGCACGGCGAAACGCCACGCAACGAGCTATGTGGTGCCCGTGCCCTACGGATGCATGCTGCGCAGTCCCGCCGCAGGCCGCATCGTCTATGCCGCGCCCTTCCAAGGCTATCTCGGCGTCGTCATCATCGAGACCGAGACCGCCGAGCGGCTGACGCTGGCCGGGCTCGGAAATATTGCCGTGGCGCGCGGCGACAGCATCCAACATGACACCGAACTCGGCACAATGCCCGACATGGCAGCCCCCGCGCTGGAAGATGGCGTCGATACCGGCCAGGCCGCCCTTCTCTATTTTGCGGACAAGACAACCGGACCGCCCGGAACGTGAAGCGCGGCACCGCAGCCGGCAGACGCTTCACTCCTCCCAACCGGCTCCGATCGCCCGCATTTCCTCCGCCAACGGAAGAATTCGCGTCCGGAAGGCGTAGTCGGCATAGTCCCAGCGTCGCCCCGGCCCTTGCCGGCGCGGCACAAGACGGCGAAGCGGCACTTCTTTATGTCGAGGATGAAATGGAACGGCGCCCGGCCGGCTGAAACGGACGGCGCGGTTCAGACCGCCGCACGCGCCAGACGCCAGTTGCGGAAACGCCAGTAGCGCCAGGCCAGCGCGATCACCGCGCGCATCGGCCGGCCCTGCGGCCGGAGGCCGGCGGCCTTGCCGACCATCGAGATCAGCCGCTCGACATGCTGGCGGCGATAAAGGCCGAGCGCGCGCTTCTCATAGGCTTTCGCAAAACGCACACGCTCATAAGGCACGCTGCCATCGGCCGGCGTGTTGGCGGCGTAATAGGCGCAGGCCAGTTCGTCGTCATCGGCTTCCGAGATGCGGCCGAGCGCAACGCGGATACGCGCGAGGATCGAGGGCTTTGCCTCGTCGAGCGCATTGAAGCCGTCATAGAAAAGTTTGTAGTGGCGGAATTCGTCGGCGGCGATATTGGCCGCGATCTGTTTCAGTACCGGCTCGTCGGTCGCATCCTTGATGGCGGCGTAGTAAGACGAGGTGCCGCTCTCGACGACGCAGCGCGCGATCAGCTCGCCGCCGCGGCTGCCGCGCACCGACTGGATGGCGTCGACAGGGATCGAATAGCCGTCGCGAAAACGCTTGAAGGCTTCATCGAAATTGAAATCGGGATCGGCCAATTCGGCCCAGCGCGCCAGCGCCTGCCCGTGCTGCACTTCCTCCGCGCCCCATTTGTGGATCGTTTCCTTGATGTCGGGACGGTCGGAAAAGACGTTGCAGAGATAGGTCACGTAATCGGGCGCGTTGAATTCGACCATCGCGGCCGCCTTGACGGCGCGCAGGATCTCGGGATCGACCTTTGTCGGGTCGAAATCCTGCCAGGCGATGTCGTCGAGCGTCCAGTGACGGGTCATGCGTTCCTTTGCCCTTGAGGGCCCGTTCGGGCGGCCACGCGGCCGACCCTTGTGACACAAAAACTATATAATCAGGAGCATGACGCGGTGAAGACCCGCGAGGCCGATTGCCGCATGGGCGGAAAATGCGGGGCTTTGCAAGGGGTTGGGGCGCTATCCACTGCTTCTTTTTCCACCCTCCCCCTGAGGGAGGGTCGAAATTTGCTGAGCGTCAGCGAAGGAAATTTCGGGGAGGGGTAAGCGGGGAACTGCGACGCATAATCGAGATTCCTGCATCCGCCGACAACGGAGCACCCCTCCCCAAACCGCTTGCAGCGGTTTGACCCTCCCTCAGGGGGAGGGTGGAAAGAGCGTGCAATCGCCGATCCTCAGATCACCTGGCGGAGCTGCTTCAGGTGGTCGAGCTTTTCCTGCGCCGCCTGACGCTTGGCGTCGGATTTGGCGTCGGTGACGTCTTCCTGCGCATGGGCGATTTCGCGGTCGAGCGCGGCAGCGTCGAGCTCGGCCAGCGGCACGGTGAACTCGGCCAGCACAGTGAGGCCCTTGGGCGTCACTTCGGCAAAACCGCCACGCACGAAAATCCGCTGCTGCGGCTTGCCGGCCTCGTCGATATTGACGATGCCGGGACGCAGCGTCGACATGACCGGCGCATGGCCCGCCATGATGCCCATGTCGCCCTCGGCGCCGGGAATCGCCACCATGTCGACCTGGCCCGAAAAGAGCAGGCGCTCGGGCGAGACGAGATCGAATTGCAGCTTGTCAGCCATCGAACTTCACCTTGTCGGACGGATTACGCCGCTTCCTTGGCCAGACGCTCGGCCTTGGCGACCGCGTCTTCGATCGTGCCGACCATGTAGAAGGCCGCTTCCGGCAGATGATCGTAGTCGCCGTTGCACAGACCCTTGAAGCCCTTGATCGTGTCCTTGATGTCGACCAGCACGCCGGGCGTGCCGGTGAAGACTTCGGCGACGAAGAAGGGCTGGCTGAGGAAGCGCTCGATCTTGCGGGCGCGGGCGACGACCAGCTTGTCTTCTTCCGAGAGCTCATCCATGCCGAGAATGGCGATGATGTCCTGGAGCGACTTGTAGCGCTGCAGGATTTCCTGCACCTGACGCGCCGTGTCGTAATGTTCCTGACCGACAACGCGCGGCTCGAGAATGCGGCTGGTCGAGTCGAGCGGATCGACGGCGGGATAGATGCCCTTTTCCGAGATCGCGCGGTTGAGCACGGTCGTGGCATCCAAGTGAGCAAACGAGGCGGCAGGCGCCGGGTCGGTCAAGTCGTCGGCGGGCACGTAAATGGCCTGCACCGAGGTGATCGAACCCTTGGTTGTCGTCGTGATGCGTTCCTGCAGCTGGCCCATGTCGGTGGCGAGCGTCGGCTGATAGCCCACGGCGCTCGGGATGCGGCCGAGAAGCGCCGACACTTCCGAACCCGCCTGCGTGAAGCGGAAGATGTTGTCGACGAAGAACAGCACGTCCTGGCCCTTGTCGCGGAAATGTTCGGCGACGGTGAGGCCGGTCAGCGCCACGCGGGCACGCGCCCCGGGCGGCTCGTTCATCTGGCCGAACACCAGCGCGCATTTCGAGCCCGTGGTATCGCCATTGTTCTCGTTCGGGTCCTTGTTGACGCCCGATTCGATCATCTCGTGATAGAGGTCGTTGCCTTCGCGCGTGCGCTCGCCGACGCCGGCGAACACCGAATAGCCGCCATGGGCCTTCGCGATGTTGTTGATCAGTTCCTGGATCAGCACGGTCTTGCCGACGCCGGCGCCGCCGAACAGGCCGATCTTGCCGCCGCGCGCGTAAGGCGCCAGCAGGTCGACGACCTTGATGCCGGTGACGAGCATCTGCGCTTCCGTCGACTGCTCGACAAAGGACGGCGCTTCCTGATGGATTTCGCGGCGCGTCTCGTGCTTGACGGGGCCCGCTTCGTCGACCGGCTCGCCGATGACGTTGATGATGCGCCCCAGCGTTCCGTCGCCGACCGGCACCGAAATCGCCGAACCGGTGTCACGGACTTCCTGACCGCGGGTCAGGCCCTCGGTCGTGTCCATGGCGATGGTGCGCACCGTGTTCTCGCCGAGATGCTGCGCGACCTCGAGGACGAGGCGGTTGCCGCCATTGTCCGTTTCCAGCGCGTTCAGAATGGCGGGCAGATTGTCGGTGAACGTAACGTCCACGACGGCGCCGATAACCTGAGCGATCTTTCCGACTGCCTTGCTCATGCGAGTTCCTTCATCTTCCCTTTAGGGGATCGTTCTAGACCGGTTCATCGCTTCGTTGAATCGATGAACCGGTCTAACCATTGGTATTACGCAATTCCGGACGGAAAACCGGTTTCCACTTTTCCTGGAATTGCTCTAGAGCGCTTCAGCGCCCGAGATAATTTCGATCAGTTCCTTGGTGATCATCGCCTGCCGCGAACGGTTGTAGGTGATGTTGAGCTTCTTGATCATGTCGCCGGCGTTGCGGGTGGCGCTGTCCATGGCCGACATCTTGGCGCCGAATTCACCCGCCACGTTTTCGAGCAGCCCGCGGAAAATCTGCACCGACAGGTTGCGCGGCAGAATGTCCTTCAGGATCTCGGTCTCGTCGGGCTCGTATTCGTAAACCGCGCCGCCGAGATCGACACCGCCGCCGGCACCCGCCGGCACGCTGGCCGGGATCAGCTGCTGGGCGGTCGGGATCTGGCTGACGACGTTGACGAATTTCGAATAGAAAAGCGTCGCCACATCGAACTCGCCGGCTTCGAAAAGCTCCAGCACGGCGCGCGAAATATCTTCGGCCTGTGCGAAACCGATCTGGCGGATGCCGGTGAATTCCCACGACCGGATAATCTTGTCGCCGAAATCGCGGCGCAGCGCATCGCGGCCCTTGCGGCCGACGGTGAGGATCTTCACCGTCTTGCCTTCGCCGATCAGCTTGCGGATATGCGTGCGGGCGAGACGCGCGATCGAGGAGTTGAAACCGCCGCAGAGACCGCGATCGGCGGTGGCGACGACAACCAGATGCACCTTGTCGCTGCCGGTGCCGGCCAGGAGTGCCGGCGCATCGGCGCGGCCGGCCATGCCGGCCGAGAGATTGGCAAGCACGCGGTCCATGCGCTCGGCATAGGGACGCGCGGCTTCCGCCGCTTCCTGCGCACGGCGCAGTTTCGCGGCGGCGACCATCTGCATCGCCTTGGTGATCTTCTGCGTCGCCTTGACGCTGGCGATGCGGTTTCTAAGGTCCTTGAGGCTGGCCATTCGCCCTTACCTTTTACGCGCGCTCAGGCAAACGCCTTGGAGAAGCTTTCGACGGCTGCCTTCAGCTTGGCTTCCGTGTCGCCCGAGATCTGCTTCTCGCTGCGGATTGCATCGAGAACGCCGGCATGGTTCGAGCGGACGTTGCGCAGGAACTCCTGCTCGAAGCGGCCCACCGCCGAAACCGGCAGCTTGTCGAGATAGCCGTTGACGCCGGCATAGATCACGACGACCTGTTCTTCGATTTTCAGCGGCGAGAACTGGCCCTGCTTCAGAAGCTCGGTCAGGCGCGCGCCGCGATTGAGCAAGCGCTGCGTCGCCGCGTCGAGATCGGAACCGAACTGTGCGAAGGCCGCCATTTCGCGGTACTGCGCCAGCTCGCCCTTGATCTTGCCGGCAACCTGTTTCATCGCCTTGATCTGCGCCGACGAACCGACGCGGCTGACCGAAAGGCCGACGTTCACGGCCGGACGGATGCCCTGATAGAAGAGATCGGTTTCGAGGAAGATCTGACCGTCGGTGATCGAGATCACGTTGGTCGGGATGTAGGCCGACACGTCGTTGGCCTGCGTCTCGATGATCGGCAGCGCGGTCAGCGAACCATTGCCGTTTTCGTCATTGAGCTTCGCGGCGCGTTCGAGCAGGCGCGAATGCAGATAGAAGACGTCGCCCGGATAGGCTTCGCGTCCCGGCGGACGGCGCAGCAGCAGCGACATCTGGCGATAGGCGACGGCCTGCTTGGAAAGATCGTCATAAACGACAAGGCCATGCATGCCGTTGTCGCGGAAATACTCGCCCATGGTGCAGCCGGCGAACGGCGCCAGGAACTGCAGCGGCGCCGGATCGGACGCCGTGGCGGCAACGATGATCGTGTATTCAAGCGCGCCGTTTTCTTCCAGCGTCTTGGCGATCTGCGCCACCGTCGAGCGCTTCTGGCCGATGGCGACATAGATGCAATAGAGCTTCTGGTTTTCATCATTGCCCTGGTTCAAGGGCTTCTGATTGAGGATCGCGTCGATGGCGATGGCGGTCTTGCCGGTCTGGCGGTCGCCGATGATCAGCTCGCGCTGGCCGCGGCCGATCGGGATCAGCGCGTCGATGGCCTTGAGGCCGGTCTGCATCGGCTCATGCACCGATTTCCGGGGGATGATGCCGGGCGCCTTGACGTCGACGCGGCGGCGCTCCGACGAAACGAGCGGCCCTTTGCCGTCGATCGGATTGCCGAGCGGATCGACGACGCGGCCGAGAAGGCCCTTACCGACCGGCACGTCCACGATGGTGCCGGTGCGCTTGACGGTGTCGCCTTCCTTGATGTTCCGGTCGGAACCGAAAATCACGACGCCGACATTGTCCTGTTCGAGGTTGAGCGCCATGCCACGCACGCCGCCCGGGAACTCGACCATTTCGCCGGCTTCGACATTGTCGAGACCGTAGACGCGGGCAATACCGTCACCGACGGAAAGCACCTGGCCGATCTCGGAAACCTGCGCCTCGGCGCCGAAATCCTTGATCTGCTGCTTGAGGATGGCGGAAATTTCCGCGGCCTGAATGTCCATCAGGAGGCCTCTTTCATGGCAATCTGGAGAGAATTGAGCTTGGTCTTCAGCGACGAGTCGATCATGCGGCTGCCGACCTTGACGATCAGGCCGCCGAGAAGCGAGGCATCGACGCTGGTGTCGATCTGCACGTCCTTGCCCGTGGCCGTCTTCAAGGACGCCTTGAGGGCTTCGACCTGCGCATCATTGAGCGGATGCGCCGAGGTCACATCGGCCGTCATCTCGCCGCGCTTGCGGGCGAGGATCGCGCGATAGCCCGCGATCATGTCGGCCAGCGCAAAGAGACGGCGGTTGCGGATGACGAGGCCGACGAAATTCTTGACCAGCGTCGAAGTGCCGGCCTTGTCGAGCACGGCGGCAAAGGCGCGCCCCTGCTCGTCGGCGCTGAAAATCGGGCTCTTGACGAGGCGCGTCAGGTCGCCGCTCGCGCCCAGCATGGCGGCGATCGCGGCAAGATCGGCCGCAACAGCGTCGAGCGCGTTCTGCGCTTCGGCCAGTTCGAACAGGGCCGTCGCATAACGGCCGGCCATGCCGGAAACGGGGTGATCTGATGACACGTGCGGCGCTCGCCTGTGCTTTGTCGTGAGGGCCGGCGCGCGAGGCCGGAGCCTGCCGCCAACTATTTGAAATCGCTAGCTTATTTCAGCCCGAAGAAACGCGGGAAAGTGCCCTGCCCCCGAGGCCGCGCGTTAGGTAACACATGGCCTTCGCCGGCGCAACAGGAACGCCCGGAAATGGCCGGCCCTGCGGCATTTTGGGCATCGCTGCGGGCCCGCGCCGGGCCTGCCGCAGCGTCCGCTTGACCTTGCGGGTCACGCTTGCCGTTACATGAAGCTGTAGGGATCGATATCGACCGAGACGCGGACCGCGTTCGGCAGCTTGAGCGGCCCGAGCCAGGCCTGCATGAAGGCCTGCACATTGATGTTGCGGCCGGCCTTGACCAGAAACCTGAGCCGCGTGCGGCCGCGCAGCAGCGCCATCGGCGCCGGCGCCGGCCCCAGCACCGAAACCTCATCGGCTTTCGGCACGCAGCGGCTCATGTCGCGGGCGGTGCGCCGCGCCAGCTCCGCATCGGCCGAGGCGACGACGACGCCGACCAGCCGGCCGAACGGCGGCAGATGGACCCGCTCGCGCGCCTGCGCTTCGCGGTCGAGAAAGGCATCGCGGTCGCCCGAGCAGAGCGCCCGCATGACGCCGTGTTCGGGCATGTAGGTTTGCAGGAAGACGCGGCCCGGCCGCTCGGCGCGACCGGCCCGGCCCGCCACCTGCTGCAGCAGTTGGAAGGTGCGTTCGGCGGCGCGCAGATCGCCATTTTCGAGACCGAGATCGGCATCGACGACGCCGACCAGCGTCAGCCAGGGAAAGTGATGGCCCTTGGCGACAATCTGGGTGCCGACAATGATGTCGATCTCGCGCGCCTCGATGGCGGCGAAGACCGCCCGATGCGCGGCCGGCCCGCGCAGATTGTCGGAAGAAACGATGGCAGTGCGCGCATCCGGAAAAAGCGTGGCGACTTCCTCGGCGATGCGCTCGACGCCCGGGCCGCAGGCAACCAGCGCCTCCGGCTCGCCGCACGCCGGACAGGACGTCGGCACCGGCGCGGTGTAGCCGCAATGATGACAGGCCAGCTCGCGGCGGAAACGATGTTCGACCAGCCAGCTCGAACATTGCGGGCATTCGAAGCGATGGCCGCAACTGCGGCAGAGCGTCAGCGGCGCATAGCCGCGGCGGTTGAGAAACAGCATCGCCTGTTCGCCGGCCTCGAGCGCCCGCGTCATTTCGATCACGAGGCGCGGCGACAGCCAGCGCCCGCGTTCCGGCGGATCGCGGCGCATGTCGATCGCCTCGATCTGCGGCATCTCGGCGACGCCGTGCCGCGCTTCAAGACGCAGCCGCCGGTAGCGGCCCTGATCGGCATTGACGACGGTTTCGAGCGAGGGCGTGGCCGAACTCAGCACGATCGGAAAGGCGCCGAGCGAAGCGCGCACCACGGCCATGTCGCGCGCATGATAGGCAACGCCGTCTTCCTGCTTGAAGGCCGCCTCGTGCTCTTCATCGACAATGATGAGACCGAGTTCCGGAAAGGGCAGGAAGAGCGCCGAACGCGCGCCGACCACCACGCGGGCGCGGCCTTCGGCAACGCCGCGCCAGACCCGCGCCCGTTCGCGCGTCGACAGATCGGAATGCCACTCGGCCGGGCGGCAGCCGAAGCGCTGCTCGAAACGATCGAGAAATTGCTGGGTCAGCGCGATCTCGGGCAGCAGGATCAGCACTTGCGCGCCGCGCCGGAGCGCCTCGGCCACGGCCTCGAAATAGACCTCGGTCTTGCCCGAGCCGGTGACGCCGTCGAGCAGCGTCGCCGAATAGGCGCCGGCGGCAACGCTGGCGACCAGCGCCGCGGCGGCCTCGGCCTGATCAGGCGACAACGCCATGCCTTGCGCATCGGGTTCGGGCGACGGGAACGGCGCTTCCGCCGGCATTTCGACAGGGGTGAGCGTGCCGGCCTCGACCAGCCCGCGCACGACGCCGTCCGAAACGCCGGCCGCCTCGGCCAGCTCGCGCACAGTGCGGACAAAACCGTCGCCGGCCGTTTCGACGACGCGCAGGCGGGCCGGCGTCATCCGCGCCGGGCGGGCATCGGTGAGCTGGTAGGCGATCCTGAGCCGCGGCGGCTCGAGCGCACCCGGCGCCCGGATCGCCAGCCTCAGCACCGAACCGCGCGGGGCCAGCGTGTAGCCCGAGACCCAGTCGATGAAACGCCTGAGCGCCTCGGGCATGGGCGGCGCCTCGAGCCGCTCGCTGACGGATTTCAATCGCTTGCGCTCGATTGCGCCGCTGCCCGGCCCCCAGACGACACCGATCAGTTCCTGCGCGCCGAGCGGCACCGCAACATAATCGCCCGGCGAAAGGGTTAACCCCGCCGGCACCGCATAATCATAGGGTTCCGGCAATGCCAGCGGCACCAGCACGGCAACGCTTTCGGGCGGCGCCATGCGGTTGGGGCTTGTGGATATTTCGGAGGCCATACGTTTTGTTCGGGCGATCGCGCACAGGGGGTCATTTCAAAACCGAGGCGACACTGTAACGCCTCATAAAGCAAGCGGCACGACTTGCCTTGCGCGAGATCGCGCGGCAAGGCAAAAGGACAAGCCTTCCGGCCGCGACTGCACTAGACTGGCCGCCGAACCGAGACCCGCGCCCCTCCCTCGCCGCAGAAGAAGCACCCATGAAATTTTTCGTCGACACCGCCGACATCGCCGACATTCGCGAGCTTGCCGAGACCGGCCTGCTGGACGGGGTGACGACAAATCCCTCGCTGATCGCCAAATCGGGACGCGACTTCATCGAGGTCATCACCGAGATCTGCGGCACGGTCGAAGGACCGGTCAGCGCCGAGGTAACGGCGCTCGACGCGCCCGGCATGATCGCCGAAGGCCGCAAGCTGGCAAAGATCGCCAAGAACATCGCGGTCAAGGTGCCGTTGACCTGGGACGGTTTGAAAGCCTGCAAGGTGCTGACCGGCGAAGGCAGCATGGTGAACGTAACCTTGTGCTTCTCGGCCAACCAGGCGCTGCTGGCCGCCAAGGCCGGCGCGACTTTCGTGTCGCCCTTTATCGGCCGCCTCGACGACGTCAATATCGACGGCATGGAACTCATTCACGAAATCCGCGCCATTTACGACAATTATCCGGCCCTGACGACCGAGATCCTGGCCGCCTCGATCCGCAACGCCAACCATGTCAAGGACGCCGCCATCGCCGGCGCCGATGTGGCAACCGTGCCGCCTTCGGTGCTGAAAGGTCTTGTTCAGCATCCGCTGACCGACAAGGGCATCGAACTCTTCCTCGCCGATTGGAAAAAAACCGGCCAGAAAATTCTCTGACCGCACGAATTAATGCGCCGGCCGAAAGAAACTGGAAACGCTCCCTGGGAGATGCTGAGACCATGAGCCAGCACAACGACAGACCGGAAGCCCAACGGATCGACGACGCCCCGCTCGCGATCACCGCGAGCGACGTCACAGCCTATCTGCGGCGGCATCCCGAATTGCTGGCCAACGATCCCGACCTGATCGCCGCGCTGGTGCCGCCCTCGCAATCGACCGGGCGCAACGTGCTCGACATGCAGCATTTCATGATCGGCCGTCTGCAGAACCAGGTGCGGATGCTGCGCGACATCCAGTCGGAGCTGATCGAGGCCTCGTCGCTGAACAGCCTCGCCCGCGAACAGGTTCATGCCGTGGCGCTGCGGCTGATCGATGCCGGAAGCTTCGAACATCTGATCGAATTCGCGACCAGCCCCGACGGGCTTGCCCGCATGCTCGGCGTGCGCGCCGCGACGCTCTGCATCGAAACGGCGAACGGCGTTGCCGGCATCGGCATTCGCGGCGTGCGCGTGCTGGAGCCGGGCGGCGTCGACCGCATTCTGGGTCTGGGCACGAATTGCCGCCTTGCCGCCCATGTGCGCGGCAGCCGCGGCCTTTACGGCGGACTGGCCGAGGACGTCAATTCCGAAGCGCTGGTGCGCCTCGACTTCTCACCATCGACGCCGCCGGGCCTGCTGGCGCTGGGCGGCTTCGACGCCGAACAGTTCCATCCCGATCAGGCGATCGACCTGCTCGAATTCCTGGCCCGCATCGTCGAACACTGTGTGCGCCAATGGCTCGACCTGCCGCCCGCGAGGTGACGGGCGCACCGACGCCCGACGACGCCGCGCGGACCATTCCCGCCCATGACGACGCGCGCCGCGAAATCCGCAACTGGTATGCGCATCTTCTTGGCGAGCGCCGCGTCAGCGAGGCGACGCTGATCAATTATCACCGCGACCTGACGCGCTTCTTCGAATTCCTGGTCGATCATCTGGGCGGGCCGGCCGATCTGAAGGCGCTGGCCTCGCTCGAGCTGCGCGACTTTCGCGCCTTTGTCAGCCATCGCCGGGGCGAGGGCCTCACCAGCCGCAGCGTGGCGCGCATGCTGTCGAGCCTGCGCTCCTTTTTCGGCTTTCTCGACCGCACCGGCATCCTCGCCAATGCGACGCTGAAGGCGCTGCGTGCGCCGAAGCTGCCGCACGGCATCCCCAAACCGCTGACGATGAAGGGCGCCGAGACGCTGCTCGACGGCGCCAGGGAGGCCGACATCGCGCCCTGGAAAGCGGCGCGCGATGTCGCCGTGCTGACGCTGCTTTATGGCTGCGGGTTGCGCATCTCCGAAGCGCTGGGGCTCGCGCGCCGCGACGCACCGCTGAAAGATGTGTTGCGCATCACCGGCAAGGGCAACAAGGAACGGCTGGTGCCGGTGCTGCCGGCGGCGCGGCAGGCGGTGGATGCCTATCTCGAACTTTGCCCGCATGCGCTGGCGCCCGCCGATCCGCTTTTCGTCGGCGCGCGGGGCGGCCGTCTCGATCAACGCCAGGTGCGCCAGACCATGATCGATCTCCGGCGCGGCCTCAACCTGCCGGAGACGGCAAGCCCGCATGCGCTGCGCCACAGTTTCGCGACACATCTCTTGGCCGGCGGCGGCGATCTGCGCGCCATCCAGGAATTGCTGGGCCATGCCAGCCTGTCGTCGACGCAGATCTATACCGAGGTCGATCCGGCGCGGCTGCTGGAGATTTACGACAAGGCGAAGGGGCGGCGGTGACGCCTCACATATGGATCGGCAGGCCGGTGACGGCGAGTGCCGCTTCCTTGACCGCTTCCGACAGCGTCGGATGGGCAAAACAGATGCGGGCAATGTCTTCCGAGCTTGCCGAGAACTCCATCGCGATGGCGGCTTCCGCGATCAGCTCGCCGGCATTGACGCCGATAATGTGAACGCCGAGCACGCGGTCGGTCTTCTTGTCGGCGAGGATCTTGACGAAACCATCGGTCGTCTTGTTGGCCTTGGCGCGGCCATTGGCCGTGAACGGGAACTTGCCGGCATTGTAGTCGATGCCCGCTTCCTTCAACTGTTCCTCGGTCTGGCCGACGCTTGCCACTTCGGGCGCGGTGTAGACGACGCCCGGAATGACCTCGTAATTGACCGCGCCGTAATGGCCGGCAAGCTTCTCGGCCAGTGTCACGCCCTCTTCCATCGCCTTGTGCGCCAGCATCGGGCCGGCGATCACGTCGCCGATCGCATAGATGCCTTCGACATTCGTCCGGTAGCTTTCATCGACCTCGACGCGGCCGCGTTTATCGGTCTTGACCCCGACCTTGTCGAGACCGAGGCCGGCCGTATAGGCGGTGCGGCCGACCGCGACCAGCACGACATCGGCATCGAGCGTTTCGGCATCGCCGCCCTTGGCCGGCTCGACCGAAACCTTGAGTCCCGATTTCTGCTTCTCGACTTTCGTGACTTTGGCGCCGAGCTTCAGCGTGAAGCCCTGCTTCTTGAGGATGCGGGTGAAGTTGCGGACCACCTCGCCATCCATGCCCGGCAGGATGTTGTCGAGGAATTCAACGACGGTCACTTCCGCGCCGAGACGACCCCAGACCGAACCGAGTTCGAGCCCGATGACGCCGCCGCCGATGACCAGCAGTTTGCCCGGCACCTTGTCGAGTTCGAGCGCGCCGGTCGAGGAAACCACCGTCTTTTCGTCGATCTCGATGCCCGGCAGCTTCGCGACATCCGAGCCGGTGGCAATCACGATATTCTTCGTCTCGAGCGTGCGGTCGCCAACCTTGACCTTGCCGGCCGCCTCGATGACGCCCTCGCCTTTCACCCATTCGATCTTGTTCTTCTTGAACAGGAACTCGATGCCCTTGGTGTTGCCGTCGATCGCCTCATCCTTGAAGGCGAGCATCTGCTTCAGATTGAGCTTCGGCTTGCCGACCTCGATGCCCATGCCTTCGAAGGCATGGCCCGCCTCGTGGAAAAGTTCCGAGGCATGCAGCAGCGCCTTTGACGGGATGCAGCCGATATTGAGACAGGTGCCGCCCAGCCGGTCGCGCTTTTCGACCACCACGACCTTGAGGCCGAGCTGGGCGGCCTTGATCGCGCATTCATAGCCGCCCGGGCCAGCGCCGATCACCACGATGTCGAATGCGTCTGCCATGAATTTACCTCAGAGGTCGAGCAGCAGGCGCTGCGGGTCTTCGAGCGATTCCTTGACGCGCACCAGGAAGGTGACCGCCTCCTTGCCGTCGACAATGCGGTGATCGTAGGACAGCGCCAGATACATCATCGGCCGGATTTCGACCTTGCCGCCGATGGCGACCGGCCGTTCCTGGATCTTGTGCATGCCAAGCACGCCCGATTGCGGCGCGTTGAGGATCGGCGTCGACATCAGCGAGCCGTAGACGCCGCCATTCGAAATCGTGAAGGTGCCGCCCTGCAGTTCTTCGAGTTTGAGCTGGCCGTCGCGGGCGCGGCTGCCGAGCGCGTTGATTTCCTTTTCGATCTCGGCCAGAGACAGGTCCTGCGCCTCGCGCAACACCGGCACGACAAGACCGCGATCGGTACCGACCGCGACGCCGATATTGTAGTAGTTCTTGTAGACCAGTTCCTCGCCGTCGATTTCGGCATTGACGGCCGGGATTTCGCGCAGCGCGTGAATGACGGCCTTGACGAAGAAGCCCATGAAGCCGACGCGCACGCCATGCTTCTTTTCGAAGAGATCCTTGTATTGCGTGCGCAGCGCCATGACGCCCGACATGTCCACCTCGTTGAAGGTGGTCAGCATGGCAGCCGTGTTCTGCGCCTCCTTGAGACGTGTCGCGATGGTCTTGCGCAGGCGCGTCATCTTCACGCGTTCCTCGCGCGCGCTGTCGTCGCGCGGCGCGGGCGCCGCAGCCGGCGCTTCAGACCTGCCCTGACCGCCCGATTTCGCGGCGGCCTCGGCATCTTCCTTGGTAACGCGGCCGCCGCGGCCCGTGCCGTCGATCTTCGACACATCGAGATCGTTCTCGGCCGCAACGCGGCGCACCGCCGGCGAGGGTTGCGCATCGGCGGGTTTGGCCGGCGCCTTGGCTTCGGACTTGGGCGCTTCAGCCTTCTTCGGCTCTTCCTTTTTCGGCTCTTCCTTTTTCGGTTCTTCCTTGCGCGCGGCGGCAGGCGCCGCGGCCTTGCCCTTGCCTTCGCCAATCTCGCCCAGGAGCGCGCCAACCTCGACCGTCTCGCCGTCCTTGACCATGATTTCGGAGAGCACGCCCGACTTCGGCGCCGGCACCTCGACCGTCACCTTGTCGGTTTCGAGCTCGACCAGCGGCTCGTCGATCGTGACCTGATCGCCCGGCTTCTTGAACCACTTCGCGACGGTCGCTTCCGTCACCGATTCGCCCAGCGTGGGCACGCGAATTTCCGTCGCCATACGTCTCTTGCCTTTCCGAAACCGGATTCGCCCCGAAACCTCAATCGATCTTCAGTGCTTCCGAAAGAAACTGGTTCAATTCCTGATTGTGCTTGCTGAGAAGGCCTGTCGCCGTCGCCGCCGAGGCCGGCCGCCCGACATAGGAAGCGCGACGATAACGCGCCCCGACATGATCGAGCACCCATTCGATATTGGGCTCCATGAAGAACCAGGCGCCCATGTTCTTCGGCTCTTCCTGACACCAGATGAACTCAGCCTGCGGGAACCGCGAAAGCTCGGTGATCAGCGATTTGGCCGGGAAGGGATAGAGCTGCTCGACACGCATCAGATAGATATCGTTGATCTCGCGCCGCTCGCGTTCCTCGTAAAGATCGTAATAGACCTTGCCGGTGCAGAGCACGACGCGCTTGATTTCCTTGTCGTCCACCAGCTTGATCTTCTGGTCAGGCAGCAGCGCAGCGTCGTCCCAGAGCACGCGGTGGAACGAGGAGCCCGGTCCGAATTCCTCAAGCTTCGACACACACCGCTTGTGGCGCAGCAGCGACTTCGGCGTCATCATGACGAGCGGCTTGCGGAACTTGCGGTGCATCTGCCGGCGCAGAACATGGAAGTAATTCATCGGCGTCGTGCAGTTGACAACCTGCATATTGTCTTCGGCGCAGGACTGCAAAAAACGTTCGAGACGTGCCGAGGAATGTTCCGGCCCCTGCCCTTCATAGCCATGCGGCAGCAGCAGCACGAGGCCCGACATGCGGAGCCATTTGCGTTCGCCCGACGAGATGAACTGGTCGATCACGACCTGCGCGCCATTGGTGAAATCGCCGAACTGCGCTTCCCAGAGCACCAGCGCATTGGGTTCGGCAAGGCTGTAGCCATATTCGAATCCGAGCACCGCGGCTTCCGAAAGCATCGAGTTGATGACTTCGAACTCCGCCTGTTCGGAAATGCTGTTGAGCGGAATGTAGCGATCCTCGTTTTCCTGATCGTTGAGCACCGAGTGGCGCTGGACGAAAGTGCCGCGTTCGCTGTCCTGACCGGAAAGGCGCACTTTGATGCCCTC
Source organism: Parvibaculum sp. (assembly GCF_030651915.1). Lineage (GTDB taxonomy): Bacteria > Pseudomonadota > Alphaproteobacteria > Parvibaculales > Parvibaculaceae > Parvibaculum. The sequence continues at coordinate 400,015 of NZ_JAUSBV010000002.1, read as the reverse complement.
ATCAAGCAGCGAACCGAAGGCCAGTGCCTCCGCCGTCGACCAGTCGATGCCCTCGCCCGTTTCGATCGACTTGCGGCGGTTTTCGAGAAAGCGCTGGATCGTCTTGTGAACGTTGAAACCTTCGGGCACCTCGGTCAGCTTGCGGCCGATCTCGCGCAGCCTGTCGATCCCGACTTCCGTCTCGCCGCGTCGCGCCTCGCCTTCGGCACGGCCGAAGCCGGACCAGCGGCCATCGAGCCAGTCGGCCTTGTTGGGACGGAAATTGTTCGACGCATCGAACTCACCATCGAGCTCCGCACGGAATCCGGCGATGCGCGCGTCGACCTCCTCCCGCGTCATCAACCCTTCGCTGACGAGCCGGTTCGAATAAACCTGCAATGTCGTCGGATGATCCTTGATCTTCTGGTACATCAAGGGCTGCGTCATGCTTGGGTCGTCGCTCTCGTTGTGACCGAAGCGGCGGTAGCAAAACATGTCGATGACGACGGGCTTGTTGAAACGCTGCCGGAACTCGGTTGCAATCTTGGCGGCATGAACCACTGCCTCCGGATCGTCGCCGTTCACATGAAAAATCGGCGCCTGCACCATTTTCGCGACATCGGACGGATAAGGCGAGGAGCGGCTGTAGATCGGGCTCGTCGTGAAACCGATCTGGTTGTTGATGATGAAATGGATCGAGCCGCCAGTGCGGTGACCCTTCAGGCCCGACAGGCCAAGACATTCGGCAACGATACCCTGCCCCGCAAATGCCGCATCGCCGTGGATCAGCAGCGGAATGACGCTGCCGCGCTGACGATCGTGATGCTGATCCTGCTTGGCGCGCGCCTTGCCGAGCACGACGGGATCGACGATTTCGAGATGTGAGGGATTGGCGGTCAGCGACAGATGCACCTTGTTGCCGTCGAACTCGCGGTCCGATGATGCACCAAGATGATATTTGACGTCGCCCGAACCGTCGACGTCTTCGGGATTGGACGAACCGCCCTTGAATTCATGAAAGATCGCGCGATAGGGCTTCGACATCACATTGGCAAGAACGTTGAGGCGCCCGCGATGCGCCATGCCGAACACGATCTCCCGGGCGCCCAGCGCGCCGCCGCGTTTGATGATCTGCTCGAGCGCCGGGATCATCGCTTCCGCGCCGTCAAGCCCGAAACGCTTGGTGCCGACATATTTGACGCCACAATACTTCTCGAAGCCTTCGGACTGGATCATCTTGTCGAGGATCGCCGAGCGGCCCATATCGGTGAAGGCAATTTCCTTGTCCGGTCCTTCAATGCGTTCCTGAATCCAGGCCTTCTCTTCCGGATCGCCGATATGCATGAACTCGACCGCCAGCGTGCCGCAATAGGTGCGGCGCAGAATGTCGAGCATTTCGCGCACGGTTGCCGTTTCGAGACCGAGCACATTGTCGATGAAGATCGGCCGGTCGAGATCGTCGGGCCCGAAGCCGTAGCTTTCGGGCTGCAGCTCGGGATGCTGCGATTTGGGCCGCAGGTCGAGCGGATCGACATCGGCATCGAGATGGCCGCGAATGCGATAAGCACGGATCATCATCAGCGCACGGACGGAATCGAGTGTCGCGGCCCGGATCTCGTCCTGGCTGGCGGCCGGCGCGCGCTCGGCAATCTTCTGCTTCATGCTGCCGGAGACGAATTCCGGTGCGCCCCAATTGCCGTCAAGCGCGCTGACAAGCTCGCCATTGGCGGCGGGCGGCCAGTCATCGCGCCGCCACGAGGCACCGCGCGCTTCCCGCAACACATCTTCCGGGCTGTCGTCGAGACCGTCGAAGAAGGCGCGCCACTCGGCATCGACCGATTGCGGATCGTGCTGGTATTTCGCGTAAAGCCCTTCGACGAAAACGGCGTTGGCGCCGTAGAGAAAGGATGTCCGCTCGAAGCGGTCGTTCGCGCCGTTGCTGCTCATCGGAACCGATCCATGTGACGAAGGCGCCGGAGCGGGAGTTGCGGGCGCCTGAAGAGCCGTTTCGCCGGAGAGAAAATCATTGGGCGTCACCGCGCCGCCCGTCGCCTTGAGAATGGCGTCGAGCGTCGGCCATTCGGGCCGCCGCTGGCCGTTCATGCAGCGCGTGACCGTGGACACCGAAACGCCAAGCTGCTCGGCAAAGGCGCTTGCCGTCAGATTGTTGGATTCCAGCCATTCGGAGAGTTTCATGCTTAAAATTTGCCAGAGAGGCAATCCAGCGTCAATGCGATTTGCCTTGTAGGCACATTCTGGAACCAGACCAGATAAGCGCGCAAACCGACCCTAGAGAACCAGAATATAGTAAACCGATGACAAATTAGCAGGACCGGCGTCAACAAAGGGTTCAAACGCGCCGCGGGGCTCCCGGAAAACCCGGAAACCCCGTGAAAATCGCCGAAAACAGCCAAAAATCAGCCCTTCAGCACCTCGACCAGCGTGGTCCCGAGCGCCGAAGGCGACTTGGCGACCGTGATGCCGGCCGAGCGCATGGCCTCCATCTTGTCTTCCGCGCCGCCCTTGCCGCCCGAAATGATCGCGCCCGCATGGCCCATGCGGCGGCCCGGGGGCGCCGTGACGCCGGCGATGAAGCCGACTACCGGCTTCTTGATCTTCGAGGCTTTCAGGAACTCGGCCGCATCTTCCTCCGCCGAGCCGCCGATCTCGCCGATCATGATGATCGAGGTCGTGGCCGGATCGCCAAGGAACATCTCGAGGCAGTCGATGAAATTGGTGCCGTTGACCGGATCGCCGCCGATGCCGATGCAGGTGGTCTGCCCGAGACCGGCCGCCGTGGTCTGCGCCACGGCTTCATAGGTCAGCGTGCCCGAGCGCGAGACGATGCCGACCGAGCCCGGCTTGTGGATGTGGCCGGGCATGATGCCGATCTTGCATTCGCCGGGCGTGATGACGCCGGGGCAGTTGGGGCCGACAAGGCGCGTCTTCGAACCCTGCAGCGCCCGCTTCACCTTGACCATGTCGAGAACCGGAATGCCCTCGGTGATGCAGACGGCAAGCTCGATACCGGCATCAATCGCCTCGAGGATCGCATCGGCCGCGAAAGGCGGCGGAACATAGATCGCTGAGGCCGTCGCCCCGGTCTTTTCGACCGCCTGCGCCACCGTGTCGAAGACCGGCAGATTGAGATGCTTCGAGCCGCCCTTACCGGGGCTGACGCCGCCGACCATTTTCGTGCCATAGGCAATCGCCTGTTCCGAATGGAACGTACCCTGATTGCCTGTGAAGCCCTGGCAGATGACCTTGGTGTTCTTGTCGACGAGAACGGACATTATATTTCCTATCAACCTAGTGCGTAGATTTTGCGTTCGAAGCCCGAGCGAAGAAAATTCCGACGTCAAACACCTGAGCCATTGACCGAGTAGAGTAGAAAAACCGGATCATCGAGGGCCTCACCAACCTTTTCCACATCTTCCTCGGAAAGCGCTTCAGGCGCTTCATAGTCTCCGCCAAGACGATCCGTCTCATCTTTTGAGAAATCTATGGCAGGACCCGTTCCCATATGTGCGGATACTAGTTGCTCATAAACGTTCTCTGGCCCTGCATAAATCTGCCCTTTATTGAACTTTAACAGCCTGCCGGATGTCGTATGCCGGTCATCCATTCCACTCAGATAAACATAACGGCGCATGGCATTGGAACTACCCTGAACGAAGCCACTTTTGAAATGAGCAATGAGATAAACTGCGCTTTCCTTCGTCACCATCCCCTTGATGACGCATGCCGAAAACCAAGGGGAGTTCCCGAACTTCACCCTTGTTCGATTAAAGGAAATTGAAACCGTCTTATCACGATCCAACCACCATCCATGCAGGTCGGCATAGTCAGTTTCCGCGCGTTCCAGCGAACCAGGATCGCCCGCGCTTTCATCGTTCTTCCGGGTCAAACTCGCCTCAACGAATTTGGCGCCAATCTCGGCAATCTCCTCGGACGAAAAAGGGATCAGGTTGTGAGCCCCTGCAAATGCGCTGATTTTCTCCAATGACGGCTGTTCCGTACCAGGGCATACGCTCGCCCAATCCGAACCAAGTTCAACCGTGTTCTCTCCACAAGCTGCCAGAAGCAGGCTACAAGCGAACAGGACAAATCTGGTCCAGATCGAAAGCACCTATGCGGCCTCCTTCACGGCTTTGACGATCTTCTCGGCCGCATCGGCGAGGTTGTCCGCAGAAATGATCGGCAGGCCGCTATCGGCCATGATCTTCTTGCCAAGATCGACATTGGTGCCTTCGAGGCGCACGACCAGCGGCACGCCGAGCGAGACTTCCTTCGCTGCAGCGACAACGCCTTCCGCGATGATGTCGCAACGCATGATGCCGCCGAAGATGTTGACCAGAATGCCTTCGACATTCTTGTCCGACAGGATGATCTTGAACGCCGCCGTCACCTTCTCCTTGGTCGCACCGCCGCCGACATCGAGGAAGTTGGCGGGCTCGGAGCCGTAGAGCTTGATGATGTCCATGGTCGCCATGGCAAGGCCGGCGCCATTGACCATGCAGCCGATCTGGCCGTCGAGCTTGATGTAGTTGAGATCGTATTTCGAAGCTTCGACTTCCGCCGGATCTTCTTCGGTGAGGTCGCGCAACTCGACGATGTCCTTGTGGCGGTAGAGCGCGTTGGAATCGAAGTTCACCTTCGCGTCGAGGCAGATAAGATTGCCCTCGCCCGTGACGACCAGCGGATTGATTTCGAGCATGCTCATGTCTTCGCCGACAAAGGCCTTGTAGAGCTTGTCGATCAACGCCACGCCCTGCTTCACCTGGTCACCTTCGAGGCCGAGCGCGTAAGCAACCTTGCGGCCGTGAAAGCCGCTGATGCCCGAAGCCGGATCGATGGAGAAGCTGAGGATTTTTTCCGGTGTCTTCTTCGCCACTTCCTCGATGTCCATGCCGCCTTCGGTCGAGACGATGAAGGAGACGCGCGACGTCACGCGGTCGACGACGATGGAGAGATAGAGTTCGCGCGCGATCGAGGAGCCTTCCTCGATATAGAGGCGATTGACCTGCTTGCCGTCCGGGCCGGTCTGATGCGTGACCAGCGTCGAGCCGAGGAGCCGCGCCGCTTCCAACTTCACGTCGTCGACCGATTTCACGACCTTGACGCCGCCGGCCTTGCCGCGGCCGCCCGCATGGATCTGCGCCTTCACGACCCAGACCGGGCCGCCAAGTTCCTTCGCTTTCGCCACGGCTTCTTCGGGCGAGAAGGCCGCATGGCCTCGCGGCACCGGCACGCCATACCTCGCGAGCACGGCCTTGGCCTGGTATTCGTGAATGTTCATGGAAAAACCGTCCGGCTGGTCGGCGTCGCGGGAACCCGTGCGCCGGGAGAGGAAAGATCGCTTGCCCGATAGCCCCGATAGCTAGGTCGGATGGCCGCGAGTTATACCACCCGAGCGGACGGGTGCAACCGGCAGAAGGCAGGCCGCCAGTCACTCCACCGTCACGGCAACTGACACAAAATTCAATTGCGTCAGCAGGATAGGGGATGACGTAACGTCACCGCCCCGCCTCAGCGCAGGTCGCGCTGGACGATCCGGTCGGAGCCTGCCGACAGTTCGAGATAGAGCCCGTCATAACCGATCATCACGCCGTTCGGGCGCACATCGGAAACACCGCGCAGAAAAACGCGATGCGCCAGCGCATTGGGCAAGCGCGGCACAATGTGGCTGTAGACCAGCAGTTTGGCGCCCGCCTGATTGGCGACTTCGGCGGCCTCGACCGGCGTTGCGTGATAGTCGGGAATGTCGTGCATGACCTTGGCGCGGCGGTCGCCGCGGGCGGCCAAGCCCTCCTCCAGAAGAGCCACCATGTGGGGGGCCAGGGCGTCATGGATGATCACATCGGCGCCGACACCGAAACGGGCGATATTGGCGTCCTTGCCGGTATCGCCGCTGAACACGACCGAGCGGCCCTGATAGTCGATCCGGTAGCCATAGGCCGGATCGACCGGCTCGTGCGACACCCGGAAGGCGGTGATTTTCACGCCATCCTCGTCGAACACGGTGACCGCGCTGTCGCGGTCGGGGACTTCGACCACGATGGGGCGGGACTGCGCGCCGGCCTCGGAAAAAAAGTCGGGGCCATGATGCGCGATCCGGTAGCCGTCATCATGCGAATAGGCAAGGTCGAAACCGGCGGCGACATCCTCAATGCCGGGCGGGCCGTAAAGGGCCAGCGCCTCGCGCCGGCCGGCCGCCCATGTGTTGAGCGCGATATCGGGCAGGCCGCTGATATGGTCGGAGTGGAAATGGGTGATGAGGACGCCGGTAATGCCGCCGACCGGAAGCTGGAAGGCCGCGAGCCTGTCCCAGCCGCCAAGCCCCGCATCGACCATGAACAGCTTGCCACCGGCATAGACGGCGGCACAGGACTGGGCCCGCTCCGGATCGGGCATGGGCGAGCCGGTGCCGCAAAGCACGACATGCAGGGCGCCGGGCGCAAGCACCGCGTCATTGACGCCGACATTGGCGGCGACGACGCGCCGCAAGACGGCATCTTGCGCGGCCGGCGAGAACCAGACGATCCCGAAGGCGACAAGCACCAGTGCCACAACCCCGCCCGCGCCGAAAATCCAGATCCGCTTCATCGCCTTGCCCTCCCGTTTGGCAGCACTAATTAATGTAATACATTAATCATGAAATGACGAAGCCGCAAGTTGTTGGCATCAAGAATGTCATAATATCCCGGCAGCAAAAAGGGCGGGCCCGAAGGTCCGCCCCTGCATCGTGTCCCCAAAGCGGGCGGACCGCCTTACTTTTTCTTTTTGGCCGGCGCCTTTGCCTTCGACGCACCCTTGGCGACGGCCGGGTCGATCTTCTTGCAGGCATCGACAAGGCCCTTCACGGCGCCGACGGAGCCCATGAACTGCTTCTTCTCGGCCGCGTTGAGATCGATCTCGACAATGCGCTCGACACCGCCGGCACCGATTACCACCGGCACGCCGACATACATGTCCTTCACGCCATATTCGCCGTTGAGATAGGCCGCGCAGGGCAGCACGCGCTTCTGATCGCCGAGATAGGCTTCGGCCATCTGGATGCCGGAAGCGGCGGGCGCATAAAAGGCCGAACCGGTCTTCAGGAGACCGACGATCTCGGCGCCGCCGTCGCGGGTGCGCTGGATGATCTTTTCGAGCTTCTCCTTGGTCGTCCAGCCCATCTTGATGAGGTCGGGCAGCGGAATGCCGGCAACCGTCGAATAGCGCGCCAGCGGCACCATCGTGTCGCCATGGCCGCCCAGCACGAAGGCGGTCACATCCTCGACCGAGACCTTGAACTCCTCGGCCAGGAAATAGCGGAAGCGCGCGCTGTCGAGAACGCCGGCCATGCCGACGACCTTGTGATGCGGCAGCCCCGAAAACTGGCGCAGCGCCCAAACCATCGCATCGAGCGGATTGGTGATGCAGACGACAAAGGCGTTCGGCGCATATTTGGCGATGCCTTCGCCGACCTGTTTCATCACCTTGAGGTTGATGCCGAGGAGGTCGTCGCGGCTCATGCCGGGCTTGCGCGGTACGCCGGCGGTGACGATCACCACATCGGCGCCCTTGATACCCTTGTAGTCGTTGGCGCCGGAAAGCGCCGCATTGTAGCCCTCGACCGGCGACGTCTGGGCCAGATCGAGCGCCTTGCCCTGCGGCAGCCCTTCGGCGATGTCGAAGATGACGATATCGCCGAGCTCCTTGAGCCCCGCCAGAAGAGCCAGCGTGCCGCCGATCTGGCCGCCGCCGATAAGTGCGATTTTCTTGCGCGCCATGGTGAGAAGCCTCCGGAAATGCCTGCGCTCTGATGAATTCAGCTGCCTAGTATCCTGAATCCGTGGATTCCGCAACGGACCGGCGACGCTTCGTTAACGCCAATTTAACCATCAATGGTGTATCGCATTGACACAAATGCCGCCGCGGCAGCATGATTTCCAACAGGCATGACAGGTTCCGGTAAGCGCAAGACGTCATCATGCATGACGGCAGGCCGGAACAACGGCGCAAGATCCGGGGGGACAGGCGCCTTTGTTGCGGCCGCCATTGCGGCCGGCCGGTGTAATGAGGGGCGTGCGTAATGTCAGTTGAGCGGACCCGCCAGGATCGGCGGAGCGGAACCGGCAAGACGGTTCTCGCGATTGCAGTTTGCATCGGCCTTTCAGGCTGTGCGGCGCCGGCCATCGGCGCACTGACCGTCGGCCAGCTTCTGACGGTCGCCGGCATTTCCTCCACCATCATGACCGGCCGCGATCTCGGCGAACATGTCGTGTCGGCCTTAACCGGCAAGGACTGCCGCCTTCTCGAAAGCCTGTTGCGCAATGGCCGCGACTTCTGCGAAGAGCGCGGTTCCGATGCGACACGCGATGATTTCGGCGGCGTGATCGCGCTGCTCGAAGGCCCCGACGGCCGCAAGCAGGAAACCCGCGTCGCCGCGTCCGAACTCGATCCGCATGTGCTGGGTTTCGTACCCGTGGACCGCCGCGCGGCACATGAATTCTCGCTCGAAATCGCCCGCGAGGCAGCACGCGGCAAACCGCGCGAGACTGTTTCCTTCGGTATGATGTCGGCAACCTTCGGTCAGTCCTTCGACTATCGACTGGACATGGAACCGCAGCGCCCCTTCCCGGCGCAAATTGCCGAAAGCCCGGCCCCGGCCGACACGACAGCGATTGGCCTGCGCCCGTCGCTCCCGCCGTCCAAAAAGCTCTAAGCCGTCAGTCGGCGCTTCCGAGCGCCAGATAGTCGAGGCTCTGCATCTCGATCAGCCGCGACGCCGTGCGTTCGAATTCGAACGCGCCGTCGCCTTTTTCGTAGAGCGCTTGCGGCAGCGCGGCGGCCGATAGAATGAGTTTGGTCTTTGCCTCGTAAAGCGCGTCGATCAGCGTGACAAAACGTTTAGCCTCGTTGCGCCGCTCCGGCCCCATCGCCGGCACATCGCGAATGATGACGGTGTGAAAGCTCTGCGCGATCTTCAGATAGTCGGCCGCGCCGAGCGGTTTCGCGCATAGATCGGAAAACGAAAACCGCGCCACGCCATGCGCCGCTTCCGGCACCTCGACGGCACGCCCCTTCAAGGCGAGTGTGATCGGATCGCCATGCACCCTGTCGGTGAGCGCCGTGAACGCCCGGTCGAGCGCGGCATCGGCATCGGGCCCGAGCGGCGCGTGATAGACCGGCAGCCCCTTGATCCGGTCCATCCGGTAATCGGTATCGCTGTCGAGATGCAGCACATCCATCCGTTCCTTGACCAGATCGATGAAGGGCAGGAAGCGGTGACGGTTGAGACCGCCCTCGTAAAGCCCGTCCGGCGCCCGGTTCGATGTCGCGACGACGACGACACCGCGTTCGAAAAGCTGCGCGAAAAGCCGGCCGAGGATCGAGGCATCGGCAATGTCGTGGACCTGGAACTCGTCGAAACAGAGCAGTGCCGCCTCGCGCGCAATGGCATCGGCGACCGGCGGGATCGGGTCGGCGCCCTTGACCGTCCCCGCCTTCTCCTGCTGCCGCCATGCGTGAATGCGTTCATGAACTTCCTGCATGAAGGCATGGAAATGCACGCGGCGGCGCGGCTCGATGACCACCGTGTCGAAAAACAGATCCATCAGCATCGACTTGCCGCGGCCGACCCCGCCCCAGACATAGATACCTTCGGGCGGCGTCACCGGCCTGCCGAAGCCGGCCCAGGCGAAGGGTCCGACCTTCTTGCCGGGCGTCCATTCGGCGAGTTCGTCGGCGAGGTGCTGCAGATGCTGGGCGGCATGCGCCTGCGCCGCGTCCGCGGCGATTTCGCCGCGCGCAACCTTGCCGCGATAGCTGGAAAGCGGTCCGGAACTCATGCGCCGTCGAAGAGAACATTGCACGAACATAGCGACTCGGCCATCATCCGGTTCCACCGATCGAAGGGTTCACGCATATGCAGCATCTGGTCAGGCTCGCCGGACAGTTCGAGGAAGCGTCGCAACGCTACGCCGCCACAAACGGCATAACGCGAAACGAGGACTGGTTCATCCTCAAACTTCAAGAGGAGCTGGGCGAGCTGACACAGGTCTGGATGAAGCTGACCGATCGTGGGCGCAAGCGCGGCCTTGGCGAGGCGGAACTGCGCGAGGCGCTGGCCGACGAAACGGCGGACCTGCTCGGCCACATCCTGTTGTTCGCGCGGAGGAACGGTATCGACCTTGCGCCGGCCATTTCACGCAAATGGCGCTTCGAGCCGCGCTGACGTTCAACCCATCGCCCGCCATTGCTCGAAATAGGGCGCGAGCGCCAGCGCCTTGTCCTCCTCGGCAAGCGGGATGCCGAAATAGGTGCCGAGCACGTCGGCGATCTCGTCCACGCTTTCGAGTTTCCGCGCTTCGGCCTTGCCGTCGAGGCTGCGAATCTTGAAATCGCAATTGAAGAGCGACAGCCATTGGCCCTCGCGCGGCAGGCCCGCCATCAGGAATTGCACGAAGATCGAGCCGGGATGCGTGGAGGTGTACCAGCTCGCGACCTCATAATCGCTGCGGCGATGCGGCTCCAGCGTGAATCGGTAGATCGGCGTCCACTCGCCCGCGATCTTCGCCTGCAGCTCGAAGCCGTCTTCATGGGTGAGCAACCGGCGCGGCTCATGCGGCGTCTGCTGCTCGATGCCAGTCTCGAAGCGGATCGGGCCGGTCATGGTGAGGCCGCCGAAACCGACATCGGCAACGAAGGGGCCTTCCGGCAGTTCGACCCGCATCAGCATGTGCGAGCGCGCGGTGTCGGCATTCTCCGGCGCCATCCAGCGCACGCGGCCGATCAGCGTGGTGACGTCGAAGCCGAGTTCGCCAAGCACCGCCGCAAAAAGCGCATTCACCTCGAAGCAATAGCCGCCGCGCTTCTCCGTCACGAGCTTCCTCTGCAAGGACGGCAGGTCGAGATTGACCGGACGTTTCGCCAGTACGTCGAGATTTTCGAAGGGAATCGATAGCGCATGGGCGTAGTGCAGCGCTTTCAACGTGTCGAGCGTGGGTGCCCGCGGGCCGTCATAGCCGATACGGGCGAAATAGGAATCGAGGTCGATTGTTGTGTCTTCGGTCATAGCCGGCTCCGTCGGAAAAGCTCCGTCCCATATGGAAATGACGCTTCCGGAAGGGAAGCGCCATTTTTGCAACAGATACCCACCCAAATAAGCGTCGGACCGGTCACTTCATCGTCGGAATGACGAAGGAGGAACCTTCCTTGAGGCCGGTCGGCCAGCGCGAGGTGACCGTCTTGACGCGGGTCCAGAACTTGACGCCTTCCGGCCCATGTTGATTGGTGTCGCCGAAGGCCGAGCGCTTCCAGCCGCCGAAGGTATGATAGGCCAGCGGCACCGGGATCGGCACGTTGATGCCGACCATGCCGACCTGAACCTTCGAGGCGAAGCTGCGCGCCGCATCGCCGTCGCGCGTGAAGATCGCGACACCGTTGCCATATTGATGTTTGGTCGGCAGCGCGGCCGCTTCCTCGAAATCCTTCGCCCGCACGACCTGCAGCACGGGTCCGAAAATCTCGTCCTTGTAGCTCTGCATGTCGGCCGTCACATGGTCGAACAGCGAGCCGCCGAGAAAGAAGCCGTTTTCATAACCCTGCAGCTTGAAGCCGCGGCCGTCGACCAGCAGCTTCGCACCTTCCTTGACGCCCATGTCGATATAGGATTTGACCTTTTCGAGATGCGCCTTGCTGACCAGCGGCCCGTAATCGCTGTCGGCAGCGTTCGAGATGCCGACTTTCAGCGCCTGCACGCGCGGCACGAGTTTCTCGACAAGCCGGTTGGCCGTGTCCTCGCCGACGGGCACCGCAACCGAAATCGCCATGCAGCGTTCGCCGGCCGAACCGTAGCCGGCGCCGATCAGCTCGTTGACGACCTGATCCATATCGGCGTCGGGCATGATGATCGCATGGTTCTTGGCACCGCCCATCGCCTGCACGCGCTTTCCATGCGCTGCGCCTGTCGCATAGACATATTGCGCGATGTCGGAGGAACCGACGAAGCTGACCGCCTGGATCGTCGGATCGGTCAGGATCGCATCGACCGCTTCCTTGTCGCCATTGACGACGTTCAACACGCCGGCCGGCGCGCCAGCTTCCATGAAAAGTTCAGCAAGACGGATCGGCACCGACGGATCCTTCTCCGACGGCTTGCAGATGAAGCTGTTGCCGCAGGCGATCGAGACGCCGAACATCCACATCGGGATCATCGCCGGAAAGTTGAACGGCGTGATGCCGGCGCAGACGCCCAAGGGCTGGCGCATCGAATACATGTCGATGCCGGGGCCGGCGCCTTCGGTGAACTCGCCCTTCATCAGATGCGGGATGCCGCAGGCGAACTCGATCACTTCGAGGCCGCGCTGGATGTCGCCCTTCGAGTCGGCGATCACCTTGCCATGTTGCGATGACAGCAGCTCGGCCAGCTCGTTCATGTTGGCTTCGAGCAGGCGCTTGAACTCGAACATGACGCGGGCGCGGCGTTGCGGATTGGTCGCCGCCCAGTCGGGAAAGGCCTTGGCCGCGACCTCGACGGCGGCGTGCAGCTCGGCGGCGCTCGCCAGCGGCGTCCGCGCGGTCACCTCGCCGGTATTCGGATTGGTGACGTCGAGAAAGCGCCCGCTCGTGCCCGCGACATGTTTGCCGCCGATGAAATGTGTCAGGTCATTCGCCATACGCTTCGCCGCAAGCCCGCTTCCGCGGGGCCCGCGCCTCCCTTTTGTGCTTGTCCGGGGTCTGTTTAACGCGCGCGTCAACGGCGCGGCAAGGCCCGTGGGAGGCGATTTGGGACCCGGTGAGCCCGAATCCGGCCCGGACGGCCGTGACCTAACGTCAACAGGGCGAAAGAATCCTCATAATCGGCCGTTTCACTGTGGCCTTTCGGTCCAAATCATCACTAACATTGCCTCCGGGCGCCTGTCGAAACCGTGCGGGAGAAGCCGGGGGGGCCTTTGCAGGCCGCAAGGATTTGGCGGCCGGGGTGAAACAAACGGGCGAAACGACCGCCAAGAGGAAATGATCATGTCCAACTTCATGAAGACCGCCATTGCCATCATCGTGCTCGCCGTCGTGCTGGTGATCGGCTACCGGATGATGAACCCTGAAGACGCCACCATGGGCGAGACCACAGACAGCATGATGGAAGATGCCGGCGACGCCGCAGACGCCACCATGGATGCCGTGGGCGATGCGGCCGACGCCACCGTCGAAGCCGTCGAGGATGCGGCCGAGGCCACCGGCGAGGCCGCTGGGGACGCCTATGACTACGTGACCGGCGAAGACGATGCCGCCGCCGAGGAAGAAGCGGTCGAATAAGACCCTGCCGCTCCTGAAGGGGAGCAAGGATCCGGCCCGCGCCGTCCTCGGACAGCGCGGGCCGTTTCGTATCCAGGCTCAGCAGCAGACGGAGACCGGCGCCGCTTCAGGCTTGGCAGAGACCGGCGCGCAGCCGCAGGCGGCTTGATCCTCAGGCGTCGCATCGAGCGCCGAAAGCTCAGGCCCGCTGCCGAATTCATCCATCTGATGCAGCGTGTAGAAGGCTTCCCAGCGCACGCCATCGGGATCGGCGGTCCAGCTCTTTTCGGATTTGGCATAGCAGCAGGTCGTGACGCCTTCGGGCAGGTAAGGCGCCTCGGCCGCTTTCAGGCGCTCGAAGATCGGCGCCAGTTCGTCCGGCGCATCGACCTGGATGCCGGCATGGGCAAAGCCCTTTTCGCCCGACAAGGTCTCGACGACGAAATTGACGCGCGGATCCTCCAGCATCCATTTGGCATAGCCCGGACGGCGCACCGAAGGTTCGGCGCCGAACAGGGTCGAATAGAAAGTGACTGATTTTTCAAGGTCTTCGACCCCGAAACTGACATGCAGACGTTTCATCACACGCGCTCCTTTCGAGTTGATTTCGTGGCCGCCACGGCGCAGGGGGACAAGGTCCCGCAGGCGCCCTGGCAACAATCGTCGAGCAGGAAACCGGCCAGCCCCAGCATCGCCTCGAGATTGGCCGCATAGACGATCGAGCGGCCCTCGCGCCGCGAGACGACCAGACCGGCATGGGCCAACTCCTTGAGATGAAAGGACAAGGTCGCCGGCGGCACCGAAAGCGCCTCGGCGATCTCGCCCGCCGCCAGCCCGCCCTCGCCGGCGCGCGGCGCATGGGCGCGCACAAGGGCGCGAAAGATCGAGAGGCGGGTCTCCTGAGCAAGGGCGGCGAGCGCCGAGAGGGCTGTTTCCATTTTCATGATTCTAGAAATATAAAAATATTTTGAGGCTGTCAAGAGGCAGCGCGCAACAGCGAAAACACCCCCTCTGTCACAAAACTGTCATAAAACTGTCACATGCCGAGTTATCCCCGGCCGCAACGGCCACTTATCCCCGGGCCCGACAGGCATTTATCCCCGCCTTCGCCCCTTGCCGGCACCGGCGCGGCCGATTCGGACTTATCCCCGCCCCCCGGGGATAAGCGAAGGGCGACAGATTTTTCCAGCATCCGGCGGCGAAACGTTGACGGAAAAACCGGGGCCCCGCCGTTCGATCAATGTCGGCATTCGCTTTTGCCCTCCGGCGTCAGCATCCCTCAAGATCCGATGCCGCGGCCCGCGCCATCTATCCCCCCATCCTTTGCACTAAGGGCGGTGGCGCGGGCCGGCTTCCTTTTGCGCTAGGCTTGCCGCGCGGATGAAAGGGAGCCTTCCATGATCGTCATTACCGGTGCGGCGATAATCGCCGACGAAAACCGCGCGGCTTTCAAGCCCGTCGCCGAACGCCAGGTGACGCTGTCGCGCGCCGAGCCCGGCAATCTCGCCTACAGCTATTACGAAGACCAGATGTGCCCCGGCCGCTTTTTCTTCTATGAGGAATGGCGGGACCGCGCCGCCGTCGATTTCCATTTCGCGCAAGACTACTGCCATGAATTCATGGAAGCGGCGCGGCGCCTCGCCGTGGTGCCGCCGGAAATCTCGATCCGTGAAGTCATGGTGAAGGAAGGGTAAATCGTCCGGCGACGGAGGACCGGATTGCCGCCGCTTTTTCGCCGCCGGGCGAAAGGCAGGCGCGCGCAGTGGCCCACGTGTTCACCTCGTATTCAGGCCTTGGGGCGTAGTCTTTATCTCAAGACGGCGCCGGATGTACGCGCCGGTAATTCGGGTCCAGGCCCCGGCTGCGTCGCGAGCGCCCCGGCATATCCCGGCCCCACCCAAACCCGGCCCGCTTCCTCGCGGGGCCGGGTTTTTCTTGTGGGCCGCGCCGGCCGCCGCCGCGCCTTTCCGCGATGTTCCTCTATAATCTCCGCCGATGCTTCAGGAGGACACCGCCATGCTTTGCCGCTTCCGTTCCGCCGCCGCCCTCGCCGCCCTGCTGTTGCTTGGCGGCTGCTTCGTTTCGACCAAAGACCTGATCCCGGCCGCCGAGGCCGATTATCCGGTGGCGGACGATGCGCGCTTCACGCTGCATGAGCTCGATGAAAACGGCGCGCGCACCAAGGAGAAGCCCGGCATCGCCCATGTGTCGCGCGACGGCGACCGCTACATGATGGTGGTCAACGATCACGGCAGGCCGGTCGCCGGACGGATGAAGGAAATCGCGCCCGGCCTTTATGCGGTGATGGCGCGCGAGATGGATGCAGACCTGTCGGAAGGCGGCCTCTACGCGCTGCTCGAACGCGACGGCAACAACTGGAAACGCTGGGGCATGATCTGCCCTGACTTTGTGGAGCTGGCAGAGGCGCAAGGCGTCGCGCTGGCGGATTTCGGCGTGACGGTCGAGAGCAGCGATTGCGTGGTGGAAGATTTCGCGAGCCTGACGAAGGCGCTGCTGTTTGCGCATGAGTTCGCCAAGCCCGACGCGGTTTATGTGGCGGAGTGAGAGGCCAACGAGAGGCTGACCCCCTCACCCTTCCCAACGATGCGGCTTCGCCGCATCGCCGGGCCCCTTCCCTCTCCCCGCTGGGGAGAGGGAAATAGATGTCGCGCTTCAATCCCTCTCCCCTCCGGGGAGAGGGAGGGAGCCGTCGTCAGACGGCGGAAGGGTGAGGGGCCGGGCGGCAGCGTCGAAACTCAGTCGCTCACTTCCGACAGGAAGCGGCGCTTGGTGACCCAGAGCGGCATGAGCGCGCCTGTGAGCCAGTAGATGAAAATGGCAGCGACAACGTGGAAGGGCGCGCGCAGGATCGCGCGCGGTTCGGATTCGAGATCGTCCACATAATCTTCGACAGGAACGATCAGCGCCCGCGCCGCTTCCGCATCATGCTCGAAGACATGAATTTCGATCCCGCCCGACGCAACCACCAGGAACCAGTAGTTCCGGATGTGATGAAACGCAGGCACCACCGAAGCGATGCCGTAGGCGGCGAGCATGGCGCGAAGGCACTCGGCCTCGGCGATGGAAAACCCGACATGGAGCGGAACGAGCCGCGCCACGAAGCGGGCCTTACGACTGCCGCTCGACCATCATCTTCTTGATCTCGGCGATGGCTTTGGCGGGGTTGAGGCCTTTGGGGCAGGCGCGGGTGCAGTTCATGATCGTGTGGCAGCGGTAAAGCCGGAACGGATCCTCGAGCGCGTCGAGGCGTTCGCCGGTCGCCTCGTCGCGGCTGTCGATCAGCCAGCGATAGGCCTGCAACAGCGCGGCGGGGCCGAGATAGCGGTCGCCGTTCCACCAGTAGGAGGGGCATGAGGTCGAGCAGCAGGCGCAGAGAATGCACTCGTAAAGACCGTCGAGCTTTTCACGGTCGTCATGGCTCTGGCGCCATTCCTTTTCGGGCTCGGCCGATTTGGTCTGCAGCCAGGGCTCGATGAAGGCGTGCTGCGCGTAGAAGTTCGTCAGGTCGGGCACGAGGTCCTTGATCACCGGCATATGCGGCAAGGGATAGATCCTGACGTCGCCCTTCACCTCGCCGATGCCCTTGGTGCAGGCCAGCGTGTTCTCGCCGTCGATATTCATCGCGCAGGAACCGCAAATGCCCTCGCGGCAGGAACGGCGGAAGGTCAGCGTCTGGTCGGTCTCGTTCTTGATCTTGATCAGCGCGTCGAGAACCATCGGCCCGCATTGGTCGAGATCGACTTCGTAAGTGTCGATGCGCGGATTGGCCGTGTCGTCCGGCGACCAGCGATAGACGCGGAAGCGCCGGACATTCTTGGCGCCCGGTGCGGCCTTGAAGGTCTCGCCTTCGGTGACCGTGGAATTTTTCGGCAGTGTGAGCTGAACCATGATCTGACCCTGTTGCGCGTCAGTAAACGCGCGCCTTCGGCTTGATATATTCGATGTCGCTGGAGAGCGTGTAAGCATGGACCGGGCGGTAGTCGAGGCGGGGCTTGCCGCTGGCATCGTCCACCCAGCACAGCGTGTGCTTCATCCAGGTCTCGTCATTGCGCTCCGGGAAATCCTCGCGTGCATGGGCGCCGCGGCTTTCCTGGCGGTTGACCGCACCCTCGACGGTGGCGATCGCCTGCACGATCAGGTTGTCGAATTCGAGCGTCTCGATCAGATCGGAATTCCAGATCAGCGAGCGGTCACTGACCTTGATGTCGGACATGGCGGCATGCACATCGGCGACGCGCTTCTGGCCCGACAGCAATGTCTCGCCGGTGCGGAAGACGGCGACGTCTTCCTGCATGGCGCGCTGCATGGTGAGGCGCAACTCGGCGGTCGGCGTCGTGCCGTTCGCATTGCGGAAACGGTCGAGACGCGCCAGCGCGTGATCGCCGGTCTCTTTGGCCATTTCCGGTTGGCGCTGGCCGGGCGTCACCAGCTCGGCGGCGCGCAAGCCCGCGGCGCGGCCGAAGACGACGAGGTCGATCAGCGAATTGGAGCCGAGACGGTTGGCGCCATGTACCGAGACGCAGGCCGCCTCGCCGATCGCCATCAGGCCCGGCACCACCGTGTCGGGATTGCCGTCTTTCAGCGTCAGCACCTCGCCGTGGAAATTGGTCGGGATGCCGCCCATGTTGTAATGGACCGTCGGCAACACCGGGATCGGCTCCTTGGTGACATCGACGCCGGCGAAGATATGCGCGGACTCCGAAATGCCCGGCAGACGTTCGGCGAGGATCGCCGGATCGAGATGGTCGAGATGCAGGAAGATGTGATCCTTGGCCGGGCCGACGCCGCGGCCTTCGCGGATTTCGACCGTCATCGAACGCGAGACGACATCGCGCGAGGCGAGGTCTTTCGCGCTGGGCGCATAGCGCTCCATGAAACGCTCGCCCTCGGAATTGGTCAGATAGCCGCCCTCGCCGCGCGCGCCTTCGGTGATCAGGCAGCCGGCGCCATAAATGCCGGTCGGATGGAACTGCACGAATTCCATGTCCTGCAGCGGCAACCCGGCGCGCAGCACCATCGCATTGCCGTCGCCGGTGCAGGTATGGGCCGAGGTCGCCGAGAAATAGGCGCGGCCATAACCGCCGGTGGCGAGAATGACCAGCGAGGCGCGGAAGCGATGCACTTCGCCGGTCGCCATGTCGAGCGCGACGACGCCGCGGCAAACCCCTTCGGCATCCATGATCAGGTCGATGGCGAAATATTCGATATAGAACTGCGCCTTGTGACGCACCGACTGGCCATACAAAGTGTGCAGCATCGCATGGCCGGTGCGGTCGGCCGCCGCGCAGGTGCGCTGGGCGATGCCTTCGCCGAAATTTGTGGTCATACCGCCAAAGGGACGCTGATAGATCTTGCCTTCCTCGGTGCGGGAAAACGGCACGCCGAAATGTTCGAGCTCGTAGACGGCTTCCGGCGCCTGGCGGCAGAGATATTCGATCGCGTCCTGATCGCCAAGCCAGTCGGAACCCTTGACCGTGTCGTACATGTGCCAGCGCCAGTCGTCCGGGCCCATATTGCCGAGCGAAGCGGAAATGCCGCCCTGCGCGGCGACCGTGTGACTGCGGGTCGGGAAGACCTTGGTGATATTGGCGGTCTTGAGACCCTTTTCGACGCAACCCAGCGTCGCGCGCAACCCCGCGCCGCCGGCGCCGACAACGACGACATCGAAAGTGTGATCGGTGAATGTGTAGCTCGACGTCATGAAAGGCTCTTTCGACGCAGGAGAGTTCAGGAACCGAAACCGATTTTCAGCGCCGCATAGATGCAGGCGATGCCGATGGCGGCCGAGAAGAAGATGTTGAGCAGCAGCGACAGGGTTTTCAGGCCCTCGGCAATCACGTAATCCTCGATGATGACCTGCATGCCGAGACGCATGTGCCAGACGCCGGAAAGGATCAGCGCCAGAAGCGCGATCACGGCCAGCGGATGGCCGAGATATGTCCTCACCGTCAGATAGTCGGCGCCCGACAGCGCGACCAGCGAGGCGATCAGAAAAAGCGCCAGCGGCACATTGGCGGCCGCGGTGACGCGCTGCAGCCAGAAATGATGGGCGCCGGATTTGGCCGAGCCGAGGCCGATGACGCGGCTCAAGGGTGTGCGCATATCGGCCATCAGAGCGCTCCCATCATCGCGTAACCGGCAATCCAGACCAGCACCGTCAGCGCGACCGAGCCGAGGATCGTGCCCCAGGCCATCAGATTGGCGGTGCCGATTTCGAAGCCCTTGCCGAAATCCCAGACGAAATGGCGGATGCCGCCCAGCATGTGGTGGATCAGCGCCCAAGTGTAGCCGAAGAGCACGAGACGGCCGAACCAGGAGCCGATGAAACCCTCGAAAACCGCATAGGCCTCCGGCCCCGAGGCCAGCGCGACAAGCCACCAGGCCAGCAGCAGCGTGCCGGCATAAAGCCCCGCCCCGGTGATGCGATGGACGATCGACATGACCATGGTGACGGTCAGGCGATAGATCTGCAGATGCGGGGAAAGCGGCCTTGCGGCCTGTCGCGGTTCAGCCATTCGAATTTTCCCAAAGAATCCCAGAGAAGATGGGCCGGGCGGGCCGGGAGGCAAGCCCCCATTGAGTCTGTTGTTTATCGCGCCAAACGCTTGAAGGCAAATGCCGAAACCCGCCGCAACGTCACGCTTGCGCAAAGGCTCGCCGCGCCCAATCGAGAAGCATTCGCAACGAAAACCGGGTCTGCCACCCGGCAGCAGGCGCCCCTCAGCGGCGCGGCATCAGCACCCAGTAATCGAGATCGAGAATGACGCCGTCCTCGTAACCCTTGTCCTTTGTGCCCGGGAAATCGGCGCAAGGACGGTCCTTGGTGGCGATGGTGCGCAGCCGCAGCGCGGCAATGTCCTCGCGCTTGGGCAGAGCCGACTTCGCCAGCACTTCCGACCAGGCAAAAACCGTGTCGCCGGCAAAGCAGGGCGCGACGTGGCGCCCGGCATTGATGGCGGCGATGGTGAGCGCATTGCCGAGGCCGTTGAAGGAGAGCGAACGGGCCAGCGAAATCACATGGCCGCCATAGATCAGGCGGCGGCCGAAGCGGCCCTTGCCTTCGGTGAACTGATTGAAATGCACCTTGGCGGTGTTCTGGTAGAGACGCGTCGCCATCATGTGTTCGGCTTCCTCGATGGTGACGCCGTCGACATGGTCGATCTTCTCGCCCACTTCATAGTCGTCCCAGAAATGGGGCGAGCCGGAAGCGACGGTGTCGAAGCCCTTGAAGCTTGTCTTTGCCGGTGCGGCGAGATGCGACGGCTCGACGACCGCCGGCAGATGCGGCACATCGGCTTCCGGCGCGCGCGCGGCCTTGTCGCGCTTTCGAACCATCACCCAGCGCACATAATCGATGACGGTTTCGCCGCGCTGGTTGCGGCCCGTCGAACGGACATAGACGGTGCCGGTTTCGCCGTTGGAATTCTCCTTCAGCCCGATCACTTTCGACTCGGTTGCGAGCGTGTCGCCCGGAAAGACCGGTTTGAGGAACTTGCAATCGGCATAACCGAGATTGGCGACCGCATTGAGCGAGATGTCGGGCACGGTCTTGCCGAAGACGATGTGGAAGGCAAGGAGATCGTCGACAGGCGCCGTGGCGTAACCGGCCTTCCGCGCAACCTCGGCCGAGGACTGCAGCGCAAAGCGCGAACCGAACAAGGCCTGGTAAAGCGCCGTGTCGCCTTCCGAAACCGTGCGCGGCGTCGCATGCCGCAGCACCTGCCCGACCTTGAAATCCTCGAAGAAATTGCCGGCATTGGTCTTCGACATCGCGCTCACTCCACCACGGCTTCAAGCTCGGCGATCGCATCGGCGATGGCGACGACCCGCTCGGCGATTTCGGCATGCAGGATCTCGACCATGCGGCCCTCGATCTTCAACACGCCCTTGCCCCTGTTTTCGGGCAGCTTGAAGGCCGCGATGGTCTGGCGCGCCAGCGCGACCGCCTCGGGATCGGGCGAGAAGATGCGGTTGCAGGGATCGAGCTGCGACGGATGGATCAGCGTCTTGCCGTCGAAACCCATGTCGCGGCCCTGCTCGCAGATGGCGGCGAAGCCCTCTTCGTTCCTGATGTCGTTATAGACGCCGTCGAGGATAACCAGGCCATAGGCGCGTGCGGCCAGAAGCGCGAGGCCGAGCGCGGCCAGCATCGGCACGCGGTCGGGCGTATGCGCGGCGCGCAATTCCTTGGCGATGTCGTTGGTGCCCATGACCCAGAGGGTCATGCGGCTGCCGGGCTCGCGCGCCTTGGCGGCGATCGCCTGAATGTTGAGCAGCGCCAGCGGCGTCTCGATCATGCACCAGAGCTGGATGCCGCCCTTCGCGCCCGCATCCGAGAGCGCCTCTTCGGCGCGCTCGACATCGGCGGCCGAATTGATCTTCGGCACCAGGATCGCATCGGGGCCGGCGGCGACCGCGGCCTTGATGTCGTCGAGGCCCCAGGGTGTGTCGAGGCCGTTGACCCGGATGGCGATTTCGCGCTTGCCGTAACCGCCCTGTTTGACCGCCGCCGCAACCTGGGCACGCGCCTCTTCCTTGGCATCGGGCGCCACCGCGTCCTCGAGATCGAGGATCAGCGCATCGGCCTTGAGCTCGCGGGCCTTTTCGAGCGCGCGCGCGTTCGATCCCGGCATGTAGAGAACGCTGCGGCGCGGGCGGGCGGAAAGGTCGGCCATGAAGGGTCTCCGGATCGCTGGGGCGGGGCTTCGCGATGCGGACACTATAAAGAGCGGGCGCGGCTGTGAAGCGGAATCAGCCCGCAAGACGGCGCGGCATGCGCGGCAGCACGCGGGCATGGGGCATGCGCACCGTGATCGTGGTGCCCTGACCGGGCTCGGAATCGATCACCAGCGTCGCCCCGTGCAGGCGGGCCAGCGCGCGGGTCAGCGGCAGGCCGAGACCGGTGCCTTCGGCCGAATAGACATTGCTGTCCTTGCCGATCTGGCGGAAGGGCTCGAGCGCGGTCGGAATATCCGCCTTGGCCATGCCGATGCCGCTGTCCGAGACGCGGAAGGCCATGCGCTCGTCGGGCTCCATGCAGGCCGCCAGTTCGATATGGCCGCCCTTGGGCGTGAACTTGACCGCATTCGAGACCAGATTGAGCAGGATCTGGCGGAGCGCCCGCTTGTCGGCATTGAGGCCGGGCAGGTCCTGTTCGAGCGTGACGCCGAAATCGATGCCAGCTTCCTCGGCGCGGTGCCGCATCATGCGCTCGCAGCTGGCCATCACATCGACGACATCGAGCTCTTCCTCGTAAAGCTCGTAGCGATCGGCCTCGATCTTGGAGAGATCGAGAATATCGTTGATCAGGCTGAGAAGATGGCTGGAGGATTTGTGGATGTCGACGACATAGTCCTTGTAGCGCTCGTTCTCGATCGGCCCGAACAGCTCGCCATTCATCACTTCGGAGAATCCGATGATCGCATTGAGCGGCGTCCGGAGTTCGTGGCTCATATTGGCCAGAAACTGCGACTTGGAGGCGTTGGCAAGCTCGGCCACGTCGCGCGCATCGCGCAGCTGGTTGGCGGTGCGCTCGCGCTCATTGACCTCACGGTTGAACTTGTCGAGCACCAGATTGTAACGCGTGGCGATTTCGCCGGCCTCGGTGAAGGGCTCGACATGCAGCGACTTCGAGAAGTCGCCGCGCGCCGCCTGGCCTTCCATCGCGCCCAGCACATCGAGCAGCGCGCTGGAGGCACCATGCTCGGCGATGTTGAGGCCGATGCGCTCGTCTTCCCTGGAGACGCGCAGGGGCAGAAAGCGATTGACGATGCGCAGCACGACATAAGCCGTCGTGAAGGCAAAGAGCCCGGCGGCCGCCACGCCCTGCAGCTGCACCAGAAACTGTTCGACCCGTGTGTGGCCATGCGGGAACATCGACACATCGCCGAAGAGCGCCACCGCCAGCGTGCCCCAGATGCCGGCCGCCAGATGCACCGGCACCGCATCGACCGCATCGTCGATTTCGAGCCGCTCCAGAAGCTGGCTGGCCAGGTAGCAGACAAGGCCGCCAATGGCGCCGATCAGCACGGCGGCGCCGGTGTCGACGATGTGGCAATTGGCGGTGATGGCGACGAGGCCGGCCAGCACGCCGTTCAGCGTCTGCTGCACATCGGGCAGCCCGCGCGTGAACCAGCTGAGACCGGTGGCGGCGAAACCGCCGGCGGCCGCCGCCAGCATGGTGTGAACCAGAATGAAGGGAACGGAGGCATCGAGCGCCAGCGTCGAGCCGCCATTGAAGCCGAACCAGCCGATCCACAACAGGAACATGCCGAGCGTCGCCATCGGCATGTCATGCGGTTCGATGCGCCCGCCATTGGGACCGAAGCGGCCGATGCGTGCACCCATGACGAGGATCGCGGCCAGCGCGATCCAGCCGCCGATCGAATGGACGACGGTCGAGCCGGCGAAGTCGATGAAGCCCCTGAGTTCGAGCCAGCCCGCCGCCTCGCCGGCCAGAATGCCGCCCCAGGCCCAGTGACCGAAGACCGGATAGATCGCCATGCTGAGCACGGCGGCGGTGATCAGATAGCCGCGAAAGCTCATGCGCTCGGCAACCGCGCCGGCGACGATGGTGGTAGCGGTCGAACAGAAGGCGAGCTGGAAAAAGAAAAACACCATGACCCAGGCGGTACCCGCCGAGGCATTGGCGGCACCGCTCTGGAAGGCAAAATCGCTGACGCCGAAAAAGCCGGCGGCACTGGCGCCGAACATCAGCCCGAAGCCGACCAGCCAGAAGCCGAGGCCGGCGACGCAGAAATCCATCACGTTCTTGACCGCGACGTTGATGGAATTCTTGGCCCGCACCATGCCGGATTCGAGGCAGGTGAAACCGGCCTGCATCAGGATCACCAGGATCGTGCAGATGAGAACCCAGATGGTGTCGATCGACTGTGCCGCACTGCCCACGATCCGCCCCCGGAATATGCATGGAAAACTGACGTTGGCGTCAGATTACCGGGCGAAAAGTAAATTTTTCGCGCCGCAATAAATCGCGGCGGCCGAAAAAACGGCGGAATCCCTGCACATATTTTGTGCAGGGATTATCGGCAGGTTAACAGGCGCGATCAGGGACGGAGGTCGATCCGCAGACGGACGGGTTTTTTGCCGCGCTCACGCCGCCTTCTTGAGGTAGCGCGCGCCCAGAATTTCGGCAATCTGTACCGTGTTGAGCGCCGCGCCCTTGCGCAGATTGTCGGAGACGACCCAGATGTTGAGACCGTTCTCGACGGTCGGGTCGACACGGATGCGGCTGATATAGGTCGCATAATCGCCGACGCATTCGATCGGCGTCACATAGCCGCCATCCTCGCGCTTGTCGACGACCAGACAACCCGGCGCCTCGCGCAGGATGTCGCGCGCCTCGTCATCCGAGATCGGCCGTTCAAACTCGATATTGATGGCTTCCGAATGGCCGACGAAAACCGGCACGCGCACGCAGGTCGCCGTCAGCTTGATCTTCGGATCGAGGATCTTCTTGGTCTCGGCCATCATCTTCCATTCCTCTTTCGTCTGTCCGTCTTCCATGAAGACGTCGATATGCGGAATGACGTTGAAGGCGATCTGCTTGGTGAACTTGCCCTCGTCGATGCTGTCATTGACGAAGATGGCGCGGGTCTGGCTGAAGAGCTCGTCCATCGCCTCCTTGCCGGCGCCCGAGACCGACTGATAGGTCGAGACGACGACGCGGCGGATGCCGGCGGCGTCATGCAGCGGCTTCAGCGCCACGACCATCTGCGCCGTCGAGCAATTGGGATTGGCGATGATGTTCTTCTTCGTATAGCCGGCAATCGCCGCCGCATTGACTTCCGGCACGATCAGCGGCACGTCGGGGTCCATCCGCCAGCGCGACGAATTGTCGATGACGACGCAGCCCTTGGCGGCGATCTTCGGCGCCCATTCGGCCGACATCTCGCCCGAGGTCGCCATCAGGCAGATATCGGTGCCCTTGAAGTCGTAGGTGTCGAGCCCCTTGACCTTGATGTCGCGGTCGCCGAAGGAGACCTCGGTGCCGAGGCTGCGCCGCGAGGCGAGCGCCACCACCTCGTCGGCCGGGAACTGACGCTCGGCCAGAATGTTGAGCATTTCGCGCCCGACATTGCCGGTGGCGCCGAGAACGGCAATCTTGTAGCCCATGATCGTTTTCCTTGTCTGGGACCGCCACCCGGAGCGGTCCTCCAACGGGTCAAGCGGCCGGTCAATCTATCCGTTCAGTTTGGCGAGCGCGGCGAGGATCGCATCGCCCATCTCTTTGGTGCCGACTTTTTTCATGCCCGGCTGCATGATGTCGCCGGTGCGAAGCCCGTTGGCGAGCACGGTATCGACGGCTTTTTCGAGCAGGTCGGCATCGGCGCCGAGTTCGAACGTGTAGCGCAGCGCCATGGCGAAACTGAGGATCGAGGCGATCGGATTGGCCGCACCCGTGCCGGCGATGTCCGGGGCGGAGCCGTGCACCGGCTCATACATGGCGCAGGCCTTGCCGTTTGCATCCCGGGCGCCGAGCGAGGCCGACGGCAGCATGCCGAGCGAGCCGGTCAGCATCGAGGCGATATCGGAGAGCACGTCGCCAAAGAGATTGTCGGTGACGATGACGTCGAACTGTTTCGGATTGCGCACCAGCTGCATGGCGCAATTGTCGGCCAGCATGTGCTCGAGCTTGACGTCCGAAAACTTCTCCTTGTGAAGCTTGATGACTTCCTCGTACCAGAGGACGCCCGACTTCATCACATTGCGCTTCTCGACCGACATGACGCGGTTGCCGCGCTTCTTCGCCAGGTCGAAGGCGACCTCGGCGATGCGGCGGATTTCGCTGGTCGTATAGACCTGCGTGTCGACGCCGCGGCGCTCGCCATTGCCAAGATCGGTGATTTCCTTCGGCTCGCCGAAATAGACGCCGCCGGTGAGTTCCCGCACGATCATGATGTCGAGACCCTCGACAATCTCGCGCTTCAGCGAGGACGCATCCGCCAGCGCCGCGAAGCAGAGCGCGGGGCGCAGATTGGCGAAGAGTTCGAGATCCTTGCGGAGGCGAAGCAGCCCTGCTTCCGGGCGGCCCTCGTAAGGCACATTGTCCCATTTGGGTCCGCCGACCGCGCCGAGCATGACGGCATCGGCGCGCCTGGCCTTCTCGACCGTCGCGTCGGTGACGGCGACGCCATGCGCGTCGTAGCAGCAGCCGCCGACCAGTTCGTTTTCGATCTTCGCATCGAAGCCGCGATTGTCGTTGTACCAGCCGATCACGCGCTCGACTTCGCCCATGACTTCCGGGCCGATGCCGTCGCCGGCGACGATGAGGATGTTTCTTGTCATTTACTTTTCTTCGCTTCGGGTGTCAGAGCCAGGGCTGCTCGGCTTCGAGCTTCTTTTCGAAGCCGGCGATCTTCTCGACCTTCTGCAGCGTCAACCCGACGCCGTCGAGACCGTTGAGCATGCAATGCTTGCGGAAGGGGTCGATGTCGAATTGGATGACGCCGCCATCGGGCCCGCGGATTTCCTGCGCTTCGAGATCGACGGTAACGACGGCGTTCGAGCCGCGCTCGGCATCGTCCATCAGCTTGTCGACGTCCGATTGCGGCAGCACGATGGGCAGGATGCCGTTCTGGAAGCAGTTATTGTAGAAGATGTCGGCAAAGCTCGTCGCGATGACGCAGCGGATGCCGAAATCCAAGAGCGCCCAGGGCGCATGCTCGCGCGACGAACCGCAGCCGAAATTCTCGCCGGTCACGAGGATCTGCGCATTGCGATAGGCCGGCTTGTTGAGCACGAAATCCGGAATTTCCTTCCCGTCATCGTCATAGCGCATCTCGTCGAACAGGTTCTTGCCGAGCCCCGTGCGCTTGATCGTCTTCAGGAACTGCTTCGGGATGATCATGTCGGTATCGACATTGATGATCGGCAGCGGCGCCGCAACGCCCGTCAGCTTGTTGAACTTGTCCATTTACCCGTCCTCAGTTCTTGAATTCGCGCACATCGACGAAATGCCCCGCAAACGCCGCCGCCGCCGCCATGGCGGGCGAGACGAGATGCGTGCGGCCGCCGCGGCCCTGACGGCCTTCGAAATTGCGGTTCGACGTCGAGGCGCAGCGTTCGCCGGGCTCGAGCTTGTCGGCGTTCATCGCCAGACACATCGAGCAGCCGGGCTCACGCCATTCGAAGCCCGCTTCGAGGAAGATCTTGTCGAGACCTTCCTTCTCGGCTTGCGCTTTCACAAGGCCGGAACCGGGCACGACCATCGCGTTGACGGTGGACGCCACCTTGCGGCCGGCTTTGATCGCCTTTTCGGCGATGACGGCGGCGGCGCGCAGATCCTCGATGCGGCCATTGGTGCAGGAGCCGATGAAGACGCGGTCGATCTTGACCTCCGTGATCGGTGTGCCCGGTGTCAGACCCATATAGTCGAGCGCGCGTTGCATCGACTTCGCATGCGCTTCGTCATGCACGTCCTTCGGATCGGGAATGCGGTCCGTGATCTTGATGACGTTTTCCGGGCTCGTGCCCCAGGTGATCAGCGGCGGCAGGTCGGCGATGTCGATGGTGATTTCCTTGTCGAACGTCGCACCTTCGTCGGATGGCAGTGTCTTCCAGTAGTCGACCGCCATCTCCCACGCCTTGCCCTTCGGCGCGCGCGGGCGGCCTTCAAGATAGGCATAGGTCTTTTCGTCGGGTGCAATCAGCCCGGCGCGGGCGCCGCCTTCGATCGTCATGTTGCAGACGGTCATGCGGCCTTCCATCGAGAGATCGCGGATCGCCTCGCCGGCATATTCGATGACATAGCCGGTGCCGCCGGCCGTGCCGATCTCGCCGATGATGGCGAGCACGATGTCTTTCGCGGTGAAACCTTCCGGCGCCTTGCCTACCACATTGATGCGCATGTTCTTGGCCTTGGCCTGGATCAGCGTCTGGGTGGCGAGCACATGCTCGACCTCCGACGTGCCGATGCCATGCGCCAGCGCGCCGAAGGCGCCATGCGTCGAGGTGTGGCTGTCGCCGCAAACGATGGTGGTGCCGGGCAGCGTGAAGCCTTGCTCCGGCCCGACGATGTGCACGATGCCCTGACGGATGTCGGACATTTCGAGATATTCGACGCCGAAATCTTTTGCGTTGTGTTCGAGCGTCTCGACCTGGATGCGGCTCTCTTCGTCGGCGATGCCCTTGGAACGGTCGGTCGTCGGCACATTGTGATCGGCAACCGCCAGCGTCTTCAGCGGTGCATGCACGGGACGCTTCGCCATGCGCAGGCCCTCGAAGGCCTGCGGGCTTGTGACCTCATGCACGAGATGCCGGTCGATATAGAGCAGGCCGGTCCCGTCCTCGGCCATCTCGACCAGATGCGCATCCCAGATCTTGTCGTACATTGTGCGGGGCGACATTTCGCTTTCCTCGTCGTTCGGAACTTTCGTTCAGTGTAGCCCATAACAAAAACGGGCCGGGGCCTTCAGGCGCCCTGCCCGCTTTTCGTGACAGTTTCCGCTCGAATGCGGAGAAATCAGGCGGCGCCGCTGTCCTTGTTGCGGGTCTTGAAGTCCTGTTTTTCGGTAATTCGGGCAGCTTTGCCGCGAAGACCGCGCAGGTAATAGAGCTTGGCGCGACGCACGCGGCCCTTGCGCACGACCTTGATCGAGTCGACCAGCGGTCCGTAAAGCGGAAACACGCGCTCGACGCCCTCGCCGTAGGAAATCTTGCGGACCGTGAAGTTCTCGTTGATGCCGCCACCGGCGCGGCCGATGCAGACACCTTCATAGGCCTGCAGGCGCTCGCGCGTGCCTTCAACCACCTTCACATTGACCTGCAGCGTGTCGCCGGGGGCAAAATCGGGAATGGTCTTGCCGGCGGACAGTGCCGCGACCTGCTCCTGCTCGAGCTGCTCAATGATATTCATAGGGTCAAACCTCGGATATGAAGGCGTTCGGACCTCGAAAGGGACAATCCCGGCCCGGAAGCGCGCTTCCGTAACACAAATTATACCTCATGGCGACTGCCATCAGGGCTTCTTGCCCAGAAAATCGTCCCAAAGCTCGGGCCGCCTTTCCCGGGTCGCCTTTTCGGCCTCGGCACGGCGCCAGGCCTTGACCTTTTGATGGTCGCCGGAGGTCAAAACCGGCGGAATCTCGCGCCCCTCGAAGATCTGGGGTCTTGTATAATGCGGGTACTCCAGAAGTCCGCCTTCAAAGCTCTCTTCGGCCCCCGAGGCGTCCTTGCCCATCACCCCCGGCAAGAGCCGGACAACCGCATCGATCAGCGCCATGGCCGCCGGCTCGCCGCCGGACAACACGAAATCGCCGAGGCTGATCTCCTCCATTGCCCGCGCCTCGATGACCCGCTGATCGAGCCCCTCGAAACGCCCGCAGACAAGCGTCACCCCCGATCCTGTCGCCAGTTCCCGGACCCGGGCCTGTGTCAGCGGCCGGCCCCGGGGGCTCAGATAGATCAGCGGCTGCCCGCCCGGATGGACGGCATCGATCGCCGCCGCCATCACATCGGCCCGCATCACCATGCCCGGCCCGCCGCCCGACGGCGTGTCGTCGACCGAGCGGTGCCGGTCGGTCGCGAAATCGCGAATATCGACCGCCTCGAGCCGCCAGAGACCGCTTTCGAGCGCCTTGCCAGCCAGCGAGTGACCGAGCGGGCCCGGAAACATCTCCGGAAAGAGCGTCAGCACATTTGCCGACCAGGCTTCAGTCGCCATCCGCCGCCCCCTCCGCATCGCTAACGTCGTCGAAGGTGCCGAGCGGCGGATCGATGACGATACGCCCGCCGGCAATGTCGACCTCGGGCACATTCGCTTCGGTGAAGCCCATCAGCACCGTCGCCCCGCCATCGGGCGGGGCGATTTCCAGAAGATCGCCGGCACCGAAATTCAGCACCGCGACGACCGCGCCATAATCGTGCCCGTCGAGACCGACAGCGCGAAGGCCGACGAGGTCGGCATGGTACCAACCCTCATCCGCATCGGCCGGCGGCAGCCGGTCGCGTGAGACATAGAGCTCGGTGCCTCGAAGCGCCTCCGCCGCGTCCCGGTCGTCAATGCCGTCGAGCCGGCAGAGCACCAGCTCCTTGACCATGCCCTTCGCCTCGATGGCGAAGCGCCGTGCACCGTCGACCGTCTCGACCGGGCCATAAGCCGCAACGCCATCCGGCGCCTCGGTGAACGGCTTGACGCGGACAAGACCGCGCACGCCATGCGCGCCGACGACGACGCCGAGACAGACTTTCTTTTGCGGACCGTCAGCCATCGGCGCGATGCGCAAAGCCGGTTAGGCCTGCGCCTCTTCGGCCGGCGCTTCGGCTTCGGCAGCAGGCGCTTCGGCCGCAGGTTCTTCCACAGGCGCCTTGGCGGCTTCGGCGGCTTCTTCGGCCGCGATGCGCGCCGCGTCGAGACGCTCCTGGGCCTTCGCCTTGGGCTTGGCCTTTTCCGGGTTGCTGCGCGCCTTGCGCGTATAGGCGCCGGCCTCGTCGAGGAAACGCGCAACGCGGTCGGTCGGCAGCGCGCCGTGACCCAGCCAATGCTTGGCGCGCTCGATATTGAGCACCAGGCGGTCCTTGTTGTCCTTCGGCAGCAGCGGATTGAACGTGCCGATCTTTTCGATGAAGCGGCCGTCACGCGGGAAACGCGTGTCGGCGACGACGACGCGGTAGAAGGGACGCTTCTTGGCACCGCCGCGGGCGAGCCGGATTTTCAGAGCCATCTTGTCTTGCCTTTCAGGTAACCGGCGCGCGATGCGCCGGGTTTGTTTGATCGTCCGTCAACAGACCGAAGCGCGATATGCGCCGGCCCTATTTCCTTTTCTTTCCCGGCGGCAGGCCCGGAAGACCCCCGCCAAAGCCCGAGCCGGGAAGTCCCGGCAAGCCGCCACCCGGTCCACGCGGCAGACCGCCCAGACCGCCCGGTGGCAAAAGTTTTTCAAGCGCCTTTGGATCGCCCGCCATCTCCGGCGGCATCTCCGGCGCGCCACCGCCGAACAGCTTCGACATCAGGCCGCCCTTCTGACGGCCCATCGCCTTCATCATGTCGGCCATCTGGCGATGCAGCTTCAAGAGCCGGTTGATTTCCTGCACCTCGGTGCCGGAGCCGCGCGCGATGCGCTTCTTGCGGCTGGCGTTGAGCACTTTCGGGTTGCGCCGTTCGTCCTTGGTCATCGAAGAGATGATCGCCGCCTGGCGTTTGACGACGCTGTCGTCCATATGCGCGTTGGCGGCCTGCATCTGCGCCTTGCCGACACCGGGCAGCATGCCGAGCACGCCCTTCATGCCGCCCATACGTTTCATCTGCGCAAGCTGTTCGGCCATGTCGTCGAGGTCGAACTGACCCTTCCGCATTTTCTCGGCCATCTTGTTCGCCTTGTCGGCGTCGATGGTCTCTGCGGCTTTTTCGACAAGGCTGACGACATCGCCCATGCCGAGGATGCGGCCGGCCACCCGGTCGGCGCGGAAATCTTCCAGCGCATCCATTTTTTCGCCGATGCCGAGCAGCTTGATCGGCACGCCGGTAACGGCGCGCATCGAAAGCGCGGCACCGCCGCGGCCATCGCCGTCGACGCGCGTCAGCACAATGCCGGTGACGCCGACGCGGGCCTTGAAGGACTCGGCCACATTGACCGCATCCTGACCGGTCAGGCTGTCGGCAACGAGCAGCGTTTCATGCGGGTCGGTCGCATCGCGCACCTGCGCGACCTCGGCCATCAGGTCTTCGTCGACATGAATGCGGCCGGCCGTGTCGAGCATCAGCACGTCGTAGCCGCCAAGCCGCGCCGCTTCGAGCGCGCGCTTTGCGATCTGGATCGGTTGCTGGCCGGCGACGATCGGCAGCGTCGAGACGCCGACCTGTTCGCCGAGAATTTTCAACTGCTCCTGCGCCGCCGGACGGCGCGTGTCGAGCGAGGCCATCAGCACGCGGCGCTTGTCGCGCTCGCTCATGCGTTTGGCGATCTTGGCGGTCGAGGTGGTTTTGCCCGAGCCCTGCAGGCCCACCATCATGATGACGACAGGGGCGGCGGCGCGCAGCGAGATCGCAGTGTCCGCCTCGGTGCCACCCAGCATCTCGACCAGTTCGTCGTGAACGATCTTGATGACCTGCTGGCCGGGCGTCACCGACTTCAGCACTTCCTGGCCGACCGCACGGGCGCGCACCTTGTCGACAAAGGACTTGGCGACCGGCAGCGCGACATCGGCCTCGAGCAGGGCCCGGCGCACCTCGCGCATGGCCTCGTCGACATCCTTCTCGCTCAGGGCGCCGCGGCCCTTGAGCTTGGAAAGAACATCGCCGAAGCGGCCTGTCAGGTTCTCGAACACGTGGGCGTCAAATCCTTGTCGTACAAAGCAAGATCGCTCCCGCGAGCGAATATCGCCGGCGGAAGTTGACCCGGGCGCGATGCCTCGGGCGGGTCGGGGCGCAACAATGTCCCGAAAATCGTTGCCGGAACCTAGGGGCTTGCCGGACTCAAGTCAATGATTTCAACAGCAATTTCAGCGCCGCCGCGCCGAAGGCGCGCATGTTGGCGGCACGGTCGGCAGACCCCGTGCTGACCGTGATCGAGGCGGGGTGCGGCCCCGCCAGCCCGATGACGGCGGTGCCGGGCGGCGGCCCGTAAGGCGAGCCGGAGGGGCCAGCGGCGCCCATTTCGGCCAGCGCCCAGGTCGCGCCGAGCTTTGCCCGAACGATGTCGGCCATCGCCAAAACATAAGGCTCTGTAAGGGGTTGCAGGTTCGGCGCCGGTGGGCCCTTGAGATCGTAGAGGGCCTTCGCGGCGCCGCGCGTATAAATGACGGTCGAGCCGAGATAGAAGGCCGAGGCACCGGCTTGCGCGACCAGCGCCGCCGAGACCAGGCCGCCCGTCGAGGACTCCGATAAAGCGACGGTTTCCTGCCGTTTTTTGAGCCGTTCCGCGACTTCGGCCGCGAGCGGGATCAGTTTTTCCATTGGCCGGTCTCCAGGTCGCGCACGGCGTAGAACTCCTTGTTCCATATCAGATAAAGCAGCCAGGTCGGCATCTTGTAGGCCTTGGCGACATAATTGGCCTGGGCGGCATGAATGCGCCAGCCGCGCAGCTTGGCGGCGATGTCGGTCGGTGTCGAATGGGTCGGCAAAGGCTGGTTTTCCGCCACAAATTTGCCGGTGCGGCGGCCAAGCTTCAGAAGCGAGCGGGCCGGAATCAACGGATAGGCGACATGGTGCGGACCATGGCCGGCATGGCCGCGCGCGCGCATGCTTTCGATGGCCTTATCGGCCGCAAGTCCCATCCGCATATGGTCTTTATGGCCCGTCGCCCCGCTTTCCGGCCAGAAGGCGATCACGAGGTCCGGCATGATGCTTTGCATGGCCGCCTCGACACGGGCGACGAGTACGTCGAGCGGCACGTCCGGCACCCCGCCATCGGGGTAGTCCCAGACCTGCTGTTCGTCGATGCCGAGGGCAAAACCGTTCTTGAGCACCTCGGCCTGCCGGATCAGCCCGAGTTCGGATTGCCGGCAGACGACCGGCGATTGCGTGCCGGCCTCGCCTTTGGTGGCGGTCACCATGGCGACATAGGCGCCGCCGGCCTTGGCCGCGGTCAGGAGACCGCCGATCAGCTGCTCGTCATCGGGATGGGCAAAAACGGCAAGGATCCGCTTGGCGCCGAGATCGGCGGCGAGCGAGCGGACATGGCGCGCCGCGCTGTCGCTGAAGAAATAGCGGAAACGGAAAAAGACGGCCGCCGCCGCGAGCACGGCAAGCCCCGCCAATATCCCCAGCACCCACAGCATCCGCGCCTCCCTGCCACCGTTTCTTTCCCCAATCTACTGGCATAAGGGGACGAAAAGCGCCATATATCCGGGCATCATGACCGGCATGGCGCATCATTTCCTGAAGATGAACGGGCTCGGCAACGACTTCGTCGTGCTGGACCTGCGCCGCGATCCGCTGGTGCTGACGGATGCGATTGCGCGCGCCATTGCCAGCCGTGAAACCGGCATCGGCTGCGACCAGCTGATCACCATCGAACATCCCCGCCATGGCGGCGACGCCTTCATGGGCATCCGCAACCGGGACGGCGGCGCGGTGGAGGCCTGCGGCAATGCCGCGCGCTGCATCGGCAAGCTGCTGCTCGAGGAAACCGGCAAGGACGCCGTCACCATCGAAACGCCGGCCGGCAACACGGTGGCGACGCGCGCCGACGAAGGCGCCATCACGGTCGACATGGGCGCACCGAAGCTCAACTGGGACGAGATTCCGTTGTCGGAAGAGTTCCGCGACACCCGCGCTATCGAACTCGAAATCGGGCCGCTGGGCGCCCCGATCATGCATTCGCCGGGGGTCGTCAATGTCGGCAATCCGCATGCGATCTTCTTTGTCGACGATGTCGACGCCATCGATCTCGAGCGCTCGGGCCCGATGCTCGAACATCATCCGCTTTTTCCCGAACGCGCCAACATCTCGGTCGCGCAGGTGCTGTCGCCGACGCATATCAAGCTGCGCACTTGGGAGCGCGGCGTCGGGTTGACGAAGGCCTGCGGCACGGCGGCCTGTGCGGCAACGGTGGTGGCGAT
Organism: Parvibaculum sp.; assembly: GCF_030651915.1. Classification (GTDB taxonomy): domain Bacteria; phylum Pseudomonadota; class Alphaproteobacteria; order Parvibaculales; family Parvibaculaceae; genus Parvibaculum. Next base: position 365,209 of record NZ_JAUSBV010000002.1, on the reverse strand, counting down.
CCGCCGCCGCCGGACCGAACGCAAGATCACCGTGACGCTGCCGGGCGGCGACCTCACCGTCGAATGGCTGCCCGATACCGACAAGGGCTATGGCCACATCCTGATGACCGGCGACGCGACCCTCGATCATGAAGGCACGCTCGATCCGCGCCTTCTGTCGGGAGTGGCGGCATGACGAAGCGCACCGACATCGTCACTTTCGGCTGCCGCCTCAACGCCTATGAGTCGGAGGTGATGCGCGGTCATGCCGATGCGGCCGGTCTTGAAGATGCGATTGTTTTCAACACTTGCGCGGTGACGGCCGAGGCCGAACGCCAGGCCCGCCAGGCGATCCGCAAGGCGCGCCGCGAGAACCCGCAGGCCCGCATCATCGTGACCGGCTGCGCGGCGCAGGTGAACCCCGAACAGTTTGCAGAGATGCCGGAAGTCGATCTGGTGATCGGCAACGAGGAAAAGCTCAAGCCGGCAAGCTGGCAGCCGGCGCTGGCGCTGCACGCCAATGAACGTGTGCGCGTCAACGACATCATGTCGGTGACGGAAACCGCCGGCCATCTGATCGGCGGTCTCGAAGGCCGTGCGCGGGCCTTCGTGCAGGTGCAGAACGGCTGCGACCACCGCTGCACCTTCTGCATCATCCCTTATGGCCGCGGCCCCTCGCGCAGCGTCGCCGCCGGCGAAGTGGTCGCCGAGGTCCGGAAGCTGGTCGAGAACGGTTACCGCGAAGTGGTGCTGACCGGCGTCGACATCACCTCCTATGGCGGCGACCTGCCGGGGCGCCCGAGCCTCGGCAATCTGGCGCGCCGCATCCTGAAGCTGGTGCCCGAACTCGAACGGCTGCGGCTTTCCTCGATCGATTCGATCGAGGCCGATGACGAATTGATGCGTCTGATCGCCGAGGAAGAACGGCTGATGCCGCATCTGCATCTGTCGCTGCAATCGGGCGACGACATGATCCTGAAGCGGATGAAGCGCCGCCATCTGCGCGACGATTCGATCCGCTTCTGCGAAGAAGCGCGGCGCCTGCGCCCCGACATCGTTTTCGGTGCCGATTTCATCACCGGCTTTCCGACCGAAACGGACGAGATGTTCGCCAACACGATGCGTCTCGTCGACGAATGCGGGCTGACCTGGCTGCATGTGTTCCCGTTCAGCCCGCGCCCCGGCACGCCGGCCGCAAAGATGCCGCAGGTTTCTCGCGACGTGGCGAAGGCCCGCGCCGAACAGCTGCGCATCAAGGGCGCGGCGCGGGTGCGCGCACATCTCGAAAGCGGCCTCGGCGCGACAAGGCCGGTGCTGATGGAAACGCCGACGACGGGCCGCACCCATCAATTCACGCCGGTACGCCTTGCCGATGCAATGGCAACGGCCGGCGAAATCCTGGCCATCCGCCTTGCCGCACATGATGGCCGCAGCTTTGAAGGATTGCGCGCGGCATGAGCCGCGGCGGCGAAAGAAGAATCATGGACATCGAGACATTGAAAGCGCGAGGCGCAATGGGGCAGGTGCTGGCCGATGCCGCCATCCCCGAATTGCCGAACCATTATCGCGGCAAGGTGCGCGACAATTACGACCTGCCCGACGGCCGCCGGATCATTGTCGCCAGCGACCGGTTGAGCGCCTTCGACCGCATCCTGGCGGCAATCCCCTACAAGGGCCAGGTGCTGACGCAAACGGCGCGCTTCTGGTTCGAGGCGACGGCCGACATTTGTCCCAATCACGTGCGCGACTATCCCGATCCGAATGTGGTGATCGGACAACGGCTCGACATCCTGCCGGTCGAGATCGTGGTACGGGACTATCTTGCCGGCAGCACCGGAACCTCGGTTCTGACGCTCTACAAGGCGGGCAAGCGCGAGATCTACGGTGTGACGCTGCCCGACGGGCTGCGCGCCAACGAAAAACTGCCCGAAACGATCATCACGCCGACCAGCAAGGCCTTCGACGGCGCGCATGACGAACCGCTGACGCCGGCGGAAATCGTCGACGGCGGCCTGCTGACATCGGCGCAATGGGAAACGCTCTCGCGATACGCCCTGGCGCTTTTCGCCCGCGGACGCGAACTGGCAGCCAGACGCGGATTGATCCTGGTCGACACCAAATACGAATTCGGCACCGATGCCGAGGGCCGTATCGTGCTGGCCGACGAGATCCACACGCCCGACAGCAGTCGCTACTGGCGGGCCGACAGCTATCCGGCGCGCTTTGCAGCCGGCACCGCGCCCGAAAGTTTCGACAAGGATTTCGTGCGCAACTGGGTCGCCGCACGCTGCGACCCCTACAAGGATCCCATTCCCGACATTCCCGAGGACCTCGTACTGGAGACGGCGGCCGTATATATTGGCGCCTTCGAGGCCATCACGGGACGGAAATTCGAATTCCCGCCGCAAGGCGAGGCACCGCTGGCGCGCATCAGGCAGAACCTCGCATCCTGTTTTCCCGCGGCACAGAGATCACCGGCATGAGCGAAAGCGAATCCAGCACCGCAACGGACGAGAAGAAAAAATCGCTCTTCCAGCGCATGAAAGAAGGGCTTGCCCGTTCGACCCGAAACCTGTCGGACGGCATCACCGGCATCTTCACCAAGCGCAAGCTCGATGCGGCGACGCTGGACGAGCTGGAAGAATTGCTGATCGCCGCCGATCTCGGTCTCGATGCCGCCGCGGCGATTGCCGAGGCTGTCGGCAAGGATCGCTACGACAAGGAAGTCGGGCCGGAAGAAATCCGGCGCATCGTCGCCGACGAGATCGCGCAGGTGCTGAAGCCGGTCGAGAAGCCGCTCGTTTTCGACGCAACGAAGAAGCCCTTCGTGATCCTGATGGCCGGCGTCAACGGCGCCGGGAAAACGACGACCATCGGCAAGATCGGCGCCAGGCTGAAGGGCGAAGGCAAATCCGTCATGCTGGCCGCGGGCGATACCTTCCGGGCCGCAGCCGTCGAGCAGCTGAAAGTCTGGGGCGAGCGTATCGGAGCGCCTGTCTGTTCGACGAAGATCGGCGGCGATGCGGCCGGCCTCGCCTATGAGGCTTTGGCCCGGGCACGGGAAGAAGGCTCGGACGTGCTGATGATCGATACGGCCGGACGCCTGCAGAACAAAGCCGACCTGATGGCCGAACTTGAAAAGGTGATCCGCGTGATGCGCAAACTCGATCCGGAAGCGCCGCATGCGACGCTGCTGGTCCTCGATGCGACGACGGGCCAGAACGCGCTGAACCAGGTCGAGATTTTCGGCAGGACCGCCGGCGTCACCGGCCTCGTCATGACCAAGCTCGACGGCACGGCACGGGGCGGAATTCTGGTTGCCATCGCCCGGCGTTTCGGCCTGCCGGTCCATCTGATCGGGATCGGCGAGGGGATCGAGGACCTGCAGGATTTCAATGCCGAGGCCTTTGCAAGGGCCATAACCGGCGCAAGTTGATCCGCCGGCGTATCCCGTGCGTAAATATAAAGTGGCAGCGCGATAGCGGCCGAGAACGGACGGAACATGAGCGAAACAAGCACCGAAAAGACGCATGCCGGCATGTCGGCCTCGCAATGGGTCCGCATGGCGATCGAGCTTGGGCCGCTGGTGGTCTTTTTCGTGATGAATGCCCAGGCCGACCGGCTTTTCGGCAATGAGGAAGCGCAGAATATCTTTTACGCAACCGGCGCCTTCATGGTCGCGACCGTGATCTCGCTGACCTATTCGCAGCTCCGGTTTCGCAAGATTCCGACCATGCCGCTGGTCAGCGGCATCTTCATCATCTTCTTCGGCGCGCTGACGCTGTGGCTGCAGGACGACGAATTCATCAAGCTGAAGCCGACCATCGTCAATGCGCTCTTCGCGGCCGCGCTGCTGGGCGCCGCGATGATGGGCAAGCCGGTGATGAAAAACCTGTTCGACGGCGCCTTCGACCTGACCGACAAGGGCTGGATGGTGCTGACCGTGCGCTGGGGCCTTTTCTTCATCTTCCTCGGCGTCATCAACGAAATTGTCTGGCGCAACTTCTCGACCGATTTCTGGGTCAGCTTCAAGCTTTTCGGCGTGATGCCGCTGACAATGGTCTTCGGCATGGCACAGATACCGGTGCTGACCCGATATGCCCCCTTGCGGGACGAACAGGCGCCCGCCGCCGACTGAAACGCTTCGTCGCCACGTCAGTGGTGAATGCTGCGATCCTTGGTTTCGGGCACGAAGATCATGCCGATAACGAAGGTCATGGCGGCGATGACGACCGGATACCAGAGCCCCGAATAGATATCGCCGCTCGCCGCAACGATCGCAAAGGCAACCGTCGGCAGGAAGCCGCCGAACCAGCCATTACCGATATGGTAGGGCAGCGACAGCGACGTGTAGCGGATGCGCGTGGGAAAGAGCTCCACCAGCATCGCCGCGATCGGCCCGTAGACCATCGTCACATAGAGAACCAGAACGAAGAGAACGAGAACGACCATCGGCGTGTTGATGGCGTCGGGATCGGCCGCATCGGGATAATCCGCCTGCACCAGGGCCTCGGCGAGCATCGCATCGAAACCGCGCCGCGCCGCGCCATCGATATCATCGGTCGCATCGAAGGACGTGACGCGCGACGCGCCGATTTCGACATAGGCGGTCTCACCGGTTGCCGCCCGCCTGTTGCTGTAGGGAATGCCGCGCCGGGCCAGCGCGCTCTTGGCAACGTCGCATGAGGTCGTGAAGGCGGCCGTGCCGACCGGATTGAACTGGAACGAACATTCCCCCGCATCTGCCACGACAACGACCGGTGAAATCCGTTGTGCCTGTTCAAGCGCCGGATTGGCAAAATGCGTCAACGCCGCGAAAAGCGGAAAGTAGGTGAGGGCTGCCAGCAGACAGCCCGCCATGATGATCGGCTTGCGGCCGATCCGGTCGGAAAGCGCACCGAAGACGACAAAAAACGGCACACCAAGCAACAGCGCGACGCCGATCAGGATATTGGCGGTCTGCCCTTCGACCTTCAGCACCTGCGTCAGGAAGAAAAGCGCGTAGAACTGGCCGGTGTACCAGACGACGGCCTGCCCGGCCGTGAGGCCGATCAATGCGATCAGCACGATCTTCAGGTTCTTCCATTGGCCGAAACTCTCGGTCAGCGGCGCTTTCGAGAGCGTCCCCTCGTCCTTCATCTTCTGGAACAGCGGCGACTCGTTGAGCTTCAGCCGGATCCAGACCGAAATGCCGAGAAGCACGATCGACAGCAGGAACGGAATGCGCCAGCCCCAGCTTTCGAAGCTCTCCTTGTCCATCGACAGGCGGCAGGTGAGGATGACGAGAAGCGACAGGAAGAGGCCAAGCGTTGCCGTGGTCTGGATCCAGGCCGTGTAGCTGCCACGTTTCGTATGGGGGGCATGTTCGGCCACATAGATGGCCGCGCCGCCATACTCACCGCCAAGCGCGAGGCCCTGCAGCAGCCGCAACAAAATCAGGATCGCCGGCGCGGCAACGCCGATCGTGGCATAGCTGGGCAACAGACCGACAATGAATGTCGCAACGCCCATGATCACGATCGTGACCAGAAACGTGTATTTTCGTCCGACGAGATCGCCCAGGCGGCCGAAAACGATCGCACCAAAGGGTCGGACGGCAAAGCCGGCGGCAAAGGCCAGAAGCGCAAAGATGAAACCGGCGGTCGGATTGACGCCCGAAAAGAACTGGACGGAAATGATCGCGGCCAGCGAACCGTAGAGATAGAAGTCGTACCACTCGAATACGGTCCCGAGCGACGAGGCGAAAATGACGCGCCGCTCCTCGCGCGTCATGCGCCCTGTTCCGGTTTCCGCCACCGCCGTCATGCCCCACCCCTGCCTTGTCAGCCCCGCTTTCCGTGACGGGAGAATGCCGCGAATGAACCGACGATGCTAGCGGGGCGGGCGTGGAAACAGATTGCCGGTTTCACCGTCCGGATTGCTGAAGGGCACGATTCCGGCTTGGCCTTCCACCGAGCGGAACTGCGTCAAGGCCCAGTGAACGCTGGGGAAAGCAAGTTCCTCCCACGGAATTTCTTCCCAGGAGAAAAGCGCAACCTCGAGGCTTTCCTCACCCGCCGAAAAGGAGGGGGTCGACAGCTCGGCGCGATACATCAGCTGGACCTGCGCAATGCGCGGGATCGAATAGACGGCCAGCAGGTCCTTCAGCGCGATCTCGGCATTGGCTTCCTCGCGCGCCTCTCGCCGCGCACCCTCCTCAGCCGTCTCACCTTGTTCCATAAAGCCGGCAGGCAGCGTCCAGAATCCCCGGCGCGGTTCGATGGCACGGCGGCACAACAGGATGCGCCCCTCATGGGAAACGACCGAACCGACGACAACCTTGGGGTTCACATAATGTATGAAGCCGCAGCGATCGCAGATATCGCGCGGCAAATTGTCCCCGGTTGGCACGCGGCGCGAAAAGGCCGGATCGTGTTCCGCACCGGGCTCGCGGGGCGCCGACGCCGTCGAAACCTGCCCCGGACCGCTCATTTTCGTCAAATTTGTCATCGCGCAACTCTTTGATCCGCCTACGGAACTAAGCCTTCTCGCGACGGCATCCGCCGCCACGCCGGAATTCGCCGGATATGCCGCCAGATTGTGCACAGCCCGACAGGGACCGTCCGCGCACAGACCTATCGTGATTTCGGCGTTTCTTCTTTTTCATGGCCCGGTTCCTCTTGCAAGTGAGGCCCTTGCGGGTGCATATGAAGATAGTGCGGCGCGCGCGGCATTGCCACAAAGCACCCGAGGATGCGCCCGATCCATTTCTCCATGCGATGGGAGATCCGTCCGAAAGGTAAAAGTCCCGCCAAGGGAACACCCGCAAGGACAAGAGCCAGAGATATTCAGCCCCCGATATTCCGACACAGGCGTGTCGAATAGTTCAGATGACACCAGAGGACAGACGAATGGCAGCCAGAAAATCGACCGGAAGTTTCGATCTCGAAAGCTCGTTGAGCCACCTGCTGCGCCGCGCGCAACAATTTGCCTATGATCAGTTCGTTCAGCAGATGGGCGCCAGCACACTGACGCCGCGTCAGTTCATTGTGCTTTTTGCGGTCGACGAGGAAGAGGGCCTGAGCCAGACCGACCTGGTCAACCGCACCGGCATCGATCGCTCGACGCTGGCCGACATGATCAGCCGCATGATCAAGAACGGTCTGCTGGCCCGACGCCGTACGGCGGAAGATGCCCGCGCCAATGCGGTACGCCTGACGGCCGCCGGCCGCCGCGCGCTGAAAGGCGCGATGCCGAAGGCCCTGGCCGCCGAGCGGGCTTTGCTCGAAGCGCTGCCGAAATCCGTGCAGTCGGATCTGATGAAAGCGTTGACCCATCTCAACGGCGCCATCGAAAGCCTGAAAACGGAAGAATCCGAGCCCAAAAAGCCTGTGAAGCGCGCCGCGCGCAAACCGGCCCGCAAACCGGCGGCAAAAAAGCCGGCCGCACGCCGCAAGAAGAGCTGAACCTCAGTTGCCGGGCGGCGCGGCATGCCGCGCCGCCTGCAACGCCGGCAAAATCTGTTCGGCAATCGCTTCAGGCGTCACCGCGCCGACATGTTTGAGCGCAATGCGGCCATTGCCGTCGATGACATATGTCTCCGGCACGCCGTATACCCCCCATTCGATGGAAGCTCGCCCCGTCTGGTCGCGTCCGATGCGATCGAAGGGATTGCCAAGCTCGGCCAGGAACCGCCGGGCGGCGGCCGGATCGTCCTTGTAGTTGATCCCGTAAAGCGGCACATCGGCGACACGCCTCAGCTCCACCAGCAGCGGCATCTCGACCCGGCAGGGCACGCACCACGACCCCCACACATTGACGATGACGGGGGTGCCGGTACCGAAATCGGCCGTGGCGAGACCCGGCTGATCGAGCCCCGGGACAGCTGGCAGTTCGAATTCCGGCACATAGCGCCCGATCAGCGCCGAGGGCACGCGGGACGGGTCGCCGCGATAGATCGCGACGAAAAAAAAGCCGGCAAGCAACAGGAAGAGCGCGACGGGGACAAGGGCCGCAAGCCTGAACGGGATTTTCACGGAGCCGACTCCATATCCGGATGGCGGGCCGCACGGCGGACACGCCCGCCGGCGTCGCGCTCCAGCGCATCGGCAAGGCGGGCCTGGCGCCGATAATCGGCAAGGCTCTGAACCGCCAGCGCCAGCGGCACAAGAATGCCCAGCGCATAGACAGGCCAGACATAGGCCGCATATCCGCCCATCTGGAAAAACTCGGCCATCCCTCAGCCCTCTGCGCCGGATGCGGCCAGCGCCAGCCGCAATTGGCGCACGCGATGGCGCAGGATCTCGGCGCGCATGCGCACCAGCAGCAGCGTCACGAACAGAAATGTGAATCCGAGTGCCATCAGGGCGAGCGGCAACAGCATTTCGGGCGCGATCGTCGGGCCGTCCATGCGGAAGACCGAGGCCGGCTGGTGCAGCGTGTTCCACCAAACGACCGAGTAGCGAATGATCGGCACATTGATCGCGCCGACAAGTGCCAGAACGGCGGCGGCACGTGCCGCACGCGTCGGCTCCTCGATAGCCGTCCAGAGCGCCATGTAACCAAGATAGAGAAAGAACAGGATCAGAACGGATGTCAGCCGCGCATCCCACACCCACCACGCGCCCCACATCGGCTTGCCCCACAACGCGCCGGTGACAAGGGCCAGAAAGGTGAAGGCGGCGCCGATCGGTGCCGCCGATTTCGCGCAGAGATCGGCCAGCGGATGACGGAAGATCAACGCCACGGCGGAGGCCATCGCCATCACCGAATAGCCGAACATGGCAAGCCATGCCGACGGCACATGCACATACATGATGCGCACGGTCTCGCCTTGCTGATAGTCGGGTGGCGACGCGAACAGCGCGAAGTAGAGGCCAACGACGAGAAACCCGAGCGAAACCAGCCACAAAGGCGCAAGAAGGCGCCCCGACAGCGTCATGAAACGCGCCGGATTGGCGAAGGCCTGGAGCCGCTGCGAAGCCGAAGGGCGGGTCATGGGGCTCATTTAGCGTGTTGCTTCCGGAGAGGGCAAGTTGAAGGCGCCTGTCATTTTGCCGCGCATCAGCGGAGATTGGCGCGCAGGGCCGCGGCCGCCGCAACCGGTCCGATCACAAGGCTCGCCAGCGTGACAGCTGCCAGCAGGGCGAGACTCTGAGCGGCAACGCCGTCCGGAAAGCCGGCCAGCGCTGCGCGAGCCGCGCCGACGCCGAATATCAGAACCGGGATGTAGAAAGGCAGCACCAGCAGCGAGGCCAGCAGACCGCCGCGCCTGATACCGACGGTGAGGCCGGCACCGATGACGCCGAGAAAACTCAGCGCAGGCGCGCCCACCAGCATCGCCAGCATCAGTGCCGGAAATGCCGCCACCTCGAGATTGAGCATCAACCCGAGCAGCGGCGCGGCGACGACCAGCGGCAGTCCCGTCGTCAGGAAATGACCGACAGCCTTTGCCACGACCACAAGTTCCAGCGGCAGGCGGCCCATGGTCAGAAGATCGAGTGAGCCATCTTCATGATCGGCCTGGAAAAGCCGGTCGAGCGTCAGCAGCGAGGAGAGCAGCAGAGCCACCCACAACATGCCGGGTGCGATGCGCGCCAGAAGATCGGGCGCGGGGCCGATTCCGAGCGGGACGGCGGCGACCACGACCAGAAAGAAGAACACGGCCATTCCGCCACCCCCGCCGATGCGTGCGGCCAGCCGGAGATCGCGGACAAGCAAGGCAATGAAAGCGCGGCTCATGACAGCACCCCGGTGCCGAGATCGAGCGTTTTCGCCGTCGCGAGCCCGAGATCGAGATGGGTGGCCGCGACGATCAGGCCGCCGCCGGCAAGATGCGCCTGCATCGCGTGCCCCAGTCGCGCAATGCTGGCGGTGTCGAGCCCCACGGTCGGTTCGTCGAGCAGCCAGACGGGGCGCGGCGCGGCGAGAAGGCGCGCCAGGGCCAGCCGCCGCTTTTGTCCGGCCGAGAGATAGGCGGCCGGCAGATCGGCGAGCGAAGCGAGGTTCATGCCGTCCAGCGCCGCCGCGACATGCGCCGCCCCCGCCCCGGTGCCGAACCAGGCAGCCCAGAAATGCAGCGTTTCGGCGACCGTCATCGCCGGCTTCAATCCGTCGAGATGACCGACATAATGGGATTGTTCGGCAAGCGTCAGCTCGGGGTCGCCGCCCTCGACACGCAGCGAATCGGGCCCGCTCTCCAGCAAACCCGCGATCTGCCGCAACAGGCTCGACTTGCCGCTGCCATTGGGGCCGGTCAGCACCAGCGCTTCGCCGCTCCCGACGGTGAAGGAAACGCCGTCAAAGACCAGCCGGCCGCCGCGTTCGCAGGCAAGGTGCGATGCCGATAGCCGCAATTCAGATGTCGTCAAAATTGCCGCCCCGGCCCTTGCCTGCCGCAAAGCGGGCAGCACCTTTTTGGGTTTCGCCGGACGCCATCACCTTGCGGCCATGCTCGAATTCATTGGCAAGCGCCCGGTCGTAGGGCAGATCCCATTGTTCATAGGCCGACATGCGGTCATGGCGCAGACACAACTGCGGAAAACGCGCAACCTCATGCGCCAGACGCTCGGCTTCCGCGCGGGCCTGGCCCTTGGGCACGACACGATTGGCCAGCCCCATCTGCAAGGCCTCGGCCGCCCCGACGCCGCGGCCGGTCAGGATCAGGTCCATCGCTCTTGCATGACCGATCAGCCGCGGCAGACGGATCGTGCCGCCATCGATCAGCGGCACACCCCAGCGCCGGCAAAAAACGCCCATCACCGCGTCTTCCTCGACAATGCGCATGTCGCACCAGAGCGCCAGTTCCAGCCCGCCCGCCACCGCGTAACCGGCAATGGCGCCAATGACCGGCTTGTTGAGAATCATTCGCGACGGCCCCATGGGGCCGTCATCGGCCAGGCGGCTGAAATCGGCACCGCTTGCCGGCGGCACGACGCGATTGCCGCCGCCCGTTCCGACCGCCTTGAGATCGGCGCCGGCGCAGAAGGTTTCCTCAGCGCCGCAGAACACCGCGACAAGCGCTGCCTCGTCCCGCTCGAATTCGAGGAAGGCGGCAGCGAGCTGCTCGGCGGCGGCACGATCGACCGCATTCTTCGCGCGCGGACGATTGAGGGTCACCGTTGTGACGGGACCGTTTTTCTCGACGACGACCTCTGCCACGCAGCCTCCCCCGATGTTGTTTTCAATGCCGATTATCAAGGCTTAAGCGCACGACCGAGCATGGTCAATCCGTACGAAAGCCATTATAGTCCGGCGCGACAAGCATATAGGTTCCAGGCACAAAAGCGGCGGCGAAATCGGATTTGACGCCCGCGCGTTTCCTGCGCGGGCAACAAGCGCCCCCTCCCCTTTTTCCAACTGGACCCACGCAGCATTGAGGACCAAGAGAGATGGCGAAGAAGGCCCCCGCGAAATCCCCGAAAACCTCCAAGACGAAAGCAAAGGCGAAGAAGAAGGCGCCGGCGAAAAAGCCCGCGACCAAGACAGCCGCAGCAAAGAAGGCCGCGCCGAAAAAGACCAAGGCAGCGCCGAAGCTGAAGAAGTCGGTGTCGAAGAAGGCCGCACCGAAAAAGGCAGCGAAGAAAGCGGTCAAGACCGCACGCAAGGCCGTGAAGAAGGCCGCGCCCGCGGCCCGCAAGCTGGCACAGAAGGCCAAACGCGCAGCCAAGAAGACCGTCAAGAAGGTCACGTCGAAAAAGAAGACGGCACCGAAAAAAGCCGTGAAGGCGGCCAAAAAGGTCGCACCGAAAAAGAAAGCCGCCGCGAAGGCGAAACCGGCAAAAAAATCCGCGCCGAAGAAAGCGGCCGCGAAAAAAGCGGCGCCGAAGAAAACCGCACCGAAGAAGGTTGCGCCGAAAAAGAAGACGGTTGCGAAGGCAAAACCGGCCGCGAAAAAACCGGCGCCGAAGACGAAGGCAACGGCAAAGGCGAAACCGGCAAAGAAGACCGCTGCGAAAAAGACCGCTGCGAAAAAGACCGCGGCAAAAGCCCCCGGCAACAGCTTCGGCGCGCGCCGCGTGCTGAAGGTCGGCAAGCGCAGCTATACCTATTTCAGTCTGCCGCATGCCGAGAAGAACGGGCTTGACGGTATCGCCCGCCTGCCCTTCTCGATGAAGGTGCTGCTGGAAAACCTGCTGCGCTTCGAGGACGGCCGCACGGTGACCGCCGACGACATCAAGGCGGTGAAAAGCTGGCTGAAGACCCGCACCTCCGATCGTGAAATCGCCTATCGCCCGGCCCGCGTGCTGATGCAGGACTTCACCGGCGTCCCCGCCGTTGTCGACCTCGCCGCCATGCGCGACGCGGTGAAGAATCTCGGCGGCGACCCGAAGAAGATCAATCCGCTGGTGCCGGTCGACCTCGTGATCGACCACTCGGTGATGGTCGACAAGTTCGGCACGCCGACCGCCTTTAAGGAAAACACCGACATCGAATACACGCGCAACCGCGAACGCTACGAGTTCCTGCGCTGGGGCTCCAAGGCCTTCGACAATTTCCGCGTCGTGCCGCCGGGAACCGGCATCTGCCACCAGGTCAATCTCGAATATCTGGCGCAGACCGTCTGGACGAAGAAGGACGGCAAGGACGAGATCGCCTATCCCGACACCTGTGTCGGCACCGACAGCCACACGACGATGGTGAACGGCCTTGCCGTTCTCGGCTGGGGCGTCGGCGGCATCGAGGCGGAAGCGGCCATGCTCGGCCAGCCGGTCTCGATGCTGATCCCGGAAGTCGTCGGCTTCCGGCTGACCGGCAAGCTGAATGACGGCGTGACCGCGACCGATATGGTGCTGACCGTCACCGAGATGCTGCGCAAGAAGGGCGTCGTCGGCAAGTTCGTCGAATATTACGGACCGGGCCTCGATCATCTGGCCCTCGAGGACCGCGCCACCATCGCCAACATGGCGCCCGAATATGGCGCCACCTGCGGCTTCTTCCCGGTTGACAATGAAACGCTGAAATATCTCCGCGCCACCGGCCGCTCGGAGGAGCGCGTCGCACTGGTCGAGGCCTACGCGAAGGCGCAAGGCATGTTCCGCGAGAAGGGCATGGCCGAGCCGGTCTTCACCGACACGCTGGCGCTCGACCTGTCGACTGTTGTGCCGAGCCTTGCCGGCCCGAAACGTCCGCAGGACCGCGTCTCGCTGACCGACGTCAAGACGAACTTCATTGGCGCGCTCGAAGGCGAGTTCGGCAAGCCCGGTCAGAAGGCAGCCCGTGTTCCCGTCGAAGGCCGGGACTTCGATCTCGGCCATGGTGACGTCGTCATCGCCGCCATCACCTCCTGCACCAACACCTCGAACCCGAGCGTGCTGGTGGCCGCCGGCCTCGTTGCCCGCAACGCGCGCGAGAAGGGGCTCAAGGTAAAGCCCTGGGTGAAAACCTCGCTCGCACCCGGCTCGCAGGTCGTCACCGACTATCTGACCAAGTCGGGCCTGCAGGACGATCTCAACGCCATGGGCTTCGATCTGGTCGGCTATGGCTGCACCACCTGCATCGGCAATTCCGGTCCGCTGCCGGTCGAGATCAGCCAGGCGATTGCGACACACGATCTGGTGGCCGCCTCGGTGCTCTCCGGCAACCGCAACTTCGAAGGCCGGGTCTCCCCGGATGTGAAGGCCAACTACCTCGCCTCGCCGCCGCTGGTCGTTGCCTATGCACTGGCCGGCTCGACCCAGATCGACCTGACGACCGAACCGCTCGGCATCGGCGCGGACGGTCAGCCGGTCTACCTGAAGGACATCTGGCCCTCGGCAAAGGAGGTTGCCGAAACGGTGCGCAGCTGCGTGACCCGCGAGATGTTCCGCAAGCGCTACGCCAATGTCTTTGACGGTGACGCCAACTGGCAGAGCATCAAGGTCACGGGTGGCCTGACCTATGACTGGGACGGCGGTTCGACCTATGTTCAGAACCCGCCCTACTTCGTCGATCTGAAACCGGAACCGGCAGCCCTTGCCGATGTGAGAGACGCACGGGTGCTCGGCCTGTTTGCCGATTCGATCACCACCGACCACATCTCGCCTGCCGGCAACATCAAGGTGAAGAGCCCGGCCGGCGCCTATCTGAACGCCAAACAGGTCGGCGCGCAGGATTTCAATTCCTACGGCGCCCGGCGCGGCAATCACGAAGTCATGATGCGCGGCACCTTTGCCAATATCCGCATCAAGAACCAGATGCTTCAGGGCGTCGAAGGCGGCTTGACCAAGCTGCAGCCCGAAGGCACCGAGATGCCGATCTACGACGCGGCAATGGAATACAAACGCCGCGGCGTGCCGCTCGTTATTTTCGCCGGCAAGGAATATGGCACCGGCTCGAGCCGCGACTGGGCCGCGAAGGGCACGATGCTGCTCGGCGTCAAGGCCGTGGTCGCCCAGAGCTTCGAGCGCATTCATCGCTCGAACCTGGTCGGCATGGGTGTTGCCCCCCTGCAGTTCCTCGACGACATGAGCTGGCAGTCGCTCGGTCTCGATGGTTCCGAAACCGTGTCGATCGAAGGCCTCGCGCAGGTGAAGCCGCGCACCAAGGTGAACGCGATCATCTCCTACAAAGACGGAACGAAGCAGGTGATCGAACTTCTCTGCCGCATCGATACGCAAGATGAGGTCGAATATTACGAGAATGGCGGCATCCTGCCTTATGTGCTGCGAAATCTCGCGGCCTGAACAGCAGACCGATGACGAAAAGGGCGCTCTTCGGAGCGCCCTTTTTTTGCCATCACCGCATCGTGACTCGCCTGTGTGCGGCGGCCCGATCTATCTTCGGTCCGAAGGAGAAACCTCCCATGCTGTTGCGTTACGTCATGGTTCTCGTCCTCGGCCTGTCCCTCGCGTCCATTGCCCGCGCCGAGACGCGGCCTGTGGTTGTCGAACTCTTCACGAGCCAGGGATGTTCTTCCTGTCCCAAGGCCGACGCCTATCTGGCCGAACTCGCCGGGCGTGAAGACGTGATCGCGTTGTCTTTCGCGGTCGACTACTGGGACTTTCTCGGCTGGAAGGACACATTGGCAAGCCCCGCCTTCACAAAGCGGCAACGCGCTTATGCAAAGGCGCTCGGCATTTCCGGCGTCTACACGCCGCAGATCGTGGTCGACGGCATTGCCGAAGGCGTCGGCAGCCACCGCGAAACAGTCGAAGAACAGATCGCCGATCGGCGCGGCACGCCACTCCCGGTCGCTTTGCGCTTTTCCGACGATGGCGCCGCCCTGACACTCCATGTCGGCGCAGGCGCGCCACCGGAACGCGCCGCCACACTCTGGCTGGTGCGCTATGCAAAGAAAGAAAGGGTCGAAATCCGGCGCGGCGAGAATCGCGGCAAGACCATGACCTACGCGCATGCGGTACGCGGGCTGATGCCGATCGGCATGTGGGAGGGAGACGCCACAACGGTGACGCTGCCGAAAACGGAAATGCTGATGCAGGGCTATGAAGGCTGCGTCGCGCTGCTGCAGGCGCGCGACGGCGGGCCCATTCTCGGCGCAGCGCATATCGATATGGCTGCCGCAGCGGAAAGACCTGCGCGCTAGAAATCGGCGGGACCGGCCTCGCGCGTCAACAGATCCATGGTCTGCGTGAACTGCCCGCCCACATCCTGGGGGAGCTTGTAGACCCAAGCGCCCAGCCGCGCATTGAGTTCGGCCGCGCGTGCTTCGGCGGCCTCGGCGTCGGCCCCCTCGACGGCCAGAAGGGGATCGACCGCGGCAGCAAACTTCGCCCACAACGCGCCGCCCTGCCCGCCCATGCTCATGGTCAGACGCACACCGTCGAACGTATCGAAGAAAACCGTCGGTGCATTTTCGGGAAGGTCGAGCGTATCGGCGGGTCCGACATCGTCGAAACTCTTGCCGGCAAGTGCCATCGCGATTCCGTTGACAACCGGCGCGCCGCGCGTCACCCGTCCTGCCGGGACATTGACGATGGCAAAGTCGGCCTCGTCCTTCGACGCGCGTTCGATAATAACCGGATTGTCGGTGCCACCCCAAAGCGTCACGCGCGCCAGCTCTTCGCGCGATATGTCGACAAAAGTCGGGTCGAGCCATTCGGCGACCATCTTCAGTAGCGGCAGCCTTCCGCGTGCCAGCCACGACTGATCCTCGCCATCGCGCCGCACATAGACGAGACCTTCGCCCTGCACATTGACGGCACGCTCCGGAACCTTGCCGACAAGCACCGCCGCCATCCGGTCCTCGCCACGGAAGAGCTCGATCCGCACCGCCGAACCGATATCCTCCGGCGGCAGCAGACCAAGATTGCGATGCCACTCGGGGTTTGCCGTGCGCGGTTCATAGGCTTCCATGTCGCCCAGCCCGAGCAAGGTTTTCTTGACCAGTTCGGGATTGACCGGATAGCCGGCCCGCGCTTCTGCACCCCAGACGCCGTTTGAATCACGCAACATGACGACGCGGCTCACGCCATGCATCCCCTGACTTGCGGTATAGACAATGCGGTCCACCTGATCGAGTTGCGTGTCGAGCCCGGAAAAAAGTGGATGCGGCGTGAATGTCGCCGCGACGCTGCTACGGTCGGTGACGACCGCGACCGTGGCCGCGACAACGGCGATGGCGGTCGCCAGTGCCAGCACCGCCAGATTGCGCAGCGGCCGGTTTTCCCAAAGGGACTGGAACGAAGCGGGCATGGGATCAGGCTCCCTTTTCCGCGCGCGCCTTGCGACGGCGATAGCGCAGGATCACCGCGCCAAGCGCAACGACCGTAATGAGAAGGGGCACCAGCCCCACATTGACAAAGCGAAGCTGCGCGCCCAGCCCATCGATCTCGCGACGCAGGTTCCGCTGCACATCACGCAATTTCTTGCGGCTGTCGAGAAGTTCCGCGCGGAAGGCCTGAATCTCGCTTTCGACATCGACCTCGGTCGCACCGCCATTCGGCAAATCCGCAACCCCTTGCGTTTGCAATTGGGTCAGGCGCTGTTCGGTTTCGGCGATGCGGCCTTCAAGCGCTTCCTGTTCGGCAAGAAACCGCCGCTCGGCCGCGCGCCGCAGATCGTCGACAACCGTGAAAGGCCGGTCGATCCGGGCCCGCGCACGCAGCGAAATCAGCTCGTTCGAACCCATCAGATTGTCGATCGCCGATACGACGAAGCTTGCATTATCGGCAATCGGTTGCGCCACACGCTCGCCGAGATAGGATTGCGTCTGAACCCAGAAGCGATCGTCGAAAATGTCGCTATCGGCAAAAAGAATGATATTCGCGTCGCCGACCGACTGTGCGAGATGTGCCTCCGGCTTGGCCGGGGTCGCGCGCGGGCTCGCCGCGCCGTCCTGAGCCTGCAACTCAACCTCCGGTGGCCCATCGAAAGCACTCGAGACCGGTCCCGACACGCGCGCGGCGATGACAAAGCTTTCGCCCGACGGTTCGAAACGGCGCAGGAGGTCGTCCGGTCTGGGTCCCGATTTTACATAGTCGAGATCGTAGAGCTGCGCATCATCGGATGAGCGCACCAGCGGCGTGAAGCGCGTCGTCGCGCCTTCCGCCGGCGCCAGCGCGCCCACCGTACCGAGATTGAGCCGCATCACATCGGCGGTGACGATATCCTCGGCATCGACATTGGCGCGCTGCACGGCAAGCCAGATGACATAGTCGCTTTCCTGACGGCGCGCATCGAGGCCCGTCTGCACGCGTTGTGCAAGACCGCGATCGCCGACGATCTTGGTCGGGTCGTAGTCGACGCCCCAGTTTTTCAGCAGCGGCTCGAGATTGGACGCTTCGGTATAGCCGCGAACCGGTTGTCCGTCCGGGCCGGCGGTGAGGCTCACCTCCGAATGCGGATCGATGAAGGCGAGCACACGTCCACCGCGCATGACGAACTGATCGACGGCATAAAGCGTCGCCGGATCGAGCTCACGCGGATGTGCGATCATCAGAACTTCAATCTTGCTCGGCACGGTCTGGAACTGCTGTTCCAGATATTCGAGCTCGAAGCGGTCGCGAAGCTCCTCATAGATCATGAAGGGCAGAGATTCGCCGCGCATCGCCGACATCAACCCGCCTGTGCCGGTATCGAGCGGCAGGTTGGTGACGATGCCAAGCACAGGTCGCGCCGGACGGCTCAGGTTCTGGATCATCCGCGCGATATCGTATTCGAGATATTGTTCACGCTCGTCGGTGAAGAACGGAATGGCTTCAAGTCCGTCCACGGCATTGGTGCCGACAAGCCCGAAATAGATAATGTCGCCCTGCGCCGTCGGTGCGCCCTTGAGGCCGAGCGACATCGCGAGATCTTCCTGTTCGGAGAAAGGCTCAGGCTCGATTACCTCGAGGCGCAACTGCCCGTCCGAACGGTTGCGTATTTCCTCCAGAAGATCCCGCACATGGGTCGCATAGGTGCGGATGCGCGGATAGTCGTTGGCAAGCCGCTCCGAATAGAAGAAGCGCAGCGTGATCGGCTCTTCGATCTTCGCGACGACTTCGCCCGTGCCCTCCGACAATGTGTAAAGACGGTTCTCGGTGAGATCGATCCGAGCCGAGCGGAAGACGATATTCGAAAACAGATTGACGGCAAGAAACAGCACGGCGAGCAGCACCAGCATCACGATGCGGTAGGCCGAACGGCTGATCTGCTGGTTGAACATACCCGTCACCGCCTCAACCCGCCTTCTTCATGTCGACGACAATGCCGCAGGCAATCAGCCAGGCGCCAATCAGCGTCGCGAAGTAGATGATGTCGCGCAGGTCGATAACGCCGCGCGTGATCGCATTGAAATGCGTCAGGAAGGAGAAGGACGCTATCGTGTTGAGCACCTGCTGCGGCGCCCAGCCGGAGAAGAAGTCGATAACGATCGGAAGGCCCGAAACCGTGAATAGAAAACAGACGGCAACCGACAGAACGAAGGCGATCACCTGGTTGCGCGTCACCGCCGAAAGGCAGGAACCGATCGCGAGATAACCGCCGGCCATGAAGAAACTTCCAAGATAGCCGGCAAGAATGACGCCATTGTCCGGGTCACCCAGATAGTTGACGGTCAGCCACATCGGAAAGGTCAGCGCCAGTGCGAGACCGGAAAACGCCCAAGCGGCCAGAAACTTTCCAAGCACCGCCGCCCAGAGCGGCACCGGCAGCGACAACAGCAGTTCGATCGATCCCGTGCGGCGTTCCTCCGCCCAGAGGCGCATTGAAATGGCCGGGATCAGGAACAGATAAAGCCAGGGATGAAAGTTGAAAAAGATTGCGAGATCGGCCTGTCCGCTTTCGTAGTAGCCGCCGAGATAAAAGGTAAAGGCGCCCATCGTGAGCAGGAAGATCACGATAAAGATGAAGGCGAGCGGCGTGGCGAAATAACCGCCGAGTTCACGGCGGAAGACGGCGAGGAGTTCGTTCATGCCGCATCCCTCTTCTCGCTCGAAGGTGCGAGATCCGAACGGGTCAGGCTGCGGAACACCTCGTCGAGGCGGCCGGGCTCGCCGTAAAGCGCGCGTACCGGCCAGTTTTCGTCGCGCGCCAGACGCGCCACCGCATCGATCAGCAGCGTATCGCTCTCGCGCGCCGTTGCCGGAAAGAGCGTGAACGTGGTCTCGGCGCCGCGCGGTATGACTTCGATGCTGGCAATGCCGGGCAGCGCCTTGAGTTTCTCGGCCATCTGCACCGTCGTTTGTCCGCCGAGCGTCAACGACACGGCGTTGTGATAACGCGAACGTGCCATCAACGAAGCCGGCGTTCCGTCGGCGACAACCCGGCCGCGATCGATGATCAGCGCGCGGGTACAGATCGCATCGACTTCTTCGAGAATATGGGTCGAAATAATGATCGCCTTCTCGGCCGACATGCGGCCGATCAGCTTGCGCACTTCGAATTTCTGGTTGGGATCGAGGCCGTCGGTCGGCTCGTCCATGATGAGGACGGGCGGATTGTGCAGGATCGATTGCGCCAGACCGACGCGGCGGCGGAAGCCTTTCGACAGTGTGTCGATCGGTTGATCGAGCACCCCGCCAAGCTCGGTCGCCTCGACCGCGCGGTCGATGGCCGTCAGCGCCTCGCTGCCCGAAAGCCGGCGCACCCGCGCGATAAACCGCAGAAAACCGCGCGGCGTCATGTCGCCATAGGCCGGCGCGCCTTCCGGCAGATAGCCGATGGTGCGCTGCGCGGCCAGCGTGTCCTTGACGATGTCATGGCCGCAGATGCGGGCCTGCCCGGCGCTCGGCGCCAGAAAGCCGGTGATCATTTTCATGGTGGTGGATTTGCCGGCGCCGTTCGGACCGAGAAAGCCCAGAACCTCGCCGCGCGCGACCGAGAAACCGATATTGTCGACCGCCGTGAACGGACCGAAATGCTTGGTCAGACCGTCGATGACGATCATCGCCTCGCCGGCTGCTGCGGAAGGAGCTTGTGTCGCCGTTTCCATTTCCGATCGGCCGATGATGCCTCTCCCCGGAACCTTGCCTTGTCCGGCAATGCCGACGGCAATTTCGTTTCCCTTTGCGCGCGCCTTTTCGCAAGCGCGGCCTGCCTCCCATGCAGGCAGTCTGTGTAGGACAGGCCGCCAACCCCTTCAAGTGAAAGATGTTTCATTTTCAACGCGCTGACCCATGCGCGCAAAAGCTTGCCGTCCGGGAGGGGGAACCCGGACGGCTGGAGCTATCGCTCTTGGGACGTTTTGTTGCGCTCAAAGTCCCTCGGGGGGGTGAGGGAAGGATGGCCCGGCTCCCCCAATCTATCCCGGTGGGGCTGGGGGGCTGATGAAACCGGAACGTCGCAAGGAACCGGGCCAAAGAGGCAACGGTGCTAATCTGGCGGCCCAGTGTGGCCCCGCAAGGGCCGAAAAAAGGCAATATTGTGGTTTCAGAACAAATCGCCGGCGCCTGAAAAACCAAGGCGCACCGCCGAAAATATAACAATCGGATGACGGCGCGGCCTCGCTTGTGCCATGCTGAAAAGACCGAAGGCCCCGCCCGCAAGGAGGACCGCCGCCCGCATGACCGACAGCGTCGACTACGTGCCCCGGAGGGGCGAGGCGGAACGCGGGCTGACGCTGGTGGCAACCGGCCCCATTCAGAAAAAGCCGCGCGAGCCGGAGGTTTTTTTCAACCGGACCGAGCTCGACGCGATCCTCTCCGTCTATGGACGCAAAGTGGCCGACGGCGAGTGGCGCGACTATGCGATGGGCGGTTTCAGGGAAGTCGCGGTGTTCTCGGTCTTCCGCCGCGCCAGCGAAATGCCGCTCTACCGGATCGAGAAGCGCCCGAAACTGGCGCGCAAGCAGGGCGCCTATGCGGTGGTGGCGGCGACCGGCCTGATCCTGAAGCGCGGCCACGACCTCAAACAGGTGCTGAAGGTCTTCGACAAGCGCGCCTTGAGGCTGGTCGACGCCTGAGACCCCGAAGGCGCAAACGAAAAGCCCCGGCATCGCTGCCGGGGCTTTGTTTTTGCCGATGTTTCAGCGCTTTAGCTGCGCTGGCTGCCGAGGAACTGCAGCAGGAACATGAACATGTTGATGAAGTCGAGATAGAGCGAGAGCGCGCCCATCACGGCTTTCTTGCCGGCGGCGGCAACGCTGTCGCCTTCGTAATACATGCCCTTGATGCGCTGCGTGTCATAGGCGGTGAGGCCGGCGAAGACGAGGACGCCGATCACCGAGACCGCGAATTGCAGCGCCGAGCTCTGCAGGAAAATATTGACGACCATCGCGATGATGACGCCGATCAGGCCCATGAACAGGAACGAGCCCATGCCGGTCAGGTCACGCTTTGTCGTGTAGCCGTAAAGGCTTAGCGAGCCGAAGGCGGCCGCCGTCACGAAGAAGGTCGTGGTGATGCTCTCACCCGTATAGACGAGGAAGATCGACGACAGCGACAGGCCCATGACGCCGGCAAAGAGCCAGAAGGTGCTCTGCGCCGCGACGAGGCTCATCTTCTGGATGCGGAAGCTCAGGAAGAAAATGAAGCCGAGCGGCGCCAGCATGACCACCCACTTCAGCGGGCTCGCATAGATCGCCTGACCGAACTCGCTGAAGGCCAGACCGGCCGGCGTTTCGACGACGGCGGCGTTATAGGCGAACAGCGCGACGAGGCCGGTGAGGGCCAGCGCGCCCGCCATGTAGTTGTAAACACTGAGCATATAGCTCCGAAGGCCCTGGTCGATCGCCATGTCGGCGCGGCGACCGAGCTCTACCTGATGGAGCCGTTCCTGATCGTAATTCGCCATGTATCTGCACCCTCCTGCGTGTGCCTGTTGTCAATATTGGCTGAGGAGCGCGGAAATTCAAGCAAAACCGGGGGCTTATCGTGAAGATTGAGTAACGCTTTCCAAGACTTAGCCGGCATTCGGCAGGCAGCGACGGTGGCAGCGGACCCCCCCTCTGTCACAAAACTGTCAAAAAACTGTCACAAAAGGCCGGAGCGGCACTTTATCCCCGCCCGCAGGCCCGGCTTATCCCGCAACTTATCCCGCAACTTGTCCCCGGCGACGCGTCGCGCCGGCAGCGCAGCGCTGAAAAAATACTTGTCCCCGCTTTTTGGCGGCGCGCGATTTCCGCTCAGTCGGCCCGCAGCACCGGCGCCGCCGGCGCGGCCAGCGCCCGCCAGGTGCCGGCAAGACCGAGCGCGACGGTCAGCAGCGCCGCGCCGGCAACCGTGACGGCGAGCGTGCCGGGCAGGAAGCGCCAGGGCATGCCCATCAGGAAGGTGATGACGGCGAAGGCCGCCAGCGTGCCGGCCAGCGCCGCGACCAGCGCGGTCGCGAAACCCAGCAGCGCATATTCGCGGACATAGATGCCGAGAATGCGCCCCGTCGTCGCCCCGAGCACTTTCAGGACGACCGCATCGCGTACCCGCGCCGAGAAGCCGGCCGCCATCGCGCCCGAAAGCACGAGAATGCCGGCGGCCAGCGTGACGGCGCCGGTGGCGCGCACCGCCATGGCGAAATCCTCAAGCAGCTTGTTGACGGCCAGCAGCGCTTCCTTGACCCGCACCGAGGTGATGTTGGGGAAGCGCGCGGTGACCTCGCGCTCCAGCGCCTCCTCCGCTTCGTTGCCGCCATCCATGCTGACGGTGGCCAGCACCGTATGCGGCGCCGCCGACAGGGCCCCCGGCGAGAACACCAGCACGAAATTGATGCCGAGCGTCGACCAGTCGATCTCGCGCGTATTGGCGATGGTCGCCGCCATTTCGCGGCCGAGCACATTGACGGTGATGGTGTCGCCGACATCGACGCCGAAGCCCCGGGCGAGATCCTCGCCGAAGGAAACGAGCGGCGGTCCGGCATAATCCTCCGGCCACCAGGCGCCGCGCACCAGCGTCGAACCGGACGGCATCGCCGCCGCATAGGTGATGCCGCGATCGCCGCGCAGCGCCCATTGCACATCGGGGGCGACCGTCAACTGGTCGGACGGCACGCCATTGACCGCGGCGATCCGTCCCCGGAGCATCGGCACGCGATTGAAGGAGGTGACGCCGGGGCTGGCGGTGACGATCTCCTCCAGCCCGTCGATCTGATCGGGTTGCACATCGACGAAGAAGAAGGCGGGCGCCCGGTCGGGCATCTCGCCCATGATTTCGCCGGTGAGGTTGCCGTTGATCAGCGACACGGTGACGAGCAGCGTCAGCCCGAGCCCGAGCGAAAGCACGATCGCCGGTGTCGGCGCGCCCGGCCGGTGGATATTGGCCAGTGCCAGACGCAGGCCCGGCGAACGGACGCGGGGCGCGCGCGCCGCCAGCGCCATGATGCCGCGCGCGGCGCCAAAGAGGATAATGAAGACGCCGGCCGCGCCGCCGACGAAATAAAGCGCGAACAGCCGTTCCTCGGCCAGCGCGATCGCCATGCCTGCCAGCGCCAGAAGCGCGCCCGCCGTCGCCGCGACATAGACCGGGCGCGGGAAACGCCGCACCGGCGCCACGAGATCACGGAAGAGGCTCGTTGCAGGAACCTCCCGCGCGCGCGCCAGCGGCCAGATCGCGAAAGCAAGCGCGGTCAGCACGCCATAGGCGGCAGCGAGCACGAGCGGCGCGCCGTAGAGACCGAGATCGGCCGGAATGGGGATCAGATCGCCCGCCACCGCCTCGACGATGAAAGGCGTGGCGCCGCCGATGACAAGACCGATGACAATGCCGATGGCGGCGAGCGCCATCACCTGCATCAGATAGAGCCGGAAGATCAACGCGCCGGGCGCGCCGAGACATTTGAAGGTGGCGATGACGGTGCGCTTGCCGTCGAGATAGGATTTGACCGCATTGGCAACGCCGACCCCGCCGACGACAAGCGCGGTCAGGCCGACCAGCGACAGAAACAGCGCCACCCGCTCGACGAAACGGCGCACGCCCGGCGCGCTGTCGCCGCGATCCTGCACCCGCCAGCCGGCATCCGGAAAGCGTTCATTGAGCGTGGCGACCCAGGCGGCGATGCCGGCACCCGACCGCTGCGCCTCGGGCAATCGCACCCGGTAGTGATAGCTGACGAGACTGCCGGGCTGCACCAGCGCCGTCGTCTCAAGCGCTTCCATGGCGATCATGGCGCGCGGCCCGAGCGCGAAACCGTCGGAGACCCGGTCGGGCTCGCGCGTGATCGCGGCGCGCAAGCGAAGCTCGGCCTCGCCAATGCGGACGAGATCGCCGACCGCGACGTCGAGCCGCGTCAACAGATTGGGTTCGACGACAAGGCCCCAATGACCGTCGCGAAAGGCCAGCGCGTCGGCCAGCTCCATGTCGGGCGCGAGTTCCATTGCCCCGTAAAGCGGATAGACATTGTCGACGGCCTTCAGCTCGACCAGCGTTTGCGCACGCGCGGCCGCATCGCCATTCGTGACCTCAAGGTTGCGCGCCATGGCGCGCATTTCGGCCATCTCCGAAACCGCATTGCCGGCCGAAATGAAGGCAAGTTCCTCACCCGTCGCCGCGCGGTGGATCAGACGAATGGCAACATCGCCGCCGAGAATTTCCTGACCGCCTTCGGCAAGGCCGCGCGTCAGCGCCGACGACACCGAACCGACGCCGGCAATCGCCGCGACGCCGAGCGCCAGACAGGCAATGAAGACGCGAAAGCCCTTGAGGCCGCCGCGCAACTCGCGCCGCGCCAGACGGGCGGCAAGGGTGAAGGAGGCCGAACCGTTCACGCGTGCGCCCCGCCGGCAAGCGGCGCCGCCACGCCCGCCTCGATGCTCTCGACCAGACCGTCGCGCAGGCGGATGACGCGGTCGCAACGTGCCGCCAGCGCCTCGTCATGGGTGATCAGGATCAGCGTCGTGCCCTTGCGCGCATGCAGGTCGAACATCAGCGCGATGATTTCGGCGCCGGTCGCCTGATCGAGATTGCCGGTCGGCTCGTCGGCCAACAGGATTTCGGGGTCGCCCGCAACCGCGCGCGCCAGCGCCACACGCTGCTGCTCGCCGCCCGACAATTGCCCCGGATAATGGGTCAGCCGGTGGCCGAGCCCGACCAGACGCAATTCTTCCTCGGCGCGTTCGAAGGCATCGGCGCGGCCGGCGAATTCAAGCGGGATCGCGACATTTTCAAGCGCCGTCATGGTCGGGATCAGGTGAAAGGACTGGAAGACGATGCCGACGCGGTCGCGGCGGAAGCGCGCCAGCCCGTCCTCGCCAAGCGCTGTCAGATCCTCGCCCGCCGCATGGATGCGGCCGGAACTCGGCCGCTCGAGACCGGCCAGCACCATCAGCAGCGTCGACTTGCCCGAGCCGGACGGCCCGACAAGACCCGCCGCCTCGCCGCGCGCAATGGTGAGATCGATGCCGCGCAGGATGTTGACCGGGCCGGCGGCGCTGGGCAGGGTCAGGCGGACGTCGTCGAGTTCGATGATGTTGCTGTTGGGCAAGGGGGCTTGGCTCTCTATATCATGAGGCGGGGGCAGCGGACGGCCAGCATAGGCCGGAACGGCGACGGGAGAGAAAGACACTCGATGATGCGATATGGGCGATATGGCCTTTCAATGCGCTATTGCAAGCTTTTACCGGCTTTTCTGCTGGCTGCCACCCTTTCGCTGGCGCCGGCGGGTGCCGGAGCGGACGCGCGCGCGCTGACCATCGTGGCGCTCGGCGACAGCCTGACAGCGGGCTATATGCTGGGCCCCGATGAAGATTTTGCGAGCCAGCTTGAGGCGGCGCTGAAGGAAGCCGGTCACGAGAATGTGAAGATCGCCAATGCCGGCGTTTCGGGCGACACGAGTTCGGGCGGGCTGGCGCGGCTCGACTGGGCGGTCGGTCCCGACGCCGATGCGGTAATTGTCGAGCTTGGCGCCAATGACGCGTTGCGGGCGATCGACCCTGCCGTGACGCGGGAAAATCTCGACGCGATCGTGACGCAGCTGAAGGCGCGCGGGCTGCCGGTGCTGCTGGCCGGCATGCTGGCGCCGCCCAATCTCGGCGCCGAATACGGGGCCGCCTTCAACGCGATCCATGCCGATCTCGCCGAAACGCACGGCCTGATCCTCTATCCCTTCTTTCTCGATGGCGTCGCCGGCGAGCGCCGCCTCAATCTCGGCGACGGCATTCATCCGACAGCGGAAGGTATCGGCATCATCGTCGAGCGGATCTTGCCGCAAGTCGAGGAATTGATCGCACAGGCAAAGAACGGGGATGCGGTGAATTGAGGGGGCAACGACGACGGACGGCGCCATTGCGAGGAGCATAGCGACGAAGCAACCCAGAAGCGGCAGGCGCTGTGCTTGCGGATTCTGAGTTGCTCTCGCCTTGGCGAAGCCGGAGCTTCGCTACGGCGTAGCCAGGTCGCTTCGCTCGCAATGACGAAACGAGAGGCGGAAGCGGAAAATCTCCCGCGTGACACACAGCGCCGCGAACCAGTATAAATCACCAACATAAAATCAAACGGGGGGACGACATGGAATATCGCCAGCTCGGGCGCACCGACCTGAAGGTGAGCGCGATCTGTCTCGGCACCATGACCTGGGGCCAGCAGAACACCGAAAGCGAAGGCCACGCGCAGATGGATTATGCCATCGCCGAAGGCATCAATTTCTTCGACACTTCGGAAATGTATGCGGTGCCGCCGAAACCGGAAACGCAAGGTTCGACCGAAAAGATCATCGGTTCATGGTTCAAGGCGCGCGGCAACCGCGACAAGGTGATCCTGGCGACCAAGGTGGCCGGCCGCTCGCCGATGACCTGGCTGCGCGATGGCGGCGAAGGCACCGAGCAGACGGCGGCGCAGATAAAGGAAGCCGTCGACAAGAGCCTGAAACGTCTGCAGACGGATTATATCGACCTCTACCAGCTGCACTGGCCCGACCGGCCGATCAATCTTTTCGGCGGCCTCGGCTACAAGCATATCGAGGGCAAGACGCACCCGATCGAGGAAATCCTCGAAGCGCTGCAGGCGGTGGTCAAGGCCGGCAAGGTCCGCCATATCGGCCTGTCGAACGAGACGCCCTGGGGGACGATGAAGTTCCTGCATCACGCCGAGACGAAAGGCCTGCCGCGCGTGCAGTCGATCCAGAACGCCTACAACCTCCTGAACCGCACCTTCGAGTTGGGCGGTTCGGAAATCGCCCATCGCGACCAGGTGGGCCTGCTTGCCTATTCGCCGCTGGCGCAGGGCTATCTTTCGGGCAAATACCAGAACGGCGCGCTGCCCGAAGGCTCGCGCAAGCAACTCTTCAACCGGCTGCAGCGTTACGAGTCGCCGCAGACCGACCGCGCCATCGAGAGCTATCTCGCGATTGCGCGCAAGCACGGGCTCGATCCCTCGCAAATGGCCAACCAGTTCGCGACCACGCGGCCCTTCGTGACTTCCAACATTATCGGCGCGACGACGATGGCGCAATTGAAGCTGGCGGTGACCAGCACGCAGGTGAAGTGGACCGAGGAACTCGAAAAGGACATCGAGGCCGCGCATCTCGCGCAGCCCAACCCGGCGCCTTGAGATGGTTTCTCTTCCACTCTCTTCTCCGTCATGGCCCGATTTATTCGGGCCATCCACGTCTTGACGACATATGTTGAAAGAAAGACGTGGATGGCCCGGACGAGCCGGGCCATGACGATTCTGGGAATTTCGGACCATGATCCGCCTTTTCACCGCGCTTGAAATTCCCGACGAGGCGGCGGAGAAGCTGGTGCGGCTGCAGCGGGGGATCGAGGGCGCGCGCTGGATCGACCGCGCCGACCTGCATATCACCTTGCGTTTCATCGGCGATGTGCCGGAAAATGTCGCCGCCGATATCGACGAGGCGCTGGCGCTCATTCCCGTCACACCTTTCGAGATCGAGCTTGAAGGCGTCGGCGAATTTGGCGGCGAGCGGCCGAACGCGCTCTGGGCGGGCGTGAAAATGTCGGAACCCTTGCGCATTCTGCAGGGCCGCCACGAAAGCGCGATGCGCCGCGTCGGCTTGAAGCCCGAGACGCGGAAGTTTCATCCCCATGTGACGGTGGCACGCATTACGCGCGCCAGTGTCATGGATGTCGGGCACTATATCGCCGCCAACAATCTCTTCGCCGCGCCGCGTTTCACGGTCGAGCGTTTCACGCTGTTTTCGGCGAAGGGCGGGACCGGCGGCGGGCCTTACGTAGCCGAGCGGCGCTACCCGGAAGATCATTGGGACGACGGCGAGGGGTAGAAGAGCCTTCTGTCTTTCTTCCCACCCTCCCCTTGGGGAGGGTGGGAAGAAGTAGCGGCATCCGCGGCCTTACGCCCCCGCCGCTTCCTCGATTTCGTGCATGTCCTCGTCGGACAGCCCCATATGGTGGCCGATCTCATGGACCAGCACATGGGCGATCAGGTGATCGAGCGGCTCGTCATATTCGGCCCAGTAGTCGAGCATCGGGCGGCGATAGAGAAAGACCATGTCGGGCAGATGCGCCGGCTCCATCACCGAGCGGTCGATATGGGAAATGCCCTGATAAAGGCCGAGCAGGTCGAAGGGGCTTTCAAGCGCCATTTCCGCCATCACCTCCTCGTCGGGAAAATCCTCGACGCGGATGATGACGCCCTCGCAGCGGGCGCGAAAACCTTCCGGCAGCCGCGCGAAGGCCGCATCGGCCAGCTGTTCGAATTCTTCCAGCGTCGGCGCCTTGATGCCCGTCCAGTCCATTGCACTTCTCCTCTTGCGTGGCGAGATTAGGCGGGCGAGGCTGGCGCTGCAAATTTTCACCCGGTTTTGGAGAGGCGGCGATGACCGAAAAGCTGAGCGGAAAAGCACGCGACAAGGCTCTTGCGGGCCTCACGGGCTGGACGAAGGTGAAAGGCCGCGACGCCATCGAGAAGGCATTCAGGTTCAAGGATTTCAACGAGGCCTTCGGCTTCATGACGCGCGTGGCGCTTGTCGCCGAGAAGATGGACCATCATCCCGAATGGGCCAATGTCTATAACCGGCTCGATGTGATCCTGACCACGCATGATGCGGGCGGGCTGTCGGAAAAGGACATCAAGCTCGCCACGCTGATGGACAAATGGGCCGGCAAGGCCGGAAAGACGGCGAAGAAATAGGTTCGTCGCCACCTTTCGATCGTGGTTGCTTACCTCGCAAACACGATCCTGTTTCTGCCGCCAACAAAAAGCCCCGGTGTTTCCACCGGGGCTTCTGCTCTCCGTTGCCGGAAAGATTAGCGCGGCGCCATGCGGATCGCGCCGTCGAGGCGGACGGTTTCGCCGTTGAAATAGCCGTTGCGGATCATTTCGCAGGCGAGCGAGGCATATTCTTCCGGATTGCCGAGACGGGCCGGGAACGGCACCTGCGCGCCGAGCGCCTGACGGACCTTTTCCGGTGCGCCGGCAAGCAGCGGCGTGTCGAAAATGCCGGGCAGGATCGTGTTGACGCGGATGCCGTCGCGCGACAGATCGCGGGCGATGGGAAGCGTCATGCCGACGACGCCGGCTTTCGAGGCCGAATAGGCCGCCTGGCCGATCTGGCCATCCTGCGCGGCAACCGAGCCGGTGTTGACGATGGCACCGCGATCGCCATCGGCGAGCGGATCGAGCGTCAGCATGCCGGCCGCCGACTTGGCGATGCAGCGGAAGGTGCCGACGAGGTTGATCTGGATGATCAGATTGAACTTGTCGAGCGGGAAGTGTTCGGGCTTGCCCGTCTCCTTGTTGCGCGACGCGGTCTTGACCGCATTGCCGGTGCCGGCGCAGTTGACCAGGATGCGTTCCTGGCCGATGGCGGCGCGGACTTTTTCAAAGCCGGCATCGACGCTGGCTTCGTCGGTGACATTGACTTTCGCGAAGACGCCGCCGAGCTCTTTCGCCAGCGCCTCGCCCTTGTCCTCCTGCAGATCGAAAATGCCGATCTTGACGCCTTCTTTCGCCAGACGGCGGGCGGTGGCCGCGCCGAGGCCCGAGGCGCCGCCGGTGATGATGGCGCTGATGCCGGAATCGAGTTTCATGGGTCGTCTCCTTGATGAACCGTCTTCTGGGACGCCAAGCTCTGCGCCCGATTGGCGCCGGTTTTACAAATTTGCGGGCGGCCAAGCGAGCCAAAAATCCCGAAAAGCCGTTGAAACGCGGGCCACTGCGCCACACCCGGCCCTGACGCTACGTCGCCGCCGCTTGCATGGGCCGGCCCGAACGCCCATCTTTTGCCCGGGGCGGGGACGGCGGAACGGCGGAAACGGCAATGGCGACATCGCAAGGAAGCTCCGGCGCAGGCGCGCCGCTCGACCCGACCCATCAATTGCCGGCGGTCATCGCCCGCAACGAAAAGACCGTGCGCGACGGCTTCTGGCGGAAGATGGCGCGCTTTGCCGGCCGCATTCCCTTCGCCGAGGAAGCGGGTGCGGCCTGGTTCTGCGCCCGCGATCCGAAGACGCCGCTGCGCGTCAAGGCGACGCTGCTGGCCGCCCTCGCTTACTTTGTGACGCCGGTCGATCTGATCCCCGATGTCGTCGCCGCCTTCGGCTTCACCGACGATGCGGCCGTGCTGATGGCCGCGATCGGGCTGGTGTCGAGTCACATCCTGCCGCGGCACCGCCAGGCCGCGCGCGCGGCGCTCGACCTGCCGCCGGTGGACGCGGAGAACTGACGGATATTGACGTCGGCATTCGTTAGCCCTCAATCCTTTAGTCGTCATGGCCCGCTTTATGCGGGCCATCCACGTCTTTGCGGCGCGGAACAACTGAAAGAAAGACGTGGATGACCCGGACAAGCCGGGTCATGACGAATAGGGGAGGGCAACAGCCGTAAAACCGCGCCGAACTACATCGCCCACACACCCGACGCATTGGAGCGGTAGCCGAGCGCGCGATAGGCCGCGTCGACCAGCGCCTGGCCGCGGCTGTTGAGCAGAATGCCCGCGCCCATGCGGTTCATGTTGTAGCCGAAGCTCATCTTGGCCGCCGGATCGGCAAAGCCGATCGAGCCGCCCATGCCGACATGGCCGAAGGCGGCATCGCTGAGGATGCAGCTCGAATTGGGTTCGTTCTTCAGCTTTCGATTGTCCATCGACTTCATGAAGCCGAGTGCGAAGCGCGACGGGATCAAGAGCGTCGCGTCTTCATGCGTGCCCATCGCGACGCGGCCCATGCGCGCCAGCGTGTCGGCGCCGACAAGTTTGCCGCCGCCATTGGCGAGCGGCTGATACATGCCCGCAAGACCGCGGCCATTGGTGATGCCGTTGGCCGAACCCATTTCGGACGCATGGCATTCGCGCGAATTGAAATTCGCATTGCCGCTGTTGAGCAGAAAGAGATGCGCCGGGCTCGACGGATCGGTGAGGAGCGCCTGCGTGAATTTCGAATTGGCGGCCGCCGGATCGGGTTCGGCGAAAATCATCGGCGCGATGCGCGGTTCGGTCGCTTCGGGCGTGCCGATGGTGAAGTCGAGGCCGAGCGGCTTTGCGACTTCATCGGCAAAGAATTTTCCGAGCCGCTTGCCCGACGCCCGGTGCACCAGCTCGCCCACCGTCCAGGCGAAGGTGACGCCGTGATAGCCGTTGCGGATGCCGGGCTTCCAGAACGGTTCTTCGTCCTCGAGCAGCTTCACCATGTAATCGTAATCGTAATAGGCGCCGTCTTTCAGCTTCGTGCGCAGATGCGGCTGGCCGGCCGAATGATCGAGCATCATCGAGACCGTGGTCTCTTCCTTGCCGTTCTTTGCATATTCGGGCCAATAGGCGCCGACTTTGGCATCGAGATCGAGCGTGCCCCTGTCGGCCAGCATATGCGCGCACAAGGCCGTCGCCCCCTTGGTGCAGGAAAAGACGATCGAGACGGTGTCTTTCTCCCATGCCGCGCCGTCGGGCGCCTTGCGGCCGCCCCAGATGTCGACGACGGTCTTTCCCTCCAGCGTGATCGCGACATTGGCGCCGACCTCGTCGCGCGTCTCGCAATTCTCGATGAAGGCGTCGACAACGGATTTGAATTTCGGGTCGTAGCTGCCCTCGACCTTGCCGGCCTTTGTCTCTTTCGAAAGCGTCTCGGCCATAAGGGCCCTCCCTGAATGTCGGTTGTCTTGAAATCTAGCGTGTCGAGCGCAAGCCGCCATGACCGGCTTCGATCAGCACCGGCCGGATCGCCGCGGCAAGTGCGGCATAGCCCGCCGCGTTGAGCGTCAGCCGATCCCAGCGATGCAGATCGCCGCGGAATTTTCCCTCCGCATCGAGCATGGACGTGCTGGCATCGATGAAATGCATGTTGCGCTGGCCGGCAACGAAATCGGCGACCAGCGCATTGGCGCGCAGGGCGCCGTACCAGCGTTCCTTGCGCGCCGGCTGCGGACGGATCGAGACGAAATAGATCGGCGCCGTCATGCCTTCGGCGCGCAAGGACAGCGCCAGCGTGCGGAAATCGTCGAGCACATCTTCCGGCCGCCGCCCGTGAACATCAGCGAGATCGGCATCGCCCGCCATCACGACGACGGCGCGCGGATGATAGGGGAGCACGATGCGCGACATGTAATGCGTGATGTGCGAAATCTGTGCGCCGCCGAAGCCGCGCTGGATGACCGGCACCGGCGCCATGTCGGCGGCAAGCTGCGGCCAGAGCCGGACATCGCGGCCGCCGACAAAGAGGACGGCACCGGACGGCGGCGGATTGGAAACGTCGAGCCGCTCGAAGGCGGCGATTTCGGCTTCCCAGTATTTCGGATCGCCCGAGGCCAGCAGCACATAGAGCAGAAAGGCGAAAAGCGCGACGATGCCGATGCCGGCAAGGACGCCCAGCGTGATCAGCATGCGCCTCATTGCGCGCTCCGCCCTGTCATCTCGTCCGCCCCCCGGCGCATCGTTCTAGCGCTGCGGCACCAGAACGATCTTGCCCTTGACCTTGCGCGCCGCCATGTCGTTGAGCGCCTCGGCCGCTTCCTCGAACTTGTATTGCCGCGAGACATGGGGCTTCAGCTTGCCGGCCTTGAACCAGGCGATCAGCTCCTTCAGATTTTCCTGATGCCGCGCCGGCTCGCGCCCGGTGAAGGCGCCCCAGAAGACGCCGACGATCTGGCAGCCTTTCAGCAGCGCCAGGTTGAGCGGGATTTTGGGGATCGGGCCGGCGGCAAAACCGACGACCAGGAAACGGCCTTCCCAATTGGTGGCGCGCAAGGCGGCTTCCGAATAATCGCCGCCGACCGGATCATAGACGACATCGGCACCCTGGCCGCCGGTCAGCGCCTTGATCTGGTCGGTCAGCGCCTTTTGCTGGTCGCGGTCGAGCGTGCCGGTCGGATAGAGGATCGTTTCATCGGCGCCGTGATCGCGGCAGACCTGCAGCTTGTCTTCCGACGAGGCAGCGGCGATGACGCGCGCCCCCATCGCCTTGCCGAGTTCAACGGCCGCAAGCCCGACGCCGCCGGCCGCCCCCAGCACCAGCAGGCTCTCGCCCGGCTTGATATGGGCGCGGTCTTTCAGCGCGTGATGCGAGGTGCCATAGGTCATCAGGAAGGCCGATGCGGTGACGAAATCCATCTCGTCGGGGATCGGCGTCACGCGGGCCTCGTCAAGCGCGATCTGCTCGGCAAAGCCGCCCCAGCCGCACGAGCCGATGACGCGGTCGCCAACCTTCACCTTCGAAACGCCCTCGCCGAGCTTGATGACCTTGCCGGCGACCTCGCCGCCCGGCGAGAAGGGCAGCGGCGGCTTGAACTGGTATTTGTTCTCGATGATCAGCACATCGGGGAAATTGACCGCCGCCGCATGGACCTCGAGCAGGACCTGGCCCTTGCCGGGTTCGGGCGTCGGCACCTCCTCGATGACGAGGCTTTCGGGCGGGCCATATTGCTTGCACAGCACGGCTTTCATGGTCGTCTCCCCCTGATCTGGCGTTGAATGGGCGTTTTCCGGATATAGCGCTGCCTCTCCCTTAGCACGAGCGGGCCTGCATTCGCCAGATTGACGCCGCGCCGGCGCCCGCCATGCTTCCGCCACAAGAATCGGGGAATTTTTCAGCGGCCCGCCAATCCCGGCCGGGCGCAATTCGCCGCATTTCCGGGCTCTCCGTCTGGAAATCGGGGCAATGGGCCGGTATGGTCAGGC
This sequence comes from Parvibaculum sp., assembly GCF_030651915.1. Lineage (GTDB taxonomy): Bacteria > Pseudomonadota > Alphaproteobacteria > Parvibaculales > Parvibaculaceae > Parvibaculum. Next base: position 330,883 of record NZ_JAUSBV010000002.1, on the reverse strand, counting down.
GCATTGCCGCTCTCGGTCCCGGATAACAAGAGAAAGCCAACGAGTTGAAGATCATGCCAAGACGCAAGCGCCTTTCCACGACCTTCGCCCGCGCCGCCACCCTCGCCCTGACGGCCCTGCTGCTGAGCTTCGGCACCGCCGGCCTCGCCGCCGCGCAGGACGCCCCGAAGCTGCTCGGCAAGTATGACGACTGGTCCGCCTATAGCTACGGCTCCGGCGCCGACCGCATGTGCTATGCGATGAGCGCCCCGACCAAAATGCTGCCGGCCGGCGCCAATCGCGGCGACGTCTATTTCATGGTCACGCACCGCCCGGGCCGCAGCACCAAGAACGAAATCAGCATGCGCGCCGGCTATATCTTCAAGTCGACAAGCCGCCCCTTCGCCACCATCGGGACCGACCGGTTCCAGATGTTCAACGGCACCAAGGAAGGCGGCGAGCATCAATACTGGGCCTGGCTCGAAAACCCCTCCGAGGAAGGCAAGATGGTGCAGGCGCTGAAGGCCGGCGCCTCGATGGAAGTTCGCGGCACCTCCTCGCGCGACACGCTGACCATCGACACCTATTCGCTGAAGGGCTCGGGCGCCGCGCTGCGGAAGATCGACGAGACCTGCAAATAGGCCGGAAAGCCCGGAATTCTGCCGGAAACGGGGGCCATTGGCCCCCGTTATGCCGTCTGTGATATGAAGCGGCCATGACGAGCCTCGAGATCGCCCATCAAAAACAGACGCCCGCGCCCGCCGGAACGGCGGCGGCGCGCCCGAGCCTGATCGGGCTGACGCGGCCGCAACTGATCGACGCGCTGCGCGCCTTCGGCCTGCCCGACAATCAGTGCCGCATGCGCGCCGGGCAGATCTGGAACGGCATCTACAATCGCGGGTTGACGCGCTTCGAGGGCATGACGACGCTGTCGAAGGAACTGCGCGGGCGCCTCAACGAGGCTTTCGATCTCACGCGGCTCGAGATCGTCACCGAACAGAAATCGGTCGACGGCACGCGCAAATGGCTGCTGCGCCTGCCGGGCGACCGGCCGGGCGTGCCGGGCCCCGAAATCGAAACCGTCTATATCCCCGAAGAAGGCCGCGGCACGCTGTGCGTCTCGAGCCAGGTCGGCTGCACGCTGACCTGCAGCTTCTGCCACACCGGCACGCAGAAACTGGTGCGCAACCTGACCGCCGGCGAGATCGTCGGCCAGATCCTGATTGCCCGCGATGCGCTCGGCGAATGGCCCGATGGCGGCCGCAATTCGGAAGACCGCCTGATCACCAATATCGTGCTGATGGGCATGGGCGAGCCGCTCTACAATTTCGACAATGTGCGCGACGCGCTGGAAGTGGTCTCGGACGGCGAAGGCCTGTCGCTGTCGAAACGCCGCATCACGTTGTCGACCAGCGGTGTGGTGCCGATGATCGAAAAGACCGGCGCCGAAATCGGCTGCATGCTGGCGATCTCGCTGCACGCCGTCGACGACGAGACGCGCAACAAGCTGGTGCCCTTGAACAAGAAATATCCGATCAAGGAATTGCTGGAGGCCTGCCGCAACTATCCGGGCGTCTCCAATGCGCGCCGCATTACCTTTGAATATGTGATGCTGAAAGGCGTCAACGATTCACTCGAAGACGCCAAGGCGCTGGTGCGGCTGCTGAAACACATTCCGGCGAAGATCAACCTGATCCCCTTCAACCCCTGGCCGGGCTCGCCTTACGAATGTTCCGACTGGGAGACGATCGAGAAATTTGCCGATGTGGTCAATCGCGCCGGCTATGCCAGCCCCGTCCGCACCCCACGCGGCCGCGACATCATGGCGGCCTGCGGCCAGTTGAAGAGCGAGACGGTGAAGGTGCGGGCGAGCGAACGGATCAAAGAGGCGCGGGCGGAGGCGTGAGGCATGCCGGTGTGGCGCATGATCAAGGGCTATGTTGCTGCTTGCGCCGCTGCAATCGCCACTACCTCAATACTTACAGTGATCGTCATCGCCAATATGGAGTCCGGTTCTCAGCTCGTTGATGCGATAAAAGCTGTGCTGTTGGGTACACCGGCGGGGTTTGCATTCTTGTTGATCGCCGCTCTGCCGGGAGCCGTAGCGATTGTCGCCGTCGCCCGCATCGGCGGATTCAGCAGTTGGGGGTACTATGCTGCAGGTGGTGCTTCGAGTGCATTGCTTGCCGTCATCGGAATCGCCGTGAACAGCGGCGTCGGCGACCTTCACGTCACCAATATGTCTACATATATTTCACTCTTTCCTGCCGCCCTGATGGGCGGTGTCGCTGGCCTCACATACTGGCGCGTCGCTGTTCGTGAGCGCAGGGCGGAGGGAAGACCACCGCCCGAACCGAAAGGGTGGGGCAGCTCATGAAAGCCGCCATCTATCGCTGGCGCGTGGCGCCGGAAAACGAAGACGACTTCAGGCGCCGCTGGCACGAGATCACGGTCGACATCATGCGCAATCATGGCGGCGGCGGCTCGCGGCTGCACCGCGCCGAGAATGGCGACTTCGTCGCCTATGCGCGCTGGCCGTCGAAAGAATCGCGCGACAAGGCCTTCAGCGATTATTCGGCAAAGCACTCGACGCCGCAACGCGAAGGCCGCGCCGAACTGATCGAGGAGATCTGGCTCGAAATCGAGGATGATCTATTGATCCCCGAAGCGGAACTGCCCGAAAGATTCCGTTGAAAAACACGCCGCGCCACAACGACCGCCTCAGACAAGTGTCGGTGAATTGAGTTTCAGCATCTCGATGGTTTCGGAAATGAGCCGGACCCGCAACATGACGAGATGAATTTCGCCCGGATCGCTGACGTCGAAATGGACCGGCGGATTCCTGAAGTGATCCTCGCCGAGATCGACCGCAATATAGAGTTTCCCGTCCCGGAACGCCGCCTGCAGCGGCGCACGGAAATGCTGGCGCAACGCAATCAGCCGTTCCATGAAAACGGGATTGAGGAGGTAGCGCGCCTCGACCTGATCGGTCGAGAAAACCTCGAACAGATCTTCAAACGCGGCACTCTCGAGCACGACACGCCTGTCGTCGCGAAGAAGCCCGCCAAGCTTGTTGGGAATCGCTCCCTTGTCGACAAGGATCACCGTCTGCCCGTGAAAGGGTTTTGGATAGGTGAAGCTGCCGATCAATCCGTGAAAGACCGTCTCGCGTACGTCGCCCGCATTGCGCTGCTTGTATCTTTTAACGAGCTTGCAGTCGGAAAGGTCGAATTGCGTCGTTCCGATTGCACCTTGTACGCGATCCTCAACATGACGCTCATCATAGTCTTTCAGAATACCGCATTGATGGACTTCATCCATCAATGCGAGTGATGAATCCGCTGTGTAGCGATATCCGAGCCGGTCGAATATCAGCCGGTAGAGATCGCGCCGAAACCGGTCGCCCCATGATTCAAGCTCGGAGAACGCCCAGTAAGCACCGGCACCACCAATAGCGGCGAGAATTCCGAATGCAGGAATCACGAAAGCAAAAATCCGGCCGGGTTCCGAAACCGGCGCATCGGCGCGGTAAAAGAGCATAAAGCCGGCAATCGCCAGAAAGACCGGAACAAGAATGATGCCGATGCGAATAGCGACGCGCCGCTCAATGGCGCGGCGCTCGCCTTCTTTCTGCGCCAGCCAGGGCTCGATGGTGGCCTTGCGGAACGCCCTGAAATCCTTCGGATCGAAGCCCTGCGACGGGGCGATGCTCATAGCATCCGTCCCGCAAACAGGAAAGCGGCCGTGGCAGAATACATGTGCTCGCCCCCCTTCGACAGGCAGGAAAGCGTAGCATAACCCGGCGCAGCGAGAAGGCCGTTTTCGACGGGTACCGCCGCGTGGCAGCTCGCACCAACACTTACGCCGCGCGGCGCGCGAACTGATCCGCCGCCGCGAAGCTCGGCCGGGCCCGCATCGCATCGAGCCAGGCAGCGACTTTCGGTGCGGCCTCAAGCAGCGCCGTTCCTTCCGGCGTCATCGAGATGAAATGAAGATGCGGGGCAAGGAAGCAATCCGCGATCGAAACGGCGTCACCGGCAAGAAACTCATGTGCTTCGAGATCGCGCGTGACGACGGCAAGCTGCATCTCCGCATCCTTTACCGCCTGCGCGATCCGCGCCTCGTCGGGCGTGCCGCCCTGCATCGGCACCAGCAGACGCTCCTTGGCGATGCCGTTTGTCGCCGTGGGGAATATATAGGCGTTGACGAGGCTCGCCCAGCGCAACACATGGCTTTGGCCGAATGCGTCGGCAGGCTGCAGCGCCGGGCCGTCAAAGGCACGGTCGATGTAATGCGCGATGGCGAGCGTTTCGTAAACATAGGTCTCGCCATGCTGCAGCACCGGCGACTTGGCGAAGGGGTGCAGCGCACGATGCGCCGCGCTGCCGACCTCGACCGGATTGACCGACCAAGAAACACCCTTCTCGGCCGCGACGAGCGAGGCGATCCAGAGATAGACGCTGACAGGCTGTGAATGAAAAACGATCTCGGTCATCGGCAAACTCCTGCGGCTGAAATTGAACTCGAGCCGACATCGGGACGGCGACCGCGCCATACAAGCTGTAGCGGTGCATGGCCCTGAAAGCTTTCCGGAATTGGCCCCGTCAGCGCTTCGCCCATTGAAGTGCCGCATCGAGCCGGTCATTGCCCCAGAAGAGTTCATCGCCCCCGGAAACGACGAATGACGGCGCGCCGAAGACGCCTTTCGCAATCGCCTCGGCGGTTTGCGTCTTGAGGCGCTCCTTGTTGACGGGTTCGCTCGCGCGCGCGGCAAGCGCCGCCGCATCGAGACCGAGCGCGTCGAGGATTCCGGCGAGAACGCCTTCCTCGGATATGTCTTTCTGTTCGGCGAAATTGGCCAGATAGACGCGGCGCGTGAACTCGGGGCCCCAAGGTTCGTCCTGCCCGATCAGCGCCAACCGTGCCGCCTTCAACCCGTTCTGCGGGAAACGCGCGGGCGGTGTTTTCAGCGTCAGCCCCTCCGCCGCACAGATGCGCGCCATGTCGCGCCACATATATTTTCCCTTGGCCGGATAGATGTTGAAGGGGCTGTCGTTCCAGCCCTGCGCGCCGAAGATCGGTCCCAGCAGAAACGGCCGCCAGGCGAGCGCGACGCCCGCCTCGGCGGCGGCCCGCTCGACACGCATGGCCGCCGGATATGAATAGGTGCTCGCAAATTCGTACCAGAACTCGACCTGCATGATGCCCCCTTGTGCCCTGCGCGATTATTGCTCCGGGACAGGTGGGGCGAAAGCCGGCCCCGCGCAAGACCCTTTGCGCAAACTCACACCGCCGTCTGCGCGTCGAGCTTGAGCGTGGCGGCGATCTCGCCGATCAGCGCAATGTCGTCCACAAAAGCGCGGATGTGGTCGTTCCGGCCGAGATCGCGCCACGGCGAGGGCTGCGCGAAATAGCCCCGCCGCCCGTCAATCGCAAGCAGCAGGTCGCCGCCGTCGAAGGCCGCTTGCAGCGGCGCGTCGGTCGTTTCGGCAAGGGCGGCCATCCGCTCCATGAAAGCCGGGGTCAGCAGATAGCGCGCCTCGACCTGGTCGCTCGAAAAGACCTCGAACAACTTCTCGAAACGCGGGTCCTCCAGGCGCACCCGCTCACCTTCGACCCCGGCGTGACCGAGCGCATTGAGAACGCCCCTGTCGGCCCGAAGGATGGTGCGGCCCGAAAAGCGCTTCGGGAACTGGTAGCGTGCGATGAGACCGCGAAAAACGAGATCGTATTCGTCGCGCTTGTCGCGCCGGACCATGCGCTCGAGAAAGGCTTCGGCGAGTTCGAAGGAAACCCCGCGTACCTCACCGCGCACGTGATCCTCCAGCGACTTGCGGCTATAGCCGGGCAGCAGGTGGCAGCGGTTGAAGGGGTCGAGAAAATCCTCCGGCACATTCGGCGAATAGACATAGCCGAAATGACCGAAGATTTTCGCCGAGAGCTCTTCCGCGAACTTGCGCCCCCAAAGCAGCACCGATCCGAACATCGCCGCGCCGGCCACCATGATCGCAACGCTGGCAAAAAGCGCGAACCCGCGCAAATCCTCGCCTTCGATCACCTGAGCGGAAACGGCAAACGCAAAAAGGCCGACGCCGATGACGGCAGCGGCGCGCCAAAGAGTGCGGCGAAAGACAGCGCGGCGTTCGATCTCCTTCTCCGCAATCCAGGGCGCGATTTCGCGCGCGAAGAACGCGTCGAACCCGGATGCGGCGTCGGCAGCGGACATCGCCGTTCTACGACATCAGTTTGTTGACGTCGACGGGCTGGCGCGCTGCCGCGTCCTCGACCTCGTAGAAGGGGAAGCTTTGCACATTGGCAATGTTGGCGATAATCGAACCCGGGAAAATCTCGACGGCGTTGTTGAGCCGCGCGACCGCCGAATTGTAGAAACGCCGGGCGGCGGCGATATTGCCCTCGACCTCCTCGAATGTCGCTTGCGCGCGTGTGATGGTTTCGGCGGAGCGAAGTTCCGGATAATTCTCGGCCACCGCGAAAAACCGGATCATGCCGGCCTCGAGCTTCTTCGAGGCCTCGAGATGCGCGCCGGCCGCGGCCGGATCGTCCTTCGCATAGGGCGTCTCGACTTGCGCCCTGAGCGCCGTCAACTCGCCGAGCAGGGACTTCTCATGCGTCATGAATTTCTGCGCCAGCGCCACAATGTTGGGCAGGAGATCGAAGCGCTTCCGGAGCTGGACATCGATCGAGCCCATCGCTTCGCGCACCTCGTTGCGCCTGGTGATCAGGCTGACATACCAGCCATAGCCGCCGCCAACAATGAGCCCCAGTGCAATGAGCAGGATGATCGACGAATCCATAGAATTCCCCCGGAAAATGGCGCTTCGTGAGAAATTATGACAGGCAATTGGCTGTCCGTCGCGGGTGAATGACGCCACGCGCCACGCCTCTTGCCGCCCTGTCCGATTTCCCTATGATGCGCCGCAAAATCGACCGGCTTGAGGGAAATGCGATGAGCGGCGCGACAAAAGACGTGAAGAAGGTGGTGCTGGCCTATTCGGGCGGCCTCGACACCTCGGTCATCCTGAAATGGCTGCAGGAAACCTATGGCTGCGAGGTGGTGACCTTCACCGCCGATCTCGGCCAGGGCGAGGAGCTGGAGCCGGCGCGCAAGAAGGCCGAAATGCTCGGCGTCAAGGAAATCTACATTGAGGATCTGCGCGAGGAATTCGTGCGCGACTTCGTCTTCCCGATGTTCCGCGCCAATGCGCTCTATGAGGGCGTCTACCTGCTCGGCACCTCGATCGCGCGGCCGCTGATCGCCAAGCGCCAGATCGAGATCGCCCGGGCGACCGGCGCCGACGCCGTCTGCCACGGCTCGACCGGCAAGGGCAACGACCAGGTGCGCTTCGAGCTCGGCTATGCCGCGCTCAATCCCGAAATCAAGATCATCGCGCCCTGGCGCGAATGGGACCTGACCTCGCGCACGAAGCTGATCGAATTCGCCGAGAAGCACCAGATTCCGATCGCCAAGGACAAGCGCGGCGAGGCGCCCTTTTCGGTCGATGCGAACCTGCTGCACATCTCCGCCGAAGGAAAAGTGCTGGAGGATCCCGCCGACGAAGCACCGGAATATGTCTACAGCCGCAGCGTCCGGCCGGAAGATGCGCCCGACACGCCGACCTATGTCGAAGTGGGCTTCGAGAGGGGCGATGCGGTGTCGATTGACGGCGTGAAGATGAGCCCCGCAACGCTGCTGACGAAGCTGAACGAGCTTGGCGGCGCCAACGGCATCGGCCGACTCGACCTTGTCGAAAACCGTTTCGTTGGCATGAAATCGCGCGGCGTCTACGAAACGCCGGGCGGCACCGTGCTCCTGGTCGCCCACCGCGCCATGGAGAGCCTGACGCTCGACCGCGGCGCGGCGCATCTAAAGGACGAGCTGATGCCGCGCTATGCGGAGCTGATCTATAACGGCTTCTGGTGGAGCCCGGAACGCGAGATGCTGCAGGCGCTGATCGACAAGAGCCAGGAAATGGTGACGGGCAGCGTGCGCCTGAAGCTCTACAAGGGCTCGGCAACGGTCGTCGGACGCTCCTCGCCTTATTCGCTTTACTCGATGGCGCATGTCACCTTCGAGGAAGATGCCGGCGCCTATGACCAGAAAGACGCGGCGGGCTTTATCCGCCTTAACGCGCTGCGGCTGCGGCTGCTGGCAGCCCGCAACAACCGGACCAAAAGCTAAATGCGTATAGACGCCATCCCGATCGGCAGGAACCCGCCCGACGACATAAACGTCATCGTCGAGGTGCCGCATGGCGGCCATCCGGTGAAATACGAGATGGATAAGGAATCGGGCACGCTCTTCGTCGACCGCTTCATGCATACGGCGATGCAGTATCCCTGCAATTACGGTTTCGTGCCGCACACACTGTCCGACGATGGCGACCCCGTCGACGTGCTGGTCGTCAGCCGCATTCCTGTGGTGCCGGGTGCCGTCATCCGCTCGCGCCCCATCGGTGTTCTGATGATGCATGACGAAGCGGGGCAGGATGAAAAGATCCTCGCCGTACCGGTCGAACAGCTCAATCCCTATTACAAGAACGTCCAGAGCTATACCGACATGCCGGACATTCTGATCAAGCGCATCACCCATTTCTTCGAGCACTACAAGGATCTCGAGGAAGGCAAGTGGGTGAAGGTCGCGGGCTGGGAAGGCCCCGAGGTCGCGCGCGATCTGATCGTGAAGGCCATTGCCGCGGCGAAGAAGGCAGACTGACCCTAAGCATCCGCCGACATCGCCAGCACCCGGCTGATCTCGGTCAGCGAGCGGCCGCTTTCCTTGCGCCATTGCGTGAAGGCGGCCTGCACAGCCTCCATCGCCTTGCGCGAAGTCGGCGCCTTGTCGACGACCCCGGCATTGACAAGCGCGGCGACAACCGACGGCGACAGGATCCAGCTATCGACGCCCATCTGGCGCAGGAAAAATTGTGCCGAGGCGCCGGACAGGCGGTTGCCGCGCTTCTTCAGGACATCGAGCAACGCAGCAAATTGTTCGGGCCTCGAAGCCGCGAAGAAGGCGCCGGCCGAGCCGTGCTCCTTCGCCAGTTCGACGACGAAGCGTGCATTGTCGCGCGTTGCCATGATTTTCTGCCCGTTGCGCACGATCCGCGCATCGCTGGCAAGGCGTCCGATCTTCTCGTCGGTGTAGAAGGCGATGCGATTCGGATCGAAGCCGTCAAAGGCTTCCTCGAAGCCCGGCCATTTGTTCTCGATGATCTTCCAGACGAAGCCGGCCTGAAAAACGGCACGGGTCATGCCGGCGAGCCAACGGTCGTCGGAAATCTTCCTGAGTGCGGCCGCGCTTTTCGGTTTGGAGAGGTTCGCCTCAACCGCCTTGGCACCGCCATGGCGCTTGGCGGCCCGAGTGAAAATCTTCTCGAATTTTTCCATCACGCCCACCTCCCGCGTTGCGAATCCTTGGCCCGCGATCAGGGCAGACGCCATGACCCATCAATGCCCAGGACATGCCCGGCAACTTCCTGAACAAGGCGGTCGCCGCTTTCGGCGTTGGTCAGTACGACGACGCCGGCGCGGCGCGACGGGTCGATCACCATCAGGCTTTTCGAACCGACATTGGAGCCCCATTGCCAAGCCGTGAAACTTGTGGCCGTTTCGCGCGTACCGAAACCGAGACCCCAACCGACGCGGCTGCGGCCACGCGTGCCGATCTCGACGCGCTCCGAGACCATGCGGGCGCGCCATTCCGGCCCGATCACCGCGCCGTTGATGAACCCCGCCATGAAGAGCCCGAGATCATGGGCGCTCGACCGCAACGACGACGCCGGATTGAGATCGTCGCCGTTCCGCATCGGCCCCGGCACCTGCCAGAACATGAAAAGCAGACTGGCGACAAAGGCGATGCCGAGCATCGCCGGATCGAGGCCGTGACGCCGCATGCGACCGCGCGAGATCACCCGGTCGCTCCGCCCTTGATCGAGAACGACCCGCAGATATTGCAGCGAGAAGGCGACAGCGCTCAGCGCGACAAGCCAGACCAGCAGATAGCCGAGACTGAAAATCAGCGCCCAGAATCCGAAGCCCAGAAAAACAAGGCCGCCCGCCAGCAAGGGCGACAGCACCACCGCCGGCAGCAACTCGACCGGCCGGACGCGCAACCGCTCAAATCCGAAACGGACGATGAGCAGCGTCAGAAATCCGAGGATCGCAAGGAAGCAAAGCGCCGGCCCGACAAGCGCGACGATCGGCATCCACAGCGGCACATGCGGCCGCGCCACCCTGTCGACCAGCGCCTCGGGCACCGTGTAGCCCGACGAATGCATACCGAGCGGCGCAAAAACGCGCTCGCGCATCAACCGGTCGAAGCCGGTTTCCTCGATCCCGGCCATCACCTCGGCAAGATACATGTAGCCGACACCCGAATAGGAAAATTGCGAGCCGGGCTCGAAACCCGTGCTGCGCGAGCCGAAGCGCAGATTGTTGGAGAGGCCGGACCTGTGCGTCAGCAAATGGCGCGGCGTCACCGTCGCACGGTCATGTGCATCCTTGAGCCAGGGCGCATCGAAACTCTCGGTGACCGGTGCGTCGAGCGCGAGTTTCCGCTCCCGCGCCAGCAGCAGCGCCCCGAACGCCACAATGGGCTTGCCGAGCGAGGCGGCCTCGAAAAGCGTGTGCTCGGTGACGGGCACTTCGCCACCGATATCGCCGACGCCGTAGCCGCGTTCGAAGACGAGCTTGCCGTCGACGACGACGGCGACCGCGGCACCGCGTATGTCGAGATCGTTCATCCGCCGCTCGATCAGGAAGTCGAGTGCGCGCTCCATCTCGTGTTCGGGCCAGGCGATCATGCCGCCCTCGACGTCGTGACCGTCGGCGCGGGCGTCGCCTGGCGGCAACAGCGCGGCAAAAATGAACAGTGCCGCCGCCGGCAGCAGCCGCGCGGATTGACGGACCGCGCGGCCTTCGGTTAGAGATGAAGCACCACACGCGATGGAGCGTTGATGTCTGTAGCCGGAGAAAAGCGCGGCCGCTGAGACGGGTTTTCCCTCTCGGACGGGCCATTTGAAAAGACGGGCCACCGCCCGCGCAGCGCGCTTGCCTGCGCCGGTCGCGCCGCCCGTTCCGCTTTGGCTTTTCTCCAGGTATCTTCCGATGAACGTCTCGAAATTCGAGCAGCGCACGCTCCATGCGCTGGCGCGCGGCGGTACGATCCGCGTCGAAAAAGATGAAAAAGGAAAAATCCGCACCGCCATCTGCGTCACACGCGAGGGCTGGGTTTTGAGCGATTGCTCATTGGCAACCTTCCGCCGTTTGCGCCGGCGCGGCCTGATCGCCTCGCGCGAGGGCAGCCCCTATCGCATCACCCGCGACGGGCTGCACGCGGTCCGGGCTCAACTCGACAACAGATAGGCGCGAGGCGGGGAGCGGCATCAGAGCATGTCCTCCCCGTCGATCGGCATACGCGGGATCTGGAAGTTGAGGCGCAGTGCATCGATGCGGCCGACGAGGTCGGCTTCGATCGGTCCTTGCGCCGCCGCATCGACGATGCTGGCGAGCTCGGCGCGGTTCTTGACGCCGAGCACCAGCGTGTCGACGCCGGGGATAGCCAGCGCATAGCGATGCGCGACGATGGCCGGGTCTTCGCCGATTTCGCGGCAGAGCGCGCGAAAGGGCTCGGCCCTGGCGTAGTCTCGCATCTCGGGCTCGTTGTCGTCCATCTTGCGGTCGATGGCCAACGTCAGCGCGCCCGCCTGTACGGCGCGAATGCCCATCACGCCGACATCGTTGTTCTGCGCGGTGCGGATGATGTTGCGCGGTTCGGCAGGCTCTTCATAGAACCGCATGCCACCCGGCGAATCGAGCAGATTGGTCACCGCCTGCACGACAGCAGGCCGGGGCCCGCTCCGCAGCACTTCCATGATCGTGCGCGGCAACCCCGTTCCGGTGATGCCCCAGGCGCCGATCAGACCTTTCTTTTTTAACTTCTCGAAGGCGGGAACGACGATGTCCGTGAAAGCGGATAGCGTCACCGCGGCATGATGTGCAAAATCCGGATCGCGCCCATAGACATAGCCGTCGGGACAAATGTTTGAGTGAAGAAAGAAGATGTCGATCCGCTGGCGCTTCATCGTGGCGAGGCTGCGCACAAGCGAGGCTTCGAGTCGCGCCGCGACATCGGGAAAATGCCGCCCGCCGATCATGCATTTGGTGGTGACGCGGAGACCCTCGGGCCAGTGCCCGTCAAATGCCGCGCCCATCACCGCCTCGGCCTCGCCACGTCCATAACTCGGTGCCATGTCAAAAAGCGTGATGCCGGCATCGGCCGCCGCACGCACCGTGGCGACCGCCTCATCACGTGTCGTCGCGCCCCATATCTGCCCGAGACCGCCGCCGCCGAGCGTCAGCGCGCTGACCGGCCACAATTTTCCGAGCTGGCGCATTTCCATGAGCGGCCTCAGAGGTCTTGCGGCGGCGCGATGCCGTGAATGCGCGAGGCGGCAAAAAGCGTGTTGCGCAACAGGCAGGCAATGGTCATGGGGCCGACACCGCCGGGAACCGGCGTGATGTCGCCGGCAACCTCTTTCGCTTCGGCAAAGGCGACGTCGCCGACCAGCCTCATCTTGCCCGCGCCGCGTTCGGGCGCCGGAAGGCGCGTCGTGCCAACATCGATGACGACGGCGCCGGGCTTCACCCAACTGCCGCGGATCATCTCAGCGCGGCCGGTTGCGGCGACCAGAATGTCGCCCATGCGGCAGACCGACGGAAGATCGATGGTGCGGCTATGCGCGATGGTGACGGTGCAGTTTTCGCCGAGCAGCAATTGCGCCACCGGCTTGCCGACAAGATTGGAACGGCCGACCACAACGGCATGCTTGCCCGCCAGCGTTTCGCCGCGCGCCTTGAAGGCTTCGCGCGCCAGAACGAGGCAGCCGGTCGGCGTCGCCGGCACGAGGCCCGGCAATCCGCTCGCCAGCCGCCCGGCACTGACCGGATGCAACCCATCGACATCCTTGTCGGGATCGATCGTTTCGATGACGGCTTGCTGGGAAATCTGCGCCGGTACCGGAAACTGAACCAGAATACCATGCACGGCCGGATCGGCGTTGAGCTCGCGAACCTTCGCCAGCAGCGCATCCTGCGTCGTCGTATCGGGCAGCTTGAACTCCCATGAGTTCATGCCGGCCTCTTTGGTCTGCATGCCCTTGTTGCGAACATAGATTTCGCTGGCGGGGTCGCTGCCGACCAGCACGACAGCAAGGCCCGGCGTCAACCCGTGATCGTTCCGGAGTCGTGCCACTTCAGTGGCGACGCGGGCGCGCAAGGCGTCGGCAATGCTCTTGCCATCGATGATCCGCGCCTCGCTCATGCCGCCCCGCCCTTTTCGCTCGCACCCGGCAATGCTTCGAGCCAGGTCGAAATCTGCGCTTCAAGCACCGCCGCATCGCCCGCGACGGTCACCACCTTGTTGCGACCGCTCTCTCCGGCGGTGATCGTCAGCGCCGTGCGCGGCAGCCGCCAGGCCTTCGCCAGCAACCTCACCACCGCCTCATTGGCCTTGCCTTTCTCGGCGACGGCCGAAACGCGCAACCTGAGAAAGCTCCGGCCTTCGGCGTCACGCGCCAGCCCGTCGATCCGGTCGCTGCCGCCACGCGGCGTGACGCGCAGCCGGACCGAGACGCCGCCGCTGACCGCCTTCACGGCGCCCTCTCCGCTCAGTATCCGAGCCCGAGCCAGATCGGCAGATCGTAGACGATCAGGTTGCGCACGAAAAAGAGCAACAGGATCAGGATGACCGGCGAGATGTCGATGCCGCCGAGATTGGGCAGCAGATTGCGGATCGGCCGCAGCGCCGGCTCGGTCAGCCGGTTGATCGTGTCAACCACCGTGTAGACGAAACGGTTGTGGGTGTTGATAACGTTGAAGGCGACCAGCCAGCTCAGCACCACCCCGATCACGATGATCCAGACATAGAGGGTGATGGCCGAGGCGATCAGGTTCAGCAGGGCAATCATGGGGCCTCGCCATTGTTGATTGTTCGGGGCCGGGAGACCGGCCGCCCGGGAAGCGGCGCGAATTGCACCACGGCGAATCCGTTGTCCAAGGTGTAAACGGGCGCGGGACGCCGTTCAAGGACCGGTTTCAGTACGGGGTCCGGGGCGCTTTCCCGCTCACTTGACACCTCGCCCGCCGCCGCCTAAGAAGCGGCTCCGGTGCCGGAAAAGCGCCGGGCTCCGGGGCCGTAGCTCAGTTGGGAGAGCGCCTCGTTCGCAATGAGGAGGTCAGCGGTTCGATCCCGCTCGGCTCCACCATTTCCGGAGCATCCCTCCCCCCTCTGTTTCACGCATAGCGAAGGTCAGGCGCTCTGGCGGGCCTCGTTTTCGGCCGGCAGCCAATGGTCGAGGAAACGCGACAACCAGACCCTCAGCGCCCCGTCATGGCTCTCACGGCCCCTGCGATGCGCCTCGGCGGGCTGGGCGCCCGGCTGCGTCAGCCGCTCGGCCGCCAGCGTCAGCCAGGCATCCATCATCGGCGTCGTCAGCTCGGGGTGAAACTGGATGCCATAGGCCTTGTCGCCATAGCGCATCGCCTGGACCGGAAAATCGCCAACGCCTTCGGCTAGCTGAACCGCCCCTGACGGCAGGTCGAAACCCTCGCGATGCCATTGATAGACGTATTGCGGATCGTCGAAGAGATGGCCGCCCGCACCGGTCGGCCGGATCGGATAATAGCCGGCCTCGACCCGGGCTTCCGGATGGCTCCAGACGCGGGCACCGAGATGCCGCGCCAGCATCTGCCCGCCGAGACAGATGCCGAGATAGGGTTTTTCCTCCCGCAGCGGCACGCCGATCCAGTCGATTTCGGCCTTGATGAAGGGAAGATCGTCATTGGCGCTCATCGGCCCGCCGAAAATGATCGCCGCGTCATGCGCCGCCATGGTCGCGGGCAGCGGATCGCCCAGCGCCGGGCGGCGGATATCGAGTTCGCAGCCGCGGCGCAGAAGCGCCTGCGCCACCCGGCCGGGGCTGGAACGCTCCTGGTGGAGCACGATGAGGACGCGCTGGGTCATGACTGCCGACCGATATGGGACCGGTCCCGCCTCCCCGCAAGACCCGATGGGAAAGCTTAAGCGCCGATCCCCTTACATGGCGCTAATGCCGCCATCGATCTTGATCTCGGCGCCGGTGATGAACTTCGATTCGTCGGACGCCAGATAAAGCACGCAATAGGCGACATCGTCCGGTTCGCCGACAATCCCGAGCGGCACCTGCTTGGCAAGCTTCTTGACCAGCTCCTCCTTCGACATGCCGCGCGCCATGCCATCAAGGATCGGTGTATCGATGAAGGTCGGGTGGATCGAATTCGAGCGAATGCGGTAGCCGCGCTTGGCGCAGTGAAGCGCCACCGACTTCGACAGCAGCCACACCGCTGCCTTGGCCGCGTTATAGGCCGCCATGTTGTGGCCGGCGATCAGGCCGGCGATCGACGAGGTGTTGACGATCGAGCCGGGCGCATGGCGCACCATGTAGGGGATCGCATATTTGCAGCCGAGGAAGACCGAATCGACATCGACCGCCATGACTTTTTTGTAGGTCTCGAAGTCGGTATCCTCGACCGTCGTGCCGCCGCCAATCCCGGCATTGTTGAACAGCACATTGATGCCGCCCATCGCCTTGTCGGCTTCGGCGAGCGCGTCCTTCCACTGATCCTCGCGCGTGACGTCGAGACCCACGGCAAAGGCTGTACCCGGACGATCGGCATTGATCTCGTCGGCAACGGCGCGCGCGCCCTTCTCGTTGATGTCGGCAAGGGTCACTTTCGCGCCCTCGCGCGCCAGCATGATCGCCGACGCCTTGCCAAGCCCCTGCGCGCCGCCGGTGACGAACGCCATCTTGCCTTCGACGCGGCCTTTTCTCATTTCGCTCATCCTGTTCTATCCTCGGAGAAAGTACAAAAAATTCAACGTGCTAGAGCATCGCCGTGTTGGTCGGCACGCCGAGCAGCAGCCGTCCGGTCAGCTCATAGGTCGCATCCGACACCATCATGTGCTGGGTCGCCACATGCACGTCGCGGAACTGCCGCTGCAAGGGCGAGCCGCGATAGACCGAACTGCCGCCGGCCAGCGTGTACATCAGATCGACCGCCCGCGCCGCCGACTGCACCGCGTGCGTTGTCGCCAGCCGAATGTCGCGGCGATGCGCCACCGTCATCTCGCCATTCTTCTCCGCCGCTTCGAAGGCAGTATTGACCGTTTCCATCAGCCAGGCGCGCGCCGAGCGCGTCAGCGCCTCGGCCTGTGAAACGTCGAGCTGCGCCTTGGCGCGCAACGCCAGCGGCTTCGACGAGCCTTGCGGCGTCTTGCCGCCGGCAAGCTCCACCAGCGTCTCGATCGAACCGCGCGCCAGACCCAGCGCCACCGCCGCAATGCCGATGCCGAGCAACCCGAAGGTCGGGAAGCAGTAGAGCGGCCGCGCAAGGGGCTTGTCGCTGATCAGGCTGACCGCGCGCGATGCCGGCACAAACAGATCCTTCACCTCGAAATCGGTGCTGCCGGTGCCGCACAGGCCCGACACATCCCATGTGTCGAGCAGCGTCACATCCTTCGCCTCGAACATCATCATCCGGTTCTGCGGAATGCCCTCGGCGGCCATTTCCGGCTTCCCGTCGTCGCCCAGGATCATCGCACCGCCGGAAATATACTGTGCATTGCGCGAGCCCGAGCCCCATTGCCAGCGCCCGTTGACGCGGTAGCCCTGAACGCCCTTCTCGACCGCATGCACGGCCTTGCCGCGCGGCGCAAAAACGCCGGCCGTGACGGTCAACGGATCGCCGAACACGGCGCGGGCTTCCTCGGGCGCGAGGAAGGCCGAAACGACGCCCGACGTCGCACCGATGAAGACGCACCAGGCGGCCGACCCGTCGGCGCGCGCGATCCGCTCCACCGTCTCGAAGAGAACGGAGGGATGCGCCTCGCGCCCGCCATAGGCGGCCGGAATGCAGAGCCGGTAGAGACCGGCTTCGGCAAAGCGCCGGGCGATATCCTGCGGCAGGAAGCGATTGGCCTCGATCTCGGCGGCGCGCGCCGCGATCTCTTCGGCAAAGCCATCGGCGACGGAAACCGGATCGATCTGCGCACCGCTGCGCGTCTGCATCTCGCTCATCATCTCTCCCTCAGGCGCCGAGTTTCAGCCGGTTGGCGATGTTGTTCTTCTGCATGTTCGACGAACCACCGACGATCGGCAGGCTGATCGCGTCGCGCACATAGCGCTCCATGTCCATTTCATCCGACAGCCCATAGGCGCCGGTCACGCGCATGCAGGTCTGCGTGACTTCCGCCGCGCCTTCGCAGCAGAACAGCTTGGCCATCGAGGTTTCGACCGA
Organism: Parvibaculum sp.; assembly: GCF_030651915.1. Classification (GTDB taxonomy): domain Bacteria; phylum Pseudomonadota; class Alphaproteobacteria; order Parvibaculales; family Parvibaculaceae; genus Parvibaculum. Next base: position 313,549 of record NZ_JAUSBV010000002.1, on the reverse strand, counting down.
ACAGGGCCGCCCCCGGTCGGCCAGCCAGGCGGCGCTGTAAAGCATCAGCCGCATCGCGCGCACGCGCGTGCGCGCCTCCGCCAGCATGTGCCGGATCGCCTGATGGCCGGCAATGGCGCGGCCGAACTGTTCGCGTTCCTCGGCATAGCCCCAGGCATCGGCGACCGCCGCTTCGGCGAGCCCCAGCGCGCAGGCCGAAAGCTCGAGCTTCTCGACCTCGAGCGCGCGGCCCGCAAGCTGTTGCCAGCCCTTGTTCCACATCGCCTCGCCGCCGAGAATATTGGCCGCCGGCACCCGCACATCGTCGAAGGTGACGTCTTTCGTCTCGACGCCGCGAATGCCGAGATGGCCGAGCGGCGTGATGGTGATGCCGGGCAATGTCGGCGGCACCAGCACGATCGACAGGTTCTTGTATTTCTCTTCCTTCGGTCCCGAGCGCAGCAGGCAGAAGATATAATCGGCGATATGCGCCCCGGTGCACCAGCGCTTGGCGCCGTTGATGACGACCGCGTCGCCCTCGCGCCGCGCTGTCGTTTCGACGGTCGCCAGATCGCCGCCGACATTGGGCTCCGACAATCCATAGGCAAAGAGCAGATTGCCGCTGGCGACTTTCGGCAGCAATTCCTGCTTCTGCGCCTCGCTGGCGCTCTCGCCGAGATTCATGCCGGCATAGCAGACCGCCATGATATAGGGACAGGCCACCGCGACCGAGCGCCTGGCGATTTCCTCGATCACCGCCATCGTCGCATAGATGTCGACGCCGGCGCCGCCATATTTCTCATCGACGGTGAGACCCATCATCCCCATCGCGCCGAGCTTCTTCATCACCTCGGCCGGATAGATATTGCCGCGGTCCCATTCGCGCGCTTTCGCCCGTGGCATCTCCGCCTCGACGAAGCGCCGCATGCTGTCGCGCAGCATCCGCACATGTTCCGGCTCGTCGAAATTGAGAGGCATCTCGCCCATCGCCGCATCCATGCCGGTCATTTCCCCGTGAAGGCCGGCTTGCGCTTTTCGAGAAACGCATTGACCGCTTCCTTGTGGTCTTCGGTCGTGAAGGTCAGCATCTCGTAGCCGATCGACGTATCGAGGATCGTATGCGCAAGCTGCTTCAAGCCGATATTGACCGCGACCTTGCTGTACTTGATCGCCTGGGTGGCGCCCGCGGCAAGCTTCGCGGCAAACGCATCGACACGCGCATCGAGCGCGTCATCCGGCACCACATGATTGACGAGGCCGATCCGCTCCGCCTCCGCCGCCGGCACCGGATCTCCGGTCATCAGATATTCCTTGGCCCGCGCATAGCCGACAAGCTGCGGCCAGATGATCGCGCCGCCATCGCCGGCGACGATGCCGGCCCGCACATGCGGATCGGCAAAGCGCGCATTGTCGCTCGCAAAAATCACATCGCACATCAGCGCGATGGTGGCGCCGAGCCCGACGGCCGGCCCGCGCACCTTGGCGATGATCGGCTTTTCAAGATCGAGCAGCGAGAAGACGATGCGCTTGGCCTCGGCGGCATCGGGGCCCTTGTCGCCGGCCTCGAAACTGCGCTTCATCCAGTTGAGATCGCCGCCCGCCGAAAAGGCCGCGCCCTCGCCGGTCAGCACGATCACATCGGATTGACGATCGTCGGCGGCGTCGAGAAAGATGCTTGAGAGTTCGCGATGCATCTCGCCGTCGACGGCGTTCATCAGCGCCGGATTGCTGAGCGCCAATGTCAGCACGCGGCCCTGCCGGCTCGCCTTGATCCGCTTGTAGCGGCCGAAATCGACGCTCCCCGTCATGCTTCGCGCTCCCTCATTTTATTTTCGTTTCCGGGATTGTGGCCCGCGCCCCGGGCAATGAAAAGAGGCAATGAAAGAACGGCGATCCGCCCGTCGCCGCCCAATGAAAAACCCCGGCCGCGAGGCCGGGGTCCTTCGATCGGTAAACCGGATCGGTGGCGCTCTAGCTGCCACCCTCGGTCGCGGCGGTGATCCGCGCACCAACGGCTTCGCGCGCCTTTTCCGGATCGTCGGGCATCAACTTGGCGCCCGGTTCGCCGAAGACGACGATCTGGCCATCGGGTCCGTCGGAGACGGCCGCATAGCCAAGACGGTCGGCGCGCGTGACTTCGACGAAGCTTTTGCCGTTGTCGTCGCTGTAGCCGATATAGCCCTGAAGACCGACAAGAATGATCTTGCCGCCGCCGAGCTGAACGCCGCCGGCGATCGATTTGTCGGTGCCCGTGTCGACCTTGGTCCAGGTCTGGCCCTTGTCCCAGGAGCGGAAGGCGTTGCCGCGCATGCCGAACACCATCACCGAACCGTCGCTCATGCCGAAGCCGCCCCAGAAGGAGCCTTCATACTGCGTCTGGATGCGGTCGAAGTTACGGCCCTGGTCGCCCGAGCGGTAGACGATACCGAATTCGGCAGCGATGTAGAGATCGCCATCCTTGTCGGCGAAAAGCTTGTTGAGGTGGTAGTCGTCGAGCAATCCGTCGCTGAGCGAGCGCTCTTCCCAGCTGTCGGGCTCGCCGCCCTCTTGCGTCTCCACCATGAAGGCAAAGGCGCCGAGCGCGAAGCCGCGTTCGGCATTCTCGAAATAGACGGCCATGAAGGCCATTTCGGATTCGGCATCGTGATAGACGAGATCCCAGTTCACGCCGCCGTCGCGCGTGCGGATGATCGTCGCATCGTGGCCGACCGCGAAGCCGAGCTGGGCATCGACAAAGGTGACGCCGGTCAGCGTCGCCTGGGTCGGCACGGAAGTGGCCTGCGTCCAGGTGACGCCGCGATCGTCGGAATAGACGACATGTCCATATTCGCCGACGGCGACGAGGCGTCCGTTGGCATAGGTCGCATCCAGCAGCAGCGATTCCGGCGCCAGCTCCGATTGCACCGCATAGGACGGCGACCGGCCATCCGCGTCGTCCTGCGCCACGGCGGGCATGGCGACGGCGAAGCTCAGCGCAATAAGGGCGGCTGCGGCGCGGCGGAGGCGCGGCATGTTGCGGGAAAGGATCTCGATAAACGACGGTGACATTACCTTGGGCTCCTGCACTCGGGCGTTCGGTTCGTCGGGACGGAACGCGGGGCCCGGCAGGCTGCCGAAGCCGCGAGAGGTCGCCCCGGCGATCCCCCTGTATTGATGGTCTTTTATAACGTTTTTTTCCTTATAGCGTATTTTTCAAGCGCGGTCTTGACCTACGTGATCGGGAACGCGGATGACGCGAAATCAGGGTTAAGGCGGCGCCGGACGGACCGCAAGGCCGGCGCGCCGGGCCCGCCGCCACCCCCTTCTGCCGGCCCTGGGGCCGCAGGAGAGAGGCTGGGGGACCGGACAAAGAAGCAGGGCCCCGGTTACCCGGAGCCCTGCCCTCAAACTTGCGACGAAGTCCTTTTAGCGAACGCCGAGCTGACGGATCGAGTTCGGCGTGTAGCGGTTCTTGTCGATCTCGTCGGCGAAGTAGTTCACCGGCGGCTCTTCGTTCTGCAGCGCCAGCGCCAGATAGCGGCCGGCCTGCAGGTCATAGACGATCTCGCCCGCCGAGCCGCAGAGCGGCACGTTGTAACGCTGGATCTGGTGCATTTCCTGCACGCGCCAGAGCTGGCCGCGGCCGTCATAAAGCGCCACGGTCGACATCTGGTAGGCGTCTTCCTCGTTCGCATAGACGCGGCGGGAATAGACGTGACGCGTATCGGCACGAAGCTTGGCTTCGACTTCCCAGACACGGCGCAACTCATAACGAACCTTGTCCTGGTTCAGATGCAACGGCCGCAGATAGTCCTTGTAGGGTGTCGATTCGCCGTCATAGGCGTTGGCCGAGACAAGCTTCGAGGTCTTGCCGAGCACGGTCCAGTCGTAGCGGTCCGGCGCGCCATTATAGCCGTCGAACGAATCCGACGTCGACAGACCGTCCGAGTTGGTGCCCGGATTGTCATAGGCGATGTTCGGCGCGCGGCGCACGCGGCGCGTGCCGGGGCTGTACTGCCAGGCCTGACGCGGCTGGACCTGGGCGTTCAGGGCTTCATACACCAGGATCACGCTGCCGGCGGCGCGGGCGGGCGCGATCGTGTTGGCGATGTAGTAGATCGAGATGTTCTGGAGATCCTCGGCTTTGGTTGCCGACGGATCGGACCACTGCAGAATGGCTTCGTCCTGCACGATCTGCAGCGTGTAGTCGCCGCCGCGCGTCACCGGCGCCGCCGCGAACTGCCGCACCACCTTGAACGAACGATAGCGCAGCGTGTGGTTCCAGATGATCTCGAGCGCACTGTTCGGGATCGGGAACGGCGAGCCGAAGATCGACTGGCTGATGCCGGCGCCGCCGCCGACAAGTTCGCCAACCGCGGCGTTGCGCTTGTTGGCTTCGTAGAAGCGGTCCGGGAACGCGCAGGTACGGCGCGTCTCATAGACGTCCATCTTGTAGGTCGGATAGGCCTTCAGCAGGGCCTTGTAGCCGTCGGTCAGGATGGCGTCATACTGACCCGCATTCGCGCCGGTGACCGTGTACTTGATCGGGTCGCTGGCGAACGGATTCTGCAGCTTCTGACCGGGCGTGTAGGTGACATTGCCCGGCACGGTCGGCAGGCCGCCGGTCCATGCGGGGATGTCGCCATCGCCGGCCTTTTCCGAACCCATCGGGGTCAAATCCTGACCCAGACGGTTCACCTGGGCATCCGGCACCTTGGCCAGCGCGCTCGTCGCGAGTGCGCTGATCGCAAGGGCGGACACCAACATGGTCGTCCTTTTCATATACGTTCCCTCCACTGGATTTCTTATCGGGCTTTCGATGCCAGAAACAAATGGAGCTTTTCGCGTTTGAAAAGGCTTTTGCGGCTGTGCACCGAGGCCGGTTTCCCCGCCTTACTCTCGCGGAATGATACCAAATTGCCCCGTCCGCGCAAATCGCCACCTTCGCGATTGTGTGTCTTCCGCGCCGCTTTTCGGGCTGTTTCCCGGGTCTTTTTGCCCCGGTCGCATTAAATCTTTTTAATGTGCGCCGCGCGCCGCGCCGCGCCGGTGAAAAGCCTGTCGATCCGTCTACGGATGAATCGCGCCACCGGCACCGCTATTTGTGCAACGCAACATGGCGGGGATTTGTGCTTGTGTGCGACCTTCCCCACACTTGTCTCCCCCAGACCCTCCTTTGTAATTAAGGAGGCCGGGGCCCGGAAGCTGCCGAAGGCAGCGTGCCTCTTCACAAAACTTGTCGCCTCGAGGAAGTGATTCCTTGCGAAGAGGGACGCCGCTCACGCGGCTACTGGATTGCCGGGTCGAGCCCGGCAAAGACCACAAGGGGAGAAGCCACCTCCACACCCAAAAGCAAAACCCGGCGGTATTGCCACCGCCGGGTTCCGTTTCGCGTTACGCGTTTCAGAAGATCAGAAGGCGTAGGAGACCGTCATCGACATGAAATCCTTGTCCTTCGAGAAGTTACGGAATTCATTGCCCATGTTGTGTGTGTACTGCACGTTGGCACGCCACACGCTCCGCAGGTTTGCCGTCAGACCGAGCGACACAACCTTTTTGCCCTGAACGAAGCCCGGGCCGACCGGACCGGCCGAATAACCGCTGACATCATGCGACCAGGCAATGCTGGGCGACAAGGTCCACGGCGTTCCAAGCGCGTTGTTGTAGTCAACCGACGTCAGCAGGCGGTAACCCCAGGAGAAGCTGTCCGCATATTTAGGCGTACACTGCGTCGGCCCGAAAGGAACAACACCGGCGCAACCGGCGCTGGCGAGTATCTGGTTGGTGAAGGGGTTCGGATTGGACGACGCAGCCCGCGGAATCGACAGCCGGTTGGTCGCCGAATCGAGGTTCGGGATGTACTGGAAGCCGACATTGGCCACCAGGATCAGGATATCGCCACCGATCATCTCGACGAGCGGCTGCGAACCGCTCAGCGTGCTGATGGTGCCGACCTGACCGGTGATCGATTCCCGGAAATCGTACCCCTGGATCGTCGCGCCGGGACCGGTGGGAGCGACGGCGCCCGGACGGCAGTTATCGAAACCGGGCGCGCCCAGAATAGCACCGAAATCGATGGCGTTCAGATCGTGACAGTTCTGGTCGACGTCGTTCAGCGCGAAGGGCATGTCGGGCGTGTAGTTGAGCTCGCCCGAAAAGGCCGACCCGCCCAGCAGCGGGATCGAGGTATTGAAGCTGAAGCCGTAGGATTCGACGTCGTTGACATACTGCGTCAGGTAGTTCTTGGTGTTGGCCGTGCCGACGAAAGCGACGAAGAAATTCGACACGCCGGGCACGATGGTGCCGGCGGCATCGGATAGACAGACCGGACCCGGCGTACCCGTGGCTGCGCAGAAAGTCGCCAGATTGGGTGCGCCGACGGTTCCCGCAAAATCGCCGAGAGTGAAGGTGCCGACCGGAGCCGTCAGGCTCTGCCGAACGAAATAGAGCCCGAGATCGGTGCCGGCGCCCAGCCACTCGGCATAATGCTTGACGGCGACGCCGAACGTGCCGGTGTCGTCGCCTTCTTCGGAAGCCTGACGGGGGATGAGGATGGCGGCGCCCGGATATTCGCCGGCGTTCATGACATACTTGCCGCCTTCGCAGACGGCGTCGGTGCCGGAGAAGAAGGTGCCGCAAGCGTCGAGACGGGTGCGTTCCCAGCCGAACTGCCAGAAAGCCTCGACCTGCATGTTGCCGGGCAGGCCGATCGAGCCGTAAAGCGCCGGAACCGGCAGGAAGGCTTCCTTGAGTTCCGAACCCGGCGTGCGAAGCGCCGAGATGTCGACCGGCAGGTAGGAGCTGATGCCGCCCGGTATGAACAGGCTTTCACCAAAGTTGATGACCTGCTTGCCGGCACGCAGCGTCACCGGATTGCCGGCCACGTCGAAATTGCCGTAGACGTAGGCGTCGAGCAGATCGGCACCGCGGCCGCCGAAACGCCGGGCCTTGTCGCCGCGCGCGGCGTCGGTGATCGGCCGGGCGCCGAAGCGGTTGTTCCGCGTGCCGATCTCTTCATAGACCCAATGATCGTAGAACAGCTTGGTGCGGGCGAACGCGCCGTAGTTCCGCCACTTCATTTCGAAGTCGGTGGTCAGCTTGACCGGCGTCGAATAGAGGTCCCACTGGTCGGTGTTGACGTTGCCATCATCGTCGTTGACGCCGAAATCAATGCTACCCGCCGGGCCAGGAGTCCCACACCCGCCATTGGCCGAATTGACATTGCTGCAGTTCTGCTTCGACGTCCGGACGCCAACGCCGATCGAGGCGGTGTTGTCGATGACGAGCGACATTTCCCCGAACTTGAACTCGACGGCCTGCGCCGTTCCGACGGTCAGCAGCATGGCTGCTGCCGTCGCGCCGCCCAAAAACAGCTTTTGGGCAATACCTTTTCTCATGGAGCGATCCTCCTCGATCCTCGATTGCTTCACTAACTTTGCGGGCTGGATCGGGAGGTGGTGCGGAACAAGTTCCGACTGGTCCCCCCGGCCAGTCAGCATCCCTCAAGCGCTAGCCCACCTTCATTGCAGCTTCGAGTCAAGGCAGGCGGCGGCTTTGCGCGCGGCCCGATGCAACATTGCGCCGCACTATTGCAATAATGACACGGCTGTAATGCATAACGCCGGATAACGTTAAATTTGTTGCACCGCACACTGATTATATGCGGCGCAACATTTCAGCCATGCGCGAATCAAATCAGGCGGTTGGCTCCAGAGCGCTTCTCGGAAAAGTGGAATCCGGTTTTCCGAAAAGAAGCGCGACCAAACAACAACCTGGAGTCTTTCAGTGTTTCCACGAAACACTGAAAGACTCTAGTGGCCCTGGTGACCACCGGACCCGCCATGTCCGGCCTTCTGCACCGCGGCGCCAACCGCGATCTCGCCGGCCTTTTCGAACACCAGCGTCAGCGGCACGGTATCGCCCTCGGCCAGCGGCGCCTGCAGGCGGATCAGCATGATATGCAAGCCGCCCGGCGCCAGCTGCGCGGTCTCGCCGGCGGCAAGCGCCAGACGGTCCAGCTTGCGCATCCGCATCACCATGCCATCCATCGTCATGGTGTGAATTTCGACCTTTTCCGCCGCATCCGAGCGCATCTCGACCAGCACATCGTCGTCCGCACCGGCATTTTCGATGGTCATATAGGCCGCGCTCGTGGCCGTCACGCTGGCCCGCGCCCAGACATCGGCGATCACAATCCCGGCCTTGTCGCCGGCCATTGCCGGTGCGGCGAAAGCGGCAATCGAGACCAGCAGCAGGGCGGCGCGGACAATGGGGAAGGTCATGGCGGAAACTTTCGGCAAAAGGGCTACAGGAGCACCAACCTAGCGCCAAATCGCCGCCGCCGCACCCGCCCGGACCGCCAATTCAGGGAGACATTCGGTCGCGGACGATGGGCCCTGCCGCCGCGCTTGCAGCTCAGGGCCGTTCGCGGCCCGCATGGCGCCAGCGCGTGACGATGGCCTCAAGGCCCGCGCGGTCGAGATTGGGCCGGCTCCATGAATCGGAGAAGGCGGTATTGACGTTGCGCGGCAGGCCCTTCGCGGTGACATCGTGAAAGCGAATGCGCATCGGCATGGCAACGCCCTGCCCCAGAACGATCGCCTCGCGGTCGCCCAGAAGTGGCAGGAAATCGAGCAGGTCGAGCGCCCCGTCATGCGTATTGGCGCGCATCACCTGCTGGTCGCGCTCGGTCGACAGCCGCATCGCCACCGCGGTGCTGCATTGGGAAAGAATGGTCGCGTCGAGTTCCGACGGACGCTGCGTCACCAGTGCCAGCGACAACCCGTATTTGCGTCCTTCCTTGGCGATGCGCGACAGCGCCTGGCGCGTCGGCTCGAAACCTTTCCCGGTCGTTGCCGGCGCATAGCGATGCGCCTCTTCGCAAACGAGCAGCATCGGCAATCCGCCCTTGCTCCACACGGCGAGGTCGAAGGCGAGCCGCGCGATCACCGAAATCACCACGTCGAGAATTTCAGGCGGCACGGTCGAAAGGTCGATCACCGTGATCGGCCGGCCGTCATTCGGTACACGGAACAACCGGCCGAGAATATCGGTCATCGTGTCCTGCACCGTCAGGCTGCCGAACATGAAGCTGTAGCGCTGGTCGCTCGCCAGCGTTTCGATGCGGCTCTTCAGGCGCCGGTAGGGCATCGTCTTCTGCGTCCGTTCGAGCTTGCCAAGCTGTTCGTCGATCACCGACAGCACATCGGACAGACGGAACGGCGTCGGCGCATCGACCGTCATGCCGCTGAGATCGCCAGGCCGGCGCGCCAGCTGGCGGCTCGACGAAGCATCCGAATAGCGCCGCTTCGCGGTCAGCACGGCGTCGCTGAGAATCTCGACCTCGGCGTCGTGATCGGCGTCGCCGCTGGTCAGCGCCGCGGCCAGTTCCTGGAAATTCAGCAGCCAGAACGGCAGGTGCAGATTGGTCGGATCGATCAACTCGGCGCGTTCGCCGAACGCCGCCGGATATTCGTTGTGTACGTCGAGAACGACGATATGGGCATGGTCGTGCTGCATCAGCACGCGTTGCAGGATCGCCGTCAATGCGCAGGATTTGCCGCAGCCGGTCGTGCCGACCACGATAAAATGTTTGGCCAGCAGATCGTCGGTCAGGAAACGCGCCGGCACCGCCGGGTCCTGATAGAGCGTACCGACTTCGATGGTCGCGACATTCGGCTGCGTGTAGACACGCGTCAGATCGTGACGATCGGCCAGCAGCACCGCATCGCCAAGCGTCGGCAGATGGGCGACACCGCGGCGAAAGCTCAGCCGCCCGTCCTTGGGATCGAGGGCAACTTCGCCGGCGAGATTGATTTCGATCAGACCGATATCCTCGCCGCCGCCCATCGCGGGTGACGGCGCGCTGACGGCCGACACAAGACCGACAACGGTCGCGGCCGGCGTCGGCATCTTGACCAGCTGGCCGATTTCGACGCGCGTCGGCTCCGCACCCGGCGTCTTGTCGCGCTCGAGTACGGCGATCGCCTGCGAGCCCGACACCGACACGATATGCGCGATGCGGCGAGGCGGCGCGGCGGGGACGCCACGGCGCTCGACAAAGGGCGGCGCCTCCGGTTCGGGCGGGCCGCCGGGCGCGACATCGGCCTGCGGCGCAGGCGGCGGTACGGCGACACTCATTGCAACAGGCCTTGTGAGAGGGGGGGGTGCCGATCGGAACGCTGCGGCGGCAGCGTGAAGAAGACGGTCGTCCCCTTGTTCGGTTCGCTATGAACGTGAAACTCGCCGCCATGCAGGCGCGCCAGCGCCGCCGCGATCGGCAGACCGAGGCCGGTTCCCTCATGGCCGCGCGCATAGCTCGATTGCACCTGGCCGAACGGTGTCATCGCATAGGCGAGCTGCTTCTCGTTCATGCCGATACCGCTATCGGCGACGGCAACCGTGGCGCCGCCATCCGGGGCGCGCGTCGCGACCAGCACGATGCGCCCGCCCTCGGGCGTGAACTTGTGCGCATTCGACAACAGATTGATCAGCACCTGCTTGATGCGCCGGACATCGACCGGCACTTGCGGTAGATCCTTGTCGGCCCTGATTTCGAGCGTCTGACCTTTTTCGCGCACACGCGGTTCGATCAGCACCGTACAGGCGTCGATCAGTTCGCGCAGGCCGTAGAGCTCGGTCGACAGCGTGAATGTGCCGCTTTCGATTTTCGAGATATCGAGAATGTCGGAAATGATGTTGAGCAGATGCCGTCCGGCGCCGGCGATATGCTCGGCATATTCGGCGGTCTTTTCGGATGGCTTGCCGGTCGCGGCAATGTGCTGGATGAACTCCGAAAAACCGATGATCGCATTGAGCGGCGTACGCAGCTCATGGCTCATATTGGCGAGAAATTCGGACTTGGTACGGCTCGCGGCATCGGACTCGATCTTGGCCGTACGCAACGCCGCTTCCGACCGCCGGCGTGACATCAACTGTCCAAGGTCGGTCGAGTAGTCCGCCAGCAGCGATTTGCGGCGCGCCTGCGATATGTTTTTCTGGCCGTACATTGCTGTTTTCAGAGCCCTGCCCCTGGGAGGAGACCGGCTCTCAGCATACGCGCCGCCACCTTGCCCGGAGGTAAACGGGCCCTTGAGAAAATCGCTAAATTTGCCGCATATCGGACCGGCAAGGACAGATCGGGGAGGAAATCATGCGGCAAACCGGCTTGGCTCTGGCGGCCCCTCGGAGCCGTCGCCGCGCTCTGGCTTCTGGCCGCGCCGGAAAGAGGCAGCCGCCTCCGGGTCAGACGACGCGGAAATTCCGGAATTGCCAGGGATCGCCTTCGTCGAGTTCTTCCTCGAAAAGGAGGCCCCGGTCGAGCAGCGGCGTCCAGTCGCTATAGGCGCCGACCATCTTCCCGAGATAGGGCCGGCAGATTTCGAGAATCCGCTCGAAATCCATTTCCTCCGGCTCGACGATCCAGCGCCCGGCGTTTTCGATCGCCCAGATGACGCCGGCCAGCACCGCCACCGTCACCTGCAGGCTGGTCGCGTTGTTATGCGGCACAAGGCGGCGCGCCTCTTCGATCGAAAGCTGTGAGCCATACCAGTAGGCGCCGCGCGCATGGCCCATCAGCAGCACGCCCAGCTCGTCGATGCCGGCGCTGATCTCCTCCATCATCAGCCGCCTGGCTTTCTGGACCTGCCAGTTCTTGCCGGCGAATTCATGCACCGACAAAACGGCATCGTCGCAAGGGTGATAGGCATAGTGAACGGTCGGCCGGTATTGCGCGGCGCCGTTTTCATGCACCGTGAAATAGTCGGCCAGCGAAATCGCTTCGCCATGCGTGATCAGAAAGCCGTGATAAGGCCCTTCGTTCGGCGTCCAGCTCCGGACCCGCGTCGAGGCGCCCGGGCGCGCCAGATAGATCGCGCAGCCCGGCCCCCCGGCATGGCGATGCCCGTCATCCGGGAAATGCCGTTCATGGGTGCCCCAGCCAAGCTCGGCCGGTTGGCAGCCCTCGCTGACAAAACCGTCAACCGACCAGGTATTGACGAACTCGCCGATGCGCTTGGGCGTTGGCGACACTTGCGTATCCCGTTCGGCGATGTGGATGACCTTGACGCCGAGCCTTGCCGAAAGCCGCGCCCAGTCTTCGCGCCTTTGCGGTTTTGTGACCGCCGTCTTCGTATCCGCGGCAATATCGAGAAGCGCCTGTTTGACGAAATGCGAGACGAGGCCCGGATTGGCGCCATGCGTCAGGATCGCTGTCGGTCCGCCCGCATGCTTCGCCTTCAGCGCCATGGCGTTTTCGCGAAGCGCATAGTTGGAACGCTGCGAGGGCGAGCGCGAAGCATCGGTATATTGACCGCTCCACGGCTCGATGCAGGTGTCGAGATAGAGCGCGCCCTTGGCGCGGCAGAATTCGACCAGCGCCAGGCTCGACACATCGACCGAGACGTTGAGCAGGAAGTCGCCCGCCGACAGCAGCGGATCGAGCACCGAGAGGTAATTACCCTTGCGCAACGGCGTCACTGCGAACCCGACACCATAGGCTTCAGCGACATCCCGCCCGCCCTCATCGGCGGTCAGGATCGAAATCCGCTCCGCTGCGACATCGATATGCCGGAGCAGCAGCGGCAGCACGCCCTGCCCGATGCTGCCGAAGCCGACAATGACGATACGGCCCTCGAAACGGGCATGCTTGATGTCGGACGCCATGACTTGCCTCGATCTCGTGCCCGGTCGGAATTCCGTCCGCGAAAGATTTATGACAGTTTTGTGACAGTTCGGTGACAGAGGGGGGGTATGGTGCCGCTTGGGTGACTCGAACACCCGACCCCCTCATTACGAATGAGGTGCTCTACCAACTGAGCTAAAGCGGCGCCGGAGCGGCAGAAACCCAGCCGCTCAAGGGCCTCAGATACCCCGCCCCGCGCCCTTTGGCAACCGCCCTATTCGACCTCTTCCGGTTCTTCCTCGACCACCACAGCGCTTGAAGCCGGCGGGGCCAGCGCCACCGCGAGAAAGGCCGCCACTGCTGCCGCGCTCTCCACCGGCACCTCTTCCATCGGCACATGGCCGACATTCTCGTAGATCACGAGTTCGGCATGCGGGATGCGCTCCTTGAACGTGTTGGCCGCGGCAACCGGAATGAGCAGGTCCTTGTCGCCCCAGATGATCAGGGTCGGCATCTCGATGGCCCCGAGACGCTCCGCGAATGCCGCCTCATCGCGCCCGGCATAGCTTGCGAAACGGATCCGCGTCGCATCGCGATTGCCTTCGTGCAACGACAAGTCAAAATAGCGCGACACCATATCGTCGGTCACCTTCGACTGGTCGACAAAGACCTTGCGCACACCCTCTTCGACGACCGAACGCGGCAGGACATAGCGCATGACCTTGCTGAGAACGGGCATCCGCGCGAGGCGGAAAGCAAGCGGCGGGTCGGTATCGTCGCGCACCACCGGCACACCGGCAGAATCGACCAGGATCAGCGCCGAGACACGCTCGGGATGCTCCATCGCATAAAGCGCCGAAACGCCGCCGCCCATCGAATTTCCGCCGATCGCGAACCGCGTCACGCCGAGCGCGTCGGCCAGTTCGTGGACGAACGCCGCCATGCCTTCGCGGCTATAGTCGTCACCCGGGACACGACCCGTCAGGCCATGGCCCGGAAGGTCCATGCTGATGATGCGGTAAGTGCCACCGAGTTCGGCAACCCAGGGCTCCCATGTATGCAACGAGGCATTGGAGCCGTGAACCAGCACCAGAGCGGGGCCATCCCGATTGCCTTCATCGCGGAAATGCGCGCTGGCCCCCGACGGCAGCGTCACGAACTGCGAAGCACCGCCAGCATATTTCCCGATCAGTTCCTCACGCGGCACATCGAACCGCATGACCGAAATGACAATCACCACAAACGCCAGAACGATCAGCGTCAGCGTTCCGACCAGTATCCGCTTCACCATTTCCGTTCCCCCTCTTGCGTCTCTTCGGCAGCACCGTCCGGGCCCGGATCGTCAGGCAAGGGCGGTTGAAAGACGACCGTCTCCTTGGTCGCCACCCGCGCCGGCAACGAAACGCCCACAGCCGCCGGTGCCGGCGTTTCCGCTCTCGCCGCCTCCGCCTCGAACGCGACAGGCCGTTGCACCTCGCGCGCAAGGCCGATGACGGGCGCCGTCCAGACCAGCTGATCGAAGGCGCCCGTCATCGGATTGATCGGCGACCAGCGCGACGACCGATAGCCTTCGCCAGTCCAGAGCGGGTCTTCCGGTGCATGAAGCGCGCGGGCAAGCCAGCCCCGCGCCGCGCCTCTGTCGCCAAACGCACCTTCTTCGATTTCAGCCATCAGCTCGCAGATACGCTGCGTCGGCACTTCATGTGCGTCGGGTCCGACATAGGCGCCGAGCGCTTCGCGCGCTGCCGGCCAGTCGCGCGCACCGATCGCGCCGCGTGCGACAAGAATGCGGCTCTCGATATGATCCGGATGGTGCGCCGCCAGTACACGCGCGCGAACCGCACGGTCATAACCGCTTTCGCCTTCGATCATGTCGAGCCAGACATCGGCGAGCTCGGGATGCGGCGCGGCGCTCCAGGCCGCCTCGAGCAGCCGCGCCGACTTGCGCGTACGTCCGGTCTCGGCACAGAGCCGCGCCGCAAGCGCTACCGTCGGCGGAAATGTTGGCGCGAGCGCCACCGCGTCGAGCGCCAGGGCGACGGCTTTTTCAAGTGCTGCGCTTCGCGCCTCGCCTGTCTGTCCACGCGCAGCCTCGACGGCCGTCATCGCCTTGCCGGTCAGGAGAACCGCGCGGCGGCGGCGCGCCATGTCGCGTGAAATGACCCGTGCCGACACTTCGCGATCAAGCGTCTTCAGCGCCGCGTCCCAGTCCTCCTCGGCGGCTTCGATTTCGAACACCGCCTGTGCCGCCCAGGGCGTTTGCGGCCGAAGTTCGAAGGCACGTCGCGCGTGAGCAAGCGCCAGATCCCGATCGCCGGCCCGCCGCGCCTGGATGAACAGCCCGCGCAAACCCAGAAACTCGGTCTCCGGCGCTTCGAGCATCCGTTCGAAGTAACCGGTCGCAGAGGTCTCGTCGCCTTCGAGTTGGGCAGCCTGCGCGGCAAGCAGCAGTGTCAGCGGCGGCGCATCGAGCAGCTTGTGCGCCTGCGCCGCATAGCGCTTTGCATCTGCCGCATCGCCCGCGGCAACGGCGACCATGCCGCGCGAAAGTGCCAGGAAGCCTTTTTGCTGGCGGCGCTTTTCGAGAAATGCCGAGACGCTGGCCGGCGTATCGACAAAGATCGACACGACGCGATAGACGAGCAGCACCAGAAAGGCCGCGAGCGCCATCGCGCCGACACCAACAACAAAACTGGTGCGGATTTCATAGCCGCGCCAGTGCATCGTCAACTCGCCGGGATTGTCGGCGAGCCAGATTGCGAGCGCGCTCAGAAGCGCGATAACGACAAAGATAAACAGGGCGCGCAGCATCGCGGCTTCAACCCCCGCTCTGAGAGAGCTGCGTCGCGACGCGTGCCGAAAGATCGCGCAGCAAGGTTTCGGTTTCGAGTCGCGCCTGTGCATCCTCAAGCCACGCCGCCGCCGCGACGCGCGCGGGACCTTGAAGCAAATTGCCTTCAGCTGCCGCGGCCGCAAGATCGTCGATTTTCAGACGCTCTTCCATGCGTGCGACAATCGCCTCGGTCGTCTCGCCCGAAATCTCGCCTGTGCGTCGGATCGTCACCAGCGATTTGGCGTTGGCGACAAAGCGCGACCAGAGGCCTTCATCCCCGGCGCGGCGCTCGGCATCGAAAATGCCTTCGACCACCGAAGGAAACCGCGCCTTGAGCGCAGCGCGTGTTGCAACGCCGCTCGCCGCCGCGTCGGACAATGAGGTCAGGCCCGGCTCATCGGGCAGGAAACTGGCCACCGCATCGAGTTCCGCCGCGAATGGCCCTGCCGTCTCGGCAACGCGGGCAAGATTGGCAAGCGCAAGTCCGAGCGCCGCACGCGCCGCCGCATCCGGATCGTCCTTCTTTTCCTCAAGGAGAACGACGCGCGCTTCCATCGTTTCGATCTGCGGCGCGAGCGTGGCAAGCCGCGCATCAAGCGCCTTCACCAGCACATCGAGGCTGCCAACATGGTCGGCAATGCCGGCGGGCGGAAGACCCGCGGCCAGCGCATCGATCCGATCCTGCGTGACGCGCGCCATGCGGCGCGTATCGTCAAGCGCCTCTTTCAGCAATTGCTGCTCTTCGGCAAGCCGGCCCAGTTGTGCGTCCGGCGCCGCCGTTTCGGCAGCGATGACCTTTGCCTCCGTTGCATCGAGACGCGCAGCCAGTGCTTGCACACGCACGTCGATGCTGTCTGCGCTGTCGCCATTGCTGATCTCGGTCGCGGCAATCCGCGCCGTGAGATCGGCGAGTCTTTCATCGGTCGCGGTGTCGATCGCAGGCGCGCCGAAGCCAAGAATCCAGGCCGCAACAAGCGCGACGGCGGCGCCGCCGAAACCGGCGGCAGCGGCAAACGCCAATCCACCGGCCGACGCCCCGCCATCGAGCGCTTGCCGGCGTGTTTCGGCCCCGCTCGTTTGCGCCTCTGCCGAGCTTTCGCCACGCACCTCTTCTGCCGTTCCCTCAAGCGTGCGGGGCTCCTTGCGCGGCTTTTCATTGCGCCGCCGTGCTTCCGCATCCGGCTTCAGAATTTCGGGTTCAGGACCCTTGCCCGCATCCGCATCGTTTGAATCAGTCATAAGGAACCATCTTGGGGGGATCATGCCGGTTCGGCCGACACTATAGAGGCTCAAAGGCGCCCGGTCAGGACGAAGTTCAGATGAATTCAGCTCTCGATCAGGGCCAGCATTGCGTTCTGCTCCGGCCGCTCCGCGATTTTCACCGTAAGAACGGCCACATCGCCCAGCGCCTCGGCGACGGCGGGCGACAGGCAATAAGCGGTGATCGCAGCAAGTTCGGATTCCAGGCCCGCATTGTGCACCAGCGACAGAAAGAGGCGGGCCGTTCGCGGCGAATAGAGGAGAACGCCATCGATACGACCTTCGGCAATCACCCGCACCGCCGGTGAGGGGAGCGCGGCAACCGGCACGGCCTCGTAGAGAACCACCCGCTCGACCTCGAAACCCTGAACCTCGAGAACCGCCTTGAGGTCGCCGGCCACGACGCTGCCGGCCACGTGAAGCAATGGCCCGCCATCGGGCGAAAGCTCCAGACAGACCAGCGCCGCGAGCGCATCGGCGTCGCCATCCGCCGCCTCGACCCACCGGAAGCCGGCATCCGCCATAGCCTGGGCGCTGGCCGGACCGACCGCGAGAACCCGCACATTCTTCAACGCCGCCGCCTGTCGATGACGCGCCAGCGCCCGTGCCCCATTGGCACTGGTCACGAGCAATGCCTGCCAGGCGCGCTCGGACAGTTCTGCCGCATCGAGATAGCGGATCGACATCACGGGCGCCATCACCACCTCATGGCCGCGCGCGGCAAGGACGCGCGCGAGCTCGATCGCATCCTCCTCAGGCCGGGTGACGAGGAGCCGCATGGCGTCTCAAACCCCGTCGAAGAAATGCGGACCCGCACGGGATTTGAGTTCGAGCCCGGCATCGCGCCCAAGCGCAATGCCATCCGTTGCCAGACCTTCACGCGTCGTTTCGAGAACTTCCGAACCATCCGGCGTCAGGATCATGGCGCGGAGATGCAGTCGCTCACCCGAAATTTCGGCAAGCGCGGCAATCGGTGTGCGACAGGAACCGTCGAGAACGGCAAGCAGCGCGCGCTCGGCGGCGACGCGCAGTCCGGTTTCCCGGTGATGGATCTTGGCGAGCAGATGCGCCGCCTCGTCATCACCTGCCCGGCGCTCAATGCCGATCGCTCCTTGTGCCACGGCAGGCAACATGTCTTCGGGTGACAGCGGCGCCGTCGCCTTGTCCTGAAATCCCATGCGGATCAGACCGGCCATTGCGAGCAGGGTCGCGTCGGCGACACCCTCGGCAAGCTTCCTGAGACGCGTGTCGACATTGCCGCGAAACGGCACCACACGAATATCGGGCCGGAGGGCCCGGACCTGTGCGGCGCGGCGGAGCGACGAGGTGCCGACAATGGCGCCCTGCGGAAGGGCCCCAAGCGTCGCGGCTTTGGACGACAGAAAGGCATCGCGCGGATCGGCGCGCTCCAGCAGACAATCGATGATCAGCCCGTCGGGCAGTTGGGTCGGCATGTCTTTCATCGAATGAACGGCGATGTCGATACGGGCATCGGCAAGCTGCTCTTCGATTTCTTGCGTGAAAAGCCCTTTTCCGCCGATTTCGGAAAGGGCGCGATCCTGCACCCGGTCGCCTTCCGTGCTGATGACGACGATCTCGGCCGCATGTTCGACCGACAGATGCTGCGCCTGCGCGATCCGGCGCGCCACTTCGTTGGCCTGGATGAGCGCCAGCTTCGATCCTCTGGTGCCGATGCGATAGCGCCGTTGCATGCAGGGTCTCTAAGGTTGTATGCCAGCCGGGAAATTCTCCGGCTGCGGGTTTGCCGTTCGGGCTTCTTATAGCCCGTTTATCCCCCTTGCGAGAGGGAAAGGCTGACCTTTTGAGGCGCAAAACCCGTGACGAAACCGCTCACCCTGCTCGGCATCGAGACAAGCTGCGACGAAACGGCCGCTGCTGTGGTGCGCCGCGGCGCAGGCCCGGAGGCCAAGGGCGAAATTCTCTCCAATGTCGTTTTCTCCCAGATCGCCGAGCATGCGCCCTTTGGCGGCGTGGTGCCGGAAATCGCCGCCCGCGCCCACGTCGAGCATCTCGATGGTCTGATTGCGCGCGCGTTGAAAGAAGCCGGGATCGGTTGGGACGATATTGATGGCGTCGCCGCGACCGCCGGACCGGGCCTGATCGGCGGCGTCATCGTCGGCCTGATGACGGCCAAGGGCATCGCAGCGGCGCGCGGCCTGCCTTTGCTGGCCGTCAATCATCTCGAAGGCCATGCACTGACGGCACGCCTGACCGACGGTCTGCCCTTCCCCTATCTGCTGCTGCTGGTCTCGGGCGGTCACAGCCAGCTTCTGGTCGTCGAAGGCGTCGGCCGCTATCGCCGCCTTGGCACGACGATCGACGATGCCGTGGGCGAAGCTTTCGACAAGGTCGCCAAGCTGCTTGGCCTCGGTTTTCCCGGCGGGCCGGCGGTCGAGCGCGCCGCACATGAGGGCGACGCGACGCGCTTCGCCTTGCCCAGGCCAATGATGGGCCGCCCGGGCTGCGACTTTTCGTTCTCGGGTCTCAAGACCGCTGTACGGCAGACAGCCGAAAGCCTCGGCCAACTGGGCGATCAGGACCGCGCCGACATCGCCGCCTCGTTTCAGGCCGCCGTCGCCGATGTGCTGGCCGAACGCACCGAAAATGCAATGGCGCTCGCTTCCGACACGATCCCGCCCGGCCATCGCCACCTCGTCGTCGCCGGCGGTGTCGCCGCCAATATGATGCTGCGGGAGCGATTGAAGGTTTCGGCCCATGCCTGTGGTTATGAAATCGTCGTCCCACCGCTAAAGCTTTGCACCGATAATGGCGCGATGATTGCCTGGGCGGGTGCCGAACGGCTGGCGCTGGGTCTCATCGATCCGATCTCGGTCAGCCCGCGCGCCCGCTGGCCGCTCGACCCGGACGCGATGCCGGCGCGCGGCGCCGGCGTGAAAGCCTGAAAGGAATACGCATGAGCCTGCAGCTACCTTTGATCGACCTGTTGATCCGCTGGCAGATCAAGCGCCGCTTTCGCAAGAACCCTGATGTGAACCTGCTGCGCCCGCTAATGCTGCAGATGGAAGCGAGATCGTCGAAGCTGCCGGCCGGCATCGTCTGCGAGGCCGTGGATCTCGGCGGTGTTCTGGCCGAGAGACTTTCGGCGGCAGACAACCGCACCGACGCCGCCATTCTCTACATCCACGGCGGCGGCTTCGTTGCCGGATCGCCGCGCACGCATCGTCCGCTCACCTGGCGGCTCGCCAAGGATGTCGGTGTGCCGGTCTATGCGGTCGACTACCGGCTGGCGCCGGAACACCATTTCCCGGCGGGGCTCGACGATTGCGTGACGGCCTACCGGGCGCTGCTGGAAGGCGGGCTGCCTGCCAAATCCATCCTTGTCGGCGGCGATTCGGCCGGCGGAAACCTGACGCTTGCGCTCGCATTGCGCCTCAAGGCCGAAAATCTGCCGCTGCCGGCGGCGCTGATCTGCCTGTCTCCGGCCACCGACATGACCGGGGGCGGTACGTCGATGCAGTCGAATGCCGAGGCCGACGCGATGTTCGTGCCCGAACTCATGGCCAGCCTGATGCCGGCCTACTGCCCGGGCGCCGATGCGAAAAACCCCTACCTCTCGCCGTTATTCGGCGACGTGTCCGGTTTTCCGCCGACGCTCTTTCAGGTCGGCGACCGCGAGATACTGAGGGACGATGCAGTCAGCATGGCGGCAGCTCTCAAGGCCGCCGGCGCCGAGGCGACGCTCGAGGTCTGGCCGAAGGTCTGGCATGTCTGGCAGCTCAACGCCGACATGCTGCCCGAGGGGCGCGAAGCGATCACGCATATCGTGCGCTTTGCCTGCCAGCATCTCGACTGACAAAAAAGAACCCCGCCGCGGGGAAAGCGGCGGGGTCAAGAGACCCTTGGGGGGCAAGGGCCTTGGGATCGCCGGGCTCCCTGAGGGGGAGGGGGAGGAGCCCGGACGGGGAAATCAGACGATGGTGGCGACGCCCGAGGTCTGCACGATCAGCGCGAGCGTGTAGGCCACAAACAGCGCGGCGATGGCTTTGGCGGCGACGCGCTCCACAAGGGGGGAAACTTTCCGGTTCTGCGTCATGGCGATGGTCTTTCGAATAGCGGGCGGCCGAGCCGCCCTTGATGGGGTGCCGTTCCCGCTCAGGCCGCGTACTGGGAGGCGATCTGAGCCAGGAAGGCGAGCGAGTAACCTGCGACAACGACCGTGATGACGCGGTTGGTCAGCTTGCTGGTGATGTTGATCATGGCTCTTTCTCCTGTGTTCCTTCGCGGCGGTTTCGGTCCGGTGTCCCGCCGACAGAGGGGATTTAGGAGGCCCTGAGTGAGAAACAATGAACAAAATAAAAAATGTTCAATCATCAGGATTTATGTTGCCGCACTGCAACACAAAACACGGTCACAGCCTGTGTTTTATGAACGAAAACAGCGCACTAAGCCATTCATTGCCACGCTGAATCAAACCATGCAGTGCAATAGAACTAATGTGTTGGGAGGAGTTTTAGAGCGATTCAAGCTTCCGCGAGCAGCTTTTGCGGGTCGCAACAGGCAGCGCCGCCTTTCAACCCGGCGACGATCAGCTGATAGACGCCCTCAAGCTCTCTTTCGAGTTTGTCGAGCGGCAGGCGCGTGAAAAGCTGCGGATAGCTGAACTTCAGAGTGGCGGCCTGGATCATCTCAGCGGCGAATTCGGGTTCGGGTACCTTGAACTCGCCGGACATATTGCCGAGCTCGATGATGCGGACCAGAACCTCGCGTTCGCGTTTCAGACCTTCGTTGTGGAACTCGGGACGCTCGGCGGTGACGATCTGCGCCATCTCGACGATCTTCCGGTCTTCCTCGAGTTTGTGGAAAGTCTCGCGCAGATCCATAAAGAGAAAGTCGTAGAGGCGCTCGGCGGCGCTCCGGCCAGCCGTCGTAAGGATGCGCGACAGATCCTCGGCCGTCTGCATCGACGCCTCGCGGCAAATTTCCTCGGCGATGTCGAGCTTGCCGGGAAAGTAGCGATAGAGATTGCCCGGCGACATCTCGCAATCGGCGGCGAGCTCCGCCATCGTCGTTTTGGTATAGCCGTAATGCGTGAAGCGCCGCTTGGCGGCTTCGATGATTTTCTGGTGCGTGGCGTCGTGAGCGGTCATACAAATGATTGTAATGCGGCGGAATAAATAATCAACGAACCGTTCAATCGTTAGCACCTGCAGCACCATGCGGGACGGAGGGCCCTGTTGGCCGAAAAAATTGCCGGAGAGAAGAAGATCACGACCGCCATCAAAAGCATCGGCGTCGTCGGCGCGGGCGCCTGGGGAACGGCGCTGGCGCAGGTCGCGGCGCGCGCCGGTTGCCGGGTGACGCTGTGGGCGCGCGAGGCGGAGGTTGCCGACGGGATAAATGCCCGCCACGAAAACGCGACCTTCCTGCCCGGCATCGCGCTCGATGCCGGCATCCGCGCGACGACGGCGCTGGCGGAGATGAGCGCGGCCGACGCGCTGCTGATGGTGACGCCGGCCCAGCATATGCGCCGCGTACTGACGGAACTTGGCCCCGCGCTCGCGCCGGCGACGCCTGTCGTCCTCTGCGCCAAGGGCATCGAACAGGAGACCGGCAAGCTCTTGACCGAAGTGCTGGCGGAAGCCGCGCCGCAGGCGCAAGCCGCCGTGTTGTCCGGCCCGAGCTTTGCCGCCGAAGTCGCGCGCGGCCAGCCGACCGCGGTGACGCTGGCCTGCGCCGACGAACGGACCGCCGAAGCGCTCGCCGCCGCGATCGGCCTGCCGACATTCCGGCCTTACTATTCCGCCGACCTGATCGGCGCCGAAATCGGCGGCGCGGTCAAGAACGTGCTGGCGATCGCCTGCGGCATTGTCGAAGGAAAGAAATTCGGCGAGAGCGCGCGTGCCGCCCTGACGACGCGCGGCTTTGCCGAACTGACGCGGCTCGGTCTTGCGATGGGCGCGCGCGCCGAAACGCTGACCGGACTTTCCGGTCTCGGCGATCTGATCCTGACCTGCAACTCGATCAAGTCGCGCAACATGTCGCTCGGCATGGCGCTGGGCGAGGGAAAGACACTCGAGGAGATCATGGGTTCGCGCCACTCGGTCAGCGAAGGCGTTTTTTCGGCCGCCGCCGTCGTGGCGCTGGCGAAGAAGCACAAGGTCGAAATGCCGATCGCCGAAGCGGTCGCGGCCCTCGTAACCGGCAAGACGAGCGTCGACGAAGCCATTGCGGCACTGCTGTCGCGCCCCTTCCGCGCCGAGATTTGAAGCAACGAAAACGAGATGGAACCCCGCCCATGCTTTTCTGCCTGATCTACACCGACAAGCCGGACGCGCTGGAACTCCGCCTCGCCAATCGCGAGGCGCATCTGAAATACTGGGGCGAGGCGGCTTGCGTGAAGATCGGCGGGCCCTTCACCAATGACGATCAGAGCGTGATGAACGGTTCGCTGCTGGTGATCGATGTCGCCGATCGTGCCGCGGCCGAGAAGCTCGTCGAGAACGATCCCTACAACAAGGCCGGCCTCTTTCAGCACACGGATGTGCGCGCCTGGAAATGGCTGCTCGGCCCCAAGGAATAAGCGCGAAGGAACGGCGAACATGGCCTACTGGCTTTTCAAATCCGAACCCTCGACCTGGTCGTGGGACGACCAGAAGAAGAAAGGCGCCAAGGGCGAGCCCTGGTCGGGCGTGCGCAACTATCAGGCCAACAACAACATGAAGGCGATGAAAAAGGGCGACCTCGGCTTCTTCTATCATTCGGTCGACGAGAAGCGCATCGTCGGCATCGTCCGCGTGATCGGCGAGCATCACCCCGACCCGACCGACGAGACGGGCCGCTTCGGTCTTGTCGACATCGAGGCGGTGTGCGACATGCCCGAACCGGTAACGCTGGCCGACGTCAAGGGCGAGCCGCGCCTGGCCGAGATGGCGTTGCTGAAACAGTCGCGCCTCTCGGTGCAGCCGGTGCGCGCCGAGGAGTGGAAACGGATCTGCGCCATGGGCGGCTTGAAGAAGGCGCCGTGACCGGGGATAACTTGATCCGTTGACGGAGGATGAAGGCCGGAATGCACAGCCGATTGGCAGCAAAAACAGGCCAAAACACCCCCTCTGTCACAAAACTGTCAAAAAACTGTCACAAATGGAATTTGAGCGCTTCTCCGTGCCGAGATGAGAGACAACCAGAGAGACGAATTCGTCTCTCTTTTCGTCGCGCCATCGCAATGCAGCATCGACTTGTCCCCGCTGCGGGGACAAGTCCGCGATTTATCCCCGCTGTGGCAGGAAGGACGCAGCGCAGCGCTGCGCTGTGGAGTTTGTGTGACAGCGGAGAAGGGGCGCCCTCACGCCACCTCGAATTTCCGGAAATCCTCGATCAGCCCCTTGACCGACAGCGCGACCAGTTTTTCGCCGTCTTCAGGATCGGCGAGCGAGGGGTCGGAGCCGATGCGGCCGTCGGGGAAGGCCGCGCGGTAGCTTTCGGCGTCGGTATAGCGGCCCCAAGGCGCGACCTTGGGGTTCATCTCTGCCTGCTTGATCGCGGCCGGATAAACGAATTGCGTCACCGCGACTTCCGATGGCGTCGCATGGGCGCCATGCGACGAACCGTAGCGCGTCTTGCAGAAATCGGTGACCGGTTTGAAATCCCACCAGTTGGCGCGCTTGCATTTGACCGGGCCGCGATTGGAGGCCTCTGCACTCAGCGACCGGTCGGCATAGATCTCGGCGAAGGCCGCCTCGATGGTCGCGACATTGCCGCCATGACCGTTGAAGAAATAGATGCGCTCGAAACCGTGGCGCGCCAGCGACGACACCCAGTCGTGAATGGCGGCGATCATCGTCGAGGGTCTGAGCGTCATCGAACCCGGAAATCCGAGATGATGCTGCGCGACGCCGACATTGAAAGTCGGGCCGACCAGAAAGCCGGCTTCGGCCGCCGCGCGCTGCGCGATCGCTTCCGGACAGATCGCATCGGTGCCGATCAGCCCGTTCGGCCCGTGCTGCTCGGTCGAGCCGATCGGGATCACAATCCCTTTCGACTTTGCCAGATAGGCCTCGATCTCGGGCCAGGTGGAAAGATGCAGCAGCATGGGGGGAGCATAGAGGAGGCGGGGGAGAATGTGGAATCGGGGATGGCACCGCAGGACAAATGCAGGAAAAGGGAAGGACTCACGCAGAGGCGCAGAGACGCAGAGGTGTCGTGACGCGGGGCAATGGCATCAGACCCTCGCAAGCACCGCTTCCTTTCTGCCGGGCTTCGCCCGGCAGGAACAATCAGGCGACTGGAAACGGGATGCGGCCACGCTTGCATTCCTCTCTGCGTCTCTGCGCCTCTGCGTGCAAAACCCTTTCTGCGTCGAAACGGCAAAGGAATGGATGGCTTCCCCCTTCGCTCCTTCGGAGCTTCGGCGGACAGATCGCTTCGCACGCAATGACGCTGTAGATTGGGGCCATGCAGATCCGCCGCGCAGATGATGACGACTGGCAGGAGGTGGCGCGCGTGTTCATCGCGGCGCGGGCGGGGATGGCTTACCTGCCGAAGCTCCACAGCGATGCCGATACGCGGCTTTTCATCCACCGCGTGGTCAGGCGCAGCGCGGTCTGGCTGGCGGTGCGCGGGGACGCGCTGCTGGGCTTCGCGGCGCTGGAACCCGGCTGGCTGCATCATCTCTATGTCGATCCGGCGGCGCAGAACGCAGGGGCAGGCTCGGCCCTGCTCGAAAAGGCCAAGGCCGAGCTGCCGGGGGGCTTTTCGCTGTGGACGTTTCAGGCCAATCTCGGCGCCCGCCGCTTCTATGAGCGGCATGGATTGAAAGAGACGCGCCGGACCAACGGCGCCGACAACGAGGAGGGGCTGCCCGACATTCTCTATGAATGGACAGGACAAGCCGGGGACGCGCATTGAGCCAGACGCCGAAAGAAACGAAAGAACTCGAAACCGAAAACAAGGGCCCGCTGAAAGGCGTCAAGATCGTCGATCTGACGGCGGTGGTTTTCGGCGCCTATGCGACGCAGATCCTCGGCGACATGGGCGCCGATGTGATCAAGGTCGAGGCGCCATCGCCGACGGGCGGCGGCGGCGCGGGCGGCGACATCATGCGCTGGCCGGGACACCTGCCGGAAGGCGCCGCGCCCGATCTCGGCCCGATTTTCATGACCATCAACCGCAACAAGCGCTCGGTGCTGCTCGACCTCGCCAGCGCCGAGGGCCGCGCGGCGCTGTTGAAGATTGTCGAGAGTGCCGATGTGCTGGCCTCGAACATCCGCTATGCGGCGATGAAGAAGCTCGGCCTCTCATATGAAGACATCAAGGCGGTGAAGCCCGACATTATATTTGTCCATGCGGCGGGCTATGGCTCGGATGGGCCTTATGCGGGATTGCCGGCCTATGACGATCTGATCCAGGCGGGCTCGGGCGCGGCCGATCTGCTGGGCCGCATGGATGGCGACCCGAAGCCGCGCTATATCCCGACCATCATGGCCGACAAGGTGTCGGGCCTGTTCATGGTGCAGGCGATCACCGCCGCGCTCTTCCACAAGGAGCGCACCGGCGAGGGGCAATTCGTCGAAGTGCCGATGCTGGAAGCGGTGACCTCCTTCGTGCTGGCCGAACATTTCTACGACCATGTCTACGATCCGCCGACCGGGCAATGGACCTATGGGCGCATCACCAATCCCGACCGCCGGCCCTACAGGACGCGCGACGGCCATATCGGTCTGCTGCCCTATTCCGACAAGCAGTGGGAACAGTTTTTCGAACTGGCGGGCCGGCTCGACGATTACAAAAACGATCCGCGCTTCAACACCTACAAGGCGCGCACCGTCCATATCCGCGACCTCTATGCGATGATCGAGGAAACGACCGAGACGAAGACGACGGAGGAATGGCTGGCGCTGTTGAAGCCGCTTTCCATTCCCGCCGTGAAGATGAACCGGCTGGACGATCTGCAGGACGATCCGCATTTGCAGGCGGTCGGTTTCTTCGCCCGCTACGACCACCCGGACGCCGGACCCTATTTTGCGCTGAAACCGCCGGTGCGTTTTTTCCAGAGCCCGTCGAGCATTCGCCGCCATCCGCCGCGCCTCGGCCAGCAGACGGCGGAAGTGCTGCGCGAGGCGGGGATGAGCGAGGCGGAAATCGCGGCGCTGACAAGGACGAAAGAGATCAGCTAGAATTCCCCGGCGGCCACGCGGGCCGACACCGCCATCTAGATGTCCCGAGACAACCCCTCCGAGCGCGCTTTCACATCGTCGCTCAGCTGCCGCACGATCCCGGTCGCCTTGCGGATATCGGCATCGCCGAAAGACCCGCCCAGACTCGCCGCGATCAAAAGCAGCCGCGCATCGAGTTCACGGTAGAACGCCGCGCCCTTGCGCGTCAGCCGCACAAGCTTCGAGCGCCGGTGCTTGGGATTGTCGGTGAATTCGACGAGCCCCCCGGCCGCCAGTTCGTCGGCCAGTCGCTGCATGCGCTGCCGGCTGGTGGGCCGCATCTGGGCAATCTGCGGCACGGTTAGCGGACCGAGCAACGCAAGGCTGCGCATGAAGCCGAAGGCGCCGCCGCCCCAGTCCGTGACGAGCCCCGTCTTCTGGCCGAGCGCCCGTATCCGGAAGAAGCACTGCGCCACTTCGAGCATCAGCTCGGCCACGGCCTCGCCCTTGCCGTCAGCGCCCGCCGCCGTTTTTCGGTCCGCCGCTGCCTTTCGGCCCGTCTCCGCCTTGTGTCGTGCCGATGCCATCGTTTTCCTTCCTCCGCTGTCCGCCAATCTCCCCGATTGACACCGGAGTTGTCAATTTCTAGGATGACACCTTGGTTGTCATATTCGGGAGGACAGGACGATGGACCCCGCCGCACCGCAGTCGACCGACGCCGGAACCGGTAACGAAACCGCCGGCGCCGTCGCGCGCCCGCCGCTTCTCTTCCTCGGCGCTCTCCTCCTCGGCTTCGCCGTCGATCACCTGTTGCCCCTGCCGCGCCCCGTTCCGGGGGTGGGCCTTGGCCACACGGTCGGCGCCGTCATCGCCGGCGCGTTCATCCTTGGCGGCGTCGCGATCTTCGCCGCCGCGATCCGCAACTTCGCCGGGGCGGCAACGCCTGTTCAGGGCACAAAGCCCGTCACGGCGCTGGTGACGACCGGCATTCATGGGCTGAGCCGCAATCCGATCTATCTCGGCATGTTTTTGATCTATATCGGCATCGGCCTTGTCGTGCGCAGCCCGTGGATACTCATCCTTGTGCTGCCGCTCGCCCTCTTGATCCGCTACGGCGTCGTCGCCCGCGAAGAGGCCTATCTCGAGCGTCGCTTCGGCAACGCCTTCCGCGACTACAAGGCCCGCGTCCGCCGCTGGCTCTAGCGCGGCAGGAAATGTCGGCAAGGGTCCTTCTTCTCTTCACGCTCGCCTTGCTGGCGGTCCTCGTCCTTTTGAGTTTCATCGTTACGCCCAGGCACTGGTCGACCGGTGAACAGGGCGCGCCGCCACTGCCGGTCGTCTCCGGCGGGCCGCCGGTCGAACTGCCGCGCCGTGTCTGGGTCGATACCGACGCCGCCTGCGGCCATGCCCTCGATGCCGATGCCGACGATTGTTTCGCCCTTCTCGTCCTGCTGCGCGCCGCCGAAATCGACATCATCGGCATTTCCGCGGTGGCGGGAAACGCGCCCGCCGCCGCGGCGGCGCAGATCGCGCGCGATCTCATTGCACAAGTGGCGCCCGCGCCGCAGGTCTATCACGGCCCCGCCGCGCGCATCGCACTCCAGGCGGCGCTCGCCGAAGGCCCGCTCGTGATCGTCGCGCTGGGTCCGCTGACGAACATCGCAGCCAGCCTGCGCGAACGCCCCGACCTCCGGCACAACGTGGCCCGGCTCGTCGCCGTCATGGGCCGTCGGCCGGGTCATCTTTTCCATCCGTCCGAGGGAAGCGGCACCGGCATTCTGTTCGGCCACGGTCCGGTGTTCCGGGATTTCAATTTCGAAAAGGATCGCGCCGCCGGGCATGAAATCGTGGCGATGCATCTCCCGCTCACGCTCGTTCCCTACGAAGTGGCTCGGCGCCTGCGCCTCACGGCCGCCGATCTGGCCCGGCTCGAAACGGCAGGCGGCGCCGCAGCATGGGTCGCGCGGCGCGCGCATGGCTGGTTGCGCTTTTGGGTCACTGTCGTCGGCCTCGACGGTTTCTATCCGTTCGACGCGCTGGCCGCCGCCTATGCGATCGAGCCTGCGCTGTTCGATTGCGCGGACGCGGGCGTCTGGATCGCCAGGGACGCAAGACGCGGGGGCACCCGATTCGGCTCCGAGGCCCTTTTGGTCGGGCTCGACAGCGAGCGCGCCGAAGAGCCGCTGGCGAGCAGCTCGGCCTACTATTGCGTCCGCATGTCCCCCGAAATGCATGATTGGCTCATGGCGCGGCTGATCGACCGCTAGGGCGGCTTCGTGCACCGCCGGGGTGACGCTGCATTTTTGGCAACGCGTGGACGTCGATCTCAAACACAGGCCATGTTTGCAGCGCGCCCGCCTTGTCCCCTCCCCCCGCGCCCGACATAATGCGCGAAACCAAGAACGCCCGCGTCATCAAGGAGGCCCGCCATGTCCGATGAAATTTTTCCCGTGCCCGCCGAATGGAAGACGCGTGCGCTGATCGACGATACGAAATACAAGGCGATGTACGAAAGAAGCCTCGCCGACCCGGAAGGCTTCTGGCGCGACGAGGGAAAACGCATCGACTGGATGAAGCCCTATACGAAGATCAAGAACACCAGCTTCGACACGCATAACGTCTCGATCAAATGGTTCGAGGACGGGACGCTCAACGCCAGCGTCAACTGCATCGACCGGCATCTGGCAAAGCGCGCCGACCAGGTGGCGATCATCTGGGAAGGCGACGATCCGGCCACCGACAAGAAGATCAGCTATCGCGAACTGCATGAAGAGGTCTGCCGGTTCGCCAATGTGCTCAAAAGCCGCGGCGTCAGACGCGGCGACCGGGTGACCATCTACATGCCGATGATCCCGGAAGCGGCTTACGCGATGCTGGCCTGCGCGCGCATCGGCGCGGTGCATTCGGTGGTCTTTGGCGGCTTCTCGCCCGACGCCCTGGCCGGGCGCATTGTCGACTGCGCCTCGACCTGCATCGTGACCGCCGACGAAGGCGTGCGCGGCGGCCGCAAGATTCCGCTGAAAGCCAATACCGATGCGGCACTCGAAAAATGCCCGGACGTCAAAACCGTCATCGTCGTGAAGCACACGGGCGGCACTGTCGGCATGATGGAAAGGCGCGACGTCTGGTATGACGAGGAAGCGGCGAAAGTGCCGGCGAGCTGCAAGCCGGAGGAGATGGGCGCCGAAGACCCGCTCTTTATTCTTTATACGAGCGGCTCGACCGGAAAGCCGAAAGGCGTGCTGCACACAACCGGCGGCTACATGGTCTATGCGTCGATGACGCATCAATATGTGTTCGACTATCACGATGGCGACATCTACTGGTGCACGGCCGATGTCGGCTGGGTGACCGGCCACAGCTACATTCTCTACGGGCCGCTGGCCAATGGCGCGACGACGCTGATGTTCGAAGGCGTGCCGAACTATCCCGACGCCTCGCGCTGCTGGCAGGTGATCGACAAGCACAACGTCAACATCTTCTACACCGCGCCGACGGCGCTGCGCGCGCTGATGCGCGAGGGCGACGGACCGGTGAAAAAGACCAGCCGAAAATCGCTGCGGCTTTTGGGCTCGGTCGGCGAGCCGATCAACCCCGAAGCCTGGCTCTGGTATCACCGCGTCGTCGGCGACGGCCGCTGCCCGATCGTCGACACCTGGTGGCAGACCGAGACCGGCGGCATCTTGATCACGCCGCTGCCCGGCGCCACCGCTTTGAAACCCGGTTCGGCGACCCGGCCTTTCTTCGGCGTGCAACCCGTCATCGTCGATGCCGAGGGGAACGTGCAGGAAGGTGCGACCAGCGGCAATCTCTGCATCGACGATTCATGGCCGGGGCAGATGCGCAGCGTCTATGGCGATCACCAGCGTTTCGTCGAAACCTATTTCATTCAATATCCCGGCCGCTACTTCACCGGCGATGGCTGCCGCCGCGACGAGGACGGCTATTACTGGATCACCGGCCGCGTCGACGATGTGCTGAACGTCTCGGGCCACCGCATGGGCACAGCCGAAGTCGAAAGCGCGCTGGTGGCGCATCCGAAAGTCGCCGAGGCCGCCGTGGTCGGCTATCCGCACGACATCAAGGGCCAGGGCATCTATGCCTATGTGACGCTGAATGCCGGCGAGCCGGCCTCGGAAGCGCTGCGCAAGGAGCTGGTCGCCTGGGTGCGCAAGGAAATCGGCCCCATCGCCTCGCCGGACCTGATCCAGTTCGCACCCGGCTTGCCCAAGACGCGCTCGGGCAAGATCATGCGGCGCATCCTGCGCAAGATCGCCGAGGATGATTTCTCGAATTTGGGCGACACCTCGACACTGGCCGATCCCGGCGTGGTGACAGACCTCGTCGACAACCGGCAGAACAAGGCGGGGTGAGGCTTGATCCCATCCGTATAATGATGAAAGGCCGCCCCCCGGGGCGGCCTTTTTTCGTGACAGCGGTCGAGCAGAGTGAAATCATCCTTCTTGGGAACAGGGGGGTTTTCATGACACTCAGGACATTGTCACTCGCCGCAATATTCATCCTTGCGGCATCTGCATCTCGCGCAGAGACCATCGAATTCGAGGTGCCGGATTCAACTGAACGTCTGCTCGTCGCAATTCCCGACGGATGGAAGGAAGCACACAGGAAGACTGACGAGCGTCAGACGATCGTCGAATATATTCCCGCAGAGCAATCGCTCAAGAGCTGGGAAGACATGATCACCGTCACCGTTCTGCGAACGCCGATACCGGCACCATCCGGCTTCGCACAGAACTATTCACAAATTTTTATTACGACTTTCGAGAACAGTTATTGCGACAGGAGATTTGATCCGCCCACCGTCATTGGCGGACCGCGCAACAATTTTCCATCAGCGGTATACCAGTTCGATTGCTTTACAAAACCAGAGGCGAAAGCCGCCGCCGCCGGCGTTCTCGTCCGCAACTACGAAATGGTCGGAGGAATCGTAATTGAAGGAAAGCACGGGCTTTTTCATGTACAGCGCGCCTGGCACAGCGACGAATTCAAAGTAAATGAACGGGGTGAATTCCTGGTCCCGATGCACGTTGTCGACAAGGTTCTCGCGGCGAGAGACGCCATTCACGACTTCGGTGTTGGCGGCACGACGCCCTGCGACACCGCCGCGGCAGACCGACCCTGCACAACACCCCCAATAGCAGGGCAATAATCAGTACTTTCACAGCTTGGGAACCGCCTCACCCGCCGCGCGCAGCGACATGTCGAAAAACGGGCAAAAAATCGACACGTCCGCCGGATATGTCGATCGAATCGCCATTTATCGACACGTTCCGTTACGTCGTGCAGCACCAGCGCCATGCCCGACACCGCCTATGGACTTGCCGCGCCCGCGCCCTATCTCTTTTCGGGGCCGGGGCGTTGCGAGAGGAACTTCAGATGCGCGGCATTCTGCTCTGGGCGGTCGGCGTCCCGATCCCGATCATCATCCTGATCTATCTGCTGTTCTGATCCGGCGGCGGCGGCAGCGGAACCGCCGCCACATGGCACCAGCCGGCCCGGGCGCCGCCCTCATAGGCCCGCGCATGACCCTTCGCGATCAGCGCTTCGGCGATATCCCGATGCGTGGCGCTGGCAAGCCTGGCGCGCACGCGGCCGCCGAACTTGTCGTTCTCGATCTCGCGAAGCGCCACGGGCCCCTCGCCGACAAGCGCGATGAGCGCCGCCCGCGCCGCCACGGCGCGCTCCTTTTCTTCGCTGCATTTGCCCCTGAGTTCCGGTGTGTCGATGCCCGAGAGCCTGACATGCGTCTCGACCGTCTGGCCGAGCCAGATGCGGGCCCTGACCACCAGCGAATCGCCGTCGATGACGCGGATCACCTCGGCCTCGACCGGGCCCGCCAGCCGCTCGGCGGCCTCGGCCGGGAGCGCGAAAAGCAGGGCCGCCAGAGCCGGAACGAGGATACGCATACGCCACCTGAGAGACTGAATTCAAGAATTTAGGAATTTAATCACATTCGACCAACAACGCAAGCCATAGCGCAGCAGATAACGGGGTGACCGGCGCGCGGCGGCTCCGACAAGATTCGATTGATTCGACCAGGCCGATCATGCCCCTAATAGCGGGCGCCGGCGGCAAAGGGCGGAAAGAGATGCAAAACAGGACGTTCTACGTCAAACCATGTTGGGACGCGGAAGCAGGCGTTTTCTATTCGGAAAGCGACATCGAGGGGCTGCATGTCGAAGCCGCAACGCTCGAGGCTTTCCGCGAGGTTGTGATGGACGCCGCCGCCGAACTGATCGTGGCGAACCATCTGAGTGCGCCCGATCTGGCGAACACGACACCGCCAACGGCATCATGAAGGATATCGGCAGCGCGAAGCGGTTCTAGTTTTCCGCGCCCTTACCGGCACATGCCCCAGGAGGCCATTTCGAAATGGAAATGGTCGGCATGCTGCCTGTTGTAATCGGGGCCGAGCACGGTGGCGAAGAGGCCGCAAGCGCCGCGATGCACGGCGGCGAGGAAGCGGCCTTCATCGCTGTCGGCGCCCCAGTGATCCTCGACCATGATGCGCCGCCCGTCGGCGACGCCGAAACCGGCAACGTCGATGGCATTGGCCGAGGCGTGGCCGCTGATCCGTCCCGCCGCCGCATTGTTGACATTGCGGCAGGCATAGGTGCCGAGGTGATGGAAGCGGGTGATCTCGGCGCCGAGATGTGCGGCCGCGGCCGGCACAACGACATGGCGCTCCCACATCAAAAGCGCGACCGCGGCCGGGCAGGTCAGGCGGATGCCGCCGCCCCAGGGGATCAGCGATTGCTGCAGGTAGAGGCCCTGTTCCATGCCGCAGCCGGGCGTCGGCGAGACGATGCTGTCGGCCCGCGCCGTCGCGCCCGAGGCGCCGACCGCCGCCATGCAGACGCCATGGGCGCCGTGGAGCCGGCGCAGCTTGAACGGCGTGACCATGTTCGGCGCCGCCCGGATGTCGAGCGGCTTGAAGGGATGATAGGCGGCCGGGAAATTGAGCCAGGCAAACCAGCCGGCCGCGACGACGAGGCCGGTGATCAGCGTCAAACGGGCGATGCGGCCGATGCGGATCAGCGCGCGACGCAGACGGGGCGACAGCAATCCGCTCAAAAATCCGGTCAAAGACGGTCCTGGCCGATGCCCCCCGGGGCCCGGTGGAAAGGAAGAAAGACAAGAAGATCAGAAGTCGCTGAGAATGCCCTTCTTCTCCCAGTCGCCATAACGTGTCGGCTCCGGCCCGTCGCGGCCGCCGATTTCGCGCGGGGCCTCGGCGGCTTTCGCCGCCTTGCGCCGCGTTTCGGCCTCGGCCAGCGCGCGCCTGGCCGCCGGCGTCAGCTGCTTGCCGGGCGGGGGCGCATCGGGCGTATCGTCCATCTCGGTCATCGGCACCGGTTCCGGTTTTTCTTGAAGCGGCAGCAGCCAAACTACATATAGGTCGTGAACAATCCGGACGCCAGCGGCGGCCGCCACCGAAAGGAAACGGGAAACGCGATGAATACGGCCAGGACCTTCATGCTGCTCGCCGCGCTGACGGCGCTTTTCATGGGGATCGGCTATCTGATCGGCGGCGCCGGCGGTGCGGCGATCGCTTTCATTGTCGCGGCGGGGATGAATTTCTTCGCCTACTGGAATTCCGACAAGGTGGTGCTGCGCATGTATAAAGCGCGCCGCGTCGACGAGACGACGGCGCCCAATTATTTCCGCATCGTCCGGCGCCTGGCGCAGAATGCCGGCATTCCGATGCCGGCGACCTATATCGTCGATTCGCCGCAGCCGAACGCCTTCGCGACCGGCCGCGACCCCGAACATGCGGCGGTGGCGGCAACCAGCGGCTTGATCGAAATGCTGACGCCGGAGGAACTCGCCGGCGTGATGGCGCATGAGCTCTCCCATATCAAGAACCGCGACACGCTGACCATGACGGTGACGGCAACGATTGCCGGCGCGATTTCGATGCTGGCCAATTTCGCCCTCTTCTTCGGCGGCAACCGCAACGCGCCGGGCGGTTTCATCGGCGTACTGGCGCTGGCGATCCTGGCGCCGATGGCGGCGGGCCTCGTGCAGATGGCGATCAGCCGCACGCGCGAATATTCGGCCGACAAGGGCGGCGCCGAAATTTCCGGCAATCCGCTCTGGCTCGCCTCGGCGCTGGAGCGCATCGAGGGCGCGGCGCGGCAGACCCGCAATGCCGGCGCCGAGCGCAACCCGGCGACCGCGCATATGTTCATCATCAATCCGCTGAACGGCGAGGGCCGCGACAATCTGTTCTCGACCCATCCGGCGACCGGCAACCGCGTCGCCGAATTGCGCAAGCTGGCGCAGGCGATGGCCGCCGGCCGGGTGCGGGGCTGAGCGCACCGCGCCTGCCGCTTTGTGTTGAAGCGGGGCCTGTGCTCTAACCTCGGCCCATGAACGACTTTGCCCCTGAAAATACCGTCGCGCCGGGCCTTGCCGCGCGCCGCGGCGCCGCCGAACTGCTGAGCGCGGTGCTGACGCGCCGCCGCCCGCTCGACGACGCCATCACCGTGGAAATGGCGACCGGGCATCTCGCCGCCGCAAGCCCGCGCGACCGCGCCTTTGCCCGCCTGATCGCGGCAACGACGCTGCGCCGCCTCGGCACCATCGATCACGTGATCGCGGCGATGCTCGACAGGGAATTGCCGAAGCGCGCCGGGGTGACGCAGAACATCCTGCGCGCCGGTGCGGCCGAAATGCTCTTCCTCGGCGTCGCCGCCCATGCGGCCGTCGACATGGGCGTCGAGACGGCCGCCCGCGACAGCGCCGCGCGGCATTTCAAACCGCTGGTCAACGCGGTGCTGCGCCGGATCGCGCGCGAGGGAAAACCGCTGCTCGATCATCTTGACACGGAGCGTCTCGACACGCCGGACTGGCTGTGGAAAAGCTGGCTGGCCGCTTACGGCGAGGCGACGACACGGGCAATCATCCGCGCCCATTATGCCGATCCGCCGCTCGACCTCTCGGTGAAACGCGACAGCGAGCGCGCGCAATGGGCCGAGACGCTGGGCGCCGATCTGCTGCCGACCGGGACGCTGCGTCTGGCCGGCGCCGGCCGCATCGAGGCGCTGCCGGGTTTCGCCGACGGTGCCTGGTGGGTGCAGGATGCGGCCGCCGCGCTGCCCGTTCGCCTGCTCGGCGATGTCGCCGGGCGCGAGGTGCTCGATCTCTGCGCGGCGCCGGGCGGCAAGACGGCCGAACTCGCCGCACTTGGCGCGCGCGTTACGGCGCTCGACCGCTCGGCCCCGCGGCTCGAACGGCTGAAGGAAAACCTGACGCGGCTCGGCCTTGAAGCCGAAACCATTGTCGCCGATGCGGGCGACTATGCGCCGGGGCGGACATGGGAGCGGATCCTGCTCGATGCGCCCTGTTCGGCGACCGGCACGGCGCGCCGCCATCCCGATGTGCTGCATCTGAAATCGCCCGCCGACCGCGACAAGCTGACCGTGCTGCAGGCGCGCCTGATCGCGCGCGCCGCCGCGCTGCTGGCGCCGGGGGGCGTGCTTGTCTATTGCACCTGTTCGCTGGAACCCGAAGAAGGCGTCGAGCGCATCGAGGCCTTTCTGGCCGCGCAGCCCGATGTCGTGCGCCAGCCGATTGCCGCCGATGACGTGGCCGGCCTCGCCGAATTGTTGACGCCGGCCGGCGATCTGAGAACGCTGCCGTCGCATTTCGGCGATCGCGGCGGTCTCGACGGCTTCTATGCCGCGCGCCTCGTCCGCCGCGGCTGACCCGAGCCGGCAAGCGGGGGCTTTCCATTTGACGGCACAGGCGGCCATTGGCAGTCTGACCCCGTCACCACCGAGGATGCGAGACCGTGCCCGACAGCCTGGAAAAACCCGCAGCGCCGCAAATCTGCATCGCCTGCGAAGGAACGGTCTTCGAGCCGGCCGGCAATTATCGCGGCTACGACATCTATCATTGCCTGCGCTGCGGATTTCGCTTCACCCATCCGATACCGGGCGCAGCCGAGATCGCCGCGGTCTACGAAAAATACAACAAGGCCGGGAAATACACCGCCAAGGCCGAGCGCAAGGTCGTGCGCGCGCAAAAGCGCATCCGGCGCTACATGCGCCACGCGCCGGGAAAGCGCTTTCTCGATGTCGGCTGCAGTGTCGGCACGGCGGTCGAGGCGGCGCGCCGCTGCGGGCTTGAGGCCTATGGCATCGATATCGGCGATCAGAGCATCGCCATCGCGCGCGAGATTTTCCCCGGCGGGCACTATCATGCCGGCGCCATCGAGAGCCTGCCGCCGGAATGGGGCAATTTCGATTTCATCTATTCGGCGGAAGTGATCGAGCATCTTCCCGATCCGCATGCCTATTTCTCAGCGCTCAGCCCACGGATCAATGCCGGCGGCCTGCTCTATCTGACGACACCGGATGCCGGCCACTGGCTTGTGCCGAAGGACTTCGCGAAATGGAGCGCGGTCTATCCGCCGGAGCACCTTCTGTTCTTCACCCGCGACGCCATGCGCCACTTCCTCGGCCGGCACGGCTTCGACGTGATCAAATTCGTCTGGTCGCCCTTCAAGCATCATCTCAAGCTTCTGGCGCGCAAACGCTGAGAAGGCGGCGGCTGGTGCCCTTGCCGCGCCCGGGGCAAAAAGCGCCGATTCTTGCGCCCCGGGAATCTACCTGTTAATCACTGATTTCAGGATTCCGACCCCGCAGCCTGCCCTGTTCCCGGGGATGCCACCACGAGAGAGCCCTTCATGAGCGGCATCAAGATCGCCCCCTCGATTCTGGCCTCCGACTTTGCCCGGCTGGGCGAGGAAGTGCGCGCCGTCTCCGACGCGGGCGCCGACTACATCCATGTCGATGTGATGGACGGGCATTTCGTCCCCAACATCACCATCGGCCCCGATGTCGTGAAGGCGCTCAGGCCCCATTCCGACAAGGTCTTCGACGTCCATCTGATGATCGCGCCGGTCGATCCCTATATCGACGCCTTCGCCGGCGCCGGCGCCGACATCATTACCTTTCACCCGGAGGCCGGCGCCCATCCGCACCGCACGATCCAGGCGATCAAGGCGGCCGGCTGCAAGGCCGGCCTCTCGCTCAATCCGGGCACGCCGCTCGAGGCCTTGTGGCCGCTTCTCGGCGATATCGACCTCGTGCTGGTGATGTCGGTCAATCCCGGTTTCGGCGGTCAGAGCTTCATCGAAAGCCAGTTGCCGCGCATCGAAACCATCCGTAAGCGGATCGATGCATCCGGGCGCGCCGTCGATCTCGAAGTCGATGGCGGCATCAATTTCGAAACCGCGCCGCGCGCCATCGCCGCCGGTGCCGACGTTCTGGTGGCCGGCACCGCGACATTCAAGGGCGGGCCCACCGCCTATGCAAAGAACATCGCGACACTGCGTGGCGCCCGGTAAGGCGCGCGCTGAAACCCCTGTCCGGAGGCGGCCGCAGGTCCATGACCGGTGAAGGTGCAAGAACCGACCGGGAGAGCAAGACGCAAGCGCTGGCCCGCGCCGGCGCTGCCTCGGGCAACCGCGCCATCGACCTGGCCGCGGCGGCGGCCGTCCGCATCCGCGACGCCGGCCTTGCCCGCGCCTTTGGCAGCTGGCTCTACAGCCAGACGCTGCGCGGACCGATGCCCGATCACATGGTGCTCTATCCGACCGACCTCCGGCCCGGCCGCGCCTCGAAGGCCGATGCGCTTTTTCAGGGACGATGGCATCTGCCCGGCGGGCAGTTGCGGGCCCCCGGCGCCTCCTCCCCCTTCGCCGCCGATCCGCCAAGCGAGCGCTGGGCGGAGGAACTGCATGGCTTTTCGTGGTTGCGCCATTTCACGACGGCACATGCAGCCGGCACGGGCGATGCTGCGCGCGCCTATGCGCAGAAGCTTGTCGCCGACTGGATCGCAACCGAAGGCGAGTGGCATTCGATCGCCTGGCGGCCGCAGGTCATCGGCCGCCGCCTGACCTCGTGGGTGGCCAACGGCGCGCTGATCATCGACGGCACCGAACTGGTCTACCGCTCGATGCTTCTGCGCAACATGGCCCGTCAGGCGCGTCACCTCGCCCGCATCGCCGCCATGGCGCCGGCCGGCGAAC
This sequence comes from Parvibaculum sp., assembly GCF_030651915.1. Classification (GTDB taxonomy): domain Bacteria; phylum Pseudomonadota; class Alphaproteobacteria; order Parvibaculales; family Parvibaculaceae; genus Parvibaculum. The sequence continues at coordinate 274,682 of NZ_JAUSBV010000002.1, read as the reverse complement.
CGCGCATCGTCGCGGCCATCGGTCTCGCCTTCTCCGGTCTCTGTCTTTCGGAAGGCCACAAGCGGCTGAAGAAGGGTATCGTGCTTCTCTGCCGCGAGTTGAACCGGCAAATCCTGCCCGATGGCGGCCATGTCAGCCGCAATCCCTCGGCGCAATTGTCGATCCTGCTCGACCTTCTGTCGTTGCGCGAGGCCCTGGTCTCGCGCCGCATCGACGTGCCCAAGCCGATCCGCGATGCCATCGACCGGATGACGCCGATGCTGCGTTTCTTCCGTCATGGCGACGGGCGCCTCGCACTCTTCAACGGTTCGACCGAAGGACCGGAAGGCGCGATCGACGCCGCGCTTGAACGCGACGACGCCAAGGGCCGCCCCTTCGGCTATGCGCCGCATTCGGGCTATCAGCGCCTCGCGGCCGGCCCGACCGGCCTTGTCGTCGATGCCGGCAAACCGCCGCCCGGGCCCTTCAGCCACGAGGCGCATGCCGGCTGCCTCTCCTTCGAAATGAGCGTTGGCCGCGCCCGCATGATCGTCAATTGCGGCGCAACGAAAGTGTTGGGGCCGGACTGGGAAGCGGCCAGCCGCGCCACCGCCGCCCATTCGACATTGGTGCTGGCCGACACTTCGTCGGCGCGGATGCTGCGCGGGAAAATCTCGCGCGCGCTGCTCGGCGCCCGGATCATGGACGGCCCGCGCCGCGTCGAGAGCCGCCGCAACGAAAACGAGGCCGGCGTCTGGCTCGACATGGCCCATGACGGCTACGCCGAGAATTTCGGCCTCCTTCACCGCCGCCGCCTCTTTCTGTCGGCGACCGGTGAAGACCTGCGCGGCGAAGACATGCTGGAGCCGGCGCCGTCCATCCGCGCCCTGCCCTGGCAAGCGCGCTTCTGGACAAGCCGGCCGACCGATCCCGACTTTGCCATCCGCTTTCACCTCCATCCCGACGCCCGCGTCTCGCTGGCGCATGACCGCAGCAATGTGCTGGTCATGCTGTCGAATGGCGATGGCTGGCAATTCCGCGCCCGCACCGCCGGCGGCCAATGCGAGATCTCGATCGAGGAAAGCGTCTATCTGGGTTCGGGCGACGCGACACGGCGCACCGAACAGGTGGTGGTGACCGGCAAGGTCTTTCGCGGCGAGGCGCGGGTCAACTGGGCCTGGCGGCGGCTCTCGACCCGCAATGCCGGCCGCACCGGCCGCGAAGACGCCGATGTGCCGGAACTGCCGGACCTCTATTAGTCCTTCTTCGCCGGCTTCATCACCATCTGGCTCTGGGTAACGACCGCGCAGAGGCGGCCGTCATTCCGCGTGATTTTGGTCTGCCAGACCATCAGCCGCCCACCCTTGTGAAAGGGCTCGCAGGTGGCGATGGCGGTGTCGCCAAGCGGCACGGGGGCGAGGAAATTGGTCTTGCTCTCCACCGTCGTGGTCGAGGCCCCTTCGGGCAGGTTGAGCACGGTCGCGACTGCCCCCACCGTGTCGGCAAACGACATGATCGCCCCGCCATGCAGAATGTCGGGAATGGTGCAGAGCTCCTTGCGGACCGTGAGCCTGGCGACGACCCGGTCGGGCGTCGCCTCGACAAGCTCGATGCCGAGGAGGTTGGCGAAGGGAAGGTAGGAGATATCGAGGGGCTGGCTCATGGCAGCTTTCTTGAGGTTTCGGCATTTCGGGGCCACAAGCCTAGCGGCGCCCGGACCTCGTTTCGATGACCTTTGAGGTAAAAACTCAAGGGCCATTTTGCCGATGCCGCCTTGGCCCTTGCCGCGTTTCATGCTATCGCCCCGGCCATCCCTCGCCCGCACCGGAACAGTCCCATGACCTCCGCCAAATCCCACATGCAAGCCGCCGATATCCAGCGCGTCCGCCGCGCCCTGCTTTCGGTCTCCGACAAGACCGGCCTTGTCGAATTCGCCCGGGCGCTGCACGGGGCGGGCGTCGAGCTGGTCTCGACCGGCGGCACGGCAAAGGCGATCAAGGAAGCGGCGCTGCCGGTGAAGGACGTGGCCGACCTGACGGGTTTCCCCGAAATGATGGACGGCCGGGTGAAGACGCTGCATCCGAAGGTGCATGGTGGACTGCTGGCCGTGCGCGACGACGCCGACCACGCCGCCGCCATGAAGGAACACGGGATCGGCGGCATCGACCTTCTCGTCGTCAATCTCTATCCCTTCGAGGCGACGGTGGCGAAGGGCGCCGCTTACGACGACTGCATCGAGAATATCGACATCGGCGGCCCGGCGATGATCCGCGCCGCGGCCAAGAACCATGCCTATGTCGGCGTCATCGTCGATGCGGCCGACTACGCAGCCGTGATCGAGGAACTCGGCGCGAAAGGCGGAACGAGCCTCGCACTGCGCCGGCGCCTTGCACAAAAAGCCTATGCGCGCACCGCCGCCTATGACGCGGCGATCTCGAACTGGTTCGCCGATGCGCTCGGCGAAACCGCGCCCACCTACCGCGCCTTTGGCGGGACGCTGAAACAGACGCTGCGCTACGGCGAGAACCCGCACCAGATCGCAAGCTTCTATGTGACCGGCGAGAACCGGCCCGGCGTCTCCAACGCCATGCAGTTGCAGGGCAAGGAACTTTCCTACAACAACATCAACGACACCGACGCGGCCTTCGAACTGGTCGCCGAATTCGACCCCGCGCTGGCACCGGCCATCGCCATCATCAAGCACGCAAATCCCTGCGGCGTCGCGACCGGCGCAACGCTGGCTGACGCCTACAGGAAGGCGCTCGCCTGCGATCCGGTCTCGGCCTTTGGCGGCATCATCGCGTCGAACCTGCCGCTTGACGGCGAGACGGCCGAAGAGATCGCCCGCATCTTCACCGAAGTGATCATCGCGCCCGATGCGGACGAAGATGCGCGCCGCATCATCGGCGCGAAAAAGAATTTGCGCCTGCTGATTACCGGTGGCTTGCCGGATGCGGGCACACCGGGCCTCAATTTCAAGGCGGTGGCGGGCGGCATGCTGGTGCAGTCGCGCGACAACGGACGCGTCGACACGCTCGACCTCAAGGTGGTGACGAAGCGCGCACCGACGGCACAGGAAATGGCCGACCTCAAATTCGCCTTCCGCGTCTGCAAGCACGTCAAGTCGAACGCAATCATCTATGTCAAGAACGGCGCCACCGTCGGCATCGGCGCCGGCCAGATGAGCCGCGTGGACTCGGCCCGCATCGCGGCGCGGAAAGCCCAGGACGCCGCCGAAGCGGCCGGCGAAAAGACGCCGGCGACCATCGGCTCGGTCGTTGCATCCGACGCCTTTTTCCCCTTTGCCGACGGGCTTCTGTCGGCCGCCGAAGCCGGCGCCACGGCGGTGATCCAGCCCGGCGGCTCGATGCGCGACGAAGAGGTCATTGCGGCGGCCGACGAAAAGGGTCTCGCCATGGTGATGACGGGCATGCGCCACTTCCGCCACTGAGGCCGAACACAACCGTTAGTGAACCACGGCGCTTGCCCGTTCTTCTTTCACGAAGAGAAGGCCGATCAGTCCGGCGAGGATCAGCGGCACGACGACCATCAACCCGAAGCGCTGGTTCTGCGTCATCGTCGTCACGATGCCGATGAAGAGCGGTGCGACCCAGGCGGTCGCCTTGCCGACCAGCGCGAAGAGACCGAAGAACTCGGTCATCATTTCACGCGGACTGATCCGCGCCATCATCGTCCGGCTCGACGCGATCACCGGCCCGACGGATAGCCCGAAGAGACCGACAGTGAGCAGGAAGAGCTGCTGCGGCAGCGTGGTGAAGGCGCCCGCATCCGCCGCCACCTGCACCTCGACCACATAGAAGATCCGGTCCCGGTCGAAGGACAGCAGCATGAGGAACGTTCCGATCACGCCGAGAAGCGCCCAGACCAGCGTCCGCTTCGAACCGATCTTGAGATCGACCCAGCCGCCGACAAAAGCGCCGAAAGCGGCAAAGAGCGTCACCCAGATACCGTAGACGGCCATCTCCATCGCGCCCCAGCCGAAAATCCCGGCGGCGAGAATGCCGCCGAAAACGAAGATCGCCGTCATGCCGTCATAGAAAAGCATGCGCGAGAACAGATAGAGCGCGACATTGCGGAAATGGCGCACGGCGCGCAGCGTCGCAACAAGGCGCTGCAATCCTTCGCGCGCCGCCTGCATACGGCTGAGGCCGCGGCTCTTCTGGTCCGGCACAAGCAGCAGCAACGGCAACATGAAGACGGCAAACCAGAGGCCCGAGATCGGCCCGATGATGCGATCCGTTTCATGCGCTTCCTTCGAGAGACCGAATATCGGCTCGGAAGGAATGAAGGAAGCCTCCACCTCGCCCGGCAATTGCAGCAGGATCAGCACCAGCACCAGCGCGACGATCGCGGCAAGCTGGCCGACGCCGATACCGATGCCCGAAAGCAAACCGATCCGCCGGTCCGACGCGATGGTCGGCAGCATGGCGTTGGCGAAGATGATCGTGAATTCCATGCCGATGGCGGCAACGACAAGCGCGATCATGACCGGCAGCAGCGGCGTCCCCGGCACCGCAAACCAGAGCGCGAAGCAGCCCGCCGCGCAAATTAGCGTGGTGACGACGATCCAGGGCTTGCGCGGTCCCGCCGCATCCGCCATCGCGCCGAGCAGCGGGCTCAGAAGCGCAATCGAAATGCCGGCCACCGCCTGCACATAGCCCCAATAAGCCTGACCCTCGATCGGGTTGGCGGCCAGCACCTGCGTGAAGAAGGGTGGAAACAGGAAAATGGTGATCAGCGAGAAGTAGGTCTGGTTCGCCCATTCATAGAGAACCCAGGCGCCCTGCGCGATATTGGAGGCGGGTTCGCGCCCGCCCGTATCGTGGGGCGGCGTGAGCCCCGGCACCGCGCCCTCGATCACCGCGCTCAATCCACCGCCTCCGCCCGTTCCTCCTTGACGAAGAACATGCCGACAAGACCGATCCCGAGCAGCAGCAGGATCGAGGCAAAACCGATGCGCTGGCTCTGGAACACATGCGTCGCAACGCCGACCAGCAGCGGCCCGAGAAACGCCGTCGCCGTGCCCGAAAGCGCATAGATGCCGAAAAATTCCGACATCTTCGAAACCGGCGCGATCCGCGCCAGCATCGTGCGGCTGTTGGCATAGGCGGCCGTGATGCAGATGGCAACGATCAGCACGACGATCAGATACATCAGCTCCGGCAGCGTGGCGAAGAAGGGCAGGTTCCAGACCGGCGGCGCGGTTGCCGGATCGTGCGGAATGAAGAAGAACATCTCGGTCGGCGTCATTGAGATCGCCAGCACCAGACCGACACAGGTGCCGCCGATCGAAACGATGATGGCGCGCTTCGAACCGAACCGGTCGTCGAGCCAGCCGCCGAAAATGCCACCGCCGACCGCGAAGACCGAAAGCACGATGCCGTAGACGGTCAGCGTCAGCACGTCCCACCCGAAGACGCCGGCCGCATAGACGCCGCCGAAAATCAGCACCGCGGTCTTGCCGTCATTGTAGAACATGCGCGCGACCAGATAGATCGCGATGTTGCGGTAGGACCTGAGCTTCTTCACCGTACCGACGACCGAGCCGATGCCGCGCCGGATCGCCGTGCCGACCGGCACGCCGGCGCCCGCCACATCCGGCGTCCACAGCAGCAGCGGCAAGGCGAAGACAAGCATCCACACCGCAACGATCGGCCCCGAGATGCGGCTGTTTTCATGCGCCGCTGCATCGATGCCGAAGAGCGGCGCGTCCGGAACGAAACCCCAGTCGACGGCACCCGGCAGCACAAAGGCCCAGAGCATGAAGCAGAGGATCAGCAGCGCGCCGGCATTGCCGAGCGCCAGGCCGAGGCCCGACAAAAAGCCGATGCGCTCATGCGGGGCGACGGCAGGCAGCATCGAATTGTGAAAGACCGCCGAGAATTCAAAAGCAACCGCGATCAGCACGATCAACACGGCGATGGTGAGGATCGACAGCCCCTCGCCGCCCGGCATCGCCCACCACAGCATGAATATCGCCGGCACCATCAGCGCGACGAAAAAAGCGATCCACGGTTTGCGCCGTCCACCGGTATCGGCAATGGCGCCGAGCACCGGCCCCAGACAGGCGATGAAGAAACCGGCAATGCCGTTGATGTTGCCCCAGATGGCTTGGCCGCGCACCGGATCGCCGACCACGACATTCGAGAAGTAGGGCGAAAAAATATAGATGGTGATCAGGATGACATAGGGGTTGCGCGCCCATTCGAAGACGGCCCAGCTCCACTGGCCGAGCCCGTTGGCCGCATGAGCGCCGGTCGCCGACAGAAGCTGCGCGCTTGCCTGACCCGGCACCTGAACGCGTATGGGTTCGTCATCCGCTGCCGGCCGGTTTACAGAATCCAATTCTCGCCCCTCATGCCCGGCCCTTCATCGCACGGGGCCGAATTTTGTTTCCTCAAGTGGACCATGAAAGGCCGGATCGCGAAAGCGGCGGTTCAGGCGGCCACGCCGCAGCATTTCTTGTATTTCTTGCCTGAGCCGCAGCTGCAGGGATCGTTGCGGCCGATCTTTTCGACCTGGCGCGGGCGGGCGCCCATGATGCCGTCGACATAGAACCAGCGGCCATCCTGCCGGCGGAACGTGCTTGTTTCGTGGTGAAGGCGCTTGTCGCCGGCCTGCGTGTAATGGGCGACAAACTCGACGACGCCTTCCGCCTCGCCGGGCCCGCCGCCTTGCGTATGGCGGACTTCAAGGCCGGTCCACGTGCTGGCCGCCGCCCAGTCGGCCGCCCCCTTGCGGTCGAAATCCTCGCGCGTGCCCGGCAGCAGCGTCTCTTCCAGATAGTCGATATTGCCGGTGGCGAAGGCCGAATAGCGCGAACGCATCAAGGCTTCCGGCGTCGGCGGCAGCTTGGCGCCCGAAAGGTGGGGCTCGCAGCAGGCCGAAAAACCGAGACCCGAACCGCAGGGGCAGGCATCAGAACCGGAAATCATGCGGAGTTGCGCCCTTCCTGTCGAACGCGGCCAAAGAAAAAGCCGCCTTGCGGCGGCTTCGTAAATCTGGAGCGGGCGATGAGATTCGAACTCACGACCCCAACCTTGGCAAGGTTGTGCTCTACCCCTGAGCTACGCCCGCATCCGGATCAACCGGGCGCCTGAAAACAAGGCGCCCGCCTGTGAGGGCGGTTTTATCGCCTATCGTCAGAACCAATGCAAGGCCCTTGTTTTCCGCCGGAAATTCGCCCTCCGCGCGTGCTTGCGCCATCGCGGCGCCCATGCCAATCAGGAGCGATGAACGACGACATGCCCCTGAAACTGACCACCAGCGCCGCTTTTCTCGGCTGGCTCGACGCACACGGCATCGTCCACGAAACCCGGATGCACCCGGCGCTGCACACGGTGGAGGAGGCGCAGGCCCACCGCGCGGACTGGCCGGATGCGGCGCGTGCCGGTGCCTTCTGCAAGAACCTCTTCCTGAAAGACAAGAAGGGCCGCCTCTGGCTGATCGTGACGCTGGAGGAACGGGAACTGAAGCTCAACAGCCTTGCAAAACCGCTGGGCAGCGCCCGGCTCTCCTTTGGCAATGCCGAGTTGATGGGCGAGGTGCTCGGCGTCCGTCCGGGTTCGGTAACGCCCTTTGCGCTGGTCAACGACCACGCGCATCACGTCACCGTCGTGCTCGACGCACCGATGCTCGCGCACCGCCGCCTCAACTACCACCCGCTCGAAAACACCGCGACCACGGCACTTTCACGCGACGATTTCATGGCCTTTCTGGCGCTCACCGGCCATCAGCCGATGATTCTCGACCTGGTGGCCGCAGCCGGCTAGCGTTTGAGGCGCGACAGCCAGAAAGCCAGCAGCGGCATCAGCAACAATTCCGCGGCCAGCGAATTGACGATTTCGGGATCGAAAACGACCGACAGGTCCGGCGCTGAGAAACGGGCGACGCCGCCGACGAAAATGGCCGCGAAGACCAGCAGGATCGCTTGCCGGTATTTGACCGGGTCGGTGGCGGCAAAAACAAGGAGCAACCCGAGCCCGGCGAACAGCCCACCAAAAAAGCGCACATGATTGTCGATCAGCGCATATTGCGCCTCGTCGGTCACCGCCAGGAACGGCCGCTCGCCAAGCCAGCCCATGGTCGGAATACCCGCAAGCGCCACGTTGAGCGCCAGAAAAATGACCGCCGCGCCCGAAAGCACCAGCACGATCCTGAACAATGCAGCCGACATCGATAGCCCCCTCCTGTGTTGTCTTCGAAGGCCATATGTGAGGCCCCGCGGGCATTTCCGCCAGACCGGTCACAAAGATTTCGCCGATTTCTTGCGCCCTCCGCATGGGCCGGGCTAAACCATTGTTTCCAAACGCCGCCGCTCCACCTTATGGGGCAGGACACAAGGGCCCGGAGAGAAATGGAACCGATTATCGGACAAGGCAACGCCACCGCGAATGCGGACGGCCTGATCGTCGACACCACCACCCAGACGTTTGCCCATGACGTCATTGAAGCCTCGCGTCAGGTGCCGGTGATCGTCGATTTCTGGGCCCCCTGGTGCGGGCCCTGCAAGCAATTGACGCCGATCCTCGAAAAGGCGGTCCTCGCGGCCCGGGGCGCGGTGAAGCTGGTCAAGATGAATATCGACGACCACCCCGCCGTCGCGCAGCAATTGCGCGTCCAGTCGATCCCGGCCGTCTTCGCCTTCAAGAACGGTCAGCCGGTCGACGGCTTCATGGGTGCGATGCCCGAGAGCCAGGTCAAGGCCTTCATCGAGCGGCTGGCCGGCGGCCTCGCCCCCTCCCCCGCCGAGGAACTGATCGAAATCGCGCAGGAAGCGTTTAACGCCCGCGATCTGTCGCAGGCCGCGCAAGCCTTCGCCCAGGCCGTCCAGGAAGAGCCCGGCCACCCGGCCGCCGTCGCGGGTCTCGCACGTTGCTACATCGAGGCCGGCGATCTCGACCGCGCGCGGCAGACACTGGCGCTGGTCAGGCCCGACGGCAAGAACGACCCCGCCTTCACTGCTGCGGAAGCGGCGCTGTCGCTGGCCGAAAAGGCGGCCGAACTCGGCGACGTCTCGGAACTCATCGAACGCATCGAGAAGAACCCGAAGGATCACCAGGCTCGTTTCGACCTGTCGCTGGCGCTGAACGCGGCCGGCGAACGGGAGCGCGCGGTGGAAGAGCTTCTGATCATCGTCGAATACGACCGCAAATGGAACGACGAAGCCGCGCGCAAGCAGCTGGTCGAATTTTTCGAAGCCTATGGACCGAAAGACGAGGCGACGCTGAGCGGACGCCGCCGCCTTTCCTCCATTCTGTTCAGCTAGGATCAATATGGGGTATGCGGATCGATACCGGACGACGGCGGACCTGCCGGGTTCAATACCGGTCTTTCCGCTTGCCGGCGCGATCCTGCTTCCGCGCGGACAATTGCCGCTCAATATTTTCGAACCGCGCTATTTGAAGATGATCGACGATGCCATTCGCGGCGAGCGTATCATCGGCATGGTCCAGCCCGACGGCGAGGAAGCGATTGCCGCCGCGCAGGTCGAAGGCCGGAAGCCGCGGCTCTGCGCCACCGGTTGCGCCGGGCGCATCACCTCTTTCACCGAAACCGATGACGGGCGCTTGATCATCACGCTGACCGGGATTTGCCGCTTCCGCCTCGGCACGGAACTGCCGGCGCTGACGCCCTACCGGCAATTCGAAATCGACTGCAGCGAATTTGTGCACGACCTGATACCGGGTCATGGCGAAGACGAGGTTTCCCGCGAACGTCTGCTCGAAATCCTGAAGGAATATCTCGACACGCATGGGCTGCAGGCAGACTGGCGGGCGATCAAGCTGTCGTCGAACGAATCGCTGGTCAACGCGCTCTGCACCATCAGCCCTTACGGGCCACGCGAGAAACAGGCGCTGCTCGAAGCCCGGACACTCGAGGACCGCAACCAGATGCTGATCGCCCTGACCGAAAAGGCACTGCGCGAACTTTCGCCGGGCGATGCCACCGTGCAATAACCGGCCGACATTGGAAAGACGAGAAAGAGACATGAGCGACAACGAGGAAAATACGCGCGGCGCGCGCATGGAAGTCGACCCGAAGCTGCTCGAAATTCTGGTCTGCCCGGTGACCAAGACGACGCTGCGCTACGATCGCACGAAGCAGGAGCTGATTTCCGAAAAGGCTCGCCTCGCCTTTCCGATCCGCGACGGCATTCCGATCATGCTGGTGGACGAGGCCCGGTCGCTTGACGATGCCTGATGTCCCGAAGCCCGGCGCCGCGCCTTGGCCGACGGAAATCAAACTCAGGAAATCGGAACGCTGCCTCGACATCGCCTTCGACGACGGCGCCCACTTCCGGCTGGAGGCGGAGCTCCTGCGCGTTGAAAGCCCGTCGGCCGAGGTACAAGGACATGGCAGCGGACAGAAGAAGACCGTGCCAGGCAAGGCGGCCGTTGCGATGACCGGCCTTGAACCGGTCGGCAACTATGCGTTGCGCATTCTCTTCGACGACGGCCACGACAGCGGCCTCTTCACCTGGGAGACGCTTTATCGCCTCGGCCGCGACCGCGAGAAGATCTGGACCGACTATCTGACGGCGCTGGAACGCGGAGGGCTCAGCCGGGAGTGATCAGACCGCTTCGCCCTTGAGCAGGCGCGGCAGATCGCCGACGGCACCACCTGCATGGCGCATGAAGAAACGGCGGAGCGGCGGCAACTCGTTGACGATCCCGAGCCCGAGATCGCGCGCAAGGCGCAAGGGGCCGATGTCGTTTGAAAACAAGCGGTTCAGCCCGTCCATCAGCAGCGACAGCGCCACATTGTCGAAGCGCCGCCAGCGCTGGTAGCGCTCCAGCACGTCGAGCGCCCCGATATCGAGACCGAGCCGCGCCGCATCGACGGCGACTTCGGCGGCGGCCGCGACATCCCGAAGCCCGAGATTGAGCCCTTGGCCCGCGATCGGGTGAATGCCATGCGCCGCATCGCCGACCAGCGCGAGACGCGGGCGCACATAGTCGCGCGCCAGCTGCAGGGTGAGGGGATAGGACCAGCGCGGTCCGACAGGTGCACACGCACCGAGATAGTCGCCGAAGCGCGCCCGCATCTCCTCGGCGAAAGCGTCGTCGCCAAGCGCGAGAATGGCTTTGGCGTCGGCGGTCTTTTCGGTCCAGACCAGCGAGGCGCGATTGCCGACCATCGGCAGGATCGCGAAGGGCCCGCCGGGCAGGAAATATTCCTGCGCCACGCCCTCATGCGGCAATTCGTGCTCAACGGTGCAAACAATGCCGGTCTGCCCGTAGTCCCAGCCGACGGTGCGGATGCCGGCGGCCTCACGCGTCGGCGAGCCGCGTCCATCGGCGGCAAAGCAAAGCCGCGCCGTCACGCTTTCGCCATTGGCGAGCGTCGCGGTGACGCCGGCGCCGTAGTCGACATGGGCGACCGATTGCGGCGCAATCAGCCGGATCGCCGGTTCGGCCGCCACCGCCTTTTGCAGCGCGATGCGCGTATGCCGGTTCTCGATCAGGTGCCCGAGCGGTTCGTCGCCGATTTCCTTGTGATCGAAATGCAGGAACAAAGGCGAGGCGCCCTCGCGCACCCGCCCGTCCGACACCATGATGTCGTTGATCGGCTGCATCTGGCCCTGAAGATGCTGCGTCACGCCGAGCCGCTCGAACATGCGGCAGGAGGCGAAGGCAATCGCCGAAACGCGGCCGTCGAATTTCGCATCTGTCGCCGTCGCCGGGTCGAGCACGTCGACCACAGTGACGCTCAAGCCGCCTTGCGCGCAGGCCAACGCCAGCGGCAGGCCGGTCAACCCGCCGCCGACAATCAGCACATCGCTGTCAGTCATCATACCCATGAAAGGCAAGATCGGCCGCCGCGCCCGCAAAGGCAAGCGCCGGATGGACGCAGGGCCCCCGGGGCGTCTAGTCTTTCCCGAACAACAAGAAAAGGGAGAGGCCCAATGACAGGCAAGGACGCCGCGGCCGCAGATCGCGCCACGCCGATACGGACGGGCATCGGCCTGACGGCCCTCGACGAGGCCTACCGCGAGGATCTCTACCGGGTGCTCGATGAAATGCGGACCCGCGACCCGGTGCATCGCGATCGGGAACTGGGCCGAATTTTTCTGACCCGGCACGACGACGTTCGCGCCGTTCTGCGCGACAAAACCCTGCATGTCGATCCGCGCCATGCCCTGCCCGATGCCTATATCCGCCTGATCACCGGCGCGTCGGTGGAGGCCGAAAACACCTTCGAGCCGTCTATGCTCTTTTCCGATGAACCGGATCACCGGCGTCTGCGGGGACTGGTGAGCCAGGCCTTCAACCCGCGCGCCATCGAAACGATGCGCGGGCGCATCGCCGCGATCGCCGAAGAGCTGCTCAATGCGATGGAAGACCATGACGAAGTCGATCTGATTGCGGTATTTGCGGGGCCGCTGCCGACCATGGTGATCGCCGAAATGTTGGGCGTGCCACTCGATCGCCGCGACGATTTCAAGCGCTGGTCGGACGATGTGGTGCTCGGTTTCGATCCGGTCGCAGGTGAAGAGACGAAGGCGCGGATCCACCTTTCGGGCGAAGCCATGCGCGGCTTCTTCCGCGAGATGATCGCCCGGCGCCGCGAGGCGCTGGGCAACGACCTGATCTCCGACCTGATCCGCGCGGAAGAGGAGGGAAGCAGCCTCGACAATAACGAGATCGTCAGCATGTGCACATTGCTGCTGACGGCCGGCAATGTAACGACAACCGATCTGATCGGCAACGGCGTTCATGCGCTGATCGCACATCCGGACCAGATGACCAGGCTGCGCGACAATCCCGGTCTCATCGTCAATGCGGTCGAGGAAATGTTGCGCTACGACACGCCGGTGACGGATTCCGGCCGCCTGCCGCATCACGACATGACGATCGGCGGTTGTCCGGTCGAGGCGGGCCGGTCGCTATCGACGTCGCTGGCCGCAGCCAACCATGATCCGGCCGTCTATCCCGAGCCGCACAAGTTCGATATTGAACGGCAGGACACGCATCATCACGCCTTTGGCGGCGGCACGCGTATGTGCCTCGGCGCACCATTGGCCCGCCTCGAAGCACAGATCGGCATTGCCATGCTTGTCACCCGCTTCCCGAACATGACCCCTGGCAGCAAACCCGGACGGCGGCGCCACCTTCCGTCATTCCGTGGATTCGAGACGCTGCTTGTACGGCTGAGATAAAAGAGGATTTCAGGTTGAACACGCGCATTGTGGATGAGCGGGGCGGTCATACCGAATGGCATCGGATGACCGCGCTTGACCTCGGCGGACTGTTCGAGAGCGGCAGTGCCGATCCACGCGAGGTGACCGAGGCATTCCTCGCAAGGGCGGCACTGACGGATCCCGATCACCGCATCTATGTCCGCCTGCTCGAAACGCGCGCACGCGCCGAGGCAGCGGCGGCCGCCGATCGGGCGAAGCGGGGCTTGCGCCGCCATGCGCTCGATGGCGTTCCGCTTTCCTGGAAGGATCTCTTCGATACGGCTGGCGAGCCGACCGCGGCGGGCTCGCTGCCGCTGAAGGACCGTGTGCCCACACGCGACGCCGAGGTGCTGGCGCGCGCCACCCGCGCCGGCGCCGTCTGTCTCGGCAAGACGACGATGACGGAGCTTGCTTTTTCGGGCCTCGGCATCAATCCGAAATTCGGCACGCCCGCCAATGCACATGACGGAAAGATAGAGCGCGTGCCCGGCGGTTCATCGGCAGGTGCGGGCGTCTCCGTTGCGCGCGGACTGGCAGCAGGCGCCATCGGCACCGACACCGGCGGGTCGGTCCGCATCCCGTCGGCCTGGAACGGCCTCGTCGGTTTGAAGACGACGGCGGGCCTCTTGCCGCTCGACGGCACGGTGCCGCTGTCGCCGACCTTCGACACGGTGGGGCCGCTGGCGAAAACCGTCGAAGACGCGGCCGCGATCTTCGCGCTGCTCGAAGGAAAGCAGGCACGCGCGCTTGAACCTTTCGATCTTTCCCGTGCCGTCTTCTGGTTGCCGGGAGGCGTCGCCTGGTCGGAACTCGACGACGGCGTCGCCATCGCGCTCGAAGCGGCAATCCGCCGCCTCGTCCATGCCGGCGCGCGGATCGTCGAACACAAATTGCCTCAGCTTGACGAAATCGACGCGCTCGCCTGGTCGCCGAAATCGAGCCGCCTCGTCGCCGAAGCCTACGTGCAATGGAACGAAATGCTGGCCGCCAACAAGACCGACATCTATCCGCCGGTTTATGACCGCGTGATGGCGGGCGCCGCGCTCACCGCCTCCGACATCATTGCCGCCGATCTGAAGCGCACTGACATTCGCGCCCGCTATCTCTCGGCGACGGCGGGCGTCGATGCTGTGCTGATGCCGGCCGTGGCGATTTCGCCGCCGCCGATCTCAACGCTCGAGGCAGGCGGAGAAGCCTATTTCCGCGCCAACCGCTTGGCGCTGCGGAACGCCACGATCGGCAATCAGCTTGGTCTCTGTGCGGTGACGCTGCCCGCTGGCTGCGATGCGCGCGGTCTGCCAATCGGATTGATGTTGCAAAGCCATCCGCTCACGGAAGAAAAACTGCTTCGCCTTGCGTTCGCAGCCGAGCACGCAATGAATTGATGAAAAAAGCCCCGGAGAGAGACCTCCGGGGCTTTGTTCTTGCGGCGAGCTTGCCGTCAGTTGGTCGGTTCGGCGCGTGCCTTGTCTTCAAGGGCGCGCTTCTGAACGTAGGAGAGGATGGCTTCGACATCTTCCTCGCTGACGAGATCGGCAAAACTCGCCATGCCGTTGGCCGAGAGAAGGCCGCCGCGCACAATGTCCTGAAAGTGCTCGCGCACGTTCTCGTTCATGCGCCGGAGGTCGGGTGTCACGCCGGGGCTGATCGCCAGCGCACCATGGCAGAGCATGCAATATTGCGTATAGGCGATCTCGCCCTGCCGCACCGTTTCCTCGTTCGCCGTCAATGCCGGCCATTCGGGTATCGACTGGTCGCGCAGGGCCAGCTGCGGCAGCGTACCGCCACCGCCGAGCTTGAAGGTGATCAGGCGGCCTTCATTGCCATATTTTGCCGCTGCCGATGTCCGCGCATCGCCCGAGACGATGTTGACGCCACCCCAGCCCGCCAGCACGGCGACATATTGCTCGCCATCGACGGTATAGGTAACGGGCGCGGCGACAATGCCGGTCTGGATATGTTGCGACCAGACCCGTTCGCCGGTATCGGCCTTGTAGGCATAGAAATAGCCATCAGCAGTTCCCTGGAAGACGAGATTGCCGGCAGTCGCCAGCACCCCGCCATTGAGCGGCGCCGGATACTCAACCTGCCAGCGCGCTTCGCCGGTCACCGGATCCCACGCCTTCAGATAACCCTTCTCCATCGGGATTTCCGGCAGCGCGGTGATCGCGTCGATATAGGCGGTCCAGTCCATACCGGTGTTCCACCAGTTGTTCTTCGGCGTGTACGCGCCCTCGTTCTTCCACTGTTCGCTCAGCGAATAGATGCCGGCGATGTCCTGCGTCGGGATGTAGACAAGCCCGGTGCCCGGATGAAATGCCATCGGATGCCAGTTATGTGCGCCATTGGCCGACGGCAGCACGAAGGCGGTCGCCTCGCCGAACTCGCCCTCGCCGGTTTCAACCGGACGTCCCGTCTCGAGATCGATATGGCTTGCCCATGTCGTCGTTGAGAAGGGATTGGCCGAGATGAGCTTCCCCGTCTCGCGATCGAGGACATAGAAGAAGCCGTTCTTCGGTGCCTGCATGATGACATTGCGCAAGCGGCCGTCGATTTCGATGTCGGCCAGCATCAGCGGCTGCGTTGCCGTGTAGTCCCAGTTGTCGCCTGGCGTCGTCTGGTAGTGCCACTTCATCCGGCCGCTATCGGCATCGAGCGCCAGGATCGACGACAGATAGAGATTGTCGCCGCCGCCGGGCGAACGGATTTCGCGCGTCCAGGGGGAACCGTTGCCGGTGCCGACATAAAGCGTATTGGTTTCGGGTTCGTAGACCATCGAATCCCAGGCTGTACCGCCGCCGCCGATCTTCCACCACTCGCCGCCCTTCCAGGTCGGCAGCGCCGCTTCAAGTTCGGGATGCTCGACCGGCAGCGCCGGATCGCCCGGCACCGTGTAGAAGCGCCAGGCCTCGGCGCCGGTCTCGGTGTCATAGGCGGTGATGTAACCGCGTACGCCATATTCGGCGCCGCCATTGCCGATCACGACCTTGTCGCCGAAAACACGTGGCGCACCCGTGATTGTATAGGGCGGGCCGGGGATCGTGTTGACCTCCCAGACGACGGCGCCGTCGGTGGCGTCGAGCGCAAAAAGCCGCCCGTCGAAGCTCGCTGTGTAGACGCGGCCCTTCCAGACCGCAACACCACGATTGACGACATCGCAGCAACCGTAACGGCCCCATTCGCCGGGAACTTCCGGGTCGAAGCGCCAAAGCTCGGTCCCGCTCTTCGCATCGACCGCGATGGTAATGCCCCAATTGAGCGAGAGGTACATGACATCGTCGACAACGATGGGCGTGGCCTCAAGCCCGCGCGTCGTCGCCGTGTCGAGCGACCAGGCAAGCGCCAGTTCGCCAATATTGTTGTCGTTGATTTGATCGAGCGGCGAGAAACGCTGCTCATCGTAAGTGCGGCCATGGGAAAGCCAGTTGCCAGGTTCCGCATCGGCCGCCGCAATGCGCGCGCCGTCTATGTCGGCAAATCCGCGCGGCGCGGCCTCTTCCACCACTTCCTCGACGACCGGCGCTTCCGCCACCGGTGATGCCGTCTCTTCGACGCCGCTTGAAATCAACTGCCAGCCGATAAAGCCCGCCAGCACGACGCCCGCTGCGGCGTTGACCGCCACAGGCCAGTTTTTTGCCAGATCCGCCATGACCTCCCCGTCCCTGTTTATGGGCCCCCTGCCGCCGCGCGGATCGGGCCCAACCCTCCAATTTGCGGAGTTGTGCTCCACTTTTTGTGTCGGAAGCTTAACCGAAGGTCCGATGCCGCGAAACCCACCCCATACGCCGAAAAAGCGGCGTGACTCCGGACACATGCAGCCGGGGCGCCAACTCACAATAAGCCAATAGGTCAAAAAATAGGCAATTAAGAAAATACGCCTACGAAATGTGCATGTCAGGTATGAATCCTTACGTCGATCATGGCCGGGTACAAAAATATTGCAATAAAAACAACAATATAGATCTACGACGACAAACGGCATGCTTCTTGAGAACAAGGCCACCAAGCGCCGGAAAACCGCCCGCCGGGGAGACGGACGGCGCGCCGCGCGCAACAAGGCCGGGGGCATGACCCACCGGCGGCACATGGAGAGACGAATGACCGACAAAATTGAAAAAAAGGGGCTTCTCCGCCGGCGCGCGCTTGCCGCCGCCACCGGCGCGTTTGCGCTGGCCGCGATGACCGGCAGCGCCATAGCCCAGGAGGAGGTCGTTGAGCTGAGCGCCGGTGACACGGCCTGGATGCTGACCGCCACGGCGCTGGTCCTGCTGATGACCATCCCGGGCCTCGCGCTGTTTTACGGCGGCATGGTCCGCAAGAAGAACGTTGTCGCCATGGCAGCGCAGGTCTTTGCGATCGCCGCGCTGATGTCGGTGGTCTGGATGGTGGCCGGCTACTCCTTGGCCTTTGGCGATGGCGGTTCGATGAACGCCTATGTCGGCGGCCTCGACAATCTTTTCCTGTCGGGTCTGACCGTCGATGCGCTGACGGGCACGATCCCCGAAAGCGTCTTCATGACGTTTCAGATGACCTTTGCGATCATCACGCCGGCGCTGATCGTCGGCGCCTTCGCCGACCGCATGAAGTTTTCCAGCATGCTGGTCTTCATGACGCTGTGGGTGATCTTCATCTATGCACCGATCTGCCACTGGGTCTGGGGCGGCGGCTTCCTTGCCGAGGACGGCGTGCTCGATTTCGCCGGCGGCACGGTGGTGCACATCAATGCTGGCATCGCCGGTCTCGTCGCCTGTCTCGTGCTCGGCCCTCGCAAGGGTTTCGGTATGGAAAACATGGCCCCACACAATGTCGTGCTGACGATGGTCGGTGCCGCGCTGCTCTGGGTCGGCTGGTTCGGCTTCAACGCCGGCTCGCAACTCGCCGCCGACGGCCGCGCCGGTATGGCGATGGCAGTGACGCAGATCGCGACCGCAACGGCCGTGCTCGGCTGGATGTTTGCCGAGTGGATCGTCCACCGGAAGCCGACGCTGCTCGGCCTCGCCACCGGCGCCATTGCCGGTCTCGTCGCAATCACACCGGCGGCCGGCTTCGTCGATCCGATGGGCGCGCTCTGGATCGGCCTTGCCTCGGGCGTGATCTGCTTCATCGCCTCGACCAGCATCAAGCGGGCGATCGGCTATGACGACGCGCTCGACGTCTTCGGCGTCCACGCGGTCGGCGGCATTGTCGGCGCGATCCTGACCGGCGTCTTCGCCACCGTGGCGATCACCGGCGGCGACACGCCGCTGGGCGGCCTCGAGGGCAACTGGGCCCAGGTCGGCATCCAGATCAAGGGTGTTATTGCGACAATCGTCTATTGCGGCCTCGGCACCTTCGTCCTGCTGATGGTGACGAAGATCTTCTTCGGCCTGCGCGTAACGCCGCAGGAGGAAGTCGACGGCCTGGACATCAGCCAGCACGGCGAAGTCATCCAATAAGTCGCGCCTCTCCGCGACGGAAAGGGCGTTCCGCAAGGAGCGCCCTTTTTGTATGCGCAGACGCCTTGGTCGGATCGATCCGTGGGCTGACCGTCAAGGAAACACACTGCACACAAATTGTGCAGCAACGCGCTGCGGCGCAGGCATTCCGGCTTTTACGGCCGCGCTTCAAAAGAGAATCGGCCCGAGTCCGGCTGTTTTTTGATCTTCGCAGTCGCGGCACGTTTCTTGATTGGTGATGCACGCCCGCATTCGTGCGGCCGTTGCACAAGCGGGGTGCGGCAGGGGTGGGGCAGACAACGCGCCGGGCGCACAAGGCGATCCGGCGGCAAGACAAAGAGGAAACTCAAATGAAGCTCGTTATGGCGATCATCAAGCCATTCAAGCTGGATGAGGTTCGCGAAGCGCTGACCGCGATCGGAGTCCAGGGCCTGACAGTGACGGAAGTCAAAGGCTACGGCCGTCAGAAGGGTCAGACCGAAATTTACCGCGGCGCTGAATATGCGGTGAACTTTCTGCCCAAGCTGAAGATCGAGATTGTGGTCGCTACCGGACAGGCCGATGCGGTCGTGTCCGCCATCAGCGGCGCTGCCAAGACCGGTCAGATCGGCGACGGCAAGATTTTTGTGCTTTCCGTGGAGCAGGTGCTGCGTATTCGCACCGGCGAGACGGACGGGGAAGCGATTTAATCCCTATACGGATCGAATAAGTTTCGCGGTAACGGGGACGGTAACCCTCTAATGAGAGAGGAACGATGACCAAAGTAGGAAGATACACACGCCTGGCAGGTATGGCAGGGCTCGCGATACTGGCAATGACCGTGCCGTCGATGGCACAGGAAGTCGAGGAGATCGCGGAAGAGGCGTTCGAACTGAGCGCACCGGAAACGGCGTATATTTTCAACACGCTGCTGTTTCTGATCGGCGGCTTCCTCGTTATGTGGATGGCGGCGGGCTTCACCATGCTCGAAGCCGGCCTGGTACGTTCGAAAAACGTCGCCATGCAATGCACCAAGAACATCAGCCTCTACTCGATCGCCGGCATCCTCTACTACCTTGTCGGCTACAACCTGATGTATGACGGCGTCGATGGCGGCTATATCGGCTCGCTGGGTCTCTGGGGTGTCGACGATTCGGGTGGCGTCGCCGAAGACGGCACCGGTTATTCCTCGGCCTCCGACTGGTACTTCCAGATGGTCTTCGTGGCGACCGCCGCATCGATCGTCTCGGGCACGCTGGCCGAGCGCATTCGGCTCTGGCCCTTCCTCCTCTTCACGGTTTTCCTGACCGGGTTCATCTACCCGATCCAGGGTTCCTGGCAGTGGGGCGGTGGCTGGCTCAGCGAAATGGGCTTCTCCGACTTCGCCGGTTCGACGATCGTTCACTCGACGGGCGGCTGGGCCGCGCTGATGGGCGCGATCATCCTCGGTCCGCGCCTCGGCAAATACATCAAGGGCGGAGGCATCAATCCGATGCCTGGTTCCTCGATGCCGCTGGCGACGCTTGGCACCTTCATTCTCTGGCTGGGCTGGTTCGGCTTCAACGGCGCCTCGCAGCTTGCGCTGGGCACCATTGCGGACGCAAACGCGGTGGCGACCATCTTCATCAACACCAACATGGCCGCCGCCGGCGGTGTGGTGGCGGCGATGGCGCTGACGCAGCTTCTCTACAAGAAGGTCGACATCACCATGGCGTTGAACGGCGCGCTTGCCGGTCTCGTCTCGATCACCGCCGAACCGCTGACGCCGACGCTCGGCTGGGCGCTCGGCATCGGCGCCATCGGCGGCGTCATCGTCGTGCTGACGGTGCCGCTCCTCGACAAGCTCCATATCGACGACGTGGTGGGTGCCATTCCGGTCCATCTCTTCGCCGGCATCTGGGGCACGATGGCCGTGCCGCTGACCAATGCGGACACGAGCTTCGCCATTCAGGCGACGGGCGTCGTCTCGATCGGTCTCTTCGTCGCGCTGACAAGTCTTGTGCTCTGGCTGGCGCTGCGCGTCACCATCGGCATCCGCGCCAGCGAGGAAGAGGAACATATGGGCATGGACAAGGCCGAGATCGGTATCGAGGCCTATCCCGAGTTCGTGACCAACTAGACGTTCGGCACATGGGCGCGGCGGCCTCCCCCTCGGGCCGCCGCTCTCCTCCCGCAGCCGCCGGCGCCCTCTGCCACCAAACCGGGGCGTCGGCGGCGAACCTAGGAGCCCGGTAGGTCCCCCCTGCCGGGCTCCATTTTTGCCCGAGCCGACGGACCGCACATCGTGCCTGTCCAGCATTTCCTATCATTCTCATTATCTGCATAATATTTAGGCCCATTGCCTATGAAGCGTGGTCAATCGCTAGGCGCTGTCGCGCGCTACCGGCCACCCGCATCATGCTAAGTCCTTGATTGAAGCTGCCCTTCAAAGCAGCATGGCGATGGCATGCCTCTTGATTGGGCAGGGCGCTGAAGAAAAATGCCGGCAACGGCCCTCAGTCGCCCGGCGGGGGAATTCGCCCGGGCGTTCGGTGGCAACGAACAGGGAGATCCCTCATGGATCCGATCGAAAGCGCAAGCGCCGGTCTCGGCGCCGGCGGCGACGTCTTTTTCATTCTGATGGGCGCCATTCTGGTTTTCGCGATGCATTCGGGCTTCGCCTTTCTCGAAGTCGGCACGGTGCGGCACAAGAACCAGGTCAATGCGCTGGTCAAGATTCTGGCCGATTTCGCCGTCTCGACGGTCAGCTATTTCTTCATCGGCTACAGCGTCGCCTATGGCGTCGACTTCCTGGTCAGCGCCGCCGAGTTGAGCGGCGCCACCGAGGGCTCCAGCTATGGCCCGCAAGGCGTCGATCTGGTGAAGTTCTTCTTTCTTCTGACCTTTGCGGCCGCCATTCCGGCAATCATTTCGGGCGGCATCGCCGAGCGCGCCCGCTTCTGGCCGCAAGCCGTCGCCACTGCGATCATCGTCGGTCTGGTCTATCCCTTCTATGAGGGCCTCGTCTGGAACGGCAACTGGGGCTTTCAGGACTGGCTCGAGGCCGCTTTTGGCGCGCCCTTCCACGATTTTGCCGGCTCGATCGTCGTTCATGCCGTCGGCGGCTGGCTGGCCTTTGCGGCCGTAATCATGCTCGGCCGCCGCGTCGGCCGTTACACGGCGGACGGCAAGCTGATCGGCTTTCCGCCTTCCTCGATCCCGTGGCTGGCACTTGGATCCTGGTTGCTCTGCATCGGCTGGTTCGGCTTCAACGTGGTTTCGGCCCAGTCGCTGGAAGGCATCTCGGGCCTGGTCGCGATGAATTCGGTGCTGGCCATGGCAGGCGGCATTCTGGCGGCCCTCGTCGTCGGCAAGAACGATCCGGGCTTCATTCACAACGGCGCGCTGGCCGGTCTTGTGGCCGTCTGTGCCGGTTCCGACATCATGCATCCGGTCGGCTCACTGGTCGTCGGCGCGGTCGCCGGCGCGTTGTTCGTCATCATGTTCGACTTCTGCCAGCGCCGCCTGCGCATCGACGACGTGCTTGGCGTCTGGCCGCTGCACGGGCTTTGCGGCCTCTGGGGCGGCATAGCGGCGGGCATATTCGGCATGGCGGAACTCGGCGGCCTTGGTGGCGTCAGCTTCATCAGCCAGCTCATCGGCTCGCTGGCTGGCGTCATCTATGCGGCCGCCCTTGGCTTCGTCGTCTATGGCGGCCTGAAACTGGTCACCGGCATCCGCCTGACCCGCGAAGAAGAGCACCGCGGCGCCGATCTCTCGATTCACAGCATCGGCGCCAACCCGGAATCCGAGATCCCGGTTCGTTGACATCGCAGTCCGGGGCGGCGCGCTGCCACCCCGGACTATTAACCAATGGTTAATGATTTGCTTGCAATTGTGTGGATAAGGCGCGGGAATTCCACAGCTTTTTCCACCGGGTGCGACACGCCGCGCCACTGGACCCACCTGACCGCCACCGCTAAGATCGCGCCAGCTCAAGACGCTTAACCATCGGGACCCGCCGATTTCCTCAAGGCCGGACCCCGGACCCCGCGCGAGATTCATGACGGACAGTGCCGCCGCCTCCCGTTTCGACAGCCTGCCCGACAGCCCCTTTCCGCGCCTCAACGCGCTGATCGAGGGCCTGGCGCCCGGCAAGCCGCCGCTCGTCATGTCGCTGGGCGAGCCGCAGCACGCTTTTCCGTCCTTTGTGATCGATGAAATCAACCGCCATGCGGGCCTTTTCGGCAAATATCCGCCGATTATCGGAACCGCCGAATTTCGCGCCGCGGCCGCCGGCTGGCTTGCTCGCCGCTATGGCATCGGCGAGGCCATCGGCAAGGACGCAGGCCTCGATCCCGACATTCAGATCCTGCCGGTCAATGGCACCCGTGAGGCGCTGTTCAATATCGCCCTGGTCGCCACCCCGCCCGAAAAACGCGGGCAGCGCCCGGCAATCCTGATGCCGAACCCCTTCTATCAGTGCTACGCCGCCGCCGCGCTGGCGGCAGGCGCCGAGCCGGTCTATGTGGCGGCCACCAGAGAGACCGGCTTCATGCCCGATTTCGAGGCGCTGCCTGAAGAACTGCTGGCCCGCACCGCGATGATCTATTTCTGCTCGCCCGCCAACCCGCAAGGCGCGGTCGCAAGCCATGATTACCTGACGCAGCTCATCGCCCTGGCCCGCCGCCACGGCATCGTGCTGGCAATCGACGAATGCTATGCCGACATCTACGACCGCAAGCCGCCGGCAGGCGCGCTGCAGGCGGCGCTCGCGGCAAGCCGGGGGCAAGGCGACCCTTTCGCCGATCTGATCGTCTTTCACTCGTTGTCAAAGCGCTCGAGTCTGCCGGGCCTGCGCTCCGGCTTCTGCGCCGGCGGCCGCGCCCTGATGACCCGCTTTCGCAATTTCCGCAACATTGCCGCCCCGCAGGTGCCGCTGCCGCTGATGGCCGCCAGCGCGGCCTGCTGGGCCGACGATGCCCATGCCGCGGTCAATCGCGATCTCTACCGCGCCAAGATTGACGCAGCCGAACGCG
Source organism: Parvibaculum sp. (assembly GCF_030651915.1). GTDB lineage: Bacteria > Pseudomonadota > Alphaproteobacteria > Parvibaculales > Parvibaculaceae > Parvibaculum. The sequence continues at coordinate 251,067 of NZ_JAUSBV010000002.1, read as the reverse complement.
TCTTCGGCAATCGTTTCGGCTTCTACCGGCCACCCGGCGGCTTCTTTCTCTGGCTCGATGTCGGCGACGGAGAACGGGCAGCGCGTGAGCTCTGGGCCAAGGCCGGCGTGAAAGTGTTGCCGGGCGCCTATCTCTCGCGCGAAGATTCACCTTACGGTCCACCGGGCAATCCCGGCGCGGCCTATATTCGCGTCGCGCTGGTCGACGGGATCGGCGAAACCGAAGAGGCACTGGCCCGCATGGCGGAGGTCCTGTGATCGGTGCCTTGACGCGGGCCGGCCGCAAGCCCGCAGCGAAGAAGAGCAAGATGCGTCCGGGGAACGGCTCCCGGAAGCAGGAAGCCCCGAGGGGCCATCGGAGGATGCAGCGCGTGAGGAGTTGGCTCGTCAACCCGCTCGCCTATCTGCCGCCGGCGTTGCAGGCTTTTCTGGCGCGCCGCGTCTTCGAAGGGCTGGGCGTTGCGCTCCTTGCCCTCGGCACCTTCGGCTTGCTCGCGGTGCTGAGCTGGTCGATCGACGATCCGAGCCTCAACAATGCGACAACCCGCCCGCCCGGCAACTGGATGGGCCTGCCCGGTGCCTATGTCGCCGACATTCTTCTGAACGCGCTCGGCCTTGCCTGCCTGCTGCTGTTGCTCCCCTGTTTTGTCTGGGGCGCGCGCGCCTTCGCGCATCGCGGTACCAGCTGGCTGGCCCTGCGTGTCGCCGCATGGCTTGCCGCCACGCTTTTCGCCGCCATGGCGCTCAGCGCCATGCCGCACTTCGCCTTCTGGCCGCTGGCGCTCGGCCTTGGCGGCTTGCTCGGCGACGGTCTCGCCACGCTGGGCTTCAGCATTTTTTCGCCCTTCACGGTTGAGGCGCTGGCCTGGGCGCTGACAGCGCTGCTGACGGCACCGATCGTCTTTTTCCTGATCCTGTTTGCAACCGACATCTCGTTTGCCGATCTGAAAGCAGCCGCCATCTGGCTGCGCGACCTGCGCAAGGCGAATATCGTCGCCGAGGAAGAACGCCGCTACGCCTCGGGCGCCCGGCCGCGGCGCCGCGCCGGCGCGGAAGAGCCGCTCGCCCGTCCCCACCGGCCAGATGTCGAGCCGAGCCGTTTGCGCATTCTCGTCTGGGAAATTGGCGACCGGCTGACCGACGGGCTCGATCGCCTGTTGCGGCGCGGCGACTATGCGCCGCTGTCGCAGGAAGAAATCGATGCCGCTCGCGCAGGCGCCCGCGGCGGCTTCGGCCAGCGCGGCCCGGCTGAAAGTGCGGCTGAACGGCGCGCCCGCCGCCGCGAGGCGCGCGATGCGCGCGCCATCGAGGAGCGCGTTGAACCGAAAATCGACCGGCCCGGCCCGCGCGTTGCGCGTAGCGACACAAAACCGCTGAAGCCGTCGAACCGCGCCGCGCGCGAGGCGCAACCGAAACTGCAGCTGGAACCGGCCGGCGACTATCAACTGCCACCGCTGAGCCTGCTCACCAAACCGAAGCCGCCGGCCCTGACCGCCAAGCTGACCGACGACGCACTGCAGGCAAACGCCCGCCTGCTTGAATCCGTGCTCGACGATTTCGGCATCAAGGGCGAAATCATTTCGGTGCGCCCCGGTCCGGTCGTCACGCTCTACGAACTCGAACCCGCGCCCGGCATCAAGTCCTCGCGCGTCATTTCGCTCGCCGACGATATCGCTCGTTCAATGAGCGCCGTCTCGACCCGCGTCGCCGTCGTGCCGGGCCGCAACGTTATCGGCATCGAGCTGCCCAATGCGCGCCGCGAAATGGTCTATCTGCGCGAATTGCTCGAAAGCCGCGACTACGAGAATTCCGGATCGAAGCTGACGCTGGCGCTCGGCAAGAATATCGGCGGCGAGCCGGTGCTGTCGGATCTGACGCGCATGCCGCATCTGCTGATCGCCGGCACCACCGGCTCCGGCAAATCGGTCGGCATCAACACGATGATCCTGTCGCTGCTTTACCGGCTCTCACCCGACCAGTGCAAACTGATCATGATCGATCCCAAGATGCTGGAGCTCAGCGTCTATGACGGCATTCCCCATCTCCTGGCCCCCGTCGTCACCGAGCCCAAAAAGGCCGTCGTGGCGCTGAAATGGGTCGTCAAGGAAATGGAAGACCGCTACCGCAAGATGTCGAAAGTCGGTGTACGGAATATCGACGGTTACAACACCCGCGTCTCCGAGGCGAACGCCCGCGGCGAGGTGCTGGTGCGCACCGTGCAGACCGGCTTCGACCGCGAATCGGGCGAGGCGATCTACGAGGAAGAGGAAATGGACCTTGCGCCCATGCCCTTCATCGTCGTCATCGTCGACGAAATGGCCGACCTGATGATGGTCGCCGGCAAGGAGATCGAAGCCGCCGTCCAGCGCCTCGCGCAGATGGCCCGCGCCGCCGGCATCCACATCATCACCGCAACGCAGCGTCCCTCCGTCGACGTCATCACCGGCACCATCAAGGCGAACTTCCCGACCCGCATTTCCTTCCAGGTGACATCGAAGATCGACAGCCGCACGATCCTCGGCGAACAGGGCGCCGAACAATTGCTCGGCCAGGGCGACATGCTCTACATGGCCGGCGGCGGCCGCATCCGCCGCGTCCACGGCCCCTTCGTCTCCGACGAGGAAGTCGAGAAAGTCGTGACCTTCCTGAAGAAGCAGGGCGTGCCCGAATATCTCGAAGCGATCACCGCCGAGGAAGACGAGGGCGGCGATCCCTTCGCCTTCGACAGCCCCGGTTCAGGCGACGATCTCTACGACAAGGCTGTGGCCATCGTCGCCCGCGACAAGCGCGCCTCGACCAGCTACATCCAGCGTCGCTTGCAGATCGGCTATAACCGCGCCGCGCGGCTGATCGAGCTTATGGAAGAACAGGGCGTGGTCAGCCCGCCCAATCATCAGGGAAAGCGCGAGGTTCTGGTCGGCGAGCGCTGATTGCGACGGAACCCCGACGGCGGGTCGTTAATGTTCCGATAAGACAAGGTCGCCAAAACGCCCTGCCAGCCTCCAGATTTCGCCACAAAGGTTGCCCATGTTTACGGTCATGAGAGATATCGAACAAAACCGCCGCCGCCGTCAGGGCATGCTTTTCGCCGCAGCTGTGGCCGGCTTGGGCATGCTGTTTCTGGCCTTTGTCAGCGCCGGTGGCAGCGCGCGCGCCGAGACCACGGATGCCGCCTCGGCGGCCCAGGGCGACGACGCCGCGCTTGCGGCGGCGAGCGCCTATCTGGCGGCACTGGAAAACATGCAGGGTGACTTTCTGCAGCTCGGCCCCGACGGCTCGGTCGCCGAAGGAAAATTCTATCTGCGCCGCCCCGGCCGCCTGCGTTTCGAATATCAGCCCCCGGAGAATTTGCTGGTCGTGGCCGACGGCACCTGGGTCGCCGTCAAGGACAGCGCCTCGCCCGCGCAGCGCTACCCGATCGCGTCGACACCGCTGAGCCTCTTCCTTGCCGCCGATGTCGACCTCGCCAGAAGCGCCCGGGTTCTCAATGTCGAGAGCCAGCCCGGCGCATTGCTGATCACGCTGGCCGACCGCGCCGGCGAAGCGCCGGGCCAGATCACGCTGATTTTCGACCAGCCCAACCTGCAACTCCGCCAATGGGTCGTCACCGACGCGCAGGGCCTGCAAACGACGGTGGCGCTACGCAATGTCCAATCGGGCATCCGCGCCGACAATGCGCTCTTTACCCTGCGCGACGAGCAACGCCCCGCGATCGGCGGCAAGAGATAAGCATTTCCGTCGAATATACTCGACAGCGCGCGGTCGCTGCGCCTTGACCACGCAGGGGTCAGACGTGGTAATTTGATCCGGCATGACCCGGAAATCCCTGAACCCCGCGAAGCGGCGCCCGATTGTCGGCGTGCCTTGCGACGTCAAGATGCTGGGGCCGCATCCTTTCCATGCCGTCGGCGAAAAATACATCGCCGCCGTGGATGGTGGTGCGGACTGCCAGCCCGTGCTGCTGCCGGTGCCCCGTGCGCCGGTCGACACCGCCGCCGATCTCGATGACATCTTTGCGCTCTGCGACGGGATTTTCCTGACCGGCTCGCACTCGAATGTCCACCCGGACATTTACGGTGGCTCACCGCCGCGCGAGGGCGTGTTGCTCGATCGCCAGCGCGATGCCTTGACCCTCGACCTCATTCGCGCCTGTGTGGCGCGCGGCGTACCCTTCTTCGCCGTCTGTCGGGGCTTTCAGGAATTGAATGTCGCCTTTGGCGGCACGCTTCATCAGCATCTGCAGGAAGAGCCGGGCGAGGAAGGTTTCGCGCCGCGCCTCGATCATCGCGAGGCGAAGGACGACCCGCTCGAAATCCAGTACGGCCCCGCGCATGAGGTGACGCTGACACCGGGCGGGGTCTTCGAACGGCTCATCGGCCAGCCGGTGATCGAGGTCAATTCGCTGCACGGCCAGGGCGTCGCGAAACTCGGGCCCGGCCTGACCATTGAGGGTCGCGCCGCCGACGGCACGATCGAGGCAATGCGCGTAACGAACGCCAGGGCCTTTGCGCTCGGCGTACAATGGCATCCGGAATGGCGCTATTGGGAAAACCCGGTTTCGCAAAAATTGTTCCGGGCATTCGGAGACGCGGTGCGCGAAGCATCCGCGAACAACACGGCGACACAGGAAAGCAAGGTGCCCCATGGCGATGGGCGAGGAAAAGACGGAGAAGGTCGGCAGCACGGAAGACCTGGTCAAGTGGCTTAAGGACCGCCGCATCACCGAGGTCGAATGCATGGTCTCGGACATGGCCGGCATTGCGCGTGGCAAGATCATCCCGACACGGAAGTTTGTCACCGGCCTCAACGAACGTTCGCTGAAACTGCCGGAATCGATTTTCGGCCAGACGGTGACCGGCGATTATGTCGACAGCGATTTCCTGGGCGACATCGAACCCGACATCATCCTCGATCCCGATCCCACGACCGTGCGTATCGTGCCCTGGTACGACGAGCCGACGGCGCAGATTATCTGCGATGCGAATTATCGCGACGGCCGCCCGGTGCCGATCGCGCCGCGCAACGTGTTGAAGCGCGTGCTGGCGCTCTTCGACGAAAAAGGCTGGCAACCCGTCGTCGCGCCCGAGATCGAATTTTATCTGGCGGCCAAGAATATCGACCCCGACTATCCGCTGGAGCCGCCGGTCGGCGCCAATGGCCGTCAGGAAACCGCGCGCCAGTCCTACGGCATCGACGCGGTCAACGAATTCGATCCGATCTTCGAGGACATGTACGATTTCTGCGAGGCGCAGGATCTCGACATCGATACGCTGATCCATGAATCGGGCGCCGCCCAGGTCGAGATCAATTTCGACCATGGCGACCCGCTTGAAATCGCCGATCAGGCCTTCCTCTTCAAGCGCACCATGCGTCAGGCGGCGCTGCGCCACGGCATCTATGCGACCTTCATGGCCAAACCCTATGAGGGCGAGCCCGGCAGCGCCATGCATATCCACCAGTCGATCGTCGACAACGAGACCGGCGACAATCTCTTCGCGACCAAACAGGGCAAGGACACCAAACTCTTCCTCGCCTATATCGCCGGCTTGCAGAAATTCCTGCCCGACGCGATGGCGCTGATTGCGCCCAACGTCAATTCCTACCGCCGCATCGTCCGCGACCACGCCGCCCCCATCAACACCCATTGGGGCCACGAAAACCGCACGGTGGGCCTGCGCGTGCCGGAGGCCAAGCGCAACGGCCGCCGCATCGAAAACCGCGTGCCGGGCGCCGACGCCAATCCTTACCTCGCCATCGCCACCTCGCTGGCCTGCGGTTACATCGGCATGATCAACGATCTGAAGCCGACCAAGGAAATGACCGGCAATGCCTATGACAGCAAGCGCTACGCCCTGCCGCGCCATCTCCTCGACGCCCTCGACAATCTGCGCACCTCGTCTGAACTGAAGGAAGTGCTCGGCCAGGATTTCGTGCAGGTCTACATGGACGTCAAGCTGACCGAACATGAGGCCTATCAGCAGGTGATCTCGGCCTGGGAACGCGAGCATTTGTTGCTGAACGTGTGAGGATGATGCGGGCGCTACTCTGGACTGGCACCGTTATCAACTTGGTGATCTTCCTGCCAGCGCTCTATCTGCTTGGCGCCGCATTGGCCGTATCCGGAATGGCAGGCGGCCTGCAGTGGCTAACCATAGCGCCCGTGCTGGCTTTGCCTGTTTTTTGTATTGTCGCACCCGCATTGGCGTGGAAGCAATTTGATCGATTTCGAGCCGGTTGGGCCGTGTCAATCATGCTGACGCCCGTCGCATTGGCGGGGGTTCTGGCTTCTTTCATGGCCTTTGTGTAGAATGCCCATATGTTCCGCACTTGTCTGCATATGAACCGGGGACAGAAGCACGAACTTCTAATCCTCTGCGCGCGCATCGGCTACAACCCATAGCGCAGCTCCTCGCGCGGACTTCCGTCCGCGCTTTCCGACACAATCCCATCAGCCGTTCGGATACGGAGCACTTTCATGTCGCAGACCGCAACGATTTCAAATCAGACCAAACGCTGGCAGGAGATGGACGCCGCCCATCACCTCCACCCCTTCACCACGCACAAGGATCTCGCCGCGAAGGGCGCGCGTGTCATCACCCATGCCGAAGGCGTCTACCTTTACGATTCCGAAGGCGCGCGTCTCATCGACGGCATGGCCGGTCTCTGGTGCGTGCAGGTCGGCTATGGCCGCGAGGAACTGGCGCAGGCCGGCTACAAGGCGCTGAAGGAACTGTCCTACTACAACAACTTCTTCCAGACGACCAATCCCTACGCGGCCGAACTGTCGCAGAAACTTTCGGAAGTCTGCCCCAAGGGCATCGATCGCTTCTTCTTTGCCAATTCGGGTTCCGAAGGAAATGACAGCGCGGTCAAGATCATCCGCTATTTCTGGAACCTGCAGGGCAAGCCCGACAAGAAGATCTTCATCGCCCGCAAGAAGGCCTATCACGGCGTGACCATGGTGGCGGCGTCGCTGTCGGGCCTGACCCATATGCACCCGCAATCCGACCTGCCGATGCCGGGCTTCGTTCATGTCGAATGTCCGGACTGGTTCGCCGAAGGCGGCGAGCGTACGCCGGAAGAACACGGCCTGATCACCGCGCGCAGCCTTGAAGAAAAAATTCTCGAGCTCGGTGCCGAGAATGTCGCCGCCTTTGTCGCCGAGCCCGTGCAGGGCGCGGGTGGCCTGATTATCCCGCCGCCGAACTACTGGGCCGAGATCCAGCGCATCTGCAGGAAATACGATGTGCTGCTGCATGTCGATGAAGTGATCTGCGGCTTCGGCCGCACCGGCAACTGGTTCGGCTCCGACACTTTCGGCATCGAGCCCGACATGATCAACATGGCCAAGGGCCTGTCGTCGGGCTATCAGCCGATCGCCGCCGTCGGCCTCGGAAAGCGCGTCGGCGATGTCGTCTTCAATTCCGACGAGGAGTGGTCGCACGGCTTCACCTATTCCGGCCACCCGGTCGCCTGTGCCGTCGCACTCGCCAATCTCGAGATCATCCAGAAGGAAAAGCTGGTCGAAAAGGCGGGCGGCGCCACCGGCGCGCATTTCCAGAAACGTCTCGCCGAGCTGGGCGATCATCCGCTGGTGGGCGGCACGCGCGGTGTCGGTCTTCTCGGCGCCATCGAGCTTGTGAAGAACCGCAAGACCCGCGAGAAATTCCCCGATCTCGGTACCGTCGGCGCGATCTGCCGCAATCACTGCTTTGCCAACGGCCTCATCATGCGCGCCATTGGCGACACCATGGTGCTGAGCCCGCCGCTGACGATCACCGGGAGCGAACTGGATGAGCTTTTCACCCTCGCCCGCCGCTGCATCGACCTGACGGCGAAGGATCTCGGCGTCGCCTGACCGGCCGCGCCGGCGGCACGTCAGGCCAGCCGATGCGGCAAACGGCCGCATCGGGGCGGCCGGCCGGCGCCTTGTGTCATCGGCCGCAACGCCTTGTTCTCAAAAGGTTTTATCCCGCGCGCGCCTGGATCAATTTGCAGTTTACGAATGTAAATGAACCATATTGAAGGTCGGCCCGGGCGAACCTATTTAGTGATGCATGAGGGCCGAGCTGAAAGCCGCCCGGGTGATCTGCCCCCCGTTCACCCGTTGCGGCGCTCCAAGCCCCCTTTAGCGCCGGTTCTTCCCCTCCCGGCGCCACGCGCGAACAGCGCGGTTGCGCCTCGCCTCCCCCCAGGCGGGGCGCAACTTTTTTGCGCCCCGCTTTCTTTGAAATGAGATTACGGGGCGCAACTTTTTTGCGCCCCGCCACCTTGAGCCGCTAAGCTCCGCCCCGGCGCGACTCGCGCCGTCACGCATCCCTTTGAAGAAAATTTCATGGCGCGCCTTTTCGACGAATCCGCCGAGCCGCATCTGACGATTTCCGACGCCGAGCTGACGCGGCTTGAAGCGGAGATCCCGATTCTCGCAGGCCTGCGCGCCTTTGCCGAGGAAGCGGTCAATATGCCGTGGTTCTCGAAACTCGGCCGCCCGCTCGATGCCGAGACACGCGCATTGGCGCGTTCCTGGCTCGACGGTCTGGGCTTTCCCGATGCCGAGGTCGCCCGCCTGCGCGACTGGGCCGAAGCCGCCGACGCTGCCGAAACGCTCGACTTCGAACCGGTTCATTGGGAAGCCGAAGAAGGCTTGCGCGCAAGCCTCGCTGCCGACGCGCTGGAACGCGTCAGCGAGGACGGGCTATCGATCGCGATGACGCATGTCTCGGCATTGCTCGGCGAACGCATCGGCAGCGCGGTGCGCGACGCGGCCGCCTTCTGGGAGGTCGAGGACGAGGAACTGCTGAACGCCGCCGCTGGCGCGGCCCTGCATGCCGCTCATGGCGCCGCACTGGCGCTGATTGTCGAGGCCGACGACGATCATCCCTTTCGCCGCAAGTTTTCGCTCTTTGCGCGCGGCCGCTGGCCCATCGGCATTGCCGGCTTGACGCTCAATATTTTCTGAACGCCACCTGCCAGATCGGACAGACCCCCCGTGAATCTCAAAATCGCCACCTGGAATATCAACTCCGTCCGCTTGCGGATCGAACTGGTCGAGCGCCTGCTGAAACAGGAGAAGCCCGACGTGCTCTGCCTGCAGGAAATCAAATGCGTCAACGACGCCTTTCCGTTGAAGGCAATCAAGAAGGCCGGCTATGAGCATGTCGCGATCAACGGCCAGAAGGGCTATCACGGCGTCGCCATCGCCAGCCGCATTCCCTTCAAGAAGATCGAGGCGCGGGAGTTTTGCAAAAAAGGTGACTGCCGTCACCTCGCCGCCGATCTCGACATTCCGGGCGGGTTGCGCGTCCACAATTTCTATGTGCCGGCCGGCGGCGACGAGCCTGATCCCGAAATCAACGAGAAATTCGCGCACAAGCTCGATTTTGTTCGTGAGATGACGCGCCTCTATGAAGGGCACAAGACGAAGTCGAAAAACCGCATGGTGCTGGTCGGCGACCTCAACATTGCGCCGCTCGAACACGACGTCTGGTCGCACAAGCAGTTGTTGAAGATCGTCAGCCACACGCCGGTCGAAGTCGACCTGATGAACGAACTCTACGCCTCGCACGACTGGGTCGACGTGATGCGCCGCTTCGTGCCGGACACCGAGAAGCTCTATTCCTGGTGGAGCTACCGCGCCAAGGATTGGCTCGCCGCCGATCGCGGCCGCCGCCTCGATCACATCTGGGTAACGCCGGCGCTCGCCGACGCGCCGGTCTCGATGAAAGTGCTGAAGGAAGCGCGGGGGTGGGAGCGGACGTCGGACCATGCGCCGGTACTCGCGACGCTGAGGCTCTAGCTGGGGGGCCAGCCTTGGGGGTGAAGACCTCGCCGCCGTCCGCTCCTGGGGTTCCTACCGTTGCCGGTTTTGGAAAGGTCGGGACCTCTCCACGCCGGTCTTTTATTAGGGTAGAAACCCTATAATAGGGTGTTGACCCTATACCGGCAAGAGGGCAGCTTCAGCTTGTGACAAGCATGCCGCTACGTTCATATGTGACAGTTTTTTGACAGTTTGATGACAAAAAGAGCAAAACCCGGTCTGGCGGCCCCCGGAACCAAGGAACGAATCCTTGCCGCGAGCCTCCGCCTCTTCAACGAACACGGTTATGACGCCGTGACGACGGCGCGCATTTCCGAAGAAGTCGGCATCTCGGAAGGCAACCTCTGGTATCACTTCCGCACCAAGCGCGACCTCGTGCGCGCGCACCAGCTGGCGCTCTTTGTGTTGATCGACAGGCGCCTCGCAATCCAGTCGACGCCGGAGACGGTGCTCGAAGCCTATGCGCTCTTCAATCGCATGGTCTTCGAGGAAGTCTGGACCTATCAGTTCCTCTATCGCGACCAGGCCGAATACGGCCGCACCTCGCCCGAGCTCGAAGAACGCGTTCATCGCATCTACGAGATGACGACGACCATGCTGGTGCGATTCTTCCGTCACATGATCAAGGCCGGCCAACTCGACATGCCGGACGACGAACTGACGGCGCTGGCCGACAATGTCTGGATGGTGATCCGATACTGGCCGAGCTTTCTGCGCGAGACGCGCCGCGTCGTGAAACTCGACAAGGCCGCGCTCAATGCCGGCATCCGCCACCACTTCGCGCTCTTCAACACGCACCTGACGCCCGCCGCACGCACTTTCTTCGCAAAGAAGGCCTACGCCTGAACAGCGCCGCCTGCCGGTGCCTCTTTCTTCTTCAGCGTCACGAAAGTCGCCGTCGAACTTGCGGTCGCGATGAGCTTGCCGTCTTCCGACGTCAACTCGCCTTCGATAAAGCCAACCGACTTGCCGCGCTTGATGACGCGCCCCATGCCGAGAATGCGTCCCGGCCGTGCCGGCGTCAGCATCGAAACCTTCAGCTCCAGTGTCGGCGAAATCTGGCCCCATTCGAGATCGAGACCGATGGCGAGGCTCATCACATCGTCGAGCATCGCCGCCACCATGCCGCCCTGAATGCCACCCCACATGTTGCAAAGCTCCGGACCGGCATTGAATGCCACCGTCACGATTCGCTTTTCGCGATCGGCATCGAGAATTTCGAGACCGAGATAGCGACTGGCCGGCGCCATGCGTTTGAACACCGCCTGGATATTCGGCGGCCACTCGTGCTTGGCTTTCACGTCTTTCTCACTCATCGATACCTCTGCCCCTTTTTGTCCCGTTCTGATTTCCTTCAAGCCGCCCGCCAAGGGCCGAGAGCTCATCGCCGAGCGTCGAGAGCCGTTCGGCAAGCCGGGAAGCAACGGCCCCGGCCATCTCGGGAAACTCGCCGATCAACCGCTGAAACATGTCGCGACCGATCCGCAACACGAGAAGCGACGAAACCGCGCGCACCGTCGTCAAGCGCCGCCGCGGCTCGAACAATGCCGTTTCGCCGATGAGGTCGCCGCTCTCGAGACGAAGTGCCTGCGCTGCACCGCTCTCGTTCCGCGCCAGCATCGCCGCCTCACCATCAAGAATGAGAAAGGCGCAATCGGCCTCGTCGCCCGCTTCGAAAAGCGTCGCCCCTGGCGCATATTCGCGCCGCTCACAGGTGAAGGTCAGAACTTCAAGCCGCACCGGATCGAGGCCCGAGAACAGCTCGAGACGTTTCAGCAGGGCAATGGCGGGTTCGAGGCTCATGGGCCGAGCATAGCGGAGGCGCGGGTCCGCGCCAAAGTCCCGATTTGCGCTTGGGCGGCGGCGCCGCTAAGAAGTGCAAACCCTGAAATGGAGCATCCGCAATGGCTTCGCCGACTTCCCCGATCGCCTGGGACTGGCCAGACCCCTTCATCCACGAAGTGACGGTCGAGCCGCAGCACATCGACGACTTTCAGCACACAAACAATGTCGTCTATCTGCAATGGATGGCGAAAACCGCTTGGGAGCATTCGAAGGCACTCGGGCTCGACTTCGCCGTCTACAAGCGCCTCAATCGCGGCATGGTCGTGCGCCGCCACGAGCTTGAATATCTGGCGGCGAGCCATGAAGGCCAGCGCGTTCTCGTTGCCACGTGGATCACCGGAAATGACGGCCGGTTGCGCTTACGCCGTCGCTTCCAGATGGTCAATGCCGAGACCGGAACAACCTTGCTGCGCGGTCTTTCGGATTTCGTATGCATCGATATTGAAACCGGCCGCGCGACGCGCATGCCGCCACAATTCATCATTGCTTACAGACCGACCGCCCGCGTCGAAGGGGACTAAGCCGACAACACGGCCGCCTGGGCCGGGTCGAGATATTCTTCGAGCCGCGTGATGCGTCCATCCTCGACAAGGCAGATGACGCAAGCCGGCATCGCAAAATCGGCACCATCGGCAAGCATGCCGCGCACCACATGCTGTTGCATGAAGCCCCCGGGGATGGCAACCCGCCGCAACACCTCGTAGCGCCGGTCCGGCAGCTTGTGCGCCATCCATCGCAGGACTTTGAGATTTTCTTCGACCGTCTGCTCGCGCTGGCTGAAATTGTGCCAGATGCAGGCATCCGGTGCATAGATGCGCGCGATCGCCTCGGCATCGCCTGCTTCGATCGCATGAAAGAATCTTTCCGCAACAAGAAGCGCTTCGCCGTCCATGCCGACCCCCATTTTTTCAGCCCACGCCCTTTGTCAGGGAACCAGCCGGTAGCCGCCCGTTTCCGTCACCAGGATTTCGGCATTCGATGGATCTTTTTCGATCTTCTGACGCAACCGGTAGATATGCGTCTCCAGCGTGTGTGTCGTGACGCCGGAGTTGTATCCCCAGACTTCGGCCAGCAACACGTCGCGCCCGACAACCTTGGCGCCGGAGCGATAGAGATATTTGAGGATCGATGTTTCCTTTTCGGTCAACCGAACCTTCTTTTCCTGCTCATCGACCAGCAGCTTGGCGCTCGGGCGGAACGAGTAGGGGCCGATCTTGAAGATCGCGTCCTCGCTCTGCTCGTGGCTGCGCAAATGCGCCCGGATACGCGCCAGCAACACGCCAAAGCGGAACGGCTTGGTCACGTAGTCGTTCGCGCCGGCATCGAGACCGAGGATCGTGTCGGAATCCGCGTCGGCGCCCGTTAACATGATGATCGGCGCCTTGACACCCGCCTTGCGCATCAGCCGGCAGGCCTCGCGCCCGTCCATATCGGGCAGCCCGACATCGAGCAGCACCAGATCGACATGCCCGCTGCGAACGTGGTCAAGCGCCACCGCCGCTGTCGGCGCGGTAGAGCAGGAAAACTCCTCGTGAAGATCGAGCTGTTCGACAAGCGCCGTCCGCAGCGCGTCATCGTCGTCGACAACGAGAATCTTTTTGATCGCGCTCATGCAGCCTTCATTGAGAATAACCAAAGCGCTCGATATGCGCTTCGAGGATCGGCATGACGGGGCGCATATGCTTTTCGTATCGCCGCCAGCGGTCAGCCGCACTGGAATAGATGGGCTGCGTCACCTGCGAATAGGAAGGCGTCTTGATCGTCCCGCGCGCCAGCGCATGCGCGGCCGGATCGCTGACAGCCTCACGCCACGGCAATCCAAGAAATTCGAGCGCCGGTTCGATCTCGCCACGCAAATCGGCGATGAGGCTCTCATAGCGGACCTCATGCACCCTGAGCGGCAACAGCGCCCTGTACTTCTGCCAGAGCGTCATCACCCGTTCGTAAAACCGCGCCGAGCCATCGAGCGTCAGAAAATTCAGCATCGCGCCGTTCGGTATGAAGTCCTGCATGAAGCAGGACAACACGCAGTCCGCCGGATGACGCAAGGCAAAGACGATGCGCGCCTCCGGAAACACCCGATGGATGAGACCGGCGTGAACGATATCGAGCGGCATCTTGCTGACAACCGTCTTGCCTTCAAGGTCGGCGCCGGCGACACGCAGCTCGTTCCAGTAGACGCCGCGTGCTGCTGCGCGCCTGCCCTCATCCATGGTCGCGAGCGACTGCGGATAGCCGGCGATCGACTTTCTGACGGCGCGCAGGAAGGGCTGCTCTTCGAAGACCTGAACTTGCGGATGCGCATCGAAAATCTGGTCGAGAAGCGTCGTGCCCGAACGCGGAAATCCGACCATGAAGACCGGCGCTGCCGCATGACCCGGCTCAACACCGCACGCGGGCAGCGGCTGCCAGCTCGACACAAAGTCTTTCGTGTAAGTGTCGATGAGAGCCTGAACCTCGTCGATGAAAGCCGAACGGTTGACTTGACCGAGACTGGGCAGACGCGACGTATGGTCGTTTTGCTGTGTGAAATAACCGAACGACGCATCGATGTCGCCGGTGTCGTGACAAATCTGCGCCAGCTCCGAAGAGACGAGCCGCGCATCGTTCACCGTCACCTTTCTGAGGTCGAGGGCCGCGAGCCGGGCGCGGCATTCGGCAAGCACCGTCTTGTCGCCCTTGTGCAGGCGGCGCCTTGCCTTGGACCAGACGGCCAGCGCGCCGCCGCTTGCCGCGTCGATGGCAAGCGCCTTGTCGGCCCAGGCAAGCGCGTCATCGAGATCGCCGAGCCGCTCATATGTCGCCGAGAGGGTTGTGGCGAGCGGCAATGGAATGTTGGCCAAGCGTTCGGTGGCGCGCAGCAAATACGCCAGCGCGTCGCGAAAGCGTCCGGCATCCGTCGCCGCAGACGCCGCGCGCAGATAGGATCCGGCATTGTCGGGCACGAGCTCGATGAGCTTTTCAAACTCGACGATGGCGGCCGCATAGTCCGCGCTGTCCCGGTAGAGAATGCCGCGGTTGAGAAAAATATCCGGATAGGCCGGATTGAGCGCTTCTGCCCGCCGATAAGCGATCAACGCCTCATCGGCCCTGCCCTGGTCCCGTTGCGCATTCCCGAGATTGACCCAGACATTGACATGTCGGGGCATGAGCGCGGCGGCTGTCGCAATCAGCTTTTCGGCATTTGCGGCATCGCCCTTTCCGAGCGCGACCAGACCCAGCAGATGCAGGGCATCGGGGTTTTTTTGTTCGATTTTCAGAACATGCGCCGCCGCCTGCCCGGCGTGATCGAGGCGGCCGGCGGCGAGATGGGCCCCGCCCAGTTGCAGCAACCGGACAATGTCGTCGGGCGCGGGCGGCATAGCCTGCGCGGCGCCAGGCCGGAAACCATTTGCCTGTCCGTCTGCCGGAAGACCGGCGGCCGGACCGGATCCGCCAAAGGCCGACGGTGGCAGGCCGACGGTTGGCCGGCCACCGCTTTGCGGTTTAAAGAGGGGGCGTTTGGCCGTCCCCGGAAAAGGTGGTTTTTTCGCCATACCCGTCATTCCCGATACGCAGAACGCCCCCGACACCGGCGGCGCGGGCCGGAGTTTGCCATAGCGCGGCCCGGCAACCAACGCGAACCTGACAGATCCGGTCGGCAATTCCTGCCGGTCGGGACCCGCCGGCCGGGCGGAACTCGGCGCCGAAATGGCCACTTTCCGGACCTTTCAGCTTGGCCCGCCATTTGCGTCGGATGCGGGTATGATTGACGCCCTCGCCCATCCCCAGCCGCTTACAGCCGGCAAGCACAACATGGCGTCCGCAGCCTTTGCCGAGCTGCGTGCCGCGCGCCGCGAGGGTCGCGCACCGGACGGGGTGGAGTTGAGCTTCAATGATCTGATCGACACGCTGAACCCGCTCCAGCACATTCCGGTGGTGTCCGAGATCTATCGCGGCCTGACCGGCGATGCGATCAGCCCGCAAGCCCGCATTGGCGGTGGCGCACTCTATGGCGGCCCGATCGGCCTTGTCGCCTCGGTCGCCAGCCTCGCCATCGCCGGCGGCACGGGCGAGCAGGGCCTCGGCGACCAGATTTATGCGGCCCTTTTCAACCCGGAAACGCCGGCCGGAGAGGCCCCGGCACAGATTGCGAGTGCCGCGCCCGCTGGCCGGAATATGCCGGTCGCGCTGCCTGCCGATGCCGCCGCCGGACAAACGGCATCAATCGTCCCGGACAAGTCCGCCGCATTGCCTGTGGGGGGTGGTTCGACCATGCCGCAGCTGAGTTCGGAGGCGTTCGCCGCTTTGATCGGTTCGTTCGACAATCCAGAAACGATCGAAAAAGGACTGACCGCCGTTGCGCCGCGCATGAGCCTCGACATGGAAGGTGCGGACGACGAGGACGACACCGCCGCCGCGCCTGCCGATATTCTGAGCGCGATGAATCAGGCGCTCGACAAGTATGACGCCCTGAAGCACGTACGTTAAGGCTCTCTGGCCAGATAGACGGCCACCGCCTAACCTGACATCATGATGGCGCCTTCCTCCGGCAATCTCGATATTGACGTAACCGCAAGACCGGGTGATTCGCTCGGCCGCCTGATTTTCGGCGACCTCGATTTTCCCTGCGCGCTGGGACGTGCTGGTTTGGTGACCGGCAAACGCGAAGGCGATGGCGGGACGCCGATCGGCCTCTTTCCGCTCCGCGATCTGCGATACCGGCCGGACCGGTTGTCCGCGCCGGCAAGCGCCTTGCCAACACGCCAGATCGCAGCCGACGATGGCTGGTGCGACGCGCCGGACGATCCCGCCTACAACCGTCCGGTCCACCTGCCTTACCCGGCCAGCGCCGAAGCCATGTGGCGCGACGACCATCTCTACGACCTCGTCGTCGTGCTCGGCCACAATGACGACCCGCCACAACCCAGCGCCGGCAGCGCGATCTTCTTTCATCTGGCGAATGAAAAGAATGGCGTCCTGCAGCCAACCGAGGGCTGCGTCGCCTTGCGGCTTGCCGACATGCTGCAGGTGCTGGCGCGCTGCACATCGCAAACCCGGATGCGGATCGACCGCCTCTAGCTGCGCGCACCGAACAGCGCGCTGCCGACGCGCACATGCGTTGCGCCGAAGGCGATGGCCTTTTCGAAATCGCCGCTCATCCCCATCGAGAGTTTCGCCAGACCATTGCGGCGCGCGAGTTTCTCGAGCAGCGCAAAATGCAGAGCGGGCTCCTCGTCAAGCGGTGGAATGCACATCAAGCCCTCGATGGAAAGCGCCCAGTCATCGCGGCACCGGACCAGAAACCCGTCGGTATCGGCCGGCGCGATACCGGCCTTTTGCGGCTCCTCGCCCGTATTGACCTGCACGAAAAGACGCGGCAGCCGCAGCCCCCGATCGCGCGCCTTGACCAGCGCCAGCGCCAGTTTCTCGCGGTCGAGCGTATGAAAGGCATCGAAGAGCCCGAGCGCATCGTCGAGCTTGTTGGTCTGCAGGGGCCCGATCAGATGCAGTTCGAGATCGGGAAACCGCGCCTTCAGTGCCGGCCATTTGGCGGTGGCTTCCTGCACACGATTTTCGCCGAAAATGCGCTGACCCGCCTCGATCAGCGGCACAATCTCATCCACGCCAAATGTCTTCGAAACGGCAACGAGCGTGACATCCCCCGCCGCACGTCCGGCCGCGCGCGCCGCCTCGGCGATACGCGAGCGAATGGCGGCAAGGCGTGCCGCGGGAGAGGTGGCGTCGGAGCCGGTCATTGTCATAGTCTCGAAGCCGCTCGGCAAAAAATGTGTGTCGTAAGGGAGCGAAGCTAGTGGCAGGCAACACGAACGGCAAGCGGCGCGGAAGCGCGAAGGCGCACGCGATGCATCGCGCCGTATCGTATCTCTCGGGCGCACGCGGCGGCATCGCGCTGATTGGCATGACCGACGCGGCGCGTCTGTCCGATCCGCAAATGGCGCTCGACGCGCTGCCGGCCGGATGTGCGCTGGTCTGGCGGGCCTATGATGCCGGCACGACCGCCGCGAATTTGCGGCGGCTGACGGCGCGGGCGCGGGCGAAGAATTGCCTGCTGCTGATCGCCGGCGAACCGAAGCTCTCCCGCCGGCTCGGCGCGGGCGGCCTGCATCTGCCGGAACGCATGCTCGGGCGTCCCTACAGAAACGGATATGCAGCAGTGACGGCCGCCGCACATTCGGAAGCCGCCATTCGCGCCGCCGCACGCGCGGGCGCCGTCGCGGTTTTGATCTCGCCTGTCTTCCCGACGGCGAGCCATCCCGGCACGGCCATGCTCGGCGTCGTCAGATTCGCGAAACTCGCCCGCCTCGCCCGCACACTGGGAATGACCCCTTATGCGCTGGGCGGCATCACGACCAGCGAACATATCCAGCGCCTTGCGGGCACCGGTGCCGCCGGCGTCGCCGGCACAGGCTTTCTTCAGACGTAGTCCGCCGGGACATAACCGAAACGCTCCATTTGCTTTCGATGATCGCGGACGATCCGCGCGATTTGCGACGGCGTCAGCTTGTCGCGCCACTGCGCCGCGCGGCCGTCGCGAAAGAACATCGACGCTTTCTCGGATCGCTCCTTGAAGCCGGCCTCTTCTTCTTGTGCACGAAGAACCCCGAACGACGAATTCCGGATCGCGCGCGTCAGTTTTTCTTCTCCGGCAGCGATACCCAGAAACCGGGTCAGGGCTTCGAACTGCTTTACCGGCTCGGCGAGAAGATCTTCGTACCGGAGAACAATGAGCTGCCGGCGCGGTTGCGCGGTCCAGCTCTCGACATGCGTCGACCACGACATATAAATCTGCGGCACATAGAGCTCGGTCAGTCTGGTCCCGGCGCCGGGCTTTGCGATGTAGTCGATCGCATCCTCGACTGTCATCCCGAAATGATCGGCGAGCGAAAGAACAAGATCGAGCGGATTGCGGACGATGTAGACCGCGCCGGCGGTAACCTCGGCGGTGTGCAACGGCACGCCGAACCATGGCCCGAGATAGTTGTGCGTCTTGACGAAAACTGGATCCGGGAGAAACCTCGTCATCTTCCGGTGACCGGCCGGACGCAGCTTTGCGACCTCGGCCATGTCGAGCCGCTCCAGCGGGCGCGGCGCAAAAGGTTCGTACCAGGCGCGCGCCGAATCGCTCGGGCTGAATGTGTCGAGCCTGTTGATGTCGGCCGGTTCCGGAAGATCGCGCAACAGGTTGAAGAGAAAGGCGCGCATCCAGGTGTTGCCGGATTTGGGATAGGATGCGAGCCAGACAAGCGCGCCCATCAACCGGAGATCCCGGCCCGTTCGCGCTCAGCACGCCGCATCGGACGTTTCCTTGTCCGTCGGCACCGCATCCTTGTAATCATCGGGAATATAGCCGAAGCGCGCCATCTGCTCATGGTGATCGGCGATGATGCGGCGGACCTGCTCGGGTGTCAGCACCTCGCGCCACTGCTCCGAACGGCCTTCGCGGAAGAACGATTCGGCCTTTTTCGAGCGCTCCCTGAAACCCTTTTTCTGTTCCAGCTCCTTCAGCGCCTTGAAGGAGGAATGACGGATCGCGCGCTCGAGCCGCTCCGGCGAGGGTTTCAGCCCCAGGAAACTAGCGACCTGCTTAAAATGCTTTCGAGGTTTATGAAGCAGGTCTTCGTAGCGCATGACCAGCAATTGCGGGCTTGGATGCTGCGTCCAGCTTTTGACATGGGTCGACCAGGACCGGTGAACCTCGAAGACATGCGTCTCAGTTCCCCCCGTTATTGTCTGGTCGTTGGCGAGATGCGTAATTGCCTCGTCGATCGTCTCGCCGAAATGGTGACTGGCGGAGATCGCGACATCAAGCGGATTGCGCAACACATAGATGCCGCCCGCCGTCACATCCATCGTCTGCAACGGAACGCCGTGCCACTCGCCGAAATAATTATGCGTCTTGACGAAAACGGAATCGGGAAAAGCCGTCGTGAAATCGCGATGCACGATAGGCCGCAGCTGCTGGACCTCCTCGGGCGTCAGTTCCTCGGTCGGCTTGCCCGCGCGATGCGAATACCAAGGGCCGGCCGACTCGCCGAGGCAGAAATCGCTAATCGTGTTGATATCGATCGGCTCGGGCTCGTTCCTGAACAGATTATGCAGGAAACTCCGCATCCAAGTGTTGCCGGATTTCGGATAGGAAGCAAGCCAGATCAGCGCACCCATTTCAGCTCCCTTCCGCCTGCAATTCGATCACGCCGTGTTTTCTAGCAAACCGCACCGGCAAAAAAAAGAGAGCGGGCCCGAAAGCCCGCTCTCCGATGATCTTGTGTCCGTTCGGAACGAATGATCGCTTTAGACGATCAGAACGAAACCGAAAGAACGAGACCGGCCGACTGGGAGTCGATATCCGCGAAACCCGGAATTTCGACGGTGCTCATCTGCAGGTCGAGGCCGATATCGACGCCCGAACCGAGATTGTAGCCGCCACCGGTTTGGATGGTCGTCATCTTGGTCGAGAAGCCGCCGCCCGAAATCTCGTCTTGGAGATAGGCGACACCCACCGTCCACGGGCCCGTGCCGTAGGACAGACCCACGGTCCAGACTTCTTCCTCGACAGCGCTCGCTGCGGGAATCGCGGTCGAGAAGCTCAGGTCTTCCGACTGGTACCAGGCACCGCCCAGCGTGAAGCCAGCCAGACCGAGGTTGAGGCCGACGCCCATTTCCTCGGGGCTCGAGGCCGCGATCGGCGCATCGCCCTCGACGTAGAAGCCCGACACACCGACATCGACGCCGCCGAAGGAACCGGCATAGTTGAGCGCCACTTCGAGGACATCCTCGATCACAAGACCGGCCGGGTTGAGGCCGAGGCCGTTCGGGTTCGGACCGTTGAGCGAAGTCTCCGGCGTATAGGAGAGGCCGAGCTGGAAGCCGGCGAAACGCGGCGTGAAGTACGACACCTTGTTGGCATCGGCCGCCATCAGCGAGAAGGTCGAGTGACGGAACGCAAAACCCAGCGTCGTCGTTACCACCGGACCGGTCGCGGTCACGGACCCTGCCGTGAAGGTCTGATTGGCATTCAGAATGTTCGGGCTGTCAACACCGTTGCCCGGCACGAACCAGGGCGAAGTGTAGTGCATCTTGAAGGCCGAACCATCCGTGCCGCCGATTTCGAACCGGCCGAAACCGCCTTCGAGATAGGCGAAGAGTTCACGGAAGCGAGCGTCGTTGGTGCCGCCGCCGACGACCCAGTCATCGCCGAGCGAAAGCGTCGCGATGACACCGGCAACCATGCCGTTGTCGAGCGTGCCTTCAGCCTTGATGTCGATGTTGCGCGCGACGAGCTTGACCGCCGTGTCGTTGTAGGAGGTGCCGCCGCCGACCAGGAAGAGGTCGCCCGGAGCCGGCACGGCCGGGAACGCGCCCGGCAGATTGTCGGCGTCGATGACGTAGAAGCCGGCGGTGACCGTGCCGCCGACCGTGACGGTCAGCGGATCGCTCGCAAGCGCCGGACCGGCGATCAGGCCGGCCGAGACGAGAGCGGTCGTCCCAAGGAGAATCTTTTTCATGTGTTCCTCGCAGTATCAGCTAAAAGCTGTTCCATTCGCACGTGCCATCGGAAAACCCCCCATGGCCGCGTTCATCGCCGGGCCGACTGAAACTGCCCCCCGAGCGCGTGACCCGATTAATCCGTTGATCCCCCCTTCGGGTCAAGCGAACCGGCGCGCATCACGAAGGAATGTCGGCGCATGTTGCGGAAAGGGCACAAATCGGCCTTCTTTGGTTAATGAATGGTGACCAGCACCGGCCTTCAGGCAGGTGCGGTCGGCTGGGCGACTCAACAACGATGCGGGTTCCCGCTATCGGGGTTCGAGTCGCGGAAGGCCGAAATTCACCGGCCGGCGCGGTGCCGCAACCAGCCACGATTGTGCTTTGAGAGCAACAGTCCGGGCGCGGCAAAGCGCGACAACGACCGAGATTGCGGGAGCCCCACTAATCTCGCTATAAAGGCGCGACAGAGATGCATGGCGCGCCGGCTGCGAGGCGCGCCCGGCACCCGAATTTACTTGCTCTCCACAAGCCCTTGGCGCAAGAACCGGCAGGCGGATGAGTGAGAGAGGCGTAACGCGAGAGGCTTGCCGTAAATTGATGACCTATACCGGAACGAAAGGCGCCACCCGCGCCGCCGCCGTGCTGGCGTTTGCCGCCATTCTCGGCCTGACCGCCTGCGGTCCCTCGACCTCGAATTATCCGGGCCGCCCGACCGGCCAGGGCCCCAACAACCCGACCGGCGAACAGCAGCGCGAATCGATTTTCGGCGAAGACGGGCTGACGCTTTTCGGCGGCAGTTCGAAGGACGCGGTTGAAGGCTCGGGCATCGGCGTCAACAGCTTCCTCTGGCGCGCCTCGCTCGACACCATCGCCTTCATGCCGCTGACCTCGG
This sequence comes from Parvibaculum sp., assembly GCF_030651915.1. Classification (GTDB taxonomy): domain Bacteria; phylum Pseudomonadota; class Alphaproteobacteria; order Parvibaculales; family Parvibaculaceae; genus Parvibaculum. The sequence goes on along the minus strand of NZ_JAUSBV010000002.1, from coordinate 229,022 downwards.
CCGATCCCTTTGGCGGCGTCATCATCACCGACTGGTATCAGGACCCGAAAACACCCGGCGAGCGCTTCAAGGTCACGGTCTATATTCTCGATCGCCGCCTGCGGGCCGACGGCGTGAAAGTGGCGGTTTTCCGCCAGACTCGCTCCGACAAGGGCGAATGGATCGACGCGGCGGTTGCCGGCAACACGCCGCTGCAGATCGAAAACGCCATTCTGGTGCGCGCGCGCCAGCTCCGCATCAGCACCATTGAGGCGACCGAGCGCCGCTAGCGGTCCGGATGAGAACGGACCGGCCGACAATCATGTCCCCACGCCCCAACGAACGTTACAACGCGCGCGAAGCCGAGCCGAAATGGCAAAAGGTCTGGGAGGACCAGCGCACCTTCCGCACCCGTGACGATGCCGGCGCCAGCGGCCGCCCGAAATATTATGTTCTTGAAATGTTCCCCTATCCGTCGGGGCGCATTCACATGGGCCATGTCCGCAACTACACGATCGGCGACGTGATCGCGCGTTACAAGCGTGCCCGCGGTTTCAACGTGCTGCATCCGATGGGCTGGGACGCCTTCGGCATGCCGGCCGAAAACGCCGCGATGGAAAAGAGCGTCCATCCCAAGGGCTGGACCTACGACAACATCGCCGCGATGCGCACGCAGTTGAAGGCGATCGGCCTCGCGATCGACTGGGACCGCGAATTCGCCACCTGCGATCCTGAATATTACGGTCAGGAGCAGGCGCTGTTTCTCGATTTCCTCGCGGCCGGTTTCGTCAGCCGCAAGAAGAGCACCGTCAACTGGGATCCGGTCGACAACACCGTGCTGGCCAACGAGCAGGTGATCGACGGCTGCGGCTGGCGCTCGGGCGCGCCGGTCGAGCGCCGCGAGCTGACGCAGTGGTTCCTCAACATTTCGGATTTCGCCGACGACCTGCTGGCCGGCCTCGACACACTCGACCGCTGGCCGGAAAAAGTGCGGACGATGCAGCGGAACTGGATCGGCCGTTCGGAAGGCGCGAAGGTTTTCTTCGCCGTCGACGGCGTCGAAGGCGCGCCGGACTACAAGCTCGAAATCTTCACGACGCGTCCCGACACGCTTTTCGGCGCCAGCTTCTGCGCGCTCTCGCCGCATCATCCGCTGACGCAGAAGCTGGCGGCGGACAATGCCGAGTTGCAGGCCTTCATAAAAAAATGCGACCAGATCGGCACCTCGGAAGAAGCGATCGAGACGGCCGAGAAGATGGGCTTCGATACCGGCCTCAAGGCGCGCCATCCCTTCATCGACGGACATACGCTGCCGGTCTATGTCGCCAATTTCGTCTTGATGGAGTACGGCACCGGCGCAATCTTCGCCTGCCCGGCGCATGACCAGCGCGACCTCGACTTCGCGCGCAAATACAAGTTGCCGGTCATTCCGGTCGTCGCGCCGAAGGACAGGGACGCGGCAGCGCAAGCCGCTTTTGCCGAAGAGCTTGCCGCGCATGGAACGGATGCCTTTACCGGCGACGGCGTGGCGATCAATTCGGATTTCCTGAACGGGCTCGATGTGACGGCGGCAAAACGCACCGCCATCGCAAAGCTCGAGGCGATGGGCCTCGGTGAAGGCACGATCAATTATCGCCTGCGCGACTGGGGCATTTCGCGCCAGCGCTACTGGGGCTGCCCGATCCCCGTCATCCATTGCGAGGCTTGCGGCACCGTGCCGGTACCGCGCGCGCAATTGCCGGTGCTGTTGCCCGACGATGTAAGTTTCGACAGGCCCGGCAATCCGCTCGACCGGCATCCGACCTGGAAGCATGTCGATTGTCCGAAATGCGGCAAGCCCGCGCGACGCGAGACCGATACATTCGACACCTTCGTCGACAGCTCCTGGTACTTCGCGCGCTTCTGTGCGCCGAACGCGGTAACCCCGACCGACCGCACCGCGACCGACAGCTGGCTGCCGGTCGACCAGTATTTCGGCGGCGTCGAACACGCGATCCTGCATCTGCTCTATGCGCGCTTCTTCACCCGCGCCATGCACAAGACAGGTCATCTCGATGTCGAAGAACCTTTCGCCGGCCTCTTCACGCAAGGCATGGTCAACCACGAAACCTATCGCGATGCGAACGGCCAGTGGGTGCCGCCTTCCGAAATTGCCATTGAAACGGTCGGCGGCGCGCGCATCGCAAAGCGTCTGAGCGACGGCGGTCCCGTGACCATCGGCGCCATCGAAAAAATGTCGAAGTCGAAAAAGAACACCGTCGACCCGGAAGACATCATCGCGCAATACGGCGCCGACACCGCACGCTGGTTCATGCTGTCGGACAGCCCGCCCGAGCGCGACGTGCAATGGACGGATGCCGGCGCCGAGGGCGCCTGGCGCTTCACCCAACGGGTCTGGCGTCTCGTCACCGGCACGCCGGACGATCTGGCGCCGAAGGGCACCGCCCTGCCCGCCGACCTTGACGCGGCGGCGCTCGGCCTGCGGCGCGTCGCGCATCAGGCGCTGGCGGCGCTGACCGACGACATTGAAAATCTGCGCTTCAACCGCGCGGTGGCACGGATCTACGAGCTTGCCAATGCGATTTCCGCCTTCAACCCGGCCAATGCCGGCGGCAAATGGGCCAAGCGCGAGGCGCTGGAATATCTGGTCCTGATGATCGCCCCGATGATGCCGCATCTGGCGGAGGAATGCTGGGCGGCGCTCGGCCACGAGACGCCGGCGGTCGATACCGAATGGCCGGTTGCCGACAAGGCCCTCCTCGTGGAAGACTCCGTCACGATTGCCGTGCAGGTCAACGGCAAGCGCCGCGACGAGCTGACGATCGCCCGGGACGCGGACGTGGAGACGGTCGAGCGCGCAGCGCTGGCGCTTGAAAAGGTGGAGAAGGCGATCGATGGAAAAGCGGTTCGCAAGGTCATCGTCGTACCAGGCAAGATCGTCAATGTCGTGGTTTGATCTTCGCCTCGGCGCGCTGCTGCTCGCCCTGCTGGCGCTGCCGGCCTGCGGCTTCACACCGCTTTACGCCGAGCATGGCGACAGCGCGGGCGTCACCGCCGAACTGGCGATGCTCGACGTCAGGGCGCCCGAGACCGATCTCGGCCGGGCGCTGAAATACGGACTGCTCGACCTTCTGTCGTCATCCGGCAATCCACCGGCCAATCCGGCCTACCTGGTCGAGATGACGCCGTCGCTTTACGAAGAGGATGTGGCGATCGAGCCCGATGCCGACGTGACGCGCAAGAATGTCGTGCTGGTCGTTCCCTTCCGCCTCGTCGACACCGCGACCGGCAAGCCGGTGCTGCGCTCGGTGGCGCGCTCGCGCACTTCCTACAACCGCGTCACCTCCGAATTCGCCAACATCACGGCGGCGCGCGACGCCCAGGCGCGTGTGGCCCGCGCCGTCGCCGACGACATCAAGCTGCAGCTCGGCGTCCATTTCAACCGGCAGCCGCGCGCGGCGGACGCTACCCTGTGATCGAAAGGCGAAGCACGCCTTGAAAATCAAGCCACAGGATGCGGATCGTTTTGCGGCAAAGCCGCCGACCGGGATCGTGGCGGTGCTGGTCTATGGACCCGATGCGGGTCTTGTCCGCCAGCGGATCGAAGCGCTGGCGCTGAGCGTTCTCGACGATCTCGCCGATCCCTTCCGGCTTTCCGAAATTTCCGACAGCGATCTGAAAAGCGATCCGGCGCGGTTGGCCGACGAGGCCGCATCGATCTCGATGCTGGGCGGACGCCGCGTCGTGCGTCTGCGCGGCATCGGCGATAGCGCATCGAAGACGGTGGCGTCGTTTCTCGAAAATCCGATCGGCGACGCGCTGGTGCTGGCCGAAGGCGGCGAACTCGGTCCGCGTTCGTCCTTGCGGTTGCTGTTCGAAGAGGCGGCGAACGCCGCCGCCCTGCCCTGTTATGCCGACGACGCGGCAACGCTTGGCGATGTCATCCGCGCGCGGCTCGGCGCGGCGGGGCTGAGGCCCGATCCGGCAGCACTCGATTATCTGCTCGCCCATCTCGGTTCCGATCGCGGCGTGACGCAGAACGAACTTGAAAAGCTGGTGCTCTATATGGGCGTTGGCGAGAAAGGCGCGACGCGCGAAGTGACGCTGACCGACGCGCGCGAATGCATCGGCGACAATGCGGCATCCAATCTCGACGCGGTGATCGACGCCACCCTGGGTGGCGATCTCGAAAATCTCGACACCGCGCTGGCGCGTGCACGCGCCGCCGACACCAATGCGATCGTGATCTTGAACGCGTTGTCGCGACACATGATGCAATTGCAGCTCGCCGCCGCGCGCGTCGAAACGGGAAGCGACATTGGCGGCGCGATGCGCGGCTTTCGCCCGCCCGTCCATTTCAGCCGCAAGAATGTGGTGACGCGACAGATCCAGATGTGGAACCGCCGCCGGCTCGACCGCGCGCTGGCGCTGGCGCTCGAGGCCGAGGGCCAGTGCAAGACCACCGGCAATCCGGCCGAAGCGATCTGTGGACAGACATTGTTCAGAATCGCGCAAGCTGCACGGCCCGCGCGGCGCTGATTGTGACAGCGATTGTGACAGCGGAAATGGCAGCGAACCCCCCCTCTGTCACAAAACTGTCAAAAAACTGTCACAAACGGACTTATCCCCGCCTTGCGTAGCCCGGGACGAATCGGCCGCGGCAGGAAAGTCACAGCAGATGGCATCCCGGCCACACGGGGATAAGTGGATCGCGCTGACTATCTTGCCATAACGCGGCCCCGGCGCCGCCGCGCGCGGCGACACACATGACGCGCGTCAGACGGAGATAATCCGTATCCGGATCAATTCATCTTCTGCGCGGTGCGGCCGGCCAGCCGCCGGCAGATCTCGTCGAGCTGCTCGAGCGTCTTGTAGGCGATTTTGACTTCGCCGCCCTTGTCGCCCGAAAAGCTGATTTCGACCTTGAGGCCGAGCTGATCGGAAATGTTTTTTTCCAGCGCCAGCGTGTCGGCATCCTTTTGCGCCTTCGGCAGTGCCTTTGGCCGTGTCGGCGACGGCGCGGTCTCGGCCTTGCGCGTCAGCGCTTCGGCCTCGCGCACCGACAAGCCCTTGGCGACGATCTGCTGCGCCATTTCCTCGGCCCGCGCCTGGCCGATCAGCGAGCGCGCATGACCGGCGGTGAGCCGGCCTTCCTCGATCAGCGCCTGGACGGGCTTGGGCAGCGACAGCAGACGCAGCGTATTGGCGACATGGCTGCGGCTCTTGCCGATCAGCTGCGAAAGCTTTTCCTGCGTATATTCGAATTGCAGCATCAGACGGTCATAGCCGGCCGCCTCCTCGATCGCGTTGAGATCGGCGCGCTGCACATTTTCGATAATCGCGATTTCAAGTGATTCGGCGTCCGACAGTTCCTTGACGATGACCGGAACCTGGTGGAGCTGGGCGGCCTGCGCGGCGCGCCAGCGGCGCTCGCCGGCGACGATCTCGAACGCGTTCGGATCGCCGGCGACCGGACGCACGACGATCGGTTGCAGGATTCCCTTTTCGCGGATCGAGGCGGCCAGATCGTTCAGCGCCTCGGTCTTGAAGACATGGCGCGGCTGAAACGGATTGGCGCGCAGGAATTCGATCGGCACCTCGCGGACGCCGCGCGGCGCCTGTGCGTCGCGATCGCCCAGGGCAAAGGCCGTATCGTCGCCGATCAGCGCCGCCAGACCGCGGCCAAGACGGCTCGGGGTTTCATCCGCCATCGTCATTCTTCCTTTTCCCTCTTGCCCGCGCCGCCGCTTCGCGCGCGCCATCCTGCTTTGCCGGTAGCACCGGCCCTACCGGCCGGGCCTCGCCCCAAATCCGCGGAAAGATTCGCTTTCCGGAACCCCGCCCGCCGGCATCACTACCGGGTAGGGCCACATTTTCAATCGTTACAATCGGTTAGAAGATTCTGTTAAGAGTCTTCAGACCACGGATTAAGTTAATACGCGAAGCTCACGCGGCGCTGCGCCGGATCGCCCGTTCGCGCTGAATCATTTCGGCGGCAAGCTTCATATAGGCCTTGCTGCCGGCACAGCGATGGTCATAGACCAGCGCCGGCTTGCCATAGGAAGGTGCTTCCGAGATGCGCACATTGCGCGGAATGACGGTGCGATAAACCTTGTCGCCGAGATGCGTGCGCACATCGGTTGCAACCTGGTCGGACAGCTTGTTGCGCTGGTCGAACATGGTCAGCACGATGCCCTGGATCTCGAGGCGCGGATTGAGGCTGGTCTTGACGCGTTCGACCGTGCGCAGCAACTGACTCAAACCTTCCAGCGCGAAGAACTCGCACTGCAGCGGCACCAGAATGGCGTCGGCCGCCGTCATCGCATTGATGGTCAGAAGATTGAGCGATGGCGGGCAGTCGATCAGCAGATATGAATAGGGCCGCATCGTTATCTGCGCTTCGGCTTCGCTGATTTCGCGCTTTTTACCATGACGCGGCATCCGCGCCAGCGCATCGCGCAGACGGTGCGAGCGGCGCGGCACCGAAGCAAGCTCCAGCTCGGCGCCAAGCAGATCCATCGTGGACGGAACAATATCGAGGCCCGGCACCTGGGTCGGGACAACTGCATCTTCGATCAGCGCCGCACCGATCAGCACATCATAGGCCGACACCTTGCGTTCGGCGCGGCCAATGCCGAGGCCGGTGCTGGCATTGCCTTGCGGATCGAGATCGACAATCAGCACACGCTCGCCGACGGCGGCAAGCGCGGTGCCGAGATTGATGGCGGTCGTCGTTTTACCTACACCGCCCTTCTGATTGGCGACCACCAGAATGCGCGGGCGATCCGTGGACGGAGCAAGTAGTCCCGAGGTCGTGCTTGCCGGGCGCGGTGTTTCATTGCCGACAGCAGCGCTTAACGCCTTGTCGATCGGGCGGTTGTCTCTCGCGGTGTTATCCGGCTGGTCCATAGAGGCCTCGCAGCTTCAACACCAAACCGGAAGGGTCCGACTGGCTGGGGGAAATCTCGGCGTCAAATATCCACCCTTTACGCGCCTCCGTCAATTCGGCTTCAAGCCCCTGCCCCTTCAGAAACAGGCCGATTGTCTGCGGTCCGAAAAGCGGCGCGGCCCAGGACAAGAGCTTGTCGAGCGGCGCCAGCGCCCGGGCCGAGACAATATCGGGCTTCAGCCCGCTTTCGATGGCAAAATCCTCAATGCGCCGGTTGTGAACCTCAACCGGCGCCCCGGTCTCCCGCGCCACTTCGCGCAGAAAGACGCATTTCCGCTGGTCGCTTTCAACCAGATGCATGGTGAAATCGCGTATATCTTTTAGCATAATCGCGACAACCAGCCCCGGAAAACCGCCGCCGCTGCCAAGATCGGCCCAAATCCGGGGATTTTCGGGGGCCAATGCCACCAACTGGGCGGAATCGAGCATATGCCGGCGCCAGAGCCCGGAAAGCGTCGCCGAAGAGACCAGATTGATCGATTTCTGCCACTTCCGCAGCAGGGTCTCGTAGAGCACCAGACCCTCGATTGTTTCACGTGAAACATGCATGGCGGCGGAAAAGGATTCCGCATCAATGACTTGCGACCCGTCAGACACTATATGTTGGGACATACCGGGTCATGCCCCTCAAGCACTGCGCTTTTGTTTCACGTGAATCATTAACGTGGTCAGCGCTGCAGGCGTTACCCCGTCGACCCTGGCGGCCTGTCCGAGCGTCGCCGGGCGGGCGGCGGCAAGCTTCTGACGCACCTCGATCGACAGGCCCATGATACCGGCATAATCGATCCCGGCGGGCAGGCGCAGCCCCTCATCCTTGCGAAAGGCCCGGATGTCGGATTCCTGCCGGTCTAGATAGCCTGCATATTGCGCCTCGATCTGAAGCTGCTCGGTGACGTCCGGATCGAAGCCGCCGATCTCCGGCCAGATGCCGGCCAACACGTCCATGTCGATCTCCGGATAGGCCAGAAGCTCCATGGCCGAACGGGAGACCCCATCCTGGTTGATCCTGAGCCCCTTTTTGACCAGGGCACTGGGGCTGAGACGCGCCGCCTCGCAGAGCAGCCGCGCCGCATCCAGCGCCCTCTGCTTGGCCGAGAAGACCTCGGCCCGCGCCGTCCCGACAATGCCGGCCGAAATCCCAAGCCCGGTCAGCCGCCGGTCGGCATTGTCGGCCCGGAGCGTCAGCCGGTATTCGGCCCGCGAAGTGAACATCCGATAGGGCTCGCTGACGCCGCGGGTGATCAGATCGTCGATCATGACGCCGATATAGGCCTGCGAGCGGTCGAGGACGAGAGGCGCCGAACCGCCCGCCGAAAGCGCCGCATTGAGGCCGGCCATCAGGCCTTGCGCCGCCGCTTCCTCATAGCCGGTGGTGCCATTGATCTGCCCGGCCAAATAAAGCCCCGGCAGGCGCCTAGTCTCGAGCGTGGCCCTGAGCTCGCGCGGATCGATATAGTCGTATTCAATGGCGTAGCCGGCCCGCCGCATGACCACATGCTCGAGCCCGGGAATGGTCTTCAGAAAGGCCAGCTGGACCTCTTCGGGCAGCGCCGTCGAAATCCCGTTCGGATAGATCGTGTCGTCGTCGAGGCCTTCCGGTTCGAGGAAAATCTGGTGGCTGTCGCGTTCGCGGAAGCGCACCACCTTGTCCTCGATCGAGGGGCAGTAGCGCGGACCGACACCTTCGATCTGGCCCGAATAGACCGGTGAGAACCGGAGATTGTCCTCGATGATCCGGTGCCCGGCTTCGGTGGTCCGGGTGATGTGGCAATTGACCTGCGGCGTCGTGATCGCGCGGGTCAGGAAGGAGAACGGAACCGGCGGCGTGTCGCCGGGCTGAACCTCAAGCGCGCCCCAGTCGATGGTCGAGCCGTCGAGCCGCGGCGGCGTCCCGGTCTTCAACCGGCCAAGCTGGAAGCCAAGGCTGTAGAGACGCTCGGACAGACCCAGCGCCGGCGCCTCCCCCACCCGCCCGGCCGGGATGCGCGTGGTCCCCAGATGGATCATGCCCCTGAGAAAGGTGCCGGTGGTCAGCACAACCCTGCCCGCCCGGAAGCTGCGGCCATCCTCGGTAACGACACCGGCAACCGCGCCATCTTCAACCAGCAGATCGCCGACCCCGGCTTCGATCACGGTCAGGTTGGAATGATTCAGAATCGCATCCTGCATCGCCTCGCGATAGAGGCGGCGATCGGCTTGAGCGCGCGGGCCCCGAACTGCCGGTCCCTTGCGGCGATTGAGCAGCCGGAACTGGATGCCGGCGGCATCGGCAACGCGACCCATCAGCCCATCCAGCGCATCGACCTCGCGCACCAGATGACCCTTGCCCAGACCGCCAATGGCCGGGTTGCAGGACATCTCGCCGATGGTCGCGATCTTGTGGGTGACAAGCGCCGTGCGCGCCCCGGCGCGCGCCGCCGCCGAGGCTGCCTCGCAGCCGGCATGGCCGCCGCCGATCACAATGACGTCGAAGCTCTGCATCGAAAGTCCTGACGAAAGAGAAGTACTTGCGGCCGTAAGAACGGATTCGAGCGCCCACGCGTCAGAGCTTTAGTCGCTGGCGCGCCGGCCGTCAAACTTTTCGATGACCTGCCGCTGGCTGGATGAAGAGTCGCGCACAAGTCTTTGAGAAGGAATCGGATTCGGGCGTTCTTCATGTTTCACGTGAAACAGGGGAGTGCGGCTCCCCCTCACCCTTCCCACTGACGCGGCTTCGCCGCATCAGCGGGCCCCTTCCCTCTCCCCGATGGGGAGAGGGAATTTACGAGATCGACGCCCTTGTCCCTCTCCCCTCCGGGGAGAGGGAGGGAGCGGGCGTCAGCCCGCGGAAGGGTGAGGGGTCTTCCTCACTTCCCGATGCAGAAGTCTCGAAAGATCACGTCGAGCAATTCCTCGACATCGACGCGGCCGGTGATGCGGCCGAGGGCGCGGGCGGCGAGGCGGAGATCCTCGGCGACAAGATCAGCGTCGCTGCCCTGCCCGGCCCGAGCCAGCGCCGCGGCACATTCGGCCAGACCCTCGCGGTGGCGGGCCCGCGTGATGACGGGATGTTCGCTCGCCTCGAAAGCCGAACCGACGCGCGCCTTGAGCGCTGCTTCAAGCGCCTCGAGGCCGGCACCGGTAGCGGCCGAAACACCAATGACGCCGGGCGGCGGCTCGGCGCCGAGATCGATCTTGTTGAGCACCTTGATGTCGCCCGCCCGGGCCAGCGCGAAATCGCCGGCATCGGGCGCGGCGACGACAAGCCGCAGATCGGCCTTCTCGGCACGCGCCAACGCCCGCCTGACCCCTTCCCGCTCGACCGTGCCGATGGCCTCGCGCAGCCCCGCCGTGTCGGCCAGCGTCACCGGTACCCCGCCAATATCGAGCCGCACTTCGAGAACATCGCGCGTCGTGCCGGCCTCATCGGCAACGATGGCGGCCTCACGCCCCGCCAGCCGGTTCAACAGGCTCGACTTGCCGACATTGGGCGGTCCAACGATTGCCACCTCGATACCGTCGCGCAAAAGCTCGCCGCGTCTTCCATCGTCGAGATGCGCCCCGATTTCGGACTGGAGCCGCGCGATTTCGGGGCCCAGTTTGGCGATCAGGTCGCCCGGTACTTCCTCGTCGGGAAAATCAATCTCGGCCTCGGCGTAAGCCAGCGCCCGCAGCAGCCGCGCCCGCCAGCCCTCATAAAGTTTGCCGAGCGCGCCTTCCATCTGCCGGAGCGCCTGCAGGCGCTGCGCTTCGGTCTCGGCCTCGATCAGATCGGCAAGGCCTTCGACCTCGGTCAGATCGAGCTTGCCGTTCTCGAAGGCGCGGCGGGTGAACTCGCCGGGCGCGGCGGCACGCAGGCCCGGCAGGCGCGCCAGCGCCGCAAGAACACCGGCAACGACCGCGCGGCCGCCATGCAGATGCAGCTCGACGACATCCTCGCCGGTGAAACTGGCCGGCGCCGGAAAGAAGATCGCCAGACCCCGATCGATCGGTGCTTGCGTTTCGGGATCGATGAAACGGCGCAAACTCGCGGCGCGCGGCGGCGGCACGCCCGCCCCCGTCAGCGCTTCAAGCGCAGGCACCGCATGCGCTCCCGAGACGCGCAACACGGCAACGCCGGCGCGGCCCGGCGCTGTCGACAGGGCGTAAATCGTTTCCAATCCGAATCGATCCGTTGCTTGCGGCTCTAGGATTCTTTCTTCGTGCCGTCTTTTTTCGACGAAGGCTTCTTCGCCCCGCCCATCGCCGATTGCGCCATCCCCCACAAGAGGCTCTGGAACTGTTCGAGCCCCTGCGCACCGACCGGCATGATCGCCTTCACGATCTGCTCGGGATCGATATAGGACATGTTGGAGGCCATGCGTTTCTCGAGCTCGGCGATCAGGCGCTGCTGCATCGGCTCGAGATCCGGCAGGCCCATCAGGCGCCGTGCTTCCACCGGCGTCAGTTCGACATCGATCGTGACTTTCATTGCCTTGATCTCTTTCTCGACGGGGCGGTTCTTATGCCCCACATTGCCGCAACAAATCAGTTCATCTCCTCGAGTCAATCGCCCGGAAGGCCCGATGTCACGCAATTTCCTGAAAGACGAGACAAGTCCCTATCTGCTGCAGCACAAGGACAATCCGGTGCACTGGCATCCCTGGGGCGAGGCGGCGCTCGAAGCGGCGCGTGCGACCGGCAAGCCGATCCTGCTCTCGGTCGGCTATGCGGCCTGTCACTGGTGCCATGTGATGGCGCATGAAAGCTTCGAGGATGCGGGCGTGGCGGCGGTGATGAATGCGCATTTCGTCAACATCAAGGTCGACCGCGAGGAACGCCCCGATATCGACGCGATCTACATGTCGGCGCTGCATCTGCTCGGCCAGCAGGGCGGCTGGCCGCTGACCATGTTCCTGACGCCGGACGGCGAACCCTTCTGGGGCGGTACCTATTTTCCGAAGGAGCCGAATTACGGACGGCCGGGTTTCGTCCATGTGCTGGAGGAAGTGGCGCGCCTCTTCCGCGAGGAACCGGAAAAGATCGACAAGAACCGCAAGGCGCTGGTGGCGGCACTCGCCGAACAATCGGCGACCGCACGGCCGGGCGAGCCGACCGACGAGGTGCCGCTGATCGTCGCCGAAAAACTGCTGCCGATGATGGATGGCGAGAATGGCGGCATAAAGGGCGCGCCGAAATTTCCGCAAGTGCCGATCCTGACGCTGCTCTGGCGCGCGCATCTGAAAACCGGCCGCGCCGATTTCTCGCAAGCGGTGACGCGCGCCCTCGACCATATGTCGGAAGGCGGCATCTACGATCATCTGGGCGGCGGCTATGCGCGCTACTCGGTCGACGAATTCTGGCTGGCGCCGCATTTCGAAAAGATGCTCTACGACAATGCGCTGCTGATCGAATTGCTGACCATGGTCTGGCAGGAAACGCGCAAGCCGCTTTACGCGCGCCGCGTCCGCGAGACCATCGAATGGATCGCGCGCGAGATGGTTGTCGAAGGTGGCGGGATGGCGGCGTCGCTTGATGCCGACAGCGAGGGCGTCGAGGGCAAGTTCTATGTCTGGTCGGAAGCCGAGATCGACAATCTGTTCACGCCAGCGGAAGCCGACCTCTTCAAGGCGGCCTACAATGTCTCGGCCGAGGGCAATTGGGAGGAGACCAATATTCTCAATCGGCTGGCGCGCGCGGATCTGCCGCTGACGGCCGAAGAAGAAGCCGCACTCGAGCCGTTGAAGGCACGCGCCTTTGTCGAGCGCGACCTGCGCGTCCATCCGGGCTTCGACGACAAGGTGCTGGCCGACTGGAACGGCATGGCGATCGCCGCCCTGGCGCGCGCCGGCGCCGCCTTCGGCGAGGCCGACTGGGTGGCGATGGCGGCGTCCGCTTTCCGCTTCGTGATCGAGACGATGCGTATCGATGGACGCCTGCACCATGCCTGGCGCGAGGGCCGCTTGCAGCATATCGCCATGGCCGACGATCTGGCCAATATGGCGGCGGCAGCATTGGCGCTCAACGAAGCGACCGGCGACGGAACCTATATCGAGGCAGCCGAAAGCCTTGTCGCCGAACTCGACGCCCATTACCGCGACGAGACGAATGGCGGCTATTTCTTCACCGCCGACGACGCCCCGGCCTTGATCGTCCGTAGACGGACGGTTGCCGACGATGCGACGCCGGCCGCCAACGGCACAATGCCCGGCGTGCTGGCGAGGCTGGCGCTCATGACCGGCAAGCCCGCCTACATGACCCGCGCCGACGAGATCATCCGCGCCTTTGCCGGCGAGCTGCAGCAGAACATCTTTCCACTCGGCACTTACATTGCCAGCTTCGAGACGCGGCTCCGGCCGGTGCAGATCGTGCTGGTGGGAACGCATGAAGAGACGGCCCCCCTCGCCCGCGCCGCTTTCAGCGTCTCGCTGCCCAATCGCGTGCTGATGCGGGTGGTGGATGGCGCCGCCCTGCCCGACGGCCATCCGGCGCGCGGCAAAGGGAAACTCGACGGACAACCCACGGCTTATGTCTGTGCCGGCGAAACCTGCTCGCTGCCGCTGACGGAAGCGGATGCGCTTGAGGCGGAGCTGCGGCGGGTGCGGGCGGGATAAGGCCTCGGTCCTACGGCGCCACGGAAGACTCACCGCGACAAATGTTCTACAATCGTTCCGAATCTCCTTCAGGAACACAGCCAGATGACAGACGACAAACCTGGTTCGAAGAGGCTCGCAAATACGGCCTTCGAGAGCGCCCTGGGAAAGATGGGCGATGGCCCTATCGAACGGCTTATTAGCAGCTTCGAAAATGCGGCCCAAGCGGATGACGACGGCGTTGAGTTTTGGGACGCTCGCGACCTTCAAGAGCTTCTCGAATACAGCAAATGGGACAATTTTCTCGAAGTCATCCAGAAGGCCAAATCCGCATGTCTCGGGACCGGTCAGAAGGTCGAAAACCATTTTGCCGACGTCAGGAAAATGGTCTCGATCGGCTCAGGCGCTGAGCGAGAAATTGAGGATATTCGGCTCACAAGGTACGCCTGCTACCTGGTCGCTCAAAATGGCGACGCTCGAAAGCGGCCCGTTGCCTTTGCGCAGACTTACTTTGCCATCCAGACTCGCCGGCAGGAGATTGCAGACGACGATGCCGCCCAATACATGCCCCTTTCCGAGGAGCAAAAGCGCCTCCTTCTGAGGGACGAGATTAAGGAACACAATAAAAACCTGGCCAGCGCAGCCAAGGGGGCCGGGGTGATACAGCCCATTGATTTCGCGATATTCCAGACCTTTGGATACAAAGGGCTATATGGAGGCTTGGACCGTCCTGGTATCCAGCGGAAAAAGGGGCTTAGAGCCAAGCAAAATATTCTGGATCACATGGGCAGCACAGAACTTGCCGCCAACCTGTTTCGCGCAACTCAAACTGAGGAAAAACTTCGGCGAGACAAAATTCGGGGAAAGGAAGCGGCCAACGCCGCTCACTACGACGTCGGCAAGAAAGTGCGCGATACGATCCGAGACATCGGCGGCACAATGCCCGAAAATTTGCCACCCGCCGAGGACATTACAAAGGTCGAACGTCGACAAAAAAAGGCGCTAGATCGCCCCGTTAAAAAGATAAAATAGCGGGCTGCGCTCACCGCGGAACTCATCCGCGTCCGCCTGAGCCGTCAAAGCCCGGCGGCCACGCGCCGGGCACCGTCGAGAATGACGGGCGTGAAGGGCAGCGGCTCGGCCGGCACCTGGCTCGACGGCGCCAGATCGAGACCCCACCAGCCGACATCGCGCCAGGCACCGAACTTGAAACCGACTTCCGGATAGATGCCGATCGGCTTGAAGCCCTGTGCTTCATGCAGGCCGATACTGGCCGCATTGGGCAGCGTGATGCCGCCATAAACGCGGTGATAGCCCTGCGCCCGCAGCGCCGCGAAGAGCACCGCGTAAAGCGCCGTGCCGATGCCCTGCCGATGCGCCTCGCGGCCGAGATAGATGCCGGCATCGACCGACCAGCGATAGGCGGCGCGCGCGCGATGCGGGCTCGCATAGGCATAACCGGTCACGTGGCCTTCGGCCTCGTGGACGAGCCAGGGGAGGCCGGGCAGCGTGTTGGCGATCCGCTCCGCCATCTGCACGGCGTCCGGCGCGACGGCCTCGAAGGAGATCACGGTGTCCTCGACATAGGGCGCATAGATATTGGCGATCGCGGCGGCGTCGTCGCGCGTCGCGGTGCGGATGGAAGTGACGGCCGTTTCCTTTGCAGCGCTCATCGGGTTCTCCCTTGCCGGCGACCAGTATATCCCGTGCCGCGTGGCGCGGCTCACCGCTGAACGCGTCCCCGCCCGCGCGGCGTGACGCCGCTCATCGCCGTTGCCGGCAACCCGGCCTCTTCGCGGATCCAGTTGCGGAAGGCCTGCACCTTTGGCTTTGCGGCGCTGCGTTCGGGATAGACCAGCCAATAGGCTTCCTCGTCCGGCATTTCGAATTCGAACAGGCGGATCAGCCGCCCCTCGGCGAGATCGGCCATCGCCAGCGTGTCATTGGCGAGCGCCACGCCCTGCCCGCCGGCCGCTGCCTGCAGCGCCAGCGAGGCCTCGATGAAAAGCGGACCCCTGGCCGCCCAGCGCGGGTTCCGAACGCCCGCCCCTTCGAGCCATGAGAGCCAGTGCTGCATCGTCTCCTCATGCAGCAGCGGATAGTTCCTGAGGTCTTCCGGTTTGCGGATCGGCTTTTTCGGATCGAGCAGCGACGGTGCGCAGACCGGATAGACGGTCGCCTCGAAGAGTTTTTCGGCGATCGCATCGGGCCAGCCGCCCAGCCCGTAGCGCACGCCGATATCGACATCCTCGCGCTCGAAATCGACGACGTCGGAAGATGGCAGCAGCCGGAGCTCGATCTCGGGATGGGCGCGATGGAACTTGCCGAGACGCAGCACCAGCCAGCGCGCCGCGAAGGAGGGCTCGACCGACACCGTCAGCGCGGCGCTGTCGCGGGCACCCGCCTGCGCCCAGCCCTCGGCCATCTGGTCGAAAGCGGCGGTCAGCACCGGCAGCAGCCGTGCCCCGCGCTCGGTCAGTTCGACGGCACGGCCGGTGCGGTGAAACAAGGCGGCGCCGAGCTCTTCTTCCAAGGCCCGGATCTGATGGCTGACCGCCGCATGGGTGACGCCGAGTTCGTCGGCGGCGCGCGAAAAACTGCCATGCCGGGCGGCCGCCTCGAAGGCGCGCAGGGCTTTCAGCGAAGGCAGGCGGCGGCTGGACATATGTTAGTTTTTCTAACTTCTGCGTTGCAAAAAGATCGTTTGATAAAGGCCACACCAAGGCGCATATCACCCATAGATACTAGACCGAATGGTGAATAAAATGAACATCCTTGCCACCTATGCCACAAGCTATGTCGCCGCCTGCGACCTGGCGCTGTCCGCTCGCAGCGAACAGACGGCCGGCAAGCACGCCGATGCCGCCGCAAAAGCGCGCGGCCTGAGCCGCTTCTTCCTTTTCGGCGCCCGCGCCGAAACCGCGAAAGCCGCCTGAAAACCTGCCGCTTTCCCTCGATTTGACGGCTGAGGATCGCCCGGGCCATTTGCGTTCCCACGGGAACGCAAATGGCTCCGGATTCCTTTGTTTGGTCGCATTTTCTACGGTCAACCGGCCTCCACTTGACCGGAAAATGCTCTAGAGTCCCGGCTCTGACGTTCCCCCGTTGACGATCAAGGAGGCCGGCCATGAGCGGCGAGACGATTGCGATCGAAACCCCGGATGGAAACTTCTCGGGCTATCTGTCGAAACCGGCCGGCGGCAAGGGCCCGGGCATCGTCGTCATCCAGGAGATTTTCGGCGTCAATAAAGTGATGCGCGATCTCTGCGACGGGCTGGCGGGCCAGGGCTATATGGCGCTCTGCCCCGATCTCTTCTGGCGCATCGAGCCCGGCATCGACATCACCGATCAGAGCGAAGCCGAATGGAAACAGGCCTTCGATCTCTTCGGCAAATTCGATGTCGACAAGGGCGTCAAGGACATCGCCGCCACCATCCGCACGCTGCGTCCGCTGTCATCCGGCAAGGTCGGCACGGTCGGCTATTGCCTTGGCGGCCAGCTCGCCTATCTCGCCGCCTGCCACACCAGCACCGATGCCTCGGTCGGCTATTACGGCGTCAACATCCAGAACCGCCTCGACGATGCCACGGGCATCAAGAAACCGCTGATGCTGCATATCGCCGGCAAGGACGAATTCGTGCCGCCGGAAGCGCAGGAGGCGGTCGTCAAGGGTCTGCACGACAACACCCATGTGACGATCCATCGCTATCCGCAGATGGACCATGCCTTCGCCAGGCCCGGCGGCGCGCATTACGACAAGGCGGCCGCCGAGGAGGCCAACGACCGGACGCTGAAATTCTTCGCCCGGCATCTGGGCTGACGCGCAAACGCGAAGCGGGGGCCGCAGGATGTCGCTTGAACTCTATCTGGGCTTCATCGTCGCCACCCTGATCCTCTGCGTGATCCCGGGGCCGGTCGTGACCTATCTGGTCGCCTGCGGCATCCGCCAGGGCCCGCGCGCCGCGATGATCGGACTTGCCGGCACGACGACAGCGCTTTGCGTTCACATGACGCTGACGGTGCTGGGACTGGCGCCGCTGCTGGCCGCCCTCGGGCCTTGGGGCGAAGCACTGAAACTGATCGGCGCCGCCTATCTGGTCTGGATCGGCATTGCCGCCTTCCGCGCGCCCTACGAAGACCCGAACCTGCCGGCGCAACGGCGCAAGACCGACAGCCACGCCGCGCTCTACCGCCGCGGCTTTCTGATTTCGGTCACCAATCCGAAGACGCTGGCTTTCTACGCGGCCTTCTTTCCGCAGTTCATCAGTCCCGCCGCGCCGGCAATGCCGCAGCTCCTCTTGCTCGCCGCCACCTTCATCGCCATCGGCACCTTGTCGGACGGCGCTTTCGGCCTCGCCGCCGGCAAGCTGGCACCCTGGCTGAAAAGCGAACGCGCGCAGGCCATCCGCAACCGCATCACCGGTTCGGTGCTGATCGGCGCCGGCATCGGCCTGGCACTGGCACGCAAATGACAACGACCAATTGAAATGACAGGGAAAGAAGCAGATGAGCATCCGCAAGATCAAGGCGATCCGCATCGAGAAAACCGGCGGGCCGGAGACGATGGCCCTGCATGAGATCGAACTCGCAGGCCCGAAGCCCGGCGAGGTGCAGGTGCGCGCCAAAGCCATCGGCATCAACTTCATCGACACCTATCACCGCTCGGGACTTTATCCGGTGGCGCTGCCGTCGGGCATCGGCATGGAAGCGGCGGGCATTGTCGAAGCCGTCGGCGACGGCGTGACGCATCTGAAGGCCGGCGACCGCGTCGCCTATGGCTCGGGCCCGATCGGCGCCTATGCCGAAATGCACAACGTCAACGCCGGTTCGGTGGTCAAGGTCCCCGGCGCGGTTTCGGACGAGGCCGCCGCCGCGATGATGCTGAAAGGCCTGACCGCGCAGTTCCTCTTGCGCCAGACCTTCCGCGTCGAGAAAGGCCAGACGATCTTGTGGCATGCAGCCGCCGGCGGCGTCGGCCTGATCGCCTGCCAATGGGCCAAACATCTCGGCGCCACCGTCATCGGCACGACGAGCTCGGAAGAAAAGGCCGCCCTCGCCCGCGCCCATGGCTGCGATCATGTGATCGACTACACCAAGGAAGACGTGGCGGCGCGGGTCAAGGAAATCACCGGCGGCAAAAAAGTGCCGGTCGTCTATGACGGCGTCGGCAAGGCAACCTTCATCGGCTCGCTCGACAGTCTGGCGCCTTTGGGCCTGCTCGTTTCCTTCGGCAATGCCTCGGGCCCGGTGACCGGCGTCGATCTCGGCATCCTGGCGCAGAAGGGTTCGCTCTTCGTCACCCGCCCGACCATGTTTCACTACATGGCAAAAACGCCGACGGCCTTTCAGGAAATGGCCGACGATCTTTTCGCCGTGGTCGCCTCGGGCGCGGTCAAGATCGAAATCAACCAGCGCTATGCGCTGGGCGAAGCGGCCCGCGCCCATCTCGATCTCGAGGGGCGCAAGACGACGGGCGCCAGCGTGCTGGTGCCGTGAGAATGGACGCATGATCGAGGGACGCTGCCTCTGCGGCGCGGTGCGTTTCGCGATCCGTGGCGGGATGAGCGGCATCGTCATCTGTCATTGTTCGATGTGCCGCAAGGCGGCGGGCGGTGCCGCCGGCGCCTTCTTCGTCGCGCGGCGCGACGAGGTCACTTGGACCGGCGCGGAATATCTCACCAGTTACAAAAGCTCGCCGGAACTTGTGCGCGCCTTCTGTTTGCGCTGCGGCTCGGCGATGACCGGCGCCAATCTCGTCGAACCCGACGAGACGATCATCCTTGCGGCAAGCGCGCTTGACGGCGACATTGCGGCGCGTATTGTCGCGCAGGAACATCTCGTCGCGCGCGCTTCATGGGACGCGGACAGCGAAAAGGCGCCGCATTTCGACGGCGCCTTTCCGGATTGGGAAACCTTGCGGCCCTGAGCCTCAGGTGTTCATCGAGTCGAAGAACTCGCCGTTGTTCTTGGTCTGCTTGAGCTTGTCGAGCAGGAACTCGATGGCATCGACCGTGCCCATCGGATTGAGGATGCGGCGCAGCACATACATTTTCGACAGCTGACCCTTCTCGACCAGCAGCTCTTCCTTGCGGGTGCCCGACTTCAGAATGTCGATCGCCGGGAAGACGCGCTTGTCGGCGACCTTGCGGTCGAGAATGATTTCCGAGTTACCGGTGCCCTTGAACTCCTCGAAGATGACTTCGTCCATGCGCGAGCCGGTATCGATCAGCGCCGTCGCGATGATGGTCAGCGAGCCGCCTTCCTCGATATTGCGCGCCGCGCCGAAGAAGCGCTTCGGGCGCTGCAGCGCATTGGCGTCGACACCGCCGGTCAGCACCTTGCCGGATGAGGGTACGACTGTGTTGTAGGCGCGGCCGAGACGGGTGATCGAGTCGAGCAGGATGACGACGTCGCGGCCGTGCTCGACCAGGCGCTTGGCCTTTTCGATGACCATTTCAGCGACCTGGACATGGCGGGTCGCCGGTTCGTCGAAGGTCGAGGAAATGACCTCGCCCTTCACCGAGCGCTGCATGTCGGTGACTTCTTCCGGCCGTTCGTCGATCAGGAGCACGATCAGATAGCAATCGGGATGATTGGTCGTGATCGAATGGGCGATGTTCTGCAGCAGCACCGTCTTGCCGGTGCGCGGCGGCGCGACAATCAATCCGCGCTGGCCTTTGCCGAGCGGCGCCACGATATCGATGATGCGGCACGACCGGTCTTTCAGCGTCGGATCGTCGACTTCCATCTCGAGCTTTTCGTCGGGATAGAGCGGCGTCAGATTGTCGAAATGAACCTTGTGGCGGGCCTTGTCGGGGCTCTCGAAATTGACCGTCGAAACTTTCAGCAGGGCAAAATAGCGCTCGCCATCCTTGGGGCTGCGGATCTCCCCTTCGACCGTGTCGCCGGTGCGGAGCGAAAAGCGCCGGATCTGTGAGGGCGAGACGTAGATGTCGTCGGGCCCCGGCAGGTAATTGGCTTCCGGCGAGCGCAGGAAGCCGAAGCCGTCCGGCAGCACCTCGACCACGCCTTCGCCGATAATGTCGATATTCTGTTCGGCATATTGCTTCAGGATCGCGAACATCATGTCCTGCGTCCGGAGCGTCGAGGCATTCTCGACTTCGAGTTCCTCGGCCAGCGCCAGAAGATCGGTTGGCGATTTGGCCTTGAGGTCCTGCAGCTTGATCTGCGTCATCGGCTTGAAAGGTCTTTCTCTGGGAGTTGCCGCCGGGGGCCGCTTTTTGGGCCGGGAGACGGGCGGAACTTGAAGGGCGGAAGGGGGTCGTCGGGATGATTATCTGTTGGGAAAGCAGGCCTTCGCTCTCTCCGCCGTCGCACGAGAAGGGCTGACCCTTGCGGATTTTGGGCCTTGTGCACGGTCTTCTGGCCGCCGCCGATCGAGGGCTTGGGCCGGGAAAGGACTTGAAAGAAGGCCGCCGGAAGAAATCCGGCTTGGCATCGATATAAGACCAACCGCACAGAATTTCAACGGAAATTGGTGCCGGCGCCGGCGTTGTCCCTAGAACGGCTTCGCCACCGCCAGCAACACGATGAAAATGACCAGAACCGGCGGCGCCTCGTTGACGATCCGGTAAAACCGCGCATCGCGGCTGTTTTCGTCGCGTTCGAATTGCTTGCGCCAGCGCGAAAACATGCCGTGCAAGCCGGACATCACGACGATCAGGACGAGCTTTGCCTGCATCCAGACATCCCAGATGAGCCCCGGATTGAGGGCCAGCATCGCGATGCCGAAGACGAAGGTTGCGATCATCGCCGGGTTGATGATCCCGCGCAGCAGACGCCGCTCCATGATCTTGAAGGTCTCGGACTTGTCGGAGCCAGGCGCGCTCTCGGCGTGATAGACGAAAAGCCGCGGCAGATAGGCCATGCCCGCCATCCAGAAGATCACCGAGATGATGTGGAGCGCCTTGATCCAGACATAGTAGCCGGCGAGGAAATCCATCAGGCCACCATCTCGAGTCTGAGCTTCGCGGTGCAGGGATACCCCGCCGCCTCTTCCGGGCAGAGAATTTCGCGTTCCGACCGCGCCGCCCGCACAAGGCCGGCCAGCGCGGCGATGAAATCGGGATGAACGCCCAGTGCCGGCACGCGGTTATAGGCCGGAACGCCGCTTTCGGCGGCGAGTTTCGCATATTCGATGTCGAGCTCGACCAGCGTTTCGGAATGTTCGGACACGAAAGCGACCGGCACCACGATCAACCGCTTGCCCTCGGCGCCGGCGCGCCCGATTTCTGCCTCGGTCGAAGGTCCGATCCATTCAAGCGGACCGACCCGGCTTTGATAGCAGGTCACCCAGTCGAGATCCGGCTGACCGAGTTTGGCGACGATGGCCGCACAGCTCTGTTCGACCTGGGCCTGATAGGGATCGCCGCCATCGACGATCTTCTTCGGCAAGCCATGGGCTGAAAACAGCACCCGGAGATTTTCCGTCGTGCCGGCTTTCTGAAGCGCTTCGCCAAGCAGTGCCGCATGAGCGGCAATGAAACCATCTTCGGTTGGGTAACAACAAACGGCTTTTGCCGGTAAGGCAAGACCAGCAGCCTTTGCCGCAAGATCCCAATCCTTCAACGACGATTCAGTCGTCGTCGTCGAATATTGCGGATAGAGCGGCAGCAGCACGATTTCATCGGCGCCCCAGGCTGCAACGGCTGCAACCGCTTCATCGGCGAAAGGATGCCAATAGCGCATGGCGAGGAAACAACGATACACGGACTCGCCACTGGCTAAGGCCCCCTCAAGCGCCCGTCCCTGTGCCTCGGTCAGCGGCACCAGCGGCGAACCGCCGCCGATCTCGGCATAAATTTTCTGCGCCACCGGCGCACGCCGCTTCGAGACCAGCTTCGCAATCAGCCAACGAAAAGGTTGCGGCACCCGGATAATGGCCGGATCGCTGAACAGGTTGAACAGGAAAGGTTCGACCGCTTCCGGCCGGTCGGGACCGCCGAGATTGAAAAGCACGATGGCAACCTTGCGCGTCATGGCCGCCAGCCTCGCACGATCTCGACCAGCTCCGCCACATGTTCGGGCGGCGTTTGCGGCACGATGCCGTGTCCGAGATTGAAAATGAACGGCCCCCGCCCGAGCGTGTCGAGAATGGCCAGCGCCTGCCGCCGCATTTCCGGCCCGCCCGCGACCAGCAGCAAGGGATCGAGATTGCCCTGAAGGCAACCGATACTTTGCAGATTGTCGCGCGCCCAGCGCGGCGACATTGCGGTGTCGAGGCTCAGCGCATCAAGCTTGGTCTGGTGGAAGTAATTCGCCGTCATCGGCCCGGCGCCGCGCGGAAAGCCGATCACCGGCAAATCCGGAAAGCGCTGCTTCAACGCGGCGCGGATTTCGATCATCGGCTTGAGGGCGAAGCGCTCGAAGGAGAGTTCCGGCAGCGAGCCTGCCCAGGTGTCGAAGAGTTGCACCACTTCGACGCCCGCCTCGACCTGTGCCGAGAGATGTTCGATGGTGGCAGCGATCAGAAGATCGATCAGCTTCTGAAATTCATCCGGCGCCTTGTAAGCCCACGCCTTCGCCGCCGCCTGGTCGGGCGAGCCTCGACCGCCGACCATATAGGTCGCCACCGTCCAGGGCGCGCCGGCAAAGCCGATCAGCGTCGTTTCCACAGGCAGGCTCACCCGCAAGCGCCGCACGGTCTCGTAGACGGGCTGAAGCTTCTCGCGGATAGCCACAACCGGTTTCAGCGCCGCAACACCGTCGGCATGCGTGATCGGCTCAAGCACCGGCCCCTCGCCTTCCTTGAAAGCAACAGCCTGACCCAGGGCATCCGGGACCACGAGAATATCCGAAAACAGGATCGATGCATCGAAGCCATAGCGGCGGATCGGCTGCAAGGTCACTTCCTCGGCAAAGTCCGGCGTGTAGCAAAGATCGAGGAAACCGCCGGCCTTGGCCCGCACCTTCCGGTACTCCGGCAGATAGCGTCCGGCCTGCCGCATCAGCCAGAGAGGGACGCGATCGACGGGCTCTCGCCGCAATGCTTTCAGAAGCCGCTTTTGATCTGCGCTGGGTGCTTTCACCCGTTCTTTCTCCTACGATTCAAGAATCTTAAAAGTAGTGGATAGTGAAGGATGCCTGTGAATGCCGGGGATCAAATGTTCCCACGAATTTGTCCACAGATCCGGGACGGCGCCGGCACCAACCGCCACAACCCGCCTTTCATGCCACAGGCTGTGACAAATTACAGCCCGGCAAACCGCCGCGCCTTTACTGCCAAGGAGATAGGCTGTGGAGCCAATTCGGTATGCAAGACGTTAATAGTGGGGATAACGTCATCCCGATCCTCCGACCGGCCGGTCATACCCGTTTTGCAAAGCAGAGCGCCGGTTTTCCGCACCGGGGTACGATACCGGGGAGCGAAAACGAAACACGGGTATGACCGTGTAGGGCTTGCCGCGAAAGCCTCACTTACACCCGTTAATCACACCGATCCACAGGCAGGACGACAACATCATGCCTGGCCGTTATGGCTGCTGCACAAAAAGAAATGGCGCGGCTCACATGCCGTCGATACCTTTGCCGCGCCGTCCCGGGGGGCTGCCAAGACGACAACCAAAAACGGAACATCGATGAGCGGCAAGCGTGTCTTCCATCTGCATCTGGTCTCCGATGCCACCGGCGAAACGCTGAATACGGTGGCGCGCGCCGCCTGCGCGCAATATGAGGATGCCCGCCCGGTCGAACATGTCTATGCGCTGGTGCGCGGACCCAAACAGCTTGAGCGCGTGCTCGGCGAGATCGAGGCTGCGCCGGGCATTGTGATGTTCACGATGGTCAATGAGGAACTGCGCGACCGTCTCGAGCGGCGCTGCCGCGAGCTGCAATCGCCCTGTATCTCGGTCCTCGACCCGGCTATGCAGGCGCTCGGCCAGTATCTCGGCAAGGAGAGCTCGCACAAGCCCGGCTCCCAGCACATCATGGACGCCGAATATTTCGGCCGCATCACCGCACTCAACTTCACCATGGCCCATGATGACGGCCAGTCGGGGGGCGATCTCAACGAGGCCGACATCATCCTGCTCGGCGTCAGCCGTACCTCGAAGACGCCGACCTGTATCTATCTGGCCAATCGCGGCATCAAGGCGGCCAATATCCCGATCGTCCCTGGTGCCATGTTGCCGCCCGATCTCGAAACCGCCGATCACCCGTTGATCGTCGGTCTGACGACCAGTCCCGATCGCCTGGTGCAAATCCGCAAGAACAGGCTGCTTTCGCTGCACGAGAAGGCCGACACCGATTATGTCGAACCGGAGGTCGTGGCCGAGGAGGTCGCCTTCGCGCGCAAGCTCTTTGCCCGCAACGGCTGGCCGGTCATCGATGTGACGCGCCGCTCGATCGAGGAAACGGCGGCGGCGGTACTCAATCTCTACAATGAGCGGCAAAAGACCAGCTGACGGACATGACCAAAACACCCCTCATTCTGGCGTCCGCAAGCGCGGTGCGCGCCAAGCTTCTGAAAGATGCCGGCCTCGAATTCGATGTCGAGGATTCGCGGCTCGATGAAGATGCGGTGAAGCGCGGATTCGCCGGTCGCGACATGTTGACGGACACCGACGCGCTGGCACTGAAACTGGCGGAAGAAAAAGCCCGTGCCGTGTCGCGCGCCAACCCTGCCGCGTTGGTGATCGGCGCCGACCAGATCCTGTCCTGCGACGGCAAGCGATATGACAAGCCGAAATCGATGGCCGAAGCGCGTGCCAATCTGCGGGCCTTGCGTGGGCGTCCGCATATTCTCCATAGCGGCGTTGCGCTGGTGGCAAACGATGTCATTGTCTGGGGCCATGCGGCACAGGCGCGCCTGACCATGCGTGGCTTCACCGATGCGTTTCTCGACGGCTATCTGGAGCGTGTCGGCGAGCAGGCGATGAAAAGCGTTGGCTGCTACCAGCTTGAAGGCCCGGGCGTGCAGCTCTTCCAGCATATCGAGGGCGACTATTTCACCATTCTCGGATTGCCGCTGCTGCCGCTGCTGTCGGAACTCCGGCGTCATCATGCGGCGGCGCCATGATCAGGAAAGTATGCGTCATAGGCTGGCCCGTCGCGCATTCGCGCTCGCCGCTGATCCATAATTACTGGATCGAGACGCACGGGATTGCCGATGCGGTCTATGAACGCCTGGCCGTCAAACCCGAGGATCTGGCCGCCACGGTGACGAGGCTCGGTGCGCATGGCTTCATCGGCGCCAATGTGACGGTCCCGCACAAGGAAGCGGCCTTTGCCGCCCTTTCCCGCCACGACGCCGTTGCGAAGCGGCTGAAAGCGGTCAACACGATCGTGACGACGGCGGAAGGCCTCGAAGGCCGCAACACCGACGGCTATGGCTTCATCGCCAATCTCAAGGACCGGGCCGCGGGCTGGCATGCCGACAAAGGTCCGGCCGTCATTCTTGGCGCCGGCGGCGCGGCCCGCGCGATCTGCGCGGCGCTCGAAGACGAGGGCGCCCCCGAAATCCGCATCGTCAACCGGACCCGTGCCCGGGCCGAAGGGCTGGTCCGGGATCTGCGTCTCAAGGCCGGGCGCATATATGCCGGCGCGGACGCAGCAGCGGCGCTGAAGGGTGCGGCACTTCTGGTCAACACGACAACGCTCGGCATGAAGGGCGAGAGCGAGGTCACACTCGATCTCGACCCGCTGCCGAAAACGGCACTGGTCACCGACATTGTCTATACGCCGCTCGAAACCGGCCTGCTGCGCCGGGCGCGCGACAGAGGACACCAAACGGTCGACGGCCTTGGCATGCTGCTGCATCAGGCCGTGCCGGGTTTCGAGGCCTGGTTTGGCGTCCGGCCGCAAGTGACGGAAACCTTGCGCGCGCTGGTGCTGGCCGACATGGCGGGAAAATAGAGGAAGAAACGATGCTCCTGATCGGTCTCACCGGCTCCATCGGCATGGGAAAATCCGAAACCGCGAAAATGTTCCGGGCCCTCGGTGTCCCGGTCTATGACGCCGATGCGGCGGTGCATGCGTTGTATGAGAAGGGCGGCAAGGCGGTCGAACCGATCCGCGCCGCCTTCCCTTCCGCCATTGTCGAAGATGCGGTCGACCGCAAGGCGCTGTCGCGCTGCGTGCTCGGCCTGCCCGAGGAAATGAAGAAGCTCGAGGCGATCGTCCACCCACTGGTCGGCGAGGCGCAGATGGCATTCCTGCGCGAGCACCTGGCCGCCGGCCAACAGATGGCGGTGCTCGACATTCCGCTGCTCTACGAAACCGGTGGCGAGACGCGCGTCGATATCGTCGTGGTCGTCTCGGCGCCCTACGATCTGCAGAAATCGCGCGTGCTGGCGCGGCCCGATATGGACGAGGCGAAGTTCGCGGCGATCCATGCCAAACAGGTGCCCGATGCCGAAAAGCGCCGCCGCGCCGACTTCATTGTCGACAGCGACAAGGGTCTCGAGCACGCGCGCGCGCAGGTCGCAGCGATTGTCGAAGCGCTGCAAGGCCGCGAAGGCAAGGTATTGAAGGAAAGGCTCGGCAAGAGCTGACGCAGCGGTCTAGAATGAGAATATGGAACAGAGACTGAGCCTCATCACGCTGGGTGTCGCCAATCTGGCTGTCGCGCGGACATTCTACGAAACGCTGGGCTGGCAGGCGCTGCCGCAAAGCAACGAGACGGTCGCCTTCTTTCAATGCGGCGGCATTGTCTTCGCCCTGTTCGGCCGCAACGCGCTGGCGGAAGACGCCAATCTGGCGCCGCATGGTGAAGGCTTTTCGGGCTTCGCGCTGGCGCATAATGTGCGCGAGAAGGATGAAGTCGACACGCTGCTTGCCGAGGCCGAAGCGGCCGGCGGCAAGATCATGAGGCGCGGCTCCGACGCCTTCTGGGGCGGTTATACCGGCTATTTTTCCGATCCCGACGGCCATCTCTGGGAAGTGGCATGGAACCCCGGCGGCGTCATCGGCGCGGATGGTTCCTTCCGTTTCGCCGAACGCTGACCGCGGGCTGGAGCAGAAGAGGTCCGATGCGCGAAATCGTTCTCGACACCGAAACCACCGGTCTCTCGCCGCAGGATGGCCACCGCCTTGTCGAGCTCGGCTGCATTGAGCTGTTCAATCACATGGCGACCGGAAAATTCTTCCACACCTACCTGGATCCCGAGCGCGACATGCCGGCGGGCGCGGAAAAGATTCACGGCCTGACGGCATCGTTCCTGAGCGGCAAACCGAAATTTGCCGACAAGGTCGAGGATTTCCTCGCCTTTATCGGCGACGATCCGCTGGTCATTCACAATGCAAGCTTCGACATGGGCTTCATCAATGCCGAACTGGCGCGGATCGGCCGTCCGGCGCTGCCGATGGCGCGCGCCATCGACACGCTCGACATCGCGCGGCGGCGGTTTCCCGGTGCGCAGAACAACCTCGACGCGCTGTGCCGCCGCTTCAATGTCGACAATTCCGGCCGTGAAAAACACGGCGCGCTGCTCGACTCGGAATTGCTGGCGGAAGTTTATCTGGAGCTGATGGGCGGGCGTCAGCCGGGCCTTGTCTTGCAGGCCGAGATCGAGGCGGCGCGGGCCAGCGGCACCGACGCCGTCAAGCCGCAGGCGCGCCCGCGGCCCGAGCCGCTGGCCCCGCGTCTGACCGCCGCCGAGCGCGACGCGCACGACGCCTTTGTCGGCGCGCTGCGTGGCGAGGCCTTGTGGAAGGCGTCGACGAACTAGTTCGCCAAGATCAGTTGGGCTGACCGGCGCCGGCCGGCTCCTGTGCCATCTGCTGACGGCGTTGCTGATAGAGACTGACAAAGTCGATCGGGTCGATCATCAGTGGCGGATAACCGCCGTCGCGCGTCAGGTCGGCAACGATCCGTCGCGCGAAGGGGAAGATCTGACGCGGGCATTCGACGACCAGCACCGCTTCGAGATTGGCCTCCGGAATATTGATCAGCCGGAAGAGACCCGCATAGTCGAGTTCGACCAGAAACATCGTCCGGTCCTTGGTCTTGGCCTCGGCCGCGAGCTTCAGCGCGACTTCATAGTCGGTGTCGCTCAGGCGCTGGACGCCGACATCGACCCGCACCGAAATATTGGGCTGTTCTTCGGACGGCCCGAGCGACTGCGGCGCATTCGGGTTCTCGAACGAAGCATCCTTCACATACTGGGTCAGTATGCGAAGCTGCGCCACGGTCGGCTGTCCGGTGCCGTCTGCATCATTATTGGTATTCTGGTCCGACATCCTGGCCGCTCCCGGTATTCATCAAATCGAAGTGCTGGTCTGCAAAAACTGTGGTTGCTGGCTATCATGGAACATCATCGGCGACAAGAAATCCGGTCCGCTCAATCTTCGGGTCGCCCGGGCGGCAATCGCCGTGCGCCGGGCCCGGTATCGGACGTCCCGTCCCGCTCTTCTTCGACTTCCCAGTCCGCCGCGTCGATGACCGGCCCGCCGCCGGGCCCGCGCCTCATGCCGGCCTTGTGGATATGAACTTGGGCCCGCATCGCCATCCGCCGCGCGACCAGGCCCGCAGCGAGGCGACGCAGCGGCGCGATCAGCAGCAGGAGCCCGAAAATCGACGTCAGAAAACCAGGAATAACCATAAGAACGGCGGCAATGAACAGGATTGCGCCGTCCAGCATTTCGGCGACCGGCGGCTCGCCACGCTGCATCGTCGCCTGCGCGCGCCTGAGTGTCGCCGGACCCTGCAGCCGCATCAGCCAGATGCCGGCAAACGCACTGATGGCGACAAGTCCAACCACGGGCCAGACGCCGATGGCGGCACCCGCTTCGATAAAGACGGCGATCTCGGCTAGCGGCAGGCCGGCAAGGATCAGAAAAGCAAGGAGGGGCACGGCGCTTCCAGGGGCAAAGCGGCCCGTAAGGGTGAATGGAGGGCAATCGGTCGCGACGGCTCAGGTAGCAAAACCGCTTCGATTGCCCTAGGTTATAGATACAGTAGCGAGCCGCGAGGCGCCCGTCACCCAAGTGGCGGCGTGAGGCCGCTGTTGCGCACATGAAAACAAGGGTCCGGCAAGGGTCCGGACCGGTTCACAGGCAAGGCTCATCGAGCGAATGGACGGCGGCTTGACCCTTCTCAACATCATCCTGCTCGCAATCGCGGTTGGCGTCTTTCTGAAACTCAGAAGCCTGCTCGGCCGTCGTACCGGCCATGAGCGCCCGCCCTACGATCCTTATTCCGACACCGGCAACCCCGCCGGGACCAACCCGACCGGGAACGACAAGGTCGTCACCCTGCCCACACGCCCGCGCCCCGCGCAGGCTGAACGGGCCGGGCGCGGCCGCACTGTCGACGCGGCCGGCGACCCCTTTGCCGAGCCTTTTGAAATTCGCAATCGCTGGCGCGGCATCGCCGAAGACGGCACGCCGCTGGCGAACACGCTGAATGCCCTCGCGCGCCTCGATCCCGGTTTTGACGCCGAAGCGTTTCTGGGCGGCGCGCGCGCGGCCTATGAAATGATCGTCACGGCTTACGCCGAAGGCAACCGTGCCACATTGCAGCCGCTCCTGAGCGCCGATGTTTTCAGCGGCTTCGAGGCCGCCATCGCCGCGCGCGAAAAGAACGGACAGCATGTCGAGCAAAGCTTTATCGGCATCGACAAGGCCGCGCTGAGCGCCGCCGCGCTCGACGGCACCCGCGCCCGCCTGACGCTGACCTTTCGCAGTCAGTTGACCTCCTGCCTCAAGAATGCCGACGGTGTTGTGGTTGAAGGCGATCCGGTGACGATCCGCGAGGTCAACGATGTCTGGACCTTCGAACGCGATGTGAAGAGCCGCGATCCGAACTGGAAGCTGGTCGCGACCGGCGCGTCGACCTGACGGACGCGGCGATGCGCCGGACCGCGCGCCATTTCCTTTCGACCCTGGTTGGGATTGCCGTTCTTTCCTGCGCGCCGGGAACGACTGTCATGGATGCTCGTGCGGAACCCAGTGCCATGCGTTTTGCCGATCTGCCTGGTTGGGCCGATGACGATCACGCCGCCGCATTGGCGGCATTTTCGCGCTCCTGCACACGCATCGCCAGGCTCGACGCCGCCGCCCCGCTCGATGCCAAGACCGGAACCTCTTCAATCTATGGCCGCGCCGCTGACTGGCAGCCGGCCTGTGCCGCCGCGCTGCAACCGATTGCGCCGGGTTCGGCGCGCGGCTTTTTCGAACACTGGTTTCAGCCGGTCCGCCTGCCGGCGGCGCGCGGGCTCTTTACCGGCTACTACGAACCGGAGATGCGTGGCGCGCTGACACGCCACGGGCCTTATCAGACGCCGGTGCTCGCACCGCCGCCGGGCTTTGCGATGCGTGCCGGCGGCGCCGGCTTCCCGACCCGCGGCGAAATCGAGGACGGCGCGCTCGATCACGGATCGCTGGCGCTGGTCTGGCTTGAAAGCCCGGTCGACGCCTTCTTTCTGCATGTGCAGGGCTCGGGTCGCGTGCGCCTCGAAAACGGCGAGACGGTGCGCCTCGCCTTTGCCGCCAAGAGCGGCCACGAATATACCTCCATCGGCAAAGTGCTGATCGATCGCGGCGCCATTCCGCGCGAGGACGTCTCGATGCAGACGATCCGCGCCTGGATCGACGCCAATCCGGCAGCTGGCCGAGAGGTGATGCGGCAGAACGATTCCTACATTTTCTTCCGCATACTGAGAAATGTCGATCCGGAACTCGGGCCTCCCGGCGCCGAACAGGTCAATCTGACGCCGCGCCGCAGCCTCGCCATCGATCGCGACCATCATCCGCTGGGGGCGCTGTTCTGGCTGACGACGCGTCATCCGGCGCTCGACGGCAGCAGCGAAATCCCCTTCGCCCATCTTGTGGTCGCGCAGGACACGGGCTCGGCGATCAAGGGCGTGCAGCGCGGCGACATATTTTTCGGCACCGGCGCGGAGGCCGGCGAGATCGCCGGTCTCATGAAGGCCGAGGGGCTGCTTGTCGCGTTGCTGCCGAAATCGATTGCCGCCCGCTAGGCAGGACCGGATGGCGGCAGGCGGCGACAGGGATGACAATGAAAAGAAGGCCCCGCGCCGCCGCTCACGGCTGCTGACGGAGGAAGAGCGCAAGCTCTGGCGCGCGGTGGTAAAAGACGCAAAACCGCTGCTCCGCCGCACGAAAATGCCGGCCGCCGAAAGTCCTGCTGCCATCGACGCGCCGATCGCCACGCCGGCGCCCGCCGCCCGTCCGCGCGCCGCCGCCGCGCCGCAATCGGCCGCCCCGCGGACCCATCCGCCGGCACCGCCGCCGCTGACCGGCCTCGATCGCCGCGTCAGCCAGCGCCTCGCCCGCGGGCAGATGGAGGTCGAGGCGACACTCGATCTCCATGGCCACAACCAGCACGAAGCCCATGACGCCCTGCTGGCATTTCTGAGCCGCTCCCGCGCACGGGGCTTGCGCTGCGTGCTGGTCATTACCGGCAAGGGCGCCTCGCCCTATGCGCGCCACACGCTCCACGGCGCGAATTTCTACGAAGTGCCCGAGCGCCAGGGCGTGCTGCGCAGCGCCGTGCCGCGCTGGCTCGAAGAGGCAAGCTTCCGCACCCATCTTTCCGGCTTCCAGCCCGCCCATCCCAAGCATGGCGGCGGCGGCGCCTTCTATATCTGGCTGCGCAAGAAACGATGACGCCCTTCGGCAAGAAACTGCGCGAGCTGCGCAAGGCGCGCGGCATGACCATGAAGGAGATGGCGGCGGCGCTGCGGGTGACACCGGCCTATCTCTCGGCGCTGGAACACGGGAAACGCGGCCGTCCGAGCTGGCGGCTGGTGCAGGCGATTGTCGGCTATTTCAACGTGATCTGGGACGAGGCGGAAGAACTGGAACGGCTGGCCTGGCTTTCCCACCCACGTATCGTCATCGATACATCCGGTCTTGCCCCCGAGGCAACGGAGGCGGCGAACCGTCTTGCCGAGGAGATTGCAACGCTGACCCCGGCCGAAATCAGCCGGCTGCTGGCCGTTCTCGACGCGCGAAAGCGGCGCAAGGGCAAATGACTCGCCACCGGTGAAGAAAGCCGGCCCACGCGCCTTGCGGCCGGCGAAGCTGTCCGCAAAAAGATTCGCCGGTTGCGATTTCAGCTGATGACCAAAGATTCGCGCCCGGGTGCAGAAGGCCGGAAAATCGGGCCGGTCCCGGCGGATGCATCACGCCTTTTGCCCTCACGGCGCAACACTGCGCGCTGCCGCAGCCAGCATCAGAGAATGAATTTCGACAGGTCGGTGTTCTTCGACAGGTCGCCGACATGCTTCTGCACATAAGGCGCATCGACCGTGACCGTTTCGCCGGCACGGTCGGTGGCGCCAAAGCTGATTTCGTCGAGCACCCGCTCCATGACGGTGTGCAGGCGCCGCGCGCCGATATTCTCGACCGTCGAATTGACCGAGGCGGCGATGTCGGCAATGGCGTCGATCCCGTCATCGGTGAAGGAGAGCGTGACGCCTTCCGTTTCCATCAGCGCCACATATTGCTTGATCAGGCTGGCTTCCGGTTCGGTCAGCACGCGGCGCAGCTCGTCCTTGCCAAGCGCCTTCAATTCGACCCGGATCGGCAAACGTCCCTGCAGTTCGGGCAGCAGATCCGATGGCTTGGCGATGTGAAAGGCACCCGACGCGATAAAGAGAATATGGTCGGTCTTGACCGCGCCATGCTTGGTTGAAACCGTCGTGCCTTCGATCAGCGGCAGAAGATCGCGCTGCACGCCTTCGCGACTGACATCGCCGCCCTGCCGTTCGGCGCGGGCGCAGATCTTGTCGACCTCATCGAGAAAGACGATGCCGTTCTGTTCGACCGCGGTGATGGCTTCCTGTGTCAGCTGTTCCTGGTCGAGCAGCTTGTCGCCTTCCTCGGCGACCAGCACCTCATAGCTGTCGCGCACCGTCATGCGCCGGGTTTTTGTGCGTCCACCAAAGGCCTTGCCCATGATGTCGCCGAGATTGATCATGCCGACCTGGCCGCCCGGCATCCCCGGAATGTCGAAACTCGGCATGCCGCCACCCTGATCGGCCGTTTCGATCTCGATCTCCTTGTCGTCGAGTTCGCCGGCGCGCAGTTTCCTGCGGAAGCTCTCGCGCGTGGCCTCGCCCGCATTGGCCCCGACCAGCGCCTCGAGCACACGCGCCTCGGCGGCAAGATCGGCTTTCGCCTCGACATCCTTGCGCTTTTTGGTCCGTGTCATGGCAAGCGCAATTTCGACCAGATCGCGGATGATCTGCTCGACGTCGCGGCCAACATAGCCGACTTCGGTGAATTTGGTCGCCTCGACCTTGATGAAGGGTGCTTCGGCCAGGCGCGCCAGACGGCGCGAGATTTCGGTCTTGCCGACGCCGGTCGGCCCGATCATCAGGATGTTTTTCGGCAAAACCTCCTCACGCAGATCCTCAGGCAGTTGCTGCCGCCGCCAGCGGTTGCGGAGCGCAATGGCGACCGCGCGCTTGGCGTCGCGCTGGCCGACAATGTAGCGGTCGAGTTCGGAAACGATTTCACGCGGGGAAAAACTGGTCATGCGGGCAAACGAAACTCCGGTCGGGAAGGCGGGAAGGACGGTCAGGCCTCGATGACTTCGACCGTCAGATTGTTGTTGGTGTAGACGCAAATATCGGCGGCAATGCCCATCGCCTTGCGGACGATCGCCTCGGCGCCGAGATCGCTGTCGGTCAGTGCCCGGGCGGCGGCGAGCGCGTAATTGCCGCCCGAGCCGATGCCGACGACCCCGCCATCGGGTTCGAGCACGTCGCCATTGCCGGTCAGCACCAGCGTCACTTGGGCGTCGGCGACGATCATCATCGCCTCGAGGCGGCGCAGATATTTGTCGGTGCGCCAGTCCTTGGCAAGCTCGACACAGGCTCGCATCAGCTGCCCCGGATATTGCTCGATCTTGGCTTCGAGCCGCTCGAACAGCGTCATCGCATCGGCGGTCGCCCCGGCAAAACCGGCGATCACATCGCCCTTGCCGAGCGGGCGGACCTTGCGCGCATTGCCCTTCATGATCGTGTCGCCCATCGACACCTGCCCGTCGCCGGCGATCGCCACCCGGCCATCCTTGCGCACCGAAAGGATCGTCGTGCCGTGCCAGTTGATCGGATCGTGCGAGGCCATGTCTATTCCTGTCGGATTTTGCCGGAAGGCGCGGGGTTGCCGCTACCATGTGGCGGCTTCGCGCCATAGGGTCAAGCCCGGCGCCGGTTCCGGCGGGCATGCGGACTGGCGCCGATTTGTTGCAAATGATAATCTTTCGCACAATCGACGATCGAGGAGGATTTATGCCATGTCGGGTCAGTTGAAAACCGAGGATGCGCTTCGCACGGTCTACCCGCAGCCTTCGGGCGGGGCGCTTGGCAAGCAACTCGACTGGATCGACCCGCATTCACGGCGTTTCATCGAACTCTCGCCCTTTCTCTGCATCGGCTCGAGCCGCCCGGACGGGCTTGCCGATGTGTCGCCCCGGGGCGGCGAGCCGGGCTTCGTTCATGTGCTCGACGACAGGCATCTTGCCCTGCCTGACCGGCCGGGCAACAACCGTCTCGATACGCTGACCAACATCGCCCATGCGCCGGCGGTCGGCCTGTTGTTCTTTCTGCCCGGCTTTGAGGAAATGCTCCGCATCAACGGCCTTGCCACAACGTCGTTGGAGCCGGAACTGATGGCGCGCTTCGTCGTTGATGGCAAGCCGCCGCGCTCGGTGCTCGTGGTCGAGGTGAAGGAGGTCTATCTCCATTGCACCAAGGCGCTGAAACGCTCCGGGCTCTGGAACGCCGAAAATCACGTACCGCGCAATGCTCTGCCGAGCTTTGGCGAGATGTTGCGCGACCAGATGAAGCTCGATGTCGCGCCGGCCCTGATCGATACGGCATTGGAAGACGACGCGCAGAAGAACCTCTATTGAGGCCCAAGGCTTAACAATATCTGGTGGTCTACGCTTAACCGAATACTAGGAGAGATTAATAGCTGCAAATTGATTCAATGACTTAGTGCCGCCGACGCATGGAAAACTGCAACGACTTAAAGTAATATATGAGACGAGCAGGCCTTTATTGGTTAACGTCTTGTAAGCCATTGTGATTCAAATTGAATTTCTCGTTTAACTGGAATGGGTGCGCAAATATGGGCTTTGCGCTGGCCGGTTGCCGCACTGCCTGCTAAAAGCCCGCTGAATTCACGCCCGCCGGAACATCGAAATGTCTGCTTCCCGCACCGCCAAGCTCGACCGCCAGACCAAGGAGACCTCGATTTCGGTCGAGCTCAATCTGGATGGCAATGGGGATTACGATATCGAGACTGGCATCGGCTTTCTCGACCACATGCTCGAGCAGCTCTCGCGCCATTCGCTGATCGACCTGAAATTGCGCGCCAAGGGCGACCTCCACATCGATTTTCACCACACGACCGAAGACAGCGGCATTGTGATCGGCGAGGCGGTCAAAAAGGCGCTTGGCGATTTCAAGGGCATCCGCCGCTATGCAACGGCCATCATCCCGATGGACGAAACCTGTACTCGCGTCTCGATCGATGTGTCGCAGCGCCCCTACCTGATATGGAAAGTGAACTTCACCAAGCCGAAGCTTGGTGACATGGACACCGAACTTTTCAAGGAATGGTTCCAGGCTTTCGCCCAGAATGCCGGCATCACGCTGCATATCGAAAACATGTATGGCGAAAACAACCATCACATCGTCGAAAGCTGCTTCAAGGGTCTGGCGCGCGCGCTTCGCGAGGCGGTCGAGATCGACCCGCGCGCCTCGACGCAAATTCCCTCGACCAAGGGCAAGCTCGGCAGCTGATCCGCTGGCCTTTTTCAGCCGTCTGGCCTAGATAGAGCCCGAATGCAACGCCGCCGCGAGCGGGCCCCATGTCCATGCGCATCTACACGGTTCACGAGCTTCAGGGCGCCCCGCTTGACGGCGCCGGCATCGTGCTGGTCAAGGAGGGCTTCTCCTTCCCGGCTTTCGCGTTTTCATGGATCTGGTTGCTCTGGCACCGGCTGTGGGTCGCGCTGGCGCTCTGGATCGCGCTGCTGGTTGCCGTCTCGCTGATCGCCCAAAATCTCCTCGGCGCCGAAGCGACCGCCATATGTTCGCTGGCGCTTCAGGTGCTGCTCGGCTTCGAGGCCAATGACATCCGCCGCTGGACGCTCGAACGCAAGGGCTATCGTATGGCCGGGCTCGCCGGTGGCGGCAACCTCGAGGAAGCCGAACGCGCCTTCTTCGCCAAATGGGACCGGTCGCTTCATGTCGATGCCGCTCCATCGCCGAGGCCGGTCTGGGGGCGTCGCACCGGGGCGGCATCCGACGACGTTCTCGGCCTTTTTCCGAAGGCGGGGGGCTAGCTTCCGGTGAAAGTCGCGATCATCGACTATGGCTCGGGCAATCTGCGATCGGCGGCCAAAGCCTTCGAGCGCGCCGCCCGCGACGGCGGCATGGCGGCCGATATTCTCGTGACCAGCGATCCCGAAGCGGTCCGCGCCGCCGACCGCGTCGTGCTGCCGGGCGTCGGCGCCTTTGGCGACTGCCGCGCCGGACTTCATGCGGTGCCAGGCATGGTCGAGGCGCTGACCGAAGCCGTACGTCGCAACGCCAGGCCCTTTTTCGGCATTTGCGTCGGCATGCAACTGATGGCCGCGCGCGGCATCGAACATGGTGAACATCAAGGTCTCGGCTGGATCGATGGCGACGTAATCGCCATCGAGCCCGGTGACGCAACGCTGAAGATTCCGCATATGGGCTGGAACACGCTGACACAAACGCGGTCCCACATCCTGCTCGACGGGATCGAAACCGGCGAGCGCGGTCTGCATGCCTATTTTGTCCATTCCTATTTTCTCGATGCGAAATCGCAAGCCGATGTGCTGGCCTGCACCGATTACGGCGGTCCCATCACCGCAATGGTCGCGAAGGACAATATGGTCGGCGCTCAGTTCCATCCCGAAAAGAGCCAGACGCTCGGTCTGGCGCTGATCGGCAATTTTCTGAAGTGGCGGCCATGATCTTCTTTCCGGCCATCGATCTGAAAGACGGTCAATGCGTGCGCCTGGTCCACGGGTTGATGGACAAGGCGACCGTCTTCAACGACGACCCCGCATCGCAGGCCCGCGCCTTCGAGCGGGCTGGCTTCGAATATCTGCATATCGTCGATCTCAACGGCGCCTTCGCCGGCAAGCCGGTCAACGCAGCGGCGGTCGAAAGCATTCTCGCGGCGATCTCGATGCCGGCGCAGCTTGGCGGCGGCATCCGCGATCTGGCGACAATCGAAATGTGGCTCGGGAAGGGCATCGCCCGCGTCATCATCGGCACGGCGGCGGTCAAGAACCCGGCGCTGGTGATCGAGGCGTGCAAGAAATTTCCGGGCCGCATCGCCGTCGGGCTCGATGCGAAGGGCGGCCATGTGGCAACCGAAGGCTGGGCGGACGTCTCGGACCTTACCGTGCTCGACATGGCGCGGCGCTTTGAAGACGCGGGCGTCGCCGCCATCATCTATACCGACATCGACCGCGACGGGGCGCTGGAAGGGCTGAACATCGAGGCGACGGTGGCGCTCGCCAATGCGATATCGATTCCGGTCATTGCGTCGGGCGGCCTTTCCTCTATCGATGACGTAAAGAAACTTTTGGCCGCCGACACGAAGAACATCGAAGGCGCGATTTCCGGCCGCGCGCTTTACGATGGCCGGCTTGATCCGAAGGAAGTGCTGGCATTGTTGAAGGATCACGCCAGATGCTGAAAGCGCGCGTCATCCCCTGCCTCGACGTCAAGGACGGCCGCGTCGTCAAGGGCGTCAACTTCGTCGACCTGCGCGATGCGGGCGACCCGGTCGAGGCCGCCCGCGCTTATGACGCGGCCGGCGCCGACGAGCTCACTTTTCTCGACATCACGGCAAGCCACGAAGAGCGCGCGATCATTTTCGATGTCGTGCGCCGCACCGCCGAACAATGCTTCATGCCGCTGACCGTCGGCGGCGGCGTCCGCACCATCGAGGATGTGCGCAAGCTCTTGCTCGCCGGCGCCGACAAGGTTTCGATCATGACAGCCGCCGTCTTCGATCCAGGTTTCGTCCGCGCGGCGTCGGAGAAATTCGGAAATCAATGCATCGTTGTCGCCATCGATGCCAAACAGACCGGGCCCGGCAAGTGGGAGGTCTTCACCCATGGCGGACGCAAGCCGACCGGTATCGATGCGGTCGAATATGCCGTCAAGGTGACGGAACTCGGCGCCGGTGAAATCCTGCTGACCTCGATGGACCGCGATGGCGCCAAATCGGGCTTCGACATCGCACTGACCCGCGCCGTTTCGGACGCGGTCACCGTGCCGGTCATCGCTTCGGGCGGCGTCGGCACACTCGACCATCTGGTCGAGGGTATCCGCGATGGCCATGCGAGTGCGGTCCTGGCCGCCTCGATTTTCCATTTCGGCGAATACACGATCGGCGAAGCCAAGGCACATATGGCGGCCGCCGGCGTTCCGGTCCGTCTCTGAATCACGCAGAATCCAGATGTTGTGTGCCGCAACCGCGCGCACGCCACTCCTCCTGTGGATAAATGTCGCAGCGTCCGCATGACGCGCTTCGATGCCGAATACGACAATTGCGCGTCAGCACGCCGACCGGCAGAATGCACAGGCCTGCGTAGTGGATTGAGTCTTGGACCCTTGGGAGCGGCGCGAGGCTGAAATCGAATGTCCGACCGCGAAATCGAACTGAAACTCGTCTGCGAGCCGGCCGAGTTGGAGCGGGTGAGGCGCGCGCCGGCTCTGGCGCGGCTCAAGCGCGGGCGCGCCAGCGGCAAACATCTGCATTCGACTTATTTCGACACCGACAATCTGGCGCTGGGCGATCACGGGTTTGCGTTGCGCCTCCGCCAGTCGGGTGGTGCGTGCCTGCAGACATTGAAGACCGAGACAGGTCATTCGGGTGACAAGACGGGCGCGCTGGCGCGCGACACCGGCGAATATGAAGCGCGGCTGCCACGTGGTGCCGCCGGTCCCGATCTCAACAAACTGCCCGCCAGTCTGAAGTCCCGTATCCAGAAGCTCGCAAACGGCAATCCGATTGCGCCGCGCCTTGTCAGCGATATCCGCCGTACCGTTCAGTACCTCGAAACACTCGACGGCGATGTCATCGAGTTGGCGCTCGACAAGGGCGCGTTGCGGGCCGGCGAGGCAAAAGAGCTTGCTGTCAGCGAAATCGAGCTGGAATTGAAGGAAGGCTCGCCCGAAAGCCTGTACCGCCTTGCGCTCGATCTCAGCGACATCGCCACGCTGCGCGTCGGCTTCGAAAGCAAGTCGGAGCGCGGCTTTGCGCTCTTACGTCCACGTACGCCGATGGCCATCAAGGCCGAGACGCTGACGCATGCACAAGATGCGACGCTGGAAGATGTCTATGCGGCGGTCCTGCGTCATTGCCTCGTGCACCTGACGTCGAATGAGACGGCAACCGTCGAGGCGCATTTGCCCGAAGCGCTGCACCAGATGCGGGTGGCCCTGCGCCGCATGCGCTCGGCGCTGGCGATTTTCCGCCCCGCCATCGGTGGTGGCATGGCCGACCGCCTGGCCGAGGAAGCGAAATGGCTCGCCAACGAACTCGGGCCCGCGCGCGACCTCGACGTTTTCGTCGGTGAAATCCTGGCATCGGTGACACCGCGCGACGCGGCGCTGTCGCGCCTCGCCGCCCGTGCCGATGCGGCGCGTGCGGAGGCGTGGGACCGTGCATTGGCGGCGCTCGCCTCGCGCCGCTACACGCGCTTTCTTCTCGAACACGGGCTTTTCCTGGCCGGGCGGGGCTGGCGCCTCAAGCGCAAGGCGCCGCGTCTTGCGCGCGACTTCGCGATCATGGCGCTGACCCGGCGTCATGCCAGTGTCACCAGACTTGGCCGCGACATCGAAACGCTCGATCTCGAGAGCCGCCACGAATTGCGCAAGCGCCTGAAGAAGTTTCGCTACGGACTGCATTTTTTTTCGTCGCTTTTCGACGCCGGAGCGACAAAACTCTATATTCGGCATCTCTCGCAGCTTCAGGATGTATTCGGCGGGCTGAACGACGTGGCGACGGCACATCTCATTCTCGACGGGCCGCTCGCCGCAGCACCGGGCGACACCAGGGCCGCCGCGCTCGCCGCACGCATTTTCAGCTGGTCGGAAAAGCGCGCCACCAAGGACTGGAAGGGTGCCCTGCGGCTGTGGCGGCGTTTCCGCGAGGCGGAGCCTTTCTGGCAGGGCTGACCGTTCCGGCCGCGTCAAAGCGCGTCTCACGGCGGCACAAGGGAAAATACCAATCTCGGGATTTTCCTTCGAATGCCCGCCACTGTTAAGCAAATGTGAAAAACTCCGTTCTAGCTTGGCGATCCGGGTTGGTGGCCGCCCTTCATGCGCGGCCGTTTGTGCGTAAGGTTTTCTGCCCATGTCCGAGAGTTTGAGCAATGAGCCGCGCATGGTGGCGATCGAGCTGGAGCCCGCGCCGGAGCGCAAGCCGGCGAGCGAGCCTCATGCCATTATCGGCCGCCGCATCAGCCAGGAAGCACTGAACCGACTGAACGACCTTCACATGCGTTATCTGAAGGGCGTTCCCAACGGCTGGTGCGTGATCATGAAGGAGTGCGACCTCTCGGGGCTTGATTTCCGCAACCTCAATTTCTCGCATGGACACTTCATCGGCTGCGATTTCACAGATGCCGATCTGGAAGATTCGCATTTTGCTGGCGCCAATCTCTTCAGTGCCAATTTCGACACGGCCAATCTGACGCGTACCAATTTCGCCCGTGCCGATCTGCGCGGTGCGCAATTCGAAAATGCCCAGCTTGAAGGTGCGCAGCTCGAAGGAGCCGATCTCAGGCGCGGTGCCGTCATTCGTCGCGGCGCGTCGGCGCCGGTCGGCAAGGAAAATTCGAGCTTTCGTGGCGCACGCATGTTTGGCACCAACATGACCGAATGCAAACTGCTCGATGCCGATTTCGAAGGTGCGGCAATGTCAGGCGCGAGCCTGCAAGGCGCCGATCTCAGGGGCGCGAGCTTTGCCGGCGCCGAATTGAAAGGTGTCGAACTGTCCGGCGCCAATCTGGCCGATGCCGATTTCCGCCGTGCCATCATGGACGAGGCGACCGTTTCGCGCGGCGATCTGATGCGGGCGGTGAAGCCGCGCACGGCACCCGGTCCGGAGCGCATGGCGAAAATCCTGGCCGCGCACATGCTCTGGATCCAGACCGGCCAGCAAAAAGGCCACCGCGCCGATTTCGCCCGCATGGATCTGTCGCGCACCGATTTCTCGCGTGCCGTGCTTGCCGGCGCCGTGTTTTGCGAGGCGATCCTGGCTGACGTCAATTTTGAAAACGCGGTCCTGGCGGCGGCGGATTTCACCAACGCCATTCTGCTGCGCGCCAATCTTCTGGGGGCCGATCTCAGGGGCGCCGATCTCAGAGGCGCCGATCTGAAAGGCGCCAGGCAGGACGGCGCCAAGACCGGCGAACTTTCGGGCACCAGCCTGTTAACCCGGCGCTGACGGGCGGTCAGTGCCGCCGCTGGCCTCCCGGCCCCAAATCTGCTACGCAAAGCCGCCGCGCGGCGCCATTTCAAGCCTCCGCCGGATCTGTTAACGCCTCCGGAGCCGCAGCGTATGGCCGCCGATGCCAGCCAGCTCGACCAGTTGTTTGCGACGATCGCCGCCCGCAAGGGCGCCGACGCTGCCGGCTCCTATACGGCAAAGCTGCTTGCCGGCGGCACTTTGCTTTGTGCCCAGAAGCT
The DNA here is from genome assembly GCF_030651915.1 of Parvibaculum sp. Classification (GTDB taxonomy): domain Bacteria; phylum Pseudomonadota; class Alphaproteobacteria; order Parvibaculales; family Parvibaculaceae; genus Parvibaculum. The sequence continues at coordinate 186,861 of NZ_JAUSBV010000002.1, read as the reverse complement.
TGGCGAGGAAGCGGTCGAAACGGTCATTGCCGCGACACGGGGCGACGCCAAGGCCACGATCGCCGAGAGTGCGGATCTGCTCTATCACTGGCTTGTCTTGCTCGCCGCGCTCGATCTCAAGCCTGCTGATGTCTATGCCGAACTGGCACGCCGGGAAGGTCGCTCCGGTCTCGATGAAAAAGCCACCCGAAGCTCGAGCTGAGACGGGATCCGACCCCATGACCTCCGTAGTGGAATCCGGCCCATGCCTCTGAGCGACCCCGACGACAAGATGCTTCTGTCGCCCTTTCGCCATTTCACGTCGGAAGCCTGGGGTCGTTTGCGCAAGGATACACCGCTGCCGCTTTCCGAAGCGGAGCTGGAGGAGTTGCGCGGTTTCGGCGAGCGGATCTCGCTTGACGAGGTGTCGGAGATTTTCCTGCCGCTATCGCGTCTGCTCAATCTCTATGTCGGCGAGATGCAGGAACTCTATCGCGTCACCTCGGATTTTCTGGGACGTGAACAGGACAAGGTTCCCTACATCGTCGGCGTTGCCGGCTCGGTCGCTGTCGGCAAGTCGACCACCGCGCGCATTTTGCGCACGCTGCTGGCGCGCTGGCCCAATCATCCAAAGGTCGACCTCATCACCACCGACGGGTTTTTGTACCCGAACAAGGTGCTCGAAGAACGCGGCTTGATGCAACGCAAGGGCTTCCCCGAGAGCTTCGACATCAAGCGTCTGTTGCGTTTTCTTTCGGATGTGAAAGCCGGCTCCCGCCGTGTCGAAGCGCCCGTCTATTCGCATTTCACCTATGACATTCTGGCGGACGAGACGATCCCGGTCGACCAGCCCGATATCCTGGTTGTCGAGGGGCTGAATGTCCTGCAGCCGTGGAAGCCGGCCGATGGTGACGAGCCGCAGCCATTCGTCTCCGACTTTTTTGACTTTTCGATCTATCTCGATGCGGATGAAGTGGCGATCAGGCGCTGGTATATCGAACGCTTCCTGAGCCTGCGCCGCACGTCCTTCAAGGATCCGGCCGCTTACTTTCACCGCTATTCGAAATTGAGCGACGAGGAGGCGGTTGAAACGGCCGACGCGATCTGGACCTCGATCAACCTAGCCAACCTGCGCCGAAACATCCTGCCGACGCGCCAGCGCGCCGACCTTATTCTGCGCAAGGGCGACGATCACCGCATCCGCGACGTGTTTTTGCGCAAGATCTGAATCTCAGACGAGCCCTTTTTCCTGCGCCAGTTTCGCCAGCGAAACCTGCGGTCGCGGCCCGTAATGCGAGATGACCTCTGCCGCCGCCATCGCGCCGAGCCTGCCGCATGTCACCGGGTCCTTGCCGCGCGTGAGCCCGTAGAGGAACCCGGCGGCGAAGAGATCGCCCGCGCCGGTCGTGTCGACAACTTTCGCAATCTTGTCGGCATCGACCACATGCACTTCGCCGTCGGCGACGATGACGGCGCCTGCTTCCGAACGCGTCAATGCCGCGAACTTGCAGTCGGCACGCACTTTCTGCAGCGCCTCGTCGAAGACATCCGTCTGGTAGAGCGACAGGATTTCAGCTTCGTTGGCAAACAGCAGGTCGACCTCGTCTTTCGCAAGGCGGCGGAACTCCTCGCGGTAGCGGTCGACGCAGAAACTGTCCGACAGCGTCAGCGAGACCAGGCGTCCGGCGTCATGGGCGATTTTCGCGGCCTTGAGAAAGGCCTGCTTGGCGTCGGGCTGGTCCCACAGATAGCCCTCCATGTAGGTGATCGCCGAGGCGCGGATCGTCGCCTCGTCGATGTCGTCGGGTCCGAGCTTTTGCGCCGCGCCGAGAAATGTATTCATGCTGCGCTGCGCATCCGGCGTCACCAGAATGAGGCAGCGGCCGGTCGGCGCGCCGGCGCTTGCGGGCTTTGCCGGAAATTCGACGCCGAGCGCCTTGATGTCGTGCATGAAGACGTCGCCGAGCTGGTCGCGCTTGACCTTGCCGAAAAAAGCGCCCTTGCCGCCGAGCGAGGCGAGCCCCGCGATCGTGTTGGCGCAGGAGCCGCCCGACATTTCGACCGCCTGGCCCATGCGGCCATAGAGATCGTCGGCGCGCTTGTCGTCGATCAGCGTCATCGAGCCTTTCTCGATGCCGTTGGCGGTCAGGAATTTGTCGTCGGCGTCGGCGATAACGTCAACCAGCGCATTGCCGATGCCGGCAACGTCATATTTGAGATCGGTCATGGTCCTCGGATTTTATTGAAGTTCGGGGAGGGTTCGAGGCCGGAGTATAGGGAACCTGTGCCATAAGTACAAAATCGCCACTTGGCCCGACCCCCGGGTGCGGTAAATCCGCAATTTGTAGTTCGCGCGGTCCCGCTCTAGTTTGGCCCGGCAAGTTTCTGAGACACTGGAGCACGAGCGATGCTGTCCGACGCCGCGCGCGCCTTGCGGGAAACCTTCTCCGCCCCCTTCCGCCGCGTCATGTGGCTGTCACTGGGGGTAACGTTGCTCGTGCTCGTGTTGTTCGGGGCCGGGCTGCAATGGGCACTCGCGGCGCTGCCCGAATTCGGCATCGGCTGGCTCGACACGATTGTCGCCATCGCCGCGCGCTTCCTCGCGATCATCGTATTGATCCCGCTGGTGCATCCGGTCGTCTCGCTGGTCGCCGGCCTCTTTCTGGAGTCGGTTGCCGCGCGTGTCGAGGAGACGGCCTATCCCTCTGATCCGCCGGGGCGCGACCAGCCATTCTGGCAGTCGCTCATTGTCGCCATCCGCTTCACGGTGGTGCTGATCGCGGTCAACCTGCTGGTGTTGCCTTTCTATCTGATCCCGGTCGTCAATATTTTTCTCTTCTGGGCTGTCAACGGCTATCTGCTCGGGCGCGAATATTTCGAACTGGTGGCGCTGCGCCATCTCGCGCCAGCCGCGGCAACCGCGCTTCGCCGCCGTCACCGCAGCCGTGTAATGGCAGCCGGCGTCCTGGTAGCGCTTTTCGCGACCGTTCCGGTGCTCAATCTTTTCGCCCCTCTATTCGGCGCCGTCTTCATGGTTCATACCTACAAGAAAGTCGCTGTCCCGGAGGGCTTCGCATGAAGCGCGTTCTGATACTGCTGTTGCCTTTGGCGCTCGCCGCCTGCGAAACGGCGCCCGGCACCGGCATCGACGCGCGTGGCGGCGTCATGGCGGCGTTACCGCCGGGCGGGCTGACGCCGGCAAGTCTGGTTGGTGCCGCACCCTCGGCAATCTCGGCGCGCCTCGGTGAACCCGACTTCCGCCGCAGTGAGCCTCATGCCGAAGTCTGGCAATATGCGGGTGGCGATTGCAGCCTCTTCGTCTATTTCTACGAAACGCCATCGGGCGCGCTCGGCGCGCGCCATGTCGATGCGCGCAGGCTCGAAGGCGGCGCGGCGGACAAGGCATCCTGCCTCGCAACCGTTGTGGCACGCCGCAACGCGCCGATGTCCTGAGTTCAGGCAACCGTCGTCTTGGCCTTGAACTGGCAAAGATCGGCCACCCGGCAAGCCGGACAATCGGGCTTGCGCGCCTTGCAGACATAGCGCCCATGCAGGATCAGCCAGTGATGCGCATGCAGGCGGTAGGCGGGCGGCACGACTTTTTCCAGTTTCAGCTCGACGGCCAGCACATCCTTGCCCGGCGCAAGCCCGGTCCGGTTCGAGACGCGGAAGATATGCGTGTCGACCGCGATGGTCGGTTCCCCGAAGGCGACGTTGAGCACGACGTTGGCGGTCTTGCGCCCGACACCCGGCAGTGCCTGCAGTGCCTCGCGGTCGCGCGGCACCTCGCCGCCATGCCGTTCGATCAGCAGCCGCGACAGCGCCATGACGTTTTTGGCCTTGTTGCGGTAAAGCCCGATGGTCTTGATGTGCTGCGTCAGCCCCGCCTCGCCGAGCTTCAGCATCTTTTGCGGCGTATCGACAGTCTTGAAGAGCTTTTCGGTCGCCTTGTTGACGCCCACATCGGTCGCCTGCGCTGACAGGACGACGGCCACCAGCAGCGTATAGGTGTTGATGTATTTGAGCTCGGTCTCCGGCACCGGCAGGGCGTCCGACAGGCGGCGGAAAAACGCTTCGATCTGGGGTTTTTTCATCGGCATGGTGTCGAGACTTTGGCCATAACACCGCCGCGCCGCAAGGCCGCATTGCGCCCTGCCGTACCGCAATCTAGCATCTGCCCATGACCGTTGCCGCTGCCTCATTTCCCGCCGCGAGCGCCGAGCCTCTGGCCGCGCCGCTTCACTTCGACGCGCTGCTGACGCCGCATCGTTCGCTCTCGCGCAAGGGCTTCCTGATCGTCATGGGCGTCATCGCGGCGGTCAACTTCACGGCCGGTGCGGTCTTCATGGCGAAAGGCGCCTGGCCGGTTCTGGGTTTTTGTGGTCTCGAAGTGGCGTTGGTCTGGTGGGCGTTCCGGGCGAACTACCGCGCCGCCCGCGCCCATGAAACGGTGCAGATGTCGCAGAGCGAGTTGCGCGTTCGCCAGGTCGACGCAAAAGGCCGCGCCCGCGCTTTCAGCTTCCAACCTTACTGGGTACGCCTGTCGCTCAAGGTGAATCCCGACAAGTCGACCGAGCTCCATCTCCTGAGCCATGGGCGAGCCTTGGAAGTCGCCTCTTTTCTGTCGCCGCCCGAGCGCAAGGATTTTGCGCGCGCCCTTGAGGTGGCGCTGGCGTCGCTGAAGGCCGGTCACCACGCCTGAGCGTCAGTGAGCGTCGCGCTCGATCAGCATTTCCTTCTTCAGCACATTGCCCTTGCCGTCGAGCTGATAGACGATCGGCGCGCCGGTGGCGATGTTGAGCGCCAGCACCTCGTCCTGGCTGAGCTTGTCGAGCAGCATCACCAGCGCCCGCAAGCTGTTGCCATGCGCGGCGACAAGCACCCGCTCGCCGTTCAGGACGCGCGGCAGGATTTCTCTCTCGTAGTAAGGCAGAACGCGTTCGGCCGTCATCTTCAGGCTTTCGCCGCCGGGCGGCGGCACGTCGTAGGAACGCCGCCAGATATGAACCTGTTCCTCGCCCCATTTCTCGCGCGCATCGTCCTTGTTGAGGCCCGACAGGTCGCCATAGTCGCGCTCGTTGAGCGCCTGGTCCCTGACGATCTCGATGTCCGCCTGTCCGAGCTCCTCAAGCATGAGGCGGTTGGTCTCCTGCGCGCGCGACAGCGCCGAGGTGAAGGCGACGTCGAAAACGAGCCCGCGCGTCTTCATTGCCTGCCCGGCTTCGCGCGCCTCCGCAACGCCCTGTTCGGTCAGGCCCGGATCGCGCCAGCCGGTGAAGAGGTTCTTCTTGTTCCATTCGCTTTGTCCGTGGCGGACAAGCACAAGCAGGTTCGACAAGGTTGACTCCAGAATTTGTCTGTAGACGAATTATTCGATACCGAGCACATCGGCCATATTGAACAGGCCGGGCCCCCTGCCCTGCCCCCACGCTGCGGCCTTCAGCGCCCCGCGGGCGAAGATGCCGCGGTCCTCGGCAACATGCCCAAGCACGATGCGCTCCTGCGCGCCGGCAAAGATCACCTGATGGTCGCCGACAACCGAACCGCCGCGCAAACTCGCAAAGCCGATGGCGCCTTCGCGGCGCGCGCCGGTCTGGCCGTCGCGTCCACGCTCCGAATTTTCATTGAGCGCGACGCCACGCCCATCGGCCGCCGCCTGTCCAAGCAGCAAAGCCGTGCCGGACGGTGCATCGACCTTGTGGCGGTGATGCATTTCGACGATCTCGATATCCCATGCCGCATCGAGCGCGCGCGCCGCCTGCCGCACCAGCGCCGCCAGAAGATTGACCCCGAGGCTCATATTGCCGGCCTTGACGATGGTGGCATGACGCGCCGCTGCCGAAATCCGGGCCTCGTCGGCCTCGGTGAAGCCCGTCGTGCCGATCACATGGACGATCCGCGCCTGTGCGGTCAGCGCCGCAAATTCGACGCTTGCGGCCGGCACCGAGAAATCGATCAGCGCATCGGCCGTCTTGATGACGTTGAGGGCATCGTCGGTTGCCGCGAGGCCGAGCGGTGCAAGGCCCGCCAGCATGCCGAGATCGGCGCCGAGATGGGCCGAGCCTTCGGCCTCGATGCCGCCGGCCAGCGTCAGCCCCGCCGTCTCGTGGATGAGCGCGATCAGCGTCCGGCCCATCCGGCCGCCCGCGCCCGTCACCGCGATCTTGATGTCATCCGCCATGTCGGTGGCTCCCAGCGTTTGGGGCGGTATAGCAGTCCCCAATCAGCCCCGGAAGACGAAATAAGCGCCGAGCGCGATCAACGAAAAGCCGATCAGCGTGTTCCATGTCGGCCCTTGGCCCAGATAGAAGGCCGAAAAGCCGACGAAAACCGTCAGCGTGATGACTTCCTGCAGGGTCTTGAGCTGATGTGCCGTGTAGACGCCATAACCGATGCGGTTGGCCGGCACGGCGAGCGTGTATTCGATCAGCGCGATTCCCCAACTCACCATCACGACGGTCGCGATCGGCAGATGCTTGAATTTGAGGTGCCAGTACCAGGCAACCGTCATGAAGAGGTTGGAGGCGATCAGCAGCACAACCGGAAGAACGTAATTTTGCATCCGGAACCCGCCCGCAAAAAAGGCCCCCTGAGTCGTTCAAGCGGCCTTTTCAGAATAGCGCAAAGTCGGGCACACCGATTCACTCAGTTTTGGAAACCGTCCCAGAATTCCTTGACCCGGGCGAAGAAGCCCGAGCTTTCCGGATTGTTGCTGTCGGATGAGGAGGTCTCGAACTCCCTCAGCAGCTCTTTCTGCTTTTTGGTCAGGTTGACCGGCGTTTCGACCGTGATCTGGATATAGAGGTCGCCCGTCTCGCGCGAATTGACGACCGGCATGCCTTTGCCCTTGAGCCGGAACTGGCGGCCGGTTTGCGCGCCTTCCGGCACTTTCACCTTCACCCGCTTGCCGCCCAGCGTCGGCACTTCGATCTCGCCGCCCAGCGCCGCGGTCGCCATCGAAATCGGCACGCGGCAAAAGAGATCGGCGCCATCGCGTTCGAAAAGCCGGTGCGGCCGGACCGAAAGGAAGATGTAGAGGTCGCCCGCCGGCCCGCCCCGCATGCCGGCTTCGCCCTCGCCGGCAAGCCGGATGCGCGTCCCGTCCTCGACGCCGGCCGGAATGTTGACCGAGAGCGTGCGCTCCTTCTCGACGCGTCCCTGCCCGTGACAGGCGGTGCAGGGCTTGTCGATGGTCTGTCCGCGCCCGTGGCAGGTTGGGCAGGTTCGTTCGATGGTGAAGAAGCCCTGGGAGGCGCGCACCTTGCCATGACCCTGGCAGGTCGCGCAGGTGACCGGGCTCGACCCTGGCGCCGCGCCCGAACCTTTGCAGGTTTCGCAGGCAACGGAGCCCGGCACGCGAACTTGTGCCTTCTTGCCCTCGAAGGCTTCCTCGAGGTCGATCTCCATATTATAGCGCAGGTCGTGACCGCGCGCGCGGCCGCCATCATTGCGTTGGCCGCGCCGCCCGCCCATGAATTCGCCGAACAGGTCGTCGAATATGTCGGACATTGACGCGCCGCCGGCAAATCCGCCGCCCCGCGCGCCGCCCATGCCGCCCATGCCGCCATCGAAGGCGGCATGACCGAACTGATCATAGGCGGCGCGGCTCTGCTCGTCCTTCAGCGCATCATAGGCTTCGTTGAGTTCCTTGAAGCGCTGTTCGGCTTCCTTGTCGCCCTGATTCTGGTCGGGGTGATATTTCTTGGCGAGATTGCGATAGGCTTTTTTGAGCTCATCGGCGCCCGCATCGCGGCCGACCCCGAGGACGTCGTAAAAATCACGCTTCGACATCGAAGGTCACCCTAGGCAAAGAGCGGCCGCTGCGGGCGCGCTGACGCGCACCCGCCGGGCATTTTGTGTGAGGGAAACGGGCGTCATCTCGAGGCCCCGGATCAGGCGGACTTGTCCTGGTCTTTCTTGTCGTCGTCGACTTCTTCGAAGTCGGCATCGACGACATTCTCGTCGCGGCCATCGGCATCGCCGCCCGCGGCTTCGTCCGACTGCGCCTCGGCCTGCGCGGCCTTGTAAAGCGCTTCGCCGAGCTTCATCGACACTTGCGTCAGCGCCTCGGTCTTCACTTTGATATCGGCCGTATCGCCGCCAGTCAGCGCCGCCTTCAGTGCTTCGAGTGCTGCCTCGACTTCGGCCTTCACATCGGCCGGCACCTTGTCGGCGTTCTCGGACAGCATCTTTTCGGTCGAATTGGCAAGGGCCTCGCCATGGTTGCGGGTTTCCGCTTCCTCGCGCCGCTTCTTGTCTTCCTCGGCATGCGCCTCGGCGTCCTTGACCATCTTCTCGATATCGGCCTCGGAAAGCCCGCCCGATGCTTCGATGCGGATGGTCTGTTCCTTGTTGGTTGCCTTGTCTTTCGCCGACACATTGACGATGCCATTGGCATCGATATCGAAGGCGACTTCGATCTGCGGCACACCGCGCGGTGCGGACGGAAGACCGACAAGATCGAACTGGCCGAGCAGCTTGTTGTTGGCGGCCATTTCACGCTCGCCCTGGAAGACGCGGATTGTCACCGCCGACTGGTTGTCTTCCGCCGTCGAGAAGGTCTGTGCTTTCTTGGTCGGGATCGTCGTGTTGCGTTCGATGAGACGGGTGAACACGCCGCCCAGCGTTTCGATGCCAAGCGACAGCGGTGTCACATCGAGCAGCAGCACGTCTTTCACATCGCCCTGCAACACACCGGCCTGGATCGCGGCGCCCATGGCAACCACTTCATCCGGGTTGACGCTCATGTTCGGCTCTTTGCCGAAGAACTGTTTCACGGCTTCGCGGATTTTCGGCATGCGCGACTGGCCGCCGACCAGCACGATCTCGTTGATCTGACCGGCCGTGATGCCGGCATCTTTCAGCGCCGCCTTGCAAGGGTCGATGGTGCGCTGGATGAGATCTTCCACCAGAGCTTCGAGCTTGGCGCGCGTGAGTTTCATGGTGAGATGCTTCGGACCCGACGCATCGGCCGTAATGAAGGGCAGGTTGACTTCGGTCTGCGTCGCGGAAGAAAGCTCGATCTTGGCTTTCTCGGCCGCTTCCTTCAGACGCTGCAGCGCCAGCTTGTCGCCGCGCAGATCGATGCCGTTCTCTTTCTTGAATTCGTCGGCGAGATAATTGACGAGCCGCATGTCGAAATCTTCGCCGCCGAGGAAGGTGTCGCCATTGGTCGACTTCACTTCAAAGACGCCGTCGCCGATTTCGAGGATCGACACGTCGAACGTGCCGCCGCCAAGGTCGTAAACGGCAATCAGCTCGCCGTCCTTCTTGTCGAGACCGTAAGCGAGGGCGGCCGCCGTCGGCTCGTTGATGATCCGCAACACTTCGAGGCCCGCGATCTTGCCGGCGTCTTTCGTTGCCTGGCGCTGAGCGTCGTTGAAATAGGCCGGAACGGTGATGACGGCCTTCTCGACTTTTTCGCCGAGATAGCTTTCGGCCGTCTCTTTCATTTTTTGCAGGATGAAGGCCGAGATTTGCGAGGGCGAATATTTCTCGCCATGCGCTTCCACCCAGGCGTCGCCGTTCGGCGCCTTGACGATGTCGTAGGGCACCATGCCCTTGTCCTTCTGGGTGGTGGGGTCGTCATAGGAGCGGCCGATCAGGCGCTTGATGGCAAAGAGGGTGTTGGAGGGGTTGGTGACGGCTTGGCGTTTGGCCGATTGGCCGACCAGACGCTCGCCATCGGCGGTAAAGGCGACCATGGAGGGCGTGGTGCGGGCGCCTTCGGCGTTTTCGATCACCTTGGCGGTCTTGCCTTCCATCACGGCGACACAGGAATTCGTCGTGCCGAGGTCGATACCGATAACTTTAGCCATTCTCGTTGTCCTCACATTGCGGCGGGCCGGGCGGGCCGCATTTGGCGCCCGCGGGTTCCAGGACGCGCCCGTGCGGGCGCTCCCGGTCGAAACCGGCCCCCTGAATAGGGGTTGTCCGTCCCGGCGGGCAATAAGGGCTCCCCTGAGGCGGGCCCTCAAAGCCCCCGGGGTCCGGGGGGTTGAAACGGTTGCGCTGTATATAGGTTTGGGTTTCACGCCCCGCAAGCGTTGATGCGGCAATATGGCCACAGGAAGCGAGGCTTTTGGGACTCAGAGGCCGGCCAGACCCCGCAGGAGCGGGTTCTCTTTCGAGACCCGGAGCCCGGCTTCACTTCGGTGCGGGAAAGGCGACGGACGGCGCGTACCCCGCCGCCGTCCGTCTCTCGTGGCGTCTGGGCCGGACGCTAGAGCTGATTGTCCGGATAGACCGCGTTCCATTCGCAGGCTTGCGCCCGCCAGTCTTGCTGCCGGACACTGGCCTGCAGCCGCTCGACCGCCGTCATGTCGCCGCTGAGATCCGTGGCCTCCTCGGCCGCGTCGCCATAGCCGGCCTCGGCCGCGAGATTGAACCACATCAGTGCCAGCGGCTTGTTCTCGCGCTGTGTCGTCACCAGCGCGCCGAGTTTGGCCGGCGCGTTCATGCCGCGCACCAGATCGCCCGAATAAATGCGGCCGAGTTCGTATTTGGCGCGCGGATCGCCCTGGCGCGCCGCCTTGCAATACCATTCGGTCGCCTTCTGGTTGTTGAGAACACCGGCCGACCCGGCGATGGTGCAGCAATGCGCGTCGCCCATTTTCATTTGCGCCGCAACATCGCCGGCTGCCGCCGCATCCTCGTTGCCGACGATCACCGCATTGTCCTTGGCGCGCGAGGCGCCCTGAATGGCCACCGCCGCGCAGCCCGACAGCATCGCCGCCATCAGCGCAATCCCGATAATTCTGATCATAGCGCACCCCTTCCGCCCTGCTTGATGCCGGGCATCCACCACCCGGCGGCAGATAATATGGCACTATAGGTGTCAAAAATCGAGGCCGGATTTTGCAGCAGGACGGGCCCCATCTAGACTGACCCCATGAAGCCGGTCGATACGGGATTTGAGGGCCTGGCGCTCTATCCGCGCCATCTGGATGAGGTGGCGCAAAGGGCGCTCGCCGCCGAGCTTGCGCGGGCCCTGGAGCGCGCCCCGCCCTATCGCCCGCAAATGCCGCGCACCGGCAAGCCCTGGTCGATCCGGCAGATGAATTTCGGGCCTCTCGGTTGGGTCTCGCGGCCGGAGGGCTACGGCTATGCGTCAAGGGATGAGGTTAACAGCGCCCCCTGGCCGGCCATACCGGCGGCACTACTGGCGCTTTGGGACGATGTCGCGGCCTATCCGGCCTCGCCCGAATGCTGTCTGGTCAATCTCTACGAGCAGCCGAAGGCGCGCATGGGCCTTCACCGCGACGAGGACGAAGCAGCGCTCGATGCGCCCGTCGTCTCGCTCTCGCTGGGCGACACCTGCGTTTTCCGCGTCGGCGGATTCGCCCGTGGCGACAAATCGAAAAGCTTCAGACTCTCATCCGGCGACGTGCTGGTGATGGGCGGCTCGTCGCGCCTGCGCTTTCACGGCGTCGACCGTGTGATTTTCGGTTCCTCGCGCCTGATCCCCGGCGGCGGCCGCATCAACCTGACGCTGAGGCGTGTGACGAAGCCGGCATGAGTTTCCTCAATACGGATACCAACCCGGCACCGGCGACACGCCGAAAAGCCAGATATGCCCGTAAAACAAGGCGCCAAAGACGATCAGTGCGGCGAGGATTCGCCACCAGCCAAGTTCGCCGAGCTTCAGGCTGTTGCGCCCGGCGACAATGGCGAGAAAAGGCGGGTTGGAGGTCTTCGAGGCGAAGCCGCGCCAGCCCTCGCCCATTTTCCGCTCACGCTTGTCGTCAATGGAGAAAGTGCCGAGTAGGGCCAGGAGCGCGAAGGTACCGAAGAAGATGATCGCCGCCTGATCGCCATTAACGAGCACATGCCAGCCGGCCCAGATCGCGACGCCCCAGAGAAAGGGGTGCCGCGTGATCCGCAGCATGCCCTTGACCGTTTCCGGATCTGCCGCCAGCGCCTCGGCGCCGACGGCGGTCGGGTTCGGCGTCGTGATCCCGACAACGGCGAAGAAGGCCGCGATGAGAATGACGAGCGGCGACAGATGCATGGCCCAGAGCGGCGGCGCCCAGTAAAGCGGATTGGCGCCGGTCCCCGCCGCATTATAGGCCATCACCAGCCAGACGATGCCGCCGAGCGAGGCCAGTGCGAAAAGTCCGAGATAGGGCTTCTCGCCGATCGCGCCGACGATCTTGCCGCGCAAGCCGGAGCCTGCGACGATCAAATGAATTCCCAGAAAAAAAGCTGCCGCCGCCCAAAGTTCGAGCATGATCCGTCTCCTCCCCTGTCCAGTCTATAACAGCGTTATGACTATGGACTCGCGCATCGCCGGTTTCAAGGCATGCGATGAGGATGGAGCTTCGCTTTTTCAGGCCGTCGTGTCGACATTGGCGCCTTTTTCGGCGCCTTCGGCCTTGGCGACGCCGACCCGCGCCGCGCGCAAGAGACGCTCGCCGATCATGTAACCACCTTCGAGCACATGAACGACCGTGCCGGCCGGATGACCCGAGCCCGGCACCTCGAACATCGCCTCATGCAGGTTCGGGTCGAAGCGCTCGCCGGCCTGCGGCGTGATTTCGCGGATGCCGTGGCGTTCGAAAATCGACAGCAATTGCCGCTCGGTCATCTCGACACCCTCGACCATCGCCTTGACGCTCTCGGCAGCACCTTCGCGCTCGTCATCCTTGAGGGTGCCGATCGCACGGCGCAGATTGTCGGCAACCTGCAGCATGTCGCGGGCAAAATTGGCGGCCGCATAACGCGTCGCATCGGCCCGGTCGCGCTCGGCGCGCTTGCGGGCGTTTTCCATTTCGGCCGCGACCCGGAGCAGCCGGTCCTTGAGTTCGGCGATCTCGGTTTCGAGCGCCGCCACATCGGCGCCGGTCTCGGCGGCGTCGGCCGCCTCGCCCTGCCGGGCGGGCTCGGCCGCCAGCGATTCAGCCAGCTTTGCGGCCGTTTCGGGCGTTCCGGTGTCGGGTTTGCTGTTTTCGTCGCTCATGGGGCTTCCGTTTGCGTCCATGTCAGGTTTGTCGGGACTTCCGGCGAGTGCATGTGCGCGCCGGGGGCCAATATGTCAACCCGGCCTGCTCTCGCCGGCCTCAGTTGATCAGCCGGCCGACCAGCTTGGCGGTGTAATCGACCATCGGGATCACGCGCGCATAATTGAGCCGCGTCGGCCCGATCACGCCAAGCACGCCCACCACATGTTGCTGGGCGTCCATATAGGGACTGACGATCAGCGACGAGCCCGAAAGCGAGAAGAGTTTGTTTTCCGAACCGATGAAAATGCGCACCCCGTCGGCCTGCTCGGCAAGACCCAGCAGCTGCACCAGATCGCGCTTGTTCTCCAGATCGTCGAAAAGCAGACGGATGCGTTCGAGATCCTCCATCGCATGCACATCTTCAAGGAGCCGCGAGCGCCCGCGCACGATCAGCGATTTGCCGAGCGGATCGCCGCCACCTGCACCCGACCAGGTCGCCAGCCCCGCCTCGATCACCTTGGCTGTCAGCTCGTTGAGCTCGGCCTTTCGCGTTTCCATGTCGCGCGCCAGATGTGTCTTGGCCTCGTCCAGTGTCTTGCCGCGCAATTGCGCGTTGAGATAATTGGTGGCTTCCGCCAGCGCCGAGGGCGTCAGCCCTTTGGGAATTTCGATAACGCGGTTCTCGACCGCGCCGCCTTCGGTGACGATGACGACCAGCGCGCGCTCGCCGTCGATCGGCACGAATTCGAGATGTTTCAGCGCCGCGTCATAGGTTGGCGCGACGACGAAGCCGGCCGCATGGCTGAGGCCGGAGAGCATCTTCGACGCCTCGTCCAGCACATCCTCGACATTCTTGTGCGAGCCGGCCACCTGCCGCTCGATCGACTTGCGCTCGTCATCGCTGAGATCGCCGATTTCGAGGAGTCCGTCGACGAACATCCGCAGGCCCGCCTCGGTCGGCAGGCGGCCGGCGCTGGTATGGGGCGAAAAGATCAGCCCCAGCGCCTCGAGATCCGACATCACATTGCGGATCGAGGCCGCCGACAGCGAGATCGGGAGCTGCCTGGACAGGATGCGCGAACCGACCGGCTCGCCGGTTTCGAGATAGCTCTCGACCACGCGACGCAGGATCTCGCGCGAGCGCTCGTTGAGATCCTTGACGGCCACCATGCGCTGTCCCTGTCCTCATCCGTAAGTGTATGAAAGATGCGACAAATCTAGGTAGCGCCGGGGCCCGCGTCAATTCGCGGCGGCCCTTCCTTTACGCATGGCCGCCGCCAAGGTACTAAGACCCCCAAACCCGCCTGCAAATCATTCGAGACAAAGATCGGAACCCCGACAATGCGCCCCTCCGGCCGTCAGCCCCACGAAATGCGTCAGGTCTTCTTTGAGCCCGGCGTCGCCAAACACGCCGAGGGCTCCTGCCTCGTCCGCTTCGGCGATACGCATGTCCTGTGCACTGCGAGCCTCGAGGAACGTGTGCCGCCCTTTCTGAAGGGCGGCGGCAAGGGTTGGGTGACGGCCGAATACGGCATGCTGCCGCGCTCGACCCATGAACGGATGCGGCGCGAGGCGGCAACCGGCAAGCAGTCGGGCCGCACGCAGGAGATCCAGCGCCTGATCGGCCGTTCGCTGCGCACGATCGTCGATCTCCGGGCGCTCGGCGAGCGTCAGATTTCGATCGACTGCGATGTGTTGCAGGCCGATGGCGGCACCCGCACCGCCTCGATCACCGGCGCCTGGGTGGCCCTTCATCAGTGCATCGAATGGATGCGCGCCCGCTCGATGCTCTCCGGCCCTGTGCTGAAGGATCATGTGGCGGCGATTTCCTGCGGCATCTACAAGGGCCAGCCGGTCGTCGATCTCGACTATGCCGAGGATTCCGACGCCGGCACCGACGCGAATTTCGTCATCACCGGCAAGGGCGGCATTTGCGAAGTGCAGGGCACCGCTGAAGGCGAACCTTTCAGCGAAGACGAGCTCTCCAAGCTTCTCGGTCTCGCGAAATCCGCCATCGCCGATCTCGTGATCCGGCAGAAAGCGGCGGTCGCGGGATGACGCGCAAATTCGCCGGCGGCCGTCTCGTCGTCGCCAGCCACAATCCGGGCAAGGTACGCGAGATCGGCGATCTGCTGGCGCCGTTCGGCATCGAAACCGTGTCGGCCGCCGAACTCGGCCTTGCCGAACCCGAAGAGACGGGCGCCACATTTCGCGAAAATGCCGAGCTGAAGGCGCTGGCCGCCGCCCGCGCCGCCAACCTGCCGGCGCTTGCCGACGATTCCGGTCTTTGCGTCGAAGCCTTGTCGGGTGCGCCGGGCATTCATTCGGCGCGCTGGGCCGGTCCGACAAAGGATTTCGATTTCGCGATGGAAAAACTGCGTCGCGGCATGGTCGAGGCCGGCCCGCCCGACACGCGCGCGCATTTCATCTGCGGCCTGGCACTGGCCTGGCCCGATGGTCATGTCGAATATTTCGAGGGCAGGGTGGACGGCGAACTCGTCTGGCCGCCACGCGGCGAAAAGGGTTTCGGTTACGATCCGATTTTCGTGGCCGAAGGCCACGACATCACCTTCGGCGAAATGGAGCCGGAGAAAAAACATGGCCTCTCACACAGGGCTCACGCCTTCCGCCGGCTCGTCGATGCCTGCTTCGACAAAAATTGATCCGTTAACGGACGACCCGCGCGCGCCCGGCTTCGGCATTTATGTGCACTGGCCCTTCTGCCAGTCGAAATGTCCCTATTGCGACTTCAATTCCCATGTCGTCGCGGCGGTCGATCAGACGCGCTGGGCGGCGGCGCTTGTCCGCGAGCTTGAACATATGCGCGGGCTGACGGGCCCCCGCCGCGTGCGCTCGATCTTCTTCGGCGGTGGCACGCCCTCGCTGATGGAGGTTGCAACCGTTGAGGCGGTGCTCCAGCGGATCCATGCCCTCTGGCCGGTCGATGACGATGTCGAGGTGACGCTCGAAGCCAATCCCACCAGTGTCGAGGCGGCGCGCTTTCGTGGCTACCGGGCAGCGGGCGTCAACCGCCTCTCGCTCGGCGTCCAGTCGCTCGACGACGCACAGCTTAAATTTCTGGGCCGCCTGCACACCGCCGACGAGGCACTCCGCGCCATCGCGCTGGCGCGCAACACATTCCCGCGCCTCTCCTTCGATCTCATCTATGCGCGGCCCGGCCAGACGCGCGCCGCCTGGGAAAAGGAACTGCGCGCCGCGCTGGCGCATGCCGCCGATCATCTCTCGCTCTACCAGCTGACCATCGAACCCGATACGGCCTTTGCGCGTCTCCACGAGAAGGGCGCCTTCATATTGCCGGCCGAAGAAGACGCGGCGGCGCTGTACGAGTTGACCGGCGAAATCTGCGCCGAGGCGGGAATGTCGCCTTACGAAGTTTCGAACTATGCAAGGCCCGGCGCCGAGTGCCGTCACAATCTGGTCTATTGGCGCTACGGCGACTATGCCGGCGTCGGCCCCGGCGCCCATGGCCGCGTCAGGGCAGGGGAGGCGCATCTCGCAACCCGTACAATGCGTGCGCCGGGCCAATGGATTGAGGCGGTCGAGCGCCTCGGGCACGGCCTCGAAGCGTCGGAAGAAATTTCGCCGGCGGAGCAGGGCGACGAGATGATGCTGATGGGCCTGCGTCTCGAGGATGGCGTGGCGCTTGCGCGTTACGAAAAGCTGACCGGCCGCGCGCTTGCAAAGGCGCGCATCGAGAGCCTCGTCGCCGACGGATTGCTGATCCAAGAAGAGGGCCGCATCCGCGCCACGTCGCAAGGCCGCCTCGTCCTCGATGCGCTGCTGGCGCGCTTGCTGGTGTAAGGTTCAGAAGACCCGTGGCCGGAAACTTGTCGGTGCCGGATCGACGACCACCGCGCCGCCGGCGCGCACTTCCATCACGGCGAGGCCGCGTTCGGTGCGCCCGTCCGCCATGAAACGGAAAATACCGTCGACGCCGGCAAAGCCGTCGGGATCGGTCAGTGCTGCTGCGGAAAAGCGGCCGCTTTCGGGGCGCGTCGCCAGCGCCACCGCAAGGCTCGCCGCGTCATAGCCGAGACTGGCGATGCGCGGCGGCGTCGTGCTGCCATAGGCGCGCTTGTAGCGGGTCAGGAACTGCGCGTGCCCTTCGGGCGGCGGCGCCGGGAACCAGGCGCCATGAAGCGGCGGTTCGAGCGCCAGCGACGGGTCGTCCCAGAGCCCGGTACCGAGAAACTTCACCTTGCGCGGATCGAGATCGTAGTAAGGAAGCAAGGGTGAAATGGTTTTGAGCTGTGCGCCGCCTTCGGGCAGGAACAGCGCCTGGAAGTTTCCGCCGCCATAGCTCGCCGCGATGCGCCGCGCGGGCTCATACATGCCGTCCGAGCTTGCCGGATAACTGGCGCTGGCGACGATCCGTCCGGCGCGCGCGCCGACGGCGCGCTCGAACTCGGCCCGCGCCCGCTCGCCATAGCTACCTTGCGGATAAAAAGCGCCGAAGGACTGTATGCCCTGCAGTGTTGCAAATTCGACGATCCGGTTGATGTCTTCATGCAACGGGAAGGACAGCAGATAGACGCCGTTGCCGGCGACCGCGCTGTCGGAGGAAAAAGCGACGACCGGCACGCCGGCGCCCGCGGCCAGCGGCGCGATGGCGGTGACTTCCTCGGCAAAGAGCGGCCCGAGAATGAGATCGGCGCCGGCATTCAGCGCTTCCTGCGCGGCGCGCTGCGCGCCACCGGCAGTGCCCCCTGTCGCCTTGGGGATCAACAACACCTGCTGGTTGTCGAATTCGAACAGCGCCAGTTGCGCAGCATTGTAGATGGCGTTGGAAAGCGTCCGCACATTGTCGCGCGACGAATTGAAGGGCAGCAGCAGCGCCACCCGGACCGGCCTCTCGCCGGCCATATAAGCGGGCGTGTAGAAGCGGGCGGGGTCGCGCATCGGCGGCGTCTCGACGCGCGGCGGCGGCTGCACCTGCACGACGGGCGGCGGCGCGACCACCGGCGGCGGCGCCGGACGTGGGCCCAGGCCGTTGCAACCGGCCAGCAGGAGGCCGAGACAGAAAACAACCGTCGCCCGAAGGCCGGCAGAGGAGGAGCGGGCGTCTGTCACCGGAAGTTTCCTTGAACGAACATCGATATGCCGTGTCGGCGAAGGGTACTGTTCGCGACCGGCCAAGTAAACCGGTCCGGTCCGCGCGGCCCTGCACCGTCTTGCCAAAAAGTGCCTTCCGGGCGCAAGGTCGCCCGCGATGAACGAAAAACCCGCAAAACTCCGGCTCGCGCCGGGCCTTTATGTGACGGCGACGCCGATCGGCAATGCCGGCGACATCAGTTTGCGTGCCCTCGATGTGCTGACGCGCGCCGATCTGGTCTTGTGCGAGGACACGCGCGTGACAGCCAAGCTTTTCGCCATTCACCATATCGAGGCCCGCACCGCGCCCTATCACGACCACAACGCGGCCGAGATGCGTCCGCGCATCCTGAAACGGCTCGAGGCCGGCGAAGCCATCGCCCTGGTCTCGGATGCCGGCACGCCGCTCGTCTCCGATCCGGGCCTGAAGCTGGTACGCGAGGCGATCGCGGCCGGTCACGCCGTGACGACGCTTCCCGGCGCCTCGTCGGTTCTGGCGGCTCTGACGCTGGCGGGCCTGCCGACCGACCGCTTCTTTTTCGCGGGCTTTCCGGCCGCAAGGCAGGAAGCGCGGCGCAAGGAACTGGCCGAGCTTGCCGCCATCCCGGCGACGCTGGTCTTTCTCGAAAGCGCCAATCGTCTGGCTGCCTCGCTGGCCGACATGGTCGAGACACTGGGTCCGCGCGAGGCGGCGGTGGCGCGCGAACTGACGAAGAAATTCGAGGAGGTGCGGCGTGGCCCGCTCGCCGATCTGGCCGCGCATTATGCCGCGTCCGGACCGCCCAGGGGCGAAATCGTCATCGTGGTCGGGCCGCCCGAAAAGCGCGCGGCGCTTTGTGCGCATGAAATCGACGCGATGCTCGAAAACGCGCTGCGCCGCGAAAGCCTCAAGGACGCGGTTGCCGAAGTCGTGTCGATGACGGGCCTGCCGCGCCGCGAGATCTATGCCCGGGCGCTGGAAATAGCGGATGCGAAAGATTGAGGGCGGGATGAGAAAGGGCGATGCCGCGCGTGGCCGCGCCGCCCATCGCCGCGGCCTTCGCGCCGAAACGCTGGCCGCTTTCTGGCTCCGCCTCAAAGGCTATCGCATTCTGGCCCGTCGCCTGAAAACACGTGCCGGCGAAATCGACATGGTCGCGCGCCGCGGCAGGGCGCTGGTTATTGTCGAGGTCAAGGCAAGCGCCAGGCCCGACAGGGCCGGCGAGCGTGCCGTGGAGGCATTGCTTCCGCGTCAGCAGCAGCGCCTGGCGCGCGCCGCCGACCATTTGCTGGCCATGCGGCCCGGTCTTGCCGGTCTCGATCTTCGTTTCGATGTGGTGCTGGTCGCCCCGCGCCGTTTCCCCCGTCACCTGGAAGACGCCTGGCGGCCATAATCTTGCCGCAGCACTCGGCTCATTTCGTGCCGGAGCACGGGGGTTCCTTGTCTGGAGGTTTCGGTATGCGAATGTCTTTGGCGGCGTTGATCCTGGTTGTTTTCGGCCTTGGCGGCTGCGTGCCGCTGGTCGTGGGCGCGGGCGGCGCGGCCGCCGTCGGGGCCTCGCAGGACCGCGGCCTCGAACAGGCCGTCGACGACAACCAGATCTCCTTTGAGATCAATCGCAAGCTGTTGGCCGAAGACAGCAATCTCTACAAGGGCGTCGCGACCCAGGTCCGCAATGGCCGCGTGCTTCTGTCCGGCACGGTACCGAAGGCCGAGGACCGCGTGACGGTGACGCGTCTTGTCTGGACCATCGGCGGCGTCAGGGAGGTCATCAACGAGTTGAAGGTCGGCGGGAGTGCCGGTTTCGCGCAGGCGATGAGCGACGCGACGATCACGACCAAGCTGCGCGCCCGGCTGACCGGCGACCGGAGCATCAGCAGCATCAATTACTCGATCGAGACGGTGCACGGCATCGTCTATCTGATGGGGACGGCACTTGACCGCGCTGAACTCGATCGCGTCATCGCCCATGCGCGCGACGTGTCGGGCGTGAAGAATGTCGTCTCCTATGTCGAGATCAGGAAGTCCTGAGCGGACCTGCATCGAGCGCACTTGCATCGCCCGCCCGTCCCGCGCCATGATCGCCGCATGGACGGGACGATGCGAGACATGGAAAGCGAATTGCAGCGCGCGGGCGTCATGCCCGACGACGAACTCGATCTGGCGCGGCTGGCGCTGACGCTGGCGGCGCTCGACCGGCCGGAGTTCGAACCCGATCCCTATCTCGCCCATCTTGACGAATTGGCCGCGGCGACGGACGAGGTGCTGTCGGGCGCCGCGAAAGAAGCGCCGGCCGGCATTGTCGCAGGCGCGCTGGCCGGCGTTGTCGCCGGCCGATTTCATTATCTCGGCGACACCAGGACCTATGACGATCCGCGCAACGCCAATCTTGCCGATGTGATCGACCGCCGCAAAGGCCTGCCGGTCACGCTCGGCATTCTCTATCTTCATGTCGGCGCGAAACTGGGCCTCGATCTGATCGGTTTGAACTTTCCGGGTCATTTTGTGCTCAGGCTGCGCGGTGCGGGCGAGGCGGCGGTGCTCGACCCTTTCAATGGCGGCCGCGCGCTGACCGCCGCCGACTTGCTGACGCTGCTGCGCGGCGTCGAGGGCCCCGATGCGCGGCTGACGCCCGAGGCCTGCGAGCCGGTCGGCCCGCGCGACATCCTGCTCCGGCTTGAAAACAACATTCTGAGCCGCGCCATCAAGGCCGGCGACTTCGCCCGCGCCCGCGAGATCGTGCGGCGCATGATCTGGCTGGCGCCGCAGCGGGCGGGTCTGCGCTTCGAACTCGGGCGGCTCGAGGTCCATGCGGGGCATATGGGCGCCGCCGCCCATGCCTTCGAGGCCTGCCGCGACATGGCCGCCGACCTCGGCGAGGCCCGCATTGCCGTCATGGCGGAAGAGGCGTTGCGCCGCCTCAAGACGCGCCTCAACTGATTTTTTTCTCGCAAAGCGGGGGTTCTCCCCCCATCTTTCCCCGAGCCCGCGCGGGCCAGGTCAGCGCGTGAGTGTCCAAGACCGCGCGGGCCAGGTCCGCGCGTGAATGCCCGAGACCGCGCGGGCTTGGCCCGCGCGTGAACGAACGTGAGAGAACAGCATGAGCCTTGCCGTCGCCATCCAGATGGATCCGGTCCACCAGATCAACATCAACGCCGATTCGACCTTTGCACTGGGGCTGGAGGCGCAGCGCCGCGGCCACAGGCTTTTCTATTACGAGCCCAAGGATCTCTCGATGCGTGACGGCCGCGCCTATGCGCGCATGCGGCCGATGACGCTGCGCCGCGAGGTCGGCAATCATTCGACCCTGGGCAGCCTCGAAAAGACCTTTCTCGCCGATCTCGATGTCGTGCTGATGCGCCAGGACCCGCCTTTCGACATGAGCTACATCACGGCGACCCATATTCTCGAAACCGTGCACCCGAAAACGCTGGTGGTGAACAATCCGGCCGAAGTGCGCAATGCGCCCGAAAAGCTTTTTGCAGTGCGCTTCAAGGGCTTGCTTCCGCCGACCCTGATCAGCCGCGATCCGGAAGAGATTCGCGCCTTCCGCCGCGAATTCGGCGACATCATCGTCAAGCCGCTGTTCGGCAATGGCGGCATCGGCGTCTTCCGCATCCGCGAGGGCGACGAGAACCTCAATTCGCTGCTCGAGATTTTCGGTCAGATGAACCGCGAGCCGGTGATCGTGCAGAAATATCTCCCCGAAGTCCGTCAGGGCGACAAGCGCATCATCCTGGTCGACGGTGAACCGGTCGGCGCGATCAATCGTGTTCCGGCCGAAGGCGAATCGCGCTCCAACATGCATGTCGGCGGCCGGCCTGAAAAATGGTCGCTGACGGCGCGCGAACGCGAAATCTGCGAGACGATCGGACCGGAACTGAAGGCGCGCGGATTGATCTTCGTCGGCATCGATGTGATCGGCGACTGGTTGACCGAGATCAACGTCACCTCGCCGACCGGCATTCAGGAAATCGACCGCTTCGACAATGCCAATCTGGCGGGTCTTGTCTGGGATGCGATCGAGGCGCGTCGCGGCGCGTGAAAGGGGAGGCGTGAGCATGCCGGGCAGGGCACACATGAAATGGACGCGTTACGCCATTCTGGCCGCCGGTCTGGCGCTGGTCGTCGGCGCCATCTGGACGCTGCGCCCGGTCTTCATCCCCGATGCGCCGCCGCCGACACTGGCAGAAACGGCGGCGCGCATTCATGCAAGCGTCATCACGATCGACACCCATGTCGACATCCCGACAAGCTTCGGCACGGAGATGTACGATCCCGGCAAGACGGGGACCTGGCCCGTTCAGGTCGATCTGCCGCGCATGCGCGAGGGCGGTCTCGACGCGGTCTTCTTTGTCGTCTATGCGGGGCAGGGCGCACGCGACGATGCGGGTTATGCGCAGGCCGCCTCCGAGGCCTTCGCGAAATTCGCCGCCATCCGCCGCATGACCGATAATCTCTACCCGGACGAAATCGGCCTTGCCCGCTCCGCCGCCGATATCCGCCGCCTGCACGGCGAAGGCAAGCGGGTGGCGCTGATCGGCATCGAGAACGGCTATGTGATCGGCCGGTCGCCCGAATTGCTCGACACTTACTATGCGCTGGGCGCGCGCTATCTGGGCCTTGTTCACAACGGCCACAACGATATTGCCGACAGCGCCCTGCCGCAGGAAAAATTCACTGACCGCGCCAACGAGGAAGGCGGCGAGCATGGCGGCCTGTCGGATTTCGGCCGCACCCTCATTGCCCGCGCCAACGATCTCGGCCTGATGGTCGATGTCAGCCACGCCTCGAAAGCCGCCGCGCTCGAAGCGATCGAGCTGTCGCGGGCACCGGTCATCGCCTCGCATTCCTCGGTTCACGCCCTCCATCCCCATCCGCGCAACATGACGGATGAAGAAATCAAGGCGCTGGCGGCCAGGGGCGGCGTCATCCAGATCGTCGCCTTCGACGCCTATCTGCATGAGGTGCCGGAGGAAAAGCTGAAGGCGCGGCGCGAACTGGCGGCCTCGCTTGGGATGATCTCGCTCGATGCCTTTTTTGGCGCCAGCGACGAGACGAAGCGCAAATTCGCCGACAGCGTCGCGGCGCTTGACGCCAAATGGCCGCGCGCCACCGTGGCGACGCTTGCCGATCACATCGACCATGCGGTGAAACTGGTCGGCATCGACCATGTCGGCATCTCGTCGGATTTTCAGGGCGGCGGCGGCATCGAAGGCTGGTCCCATGCCGGCGAAACCCTCAACGTGACGGCCGAGCTGGTCCGCCGCGGCTACACCGAAGAGCAAATCGGCAAGCTCTGGGGCGAAAACCTGATGCGCGTGATGGACGCGGCCGAGGCGGCGCGGTCGAAGAAATAGCCGCAGCCCGACCGGTTGCCCTTCGCCGCACTGCACATTTTGGTGCCTAGGCGCTCAACGAGCCTGGTGCCGGTCATCCCTTTCGCCAGCCGCATCGCCTCGGTCGGTCCGCGCGGTCTCGACCTCTTCGCCAACGAGCGCAGGCTCCGCTTCAACTTCGCGACGCCCCCCTGAAGTCGACTGTGGAAGTCCGCCCGGACCGGGCTTTCGACGGAATTTGATCGAGCGCAATGCAGCCATCGACGATCCCTGTTCGTCTGATCGCGAGTAACCGAAATCTCAACCGGGAAGGAATGACGATGAAACCGAGCAGCATGATTTGTGTCGCTCTCTTCGGCATCGCTCTCATGGGCGGACCCGCCGCGGCGCAGATGGCCGATAAAGGCGGGCAGGGGCAGGGCCCCGGCATGATGATGGGCCAGGGCGGCATGATGGGCGGAAGCGGCTGGGGCACCGGGATGACGGGCCCTGGCATGGGTATGATGGGTGGCGGCTGCGGCATGATGATGGGCGGCTGGTCGGGCGACGGCGATATCGAGACCTATGCGGATGGCCGTGTCGCCTTCCTCAAGGCCGAGCTCGGCATTACCGACGATCAGCAGGCGGTTTGGAACGATTATGCCGACGCGCTGCAGTCGAACGCGGGTGTCATGGTGTCGATGCACCGGAGGATGCGCGAGGCGTCCGGGCAGCAGGACGCGACGCCCTCCGGAAGGCTCGATTTCCATATTGAGATGATGAAGTCCCGCCTTGCGGCTCTGGAAGCCCTGAAGCCCGCGACCGAAGCACTTTATGGCACGCTGTCAGCGGAGCAGAAACTGAAGGCCGACCGTCTCCTGCCGGTCATGGGTTGCATGTAGGCTCGCAATTTTCCGGGCCAGAAAGAGCAGACGATGACCTATTATCACGCACGGACCATCGAATGTGCGTTCGATGCCGCTGTGGAGCGCGTGACGACGGCGCTTGCCGCTCAGGGCTTCGGCATCCTCACCGACATCGACGTCGCCGCGACGATGAAGAAAAAGCTGGGCAAGGACATGGCGCCCTATCGCATTCTCGGAGCCTGCAATCCCGCGATGGCGGACCGGGCGCTCGCGCTCGAAAACAAGATCGGCACCATGCTTCCCTGCAACGTCATCTTGCGGCAGGCGGACGCGTCGCGAGTCGAGGTGGCGGCTATTGACCCTGTCGCCTCGATGGGTGCCATCGGCAATCCGCAGCTTACCGAGGTCGCAAAGGCGGTCGCGGGGATGCTGGCGGCGGCGGTCGACGCCGCCTGACACTGCGCGCGCTGCCGCAAGGCGCAGGACCGGGCAGGGGCGTCGTCTTTTGTTCCCATTTCGTTCTTGACGTAATTCACCATTGCGCTAGCCTTTCCCCATAACCGGACAGGGCGGGCATCATGGTCGCGCATATCGAGACGGTGGCCTTTCAGGGCGTCGAGGCGCGTCCGGTTGATGTGCAGGTCCATATCGCCGGTGGTGTCATCGGTTTTGCGGTCGTCGGCCTCGGCGACAAGGCGGTTGCCGAAAGCCGCGAGCGCGTGCGCGCCGCCCTCCATGCGATCGGTCTCGGCCTGCCGGCCAAGCGCATCACGGTCAATCTCGCCCCCGCCGATCTGCCAAAGGAAGGTAGCCATTACGATCTCCCCATCGCGCTCGGCCTGCTGGTCGTCATGGGCGTGCTGCCGGCGCAGGAGCTCGAGCGTTTCGTCGCCATCGGCGAATTGTCATTGGACGGCACCATCAATCCGGTCGCCGGCGCGCTGCCGGCGGCGATTGCCGCCAATGCCCGCGGCAAGGGCCTGATCTGCCCCGAAGCCTGCGGGCCCGAAGCCGCTTGGGCCGGCATGGACGCGGCAAATCCGGGCGGCGTGCTGGCGCCGCGCTCGATCATCGCGCTGGTCAATCATTTTCGCGGCAGTCAGGTCCTCTCCGAACCGGCGCCGATGAAGGCGGTCGAAGCGGGGACCGTGCCAGACCTGCGCGATATCAAAGGACAGGAATCGGCCAAGCGCGCACTCGAGGTCGCCGCCGCCGGCGGCCACAACATGTTGATGGTCGGCCCGCCCGGCTCCGGCAAGTCTATGCTGGCCGCGCGCCTTCCCGGCATTCTGCCGCCGCTTTCGCCGCGCGAGATGCTGGAGGTGTCGATGGTCGCCTCGCTCGCCGGCGAGCTTTTGAAAACCGGCATCGGCCGCCGCCGTCCCTATCGCGCGCCGCATCATTCGGCCTCGATGCCGGCGCTGGTCGGCGGTGGGCTTCGCGTCCGCCCCGGTGAAATCTCGCTCGCGCATCGCGGCGTCCTGTTCCTCGATGAACTGCCGGAGTTCCCGCGCCAGGTGCTCGACAGCTTGCGTCAGCCGCTTGAGTCAGGTGAGGCAGTCGTCGCCCGCGCCAATGCACATGTGACCTTCCCGGCCCGCTTCCAGCTGGTTGCGGCGATGAACCCCTGCCGTTGCGGCCATGCGGGCGATGCGGCGCGCGCCTGTCCGCGCGTGCCGCGCTGCATCGGCGACTATCAGGCGAAACTGTCGGGGCCGATGCTCGACCGCATCGACATCCACATCGAAGTGCCACCCGTGGCGCATGCCGATCTGGCGCTGCCGCCGCCGGCCGAAGGCTCGCCCGAGGTTGCCGCCCGCGTCGCCGCGGCGCGCGAGGCGCAGGATGCCCGCTTCACCGAAATCGTCGGCCCGCAATCCATGTTGCTCAACGCCCATGTCGAGGGCGAACTGCTCGACCGCATCGCAACGCCCGACGATGCCGGCAAGCGTCTGCTGGTCGAGGCCGCCGAGCGCATGGGCCTGACCGCGCGCGGCTATCACCGCGTATTGCGCGTCGCCCGCACCCTGGCCGATCTCGACGGCGCGGACGGCGTCACCCGAATCCACATCGCCGAGGCACTCGCCTACCGTGAAACAGTGGCCGGAAAACTCGGCGCCGCTGCCTGATGCGCGCGGGCTCTTTACCTTTCGCTAACCATAAGCCTTAGCGCTTTCTCAAGTGCGGGGGAGGCACAGTCGGGTCTTGTCGACATGCCCGGCCGCAAGGCCGGCAGCCGCGGAACCCGTATGCCCGTCCTTGCCTTCGACCAGACGCCCCTTCTGCTGCTCGGGCTGGCCGCCGTCCTGTTTCTGGGCGTTGAGGCCTGGCGCCGGGCGTCGGCGCGCGCAACCATCCATCTCGGCGAGATCGAGCTGCTGCGGGCCCGCATCGAAACCTTGCGCGACGAAAAATGGGAAATTGCCGAGCGCGAGGCGCGTTATCGCGATCTTTTGCGCGCACAGGGCGACGTCATCATCCGCCGCGACCTGCAGGCCCGCCTGACCTATGTCAACGATGTCTTCTGCGACACCTTCGGCAAGCGCCGCGCCGATGTGATCGGCCACACCTTCATTCCCGAACTGCCGGAAGGCGAGAACCCGCGCATGCTGGCAAGTTTCGCCGGTCTCGCGACGCCGCCCTATCGCGTCCGCTTCGACGAGCGCGCCTTGACGACACGCGGCCCGCGCTGGATCGCCTGGGAGGAATTCGCCATCCGCGACGACGACGGCAAACTGATTGAAATCCAGTCGGTCGGCCGCGACGTCACCGACCGCAAGCTGGCCGAGGAAAAGCTGGCCGAGGCGCTGAAGCTGGCGAAAGAAGCCAACCGCGCCAAAAGTCTCTTCCTCGCCACCATGAGCCATGAAATCCGTACACCGATGAACGGCGTCATCGGCATGGCGCAGTTGCTGCTCGACACCAAACTTGCGCCCGCGCAGCGATCCTATGCCGAGGCCGTCCGCAGCTCGGGTCAGGCGCTGCTCGCCATCATCAACGACATTCTCGATTACTCGAAAATCGAAGCCGGCAAGGTCAGGCTCGAGGAAGCACCCTTCGACCCGCGCTTTGTGCTCGAAAACGTGGCCGAGCTGCTGGCGCCGCGTGCCTTCGACAAGGGCATCGAAATCGTCACCGACATCGCCGCCGCGGTGCCGCGCCGTCTCATCGGCGACGAGCCGCGCATTCGCCAGATCCTGATCAACCTCGTCGGCAATGCGATCAAGTTCACCGTTGCGGGCGGTGTCGCGCTGCGTCTCTCCCGCACCGATACCCGTACCGGCGACCGTGCCGAGCTGCTGCTCGAAATCGAGGACACCGGCATCGGCATGGACGAAACGAACCTCGAGTGCATCTTCGATGAATTCGCACAAGCCGATCAAACCCATGCGCGGCATTATGAAGGCACTGGTCTCGGTCTCGCCATCACGCGCCGTCTGGTGCTGGCCATGGGCGGCCGCATCGAGGTCGAAAGCGCGCGCGGGCGGGGTTCGGTCTTCCGCGTCCACCTGCCGCTCCCGATCGCCGAACCGGCGCCGGGTGCCTCGGCACTTACGGCGCTGGAAGGCGTCCGCGTGCTGATCCTCAACGACCGGCCGATGCTGGCGGGCGCGCTGGCGCGGGCCGCCGGCGCCGCTGGCGCCGAAACCCATCTGGTGGCGGATGCAGATGCCCTTGCCCGTGCGCTGGCCGCCGCGCCGGCCGACGCTTTCATCTGTCCCGCCGACGGCGCGGCCGGCGAAGGCGCCGCGCTCGCCGCCGAGGCGCGCCGGCTCTTGCCCGGCATCGGCACCCTGGTGCTGCTCCGCCCGCAAGACCGCGACCGCCTCGATGCCTTGACGCAAGGCGGCGACGCGCCCTTTGACGGTTATCTGGTGCGCCCGGTCCGCGCCACCTCGCTGGTCGGCCGTCTGACCGATCTGCGCGTGCGCGGCTGGACCGGCGATATCGGCGCGCCCTATGCGCCCGACTTCGCCCCGGAGGATGAGGCGCCCGCTCCCCACCGCGCCGACGCGCCGCTTCTGTCGCTCTGCATCCTGGTCGCCGAGGACAATGAGATCAACGCGCTGCTGACACGCACGCTCCTCGAACACACCGGTCACAGCGTCCGCCTGGCGCGTAACGGCGCCGAAGCCGTCGCTGCCGTCGAGGCCGATATTGCCGGCGAAATCGACCTGGTGCTGATGGATCTTCACATGCCGGGCATGGACGGTTTCGAGGCGACGGCGCGCATTCGCAGCCTCGAAAGCACCCGGGCCAGCCTGCCCATCATCGCGCTGACGGCCAATGCGATGGCCGAGGACCGGCAGGTCTGTCTCGACGCCGCGATGGACGACTACCTCTCCAAACCCGTCGCCGCCGATGCGCTCGGCATGGCGCTGTCCGCCTGGGCGGGCCGCCGTTCGGCGCATGGAACGCCCGCTGGCGAAACCGCGAATCACGCCTAAAGCGTTTCCTGAAAAAGTGGGCACCGCTTTTTCGGTTCGGAAACGCGATAAAGCAAAGACCTGGAGCTCTTGTTTTGATTCTGTCGAAACAGGAGTTCTAAACTGGCGAGCCCGATCCAGGGCGAGGGGAGATTTCCGATGTCTGCCATGACGCCCGCCCGGGGCTGGTGGAAAGCGCTTGGCGTTTATACCGAACGCCGACTGATCATCATTCTCCTATTGGGTTTTTCCTCCGGCTTGCCGCTTGCTTTGACCGGATCGACGCTCGCGCTCTGGATGCGGGATGAGGGCGTCAATCTGTCGACTATCGGCCTCTTTGCGTTGGTGGGACTTCCTTATTCAATCAAATTTCTCTGGGCACCTTTTATAGACCACGTTCGACTCCCTGTTTTGACCACGCTGCTTGGTCGACGCCGGGCTTGGCTTGTCGTTACGCAGCTTGCGTTGGCGCTGGCGGTTTCTTGCATGGGGCTAGTAGACCCGAGGGCGGCGCCGCTTCTAATGGCAGCTGCCGCCGTTGCTGTCGCTTTCATTTCTGCAACACAGGACATTGTAATCGACGCATTTCGTATCGAGAGCCTTGCAGAAGACGAGCAAGCAGCGGCGATGGCAAACTTCGTCGCCGCTTACCGCATTGCTATGCTAGTGGCGACCGGCGGTACGGTTGGGCTCGTTGCGTGGCTTCAGGCTACTGGAGTTAATGCGGATCTGGCTTGGACTTATGGCTATGTTGCGATGGCGTCGCTCGTGGGCGTTGGCTTTGTTGCGACCCTTCTTGCTGAAGAGCCTGAAGCAAGTGCTTCCGAGACGCCGGAACCCGAAAACGTTGCTCAACGCTTTCGGCACGCTGTCATTGATCCATTCTTTGAATTTACTCGGCGGCGTCAGTGGGTGGCAATTCTCGTTTTCATAATCTTATTCAAGCTCGGCGATGCATATGCAGGACATCTTCTTGGGCCTTTTGCCATCGACTTGGGGTTTGAAAAAGGAGCATACGCAGGGATTTCTTCCTCAGTAGGTCTCGTAGCGGCTTTGGCGGGCGGTTATTTTGGCGGATGGCTCGTAAACGCCGTAGGTCAGACGCGAGGACTCTGGATCGGCGGCGTGCTTCAGATGATCTCCAATTTGGTCTTCTGCTGGCTGGCATTCATGGGGCCCGACCTCTTTGCTCTAGCTGTTGCTGTTGCTATTGAAAGCTTCACCGGAGGCATTGGGACTGTTGCATTCGTTGGCTGGATTTCCAGCCTTTGCCGCATCCGTTCATTCACAGCGACCCAGTATGCTCTGCTTTCCGCCCTTTCATCATTCGGGCGAACCTTCCTTTCAGCGAGCGGAGGTGAAGTCGCTCAGAATATCGGCTGGGTACCCTTCTTTGTTGTGAGTACGCTTCTGGCGGTACCTGGCCTAGTCCTGCTTTGGTGGTTGGGGCGATCGAACGCGATAGAGCCTCGCGAACAGACTTGACGTGATGCATGTCCGCTCCGGCCCGGACAGAACCAGAACGTCGCAGGAGCCGAATCGGGGCCCGGGCCAGGCCGCCCGACGTCTCCGCTCCTAATAGCCCCGCCATCGCCGAAGCGCTGGTCGGCGTAGCGCCGGGCCTGACACCGGCCACGGTCGGCTACGTGCCGTTCTTCATTTCGACCGCGCTGATGGGCGTGCCCGCCATTGCGTTGATCCTGCTGGTGATGGCGCATCGAAAGAAAATCGAAACAAAAACAACGGCCTAGCCCTGACATTCCAGTGCCACAAAAATCGGCGACAAGGGACGGTCGGCAGTTGCGGCTTGCCTTGTGAGCCGCGATCTATAGTGAAAGGATAATGTTGTGACGGCGGGAAGCCCGGCTGGGGTGGGGCTTGAACCGGCGGCGTGGCCGCGCCAGATGCGCGGCATCGCGGCGATGTAAATGATTTGGGTTTGGGGTCCGGACTGATGCCAACGATAAAGACGGACGAAAGCGGCCCGCCGCTTGCTTCGGTCGCCGCCCGCCCGTTCGAGGCGGCGGTGAGTTATGGCCGCCGGGGTGATCTTGAAGTGCGCCTCGCCCGTTCGCCGCGCGAGATCGACGCCGCCCAGGCCATTCGCTATCGCGTCTTCTACGAGGAAATGTCGGCGACCCCCGATGCTGAAACGCGCGCCCGCGGTCGCGACTTCGACCGCTTCGACGAGATTTGCGATCACCTGCTGGTGCTCGATCACGCGCTGGCCCCCGGCGAGACGGACGAACCCGAAGACCCCCAGAGCCTGAAGAAGGTCGTCGGCTGCTACCGTCTGTTGCGCCAGGAAGTTGCCGAGCGCCATGGCGGCTTCTACACCGCCAGCGAATACGACATCGCGCCGCTGCTGGCGCGCCATGCCGATCTCAATTTCCTCGAGCTCGGCCGCTCCTGCGTGCTGAAGCCCTACCGCACCAGGCCGACCGTCGAACTGCTCTGGCACGGCATCATGCACTATGTGACCGCCCACAATCTCGATGTGATGTTTGGTTGTGCGAGCTTCGAGGGCACCGACCCGGCGGCGCTCGCCGTGCCGCTTTCCTATCTGCATCATTTCCACGCCGCGCCGGATGACTGGCGTGTGCGCGCGCTGCCCGAATGCTATGAGGAAATGAACCGCATCGCCAGGGAAGATGTCGACCCGCGCGAGGCGCTGCGCGCATTGCCGCCGATGATCAAGGGCTATCTGCGGGCCGGCTGCTATATCGGCGAGGGCGCCGTGGTCGACAAGCAGTTCGGCACGACGGACGTGCTGATCCTCTTTCCCGTCGCCCAGATTTCCGACCGCTATCTGACAAAGTTCGGCGCCAAATACGGCACCCCGCGCGGCGGAGCCTGACGCGACCTAGAGCGCTTCTCGGAAAAGTGGAACCCGGTTTTCCGAAAAGAAGCGCGACCAAACAACAACTTGGAGTCTTTCAGTGTTTCGTGGAAACACTGAAAGACTCTAGCGGTCGAGATTGTAGGCCGCCAGCGCTGCCATGTTGACGAGATCGGAGACGTTCGCCGTCATCGGCACGATCTGCACCGGCCTTTCGAGCCCGACCAGCAGCGGTCCGATCAGCGTCGAGCCGCCCAGCACCTTGAGCAGCTTGGTCGAGATCGAGGCGGCATGGATCGCCGGCATGATCAGCACATTGGCCGTGTCGCTCAGGCGGCAGAACGGATAAAGCGCCATCGTCTCGCGGTTGAGCGCCACATCGGCGGCCATCTCGCCGTCATATTCGAAATCGACGTTCCGCGCGTCGAGAATGCGCACCGCGTCGCGCACGGTCGCCGGCCGCTCATGCGTATGCGTGCCGAAGCTCGAATTGGCAAGCAGTGCCACGCGCGGCTCGTAGCCGAGACGCCGCGCCACTTCGGCGGCCTGCGTCGCGATATCGGCCAGTTCCTGCGCGGTGGGCATTTCATAGACATTGGTGTCGGCGACCAGCACCGTGCGCCCGCCCGCCACCACCAGTGTCACGCCGATCGGCTTGCGCCCGTCCACCGCGTCGATGACGCGCCTGACATCTTCGAGCGCCACCGAATAGGTGCGCGTGACGCCGGTCACCATGGCGTCGGCATCGCCGCGTTCCAGCATCAGCGCCGAAAAGATGTTGCGGTCGTTGCTGGTCAGCCGGTGGCAGTCGCGATAGAGAAAGCCTTGCCGCTGCAGCTTGCTGTAGAGAAAGTCGGCATATTCGTCGACCTTCTCGGAGGTGCGCGCATTGCGGATATCGAGATCGGTCTTCGGGTCGAGCCCCATCTGGCCGAGGGTGGCGCGGATCTGTTCCTCGCGGCCGACCAGGATCGGCTGGCCGAGCCCGCCATCGCGGAAGGCGAGCGCGGCGCGGATCACGCGCTCTTCCTCGCCCTCGGCAAAGACGACGCGCTTCGGATCGCGCCTGACCTTGTCCATGATGACCTGCAGCGTGCCGGCCGTCGGGCTGAGCCGCGCCGAAAGCGTGTTCCGGTAGGCTTCCATATCGACGATCGGCAGCCGCGCGACGCCCGAATCCATGGCGGCCTTGGCCACCGCCGGCGGAATTTCGCGGATCAGCCGCGGATCGAACGGCACCGGGATGATGTATTGCGGGCCGAAGCGCGGACGCTCGCCCTGATAGGCGGCCGCCACTTCGTCGGGCACGTCCTCGCGCGCGAGCTTGGCCAGCGCCTGCGCGCAGGCAATCTTCATGTCCTCGTTGATCGCGCTGGCGCGCACATCGAGCGCGCCGCGGAAGATGTAGGGAAAACCGAGAACGTTGTTGACCTGATTCGGATAGTCCGACCGGCCGGTGGCGATGATCGCATCGTCGCGCACCTGCAACACTTCTTCCGGCGTGATCTCGGGATCGGGATTGGCCATCGCGAAGATGATCGGCTTTGCGGCCATCGAGGCGACCATCTTCTGGTTGATCGCACCCTTCGCCGACAGGCCCAGAAACACGTCGCAGCCGAGCATGGCTTCCTCGAGCGACCGCGCATCCGTCACCGCCGCATGCGCCGACTTCCACTGGTTCATGCCCTCGACGCGGCCCTTGTAGATGACGCCCTTGGTATCGCAGAGAATGGCATTGTCGTGCGGCAGCCCCATCGCCTTGATCAGTTCGAGGCAGGCGATGCCGGCCGAGCCCGCGCCGTTGACGACGAGTTTGATGTCCTTGATGTCGCGCCCGGTCAGATAGAGCGCGTTGATGAGCGCGGCCGCGGTGATGATCGCGGTGCCGTGCTGGTCGTCATGGAACACCGGAATGTCCATCATCTCGCGCAAGCGGCTTTCGATGATGAAGCAGTCGGGCGCGCAAATGTCTTCGAGGTTGATGCCGCCGAAAGAGGGGCCGAGATAGCGCACGGCGTTCACGAACGCATCGACATCCTTGGTGTCGACTTCGAGATCGATCGAATCGACATCGGCAAAGCGTTTGAAGAGAACGGCCTTGCCCTCCATCACCGGCTTGGAGGCCAGCGCGCCGAGATCGCCGAGGCCGAGGATCGCCGTGCCGTTCGAGATCACGGCGACGAAATTGCCCTTCGAGGTATAGTCATAGGCCGCGTCCGGATTTTCGGCGATGGCGCGCACCGGCGCGGCGACGCCGGGGCTGTAAGCCAGCGACAGGTCGCGCTGCGTCGCCATCGGCTTGGTGGCGTTGATTTCGAGCTTCCCGGGCTTGCCCTGGGAATGGAAGAGGAGCGCGTCCTCGTCGGTTAGCTGGCGCCGCTTTTTGCTCATGCGATCGAACATCCGGATTTTCGGCTGGAGGCGCGCCATCCCGGAACATCGCCGGAAGCCCGCCCCTCCGGGGCCTGCCCCGGAAGCCGCTTTGTAGGCTGGCGATCCGTCAATAACAAGCCGCCGCCGTTGATTCTGCCCGATTTTCAGGGCGTCGGGCCCCTCTTTCCGGCAGCGGCGGTTCTGCTAGTCTGCCCCTCCATGTCAGAGCCCGCCGCCCATCCCGTCATGCCGGAAAACCCGCCTTCCGCTGCGGTCCCGCCCGACGCCACGCCCCCCTCGCCGGAGGCGACGCCCCCCTCGCCGGAGGCGACACCGATGATGGCGCAATATCTGGAGATCAAGGCCGCCCATCCGGGCGCGCTGCTCTTCTACCGGATGGGCGATTTCTACGAGCTCTTCTTCGACGATGCGGTCGCCGCCGCCGCCGCCCTCGATATCGCCCTGACCAAGCGTGGGCGTCATCGGGGCGAGGACATTCCGATGTGCGGCGTGCCGGTTCACAGCCACGAGGCCTATCTCGAACGGCTGATCCGCAAGGGCTTCAAGGTCGCGGTCTGCGAGCAGGTCGAGGACCCGGCCGAGGCGAAGAAGCGCGGCGCCAAATCGGTGGTCGCCCGCGCCGTCACCAGGCTGGTGACGCCCGGCACCCTCACCGAGGACACGCTGCTCGACGCCCGCACACATAATTATCTGGCGGCGCTTGCCCGCACCGGCGCCGAAACGGCGCTGGGCCTTGCCTGGGTCGATGTCTCGACCGGCCGCTTCGAGGCGATGGCGCTCGAGCCGGCCGCGCTTGCCGCCGAGCTGGCGCGGCTTTCGCCGGGCGAATTGCTGGTCGCCGAGGGCATGGAGCGCGAGCCGGCCGTCGCACAGTCGGGCGCCGCCCTGACACTGCTGCCGCCCGCCCGCTTCGACAGCGCCGCGGCCGAGCGCCGCCTGAAGGCCCATCTCGGCGTCGCCGCGCTCGATGCTTTCGGCGCCTTCGCTCGCGCCGAACTCGGCGCCATGGGCGCGTTGCTCGGTTACGTCGAACTGACCCAGGTCGGCCGCATGCCGGCATTGATGCCGCCGCGACGCGTCGCCATCGCCGATGCGATGTCGATCGACGCGGCAACCCGCGCCAATCTCGAACTGGTGAAAACCCTGCAGGGCGAAAATGCGGGCGCGCTGCTTTCGGTGATCGACCGCACGGTCACCGGTGCGGGCGCGCGCGAACTGGCGGCGCGCCTCGCCGCCCCCTTGACCGATCCCGCCGCCATCGCCGCCCGTCTCGATGCGGTCGAATGGTTTGTCGACAGCCGCGACCTCCGCCGCGATGCGCGCGCCGGTCTGAAATCGGCGCCCGACATGGCGCGTGCCCTGTCGCGCCTGTCGCTGGCGCGCGGCGGCCCGCGCGATCTGGCGGTGATCGCCGGCGGTCTTGCCGCCGCCCATGCGCTCGCATCCGCCCTCGACGCCGCCCCGCCGGCACTGCTGCCGCCGCCCGCCGACATCGCGGCGGCGGCCGATGCCCTGCGCGGCACCGCCGCAAATCTGCGGGCGCGCCTCGAAGCGGCGCTCGCCGAAGAACTGCCGCTGATGGCCCGCGATGGTGGTTTCATTGCCAGGGGTCACGACGCGGCGCTCGATGAAACGCGGGCGCTCCGCGACGATGCGCGGCGGTTGATTGCCGGTCTGCAGGCGAAATATGCCGGCGAAACCGGCATCGCCGCCTTGAAGATCCGCCACAACAATGTCCTCGGCTATTACATCGAAGTGTCGCCGCGCCACGGCGAAAAACTTCTCGCGCCGCCGCTGTCGGAGACTTACATCCACCGCCAGACGATGGCCAACGCGATGCGCTTCACGACGCCGGAGCTGGCGGGCCTTGCCACCCGCATCGCCGAAGCAGCGGGCCGCGCACTCGAAATCGAGTTGCGTCTTTTCGACGAGCTTGCTGCCGCCGTGATGGCCGAAGCACCGGCGCTTTCGCGCGCCGCCGCCGCGCTCGCCGCGCTCGATGTCGCCGCGGCATTGGCCGAACTCGCCGTCGAACGCCGCTACACGCGCCCTCGCGTCGATGCGAGCCTCGCCTTTGCCATCACCGCCGGCCGTCATCCGGTCGTCGAAGCCGCACTGGCGCGCAGCGGCGAACAATTCGTCCCGAACGATTGCGATCTCTCGGCGGGAGAGAAGGACAACAAACACATTTGGTTGCTTACCGGCCCCAACATGGCCGGCAAGTCGACCTTCCTGCGCCAGAACGCGCTGATCGCCATTCTGGCGCAGATGGGAAGTTTCGTGCCCGCCGATGATGCGCATATCGGTGTCGTCGACCGCTTGTTCAGCCGCGTCGGCGCCGCCGACGATCTGGCCCGCGGCCGCTCGACCTTCATGGTCGAAATGGTCGAGACGGCGGCGATCCTCAATCAGGCGGGCCCGCGCGCGCTGGTGATCCTCGATGAGATCGGCCGCGGCACCGCGACCTATGACGGCTTGTCGATCGCTTGGGCCGCGGTCGAACATCTGCACGAGGTCAACCGCTCGCGCGCCCTCTTCGCGACGCACTACCATGAACTGACGGCGCTGACCGAAAAGCTGCCGCATCTGGCCAATGCCACCATGCGCGTGCGCGAATGGCAGGGCGATGTCGTCTTCCTGCACGAAGTCGGCCCCGGCGCGGCGGACCGCTCCTACGGCATCCAGGTGGCAAAACTCGCCGGCCTCCCCGCCCCCGTCATCGCCCGCGCGCAAGCGGTGCTGGCCGCGCTCGAGAAAAGCGGCGAGGGCGCCCGCACGGCCAGGCTGATCGACGACCTGCCGCTCTTTTCGGCGACCGCCAGACCCGGTGCCATGGTGAAGACAAGCGCCGTCGAGGAAGCCCTGAAGGCGGTCGATCCCGATGCCCTGTCGCCGAAACAGGCATTGGAGTTGATCTACCGGCTGAAGGGTCTCGCCGGCGACGGCGAATAAATCACCGTCCGAAAGCCCGGCAAACAGGATCCGGCGCAGGGGCGCGCCGCGCCGCGCCGCGAAAATGCCCTGAAGTGCCGCGGCTGATGTGATAAAGCTGGCGCGCACCCGCGCCCCAAATGGCCGCGCCGCCGAACGAGGAGCCGCCCCCATGGGCCGCACAATGCCGAGCCTGCTGGAAATCGCCGATCCGGCGCGCATCCGTACCGATCTCGATGCCGCCGCCGCCCGCTTCGGCAGCGACGAGACGGAACTGAAACGCGCCGTCGTCGACATCCTGAAGGCGGTGCTGGCTTCGGGCCGCGCCCGCGCGCGCGAGCGTCTGGAGCAGGGCGCGCATCGGGGCCGCGTTTGCGCCGAAAGTCTCTGCTACATGCAGGACAAGGTGATCGAGGAGCTCTATCGCTTCGCCACCACCCATGTCTTCGCCGCCGCCAATCCCAGCAAGGCCGAACGCATCGCCATTGCCGCCGTCGGCGGTTATGGCCGCGGCACGCTGGCGCCGGGCTCCGACATCGACCTCCTCTTCCTGCTGCCCTACAAGCAGACCCCCTGGGGCGAGAGCGTCGTCGAATACATGCTCTATGTGCTCTGGGATCTGGGGCTGAAGGTCGGCCATGCGACGCGCTCGATCGCCGATTGCATCCGCCTGGCGCGCGCCGACTTCACCATCCGCACCGCGCTTCTCGAAGCCCGCTTCATCTATGGCGACCGCGAACTCTACGACGATCTCGAAAAGCGTTTCGATGCCGAGGTGGTCAAGGGCACGGCCAACGAGTTTGTCGAGGCCAAGCTCAGCGAGCGCGACCAGCGCCACACGCGGTCGGGCGAAAGCCGCTATCTGGTCGAGCCCAATGTCAAGGAAGGCAAGGGCGGCTTGCGCGATCTCAACACGCTGTTCTGGATCGCCAAATATGTCTACCGCGTCAAGCAGCCCTCCGATCTCGTCAAGGAAGGCGTCTTCACCAAAGAGGAATACCAGACCTTCCGCAAGGCCGAGAATTTCCTCTGGGCGGTGCGCTGCGAGCTGCATTTCCTGACCGGCCGCGCCGAGGAGCGCATCACTTTCGACCTGCAGTCCGAAATGGCCAAACGTCTGGGCTATCACGGCCATCGCGGCTTGAAGGCGGTCGAGCGCTTCATGAAGCATTATTTCCTGGTCGCCAAGGATGTCGGCGACCTGACGCGCATCTTCTGCGCCGTGCTCGAGGAAGAGGAAAAGAAGAAGAAGCCCTCGATCGGCCGCTTCATGCAGGCCATGCGCCGCAAGAAAATCATTCGCGGTTTCAATGTCGACAGCGGCCGCCTGGCGGTGACGAAGGAAAACTTCTTCGACAAGGACCCGGTCAACATCATCCGTCTCTTCCATGTCGCCGACCAGCACGGTCTCGACATTCATCCCGACGCCCTGAAGCTGTTGACGCGCTCGCTGAAACTGGTCGATGCGACCTTGCGCAAAAACGAGGAGGCCAACCGCCTCTTCCTCGAAATTCTCGCCTCGCGAAAGACGCCCGAAACGACTCTGCGCTGGATGAACGAGGCCGGCGTGCTCGGCCGCTTCGTCCCCGATTTCGGCCGCATCGTCGCGCTGATGCAGTTCAACATGTATCACCACTACACGGCCGACGAACATCTGTTGCGCGCCATCGGCATCCTCTCGGAAGTCGAGCGCGGGGTGGCGGTCGAGGAATATCCCAAGGCCCATGAGCTGATGGGCAAGATCAAGAGCCGCAACGTCGTCTACATGGCGGTCTTCCTCCACGACATCGCCAAGGGTCGCGACGAGGATCATTCCGATGCCGGCGCCTCGATCGCGCGCCGCCTCTGCCCGCGTCTCGGCATGAGCGCCGGCGAAACGGAATCGGTCGCCTGGCTGGTGAAAAACCATCTGGTGATGTCGGACGTCGCCCAGCGCCGCGACATCGCCGATCCGCGCACCGTGCGCGACTTCGCCGGTCTGGTGCAGAGCCCCGAACGGCTGAAAATGCTCTTTGTGCTGACGGTCGTCGACATCAAGGCGGTCGGGCCCGGCGTCTGGAACGGCTGGAAGGCGCAATTGCTGCGCCAGCTCTATTTCGAAACCGAAGCCGTGCTGCAGGGCGGCGACAGCGCGCTGAACCGTCAGCAGCGCGTTGCCGACGCCAAGGAGGCGCTCGGCCAGCGTCTCCCCGACTGGTCGAAAGCGGCCCGCGAGCGCTATTTCACCCGCCACACGGCCGGCTACTGGCTCTCGCTCGATGTCGAAACGCTGGAACGCCATGCCCGTCTGATCGAAGGCGCCAAGGAGGCCCCGCTCACCGTCGCGGCCGAGCCCGAGCCCGACCGCGACGTCACCCAGCTCACTTTCTACACCCAGGACCATCCGGGTCTCTTCGCGCGTTTCGCCGGCGCCTGCGCCGTGCTCGGCATGAACATCGTCGATGCGAAAATCTTCACCACCCGCGACGGCATGGCCCTCGACATGCTCTGGGTCCAGGACGCCGCCGGCGGCGCCATCGCCGAGCCGCGCCGCCTGCAGCGCCTCGAGGAAACGATCCGCAAGGTGCTGTCGGGCGAAATCCTGCCCCCCGATGCGATCGAACAGCGCGCGCGCCGCGAACGCCGCACCGAAGCCTTTTCGGTCGCGCCCCAGGTCTTCATCGACAACGACGCCTCCGATGCCTACACCGTCATCGAGGTCAACGGTCTCGACCGGCCGGGCCTTGTCCACGCCCTGACCCGCGCTCTCTTTCATCTCGGCCTCACCATCGGCTCGGCCCATATCGCCACCTATGGCGAGCGCGCGGTCGACGTCTTCTATGTGAAGGATGTGATCGGCCACAAGGTGACCAACGCCAACAAGAAGAAGGCGGTCGAGCGTCATCTGCTCGAAGCGCTGGCCGACCCCGTCCGGAAGTCCCGCCCCGCCAAGCGCGCCAAACGCGACGAAA
Source organism: Parvibaculum sp. (assembly GCF_030651915.1). Taxonomy (GTDB): domain Bacteria; phylum Pseudomonadota; class Alphaproteobacteria; order Parvibaculales; family Parvibaculaceae; genus Parvibaculum. The sequence continues at coordinate 147,123 of NZ_JAUSBV010000002.1, read as the reverse complement.
TGGCCGCGGCGGAATAGGTCGCGCCGTCCATGAACCCCAAGCCCGCCAATATCGCCCGCTCGGCCGCCACCATCGGCGCCACCACCATGGTCAGCCGCCTGCTCGGTTTCCTGCGCGACGTGATGATGGCATCGGCGCTGGGCACCGGCCCGATCGCGGATGCCTTCTTCGTCGCCTTCCGCTTCCCCAACATGTTCCGTTCGATCTTCGCCGAAGGCGCCTTCAACGCGGCCTTCGTGCCGCTTTTTTCAAAGCGCCTCGAAGGCGAGGGCAGGGCGGCCGCGCGCCGTTTCGCCGAGGACGCGATGTCGGTGCTGCTGGTCGCCCTGCTGATCCTGACCATCGCCGCCGAACTCGCCATGCCCTGGATCATGCTGGCTTTCGCGCCGGGCTTTGCCGAGGACCCGGCAAAGTTCGATCTCGCGGTCCAGCTCACCCGCATCGCCTTTCCCTATCTGCTCTTCATCTCGCTGACGGCGCTGCAGGCGGCGATCCTGAATTCGCTCGGCCGCTTCTTTCCGGGCGCCGCCGCCCCGGTCATGCTCAACGTCACCTTGATCGGCGCGATCCTTTTCCTGATCCCGCTGACCGACAATCCGGGCGTCGCGCTTTCCTGGGGCGTTGCGGCGGCGGGCGTGGTGCAATTCGCCTGGCTCGCCATCTCGCTCTGGCGCGCCGGCTTCGTCTTGCGTCTGCGTGTGCCGAAACTGACGCCCGATGTGCGTCGTCTTTTCCGTCTCGGCGTACCGGGCGTCATCGCCGGCGGCATCACCCAGGTCAATCTCACCATCGGCACCATCATCGCCTCCTTGCAGGCCGGCGCCGTCTCCTGGCTCTATTATGCCGACCGCATCTATCAATTGCCGCTCGCCGTCATCGGCATCGCCATCGGAATCGTGCTGCTGCCCGATCTCTCGCGCCGCTTGCGCGCCGGCGACGGCGCGGGCGCCGCCAATGCGCAGAACCGCGCCATCGAATTCGGCATGCTGCTGACCGTGCCGGCCGCCGTCGGCATTGGAATGCTGGCTTTCGACATCATCGGCGTGCTCTTCGAACGCGGCGCCTTCACCGCTGCCGACACGCAGGCGACAGCATTGGCCTTGATCGTCTATGCGGCCGGCCTGCCGGCCTTCGTGCTGATCAAGATTTTCCAGCCGGCCTATTTCGCCCGCGAGGACACGCAAACGCCGCTGCGTTTCGCCGCCGTCTCGATCATCGTCAACATCGCGGCGAGCATCGTCCTCTTCCAGTTCATCGGCTATGTCGGCATCGCCGTCGGCACGGTGCTTTCGGCCTGGACCAATGTCGGCCAGCTCTCGTTCCGGCTGTGGCGGCGCGGCGAGTTTGCCGCCGACGCCGCGCTCGCCCGCGCCCTGCCGCTGATCGTCATGGCCGCGGCCGGCATGGGCGCCGCCCTCTGGTTCGGCCGCGACGCGCTCGAAGCCCCGCTCGCCGCCGCGCTGCCCGTCGCGCTGGCAACCCTCCTTGGGCTGATCATGGGCGGCATCCTCGTCTATTTCTTCCTCTGTCAGATCACCGGCGCCGCGCGGCTCTCCGATCTCCGCCGGGCCTTCCGCCGGGGTTGAGCCGATGGCGCTCTCGGTCGACCGGATTGCCGCTCACCCCGCCTTGCTCGGCCTCGTTCAGCGGCAATCCCGGGCGCTCTTCGCGGTCTACGAAGCCGATCCGCGTGCGGCCGCCGTTTTCGGCAACCAGCGCTACCTGATGGCGCATGCCGCCTTCGCCCTCCATTTCCGGCGCGACCCGGCCGACCCGCGCAGCGGCCTGACAGCGGCGCGCTTCTTCGATGAAATTGCGAAACACGAGATCGCCAGCCGCAACACCGGTCATGCCTTCATCCATGAAATGCTGAAATACCGCATCGTGCAGTACATGCCGGGCGCCGGCGACGGGCGCACCCGCCCGATCGAGCCGGCGCCATCCGCGCTCGACGCCTTGACCACCTGGGTGGCGACGCAATTGACGACGCTCGATGCGCTCGATGGCGGCCGCCGGCTGCAAACCTTTCGTGGCCTCCCCGCCGCGCTCGAGGCGATCCAGCCGCGGATCGCCGACGGCCTTTTTGCCTCCGGCCCGACGCGCGCACCGGAGCGGACATATCCGCAATTCATCTGGGTCAACAGTCGCGGCTTCGTCATGGACTGGCTGACGGCCGGCATCGGCGACGTCGCGCCCGATGCGGTGCGGATCCCGGCCGGCAACGTCTCGGTCGCCGAAATGGCGAGAGCGCTGAAACTGTCGCAGACGCATCTGACCCGCCGGCTGCGCGATGCGGAAACGGCGGGCGGTCTCGGCTGGGAGGGAAAGCGCGGCCGCTCGGCGATGTGGGTGTCGCGCGCTTTCCTCCATGAATATCTGCAGGTGCAGGCGGTCAAGTTCGCGCTGGTCGACACCGCCTTCGATCTCTCACTCGGGTTTCGACAGCCGCGCCCGCCGGAAAACACGTCCCGGTAAAAATCGGTTCTGGGCCGACGTCGCGATTGGACCCCCCGTCCATGTCGCCCGGTCGATTTGTGTCCGGACGATTGGCGAACGGACATTCGCCATGCACGGAAAATCCGGGCGAGCGACGTTGACGGGAAGGCGGGCTCGCCGCCGCGCGGCTTTCCGGTCTCCGCCACGCGCTCGGGTACCAGCGGTCCCGCCTTGACAACGCGCCGCCGCCGCGCCGTGATGGGTGCCGGGTGTGCGGGCGGGAACCGAGGGGAGTGTGTGATGGCACCTGAGCGGGCGCGGGGTTATTTCCGCGCCGAACGCTGGCAGCTCGACTATCTTTTCGACCTCGGCTTTCAGGCGTGGCTGGTCCATGTCGGCGTCGTCGCGGCGACGGCGGGCGTTCTCGTCAATGCGCATCCCGAAGACCGCTGGCCGTTGCTCTGGTGCGCCGCGATGGTTCTGCTGTCGCTCTCGCTTTCGCTGCTGGCCCGTTTCTATGTGCGCCGCCCGCCGGCTGGCGACGAAGCCGCGCGGCGTTTCGGTGTTGCACACACGAGCCTCACTTTTCTGGTCGGCATCGCCTGGGGTCTGGGTGCTTTCGGCGCGGCGACGGGCGAATTCGAAAACCTGCTGATCTATTCGCTGGCGCTGGGTGGCACGGCGCTCGGCGCCGTCTCCTCGCAGCATGTGCTGCCGCGCTCCTGCTTCGTCAGCCTCTGGACCTCGGTGCCGCTGCTCGGCCTTGCCCATCTCTTTCACGAACCGGCGTTTCTCGGCGCCGTGGTCATGGGCATGGTGCTTCTCTACGCCGCCATTCTCTCGATCCTTGCCGTCCACATGCTGCGCTTCATGCGCGCCAACGTTGCGCTCGCTCGTTCGCTCGATGCGCGTCTGGCCGAGTTGACGCAAATGGCGGCCGAGCTCGAACAGGCGCGCGCCGAAGCCGTCGAGGCCAATCTCTCCAAGTCGCGCTTTCTGGCCCATGCAAGCCACGATCTGCGTCAGCCGATCCACGCCATCGGCCTCTTCGCCGCCTGTCTACGCGATCTCGATCTCGGCGCCGAGGCGGCGAAGCTCGTCGGCAGCGTCGACAATGCGGCGCGCTCGGTCAGCCGCCTGCTCGGCTCGCTGCTCGACATTTCGCGTCTCGATGTCGGCGGCATCGTTCCCCAGCCCGAGCCCCTCGCGCTCGGCGAATTGCTGCAGGGCATCGCCCGTCAGAACGCCGACATCGCCGAGGCGAACGGCTGCACCCTTCGCATCGTCCCGACAACGCTCTGGGTCGAGGCCGATCCCGCCCTGCTCTCGGCCATGGTGCAGAACCTTCTGTCCAACGCGCTGAAATATGCGCCGCAGGCCCGCATACTCATCGGCGCCCGCCGCGCCGGCGGCAGCGTCGCGATCGAGGTCGTCGACACCGGTCCCGGCATTGCGGAGAAGGATTTCAGGCGCATCTTCGACGAGTTCTTTCGCGCCGACCGCCCGGCCGTTCGCGCCACCGAGGGCCTCGGCCTCGGCCTTGCCATCGTCCGTCGCCTTGCCGAGCTGACGGGCCTCGATGTCGCCGCCGCCTCCGTTCCCGGCCGCGGCACACGATTGCGCATTTCGGGATTGCGCCCGGTCGCGCCGGTCGCCGAAGCCGTCTCCCGCGCCCGCCGCCAGCATCCGCTGACCGGCCTTCGCGTCTGCCTGATCGACGACGACGCCGAAGTGCTGTCGGCAAGCGCCATACTGCTGCGCCGCTGGGGTTGCGAGGTCGCGGCCTTTCGGGCACTGCCCGCAGGCACGGTCGGCTGCGACGCGATCGTCAGCGATTTCGATCTCGGCGGTGAAACGGACGGTCTCGACGCCATCGCGGCAATCCGCGCCGCCGAGGGCTGGGATGTACCGGCGGCAATCGTCTCGGGTCGCTCCGAGCCTGAAACGCTGGCCCGCCTCGCCCGCGCCGGCATCCCCTTTTTGCGCAAGCCGGTTCATCCGGCCGAATTGCGCGCCCTGCTGACGGGCTTTGCTCTCGACGCCGCTCTGGATATCGCCGGCGAAGCCATGCGCGTCTGAGCGTCAGAGCAACCGGTCGGCCGCTGCCGCCGCCGCCGCACGGCTGCCGACGCCGAGCGTGCGCAAAAGCGCCGACACATGCATCCGCGCCGTCACCGGCGAAATGCCGAGTTGGCGGCCGATTTCCTTGTTGGTCATGCCGGTGGCGACAAGCCGCAACACTTCGCGCTGGCGCGGCGAAAGCTGCACCTCGTCATCGCGCGCCGCTCGTCCCGGCGCCGAGGGCAGATCGGGCGCGGCCGACCGCACCACGATTTCGCCGGCGCGGATCGCGCCCAGCGCCTCGGCGATCTCCTCGGGCGGCACCGCCTTGCCGACAAAGCCGTCGGCGCCGGCCGCCATCACCAGGTCGATGGTCTCGGCATCGTCGGCCATCGACACGACGGCCAGCGTCGCCCGCGGAAAGCGCCGTCGCAAATCGGCGATCGACGTCTCGGCCGCGAAACCGGGAAACACCAGGTCGAGCACGAACATCGCCGGTGTCGCGCCGCTTCCGGCAAGCGCCAGCACCTCCTCGAACGTGCCCGCCTCCTCGATTGTCGCGCCGGGCGAAACGCGCGCCAGGATATGCCGCATCCCCATCCGGAACACCGGATGATCGTCGGCAACGATGATGCGTTCCTCGGCCAAGCGCCCGCGTCCCCCTGAATTGGTGGCCTTTTGCCGGAGTCTATCCCCCGGCAGGGTTAATGGCACCTGTACACCTGTACATCTGTCTCCCCCGCCTCCGCCCCCGGACAATCGGCCCGACTCAATGTCCGGGCGAAGAGGGGGTTCCGATGACCGCGCGCAACAGAACGGCCGCCACAAGGCGCCGCCACATCGCGGCATTGATGCTCGGCACCGCGCTTGCCGGGCTTTCGCACGCCACCGCCCGCGCCGATTCCTTCTGGAGCGGCGGCGCCGGCGACTGGTTCGATGCCGGCAACTGGGCCGGCGGCGTGCCCGGCGCCGGCGACATCGCCATCGTCAACAATGGCGGCACCGCGCAGATCGGCGCCGCCGGCGCCCTCTCCAGCATCGGCTCGGCCGGTGAAACGGCGGGCAACAGCGGCACCGTCGAAGTCGACGGCGCCGGTTCCACCTGGGCCATCGGCAACACGCTTTATGTCGGCAACTCCGGCACCGGCACGCTCAACGTCACCAATGGCGGCGCGGTCTCCAATCACAACGGCGCCATCGGCACCACCGCGACCGGCAGCGGCACCGCCACGATCGACGGCGCCGGCTCGACATGGACCAATAGCGGCCAGCTCACCATCGGTGAACTTGGCGCCGGCATACTCGACATCGCCTCTGGCGGTGTCGTTTCCAACACTTTCGCCATCATCGCCAATCAGGCGGGCAGTTCCGGCGACGTCACGGTCGATGGCACCGGCTCGGAATGGAACTTCAGCAGCAACCTCGCCGTCGGCAATTCGGGCGATGCCACGCTCGCCATTTCGGGCGGCGGTGCCGTCTCCAATGTCGACGGCCTTGTCGGCTATTTCGCGGCGGGCAGCAGCGCGGTCACCGTCGATGGCGCGGATTCCGCCTGGACCAATTCCGGCGAGCTCTATATCGGCGTCTGGGGCGGCGCCACGCTCGACATCGCCGATGGCGGATCTGTCTCGAACACCACGGGCTATGTCGGCCGCCACGCGACCGGCGCCGGTGAAGTCACAGTGACGGGCGCGGGTTCCGCATGGACCAACAGCGGTCAGCTCTATGTCGGCAATTCCGGCGCCGGCACGCTCGACATATCGGATGGCGGCACGGTTGAGGTCGCGGGCGGTGCGGGCGCGGTAAGGATCGCCGACCAGGCCGGCTCCACCGGCACCCTGAACATCGGCGCCGCCTCGGGCGACGCGGCGGTGGCCGCTGGCACGCTCGCTGCCGCTTCCGTTGTCTTCGGTGCCGGAGATGGCACACTGGTCTTCAATCACACGGACAACGACCATCTCTTCGCCGCTGGCATTTCCGGCGCCGGCGAGGTGCTGGTCGAAAATGGCGAGACGATCCTGACCGCCGCCGCCACCCATACCGGCGGTACAACGATTTCGGGCGGCACATTGCAGCTCGGCAATGGCGGCACCGCGGGTTCCGTCTCCGGCGACATCGCCAATGACGGCACGCTGGTGATCGACCGCTCCAACGCCTTGACCTGGGCGGGCGTCCTTTCCGGCGCCGGCGATTTCCGCCAGGCCGGCGCCGGCGCGACGACGCTGACCGGCGACAGTTCCACCTTTGCCGGCGCGACATTCGTCGATGCGGGCGCGCTGATCGTCAACGGCCTTCTCGGCGGCACGCTGAACGTCGCCGACGCTCGCCTCGGCGGCGCGGGCACCCTCGCCGCAACGACGCTCGGCGCGGGCGCCATCCTTGCACCCGGAAATTCAATTGGTACACTGAATGTCTCCGGCACGCTCGATTTTGCCTCCGGTTCGACCTACGAGGTCGAGGTCAACGACGGCGGCAACACGGCCGGCGTCAACAATGACTGGCTCCACGCAACCGGCGCCGCCACAATCGATGGCGGCGCCTCCGTCCATGTCACGCCCGAAAACGGCACCGATGACGGCGCGACCTACGCACCGGGTACGATCTACACAATCCTGACCGCCGATGGCGGCATCACCGGCACTTTCGGCACCGTCACCGACAATTTCGCCTTTCTGAATTCCCTGCTCTCCTACGATGCCAACAATGTCTATCTGACCCTCAACATCGCGGCGGATTTTCAGGATGTCGCTGTGACGCCGAACCAGCAGGGCGTGGCAAGCACGGTCCAGACCTTCGGCCCCGGCAATCCGCTCTATGACGCGCTTCTCGGTCTGACCGAGGATCAGGCGCGCTCTGCGTTCAATTCGCTCTCGGGCGAGGTCCATGCCAGTTCCTCGACGGCGCAGTTCCTCGGTGTGCAGCAGATTCGTCAGCAGATTCTCGATCGCCTCGCCCGGATCTTCGGCGGCGGCTTTGGCGGCTTCGGCACGGCGGCGGCGAAACAGGCGCCCGCGGCCGGCGATGCGCCGGCGCCGGGACATGCGGTCTGGGGTCAGCTTTTCGGTTCATGGGGCAAGACCGACGGCAATGCCGTCACCGCCGCGATCGGCCGCGACAGCTACGGCTTCATCGGCGGTGCCGACCGCGAGATCGCCGATGGCCTGCGCGCCGGCATCGCGCTGGGCTACAGCCGCGCGGGCTACGATGTGAAGACGCTCGGCTCGTCGGCCGACAGCGACAATTTCCACATCGCCGGCTACGCGGGCACGACGCTCGGCAATGTCGCCCTCAAGGGCATCCTCTCCTACGCCTATGGCAGGACCGAAGCCGAGCGCACCGTCATCGTCGGTGGACTGACGAACAATCTTTCGGCCGACTACGCCACCCACACTTTCCAGGCGGGCATGGAAGCCGGATACGACCTCGATTGGGGCACCCTGACGCTGACCCCCTTTGCCGGTCTGGCCGCCGTCCATGTCGAGACCGAAGGCTTCACCGAAACCGGCGGCACGGCCGCACTGACCTTTGGCGCCACCGGCAACACCACCGGCGTCTCGACGCTCGGCCTGCGCGCCCGCCGCGAAACCGGACAGGTCGCGCTCTCTGGCGCGCTCGCCTGGCGTCACGCCTTCGGCGACGTCGATCCCGCCTCGCGTGCCGCCTTCGCTTCGGCGCCGGCCACCACTTTCGCGGTCCGCGGCGCACCGGTCGCCGAAAACACGCTGGCGCTGGACGCCGCTGTCGCCGCCAGGCTCGACGCCACCACCACCCTCACCTTCGGCTATGCCGGCGAATATGCCTCCGGTGCCCGCGACCACGGATTGCGAGCGGAGTTGCGAATCGAATTCTGATGAAATCGCCGCCCGGCGGGGCGTCCGAAACCCGGGGATAAGTTTCTTCCGCCCCCCGGCGCATGTCGAAGCGGGGATAAGTCCACTTATCCCCGGGGTCGGAACCGGGGATAAATCGCCGCCCGGGCCATTTATGACAGTTTTGTGACAGTTCCGTGACAGAGGGGGGTATTTTCTGCGAATCGTTCTGATCTGAAGGGGGATTGCCTTCACTTCCCGTCCGCCGCATAAACCCCGCACGCCCGGTTTCGCGGGCGCATGAGTGCTCGGAATTCGACAATGGAACAACCCCGCAACCGCGTCTTTTCAGGCGTCCAGCCCACCGGCAATCTGCATCTCGGCAATTATCTCGGCGCGATCCGCAATTTCGTGCCGTTGCAGCAGACGCATGAATGCATCTATTGCGTCGTTGACATGCATGCGATCACGGTCTGGCAGGACCCGAAGGAGCTGGCCTCGAACACGCGCGAGGTCGTCGCGGCCTACATCGCATCGGGTATCGATCCGTCCACGAACGTTATTTTCAACCAGTCGAAGGTTTCGGCCCATGCCGAGCTTGCCTGGATCCTGAATTGCGTCGCCCGCATCGGCTGGCTCAACCGCATGACCCAGTTCAAGGACAAGGCCGGCAAGGACCGCGAAAAGGCGAGCGTGGGCCTCTATGCCTATCCGGTGCTGATGGCAGCGGACATTCTCGCCTACCGCGCAACCCATGTGCCGGTCGGCGAGGACCAGAAGCAGCACCTCGAACTGGCCCGCGACACGGCGCAGAAATTCAACAACGACTTCGACGCGCCGGATTTCTTCCCGCTGCCCGAACCGCTGATCATGGGCCCCGCGACGCGCGTGATGTCCTTGCGCGACGGCACCAAGAAAATGTCGAAATCGGATCCTTCCGATCTGTCGCGCATCACCATGCGCGACAGCGCCGACGACATCGCCAAGAAAATCCGCAAGGCGCAAACCGATCCCGATCCGCTGCCCGAGGCGGTCGAGGGTCTCGCGGGCCGTCCGGGTGCCGACAATCTGGTCGGCATCTATGCCGCACTGGCCGGCCTCTCGAAGGCCGATGTGCTGGCGCGCTTTGCCGGCGCGCAGTTCTCGGTCTTCAAGCCGGCACTGGCCGATCTCGCGGTCGAGAAACTTTCGCCGATCACCGGCGAAATGAAGCGGCTGATGGCCGATTCCGCGTATATTGACGGCGTACTGGCTCAGGGCGCGGATCGCGCCCATGCGGTCGCCGATCCGATCCTGGGCCGCGTCAAGGAGATCATCGGTTTCATCTAGACGCGGACGAACTTGATCCCGCGGGGCGCCGGCCCCATCTAGATGGGACCTCACAACGCGCCTGCAACCCGCGCCCGACGGAGCTTTGCCCATGTCCTTCCGTGAACGCCTTTCCGCCATGTGGGACAGGCTGCGTCACCGCTGGATGTATCGGCGCGGCGACGGCACGACGCCGCCTGCGGCTTCAACCGGCGCCGCGCGCCCTTCCTTCGCCGGCCTGTCGGCGGCGCTCAACCGCCCCGGCATGGGCGGCATTCTGCGCCGCACCGCGACCGTCCTCGTGGTTTTCATCCTGCTCTATTATCCGATCGGCATGATCTGGGTTCATGCGGTCGACGACGATCCGGATTTCGTGCCCGATGCCGCCGACTTCGTGCCGGAAGGCAGTGCGGCGGTGGCAATGGCCGCGGCCCTGATCGATCGCGAGGTCAATCGCCACAGCTGGGTTGCCAACGATCCCTTCTTCATGCCCGGCACCTTGCTCGACAACATGCCGAACTATCAGCAGGGCATCATGTCGGCGCTGGCGCGTTTCGGTTTCGAGCTGACCGATCAGCTCGGCCGTTCGCGCGGATCCTCGGAAGCCGATCCCGATCTGCAGCGCGCCGCGGGTCTTCTGCAATATCCCGGCAATGTCTGGATCTGGAACCCGACCGTTTCGCTGGTGCCGCGCGCCAGTTCCGAGTCGCAATATCGCGACGCGCGCGCGCGCCTGCTCAGCTACAACAACCGTCTCGCGCGCGGCACTGCCAATTTCGATATCCGCTCCGACAATCTGCTGGCAACCATCGACCGCTTTGCGGCCGATCTCGGCTCCTCATCGGCGATGATCGATCGTCACATCGCGGAGAATGCCGGCAGCTGGATCGATACCGGTGCCGACGATGTCTTCTACACCACCAAGGGCAAGCTCTACGGCTACTACATGATCCTGAATGCGCTCGGCAGCGATTTCGCGCCGGTCATCAAGGAGCGCAATCTGCAGAAGCCCTGGGACGAGATGATCGCGACCTTTCGCAAGGCGGCGCTTCTCGATCCGCTGGTGATCATGAACGGAAGGCCCGACGCCCAGTTTCGGCCGAACCACCTCGCCAGCCAGGGCTTCTATCTGCTGCGCGCCCGCACGCAGCTGCGCGAAATCAGCAATATCCTGCTGAAATAGGAGCCTCGTTCCGGCGCTTGCTCCGCGCCGTCGGCGGTGGCAGCATCGCGCCCATGAACGCTCAGAAGACTGACCGGACCGGCAAGGCCACCACCAAGCGGCGCAAGTTTCTCGTCGTCGTTGACGGCACGCCGGAATCGGAAGTCGCGATCCATTTCGCCAGCCTCCGCGCCACGCATACCAACGGCGTCGTCACGCTGCTGGCCGTTCTCGAACCGGGCGAAGCCTCCCAGCAATGGCTGGGCGTCCAGAACATCATGCGCGAAGAGGCGCGCGCGGAAGCCGAAGAGCTTCTCCATCGCCTTGCCGCCCATGTGAACGAATATGCGGGCATCGTGCCCGAACTCGTCATTCGCGAAGGCCGCCGGACCGAGGAAGTAAAACAACTGATCGAGGAAGATCGCGATATCGCGATCCTGGTTCTGGCCGCCGGCACCGACAAGGAGGGCCCGGGCCCCCTTGTAACGATGGTCGCCGGCGCCAGCGACAAGGCCTTCCCGATCCCTGTGACCGTTGTTCCCGGCAATCTCACCGAAGAGGCGATCCGCGCCCTGGCTTGATTCCGGGGGCCCGGCAGTCCATCTATAGCGCAAGCATGCGGCCTTGCGCCGCCGAACCACGACCTCAGCAGGCAATTGTTATGTTTATCCAGACCGAGGCGACGCCAAATCCGGCAACCCTGAAATTCCTGCCCGGCCGCGAGGTTCTGGGCGAAGGCCGCGCCGCCGATTTCCCGACCCGCGAAGCAGCCGAGCGCTCGCCGCTCGCCATGCGCCTCTTCGCGGTCGAGAATGTGGCCGGTGTTTTCTTCGGTTCGGATTTCATCACCGTCACCAAGTCGGGCGGCGAGTGGCAGCATCTGAAGCCGGCCCTTCTCGGTGCGATCATGGAACATTTCACCGGCGGCGCGCCGATCCTCTTTGCTTCGGCCGAGGAAAGCGCACATGCCGAGGGCAATGGCGAGAACAGCGAGATCGTGCGCGAGATCAAGGAAATTCTCGACACCCGTGTCCGCCCTGCCGTCGCGCAGGATGGCGGCGACATCACCTTCCAGGGCTATGAAGACGGCATCGTGTTTCTCAACATGCAGGGTGCCTGTGCGGGTTGTCCGTCGTCCACCGTCACATTGAAGCGTGGCGTGGAGAACATGCTGAAACACTACATCCCCGAGATTGTCGAAGTTCGTCAGGTCTGACATTCCGCCTGACGCACGGTCAGTTTGTTGCCTCGGGGCTGGTGCACGCCCGTGAACGCGCTATCGTGTCGGCCACACGCATTTCAGCACCTTCCGGAAGGACACATCGCCATGACCACGCTGGACAACGAAGCGCTCGACACGATCTTCCGCAAGGCGCGAACGCACAATGCCTGGACAAGCGAGCCTGTCTCCGATGCGACTCTGAAAGAACTCTACGAGCTGATGAAATGGGGCGCGACCAGCGCCAACTGCTCACCCGCCCGCATTGTTTTCGTGAAGTCGAAGGAAGCGAAGGAAAAACTGGCGCCGGCGCTTTCCGAAGGCAATCTGAAAAAAACCATGGCCGCACCCGTCACCGCCATCATCGGCTACGATGTCGAATTCTACGAGCGCCTGCCTGAACTCTTCCCGCACGAGCCGAACGCCAAGACCTGGTTCAACTGGTCGGCCGAATGGGCGGAAATGACGGCCTTCCGTAACGGCTCGCTGCAGGGCGCCTATTTCATGATCGCCGCCCGCGCGCTCGGTCTCGATTGCGGGCCGATGTCGGGCTACGACATGAAGAAGGTCGACGAGGCCTTTTTCGGCGGCACGACGGTAAAGTCGAACTTCCTCTGCAATCTCGGGCATGGCGACCCCTCGGCGCTCTTTCCGCGCAGCCCGCGCCTTCCCTTCGACGATGCCTGCAAGATCATCTGACCACGGAGCGGCCTTGATCGTCCTCGCATTCGACACCGCGCAAGGCGCGCTCTCGGCCGCCGTTCACGACGGCGAGGGACCGCTTGCCTCCGCCTTCGAAATCAGGACGCGCGGCCATGCCGAAGAGCTGCTGCCGATGATCGAAACGGTGCTGGCCGAGGCGGCCTTGGGTTTCGACGATCTCGACGCGCTCGCCGTCACCATCGGGCCCGGCACATTTACCGGACTTCGCGTCGGTCTCGCGGCGGCCCGCGGCCTCGCGCTGGCGCGCGGCCTGCCGCTTGTTGGCGTCACGACGCTTGAGGCCATCGCCGCCGGCGTGGTCGCGCGCGAAGACGAAGTCATCGTCGCCGCCTTCGATGCAAAGCGCGGCGAGGTTTACGTGCAAGCTTTCGATGCAGAGCGCGCACCGCTCACCGAGCCGGCGCTGGTCGCCGTCGCCGAAGTCGGCGCGCTTCTGCCGCACCGGAGGCTTCTGCTGGTCGGCACCGGCGCGGTGCTGCTTGAGGAAGCGCTTCATGGGTTCGAAAGGCGCCTTGCCGATGCCCCGGCACAGCCGCATGCCGATGCGGTCGCGCAGATGGCGCTGAAGCGTCTCGCCGCCGAGGGCGTCGATGCCTTCCGCGTTGCGCCGGCGCCCCTCTACATTCGCGCGCCCGATGCGAAGCTTCCCGGTGGCCGCGATCCGGACGTCGCGATATGAGCACGGCCGCAATTCGGCCACTTGCTGCCGGCGAGACGGTGCAGGCGGCAGCACTTCACGCGCGTTGTTTCGATGATCCCTGGGATGCGGCGGCACTGGCAGAGCTCATTGCGATGCCGGGGGCATTTGCACTCGCCGCCGACGCGGCGCCGGAAGCGCCGCTTGCCGGCCTTGTTCTTGCCCGGGTCGCCGCCGGCGAAGCCGAAATCCTGACAGTCGCCGTTGATCCGTCCTGGCGCCGGCAAGGCCTTGGCGGGCGCCTGATCGAGGCGGCTGCCACTGCCGCGCTCACCGGTGGCGCGACGGCGCTGTTTCTCGAAGTCGCCGCCGACAACACCCAGGCACGGGGGCTCTACGCGCGTCTCGGTTTCCGCGAAGTCGGCGCGCGCCCGGCCTATTATGCGCGGGGCGGAGCCCGCGTCGCGGCACACATCCTTCGGCTCGATCTGGCGGCAGGCGCATCGTCGTAAATCCTTGATCTAAGAAGGGTCATATGGACGAAGAGGCACCTTTCGTGCCTGTCGCGCGTTGGTGACAACGAGGTATCTGTTGGCCTATGATGCTGATGATGACCGACAGGACGACCATGACAGCCGCCTTGCGCCCGGAAGACACGCCCAGCGATCCCGACCGGATCGAGAATCTCTGCGTCGAGAAGGGTATGCGCATGACCGATCAGCGACGCGTTATCGCGCGCGTGTTGTCGGTGGCGCACGATCATCCCGATGTCGAGGAGGTCTATCGTCGTGCCTCGGACGTCGACAGCAAGATTTCGATCGCCACCGTCTACCGCACCGTGCGCCTGTTCGAGGAAGCCGGCATTCTCGAGCGCCACGATTTCCGCGATGGCCGCTCGCGCTACGAGCAGGTCACGGACGATCATCACGACCATCTGATCGATCTTCAGACGGGCGCCGTCATCGAATTTCACAACGACGAAATCGAACGGCTGCAACAGATCATCGCGCGCGAGCTCGGCTTCGAGCTTGTCGATCATCGCCTCGAGCTTTACGGCGTACCGCTCAATCGCGGGCGAAAGCCGGACGGCAAGGGCAACAAGGCGTGAAGCCTCACCGTCGTTGAACGGACGGGGGGCGTGGAGACGCATATGGCAACCGCGCGGGCCGCCCTTTTGCTGGCCGGCTTTATTTCCTCGGCGATCCTGCTCATGCCGCTGCAATGGCTGGGGCTGACGCTCGGCCTGTCCTACGCACGCACGCTGCCCAATCGCTATCACCGCTTTCTTTGCCGCCTGATCGGTATCCGGGTGACGCGTCGCGGTGAGCCGCACACAGGCAGTGCTTGCCTGATTGCCGCCAACCATACCTCGTGGCTCGACATTCCGATCATCGCGTCGCTCGAACCCTGCTCCTTCGTCGCCAAGAGCGAGGTCGCCGGCTGGCCTTTTTTCGGCACGCTGGCCCGGCTGCAGCAGACCGTGTTTGTCGAGCGCGAGCGGCGCACCCGCACCGTCCATTCGCGCAACGAAATTCACGCCCGCATTGCCGCCGGCGACCGGCTGGTGCTCTTTCCCGAAGGCACCTCGTCGGACGGCAATCGCGTGCTGACCTTCAAGAGCGCTCTGATGAGTGTGGCCCAACTCACCATCGTTAACGGCGAAGAGGACCGCGAGGCCGATCTTGTCGTTCAGCCGATGTCAGTCTCTTATGTGCGCCTGCACGGACTGCCGATGGGCCGTTATTTCCGGCCATTCTTTGCCTGGTACGGCGATATGGAGCTGTTCCCGCATCTCTGGGAGGCCTTTTCGCTCGGGCCCATCGAGGTTGTGGTCGAGTATCACAAACCGGTCACAATCCGCGAAATCGGCAATCGGAAGGCGCTGGCCGCCTATTGCGAAAATTGCTGCCGCGAAGGCCAGTCCCGGGCCCTGACCGGGCGCTTGATCGAAGCCGCGCCGGGGGCGGCCGCGCTGGCCGCGGCCGAAGGGGCCGTTCGCCGCCTGGCGGGAGCGGGTGGCTAGATGCCCCTCCCCGCCGCCGCCCATTACATGATAGGGTGGCCCCGAACCCGGCCACCCGCCGCACCACCAGAGAAATTGAGAGCGTCCGAAGGAGACGTGCGCACATATTGCCCAATGACACAGTGCCATCCCGTCCCACGGCATCGGGCCCGGCTTCGATGACCGAAGCGCAACCCCGCGTGCCGCGCAAGAAAATCTTCGTCAAGACCTATGGCTGCCAGATGAACGTCTACGACTCGGCGCGCATGGTCGATGTCATGGCGCCCGAAGGTTATACCGAGGCCGCAACGCCCGAAGACGCCGACATTGTCGTCCTGAACACCTGCCACATCCGCGAGCGAGCGGCGGAAAAGGTTTATTCGGAGCTCGGCCGCCTGCGTGCCCTGAAAAAGCAAAAAGCCGAAAAGGGCGAGAGCCTGCTGATCGGTGTTGCCGGCTGTGTCGCCCAGGCCGAAGGCGAGGAGATGCGCCGCCGCGCGCCGATGGTCGACCTGATCGTCGGACCGCAGACCTATCATCGCCTGCCGGAATATGTTGCGCGCCTCGCCAATGGGGGGCCGGCGATCGTCGAGACCGAATTCCCGGCCGACGACAAGTTTGAAAGCCTGCCGGCGCCGGAGCGCAAGAAAACGCTGGCGCGCGGCGCGACGGCCTTCCTGACCATCCAGGAAGGCTGCGACAAGTTCTGCACTTTTTGCGTCGTGCCCTACACGCGCGGCTCGGAGTTTTCTCGCCCTCTCTCCCGCATTGTCGAAGAGGCGTCGGCGCTGGTCGATGCCGGCGTGCGCGAAATCACATTGCTCGGGCAGAATGTGAACGCCTGGCACGGAGAAGATGCACAAGGCCGTCCGGCGACGCTGGGCCGCCTCATTCGTGCGCTTGCGGAAATCGACGGGCTGGCGCGGCTGCGCTACACGACCAGCCATCCGCGCGACATGGATGACGAGTTGATCTTGGCTCATGCCGAGGTGCCGGCATTGATGCCCTATCTGCATCTGCCGGTGCAATCGGGCTCGGATCGCATACTGGCGGCGATGAACCGCCGTCATACGGCCGCAGACTATCTGCGACTGATCGAACGCATTCGCACAGCCCAACCCGACATTGCGCTTTCTTCCGATTTCATCGTCGGTTTTCCCGGCGAGACCGAGGCTGACTTCGAGGCGACACTCGCGCTGATCGCCGCCGTCGGCTATGCACAGGCCTACAGCTTCAAATACAGCGCCCGTCCCGGTACGCCGGCCGCAAGCGCGGAAAATCAACTTCCCGAAGAAGTAAAAAGCGAGCGCCTGCAGCGCCTGCAGGCCCTTCTTGGCGAGCAGCAGCTTGCCTTCAATGCGTCCTGCGTGGGCCGCACCATGTCGGTGCTCCTCGATCGGCGCGGGCGCGGCGAGCAGCAGCTTGTCGGTCGCAGCCCCTATTTGCAGTCGGTTCATATCGAGGATGCGCCGGCGGCTCTTTTCGGAAAGCTTGTCGACGTCACAATAGAGGACGGCTATCGCAACAGCCTGCGCGGCCGTCTCCACGAGAACGAAGCGGTCACGGCGTGAAACGGGCGCCGCAATTTCGAAGCGTACACGGTGAAAGGACAGGGTGCAGTTGAGCGCAACGGGTGGGACCAAGACGGCCGAAAATGCCGACAGCCTCGTGATTGCCTTCGATGACAACCGGCTGTTGACCGAACTTTTCGGCGCCAATGATCGGCATCTGGCGCGGATCGAGCAGGGGCTTGGCGTGCTTGCGACTTCGCGCGGCAACAAGCTGGTCATTACCGGTGACGCCCATGCGCGCAACCAGGCCGACCGTGTGTTGAAGGATCTCTATGCACATCTGAAGTCGGGCGGGGAAGTCAATGCCGGCGAGGTCGATGGCGCGATCCGTATGGCAACGGCACCCGACGCCGATCTGGCGAAGCCGCAGGGCGGCGCGAGTGGTCCCCGGATTCAAACCAAACGCCGTGTCATCGGTCCGCGTTCGCAGACACAGTCCACCTATATCGACGCCCTGATGAACCACGAGTTGGTTTTCGGCATCGGCCCGGCCGGCACCGGCAAGACCTATCTGGCTGTTGCTGTCGCCGTTTCGATGCTGCTGCAGAAACGCGTCGATCGCATCATTCTATCGCGCCCGGCCGTCGAGGCTGGCGAGCGTTTGGGATTTCTGCCCGGCGATCTGAAAGAGAAGATCGATCCCTACCTGCGTCCGCTTTATGACGCGCTCTACGACACGCTGCCGGGCGAGCAGGCGATGAAGGGCATCGAGTCGGGCGAGATCGAGGTGGCGCCGCTCGCCTTCATGCGCGGCCGCACGCTTGCCAATGCCTTTGTCATTCTCGATGAGGCGCAGAACACCACACCGGTGCAGATGAAGATGTTTCTGACGCGACTCGGCGAAAACAGCCGCATGGCGATCACCGGCGATCCGAGCCAGATCGATCTGCCGCTTGGCGCGAAGTCGGGCCTGAAGGATGCGCTGGAAGTTCTGGATGGCGTCGAGGGCGTCGCGACCGTGCGCTTCTCCGACGCCGACGTCGTGCGCCATCCCTTGGTGACGCGTGTCGTCAAGGCCTACAATAATCGCGATCGGGGACTGCTCGGAGATGGAGCCAAATGACAGCGTCGTGTGCATCGGGGCGCGTCGCCGAAAGCGAGGACCGGGTTTCCGGCCTTGCAATCGATATCCTGCGTGAGGCAGGCGGCTGGGACATGGCGGCCGAAGAGGTGGTGCGCCGCGCCGCGGAGCAGGTCTACGGTTCGGTAGGAGCGGGCGCGCCTGCCGAGCTCTCGGTCGTGCTGACCGACGATGCGCGGATCGCCGGTCTCAACAAGGCCTGGCGCGGCAAGGACGGTCCGACCAATGTTCTTTCCTTTCCGGCGGCCAGAATGCCCGGCGCGGAGGCGGCACTTCTGGGCGACGTGGTCCTGGCGCGCGAGACAATTGGCCGGGAGGCCGAAGCTCAGGGCAAGAGCTTCGTCGATCACTTGTCTCATCTGACCGTTCATGGCGTCTTGCATCTTCTCGGATACGACCACGCAGCCGATGCCGAAGCCGACGAAATGGAAGCGCTTGAGCGCAATATTCTGGAAGACCTGGGTATCGCCGATCCCTACGATGCGGATCGAGCGCCCCGTGAGTCCTGAGAGACAATGACCGAAACGACCGATCGACCATCTTCCACCTCTGCCGCATCGTCGCGAGCGCGCTTCGGTTGGCTGCGCGCGCTACTTGGCGGCGGCAATGGCGACAACACGCTGCGCGAAAGCCTTGAGGAAGTGATCGAGGAACACGACGGCTCAAGACGCAGCCTGACCGACGAAGAACGCCACATGCTGGTCAATATTCTCAGCTTCGGGCAATTGCGCGTCGATGATGTCATGGTGCCGCGCGCCGACGTGATTGCGATCGAGGAGAGTGCTTCTCTGGAAGAAGTCCTGCGCCTCTATCGTGAATCGGCACATTCGCGCATGCCGATCTACCGCGAGACGCTGGACGATCCGATCGGCATGGTTCACATAAAGGACGTCATGGGCTGCCTTGCGCCGCTGGACGGCAAGCCGGACGAGCGTCCACCCTTCTCACTCAAGGCGATCCGCCGCGAGGTGCTGTTCGCGCCGCCATCGATGCCGGCGCTCGATCTGCTGGTCAAGATGCAGGCAACCCGAATTCATCTCGCATTGGTGATCGACGAATATGGCGGCACCGACGGTCTGGTGTCGATCGAGGATCTGGTGGAACAGATCGTCGGTGAGATCGAAGACGAACACGACACCGACGAGGGTCCGGCCCTCATGCGCCGCGAGGACGGCACCATCGATGCCGATGCGCGCTGTCCGATCGAGGACCTGGAAGAGATGACCGGCCTGCGGCTGATCGAGAGCGGCGACGAGGACGATGTCGATACGTTGGGGGGACTCGTGTTCTCGCTTCTGGGCCGCATACCTCTGCGCGGAGAAATGGTGCGTCATCCGGCCGGGATCGAGTTCGAAGTGAAGGAAGTCGATCCGCGCCGCATCAAGCGCATGCGCGTCCATCTTCTGCCATCGGCCGCGCGCGCAAGCGAAGCGGCACCCTCGACGCCCGCAGAGAGCTGAGCGCGTGCGGTTCGAGAACGGCCTCTCGGCCGCCGTCTACCATATCGAGCGGATCGCCGCCGAGCTTGCCGAGCTTCGCGGCTGGCGCCGCGCCGCCGCCGCCTTCCTCGCCGGTGCGCTGAGCACGCTGGCGCTGTCGCCCTACGACTTCCTGCCGATCCTCTTCCTGACCTTGCCGGTTCTTGTCTGGCTGCTCGATGGTGTCGGCGAACCAACGCGTTCGCGCCGGCGTCGTGTCATGTGGCGCGCCGGTCTGCTCGGCTGGTGGTTCGGATTTGGCTATTTCTTTTTTGGGCTCTACTGGATCGGTCACGCATTTCTCATCGAAGCCGAGAAATTTGCCTTCCTTCTGCCGCTGGCGGTCACGTTGCTGCCGGCGGGGCTGGCGCTCTTCACCGCCGCTGCCGCCGTTGTTGCCCGCCTCTTCTGGTTTCGCGGCTACCGCCGTATCGCTGTATTCGCTGTGTCATGGACAGCCTTCGAATGGTTGCGCGGCCACGTGCTGACCGGGTTTCCGTGGAACCTGATCGGCCAGAGCTTTGCGGCCTCCGACGCCTTGATGCAAGCCGGCGCCATGGTCGGCGCCTATGGACTTTCCTTCATTGCGCTACTGATTACGGCGGCGCCGGCGACTTTCGACAGCCGTGTTGATGCCGTGCGGCGCGGACCGGGTGTCGAATTGCTGGCCGCCCCCGCCATTGCGCTTGCGGGCTTGGCACTTGTCTGGCTCGGCGGCGCGGCGCGTCTTTCGGCGGCCGACCTTGCGCCACCCGCCGCAACAGGCACGTCGATCCGTATCGTCCATCCCAATACGCCACTCGTGGACAATTGGGATGATGAAGGCCGCATCGTCACCATCATCGGTCAGCTGCTTCGCATGTCGCGCGACCCGACGCCGGATCGCCCCGGCGGGCTCGATGGCAACACGGTCGTCGTCTGGCCCGAAAACGCAGTGCCGGTCTTGCTGGCGCAGCAACCTTATGTGCTTTCGGCCATCGGGCGCATTCTGCCGGAAGGCGCCAGCGTGATCATCGGTTCCAATCGCGGCGAACCGGCACCCGACGGCCCGGCCAATCACCTGCGCGTCTTCTACAACAGCCTTTATGTCGTCGACTCCGCCGGCGCGATCGCCGCGATATATGACAAGCATCATTTGGTGCCATTCGGTGAATATGTGCCGCTGCGCCACTGGCTGGGGGCAATCGGTTTGCGCCAACTGGTTCAGTTTCAGGGCAGCTTCGATGTCGGACCGGGGCCGGTGACGCTCGCCCTGCCCGGCGTGCCGCCTTTCAGCCCACTGATTTGTTACGAGGCGATTTTCCCCGGCGGCGTCATCGCGCCCGGCGCCAGGCCGCAATGGTTGGTCAACATCACCAACGACGCATGGTTCGGCCGTTCCATCGGCCCGCACCAGCATTTGTCGCAGGCGCGGTTTCGCGCCGTCGAACAGGGTTTGCCGCTCATCCGTTCCGCCAATAGTGGTATTTCGGCCTTGATCGATCCCTATGGTCGCATTGTGAAAAGCCTGCCCCTCGACACGCAGGGCGTCATCGACGCTGCGCTGCCGGCGGCGCTGCAACCGACGCTCTACGCCCGGCTCGGTGATGCCTTTCTGGCCTTGCTGATGATCGCCACGGCCTTCGCCGCTTCATTCGGCCGTGCACCGCTGAAACGGTAGCGGCGCGGGCTCTGCGTACCGCCGGCGCTTGTATTCCAGGCCGGCGGACCCTGTCGCAGGCATTATGTTCAAATATTACGGAAAATATTATGCAGATATGCACTTATGTGCATATCTTTTTACCATGCGCTGTTGACCCCGCCGTCGATCCTTGCAAAAACCGTCTCGCCGGAAAGGGTCCACGGCCTTTTTTTCGGGACAAAACTCATCTCAACCCAATGAGGGAGATCAAATTGGCGCGGTCGAATTACCTGTTCACGAGCGAATCCGTTTCTGAGGGCCACCCCGACAAGGTGTGCGACAGGATTTCCGACGCCGTCGTTGATCTCTATCTGGCGGGCGACCCCTTCGCCCGGGTGGCTTGCGAGACGCTGACCACGACCAACAAGATCGTGCTGGCAGGCGAGGTGCGCGGGCCGGCTTCGATCACCAAGGACCAGATCGAGGAGACGGCGCGCCGCGCGGTCCGCGAAATCGGCTATGAGCAGGCCGGCTTCCATTGGAAGAACGCCAGCGTCGACGTGCTGCTTCACGCGCAGTCGGCCGACATCGCGCAAGGCGTCGATGCCAGCGGCAACAAGGACGAAGGCGCCGGCGACCAGGGCATCATGTTCGGCTATGCCTGCACCGAAACCGATGTGTTGATGCCCGCACCGATCATCTACTCGCATCGCATCCTGAAGCGCATGGCCGAGGAACGTCATGCCGGCAGGCGCCCTGAATTCGAGCCCGACGCCAAAAGCCAGGTCACGTTGAAATACGAAAACGGCAAGCCGGTCGGCGTCACCTCGGTTGTTGTTTCCACACAGCACAAGGAAGGCGTCACGCAGGAGAAGTTGCGTGAACTCGTCCGCGAGATCGTCAAGGAAGTGCTGCCCGCCGGCTGGTTCCCGCCGGAAGAGGAATTCTACGTCAATCCGACAGGCAAGTTCGTCATCGGCGGTCCCGATGGCGATGCCGGGCTGACCGGCCGCAAGATCATCGTCGACACCTATGGCGGCGCCGCCCCCCATGGCGGCGGTGCCTTCTCCGGCAAGGACCCGACGAAGGTCGACCGCTCGGCCGCCTATGCCGCGCGCTACCTGGCGAAAAACGTCGTGGCGGCGGGCCTTTCCGACCGTTGCACGATCCAGCTTGCTTACGCCATTGGCGTCTCGAAGCCGCTTTCGATTTATGTCGATCTGCATGGCACCGGCAAGGTCGAGGAAGAAGCGGTCGAGCGCGCCGTCGCGAAGGCCATGGATCTTTCTCCGCGTGGCATCCGCGAGCATCTCCAGCTCAACCGG
Organism: Parvibaculum sp.; assembly: GCF_030651915.1. Lineage (GTDB taxonomy): Bacteria > Pseudomonadota > Alphaproteobacteria > Parvibaculales > Parvibaculaceae > Parvibaculum. The sequence goes on along the minus strand of NZ_JAUSBV010000002.1, from coordinate 124,690 downwards.
CCGATCTACGAACGCACCGCCGCCTATGGCCATTTCGGCCGCACGCCGGATGCAGATGGCGGCTTCTCCTGGGAGAAGACCGATCTCGCCGACAAGCTGAAAGCGGAAATCCGCTAACGATAAAGCGCGAATGGCATGAGCCCGAGAAGTTCACATCTGGGCGCTGCCGCGGAGAAATCGCACCGTCACGTCTACGGACGGACCAAGGGCAAGAGCCTGCGCTCCCACCAGGCGAATCTGATGGAGACCCTCTTTCCGAGGGTCTCCATTTCGCTTGCAGAGGACATGATCGTACCGCGCGCGCTTTTCGCCGATGTGGATGATGTCTGGCTCGAGATCGGCTTCGGCGGCGGCGAACATCTGGCGCATCAGGCGGCCGCAAATCCACGCTTGGGCATTCTCGGCTGCGAGCCCTTCATCAACGGTGTCGCCAAGCTCATCGCCGAAATCCACGCGCACGACCTCTCCAATGTCCGGATACTGGCCGACGATGCGCGCTTTTTGCTCGAGCGGCTGGCGCCTGCCTCGCTTTCTCGCATCTTCATTCTCTATCCGGACCCGTGGCCGAAAAAGCGTCACAACAAGCGCCGCTTCATCAATGAGGAGACGCTGGGCTTTCTGGCCCGCGCGCTCAAGCCCGGTGGTGAGTTGCGTTTCGCCAGCGACATCCCCGATTACATCGCCTGGACGCTTGCCCATGTGAGCCGCCTCAACAGGGAAAAGGGTGAGGCCTTCCGCTGGACAGCGGAAAAACCCCTGGACTGGCGGACACCTTATGAAGGCTGGCCCGGCACACGCTATGAGGCCAAGGCACGGCGCGAGGGCCGGGTGCCGGCCTATCTGGCCTTCGAGCGCCTTTAGTGCCGGGGCCCTTGCCCCGCTCCCCGAAAAGGGGCTATATAGGCCCGATTAGTCAGCGATGCTCTCAAGAGTGGGCTGTCTCCGGAAACGGGGGCCCGCTTTTTTTGTTTCTTGGGGCGCATTTTGGAGAATTCCTTGGCGACGCCCGGTTTGGACAGAAAAGACGCGAACGAGACGGCAGACACCGTGCTCGACACGCCGCTTGTCGCCGCGCCGGGGCCTGCGCGCCGTATATTCCAGATGCTGCGTGGGCCAGCCGAAGGGATCGGCTTCGAAATCGTGCGCGTGCGGATCGGCCAGCAGGACGGCCACACGCTGCAGATCATGGCCGAACGCCCCGACGGCACGATGTGCGTTGCCGATTGCGAAGAGCTCTCGCGCACCATCTCGGCGCTGCTCGATGTCGAGGATCCGATCCCCGGCGAATACCATCTCGAAGTTTCGTCGCCGGGCATCGACCGTCCGCTGACCCGGCCCAAGGACTTTGAACGCTGGGCAGGCTTCGAGGCCAAGATCGAACTGTCGGAGCCGATCGCCGGCCGCAAGCGGTTTCGCGGTCTCCTTCAGGGCGTCGAGGACGGTGAAGTGCTCGTCGAATGCGAGATCGAAGGGTTTTCGGAGCCACAGGTTCTCGGCCTGCCGTTCCGGCAATTAAGCGAGGCGAAGCTCACGATGAGCGACGACCTCATCAGGGAAAGTCTCAAAAGACAGGGCCGGGCGGCAACCGCTCCCGACAGCCCCTCCGACGGAGAATAAAGAGAATGGCAACCGCAGTAAGCGCCAACCGGCTTGAACTGTTGCAGATCGCAGACGCGGTCGCGCGCGAGAAGTCGATCGACCGGGAGGTCGTCATCGAGGCGATGGCGGAAGCGATCCAGAAAGCGGCGCGCTCCCGCTACGGCGCCGAAAACGAAATCCGCGCCCGCATCAATCCGCAGACCGGCGAAATTCGTCTGGTGCGGTTGCTTGAGGTCGTGGATACGGTCGACAACGACGCCATACAGATCGACGTCAAGTCGGCGCAGCGCCGCAATCCCGCCGCCCAGCTCGGCGATCTGATCGAAGACGAGCTTCCGCCGGTCGATTTCGGCCGCATCGCCGCACAGACCGCAAAACAGGTCATCGTGCAGAAGGTGCGTGATGCCGAGCGCGAGCGGCAATACGACGAATATCGTGACCGCATCGGCGAAATCATCAACGGCATCGTCAAGCGCGTCGAATACGGCAATGTCATCGTCGATCTCGGACGCGGCGAAGCCATCGTGCGCCGCGATGAGCTCCTGCCGCGCGAGACGTTCCGCAACGGCGATCGCGTGCGCGCCTATATATACGATGTGCGTCGCGAACAGCGCGGACCGCAGATTTTCCTCTCGCGCTCCCATCCGCAATTCATGGCCAAGCTTTTCGCGCAGGAAGTGCCGGAAATCTACGACGGCATCATCGAGATCAAGGCGGTGGCGCGTGATCCAGGCAGCCGCGCCAAGATCGCGGTGCTTTCCAACGACAGTTCCATCGATCCTGTCGGCGCCTGCGTCGGCATGCGCGGCAGCCGCGTTCAGGCGGTGGTGAACGAATTGCAGGGCGAGAAGATCGACATCATTCAATGGTCGCCCGATGCGGCCACCTTCATCGTCAACGGTCTGGCGCCCGCCGAGGTTGCCAAGGTCGTGCTCGACGAAGACGCGCAGCGCATTGAAGTCGTGGTTCCGGACGATCAGTTGTCGCTCGCCATTGGCCGGCGCGGCCAGAACGTGCGTCTCGCTTCGCAGCTGACCGGCTGGGACATCGACATCCTGACCGAGGCCGAAGAGAGCGAACGCCGTCAGGCGGAATTCCAGAGCCGCAGTGCGACCTTCGCCGAAGCGCTGGATGTGGACGAGATGATCGCCCAGCTTCTGGCCTCCGAAGGCTTTGCCTCGGTCGAGGAAGTCGCCTATGTCGATCTCGACGAAATCGCCGGCATCGAAGGCTTCGACGAGGACACCGCGCAGGAAATCCAGAACCGCGCCCTCGAGTTTATCGAGCGCCAGAACGCCGAATATGACGAGAAGCGTCAGGCGCTCGGCGTCGCCGACGATATGGGTGAAATACCGGGCGTCACACCGAAAATGCTGGTCGCCCTCGGTGAGAACGACATCAAGACGGTCGAGGATCTGGCCGGCTGTGCAACCGACGATCTGATCGGCTGGAACGAGACGGTGAACGGCGAGCGCAAGCACCAGAAGGGCGTTCTGGAGGACTTCGATATCTCGGCTGAGGAAGCGAACGCGATGATCATGCAGGCGCGGTTGCGCGCCGGCTGGGTCACCGAGGCCGATCTCGCACCCGCCGAGGAACCGGCCGAGGAAGCGGACGAGGTCGGTGAAGAGGCATAAAGAGGAAGAGGAAAGCGCCCGGCGCTGCATCGTCACGGGTGAAAGCGGCTCGAAGGCGGTATTGATCCGCTTCGTCCTCGATCCCGACGGCCATGTGGTGCCGGACCTTGCCGGGCGGCTGCCCGGGCGCGGGCTCTGGGTGTCGGCGAGCCGCGAGGCCGTTGCGAAAGCGGTGGCAAAGGGCCATTTTTCTCGTGCCGCCAAGGCGCCGGCCAAGGCTGACGAGGGCCTCGCCGATCTCGTCGAACATCTGCTGGCGCGCCGCGCCGCCGATGCGCTGGGTCTGGCGCGCAAGGCAGGCGCGCTGGTGGCCGGTTTCGAAAAGGTGATGACGGCTATCGGGAAGGGCCGGATCGCCTGCCTGATCGAGGCCCGCGATGGCGCCGAGGACGGCCGGCGTAAGCTCGAACAGCGCCTGCGGGTGGCGAAAGAGCAGGAGATTCTGGCCGATGTCCCCGTTTTGAGCCCCCTTTGGGCGGACGAAATGGGTTTGGCATTGGGGCGCGGAAATGTGATACATGCTGCCCTGATCCAGGGAGGCATGCAGGCGAAAGTCTTGGCGGATCTTGTCAGGCTGGAGCGCTATGGGCGGAAGGACCGCCCGGAAAACGCCCGCGCGGGCCCTCAAGGCGCGCCGGGTGAGTGGGTAACCGAAGGACCGGAATGACCGATCAGGCCGATACGAGCGAACGCAAACCGAAAGCAGGCGGCAAGACGCTGAGCCTGAAGCGGACGGTCGAGTCTGGCCATGTGCGCCAGAACTTCTCGCATGGCCGCACCAAGACGGTGGTCGTCGAGAAAAAGAAGAGCCGCACGTTGAAAACCGGCGCGGCCGCTGCCGAAGAGCCGGCGGCGCCGAAAAAAGCGGCAGCCCCGGCCAGCAAGGTCGCGGAAGTGCCGGTGCCGGCTGAAATCGAGGTCAAGGCGGCGAAACCGGCGAAAGCCGCCGCACCCGCACCCGCAGCGGCAGCGCCGGCGGTCAAGGAAAGGCCCGCCAGCCGCGCCCGTTCGGGTGTGGTTTTGCGGACACTTACCGAAGAGGAAAAGCAGGCCCGCGCATTGGCGCTCGACAGCGCCCGCGAACGCGAGGGCGAAGATCGGCGTCGTGCTGAAGAAGAGGCACGCCGTTTTGCCGACGAAGATTCGCGCCGCGACCGCGAACGGACGGAAGCAGCGGCACGGGCCGCCGAGGAAGCCACGCGCCTTGCTGCCGAACAGGCAACGCGTGCGCGCGCCGCCGACGAGGCCAAACGCCGCCTCGATACCGATCTTCCGGTCGGACGCGCGACCGCGAAAGATTTGAAAAGCGACGAGGCCGAGGACGACGACAAGCCGAAGCGCGGCGCCGGCCACACGCCCGCCAAGCCCCCGGTTGCGCGCCGCACCGAGGAGCGCCGCCGCGGCAAGCTCACCATCACCAAGGCTTTCGACGATGAGGGCGAGCGCCAGCGCTCGCTCGCTTCGATGCGCCGCCGCGTCGAGCGCGAGCGCAAGAAGCATATGGGCATTCAGGAAGCCCCGCAGAAAATCATCCGTGACGTGATCATTCCCGAGGTCATCACCATCCAGGAACTGGCGAACCGCATGGCGGAACGCGCGGTCGATGTGATGAAGATTCTGATGAAGCAGGGCATCATGCTGAAGATCACCGACGTGATCGACAGCGACACGGCCCAGCTTGTTGCCGAAGAGCTCGGCCATGCGGTGAGGCGCGTTGCGGAATCGGATGTCGAGGAAGGCCTGGTCGGCGAGGACGACTCGACGGAGTCGAAACTGCCCCGTGCCCCCGTCGTCACCGTCATGGGTCATGTTGACCACGGCAAGACGTCGCTCCTCGACGCGCTGCGCAAGACCGACGTCGCGGCCGGTGAGGCCGGTGGCATCACGCAGCATATCGGCGCCTATCAGGTGAACCTGAGCTCCGGTGAGCGCATCACCTTTCTCGACACGCCAGGCCATGCGGCCTTTACCTCGATGCGCGCCCGCGGTGCGAAAGTCACCGACATCGTTGTGTTGGTCGTCGCGGCCGATGACGGCGTCATGCCGCAGACGATCGAAGCCATCAATCATGCCAAGGCCGCCGGTGTTCCGATGATCGTCGCCATCAACAAGATGGACAAACCGGAAGCCGATCCGACCCGCGTGAAGAACGAACTCCTGCAGCACGAAGTCGTGGTCGAGGATTTCGGCGGCGACGTGCTGGCCGTTCCGATCTCGGCGAAGACAGGCATGGGTCTCGACAAGCTGGAAGAAACGATCCTTCTGCAAGCCGAATTGCTCGACATTCGCGCCAATCCGGATCGCCCGGCCGAAGGCATCATCGTTGAGGCAAAACTCGATCGCGGTCGCGGACCCGTCGGCACCGTGCTGGTCCAGCGCGGCACCTTGCGGGTCGGCGATATCATTGTGGCCGGCGCCGAATGGGGCCGTGTGCGTGCGTTGATCAACGACCGCAGTGAAAACGTCGCAAGCGCCGGACCGTCGGAACCCGTCGAGGTTCTGGGTCTTGGCGGCGCGCCGGAGGCCGGCGACGTGATGAGCGTCGTCGAAAGCGAAGCGCGCGCCCGCGAAGTCACCGAATATCGCCGGCGCGTCCAGCGCGACAAGCGCGTGGGCGGCGGCCGCACGTCGCTCGATCAGATGCTGTCGCAGCTGAAAGAGCAGGACAAGAAAGAGCTGCCCATCGTCGTCAAGGCGGACGTGCAGGGATCGGCCGAAGCCATCGTTCAGGCGCTCGAGAAGCTCGGCACCGACGAGGTCACGGCCCGCGTCATTCATGTCGGTGTTGGCGGCGTGACCGAAAGCGACATCACGCTGGCAACCGCGTCGGGTGCGCCGGTCATCGGCTTCAACGTTCGCGCCAACACGCAGGCACGCGAATCGGCACATCAGGCCGGCGTCGAGATTCGCTATTATTCGGTCATCTACGATCTCGTCGACGACATCAAGGCGGCGCTTTCCGGCATGCTCTCGCCGGAGCTGCGCGAGACCTTCCTCGGCAACGCCGAAATCCTGGAAGTGTTCAACATCTCCAAGGTTGGCAAGGTTTCAGGCTGCCGTGTCACCGAAGGTGTGGTCCGCCGCGGCTCCAGTGTGCGCCTCATTCGCGACGACGTTGTCGTGCATGAAGGCAAACTCTCGACCTTGAAGCGTTTCAAGGACGAAGTGAAGGAAGTGCAGTCCGGTCAGGAATGCGGCATGGCCTTCGAGAATTACCAGGACATGCGCAAGGGCGACATCATCGAGTGTTTTGATGTCGAGGTGGTGAAGCGCAGCCTCGCCTGATCGCGAGGCCGCCACCCGGCCCCGGCCGATGCCAGGGCGATTGAAAGACGCCGTCATGGCCAAAAAACACACGCACGCATCGAAGGGCCCAAGCCAGCGCCAGCTTCGCGCCGGTGAACTGGTGCGGCGCGCGCTTGCCGACATTGTGGCGCGCGGCACCATCCGCGATCCCGAGCTGATCGAGCGCAGCTTCTCGATCACCGAGGTGCGCATGAGCCCGGATTTGCGTCACGCGACCTGCTTCGTCGCGCCGCTCGGCACAGGCGACGGTGTCGCGCTTGCCGCCGCGCTGACGCGGGTGCGCGCCTATCTGCGCGGCCAGCTTTCGCGTGAGGTCACGTTCAAATTCATGCCCGATCTCACCTTCGAACCCGACACCTCCTACGACAAGGCGAGCGAGATCGACCGCCTGCTGCATTCACCCCCCGTCGCGCGCGATCTCGCGCGCGACAAAACGGACGACGTGGCGCGCGATCTTTCGCACGATGCCGCCGGGGACGAAGAAAAGGACTGAGCCCCATGGCCCGCCGCAAAACAGGCGAAGCGGTGTCAGGCTGGGTGATCGTCGACAAGCCGTCGGGCCCGACCTCCTCCGACGTCGTCAATCGCGTCCGCCGCCTCTTCAACGCCCGCAAGGCCGGCCATGCCGGCACGCTGGATCCGCTGGCGACCGGCATTCTGCCCGTGGCGCTGGGCGAGGCGACGAAAACCGTTCCCTTCATCATCGACGCGGCCAAGGGCTACCGCTTCACCATTTGCTTCGGTGCGGCGACCTCAACCGACGATGCCGAAGGCGAGATCGTCGAATGGAGCCCTGTCAGGCCCACCGCGGCCGCGATCAAGGCCGGGCTGGCGGCTTTTTCGGGCCCGATCGAGCAGGTGCCCCCGGCCTTTTCGGCCATCAAGATCGATGGCGAGCGGGCCTATGCGCGCGCCCGGGCCGGTGAGGTGGTCGAAATGAAGCCCCGTCCGGTCACGATCCATGAAATCCGCCTTTTGGGGTGCCCGGATCGCGACCATGCCGAGCTGGAAATCCTTTGCAGCAAAGGGACTTACGTCCGTTCTCTGGCCCGCGACCTGGCCCGTGCGATGGGCACCGTCGGCCATGTTTCGGCGCTTCGCCGGACCCGCCATGGGCCTTTCGGCGAGGCGGCGGCAATTCCACTGGATAAACTCTGCGCCTTGGGTCATATTGCGCCCGCTCCCGACCTTGGGGCCCATTTGCTGCCGCTCGAGACCGCGCTGGACGACATCCCGGCACTGGCCGTGAGCGGCGAGGATGCGGCCCGCTTGAAACAGGGTCAGGGGGTTTTGTTGCGCGGACGCGACGCACCCATCCTTTCCGGATCGGTTTTGGCGACCCATCGGGGAGACCCGGTGGCCCTCACCGAATACGAGAAAGGCGCGCTTCGCCCCGTGCGCGTGTTCAATCTCGATTCATGAGGAGACACCGATGTCGATTACGCCGGAACGCAAAACCGAGCTGATCAAGGAATTTGCCGGCAAGGACGGCGACACGGGTTCGCCCGAAGTGCAGGTCGCCATTCTCACCGAGCGCATCGTCAACCTCACCGAACACTTCAAGGGCCACGCGAAGGACAATCATTCGCGTCGCGGCCTGCTGAAGATGGTGAGTCAGCGCCGCAGCCTTCTCGACTATGTGAAGAAGAAGGATCAGGCGCGTTATGAAAAGCTGATCGCCCGCTTGGGGATCCGGCGGTAACGGGGTGCGTATTATTACCCCATCGGTTTCGCAAGGTGCGGCGCCTGCCCGGACGGTCTTTGGACCCGAGGGGCGGGCGTGCGTCTTTGTAAGGCCAGAACGAGAGACAATCGTCCGTTAGCGGATGGCTGTGAAGCGGCTGGACCTTTCGCCTTTGTCTCGTGGCGTTCGGTCCTGCGTCAAGTTCGCGTAGCGCAAGGTTCGCGCACGCCGCACCAGCCCTCCATTTTGTCCGGCCGCCGGGAAGGCGGCAGAAAAGCGCCTGCCGGGATAGTGGAAACGAACGCAGATGAGCGGCGGCGCGGAACAGGAAACCGATATGTTTGAAATTACACGCGAAGAAATCGAATGGGGCGGCCGTCCGCTCATCCTCGAAACGGGCAAGATCGCCCGCCAGGCCGATGGCGCGGTGCTCGCGACCTATGGCGAAACGACGGTGCTTGCCACTGTCGTCGGCGACCGCAAGCCGAAGCCGGGGCTCGATTTTTTTCCCCTGACCGTCAACTACCAGGAAAAGACTTACGCCGCAGGCAAGATTCCCGGCGGCTTCTTCAAGCGCGAGGGTCGGCCGAGCGAGAAGGAAACGCTGGTCTGCCGTCTGATCGACCGTCCGATCCGCCCGCTCTTCATCAAGGGCTTCAAGAACGAAACCCAGGTCATCGCGACCGTGCTTTCCCACGATATGGAGAACGATCCCGATATCGTCGCTCTGGTCGCCGTGTCGGCCGCGCTGACCATTTCGGGCCTGCCCTTCATGGGCCCCATCGCCGCCGCCCGCATCGGCTACATCGGCGGTGAATACAAGCTCAATCCGATGATCGACGAAATGGCCGAGAGCGACCTCGACCTCGTCGTCGCCGGTACGGCCGACGCCGTGATGATGGTCGAATCGGAAGCCAAGGAACTTTCCGAAGACATCATGCTGGGCGCCGTGATGTACGGCCACAAGCACTTCCAGCCGGTGATCGACATGATCATCCGCTTGGCCGAGAAATGCGCCAAGGAACCCCGCGCCATCGATGTGAAGGACAATTCCGGTCTGGTCACCAAGGTGCGTTCGCTGGTTGAAGGCGATCTGCGCGCTGCCTACGGCCTCAAGGACAAGGGCCAGCGCCACGCGGCGATCTCGCAGGCGAAAGACAAGGCCAAGGCCGCGCTCTGCAATGCCGAAGACCCGAACGCCGTGCCGGAAACGGATGTCGGCGGCGTCTTCAAGGAAATCGAAAGCGACATCGTCCGCAATTCGATCCTCGACACCAAGAGCCGCATCGACGGCCGCGATCTCGACACCGTGCGTCCCATCGTCTCCCAGGTCGGCATTTTGCCACGCGCGCACGGTTCGGCGCTCTTTACCCGCGGCGAAACCCAGGCGCTGGTCGTGGCGACGCTGGGCACCGGCGACGACGAACAATTCGTCGATGCGCTGGAAGGCACCTACAAGGAACACTTCCTGCTGCACTACAACTTCCCGCCCTTCTCGGTCGGCGAGACGGGCCGCGTCGGCTTCACCGGCCGTCGTGAAGTCGGTCACGGCAAGCTGGCCTGGCGTGCGCTGCGCGCCGTGCTGCCGCCCAAGACCGAGTTCCCCTACACGATCCGTCTTGTCTCGGAAATCACTGAGTCGAACGGTTCCTCCTCGATGGCGACCGTTTGCGGTTCGTCGCTGGCGATGATGGATGCCGGCGTGCCGGTGAAGCGTGCCGTCGCCGGTATCGCGATGGGCCTGATCCTCGAAGGCGAGCGCTTCGCGGTGCTCTCCGACATTCTCGGCGACGAGGATCATCTTGGCGACATGGACTTCAAGGTGGCGGGCACGGCCGAAGGCGTGACCTCGCTGCAGATGGACATCAAGATCGCCGGCATCACCGAAGGCATCATGAAGCAGGCGCTCGCCCAGGCGAAGGGCGGCCGCATCCATATCCTCGGCGAGATGGCCAAAGCCCTCGACACCGCCCGCCCCGAAATGGGCGAACATGCACCGCGCATCGAAGTCATCAAGGTCCCGACCGACAAGATCCGTGAAGTCATCGGCACCGGCGGCAAGGTGGTGCGCGAGATCGTCGAAAAGACCGGCGCCAAGATCGACATCTCCGACGACGGCACGATCAAGGTCGCCTCGTCCGATGGCGAGGCGATCCGCAAGGCAATTGCCTGGATCCAGGGCATCGTCGCCGAGCCGGAAGTCGGTGTGATCTATGAAGGCACGGTCGTGAAGGTTGTCGATTTCGGCGCCTTCGTGAACTTCTTCGGCCCGCGCGACGGTCTGGTGCACATCTCGCAGATGGCGCCGAACCGCGTCGAGCAGGTTTCCGACATCGTCAAGGAAGGCGACAAGGTCAAGGTCAAGCTGCTGGGCTTCGACGATCGCGGCAAGGTCCGCCTGTCGATGAAGCATGTGAACCAGGAGACGGGCGAAGAGATCGTCTACGAAAACGAGCCGGCCGAGCAGCCCCGCGAAAAGCGCGAGGGTGGCGGTGGCCGCGGCCGTCGTCGCGACTGATCTTCCGCTTCAAAAGCGTTAGGATTGCGGGGCCGGTTTTGAAAGCCGGCCCCGTTTTCTTGTGGGAGGTCGCCCATGCGCTTCACTGCCGTTCTCGCCGCCGCGCTGGCTCTGGCGCTGCCGGTTCCCGTCCTTGCCGACGCCGCCCCGCCATCGGGCTGGGAAGACAAGATCACCGATTTCGACCGCGACCGTCTCGCCCGTCTCGACGAGGCGGTGGCAAAGGGCATGGAAATGGCCGCCGCCGAACCCTTTCCGGCCGGCGACTATGCCGATCTGGTCAACATCATGCAGGCCGAAGCGGTTTCGGTGACCGACGCCTCGCTGCGCGGCAACTGGCGCTGCCGCACCATCAAGGCCGGCGGCCCCTATCTGAGCTTCGTCGTCTATGGCTGGTTTGCCTGCCGCATTTCCGCGCGCGACGACGGCCTCTTCTTCGAAAAGCTTTCGGGCTCGCAGCGTCAGACCGGCTATCTCTATCCGCGCGACGCAACGAGCTGGGTCTTGCTGGCCGCACCCAATCAGGATCACTCGGGCGCGCCGCGTCCCTATTCCGGCCCCGAAGGCGGCATCACCGATCCGCAGCTGCAGGACGAGCCCGGCATCCTCGAACCGCTGGCCGATGGCCGCTTGCGCATTTTCTTTCCCTGGCCGGTGCTCGAATCGACCTTCAACGTGCTCGAGCTGAAGCGGCACTAGCGGACCGCCTAGCCCTCGCCGTTCTCGATCATCTTCAGCTCTTCGGCGCGTGGCATGCCGATGATGTTGTAGCCGCCATCGACATGATGCACTTCGCCGGTCACGCGCTCCGAAAGGTCGGAAAGCAGGTAGAGCCCGGCGCCGCCCACATGGTCGAGTTCGATGGATTCCTTGATCGCCGCATGCTGCTTGTTCCACTTGAACACATAGCGCGCATCGCCGACGGCGGAACCTGCCAGCGTCCGCATCGGGCCGGCCGAAATCGCATTGACGCGAATGCCGTGCCGGCCGAGATCGACGGCGAGATAGCGCACGCTGGCTTCAAGCGCCGCCTTGGCCACGCCCATCACATTGTAGTTCGGCATCACCCGCGTCGAACCGCCATAGGTCAGCGTCACCATCGAGCCGCCCTGCGTCATCAACCGGGCCGCGCGCCGCGCCACATCGGTAAAGGAGAAGCAGGAAACATCCATCGTCCGCAGGAAGTTCTCCCGCGTCGTGTCGACATAGCGGCCCTTGAGTTCGTTCTTGTCGGAATAGGCGATCGCATGAACGACGAAATCCATGCGCCCCCATTCCTTTTCCAGCGCCTCGAAGGTCCGGTCGAGGCTCTCGCCATCGGTCACATCGCAGGGCAACAGCAGCTTCGAGCCGGCCGCTTCCGCCAGCGGCTTGACGCGCCGCCCGAAAGCCTCGCCCTGATAGGTGAAGGCGAGTTCGGCGCCGTGCGCCGCCAGCGCGCGGGCAATGCCCCAGGCGATCGAATGATCGTTGGCGACGCCCATGATCAGGCCGCGCCGGCCCTTCATCAGCGATCCGGTCAATATCGGCCGCCGTTCGCCCGGCTTTTCGTCAGACCCATGCATGAATTGTCCGTTCCCCGAATTGCTTCCGCTTCAAACCGGTGCCCCCGCGCCGTCACCCCTCATGGCGCTGGAAGGCCAGCGTCGCATTGGTGCCGCCAAATCCGAAGCTGTTGGAAATGGCCAGATTGATATTCGCGCCGTCGATGCGCGTCCGCGCGATATTGGCATCCGCCACTGCCGGATCGATCTCGTCGATATTGGCACTGGCCGCAATGAAGCCGTTCTGCATCATCAGCAGCGTATAGATCGCTTCATGGACGCCCGCCGCACCCTGCGCATGCCCCGTCAGCGATTTGGTGGCGCTGATCGGCGGCATTTTCGCGCCGAAGACCTCGCGGATCGCGTTGATCTCGGGAATGTCGCCGACCGGCGTTGAGGTCGCATGCGGATTGATGTAGTCGACCGGCGCCTTGACGTTCTCGAGCGCCATTTTCATGCAGCGCACCGCGCCTTCGCCCGACGGCGCCACCATGTCGGCGCCGTCAGCCGTTGCGCCATAGCCGACGATCTCGGCATAGATTTTGGCGCCGCGCGCTTTTGCGTGTTCGAGTTCCTCCAGTACCAGAATGCCGCCGCCGCCCGAAATCACGAAACCGTCGCGGTCCTTGTCATAGGCGCGGCTGGCTTTCTCCGGCGTGTCGTTGCGCTTGGCCGACATCGCACCCATCGCGTCGAACAGCACCGACAGCGTCCAGTCGAGTTCTTCGCCGCCGCCTGCAAACATGATGTCTTGCTTGCCCCACTGGATCATCTCGGCCGCATTGCCGATGCAGTTGGCCGAGGTCGAGCAGGCCGAGCTGATCGAATAGTTGACGCCCTTGGTCTTGAACCAGGTTGAAAGATTGGCCGAGCAGGTCGACGACATCGCCTTCGGCACCGCGAACGGGCCGACTTTCTTCGGGCCCTTCACCGGCTCGGTGCGCGCCATGTCGGCGGCGGCAACGATGGCTTTCGTCGAAGGCCCGCCCGAGCCGACAATGAGCCCGCTGCGCGGATTGCTGACATCGCTCTCCTCGAGCCCCGCATCGCGGATCGCCTGTTCCATCGCGACGGCCGCATAGGCGGCACCATCGCCCATGAAGCGCCGCGCCCGCCGGTCCACCGCTTCGTCGAGATTGATCTTCAGGCTGCCATGGATCTGGCTCCGGAAACCCATCTCGGCATAGACCGCCGATTTCTCGATGCCGGATTTCCCCTCGCGAAGCGATGCGAGCACTTCCTGGCTGTTGTTGCCGATGCTGGAGACGATACCGATGCCCGTGACGACGACCCGCCTCATGGCTGCCTCTCTTTCACTGCGAAAATTCCGTACCCGTTTGGTCGCCGCGTCAGGCCGCCTGCGCTTCGGCTTGCAGCCCGACTTTCATGTCGGTGATGGTGAAGGCCAGTTCGCCATCGGCCAGTATGGTGCAGTCGGCGACGCCGACAACCAGACGACGATTCACGACCCGCTTCAGTTGAATGATATATTCGATCTTTTTGATGGCGGGAGTCACCATGGCGGAGAATTTCACTTCGCCCACGCCCACCGCGCGTCCCTTGCCCTTGCCGCCGATCCAGCCGAGGAAAAAGCCCAGCAGCTGCCAGGCGCCGTCGAGGCCGAGACAGCCCGGCATGATCGGGTCGCCTTCGAAATGGCAGGGGAAGAACCAGAGATCCGGCTTGATGTCGAATTCGGCCTTGATCAGGCCCTTGCCGTGTTCGCCGCCTTCATCCGAGATATGGGTGATGCGATCGATCATCAGCATCGGCGGCAGCGGCAGCTGCGCATTGCCCGGACCGAACAGCCGTCCGTGGCCGCATTCGAGCAAGTCTTCGTAGGAATAAGCCGCTTTCTGGTCCGCCATTCGGGTCCGCTCGCTTGGGGCCCGCGCCCGCCCTCTTTTTCGAGCGCAGCGCCGGCCGGTCTCGTTCCTCGGCGGTCCTTTCGGCCGCCTCCCTTGGGCCGCTTGGTAACACACCGCAGGGCCCGCGCAAACCCTCGCCTTCGGGCGCGGCCGGCGGCTAACCCCCTCCCCGCCCTTGACAAATAGGTGACAAAGACCCTATCTACTGTTTGTAACGATTACAAACTACGTCGTTTGAAGGACAATGCGTGTGACGCAGGACAGGCCCTATACCCAGACGCTCGGCAGGTTGCGCGAGGCGGGGCTACGCCCCACCCGGCAGCGGCTGGCGCTTGGCCGTCTGCTCTTCGATGGCGGCGACCGCCACGTGACCGCTGAAGCGCTCCATGACGAGGCGCAGCGCGCCGGCGTCAGCGTCTCGCTGGCCACCGTCTACAACACGCTGCACCAGTTCACCGGCGCCGGCCTGCTGCGCGAGGTCGTGGTCGACAGCGCCCGCACCTATTTCGACACCAATATCGACGATCACCATCATTTCTTCATCGAGCGCGACGGCTCGCTGATGGATATTGCCGGCGACGACGTGACCATCGGCAAGCTGCCGCCGGCCCCCGAAGGCATGGACATCGCCCGCGTCGACGTGATCGTCCGCCTGCAGGATCGCTCGGGTCGCTGACGGGTTGAGTTAAGAATTCCTCGCAAAAACAAACACTAAAAAGTTTGTTTGGAATATCTCCAGACTGTTGACCGCAGCGCGCGTCAATCCTAGTCTCCCTTCCAACTCCCGAGCGATTCCTTCCGAAATCACGACGGGCGTTATTCCCCAACGGGGCGCAACAGCGCTGGCCGCCCGGCCGGCATGTTGTTCCTGTTCATTGCATAACGGGTGAGGAGCACCACCATGCCAGCGCTTTCCGGTTCCAAGACCATGGAAAATCTCAAAGAGGCATTTGCCGGCGAAAGCCAGGCCAATCGCCGCTATCTCTATTTCGCGCAGAAGGCCGACGTTGAAGGCTTCAACGATGTCGCCGCCGTCTTCCGCTCCACCGCTGAAGGCGAAACCGGCCATGCGCATGGTCATCTCGAATTCCTCGAGGAAGTCGGCGACCCGGCGACCGGCGAGCCCATCGGTGCCACCGATCTGAACCTCAAGGCCTCGATCGCCGGTGAGACGCACGAATACACCGACATGTATCCGGGCATGGCGCGCACCGCGCGCGACGAAGGCTTCGACGAAATTGCCGAGTGGTTCGAAACCCTCGCCAAGGCCGAAAAGAGCCATGCCGGCCGCTTCCAGAAGGCGCTCGACAGCCTCGGCAGCTGAGCTGCCGTTGAAAATCGTGCGGCGGGAGATCGCGTATCTCCCGCCGTCCGCTTCCCGCCGCAATCGTCATTGATGTCGGAGACCTGTCGATGAGCAGCCCGAAAGAGGGGGGCACAGAAGCCCCCACGCGCCATCCGCTCGACTGGCACAATCCGGATTTCTACGATCTCGAAAAGCTCGACGCCGAAATGCGCCGCGTCTTCGACATCTGCCATGGCTGCCGCCGCTGCTTCAATCTCTGCGACAGCTTCCCGCGCCTCTTCGATCTGATCGACGAGAGCCCGACCGGCGAACTCGACGAAGTGACATCGGCCGGCTTCGCGCCTGTGGTCGAGGCCTGCACGCTTTGCGATATGTGCTTCATGACGAAATGTCCTTACGTGCCGCCGCATGAATTCAATCTCGACTTCCCGCATCTGATGCTGCGCTACCGCGCGGCCGAGGCAAAGCGGAAAGGGTCCTATCCCTTCGTGCCCGGTCAGCTGGCCGAGACCGATCGCAACGGCAAGCTGGCGGCCCCCGTCGCCGCCATCGCCAATTGGGGCTCGAAGCGCGGCAACGCGTTGACGCGGCCCGCGCTCGAAGCGGTCGCCGGCATCGACCGCCGCGCCGAACTGCCGAAGTTTCACGGAAAAACCTTCACCATGCGCGCAAAGGCGCAGGATGCCGCCGGCGCCGCCGCGCCGAAAGAGGCGCCGGCCAAAGGCCGCAAGGCGGCGATCTTCGCCACCTGCTTCGTCAACTACAACAATCCGGGCGTCGGCGAGGCCGCGCGTCTGGTGCTGGCGCATAATGGCGTCGAAACCACCGTCGCCTATCCCGGCTGTTGCGGCATGCCCTTCCTCGAACAGGGCAATATCGAAAAGGTCGCAGCGCAAGCCGAAAAGGTCGCGAAGGACATGGTGGCCTGGATCGACAAGGGCTACGACATCATCGCCCTGACCGCCTCCTGCGGGCTGATGTTCAAGTTCGAATGGCCGCTGATCCTGCCCGACAATGAAGACGTGAAAAAACTCGCCGCCGCCACTTTCGATGTCGACGAATACATCGTCGACATCGCCAAGAAGGAAGGCCTCGCGCCGGGCCTGAAGCCGGTCGAGGGCGGCGTCACCGCGCATCTTGCCTGTCATGCGCGCGCCCAGAACATGGGCGCCAAATCGGCCGAGATGATGCGCTACATTCCCGATATCAAGCTCGATATCGTCGAGCGTTGCTCCGGACACGGAGGAACCTTCGGTGTGATGAAGGAGACCTTCGACGCCGCGATGAAGGTCGGCAAGACCGCGTCGCGCAACGTCGCCAGGACCGGCAACAAATATGTGACGTCGGACTGCCCGCTGGCCGCCAAGCATCTGGTTCACGAGATCGACCTGATGGGCGAGCCGCAGCGTCCGGCGCCGCAACACCCTGTCGAAATCATGGCGCGCGCCTGGGGGCTTATCTGAAAGATGACTGCGATGAAAAAAGAAATCACCCCGGCCGATATTCTGCCCTACGAGACTTACGCGGCGGAGCGCAAGGAGCGCCGCGCCGCCGCCATGGCCATGAAGAAGGACCGCCGCGTTTCGGTCGGCCCGCACGCGACTTTCTATTTCGAGAATTACGAGACGATGTTCCAGCAGATCCATGAAATGCTGCACATCGAAAAGGGCGGCGCCGAACAGCTCGAAGACGAACTCCGCGCCTACAATCCGCTGATCCCGCAGGGCAACGAGCTTGTCGCCACGATCATGTTCGAGATCGAGGATCCGGTTCGCCGCGACAAATTCCTGCGTTCCATCACCTGGGTCGAGAAGCATCTCTACATCGATGTCGGCGGCGAACACATCATCGGCGAGGCCGAGCTCGACGTCGAGCGCACCAAGGCCGACGGCAAGACCTCATCTGTCCACTTCGTCCATTTCCGCTTCACGCCCGAACAGATCGCCAGATTCCGCGACCCCGCGGTGCCGGTCATGGCCGTCGTCGCGCATGAGAACTATCACCACATGGCCGTGCTTTCGCCGGCGGCGCGCGAGGCGCTGGCGAAGGATTTTGCCTGAGTTTCTGCCGGGATTTGCCCCTATTGTATATCTTTAGGATATACAATAAATTTTCTGGGCCGGTTCGGCGAAGCAGAAAGGGCCAGCTGAATGTTTGCGCGCGTCGCCAAATGGGGAAACAGTCTGGGCATTCGGGTGCCCCGGGATATCGCGGCGCGCCTTGGCCTGAGTGAGGGGACAAGGGTCGACATCACCGCCGAGGATGGCCGCATCGTCATCGTGGCGGCGCGCCCGCGCTTCAATCTCGACGATCTTCTGGTCGGCATGACGCCGGAGGCGATGAGCGATGCCTTCGACTGGGGTCCTGACAAGGGCCGCGAGATCGTCGAGTGACGGACGCGCCTTACGAGCCCGGGGCCGGTGATCTTGTCTGGACTGATTTCGATCCGCGCACGGGCCGCGAGCAAAGCGGCCGTCGTCCGGCTGTGGTTGTTTCGCCCCGCGCTTTCTGGCGGGCCAGCCGCTTTCTCATCGTCTGCCCGGTGACTTCACGCATCCGGCCCTTCGCGGCCAGCGTCGTATTGCCCGAAGGATTGTCGGTCGCAGGAGAAATACTGACAAGTCATATCCGCAGCATCGATACGCTCGCGCGCCCGGTCGCCTTTGCCGGTGCCGTTCTGCCTGAACCGCTGCTCAACGAACTGCGTGAGAAAATTGCTGTCCTGATCGGCTATCGCGCCTGACGCGACAACCCCTGTATCCGGACCGGAACACCTAGTCGAACTCCTCGCCCGGATAGACGCCCCACAAGGCCGCCTGCGGCGTCCAGCCGCTGCGGTTCTGCACCTCGATCCGGCACCAGCCGGCCTTGCAGCCGCGCAGTGTCGTCACCAGGCCGGGTTCCAGATAGGCGACGATATCGGCGTCCGCTTCGGGCTTTGCGTGCAGCGCCACCGGCGCGTCCTCATCCTCCGGCGCATCGCCGACCACGATCGCGCTGCGCGTGCCGTCGAGCAACGTGTGCCAGATCCAGCCGCCATCGCCCTCATGGTCGCGAATGCGCCGCCAGTGATCCGATTCCGCCGTCACCTCCAGCGGCACGCCGCGTTTGGTGTAGATCCAGTCGATCGGAAAATCGGTGCCCGGCCCGCGCCGCACATTGGCGCGCGCCGCCTTCAGGCTGACATAGCGCGGCAGCGGCAAGCCGGTCACGCGGCCGCGTTCGCCGGCGCTCTCGGCCTGCACCGTCGGCAGCGCCGCCGCGCGCTCGGAGGCGCCGGCCGGTGCCGCCCATAGCGCTGCCATCGCCGCCAGCAGCAGCGCCGCGCCTCTTCCGCCTGTCGATTGCAACACCCGCATCTGTCGTTCCGTCCTTCGCGGTGCTTCTGCCCCGGGCCCCGCGACTCAGCCGATTTTGCCAGAAAATCCGCCAACGGAAGCGATAAAACCTGCTAATAAAGGCTGTTCGCTACCGGAGTCCCCCCGCATGCCCGCCAAAAAGCCGCTCGTCATCGTCACCCGCAAATTGCCGGCCCCCATCGAGGCCCGCATGGGCGAGCTTTTCGATGTCAGGCTCAATGCCGACGACCATCCGATGACGGCGGCCGAGCTGGCAGCGGCCATGCGCGAGGCCGAAGTGCTGGTCCCGACCGTCACCGACCGCATCGATGCCAGGCTGCTGGCCCAGGCCGGTGAAAATCTCCGCCTGATCGCCCAGTTCGGCACCGGCATCGACAATATCGATGTCGAAACGGCGCGCCGCCGCGGCATCACGGTCACCAACACGCCGGGCGTGCTGACCGAAGACACCGCCGACATGACCATGGCGCTGATCCTCGCCGTTCCGCGCCGCCTCTCCGAAGGCGCGCGCTATCTGCGCGAGCATGAAGGCGCCTGGCCCGGCTGGTCGCCGACCTGGATGCTTGGCCGGCGCCTCACCGGCAAGCGTCTCGGTATTATCGGCATGGGCCGCATCGGCCAGGCGGTTGCCGCCCGTGCCCGGCCCTTCGGTCTCGAAATCCATTATCACGGCCGCAAGCCGGCCAACGCGGTCATCGAGCGTGAGCTTGAGGCGACATTCTGGGAAAACCTCGACGACATGCTGCCGAAGGTCGACATCGTCTCGGTCAACTGCCCGCTGACGCCGCAGACCTTTCACCTTCTCGATGCGCGTCGCCTGAAACTGCTGCAGCCCGATGCCTATATCGTCAACACCGCGCGCGGCGAGATCATCGACGAGAACGCGCTGCTGCGCGCGCTCGAAGCCGGCGAACTGGCCGGTGCCGGCCTTGATGTCTTCGAGCGCGAACCGTCGGTCAATCCGCGCCTCGTCGCGCTGCCCAATGTCATTTCGCTGCCGCATATGGGCTCGGCCACCATCGAGGGCCGCATCGAAATGGGCGGCAAGGTCATCGTCAACATCAAGACCTTCATGGACGGCCACCGCCCGCCCGACCGCGTGATCCCGGCGATCATGTGACGTCAGGACCACCCGCCCCTTGGGGGCGGGTCGAAATTTGCGTCGCAAATTTCGGGGAGGGGGACTCCGCTCTCCTCACATCGCGCGGCCGCGTATCTTGCTCGCTCAGTCGCCATGCCCGCTCAAATCCGTGATCGTCGGCCGCTCCCCCGTCAGCGCGTTCTTCGGGTCCCATCTGAGCGTCAGCGTCCGGAAGCGCGTGTCGAGCGCGTCATAGATCAGCAGCTTGCCGGCGAGGCTTTCGCCCGCGCCGGTGATCTCCTTGATGACTTCGAGCGCCTGCAGCGAGCCGACAACGCCGGTCAGCGCCCCCATCACGCCGGCTTCCTCGCAGGTCGGCACCGAGCCCGGCGCCGGTGTCTCGCCGATGAAGTCGCGGTAATTGGGTTTCGGTTTGCCCTCGGCGTCGCGCTCGAAGGCGCGGAACACCGCCACCTGCCCCTCGAATTGTCCGACCGCGGCCGAAACCAGCGGCACCTTCGCGAAATAGCAGGCATCGTTGACCAGAAACCGCGTCTGAAAATTGTCGCAGCCATCGGCGACCACGTCGTACTGCGAAATGATTTCGAGCGCATTGGCCGCCGTCAGTCTTTCGCGATGTTCGACTACGCGCACATCCGGGTTGATCCGGTGAACGGCTTCGGCGGCGCTTGTCGTCTTCGCCCGTCCGACATCGGCTGTCCCATGCACGATCTGGCGTTGCAGGTTCGAAAGCGACACATCGTCATTGTCGATGACGCCGAGCGTGCCGACGCCCGCCGCCGCGAGATAGATGAGGCAGGGCGAGCCGAGCCCGCCCGCGCCGATCACCAGCACCCGCGCCTTCAGCAGCTTCTGCTGACCGGGCCCGCCGATTTCCTTCAGCACGATATGCCGCGCATAGCGTTCGAGTTGTTGGTCGCTCAGTGCCATGCGCGGAGTCTTACCATGCCGGCGGCAATAAGGAAGCATCGCTGTCCCATCGAAGAATCGGTGCCGCGCCGGTGGCCGCGCCGCGCCGCCTCTGTTATCGTCAACGCCGTCGCTCGCGAAAAGGGAAGCGCTCATTCGCGAGGCGGCGTTCCGGCCCGTGCCGGGTCGCGGCTGCGCATCGGCCTGCGGTAACATGCTTCCCATCGGCCGCCGGCCGCGTTCAGCCTTCCGTCGTCGACAACGCCCGGGAAAATCCTGCCGGCGCAGCAGGATCTATGCGCCCGGCCCCCGCACGGCGGACGATCCGGTTTTGGCCCCCGAAACAGAGCCCGAAACAGAGGAGGTTGTTATGCGGATAAAGGAACTGATGACCAACCATGCAGAGTGGATCGAGGCGTCGACGCCCTTGCGCGATGTTTCGCGAACGCTGCGCGACAAGAATATCGGCTGCCTGCCGGTCGGCGAAAACGATCGTCTGGTCGGCATGGTCACCGATCGCGATGTCTGCTGCCGCGGTGTTGCCGACGGGCTCGATCCCGAAAAGGCAACGGCGCGCGATGTGATGACCGACGGTATTATCTGGTGCTACGACGACCAGACCGACAAGGAAGCCGCCGAGCTGATGGACAAGCACGGCATCCGGCATCTGCCGGTGCTCAATCGCAAGAAGCGCATCGTCGGCGTGCTGTCGCTGGGCGATCTCGCCTTCCGCGGTCCGCAGCGGATCGGCGGCGAGGTCATCCGCCTGATCTCGCGCGACGCCGAGCGTCACGCCAAAAGCGCCTGACGCCGGCAGCGAAACGAAAAGCAGGCGGGGCCTTTCCCCGCCTGCTTCTATGTGAGCGCCAGCAGCACCGCGCTCTGGCACGAGCGCCCGATGCGCCCGTAAACATCGAAGATTTCCGATTCCGTCATCCCGCGGCCGTCGCCGCGCCAGTCGCCGCGTTGTGCGACGCCGATCCACTCGCCAATGGGATCGCGCGACAGATGCAGGCTGAGATCGGCATTGGGCCAGCCGGCGGCGTTGGGGCGCGTCCCCGCATCCGTCACCGTGAACAGCGTCGAGACATCGGCCACCGCCATCGCATTCGAAAACGGCGTCGGCGTTTCGTGAAAAACGCGCTTGAGGCGGAACCACTTCGCGCGTGTCCCGTCCGCATGCACCGTGTCGCGAATGTCGCAGAGATCGAGAAAGCCGGGACCGGGATTTGCCGATTTGAACGACGCCGGCCGCTCCCATGCCGGAAACGCCGCCGGCTCGAAGAGCCGCGTCTCCGGGCGCCCCGGCAGCCCGTCGATCTCGACCGGCTGCTGGAAGCAGGCGCTGGCCTTGGCCTGCAACTTGCCGCCCGCATAAATCTCGTTCTCGAACACCGCCACGCGCCCGCCTTCGCGCACCGCGCTCACCTTGCTCGTCAGCCCGTCGCGCGGCATCGGTCGGAGCAGATAAAGCTGCGCCGACACAAGCCCGCCAAGCCCGCGCGCCGCCGCCATGATTTCCATTTCGCCGACCGCAAGAGCGGCCGCCGCGCCGCCATGCATGCCGCCGAACGGCCCCTGCGCCTGCGGATGCGCGTTCCACACCTCGCCATCGCGGCGAAAGACAGAATTGAGATCGGGGCTCGGTGCGTTCATGGATTCATCTCACTCGTGAAACGGGTTTGCATATTCTCTGATTTTTCCGTCATTGCGAGGGTGAGAAACGGTTCGCGCAAGCGAACGAAAAGGTCCGGTGGACCTTTTCGAGTTTTGAACGCCCGGAGCGACAGCGAAGGGCTGGAAGCGACGAAGCAATCCAGAAAGCGTCAAACTCGTTATTCGCGGCTTCACCCCGCAATCGCCTCTTCCACCTCGCGCAAGCGGTCCTTGCCGAAATAAATCTCGCCATCGACAAAAAAGGTCGGAATGCCGAAGGCGCCGCGCGCCACGCTGCCTTCGGTGTTCGCCGCGAGCTTCGCCTTGACATCCGCCTCCTGGATGCGCGCCAGCATCCGCGTCCCGTCCAGCCCGGCGGCGTCGAGCACCGCCTTGATGACGTCCGCGTCGTCCATCTTCTTCGAATCTTCCCACATCGCCGGCATCACCGCCGCGATATAGGCGGGCAGATTGCCGTCGATCTCGGCCGCCACCGCGCCGCGCATGATCTGCAGCGTGTTGACCGGGAAATGCGAATTGAATTTGAACCTGGTGAGATTGTGCTTTTTGATGAAGCGCTCGATCTCGAGGAACTGGTATTCGCCCTTGTTCTTGATCCCCTGATTGGCGATCACCGGCGAGACATTGTTTGTCGCCTTGAAGATGCCGCCGAGAAGCACCGGCACATATGTGAACGTCGTGCCCGTGCGACGCTCGATCTCGGGCACCACCTTCCACGAGAGATAGGCGTTGGGGCTGCCGAAATCGAAATGGAATTCGACCGTCTTGGTCATTTGCGTTCCCCTCTTGGGTTTGGTCAGAAGGTTTCCATCCACGGCCTGAGGTCGAGCTCATGCGTCCAGGCGCTGCGCGGTTGGGCATGAATGTGCCAATAGGCATCGGCGATATGGTCGGGATTGAGGATCCCGTCCTCGGCCTTCAGCTTGTAGCGCTCCGGAAAATTGTCGCGGATGAAGGCCGTGTCGATGGCGCCGTCGATGATCGGATGGGCGACATGGATGCCCTGCGGTCCGAGCTCGCGCGCCATGCTCTGCGCCAGCGCCCGCAGCGCGAATTTGGCGCCAGCAAACGCACTGAAGCCGGGCCCGCCGCGCAAGCTTGCGGTCGCGCCGGTAAAAATGATCGTGCCCTGCCCGCGCGGCACCATCACCCGCGCCGCCTCGCGGCCGGTCAGAAAGCCGGCCAGCGCCGCCATCTCCCAGACCTTGCGATAGACGCGCTCGGTCATCTCGCGGATCGGAAAATTCACATTGGCGCCGATATTGAAGACCATCACCTCGATCGGCCCCACCTCGCGCTCGATGGTCGCGAAAAGTTCGACGACGTCCTCTTCCTTCCGCGCGTCCGATCCGAAGCCGCGCGCGCGTCCCCCCTCGGCTTCGATCTGCTGGATGAGGGGGATAAGTTTTTCTTCCGAGCGCCGCGTCACGCAGGCGACATATCCCCCCTTGGCGAAGCGTCGCGCCACCGCCCCGCCGGTCGCGTCACCTGCGCCGATGATCAATGCGACTTTCTGGCTTCCCATAATCATCTCCTCCGGGGTGATCGCCGATCCCCCTTGGGGCCGGGCAAAATCATTTGTGACAGTTTTGTGACAGTTTTGTGACAGTTTCGTGACAGAGGGGGGGTTCCGCTGTCAAATTCGCTGTCACAATTGTCAGTTCCGTTTCAGAACGGTAATGTCAGAATGGGTTCCGAAAGGGAACTTGTCAAGCTATACTGGCGTCAAAAGGAGCTCCGATGCGCTGGGAAGAACTCGACCGCGAACACTGCTCGCTTGCCCGCACCCTGTCGGTTGTCGGCGATCGCTGGACGCTGCTGGTGTTGCGTGAATGCTTCCTCCGCATACGGCGTTTCGAGGAATTCGAGCAGCGTCTCGGCATCGCCCGCCACGTGCTGGCCGATCGCCTGAAAAAACTGACCGAGGCCGGCGTCCTTGAAAAAATTCCCTATCAGGAGCGCCCGCGCCGCGAAGAATATCGACTGACCGAAAAAGGTCTGGCGCTCTATCCGGCGCTGCTGGCACTTCTCGACTGGGGCGACGAATACATGTCGGGCAAGAAAGGCCCGCCATTGCTGCGCCGTCACAAGGCCTGCGGTCATGTCGCGCATGCCGTGCCGACCTGTTCGGAATGCGGCGAACCGCTCGACGCGCGCGCGATGACGGCCGAGCCCGGTCCCGGCGCGCCGGCGGGCTTTGTTGTTCCTCAGAGACCGTCGAAGAGCGCCGTCGACAAATAGCGTTCGGCAAAGGACGGGATGATCACGACGATCGTCTTGCCCTTCATCTCCGGCCGCGCGCCGACTTCGAGCGCCACCGCAATTGCCGCACCCGACGAGATGCCGCAGGCTATACCTTCCATCCGCGCCACCTTGCGCGCATGCTCGAAAGCGGTTTCGTTGCCGATGGTAATGACCTCGTCGATCAGCGACTTGTCGAGATTGCCCGGCGCGAAACCGGCGCCGATCCCTTGAATCATGTGCGGTCCCGGCTGTCCGCCCGATAGCACGGGGCTGTCCTCCGGTTCGACCGCGATCATCTTCATGCCCGGCTTGCGTGCCTTCAGCACCGAGCCGACGCCGGTGAAAGTGCCCGCCGTGCCGATACCCGAAATCACGACATCGACCTTGCCGTCGGTGTCGTTCCAGATTTCCTCGGCCGTTGTGGTGCGGTGAATTTCCGGATTGGCCGGATTGTCGAATTGCTGCGGCATCACCGAATTCGGATACTGCGCCAGCAGTTCTTCGGCGCGCGCAATCGCGCCCTTCATGCCTTTCTCGCGCGGCGTCAGCTCAAGCTGCGCGCCCAGCAGCGCCAGCATCTTGCGCCGTTCGATCGACATGCTCTCCGGCATGCAGAGAATGAGCTTGTAGCCTTTGGCGGCACAAACGAAGGCAAGCGCGATGCCCGTGTTCCCCGATGTCGGCTCGATGATGACCGTGTTCTCGGCGATCTTGCCCTGCCGCTCCAGCGCTTCGATCATCGAGACGCCGATGCGGTCCTTGACGCTTGACAGCGGATTGAAGAATTCGAGCTTCAGCAGAATGTCGGCGACGACGCCGGCTTCCTTCGCCATCCGGTTGAGACGCACCAGCGGCGTATCGCCGATGGTTTCGATGATGCTGTCATAGACGCGCCCGCGTCCGGGCTTCTTGCTGCTGTTGCTCATGCTGGCCTCCCGGGCCTCGGCTGAAAATTTCGCTCAATGCATGTCAGATGGTGAAATCGGCTGTCGGCTTCGAACTTCCAACTCCTGCTTCCTCCGCCTTCTGGCACAGATCCGCAATCGTGATACCGTCAAGCTTCTCCATCAGATCGCGTTGAACCTCCTCCCACAAGGGGGCAATCACGCGCTCGCCGAGTTCCGACGGGCCGCTGCTGGTCGGTTCGTCTGACGCTTCCATGGCGCCGACCACGCGCACCACCTCGCCGACCGCAATGCGCCGCCGCTCGCGCGCCAGCGTATAACCGCCGCGCGGACCGCGCACGCCTTTCAGGATGCCGGCATGCACGAGCTGCTGCATCACCTGTTCGAGATAGCGCTGCGGAATGCCCTGCCGCTTGGTGATTTCCTTCGACTGCACGGGATCGGGCCGCGCATTGATCGCGACGTCGACCACCGCCTCGAGCGCCAGCCAGGTTTTCTTGGAAAGTCTCAGCATCGACCCGTCGCCCCCGCTATTTTCCCGCAATGCCCGATGTGCCGGTCGAGCCGAAACCGCCCTGCCCGCGCGCCGTCTCGTCGAGCGTCTCGACTTCGTTGAACCTGGCTTGCGTCACCGGCGCCACCACCATCTGCGCGATGCGCGTGCCGCGTTCGATCAGAAAGGCCTCGGCCCCGTGATTGACAAGAATGACCTTCACTTCGCCACGATAGTCGCAATCGACCGTGCCCGGCGAATTGAGAACGGTGACGCCGTTCTTGGCGGCAAGCCCCGAACGCGGCCGGACTTGCGCTTCGAAGCCTTGCGGCAGGGCGATTGCAAGTCCCGTCGGCACCAGCGCCCGCGCGCCGGGCGCCAGCATCAGCGGCGTATCCTCGGGAAGGGCTGCAATGAGATCCATGCCCGCCGCGCCCGCCGTTTCGTAGCGCGGCAGCGGCAGTCCTTCCGCATGCGGCAGCCTTTGCACGCGGACATCGATCATGAGCGTCATTCGGCGGCCTTTGCGGTTGAGAAATGATCGGCGATGCGGCGTGCGAGCCGCTCGGCAACCGCCTGCTTCGGCAAGAGCGGCCAGTCTTCCTGTCCCTCGCGCGTGATCAGATGCACCGTGTTGAGGTCACCGCCCATCACGCCGGTCGCCGGCGACACGTCATTGGCGACGATCCAGTCGCAGCCCTTGCGCTGTCGTTTGGCGACCGCATGCTCGATCACCTTTTCGGTCTCGGCCGCAAAGCCGATAACGAGCCGCGGGCGGTTCGCGGTCAGATGCGACAGCGTCGCCAGAATATCGGGGTTCTCGACCAGCATCAGCGCCGGCGCCTGTTCGCCCGGCTGCTTCTTGAGCTTCTGTTCGGCATCGCTGGCGACGCGCCAGTCGGCAACGGCCGCCGCGCAGATCGCGATATCGGCCGGCAGCGCCGCTTCGCAGGCCGACAGCATCTCGCGTGCGGTCTCGACGCGCGTCATCGTCACGCCGGGCGGGGAGGGCAGGTTGGTCGGGCCGGAAACGAGCACCGTCTCGGCGCCGAGGCGCGCCACGGCCTGCGCGATTGCATAGCCCTGCTTGCCGGACGAACGATTGGCCAGATAGCGCACCGGATCGATCGGCTCATGCGTCGGCCCCGACGTGATGAGCACACGCTTGCCTTTCAGCGGGCCACCGCCGGGGAAGGCGAGCTCGGCGAAATGCGCTTCAATGGCCGCAAGAATTTCGGCCGGCTCCGCCATGCGCCCCGGTCCATATTCGCCGCAGGCCATGTCGCCTTCGTTCGGGCCGACGAAATCGACGCCGTCGGCAAGCAGCGTTTCGAAATTGCGCTGCGTTGCGCGATGCGTCCACATCCGCACATTCATCGCCGGCGCGATCAGCACTTTCTTGTCGGTGGCCAGCAGCGCCGTGCTGGCAAGATCGCCCGCGATGCCATGCGCCATCTTTGCCATCAGATCGGCGGTCGCCGGCGCGACGACCAGCAGATCGGCATCGCGCGACAATTCGATATGGCCCATTTCCGCTTCGTCGGTGAGGTCGAAGAGATCGGCATAGACCTTGTCACCGCTCAGGCTCGAAACCGAAAGCGGGGTTACAAACTCATGCGCCGCCGCCGTCATGATTGCGCGCACATTGGCGCCGCGTTCCCTGAGCCGCCGGATCAGTTCCAGACTTTTATAGGCGGCGATCCCGCCGCCGATAATCAGCAGCACGCGCCGTCCGCTCAGAATGCTCTCGGCCAACTCTCTCTCCTCGCGTCGAGGTCGCAACAGAGAGACCTCCCGTGAGGTTCTGCTGCGCTCTGCGTGAAAATATAAGTATTCACGCTGAAGATTTGTAGATCAAATCCATCGACAGGGAAAGAAAGGAAATAGGAATAAAATTTCCTTTGTTTATATGAGGTTGGCGATCAACAAGGCCGCCAATGCGCCGACGGCGAGCCAGAGAAGCGGCGTTGCATATCCGCGCTGCCGGTCCTGCGCGCGGGCAATGGCATCGGCGGATGACGGGTGAATGCGCACACCGTCCTCGTCGACACTCTCGGCAAGAAGACGCGCGGTGCGTTCGGCGCGGTCGAGCACCTCCGGCAAGTGGCTCATCATGCGGCCGAGCTGCAACGCGCCCGCCGCTGCCTCCTCAATGCGTGTTTCGGGCGCCATCCGCTCGATCATCCACGCCTTGAGCACCGGCTCGGCGCTCTCCCAGATATTGTGATCGGGGTCGAAATGCCGCGCGACGCCCTCGACGACGACCATCGTCTTCTGCAACAGGATCAGCTCCGGCCGCGTCTTCATGTCGAACTGCTCGGTCACCTGGAAGAGCTGCGAAAGCAGCTTTCCCATCGAAACTTCCCGCGCCGAACGCCCGAAAATCGGTTCGCCGACCGAACGCAATGCCTGGGCAAAGGCGTGAATGCTTTTCGAACTCGGCACATAGCCGGCTTCGAAGTGAATCTCGGCGACGCGAGTGTAGTCGCGCGTGATGAAGCCATAGAGAATTTCGGCCAGGAAGCGCCGCTCATTCGGTCCGATGCGGCCCATAATGCCGAAATCGACGGCGACGATCCCGCCTTCCGCATCGACGAAGAGATTGCCCTGATGCATGTCGGCATGAAAGAAGCCGTCGCGCAGTGCATGGGTCAGGAAGGACTGGATGACCTGTCGTCCCAGCCGCTTCATGTCGTGACCGGCGGCGACAAGCGCCGCGCGGTCGGAGGCCGCGATGCCCTCGACCCATTCCATCGTCATCACGCGCTTCGCTGTCAGTTCCCAGTCGATCTGCGGCACGCGAAAGCCCTCGTCCTTCGCGGTGTTTTCGGCCATTTCCGACATGGCCGCCGCTTCGAGCCGGAGATCCATTTCAAGCTTTACGCTGTCGGCCAGCGTCTGCACGATCTCGACGGGTCTGAGCCGACGTGCTGGCGCGTAGAGCCGCTCGACTGTTTCGGCGGCCCAGAAAAAACTGTCGAGATCGGCGGCAAAGCGCATTTCGATGCCGGGCCGCAGCACCTTCACGGCGACATCGCGACCCTCGGCATTTTCTCCGTCGGGTCGTGTCCGCGCACGATGGACCTGCGCGATCGAGGCTGCCGCGATCGGCTCGCTGAAGGTGCTGAACAAGGCTTCGACCGGCTTGCCGATGCCTTCTTCGACGATGACGCGGGCTTCGGCCATCGAGAAGGGTGGCAACTTGTCCTGCAACGAAGTGAGATCCTGCGCCAGTTCGGCGCCGATAATGTCGGGCCGCGTTGCCAGAAATTGCCCGAGCTTGATGTAAGACGGCCCGAGCGCCGCCAGCGCGGTGGCGAGCCGCTCACCCGCGCTGCCGGCGATTTCCTGCGGCGGCGCTTCCCAGGGAAACCGAATCTTGGCAAGCGGCAACAAAGCCAGTAGTGCCGCCGGCATCTCGCCCCGCAGTTCGAGCGGCATCAGCGCGTCGTAACGGCCGAGAATGCGCGCCGCGCGAGCAAGCCGACCAATGGAACGGAGGGCGCGCAGCATCGTCAGAGACGCCAGCCGGAATGCAGCGCCGCCACGCCGCCGGTGAGATTGCGGTACCGCGCATTGCCGAAGCCGGCTTCCGCAATCATGCGCTTGAACGTCTCCTGCTCCGGAAAGCGCCTTATGCTTTCAACAAGATACTGATAGGGCGCGCCGTCGCCGGTCACCCATTCGCCCATGCGCGGGATCGCGGCGAAGGAGTAGGCATTGTAGATCTCCTCAAGTCCCGGAACGGCAACATGGGAAAACTCGAGGCAGAGAAACCGTCCACCCGGCTTCAGCACGCGATAGGCATCCCTCAGCGCATGCTCGATATGCGTCACATTGCGAATGCCGAAAGCGATGGTGTAGGCATCGAACGAACGGTCGGGAAAGGGCAATGCCTCGGCATCGCCGCAAGCAAAGGCGACACGGCCTTCATAGTCCTTTGCCTCGGCGCGGCCCTGGCCGACGCCCAGCATGTGCTTGTTGATGTCGCAAACGGTCACTTGTGCGCCAGCGCCGGCCCGGTCGAGAAAACGGAAGGCAATGTCGCCGGTTCCGCCGGCCACGTCGATCAGATGGAACGGCCGGGCGCTCTGCGGCGGGTTGAGCCAATCGATCATCGCCTGTTTCCAGGCGCGGTGAAGACCGCCCGACATCAGGTCGTTCATCAGATCGTAGCGTTCGGCCACCTGCTCGAAAACCTCGTGAACGAGCTTGGCCTTCTCGCCCTCACGAACAGTCCGGAAGCCGAAATGGGTCTCGCCCTCCGGGACATCGGAAGCGCCCGTTTTGGCCCGATTTTTTGTGTCTGCGCTCATGCGCCGGACCATAGCGCGCCGCCGCCGGTGGCGCTACTTTGATCCCCCGCCAGTCTTGAAAGCCGCCATGCCCGAGCTTCCCGAAGTCGAAACCGTCCGTCGCGGCCTTGCCCCCGTCCTTGAGGGCGGTCGGTTCGCGCATGTGACACAGCGCCGGCCGGATCTGCGATTTCCATTGCCGGCCCGTTTTGCCGAGCGGCTGAAAGGCCGCCGCGCGTCCCGCCTCGACCGCCGCGCCAAATACATCCTCGTCCATCTCGATGAAACGGCGCAGGTCGAGGCGGAGGTGTTGATCATGCATCTCGGCATGTCGGGCCGGTTCACCGTTCACGAGCCGATGGGCACCCGGGCGCCTGGGCACTTTCATCATGGAATGCCCGGCGGAGAACGCCACGACCATATCGTCTTCGACATGGAAGACGGTGCCCGTATCGTCTATGCCGATCACCGCCGTTTCGGCTTTATGGACCTCGTGCCGGAGGCCGCACTTGCGACGTGCAGGCACTTGGCCGGGATCGGGCCAGAACCCCTTGGCAATGAATTCTCGGCCGCGGTGCTGGCCGAACGGTTGACCGGGCGCCGGGCCCCGATCAAGGCGGCGCTGCTCGACCAGCACACGGTTGCCGGCCTCGGCAATATCTATGTCTGCGAGGCGCTGTTTCGCGCCGGCCTGTCGCCCCGGCGATCTGCGGCTTCCGTAGCGACGCCTCTGCGTTCGTCGCGGCTTGCCGGCGCGATCCGCGATGTTTTACAGGATGCGATCATGGCCGGCGGGTCGACCTTGCGCGATTATGCCCATACCGATGGAGAACTGGGTTACTTCCAGCATTCCTTCGCCGTCTATGACCGCGAAGGTGAAGCCTGTTCAAAGACGCGCTGTGGCGGTACCGTGAGCCGCATTGTGCAATCGGGACGGTCGACCTTCTTCTGTTCGTCGTGCCAGAGGTAGTGACACAAATGACGAGAGCCGCCGTCTTCCTGCGCACCAGTCTCATTGTTCTGTTTGCGCTTTCTGCGCTGCCTGCGGCGGCGCTTGCCGCGGGTGGTTATCTCGACAAGGTCGAGGACATGCCGTTGATGGACGGTCTGAGCGAGACCGGTGATGGCGGCATCGCCTTCGACAAGCCGACGGGCCGTATCGTGCGCACGGTGGCGCGCGGCGATGTCGCACCGGAAAAGGTCCGCGCCTTCTATGTCGAGACGCTGCCGCAGCTTGGCTGGACACGGAACGAGCGGCTGGAACTGATCGGCGGATTGCTGATTTTCGGTCGCGAAGGCGAGAAGCTTGAAATCCAGATTGTGTCGCAGTCGAGCGACGCCGTCGCGCGAACGGAAGTGCGCTTCTCAATCACGCCCGAATAGGGCCGCCTCCGGCCCCGCCCCGCAATTCAATACCCGTAACAGGAGAGACGAATGGCTTATCTCAACATCCTGGTTGAAAAGAAAGGTGCGGTCGGCCTGATCACGCTCAACCGCCCGGATGCGTTGAACGCGCTCAACAAGGCGCTGATGGACGAGCTGACGGTGGCGCTGGATGCCTGGGAGGCCGACGACGATATTCATTGCATCGTGCTCACCGGTTCGGCGAAGGCCTTTGCGGCCGGCGCCGATATCAAGGAGATGCAGCCGAAGTCCTACATGGATGTCTACAAGGAAGATTTCATCACCGCCAACTGGGAGCGCGTGACGCGCTGTCGCAAGCCGGTGATCGCGGCGGTGGCGGGCTATGCGTTGGGCGGCGGCTGCGAGCTGGCGATGATGTGCGATTTCATTATCGCGGCCGAAACCGCAAAATTCGGCCAGCCCGAAATCAAGCTCGGCGTCATGCCGGGGGCAGGCGGCTCTCAGCGGCTCACCCGTTTCGTCGGCAAGTCGAAGGCGATGGAAATGTGCCTGACCGGCCGCATGATGGACGCCGAAGAGGCAGAGCGCGCCGGGCTGGTCAGCCGCATCGTGCCGGCAGACGAACTTCTCGATGAGGCGCTGAAAACGGCGGCAACCGTCGCCGCCATGTCGCTGCCGATCGCCATGATGACAAAAGAGAGCGTCAATCGGGCCTATGAGACGACGCTGACCGAAGGGGTGCGTTTCGAGCGCCGCCTGTTCCATTCGATGTTCGCGACCGAAGATCAGACCGAGGGCATGGCTGCCTTTGTCGAGAAGCGTCAGCCGCAGTTCCGGAACCGTTGAAAAAGCCCTGTTTTGCCGCATTTTCATCGATTCTGGGCTTGTTGACGAATGCGGGGCAGGCGCGTATAACCCCCGCTTTCGAGGGGCCAGACTGCCTGTTCTTGCGCTGGCTGCCTTAATTTCTTGAACGGCATTTCCGCGGGTCCGAAAACGGACCGGGCGAGACACGAAGGTCCGAAGCTCGATGGCGAATACAACCTCCGCTAAGAAGGCGATCCGCAAGATTGCGGCGCGCACCGAAGTCAACAAGGATCGGCGTAGCCGTATGCGCACCTTCATCCGCAAGGTTGAGGAAGCGCTGGCGAGCGGCGACAAGAAAGCAGCGGAAGTCGCGCTTCGTGCCGCACAGCCCGAGATCATGCGTGCCGCGCAGAAGGGTGTGATCCACAAGAACACAGCCTCGCGTAAGGTGTCGCGTTTCTCGCAGCGCGTGAAAGCACTTGCCTGACAGGCACTCTTTGCGCCCGGCACTGCCCTGACATAGCGATGTGTCGCACGTCGCCAAAGTGTGAAAATTCGAAAGCCCGCGATCGAAAGATCTGCGGGTCTTTCTTTTGGCCGCACCACGTTTCATCGTGGGACGGGGTGCGTCGCAAAAATTTCGGTCATCCAAAAAAATAACCGGTACGACAGCAGCACTTGCGGGCGCTGCTGTGTGTTTGCGTTGCGATTGCCACAGGATATTGCGTGCGTGCCTGCCGACACACGTGCGAACTTTTTTTGACGGAAACGATTCTTCCGCTTGCCTCACCCATCCCCAGCCAGTATGTTTAACAACCTCAGAGGGGCCCATCAATACTGTGATTTTTAAGTAAAACTCTAAGTAATCCAGTATTGGTGTTTGCTCCTTCGGGTAAAAGCAAGTATTCAAACACAGATTGAGTGACGAGCCGGGGCGGTTTCGCTATTGCCCTGTCGGGAGCTGTGTGTCCGGATTTCCGGGCGCGCGCAGGGTGATGGGCGCTGTGGCGGATGGGGGCATTGTGCCGGAAGTGATCGGGACGCAATCGGATGACTACGCGGGCGACGTGACGCCGGAAGAGGCGTTCCGGATGCTCGGTGCCGATCCGAAAGCAACGCTCGTCGATGTGCGCACACGGGCCGAGTGGTCCTTTGTCGGTGTGCCCGACCTCTCCGGTCTGGGCAAGGAGCCGATGTTGCTGGAATGGCAGGTCTTTCCGGCCATGGAGCGCAATCCGCGCTTCGCCGACGATCTGGCATCGGCTTTGGGCCCGGATATGAAGGACTCGCCGGTCTTTTTTCTATGCCGGTCGGGCGCGCGGAGCCGGGCGGCGGCGATCGCGTTGACGGCGGCGGGCTTCGGACGCTGCTTCAACATCGCCGGCGGGTTCGAGGGGGATCTCGACAGTACCCGCCATCGCGGTGCGCGCAACGGCTGGAAAGCGATGGGCCTGCCCTGGGCTCAATCCTGAGCGGGGCCGACTTGAGGGGTGGTGGATCGGGACACGAGAATCCCGGCCAAGGGAAGTCCGGTGCCGTGAAATGGGCCGGAAAGAAAACGGGGCCAAGGTTTTGAACGAGGAAGACATGGGTGCATCTCCCGCGGAGAAAGGCGTTCGCCACCATCCGGTCGCGGTGGCCGGCGAGGAACGGGCTTCGGTTCGGCGGGTCGCGGGTATGAGCCTCAATGATCAATGGCGTCGCGTGCGCGCCCGACTCCATGCCGAACTGGGCGAGGCCACCTTCAGCAGCTGGTTCAAGCAGGTCGAACTGATCGGCGTCGGTGATGGCCGTGTGATGCTCTCCGTTCCGACACGTTTCATCCGCAACTGGATTGCCTCGCATTATGCGGATCGTCTGTCGCAGCTCTGGGCGGACGAGGATGAGGGTTTTACGCGTGTCGATATTCTGGTGGCTGCGGGCGACCCGAAATCGGACGGCAGCGAAGAGGCGGCGCGTAGTGCGCGTCCGGTCTCAGCGCCGGCCCAGGCCGAAAGCCAGCCTGCTGCGAGCGCAGTTCCTTCGGGCCTTGAGGATGCCGGTGTCGGCGCACCGCTCGACCCGCGTTTTACTTTCGACGCATTTGTTGTAGGCAAGTCGAACGAGCTTGCGCATGCTGCGGCGCGCCGTGTCGCCGAAGCGACGGATGTCAGCTTCAATCCGCTCTTTCTCTATGGCGGGGTCGGCCTCGGCAAGACGCATCTGATGCACGCCATCGCTTGGGAAATCCGCACCCGCCAGCCTGAGCGCAAGGTGCTTTATCTCTCGGCCGAAAAATTCATGTACCAGTTCGTGCGGGCGCTGCGCTTCAAGGACACGATGGCCTTCAAGCAGCAGTTCCGCTCGGTCGACGTGCTGATGATTGACGACGTGCAGTTCATTTCCGGCAAGGATTCGACGCAGGAGGAATTCTTCCACACCTTCAACGCGTTGATCGATCACAACCGGCAGGTCATCATTTCGGCCGATCGCTCGCCCTCCGATCTCGAAGGCATCGAGGAGCGTATCCGCTCACGTCTCGGCTGGGGGTTGGCCGCCGATATCCACCCGACGGATTATGAGTTGCGTCTCGGAATCCTGCAGGCCAAGGCCGAGGAAATGATGCAGAAGAACGGCCCCGTGACCATTCCTGCCGGCGTTCTGGAATTTCTGGCACACCGCATCGTTTCTAACGTGCGCGAGCTTGAAGGCGCGCTGAAGCGCGTTGTCGCCTACGCCTCCTTTGTCGGCCGCCCGATCACGCTCGATATGTCGCAGGAAGTGCTGCGCGATCTGCTGCGCTCCAACGACCGCAAGATCACGATCGAGGAAATCCAGCGCCGCGTTGCCGAGTATTACAACGTCCGTCTGGCCGACATGCTCTCGGCCCGCCGCGCCCGGGCGGTTGCCCGTCCGCGTCAGGTGGCGATGTATCTGGCCAAGCAGCTGACCTCGCGCTCCCTGCCCGAGATCGGGCGCAAATTTGGCGGTCGCGACCACACGACGGTCATTCACGCGGTGCGCAAGATCGACGAGCTTTGCCATCTCGATTCGGGCATCGAGGAGGACGTCGATCTGCTCCGCCGGATGCTTGAAGGCGGTCACGGCCCCAACTAACCGGGCGTGTCGCAGGGTCTCCAGAAACTCTTTGAAAATCAGGGTGTTGCGGGCCTTTCGCCTGGGCACGAATTCCGTCGAAAAACGTGCATCGTGCGAACGATCTGATATACTTATAGGGCGAATTCCCGCGGAATTCCGGCTGCCGCCGGAATGCGCCCGCTGCGGTCCCCGGCTCTCTTGAGCCGGATGGTCCGTGTCGGCCGCGTCCGACCCCCTGTTCGCGAGATGTCCTTGAGGAAACGGCGCGTCCGCAAAGGCGCGAGCGGCGTCCCCGGACACTCAGGAACAAGTCTCCGGTGGAGAGGGGGGAGACCCGCGTGACGTCGCGCCTGGCAGGGACGGCGGAGCTTTTGATCCGCGATCCGCGATGCTGCAGAAGTCACAAGCGAACCCAACCCGGGGGGACCGAAGAGAGACCATGAAGATCACGATCGAACGGGGCGCGCTGCTCAAGTCTCTCAACCATGTGCAGTCGGTTGTCGAACGCCGCAACACAATTCCCATTCTGTCCAATGTTCTGATCAGGGCTGCGGACGGCCAGCTGAGCCTGACCGCGACCGATCTCGACATTGAGGTGGTGGAGGCGATCGATGCCGATGTCGCACAGCCAGGCGCGACCACCGCGTCGGCCCATACGCTTTACGACATCGTGCGCAAGCTGCCGGAAGGCGCGCAGGTCGAACTCTCGACCGGCGCCGACGAAGGGCGCTTGCAGCTGACCGCCGGCCGCTCGCGCTTCGCGCTGCAGTCGCTGCCGCAGGAAGATTTTCCGGCCATGGCGGCAGGCTCCTTGCCGCATCGCTTCGAAATACCGGCCGAGGCCATGCGTCGCTTGATCGACAAGACACGCTTTGCGATCTCCACCGAGGAGACGCGTTATTATCTCAACGGCATTTATGTGCATGCGGTCGAGAGCGGCAAGCACAAGGCCTTGCGCGCCGTCGCAACCGACGGTCATCGCCTCGCCCAGGTCGACCACGATCTGCCGGACGGCGCGAGCGGAATGCCGGGTGTCATTGTTCCGCGCAAGACGGTGCTGGAGCTGCAGAAGCTTCTGGAAGGCGACACAGGCACGTTGTCGGTCGGCGTATCGGAGACGAAGATCCGCTTCGAATTCGGCGGCATCGTCCTGACATCCAAGCTGATCGACGGGACCTTCCCGGATTACGGCCGCGTCATTCCGGCAGGCAACGACAAGATGATGCAAGTGGACGGCAAGCGATTTGCCGAAGCAGTCGATCGTGTCTCGACTATTTCGACCGAAAAATCCCGTGCCGTAAAACTCAATCTCGACGAGGGCAAGCTGACGCTCTCTGTCACCAATCCGGACTCGGGCAGCGCGACCGAAGAATTGTCGGTCGCTTATTCAAGCACACCGCTTGAGATCGGATTCAACGCCCGCTATCTGCTCGACATCACCGGTCAGATCGACGGCGCAGAGGCAACATTCGCCTTCGCCGATTCCGGCTCACCGACGCTTGTGCGCGACAGCGATGACAGCCTGGCGATCTACGTTCTGATGCCGATGCGGGTCTAGGCCGAAAACAGAGGATCGGGAGTGTATCCTACGGGTGAGTTGATCGTTGTCGACCGGCCGGCGGCTCAGGCGTGGATCGGTCTGAGCCGTCTCGTCGTCACGGATTTCCGTTCCTACGCGCGCGCGGAACTGGCGCTGGACGGACGTCCGGTCGTACTCACCGGTGAAAACGGTGCGGGTAAGACAAATTTGCTTGAGGCCATTTCGCTGCTTTCGGCGGGCCGCGGAATTCGTGGTGTGCCCTATGCGGAAATAGCCCGCGACTGCGGTGCGGGCGGCTGGGCCGTTGCGGCGACGCTGGAGATGGCCCAGGGTCCGGTTCGCATCGGAACCGGCATTGAACCCGGCACAGAGCCTGCCGCGCGCAGCCGCAGTGTCAGGATCGATGGTGAACCGGCAGGGCCCTCGGCGCTGGCCACACTTCTGCGAACGGTCTGGCTGACGCCGGCCATGGACCGCCTCTTCGTCGACGGCGCGAGCGAGCGCCGCCATTTCTTCGACCGCCTCGTCATGGGGTTCGATCCGGCCCATGGTGCGCGCGTCAATGCTTACGACCGGGCGTTGCGCGAGCGCAATCGCCTGCTGGCCGACAATATTTTCGACGATGCCTGGCTTGCCGGTCTCGAAACGCAGATGGCCGAGCATGGTGTGGCGATCGCCGCGGCGCGTGTCGAAACGCTGGCGCGGCTGCGTGGCGCGTTGGAGGCGGCCGAAACGGACGTCTTTCCGCGTGCCGGGCTCGTACTCGACGGGACGCTGGAGGCCGCGCTCGAGGGAGAGGCGGCGGTCGACCTTGAAGACGGCTTCCGCCGCACGCTTGTTGAAATGCGGGGGCGGGATGCCGCGGCGGGTCGCGCCCTTGCCGGTCCGCATCGCACGGATCTTGCGGTTCGGCATATGGCGCAGGATCGCGAAGCGCGGAGTTGTTCGACGGGCGAGCAAAAGGCGTTGCTGATCGGTATCGTCCTCGCCAATGCGCGGCTGCTGGCCGCGCGGGGAACGCCGCCGCTTTTGCTGCTCGACGAAATCGCGGCACATCTCGACGGCAAGCGCCGCGCCGCGCTTTTCGACGAGATCGTCGCATTGGGCTTGCAGGCCTTCATGACGGGTGCGGACCCGTCGCTTTTTGAAACTCTCGGCGCGCGCGCGCAAAATTTTCGCGTCGCGCGCGGCACAATCGAAAATGCCGACTAGGTTCGGTACCAAGGGAATGGACAGGATGAGAAACGATAACGAGACCCCTGACGTCGACGCGTTGAAGAACCAGTTCACGCCACTGGTGGAAAACGGCCTTTTCAAGTCGCGCACCGTTCTTATCACCGGCGAGATCAACGACCGTCAGGCGCGTTCCGTCTCGGAGCGCCTTCTGGCGATGGCCGGCGAATCCGACGATCCGATCACGTTGATCGTTTCCTCGCCGGGCGGGCATGTCGAATCCGGCGACATGATCCACGACATGATCAAGTACATCAAACCGCGTATCCGCGTATTGGGTACCGGCTGGGTCGCAAGTGCCGGTGCGCTGATCTATGTATCGGCCGAACGCGAAGATCGTTACTGCCTGCCGAACACACGCTTTCTGTTGCATGAACCGCGCGGTGGCATCGGCGGTTCGGCAACAGAGATCGACATCCAGGCGCGTGAAGTATTGAAGATGCGCGAGCGCCTGAACCAGATTTTTGCCGAAGCGACAGGCCAGCCGCTCGAAAAAATCGTCAAGGACACCAATCGTGATCACTGGATGAACGCCAAAGAAGCGAAAGCATATGGCGTTGTCGGAAAGATCATCCGCTCTTCCAGTGAAATGGTCTGAAGACCCGTCTCCCCCGGAGACGAACGAAAGAATCCAAAGGAAGAAACAAATGTCTACGCCAGCCGACGATGCGCCCGAGGAATATGGTGCGGAATCGATCAAGGTCCTGAAGGGCCTCGACGCGGTTCGCAAGCGTCCGGGTATGTATATCGGCGATACCGACGATGGCTCGGGCCTTCATCACATGGTCTATGAGGTCGTCGACAACTCGATCGACGAGGCGTTGGCTGGTCATTGCGACGTCGTCAACGTGCGCCTCAATGCCGACGGCTCATGCACCGTCATGGACAATGGGCGGGGCGTTCCGGTCGAAATTCACAAGGGCGAAGGTGTGTCGGCGGCTGAGGTCATCATGACTCAGCTTCATGCCGGCGGTAAGTTCGACCAGAATTCCTACAAGGTCTCGGGCGGTCTGCACGGCGTCGGCGTGTCGGTGGTGAATGCGCTGTCCGACTGGCTTGAATTGCGCATCTGGCGCGTTGGTAAGGAGCATTTAATCCGATTCCAGCACGGCGTTCCCGACGCGCCACTGGGCGTTGTCGGCGATGCACCCAAAGACGCCGACGGCAAGCCGGTCAGCGGTACGGAGATCACGTTTCATCCTTCGTCGGGAACCTTCACGCAGACCGAATTCGATTTCGCGACGCTTGAACACCGGTTGCGCGAACTGGCCTTTCTCAATTCAGGCGTCAGGATAAATCTCACCGACAATCGCGGTGTCGAGCCGAAATCGGTTGATCTGATGTATGAAGGCGGCCTTGAGGCCTTTGTTCGTTTTCTCGATCGCACCAAGGCGCCGCTGATCCAGAAGCCGATCTCCATCGCCGCCGAGCGGGATGGTATCTCGGTCGAGGTCGCGATGTGGTGGAACGACAGCTACCACGAAAATGTTCTGTGCTTCACCAACAACATTCCCCAGCGCGATGGGGGTACGCATCTGGCGGGTTACCGCGCCGGGCTGACCCGTGTCATCAATGCCTATGCGAACGAAAGCGGCATTGCGAAAAAGGAAAAGGTCACGTTGACCGGCGACGATGCACGCGAAGGATTGACTTGCGTCCTGTCGGTCAAGGTACCTGATCCGAAATTCTCTTCACAAACGAAGGACAAACTCGTTTCCTCCGAAGTGAGACCGGTTGTCGAAAGTCTGGTCAACGACGCGCTGTCGTCCTGGCTTGAAGAACATCCATCGGAAGCGCGCCAGATCGTCGGCAAGGTGGTTGAGGCGGCAGCCGCCCGCGAGGCCGCACGCAAGGCGCGCGAGCTGACGCGGCGCAAGGGTGCGCTCGATGTGTCGAGCCTGCCGGGCAAGCTTGCCGATTGTCAGGAACGCGATCCGGCGAAATCCGAACTCTTCATCGTCGAGGGCGATTCGGCCGGTGGCTCGGCAAAACAGGCGCGCGATCGTTCCAATCAGGCGGTCTTGCCACTCCGCGGCAAGATCCTCAACGTCGAACGCGCGCGCTTTGACAAGATGCTGTCGTCGAACGAAATCGGCACGTTGATCACCGCACTTGGCGCCGGCATCGGTCGCGACGACTTCAACATCGAGAAGCTGCGCTATCACAAGATCATCATCATGACCGACGCCGACGTCGACGGTGCTCATATACGTACGCTTCTCCTGACCTTCTTCTACCGGCAAATGCCTGAGGTCATCGAGCGCGGCCACCTCTATATCGCCCAGCCACCACTCTACAAGGTGCGCCGCGGCACGTCGGAGACCTATCTGAAGAACGAGAAGGCGCTCGACGATTTTCTGGCGGCGACCGGCATTGAGGACATGGTGCTGACGCTCAATGACGGCGCACAGCGCGCCGGTCCCGACCTTGCCGATATCGTGTCGAAGGCCCGCGCCGTGCGGACGGTGCTTGACGGCCTGCCCGGCAAGTATCCCCGCTTCGTCATCGAGCAGGCCGCGATCGCCGGCGCGCTCAACCCGAAAGCGCTGGCCGAGGAAACGCAGGCGAGGGAAGCAGCCGCCTATATTGCCCGCCGCCTCGATCTCCTCTCCGAAGAAACGGAGCGTGGCTGGATCGGCGAAACGACGGCCGATGGCGGCTTGCGTTTTGCCCGCGAAGTGCGCGGTGTACGCGAGGAGGTGTCGATCGATGGGCCGCTGATCGCCAGCGCCGACGCCCGCCGTCTCGACAGCTATACGCCGCACCTTCAGGAGATTTATGGCAAGGCGGCGACGCTGCGCCGCAAGGATGAAACCCATTTCATCCGATCGCCCTCGCAGCTCTTCGACGCCATTCTGGCGGCGGGCTCCAAGGGCAATTCGGTCCAGCGCTACAAGGGCCTCGGCGAAATGAACCCGGACCAGCTCTGGGAAACGACGCTTGATCGGGAGGCCCGTTCGCTGCTGCAGGTCAGGATTCGCGAACTGGACGAGGCAGACGACCTCTTCGTCAAACTGATGGGCGATGTGGTCGAGCCGCGCCGCGACTTCATCCGCGAAAACGCGCTCAATGTGGCCAATCTGGACATTTGACGCGGCCCGCGATGCCGAGCCGGCGAGGCCGCCAAAGCGTTAACAACGCGTTAACCATCGGAGTCTAGCTTCGGGCCGAAAGCTCAGGCACCTCGCGACGCCGGGCAGCAAGGCGAGGCACAGGGTCCATGGCATCCCGCAGGCCGGCAACAAGGTCCGCGCGGCGTGGCGCCGCCGCTGACGACGACTGGACTGTGGTCCGCATCGCCGGACTTCGCCCCGTGCGGCTTGGCGTTGGCGTCAATGCCGCGGTCGACAGCGACGCCGAAGGTGAAGAAAGCGACGACGAAATGGCGCGCTGGGACGACGATGCCTGGGAAGAGCGTGGTGCACGCCGCGTCGAACCCACGTTCAAGCCGCAGAAAAAAGGGGCGTCGAAGCCACGCCAGCCGACGGCAAAATCGAAG
Source organism: Parvibaculum sp. (assembly GCF_030651915.1). Taxonomy (GTDB): domain Bacteria; phylum Pseudomonadota; class Alphaproteobacteria; order Parvibaculales; family Parvibaculaceae; genus Parvibaculum. Next base: position 82,722 of record NZ_JAUSBV010000002.1, on the reverse strand, counting down.
CCCGCCGCAAAGAAGCTGCGGTCGGCGAAAGCCCCGCCGAAATCATCGCGCCGCGCGACCGCAGCAAAATCCGCCGCGCCGCGCAAGCGCGTGCCGTCTCGAAGCAACGGTCGGCTTGGCAGCCTGTTTTACTACAGTTCGGTTCTGGCGCTGTGGGGCGTCATCGCCTTTGGCGGTCTGCTTTTCTGGTACGGACTGAACCTTCCTGATACCTCGAACCTCTATAACGACCGGCAGGCGCCCTCGATTTCCATTCGCGCTGCCGATGGCGAGTTGCTGAGCCATCGCGGCGACCTGAAAGGCGGCTATGCCTCGCTGGTCGATCTGCCACCGCATGTGCCGGCGGCCGTGCTGGCGACCGAAGACCGTCGATTTTACTGGCATTTTGGTGTCGATCCGATTGGCCTCGCCCGCGCGATGGTCGAGAACTACCGCGCTGGCGCCTATGTGCAGGGCGGTTCGACGATTACCCAGCAATTGGCCAAGAACCTTTTCCTGAAGCCCGATCGCACGCTCTCGCGCAAGATTGAGGAAATGGTGCTGGCGGTCTGGCTGGAGCTCCGTTTCTCGAAGGAAGAAATTCTGACCCTCTATCTGAACCGGGTCTATTTCGGCGGCGGTGCCTACGGGCTCGAAGCGGCATCGGAGCGTTACTTCCGGAAACCCGCGCGTGCCCTGACCCTACCGGAATCGGCGATGCTGGCCGGGTTACTGAAGGCACCGTCGCGTTATTCGCCGACCAACGACATCGACCTCGCGCGGGGCCGTGCCTCTATCGTCCTGCAGAACATGGTCGCCGCCGGATACATCTCGGCGGATGAAGCATATGTCGCCAATGTCAGCCCGGCTTCGCTCGAAGGCTATGCCGCGCGCGGCTCAATCAACTATTTCGTCGACTGGGTGGCAGAAGCGCTGCCGGATTATGCGGGACGCCCCGACGCGGACGTCAATGTCGTCACCACGATCGACCCCGACCTGCAGCGCGAGGCGGAACGTATTATTGCGGAAATTCTCGCCAGCGACGGCGCGACGATGAACGCAAGCCAGGCAGCACTCGTCGCAATGACACCGGACGGCGCCGTGCGCGCCATGGTCGGCGGGCGATCCTATGCGCAAAGCCAGTTCAACCGCGCGGTGCAGGCGAAACGCCAGCCCGGTTCCGCGTTCAAGCCCTTCGTCTATCTGGCCGCCATCGAGAAAGGTATGAGCCCGGACACGTTGCGCGTCGACCGGCCAGTCACCTATGGCGGCTGGTCGCCCTCAAACTATTCCGACCGGTTTGAAGGCGAGATGACGCTGCGCACGGCGCTGGCAAAATCGGTCAATTCGGTTGCCGTGCAGGTGGCGCATGAAGTCGGCATTCGCAATGTCGTTTCGGTCGCCCGCCGTTTGGGCCTGCAAGAGGAGTTGCCGTCGAACCTGTCGCTGGCGCTCGGTTCCGGCAGTGCCACCCTGATCGAAATGACGGGCGCTTATGCGACCTTTGCCAATGGCGGTCATGGCGTGATCCCCCATGGCATCGCCGAGGTTCACAAGCAATCGGGCGAAGAACTCTATCGCCGCCACGGCTCCGGCTTCGGGCGCGTGATCGACGATCGCGCGGCAGGCGCAATGAACAACATGCTGAAGGCAGTCATGGTGTACGGCACAGGCCGCAACTCGGCACTTGGTGAGCGACCGAGCGGCGGCAAGACCGGCACCAGTCAGGATTTCCGCGATGCCTGGTTCATCGGCTACACGGCCGATCTCGTTGTCGGTGTCTGGGTTGGCAACGACAATGGCGCGCCGATGAAGAATGTCACCGGCGGAACGCTGCCGGCACGCATCTGGCACGATTTCATGATGAGCACGCAAGGCGGTGTGCCGGTTGCGGAACTCCCCGACATGGTCATCGCCGAAACGCCGGCGCTCGTCGTCGCACCGGCAAGTGTCGACACCAGCCGCGCCTATGAGTGGGAAGAGCCGGGCTTTTTTGACCGGCTCTTCGGACGCAACGAACCGCGTCGGCCGACATTGCAGCCCGGCCACCCGGGTGACCGGCGTTAGCCGCCGTCCGCACGCCGCCTGAAAACCGTTACAGCGAAAGTCAGAAGGCCTGTCAGCGCCATCGTGCCGACCATCGGCATTGCGCTTGTTCCCACACCGTGCCCGACATAGATACCCACGGCAGCGGCGGCGCCCGCTTGCAGAAAGCCCAGCAGCGCCGAAGCCGTACCGGCAATTTCGGGGAATGGCGTCAGCGCACCGGCCATGGCTTGCGGCATGGTCAGCCCGACAGCGAAGCCATAGACGATCACCGGCGCGACGATCGCCGCCGGCGAGGCGCTGCCCGCCAGACCTGCCAGCATCGAAAACCCGCCAAGACAGGCAAAGGCACCGCCGACCTTCAGCGTGTTGTCGATGCCGAGCCGTCGCACCAGCCGCCCGCCGGTCAGCGAGCCCGCGATGTAGCCGGCGGCCATCAATCCGAAGCACATGCCATAAGCGATCGGCGACAGCCCATAGAGCCCCTGCAGCACGAAGGAGGAGCCCGAAATGAAGGCAAAGAGGCCCGCAAAGCAGGCGCCGGCGATCAGCAGGTAGCGCAGATAGCGCCGATCGCCGATGAGCCGCCGGTAATGGGCGAGAATGGCAACGGGGGCGGCGCTTTGCCGGCGCGACGGGGGCAAGGTCTCATCGAGGCTCGTCAGGACGATCAGTGCCAGAACGGCGCCGAAAGCGCCCATGGCGACAAAGTTCATCTTCCAGCCATAAGCCGCCTCGACGAAGCCGCCGAGCATTGGCGCCAGCGCCGGCACAATGCCCATGATCGCCGCCATGCGCGCCAGCATCTGTCCGGCTGCCGGTCCTTCATAGAGATCGCGAACGATCGCCCGGGCAAGCACCACCGAGGCGCCGCCGCCGATCGCCTGGAAAAACCGCGCGGCAATCAGCTCCTCAATCGAGCCGACGAAGAGCGAGACAAAGCAGCCAGCGACGTAAAGACCGAAGCCGGCAAGCAGAACCGGTCGCCGCCCGTAGCGATCGGCCATCGGCCCGTAGAAGAGTTGGGATCCGGCAAAGCCGATCAGATGAACGCTGAGCGTGAGTTGCGTCGCGCCGGTATCGGCCGCGAAGGCGAGTGCAATTGCCGGTAGCGACGGCAGATACATGTCGGTCGACAACGGACCGACCGCCGTCAACGCGCCGAGAAAGACAGTGAAGGCCGCAGTGCCCGGCGAAAGCCTCATCGACCGGAAAAAATGCCGAGCGGGTCGGCGCCATAGCGGTGAAGACCGGGGCCGTTGACCTCCAGCCAGCGCTTGGCCACCTCGTAGTTCGGAATCGCTTCGGCAACGAGGCCCCAGAAGCGCGGCCCGTGATTCATGTGCCTTATATGCGCGACCTCATGGGCGGTCACATAATCCAGCACATAGGACGGTGCGAGGATCAGCCGCCACGAAAAAGAAAGCGCCCGCGTCGGCGAACAGGAACCCCAGCGTGTCGTCGTATCGCGCACGGTGATGCGCGACGGGCGCACATCGAAGAGGTCGGCATAGAACAGAGCCTGCTCGTTGAGCTCGTCGCGCGCCTTGGCCCTCAACCAGTCGGTCACCCGGCGTTGCACGAAATCGGGGTGGCCGGTCACACGAATCTCGGGCACGCCCCCCGTATCGGCACTGCGAACCCGCCAGACCGGGCCGCGCTCCAGCGCATCCTCGCGCCGCGCGCCGATGTAACGCACGATATGTTCTTTGCCGCGATAGGGAATGCGCGCGCCGTTTCGGAAGGGCACCGGCGCCGGAACCTGATGCAGCCTTTCGGCAATCCACTCGCGCTGCTCGCGGGCGAAGAGAAGCGCCTTGCCGACGCCGCGCCGCGACGGGGCTGTGACTTGCACTGACCCGGCGGCAAGATCGACGCGGACGATCATGCGCTTGGCGCGCGGGTTGTGGCGCACGGTGATCGGGACCGTGCGCCCCTCGATCTGAAGATAGTCGAAATGGAGCGATGCGGGCTTCAGCGGCTTGTTCATAATATGGTTGAACCCAATGCCCTCCGGGGCCCCCGGCGGAGCGATGACGGCGGTCTGATTGTTCTTGTTCGACGACAAAAAAGATAGGCTCGAATCATGTCAAGAATGCCACGATTTCATTTCGCTTTCGCGGTCGATGATCTCGCCAGGGCCAAAGAATTTTACGGCGGCCTGCTCGGCTGCCCGGAAGGGCGCTCTTCCGACACCTGGATCGACTTCGATCTCCATGGCCACCAGATCGTCGCTCATCTGGCGCCGCGGCACGCGCGCACCGATGTCGCATCCAATGCGGTCGACGGCGACGACGTGCCGGTGCCCCATTTCGGGCTGATCCTCGACTGGCGGGACTGGCATGACCTTGCCGACCGCCTGCGCGCGGCCGGCGTGCCGTTCGTCGTCGAACCGCATATCCGTTTCGAGGGCGAGGCCGGCGAGCAGGCGACGATGTTTTTCCGCGACCCGGCCGGTAACGCGCTCGAGTTCAAGGCCTTTCAGGACGAAGCCCGGATTTTCGCGCGGACGCTTTAGCCCTTGGCCGGGTGCTTCGTGTGGGCGGCAATGAAGTCGCGCACCCGCGGTGCGATTTCGTTTTTCCAGCGCGAGCCGTTGAAGACGCCGTAATGGCCGACGCCCGGCTGTTCCCAATGGGTCTTCATCGACGCGGGAAGGCCGGTGCAAAGCTTGTGCGCCGCCTTGGTCTGGCCGACGCCGGAAATGTCGTCCTTCTCACCTTCGACGGTCATCAAGGCTGTGCGGGTGATCGCCGCCGGCCGAACCTTGCGACCGCGATGGGTCAGCTCGCCCTTGGGCAGCGAATGCTTGACGAAAACCTCGTCGACGGTCTGAAGGTAGAACTCCTTCGTCATGTCCATGACCGACAGATATTCGTCATAAAACTCGCGGTGCTTTTCGGCCGAGTCGCCGTCGCCCTCGACCATGTGGTCGAAATAATCCCAGTGGGCATCCATGTGGCGGTCGAGATTCATGGCCATGAAACCCGACAGCTGCACGAAGCCCGGATAGACGCGGCGCATGACGCCGGGATGCGGCCAGGGCACCGTCATCACGACATTGCGTTCGTACCATTCGGTGCCGCGCTCGGTCGCGAGACGATTGACCTCGGTCGGACTTTCGCGCGTGTCGATCGGCCCGCCCATCAACGTCATGCTGAGCGGCACGCAAGGATCGTCATTGTCGTGCATGGCGGCGACGGCGGCGAAAACCGGCACCGACGGCTGGCAGACGGCCAGCAGATGCACATCGGGCCCGAGCAGGTGGCACATGTCGATCACATAGTCGATATAATCATCGAGATCGAAAGATCCTTCTGCCAGAGGCACTTTTCGGGCGTCAATCCAGTCGGTGATATAGACCTCGCAATGGGGCAGCATCGCTTCGACCGTGCCGCGCAACAGTGTCGCGTAGTGGCCGGACAACGGCGCGACGATCAGCAGCTTCGGCTGCGGCGCGACATCTGTCATCGCCGAAGCTTCGCGCTCGAAATGCACCAGATCGCAGAAGGGACGTTCCCAGACGATCTTCTCGACGACCGGCACCGCTTTGCCGCCGATCTCCGTTTCGTGAAGGTTGAATTTCGGTTTGCCATAGCGACGCGTCGTCGTTTCAAAAACGTCGAGTGCCGCGGCAAGCGTCTTGCCGGCAACTGTTTCGGCGAAGGGATTGAGCGGATGACGCAGCGCCCAGAGGCCGACTTCGGCGGCGGCACGCAGCGGCGCGACGGCCGCATGGTTCATTTCGTAGATGTGATAAAGCACGCAGTACCTCGCAGCGAACGGCCTCCCGCGCGCCCCTTATGTTGCGGCGCAACATCAACTCTAGGCGCTTGGGCGGAGGCCACCAAGAGCTTTTTTGACAGCAAGAAACGGCAGCGGACCCCCCCTCTGTCACTAAACTGTCATAAAACTGTCACAAAAGGGCAGGCGGCAGTCGGGTGACCGTCCCGGCAGCGTAGCGGAGACAAGTTGACAGACCACTTGTCCCCGCCCTTATCCCCGCTTGAGGCCGAAACGGGCCGCCGCGTCAGTCGGCGAGACCGCAAAAGCGCCGCCGCTCCCCCTCCGGCACCCGCCTGGCGGCGCGGTTCGCGCCGCCGATCAGCGCCCGGAAAGAGGCGGTGATGATGTTGGGGTCGATGCCGACGCCGAAAATATCGCCGGCGCCGGCCGGATCGGCGACCTCGATGAAGGCGACCGCCTTGGCGTCCGAGCCGGTGCCGATCGAATGTTCCTCGAAATGGCGGAGCTGGACGCCGAGCTTCAGCGCATCGACCAGCGCATCGATCGGGCCATTGCCGAAGCCGACAAGCTCCTCATCCTGGCCGAAACGGCGTACACGGAGCTTCACGCCCTGCTTGCCGCCTTCGTCGAAGAGCGAATGGCTGCGATATTCGAGCGGCTCGACAATTGTCAGATACTCGGCCTCGAAAATCCGCCAGATATCGGCCGCCGTCACTTCCTTGCCGGTGTCGTCGGTCACCTTCTGGACGGCCGAACTGAACTCGACCTGCAGCCGGCGCGGCAGCTTCAGATCGTATTCGGCTTCGAGAAGATAGGAGACGCCGCCCTTGCCCGACTGGCTGTTGACGCGAATGATCGACTCGTAGCTGCGCCCGAGATCCTTCGGATCGACCGGCAGATAGGGCACTTCCCAGATGTCGCCTTCCTTGCGCGCGCCGAAACCTTTCTTGATCGCGTCCTGATGCGAGCCTGAAAAAGCCGTGAACACCAGATCGCCGACATAGGGGTGGCGCGGATGGATCGGCAGCTGCGTGCAGTACTCCGACGTGCGCGCGATCTCGTTGATCTGCGAAAAATCCAGACCCGGATGAATGCCCTGGCTGTAGAGATTGAGCGCCAGCGTGACGAGATCGACATTGCCGGTGCGCTCGCCATTGCCGAACAGGCAGCCCTCGACGCGGTCGGCACCCGCCATAACGCCGAGCTCGGCGGCGGCGACCGCCGTACCGCGGTCGTTATGCGGATGCAGGCTCAGGACGATGCCGTCGCGCCGTTCGAGATTGCGATGCATCCATTCGATCTGGTCGGCATAGATGTTGGGCGTCGCCATTTCGACGGTTGCCGGCAGATTGATGACGACCTTGCGCTCGGGCCCCGCCTCCCAGACCTTGGTCACCGCGTCGACGACTTCCTTGGCGAAGTCGAGCTCGGTGCCCGAAAAGACTTCCGGACTGTACTGGAAGGTCCAGTTGGTCGAAGGCTGCGTCGCCGCAATCTCCTTGATCTGATGCGCGCTTTCGGTGGCAATCGCCTTGACGCCCTGTTTGCCCTGGTTGAACACCACCTCGCGGAAATTCGGCGCGGTGGCATTATAGACATGGACGATGGCGTTCCTGGCGCCGCGCAGACTTTCCATCGTGCGCGCGATCAGCTCGGGACGGGCCTGTGTCAGCACCTCGATATGCACATCGTCGGGCACGCGCCCCTCTTCGATCAGCTTGCGGATGAAACCGAAATCGGTGTCCGACGCCGACGGGAAGCCCGCCTCGATTTCCTTGAAGCCGATCTTGACCAGCAATTCGAACATACGGAGCTTGCGTTCCGCGTTCATCGGTTCGAAGAGCGCCTGATTGCCGTCCCGGAGATCGGTGCTCATCCAGATCGGCGGCTTGGTGATGGTTTTCGACGGCCATTGCCGGTCGGGCAGGTCGATCGGCTGGAAGGCGCGGTATTTGACGGCGGGGTTCTTCAACATGACAGCTCTCGCATCTTCAACGGACGGCGCCCAGCACTGTTGGCGTGTCGCTGGCGCGGCGCAAAGGGAAATTCAGGTATCTATGGGTGAGGTGGATCTGTTTTCTGCGCTCAAGCGCAGAGAAGCGCGCCCCGAAGAGCGAGTTCAAGGCCGAGTTTGCGGCCGAAGGCGATATGCGCGTTGCGATCCATGAGCGGAACATAGGCGGGCCCGGGAAAGCCGTCAAGAAGCCGCGCCATGTTCGGTTTTTGGAAAATTGACAAACTTTGCCAAAAGTACGAGAGTTTAGAGCAAGGAGAAATCGAGATGGCGACGATGAACGTATCCCTGCCCGCGCCCCTGAAGGAATGGGTCGAGGGACAGGCAAAGGGCGGAAAATACAGCAATGCCAGCGACTATGTGCGCGACCTGATCCGCCGGGATCAGGAGCGGCAGGACGGGCTCGCGCGGTTGCAAAGGCTTGTCGACGAAGGCGTTGCCAGTGGTGTCAGTACACGGACGATGGAAGAGCTGCTGATCGAAGCGCGCGCTCGGGCCAAGTCCGCCGATGGTCTGTAGAAGAACCGCGAAGGCCGATGAAGACCTCATCGGCATTTATCTTTACGGCGTGGAGACGTTCGGCACCGCTCAAGCCGAAGCCTATTTCAGTGGCCTCGAACAATGTTTCGAGCTTCTGGCCGCACAGCCCTTGATTGCGCGCGAACGCCCGGAATTCCGCCCGCCTGTGAGATTCCATTTTCACCGGGCGCATGTCGTCGTCTATCTCATCGACGGCGAGAGTGTTCTGATTGTCCGCGTCCTGCATGGACGGCAGGACTGGGAAAGGCATCTGCGCGATGTGGACTGATCGCACCAACGCGGCACTCACGCCGCATGAAGTCCTTTCTACACGGCGGTCGGTGCGCGCTCGATGACCGGCAGACAGGCGGGCGGTCGGTCACCGGAATTGCTCCGACACGACCGGCCTCACAGAAATTCCGCAATCCCCTCGGCCATCTTGTCCGGGCCGGTGCCGGGACCGAAGAGTTTGAGATATTCGCCCTCGGGGCCCATCAGGAAGACGATGGAGGAATGATCCATCGTGTAGTCCTCGCTCGAATTCTCGTCCTCGGCCTTGCGGTAGAAGACATGCCAGGCCTTCGCCGCGGCGGCGATCTGTTCGGGCGTGCCGGTGAGGCCGGTCAGGCGCGGATGGAACAGCGCCACATAACGCGCCATCACCTCGGGCGTGTCGCGCTCGGGATCGATGGTGATGAAGACCGGCGTGATCTTTTCGGCCTCCGGTCCCAGCGTCTCGATGGCGCTCGCCATCACCTGCAGCTCGGTCGGGCAGACATCGGGACAGAAGGTGAAGCCGAAATAGATCAGCATGTAGCGGCCGCGGAAATCGGCCTCGGTGACGCTCTCGCCCTGCTCGTTAACCAGCGTGAAGGGCCCGCCGACCCGGGCACCGCCCGCGGCCTGCCCGTCGCGGGTCTCGACCGCCGATATGACGAGGTTGGAAATCCAGATGCCGGCCAGGATCGCCACCGCGACCCCGGCCACAAGCGCGATGATGCCGTTCCGTTTCATGCGGGCTCTCCAGTTGGGGCGATCCGGCCGCGGCGACTTGAAAAGCGGACGCGGCGGAACCTATGGACTATACTGACAAAAAGGAATGGCGCCTCCGGGGAGGCGCGGGTTCCAAGTTTTCTGTTTACCGCCAAATGGCGCCACCGCGAAACGATGGCGCCGGGCAAATGGACGTCAGGGCGACAAAATGACACGTAAGGTAAGGAACCGGTCATTCCGGCTGGCTGTGGCGTTGTCCCTGGCCGCGCCGCTGGCCTTTGCCGCCGCGCCACCGGCCTTTGCCGTGCCGCCGGGCGGACCGACCAACTACATGATCGACAACGACACCGTCCATGCCGCCCGCACCGGCGATATCGAAAAGCTGCGCGCGGACCTGATGAAGGGCATCACGCCCAACGAATCGGGCCGCGATGGAATTCCGATGCTGATCCTCGCCGTTGGCGGCGGTCATGTGGCGGTGGTCGAATTGCTGCTGGAAAAGGGTGCCGATCCCAACCGGCGTGCGCCCGACGGCTCGACGCCGCTGACCATGGCCGCCGTGGTCAACCGCACCGATATCGCCGAGCTGCTGCTGAGCGGTGGCGCCGATCCGAACCGCCTCGGCCCCAACCGCGACGCCCCCTTGCTGATCGCGACACGGTCGCGCAATGCGGCCTTTATCGAGGCCTTGATCCGGCACAATGTCGATCTCGGCGAAACCGACCTTACCGGCCGCACGGCGCTCAATCTGGCGGAAGAAAACCATTATCGGGAAATTGCCGCCCTTCTGCGCGAGGCCGGCGGCTTCTGACGGCGACGGGCACAAGGCGGCGCATCTTGTGCGGGGCGGGCTCGCGCCCTATCTCTATGGCTGATATGACAGATCGCAGACCGCCACCGAAATCGCCCGCGAAAGCAGGATCGGGTGTCCGGGCGAAGCTTGCTTCGCGCGGTCATCAGATGCGCACGGCCATGCAGCCGCGCGATGAGCGCAAGGCCGCTGGCGATAAGCCCTGGCATCATCTGCCGGATGGCACCTTTCGCAATCCAAAAGGCAGTCCGGCGCGTTCTCTCGCGCGCCTCAAGACGGCGGCACCCTTCTTTCTCGAAATGCTGAAGATGAGCGGCCGCAATGTCGTGGTGCCCGACGGCCATGTCGTGCCGCGCGTCGAGGCGCTGCGCGCGCTCGAGACGCATATCGAGAGCGGTGGCGATTTCATCACCTGGCTCGGCCATGCCTCGTTCCTGATCCGCATCGGCGGGGTGACGGTGCTGACCGATCCCTATCTCACCACCTATGCCGGGCCGGCGGGGCTTGGGCCCCGCCGTTTCGTCAAATCGGGCGTCTCGGTCTCGGCGCTGCCGCCGATCGATCTTCTGGTCATCAGCCACAATCACTACGATCATCTGGACGAGCGCGCGCTGGCGCGGCTGGCCGGCAAGGAGCACATGACGGTCGTCGTGCCGCTGAATCTCGGCGGCTTTATGCGTGACCGCGGCTTCCACAATGTCGTCGAACTCGACTGGCACGAGAGCCACGAGATGGGCGGCGTGACGGCGACGGCGCTGCCGGTGGTGCACTGGTCGCGGCGCTCGGGCTTCGACACCAACCGGACGCTCTGGGCGGGCTTCGCGCTGAAGAGCGAAGGTCATCATCTGTTTTTCGGCGGCGATTCGGGCTATGGCCCCGTCTTCAGCGAGATCGGCGAGACCTACGGGCCGTTCGACACCGCGCTTCTCGGCATCGGCGCCTATGAACCGCGCGCGATGATGAAGGCCTCCCACGCGACGCCCGAGGAGGCGGTGCAGATGGGCCGCGATCTCAAGGCGCAGCGTATTGTCGGCATGCATTGGGGAACGGTGCTGCTGACGGTCGAACCGCCCTTCGAGCCGCCAGAGCGTTTTATCAAGGCCGCCGACGCTGCCGGCTATGCGGCCGTGGATGCCTGGATCATGGCCATCGGCGAAAGCCGCCCGCTGACCGGCTGGCCGTCCAACGCCTGAGGGGGAGGGCGGGAAGCGGATCTGGCGGCACCGGCATGGAACTTATCCCCACCCTCTGAAAGCCGCGCTAGAATAGCCGCCGGACAAAACCAGGGCGGTACTTCATGACGACAATCGAGGACAGAGGCAGCATGCGCTGGCTGCGCCGGGATTTTCTGGCCGGCCGCATCGGACCGGCGGGCGATGCGAGCGGCCGCGTGCGCCTGCAGACACTGGTCATCCTGCGCTGGCTGGCGATCGCCGGTCAGCTGACCGCCGTCCTGTTTGCCAATCTGGTGATGGATTTTCCGTTGCCGCTGGGGCTCTGCCTCACGGTGATCGCGGCGTCCGCCTGGCTCAATGTCTTTCTCACCCTGCGCTACCGCTCGACGATGCGCCTTCCCGAGTGGCAGGCGGCGGTCTATTTCGCCATCGACCTGATGCAGCTTGCGGTGCTCTTGTTCCTGACCGGGGGCCTGCAAAATCCCTTCGCACTGCTGTTCATGGCGCCGGTGACGATTTCGGCGACGACATTGTCGCTGCGCTCGACCGGTCTGCTGCTGATGCAGGCCTTTGTCTATGTGACGCTGCTGGCCTGGTTCCATCTGCCGCTGCCCTGGTATCCGGGCGAAGAGGTCGGCCTGCCGCCGCTCTTCGTCACCGGCCACTGGATCGCGCTGCTGCTCGGCCTCGGTTTCATCGCCGCCTATGCCTGGCGCATCTCGCAGGAATCGCGCCGCATGTCGGCGGCGCTCTCGGCGACGCAAGCGGTGCTGGCGCGCGCGCAACGCCTGTCGGCGCTGGACGGGCTGGCCGCCGCCGCCGCCCATGAACTCGGCACACCGCTCGGCACGATTTCGCTCGTTTCGAAGGAGTTGATGCGTGGCGGCATGAGCGAGGCCGAAATGAAAGAAGATCTGGCGCTTCTCAACAGCCAGGCCGAACGCTGCAAGGAAATTCTCTCGCGCCTGTCGCGCCGGCCCGAAGACGGCGACGCGATCTATTCGCGCCTGCCGCTGAAGGCGCTGCTTGACGAGGTGACGCGGCCGCATCGCGACATGGATGTGGCTTTCCGCATGGATGTGGTGGCGGCGGAAGACGGCGCGACCGAACCGGAAATCTGGCGGCGGCCGGAAATGCTCTACGGGCTCGGCAACTTCATCGAAAACGCCGCCGATTTCGCTCGAACCGAAGTGTCGATCTCGGCCTATTACGACCCGAACCGTATTGTCGTCACGATCACCGATGACGGGCCGGGCTTTGCCGCCGACGTGCTGGAAAGGCTCGGCGAGCCCTATGTGACGACGCGGCCGCGCGGCAAGGGCAAGCGCGGCACGCCCGCCTCCGACGATGCGCATGAGGGCATGGGCCTCGGCTTCTTCATCGGCAAGACGCTGCTGGAGCGCACCGGCGCGACGGTCGAGATTGCCAATCGCCGCGATGCAAGGCCCGGCGCGCAGCTGACCATCACCTGGCCGCGCCGCGCCATCGAGGCCGACCCGGTCTTTCCCGCCAGCACCCCGCCGCCCGGTAATGTTTCAGTTTGAATTTACAGATCAAAATTCCTAATACCATCGGCGATTCCACACGTCGCCGCATCCATGTTCTCCTTTAACGAGAAGGAAGAGTGGCATGTAGATGCAATACGTGTCTGTCGGCCCTGTCGAGAAACGGGCCCGCAATTGGGGAACAAATCGCCCAAGAAGCGGGCCAGGGCGCAGTTGCGGGAGGTCCGCTCTCCGGCACAAAAATCGAACCAGATCGGGGTAATGGATTTCGTCCACGATCAGCTCTTTGACGGAAGGAAGGTCCGTGTGCAACACGTTCACGCGATTCTCACCGGCGATTGACGTCCACTTTGCCTACAAGGGGATCAATGTCGACGACATGCTTGAGCGGGTCGCCCGACAGGTCGGCTATCCAAAGACGATCCGTCTGGACTAATGGCCCGGAGTTCATCTCGCGCGAGCCCGATCTCGGGGCCTTCATGCGGGGCAACACGTTCGACGTCTCGCGACCGGGCGATGCTTCATCAAAAGTCTCAATGGCAAGTCCCGCGCGGAGTGTCTGAACGCCAATTAGTTTCTGAGCCTCGACGAAACGCATTCAAAATGCGAGGCTTGGTTCAAAGACTGCAATGAGGTTCAACCATATCACCGACTGAGAATAGAATGTCGTCCGATAAAATCGGAATTTACCAGCCCGCCCGGTCCAAGGTTGGGGCAAGCTCAGTTGCTGCGGGGATATCGACCATATTGAGCCTTTATTTTATGCTACTTTTAATGGTTGGCCATTCTATCTGACGGCGGTCGTGATCTTGGCAAACCGGAACCGAGTGCTGGATATAGTCAGTTAGAATGCCGAAAGTTGCAATTTCCTGTCTGATTGATAATCATCCCAAATTCCTCATGCAAGGTTGGAATTGGCTGATCGGTTTGAATGCGCTCGGCGTACAAAATCGGGCCGACGTTTTCGTTCACCACACTCCTGATATTCCCCAAAGTCGACTGGAAACGTTTCGCCAACTTGGAGCTCAATTGGTTGAAGTTGAGCCTTTTGGAAATGGCCCTGCTGTCTACTGCAATAAAATCCAGCAACTAAAGACCGGCGCTTTGTTGGACTTTGACCATGTGATCCTCTGCGACGCGGATCTGATGTTCCTGTCATGCCCGACCCGATTGGCGCACGGAGATGTGGTCCGCGCCAAACCTGTCGACCTGCCAAATCCACCGGAAACAGTCTGGCGCGAACTGCTTGGCGGTGCCGGCCTGGAAGACAAGATCGAAACGTGTCCGATACAACTCGATCCCGATAGCAGCACTTTTTCGACCAATTTCAACGGGGGGCTGTACGTTCTACCTCGCGCAGCGGTGAAGGAGCTCGCCAGTTCGTGGGCCAAATGGGCCGGGTATTGTCTGGAGCGGCCGGGCCTGCTCGACAAGTGGCATCACCACTCCGACCAGCTCGGTTTCGGCATGTCGCTCCTTCAATCCGGCTACACGTACGAGCATCTCCCAATCGGTGAGAACTTCCCGTGTCATATCCCTGCGAGCAGGTACGCTGTACTTCCGGAGACGGAAATCCATGCAATACACTATCATTCGAAGCTGGATGCCCATGGCCGCCTAAAGCCTGTGGGAATTGGTTGGATTGACAGTTCAATTCACCGTGCAAACCAGATCATCACAGACGGCCAGCGTCTTGATTTCGACAATTCGATTTTCTGGACCTATCGGTACTTTGCCGCTCCGGAACTTGGCAGCGGTCTAGGCTCGCGCGGTGAAACATTGAAGCTCAAATCGTCGTATCTCAAACCATATTTCAAGGCCATTTCACAAGAGCGCATATTCGATGTCGGATGTGGCGACCTGGAGCTCATGCGCAACATGCCGTTTACCGACTACTTCGGCATAGACACCTCTCCGATGGCGCTCGAGATTGCCGGGGCAAAGCGCCCTGATTGGCAATTCAGCGATGGGTCGTTAGCTGACATCGAAGATGCCTCCTGTGATTACGCCATATGCTTGGATGTCCTGATTCATCAATCGTCCCCAGAGCGGTTCAATGACCTTGTCTCAGACCTCATCCGCGTCAGCAGGAAGGGCGTTTTCGTTTCGGGCTACACGAGCGCTCCGCCGAATGCGGGGATCGTATTCTCGCACGAGAGCCTGTTAGCAGCACTGCAAGACCACACGGAAATTTGCGAGGTCGTGGAGCTCGGCTCATACCGGGACGTGACCTTGTTTCTTGGCTTGAAGAAGCCCGGCATGCCGATGAGCGGAGCCGATGCGTCTCTAGCCGAAATTGCCTATGGTTGCGGCGAAACCTCGGAATGGCGTTTGCTGGTGGAACTCGTCGAACTCAGCCGCGAACAGTTTGGGTTCTTTCCGAGCACGGTTTCACGCACCATCGAATATCCTTGGTTTGCGCGGCGCCTTTCCTCGGAGCCAGGAAGGAGAATTCTCGACATTGGTGCGGGCGTGTGCGCCCTGCCATTGTGGTTGGCACAACAGGGAAACGAAGTGGCGACTATCGACAACAGTCCCCATTTTCGCGACCCTCCGGACAAATCCCGGTGGAACGAATGGGGCTTTCTCGACTACAGCCATTTCGACAAGCGGATCGAATCCCATCGCATCGACGCGCAGGAATATGTCCCGAAGAATCCGTTCGATGCGATCTATAGCGTGAGCGTCATTGAACACATGCCGGCTGCTCTCAGGCGAAATATTCTGAACAAACTGCCCAATTGGCTGGCGCCTAGTGGTCGCGTATATCTTTCGGTGGATCTGGTTCCTGGTACCGATGATCTTTGGCCATTGAGCGAAGGGAAGGTCGTTGAGGAGGATGTCCCTCACGGCACCCTAAACGATATCTTGAACGAGATCGTGGACGCGGGACTGCGCATCGCGGAAACGGGCTTGCGCCGAGGTATCCGAGGTAGCCGCACTGACATAGCGTTCATTGAAGCGGCACCTTGAGGACCAGCATTTGGCACCCATGGATTTGATTCTCGAGAAAGTGCCTTATACCGGCGAGCATCGATTAAAACCGATGCGTCCATATCCACATGCCAATAGACATGATTTTCTACGGTTGATCGATGAACCTGTTCCGGACGTTGCAGTAGCACGCGAGAATTTGATCGTAGGATACGGCAGAAACAAGAGGGTGATGTCGGTCGGCACATCACGCTTCTTGGTGGTGCGCCGTCGGGCCCGGGCGACGATGAGCAGGGCATGGGCATTTGGTGCCACCTGCGATGAAACTCGTCGCCATGCGGTTGCACGGCCCGGATGTTGTGGCGTGGCAGCACGAGGCGTCGCCGACGCCGTGCGCCGGGCAGATGGCACCGAAGATGTAGACTAGCTTGGTCCGCCGATCCGTGAGCGCTGCGGGCCGGCGGCCCTTGGTCAGCCGGCGGTCAGATGAAGCCGGAATTTAGCGGCCCACCGGTCCAAAGGATGGAGGCAAGCTCAATTTCTGTCAGTGGTTTTCAGAGCTCTCGGCCTGGTACTCGGAGCTGGTGCGATCGCTGTATCGGTCGGGATAGTTCTGTACTTCGATCAAAATTCAAGCTGACCCTCGGGGGTGGCGCGGCCCGGCGCTTCGGCCTAAGATCGGCATTATCCGCCGCAGAATCGATCAGAGAAACAACAACGTGCACAAACCAACCGTCGCGCCTGAAAATGAAATGCCCGTCATTCCCGAAGACCGGACGCTGCTGCTGGTCGACGATGACATTCCGTTCCTGACGCGCCTCGCCCGCGCCATGGAAGGGCGCGGCTTCGATGTGATGACCGCAAGCACGGTCAAGGAGGGCAAGGAACTGGCGCGCTCGAAGAAGCCGGGCTTTGCGGTGGTCGACATGCGGCTTGAAGACGGCAACGGCCTCGATGTGGTGGCCGCCCTCGAAGAGGCGCGGCCCGAAGCCCGCATCGTCGTGCTGACCGGCTACGGCAATATCGCAACCGCCGTCACCGCGGTGAAGCTCGGCGCCGCCGATTATCTGGCCAAGCCCTCCGATGCCGACGCCATCGAAGCGGCCCTTCTGGCGACCGGCGCCGACAAGGCCGGCCCGCCCGAAAATCCGATGTCGGCCGACCGCGTGCGCTGGGAACATATCCAGCGCGTCTACGAGCTCTGCGACCGCAACGTTTCGGAAACCGCGCGCCGCCTCAACATGCATCGCCGCACCCTGCAGCGCATCCTCGCCAAGCGCGCGCCGAAATAGGGCTTCCCACCATTCTCACGTTACGTCATGGCCCGATTTATTCGGGCCATCCACGTCTTTGCGGCACGCAGCGAAGGAAAGAAAGACGTGGATGACCCGGACGAGCCGGGTCATGACGGACTTAGTTGGTGTGGAGAGCCTGATTCCCGCACCGATGCCACATGCCCCCTCACTCCGGATCGAGAAACCGGATGACGCGCCGGGCCGAGACGCGGGCGGCGTGCAGTGTCAGCTTCTTGCGCCGCGCCGGCGCGAGCGGCGTTGCCGGGCCCTCGCGCAAAATCTCGGCGCCGTAGCGGTCGGCGATGACGAGGCCGACTTCGGCCGGAATAATCTCGCGCGGAAATTCCGGCGGCACCGCGAAATAGAAGCGGTCGCAGAATTCGAGATACTCCGCCCATTTCGAATCCGTCTTGTAGTCGATGAGGCTCGACTTGATTTCGAGGACGACGATCTCGCCTTTCGGACCAAGCGCGATGATGTCGACGCGCCGCCCGGTGGCGAGCGTCAGTTCGGTGACGGCGGCATAGCCCATCTGCGCCAGCAGGCGGCAGCAGCCGCGTTGCACATTGGCGGCCGTTTGCGACTGCCGCCCGTCGAAGAGGCGGAACTCGTCTTCTTCCATGTCGGGCAGGTCGTCGCTCATGGCAGCCCCGCCGCTTCGAGACAATGTTCAAGCTGGCCGCGCCGCCGGATCGCCTCGCGCGGATGCCCCGACGCGCCTTCGATGGCGATGCTGCAAAGCGCGTTGGCGGCGGCGGCAAGCGCGATGCGGCGCCGGTCGGGTGCGGTCCCCGCACGCGCCGCATAGCCGCGCATCACCGCGTCGCTGAGCGGACCGAAGCCGTCGAGATGCCGGAAATCGGCCTCGGCGAGGCTCCAGCCACTTTCGGCAAGATCGACGAAGCCGAGCGGCGCGTTGCGCCCGGCATCGAGAAGATTGGAAAGATTGACGTCGCCATGCGTGAAGACGAGCGGGCCCTTTGCACATTCCGCCGCCCAGGCGGCAAGTACGGCATCGGCCGCATGGTGATCGGCGGGCTGGCTGAAGCGGTCGCGCGCCAGGGTCAGGCCGCGGGCAATGCTGTCGCCGAGCTTGCTCTCAGCGGCGCGCGCGCGCGGGCTCGCCTCGGCGTGGAAATCGGCGATCGCCGCGCCGAGCCGCTCGCCGAAACCGTCGCGCGTTTCGGCTGCGGCATAGACGATGCGGTCCTCGCGCGGCACCGCGCCGTCGAGACGGCTGACGCGCAGCCAGCCGGCGCAAGAGCCGCTGTCGAAGGCGCCTTCCGCGATCAGCGCCGGCAGGCGCAGACGCGCCGTCGCGAAGCCGCCAAGCGCCGCCAGCGCCAGCGCCTCGCGCCGGTGGATGGCGACGCCCGAACCGAGGCCCGATGTCTGGCGGCGTACCAGCTTCAGCGCCGTGCCGTCGCCGAGATCGTGGACCGTCGACCAGAGGCCTTCGCCGATCGCCGGCCAGGGCGGCGGCGGCAGGTCCGCGATCGCCGCGCGCAGCATGTCGTGGATGTCGTTCATGGCCGCGAGTGTAGCAGAGCGGCGTGCGGCAACGAAAAAAGAGCGGTCCCTTGCGGAACCGCCCTTCGAGTTTATCCCTGTGGTGAGGACCCTTCGGGAATTGCCAAAATCTAGTCGGCCGCGACGCTCGCCATCGGGTTCTTCTTGGCGAAGTTGACCGTCTTCAGGAAGTCGATGCCCTGTTCGGCGATATCGTCGCCGACCATGCGATCGTCTTCGTTCTTCAGTTCCTCCATGTCGACATAGATCGCATAGAAGCCCCTGGTGCGGTCGGTGATGATGCCGGCCTTCAAGAGCGTCTTGACCAGCACGCGGAAGATGTTGGCGGCGTCCTTCATGCCCTCGCGGCGGTCTTCATCGGTCACCGCTTCAAGCATCTGCGCCTGCACCTCGCGCCAGTCGAGACCGAAATCGGCATAGATCAGCTTCTTCTGTTCCGGATTGACGAGGTTGAACAAGAGCGTCTGGAAGACGCTCGCCGCCCAGTCCTCGATGATGTCGCGCTCGTCCTGCGACAGTTTCGGGATCGTGCGGTCGGCCCAGATCTTGCCGAACTTGTGATGGAAGGCCTCATCCGTCATCGCCAGCTGGCAGAGCTTGACCAGCAGCGGATCGCGCGCGGTGTTGAAGAAGGTGGCAAACGTGCCCATGGCCAGACCCTCGACCAGCAGCTGCATGCCGACGATCTTCTTGTAGACCTCCTTGGCGTTGACCATTTCGGACAACAGGCCGGCCAGCGTCTCGCCGCAGGGCAGGGGCTTGCCGAAACGGGCCTGCACATATTTGGCGAAGGCCGTCACATGGCGGGCCTCTTCGCGGGCCTGGTTGGCGGCATATTCCTGCGCACCCGGATCGAGCAGGATGTGGCAGAGCGAGGCCGAGAGATTGAGCGCCCCCTGCTCGCCATGCAGGATCGCCGACATCATCCAGCGCGCCGTCTCGTTGACGAAGCGGATCTTTTCCTTTTCCGGCAGCGCCTCGAAACAGGCCAGCTTCAGTTCCGGCACCAGTTGCGGATCGATCAGCATCTCGTTTTCGATGTCGAAGGGCTCGCTGTAATCGATGTAGCGGGCATCCATCGGATCCCAGAAATGGTCATGCGTCGCCGAAATGATCTTGTCGAAGGCCGACGAGCGCCGGTTGTAGCGCTCGGTGTTCATCATCGCCTCGAAATCGTCCGGCGCGACGGCATCATAGGCATTGTCCTTGGTGATCTGCCGAACGGCGGTCATGGGCTCTCTCCAAATTGATTCTCGTTGCGCCGGCGGCCCGCTTTGAGGTTGGGACCGGCGAATTCTCACAATCGGAGTGTGGGTATTGCTGCAATGCACATCAATCCAAAAATGACGCCTGCGTCATTTTGCGCAAGGCGGCCCGGCCCGGGCCCGGGACTCGACAAGAGGGCCGCCCGCCTGTATTTCTCGCCGCCCTTTCGCTCCGAAAACCCCGAACGCAACCCCCGATTTCCCTCAGATGTATTGCCGTGGCCCCTTGCCGGGGTCAGACGGATACGAGGTGCGCCCCATGTTCATCGGTCTCGACTTCGGGACGACCAACAGCGCCCTGGCGGTCGCGCCCGCACACGGCGCGGCGCGGCTGGTGCCGGTCCGTCACGGGGCGGCGACGCTCCCCACTTTCCGCTCGATCCTTTTTTTCGACGACGAGGAGCGCGATCCCAACGGACGCCCGCATGCCTTTGCCGGGCCGGCCGCGATGGATGCCTATCTGATGGCTGGCGCTGAGGGCCGGCTGATCCAGTCGATCAAATCCTGGCTCGCCAATCCGACCTTCACCGCGACCAGTATTTTCGGCAGCCGCTTCACGCTCGAAAATCTGGTCGGCTTCATTGTTGCGCGCCTGGTCGACGCGACGGCGGAAGCCGACACGCTGACAGAGGCGCTGCTGGCCGGTCCGGTCGTGGTCGGCCGTCCGGCACGCTTCGTGCGCAACAGTCTCGGCACGCCCGACAGCGGCCACGACGACCTCGCTTTGTCGCGTCTGCGCACCGCCCTTGCCGGCGTGCGCATTCCCGAGGTGCATTTCGAATTCGAGCCGGTGGCGGCGGCCTATGCCTATGAGGCCTCGCTCGATCGCGACGAGCTTGTGCTGATCGGCGATTTCGGCGGCGGCACCAGCGATTTCTGCCTGCTGCATGTCGGCCCCGGCATGCGCGGGCTGAAGGATCGCGGCGAAACCATTGTCGGCGTTTCGGGCATCGGCATTGCCGGCGACGCCTTCGACGCGCGCCTGGTCGAGCACGCGGTCGCGCCGCGCCTCGGCAAGGGCACCTCCTATGAGAGCGGCGGCAAGACGCTGCCGGTGCCGTCATGGCTCTACGACACGATGAAACGCTGGCACCAGTTGAGCATGATCAACACCCGCAAGACGCGGCGCATGCTGGAGGAAATCTCGGCCACCGCCGAAGCGCCCGAGGCGGTGGCGGGGCTTTTGAGCCTGATCGCCGGCGAGCGCGGCTTCGCGCTCTACCGCGCCGTCGAGGCGGCGAAGGTCGCGCTGTCGGACGCCGGCACGGCCCGTCTCGGCTTCCAGGCCGGGCCGGTGACGATCGATGCCGCCATCGCGCGCGCCGATTTCGACCGCTGGATCGCGCCGGAACTGGCCGAGATCGAGGCCTGCGTGGCGCGGCTGCTGGAGGAAACGGGCATCGCGCCGGCGCAGGTCGACCGGGTCTTCCTGACCGGCGGTTCGGCCTTCATTCCGGCGGTGCGGCGGCTCTTTGCCGGCCGTTTCGGGGCAGCCAAGCTCGCCGGCGGCGGCGAGCTGACTTCGGTGGCGACCGGCCTGGCACTGGCCGCCCGCCAGCGCTTCGCCTGAGCCGGCAGCCGCGGCAATATGCACTACGCAAAATGACGCCTGCGTCACTTTGCGTATGACAACTCCGTGCTCGAAGGGTAGGCTGGAGCCAACAAACAACGGTCGACGTGGAGGAAACCGATGAGCGACGCAGCACGGAAATACGAGATCGACGAGGCGCGCGAGGCCGCCTATTCGATGCCGCTCGAGGAAATCGATGTCGGCCAGGGCCAGCTCTTCAAGACCGATACGATGTGGCCCTATTTCGAACGGCTGCGCAAGGAAGCGCCGGTGCATTACTGCGCCAACAACGCCGAGTTCGGGCCGTACTGGTCGGTGACGAAATATAACGACATCATGGCGGTCGACACCAACCACCAGGTGTTTTCCTCCGAAGGCGGCATCACGCTGCGCGACCAGGACGAAGACTTCAAGCTGCCGATGTTCATCGCCATGGATCCGCCCAAGCATGACGATCAGCGCAAGGTGGTGAGCCCGATCGTCGCGCCGGCCAATCTCGCCAAGCTCGAAAGCACGATCCGCGAACGCGCCGGCAAACTGCTCGACGAGATGGACACCGAGAAGCCCGTCGACTGGGTCGATCGCATCTCGATCGAGTTGACGACGCAGATGCTGGCGACGCTGTTCGATTTCCCCTTCGAGGATCGCCGCAAGCTGACACGCTGGTCGGACGTCGCGACCGCATCGGAAGAATCGGGCCTCATCGAATCGGAAGATGCGCGCCGCGCCGAGCTGCTCGAATGCGCCGACTACTTCACCCGCCTCTGGAACGAGCGCGTCAATGCGCGCGAGCCGGGCAACGACCTGATCTCGATGCTGGCGCATGGCGAGTCGACGCGCAACATGGACCGCATGGAGTATCTCGGCAACCTGATCCTGTTGATCGTCGGCGGCAACGACACGACGCGCAACTCGATCACCGGCGGCCTCTACGCACTCAACAAGTTTCCGGAGCAGTACAAGAAGCTGCAGGCGAACCCCTCGCTGATCCCGAACATGGTGGCCGAGATCATCCGCTGGCAGACGCCGCTGGCGCATATGCGCCGCACTGCGCTCGAAGATGTCGAGCTCGGCGGCAAGCAGATCAAGAAGGGTGACAAGGTCGCGATGTGGTACGTCTCGGGCAACCGCGACGAGGAGGTGATCTCGAACCCGAACCAGCTGGTGATCGACCGCGAGCGCGCCCGCCAGCATCTTTCCTTCGGTTTCGGCATTCACCGCTGCGTCGGCAACCGCCTCGCGGAGATGCAGCTGCGCATCGTCTGGGAGGAAATCCTGAAGCGCTGGCCGGACCAGCCGATCCAGGTTCTGGAAGAGCCGACCCGCGTGCTCTCGCCCTTCGTCAAGGGCTACGAGAAGATGATGGTCGAGCTGCCGAAGCGCAAGCACTGAGGCAATAGCCGCAACGAAAGAGCCGGGCCGGAGAAATCCGCGCCCGGCTTTCTTGTGTCCGTGAAGCGGGCAAACAAAAAGGGCGGCTCCCGAAGGAACCGCCCAGTTTGTGAGGGATCGAGTTGAGGGAAACTCTACGCCTTCTTCACTTTACGCACGCAACTGGCGGAATTACTCGGCCGCCGAAAGGCTGATATTCTTCAGCGCGTCGACATTGGCGCCGAAATTGATCTTCTGCAGATAGCGAATGCCGTCTTCGGCGATGTCGTCGCCGATCATGCGGTCGCCTTCGTTCTTCAGCTCGTCCATGTCGACATAGGTCGCATAGAAGGCCTTGGTGCGGTCGGTGATGATGCCGGCCTTGAGCAGCGTCTTGATCAGCACGCGGAAGATGTTGGTGCCTTCCTTCATCTGTTCGCGGCGGTCCTCGTCGCCGAAGGCTTCGAGCATTTCGAGCTGGACCTGCTGCCAGTCGAGGCCGAACTCGGCATAGATGATCTTCTTCTGCTCGGGATTGACGAGGTTGAACAGCAGCGTCTGGAAGCACTCGGCCGCCCAGTCCTCGATGATGTTCTGCTCTTCTTCCGACAGGTTCGGGATCGTGCGGTCGGCCCAGATCTTGCCGAACTTGTGGTGGAAGGCCTCGTCGGTCATCACGAGCTGCGTCAGCTTGACGAGCAGCGGGTCGTTCGACTTGGCATAAAGCGTCGAGAAGGCGCCCATGGCCAAGCCCTCGACGAGCATCTGCATGCCGACGATCTTCTTGTAGACCTCCGGTGCACGGACGATGTCGGTCAGGAGCGTCGCCAGCGTCTCGCCGCAAGGCAGCGGCTTGCCCCAGCGCGCCTGGACGTATTTGGCAAAAGCCGTCACATGGCGGGCTTCTTCGCGCGTCTGGTTGGCGGCATATTCCTGCGCACCCGGATCGCGGAGAATGTGGCAGAGCGAGGCCGAGAGGTTCAGCGCCCCCTGTTCGCCATGCAGGATCGCCGACAAGGACCAGCGCGCCGTTTCATTGGCGAACTTGACCTTGTCCTTTTCCGACAGGTTCTGGAAGCAGGGCAGGCGGAATTCCGGGATCATCTCGCCCGGCATGATCATGATGGTCTCGGCGTCGAAGGGCTCGGAGAAATCGATGTATTTGGTGTCGAGCGGATCCCAGAAATGGTCATGGGTCGCCGAAATGATCTTGTCGAAGGCGGTCGAGCGCTGGCCGTAGCGCTCGACTTCCATCATCGCCGGAAAATCATCCGGCGCGACGGCGTCATAGGCATTGTCTTTGGTGATCTGACGGATTTCGGTCATCGGGTCCTCCGGAATGACGGGCCGGAAAAAGATGTTTCCGGCAAGCGCATAGGGACGGGTTTTCGCGAGCACCAGGTCCGCGGGGCCGTCTTGTCTCATTGCCCGCCAGAATAGGGCCCGAAGCCCGTGGGTCAAGAAGAAAATGACGCTAGCGTCAACTTCGTTTCCGGCGGATTAACCCTGCCGTTCTAAATTTCGCGGATAACGACTCCGTAACGATACAAAGCGGCCGGATTTGTGTTATTTGCTTAGATCACGAGAGGTGACCGTTCCGGACGGCCGCGCGGGGGACAGTTCGCGCGCCGCCACAAGAGAAAGGCATCCTGGGAGGGGGCAAAACCCCGAACGACATTGCGCACGACTGCCTCCAGCCGACGGAGGTTTGACGGGCCCTGATTTTTCGGGAGGGGCGGCTCAAGCGAGACCGCCAGGCCGGACCCGACGCCTTGCGGCGCGGACCGGCAGACCTCCAGGCCGATGAGAGGCCGGTTCACGCCACAACCATGTGTGGGCGTGACCGGCGCGAAACGCCAGCCGGCCCGCGCCGGCGGGCAGGGATTTGCAACGACGCCGTCCGCCGCCGCGCGCGGAGAAACGGCCAGGGGAGCGATGGGTAAAGTCCATGATTAAGTTACTTGAGAATGTCGTTTTCGGCCTGCGTTTCTTCATTCTGGCCGGCCTTCTCGTCTTCACGGTCGTTGCGGGTTTCTATGCGACGCAGTTGCGCATGGATGCCGGTTTCGACAAGCAGCTCCCGATCGGCCACGAATACATCCAGACCTTCCAGGAATATCGCGAACAGCTTTTCGGTTCCAACGTCATCATCGTGGTGCTGGAGGCCAATGAAGGCACGATCTGGACCAAGGAATTCTTCAAGGTCTACAAGGATCTGACCGACGACATTTTCTTCCTGCCCGGCGTTTCGCGCCACACGGTGACCTCGCTCTGGACGCCCAACACGCGCTATATCGAAATCACCGAGGACGGCATCAGCGCCGACGACGTGATTTCCGGCAAGGTCACCGCCGACACGATGACCGAACAGGCGCTGATGAATGTTCAGAACAACGTCATTCGTGGCGGCTATGTCGGCCGCCTCGTCGCCGACGATTTCCATTCGGCGATGGTTGTGGCCGAGCTTCAGGACTTCGATCCCTCGACCGGCCAGCGCCTCAACTATTTCGATCTCGCCGCCAAGCTCGAAACCGAGATTCGCGCCAAATACGAAAGCGACGAGCAGACGGTCCGGATTATCGGCTTTGCCAAGCTGATCGGCGACATTGCCGACGGCGCGCAGTCCGTCGTCATCTTCTTCTTCGTCGCTTTCGTTCTGACCGCGCTTGCCGTCTATCTCTATTCGCGCTCGGTACTGCTGACCGGGGCGACGCTTTTTGCTTCGCTGACCTCGGTCGTCTGGCAGTTCGGTCTCTTGAACTTCCTCGGCTACGGCCTCGATCCGCTGGCGGTGCTGGTGCCCTTCCTGGTCTTTGCCATCGGCGTCAGTCACGGCGTGCAGCAGATCAACGTCGTCACCGCCGAAATCAGCAATGGTGCGACGGCCGAACAGGCGGCGCGGACCGCCTTCTCGCGTCTGTTCGTTCCGGGTTCGATGGCGCTGATCACCACGCTGGTGAGCTTCGCGACGCTTTACCTGATCCCGGTGCCGATGATCCGCGAGCTTGCGATCACCGCCTCGATCGGCGTGATCCTGAAAGTCGCGACCAACCTCGTCATGCTGCCGCTTCTGGTCAGCTACCTGAGGTTCGACGACAGTTTCGTCCAGCGCGTCAAGCGCTCGCGCGTCGTGCGCCTCAAGATCATGACCTCGATGGGCTTCGTCGC
Organism: Parvibaculum sp.; assembly: GCF_030651915.1. GTDB lineage: Bacteria > Pseudomonadota > Alphaproteobacteria > Parvibaculales > Parvibaculaceae > Parvibaculum. Next base: position 56,800 of record NZ_JAUSBV010000002.1, on the reverse strand, counting down.
CAACCGCAAGATCGCACCGTTCCTGCTGGTCGGCGCGACGGTGCTGTTCGCCATCGCCGTCAACCAGGCGATGCATCGCCATGTCGGCGCGCTCCATGCCGGCGCCCCCGAGCTGCGCCCCGATGCGCGTTACAATATCGACTCGACCGAAATCGCCGATAGCTATGCGCTCGGCCTCAACGTGCTGATCGCCGTTGTCGAAACGCCGCCCGACAGCTGCGTGCAATATTCCTACATGGACTATCTCAACCGCTTCTCCTGGCACATGCAGAACGTGCCGGACGTGACACTGGTCGTCTCGTTGCCCTTCGCGATCAAGGGTTCGGCCGCCGGCTGGAACGAAGGCAACCTGAAGTGGAAGGACATTCCGCGCAACCGGCCGGCGCTGGCGCAGGCCTCGAACACGGTGCCCGGCGCCTCCGCGCTCTACAATCAGACCTGTACGGTCCTGCCGCACATGTTCTATCTGCGGGATGCCAAGGCGACGACGATCAAGGCGGCGATCGCCGGCATCGAGGAGTTCCGTAACAAACACAAAATGGAAGGCGTCACGATCCGTCTCGCCTCCGGCAACATGGGCGTGCAGGCCGCCGTCAACCAGGAGATATCGGAAACCGAACTGCCGATGATCATGTGGGTCTATGCGGTCATTATCGCGCTTGTGGCACTGACCTATCGCGACTGGCGCGCCGTCATCGCCTGTTGTTTGCCGCTGACCTTCGGCACCTTCTTCGGTTACTGGTTCATGGAGGTGCTGCAGATCGGCCTGACGGTCGCCACGCTGCCGGTGATGGTGCTGGCCGTCGGTATCGGCGTCGACTACGCCTACTACATCTACAACCGTGTGCCCTACTATCTGGGCGAAGGGCTGAACATCTCGGACGCCTTCCGTCAGTCGCTGCTCGAGGCGGGCATGGCGACCTTCTTCACCGCGCTGACGCTGGCGGTGGGTGTGTCGACCTGGGCCTTCTCGGACCTGAAGTTCCAGGCCGATATGGGTCTGCTGCTCTCCTTCATGTTCATGGTCAACATGATCATGGCGTTGACGGTGCTGCCGGCGCTGGCGGTGACGCTGGAAATGTTCTTCCCGCGTTCGCGGCCGGTTGCGAAAATGAAGAACGCGCCCGTTCACTGAGCGGCGCGTCGGTCAACATGGAAAGAGCCGCCGGGGCGACCCGGCGGCTCTTTTGATTCAGGCAGCAGCTGATTCAGGCAGCAGCGCGGTTCAACCCTCCGGCGTGTAGCGCACCGGCATTTCCTTGATGCCCGAAATGAAGTTGGAACGCAGGCGGCGCACCGGCCCCGATACCTGAATGTCGGGGAAACGCTTCAGCAGTTCCTCGAACAGTACCTTGAGTTGCAGTTCCGCAAGCCGCGAGCCGAGACAGAAATGCTGGCCGGCGCCGAAGCCGAGTTGTGCGGGCACATCGGGCCTGGCGTAGCGCGTCACGTCGAAACGAAAGGGATTGTCGAAGGCCGCCTCGTCGCGATTGGCGGATGCGTACCACATCACGATCTTGTCGCCCTTTTTGATCCGCTGGCCACGGATTTCGGTGTCTTCGGTTGCCGTGCGCCGCATATGGAGAACCGGGCTGACCCAGCGCACGATTTCCTGCACCGCGCTCGGGATCAGCGACGGGTCGTCGATCAGTTTCTGCCGTTCTTGCGGGTTCTGCGACAGGGCCAGCAGGCCGCCCGAGATCGAGTTGCGCGTCGTCTCGTTGCCGGCGACGACCAGCAGGATGAAGGTGCCGATATAGGTCGGGAAATTCATCGCCTCGCCGCCCGGCTTCGAATGCGCCAGCATCGAGATCAGATCCTCGCCCGGATTTTCGAGACGCTGTTGCCAGAGCCCGGCCGCATAGCCCGCCATTTCGAGCACGCATTGGCGCATATATTCGTCCGACACGCGAAGTTCCGGGTCGTCTTCGCCGACAGTGGCATTCGACCATTCGAAAAGCTTGGCGCCGTCACTTTGCGGTACGCCGAAAAGTTCGGCCAGCACCTCGATCGGCAGCGCCGCGGCGACGGCGGAAATAAACTCGGCCTCGCCGGTCTTCGGCAGATTGTCGAGGAGGTTTGTCACGCGGGCGCGAATGCGCTCTTCCATGCCGGTGATACGCTTGGGCACGAAGCCCGGCGTCACCATGCGCCGGTAGCCGGCATGTTCGGGCGGATCCATCGAGATCATCGAGGCATCGGTTTCGTTGCCGTCGATTTCGTTCTCGTTGAAAATCCGGTGTCCGCCATTGTTCTTGGCCGACGAGAAAAGCTTGGGATTTTTCGAGATCGCCTCGATGTCGTCATGGCGCGTGATGGCCCAGAAGCCGGCTGCATCCGCTTCGGGATTCCAGTAGACGGGCTCTTCCGCGCGCAACTTGCGAAACACGTCATGATGTGCGTCGCGCATATAGAGGTCGGGGTCTTTCAGATCCGGCTTGCCGCCGAGATCGATCGCCTGCGCCTGGGGCCTGAGCATGTTGGTCCTCCCGTGTTTCTTTCCGGGAAGCTTAGGCCCCTTTGATGTGGCCGCTCAAGCTCAGGCGACCGGAAAGCCGACGGCCGCCTCAAGCTCCTTCAGCGCCTGCTCCGGTGTCACGACCTTGATCGTCGTCATGCCGAGCGCGCGGGCGGGCTTCAAATTGATGCCGAGATCGTCGAGATAAACCGATGACGCAGCGGAAACGCCGAGCGCTTCGCATGCCATTTCGTAGATGCGCGGATCGGGCTTGCGGATGCCGACCTTCGAGCTTTCGATCACATGGTCGAAGAGCGACATGACAGCTTGCACGGCGGCGGCCTTGTCATGGCTCCGCGCCATGCCGGTCCCTTCGCCGGCCGAGACATTGTTGGTGATGCAGCCGACTTTCGCCCGCGCCTTGCAGCGTTTCAGCGCCTCGACCATTTCAGGGCGGATGTCGCCCGACAGAAGCTCGATGACATGGCGGCCCGGCACCTCATGCCCGAGCGCGGCCGCTTCGGAAGCGAACAGGCGGTCGAACTCGTCGAGTGTGCATTCGCTGCGCTCGAACAGCGCCCAGGCATTGTTGTCGGGATTGGCGGCGTTGATGCTGCGAATAAGGTCCTTCGGCAGACCGCGTTCGCGCTCATAACGGGCAAACGCCTCGAAGGGGCTCGTCGTCAGCACGCCGCCGAAATCCCAGATCACCGCCTCGACCATGTAACGCTCCACTTTCCAAATATCGTTTGGCGGGAACCTACACGCCGGGCGGGCGGGCGGCTAGCGCGCCCGGACGAGGCAGTCCTGACCGGCGGCCTTGAGCTTGCCGCAGGCGGTGGTGGCCGCCGCCTTGCTGTCGAAGCCGGCGGCGCGAACGCGATAGAAAATACCTTTATCGCCGAGATCGGCGCGTTCGACATCGAGCGCGTGGCCGCCAAGCAAGACGCGATGTTTGGCCTGCAGCGCTTCATAGGCGGGCCTGGCCGCAGCCTCTTCGCGGACCGCCATCAACTGCACGACAAAGGCACCGCCGGCGGCCGGGGCCGCTGCCGGCGGCGCCGGTGTGGCGGTTGCGGCCGGTGCCGCAGGCACTGCAGGCGCTGCGGTCGCCGGCGCGGGCGACACGGGAGCGGCCGGAACGAGCGCCTCGGCTTCGGCCGGGGCAGGTGCCTCCGGCAGAGCCGGGATTTCCGCGGTTTCGATTGCCGCCATTTCGGTTTCCACGGCCGAGGCGTCTGCCGCCGCGTCGGGCGCTTCCGCTTCAACCGGCGCGGCCGGTTGCGGCTGCACGGCTTGCGGCGCTGCGTCGGGCGCCGCGGCCAGGATCTCCGGTGAAACCGGCGCGACGCCTTCATTGCCGCTGAGCGAAATTGCCACGATGACGCCGCCGAGCAACGCCAGGCCGATAAAGGCCCCTGCGATCAGCCGCGTCCGGCCGCCGCTCTCGTAATCCTCGGGCGTATAGATGATCTCGGGCTCCGGCGGGCGCGGCCGCTCGTCCTCGTCCATTCCCTGCATCTCCGGCCTCTCCGTGGCGGGGCTGGCATAAAGCCCCTGGGAAGGGCCTTCCGAACGGCCGAAACCGACGCCGAACCCGCCAAGGTCCGGCTGCCGGCCGCCCGACAGCGTCACGCGTGCCGCCGCGTCGGCCGAGGAAGGCTCCGCCTCACCCTTGCGCGCAAGCAGGTCGCTCGTCAATGAGGCAGGCTTCTTTGACATCAGGCGGCGCCTCGGAGGTCACGGTCGGCACGCTCGCCGGTCAAAAAGGTGGCAGTCGCCAGCGGCGCTGTTTCGCGGCCTTTCAGGCGGTCGTCGAGGAACCGCCAGAGTTCGCTGACCTCGTCGCCCGATTTGGTCTGGGAGGCGATTTCCATGACCGTGCGGCCGTCGATCATGCTGGACGCGAAGTCAATGCGCTGATGCAGGATCGAGGGGGCGACGGGGCCGTGATGGGAGAGTGCGATAACGGCTTCGGTGGTGATGCGGGCCCGCGGACTTGCCCCGTTGACGGCGAAAACCAGCGGTTTTCCGACTTCTTCGCACAACCGGACAGTGGCCCCGGCGGCCCGGAGGTCGTGCGGGCTTGGCCGGGTCGGAATGACGACGAGATCGGCAAGGCCGATGACATGTCCGATGGTCGCGGTAATGGCCGGCGGCGTGTCGATGACGACGAGACGAACGCCGCCATCCTTGAGTGCCGCAAGGTCTTCCTCCAGCCCCTTGCTGGAGGCGCGGGCGAAGAAAGGCCGCTCGGCCTCGCGCGCATTCCACCATTGCGACAGGCTGCCTTGCGGGTCGGTGTCGATCAGCGCGACGGGGCCCGCGCCCTGACGCTCGGCCTCGACGGCGATATGGCCGGCGAGGGTCGTCTTGCCGGAACCGCCTTTTTGCGAGGCAAATGCGATGACGTACATGGCTTTCGTATTCCTGCTGCCGGACCGCGACTGAGACAAGCGCGGCCGCAAAGAACGTAACGCTTCCGCCGCGGTCCGAAAGCGCTTATGCGCCTTGCGACCCACCGACACGGGATTTGGACGAATATCGAAAAGGCCGAATCAGCCCCTCGGGCGAGAGTAATGGCTGGCCCATTTCACCTCAACATATTGAAGTGAAAAAGCCAGTTCACGCTACAAAATGTGGTTCTGACGCCACAGCCCCCCTCAGACCGCAGTGATTTCTGCCGTGATTTTGAGCATCGCTGCCGTCAGCCGGGCGAGATCGTCGGCTCCAATGACAAACGGCGGCGTTGTGTAGACGATATGGCCGAAGGGTCGGATGAAAACGCCTTCCTCGATGAAGCGCTGTTTGATGGTATTGAGGTCGCCCATCCGCTCAAGCTCGATGACGCCGATCGCCCCGATGACGCGCACATCCTTGACGCCCTTGATGTCGCGGGCCGGTTCGAGTTCGCGGGCAAGCTGTGCGGCGATGGCCGCCACCTGCGCGATCCGGGGCTCGCGCTCGAAAAGGTCGAGCGAGGCATTGGCCGCCGCGCAGGCCAGCGCATTGCCCGTATAGGTCGGCCCGTGCATCAGCGCCCGTCCGCCGTCTTCGCCCAGGAACGCCTCGAACACGGTCGCGCGGGCAATGGTGGCCGCCAGCGCCATGGTGCCGCCGGTCAACGCTTTCGACAGTGTCACAATGTCGGGCACGATGCCGGCCGCCTCGCAGGCGAACATTGTGCCGGTGCGCCCGAAGCCGACAAAAATCTCGTCGTGGATCAGCAGCAGATCGTGCTTGTCGCACAATGTCCGCAACCGGCGCAGCGTTTCGACATCGTGAAAGCGCATGCCGCCCGCGCCCTGCACCAACGGCTCGGTGATGACAGCGGCGATTTGATGCGCATGCTGGCCGAGAAAGATGTCGAGCGCGGCGGTCTTTTCCGCGTCCACCGGCAGCTCGGCGATCAGCTGTTCGGCGATCGCGCCTTTGAAAAGCGCGTGCATGCCTTCGTCGGGATCGCAGACCGACATGGTGGCCAGCGTGTCGCCGTGATAGCCGCCCTTGAAGGCGACGAAGCGCGTGCGCCCGCCTATGCCCTTGTTGATCCAGTATTGCACGGCGATCTTCATCGCGATCTCGACCGAGACCGAGCCTGACTCGGAAAAGAACACATGACCGAGATCGCCGGGCAGCAGATCCGACAGTCGCGTTGCCAGCCGGCAGGCCTGCTCGTGCGCCAGACCGCCCAGCATCACATGCGGCATTTTCTCAAGCTGCGCCGTGACGGCTTCGCGGATATGCGGGTGATTGTAGCCATGCGCCGCCGTCCACCATGACGAGGTGCCATCGATCAGTTCGCGCCCGTCGGCAAGCGTCAGGCGCACGCCGTCGGTCTTGACCACCGGCAGCGCCATCGGCGTCGTCTGCATCTGCGTATAGGGAAGCCACAAATGCGGCGCGCCCTCCGCAAGCCAGCGCGGCGGCTTGGGAACCAACGGATTGGGGGGCGGAACGGACAAGGGCGGGGCCGTCACTTCTCCGACGGGCAGCTATGCGCCGGCATGGATTCAATGCCGAGTTTGGCAAACAGCCTGGCGTCCTTGTCGGCTTCGGGATTCTTGGTCGTCAGCAGCTTCTCGCCGATGAAGATCGAATTGGCGCCGGCGAGGAAGCAGAGCGCTTGCGTCTCTTCCGACATGTGCTCGCGGCCGGCCGAGAGCCGCACCACCGATTGTGGCATGGCGATACGCGCCACCGCGATCAGGCGCACGAAATCGATCGGATCGACCTTCTCGCTCATCCCCAGCGGCGTGCCTTCCACCGGCATCAGCATGTTGATCGGCACGCTTTGCGGATGTTCTTCGAGATTGGCCAGCGTCATCAGCATGCCGATGCGGTCGTCGGCACTCTCGCCCATGCCGACAATGCCGCCCGAGCAGACATTGATGCCGGCGTTGCGCACGCGCTCCAGCGTGTCGAGCCGGTCCTGATAGGTCCGTGTGCTGATGACATTCGGATAATACTCTTCCGAGGTGTCGATATTATGGTTGTAATAATCGAGACCCGACTGCGCGAGGCGGTGCACCTGCTGGCCGGACAGCATGCCCAGCGTCATGCAGGTTTCCATGCCCATTTCCTTGATGCCCTCGACCATGGCGCAGACCATGTCCATGTCGCGGTCCTTGGGCTCGCGCCACGCCGCACCCATGCAATAACGCGTCGCGCCGGCGTCCTTGGCCTTGCGCGCTTCGGCGAGAACCTTTTCGACTTCCATCAGCTTCGAGGCCTTGAGGCCGGTCTCGAACTTTGCGCTTTGCGCGCAATAGCCGCAATCTTCCGGGCAGCCGCCGGTCTTGATCGAGAGCAGCGTCGACATCTGCACCTGGTTGGCCTTGAACCAGCGCCGATGGACAAGCTGCGCCTCGAACAGGAGATCGTTGAAGGGCAGGTCGAACAGCGCCTGCAATTCGGCGCGCGTCCAGTCGTGGCGCAATTGATCCGGGTTGGTGCGCGCGGTGGAAATACCGCCTTGCGCTTGCGTTTCGCCAATGCGGGTCTGGATCGTCATGGGCTCGGGCTTTCTGCTGCCAGTCGGATTGTTGCGAGGCAGCATAGGCAGCTTTCCCCGCATTGCAAGATTGGCTAGGGTCGGCGCCTGAAATCCGGCAGAGCACGAAAGTTACCCGCTTATGCGCGTCATCCGTTGCGTCAACTACGGCGAACCGCGAGACCTCGCGGTCGAGGAAATGCCCGAACCCGTCGCCGGTCCCGGCGAGGCGCTGGTCGCGGTCGAGGCGGCGGGCCTCGGCTATGTCGACGCGCTTTTCGTGCGCGGCACCTATCAGGTCAAGCTGCCGCTGCCCTTCGTGCCGGGCAGCGAGGTGGCCGGCCGGGTCGTCGCGGTGGGCGAGGGCGTTGCGGACAATCTTGTCGGCCGCCGCGTCATGGCGCTGTCGAACCGCGGCGCGCTGGCCGAAAGACTGGCGCTGCCGGCCGCCATGTTGATGCCGATCCCGGACCGCATGAGCGCCGAGGCCGCGGCCGGTTTTATTGTCTCTTATTGTACGGCGCTTTACGGCCTTGAAACCTGCGGGCATCTGCGCGCCGGTGAAACGCTGCTGGTGCTGGGCGCGGCCGGCGGCGTCGGCATGGCCGCGATCGATGTGGCCAAGGCGATGGGCGCTCGTGTGGTGGCCGCCGCCTCGACGCCGGAAAAGCGGGCGGCGGCGCTGGCGCATGGCGCCGACATGACGCTCGATTACATACAACCCGACTGGCGCAAGGCACTGGAGGCACTCATCGGCAAGCCGGGCGTCGATCTGGTCTACGATCCGGTCGGCGGGCCGTTCTCGGAACCGGCTTTCCGCTCGCTGGCGCCGGGCGGCCGGCATCTGGTGGTCGGCTTCGCGGCCGGGGAAATTCCGAAACTGCCGCTCAATCTCGCACTGCTGAAGCGCGCTTCGCTGGTCGGCGTCGACTGGGGCGGCGAGATCCGCGCCAATCCGAAAGCCAATCTGCCACTGATGAAGAAGCTGGCCGACTGGGTCGCCGACGGAACGCTTCATCCGGAACCAGCCGCCGTTTTCCCGCTCGAAAAGGCAGGCGCCGTGCTGCAGGATTTGCTGGAACGCAAAAGCATCGGCAAGCCGGTGATCGGGATGACGGCATGAACGGCAGGCACACCTCGCTCGATGAATTCGCGGCAGAAAAGCTGGCGGCGCTCGAAGGAAAAGCGCTGCGCCGCCGCCTGATCGAGACCGATCGCCGCGAAGCCGTGCGGGCGACGCGGAACGGCCGTGAACTGATCTCCTTCTGCTGCAACGACTATCTCAATCTCTCGCAGCATCCGGCCATCAAGCGCGCCGCCATGGTGGCGACAGAAGAATATGGCGTCGGCGCCGGCGCCTCGCGCCTCGTCAGCGGTAATCATCCGCTCTTCGCCGCACTCGAGCGCCGCCTCGCCGACTGGAAGCAATCGGAAGATTGCGTCGTCTTCGGCTCGGGCTACATGGCCAATCTCGGCATCGTGCCGGCGCTTGTCGGCGCCGGCGACCTGATCCTTGCCGACGAACTCAGCCATGCCTGCCTGATGTCGGGTGCGAAGCTCTCGGGCGCTGAATTCGCCATCTTCCGCCACAACGATCTCGCCCATCTCGAAGCGCTGCTGGCCGCACATCGCGGCGACGCACAACATCGCCTGATCCTGACCGACGGCATTTTCAGCATGGATGGCGACGCGGCGCCGGTCGAAGCCCTGGCCGCGCTGGCGGCGCGGCACGATGCCTGGCTGATGACCGACGACGCCCACGGCATCGGCGTTGTCGGCCGCGACGGGCGTGGTTCGAGCTTCATGGGGAAAGAGAAGGCCGCGGTGCCGCTGCAGATGGGCACGCTCTCGAAAGCGGTCGGCTCCTATGGCGGCTATCTCTGCGCCAGCCGCGCCGTCTGCGACCTGATCCGCACCCGCGCCCGCACGCTGATCTACTCGACAGGTCTGCCGCCGGGTGTTGTCGCCGCTTCGATCGCCGCGCTCGATTTCATTCGCGACAACCCGGATTTCTGCAAGCGCCCGGTCGAGAAGGCACGAGGCTTTGCCCGCGCCCTGGGTTTGCCCGCACCCGAAAGCCCGATCGTGCCGCTGATCCTCGGCGACGCCGAGCAGACGCTGGCGGCGTCCGCCCTGCTCGAGACCGAAGGTTTCCTCGTCACCGCCATCCGCCCGCCGACCGTGCCGCCGGGCACCGCGCGGCTGCGCTTCACCTTCACGGCGGAGCACGACGACGCCGATATCGCGCGCCTCGTCAATATCGTCCGTGAGCGGATTTTATCCCGCAGGGCCGCAGAGTAAGATGACCGCGATCTTCGTCACCTCATCCGGCACCGAAATCGGCAAGACTTACGTCTCGGCCATGCTGACGCGCGAATTGAAGGCGCGCGCGATCAAGCCGCTGGTCAGCGGTTTCGATGAAACGACTTTCGCCGACAGCGACCCGGCGCAATTGCTCGCCGCCATGGGCGAGGCGGCAAGTTTCGCGAACGCCGCGCTCGTTTCGCGCTGGCGCTTCAAGGCGGCGCTCTCGCCCGACATGGCCGCGGCGCGCGAGGGTCGCGAAATCAATTTCGATGAACTGGTTGCCGAATGCGTGGACGCGGCGGCAAAACACGATCCGCTGGTCATCGAAGGCGTTGGCGGGTTGATGGTGCCGCTCGATGCGGTCCACACGGTTCTCGACTGGATGAAGGCGCTCGATGCGCAGATCGATCTCGTACCGCTACTCGTTGTCGGTTCCTATCTCGGCACGATCAGTCACACGCTGACAACGCTGGCCGTGATGCGCGCCGAGGGCCTTGCACCGCGCGCCATCATCGTCAGCGAGGGCCCGGAAAGCCCCGTGCCGGTCGAGGAAACGGCGGCGGCGATTGCACGTTTCTCGGGTCATGTGCCGGTGCGCGCCCTGCCGCGCGGGCAGATGATCGCGCTTGCCGGTCTCCTCGGCAAATAGGAAAACGGGGCCGGCAGTTTCCCGCGCGGCCCCGTCTGCCTGCCGTTATCGGCAAAGTGGTTTCTCAGCCGACGCGGATGCCGAGGCCGCCCAATATGCCGAAGACCTGCAACAGCCATAGCACCACGACGATGACGACGACGACGTTGAGGATCTGTTTGATCTTCGAATCCATCGGAATGTAGTTATTGACGAGCCAGAGCAGCAGGCCAACGACGACCAGTATGATGATGAGATTGAGAAGGGGCATCTGGATTTCCTGTTCCGGTTGCTGGAAGGCGATTCAGCGTCTCGCCGGATAATTTTCCACTCAAGCAAGGCGGAATGAAGGCCGATGCCGGAAAGAGCACGCGATTTGCGTTTTTTCTGGCTTGTTTCCGCCCTATTTTGGGCCAAACAGGGCCCACAGGATCACACCGATAACCGGCACGACGATTACGCCGGCGATCCAGACCGCCTTCCAGATCGGATCGGCGCTGCTCTGGGCAATACGGACAATCGCGTAAATAACCGCCACCAGCAGCAACAGGCCGAAAATACTTCCGAAAGGACCGCCGGGCATCGCTTCGTCTCCTCGCCGCATGAACATGAAAGGGAAGACGCAAGTCTAGGGCCTTATCTCCGGCGGGGGAACTGTTCAGAGCAGGCGCGGGCTCATGATGCCTTCGAATTCGAGCAGCCATTTCTTGGTTGGCAAGCCGCCGCCGAATCCGGTCAGCGAACCGTCGGCGCCGATGACGCGATGGCAGGGAACGATGACCGGAATCGGATTGCGGCCATTGGCAAGTCCGACGGCGCGCATGCCCTTCGGGTTGCCGATGGCGCGCGCGATCTCGGCATAGGAGCGCGTCTCGCCAAAGGGAATGGCGGCAAGCGCCCGCCAGACATTCTTCTGGAAATCCGTCCCGGCGGCGGCAAGCGTCAATCCGCCGAAATCCTTTTTCTTTCCTTCGAAATAGAGGTCGAGCGCTTTCAGCGCCTTGTCGCGATGCGCCCGCGCCCGCGCGCTGCCCTCGCGCTTCGGAAAGGAAACATCCTTCATGTTCGGAAACAGCACCATCGCAAGGCCGGCATCGGTGGCGGCGACGCGCAGCCGGCCGATTGGCGTGTCGAGCGTCGCGGTGGCCAGCGTGTCGTCGTCGGGAAGTTTCATCGCTTTTCCTTTCATACTGTCCAGAGCGCCAGCGCCGCGTAACCGCGCCAAGGTCGCCAGTCCTGCGCTATCTCTTCGAGCGCTTTGGCGTTGACCGGCATGCCGCCGCCCGCCGCCTTGCGAAGCCCAAGATCGGAGGCCGGAAAGGCATCGGGCTCGCCAAGCGCGCGAAGACAAACATAATGCGCGGTCCATGCGCCGATCCCCGGCAGCGCCGTCAGCTCGGCAATTTTTGCGTCGAGCATTTCGCGCGGTGAAAAATCGAGCGCGCCGGAAGCGACGGCGGCCGCGAGGCCCTTCAGTGTCGAGATCCGTCCGCCGGTCAGTCCAAGCCCCGAAAGATCGGCATGCGCCAGCGTTTCGGCATCCGGAAAGAAATGCGTGATGCCGTCTTCGCCGCCATCGATGGTGGTACCGAACTTCGCCACGATGCGGCCGGCAATGGTCGTCGCGCCCTTCATCGAAATCTGCTGGCCGAGCACGGCACGGATCGCCAGCTCGAAACCGTCGAACGCGCCCGGCACGCGCAATCCCTTCGCGCGGGCAATGCGCGGCCCGATCAGCGGATCGCCGCGAAACGCGGCAGCGATCGCCGCCGGGTCGGCATCGAGATCGAACAGCCGCCGAAGCCGCGCCGATATGCGCCGCATCGGCAATGCCGCGCCGCGTTCGGCCTGCAGGATCGAAATGCGCGCCTCCAGCGCCTTTCCGGTTTTCGCCGGCGCAACCGACAAGACGCCGCTGACGCCGTCGAGCGCGAAGCTGCGCGCGTAGCGCCGCGCCGTCACACTTTCGACGCCCGGTATGGCGCGGCCGCCGAGATAGGCGAGCACACGCGCGAAATCGAAGGGTGGGCGATAGCCGAGCCTGAGACGGATCGTGCTGCCCGCTGCCGTCTCGGACGCCCGCCTGATCTCGCCCGGGGCGATGCCATAGGCCTGGCGGATCGCATCGTTGAAGCGCCGCAGGCTTTGATAACCCGCCGCATGCGCGACCTCGGAAAGCGGCAACCCGGTGTCGCTGATGAGCTGCTTGGCGGTCAGAAGGCGCCGGTTGGCGGCCACCGCCTGCGGCCCGGCGCCGACATGCGCGAGGAACAGCCGCCGCAATTGCCGCTCGCCCATGCCGAGGCGCTGGGCGAGATCGTCGAGTCGGCCTTCGTCGAGCGCGCCTTCCTCGATCAGCCGGAGCGCGCGCGACACGCTGGCCGCGGTCCCCGCCCAGGCAGGTGTGCCGGGTGCGGCTTCCGGGCGGCAGCGCAGGCAGGAGCGAAAGCCGAGCGCTTCCGCCGCCGCCGCGCTCGGCACGAAGCGGCAGTTCTCGCGCTTCGGCACGCGCGCCGGGCAGACCGGCCGGCAATAGATGCCGGTCGTGCTGACGCAGACGAAAAAACGTCCGTCGAAGCGGGCGTCCTTGGCCATGATCGCGCGGTAGCAGAGATCGGGGTCGAGGCCGGGCGCGGCGATGTCGGCGGTCTGTTTCATGGGGACAGTCTAGGGCGGACGGGCCGCCGCCGCTCGCCAAAATCGGACATGGCCGTTGCCGGCCGGGCGCGGCCCATGCGTCACCCGATCGGGCGCTTGAGTTCGGCCGGGCCGCTGCTAGGCTCGCCGCCGACCGAAATGCGGCACACGAGAATCGCTAGCGGGAATGAGGCCGGCGCGGCAAGGCATCTGCGCCGGCGAGGGGAATTTGGGAGGAAGGCAATGACAGACCGGGCCGGCGCCGTTTCAGGCGCCGCGGTTGCGGGGGAGCCGTCGCAGGGCTTCACGCCCGCCTATCGCAACTATGCACTTTTCGTGCTGATGGTCGCCTATACGGCGAATTATGTCGACCGGCAGATCCTCGCGATCCTGTTGCAGCCGATCAAGCTCGAACTTGGCTTGACCGACACGCAGCTCGGCTTTCTCTCTGGCATCACCTTCGCAATTTTTTACGCGACGCTGGGTGTTCCCATTGCGATGTGGGCCGACCGCTCCAACCGCCGCAACATCGTCGCACTGGCGCTGACGATCTTTTCCAGCATGACGGTGGTCTGCGGCTTCGTGACGAACTTCGCACAACTCGCGCTGGCGCGCATTGGCGTCGGCATCGGCGAGGCGGGATCGAGTCCCCCGTCTCATTCGATGATCTCCGACATGTTCCCGCCCGAGAAGCGCGCAAGCGCGATGGGCATCTATTCGCTCGGCATCAATATCGGCATCCTGATCGGCTTCCTGGTCGGCGGCTGGGTCAGCCAGTGGTATGGCTGGCGCGCGGCCTTTTTCATCGTCGGCGCGCCGGGCCTGCTGATCGCGCTGCTGGTGCGTTTCACGCTGAAGGAACCGCAGCGCGGCCATGCCGATGGCACGACCGCGCAAGCCGCGGGCAATGCGCCGAAAGTGGGCGAGGTCTTCCGTCTGCTCTGGTCGCAGCGTTCCTTCCGGCACATCTCGATCGGCTGCGCGCTGGCGGCCTTCGCCGGCTATGCCGGCGTTACCTGGATACCGGCCTTTCTGATGCGGTCCTATCAGATGCAGCCGGGCGAGATCGGCACCTGGCTGGCGCTGATCATCGGCTTTGTCGGCGGCGCCGGCACCTATGCGACGGCATGGGCCGCCGACCGTTTCGGCAAGCGCGACATACGCTGGAACGTCTGGGTCGTGGCGATCGTCATGATGGCCTGCTTCCCGTTTTCGGTGGCGATGTATCTCTCGCCCGACAAGTACTGGGCCTTGTTCTTCTTCCTGGTGCCAGCCTTCGCGGGCGCGGCCTATATCGGGCCGAGCCTCGCCATGACGCAAGGGCTCGTCGTTCTGCGCATGCGCGCGGTCGCTTCGGCCGTGCTCTTCCTGATCCTCAACCTGATCGGCATGGGGCTCGGGCCGCAGGCCGTCGGCATCGTCAGCGATCTCTATGCGCCGGCCTTCGGCGATGAATCGCTGCGCTATGCGTTGCTGACTATCATGTTCGTCTGGCCCTGGTCGGCGGTGCATTTCTTTCTGGGGGCAAAATCGCTGAAGGCCGACCTCGAAAAGGCGCGCACGCACGGCCTGCGGTAAACCGTGCCGGCCACTCGAAGTACGGATCGATCCATGCAAGCATGATGGGACGTCAGGAGCTCCATCATGTCCGATCCCGCTTTGCCTGCAACCATGCGCGCCATGCTTCTGGAGTTGCCGGGCAAGCCCTTGCGTCTCGCGGAGCTGCCGGTGCCGCGACCGGGCGCGGACGAGGTGCTGATCCGGCTTGAGGCCTGCGGCGTCTGCCGCACCGACCTCCATGTCGTTGATGGCGAACTGCCCGATCCGAAGCTGCCGCTGGTGCCGGGCCATGAGGCGGTCGGGCGCGTGGCAGCGCTGGGCAGGGGCGTCGCGCGCTTCCGGCCGGGCGATCGCGTCGGCGTACCATGGCTCGGCTGGACCTGCGGCCAATGCGCCTATTGCCGGAGCGGCCGCGAAAATCTCTGCGAGCGGCCGCTCTTCACCGGTTACACGCGTGACGGCGGCTATGCCGAATACATGGTCGCCGATGCCCGCTACGTCTTCCCCGTTCCCGGCCATTATGGCGCGGCCGAAGCGGCGCCGCTGCTCTGCGCCGGGCTGATCGGCTATCGCTCGCTGAAAATGGCGCATGATCCGCAGCGACCGGATGCGGCCGGCGCGCTCGGTCTCTACGGCTTCGGCGCCGCCGCCCATATCGTCGCGCAACTGGCGCGCCATCAGGGCTGGCGGCTCTTTGCCTTCGTCAAGCCGGGCGACCGTGCCGCGCTGGAATTCGCGCGCATGCTCGGTGCCGAATGGGCCGGCGGTTCCGACGAAAGGCCGCCCGTGGCGCTTGACGCCGCCATCATCTATGCGCCGGTCGGCGCGCTGGTCCCCGCCGCATTGCGCGCGCTGGCACCGGGCGGTCGCCTTGTCTGCGCCGGCATCCACATGTCGGACATTCCGTCCTTTCCCTACGATATTCTCTGGCACGAAAGATCGGTCCACTCGGTCGCCAATCTGACCCGCGCCGACGGCGACGAATTCCTGGCGCTGGCGCCGCTTGTACCGGTGGTGACGACGGTCGAGACGTTGCCGCTCGAACAGGCCAACGAGGCGCTGGCGCGATTGCGCGACGGCCGCCTGACCGGCGCAGCGGTGCTGACCATGGGGCTGTGAGGCCGGGGCATGTTTGGGGAAGTTGTGTCACGCAATCGTCGCAAATTTCCGGCATGGCTGGTCGGGATGCAGGGACGCCCGGATCGGCAATGAAACATCTCGCAACCTTTGTCGGCCTCCTTTCGCTCGTCGCTGCGGGCGACGCGTGCGCCGTCGACGAGCGCTACGCGCCCTATGTGGCGCCACCGGCTCTCGGTGGCGTGGTCGAGGTCGCCGTCGAACCCGCCAATGAACGGCTGATGCTGCTCTGGCGCGAAGGCTTCGCCGCCCGTCATCCGGCGGTGCGGATCGAGCCCCTCGATGCGGCGACGTCCGACGCGTTGACCGCACGCGCCGCCGTCGAGGCGCTCGCCGTCTTTGTTCACAAGGACAATCCGCTTGTCTGCCTGCCGCTTGAAAATCTCGGGCCGCTCTTTGCCGGCAACGCGGCATGGGGTGCGGCCGGCCTCGATGGCGATTGGGCATCGCGGCCCGTCATCCTCTTTGACCGGCCACCAGGCGGCGAACGCAGCTTTTTCGTCGCCGCGGCGCTGAAAGGCGGTGCGATCGCGCCCGATGCGAAACGCGTTGCCCGCGCCTCGGTTCTGCTGCGCGAGATCGGCCGGACACCGGGCGCGATCTCCTTCGCGCCGGTCGGCTATCGCAGCGACGCCGTGCGCGTGCTCAGGCTTTCCGATGGCGGCGATTGCGTCGGCCTCAGCGAGGCCAATGCGCATCGGGGACACTGGCCGCTGGCGCGCATCCTGCGCATTGTCGCGCGGGGGCCGGCGGCGCGAAACATGATCGACTATGTCTTGTCGCAGGACGGCCAGCGCGACGTTGCGATCGCCGGGTATTTTGCGCTGCCCCATGTCTTTGCATCGGAAGACCGCAAGGCGCTCGGCCTCGACTGACGGCGAAAGCGCACAAACGAAAACGCCCGGCGGTTGCCCGCCGGGAGTTGCCGTCTGACGATCTGCGAGGATCGGATCAGCCGCAAGCTCAGAAAGTGAACTGCGTGCGCAGCGCCACCGCGTCGTGACCGAAGTTCGGATTGATGACGCCGCCGCGATCTTCCACATCCACGTTCAGGTAGTTGAGCATGAAGCGGAGATTGTTGTTGACGTACCAGTTGAGGCCCACCGTGATGATGTCCTGCTGGCCGCCGGCAATACCGGCGCTGGCATCGTTGAGATCGGCCGAGCTGTAACGCGCGGCGATTTCCCAGGCGCCCATGCCCTTGCCGCCGAAGCCGAAGGGGTTGGCCGGCTTGACGCCCGAATAGGCGGCCTTCTTGATGTCGTACTTGTAGGCTTCGCCGGTGATGACCCACGAGGCCTGCAGATACCAGGCATCGAAGCTGGCATCGGCGAGCACGCCATTGCGGGCGACGTCGTAGATGTAATATTCGCCCTGGGCGCGGAACGGGCCGTAGTTGAGCGCCAGTTCCGGACCGTAGACGGTCACCTCGTCGGCCGTGCCGGCGAAGTTGGCATCGACATAGCGCAGCGGATCGACGCGCAGTTCCGGACGATCGCGGAAGCGGATCGTATCGGCCGGCAGGTTGAAGGAGTGCGAGCCCGAAGCGCCGATATGGACGTTGAGGCCTTCCTTCGGCGAGGTCGCATAGGCAAGACGGCCGACGATGTTCGAGCTGTCATAGTCGTCGAGACCGCCGCCCGCCGCCGCCGAACCCATCGTGTAATAGGCGGCGCTGAAGAAATTGTCGGTGTTGAAGGTGCCGCCCGCCGTCATGCGCGCTTCGCCGGCCGCCGGCGTGAGGGCGAGATTGACCGCCGTCGCACGCTCGATGAAGGTGATGTCGTTGGACGAGGTCGAATCGTCCAGCGTCATCTTCGGCTTGGTCGCGCCGAGCACGAGGTTGACGCCCTCGATGCCCTTGTAGGTGAGCGCGACTTCATAGATACGGGCGTTCGATTCCGTGCCGCTGTCGCCGAAGTTGAATTCGATATTGTAGCCGAAGTCCTTGGCGAAGGTGCCGTTGAAGCCGAGACGGGCGCGGCGGAAGTTGGCGTTGCCGCGCAAGGCGCCGAAATTCGCCTCGCTGTTGGTGTCCTGGTCGTAGGCGCCGACATCGAGATGGGCGCGGCCGGTAATGCCGAAGGTAAAATTGCCGTCAGCCGTCTTGAAAACCGGGCGGCCGTCCTTCAGCGAAACCTCGACGTCGCTTTTGCGTTCTTCCAGCGACTTGATCTGGTTGCCGTGCTGGATTTCGACATCGTCGATCTTCTTCTGAAGCGCCTCGATCTGCGCCTTGAGGGCGTTGAGTTCGGCCTGGGTGCTGGTCGCGGCGAAGGCCGGCCCCGAGAGGATTGCGGCGGCGCCAAGGGCGGTGCCGGCCAGCAGAATGTTTCGCAACGTCATTTGACGTCTCCATGTTCCGTGGATGAGCTTCTGTTGCAGGATTGGCAGCCGCGACAGACGCCGCGAACACCCCCCATGGCTTGGCAAGTAACAGAGCTATGTGACAGTTCGGATGCGCTTTTGTGACAGTGATATGACAGCCCCGGCCTGTGGCCGGATTGCATCGCTTCGGGCCGCCGCCGTTTTTCGCTTTTGTGACAAGGGCTTGAAACGCAACGGGGCGGCGCTGCTGTGGCAGCGCCGCCCCGCGGATCGGAGCCGGAGAGGGAGGGGCCCTCAGAAGCTCAGCTTGACCCCGCCCAGGATCGTCCGCGGCTTGCCGGGCCGCGCGCCGGCCGGGTCGAAGGCGACGTTGTAGACCTCGTCGGTCAGGTTCTCGACGATGCCGATCAGCGTCACCCCCGGCGCGATATCGTATTCGGCCGAAAGGTCGAAGATCAGCCGTTCGTTGATCAGCTCGTTGGCCGGGATGGCGCCGCTGCCGGCGCGCGAGCGCGTCGCGTCGACATAGGAGACCAGCAGGTTGGTCCGCCAGCTTTCGCCCTCGAGACCGGCCGAAACCGTCAGCATGTGCTCCGGCACGTAAGGCAGTTCGTCGCCCGCCGTCACCGTTCCCCAGGGGCCGAAGCCGCTGGCAAAGCTCGTCTTGAACTCGCTCGTCGTATAGGTATAGGCGGCACCCAGCGGCACCTTGAGGCCGAGGCCGAGCAGCCCGCCGGCGTCGTAACCGGCCGCCACTTCCAGCCCCTTGACGTCGACATCGCCGCCGTCGAATTGCGCCCCGATCACGCAGCCGCCGCCGGTCGAGGCCGTGCAGGTGCCGAGCAGGTTCGAGTAGTCGTTGAAGAAGCCGATCGCCTCGAACGAGAATTCGCCGGCGCCGTAGCGCAAGCCCGCTTCGTAATTGACCGACCGCTCGGCATCCGATGTCGAGCCGGGTCCGGGCGCCGCGAAGCCGCGATGCACGCCGCCGAGCAACTGCCATTCATCGCTGAGATGATAGGTGGCGCTGATGCCGGGGATCAGCACATCGACCGAGTTTTCGAGCACCGCGATCGGCGTGACGCGCGCCGGATCGTTGAGCGCGTAGTCGGTGCGGCGCAGTTTGATCGTCTCGTAGCGCAGGCCCGGCACCACGGTGAGCTTGCCCCAGTCGATCGTGTCGCGCACGAAGAACGCCCACGCCTTGGCGTCGCCGACGCGGTTTTCCTGGCTGCCCGGCGCCCCGGCGGTGGTCAGCGTCAACGCGCCACCCGCCATCGCATAGACATCCTGGTTCTGGAAACGGTCTTCCTCGTCCTGGTGATAGCGCGCCGACACTTCGAGGAAATGCGCGATATCGCCGGTCAGGAAGGTCGTGCCGAGCACCGACTGGATGCCGGCCGAATAATATTCGCGGTTGTTGTTGCGCACGCGGATGTCGCCATTGGCGGTGCCGCGCAGCACGTCGAGTTCGGCGCCGAACGTGGCGGGATCGCCGACCACGCTCGAAATGCTGCGCCAGGGTCCGGCGCCGACGCGCACATCGTTGATCTTGTACCACGCCCGCGCCGTCTCGGTGTAATAGGCGGTCGTCGTCAGATTGGTGTTGTTGTCGAAATCGACGCGATGCGTCGCCTGGAAGGTCTTGTGGTCGACATTCATTTCGTCGAGACGGCTGGCCGCATAGCGCCGATAGGGATTGGCGGCGAAGTCGGCCGGCGTCAAACCGAGATAGGTCTCGTCGGAATGTTCGTCCGACACCTGCACCTTGAATTCGAACGCCTGCCGCAAGCCCGATCCCGCCTTGCTGCGGAAGGCGAGCTTGCCGACATAATCCTGCACCCTGTAGCCGGTGTCGCCGCCGCCATCGACGGTCTTGAAGCCGTCGGTGCGGTCCTGCAGCGTCTCGGCGAGAATGCCGATATCCCAGGCCTGGCTGAGCGGCATCCAGCCGCCGGCATGCCCATGCACGCGCAACGTGTTGTCTTCGCCGCCCAGCACCTTCAGCGACGCCGACAGGCTGCCATCTTCATTGTCGGGGATCGCGGTCGAGAACATGTTGATGGCGCCGCCGACCGTCGACGGCCCGTATTTGATCGCCGCCGCGCCCTTGGTCACTTCGATCGCTTCCATGCGGCCGGTGAAGGGGAAGTAATAGGCGGCGGGCGCCGCATAAGGCGCCGGCGCCATCAGCACGCCGTCTTCCATCACCACGATCTTGTTGTTGCGATCGTTGCCCGAGCCGCGAATGCCGATATTGGGGCGAAGCCCGTAGCCGTCCTCTTCCTGGATCTGCACCCCCGGCACCACGCGCAGCACCCGGTTGACGTCGGTATGGGAGAACTTCTCGAGCTCTTCTTTGTCGATGAAGGTGACGCCGCCGCCGACCGCGGCCGTCTCTTCGGCGCTGCTGGTCACCAGCAGCCCCTTCAGAATATGCACCTTGCCCGCCTCGGCCTGCGCCGTTTCGGCGGCGGGCTCTTCGGCGAGGACGGGCGCGGCCATCAGCGCCGTCGCCAGCGCCAGCCCGCTGCAGCCGCGCATCAGAAAACCGGTGGTCGAAAGTCGTGAACGCATGGAAGCCCCCTTGAACACATCCGGCCCCGGAACGCGGAACCGTTCTTGCGAATGATTATCAGGAAGCCTTCATACAGACTTCGCGGGTGCCTGTAAATGCAAATGCCTCGCATTTCTAGTTGCAGGAATGTCGCAGCCGCCCCCTTTTCTTGCCCCCATCCCCCATTTGACCCCCCGCGACCCCGCCCCCTATCTTGCGGGCCATTGCTATTGGGGAAGAGAGACAATGACGCTGAAAACCGGCGCGGCGGCTGCCGCATGAGCATCCGCAAACTGCTGATCGCCAATCGCGGCGAAATCGCCATCCGCATCGCCCGCGCCGCCGCCGAGCTCGGCCTCGAGACGGTGGCCATCTTCGCCGAGGACGACGCGGCCTCGCTGCATGTCAAGGCGACCGACGAGGCCCACGCCCTGAAGGGCCAGGGCGCCGCCGCCTGGCTCGACGGCGCGGCCATCATCGCGCTGGCCAAAGCCACGCATTGCGACGCCGTCCATCCGGGCTATGGCTTCCTGTCGGAGAACGCGGATTTCGCCCGCGCCTGCGCCGCCGCAAACCTCACCTTTGTCGGCCCCACGCCCGAAATGCTCGACCTTTTCGGCGACAAGATCGCCGCCCGCGCGCTCGCCGAAAAATGCGGCGTGCCTTTGCTCCCCGGCACCAACGGCCCGACCAGCCTTGAAGACGCCAAAGCCTTCTTCGCTTCGCTCGGAAAAAATCCCGCCATGATGATCAAGGCCGTCGCCGGCGGCGGCGGCCGCGGCATGCGCGCGGTAACGGACGCCGCCGAAATCGACGAGGCCTTCGCCCGCTGCCGCTCGGAAGCGCAATCGGCTTTCGGCCGCGCCGATGTCTATGTCGAGCAATTGATTCGCAAGGCCCGCCACATCGAGATCCAGATTGTCGGCGACGGCAAACATGTCACCCATCTCGGCGAACGGGAATGCACGCTGCAGCGCCGCAACCAGAAACTGGTCGAGATCGCGCCCTCGCCGACGCTCGACAAGGCAATGCGCGACCGCCTCTGCGCCGCCGCCATCCGCCTCGCCGAAGAGGCGAACTACAAAAGTCTCGGCACCTTCGAATTCCTGCTCGACGCCGGCGCCAAGGGCGACGCGGCAACCTTCGCCTTCATGGAAGCCAATCCGCGCCTGCAGGTCGAACACACGGTCACCGAGGAAGTCACCGGCATCGACCTCGTGAAAACGCAATTGCGCCTTGCCGGCGGCGCCACGCTGGCCGATCTCGGCCTCTCGCAGGCCGACGCGCCGGCCCCCCGCGGCTATGCGATCCAGCTCCGCATCAACATGGAAACCATGACCGCCGACGGCGCGGCCAAACCGGCCGGCGGCGTCATCAGCGCCTACGAGCCGCCCTCCGGCCCCGGCATCCGCGTCGACGGCTTCGGCTATGCCGGCTACCGCACCAGCCCCAATTACGATTCATTGCTGGCGAAGGTCATCGCCCATTCGCCCGCGCCCGACTATGCCGAGGCCGCCGCCCGCGCCTACCGCGCGCTTTGCGAATTCCGCCTCGAAGGCGTCGCCAGCAATATCGCCTTCCACCAGAACCTGCTGAAGCGCCCGGAATTTGTCTTGAACGACGTCTACACAAAATTCGTCGAGGACCACGCGGCAGAACTCGCCCGCCCGCATGAAAGCGGCCACCGGCAACTCTTCCATGCGAGCCGCGCCGGCGCCGCTTCCGCCGCACCCGCGCAAACCGTCAAGGGCCCGGCGGGCACGGAAGCCGTCACAGCACCCATGCAGGCCCGTGTGGTCTCGATCGACGTCGCCGAAGGCGCGCTGGTGAGCGAAGGCCAGCAACTGGCCGTGCTCGAGGCGATGAAGATGGAACATGTGGTGACGGCGGCAATAGGCGGCTATGTGCGCGCCCTCGCCGCGCGCCCCGGCGACAATCTCTTCGAAGACGAGCCGCTGCTCTTCATCGAACCTTCAACGGACGCCGCCGCCCGCGCGGCCGACGCCGAAACCCATATCGACCCCGATCATATCCGCCCCGATCTCGCCGAAGTGATCGAGCGTCATTTCATCGGCCTCGACGAAGGCCGCCCCGAAGCGGTCGCCCGCCGCCGCGCCCGCAACCAGCGCACCGCGCGCGAAAACATCGCCGACCTCGTCGATGAAGGCAGCTTCATCGAATATGGCGCGCTGGCGCTGGCCGCCCAGCGCCGCCGCCGCCCGATGGAGGAACTCATCAAGATGAGCCCGGCCGACGGCATGATCGCCGGCGTCGGCGCGATCAACGGGCGCGATTTCGGCGAGGAAAAGTCGCGCGCCATGGTCATGGCCTATGACTTCACCGTCTTTGCCGGCACGCAAGGCGCGATGAACCACAAGAAGAAAGACCGTATGCTGACGATAGCCGAGGACTGGCATCTGCCGATCGTCCTTTTCGGCGAAGGCGGCGGCGGCCGCCCCGGCGACACCGATGTCGCCGGCGTCGCCGGCCTCGACACGCCGAGCTTCGTCAAATTCGCGAAGCTCTCGGGCGAGGTGCCGCTGATCTCGGTCGTCTCCGGCCGCTGCTTTGCCGGCAACGCCGCGCTGGTCGGCTGCTCCGACGTCATCATCGCGACGAAGGATTCCAACATCGGCATGGGCGGCCCGGCCATGATCGAAGGCGGGGGCCTCGGCGTCTACAAACCCGAAGACATCGGCCCCATCCATGTGCAGACGGCCAACGGCGTCGTCGACATCGCGGTCGCGGACGAGGCCGAAGCCGTCGCCGCGGCGAAGAAATACCTCTCCTATTTTCAAGGCAGCCTGCCGCACTGGGACGCCGCCGACCAGCGCGACCTGCGCCGCCTGATCCCCGAAAATCGCCTGCGCGCCTATGACATCCGCAAGGTCATCGACGCGCTCGCCGATCAAAACTCGGTGCTCGAACTCCGCCCGCAATTCGGCATCGGCATCCTCACCTGCCTGATCCGCATCGAGGGCCGGCCGATGGGCCTGATCGCCAACAACCCGATGCATCTGGGCGGCGCCATCGACGCCGAAGCGGGTGATAAAGCCGCCCGCTTCATGCAGCTCTGCGACGCCTTCGGTCTCCCCATGCTCTCGCTCTGCGACACGCCGGGCTTCATGGTCGGCCCGGAAATCGAAGAGCGCGCGCAAGTCCGCCATGTCAGCCGCATGTTCGTCACCGGCGCTGCCATGCGCGTTCCCTTCTTCACCGTGGTCCTGCGCAAGGGCTACGGCCTCGGCGCGCAAGGGATGGCCGCCGGCTCCTTCCACGCCCCCTTCTTCATCGTCTCCTGGCCGACCGGCGAATTCGGCGGCATGGGCCTCGAAGGCGCGGTGCGTTTGGGCTACCGCCGCGAAATGGAAGCGATCGAAGACCTCGAGGAACGCGACGCCTTCTACAAGAAAATGGTCGCCCGCTATTACGAAAACGGCAAGGCGATCAACATGGCGTCATTTCTGGAAATCGACGCCGTCATCGACCCGAAGGACACAAGGGGATGGATCACCCGCGGCCTGAAATCCGCCGGCCCCCTCCGCGACCGCAAGGGCCGCGGGTTCGTCGATACGTGGTGAGTGAGGAACGGTTCGCGCAGCGAACGAAAGGGTCCGGTGGACCCTTTCGAGTTCCGAACGCCCGGAGCGAAGCGAAGGGCAATCCGCCAACGGAACAATCCAACTCGCCCCCCAACCCAACGTCGTCATGGCCCGCTTTATGCGGGCCATCCACGTCTTGCTTTCTTTCTCGTCTTTGCCGGACTTGATCCGGCAATCCAGAAGGCGCGCGAGCGCCGTCTCTCTTCGCAAAGACTCTTCATCCACCTGAAGAGTTGCGCACGACGCCTCTTCATCTCCCCACCCGCCCCTGGGGGGCGGGGGCACAGAAGCGCGTCAACGCACGCCCTCTCGTTTCGCGATGCCGCCACCGCCGCGACCCCGCCCCGAAATTTGTTCGCTGACGCTCACAAATTATCGACCCTCCCCCAAGGGGAGGGTGGAAAGAAACCCCACGTCGCACCATCGAACTTCCTTCGCGCCTTCGCGTCTTCGCGTGACCCTCTTGCCTTCTCTCCCCACCCGCCCCTGGGGGGCGGGTCGAAAAATTCTTCGAATTTTTCGGGGCGGGGGACTCCGCTATCGGCAAATGACGCGCAATCGATTATGCGCCGAAGTCCCACGCTCACCCCGCCCCGAAATTTGTTCGCTGACGCTCACAAATTGTCGACCCTCCCCCAAGGGGAGGGTGGGAAGAAACCGCACCACCGAACTTCCTTCGCGCCTTCGCGCCTTCGCGTGAAAACCCTTCTCTTCCCTTCCCGCCCCCCATGCGCCACCATTCCCCCATGCCGATGACCTACCGCGAATTCAACGCCTACTGCGCCGCGCTCCCCGCCACCACCCATGTCGTGCAATGGGGCGGCGCGCATGTCTGGAAGGTGGGCGGCAAGGTCTTCGCGATCGGCGGCTGGGAGCGCGGAAGCCATCCCGGCATCACCTTCAAGGTCTCCGACATCGGCTGGGAAATCCTGCGCGACGCGCCCGGCTGCCGCCCGGCGCCCTGGCTCGCCTCGCGCGGCATGAAATGGATCCAGAACCACGGACCCGGCCTCGGCAAGCGGGAGCTGAAGCAATATCTGAAAGCCTCCCACGCCCTGGTCGCCGCCGGCCTCAGCAAAAGGAAACGCGCCGAACTGGGGCTCTGAGGCGGCGCCGCGCGCGCGCCGGAACATGAGCGCCGGGTCTTGGAATATAAAAGCACGACACCATATATATTTAATCCATCAACTCACTGTAAATAAATGATTTTCAGACAAAACATGAAAATTGATTGTTGGAAATATATATGATAATATCTAACAAGAAAGTGAGACGGAATGTCTGCAATCGCCGGCAAGATCATGAAGCGCGTGCGCGGCAAGGGCCGTGGCTGGGTCTTTACGCCCAAAGACTTCATCGACTTCGGCACACGCGGCTCTGTCGATATGGCGCTGTCGCGCCTTGTCCGCTCGGGCACGATCCGGCGTATCGGACGCGGCCTTTATGACTACCCGGAGCGGCATGCGACGCTCGGGGCTCTCGGCCCGAACACCGACAGGCTTGCCCGCGCCGTCTCGCGCCAGAGCGGCGACAAGCTGACCTCTTCCGGTGCGGTCGCCGCAAACCGCCTTGGATTTTCGACCCAGGTTCCGGCCAGAGCCACCTATGCGACCAGCGGCCCCACGCGCGTCCGGACCGTCGCGGGACGCACGCTGACCCTCAAACACGCGCGCGCGCCGGTGATCGACAAGGCGTCGGACCGCGCCAATTCGCTGTTGCAGGCCCTCGCCCATATCGGAAAGGACCGCATCGACGCCGATACCATCCGGCGCTTGGCGCGCCGTCTCGACGACCGCGACATGAAGATGCTCACCGGGGCGCGCCCGCTTATGCCGGGCTGGCTGGGCGATATCGTCCTGAAGATCGAAGCGGCCAGACATGGATGAGTTCGCCCGCAGACCGGCGGACGATCGCCGCGCTTTCATCCAGGAAGCGGCGAACAGGCGCAACCTGACCGATGCCATCATCGAGAAGGACTTCTGGGTCTGCTGGACGCTGAGAAGGCTCGTCCGCTGCAAGGAACTGAACGGTCACTTCACCTTCAAGGGCGGCACGTCGCTCTCGAAAGCCTATGGGATCGTTCAGCGGTTTTCGGAAGACATCGACCTGACCATCGACAAGAACGCACCGCTGGTCCGCGATGTTCCCTCTCCCATGGAGGACGGCATCGGCAGCAACGAGCGCAAACGCCGAACCGATGCGCTCAAGGCCGCCGCGCGGGAATATGTGACCACCCTCGTCATGCCGGCGCTGATGGCGGAAATCGAGGCCGCGCTCGGCACGGCCGAAGGGTGGCAGGTCGTTCCCGACCCGGACGATCCCGACGGCCAGACCCTTCTGTTCATTTATCCGCGTCTCGCCAATTACGGCCAGGGATTCGGCCGGGGCGGGTGGGGCGCCGGGCGGTTTAACGAGGGCGAGATCGGCTATATCAAGCCCCGCATCAAGCTGGAATTCGGCGCGCGCGGCGACACCGAACCCTCGGAACTGAAGGACATCACGCCCTGGCTGGCCGAAGCATTTCCGGACGACTTGCCCGATGCCGTGTCCGCGATCCCGACTTTGGCGGTGGTGCGGACCTTCTGGGAAAAGGCGACCATCCTCCATGCCCTGCATCACAACGGCAAACTGCGCGACGGCATGTCCCGCCACTACTACGACATGCTGATGCTTGCGCAAAACGGCATCGCCGGCGAAGCGCTGCAACAGCCTGAACTCCTTGCCCGTGTCGCGCGCAACAAGAGCCTGATGTTTGCCGACGCCTCCGCCTCCTACGGCACCGCCGTCATCGGTTCGTTGCGGCTTGTCCCCTCGGAAGAAACCAGAGCCCGCCTCAAGGCGGATTACGAGAACATGGCGGAAATGTTCATGGTCGCGCCGCCGGCATTCGAGGACCTGTGGACGGGCATTGAACAACTGGAAGATCGCCTCAACAAACGCGCCGAGCTGGGGCTCTGAGGCGGCGTCCGACCAGAACCACAGCGCCCGCCCAAAAACGCGGTGTCATCCCGGGGCTTGTCCCCGGGACCCACTCGCAGCGCCGCTTGCCGCAGCCGTTGAGTGATGTGCGGGCGTAGCCGCGATTGAGGCTTTGCTCGGCCCCGCTTCCGTCACGACACGGACGATCACGCCCGCCTCGGCGACATCGCCCCGTGACATTCTCTCCGATTTGATTGCTGGCGGAGAGAGCCGCGATTCGGCGCGGCAATCCCGGCCAGCATGCCAGGGCAAAGAATGGCATAACCCCCTTACACAATGCATTCGTAGCCGGTAGTCTGCCGGGCAAGCATGAAGTCAGGGGCGGGCATGAGCGCGATCGGCGACTATCTCTCGAAAATTCAGGCCGTCGCCAAAAGCGGCAAGGCAACCGAACATTCCTACCGTTCCGCCATCGAATCTCTCTTTCACGCGATGGACGGGGGCGTGACGGCGCTCAACGAGCCGAAGCGCGTCGACTGCGGCGCGCCCGACTTCATCATCCAGCGCAAGGATATCGTCATCGGCCATGTTGAGGCCAAGGACATCGATGTCGATCTTCGCGCGCTGAAAGGCACCAACAAGGAACAGCAGGAACGCTACCTGAAGGGCCTGCCGAACCTGATCTATACCAACGGAATCGATTTCGAATTCTTCCGCGACGGCGAGCGCATGTCCCGCGTGTCGGTCGCCACGCTCGGCAAGGGCGTCGAGCTGAAGTCCGAAAAATTCGAAGAACTCGAAAACCTGCTCAAGGATTTTCTGGCGCAGACGCCGCAGAGCATCACCTCGCCCGCCGTGCTGGCGAAAATGATGGCGGGCAAGGCGACCCTCATCAAGGATATTTTCGGCAATGTGCTGCGGGCGGACAAGGAATTCCGGTCGACGCTTTCGGAGCAATACAGCGTCTTCAAGGAACAGTTGATCCACGACATCACGCCGGAGGATTTCGCCGACATCTATGCCGAGACCATCGCCTACGGCATGTTCGCGGCGCGGCTGCACGACACGACGCTCGACACCTTCTCAAGGCAGGAAGCGCTGGAACTGCTGCCGAAATCGAACCCCTTCCTGCGCAATCTCTTCGGCTATATCGCCGGACCCGATCTCGACGACCGCATCAGATGGATCATCGACGATTTGGCGGAAGTCTTTCAGGCCTGCGATCTCGGCAAGCTGATGAGCGGCTTCGGCAAGTTGACCGGCCGCAACGACCCGTTCCTGCATTTCTACGAAACCTTCCTCGCCGCCTACAATCCGGCCAAGCGCAAGGCACGCGGCGTCTGGTACACGCCCGAGCCGGTGGTGAATTTCATTGTCCGTGCCGTGGACGAAGTGTTGCAGACCGAATTCGGATTGCCGGATGGTCTGGCCGATACATCGAAGGTGGTGGTGGATTGGGATACCGGGCAAACCAAGAACGCAAAGCCCGTCAGAATCAAGAAGGAAGTCCATCGCGTCCAGATTCTCGATCCCGCCGTCGGCACCGGCACCTTCCTCGCCGAAGTCGTCAAGCAGATCGCGCCCAAGGTCAAGGACGTCGCCGAGGGCATGTGGTCCGCCTACATCGAAAAAGACCTGATCCCGCGCCTGCATGGCTTCGAGCTTCTGATGGCATCATATGCCATGTGCCACATGAAGCTCGACATGGTGCTGACCGAACTCGGCTACAAGCCGACTGGCTCGCCACCGCGCCTCCGCGTCTATCTGACAAACAGTCTGGAGGAAGGCGAACCGGCGAACCAGACGCTGCCCTTCGCGCAATGGCTGTCCAATGAGGTGAAAGAGGCCAACACCATCAAACGCGACATGCCGATCATGGTGGTGATCGGCAATCCCCCTTATTCGGGCGAGAGCGCTAACAAGGGCGACTGGATCATGCGTCTGATGGAAGCCTACAAGAAAGAGCCCGGCGGCAAGGAGAAGTTGAAGGAACGCAATCCGAAATGGATCAATGATGACTACGTCAAGTTCATCCGCTTTTCGGAACATCTGATCGAGAAGAACGGTGAGGGCATTCTCGGTTTCATTTCCAGCCATGGCTATCTCGACAACCCGACCTTCCGGGGCATGCGATGGCACTTGATGAACACGTTCGACAAGATTTTCGTGCTCGATCTGCACGGAAACTCGAACAAGAAGGAAAAGACACCTGACGGCAAGTCGGACAAGAACGTCTTCGATATTTTGACCGGCGTGGCGATTGTCATTGCGACTAAGAAGGGAGGTGACACTAAGGGCAAACCGCTTGCTGAAATTCTCCACAGGGATTTGTGGGGCGAGCGAAACGCGAAATACGATGCGCTTTGGAAGGGGTCACTCACTGGAAGCTCATGGGAGAGTTTGCAGCCTGCCTCTCCTCATTATGTATTGGCACCGCGCAACTCCGACCGGGAAGAGGCATATCGGGCCGGATTCGGCGTTCAAGAGTTCATGCCCGTCAACTCAGTAGGTATTGTCACTGCGCGCGACGCACTTACCATCGACATGGACAAGGAAGAGTTGTGGAAGAGGGTGCAGGACTTCACCAAACTTGAAGTCGAAGAACTTCGGGAGAAGTACAACCTTGGAAAGGACGTACGAGATTGGACTGTTGCAGGGGCAAAAAAAGATGTTCACGAGCATTTTGACCGCGAACATCTAACACAAATATCATATCGGCCGTTTGATACTTGTTGGACGCTCTATACCGGAAATTCTCGTGGATTTCATTGTTACCCCCGTGGGGATGTTATGCGTCACTACGTTGGTCACAGAAATATCGGTCTTCTTGCTCCTGCAGCTTTCAGGGATGCCAGGTTTCATCACGCATTCGTTACTGAGAATATTTCCGAGGTTATTTTCCTTTCTGGAACCACTGCGTCCAACGCCAAGAACTTTCCCCTGTACCTCTATCCCTCCGAATCCGACCTCGACCAGACACGTCGCGTGAATTTCGATCCCAAGCTCTGGAAAAAACTGAAAGGGCTGGCGAAGGACAAGAAGCATGGCGAGCCGGACGAGATCGCAACCTTCGACTACATCTATGGCGTGCTGCACTGCCCCGCCTATCGCGAGGCCTATGCCGAATTCCTGAAATCGGATTTTCCGCGCATCCCCTGGCCTTCGAGCCCTACGGAATTCTGGGACGTGGCGGAGAAGGGCGGCCTATTGCGCCGCCTGCACCTGATGGAAGCGGACGCCGTGGGCGAGACACCCTTCCCCTTCAAGGGCGCGGGCGACAACGAGGTGGACAAGCCCCGCTTTGAAAAGAGCAAGGTCTTCATCAACGCCGTGCAATATTTCGACGGCGTACCGGAAGTCGCGTGGAATTTCTTCATCGGCGGCTACCAGCCGGCGCAAAAATGGCTGAAGGACCGCAAGGGACGCGCACTGACCTTCGAGGATGTGAAGCACTACCAGAAGATCGTCAAAATCCTCGCCGAGACCGACCGGATCATGAAGACCATCGAGATGGACTTGTCGGGCGACGCGGACGCTACCGAAGCGGATGAATAGGAAATCGGGGTAATCCGGACATGCCAAAACTCAAAGGTCCGAGCCATCGACCGAGAATTCTTCAAGCGCTCTCGCAACGAAGGCAGTCCGCAGCGAAATCGTTGGCGTTAACGCTGCCCTGCCTCATCGATGCAGCGATCTGGACCAGCGAGCAACTGCTATCGAAACAGCGGCGTGATGTTGTCGATCGCGAGCTTCAGAAAGCGCGGTGGTAAGGTCTTTGGCGGATCGTTTTCCAGCAGCGCAACGATGCGCTGAGCCAGCGCGGCTGAAATGCTCCCGCGAGGCTGGGCGGCGTCCAGCTCGTGTTGCGAAAATGTCGTAACCCGCGAACAGTCCAGAAAGCAGTCGTGTTTCAATGCGCCATGATCGGCTGCGACAAGGGCAAGCTGCCCTATGTTATGCCGCTGGGGATTGGTGTTGATCCAGAAGAACAGGTTGTCAGTCGCGCAGATGCAAACTGTGAGTTTGTCCTTCGGAGGACGCGCAAGAGCAGTGTGGATGACATAGACGTGGCCGACGTTCACAGAACACCGTAGGCCGCAAACTCTCTGGCCTCGGAAACGATAGCTTCTCGCTCGTCGCCCTCGCCATCGATCATGTGTTCGTAGTCCATCGGACCATTGGCCGGAGCTTCCAGCCAAGCGCGCTCCTGATGCGTCAGGCTCGACAGAGCACCAAAGCCGCGACCCCTGCAAAAAGCGATCGCTTCGTCGAGGCACTCCAAGTCGCTCGGCGACAATACATTCAGATCCGGGTCACGCTGGGCGGCAACACGCGGATACGGATCGCGCTCGATCAGAAGCGCAGCCATAATAGCGTCAGGGTCGCCAGCTTGGTCGAGTCGGCCCTTGATGAAATCATAGAGCGTCGACGGCACCGGACCGTTAGGCATGGCAATGAACGTGTCGCCGACAATCGGCCGCGCATAGCGGTTCAGGTGCTGCTTTTCAGCGAAGAAAAGAACCTTGGCCGCGAAAAATGCGGTCAGGCCGGGCCATGTCGAGGCAATATATGTCAATGCCTCGACGCCCTTCTTCTCATTGAACTGGAATCGCAGCATATTCGCCTTCATACGTGAGGCTATCTCACAAAATTCTTGACTTGTCATTTTATATATGGCGCGCAGGAATCACCGGTTCAATCGGTGTGGCGCATTTACAGCACCTGCGGCATCCTGCACAATCCCGGTACTGAAAATTTTCTCCCAATTAATTCAATGGTATAGCACTCATAGTGCTGACAAAGTGTTATCGGGTGCGCGTCTCGATAACCCCCCCAAACCCTCACCGCTCCGGCCGCGTCCAGATCCAGCTGCCGCCGATCAGCACCGCCGGCTCGCCGCAGCCTGCGGCGGACGCTCCCGCCGCCCTCATTTCGCGGCGGGCGGCGGCGTGAGTCGCGCCACCGCCGTCTCCAGTTTCGTGGCGCAGTCGATCAGTTCGCTCAGAAGCCGCTCGTCCACCTCGGTGCGGCCTTGATATTCGGCGAGATTGCGTTCGTTGTGGCACCTCGCCAGCACGCGCGAGACAACGGGCTCAATCTCGACCGTATGGACGAGAGCCTGGAACACGATGTAGCGATCCTCCGAGCGGTAGCCGTTCTGGCGCAGCGCCGCGAGAGCGAAGGCATGCGCAGCGTTGTAGGCGAGGTCGAAACGGCTCTCCGGCGAGAGGCCCTCGTTCCGGGAGTCCGCCAACCGCTTCTTCGCGGAATCGACGAGGCCGTCGAACTCCGCGCGCGCGGGGGCTTCGCGCTTGAGCTTGCCGATCCTGACGAGGTTGTCGAGTTCTTGGCTACTCATGAAGCCGTTCCTCCGAGCCATAGAGGAATATCTTCGGCTGCGTACTGATCTTGTCGACGAACGAGTCCTTTTGGCAAAGCTTGCGCTTCCAGTCGTCGGGCGAAAGGAAGGTCGGTTTAACCTGGCGGCCCAGGATGGCCTCGGCCTGCTGGAATGCCACATAGAGGTCCGCGTAGCTCAAACCGTCGCCGATCACCATAACGTCGATGTCGCTCCGCGCCGTGTCGGTCCTGTTTGCGATCGAGCCATAGACGAAAGCGGCTTCGATCTTTCCCGCATGGGGCACGAGCGCGGCGCGCAGCGGTTCTGCCAGGCCGACCGTCTTCAGCACCAGTCCGCGCAATTCTTCGAACACCGGGGATGCCGGGTTCGCTTGATAGTGCTTCTGATTGCCGATCTTCGAGACCGACACCAGTCCGCTGCGCAGAAATCGCGACAATTCCCGCTCCACGCCGCCCGTCCCCGATTGCACGTGCCTGACGATCTCGGAAGTGTAGAAGCTGCGGTTCGGATTGCCGAACAGGAGACCGAGAACGCGCTGCCGCGTGCTCGCGAACAGCGCATCCGATATGTTCAACTGGTTCCGTTCTTTACCCATATTGGGGATTATAGACCCCATTTTGGGGAAACTCAAGAACGACAGATATAACCTTATTATATCAACAACATACCCATAACAGGTTTGTTCAACCCCAAATTGGGGATTTTATGCCCGCCCAAGCCCGCCGCGCCTTCACAGCGGACAGGCCCCATGCGGCGGCGGGCGGCGCCAACTTCCTCCGTACACCCCCCAACCCTTCACCGCTCCGGCCGCGTCCAGATCCAGCTGCCGCCGATCAGCGCCGCCGCCAGCGGCGCCAGCGACCAGGGCAGCGGCGCCAGCAGCAGCGCGACAACCGCACTGATGGCGAAAGCGATCAGCGCCGCCTGCTTGCCCCGGCGCGAGATGGCGCCGCGCTCCCGCCACAGGCGAATATGGAAGCCGAAGGTCGGATGCGTCAGCAGCCTTTGCTCCAGCGCCTTGTTGCTGCGCGCAAAACAGAAGGCGGCGAGGATCAGGAACGGCACGGTCGGCAGCAGCGGCAGCAACACGCCGAGCCCGCCCAGCCCCAGCGCCACGAACCCGGCGATCAGATAAAGAAGTTTCGTCAATCGAGGCTCCGGAGATTTCCACCGCCGGCCATCCGCCCGCGGCCGCCCCGCGCGCGGCCGGGATGTGGATCGGCGGCATTCACATCTTGATGCCGTTATTAGCCGAAAACCCCATCCCCGTCCCTTCAAACCATCCGGCCCGCCGCGCGCCGGCCTGTAAAACCCGGGGATAAGTGGCCGCTCCATCCGTACACGGATCAATAAAAAGGCGGTTTGTGACAGTTTTATGACAGATTTGTGACAGAGGGGGGGGTCCAGGCCGGTTTTCGCAGCCTGAAAAGTGGTGCACCCGACAAGATTCGAACTTGTGACCTCTGCCTTCGGAGGGCAGCGCTCTATCCAGCTGAGCTACGGGTGCCAGGGCCGGACGAGGGTCGCCCGGCGAAGCGGGCGCAAGGTAGAACAAAGCGCGGGTCCTGACAATCGGCCGAATGGGCGCCTGTTCAGAGCGTCAGCGCGATGCCCTCGGCCGCGTAAAGCGTCTTCAGCCGCGCGAAACCCGCCGCCGTGAAATCGCTCTCGGGCAGCGCCGCGCCGGGGCGCAGCCGCGCCTGTCCGAGCCCCGCCACGCGTTCGAGCGCATAAAGCGCGCCGACGGCGGTGAGATGCGACTGGCCCAGCGGATCGACGATCGTCGCGCGCCGCGTTTCGCGGCGCCCGTCCGTCGCGCCCTCGACCTCGATGACGATTTCATGCGCCGCGCCGGGGCCGGGCTTCGTCGCCGCAATCGCGCTGATGCCCGGAATTTTCATCAGCACACCCCATATGCCGAGCCGGATCAGCCGCCGCATGGCCGCCAGCGCATTGCCCTTGTCGAGGCCGAGCCTGACGCCGACTTCCGCCGCGCCGCTCGCCAGCGCCGGCGTCACCACATCGCCCATGTTCATCCGGTAGACCGTCCGCACCGCGCCGGAGGGAAAGCGCACCCGCTTTTCGTCGCTGAGCGGCGCGACGCGCCGCCAATCGCCGCCTACGCGCGCAACAAACTCTTGCGACATGCCGGTGCCCGCGCTCGCCGAATCCGGGCCCATTCTATCGCCGGTATAATAAAGGATCGAGATGTCGATGCGCGCCACATCGTCGAGCCCTTGCGCCAGCGCATGGGCGACGATCGCCGGTCCGCCGGCCATCCAGTGCGAGCTGAAAAGCGCCGGCGCGCGCATCTCGAAAAGCGCGGCGGTCGCCAGCCCGCGCGTCATCGCGTCCCAGCCGCGCGTCATGTCCATATAGGCGATGCCGCGCCTCAGCGCCGCGCGCAGCAGCAGATCGTCCGTCTCGTGAACAAAAACGCCGACGGCATCGATCTCGGCGAACGCGGCCAACGGATCGGCCTCAGTCGTGTCGAGCGCGACGCCGCGCGCCTTGCCGATTTCGGCCGCGAGCTTTTCGGCTTCCGCCTGGC
This sequence comes from Parvibaculum sp., assembly GCF_030651915.1. GTDB lineage: Bacteria > Pseudomonadota > Alphaproteobacteria > Parvibaculales > Parvibaculaceae > Parvibaculum. Next base: position 21,761 of record NZ_JAUSBV010000002.1, on the reverse strand, counting down.
GCCTGCCGCCGATCAGGATCTCGACGTCGGGGTGGTGCTTGCGCAGGAGCCGCGCCGCCTGCGCCCCCACCACGCCATAGCCGCCCGCCAGCAAAATGCGTTTCGTCATCGTCGCCTCTCCTCGTGTTTCGGTTGCGGGCGATATTGGTCATATGACCAATTTTGTCAAGGCCGGGCGCGCGCGCTAGTCTCCCGGCCATGATGCAATCCGCCCCCGCCGCCACCGGAAAAGGCATGAGCCGCCGCGAGGAAATCCTCGAAGCGGCCTCCGCCCTGCTGCTCGAAGACGGCTATGCGCGTTTTTCCGCCCGCGGCGTCGCCGCCCGCGCTGGCCTCCGCCTCAGCCATGTGCAGTATTACTTCCAGAATCCCGCAGAAATGCTGGCGGAATTGCTCGATCGCTTCGTCCGCCGCTACAGCGATGAGATCATCGCGCGCTTCACGGGCGGCGGCGGTTCGGGCGAGCAGCGCCTCCACCGCGCCCTCGATTTCCTGCTGAATGACGAGGCCTACCGCCGCGATTGCGGCATCTTCATGCTGGAAGTCGCAAGCTTCGCCGCCCGCAACCAGGCCATTGCCGCAGCGTTGCAGCGCTATTACGCGGTCTATCTCGAAGGCTTTGAAGGCATCGTCAAAACGCTCAATCCGGCGCTGACGCCGCGCGAACGCGAGCGCCGCGCCCGCCAGGCCGTCGCCTTCATCGAAGGCATGGCGATGACGCGGCCGCATATGGGCGCCAAAGGCGAAAGCGATTTCAACGCCCGCGAGGCGACCCGCGCCATTCTGCGCCTGGTGACCGCGCCCTGAGGCCGCGTCGCGCCTTGGCGGGCCTCTCGAATTCGCCTATAGGAAGGAACCGAGTATTTCCGCCGCCGCGCGCCTTCGCCCGCCGTGCATGAAAAGAGTTCCGCGTTCCCATGTCGACCCAAGCGCCCGAAGCCCTGCGGCTCGCGCCTTTCGATGTTTTCATCGACCCGCTCCTGTCGTTCCAGGACGCCCGTCTCCGCGAAATGCTGGCCTATTGGGAAGCAAAGCGCGCCGGCACGGCCTGTCCGGCCCGCGCCGATATCCGCCCGGCCGAGATCGTCAGTCACCTGCCCTCGGTCTTTCTGGTCGATGCCGAGCCGCCGGCGCTGTCGCTGGCGCATTTCCGCGTCCGCCTGATGGGCACCGCGCTCAACGAGCTTTTCGGCCGCGATTTCACCGGCCGCACGCTTGAAAGCGATATCTCGGAAAAGCCCGCCGCCGCCCTCGCCAAGGTGCTGGGCGTGGTCTGCCAGTTGCGCCGCCCCTTGCGCGTCTATGGCGCGGCGGTCTTTGCGAAGTCGGGCCCGGCAACCGAAATCGAGGCGGTGCTGCTGCCGCTCAGCGTCGGCGCGGGCGTCGATATGGTGATGGGCGAACTGGTCAAGCGCGCCTCGGCCTGAGCCGTCAATGCGGCGAGGTGAGCTGCAGGAAAACGTCTTCGAGGTCGGATTCCTCGGTCGAAATGTCGCCGATCTCGATGCCGGCCGCCCCGATCTGCCCGAGGATCGCCATGACGCCGGTCTCGGCCGGATTGTACTGCACGGTCAGCGCGCCGTCGGACCTGAGTTCGGCCTTCAGGCCCTGAAGCGCCGCCGGCAGCGCCGCAATGGGCGAGGCTGGCCGCACGATCAGCTTCTTGTCGCTGATCCGTGCCAGCAATTGCTCCTTCGGCTCGCAGCAAACGACCGCGCCCTTGTCGATGATCGCGATCGTGTCGCACAGCGCTTCTGCCTCTTCGAGATAATGCGTGGTCAGCACAATGGTCGTGCCCCGCGCATGCAGCCCCTTCACATAGTCCCAGAGCTGGCGGCGAAGCTCGATGTCGACGCCGGCCGTCGGCTCATCGAGGATCAGCACCGGCGGATTGTGGACCATGGCCTTGGCGACCAGCAGCCGCCGCCGCATGCCGCCCGACAGCGTGCGCGCATAGGCATCCGCCTTGTCCTCCAGCCCCATGGCCGCGAGAATCTCCATGGTGCGGCGCTCGCGCTTCGGCACGCCGTAAAGCCCGGCCTGCATTTCCAGCACTTCAGCCGGCGTGAAAAACGGATCGATGCTGAGTTCCTGCGGCACGACGCCGATCGAAGCCCGCGCCTGGCGCGGATTGACGTCAATATCGAAACCCCATACGGAGGCCGCACCCGATGTCTTGATGACGAGACCGGCGAGAATATTGATGAAGGTCGATTTGCCGGCGCCGTTCGGCCCCAGCAGCGCGAAAATCGAACCGCGCGGGATCGCAAGGTCAATCCCCTTCAGCGCTTCCTTGGCCGGCTGGTTGCCGCTCGCCTTGTAGACCTTCCGCAAATTCCGCGCCTCGATGGAAAAGCGCGCCGCTGAATGCGGTGCGGGCTCGGCGGGCATGCGGGTTTCGACGGTCGGATCGGTGTCGGCAAGCGAATGGGCCATGACGCGGGGCTCTTTTAAAGGCTTCGATGCGGGTTCTGTTGCGGAGCGGCGAACGCGTTATAGTGGCGTCCCGCCGCGAGGCGGAGGGCAAGCATAGGCCTCATAGATAGGGAAGGCGAGGCGCGTGGCAAGCGGCAAAACGGAAAAGAAAACCGAGGCGGGCAAGCCCCTGAAAAAGGGCGACCATCTCTTTCTGGTCGACGGTTCGGGCTATATTTTCCGTGCCTATCACGCCCTGCCGCCGCTGACGCGCAAGTCGGACGGCCTGCCCGTCGGCGCCGTCGCCGGCTTCTGCAACATGCTCTACAAGCTGATCGAGGACACGAAAGACGAGTTCGAGCCGACCCATCTCGCGGTCATTTTCGATGCCTCGTCCAAGACCTTCCGCAACGACATCTATCCCGAATACAAGGCCAATCGCACCGAACCGCCCGAAGATTTGCGCCCGCAATTCGCGCTGGTGCGCGATGCGACCCGCGCCTTCGGCGTGCCTTCGATCGAGATGCTGGGCTATGAGGCCGATGATCTGATTGCCACCTATGCGCGGCTCGCCCATGAAGCCGGCGCCCGCGTCACCATCGTCTCCTCCGACAAGGACCTGATGCAGCTCGTCAACGACCGGGTCGACATGCTCGACACGATGAAGCTGAAAACCATCGCCCGCGAACAGGTGATCGAGAAGTTCGGCGTGCCGCCCGAAAAGGTTGTCGATGTACAGGCGTTGGCGGGCGATTCGACCGACAATGTGCCGGGTGTTCCCGGCATTGGCATCAAGACGGCCGCGCAATTGATTGTGGAATATGGCGATCTCGAAACGCTGCTGGCCCGCGCTGGTGAAATCAAACAGCAGAAGCGGCGCGAGAATCTGATCGAATTCGCTGATCAGGCACGCATATCACGCCGGCTGGTCGAACTCGACGCCAATGTCCCCGTCGATATTGATCTCGACACGATGGGCGTGCGCGATCCCGATCCCGAAACGCTGATCGGCTTCTGCAAGGACATGGAATTTTCGACGCTGACGCGGCGCGTCGGCGAGCGTTTCAACATCGATGTCGATGCGATCCCGGCGACAGGTGCGCACCCGCCACAAGCCGACATCGGTGCAGAGGCCGCCGAACCGCAGAAAGAAAAGCAAAGCGTTTCGCGCAGCGCGAAAGGCGGCGTGCCCGGCGCGACGCCCAAGGGCATCGATGCCGATTTCGCCGATGCGCGGTACACGGCGGTCGTGACCCTCGCCGATCTCGAAACCTGGGTCGCCCGGGCGCGCGAACAGGGCTTTGTCGCCGTCGACACCGAAACGGATTCGCTGGATGCGATGCAGGCCCGCCTTGTCGGTGTCTCGATGGCGCTGGTGCCCGGCGAGGCCTGTTATGTGCCGCTGCAGCACGGTGCCGGCGACGGCCTCGATTTCGCCGATGCCGCCGCGCAGACCCAGATCCCGCTGAAGGATGCGCTGAAGGCGCTGAAGCCGCTGCTCGAAGATCCTTCGGTACTGAAGATCGGCCAGAACCTCAAATTCGATATGTTGGTCTTCCGCCAGCACGGCATCGCGCTCACAACCCTCGATGACACGATGCTGATGTCCTATGCGCTCGATGCGGGCATCCATGGTCATGGCATGGACGAGCTCTCGGAGCTTCATCTCGGCCACAAGCCGATCGCCTTCTCCGAAGTCGCCGGCAAGGGCAAGTCACAGATCACTTTCGACCGCGTGCCCGTCGACAAGGCCGTCGCCTATGCGGCCGAGGATGCCGATGTGACGCTGCGACTCTGGCATGTGTTGAAACCGCGCCTCGTCGCCGAACGCCGCATGACGGTCTACGAAACGCTGGAGCGCCCGCTCGTCGCCGTCATTGTTGAGATGGAACGTGCCGGCGTGAAGGTCGACAAGGCGGTGCTGGCGCGGCTTTCGGCCGATTTTGCGCAGAAGATGGCGCAATTCGAGGACGAGATTTATGCGCTGGCCGGCGAGCGCTTCAATATCGGTTCGCCAAAACAGCTCGGCGAAATCCTCTTCGACAAGCAGGGTCTCGACGGCGGCAGGAAGACCAAGACGGGTGCCTGGTCGACCGATGCCGAGATGCTGGAAGCGCTGGCGGCACAAGGCCATGAGCTGCCCCGTGCCGTGCTCGACTGGCGCGGTCTTGCCAAACTGAAAAGCACCTACACGGATGCGCTGCCTGAGTTCATCGACAAGGACACCGGCCGCATCCATACCTCCTACTCGCTGGCCGCGACCTCGACCGGCCGTCTCGCCTCGACCGAGCCGAACCTGCAGAACATTCCGGTGCGCACCGAAGATGGCCGCAAGATCAGAACCGCCTTCGTCGCCGAAAAAGGCAACCTGCTGATCTCGGCCGACTACAGCCAGATCGAACTGCGCCTGTTGGCCCATATCGCCGATATCGACGCGTTGAAGAAGGCATTTGCCGACGGCCTCGACATTCACGCCATGACGGCCTCCGAAATGTTCTCGGTGCCGCTGAAGGACATGGACCCCGGCATCCGCCGCCGCGCCAAGGCGATCAATTTCGGCATCATCTACGGCATTTCGGCCTTCGGTCTCGCCAACCAGCTCGGCATTTCGCGTCAGGAAGCGGGCGACTATATCGCGCGTTACTTCGAACGTTTCCCCGGCATCCGCGCCTATATGGACGACACCAAGGACTTTGCCCACAAGAACGGCTATGTCGAAACCATCTTCGGGCGCCGCATCCATCTGCCGCAGATCAATTCGAAAAATCCGGCTGAAAAAAGTTTCATGGAACGCGCGGCAATCAACGCACCGATCCAGGGTTCGGCCGCCGACATCATCCGCCGCGCCATGATCCGCATGCCGGACGCGCTTGCAAAGGCAAAGCTTTCGGCCCGCATGTTGCTGCAGGTCCATGACGAACTGATCTTCGAGGCACCGGAAAAGGAAGCCGAAAAGACCTGTGACGCGGTGGCGAAGATCATGTCGGGTGCCGCCGCGCCGGCGCTCACGCTTTCGGTACCGCTCGATGTCGACGCCCGCGCCGCCAAAAACTGGGACGAGGCGCATTAGCGCTCGAAGCCGTGATTACCTGCGGGCGCTCGCCGCGCCGGATTTTCGCCTTATATGACCTGTATCGATTTTGAGAAGTCGGGGGGCGTCGGATTTGTGCGACAACCGGAGAGCCAACCATGACAGGGTCGAAAAGCAGAACAGCGGAAGTCAACGAAGCGTTGAAGGAATCCTTCCCCGCCTCCGACCCGCCTGTGCTCAACACCGAAACCGCCGCGCCGGCGGCGGATGCGGCGCGCGCCGTGAAGGCGGCCGAAGAGGGGGAGGCGGAAAGAGAGGCCGAAGAGGCGGAGGTTGACGAAACGCTCGACGACAGCTTCCCGGCTTCCGACCCGCCCTCATGGACCGGAACGCATGCCGGCGACGGTCACAACCCGCCGGACAAGAAGTAAAATCCGCACCATCGGATCGCGCGCCAACGAAAAAGCCCGGAGGTTTTCCTCCGGGCTTTGTTGTCTCGTATGAAGCTTACGCTTACTCGGCGGCGCGGGCCGCGGCGGGCGCAGCGGCGCGGACGTCCGGATCGACATGCGCCTCGAACTTGGCGAAGTTGTCGATGAACATCTTGACGAGCTTCTGCGCCTGCGCGTCATAGGCATTCTTGTCGGCCCATGTGTCGCGCGGGTTGAGAATCTTGTCGTCGACACCCGGCACGCTGACGGGCACTTCAAACCCGAAATTCGGATCGGTGCGGAAGGCGACATTGTTGAGCGAGCCGTCAAGCGCGGCGGCGAGCAGCGCGCGTGTCGCCTTGATCGGCATGCGGTTGCCAGTGCCGTAGACGCCGCCGGTCCAGCCGGTGTTGACGAGCCAGCACGACACCTTGTGCTCGGCGATCAGCGCCCGCAGCAGGTTGCCATATTCGGTTGGATGGCGCGACATGAAGGGCGCGCCGAAGCAGGTCGAGAAGGTCGCTTCCGGTTCCGTCACACCCTTTTCGGTGCCGGCCACTTTCGCGGTATAGCCCGACAGGAAGTGATACATGGCCTGGCTCGGCGTCAGCCGCGCCACCGGCGGCAACACGCTGAAGGCGTCGGCCGTCAGCATGATGATGTTCTTCGGATGCGGCGCGCGGCCGGTGGGGCTGGCATTCGGAATGAAGGACAGCGGATAGGCACCGCGGCTGTTTTCGGCCAGCGCCGCGCTGTCGAGATCGAGTTCGCGTGTGTCCTCGTCCATCACGACGTTTTCGAGCACGGTGCCGAAACGCTTGGTGACGGCATAAATCTCGGGTTCGGCTTCGGCCGACAGTTTGATCATCTTGGCATAGCAGCCGCCTTCGAAGTTGAAGACGCCGTTTTCCGACCAGCCATGCTCGTCGTCGCCGACCAGTGTGCGCGTTGCGACCGCCGAGAGCGTCGTCTTGCCGGTGCCCGAAAGACCGAAGAAGATCGCCGTGTCGCCGGCTTCGCCGACATTGGCCGAGCAATGCATCGGCATCACGCGCTTGGGCGGCAATTCGTAGTTGAGCATCGAAAAGACCGACTTCTTGATTTCGCCCGCATAGGATGTCCCGCCGATCAGCACGATGCGCCTGTCGAAGTTGCAGGCAATGACCGTGCCTGTGCGCACGCCGTATTTGGCGGGGTCGGCCTCGAAACTCGGCAGATCGATGATGGTGAATTCCGGGATGAAGTCGTCGAGCTCCTCCGGCTTCGGCTCGATCAGCAGGTTCTGGATGAAGAGCGAGTGCCAGGCAAATTCGGTATAGACGCGGGTCGCGAGGCGGTGGGTTTCGTCGGCGCCGCCGAAAAGGTCCTGGATGAAGAGTTCCTTGCCCTCGGCGTGTTTCAGCATGTCGGCGTGGAGGAGGTCGAAGGCTTCCGTCGACATCGACTTGTTGTTGTCCCACCAGACGGTCTTTTCGGTGGAGGCGTCGCGGACGATGAACTTGTCCTTGGCGGAGCGGCCGGTATGGACGCCGGTCTTGACGACGAACGGTCCATCAGCGGCGACATGGCCCTCGTTCCGTTTTATCGCTTCTTCGTAAAGCGCGGCGGGGCGGTAGTTCCAGTGCGCGGCCGCGAGATTTTTGAAGCCGCTTTTGTCGGCGCCGAAACGGCTGATTATGGGCCCGGTCTGTTTCACAATTCTCTCCTCGTGATCCCGAGAGGCCCGATCGGGCCGTCTGGCTTGTTCGCTTCCCCATCGTCCGGTTCCGGAAATTTCGCCGGGCGATCATTGTCGCGCCGGTCCGGCCGGCGTGCCTCTCATCCGCTGAAAATATAGCAAACCCCGGGCCAGAAGCCCCGGTCCCTCTCCAGTCGGTCGGAAATTCGGCGCCAACATACTGGCCGCCCCTGCCGGGCGCAACCGCTTTGCAGGCCACGTCCAAAGGGTGCGGCGAAGCGCCCGCGCTGCCCGGAAAACGGCGGGAATGATACAAAAAGCGGCAGGTTTAACCTTGAAACCGGCTCTATTCGGCGCCCGGCTCCATGGCTTCGATCAGCCGGACATAGAAGGCCACCGCCTCCCCCATATTGGCGACCGAAACTCTTTCATTGGTACCGTGGAAGCGCGCCATGTCGTCGGGGCTCATATGGATCGGGATGAAGCGGAAGACATTGTCGGTGATCGGCAGGTAGTGGCGCGAATCCGTGCCGCCGACGACGAGATAGGGCACGGTGATCGTGCCGGGAAAGCTTTCGCCAATCACGCGCGTCAGCAATCTGTATCCGTCGCCCTCGATGTTCGACACCTGCGACGCCTCGCGGATGCCGTCCAGCGGTTCGACTTTCACGTCCGGATCGTCGATCGCCGCGCGCACATGCGCGATGATCTTCTCGGCATTGTCGCGCGGATGGATACGGAAATTGACGACCGCGCGCGCTTCCGGCGGCAGCACATTTTCCTTGTTGCCGCCTTCGATGATCGTCGGCGCAATCGTCGTATGTATCTGCGCGGCGCTGGTCGGGCTCTTCTCCATCACACCGCGCACCACCGGTTCGAAGAGCCAGAGATTGGCATAGACCATACGCTGCAGGAACGGCACACCCGGCGCCAGATCCTCGATCATCCATCGCGTCGCGCCGTCGAGCCTGCTCTTGAACGGAGCATCGCCGATCCGCTCCAGCGCGCGGGCGAGCCGCCCGATGGCCGTTTCCGCGGCGGGCGAGGGCATTGACGAGTGGCCGCCGCGCGAATAGGCGACGATGTCGAGCGAGATCGAGCCCTTCTCGGCGACGCCAATCATCGCCACCGGCGCCGTCACACCCGGCAGCAGTCCATGTCCGATCACACCGCCTTCGTCGTTGACCCAATGCAGCTTCACACCGCGTTCCTGCAGTGCCGTCGCGATCGCCTTGTTGCCGGTGCCGCCGCCGATTTCCTCGTCATGCCCGAACGCGAACATGATAGTGCGCGTCGGCCGGAAATCCTTCGCCGCCAGCATCTCGGCCGCTTCCACCATGGCGACGAGCGAGGCCTTTGTATCGATGGTGCCGCGTCCCCAGACAAAACCATCGGCGATCGTGCCGGCAAAGGGCGCTTGTTCCCAGCGGTCCTCGGTGCCCGGTGCGATCGGCACGACATCGAGATGCGACATCAGCAGCACCGGGTCGAGCGCGGCGTCCGTTCCCTGCCATGTATAGAGAAGGCTGAAGCCGCCGAAAATTTCGCGCGATGTGGCGGCGGTGAAGGCGGGGTAGGTCGCGGTCAGCCAGTCGCGGAAGCCCGTCATTGCCGCTTCCGAGCGCACGACATCTTCGGCCGCCGCGCCGCGCTGATGCGAGATCGTCTCGAAACGTACGGCTTGGGCAAGATGCGCGGCCGCCCGCTCGGCGTCGATGCTGGCCGCGTCCCCGGCCGCCGCGACATCGAGCGCCGGCACCATCAGCGTCCGGCCGACGAGAACCGCGACCAGCAGGATGAAGAGCCCGGCCAGCCCGGCAAGTACGCGCTTCAGCATGATATTCCCCCCTCGATGGCCGCTTCCCGGCTTTGGTGTGTCCGCCTACTCATGGCTGCCCGGCACTTCCTTTGTCAAATCGGTACAATGCGGTCCGCGCGGGGCATGGCATGTGAAACATCAACCCCTTATACTGCCGCCATATTTTGGGCCAAAAGCATGCCTAAGCCTCGTCGCCGCGCTGGGTGGCGTTCGAAAGCGGGGTACGCGATGGATGAGGTCCGGAACGAGATGAGCGGAATTGGGCCCGACCTACAAAAGGGCTTGGAGTGTCAAAAGGGACAGGGGCAAATGCCGACCATTGCGCTGGTCGACGACGACCGCAACATTCTGACCTCGGTGAGCATCGCGCTCGAAGCCGAGGGCTATCACGTCCAGACCTACACCGATGGCGCGGCGGCGTTGGCAGGACTGTCGGCCAACCCACCCGATGTCGCCGTCTTCGACATCAAGATGCCGCGTATGGACGGCATTGAGTTGCTGCGCCGCTTGCGCCAGAAGTCCGACCTGCCGGTGATCTTCCTCACCTCCAAGGATGACGAGATCGACGAATTGTTCGGCCTCAAGATGGGTGCCGACGATTACATCACCAAGCCTTTCTCGCAGCGCCTGCTGGTGGAGCGCGTCAAGGCGGTATTGCGCCGCGTCGCCCCCAAAACCGAAGGCACACCTGCCGAAGGGGCGGTCAATCAGGTGATGGAACGCGGTTCTCTGCTGCTCGATCCGGAGCGTCACACCTGCACCTGGTGCGGCAAGCAAGTCGTCCTGACGGTTACGGAGTTCCTGATCCTGCAGGCATTGGCTCAGCGTCCCGGCTACGTCAAGAGCCGCGATGCGCTGATGGATGCAGCTTACGACGATCAGGTCTATGTCGACGACCGCACCATCGACAGCCACATCAAGCGCCTGCGCAAGAAGTTCAAGGAAGCCGACGACGATTTCGACGCCATCGAAACGCTTTATGGCGTCGGCTATCGCTACCGCGAGGCCTGAAAACCGTCGTCGATACGGATGCGCAAAGCCGCATTGCGACACGCAAGGGCCGAAGAGATGTCATGGCGAGCCTGATCGAGGATGAGAGCGAGGATGGTGGGCGCATCGAGCCCGCCGGCGCGCCTCATGCGGCGGTGCCGTTCGCCCGGCTCTCGGCCTCGGCGATGCGGGCGCTTGCCGCCTTTCGCGGCTTTCTGGCGCGCGGCCGTTTTTCAAGTCTCACGCGCCGCATCGTTGCTTTCAATGTCGCCGCGCTTTTTGTTCTTCTGACCGGCATTCTCTACCTCAACCAGTTTCGCGAAGGACTGATCGACGCCCGCCGCCAGAGCCTTCTGACACAGGCTGAAATCATTGCCGGCGCCATTGCGCAGGGCGCAACCTCGACGCCGGACGCCCAGGTGATCGATCCGCTTTCGTCGAGCCGCATCGGCGCGCCGCCGCCGCTCGATGCCGGCGATCTGGCCGAAAAAGCGCTGCCGATCGTTCCGGAAAACGCGGCGCCCATCCTTCGGCGTCTCGTTCTGCCGACCCAGACCCGGGCCCGGCTCTATGACAAGGATGGTTGGCTCATTCTCGATTCGCGTCAGCTCTCGGCCTCCGGGCAGGTTGTCGCTTTCGAACTGCCGCCGCCCGAAGGCGCCGAAGATCCGGGCTTTTTTCAAGGTATCGCCGACCGGATAATGAGCGTCCTGCCGGGTCGTGATCTCGAACGCTTCCGCGAAGCGGGCAGCCAGAACGGCAGCATGTATGCCGAGGTCATCGGCGCGCTGTCAGGCACGCCGTCCAGCATGGAACGCGTCAATGATCGCGGCGAGTTGATCGTCTCGGTTGCCGTGCCGATCCAGCGCTATCGCGCGGTGCTCGGTGCGCTGATGCTCTCGACACGTGGCGGCGATATCGACGCCATCGTCCGTGCCGAACGTTTTGCGATTGTGCAGGTCTTCATGGTTGCGCTGGGGGTCACCATCCTGCTCTCTGTCGTGCTTGCCGGTACGATCGCCGAGCCGGTGCGCCGTCTGGCGCAGGCCGCCGAGATCGTCCGCCGCGGCAAGAATGCGCGTGCCCAGATCCCGGACTTCACCGGCCGCCGGGACGAGATCGGCGAGTTGTCGGGCTCGCTGCGCGACATGACCAACGCACTTTACAGTCGCATCGACGCCATCGAAAGCTTCGCAGCCGATGTTGCACATGAGCTGAAGAATCCGTTGACCTCTCTTCGCAGTGCCATCGAAACCTTTCGCCTGGCGAAGGACGACGCCGCCAAGGAGCGTTTGATGCAGATTATTCAGGACGATGTACGTCGTATCGACCGGTTGATCAGCGACATTTCCAATGCCTCTCGTCTCGACGCCGAGTTGTCGCGCGAGGAAATGGAAGATGTGAATATCGTGACGCTGCTCGAAACCGTCTGCGATCTTTTCACCGAAACCGGCGTCGCCAGCCACGCTCGCGTTTCACTTGAAATCGATCCGGACGCACCCCGGGAGCGGATGAAAGTCAAGGGTTTCGACATGCGGCTCGGCCAGGTTCTGCGCAACCTGATCGATAATGCTTTGTCCTTCAGCCCGCCACGCGGCGTTATTCGCGTTTCGGCCGCGCGCGGGCGAGGGCGCATCGTCATCCGTGTCGAAGACGACGGCCCCGGCATTCCGCCTGACAGCGTCGAGCGTATCTTCGATCGCTTCCACACCGACCGACCGGACAGTTTTGGCAAACATTCGGGCCTGGGCCTCGCTATTTCGCGCCAGATTGTCGAGGTGCATGGCGGGACCATCCGCGCCGGCAACCGGATGGATGGTGACAAGATTCTCGGTGCCAGTTTCACCGTCGACCTGCCAGCGGCGGATTGACGCATCATGACTTCCTCCGCCACGCCGCCGAACGATGACGCTCTTTATATGCACGCCACATGCGTTCTCTGCGGCGCCCGGGCCTTGTTGCTGCGCGGGCCGTCCGGTGCCGGCAAATCCGATCTGGCCTTTCGTCTGATACGCGCCGATGCGGCGGGTGAAACGCGCCTCGTTGCCGACGATCAGGTGCGGCTCGTCCGGGATGGTGATCGTCTTGTCGCCTCGGCGCCTGTGGCGCTGGCCGGTCTCATCGAATTGCGCGGCCTCGGCCTTGTGACGGTGCCGAGCGCGGCGCGGGGCGCCGTCGCGCTGATCGTCGATCTGGTGCCGCGCGAGGCCGTGCCGCGCCTCGCCGAGCCGCGGCATGAGGAAATCGCCGGCCTGTCGCTACCGGTGCTGTCAATCCATGCCTTCGACGCGACAACGCCCGAAAAGCTCCGTCTCGCACTGGCCGCGATCCCGGATGCCGGCTTTCCCGGCGCCGACGGGCGCCTGTGATCCCGAAATTCAGGTTCTTGAAAAAGCGTCATTCCGATGCCGATTGTTGCATCGCAGCGCTTGTCATTGACGCCGGAATGAGGTCACGATACGCCCCTCGCAGGGGTGCGGTATCGCCGCCCCGTCGCCTTTGGCGGACGGGCAGCGGCAAAGAGGGCGGTCGATGATCGGATTGGTACTTGTAACGCATGGTCAACTGGCCAGCCAGTTTGTCGCCGCAATGGAGCATGTCGTCGGCGCCCAGGCGCAGGTCGCGGCCATCAGCATTGGCCCCGATGACGATATGGAGCAGCGCCGCAAGGACATCCTGAAAGCCGTTGCGGCAGCCGATTCCGGCGATGGCGTCATCCTGCTGACCGACATGTTCGGCGGCACACCGTCCAATCTGGCGATTTCGGTGATGGACAAGGCGAAGGTCGAAGTGATTGCCGGCGTCAATCTGCCGATGTTGATCAAGCTCGCCAGTGTGCGCGACACGGCAAGCCTTGGCGACGCTGTCGATCAGGCGCAGGAATCGGGCCGCAAATACATCTCGATCGCCAGCCGGGTTCTGGCGGGCGAAGGCACGTGACAGTCGAAAGCGGCGGGGCATCGCGTCCTGCATCCCGGCTTCTGAACATCGTCAACACCCGCGGCCTTCATGCCCGCGCCTCGGCGAAGTTCGTGCAGGTCGCCGAACAGTTCGATGCTGAAATCCGCGTCTCCCGCGAAGGCCATACGGTGCCCGGCACATCGATCATGGGCCTGATGATGCTGGCCGCATCGCCCGGCTGCTGCATCCTGGTCGAGGCAGAGGGCGCCGACGCCGAAGCCGCGCTCTCGGCCCTCGAAGCGCTCGTTTCGGACGGCTTCGGCGAGCGCGATTGAGGGATTTCGCCAATTCCGGTCTCGCGAAACAGGGCATATAAAGATTTCTTTATATCTGCCTTGCCCCTTTCGCTCTCCATTGCTATAACCACCCCGAACCGGCCGCCCTGCGGGCCGGGGCGCAGCGTTGCGCCGCCCGCGCCGCCAGCCTGAAATCAAGCCCTCCGAAGGAGCCCTGCCCCATGAGCCAAGCCGCAAAAGCCGATCCGCGCGACTACGCGATCAAGGACATCAATCTCGCCGATTGGGGCCGCAAGGAAATCGACATCGCCGAAACCGAAATGCCGGGCCTGATGGCGACGCGCGAGGAGTTCGGGGCGCAGAAGCCGCTGAAGGGCGCCCGCATCGCCGGCTCGCTGCACATGACCATCCAGACCGCCGTGCTGATCGAAACGCTGGCCGAACTCGGCGCCGACATCCGCTGGGCCTCGTGCAACATCTATTCGACGCAGGATCACGCGGCGGCGGCCATTGCCGCGCGCGGCATTCCGGTCTTCGCCATCAAGGGCGAAAACCTCGAAGACTACTGGGAATACACCCACCGTATTTTCGAATGGTCGGATGGCGGCGCGCCCAACATGATCCTCGACGATGGCGGCGACGCAACGCTCCTCATCCATCTCGGCAAGCGCGCGGAAGAAGGCGACGTCGCTTTCCTCGAGACGCCGGGCAACGAGGAAGAGGAAATCCTCTTCGCCGCCATCAAGCGCCGCCTGAAGCACAAGCCCGGTTTCTACGGCCAGATCGCAAAAAGCGTGAAGGGCGTGACGGAGGAAACCACCACTGGCGTCCATCGTCTCTATGAAATGCAGAAGAAGGGCACGCTGCTCTGGCCGGCCATCAACGTCAATGACAGCGTCACCAAGTCGAAATTCGACAATCTCTATGGCTGCCGTGAATCGCTGGTCGACGGTATCCGTCGCGCCACCGACGTGATGATGTCGGGCAAGGTCGGCGTCGTCGCCGGCTTCGGCGATGTCGGCAAGGGCTCGGCCGCTTCACTGCGTCAGGCCGGCTGCCGTGTCATCGTTACCGAAATCGATCCGATCTGCGCGCTCCAGGCGGCGATGGAAGGCTATGAAGTGACGACGATGGATGAAGCCGCACCGCGCGGCGACATCTTCGTCACGACGACGGGCAATATCGACGTCATCACCGTCGACCACATGCGCAAGATGAAACACCGCGCCATCGTCTGCAACATCGGCCACTTCGACAGCGAGATCCAGATCGGCGGCTTGCGCAACCTCAAGTGGCACAACGTCAAGCCGCAGGTCGACGAGATCGAGTTTCAGGACGGCAAGCGCATCATCCTGCTGGCCGAGGGTCGTCTGGTGAACCTTGGCTGCGGCACCGGCCATCCGAGCTTTGTCATGTCGGCCTCCTTCACCAATCAGACGCTGGCCCAGATCGAGCTCTGGACGAAGCCCGGCGACTACGACAAGAAGGTCTATGTGCTGCCGAAGTCGCTCGACGAGAAGGTTGCCATGCTGCATCTGGCCAAGATCGGCGTGAAGCTCGAAAAGCTGAACGACAAGCAGGCGGCCTATATCGGCGTCGCGCAGCAGGGCCCTTTCAAAGCCGAAAGCTACCGTTACTGATCGGCCGCGACGCATGATTTGATATGGAAAAGCCCGGCCGCATCGCCGGGCTTTTTTCTGTCCTTTTTCGCGACACATCGGCTGATCGTGTAATATGACCGCCGCCGGCTGATTTGCGGGCGATCGGGTCTTGTGCTCTCCGGGGGGCGACCCTGAGTCGGGAAATGTGGCATGAGGGCGCGAAAACGCCGTTCAGGGATGGGGAAGCTTGCCGCGGGCCTTGGGTCCGCGTTGATCCCCTCTGCCGCCGCGGCCCAGGAAATTGTGCCGCGTGGCTTGATGGACCGCCTGACCGCCATTGGCCTGCCGCCGGAAGCGGCCGCCGATCCGGCTGTTGCGGCCGTCTATGCGGTGGCTGGCGGCATTGCCTTTGTCGGGGCGCTAGCCGCCATTACGGGCCTGCGCGCCGCCCGCGCCGCGCGCCGGGTGGCGCTTGAACGCGAGGCACGTATCGGCGCGCTGGCCGCCAGGCTCGACGCCGCTGAAGCAATACTGGCCGCCGAGCCCGACGCGGTTTTCATCTGGACGCCCGAAAGTCTGCGCGCCGCGCCCGGGACCTTCCAGGCCCGTCCCCGCATCGTCGGCTCGACGGCGACGCTGGTCGATCCCTCCTCGGGCGATCTCGATTTCAACTATCTGCTGACCAGGCTCGAGCCCGAAAACGCCGGCCGTCTCAACACGGCGGTTCAGCGCCTGCGCACCCGCGGCGCGCGCTTTTCGCTTCATGTGCAATCGACCGACGGGCGCACCTTCGAGGCCGAAGGCCGGCCGGCTGGCGCGCTGGCCGTGCTCTGGTTGCGCGACGTCTCGGGCGAGCGGGCCGAGGTCTCGCGCCTGAAGGACCGTCTGCGCAGCGCCGAAGCCGCGCGCGCCCGCTTCGAGGAACAATTGACCACGGTGCCGCTGCCGGCCTGGCGGCGCGATACGGACGGAAAGCTCACCTGGGTCAACACCGCCTATGCCGAAGCGGTCGATGCGGCCTCGCCGGAAGAAGCGGTGATGAAGGGCCTCGAACTGCTGAACGAGGAAACGCTCTCGGTTCTGCGCCGTGGCCTTTTCGATCGCCCGCGCGCCCGCGAGCGCAGCCGCGCCATCATGGCCGGCGAGCGCCGCACGCTCGACATCGTCGAACAGCGCGTCGACGGCGGTGTCGCCGGCATCGCCATCGACGTCTCGGCGCTCGACGGAGCGGAAAGCGAACTCCGCCGTCACATCGAAAGCCATGCCGCGACGCTCGACCGGGTGACGACGGCGGTGGCGATCTGCGGGCCGGACAAGCGCCTCGCCTTCCACAACCGGGCCTTCGAAACGCTCTGGGGTCTCGATGCGCAATGGCTCGATCAGGGCCCGTCGGACGGCGAAATTCTCGACGAACTGCGCGCCCGCCGCCGCCTGCCCGAACAGGCGAATTTCCAGGTCTGGAAACAGGCCCGCATGGAGCTCTACACCTCGCCCGATCCGGTCGAGGAATTCTGGCACCTGCCCGACGGCCGCACGATCAAGCTGATCGGTCAGGCACATCCCTTCGGTGGCGTCGTCTATCTCTACGAAAACATCACCGAGCGGCTCAATCTCGAAAGCAGCTACAACACGCTGGCCAGCGTGCAGCGCGAAACGATCGACCACCTTTATGAAGGTGTGGCCGTTTTCGGTTCCGACGGCCGCCTGAAACTCTCGAACCCGGCCTTCGCCCGCATCTGGAATTTCGACATCGCCAGCCTCGAGGGCGAACCGCATGTCAACGAGCTTGCCACGATCGCCCACGCGCTGATCGACGGCGTGCCGGAAGTGCCCGGTGTCATTGCCGGCATCACCAGCGCCTCGGCCACGCGCGCGCAATCGACGGGCCGCCTCAACCGGCCGGACGCCACCGTCATCGACTATGCGCAGGTGCCGCTGCCCGATGGCGCCACGCTGATGACCTTCGTCGACGTCACGGATTCGATTCAGATCGAAAAGGCCCTGCGCGAGCGCAACGACGCGCTCGAAACGGCCGACCGCCTGAAGTCGGAATTCATCAGCCACGTCTCCTACCAGCTGCGCACGCCGTTGACCAACATTCTCGGCTTCGGCGAAATTCTCGAAGCCGAAATGTTCGGTGCCCTCAATCCGCGTCAGCACGAATACATGCAGGGCATTCTCGAAAGCTCCGAAACGCTGATCGACGTCGTCAACGACATTCTCGATCTGGCGGTCATCGAAGCCGGCGCCATGACGCTCGATCTCTCCGATGTCGAATTGTCGGAAGTGATTTATGCGACCGAGGAATTTGCCCAGCGCCCGGCGCAGAAAAACAAGGTCGTGCTGAAGGTCGACTGCCCGAAGGACATCGGCATCGTCCGCGCCGACGAAAAACGCATCAAGCAGATCATGATCAACCTCTTGTCGAACGCACTGGCCTTCACCAGTCCCGGCGACACCATCACGGTCGGCGCGGCGCGTTTCGAGAACTCGGTCGAACTCTGGGTCGCCGACACCGGCGACGGCATCAAGCCGGAATTCCAGTCCAACGTCTTCGACCGTTTCGAGGCCCATGCAACGGGCGACCGCCGCCGCGGCGCCGGCCTCGGCCTCAGCCTCGTGCATTCCTTTGTCGAATTGCATGGCGGCTGGGTGACACTGGAATCGACGCCCGGCATCGGCACCCGCGTCGCCTGCCATCTCCCCGTCCGCGCCGCGCCACCGGCCCGCATCGCCCCCGCGCCCGACGCGCCGACAAGGGCCGAAGTGGGCTAGGGCGAGCGGGAAAATCCGCAAGCGGATGGTCTCGTTCACCGTCTCTCGTTCGGAAAGAGGGAAGAGGCCCTCTACAAAAAAATCCGGTAAGGCACCGCCTGTCTGTCCGGCCCCTTGACCTGGAACGCGGCGCCGCGCTCGAATTCGCGCCTCAGCCGTTCGGCCATCGGAAATTTCTCGCCCACGCCGACCCGGTAGCGGGTCATTATTCAACCGAAAAATACTGGCCTATTCGGCGCGCTCCAGCACCGCGCAGGCGACCCGCGCCCCGGCGCCGCCGATCGGCTGGCTCACATGATCGTCCGCCGCCTCATGGATCACGATCGCCGCGCCGTCGGCATCGAAAAGGGCGGCGCGCCCGTCCGCGCCGTCGAAGCTGACCAGCGCCGAAAACATCTCGGCCTTGCCGGTCCCGTCCTCATGCACATGGAGGTTCGGCAGGTCGCCAAAGTCGGGGCCGTCGCGGTTGAGCAGCCCGTGCGGCGCCTTGTCGCTCTCATGCGCGTGGTTGAGATGGCCGCCGGAAGCCATGAACTTCTCGTCCGAACAATCGCCGGTGGCGTGGAAATGAACCCCGTGCCAGCCGGGCGCGAGGCCTTCCACCTCGATTCGCAGCAGCACGCCGGTCGGCCCTTCGCTGAGATCGGCCGAGCCGGCTTCTTTCCCGTCGGCGCTCATGAATTGTCCGGCGGCGAGCCGCGGATCGGCCAGCGCGCCGCTGGCAAGAAGAGTGAACAGGGCGGCAAGAGCGGCAACACGCATCGGGACCTCCGGAAACGGCAGACAAACCTCGACAAAACATAGACCGCCGCGCCCCCGGCGCCCAGCCCGGCCATCACAAAACCGTGACCGCCAAATCGAGGCTGGATACCGAATGACCGAAATGGTAAAACCGGTCAGTCACGGCGACCGCGACCCCGCGCCCGCCCCCAAACCGCCGGAGGAACCCCCATGTCCGTCACGCTGCGCGTCAACGGCACCCTTCACGAGCTCGACATCGAGCCCGACATGCCGCTCCTCTGGGCGCTCCGCGACGAGATCGGCCTCACCGGCACCAAGTTCGGCTGCGGCGTCGCCGCCTGCGGCGCCTGCACGGTTCATGTCGACGGCGTTGCGATGCGCAGCTGCGTCACCCCGGTCGAAGCGGTCGACGGCGCCGACATCGTGACCATTGAAGGACTGGCCGCATCCGCCGGCGCTGCCGAGGGCATGCTGAGCGCCCTCCAGCAGGCCTGGATCGAGGCGCAGGTGCCGCAATGCGGTTACTGCCAGTCCGGCATGCTGATGGCGGTTTCGGCGCTGATCGCCGAAACTCCTCAGCCTACGGATGAAGAGATTGACACGGCGATCACCAATATCTGCCGCTGCGGCACCTATCCGCGCGTCCGCGCCGCCATCCGTTCCGTCACCGCCGCCTGAGGGAGAACAGCATCATGGCCATCGAACTCAAAAAGCCCTCGCGTCGTCAATTGCTGGTCGCGGGCGGCATCGCCGGCGGCGGCCTGCTGCTCGGCGTCGCCGTATCGGGTCCCTCGCGCCGCGGCCTCGCCGACAAGCTGGCAGCCGAAGACGGCGAACGCTTCGTCACCACCTGGCTGAAGATCTCGCCCGACAACATTGTCACCGTCTATGTCCCCCATTCCGACATGGGCCAGGGTCCCATCACCGCACTTGCGATGATGGCGGCCGAAGAACTCGAGGCCGACTGGTCGCTGGTCCGCGCCGAACAGGCGCCGGCCGAGAAAGCCTTCGCCAACGAGGCGCTGGGCAACCGCTTCCTCGATGGCGATGCCGTGCCGCCGATGCTGAAAGGCGTCACCGCCGCCACCTGGACCAAGGTCGCGCAGTTCATGAACCTGCAGGTCACCGGCGGCTCCATGGCCGTGCGCTATACCGGCCATCACGGCATGCGCGTCACCGGCGCGGCCGCGAAAGACATGATGGTCAAGGCCGCCGCCGCCCGCTGGGGCGTCTCGCCGGCGCAATGCACGGCCGCCATGAGCATGGTCAAGGGCCCGAACGGCCAGTCCGCCACTTACGGCGAGCTGGCGGCCGACGCGGCGGATTATTCGCCTTCCGCCGCGCCGAAGCTGAAAGCCAAAAAGGACTACACCATCGTCGGCACGGCGCGCCCCCGCTTCGACATTCCGGCCAAGGTCGACGGCTCGGCAATGTATGGCGTCGATGCCCGCCCCGAAGGTCTTCTCTATGCGGCGGTCCATCTCGCCCCGGTTTTCGGCAGCACCGTCGCCGCCTACGACGCATCGGAAATCCTCACCCGCCGCGGCGTCAAACAGGTCGTCGACTTTCCCGGCGGCGTCGCCGTCATCGCCGACAATTACTGGCGCGCCAAGGAAGCCGCGCTTGCCCTCGACGTGACCTTCGACACCAAGGGCAACGAAGCGATCTCGTCGGAAACGATTTTCGCCGGTCACGACGCGGCGCTTGATGCCGGCAAGAGCGACAAGGATTTCGAAACCGGCAACGCCCCCCGCGCCTTCGAAGGTGCCACCCGCGTGGTCGAAGCATCCTACCGCGTGCCTTACCTGGCCCATGCCTGCATGGAGCCGATGAACTGCACCATCTGGATCCGCGACGGCAAGGCCGATGTCTGGCTCGGCGTGCAGGACCCGCTCGGCGCCCGCGCCCGCATCGCCGAAATCGCCGGTCTCGACTTCGACAATGTGACGCTGCATCCGATGCTGCTCGGCGGCGGTTTCGGCCGCCGCATCCCGATCCGCGCCGGCTTCTTCGATTTCCCGAGCGAGATCGACTTCGCCGCGATCATCGCAAAAGAGGTCGCCGCGCCGGTGAAGCTGATCTACACCCGCGAGGACGACATCCAGCACGACGCCTATCGCATCGCTTCGACCTCGCGCCTGCGCGCCGCGCTCGACGACAAGGGCATGCCGCTCGCCTGGGAAAACCGCTATGTCCACAAGGACGAGCCCGGCGAGGCCCCGCACATTCCCTATAATGTGCCCAACCAGTCGATCCGTTTTGTCGAGATCGACAATCCGGTGCCGCGCGGCCCCTGGCGTTCGGTCGCCCACACCCAGCACACCTTCTTCAACGAAAGCTTCGTCGACGAACTGGCGCATGAAGCGGGGCAGGACCCCTTCGAATATCGCCGCGCCATGCTGAAGGACCAGCCCCGTCATCTGGCGGTGCTGGAACTGGCCGCCGAAAAAGCCGGTTGGGGCCGCCCGCTTCCTGCCGGCCACGCCCACGGCATCGCCATCCAGCAAAGCTTCGGCTCGATCGTCGCCGAGGTTGCCGAAATCTCGATCGTCGAGCCCGGCGAAGTGAAGGTCCACCGCGTCACCGCCGCGGTCGATTGCGGCGAGGTCATCCATCCGGACACGGCGGCCCAGCAGGTCGAGTCGGCGATCATCTACGGCCTCACCGCTGCGCTCTTCGGCGAGATCAGCATCGAAGGTGGCGCCGTCGCGCAGTCGAACTTCACCGACTACGAAATGCTGAAGCTGGCCGACACGCCCGAGATCGCCGTCCACTTCATCGAAAGCGGTGCGCCGCTGGGCGGCCTCGGCGAGCCCGGCACCCCGCCGATCTCGGCCGCGGTCGCCAACGCCGTCTTCTCGCTGACCGGCCAGCGCATCCGCCAACTGCCGCTGAAGAACCACAAACTCTCCCCCGCCTCCGGCCAGTTCGCCCGCGCGGCGGACTAGGTTCTGTACTCATAAAGGGATTCCGCTGACAGGCGAAGCGTGATTCACTTTCTCTCTCGGTTTTCTGGGAGGGAGAGATGGGACGGTTCGATCTGAGCGATGCGGAATGGGCTTTAATCAAGCCTTTGTTGCCGA
>NZ_JAUSBV010000007.1 GCF_030651915.1 Parvibaculum sp. | reverse complement strand
CTGGTCGAGCGCTTCTTCAACAAGCTCAAGCACTTCAGGCGCGTCGCCACGCGCTTCGACAAGCTCGCACGCAACTTCCTCGCTGCGGTCGCCATCGTTTCAATCCGGATATGGGCCCGTGCTTATGAGTCCACTACCTAGACGCCGCACAGCTTCAAGTCGGCGCACGTGCGTCTTTGGGCTTACGCCAACCTTGGACCATGCGGGTTGGCAAATTCCAGGTCAAACAAACCGAAAAACGTCAGATGTGTCCGGCGCCTTTCATGGCAGCAATGTAGCCAAATGTCATGGCCGGGCCGATGGTCGCGCCAGGTCCAGGATAGGAATTCCCCATGACGGACGCCGTGCTGTTCCCCGCCGCCCACAGACCCTCGATAACTTCTCCCGACTGCGAGACAACCTGTCCGAACTTGTTAATAACAAGCCCACCGCGCGTGCCGATATCGCCGGGATAGAGTCGTATGGCGAAGAAAGGAGCTTTCGTCAACGGTGCCAGATTCGGATTTTTGAAAAAGGGATCGCCGTACATCCGATCATGCGCGCTGTCGCCTCTATGATAATCCTCATCAACGCCGGTCTCGGCGAGCTTGTTGAATCGCTCCATTGATTTTACGAGACGGTCCGCCGGAACGCCTATCTTCTCCGCAAGTTCTGCAAGGCTTGGTGCCGAAACCACGTCACCACTCTCACTCCACCGCTTCGGGAGGGGCTGGCGCGGCATATTCGAGGCGATCATATAGTAATCCTTGTACGCCTTATCGAGGATGAGCCATACCGGCACGCAGGACGTGCCTGCCCCGTTGTGCATTTCGTAAATCCTGGTGACCACGTCGCAATAAGGTGCCGCCTCGTTTACGAAGCGATCACCTGAGGAATTCACGATCATGGATCCCGGAAGCGAGCGCTCGAGAACGCAGAAATGTGGATTCTCGTTGGCGTTTACGTGACTGACCGGCCCCCACCAGGCATCGTCCATCAGATCGAGCCGGGCACCAATGCTCTCGCCGGCGCGAATGGCATCGCCCGTGTCGCTTTCGGCGGCAAGCGACCATTTCGAGCTTGTGGGATGCGGAAGATAGCGATCGCGCATTTCCTGATTGTGGGCGAAGCCGCCGGCGGTCAGCGCCACGCCGCGCCGCGCCTTGTATCGAAGCGTCTTGCCGCCCTTCGACACCTCGGCGCCGACGACGCGACCGTTCTCCATCACCACCGACGTCAGGCCCGTATTCACTTCGAATGGAATGTTGGCACGCAATATAGAGTAAAAGAGCCGACCGGCGGTGCCCTGTCCCGCCGTCATCACTTTTTTGCCAAGCAGCCTGTTCGCGATCGTGTTGAAAGCCGCCTTCATGAACTTGCGTTTTCCGTCCCAATGGTGGCGCATCCGGGCGACCGAAAACAACTCGAACAGCAGGAGGCCTGCGTAATGGGTGCCCGACAGAACCGGCGGGCGGAAATATTTCTGATTGGCGCCAAGCAAAGTCCCGTTGAAGGGAACGGCTTCCAGGGCGCGGCCTTCGGAGAAGCCGCCAGGCGCTTCGGGATAATAGTCCGAGTATCCCTTGCTCCAGATGAAGCGCGTTTCAGTGTGATCGCGCAGGAACTCGATCATTTGCGGACCGTATTTCACAAACGATTCCTGAACTTCCGAGGGCACGCGATTGCCGACCGTGCTGGCCATGTAGGTCCTGGCGCGTTCCTCCGAGTCCGGCAGCCCGCCCTCGTGCACCAGGTAATTGTTGGGAATCCAGACCACGCCGCCTGATCGCGCCGTGCTGCCGCCCATATAGGGCGACTTTTCGATCACCAGCGTATCAAGACCCAGATGCTTGGCCGTCAGGGCTGACACCATTCCGGCACCGCCGCCGCCCACGACCAGCCAGTCCACCTCTTTGTCCCAGCGAATGCCGGCTCCCGCTCCATTGTCAGCCACAAGTGTCCTCCCTCAATTTGTCCGACGCACAGAAAGCCGATGCCACCCGCATTTCCCGGCACCGCATGAAAGGCTGGCGGGGGAACCCGCCGCCTCGCTCCGGGCGCATGTTTCAATCGTGCGCCTGCTCGTAAACCTGATACTCGATGCCGCCCGGGTAAACGCGCCCCTCGCCGACACCCAAAACCCTGTTCAACCATTTGTATTTTTCGGCACCCGTCTCGAAACGCAGCTGGCTCAAAAAATACGAGTCGCCGATTTTCGTTTCGCCGCCACTGAGTGCCGCAGTCACAAATTTTTCGTTGTAATCAAGAAAGCCGGTATAATGAACATAGATGTGTGCGCCATCGTTCGTCTGCAGAACGATACGCACGTCGATATGCCCCAAATTCTCGGAATCGATAAGGATCCAGTCGGCACCACTGCTGCAAACGGTGCCCGTGAGTCGCTTGCCCTCGAACGCGCCCCCCGTAATGTTGGCGACAAGCCGCTTGCCTTGCGTCGTGTCGCCGATATCGAATGGCGAGGCGACAAGAACGTGAATTTTCATCAAAGGGACCAGCTTCATGTGGTTTTAATCCTTATACAGATTTATATAACCCGGACTTGCGCGACACTTTTTCTATTTTGGACAGTGACCGGCCGTCCACAATTCAGATAAAACTCGCGGACAGATCGCCCAATCCCTGGTCGAAGCGGCACAAAACATCGTCGCCGGCCTTAACGGGAATTGCCCGCACAAAAGACCCGGTAAGCACCACCTGACCCGGCTCGAAAACAACGCCGAATTCGCCGAGCTTGTTCGCAAGCCAGGCGACGGACGTTACGGGATTGCCCAGAACCGCCGAGGCTTCGCCCTCGACTTCCGGCTTGCCGTTCAACTTCAACTCGCCATGCACGCGCCGCACGTCGATCGCGTCAAGCCTCCTTGGGTTGGCACCCAGCACGACACCGCCGCAGGCTGCCAGATCGGCCACGGTGTCGATGATGCCGAAACCAGGCTCCGGCATTACGCGGAAATCGACAATCTCGATCGCCGGGACAACAAAATCGGTCGCCCGGAGCACGTCTACGGGCAGCACACCCGGCCCCTCGAGCGCGTGCTTCATGACGAATGCGATTTCGATTTCGATCATCGGGCGGAAAAACCGGCCAGCGTCGATCGGCGTCGCTTCGGGCAGGAACATGTCGTCGGTTATCGCGCTGAAATCCGGCTCCGAAGATCCTGCCATTTCCTGCATCGGTTTCGACGTAAGCCCAACCTTGTAGCCCCTCACCTTGGCACCCGCATCAACCTTGCGGCGCACGAACTCTTCCTGAACCAGATAGGAGTCCTCGACGGTCAAGCCAGGATAGGTTCCGGTCAGCCGCGGCAGCGGCTTGCGTGTCTTGTAGACGTCGAAAAGCTTGTCGACGATTTTTGTTCTTGTCGCGCTATCCAGCATTTCTCATTCCAGTTTTTTCACGATTCTGAGGCTTGCCATGCTCGCCGAAGTGAGCGCCGCAATGTCTGTCGTAACCGAGACCATCTGAAACCCTTGCGTGACGCGTAGCGGCGCGACGGCCGCATTCGACAGGACGGCTACCGCCTTGCCGTGCCGCCGACAGGCGGCGACAATGGTCTTTATGGCGTCGTCGAAAATCGGCTTTCCGTCATTGTCTCCCGGCGGCAGGCCAAGCGCGACCGAAAGATCGAAGGGCCCCACCAAGACGGCGTCCACACCCGGCAAGCTGACGATTTCATCGACCTGATCAAGCGCGGAGCGCGTCTCGATCATCGGAATGACGACAACACGGTCGTTGGCAGTCAAGGCATAGCCCGCGCCGTCGCGCGTTCCGACACGTACAGGCCCGAAGCTGCGGCGCCCAACTGGCGGATAGCGGCAGGAGTCGACCAGACTCCTCGCATCGTCGGCCGTCTGAATCATCGGAGCGACGACACCAAGGGCGCCCGCATCCAGAACGCGACCGACGATGCCCGGCTCGTTCCAGGGCACCCGTACAATCGCTGGAATTCCGCGAATGTCGGCGGCGCGGATCATATCAAGCGCCTGTCCATAGTCCATGCAGCCATGCTGCATATCGACGAGTATCCAATCGAAGCCAAGCGACGAAATAGCCTCGACGCCGAGCGCGCCGGGCATCATGCACCAGGCGCCAAACGTCACCTCTCCAGCCGCCCAACGCGATTTCAGAGACAAGGCTTCCGCCATTTTTATATCCCTCAGAACTGCCCGAGCGCGACGCGGCGGACGGCGTCGGTGTCCGTCGGCTCGTGCCCGACCTTGTGGGTGGGCGCCGGCACTTCCTGCACCGTGTTGGTGATCTTACCGATACCCGTCACCTCCACTTCGACGACGTCGCCGGGGTTCATCGGACGCGAATTGGCGGGCGTGCCGGTGAGCACGATGTCGCCGGGCAGGAAAGTGATGTGGCGGGAGAGATCGGCGAAGATGTAGTCGATCGGGAAGGTCATTTCGCTTACCGGCCCGTCCTGCACCACCTTGCCGTTGATATAGGTGCGGACGCTTTCCTTCCGAATATCGACACCGCGCACGATGCCCGGACCGACGGGGCAGAAGCCATCCTGGCCCTTCACGCGGAGCATCGAGCCCGCATCCGTGTCGCGGAAGTCCTGTGCGCCGACATCGTTGGCCGGGGCGAAACCCGCAAGGCAGTCCCACACTTCATCGGGCGCGACATTGCGCATGGGCTTACCGACGATGGCCGCGATCTCTCCTTCGTAATTGAGATACTGGCAATCGGCGGGCCGGTTGAGGAAACCGCGATGCGAATTGAGTGTCGTCAGCGGCTTCTGGAAGTAGGTTGGCGTGACGAGCGGCGGCGCCTTGAACTCGACGCGGCGCGAATCGTAGTTCAGATGGATGCATATGATCTTCGTCGGATCGCAGGGCGGCAGATAGGTCGCGCTCGCTTCATCCACCGTTCGCCCGTCGCCGAGACGGAGCGTGCCGCCTTCCTCCGGTTTAACCCATACCGGCGTTCCCTGATGCAGGATGCGCCGCCATTCCCCGCGCGGACCTTCGAGAACCGACATATCTTCCTCTCCTGTTTTCTTTTCTGTTTCGAGTTCGCGCGTCAGACTTCCATCAGGCCCTTCTTCATTACGGCCTCGTCAGGTTCGTGGCCGTAAGTATCGCGCTGGTAGTATTCCGATTGGTGCGTCGCTTCGCGCGCCCCCCAGCCCACTTCGCACATCCAGCCGGACGGGTTCATGAAATAGAAAGAATACATATGGTCGTTGGCATGGCGGCCCGGTGCCATCGGGACGGGAATACCCGCCTTGCGCACGATCTCGTAGGCAAGACCGACATCGTCCAGACTCTCGACTTCGATCATCAGATGATTGATGCGCTTTTCGCCGGGCGGGCCGAAAGCCACCGTATGGTCGCGCGTATTGCAATGCATGAACATGAGGTCGAAAGGCTTGTCGAGGCCGGGAAAGGGAATCCGGTATTCGATGCCGCCGCGCATGCCGAGCAGCTTGTAGAACTCGTAGGTCTTTTCGAAGCCGACCGTTTCCTTCTGGATCAGATGGCCGAGGCCGCCGTCGCCCGTCTTGAAGCGGCCATGCATGCGGCGGCCCGGATGGAAGGGCTTGTCCGCCTGGACCTGGGGGCCATGAAAAATCTCGATCGGAAACCCGCTCGCATCCTTGAGCTTCATGATCTCGAGAACGCGGCGGTCTGCCGCTTCCGCCTCGGAACCGATACGCACCTCCACTCCCGCGCCGGTGAGCTTCCTGTGCATCTCGCGGAACTCCTCGACACCGGCGACGCGGAAGCCGAGATAGTTCAGATCGTCCGTTCCATCTTCCTCGAGAATGAAGCGGTGATGCCAGTAGTCCATCCGCAGATAGCAGCGGCCTGGCTCTCCCTCATCTACGACTTCGAGTGCCAGGATATTCGTGGCGTAATCCTTCCACGCCTCGAGGCTTTTGACCCCGAGGCCCATATAGCCGAGCTCCGTAACCTGAACCATGATTGCCTCCCCTCAGGCGAACGATCCCTTGCGGACCGATATGTTTTTTATGTCGGTGTAGAAATCGAAGCTCCAGACGCCGCCTTCGCGGCCGATGCCCGAGTCCTTCGAGCCACCGAAAGGTGCCGCGAGGTCGCGGATGAAGAAGCAGTTGACCCAGAAGGTTCCGGCGACGACCCGCGAGGCAATATCCATCGCCCGTTTCTCGCTGCGGCTGAAGAGTGTGCCTGCGAGGCCGTAGCGCGTGTTGTTGGCAAGTGCGACAACCTCGTCGTCGGAGGAAAAACTCTGCCAGGTGAGTACCGGGCCGAAGACTTCGCGCTGCGCGATTTCCAGTTCGGGGCTCACACCGGCAAAGAGCGTCGGTTCGAAATAAAGCTCGCCGAAATTCGCGCGGTTCCCGCCCCAGAGCGGCACCGCGCCGTCCGCCTTCGCGCGCTCGACGAAGCCCGCGACGCGCTCGAAATGCTCCTTGTGGATCAGGGGCCCGACGCGCGTATCCTTGTCGCGCGGATCGCCCACCACCATGTGGCTTGCCGCACTGCGCACCTTTTCGAGAAATTCCTCCTCGATCTTCTTTTCCACCAGGATGCGCGTGCCCGCGAGGCAGACCTGACCCGCGTTCATGTATTGGGCGGCGACCGTCTGCGCCGCCGCGTCCAGATCGGCATCGGCGCAGACGATGAAAGGCGACTTGCCGCCCAGTTCCGCACTCATCGGCGTGATCGAACGCGCTGCCGCCTGACCGATGAGTTTTGCCGTATCGGTCGAGCCGGTGAAGCTGATGCGGTCGACATCGGGATGGTTCACCAGCGCGTCGCCCGCAACCTCGCCGATCCCCTGCACGACATTGAGAACTCCCGGCGGCAGGCCCGCTTCATGCGCGATGTCGGCCATGAGCGAACAGGTGAGCGGCGCCCATTCCGGCGGCTTCACGACGATGGTGTTGCCGGCGGCAAGCGCCGGGCCGACTTTCCATGTCGTCAGCATCAGAGGCGCGTTCCACGGCGTGATCAGCACTGCGACGCCCGCCGGATCGTATTTCACATGGTTCACGACTTCGGGCGAGTCGATCGTATGGCCATCCAGCGTCGTCGCCCAGTCGGCGAAGAACTCGATGTTCTGCGCCGCGCGCGGCACCACGCGATGAACGTTGCCCATGAGGAGCGAGCCATTGTCCATCGTCTCGACGGCCGCGAGTTCGTTTGCGCGCGCCCTTATGCCTTCCGCGAATTTCTTCAGGATCGGCAGCCGTCCCTTGGGACCGAGGGCCGCCCATGCCGGAAAGGCTTTCCGTGCCGCGGCCACCGCCGCATCCGCCTCTGCCTTGCCGCCCGCCGAGATGTCCGCGAGATGCGAGCCGTCGATGGGAGAGAAGTCGGCGAATTTCCGCTTCGAAGCGACGCGCTTTCCGCCGATCCAGTGATCCGCCGAAACCTCGACGCCTGCAACTTTCACGATACCGGCCATCACACCGCCTCCACGAGACGACTTCCGGATTTTTTCCCGACTTCGATGTCTTCCGTCAGGAAGCGGTCCACCAACTCGTTGGCGCGCGCGCGGTCCCCAAACAGATGGGCCATCTGATAGTTGCGGGCCGAAGAACCGAGATAGAAGCGTTCGTACTGAAGATTCCGACCTGCAAGACCCGTACCGACGAAATCCCAGGCGAGCCGGAAGACGCGCGCGCGCTGCTCGGCACCCACGTCGCCGGCACCGCGCAGATAATGATCGATGAGCGGACGGAGACCGGCATCGTCGAGCTGAGCGCGGCTCGGCGCAGCGAAGACATTATGCGATCCGATGAGCTGGATGATTTCGCTGACCCGCGCCATCCATCGCGGCATCGATGCGCGAAGGGCGGAAAAGGGCTGGGCGTCCGGCAGCCAGACGCCATTGCCATAGTCGGTAGCCCCGTCTTCGGCGGCCTTCAGACAGGCGCGCGTCAATTCGGCATAGCTCCAGATTTCGCCGAGCATCTCCCATGTCTGCGGCTTGACGTCGTTGATCACCTCGGTCATCCGCGAGGCGAGACCCCAGGCGAATTCCAGTTTCGTCAGTGCCCGGACCGTCGTCTGCTGCATGACGTTCGGCCACCAGCTGCGCATCATGACCGAGTTGTAGACGGCAGTGTTGCAGTTGACGTGTATCCGGTCGCGCGGCACCTCGACATTGTCGAAGATCACGAAGGCGTCCTGCTCGTCGAACCGGGTCGAGATCGGATGATCGAAAAAATTTCCGCTTTTGGAAAATGAATCCCGGCAGATGAATTTGAGACCCGGGGTGGACATCGGAATGCAGAAGGAGATCGCGTACTCGTCGCAATCGGGCGGCAAGGGATGAGACGGATAGACCGCGATCTCGTCGGCGAAGGGCGCGAGCGTCGCGAGGATGCGCGCACCACGCACGACGATACCGTGTTCGGTTTCGCCGACCTTGCGAAGGGCCACATCGTTGCCGGGTTGCGGCGCGTCGCCCTGCGCCTTGTCGATGGTCGGATTGACGATCGTATGCGTCAGCGAAATATCATTGCGGCGCAGGAACTTCTGATAGTTGACGAGATTTTCCGCGCCTTCCTCGTTGCCGTTGACGGCCCATTCCTCGGCGCGGCCCGCGAAGCCCGCATAGGTCACGTTCATGTAGTCCGGCGTACGGCCCATCAGGCCCACCGAATAGGCGGCGATTTTCTCCAGCCCCGCGCGACGGCGCGCCAGATCCTGCCTCGAGCGGGGGATCATATGGCTGACATTGATCTTCTCGCCCGTTTCCGGGTCCGGCATCAGGCAGGCGTCGGCCTCCTTGTGCTGGAGATCGTAGACAGCGGCGACACCGCGCGCCGCGCCCGCGAATGCGGGATCGCGGGCGACGTTCTCGATCTTGCGGTCATCGACCCAAATCTCCCGGGGTTGCTTGAGGCCTTCCAAAAACTGCGCGCCCGTACGTGCCGGCATGGCTTCCTCCCTTTATACTTGTCTTGACATCCGGCCGGAATGGCATGGCCGGCACATCCGCCAGCAGCCACCCATATTTTATATACACTCATTTATGAGTAGAGTCATATATTCCATGCATTGCACAAACCTGTCAACCGGCCCGGTTTGCCGACGAATGGCGCATGAATGGTCAAGATACTTGCCGCGCCGCCAAATACTCTGGCAGAAAGGGCCTGGCAGCAGTTTGGCGCAGCCTTGCTACAATCAGGACATGCGATGGACACATCTTCAAAAGCAGGCAAGCAAGCCGGTGCCAAATCCGCAAAGAGGGAACATCCGCAGACGGGTGGGCGAAGAGACCGCAACAAGCGGGAAAAGGTCGCGCGCATCACGGCGGCGGCCCGCACTCTGTTTCACGCCAAGGGTTATACGAAAACGACCACGCAGGAAGTGGCGGAAGCTGCCGATATCGGAGCTGGTACGCTGTTTCTCTATGCCAAATCAAAGGAAGACCTCCTCATCCTGGTTTTCAAGGATGAAATGAGCCAGCTGATAGAGGAAGTGTACGGAACAATTCGGAAGAATGCCTCGTTGCTCGATCAAACGGAGTCATTGTTCGACGGGTTTATTGAATATCACAGGCGCGATGTTGTCATTGCCCGCGCGCTAATTCGCGAACTCAGCTTCTCCGGCAACCCCGGGCGCCGGAAAGACGTGCTCACCATTCCAGAAGCGATTATCGAAAAGCTTGTCCATTTCGTCTCAGCGGCTCGGGCGCGCGACGAAATTCGCGCCGATATCGATCCGGCCGAAGCAGCGCGATGCCTGTTTGCTATCTACTATCAGCAGCTGCAAACCTGGTTGGGGACCTACGTCAGCCACAGCGCCTTCAAACAAAACATGCATGTACTTCTCAAATTCGTGATCGACGGAATGTCCGTAGGCGTCATACGCAAAACAGAACCCTCGCGAAATAAGCGAGCGTCGCGGACCGGGAAAAGATGAGAACAGGCTCGTCGTACCGACGCTGTTAACCCAGGAAAACCAGCACCGCCGAAGGCGAATGAGTTTGGCGAATTCAGCGTTCCAATTCTGCCGACTTTCGGGATCAGCGCGAAGACGAGGTTTGGTTCGGAGGACCACTCTCGACCCAAGGTGCAGTCGACGCCCGTCTTTCAAGGGCGGAGGATCGGGGGGAGAAACCTCGAAACCCGCGCGCCGACTGCGACTAGTGCTGACCGTCAGGTATTCTCAACGTGAGACCGTCGAGATCGTCGGTCATGGCAATCTGACAGGCAAGGCGGCTGTTTTCCGTCGAACCTTCGGCAAACTGCAACAGGTTGTCTTCCATGCCGCCGGGCTCGGCCATGCCGGTCCGGTCGATCCACGCGGCATCGACATGCACATGGCAGGTCGCGCAGGCGCACTCGCCCCCGCAATCGCCGTCGATGCCCGGCACACCGTTGTTGACCGCCGCATCCCTCGCGGTCGTGCCGCTCTTGACCGCGATGGGAAATTCGGTGCCGTCCGGCTCGATGAAAATGACTGTGGGCATTTTTTACTCTTGTCGATCATGCTGGATGAAACAGCGGGTGGATCCTTTCCGTGACGAAACGTAGGCGCCGTTTCATCGCGAAATAACGCGCCAGACCGGACCCGGCTCTAATGCGCGTGCAGTTTCACCGGCAAATGGGTGAACCCGCGGATGAAGTTCGACAGTGTCCTCTCGGGCGCACCGACAATCTCAACCTTGCTGAAGCGCTTCAGGACTTCTTCCCAGATGATGCGAAGCTGCAGTTCCGCCACGCGGTTCCCCATGCAGCGATGCACGCCGAAACCGAAGGAAAGATGGTGACGGGAATTTGGACGGTCGATGATGAATTCGTTCGGGCGGTCGATCACCTCGTCGTCCCGGTTGCCCGACAGGTACCACATGACGACCTTGTCGCCCTTCTTGATCTTCTTGCCGCCGATTTCAGCGTCCATGAGCGCCGTCCGCCGCATATGCGTCAGCGGTGTCTGCCAGCGGATGATCTCGGGGATCATTTTCGGGATGAGGCCCGGATCGGCCATGAGCTTACGATATTCCGCCGGGTTCTGATTGAGTGCGAGCACCCCGCCGCTAATCGAATTGCGCGTGGTATCGTTGCCGCCGACGATCAGAAGCATCAAATTCCCGAGAAACTCAAGGAATGGCATGTCCCGCGTCGCCGGCGCATGCGCCATCATCGAGATCAGATCGGACTTTGCCGGCTCGTTGATGCGTTTGTCCCACAGATCCTTGAAATAGTACGCACATTCGAGAAGTTCCTCGCGGCGCTGTTCCCAGGACGAAACCACGCCTGTTTCAGGCGTGGCCGTTGCCACGTCCGACCAGCGGGTGAGCCTGCGCCGTTCCTCCCAGGGAAAGTCGAACAACGTCGCCAGCGTCATCGTCGTCAGCTCGACGGACACCGTGTCGACCCAATCGATCTCTTCGCCGATGGGAAGCGAGTCGAGAATAAGCCCCGCGCGCTCGCGGATGATGGGCTCCAGCAGAACAAGATTGGACGGCGCGACCGCCGGGCTCACCGCCTTGCGCTGCGCATCGTGCTTGGGTGGATCCATCGCAATGAACATTTCGAGTTCAAGTGCGCTCTCACCTGTTTGCATGTCCTGGATGGCGATGCCGCCTATCTTGGCTTCGGAGGAGAACGTCTGGTGGTTCACCTCGACCTGCATGATGTCGTTGAATTTTGTTATCGACCAGTAGGGGCCATAGGCGCTCTCGGGGCAATAGTGGACAGGGTCCTCCCGCCGCAGCCGCGCGAAGTAGCTCCCGATCGTGTCGTTTTGAAAGAGCTTCGGATCGCTGACATCGATCTGAGACAGCGGGACCGTCGAAACCGGATCGCGCACCAATGTGTCAGTCGTCATCTCTCTGTCCTCCCGGTCGGCGTCTGTGCGGCATCCATCCGTCATGGCGCATGCGATGTCTTCATATGAATTTATTATAATAGATAATGGGCAATTCGGTGTCAAACGCTCTTGGTCGCCGCTGCGGTTCCGTTAATCCAAGACGAATCCCTCATAACCCTTGGACGCGGCGGCATTGCACTGGTCCATATAAATGGGCATGCCGGGGAAATTCAGAAGCTGTCGCGGCTTTCCCGGAATGTTGGCGCCCATATACCAGGAATCGGCGCGGGGAAAGAGCGTCATGTCGGCTATGGAGTTCAGGAGTTGCGTCCATCCCTCCTCCGCCTGAGCGGTCGCCTCGATCCGTCTCCTGCCCTTTTCGCGCATATACCTGAGGCAGTCGACGACCCATTCGCCCTGCACTTCGGCGCATGTCGGGCCGTTGCAGAATCCGGAGGGACTCTGCGGACCGTAAAGAAAAAGCATATTCGGAAATCCCGACGTCGCGAAACCGAGATAAGTACGCGCTCCTTCGGTCCATTTTTCCTTGAGCGTCACGCCGTCCGTTCCGCGTATATCGATCTGGGTCAATCCGCCGGTCACGGCGTCGAACCCCGTCGCCAGGACGAGCATGTCGAGTTCAACCAGGCCATCCTTCGTGCGCACGCCTTCGGGAACCACTTCCTCGATCGGCGTCTCGCGCACATCGACCAGGCTGACATTCTCCCGATTGAACACTTCGTAATACCACTGCTCCAGCGAGGGACGTTTGACGCCGAATGGGTGGGGCGGCTCCATCGGCGCAAGTTTGTCAGCCAACGCCGGATCCTTGATCCGGGCGCGAGTCTTCTCGCACCAGAAATCGTACATGGTACGGTTTGCTTCCTCATCCGTCAGGATGTCGGCAAATCCGCCGATCCAATAGTGGAAGCCGCCTTTTTGCCAGAGCTTTTCGTAGAGCGCTCGGCGCTCTTCTGGCGGCACTTCCAGTGCAGACCTTTCGTCCCTGAGAATGTCGAATCCGCCGAACGTTTCGCGCCGCATGCGGAATATCTCCGGATAATCGGCCTTCATCCGCTGCTGCGTCTCGACGTCGAGCTTTCGCTGCTGCATCGGCAAAGCGAGGATCGGCGTGCGCTGGAACACCGTCAGGTGCGCCGCGTCCTTGCTGGCTTCCTGCACCACCTGAACCCCACTCGCTCCGGTTCCCACGACACCAACCCGCTTGCCTGCAAAACTGGAACCTTCCTGGGGCCACAATCCTGTGTGCCACGATTCTCCAGTGAAGCTTTCAAGACCCTTGTAGTTCGGAATATAGGGCTTCGATGCAAAGCCGGTGCAAAGAATGAAGAACCGGGCGCGCACGACGTCGCCGTCGGTCGTACGGATAACCCAATGATTGCGCGTCTCGTCGAATTCCGCCGCGCTGACGCGCGTGCTAAACCTTATGTCGCGGCCGAGGTCGAGTTTCTTGTCGACGTAGTGGAAGTAGCGGCGCAGTTCATCCCAAGCAGGAAATCTCTCGGTCCAGTTCCAGTCACGCCACAATTCCTCGATCGAATATTCATAAATCGGAATATGGGAATCGACGCGCGCGCCGGGATAGCAGTTCCAGTACCAGATGCCGCCCATGTCGGCGCCGGCCTCGAACAGGCGCACCTTAAAACCTTCCTGGCGCAAGCGATGCAACTGGTAGATGCCGTTGAATCCCGCTCCGACAATGAGCGCATCCAATATTTCGGCATCGTCATTTTTTTGCGTCTGGCCGGATTGCACCAAACTCATGGAAACCACTTCCCTTCATATCTATCGAATGCTGCCTGGACCTGCGGCGACCTTCCCCGCCGCGAAGAGGCCGGGCTCGTCCCAGAATTTGTCCGGCGAGCAATCTTCCTCACGGCGCCGGGACCGGAAAAAAGCAAGGCTCCCTGCAGGAGTTGTCTATGCAGGCCTTGGATCACGAATGAGAACGGTACCCTGAGCCGCACAACAGGCACGGCCTTCGTTCGTCACGTCGATCCGGACGACGGCTGTAGATTTTGTCATCGCGATCAGCTCGGCCACCGCTATCACCTTGCCCGATGATACCGGCGCCAGCAGATTGAGCTTGAACTCCGTCGTCGCCGCCCATTGTCCTTTCCGCATATGCGGATAACAAACGCAGCCCAGAACATGGTCGCACATCGCAGCCAACACCCCGCCATGCATGTTTCCGATCGGCGTCAGCAACCGGTCGGAGACGTCCATCTCGGCGGTCAGCTTGCCCGGTTCGATATGCGTAATACGAACCCCCAGAAACTCCGGCAACCCCTTCATTGAATTGCTGGCGTTGATGAAACCCCGTGCGATTTCCTGGTTGAACTCCGGCAGCTTTGCAACAATTGTCATCTCGTTTTCTCCGAAACCTTCAATGGTACCCAAGGCGCGCGCAGCCGAGTCTTACAGATAGATATTTGCCCTGCCCAGTGAGCTTTCGGCGCTTTTCACGAGATCGGCCATGACTTCCGCAGCCGGCCTCACCTTGTGAATGAGACCCATGCCCTGCCCCGCGAAACCGGGAGCGATATCTTTCCGCTTTACCGCCGCCGCCGCCGCCAGCACCGGCATCGCAACCATGGGCTGGAAGGGCATGGGCAGCGGCTCCAGACCTGCCTCGGCAAAAGCCTCGGACCATTTGTTGCGAATGATGCGGGCCGGCTTTCCGGTGACGGTCCGGGAAACAAGCGTATCGCCGTCACCCGACTCGACAATCGCGTCCTTCTGGAAATCCTCGATGCCGGCCTCATCGGTCGCGAGAAACGCCGTACCGATCCAGGCGCCTTCGGCGCCGAGCATCATGGCCGCCGCGATGCCGCGCCCGTCGGAAATGCCGCCCGCGCCGAGTACGGGAATGCGACCCGCAATCGCATCGACAACCTGCGGGATGAGCGCCATCGTTCCGATGGGTGAATTGTGCCCGCCCCCGTCATGGCCCTGCGCGACGATCAGATCGATGCCGGAATTGACCACCTGCAGGGCATGCTTCACCGCGCCGACGACCGCCATCACCTTGGTGCCGTTGGCGTGGAGCCGATCAAGCCAAGGCCCCGGATTGCCGAGACCCGCCGCATAGACAGGAACCCGCTCCTCAACCACAACTTCCATTTGCGCTTCGAAGAATTCTTTCGAAAACAGCGGCGCGTTCGATTTGGACGAACGGTGAGCTTCCTCGGATGCCCGCGCCCTGGATTTCAGCGGCGGTATGTTTTCCTTCTTCATGAAATCTTGCGCGAATTTCTGGTACTCAGGCAGCAAATCCATCGGAGACGGACCAGCCTTGCCCTTATAGGCTTCCCTGCGCACGGAGGCTGGCAGCAGGGTGTCCACACCAAACGGCTTGTCCGTAAGCGACCGCGTTTCCCGAATCCATTCACGCAGTTGATCGGGAGAGCAAGCAGCCGCGCCGAGCACACCAAGGCCACCCGCATTCGATACCGCCGCCGCAAGCCGTGGAACGCTCGCGCCGCCCATACCGGCCAGCAAGATCGGGTATTTGATGTTCAGAATATCGCATACTCGGCTATGCAGGGTCACAGCTATCCTCCCATCCGGCGGCTTCATTGGCCGCGTTATTTATGATCATAAATTATCGATGTCCGGGGAGCGGCGCAAGTGTCGCAAAAACGACGTTGGCATCGCGAACACTCGCCTAGCATTTCCGTCGGGGAACCCGCGGCATACTCAGGTCGTCAGCATCCTGCCAACGCACGATTTTGGACATGATGTCGGGATGATGAGCCTCCAGATACTTGTCGGATCGGCTTATGAATCGGGACATTTCGGTGAAAGCGAGGTCTGGATTGCGATCTTCAATCGCCTTGAGAAGCCGCCCGTACGCCTTGATCTGATAGTCGCGCTCACCCTCCGTATAAGTTATGCCGACTTCCGACGCATTCGTGATGTTGTGAAGCGAACCGATCAAGAATCCGATCAAGGGGTTGCCGGACGCCCAGGCAAGCAGGTCGTGAAAACGCCTGTTCTCCTCCGCATAGGAGTCACAAGAAACAGACAACGTCTTCAATGTGGCCAATGACGTATTCAGCTTGCCGATATCCTCATCGGACGCACGCTCTGCCGCAAGCGACGCCATGGTCGGGCCCACCGCCTGCCTCACTTCAATCAGTGAACGGAACGTGGTGCCGAGAAACTGGAGCAGCAACGCCATCGTGCTGGCAAAATCTTTCGGCCGCGGCTCCTGAACGATCGGCCCGCCGCCGGGACCGGGCCGCAGGAAAATGATTCCCTGCAATTCGAGAAACCTGAGCGCCTCCCGCAAGGTCGCGCGGGCCACTCCATAGCGCACGAGCATCTCCTGTTCAGGCAGCAAGCGATCTCCGATCTCGGCGCCTTGCTGCTCGATGTCTTCGACGATCCGCCGCGCAACTGTGAGGGCACGCTTGCCGGACCCTTTCGGAAACCGGCTGGTTCGTGAAACGGACAAGGTCGCTTTCATTTCAGATACCCACAATCTTCATTATCAAGGACAATCGCCTCCGATCAAGGAACGGCTGGTGAGAAACCCGCCTACAACACCATCGTCCGTGTTTGCAACACGCCATTGATTCATCATAATGGATTTCGACCCTTAGTACACATACGAAACCATTGGAATAAAGCATATGACGTCCGCAAACCGGACCTTGTTCACCCTTGTTCAGAATCTCAAAATCGCGGCGGAGGCATTCGGTCCCGACCAAGGGCGTCCGGTTCTGCTCGCCCATGGCGGCGGGCAGACACGCCATGCATGGCAAGCCTGCGGCAAAACATTGGGAGAAAACGGTTATTACGCCCTCGCCGTCGATTTGCGCGGGCACGGCGAAAGCGACTGGTCTCCGGATGGAGACTACAGAATGGAGCGTTTCGCGGAAGATATCCTCGACATCGCGGACGGTTTCCGTGTGCCCCCCATCCTGGTCGGCGCGTCTCTCGGCGGCATCGCGGGCATGATCGCGCAGGGAGAATATGCGAAAGCCGGACGGCGCGGGTTTGCGGCGCTGATCCTCGTCGACATCACCCCTCAGATGAACATGGAGGGGGTTCAAAAAATTATCGGATTCATGTCGGAGAATCTGGAAGAAGGCTTCGCCTCGCTTGAGGAAGCAGCCGATACGATCTCGCGCTACATGCCCGGCCGGACTCGCCCCAAAGACCTGAGCGGACTGGCGAAGAACCTTCGCCGCAGGGAAAACGGCCGCTACTACTGGCATTGGGACCCGCGTTTCATCACCGGCACGCAAAAGCCACAAGGCAGCCGAGAACCCGAACGCCTCGAAATAGCGGCGCGTTCCCTGAAAATACCGACGCTCCTCGTCCGGGGCCGCGACAGCGATCTGGTGACGGTCGAAGCGGCGCGGCAATTCGCCGAAATTGTTCCTCATTCCGAGTTTGTCGATGTCGCAAATGCGGGCCATATGGTCGCGGGCGACAAGAACGACATATTTACAAGCGCCGTTCTGGATTTTCTGACGCGAATGGCACCCGCCGCGAGCGCATCGTAGCCAACCCAAGCGGGCTCATTCACGCGTGTGCGTCTTCGACAGATGAAGACGCCATAAAAAAGATCGAGAAGAGGAAGGGA
This sequence comes from Parvibaculum sp., assembly GCF_030651915.1. GTDB lineage: Bacteria > Pseudomonadota > Alphaproteobacteria > Parvibaculales > Parvibaculaceae > Parvibaculum. The sequence continues at coordinate 160,001 of NZ_JAUSBV010000007.1, read as the reverse complement.
GAAAGCCTATGTCGAATCTGGTTCTTCGCAAGGACAGCGGGCGCATTTGCACGCTGACACTCAACCGTCCGGAAACCTTGAACGCACTCAATGTCCCTCTGTTCGAAGAATTGCGCGGGCATGTCGATACGCTTCGCGGACAGGTTCACGAGGTGGCATGCGTCATCATCACGGGCTCGGGTAAGGCTTTTTCAGCCGGCCACGATCTGAAGGACATCCAGAAAGGCGAGCGCCCGCCGGAGCCGCATTTCCAGGCGAAGACCATTCAGGCGCTGGCCGAACTGCCGCAACCGGTCGTCGCCTGCGTCCGCGGACATTGCTACACCGGCGGACTCGAACTTGCGCTCGCGGCCGACATCATTATCGCCGCGCGCTCCGCCAAGTTCGGCGACACGCATAGCAAGTGGGGGCTGAGCCCGCTCTGGGGCATGACGCAAAGACTGCCGCGTCGCGTCGGGCTGTCGAGGGCCAAGCAGATGATGTTTACCTCCGATATTTTCGCGGCGGAGACGGCGGAGCGCATGGGACTGGTCGACATTTGTGTCGACGATGCCGAGCTGGAACAGGCGACAAACGACCTTGCTCAGCGTATCGCCGCCAATTCGACCTACAGCAATCAGGTCAACAAAGGCCTGCTGGACGCAACCGACGGCATGACCGGCCAGGCAGGGCTGGCCTACGAACTCGCGCACAGCCCCGGCGCCTGTTTCGACGCACGCGAACGGGTCGCCTCATTCGGAAAAAAATGACGGTGGGCCACTCGCCGCGCCGCCAGCGACCTTATCGACGGGTGGAAGTTTTCCACCCGTCTGGGTTCAGCCCGGGATTCTTACCGGCAAGGCCTCATAGCCCTTGATGAAGTTGGAAAAGACCCGCTTTGGTTCGCCAACCACTTCGATCGGCCTGTCGGGCCAGCGTTTCAGGATTTCTTCCCAGACGATGCGGAGTTGCATTTCCGCCAGCCGGTTGCCGACGCAGCGATGGATGCCGAAGCCGAAGGACAGGTGCTGGCGCGGTCTTTGACGATCGATGATGAAGCGGTTCGGCTCATCGATCGCTTCCTCATCCCGGTTACCCGAGACATACCACATGACGACCTTGTCACCCTTCTTGATCTGCTTGCCGGCCAACTCGGTATCCTGGAGCGCGGTGCGGCGCATATGGGTGAGCGGTGTCTGCCAGCGAATGATCTCTGGGACCATAGTTTCGACGAGTGCGGGGTTGTCCCGCAATTTTTTGTATTGGTCCGGATTCTCGTGAAGCGCGAGCAGACCGCCAGTGATTGAATTGCGGGTCGTGTCGTTGCCGCCCACGATCAGGAGAAAGACATTCCCCAGATACTCTGTCGGGCTCATGTTTTTAGTCGACTCGCCCTGAGCCAGCATTGTAATGAGGTCACTGCCCGGATCGGTCGCGTTGACACGCTGGTTCCACAACTCAGTGAAACATGCACCACACTCAAGAAGCTCTGCTGCGCGCGCCGCCTCTCCTTCCGGAGTTTTGAAAGCTTCCTCCGAGGTTGCGACGTCAGACCAGCGGGTGAGTTTTCGACGATCTTCCCAAGGGAAGTCAAATAGGGTGGCGAGCATTTGCGTCGTCAGTTCGATAGACACACGGTCCACCCAGTTGAAGGTCTCATTGATCGGTAGCGCGTCGAAAATCCTACCAACACGCTCGCGGATCGTCCCTTCAAGCTTAGCCAGATTCGCCGGCGCAACAATTGGACTCACAACCTTGCGTTGCATATCGTGCTTGGGCGGATCCATCGCAATGAACATTGGAAGCCCCAAGCCGGCATTGCCGTCGCGCAACGTTATTCCGCCAAGCCCAATGTCGGACGAATAAGTGCTGTGGCTCGTCTCCACCTGCATAATGTCCTTGTACTTCGTCACGGACCAGAACGGCCCATAGTCACTCTCGGCGCAGTAATGCACAGGATCCTCACGACGCAGCCGTTCGAAATACGGCCACATCCGATTGGACCTGAAGAGCTCCGGGTCGCTGACGTTGATTTTGTCGAGCGGAACGGCATATGGATCGTCCGGGGATTGGATGCTCTCGGCTACGTTTACACTGCTCATGATCTTATCCTCGCTTGTGGATGAATATTCACCGGCGTAATCACTCCTATTCAGCCGCGACCGACACGCGGTCACGAATGCCGCCGACGCTTCCGTTGACTTCCTGACGCTTCAGACGCGGCAAAATCTTTTCCGCGAAAAGTTTCATGTTTTTGGTGGCAAGCTCCTGTGGCATGCCGCCATAGCTGAAAATGGAGATCAGCCCGGCCGCATCGACCCGCTTCTGGTTTTCCATGATCTGTTCAAAGACCTGATCCGGTGTCCCCCAGATTTGAAGCTTCGCCAGGAAATCAACAAACTCGTCGACACCGTGTTTCTCAATGTTGTTGGCAAGAGCACCGTAATACTCATAGCCCTTGATGTCCGCGAGCCCCTTGTTATGAAATTCATAATGCTTCAGGGCCGAACGGCTGTATCCCCTTATGTATTTTTCGTACATCTCCCGAGCGACCGATGCGTCCTCATGACAGGCGATGAAACTGGCGATGATCGGCTTGGGCGCCTCGGCCCCGTTTATCTCCCTGTAGATTTCCCGATAGTTGTTGAGTTCGGCGACCGTCGTTTCCCAAGGCTTCTGAGCGATGATCAGAATGCCGATGCCGAGCCGCGCCATGATGCGCGCCGACTCCGGCGAAACCGCCGCCGCATAGGTCCGGCCGCGGAAACTCTGGAACGGAAATGGCCTGATGGCCGTTCGCGGCTGTTTGTAAAACTGTCCGTTCGCCTCGATATAACCCGTTTCGAAGGCGTTCAGAATTGCCTCCGCGTATTCGACGAAGCGTTCGCGGGATTCGCCCATGTTGATGCGGAATCCCTCGAACTCGATCCGACCGAGACCACGACCGACGCCCAGAATAGCGCGGCCTTTCGAAACATGGTCGAGCACCAGCACTTCTTCCGCGAGACGGACGGGATCGTGCCAGGGCAGCACCATCACCATCGAGCCGAGACCGACCCTGTTGGTGCGGCCAGCCATGTAGGTGAGGAACTGCGCCACGTTCGGGCACATTGTGTATTCGTCGAAATGGTGTTCCGCCGCCCAGATGGAATCGAAGCCAAGCGGCTCGGCCATGTCGGCCATCGCGATTTCATGGGCGTAGACGTCCTGGTCGGTATAACCGCCAGCGAGGTTCTGGAAGAACGTGCTCATGCCGACATGCATGGGAATCCCCTTTTTGTTCAATTCCGCTTCACGCGGCGTCGATCCCGAGCGTTTTCTTGATCGACCTGTGGAAATGCGCGAGAGCCGGCTCGTTGGCGCCGAAAGTCACGAACTCTTGTGCGCCCGAGTGAAAATCGCGCTGGATATTTTCCGCCAGCGGAAAATCCTCCTGCTGCACCGTCGCCATCAGCAAGTCCATGTTTTTGGTCCAGTACTTTCTGGCCTTGTCGGTGACGGCGGGTTCGGGCGTATAGAGAGAGACGTGCATTTTCGATTCATCCACGCTGTCGCCCGGATAAACCCGCCACGTCTCCAGATGATCGCCCTGCATGATGAAGACCGTATTCGGAAAGAGCACGTATACGAGGGCGGAGTGGCGAATCAGATCCCACTCGCTTTCCGGTCTCTGGCGCAACGCATCGATCGTCTTGCGGGCGCCAATCATGCGCAGATTTCGCGCCATGCCGTCGAACGTGCCGAGGTTCGAGTGCAGGATCGGCGCGATCGTGTTCTTGTGCAGCGTACTCAGATGGTAGGTTTCGAGAAACGTGTCGATCACGAGCTTCCAGTTAAGGCGGGCCCGGAGAACGCGCGTCTCGTAGTGGCTGTAGCACACAAGACCAAACGCGGCGAGATCGTCCGCCATGCCCGCTAGGTGGCTGTCGATGTCGATCGACCCGCCGGGCGCCGGCATGACCCAGATCATGCCGTATTTCTCCACCACCGGCAGAGACCTCAAGCCGTTGCTCGTTTTGTCGACGCTCTCGAAGCCCCGCTCGAACGGTATCGACCTCAGCCTGCCGCTCCGGTCGTAGGTCCATGCATGATAGGGACACCTGAACACGGCCTTGCCGCTGCCGCAGCCCGACGCGACGCGCGCGCCGCGGTGACGGCAGACATTGATGAAAGCATTGACCTGCCCCGCTTCATCCCGCACCGCCAGGATCGGCACGCCTGAAAAATCGTCGGTTACATAGTCGCCGGGATTGGGCAATTCGCAGCTCAACCCGATCAGGAGTGGCTCATTCCGGAACAGCACCTCCTGTTCTCGGCCAGCCTGGTCCGGACTGGTGTAGTCGCTGACATGATGATGATACACAGCATCGCCCATCGCGGTCTCACCCGCGTCAAGATAGCCGAAAATCTTCCGCAACTGTTCGACCTGGGCTTCGTGTTTCATAATCACGCATCTCCCGACGATGTCCACTTGATTGTCCGTTAACGGAATAATGGTTTCCGACGCCCTCGGAACGCCGCCAGACCTTCCGAAACATTTTCGCTCATCAGCGCGTCTACGACCACGCTCCGTTCCATATCCAGACCCTCCTGGAGTGATCCATCGAGCCCGTTCCTGCAAAGCTGCTTCATGGCGGCAAGGCCGTCCGGATTTTTTTTGGCGAGATCGGCGCAATAGGCTTCCGCCTCTCTGACAAGCGCACCGTCGTCAACGACATTGTTCACAAGCCCCCAAGCCAGCGCCTCATCCGCCTTGAGCCATCGGCCGCTGAACATCAGATCAAGGGCACGCCGCGAGCCGACGATGCGCGCGAGACGCTGCGTGCCGCCCCAACCCGGTACGAGACCGTAACGAGCATGCTGGCATCCCACCTGCGCTGACTGACCAGCAAAAACCACGTCACATGCCATCATCAATTCAAGCCCGCCCGCAAGACACAGACCGTTCACCGCGGCAACAATCGGCAGAGGCGAGAGTTCAAATCGGCGCAGGACTCGCTGACCGTCAGTGATAAACGCGCCCAGCCGACCCCGCTCCCTGCGGACGTCGAGCACCTCGTCGAGATCGGCGCCGGTGCAGAAATGCTTTCCACGCGCAAGCAACAGTACGGAACGAACCTTCCTGTCGTCCTCGAACCTTGCGAGAGCCTCGTCGAGACCGGCGATGACGGCCGATGAGAGGCAATTGAACCTGTCGGGCCTGTTGAGCGCCACGATTCCGATGCCGTCTTGTATCCCGGTCTGAACCGGGGCTTCCGTGGCGCTGGTCATGTAGCCTTCCTCACGCATAAGGCACGGCCACTCGACCGACTTTCTCGCGCGAAATGATCATCTTCTGGATTTGCTCGGTACCGTCGCCGATCTGCAGCCCCATCACATCGCGTAATCTCTGCTGATGGGGCAGATCAGTGCTGTAACCGCCATGCCCGTGCGTTAGCAGGCAACGGTGGATGACCTGGAAAGCCGTCTTGGGCGCCCACCATTTGCACATCGCGGCTTCGGCGGTGTGCGGCAAATCATTGTCGCGAAGCCAAAGCGTCTTGTAGCAAAGCAGACGCGCTGCCTCGAGCAACGTCTGAGCTTCGGCCAACGGTTCCGTGACTCCCTGATATTTAGCCAGCGGATTGCCGAAGGCTACGCGCTCGGTCACATATTTCCAGGTCTCCTCCAGCGACGCGAAGGCGGGAGCCAGACATTGCAGGCCGATCAGCGCACGGGAATAGTCGAACCCCTGCATCACCTGCCGGAAGCCCTCCCCCTTCGTGCCGACCATATGACGCGCCGGCACCTTCACATTATCGAAGAATACCGAGCCGCGGCCAACAGCCTTCGAACCCACATCGTCGAAACTCGAACACGTGATGCCGGGCGCGTCGAGCGGTGCGAGAAAGGCCGACACGCCGCCGGCGCCGGGATTGTTTTCATCCGTGCGCGCGAGCACAAGAATGTGATCGGCCTGCTCGGCCATCGAGATCGAGGTTTTTTCCCCCGACAGGACGTAGCCGTCACCGTCGGCGCGCGCCTTCGTCTGCAGATGTGCCGCGTCGGAGCCGCCTCGCGGCTCCGTCAGACCGAGCGCGACGATCGCCTCGCCCGAGCAAATCCGCGGAACGATTTCATCGGCGACTTCAGGTCTTGCATGCGCTGCGACGATCGATCCCATAAGCGAGCCAAGGAGCTGGACATAACCGACGCTAATGTCGCCGCGCGATATTTCCTCGATAATAATGCCGGTCGTGACGCTATCGAGACCGGGCGCACCAAGCTCTTCGGGCAGGTCGGCGCCGATCAGACCCAGTTCGCCCATCTCCCGGATGAGCGCACGGTCGATCTTTCCGTCGATCTCGCGCGCCCTGTAGCCGGGCGCAAGCCGCTCACGCGCAAATCGTGCCGCGGTGTCGCGAATGGCTTCCTGGTCGGACGTGAATGCAAAGTCCAAGATGCCACCTATTTCATATGCTTGCGGAATTCCGGCTTGCGCTTTTCATTAAGCGCCTTGACGCCCTCTTTCGACTCCGCCGAGTTGTAGTAGAGGCGGAGCGCCTGCATGCCGAGACCGCCAATGCCGCGAATATTGTCGCTGTCGGCGTTGAACGATTTCTTGGCGATCGCAATCGCCGTCGGGCTGCGCTCCACAAGCTCGGCGCACCAGGCGTCCACTTCCTCATCCAGCTTGTCGTCGGGAACGACCGCATTGACGAGACCCATCGCCAGCGCCTCGCGCGCCGGGTAACGCCGGCACATGTACCAGATTTCGCGCGCCTTCTTCTCCCCGACCACGCGGGCGAGATAGGCGGTACCAAAGCCCGGATCGACGGAGCCCATCTTGGGGCCCACCTGTCCGAAGACTGCGCTCTCGCCCGCAATCGTCATGTCGCACAATGTCGCCAGAACATTGCCGCCACCGATGGCATAACCGCGCACCTTGGCGATCACTGGTTTCGGCACGTCGCGTATGACCGTGTGCAGTTCCTCGACCGGCATGCCGATGGTTCCGCGCGTCTCGCCGTCGCCATAGGCGCCATCGTGATCCGATTGATCGCCGCCGGTGCAAAACGCCTTGTTGCCCGCCCCGGTCAATACAATCGCGCCGATTTCTTCGTTCCAGCCCGCTTTCAGGAAAGCATCGATCAGTTCAACGCAGGTGCGGGGGCGGAACGCGTTATAGACCTTCGGACGGTTGATCGTAATGGTCGCGACGCCATTTTTTTCTTCGTAAAGAATGTCTTCGTAGTCCATGGAAATCCCCGTTAGCCGTGCATGGAGAGACCGCCCGAGACGCTGATCGTCTGGCCAGTGATGAAACTCGCATCGTCGCTCAGAAAAAACGCGACCATGCCCGGATAATCGTCCGGCTGCGCCAACCGGCGCATCGGGATCGCCTTGGTGAGCGCCTCGGTCAGACGTCCGCCGCCCGATGCGTCCACGGATGCGAGCAGCGGCGTGTCCGTCGGACCCGGACATATCGTGTTGAACGTAATACCCTTCTTGGCGAATTCTCGCGCCATCGTCTTCATGAAGGCGATGATGCCGCCCTTGGCCGCGGAATAAACCGCCTCGCCAGACGAGCCAACACGGCCCGCATCCGATGAGATGCTGACGATCCGACCGGCACCTTGCTCAGCAAGCTTGCGTGCAACGACATGAGTGAGGTTAAGCGGCCCGTACAGATTGATGTCGATCACTTTTTTCCAGAAATCGGGCTCTGTCTGGATAAAGGGTCTTGCCTCGTCCCATCCGGCATTGTTCACCAGCCCATAAATCGGACCAGCAGCTCCTTCAAACGCGTCGACTGCCCGCGCCACGGTCGCATAGTCGATGATATCGACCTTATATGCCCAGGCTGCGCCGCCCTTTTTACGAATTGCTTCAGCGGTGGCCTCGGCGCCCTTCCCGTTCATGTCGAAGATGGCAACTTTGGCACCCTCCTCGCCAAGCCTGAGTGCAATTGCTTTTCCGATACCGCTCGCGCCGCCGGTGACGATGACCGGTTTCAGATCGAGTCCTCGCATGTTTCCCTCCTCCGTCACTGCGACGCTTCAGACATAAATTTATTATGTCATGGCAACGGCAGTGCATTTTTTCTAACACTAGTTCGATTTTAAATGGGGTGCAATATGTTTCGAACGCATGTTAGATTTTAGACCATTACCACCAAGCAAGCCTTGATGGAGCATTCGTGACGACCGAGCAGAGTAAATCCGACATAAGCCGCGCGAGAATACTGGACGCCGCCGCAAAGACGTTTCGTCAAAAAGGCTATGCGGCGACGACCTTGATCGAAATCGCCAGAGCCGCCGATATGCAGGCGGGAAGCCTCTATTACCATTTCGGTTCGAAGGACGAGCTCCTCGAAGAAGTTCTGGACATTGGCATGAGGCGGGTTCACGAAGCTGTCGAGGAAAGCCAAGAGCACCTACCCCCAGGCTCATCGCACCGCGACCGAATTCGCGCTGCCGTCGAAGCGCATCTCACCACGCTGCTGAAACTCGACGACTATACATCCGCGAATATTCGCATCTTCGGACAGATCCCCGAAGACGTGCGGCGACGCCACATCAAACTGCGTGACGCCTACGCCGAACTCTGGCGGCGCATACTTGCCAAAGCTCAGAAGTCGAGAGCGCTGCGCAGCGACATCGACCTTGGTCTCGTGCGCATGCTGCTCATGGGTGCGCTCAACTGGTCGGTTGAATGGTACCAGCCGGGCAGGACGTCCATACAGACGATGGCAGACCATATGTGTCTAATGCTGTTCAGCGGAATCGGAATAGACGAAACGGCACGAAGCAGTGAAGACGAAACTATTGCGTGACGGAAGTTTTCGAGGGACGACGCACATGGAAGCCCAAAACACCCATTTCGGTTTTTCCGATGATGAACTGAAGGCTCTGCCTACGGTCTATCGCGCAGATCTCTTCTCCGGAAAAACGGTAGTGGTTTCCGGTGGCGGAAGCGGCTTCGGCAAGGCCATAGCCTGCCTCTTTGCACGGCTGGGCGCGAACGTCGCTATATGCGGACGCAACGAAGAAAGGCTTGCCGCGACGGTTGCGCTTCTGGAAAGAATGGGTGCTCGCGTTTTCAGCGCCTCGCTGACCATACGGGATCCTGATCAGGTCAACCATTTCATCGACGATGTCTGGAACAAGTTCGGCGCGCTTGACGTTCTCATAAACAATGCCGGCGGCCAGTTTCCGCAAATGGCCCTCGACTTCAAGGTCAAGGGCTGGAATGCCGTCATCGACACGAACCTCAACGGTTCCTGGTACATGATGCAAAGCGCCGCGCGGCAATGGGTCGAAAGAAAAAAACCCGGCTCGATCGTGAATATCGTCGCCGACATATGGCGCGGAATGCCCGGCATCGCGCACACCTGCGCGGCGCGCGCTGGCGTTATCTACCTCTCCAAATCGGTTGCAGTCGAATGGGCGCCCTATCGCATCCGCGTCAACTGCGTCGCGCCTGGCGTCTGCGAGACGAGCGGCTTCAAACAATATCCTCCCGAAGGCCTGAAGACATATCCGGAATCGAACCCCATGCTGCGCGTTGGGGACGCTCATGATATCGCAGAGGCGGTCGCCTACCTCGCAGCGCCCAGCGGTAAATTCATCACCGGCGAGGTACTTACAGTCGATGGCGGCGAACAGCTTTGGGGCGATCCGTGGCCTCCCGGGCGGCCAGATTATTTCCAGCCGAAAAGCACTTAAAGATTCCTAACAGGCTTGCCCAAGGGGAAAGACGACGATGTTCAATCCAATTCTGCCCGACGAGCGCGTCAAGGCAATGAATATCGGCAGATTTTGGCCAGGCAAGCTCATCACCGACTATCTGGATCGCTGCATCGCTGAAGTGCCGGACAAGACAGCGGTCGCCGATTTTAATTCAACGACAAACAAGGAAACCCGCCTCAACTATCGCGACTTCGGAAAGATCGTCGATCGCATCGCCATCGGCCTCGCAGAGCTCGGTGTGGAAAAAGGCGATGTCGTGTCCTGCCAGCTTCCGAACTGGTGGCAGTTCACCGCACTATATCTGGCTTGCGTGCGGATCGGCGCCGTGATCAATCCGTTAATGCCGATTTTTCGCGAACGCGAACTGTCCTTCATGCTGGGCCTTGCGGAAAGCAAGGTGCTCGTCATCCCGCGCGCCTTTCGCGGCTGCGATTACCCTGCCATGGTGACCAACATCCGAGCCGACCTGCCGTGGCTGAAGCATGTGCTCGTCATCGGCGGCGACGGCGAAACCAGCTTTGAGAAAGTCCTTCTCGATACGCCGTGGGAGCAGCGGCGCGACGCCGGCCGTCTCTTCGCGGCGCGACGGCCAGATCCCGACGACGTAACGCAATTGATGTATACGTCCGGTACGACCGGCGAGCCGAAAGGCGTCATGCATACGTCGAATACACTGCTCTCCAATATCCTCATCTGCGCCGAGTGCCTCGGGCTTGGCAGGGACGATGTGATGTTCATGGCATCGCCGATGGCGCACCAGACAGGCTTCATGTACGGACTGGTAATGCCCATTCTGGTCGGAGCGACCGCCATTCTGCAGGATGTGTGGGAGCTGAAGCGCGCCTCCGCGTCAATCGCCCGGGAAGGCATCACCTTCACCATGGCGTCAACACCATTCCTGTCTGATTTGACCGAAACGGTGGCGGCGGACGGGAGCGACGTATCCCGTTTGCGCATCTTCCTGGTGGCAGGCGCGCCCATCCCCCGCGCGCTTGTCGAGCGGGCGCGGCAAATCCTCGGGACGAATATCGTGTCGGCCTGGGGCATGACCGAGAATGGTCTGGTAACAACGACGCGCCTCGACGACCCGGACGACAAGGCGATCAATACCGACGGACGCGCGCTGCCCGGTATGGAAGTCCAGGTGGTCGACAGCGATAACAGGCCCCTGCCCGCCGGCGAGGAGGGCATGCTCAAGGCTCGCGCCTGTTCGACTTTTGTCGGTTATCTCAAAAGACCGGATTGGTACAATCACGACGCGGAGGGCTGGTTCGATACAGGCGACCTCGCGCGCATCGACGGCGAGGGCTATATCCGGCTGACCGGACGCTCCAAGGACGTCATCATCCGCGGCGGCGAGAATATTCCTGTGGTCGAGATCGAAGGCCTGCTCTTCCGTCATCCCGACATTCAGGATGTGGCGATTGTCGGCGTACCGGATGAACGGCTGGGCGAACGGGCATGTGCGTTCATCGTACCGAAGCCCGGCCGCGAGGTTGGCTTGCGCGAGGTGGTCGCCTTCCTCGAAGAGCACAGGATGGCGAGGCAATATCTGCCGGAGCGGGCGGAAATCGTCGGCGAACTGCCTCGAACGCCGAGCGGAAAGGTGCAGAAGTTCAAACTGCGCGAGATCGCCGTCGCCCTGCCGGCCTGACATTCCACAGGCAGCCGAGGCGGAAGGCCGGCAACATGCGTGTGACGGACTGTTCGGAAAGTTCCTGCCGACCCCGCATCGCCGCCCGAAGAATGCAACCTGACAAGCCGTGGGAATATGCTTATAATGAATCGACAGGAGCAAAGTCGGCCAACCGGCCCCATATGTCACGCATTCGCAGGCTTCTGGAAACGCAATGGAGACGCCGTCATGAGTGAAACTCTGGTTGCCGCTCGAGATAAGTCGATTGCAGATGCCTACGCGATCCCGCTTGAAAAGATCAATGTCAGCAATCCGGAACTCTTTAGGGCGAATGCGATCTGGCCGTATTTCGAGCGGCTGCGCCGCGAAGATCCGGTCCATTACTGCAAGGACAGCGAATACGGCTCGTTCTGGTCGGTGACAAAATACAAGGACATCATGCATGTCGACACCAACCACGGCATCTATTCATCCGAAGCAACATTGGGCGGTGTTGCCTTGCGAGACCAGGAAGAAGGGTTTTTCCTGCCCATGTTCATCATGATGGACCCCCCGAAGCACGACGCGCAGCGCAAGGTGGTGAGCCCGATCGTCGCGCCCGGAAATCTGGCAAAACTCGAAGGCACGATCCGCGAGCGCGCCGGCAAGATTCTCGATTCGCTGCCGATCAACGAAACGTTTAACTGGGTGGACCGCGTGTCGATTGAGCTGACGACGCAGATGCTCGCCACTCTTTTCGACTTCCCTTGGGAAGAGCGCCGGAAGCTCACCCGCTGGTCGGATGCCGCCACCGCCGGCACCGCCTTCGGCGACGAGGAGGCCGAGAAGGCCCGCAGGAATGAATTGCGCGATTGCGCCGCCTACTTCACCGAGTTGTGGAATCAGCGCGTCAACGCGACCGAGCCAGGCAACGATCTCATCACCATGCTGGCCCAAGGCGAAGCGACGAAAAACATGGGGCCGATGGAGTATCTGGGGAATATTCTTCTCCTGATCGTCGGCGGCAACGATACGACCCGCAACTCGATCACCGGCGGCTTACTGGCACTGAACCGGAACCCGGATCAATACAAGAAGCTGCGGGACAACCCGGCGCTCATCGAAACCATGGTCCCCGAAATCATCCGTTGGCAGACACCCTTGTCGCATATGCGTCGTACCGCGCTTCAGGATACAGAGCTTGGCGGCAAGCAGATCAAGAAGGGCGACAAAGTCGTCATGTGGTACGTCTCTGGCAACCGGGACGAAGAGGCAATCGAAAACGCCAACAGCTTCATCATCGACCGCAAGCGTCCCCGCCAGCACCTGTCCTTCGGCTTCGGCATCCATCGCTGCGTCGGCAACCGGCTGGCAGAAATGCAACTCCGCGTCGTCTGGGAAGAAATCCTGAAACGCTGGCCCGACAAACCGATCGAAGTGATCGGCGAACCCGAGAGGGTTTTTTCAAATCTGATCAATGGCTACTCGAGCATGCCGGTCAGAATTCCAGGCTGAAGCAAAACATCGGAACGCATTTTCCGGCATCAGTCACAGGATTTCGCGGGTGGGACCGTGTCACCGCCGCTACCTGCAAGGAGAGGGCATGCGAAAGATAGGCCTCGGCATGTGCTGGAACGACCTCACGGTCGGCGAGGAATTCCGCACCATCGGCCGGACGATCACCGAAACCGACCTGGTCAATTTCATCAACACGACGGGCATGGTGGAAGTGCTCTTCACCGATGTCGAATATCTCAAGGCTCACGGCCCCATGAACGGTCGCGTGGTGCCCGGCGCGCTGGTCTATTGCATGGCCGAAGGTTTACTCGTCCAATCAATGATGCAGGAAACGGGCCTCGCCTTTCTGCACATGGAATTCAACGTCAAGGGACCTACCTTTGTCGGCGACACAATTCATGTAGAATGCGAAGTGCTTCAAGCGCGAGCGACATCCAAGGGGCGCGGTCTGGTGCGCACCAGCAACCGGATCGTGACCCAACGGAACGAAACGGTGATTGAATATACGCCCTTGCGAATGATAGCTGGCCGGTCCGACGCCTCCCGAACATAAAATCCGGCGTCCGGCCCGTCAGCGTTCTTCGGGAAATCCCCGGCCTGCGGCGAGAGAGGCCGCCGTGCGCATGGCGCTTAGCATCATCGCCGGATCGGCTGTGCCCTTGCCGGCAATGTCATAGGCTGTTCCATGCGCGACCGTCACATGCAGGTAGGACGGCCCGAGGATGATGGCACAATTGCCGGAAAAGCCCCATGTCTTGACCGCGATGTGTCCCTGATCGTGATACATGGCGAGGACGATGTCGTAGCGACCTTCGACGCATTGCCGGAACACGGAGTCGGGACTTACGGGCCCTTCGACATCGACGCCTTCCGCCCTCGCCCGCTCGACGCCGGGCGCGATGGCTTCGCGGTCTTCTTCTCCCATCGCGTGAGGGTTGAGGCCCGCGACGACAATCCGTGGGCGGGCAATCCCCCAGTTCCGCATCGCGCCATCTATCTGCCGCAAGGCAAGCGCCACGAGATCGGGGCTGATGATGTCGCAAACCCGCCGGAGCGGAATATGGTCGGTCAGATGCGCGACGCGGAGCGGTCCTGTCAGCAGGACAAGATAGCTTTCGCCCGGTGTCGGGCTAACGATGCCCGGCACCTTGCGGGCAAGTTTGAGGGAGGTGGAGCTAATGGGTCCCATGACGCCGGCTGCGATGGCACCGCCGGATGCAAGGGCGCCCATTTCGTCGAGCCACAGCGCCGACGCCTCCCCGCCGCGTACAGTATCCTCCGCGAGGGGCAGTTCGGACGCTTTCAAGGCGCCTGAATCGATAATGTCGACGATGGCGGGGTCATCGCTCAGATCGTCGATCGAACGGGTCACCCGCACGCTGCACGGCACGCCGGTGATTTCGATCGCGCGCTCCATTGCAGCCGCGCTGCCGATCAGGACGGGAATGGACAGTTCATGCACATGGCCGGTCGCGAGGGCGCGGGCAATCACCTCGGGACCGACCCCTGCCGGATCTCCGATCATCGTGCCGATAATGGGTCGCGCTTGCTTGCTGTTCACGTCCTGCTGTCCTCAGACGTTGTAGACATCGATCATCGTGTCGGCGAGGTCGTTCAGAACGACGGTCTTCTTCCGGGCGATAAGCCAGGCATCGCCGTGTTCCGCCAGATCGTAGTCCGCCCATCCGTAGTAGGCGAGGGTCCGATCCTCGCGTACCGACTGAACCGTCCAGGAGGTCCGCGCATGGACACCGCCTTCCCGCCTCTCGACGGATAGCAGCGTAAACATGTGGCAGGTCCGCATGAGCGGCATCGTCGCGGATGACCTGCGCGATCGAATGCGGTAGATGCGATCCTCCAGACCGGCTCGGCTTGGATAGTAGATCAGCGAGATTTCGTTTTGCGGATCGACTGTAAGTTCTCCGTCATCGTCCCATGCCGGCAACCAGTATTCGGCGTCCTGGCGATAAAGCGCCAGCCACTCGTCCCATTTCCGCTCATCGAGGTAAAGCGCTTCCCTGCCAAGAAATCGCTCCACCGAAATCCAGCACCGCTCGCCGCTCGTCATTCGGCGGCCTCCGAATAATCGTTTTCGCGTGTGAGGAACGCTTCCACTCGCTCCTGTGCGATCGCGCGTTTCATTCGCTCGATCCATTCCTTGTGCATGGTCACGAAAAGTCCTTCATCGGCGACATTGACGCTGCTCATGGTCGCGTCGACGTTAAGCCCCTTGCCAAACTTCCCCGGCCCTTGAACGCCTCTCGTCGCTCCGCGCGACAAGTCGTTATAGCGGCCGCCATCGCGGCCATATGCGATCTGGCAATTGTTGAACTCCGTCAAATCGTCAGGCGTGGCCATGCCGCTGGCATTGAAAAAATCTTCATACTGTCGAATGCGCATTGCGCGCGCCCGCGCGCTTTCGCCGACCGGCGCGATGCAATATGTCGTGATTTCCGTTTCATCGACCGAGATCGGACGCACGATGCGGACTTGCGTGCTGACCTGGTCCATCAGGAATACATTCGGAAACAAAAGAAGATTTCGCGTGGCTTCGGTCATCCACCGGGTGCGCTCCTCGCCGAATTTCCGCTTGTACTGATCGACAAATTCAAAATTGGGCCGGGAGGCAGAACTGGCAGACGCGTTCCAGATCAAAGCGTGTCCGTGATCGAATGAGAAAAAACCGCCCTGATCCGTCTTCATCCACGCGGATACGTTTGCGCTCTTCGTAGGGTTCGTTGAACCGCCCGTCATCCGGTTTGTGACGGTCAACAGGTAGTTGGAATGCACGGTCGGCACGTGATACCCGTCGAGACCGTTCTCGGTCTGCATCTTCCAGTTGCCACGATAGGTATACCGCCCGACCCCCCGCACGATTTCGAGCTTCCCTTCCGGCGACTGGTCCACCATGAGGTCGATGAAGGTCTTCGCGCCCGCAAGGTAATCGTCCAGCGGAGGCACGTCCGCCGAAAGGCTGGCGAAAACGAATCCCTTGTAGGATTCCAGGCGTCCGACTTCGCGGAGGCCCAGATCGCTCCGGTCGAAATGTTCCGGATACGCCCCATTTTCCTCATCGGTGACATTCAGCAGCGTGCCATCGTTGCTGAATGTCCAACCGTGAAAAGGGCATGTGAACGTCGTTCGTCTGCCCCGTTTTTCCCGGCATAGCCGCGCCCCTCGATGCGTGCATGCATTTATAAAGCATTTCAATTCGCCCGATCGGTTCCGGGTCAGAAGCACGGGTTGACGACCGATTGTCAGGGTTAGAAAGGCGCTTTCGTTGGCAAGCTGACTTTCATGGGCGAGAAACACCCAGTTGCGCTCGAAGATGTGCTTCATCTCGAGCTCGAACAACTCAGGATCGGTGAATATGGCGCGGTCGAGCATGAAGCGCCCGGTCGACGTGTCCTCGACAAGCCACGAATCGAGGCCGTGGCAAATACGATCGAATGAGTTACTCACACCGGACATACTCATAGCGCTTCCTCCCTCGCCGTTTGGCCGGTCGTGAGACCGGCACGCGATTGTCTCTCCGCTCCGTCAGGCCACCGGCACATGGCCCCAGGTGCTGATCTTTTCGTGCGACACCACGCTCCAATCTTCGTCATCGACCGTGCGGGCGCCGGTGCCGAACTCGACTTCGAACCCGGAAGGCGTTGCCGCGTAAAACGAAACCATGTGATCGTTGGTGTGTCGGCCTAGCGTGTTGCGCAAAGGGACGCCGTAGCGCGTCACCCGATCGAGGGCGAACCCCACATCGTCGAGCGACGCGACCTGAAGCATGAAGTGGTGGAGCTTCTTGCCGCCCGGACCCATCGTGGGGCCCAGCGCGACAGTATGGTGACGCCGGTTGCAATGATAGAATTCGAGGCTGATGGTCAGTTCGCCCGAAATGGGAATGTCGATCGTGTCGGACAGCTTGAAGCCCAGAATGCCGGAATAGAAGCCACGCATTCGGGGCAAATCCGGCGTCATCAGAACGATATGACCGAGCCCCTGATCGCCGGTGACGAATCCCGAGGCGACACAGCCCGAACGGAAGGGCGTGTCGAACTTTTCCAGCGGACCGTAGAAGATTTCAACCCGCAGCCCATCGGGATCTCGACAAACAACCAGGTCCTTGACGCCGCGCTGCTTGCGCAAATCTGCCGTCGCCTCTTCAATGGCGACACCGCCTTCTTGCAGCTTGCCGCGGATCGCCGCCAACGCGTCCGCATTCGCCACTTCGAATCCGGCATAGGCAATGTCGTCCGCATCGCCGCGGTGAGCCGCGATGCGCCAGGCCCGGTCGTCGTTGCGGAATTTAATCGTGTCGGCGTCTTCGGACGCAACCCCGAGACCGAGGAAATCCGCGCCGAAACTCTTCCAGCGCGAAAGGTCGCTGACACTCAATCCAAGATAGCCAAAAGACGAAACCTGCATCGGACGATCTCCTCAGATATATTTTTCGACCAGAGCATGACCAGCAGCGGCGGCCCCGATCCCGCGTATGCCAATGCCGCAATCGGTCATGAGAATTCCGCCCGTCGAGGGAATCGAATCCGAGCGTGACGCGAAATGGACATAGGAGCCGGCATATTCTTCCGGCGTCGGCACGCTTCCTATCGCCATCATCGCGGCGGCGTTGGCCGGCAGGTCAAGTTGGTCGATGGTCATAGTGTCGAGCCCCAGGCTCCGTGGGCCCCTGAGTTTGGTGTGAATGGGGCCCGGTGCGACGCCGTTGACCCGAACCGCCGGTGCGAGTTCGAAAGCAAGCTGATGGATCAACCCGACGACGGCATGTTTCGATGCCGTGTAAAGCGGCCCGCCGCCGCCCGGATAAAACCCTGCATTGGACACCGTGAAAATCAGCGACCCCCTCGATCGGACGAGGGACGGAAGCGCCGCCTTCGCCAGATTCAGATAACCCTTGACGTTGACGCCGAAGATTTCGTCGAAGGCGCCGCTCAAGCTTTCGGTCGGTATGTTGTCGAGCGGCGTCGAATAGTCCCACAACCCCGCATTGCCGATGGCGCAGTCGATCTTGCCGAAACGCGCAAGCGCCTGCCCGGCAGCCCTCTGCATGTCCTCGATGTTCCGCACGTCGCCCGATACGCATTCGAGCATGTCGCGGCGGCCGTTCTGCATCTCCGCGAACTTGTCTTTCGAATTGTCCACAACGGTGACCAACGCGCCTTCGGAAATGAACCGCTCGACGATCGCGCGCCCCAAGCCGGTTGCGCCGCCGCTGATGAGAACGCTTTCGCCGGCGAGCCTCTTCATCGAAAACACCGGCGCGATGTTGACCTGCGATCGCTCATGATTTTCCGCGCTCCGCTAAAAAATGTTGCTGAGGTTGGGCGAAAGCAGCACGGTCTGCTCCAGATAGATATGCCGCTTCGCCAATCGGAATTGCGAGCCGACCCGCCGCAAGACATCCTGCCTGCGTCCTCTCCAGCCGTCTTCCTCCGATTCAAGCCGTGTGCGGTAGAGATGGAAGTTGGCTTCGACGGTGATGTCGTCCCCGTGCATGGCGATCAGCCGCACATTGGTGACGAAATGCCGAGTGCGGGAAGGCGGGTCTTCCGACCACGCATAACCCACCGCCATTTTCCGCACCCGCGCGGTCAGCAGTTCCTTGTCATCGTCGAAGAACGCCATCTGGCCGATTTCGGTAAATTCGTTTTCGGTATCCTTGGCCGTCGTCGTGCGGCGGATCGGCATCCAGTAATGAATGTCGTCGGTCAGCAAATCCAGCCACTCGGCAAACCGGCGCTCGTCCAGAAGCGCTGCCTCCTCGTAGAGGAACTGCTCGACTTCGTATTGCAGCCGCACCTTCGCGTCGAGGCTTTCGGGCAACCCGTCGGGATTGCGAGTTCCGGCGTTGCTTTCGCTTGCGATCCGCATCAGATCCTCCCACGCGGTTCGGCCGCATGATTGGCGATCAGAGCCGGCCAGTCTTCCGCTTCCATCCAATCCGCCCAGGAGCGGTAGAGCCAAAGCTGGGCGTGCTCGTTGATGACCGTCTCGACGCGAGACTGACCGGAGGGGTCCACTTCCACCATGTCCTGCCCCTTGCCCATTGCGAAGTTCAGGGGGCGGCGGCTGCTCGTCATCGTTTCGCGGCAGGTGCGTGTGCTGTGATTCCAGTTTTCTCCATCGTCCTGCTCCAGCAGGCCCGCGGGGCCGAAGAAATGCGTGGCCATGCGGACCACTTTGCGCTTTTGCTCCTCCGGTGCATTCTTGTCGACGAAAGTGAACCACCAAAGCTCCGTGACCGCCGGGCCGCGGGGCACGCGAAGGCAAAGCTGCGTTCCGCCGGTCGATACCCAAAGGTTCGGAAAAATATTCGGGTGGCCGCGGGATTTTATCCCTACCGGGCCAAGCGTCTCGGCGGCGCTTTCCGTGAAGCGCCATGACTGTCCGGGCAAAGAGTCGAACACGGCTCTTCGTTCACTGTCAGAGAGAGCGGCGAGCGCCTCTTCTTCCGCCATCGTAATCTTCGGACCGCTCACCGCGTGCCCATATTCGCCGAGCATCACCATCTGATCGGCGGGATAAAGAAGTTTTTCGTCGAAGAAGCCCGAACGGATCGCCGAGGCATGACTGATCTTGGGATGATACCAGTCGAACAGGTTGTCGACCGCGAGCTTCCAGTTGCAACGAATGCGGTTCTTCTGAACCCCCGGCACCGCCACAAGCTCGCGATCAGTGCCCATGAGGTCGAGACCGAGCTTGCCAACCCAACCAAGATAATCGTCGAGATCGGGCGACTGCGGATCGAGCGTCGCAAAAACAAAGCCCTTGTAGCTCTGGACTTTTGCCGCTTTCGATATACCCCATTCCTCGCGCTTGAGGCCACCGCGATAGAACTCGTCAAGGCCCGGCACGCCGATCAGATCGCCGTTCAGGTCGAAATTCCACCCGTGATAGGCGCACATGAACGAGCGTGTCTTGCCCTGTTCGGCGCGGCAGACTGTGTTTCCGCGATGCGGGCAGGTGTTTATCAGCACCTGGATAACGCCTTCCCGGTCGCGAACGGCGATCACCTGATCCTCGCCGATGTAGTTCATGAAGAAGCTGCCGACTTCCGGCAACTGGGACTCATGACACATGAAATTCCAGGCACGCCCGAAGATACGCTTCAGCTCATCCTTGTAGATCGCCTCATCGGTGAAAATCTTGCGGTCGACCAGACCGTGCTCGACGTCGATGAAATCAGACGGCGATCGGGCTTTTTCGACTGCCCGCAGGCCGGTTTCCTCGCGCCATTTCTCGTTCTTCATCAAACTCCCTCCCCGTTTCAGCGACAAACCCGCCTCGACATTCAATGAATTCAGAGTCCATCGCGTCGCAATGCATCACATGGTCGTGTAGCCTCCGTCGACGACAACCTCGGAGCCGGTCATGTAGGACGACTCGTCGGATGCCAAAAACAGGACCGCATAGGAAACCTCGACCGGTTCGGCGGGCCTGCCAATAAGCGTGGCGCTCAGGACCTGTTTGGCGACATCCGCATCGCCGAGAAGATCCTTTGTCATATTCGTGCGAATGATTCCCGGATGCACGGAATTCACGCGAATCTTGAAAGGCGCATAGTCCACAGCCGTCGATTTCGTCAGCAAACGAACGGCGCCCTTCGATGCCTGATACGCCGCCGTGGCGGGCGCACCGATCAGTCCGTAGATCGAGGAAATATTGACGATCGAGCCGCCACCGGCCGCCTTCATCGCGGGCAATATGTATTTTGTGCCATAGAATACGCTTTTAACATTGACGTCGAGAACACGTGCGAAGTCTTCATTCGAGGTATCCTGCACAGCAGAAAAAACGAGGATGCCGGCATTGTTCACGAGGATGTCGACGCGTCCGAAAGTGGACATAGCCTGCTGTGAAATCCGCTCCCAATCCGACACGCTCGACACATCGTGCCTGAAGAATCGTGCCTGCCCACCGTGATCGTTGATCTCCTCGACCACGGCGTTGCCGCCCTTCTCGTCCATGTCGGTCACGATCAGCGTTGCGCCTTCGCGCGCAAGCAGCAAGGCGTGGGAACGCCCCATGCCATTGGCGCCGCCCGTCACAAAGGCGATTTTCCCGTCTACCCGTCCCATGTAGTCCTCCCGTTGCGGATGCCGCGCGCCGTCTCCGGCACCGTCACTCAAATCGTCGTCTAGGCAATCCCAAGCTCGCGTTTCGCGAAATCGGTAACGCCCTTGTAGTCGGCCTTGCCGTTCGGCGCGCGAAGAGGTGCGACGCCCACCAGAATGCGCTTGGGCGTTTTGTAACCGGCGAGGTGCGAGCGGACGTGCTTGCGCAAATCCTCTTCGTCAAACTTCGCGCCGGTCGCCAGCATAACGATGCCGGTGACGGCCTGACCCCATTTCTGATCGGGCACGCCGACGACAAGCGCATCCTCGACGGCGGGATGTGTCTTCAGAACTTCCTCGATCTCCTCCGGGTAGACCTTCTCGCCCGCCGTGTTGATGCAGACGCTGCCGCGTCCCAGCAATGTCAGGCTCCCGTCCTTTTCCACAACGCACCAATCGCCGGGAATGGAATAGCGGGCCCCGGCGATGGTCTTGAAGGTCTTGGCGGTCTTTTCCGGATCCTTGTAATAACCAACGGGAATCGGGCCCCCCATGGCGATGATGCCCGGCTTGCCGCTGCCGGGTTCGACCGGCTGATCGTTTTCATCGAACACGCGGCACCGGCCGCCGATCTGGAACTTGGCGGTCTTGACCTCGCCGGCGCTGGTCATGATCGAACTGCCGAAACCGAGCCCCTCCGAGGCGCCGAAGGAATCCATCAGAATGACATTGGGTAAATGTCTGAGCAGACCGCGCTTCACTTCCGTGCTCCACATAACGCCGGAAGAAACGATCGAGACGACGCTGGCCAGGTTGTATTTTCCGGGCGCCTCGTCGAGCGCCGCCAGCATCGGCCGGGCGAAAGCGTCACCGACGATCGCCAGAGAATTGACGCCACGGCGCGAAACCGCGGACCAGAGTTCATGCGCGTCGAGAGTGGGGCTCTCCAGCGTGACGATGCAGCCGCCGCTCATCATATTACCGATAGCCGTAATGAAGCCGGTGCCGTGCATCAGCGGGCAGGCAGGCATCGACTTGGGGCCAGGACCGGAAGTCTTGATAAATTCGACCAGTTCGGGGAGCGTCTCCGGAATCGGACCCAATGCGCGAAGCGTGGTGAGTTGAGCCTCCCGCATGTCGTCGTGACGCCACATCACGCCTTTGGGCATGCCCGTCGTGCCGCCCGTATAGATGAACAGCAGATCGTCCGGCGAACGCTCGATGTCAAGCGGCGCGCCATCTCCGCCGGTGACGACCTTTTCGTAATTTTCCGCGAAGGGGGCAGAGGATCCGTCTTCGTTCACCTCGATGAAAGTGGCGACTTTCGTCAGCCGGTCCTTCAGTTCGACGATGATGTCCCGGAACTCGGAACCGTACACGACCGTTTGCGCGTCGGAGTCATTGAAGATGTAAAAAACTTCGTCCGCCTTGTAGCGGTAGTTGATGTTGACATGGACAAGACGGCTCTTGAAGCAGGCCGCCATGGTCTCGACATATTCGGGCCGGTTTCGCATATAGAACGCGACCTTGTCGCCGGGTCTGGCGCCGCGCGCGATCAGCGCGCGCCCGAGATTGTTGGATCTCCGAGTCGTTTCCCCCCATGTGATCACCCGATCGCCATGAATAAGGGCGGGCGCATCCGGCGGCAAAACCGGCGCGATACTGTCAAGAATATCACCGAAATTCCACGTCATATAATCCTCCCTGAAAAATCCGCTCCTCGCGGGTCGGCTTCTTGCAATCGAGCCGTTCCGTCCTTAACCGTCCCTGTCTCAACCGGCCCGTTGCCGAATGTTCCGGCGAGGGATCGAGCCCGCCGGAATGCCGGTCAACGAAAACGCCGCATCATGCGGACGTGAACACCGGCAGCGCGTATCCGTCACCGGCCTCGGAGAATTTAACCCTGACTTTCTGTCCAATCCGAATCCTGTCGATTTCGCAGTCGACGATATTCGTGAGCATCGTGACCCCTTCGTCGAGCGTAACATAGGCGATGACATAAGGCGGCTTGGCTTGCCGCGTGACCGAATAGCTGTAGATCACGCCATTGCCCGATGCCTCGACAAACGCCGTGTCATCCGAGAAGCAATGCGGGCAAATAGTCCGCGGATAGTGGTGCGCCTTGCCGCAGGCGTTGCAGGTCCGGATCAGGAGCTGCCCCTTGGCAGCGCCTTCCCAGTAGGGCTTGCTCTCGGAATTGACTACAAGGTTAATCTTGCTTTTCTGGTCGGTGCTCATGCGTCTTCACTCCCGAGAACAACGGTTGCGCTGCCCATACGCGATCCCAGAAGCCCGCCGGTTCCATGCGCCAGTGCAATATCGCAATTGCGAACCTGAACCTTCGGATGAGCCTCACCGCGAACCTGGCGGACTGCTTCAAGAACCTTGGTCATGCCACCGCGATTGCCCGGGTGATTGTTGCACAATCCTCCGCCATCCGTGTTGAAGGGCAACTTGCCGACGCCGGAAATCAAGTTGCCGTCCGAGACGAACTTCCCGCCCTCACCTTTTTTGCAAAAACCCAGATCTTCGAGCGTTTCCAGCACTGTAATGGTGAAGGAATCGTAGATAGAGGCGTATTTAATGTCGGTGGGCGTGACGCCGGCTTCAGCGAAAGCTTTGGGCCCGCTCCAACACGCGCCGGAATAGGTCAGATCGACCTGGCCCGCCGCGAGATGCTTGGGCGCCTCACCGGCGCCGAGAACCTTGACGCGGGTACGCTTCAGCGACTTCGCCACTTCCGGGCTCACCATCACAATGCCGCCGCCACCGTCGGTGATGACGCAACAGTCGAGCCTGTGCAACGGATCGGCAATCATCGGTGAATTGACAACATCCTCCACGGTCACAACGTCGTGGAGCCTGGCTTGTTCATTGTGCTGGGCGTGGTGGGATGCGGCGACCTTGATCCATGCGAGCTGCTCGCTGGTGGTGCCGTATTCGTACATATGCCGCATCGCACACATGGCGTACATATTTGTGACGTTGGGGCCATAAGGCATTTCGAACGGAAAGTCCGGCGCTTGCTGGTTGTAGTAACGGACGGGCTTGCCTTCTTTCGCATCGGCAACCGGCCGGCCGGCCAGCGTGATCAGCGCCACATTGCAATGCCCCGCAGCGATGGCCTGCGCGGCGTGATTGACATGGACGATGTAGGAAGACCCGCCGGTCTCCGTGCTGTCCATATGACGCACATTATTGAGACCCATATATTCGATCATGTTGATCGGGCCCAACCCGGGCGCGTCGCCAGCGCAGAAATATGCGTCAACATCGTCCTTTGAAAGACCTGCGTCCGCCAGCGCGCCCTTCGCGATCTCGGCGTGAAGTTGCGGCAGTGTCTTGTCCAGCGCCGCGCGGCACGGATGCTCGTAGATGCCGACTATGTAGGATTTTCCGTTGATACCCATCCCTATTCCCTTATCATGATTTCCCTATTGCTTAGCGCATTCATGAGGGAAACGTCCAGCCCGTCCACGAAAGGCGGAAGCGGCGGTTACGGCCGATCGGAAGAACAGGTCGAGCGAGCGAGGGAAGGAGAAACGGATTGGGGACGGTGAAGATTGAAAACGCGGGCGGCGTCAGGACCATCACGCTTGCACGCGCCGACAAGCGCAATGCCCTTGACGGAGGAATGCTCGAGGGCCTGACCGCCGCCTTTCGGAAGACGCCGGCCGAGGAAGAACGCGTCACCGTTATTCGCGCCGAAGGCTCCGTGTTCTGTTCTGGCCTCGATTTGCGCGTGCGAGACGCGGGAACGCTCGGGGCGGTATCCATCGAAACGATGCTGCACGCGATCGAGACCTATCCCTTGCCCGTGGTCGCAGTCGTTCAGGGCGATGCGATCGCAGGCGGCAATGAACTTGCGCTGCACTGCGATTTTGTCATCGCCAGCACGGACGCACGATTTGGCATGTCGCTCGCCAATATCGGCCTCGCCCCCACCTGGTTCTTGGCGAAGAAAATTCTCGAAGTCGCCGGGCCGGTCGGTGCGCGGGAAATGCTGTTGCTGGGCGACCTGCTGACCGCGCACCGGATGTACGAACTCGGACTGATAGCCCGAATCGCGCCTGCCGCCGGACTGGAGGAAGAGGCCTCGAAGATCGTCTCCCGACTGGCCGCCAATGCGCCTCTTTCCTTACGGGCCATGAAGGCGGTGCTGGTGCGCGCCATGACTTTCCGCGATGGCATACCGCATGAGGATATAGACCGGCTTGTGCGCGCCGCGGGAGACAGTGCCGACACGCGGGAGGGCATTACCGCCCTCCTCGAGCGCCGGACGGCGGTTTTCAAAGGCCAATAGAAAAGGCGACAAGACTCATGTCCGTTCGAATGAAAAAAGCCTGGCAGGAACTTACGGCCGCCAACGTCGCGGCGCTCGGCGGCGAGCTTGGCATCTACCAGATCGCCGACGAAAATGAACATGTCTTCCGCATCGGTTTCGCAGGCGGGCGTTCCCTTTTCGGGTTGCGGGGTGAACTCCTCAAGGCGCTGGAAGAACATCGCGGCCGCCGCACTTTCTTCCGCGTCGAAATAAATTGCCAATACATGAGCCGTTACGAGGAACTTCTGATGGTCCATATGGCCGACTACGGATCGCTGCCGGCGGGAAACGCCTTGGAAGGCAACCGCAAAATCGGCCGGCTGAGCATTGGCTGAGGGATCCGAAACGACGCGAGAAAGTACAAGGCCGCGAAGGCCGGACGACAGCAAGGGAAGGAAGATCATGGATTTTGCCATGACGGACGAGCAGCGGCTCATCGTCGAACAGGTACGGCGCTTCGTGCGCGAGGAAGTCGCTCCCCTTGAAGACAAGCTCGATCCCGACGAGAGTCGGCTCGGTCCCGACGATTACGCGCGCCTCGTCGCGAAGGTGAAGGACATGGGCCTGCACGGCCTCGGCGTTCCTCCCGAATACGGCGGCCCAGACATCGATACCGTCACCATGACGCTGATCGCGATCGAGATTTCGCAGCATCGCGCAGGCCTATATTCGCCCTGCTACGGAAGTTTCGGCGGCGCCGGGCTCGCCCACCTTTACGAGGCGAGCGAGGATCTGAAAAAGCGTTATCTCTATCCGACGCTGAATGGCGAGAAACACGGCTTTTTCGGACTGACCGAACCGTCCGGCGGCTCCGATCCGGCGCGCGCCATACAAACCCGGGCTGTCAAGGACGGCGATGACTGGGTCATCAACGGCGCGAAGATTTTCATCTCCGGCGCGGACAAGGCAGAATACGGCATCGTTTTCGCACGGACCGATGCGGGCAAGGGCCGCAACGGCATTACCTGCTTCATCGTCGATACGGACACGCCCGGGTTTCACGTCCGCCGCGTCGTCCACACGCTTCGATCCGCCTATTATGCGACGGAGCTTCAGTTCGAGAACATGCATGTGCCATCAGCGAATGTGCTGGGCGAGGTGAACAAGGGATTCGCAATCGCCAACGACCGGCTGAGCCGACAGCGCATTCCTTATGCGGCCAGTTGCATAGGCATCGCCATCAAGGCGCAAGCAATGTGCGTCGAGTACGCCAAACTGCGCGAGACTTTCGGGGCGCCTCTCGCCACACGGCAGGCCGTGCAATGGATGGTGGTGGATAACGAAATCGACATACGCACCGCCAGGTGGGCAACGCTGGACGCCGCCTGCAAGGCGGATCGCGGCGAGCCCTTCCGCACCGAGGCCGCGATGGCAAAACTTCTCTCCACGGAAGGCGCCAGCCGCGTCGTCGATCGCGCCATCCAGATTCACGGCGGCTACGGCGTCACCAAGGATCTGCCGCTGGAGCGCTGGTACCGCGAGATGCGGATCCGGCGCATCGGCGAAGGGCCGAGCGAGGTGCAGCGCCTGGTCATGGCTCGCGATCTTTTCGGCGCATCGCTATGACGACGGCGGACCCGGCCATGGACGACGATGAAGCGAGACCGCAGCCGCTGCAAGGCGTGAAGGTGATCGATCTGGGTCAGGTCTATCAGGGTCCCTACGCCGCCTTCCTGATGGCGAAAGCCGGAGCCGATGTCATAAAGGTTGAGCCGCTCCACGGCGAGCCGGTGCGAATACGCGAGGCGCTGGGCGGCGGGGCGTCGCTGCCGATGGCCATGCTCAATTCCAACAAGCGCGCCATCACGCTCAATCTGAAGAGCCCGCGGGGATGCGACCTTCTCAAGGCTCTCGTCAGCCGCAGCGACGTCCTGATCGAGAATTACGCTCCGGGTGTCATGGACCGCCTCGGCGTGGGCGCGAAAACGCTGTTCGAGGTCAATCCGCGCCTCGTATACGCCTCGGCGACGGGCTACGGCCTGTCAGGGCCGGAACGGGACAGCCTCGCCATGGACCTTACCGTTCAGGCGGCATCCGGCATCATGAGCGTGACGGGATTTCCGGACGGACCGCCCCTGAAAGCCGGCCCCGCGGTCGCCGATTTCATTTCCGGCACCCATCTTTACGGTGCGATCATGACGGCGCTGTTCGAACGCGAACGGACGGGTCGCGGCCGTATGGTAGAGGTAGCGATGATCGAAACCATCTATCCGGCGCTTGCCTCCAACCTCGGCATGATCCAGTCCGATCCAGGGCCGCCGCCGCCGCGCACCGGCAACCGGCATGGCGGCCTCGCGATCTCGCCCTACAACGTCTACCCCTGCAGGGACGGACATGTCGCGATCATTTGCCTGGTCGAAGCCCACTGGACGAACCTGCTCAAGGCCATGGGGCGCGGGGAACTGAAGGACGATCCGCGCTTCATCGACAACGCCGCCCGCGTCACGCATATGGACGAGACGGACGCCGTCGTCGAGGAATGGACGAGAAACCTGACGCGCGCCGAGATTTTCGAGGCATCGCGCGCGTATCGCCTGCCCACCGCGCCGGTGCGCAATCTCGTCGAAGTGATGAACAGCCCGCACATGCACGAACGCGGCATGCTGCAATGGATCGACCACTACAGTCTGGGACACATCGTGGTACCGAACAGCCCCTTGCGGTATCACGGCACGCCGCAGATGATGGGCGCCTCCAACGCGACGCTCGGCGAGCATAATCGCGAAATTTACGGCGGCGTGCTGGGGCTCAGCGACAGCGAAATCGACGCCCTGGTGGCCGGCGGCATCATCTGACGTCGAGGCAAGCTGATCTTTCGCATCAACGCGCGGGAGATTTCACGGCTGCTTTCAGACCATCGACAGCATCCCGCAAAACATTATAATGGTTTAAAAAGCCAATCGGATGATTGAACCATCCGAAGCTGGCCTCTCGTGCCGGCAACCGGGGATGAGCGCTTCAGGGAGGAACCATGACAGCCGCGTCAAGCCTGTCGTTCGAGAATGCCGCATCGAAGGGAATGATCGTCGCCTGGCACGCAGCCCAGGCGCCGGATCGGCTCGCGGTTTCATCCGAAAAAGGCAATCGCAGTTTTTCAGAGTTGAATGCACAGGCCAACCGGCTCGTCGGGGCGTTGCGGGGCGCCGGCCTCCAATCCGGCGACGGTGTAGCGCTTCTTTGCATCAACCGTCCCGAATTCGTCGAGACTGTCATGGCCTGTCAACGTGCCGGCTTCCGGATGACCCCCGTCAACTGGCATCTCACGCCAGCGGAAGTCGCCTATATCGTGGACAATTGCGAGGCGAAGGCTTTTATCGCGGATATATGGCTTGCATCCTCGGCGACGCAGGCCGCCACTGCGGCATCCGGTCTGCGCATCAAGCTCGCCGTGGGTGGACCAATCGAGGGTTTTGCCTCTTACGACACGCTGGTCGCGCGCGAGTCCGGCGCGAATATCGACGATCCCATCATCGGCAGCCAGATGCTCTATACGTCGGGCACGACCGGTCATCCGAAGGGCGTCTACCGGGGCAGCGCGCCGACGGCCTCGTCGCTTTTCAGCAAGATGATCGAGACGGCGCGGTTCAACAACGCCACGGACCTGGCGGTTGTGACGGGGCCGCTCTATCACGCTGCGCCGCTGTCCCTCAATCTCCTGCTTCCGCTCTCGGCCGGCGTCGGCGCGATACTGATGGACAAGTGGGATGCGGAGGAAATGCTTCGGCTGGTCGATAGGCATCGCATCACGCATACGCATGTCGTGCCGACCATGCTTCACCGCATTCTCCTTCTTCCGCCGGAGGTCCGGGCCAAATACGACATCTCGACGCTGAGGTGGATCCTCCACGGGGCGGCACCCTGCCCCGTGCATGTGAAGCGGGAGACGATCGAGTGGCTCGGTCCGGTTGTCTTCGAGTATTACGGCGCGACGGAAGGCGGTGGCGTCTTTATTCATCCGGACGAATGGCTGGAAAAGCCAGGTTCGGTGGGCAGGCCGACGGAGGGTGTCGTTCTGCAGATTCAGAACGAGAACGGCAAGGAATTGCCGCGGTGCGAGATCGGCACCGTCTATTTCAAGGCGCCGGAAACCGGCCGGTTCGAGTATTTCAAGGCACCGGAAAAAACCGCGAGTGTCTATCGAGGCGATTTCTTCACCATGGGCGACATGGGCTATGTCGATGAGGACGGATTCCTGTTCCTGACCGGCCGCAGCGCCGAGGTCATTATTTCCGGCGGCGTCAACATCTATCCCGCCGAGATCGACCAGGAGATCCTTCAGCACCCCTCTGTCAAGGACGTGGCCACGGTCGGCGTGCCCAACAAGGAATGGGGCGAAGAAGTGAAGGCGGTCGTTCAGCTCAATGAAGGTTACGAGCCGGGCGAGGCGCTGGCCAAGGACATACTCGATTTCGTCGCGACGCGGCTGGCGGCCTATAAACGCCCCCGGTCCGTCGATTTCGCGGATGATCTGCCGCGGCTGACGACGGGCAAGATCGTGCGGCGGACGGTTCGCGACAGATACTGGCAAGGCGAAAAGAAAATATAACGGGACGGGAGAAAGCTGATGGCTGGATTGTGCAAGGACCGCGTCGTCATCGTGACGGGCGGCGCCAGAGGTATCGGGCGGGAGCATTGCCTGGAATTCGCGCGTCAGGGCGCCAAGGTGGTGGTGAACGATCTCGGGGGCGAGCGGACAGGCGAGGGCCGCTCGAGCGAACCCGCCGAGGCGCTGGCGAAGGAAATCCGGGCCATGGGGGGCGAGGCGGTCGCCAATGGCGATGACGTGTCCGACTGGGACGGCGCCAAACGGATGGTCGATCAGGCGATCTCGACCTTTGGCGGCCTCGACGTGCTCGTCAGCAATGCCGGCATTTTGCGCGACCGCATGCTGACCAACATGACGATCGACGAATGGGATGCGGTCATCAAGGTTCATCTGAGAGGCACGTTTTGCCCGGCCCACCATGCCGCGAACTACTGGCGGGCGCAGGTAAAGGCCGGCAAGACGGTCGACGCCCGCATCATCAACACAACCTCCGTTTCGGGCCTGCTGGGCAATCAGGGACAATGCAATTATGGCGCGGCCAAGGCGGGCATTGCCGCTTTCACGATCACGTCGGCGATGGAGCTTGCGCGCTACGGCATCACCGTGAATGCGATCTCGCCGGGCGCGCTTACCCGGATGACGGAAGACCTCGGCTATGCCGTGGCGGTGCCCGAGGGTGAGTGGAACCCTCGCGATCCGGCCAACATTGCGCCTATCGTCGTCTGGCTCGGAAGCAGTGAGTCGAAAGACGTAACCGGCCAGGTCTTCGAATCCACGGGCGGGCGGCTGACGGTCTTCGAGCGCTGGCACCGCGGGCCGGCCATTAACCCGAAGCGCCGTTTCGATCCGGCCGAGCTTGGTCCGGTTGTCAATGACCTCCTCAGCAAGACGAGACCGCCGGACGCGATCAGCGGCTGACGGCGATACCAGCAACCATATCGAACCGGGCCGTCAGGCCAAAGACAAACACCAAGCAAGGATGAATACCGACAATGGATTTTTCGTTCAGCGAGGAGCAGACCCTGCTGCGCAATTCGGTGCAGAGCCTGCTCGCCGACAAATATGACTTCGACACACGCCGCAAGATCGTGAAGTCGGCCGAAGGCTGGTCGCCGGCCATGTGGAAGCAGTTCGCCGAGCTCGGCCTTCTGGCCGCGCCCTTCTCGGAAGAGCTTGGCGGCCTTGGCGGCGGAGCGATCGAGACCATGATCCTCATGGAGGAGTTCGGCCGTCACCTTGTCGTCGAGCCTTTCGTCGAGACGGTCGTCCTCGCCGGTGGCTTCCTCCGCGAAGGCGGCTCGAAGGCGCAAGCCGAGGCGCACATTCCCGGCATCGTCGACGGCTCGACGGTCTGGGCCTTCGCCTATGCCGAGCCGCAGGGCCGCTACAACCTCGCCGATCTCGTTACCACGGCGAAGAAGGACGGCGCCGGCTACGTCATCAACGGCTACAAGGCGGTCGTCATCGCGGCACCCTGGGCCCAGAAGCTCATCGTCACCGCCCGCACGTCCGGCGGCCAGCCCGACCGCGACGGTGTCTCGGTCTTCATCGTCGATAAAAACGCCGCTGGTGTTTCGACACGCGACTATCCGACGGTCGATGGCCGCCGCGCCTCGGAGATCACCTTCGAGAACGTCAAGGTCGGCCCTGACGCGCTGATAGGCACCGAAGGCAAGGGTCTCGCCCTCGTCGAGAAGGTGACCGATCAGGCGATCGCGGCACTTTCGGCCGAAGCGGTCGGCTGCATGGGCGAATTGAACAAGGCGACGGTCGAGTACTGCAAGACGCGCAAGCAGTTCGGCGTGCCGATCGGCAAGTTCCAGGTGCTGCAGCACCGCATGGTCGACATGTTCATGGCTTATGAGCAGTCCGTGTCGATGACCTATATGGTCAATCTCAAGCTTTCCGAGAGCGAATCCGAACGCGTGAAGGCGGCGGCGGGCGCCAAGGTGCAGATCGGCAAGGCCGGCCGCTTCGTCGGCCAGCAGGCCGTGCAGCTTCACGGCGGCATGGGCATGACCGACGAGCTCAATGTCGGTCACTACTTCAAGCGCCTGACGATGATCGACACCCAGTTCGGCAATGTCGACCACCAGCTCAGGCGCTACTCGCAGGCCGCCTGAGCCCGAAGGATTGGCGGACTGACATAAAAAAGGGCCGCATCCCGGATGCGGCCCTTCGCATGTCCGGATGGTCCGTCAAAGTCCCAGGACGGCCTTTGCGATGACATTGCGCTGGATTTCGTTCGAACCGCCATAAATCGAAGCGGCGCGACCGAAATTATAGGCGCTTGTCACGCTCACCGCATAGGCGGGCCCGACGGGTGCTTCATTGGCGATTCCAGTCAAATGTTCCCTCTGGAATGGCATGGCGTAGAAGGCGGCGGCTTCGACGGCAAGCTCCGACAACGCTTGCTGAACTTCGGTCCCTACAATCTTCAAGGTCGAGGAAGAGGGGCCAGCGGGACGGCCCGCCACCTCCTCCGCAACGATCCTCAGATTGGTATATTCGAGACCCGTGAGCTTCACCTCGATTTCGGAGAGCCTCGTCATGAATGCCGGTTCGTCCGCCAGCGCCGCGCCATCGCCAAGCCTTTCCTGTCTCGCGATTTTCCTGAGGTGCGCGATCTTGCGCTTGGACTCGGGAACACCTGCAATGCCAGTGCGCTCGTTGACGAGCAAGAACTTGGCGTAGGTCCAGCCCTTGTTTTCATCGCCGATGCGGTTCGTCACCGGTACCTTGACATCAGTGAAAAAAACTTCGTTCAAGTGATGCAGGCCGTCGATGGAAATGATCGGCTTCACCTCGATGCCGGGCGTCTTCATGTCGATCAGAAGGAACGAGATGCCTTCCTGCTGTTTGGCGGTCTCATCCGTTCGCACGAGACAGAATATCCAATCGGCTTCATGGGCATAGGAAGTCCAGATTTTCTGGCCGTTGACTATATAATGGTCGCCTTGACGCACAGCCCTGGTCTTCAGCGAAGCCAGATCCGATCCGGATCCCGGCTCCGAATAACCTTGGCACCACCAGACATCGCCGGTAAGAATGCCCGCCAGATGCTGCTTTTTCTGCGCTTCGTTGCCGAAGGTGTAGATCACCGGCCCCACCATGGACAGGCCGAATGGAGAAAGCCGCGGTGCATTGGCGAACGCCATTTCCTCGTTGAAAAGGAACTTCTGCATCGGCGTCCATCCGGTGCCGCCATACTGCCTGGGCCAATTGACCGCTACCCAGCCTTTCTCGTGGAGGTCCTTCTGCCAGCGCCTGAGCGCACCGCGCTCGCCAGACGCGCCCACTGTGTCTCTCTCCGCGAGTTCCCTGGGCAGGTTTTCCGAAATAAATCGACGGACTTCCACGCGGAAGGCTTCGTCCTCTTTCGTAAGCTCGACATCCATCTACTGACCTTTCGCGGCAACGATCCGGGTGTTTACATTTTCATTATAATGAATTTATCCGAACGGGCAAAAACCGAATTGTCCACCGCTTTCAAAGATTAAGGATCACCCTGGCGATGACGTCGCGTTGAATCTCATTCGATCCACCATAGATGCTCGCGGCGCGGCCGTAGCCGTAATCCGCCCACACGTTCCTGGCATGGGCAGGGCCTATACCCCGTGCGTTGACGTCGCCAGGCGGGGCTCCTTGCTCGAACGGTTCGATATAATAGCCGACGGCTTCGACGGCAAGTTCGCCCAAAGCCTGCTGAACCTCGCTACCGACGATCTTCAGCAGGGACGATTGCGGTCCGGCCGCCGCATCGGCGAGAATCCGCAGATTCATGTATTCGAGACTGGTGAGCTTGACTTCTATCCCAGCGAGTTTGCGCTGGAACGCGGTATCGTCCATCAGCGCCTCCCCATCCGCGTTCCGCTCCGCTCGTGCTATCGCCCTGATATGCGCAGCCTTCTTCTTGGACTCGGAGACGCCGCCGATACTCGTTCTTTCATGGACAAGCAGGTACTTGGCGTAGGTCCAACCCTTGTTTTCCTCGCCTATGAGATTTTGTACCGGCACCTTGACGTCGGTAAAAAACACTTCGTTGAGATGGTGCAGACCGGCGATCGAGATAATCGGACGCACTTCGATACCGGGTGTCCTCATGTCGATGAGCAGGAAGGAAATCCCTTCCTGCCGCTTGGCGCTCTGTTCGGTGCGCACCAAACAGAAAATCCAGTCGGCCTCATGCGCATAGGACGTCCATATTTTCTGGCCGTTGACGACGTAATGATCGCCGTCGCGCACCGCCATCGTTTTAAGCGAAGCGAGATCGGAACCGGCGCCCGGTTCGGAATAGCCCTGGCACCACCAGACATCGCCCGAAAGTATGCCCTGCAAGTGGCGGCTCTTCTGTTCGGCGTTGCCGAAGGTGTAGATGATCGGGCCAACCATGGTCAGCCCGAAAGGCATCAAACGCGGTGCATTGGCTCTGGCGATTTCCTCGTTGAATATAAACCGCTGCGTCGCGTTCCATCCCGTGCCGCCATACTCCTCGGGCCAGGCGGGCGCGGCCCAGCCCTTTTCGTAAAGCGTCTTGTGCCAGCGCTTGACCACGCTTTTGTCGGTCATCACACCCAGGGTCGGCGAATCCGCACATTCCGGCGGAAGATTCGCCGCGATAAACCCGCGAACCTCGTCGCGAAATGCCTCATCCTCCGGTGTGAAGTCGATATTCATGCGTATCTTCTTATTGCCGGGCCGGTGGAAATATTCCCGCGCCGCTGTGCGTCGCGGCAACACGCATCGACAGCTGGATCTATGCTTCCCAATATCCTGGTCGCGATCTAGGCAGCCCAGCCCTGCAAGCGCGCGGCTTCAAGACGAACCAACTCCGGCCCGCCCAGCAACTGCCGGTCGAGCCCAATCCGCTTGAACCAGTAATGCAGGCCCAGCAAATCGGTGAAGCCCATGCCGCCATGAACCTCCGTTGCGGTGCGCGCGACGAAGCGGCCCACTTCCGACAGGTGGCTCTTGGCATGACATGCCATGAGGCGCGCGTCGCCGGGCACTTCATCCAGCGCATGGGCCGCATACCACACCAGCGAACGCGATGGTTCGAGAGCGGCCGCCATCTCGGCGCAGAGGTGCTTCACGGCCTGAAACGACCCGATCACACGGCCGAACTGCTTGCGCTCTCCCGCATAAGCCACCGCCTTTTCGAGCATCATCTGACCCGCGCCGAGAGTGTCGGCTGCAAGCATGACCCTGCCGGCATCTATCATCCGCGCTACCGCGTCGGCGCTGGATCGTGGCAAGGGCTCGGCCGCAACCCGATCGAAGACAAGCTCGCCAACCGATCGGGTCTTGTCGATGGTGTTGAGCGCCCGCCGCGACAACCCCTTCGCATCGGGCAGAACGAGATGGAGTCCATGGTCGCTGTCGGCCACGATGTAGAAATCGGCCTCAGCCCAGTCGATCACGAAGAGGGACTTGCCCGTGAGCTTTCCATTCAGGGCTTTCACGCCCGCATCTTCGCGGATGCCGATTTTTTCCGTGATGGCCACGCCTGCGACAATCTCACCCGCAGCGATCTTCGGAAGCCACTTTTCCTGTTGAGCCTCGCTGCCGGCGAGCATCAGCGCGAGCGGCGCCATGACGGTGGTCCCGAGAAAGGGCAGAGGCGCCACATGCCGTCCGATCATCTCGTAAACGATCGCCGCATCGAGAAACCCCAGACCCATGCCGCCAAAATCTTCCGGGATCAGCATTCCGGGGATGCCCAGCTCGCTGGCGCCCGCCCACAGGGACCGCTGAACGGTATGCGTGTTTCCGGCGGCAAGGCGCACCTTGTCGAGCGGCGCATTCTGTTCGAGAAAACGGCGGACGCTGTCCTGCAACAGGCGCTGCTCTTCCGACAATGCAAATTCCATCGGATGAATTCCTATTTTGCCAGCTTCGGTTCGCGCGGCATACCGAGCCCACGTTCCGAAATAATGTTTTTCTGAATCTGCGCCGTGCCGCCGCCGATGATGAGCCCAAGCTGAAACATGTACCCCCACTGCCACGAGCCGTGACTGCGCAGATAGGGGCTGTCGTCGTAAAGAACGCCAAACTCTCCCATGACGTCGATCGCGAGCGCCGATATTTGATGGGTAAGTTCGCAGGATTGAAGCTTCACGATCAGACGCGCCAAGCCGGGGTCCTCACCCCTGCTCGCGCTGGTCAGCAGCCGGAGCCCATTGAACTTCATGGCGGCAAGTTCCGCCTGAAGCCTTATCAGGCGGTCCCGGAAAATCGGATTGTCGATGGCCCGCTGCCCGTCGACGGTCTCCTCGCGCATCAGATCGACAAGGGCCTGGAACCTTGTTTCCATGGCGGCCGGATCGCCCAGCATTCCGCGCTCGTATTTCAGCGTTGCGTTGGCGACGAGCCATCCCTGCCCGCGCTGGCCGACGATCTGCGTCTTCGGTACGCGCACATCCGTGAAGAAGACTTCATTGAATTCGGCATGGCCCGTCATGGTAGTGAGCGGACGGACTTCGATTCCCGGCGTCTTCATCGAGAAGATCAGATAAGAAATGCCTTCATGCTTGGGTTTATCAGGCTCCGTGCGTACCAGACAGAAAATCATGTCCGCCTCGTGCGCGGTGCTGGTCCATATCTTCTGGCCGTTGATGACGAAATCGTCGCCATCTTCAGTCGCCTTGGTCTGAAGGCTGGCGAGGTCTGAACCTGAACCCGGCTCGGAATATCCCTGGCACCAGACCACCTCGCCGCGAAGCGTCGGCTTCACCCATTTTTTCTTTTGCTCCTCGGTGCCAAGTTCCAGAAGCGTCGGCACCAGCATGGAGATACCCTGGTTCTGCAACGCAGAAGGTACACGAGCGCTGGAAAATTCCTCCGCGATGATACGCGATTCCAGAATGTCCGGCTTGGCGCCATAGCCGCCATAGTCTTTCGGAATCGTCCGCGCCGCATAGCCGTGCTGGATCAACAGTTGCTGCCAGGAACAGGCTTCAGGAGACGGACGCCCGGCGGCGCCAAGGCCCCTCGGCGCCTGATCCTTGTGTTTTGTCAGGAACGCCCTGACCTCTTCCCGGAAAGCCTCGTATTTGGGGCCGTATGCTAGATCCATTCCAGATCTCCGATGCGTCGATGGCGATTGGCTCTACTTTTATTTCAGGCAGGCTTGAAACACGGAAGCTTGAATCCGTCGCCGATGTCCTTGAAGACAAGGGTCACAGGCATGTCGAGTTTCACCGCCTCCGGGTCGCAGTCAAGCAAGCGCGTCGCCATGCGGACGCCTTCGTCCAATTCCACGACCGCAGCTATATAGGGCACGTCGCGGGCGAAAGCCGGATGAAAGGGCTGGTAGGTCACCGTCCAGGAAAAAATGCGGCCGCGCCCGCTGCTCGGCTTCCACTCGTAATTCGGCGAGCTACATTTTGCGCACATGTAACGCGGCAGGAACCGCCATGTATCGCAATAGCTGCATTGTTGAAAACGCAGGACGCCGTCCTGGCAAAGCTTCCAGAATTCCGCGTCGACCGGATCGACAGTCGCGGGCTGAGGATATTTCGGTTGCTGAATTTCCATTTTTACCTCCTCAAAATCGCGAGGCTGCCATCGCCCAGATCACCCCATCCGGTCACGAGTCCGATTTCAGCGTCCGGAATTTGCCGCTTGCCCGCATCTCCGCGCAATTGGCGTGTCGCCTCAAGTACATGATTGAGGCCCCACACATGCGCCTCGCTCAAAAGACCGCCATGCGTATTGAGCGGAAAATTGCCGCCGAGTTCGATCTGTCCATCCTTGACGAAATCGAGTGCGCCGCCCGGCTCGAAATAGCCCAGGGCTTCGAGTTGCAGTAGCACGACATAGGTGAAGCAGTCATAGACCTGCAGAAAGTCCATGTCCTTCGGCGTCACACCGGCCATGGCGAAAGCGCGCGGCGCGGCATAGCTCAAACCGATCTTGAAGGGGTCCGGCCGCGACGGAATATCGTCGGCAGGATAAGGATGGCCCTCGGCCGCGCCGGAGATATAGACTGGCCTGTGAGGCAAGTCCTTCGCCCGCTCGGCGCTCGTCACCACGACGGCGCAGGCCCCATCCGTTTCGAGACAGCAATCGAATAAACGGAACGGGGAGGACACCATGCGCGACCGCATGTAGTCATCCATCGTCATCGGTTGGCCGCAGGTCAGGGCGCGGTCGTTGAGCTGGGCATGCTTGCGGCACGCCATCGCGATCCAACCCGTCGCCTCGGGGCTGACGTTGTAAAGTTTCGAGTGCCGCGTCGCGAGCCAGGCATACATCTGCACCGGCAACAGAACGCCATAGGGAAGATAGTAACCCCGGATGGTCGAAGTCAGCGTGTTCATATTCATCGGCCGGCTTGGCGGCACCCCCGCCTTGGGACGCAGCGCCGAATAGCCGTTCCAGCCGAGCGTGACCAGCACGTTGTCGCAGACGCCGGAGGCCACGGCCATGGCGGCATTCTGCAACGCCGTGGTCGGGCTCGCGCCTCCCATGTTGACCGTCGAGGCATATCGCAGCACATCGACGCCGAGGTTGGCGGCCAATTCCTCCGACGTTGTATAGACGGGCGGCGGCACCATGCCGTCAATGTCCCTAGGCTTCAGCCCCGCATCCGCGATGGCCCGCCTGGCGGCATCGAGCATCATGGCCACGGCCGTCTGGTCCGATCCCTTTACATAACTGGTCTCGCCGATCCCGACGATCGCGGCCTTGTCGCTGAAATTCTTCACGAATCTGCCCTCATCATCCTTGTTCCCCGCACGCGGCTTTTTCGATGAGCGGCCGCCGGCCTTCCATTTGAAAAATATCCTGTGGACTGATCAAGTCACCGGAATGAGACATGAATGGACGGATTCCTGTCCCTCGATCTGGCGCGCCAGCGTCTTGATCGCCAGTTCAGCTTCCTCAAGCTCGAAATTATGAGTATGCATGAGTTCAAGAGGATATTTGCGGCGCTCGATCATCTCGATCGCCTTCTTGTATCCCGACGACGTAACGCCGATTGCGCCTTTGATGGTGATTTCCTTCATGACGATAAGGTCGGACACGAAGTCGGAGACAGGCTTAAATCCCTTGACGCCGGCAAGGACGACCGTTCCGCCCATACGTACACAATCCAGCGCATCACGAACCGGCTGAGTCGCGTAGGACGTGACTTCAACGATGACGTCCGCGCCCTTTCCGTTTGTCAGCGCCCGCACGCGATCGACAACATTTTCGTTCTGCACATCGATGATGTGATCGGCGCCAAGAGCGAGCGCCATCTGGAGCTTGTTTGAATCGGCCGCAAGTCCTGTGACTATGATCTTTCCCGCGCCGGCTTCACGCGCGGCAACGACGCTCGCGAGCCCGCGCTGTCCGGGCCCAAAAATCAAAACGGTATCGCCAACCTGCGTCTGCGGAATCTCCACCGCCCAGCGAAAGCCTGCGCCCAGCGGATTGAACATGACCGCCAGCTCCGCCGGAAGGTTCTTGTCCATCTTGTGAAGGATCGTGTTGGGCGCGAGATACATATATTGCGAATAGGCGCCCCAGAGACCCGGCGCCTCCGTAAGCGGAATATATGAGTAGATCTGGCGGCGGTCGCAGAGGTGATAATGTCCGCCGACACAGGTGTCGCAGCAATGGCATGACAACATCGTCTCGATGGCGACCCGGTCGCCGACATCGACACCCCAGCGCCTGGCAGCCTTGTCGCCGATCGCCTCGATGATTCCGAGAGGTTCATGCCCCGGAATCACCGGCATCGGAGTCCGCAAGGCCCCTTCGTATTGTTCGTA
This sequence comes from Parvibaculum sp., assembly GCF_030651915.1. Lineage (GTDB taxonomy): Bacteria > Pseudomonadota > Alphaproteobacteria > Parvibaculales > Parvibaculaceae > Parvibaculum. The sequence continues at coordinate 120,461 of NZ_JAUSBV010000007.1, read as the reverse complement.
ATCGCTGCCGCAAATGCCGCAAGCTTCGATACGGAGGATAGCGCTGTCGTCGGCGATCTGGGGGATGGGCAAATCGCGGGCTTCGAGTTTGCGCGGAGCCGTCTGCACCATCGCCATCGATTTTTTCGGCAACATTTTCAACTCCCCGTTTCGTGTCGGCACCGACAATGCGTCGATAACACATATATATTTTTTAATGCCTGTATGTGTTATACAGGTTCAAAAGCAAGATGCGAAGACCTAAACTTCCGGCTTCGCCAAATTTGGGAGGATTAAAAATAATGGCTGACGAAACACCCAGGGTTCCCCTGCTGTCTGTGGCGGATGCGGCAGCCGCGGCAGCGAAAGCCGGCATATCCGAACAAATGGCGCCACTCAGCGTCTTCCGGGTTTTGCTCCGACATCCCGATGTAGCGCGCGAGCTTGCTTCGACGCTGACCACCCTGCTTTTCCAAGGCAACAAGCTCGATGCGAGACTGCGGGAACTCATCATCATGCGCATCGGCTGGAAAACGAAATCACTCTATGAATGGACACAGCATTGGCGGGTCGCCCGTATGCTGGACATTCCGGAAGCGGATCTGGTCGCGACGCGGGACTGGAAAAATGCCTCCTGCCTGTCCGACGCCGACCGCGCCATTCTCGCCGCGACCGACGAGACGCTCGACGGCGGCATGATTTCGGACGCCACCTGGGCCGCATGTGCCGCGCACCTGAAAACGGCCGAAGAACGTATCGAACTGGTTGTCGCCATCGGCAACTGGACGCTTTTCTCGCAACTGCTCAAGAGCCTGAAAATCCCGCTTGAGGATGGCGTCGTCGCCTGGCCGCCGGATGGCAAGAAGCCTTGAGCGCAGGAGAAATAACAATTCAAGAGCAGGATCGGGACAATGAGCGGAAAAAAGACGATTTCAAAGGATCTGGTCGGCATGACGTTTCCGGCCGTCGATGTGGAGTGGTCTGACAAGGACACGATACTCTATGCACTTGGCGTCGGCGCTCGTCCCGCCGACGGGCTTGATTTCATTTACGAAGGCCGGGGACCGAAAGTTTTGCCGACTTACGCCGTCATCCCCGGCGGGCGAGGGCTCGCCGGGCTGATGAGTGGCGTCGAGATGAAGTTGGAAATGCTGCTGCATGGCGAGCAATCCGTCGAGTTGCTGCGTCCCTTGCCCTCATCGGCCAAGATCAAGATAACGGGACGCGTTTCCGAGGTTTGGGACAAAGGCAAAGCGGCCGTCATCGGGGTTGAGAGCACAGGTTCCGACGAAAGAGGACCACTCTTCAAAACTCATGCGACGCTATTTGTGCGCGGTGCCGGCGGATTCGGCGGAGAGCGCGGGCCGTCAGGCGTCGACTCGGCACCGCCGGCCCTGACGCCTGACGCCGTCGTCGAGGACGTGACGCGCCCCGAGCAAGGGGCGATCTACCGCCTCTCGGGTGACCGCAATCCGATCCACATCGATCCGGATTTCGCCAAGTTGGGCGGCTTTGAAAAGCCCTTTGTTCACGGGCTTTGCACATATGGCTTCGTCGGCCGCGCGGTCCTGAGCGAGCTTTGCGGCAACGATCCCGCCCGCTTCAAATCTCTCAGCGGGCGCTTTGCCGCTCAGGTCCATTTCGGCGACACCATAATAACGAAAATGTGGAAAGCGGGCGACGGCATCGCTATCGTGCAGGCCGAAACCCAAAACGGCAACGTCGTCCTGTCTCAGGCCAGGGCGACATACAAGTCCTGACGGACGGAAATTGGTCAAAGTGAAAAAGATATCAAACCACTTTGCTCATCTGCTTGAGCCGCTCGATCTGGGGTTTACGACACTCAGAAATCGCGTGTTGATGGGATCGATGCACACCGGCCTCGAAGAGATGCCGGACGGCTTCGAGCGGCAGGCCAGGTTCTTCGCAACACGGGCCAGAGGCGGCGCCGGAATTCTTGTCACCGGCGGCATTTCGCCGAACAGGGCGGGAAGGCTCGCGGAGCGCGCGTCGGTCATGACTGAAGACCTCGTTGAGGGTCATCGTGTGATTACGCACGCCGTCCACGACGAAGGCGGAAAGATCGCTCTCCAGCTCCTGCATGCTGGCCGCTACGGCCGGCACGCAGAACTGGTGGCGCCCTCCGCAGTCAGATCCCGCATCAACCCGCTTACGCCCCGCGCCCTGAGCGATGAGGAAATCCTTCAGACTATCGAGGATTTCGGCACCGCCGCGGCGCTCGCCCGCGAAGCCGGATACGACGGCGTTGAAATCATGGGTTCGGAGGGCTATTTTCTCAATCAGTTCACTGCGGCGCGTACAAATCAGCGCACAGACGACTGGGGCGGTTCGGCTGAGAACCGGCGACGCTTGCCGGTTGAGGTCGTGAGGCATGTCCGCAAGCATTGCGGCCTGGACTTCATTGTCGTCTACCGGATATCCGTCCTCGATCTCGTCGAGGGGGGAAATTCCTGGCCGGACGTCGCCGCCCTTGCAAAAGATGTCGAGGGGGCCGGAGCGAACATCCTCAACACCGGCATAGGCTGGCATGAATCGCGTGTGCCGACGATCGCTCATATGGTGCCACGCGGAGCTTTCACCTGGGCGATCAAGCGGCTCAAGGCGGAAGTCGCGATACCTGTGGTCGCTTCCAACCGGATCAATACGCCCGAGCAAGCGGAGCAACTGATTGCGGACGGACAGGCCGACATGGTTTCGCTCGCGCGTCCGCTATTGGCCGATCCCGATTTTGTCGCGAAGACGGCATCAGGCGCATCGTCGAACATCAATACTTGCATCGGCTGCAATCAGGCCTGCCTCGACAATGCCTTCACCGGACGGCTGACAACCTGCATGGTCAATCCTGCGGCATGCCGGGAAGTTGAATTCAAGATCGTGCCAGCAGCCAGAGGAAAGCACATCGCGGTCCTTGGCGGCGGCCCGGCGGGTCTTGCCTGCGCTGTGACCGCAGCCAAACGCGGCCACAAGGTGGCGCTATTCGAAGCCGACATCGAAATCGGCGGTCAGTTCAATCTGGCGCGACGGATTCCCGGCAAGGAGGACTATGCCGAGACCATCCGCTATTTCAGGAACCGGCTCGACGAACTGGGCGTCGAGGTTCGTTACGGTCGGCCGGCTTCGCCCGCCGATCTGGAGAGCGGAGGATTTGACGAAATCGTCGTCGCAACCGGCGTTCGCCCACGCCGTCTCGACATTCCGGGTGCGGATCACCCGTCGGTCCTGACCTATGTAGAGGCAATCACAAATCCCGCACACGTCGGCGCCGAGGTTGCCATTATCGGTGCCGGCGGCATCGGCTTCGACGTGGCGGCGCTCCTCTCGCACCCGCATGGCGCGCACGATCCGTCACAGCCCGATATCGAGAGATTTTCCTCCGAGTGGGGAATTGATTTGAGTTATACGCAACCGGGCGCATTGCTGGCCGCCAATCATCAATGGCCGTCTGTCCGCAAGGTTCATCTTCTCCAACGCAAGGCGCGCGACAGTTTCGGCGCTGGCCTGAGCAAGACGCGGGGATGGGCAAACTTCCTGGAGGTGATGTTCCGCGGCGTTACGATGACCGGCGATGTAACCTATCTGAAAATCGACGACGCCGGGCTCCACATCGAAGCAGGCGGCAAACCGCAGACGTTGAAAGTCGACACGATTGTCGTCTGTGCCGGACAGGAATCGGCGGACGACGCGTTGTCGTTCGCACGGTCCCTAGGCAAACCCGTTCATGCAATCGGCGGCGTCGACAAGCCGCAGCAACTTGATGCGGTCAGGGCGATTGAGGACGGCACGCGCCTCGCGCTCTCTCTTTGAGGAAACAAATGAAAAAACGAGGGCGCGGCAAGAGACCATATGAAATCAGAGTTGTCGCATGAACACTAACATCCTCAAATCCGAACTACCCTCGGCGGCAACGGTAAAATCCGCGACCCGCGTTCTGGAGATTTTCGAGTATTTCGACGAAGTCAGACGCCCGGTGACGATTCAAGACGTGGCGCAGGCGCTGAGTTATCCTCATTCCAGCACCGCAGCTCTTTTGAAGAGCCTTGTCAGCCTCGGTTATCTGGAGCACGACGACCGGGGCAGGACTTTTTTTCCGAGCATCCGGATATCTCTGCTGGGAAACTGGGTGGAGGCCGAGGCGTTACCGATCCGGAATGTTCAGCGCCTTATGAGACGGCTTTCGGCCGATACGGGGTGCACGATCATCCTTGCTGCGCGTCTGGGAAACCATGCTCAATATGTAAAGGTGATTCAAGGCACGTCGCCCATCCGCTTTCATGTCAAGCCAAGCACCAGGCGAATGCTCGCTTTTTCGACGATTGGCCGCGTTCTGCTCAGCGAACTTCCCTTGCTCGAAGCGAGACGTTTGATTCAGGACGCCCTTGCCGCCATGCCGGAGCGGCGGGCATCGACGCAGGAGATCGAAGACGAACTGCAAAGAATCAGAAAACGCGGCTTCGCGCTTTACAGCGATCTCGTGACTCCGGGGGCCACCATGCTGGCGATGCCCATTCCGACGGGTCCGTCCGGACGTCCGGTCGCCATCGGAATAGCCGCTCCCAAAGAGTATTTTCGCAGTCGCAAACAAACATTCGCAGAGTTATTGAAAAACGCCATCGCCGAGCACATTTCACAAAACGGTCAAAGCCCTAAGGAGACCCTCGGCGACGTGGACCAGCTCGAAGGCGACGATGATATAGCGCCGTAATCATCCGAGCTTTGTATTCAGGAAGCTGGCCATCTCGTCGATCGCCGCCCGGCCTTCGCTCAAGACCGGCGCAAACCAGTGCCAGACATGAATCATGTTCGGCCAGACATGGAGATCGGCGGATACGCCGACTTCTTTCAATCTATCGGCCAGTAAATGGCTATCCGAGAGCAAAACCTCCGAACTGCCGACCTGAATCAGGAATGGCGGCAATCCCTTGAGATCGGCGTATACTGGCGATGCTAGAGGCATCCTGCGCGGGGTTGAAGTACCCAGATAGGCCGCCGTCCATAGCTCAAGATCGGCATGGCGCACCATCGGGTCCACATTCGCCTTCGCGCCGTAAGATGCGCCTTTATTTTCAAGATTGGCCCAAGGCGAAATACAAACGGCTGCGGCCGGAAGTCTGAGACCGGCATCGCGCGCCGCAAGAAGCGTGGCGACCGTCAGACCGCCGCCAGCCGAATCTCCTGCCACGGCGAGCTTCGCCGGATCGACACCCGTCTCGATTAACCAGCGATAAGAAGCAAGTGCATCATCGACCGCAGCCGGAAATGGATGCTCTGGCGACCGTCTGTAGTCGATCAGCAGAACCCGGCCATTCAGGGCAAGAGCTATATGCGCCGCAAGATGGCGATGCGAGTCGAGAGAACCAAGCGCATAGCCCCCTCCATGCAGATAGAGCAAAACCCGCTTGCCGGCGCCGGCAGCCGGTGCCAGCCATTCGCCGGGAACCCCGCCGGCGGAAACCGGCGTGACTGTCACGCCTTCGGGAAGACCGAATGCTTTTCCGGCCTCGTCATACGAGGTACGAAAATCCTCAAGAGAACGAGCCTCCTCGGTCACAAGGCCCGTAAGCAGCTGACGAACGATAGCAAGTTCCTCAAGACTCATTTTTGCACGCCCTCCTCAGGCCGCCGCGCCATGTCGCAACAGGCGGCCTGGCAAACGACCTTCGGCGCCCAACACGTCGACGCCATTGCGCCGGACCAATGTCCCGTTGACGACGACGGCCGAAATGCCCGAAGCATCGGAAATCAGCCGGTCTTCGCCAGCAGGCAGGTCGTAGACTCTGCGAAGGGAACTTGCGCCAACCGTTTCGGCGTCGAAGATCAGGACATCGGCGGGCATTCCCACAGCAAGGCGACCGCGATCCTTGATGCCGAACACCTCGGCGGGCCGCGATGTCAGCATCCGCACCGCCTCCTCCAGCGTCAAGACGTGCTTTTCACGGACCCATCTCCCGAGAAGATGGGTGGAAAAACACGCATCGCAGAGTTGGCTCGCATGCGCGCCTGCGTCCGAGAGGCCAAGCACCGTGCAGGAATCGCGCAGCAACGTTGCCACCTCATCTTCGTCCGCGTTCGCGACAGGCAGACGGAACCGCGCTTGCAGATCGCTTTGAATCGAAAGATCCAGCGCAAGATCGATCGAGTTGCATCCTAGTTCTGCGGCTACGTCGCTCACCAGCCGTTCCCCGAACTCCGGCCGATCCGGACAATGAGCGATGACCGCTTTGTCCCATGCATTGAGCATCGGGCCACGCATCGCGTCCCGGAATCCCGACCGGAAAGAGTTGTCGGCGTAAAGCCTCAGTTTTTCCGCGCGGTCGGCTTTGTTCACCGGCGCGAAGACCGGCATGCTCTGGAACAGAAACGGCTGTTCGAATCGAAATTCAAAATTGAGCGGCCTGCAGGTGACCTGCGGAAATACTGCGTAACCAGCCGATTGAAGTTCGTTTGAGCGCGCCAACTGCTCGGCTGCCGAGCCGACATTCAGCACACCGCCACCGCCCAGCAACGCCGTCCAACTGACATGGCGGCCGGAAACGCGGTTCAATTCCGCGAATTCGTCGAACGACAACTCCTTGCCGACGGTGGCCTGTATCACGCCTTCGCCCGCCTCGCCCAGCGCCGACGCGATCTCCCGTATCTCGCTGAACTCCGCCAGCCGGCTTGGAACCGGCCGCCCCTCATAGCCTACATGCGTCGGCGATTTCGAAGTCGCATAGCCGAGCGCGCCTGCCTCCAGTCCTTCACGCATGATGCCCTTCATGCGCCTGACCTCGTCCGGCCGCGCCGCCCGTTCGGTGGATTCAGGTCCGAGGGCATAAAGGCGCAGCGGCGTATGCCCCAGAAGAACGGCCACGTTGATCAACGTACCCTTCTTTTCCACGACATCGAGATATTCGGGAAACGTCTCGAACCCCCAATCGTCGCCGAGACCGGCCTCAAGCGCCTTGACGCTCATGCCCTCGACATTCTCGAGCGTCCGCAGAATAAGGCTGCGGTGCTCCTTGCGCGTCGGTGCGATGCCGAAGCCGCAATTGCCCACCACGACCGTCGTCACACCGTGCCACGGCGAGATCGACAGCTTCCTGTCCCAAAGAAGTTGCGCATCGTAATGCGTATGGATGTCGACGATGCCGGGAGCAACCACCTGCCCCCGGGCATCGATAGTCGTCCTCGCACCGGCGGGGGCGTGTCCCATGGCCACAATTTTGCCGTCGATAATACCGACGTCTCCGGCATAACCCGGAGAGCCGGTGCCGTCCACGATGAATCCGCCCACGATCTTCAGGTCGTAGTCCATGAAAACGCTCTTTCTATGAATCGCAAATCATCAAGCCAGCACGTCCGTATACGGAGCGTCAAACGGCAAGCTTGTAGAGTTCCGCGACGTTGTCGTGGCATATCCAGTTGCGTTCCTGCACACTCAGATCTTTCGTGTGCTCTTCGAGCATCGCTTGCGACCAGGGCCAGGTCGAATCCGAATGCGGGAAGTCGTTTGCCCACATCAGGCGGCGAACGTTGCACATATCCTTCATTCTGAAGGCAACCCAGTCGTCCTGGAACGTCACATAGATGTTGTCGCTGAAATATTCGCTCGGCATGCGCTTGAGCGGCGGCGCCTTCATCCAGTAGCGATGACGCTTGTAGGCATGGTCCATGCGATACATGTAGTGCGGAACCCAGCCCGCATCGGCCTCGACGCAGACAAGCTTGAGGTTGGGGAAGCGATCGAAGACGCCGCCGAATATGAAGGTACCCATCACGTCCTGGCAGCCGCGAATGATCGACAGGAAGCCGTTGATACGCGGTCCCCGGACCTGACCCGAAAGACTGTCCGATTTGCCGGTCAGGATGTGGAACGAGAGCGGCATGCCGCACTCGACAGCGGTCGCCCAGACCTTGTCGTATACAGCCGAATCATAGTCCTCGACGGCGGGGTTTCCGGGCATCATCACGCCCTTGAAGCCCATCTCCTTCGCATGCCTGATCTCCGCAACGCCATCTTCCGGCGACCGCATGGAAACCTGCGCAAGACCGTAAAGACGGTCAGGCGCCTCCGCGCAGTATTCCTGCAGCCAACGATTATAAGCGTCGAAGCAGGCTTTCTTGTAGTCGAAGTCGGGATGGTTGCAGATCACCATTCCGACCGTTGGATAGATGAATTCGGCCGCAACGCCGTCCTTCTCCTGGTCCGCGACGCGGAACTTGGCGTTCCAGCCGCTCTTCCATAGATCTTCGAAAGCGACGCCCTCTGTCGTGATCTCCGCCGGGTCCTTGCCGGCGGCGGCCACCAGCCCCATTGGAACCGGAGACCCCATGCCATCGACGATGAAAGCGTCGCCGACCTTGTCGATCCGCTTGATGCGCGGCGCGCGATCGCGGAATTTGGGATCAATGTAGTCAACATAGCAATGCGGAGGTTCGGTGATGTGCGAGTCCGCGGATATGGGCTTCTTGATCATTGGCTCTCCCCATGTCGCATCTGGCTTCGAGGCCGCGACTTTTTAATCTTGAAATTCCTAATCATGAATATTCGCTAGCCGATTAACCCCGAGTCAAGATAAATTCATATCTATGCGATAAACAACACATATGTGTTATTTGGAGGAGGCACGAACATGACGGCCGAACCGGCCTTGCTCGAAAAAAGAGGCCACATCGCCCTGGTCACACTCAACCGTCCGGAAGCGCGCAACTCGTTCAGTCCGGAAATGCTGGTCAGGCTTGCCGGTCATTGGGAAGATGTGCGCGACGATGTGAATATCCGCGTCGCTATCGTCACCGGCGCCGGAGACAAGGCGTTTTGCTCCGGCGCGGATCTCGGTCAACTCATCCCGCTCATAAATGGCGCACGCAAACCGCAAAACGAATGGGACCGGAAAATTCTGGATGACCCGAATATCCTGGCCAAGGGCTTGTTGCGCACATTCGATGTGACTAAGCCGGTCATCGCCGCGATCAACGGCTTTGCCGTCGCGGGCGGAATGGAGCTGGCGCAAGGAACTGACATGCGTATCGCCGCGGATACCGCGAAGCTCGGTGTGCAGGAAGTCAAATGGGCGATTTTTCCAGGCGGCGGCTCAACGGTGCGCCTTCCGCGCCAGATACCTTATGCAAGGGCGATGGAACTGCTGCTCACCGGCGATCTGATCAGCGCACAGGAAGCCTACGATCTGGGATTCCTGAATCGCGTCGTTCCCCAGAAGCAGGTGCTCGACGCGGCATTCGAACTCGCGGAGAAGATCGCCGCGAATGGGCCAATCGCCGTTCAGGCGATTCGCAAATCCGCCCGCGAATGCCTGGGACGCCCTGAGAACGAGGCGATGGGTATGGAGTCGCGTTTCGCAGCGCCCGTGTTCAAGACCGAGGATGCGCGCGAGGGGCCCAAGGCATTCATGGAGAAGCGCAAGCCGAACTATAGAGGCCGCTAATACCAAAAATAGAAATCATAACAAGAGGGAGACACTCCGATGCAATTCGGCGTTCAGATGGTGTTTCAGAATTTCGACAGGGCCAACTCCGGCGTAACCGACGGCCAGGTCTATGACGAGGAAATCCGCTTGGGGCTTTTAGCGGAAGAACTCGGCTTCGACGCATTGTGGCCCGTCGAGCATCATTTCGAGGACTATTCGTTTTGTCCCGACAACACCCAGTTCCTGAGCTACATGGCGGCGCGCACCAAACGTATCAAGCTGGGAACCGGCGCCGTCATCCTTCCCTGGAATGTGCCCGTTCGGATCGCGGAAAAGGTTGTCCTGCTGGATCACCTTTGCCAAGGCCGAACACTCTTCGGGATGGGGCGCGGCCTGGCGCGCAAGGAATATGCCGGCATGGGCGTGAACATGGACGAAGCGCGCCAACGCTTCGATGAAGCAAGCCCGATGATCATCGACGCTCTCGAGACAGGTTTCATCGAAGGGAGCGGCCCCTTTTATCCGCAGAAGCGGATCGAAATCCGTCCCAATCCGCGCGGCTCCTTCAAGGGGCGCATCTATCAGGTCGCCATGTCGCCGGAATCCGTTCTTCAGTGTGCGAGGGCAGGCGCGCGGATGGTGATCTTCGCTCAAAAGCCATGGGAGGCTCAGGCCGAGGCCGTCAAGGAATACAAGGCTGCGTATAAGACGCAGCACGGCAACGACGCACCGCCGATCATGATATGCGACTTCACCTATTGCGACACCGATCCGGCTCGCGCCAAGGAGCTGGGACAGAAATATGTGACCAACTATCTGCTTTCGGTACTCGATCACTATGAACTGGCCGGCGAGCATTTTAAAGACGCCAAGGGCTACGAGTCCTACGCTCAGGCCGTCGACGCCATTCGCGCACTCGGCAAGGAGGGAATGGCCAAAACCTATCTTGATGTCACGGCCTGGGGGACGCCCAAGGAAATCGTCGAGAAGTTCGAATATCGCAAATCGCTTCTGGGCGAATTCGACATCAATCCCTGCTTCCTTTTCGGCGGCATGAGCTACGAGGAGGCAGCCGAAAGCATGCGTTCGTTCGCCAGACACGTCATACCGGCGCTGAAAAAGAGCAGCAAACGCAAGGTGGCTTGACGCGATTGTTTCCGGAGGTCGCCCCCGTCTCGGGGAGTTGATGGACTTACGTGTTGGTCCCGCTATGACGCCATTGCGGAGAACATGACGGTTAACGGACTGGCACAGCAATTCTCAACGCCGTGAGATCGTGATCCATCCACTTCCTATCGATTGGTTTTCATCGTATGCCCGCTTTGGTCTTGCGATGCTTCTTAGCAACGTAGAGCGGCCTACGGCGAGCGCGACATCCTCCCGCTTCCAGTCGCCGGCCCGCCGGTCGGCCGCGCTCAATATCCGGCCGCTGCGACGCCCCGCTCTATGCCGAGCGCCCCCAGGCGATTTGAGACTTTCCGGACCAGCTCTTTCCTATGCACGACGACAAGCACCCGCCCGTCGCACTCGACCGCAAGCTGACACATAGCAGCAGGGAGCATCGTTCTTCCTGATCCGGTCGACGGGACATAGCACACACGCCGTGAGCTCCGGATTGCATCCCGACATCGCGCTCTTGACAGTCGTGAAGCACGATAGCCGACCTCCCGACCTCCCCGGATTTGAAGTGACCCTCCGCAGCAGCAGGATCGACCGCGCTGGATATCGCCCGGCTCCGGCGGGAAGTACCAGCTTGGGGAAACACGCTTCCAGAGCAGACATGAGTTCGGGTGCGACGGTCCACTACGAACGCGCGCTCGTGAGCGAGCGCGTTCGAGCGGACCCTAGTCCCCCGGCGAAAACGAAATGGGAGTTCAGAAATGCAGAAGATCATCGAAACGTCAGGGATGAAAACTGTGTCTGAGCCCGGCGTCTATGCCGGCCTGGATGCTGCGGACTATCACTCGCAGCTCACGCCAGAGCCGTCACTGTCGAGCTCAATGGCCCGGACGCTGGTCAACGAATGTCCTGCCAAGCTTTGGCACGGCTGCTATCTGAATCCGGACCACCAGCGCGAGGAGAAGGCACACTTCGATATCGGACAGGCCGTCCATCTTCTCTATCTCGAAACGGAGAAATTCGCAGCCGCCGTCGACGTGATCGACGCCGACGACTGGCGCAAGAAGGAAGCCCAGACACAGCGCGACGAAGCGCGCGCCGCCGGCAAAATCCCGCTGCTGGCCAGAACGGCGGCGGAAATTCGTACGATGCGCGCGGCGATTCTGGCACATCCCATCGCCGGGAAGGCGTTCGCGGGAGAAGGTCACAGCGAGCTCTCGCTCGTTTGGCGTGACAAGGAAACCGGAGTTTGGCTAAAGGCCCGTCCCGACTGGACGCCAGTGAGCTTCTCGTTCATCGCTGACTTGAAAACGAGCACGACAGCCAACCCGGCCGACTTCTCTCGCAAGGCGTATGGGCTTGGCTATCACATGCAAGCGGCATGGTATCTCGATGCCTGCGAAGCCGTGATCGGCACGCGGCCGAAACACTTCTGGTTTGTTGTCCAGGACAAGAGCGCACCGTTTCTCTGTAGCGTCGCCGCGTTCGACGAAGACGCGATCGCCGCCGGTCGCGCCCTCAATCGACAGGCGGTGAGGCAATTCGCTGATTGTGTCGAGCGCGACGACTGGCACGGCTATCGACAGGACGCCACGCCTGACCGGGACACGGCTTTCATACTCACGCTCCCCGCATGGGCGCAGCGCGACGTCGACAGCACGCTTCACGCGGCCGATTGACGATGACGGTCCTCATCAACACCCCCACATGGCTTGGCGAGTTCGAGGCAGGGGCCTTCTTCCTCACGAGTCGCGAGACCGGCCTGACGCTGGCCATGAGGAAAAGGGGGATCGCGGGCGAGGTGCGTGAGTGTCTTTTGACTCACGCACCCGACCGCGTCGCGGAGACATATAGCCGGATCCTCGGTCCGGCCGCGAGATGGGAGCGTGTCTACAAGCGGATTCCAGCGCATGGAGAGACACATGAAGGTTCTGATCGGCTGCGAAACAAGCGGTCGGGTCCGCCGCGCCTTCGCCGCGCTCGGACATGATGTCTGGTCTGTCGACATCCTCCCCAGCGAAGACATGAGCAATCGCCACATCGTCGGCGATGTCCGTGATTATCTCGACGACGGCTGGGACCTTTTGGCCGTCCTTCACCCGCCCTGTACGAGGCTCTGTAACTCGGGCGTGCGCTGGCTTTCCGTTCCGCCGCCGGGGCGAACTGTTGAGGAAATGTGGGATGAGCTTGCCGAAGGCGCGGCACTGTTCTCAGCATGCTGGAACGCGCCCATCGAGCGTGTAGCGGTCGAAAATCCGGTCATGCATCGGCATGCGAAAGAGCGGATCGAGAATTTCCAGCCGGCCGCGCAGACAGTCCAGCCCTGGTGGTTTGGCGATCCCGCCTTCAAGGGAACCGGCCTCTATCTCCGCGGCCTCCCGAAGCTCAAGCCGACCAGAAAACTGACGCCGCCGGCACCCGGCACAGCGACCCACCGCGCTTGGTCCCATATCCATCGTGCGGCACCCGGACCGGATCGCTGGAAAGAGCGCAGCCGAACCTTCCCCGGCATCGCCGCGGCCATGGCCGAGCAGTGGGGCGGCTATGCGCTCGAAGCAGAGGCAAGCAGAGCGCAGAGGAAACACGAAGCCGCCACGGCGGCATACTAAGGGAGTTCGATATGACGTTCGAGAAAGCTACGCGGCAGTCCACACACCTGATCGTCTCATTCTCGGGTCCGAGTGGATACGGCAAGAGCCTTTCCGCCCTCCGCTTCGCCCGCGGCCTGGTCGGCCCCGAGGGGAAGATCGGGTTCATCGACACCGAGTCCGGGCGCAGCGGGATGTATGCCGACGAGTATGACTTCCATGTCTCACATCTCCGCGCTCCCTTCACGCCCGATCGCTACATCGAGAAAATCAGAGCGGCCGAGGATGCCGGATTCGATGTCCTGGTCATCGACCAAGCATCGTTCGAGTGGGACGGCGATGGCGGCATGCTGGAGTTCGCGGATGGTCAGAAGACAAGCGGTGGCCGCGCATTGTCGGGCGAGCTGAAATGGCTCGAGCCGAAGAAGCGGCACAAGAAGTTCATCAACGCCCTCCTCGATTCGCCCATGCATATCGTTGTCTGTCTCCGTGCGAAGCCGGAATACGAACGCGTTGTCCTGAACGGCAAGGAAAGCATCGTCTTCAAGTGCTGGGCACCGATCCAGCAGCCCCATTTCCTTTTCGAAATGACCGTCTCCGCGATGCTTCACGACGGCGGTTTGCCTGACCTCGCAAAATGTCCAGGATCGCTGCGCCACGCTTTCGACGCTGCGGCGCCCATCGACGAGGAAACCGGCCGCAAGGTCGCGGCGTGGCTCGGAGACGTTCAACGCGATCCGGAGCTGGAGAGGCTCACGCGACATGCCGGGGATGAAGCCGAGAGGGGTATCCAGGCGCTTCAGGAATATTGGGGGACGCTGACGAAAGAGCAGCAGCTCAAGCTGAAGCCGAGGCTTGAAGACTACAAAGCCCGTGCCAGGGAGGTCGACGGCGGCGCCGAACAGGCGGCGAACGAAAACCGCCCGGATCTGGAAGATCCGTTCGGAAACGCAGGGCGTGCGGCGGCGGCTGAATGAAATTGAAGCCACCGCTCTCAAATAGAAAAGGAATGCGAAATGTCAGGCAGTGTTAACAAGGTAATTCTGGTCGGCAATCTGGGCGCGGACCCGGAAATCCGCCGCACGCAGGACGGTCGCCCGATCGCCAATCTGCGTCTCGCGACGTCGGAAAGCTGGCGCGACAAGACGAGCGGCGAACGCCGCGAAAAGACCGAGTGGCACCGCGTCGTCGTCTTCAACGAAGGCCTCTGCAAGGTCATCGAGCAGTACGTCAAGAAGGGCTCGAAGGTCTATCTCGAAGGCTCGCTGCAGACCCGCAAATGGACCGACCAGTCGGGCCAGGAACGCTACGCGACGGAAGTCGTGCTTCAGGGCTTCAACGCCGTCCTGACGATGCTCGACAGCAAAGGTACCGGCGGTGAGGCACCGCAGCAGTCTGGCGCACCGGCGCATGACGAAGCGCCCGGGAGTTTCGAAATGGAAGACGAGATTCCGTTCTGAATCAGATGGTCCCGGGAAACCGGGACCATATCCTTTGTATGAAACAGGGAGATCGCATCATGGAAGAATTCTGCTGGAAAGAAGAGCACGCGGCGTTCATCGAGACGCTCGCGCCGGGGCTTCGGCCGCTCGGCAGCGATGACCGCATCACGCGATGCATCAGGCTTCTTGGCGAGGCGTTGAGCGAGCACACAGAGATCGCAGCGATGCGCCGCGGCGGTTTCGTATCTCTACAAGAGGGCTGAAGACCCTTCGACAGAATACGATTTGGCCGCTGTCTATCAACGTGCCGCCCGCGTAACGGACAGGCAGCTACAGCTGCTCGCGGCGGAGCGTGGGCTCGAACTGCAGGCGCAGAAAAGCGCGCGAAGCAGGTCGCGAAGCTCGGCAAAAAGTCTTTCAAGCGCTTGGAAGCGTCATCAACTCGCTATGTATCGAGATCGAGCTGTCCGCGCGTTAAGCAGAAGTTAACCGCGAAACAACCGGGGCCTGATTTTTCTTCATCACTTTTCTGAGTGTCGGATCCATATGTTTTTCTCCACCGTTGACCCACCGTTGAAGGAGAAGAAGATGGGTATCACACAGGGCAACAAAGAGTTGCTGAGCATCTACGACCACGTCTGCTTTGAACTGCTCGGGAATCTGAGGCAGGACGATCCGTGGGAACTGATCGTGAAGACAGACAACTACGCGATGGCCTTCGACTCGTCGAGCCGACGCGAGCTCTTTCTGGCAATTGGCATTGTGCTGCCGCAGCTTCCGCCTCGTTCGGTCGCAGCCATCACGATTCACTGCGGCATGCAGCTGGGCACAGACCCGCAGGATTTTCATGACGTATGCCTTGCCGAGGTCAGGGCGGCGATCTCACCGGCAGCAGAGTAAATCGAGGCGCGCGGAGGTATCACATGAGCACGAACGCATGGACTCCGCGCGGCCTTCGGGCGCCAGAAGCTGCGCTCTACATCGGGGTCGGCAAATCGAAGTTTTTCGAGCTTGTCGCGGCTGGGAAGCTTCCGAAGGCGAAGAAAATCGACGGCTGTGTCGTCTGGGATCGGCTTGCTCTCGACGCCGCATTCGATACGCTGGGCGAGGAAAGCTCTTCAGAAAATCCTTGGGATAGCTTATGCGCGTGAAACTGAAATATGTCCTCTGCGACAAGGACCGGCACGGCAACCGCCGGTATTATTTCCGCCGCGATCGCTCGCGACCGATGGTCCGGCTCCGCGGCGAGCCTGGGTCTGACGAGTTTCTTCGCGCATATAACGAGGCCCTTGCCGGTAACTCGGCAGTGAAGAAATCGGCGGAAAGACTGCCGACAGATTCTCTCGAATGGCTGGTCAGGAAATACTACGGCAGCGCAGAGTTCGAACAGCTCGATCCGGGCACGCAGCGTACCCGCCGCAGGATACTGGAGGCAGTTTGCCGGCAGCACGGAAGCAAGCCCTATGCGCGGATCGAGCCGAAGCACATCCGTGCGCTTCGCGATGAAAAGAGCAAGACGCCCGAGGCGGCGAACAGCCGTCTGAAGGCCTTGAAGCAAGTTTTCAAATGCGCGCTGGCGGAAGGCCTGGTTGAAAAGAATCCGGCGGCCGAGATCCCAAAACTGAAAAGCAAGGGCGGCGGCTGGCACAGCTGGACGCTCGAGGAAGTCGAGCAGTTCGAGGCCCGGCACCCTGTCGGAACCAAAGCCCGCCTTGCCCTGGCATTGCTCCTCTATACGGCACAGCGCCGATCGGACGTGGTGCTGATGGGCCGGCAACATGTGAGGGAAGGCTGGCTTACCCTCACGCAGAGAAAAAATCACAAGCGGGCACCGGTGACGATCTCGATACCAGTCATTCCGGACCTGCAACGGATTTTAGACGCCTCGCCGACGGGGCGCCTCACGTTCCTTGTCACTTCGTTCGAGAACGGCTTCACCGCAGCCGGCTTCGGCAACTGGTTCCGCGAGCGATGCGACGAGGCCGGCTTGCCCCGTTGCTCGGCGCACGGGCTTCGTAAAGCTGCGGCCGCTCGCTTAGCGGAAAATGGCTGCTCGGCGAGCGAAATCATGGCGATCACGGGCCACCAGACTCTGGCCGAGGTGCAGCGCTATGTCGCCGCCGCGCAGCAAAAGGTCATGGCGAAAAGCGCCATGAAGAAGTTCAGTCGCGGGGAATAGCGAGAACACAGCGCGAAGGAAAATGGTCGCACCAGATTTTGAGTGCGACCATTTTCATTCTGAAAGGCGCAGAAAACAACGAGTTTTTGGATTGGGTGGTATCCCCTAGGGGAATCGAACCCCTGTTTTCGCCGTGAGAGGGCGACGTCCTGACCGCTAGACGAAGGGGACGGAGCAGGCGGCGCTCCTTCTATGACGGTTCGGAAAGCCGCGCAAGCCCTCCCCAAAAAAGCCTAGGGCACCGACCCTAATATCACCCGCTTGCACTGCGTCATTCGACCGCACCCGGCGATAAAACGCGGATTTTCGCTCCGCATTGTTCCAAATTACGCAGGGTATATCAATGACTTACGGTGCGTTTCAGACGCATCGCAAGCTATGTGAATTTATTGCAACGCACAAAAAATCCCGTTGACAATCTGTCACGGAAGTCCGATATTCAACTCACGAAACGCCGGTCGACCTCCTCCCCGACCGTCGTCTTCAGATTACCGCCAGCGCCATCCTCCCTCCTCCCCCGGCGCTGGCGGTCCCTCCCCTCCCCCGAAAATCCGAATGATTTCAGACGCTTGACCGCAGAATGCCGGCGCTTGCGCGGCACAATCTGGCGGCTGACTGTCATCGTTCTGTCACAAATCTCCCCCCGCGCCGGAAAACCGAGCGCGGCCAAAGGCTTGCGGCCGATTCCGCGGCGCGCGCACACAGCGGCGCAGCCGCAGACCCCCCCTCTGTCACGGAACTGTCATAAAACTGTCACAAATGCCGATGCGGGGCCGGCCGAGGGCGCGCGAAAAAAAGTAATCCCCGGTTTCGGAGGCACTTATCCCCGGGGGGGGCGGATGCGGGGTGCGGCGGACGGCGAAAAAGATATCCCCGGTTTTGACGACCATGCCGCTTTGGCCGCCGCGACCGCGATGCGCGCGGGCGGCGAAAAAACTTATCCCCGGGGTTCGGGGTGGCCGCGAAGAAGAGGAAGAGAAGGGACTCACGCAGAGGCGCAGAGACGCAGAGGGGTCGAAGGCGCGGACCGGATGTCGCGACACCGCAAGCGCCGGCTGTGCGGCGCCGCCGAGAAATTTGCACGCGGAGACGCGGAGGCGCGGAGAAGAAGAATTTCACGCGAAGGCGCGAAGACGCGAAGAAGAAAGAAGGGACTCACGCAGAGGCGCAGAGACGCAGAGGTGCTGTGCCCTTGAGTCCGGCTGTGCCGGTATCGTTTCAATGATTGCGCCTGCGGCGCGAAGAATCTTCCGGCGCGAAGCGCCATCAAACCTTCTTCGCGTCTTCGCGCCTTCGCGTGCAAAATTTCTCAGCCGTGTCGCACAGCCGGCGCTTGCGGTGTCGCGACATCCGGTCCGCGCCTTCGGCACCTCTGCGTCTCTGCGCCTCTGCGTGAGTCCCTTCTTCCTTCTTCTCTTTCCGCGCCTCCGCGTCTCCGCGTGCAAAATCTTTCAGCCGCGCCGCGCGCTCGGCGCTTCCGGCTTGCTCCCGCCTTCACTCGCAATGACGGTTGTTTCTTCTCGCCGTCGCCTCGCCTACTCCCGCGAGGCGAAGCCGGATTGGGGAACGAGGTGGATGCGGCCGAGCTCCTGGCCGCTGCGGGCATGGAGGATCAGAATGCTTTCGGCGCGCTCCGACGCCAGGTGAACGGCCAGCCGGTCGCCATCGAGCGGCACGATTTCGCGGACGCGCTCGCCCGGCGCGACGGCGACCTCCGAGACGCCGAAGCGCCCGCCCGAAGGCGCGGCCACGCGCTCCTCGCCGCCGAGCGTCGAGGCCCGATTGGCGATGGTGACCACGACGACAAGGAAGCCCAGCACCATCAGCGCCCCGAGGCCGGCGACCACGAATTTCAGCCGCCGGATGTTTTCAGGCGTGTTGAGGCCGGTGGGCGGCGGCAAATCGCGTCCCGATGTTGTATCCTCGCCCATGATGAAAAACGCTCCTGACCTCGAAGACATGCATGTGGTGACCGTGGCGGCCGAAGCGGCCGGCGCGCGGCTCGACAAGTATCTTACCGACACATTGCAGGACAAGGAAGGAAGCGCCGCGCCTTCGCGCGCGCGCCTGCGGCAATTGATCGAGGAAGGCCATGTGACGCTGGAAGGCCCCGGCGCCGGCGCCAGGCCGGTGGCCGAGCCGGCGCGACGGGTGAAGGAAGGCGAGCGCTGGCGCGTGGTGCTGCCGCCGCCCGTGGCAGCAAAGCCGGAGGGACAGGCGATCCCGCTCGAGATCGTCTATGAGGACGACGCGCTGATCGTGGTGATGAAGCCGGCGGGGCTTGTGGTGCATCCGGGGCCCGGCAATGCCGACATGACGCTGGTGAACGCGCTGGTCGCGCATTGCGGGGAAACGCTTTCCGGCATCGGCGGCGAGCGGCGGCCCGGCATTGTCCACCGGCTCGACAAGGAGACGAGCGGGCTGATGGTGGTGGCGAAAACCGACCGCGCGCATAAGGGCCTCTCGCTGCAATTCGCCGCGCATGGCCGCGACGGCAAGCTCGCGCGCGCCTATACCGCGCTCACCTGGGGCGTGCCGGCGCCGAAGCGCGGCACGGTGGACGCCAACATCGCGCGCGCCGCGCATAACCGCGTCAAGATGGCGACGGTGACGCCGCGCGATGCCGAGCAGAAAAACGACAAGCGCGGCGGCCGCATCGCCATCACGCATTACGCGGTGAAGGCGGCATATGCCGGCGGGCTGGTGGCGCAAGTCGAATGCCGCCTCGAAACCGGCCGCACCCACCAGATCCGCGTCCACATGACCGCGATCGGCCACCCGTTGCTGGGCGACCCGACCTATGGCACGGGGATGAAAAGCCGCAAGTCGAAACTCTCCGTGGACGCACAAATCGCGCTGGAGCGTCTCGGGCGCCAGGCGCTGCACGCGCATCACCTGGGCTTCGAGCATCCGGTGACGGGGGAGAAGATGAGCTTTGATGCGGAACTGCCGGCGGATATGCGGGCGTTGGTCGAGGCGTTGGAGGGGTGAGGGACGGTTTAATCCGTTCACAGAGTTCTGCTTTGGCAAGATATGGAAGGAGCAGTAACCTTGGCGCCCCTCACAAAATTTTTCTCTCCCGCCCCATAAATCGATGTTGCATTCTCGGCAAAGAAAGAACAAAATAAGAACAAATTTCGCCGGTGACTCTGTTCTTCATCACCTCTAGATTTAGCGGACACGAGGGGAAAACATCCAACATGTTGACATCGATCGAGCTATGCGCAGGCGCGGGCGGCCAAGCCCTCGGTCTTGAAATGGCGGGATTCGAGCACGAAGCATTGGTCGAGATTGATCCTCATTGCTGCGCAACCCTCCGGCACAACCGGCCTGAATGGAACGTGCAGGAAGAGGATTTGAAGCTCTTCAAGGAACGGGCGTCTGACTACAAAGGTGTCGATCTGGTCGCTGGCGGGCTTCCCTGCCCGCCCTTCTCGGTAGCAGGCAAGCAGCTCGGCGCACGCGACGAACGCAATCTGTTTCCGGATGCGCTCGATATCATTGATGCCGCACGCCCCAGAGCCGTCATGATTGAGAATGTTCGCGGATTCTTGGATCCGGTATTCAAGGAATATCGTGAAGAACTGAGAATCCAACTCAAGAAACTCGGTTACGTCACGGACTGGAAGCTGTTGAACGCGTCGGATTTCGGCGTCCCTCAGTTGCGGCCCCGCGTTGCCATCGTTGCGATTGAAGCAAACCGTTTCGAGGCGTTTGAATGGCCCGGGATCATGCCACACAGGGCCAAAACCGTCGGCGAAACACTGGTTGACCTGATGGCGGCGGGCGGGTGGCGGGGCGCAAAGACATGGGCGGCACGTGCCAGCGAGATTGCGCCGACCGTCGTTGGCGGCTCGAAGAAACACGGAGGGCCGGACCTTGGCCCCACCCGTGCCAAGAAGGCATGGGCCGCGTTGGGCGTGAACGGCATGACGATTGCCGATACGGCGCCAGAGCGGGATTTTGTCGGCATGCCGCGTCTCACCGTTCCGATGGTGGCCCGGTTGCAGGGCTTTCCGGATGACTGGCATTTCGTTGGCCGGAAAACGGCTGCCTACAGGCAGGTTGGAAACGCTTTTCCGCCGCCCGTCGCTCAAGCGGTTGCCGGAAACATACTGGCTGCATTGCAAAGCAATAGCCGCGCCCGGCGCCGCACTGCTTAAGCAAGCCCGTCAGGAACCGCTGGGATTCCTCTTTTGCGCCATATAGCTTTGGCGCATGAAGAATGTCCCTCCGAGCTTGGTCCAGCGAGGCCACCCCGACCATACAAAGCTGAGCGCCGTTGCAGAGGAGATTTTGCAACGGGCAGGAGGCTTGGATGCACTGAAAATCGAAATTCCGAAGATGCTACGGGGCTGCATCGACGACGTCATTCAGACGCCCAAGACAGGCCGGAGATCATACGAAGAGCTCGAAAAGACCGAAAAGACTTATATCGGCACTCGTGTGGAGATCATGCTCCGCGCGCTTCTGAGTCTACCGAGAGGGCGCCTAGATACGGTGGTCGCCGGATACGACGCCGACATCAAGCATACGATGGGTCCCAACTGGATGATCCCATCGGAAGCGGTAAATCACATATGCATCCTGGTCGCTGCCGACGAAGTGCAGGCTAAGTGCTATTTGGGGCTGGTCGTAGCCAAGCCTGAATACCTGACCGCCGGCGGCAATAGAGACGCAAAGAAGAGTCTTTCGAAGGTGGGATTTTCGCACATTCTGTGGCTCCTCTGCGGAGAACCCTATCCCAAGAATTTCTGGCGGACGTTGTCACCGAAGACAGCGACCGAAATCTTTTCCGGCGCAAGCGGCAATGATCGTGTTGTCGCGCTCTTTCGCGCAGTTCAAGAGACGGCAATTTCACGCGATGTAGTCGATGCCGTGGCACGGCAGAAGGACTTCACACGGCGAATCCGGGCCGATAGCGGCCGGGGTGCTCGCGACCGCCTCGCAGATGAAGGCATTCTACTTCTTTGCGGAACGATGAAACCGCAAAGAGATCTGATTGCCCGCTTAGGGCTACGCCTGAACAGTAGAGGCGACTACATCTCATACCGGGTTACCAGCAAAGAAGAGAAGGCGGCTGCAAGGAAGGCTGGCTTCAAGGTCTGATTATGGCGGACAAGATCAGCCCCGAACGCCGCAGCGAAAACATGCGGCGGATTAGAAGCAAGGATATGAAGCCGGAAATGGCCGTCCGGCGCCTCGTTCACGGGATGGGCTACCGCTACCGGCTTCACCGGAAAGACCTGCCGGGAAAGCCCGATCTTGTTTTTCCCTCACGGAAGAAGGTGATCTTTGTACACGGATGTTTCTGGCACCAGCATGATGATCCAAAGTGCTCTGATGGACGGCCGCCAAAGTCGAACACGTCGTACTGGCATGAAAAGTTCAAGCGAAATGTGGAACGAGACGCTGAGCACAAGAAGTTGCTTCGGGCTGAAGGCTGGAAATGCCTCATAGTGTGGGAGTGTGAAACAAAGAATCTCGACAAGCTTCGTAAAACCGTCAAACACTTCCTTGGCGCCATTCTTCGTCGAGATCAATGATGAGACCAAATTTGACCTGCGATGCCAGCGAAACGATCGTTGCGCGGCTGCGCCGCGAGCCCGCTTTCGCGCGCGGGGCTCTCGCGGAAGCGGTGACGGTGTTTCTCGGCGGCGAGCCGGAAGTGGCGCGGCTGATGCTGCGCGACATCGTCAACGGCACATTGGGCTTCGAGAAACTTTCCGACCTCACCGGCATCCCGCCGAAAAGCCTGCACCGCATGCTGTCCGCCCGGGGCAACCCGGGCATGGACAATCTCGCCGCGATCTTCGAGGCGATGACGGGGCATTTGCGGGTGGATGTGGAAGCGCGGGCGAAGAAGAAGGCGGCGTGAGGGGCAGCCGCGTGCAGGCGCTGGCGGATTTGGATTCGGCCGTCTGGATTGCTTCACTTCGCTCGCAATGACGCCGATGGGTTGATAGAAAGTCGTGGATGGCCCGCATAAAGCGGGCCATGACGAAATGGGGAGAGATGCCCTGACAAAACGAAACGCCGAACGGCGCAAAGCCGAGAAAGTGCTGCGGATCGGGATTGCCTCGCGTGCCGAAATGCGGGCGCGAACGCTGGCCATTGCGCGGGGCACGCTGAAGCCCGCGCCGTCCGATCCGAAGGTCTGGTTCAGCTCGCTTGAATCGCTGGCGCAGGTGCTCTCGAGCAAGAATCAGCTTCTGCTGGAAACGATCCGCAAGGCGCGGCCGGGCTCGTTGAAGGAACTGGCCGAACTGTCGGGCCGCGCCGAGGGCAATCTCTCGCGGACGCTGCGGACGATGGCCCGCTACGGGCTGGTGCGCCTCGACAAGGCCGACGGTCGGCGGATCGTGCCCGAAGTGCCGTGGGACCGGGTGGCGCTCGATATGGCGCTGGAGCGGAACGCGGCGTGAGGAGAACAGAATGGCTTTGACGCATCTCATCGATTCATATTGCGCGGCCTGGTCCGATGCGGATGCGGGGCGGCGGCGGGCGTTGCTGCTGCCGGTCTGGAGCGACGGCGCAACCTACACGGACCCGACCGTCCATGCCGTTGGCGCGGAAGAACTGCTCGCGCATATCGCCGGCGTTCAGGACAAGATTCCCGGCGCGCGTATTTTGCGGACAAGCGACGTGGATGTTCATCACGGGATCGCACGCTTCGCGTGGAAATTCACGATGCCGGATGGATCGTCGCTGCCCGAGGGTCTGGACATCGCCTTCCTCGATGCCGGCGAGAGCCGCATTACGCGCATCATCGGGTTTTTCGGTCCGTTGACAGGGTCGCAATCCGCACCATGACCGGACCCGGCCGTGGGCCCGGCGTGCGGCCCGGGCGCCCCTTTCCGGCCTGAAACCCCCCTTTTATTCGCCGCCGCCGCCCCCATATGACTTTTCCGCGGGCGTTTTGTCGCGGGCTGGCCGGGGGGTCTTCACATCAACTTGTCCCCGGGTACCTGAGCGATTTGCTATGATATTGGCTTGGCAGAGCCGAGAGACACGAGACGAAGGGGTTCGATGATGGCCGAGGACAAGGCGACCAAGGCGGAAGGCAAGCTGCCCGCCAAAACGGCGGCCAAGCCGGCCGCCGGCAAGGTGCCGGGCAAGGCCGTGGCGCGGCTGGCGCCGGCGCCCAACCCCGAGGGCTCGCTGTCGCGCTACCTGCAGGAAATCCGCAAATTCCCGATGCTGGAGCCGCAGGAGGAATACATGCTGGCCAAGCGCTGGCGCGAGCACGAAGACGCCGAGGCCGCGCATCAGCTGGTGACTTCGCATTTGCGCCTCGTCGCCAAGATCGCCATGGGCTATCGCGGCTATGGGCTGCCCATCGGCGAGGTGATTTCGGAAGGCAATGTCGGGCTGATGCAGGCGGTGAAGCGCTTCGAGCCCGAGCGCGGCTTTCGGCTGGCGACCTATGCGATGTGGTGGATCCGCGCTTCGATCCAGGAATATATCCTGCGGAGCTGGTCGCTGGTGAAAATGGGCACGACGGCGGCGCAGAAGAAGCTTTTCTTCAACCTGCGGAAAGTGAAGGGCCAGATCCAGGCGATCGAGGAGGGCGACCTCCATCCCGACCAGGTGAAGACGATCTCCGAGCGCCTCGGCGTCACCGAAGACGAAGTGATCTCGATGAACCGGCGCATGTCGGGCCCGGACAATTCGCTGAACGCGCCCTTGCGGCAGGACTCGGAGACCGGCGAGTGGCAGGACTGGCTGGTCGACGACACGGCCGACCAGGAAACCGTGCTTGGCGAGGAACAGGAACTCGACCAGCGCCGCGAAATGCTGGCCGCCGCGATGGAAACGCTGAACGAGCGCGAGATGCATATTCTGACCGAGCGGCGGCTGAAGGACGAGCCGGCGACGCTGGAAGACCTTTCGCAGGAGTACGGGATTTCCCGCGAGCGCGTCCGCCAGATCGAGGTGCGCGCCTTCGAGAAGCTGCAAAAGGCGATGAAGGCCGCCATGCGCGCCGAAGCCGACGACCGCCGCGAGGCGCTGGCGGATTTTTGATCCGCGGGCGGGCCTTTCGCTCTTTCTCCGGGCGATGTCCGTGGCACATGGCAAAGTGAAGATTTTGCACGCGGAGACGCGGAGCCGCAGAGAAGAAAGAGATTGGTTCACGCGAAGACGCGAAGACGCGAAGAAGAAAGCGATTGCGCCTTCGGCGCGAAAAAATCAAATCGTCATTGCGAGCCCACGGGTATCGCCTTTGGCGATCCCGAGGACAAGCTCCGCGAAGCAATCCAGAAAGCCACAAACTCTGTGTTTGACGCTTTCTGGATTGCTTCGTCGCTGACGCTCCTCGCAATGGCGTCCTTGTTTATGGGATTCCATACCGCTGACGCGTAGCAGCTTCTTAGGCGCGCAGCGCCAGATTCTTCCCTTCTCTGCGGCTCCGCGCCTCCGCGTGAACCCTTCTTCTTCCCTTCACCCCGCGCCATCCACCGTGAGCGGAGAACCCCTCCCCAAACGGACTTCGTCCGTTTGACCCTCCCCCTCTGCTTGTTCGCCTTGGCGGACAAGCCGCCAAGGATGGGGGAGGGTGGAAGAGAAAGCCGCGCCGCCGTTAATCGCGCCGTGCGCCGCGAATTGCGCTATGGTCGCCCCGGGGCGGATTGAGGACCGAGGGATGACGGAACAGGATCCGCAACGCGGCCGGGAGGCCGGGACCGCCCTGCCGGGCGGCGCGGCGGCGCGGGCGCTGACCATGCAGCCCGAAACCTCGCTGGCGGTGCTGGCGGTGCTGGCCCTTCTCTACACGGCATATCTGGCGCAGAACCTGGTCGCGCCGGTCGTCGCGGCCGTGATCGCCAGCTTCATCTTCATGCCGCTGTTGCGGGCCGCGCCTTTCCGCTTCCTGCCCGAAGCCGTCTCGGCCGCGCTCGTCGTGCTGGCGCTGACCGGCACCTTTGCCGGCGCCGTCTACATGCTGGCCGAACCCGCCGTCGAATGGGCGACGCGCATTCCGGCCGCGATCGAGGAGGCAAAGCAGCGCGCGCCCGAACTGTCGAAGCCGGTGGAGGCGATGCGCGAGGTCTCGCGCCAGGTCGAGGAGTTGACCAAGGATGTCGACGCGCCACAGGAAGTCGTCATGCGCCAGCCCGGCCCGATGGCGCAGATCATCGACGTGGCGAGCCAGAAGGGCACCTCCTTCGTCATCTTCATCGTGCTGCTCTATTTCCTGCTGGCGACCGGCGAGATGCTGCGCGACCGCATCATCCGCTCGGCCCGGCGCCTGACCGACAAGGAAAGGGCGCGCCGCCTCCTGCTCAGCATCGAACGCGAAATCTCGACCTATCTGCTGTCGATCACGCTGATCAATGCCGGCCTCGGCCTCGCCGTCGGCCTGGCGCTATGGGCGCTGGGGATGCCGAACGCGCTGCTCTGGGGCGTGGCGGCGATGCTGCTCAACTATATTCCCTATGCCGGGCCGCTGGCCGGCATCGCCCTGATGGGTTTTGCCGCTTTCATCACCTTTGACAGCCTGTTGCAGGCGCTGGCGGTGCCGCTGATCTATTTTCTCTGCAACCTTGTCGAGTCGCAATTCGTGACGCCCTCGGTGCTGGGACGGCGGCACACGCTCAACGCGGCGGTGGTTTTCATCTCGATCGTGTTCTGGGGCTGGATGTGGGGCGTGATCGGCGCGGTGCTGGCGGTGCCGATCCTGGTCATTCTCAATACCGGCTTCGCGCAGGTGGAAGGCTTGCGGAAGTTCAGCCATTTCATCGATGGCCGCCCGCAGCCCTCGCCGCTGCCGCTGCCGGACACCGACGAAATCACGGCGGCCGGCGGGCTTTAAGGCCAAATTAACAACGTTTTGTTCAGTTTTGGGCCGCAGAATCGGCGGCCATGAACATCGCCGCCGCCTTTCTGCCGCGCCTTGCCGCGCCCGCCGCCACGACCGCGCTTTATGCCGCGACGCTGGCGGGCTCGGCCGTGCTGATTTTCTGGGTCCAGCCCTTTTTCGCCCGCGCCCTGCTGCCCCATGCCGGCGGCGCCGCGGCGGTCTGGCTGGTGGCGCTGGTGTTTTTCCAGGGCGCGCTGCTGGCGGGCTATCTCTACGCGCATCTGCTGCGCCTCTATGTGCCGCTGAAGGGCCAGATGGCGCTGCATCTGCTGCTCATCGGCATCGGCGCCGCGTGGTTTCTGCCGCCGGGGATCGGGCCCGATTTCGCCCTCGATATCGCCGCCGCGCCGGCGCGCGCGCTGATCGTCACGCTGATCCTTCATCTCGGCCTTCCCTTCGCCGTGCTCGCGGCAACGGCGCCGCTGCTGCAGCACTGGTTTGCCAGCCGCGACCATCCGCAGGCGGACAATCCCTACTGGCTTTATGCGGCAAGCAATGCCGGCTCGCTGGGCGCCCTTCTCGCCTATCCCTTTCTGATCGAGCCGGCGCTGACGCTGGGCGCGCAAGGCCGGCTCTGGAGCGCACTCTATTTCGCCGTCGCGGCCGCAACCGTGCTGGCCGGGCTGGCCGCGCTGGCCGCGCCGCGCGGCGCGGCGCCGGAGGTCGTGGCGGTGGCCGAAAACCGCCGCGGGACCTCAGCCGAACGCGCCGGCTGGCTTGTCCATGCGGCGCTGCCGACCGCGCTGCTGGCCGCCGTGACGACGCATCTGACCACCGACATCGCCGCCTTCCCGCTGCTCTGGGTGCTGCCGCTGGCGCTTTATCTCGCCACCTATATCGCCGCCTTTGCCGGCTGGCCGGCGCGGCTCGCCCATGCGCGGTGGGCGGCCGGCCCGGCGCTGGCGCTGCTCGTCGTCTCGACGTGGTTTGCGAAAACCGGCCTCGGCTGGCTGCTGGCCGCCCATCTGCTGGCCTTCACGGCGCTGGCACTGTGCTGCCATGCGGTGCTTTATGCGCGCCGCCCGGCGCCGGCGCGCCTCACCGAATTCTACCTGTTCCTGGCGCTTGGCGGCGTCTGCGGCACCGCGGGTGCGGTTTTCCTGCCGCCGCTGATCTTTTCATGGCCGCTCGAATATCCGCTGCTGATCGCCGCCGCCTGCCTGTTGCTGCCGGACCGCATGACGGCGGTGCTGACCAGCCGCAAGGGGGCGCTGCGGCTGGCCGGTGCGCTGGGCGCCACTGCCCCCGGCATTCTCGCCATCGCCGCGCTGCCCGATCCGGGAGGGCTCGAGGCGAGCGGAAGGACGCTGCTCTTTGCCGCCATTGCCGCGATTGCCGGCCTCTGCTTCCTGCTGCTGTCGCGCTTTCCGCCGCTACTGGCGGCCGTGCTGCTGGCCGCCTGGTTCGCCGGCCCCGATCGCGGCGCCGATACCGGCACGACGGTGTGGAGCGGGCGCAGCTTTTTCGGCAGCTACACGGTGACGGCCGACCGCACCCATGGCGGCTTCCATTTTCTGAGCGGCACCACGGCGCATGGCTTCGAGCGCCAGGACCGGACGCGCGAAAGACCCGAACCCGCCACCTATTACCACGCGCGCGGACCGCTGGGTCAGGCGATGCTGGGGCTCGGCCCCCGCTTCGGGACGATCGGCGTTGTCGGCCTCGGCATCGGCAGCATGGCCTGCCATGCGCGGCCCGGACAGGACTGGACCTTCTATGAAATCGACCCGCTGGTGGCCGAACTCGCCCGCGACCGGCGCTTCTTCCACGCGCTCGAGGCCTGCACGCCCGAGGCGCGCATCGTCATTGGCGACGGAAGGCTGAAAACCGCCGCCGAACCGGCGGGGCATTTCGACCTGCTGGTGATGGACGCCTTTTCGTCGGACGCCGTGCCGGTGCATCTGCTGACGCGCGAGGCCTTCGCGATCTACGGACGAGCGTTGAAAGAAGACGGCGTCATTCTGGTCCATGTCTCGAACCGCTATCTCGACCTCGCGCCGGTGGCGGCGCGGGCGGCGGCGGAAGCAGGCTTCGCGGGCCTCGAACAGGATTTCGACCCCGGCCCGGCACGCGCGGGCGAGGTCATGGCCGATGCCTCACGCTGGCTGGCGCTGGCGCGCAACGCCGACACGCTTGACGCCCTCGCCGCCACGGGGCCATGGACGCAAGTGCGCGGGCGGGACAAGGCGCCGCTCTGGACCGACGACCATGCCAGCCTTTTCGGGGCGCTTTACTAGCAGTGGAAGACGCGCTTACGCCGTAATCCCGACCGGACAGGAAATCCCGAGGCCGCCCAGGCCGCAATAGCCATTGGGGTTTTTCGCCAGATATTGCTGGTGGTAGTCCTCGGCGAAATAGAATGCCGATGCGTCGAGGATTTCGGTAGTGATGCCGGGGAAGCCGCGCTTTTGAAGCTCGGCCGCGTAAGCCGCGCGCGAGGCCTCGGCGGATTTGCGCTGCACTTCGCTCGTCACATAGATGCCGGAGCGATATTGCGTGCCGACATCATTGCCCTGACGCATGCCTTGCGTCGGGTTGTGGCTTTCCCAGAACAGCTTCAGCAGCGCCTCGTAGGAAATTTTCGTCGGGTCGAAGACGACCAGCACCACCTCGTTGTGGCCGGTGCGGCCCGAACAGACTTCCTCATAGGTCGGATTGGGCGTGAGACCCGCCGCATAGCCCGCCGCCGTCACGAGGACGCCCGGCGTCTGCCAGAATTTGCGTTCGGCCCCCCAGAAGCAGCCAAGACCGAAATACGCGGTCTCGCTGCCCGCCGGATAGGGGCCTTTCAGCGCCGCGCCATTGACGAAATGGCGGCTGGCGGTCGGGATTTCGAAGTCGCGGCCGGGAAGTGCCTCGCCGGGCGCGGGCATTTCGGTCCTCTTGCGCAGATTGAACATCGGCAAACCTCCCTTCAGGGGGCGGAGATGGGGCAGGCTTATGATGTAGGTCAGCTTAAGGCTGCCGGCCAGCCCTGTCAGCCCTCAGAGCAAATGATCGATCGGCAGGAAATAGCCGATCCAGGTCAGGATCTGCGCCATGATGCCGGCATTGGGCTCGCTGTCGTGGCGAAGCGGCGGGGTTTGATCGTCATCGTACCAGACGAGGCGGCGCGGCGGTTCGAGCGCAACGCGCCAGCTGTTGACCGGCGCCATGTCCCAGGCGATCGCCTCGAGCACCCGCGCGGCCAGCAGCGGGCTGTCGATCAGGATGCCGATTTCCGAATTGTAGAGAATGGAGCGGTGGTCGAGATTGAACGAGCCGAGAAAGACATAGCGCCGGTCGAAGACCAGGGTCTTGGGATGCAATGTGGTCTTTTCGGGCACGATGCCGAGCTGGGCCATGCCGCGGGCGTTCTGCGGCACGTTCTTCAACTCGTAAAGCGCGACATCGTGGCGGAGGAAGCGCCGCCGGTCGCGTGCGTAGCCGTAATGGACGATCGAGGAATCCGTCGAGGCGAGCGAATTGGTCTGCAGCACCATGCGGACGCCGCGCGCCCTGGCTTCGGCCAGCGCCGCCTCGCGCGGCTCGGTCAGCATCACATAGGACATCTGGACGACAACCTCTTCCTGCGCCGCGCCGAGCTGTGCCAGCAGCACCGTCTCGATTTCTGCCACCGGCAACTGCGCCGGTTCGGCAAAGACCGGGCCCGGCGATGTCAGGGCCAGCATCGCCGGCGCCCAGACGAAGCGGCCGCGCAGATCGTTGAATTTTTCGGCAAGCGCCGCCCCGTCGATGCGGCGCGGCAGCGGAAATTCATCAAGCGTCAGGTCCGGCGCCTCGGCCCAGACCGTGCCCGCATTGACGGAGGAGGCATCGTCGCGGGCAAAATCGCGGGCCGGCACCGCATGCGGATCGTTCCAGAAGGCGTCGAAGCTCGCCGAGATATCCCGCGTCAGCGGACCGGCGACGACGACATCGCGGTCGAGAAAATAATGGTCCGCGTCGAGACCGAAATAGGCATCGTTGACATTGCGCCCGCCGACAATGGCAAGCGTGTTGTCGACCGCGACGATCTTGTTGTGCATGCGCTGGTTGAGGCGCGAGAAGTCGAACACGAGTTCGGTGTAGCGCCGCAGATTGGAGCGGAAAGAGCTGCGAAAGGCATTGTAGATGCGCACTTCGACATTGGGATGGCGCGCGATCCGCTTCAGCGGCGCGGCCGCCTCGTCGATGTGAAAGCCGTCGACCAGCGCCCGCACGCGCACGCCCCGATCGGCCGCACGCAGCAGCGCCTCGCTGATCGCCCGCCCGCTGCCATCGAAATGCCAGATGTAATACTGGATGTCGACGGTGCGCGTCGCCGCCTCGATGGCGGTCAGCCGCAGGTGATAGGCGTCAAGCCCGGTTTCGAGAAAGAAGAAGCCGGAACGCCCCGCGGCCGCTTCCTCCGGCACCACAAGCGTCTGCCAGAGCGGCGTTGTCTCAGGCGCGGGGAGCGCCGTCACCGGCGTGTCGAGCGCCCGCATCGGCGCTGCCGCGCAGCCGCCGAGACCGAGTGAGATCGCGATCAGAAAGCCGGCAAACCTCATTCATTTCCCTGCGGTCCGGTGACGTCCTGCCGACTATGGCAAGCCTAGACCGGCAGCAGGGCCCTGTCAGCCCTGGTCGGACGGCGCGCCCGCTGAATTCGGCGAGCGCGCCGGCGTAAGGCTTTCCCGCTACGGGAAGATCGATACGCAATCCGGCAGAGACACGCCGGCCGGCAGGACAGACCCGAAGCTGGCACAAATTGCAGGTGGCGGACCTTCATTGACGCCCAACATAATCTGGATCATGCCGGGATCGAGGTCGATCGTTGGAGCGAGGTCAAGCCCATTCAACGTTACGCCATCGACATCCGGGGTTTCCACAAACTCCAAAGGCGTCGTAAGGGAAGTTACCGTCGCATACCTGGAGAAATGGCTTCCGGAGAGATTAACGTTGTCGACGGCCAGCCCATCGAACACAACATTCTTTGCCACGAAATCCGTGATAACGGAAACAATCAAAGCGCCGCCGTAGGAGATATCGACATCCTCGAAGCGGAAATTCGTTATCCGCACACCATCTGGACCCAACAGGAAAAGACCATAAATCTGGCCGGCATTCGCACCCGGATCGAAATTACTGCCCGTGATCGTAACATCCGTAATGGCGATATTCTGAACGGGTGCGGGATCTGACGGAAACAGGCCACCGTCCAATTCCGTATAGATGGAACCGCTGTCGATCGTGACGTTCTCGAGAACGGTGTCGGTCCGCATACCGACAACGACCCGATCGAGGGTCGGCCGCGTGCCTGACGGTGTCCATGTGATAACCGAACCTGTCGTCGGATCGACAAGATTGATCGTGCCGCCGCCAGCGCCGAGAAGCGTCTGGCCGGTTTGCAGGATGGCATCTGCGGAACTGCCGATGAAGCCGGCCGAGCCGTCGGCCACTACGACCGAATCGGCACCGGCCGCGACAAGCTCTGCTGCGAGATCGTCGCCCGCGCGAACCACGATACCGGACGCGACAGAACGACCTGTTGCCTGATTGACGGCGACGACTGGCGCACCCAATCCGCCGCCGGTAACAACATCAATGTCACGGAACACCGGGTCCGTCATCCTATTGGCAAACTGGCGCCCCGAGGACCGGTCCGACCACCCTCCCAACGGGATACGAAGGCGAACGCTGAAAAAACCTTGGGAGCCGCGAACATTGTCGTCTTGAACTTCCGCACCGAACCACAGTTCGGTCGACGCCGGAAGGAAGGCTCCCATATCGAGGACACGCGCTTCCGCGCGCGCGCGCGGTCCCGAGACGTTTCCATAGCCGTTTTTCTCGAAGTGGAAGCCACCCGCAAAGGCCCGCAACTCCAGATTATCAAGGCCGAGCGGAAGTTTGACGCCCACCTCTCCGTCGAAGCCCGACAAGGCCGCCTCGAGATTGGACCTCACCAAGAGCTGAGATCCGGAGATCGACGCAACGCCACCGCTCGTCGCCTTCTCCGCACTGTCCGCGATATAGGCGTTCGCGCGCATATCCCAATGTTCCGACAAATATTCGGCACCGACGACAAACTGGTTGAAATAATTGTCGGTCGGAGATCGCCGCCTGTCGAAGAAAGCATAGGCGCCAACGAGGCTATCCGAAGTCAGCAGATGGCGCACGCCACCGCCAATGTTTGCTTCCCTGCTATCCTGATCGTCGAGACGCGTAATGAGATTGCCGAAGATGAGCGTGTCGCTGGATTGCCAAAGCGGCGCGAAGATACTCACCTCGCCAAGCGACCGATCGGTTCCGAGCTTGCCTTCGGCGTCCACCCAGCCGCGCCATCTTGAGGATTCTGTCTCGTCAGCTATAGCGACATCCGCCGTCGCGACACACGCCCCCAAAATCGCAGCAACCCACGCCGCGCAACGCACCCGCTCCATCTTATTAGCTCCCCCCGATTACAATCCCCATTTTACCTTTGACAACGACAGCGCAGATGTCAACCGATAACCTCGGAACGACAATCCTTGCCGTCATTGCCCGCCGGGACCCGCGCTCAAGGCCCTATCCCGCCCGCCCCAGAAACGCCGCCAGTTCCTGCCATGGCTCCACCGACCAGTAACGCGTGGCGGCGCCCGACGGCGAAGTCAGGACGAAGATTTCCGAGCGCTTGTGGGGGCGCGGTTGCCGGCCGAGCGCGAGGCGCCCGGTGGGCTGACCCAGAAAAACGCTCGCTGCCTTCTTGCTGGTGAAGGCGATGGCGCGGGGGCGGCAGCGGTCCATCGCCGCTTCGAACCGCGGCACATCGAACTGCTCGGGGTCGATTTCGTGATCCATGCCGGAAGCGAGCTTGGCCATGTCGGTGAAACCGATGCCGAGTTTCACAAGGTCGGAAAACTCGTGCGGCGCAAATAGGCGCGGCGTCAGCCCGACATCGAAGAGCGTGCGCCAGAAGCGGTTGCCGGGATGGGCGTAATAGGCGCCGACCGCGGCCGAGCGACGCCCGGCCGCGGTGCCGACAAAGACAAGGTCGAGGCCGGGCATCAGAACGTCGGGCAGCTTTTCCCGGCTGATGGTTTTTCGCCAGCGATTGGGCATGGGCGAACCAGCCCCCTACTCCGCCGCCTTGCCCGACAGCGACTTGTTGGCGGCCTTGTTCGCAACGTCGGCTTCCTCGAGATAAATCTCGCTTCCCGAATTGCGGAACTCTGACGCCTTTTCCGCCATGCCGCTTTCGGCATAGTCGCGCACTTCCTGCGTGATTTTCATCGAGCAGAATTTCGGCCCGCACATCGAACAGAAATGAGCGACCTTGTGCGCTTCCTTGGGCAGCGTGCGGTCGTGGAACTCCTTGGCGCGTTCGGGATCGAGCGCGAGGTTGAACTGGTCCTCCCAGCGGAATTCGAAACGCGCGCGGGAAAGCGCGTCGTCGCGCAACTGCGCCGCCGGATGGCCCTTGGCGAGATCGGCGGCATGCGCCGCGATCTTGTAGGTGATGACGCCGTCCTTGACGTCCACCCTGTCCGGCAGGCCGAGATGTTCCTTCGGCGTCACGTAGCAAAGCATCGCGCAGCCGAACCAGCCGATCATGGCGGCGCCGATGCCGGACGTGATGTGGTCGTAGCCCGGCGCGATGTCGGTGGTGAGCGGCCCGAGCGTATAGAAAGGCGCACCGCCGCAATGCTTCAATTGCTTGTCCATATTGACCTTGATCTTGTGCATCGGCACATGACCCGGCCCTTCGATCATCACCTGGCAGCCTTTGGCCCAGGCAATCTGCGTCAGTTCGCCCAGCGTTTCGAGTTCGGCGAATTGCGCCTCGTCATTGGCATCCGCAATCGAACCCGGGCGCAAGCCGTCGCCCAGCGAGAACGACACATCGTATTGTCGCATGATGTCGCAGATCTCGGCGAAGTGCTCGTAGAGGAAACTCTCCTTGTGATGCGCAAGGCACCATTTCGCCATGATCGAACCGCCACGGCTGACGATGCCGGTGACGCGCTTCGCGGTGAGCGGCACATAAGCCAGCCGCACGCCCGCATGGATGGTGAAATAATCGACGCCCTGCTCGGCCTGCTCGATCAGCGTGTCGCGGTAAACCTCCCATGTCAGGTCTTCGGCAACGCCGTCGACTTTTTCCAAGGCCTGATAGATCGGCACGGTGCCGATGGGGACCGGCGAATTGCGGACGATCCATTCGCGTGTGTTGTGGATGTTGCGACCCGTGGAGAGGTCCATCACATTGTCGGCGCCCCAGCGGATCGCCCAGACCATCTTGTCGACTTCTTCGGCCACCGACGAAGTGATGGCCGAGTTGCCGATATTGGCGTTGATCTTGACCAGGAAATTGCGGCCGATGATCATCGGCTCGAGTTCCGGATGATTGATGTTGGCCGGAATGATGGCGCGGCCGGCGGCAACTTCAGCGCGCACGAATTCCGGTGTGATGAATTCCGGGATATTTGCACCGAAGCTCTCGCCTTCGGCGAGCTTGTGGGCGGCATTGGCGAGTGCCTGCTTGCGGCCGATATTCTCGCGTTCCGCGATATAGGCCATTTCGGCGGTGACGATGCCGGCTTTCGCGAACTCGTATTGCGTCACCGGTTGGCCGGGAAGGCCGCGGCGCGGACGGTTGGCGACCGGGAAGGCGCGGGCGAGATGCTTTTCGCCAACATTGCCATTGTCTTCGGGCTTCACCTCGCGGCCGTCATAAAGCGCCGTGCCGCCGCGCGCCTCGATCCAGCTTTCGCGATGGCGCGGAAGGCCTTTTTCGACGTCGATCTGCGCCGTGGGGTCGGTGTAGGGCCCCGAGGTGTCGTAGACGCGGACCGGCGGTTCCTTGGCGGAAGGGTGCAGCGCGATTTCGCGAAGGGGGACTTTCAGATCGGGAAAGCCGTCCGGCGCGGTGAAGATTTTGGTGCTGGCGGGAAGCGGGCCGGTGGTGACGTCGGGGCGCGCATCCTTGCGGGGGGCTTGAATGTTCATTGGGATACCGTTGTTCAGGCGACGTAGCCGAAAAAGGAAAGAATGGAGCCGAGGACGATCGTGACGGCACCACCCACGGTGAGCGAGGCCGGGTTGGCGAGCATGTGCGTGCCGAGCCGCGTCACCTCCTGTGGAAAGAGCAGCCGGAAAATGCCGCCGAGAAGCGCAATCCAGCCGAACAGCGTGACGATGACCGGCCAGCCCGCCACCCAGACATTGTGCGTCAGCACGATGGCGAGACCGGGCACGAAAGCGAGAAGGCCGGCGATATAGATGAGCGCGCGGCTGGCGATGAACTCCTGCGCCATGGTCCGGTAGGCGTCACGGTTGACGATCATGCCGATGCCCATCACGAGCAATGTGGGGCCGAGAAGCTGGGCGAGAAACACCGAGGTCCGCATGGGGTTGCTCCTTTCGTGTTGCAACGTTCAGGCAACACGTTGCTTAAGCGCGACGCTGGCGACGAGACCGGCGAGCGACAGCGCGAAGATGACGCCGATAATGGCGGTCAGGAAATCGAAGGGAATGTTGGTCGTGGCCGCCGCTTCCGCCGTCGGCTCGATCAGCTTGCCGAAAAAGCTCGGATAGAGCATGCCGGCGGTGGCGCCCCAGGCGCCGGCAAAGGCGGCGCGGCGCGCGATCGTATCCTTCGCCATCAGAAGCGCGGTAACGACCAGCGGTATGCCGATGAAGAAATCGTCGAGAACGAAGACCAGCGGGCGGCCCATGCCCCAGCTTCGGAAAAGCTCGCCGCCCATCAGCAACAGCCCGAGGAACGCCGCCAGAAAGCGCCAATAAATCATCTTCTCCCTCCCTCAAACTGAAGGGCCATGAGAAAAAGGGCGGAAACGCGAATGGCGACAAGGCTCCCGTCCCTTCGCCGGCATGACCCGGATCAGGTTCTAAGGGTCCGGCTGTGTGCGCCATCTCAGCCCAACCCCCATTTTACGCAAACCGGGTTGGACACCCCTCGGAATGGATCGAGTGTGACTCCGCGGGCGTTTAAGGTAAAGGGTAAGCGGGGCCGAAATCGGAGAAAGACCATGAGAAGCGCCGACCGCCTGACACACCTTCTCGAAATCGACCTGCCGATCCTCCAGGCGCCGATGGCCGGCGCCTCGACGGCGGAACTGGCAGCCGCCGTGTCGAATGCAGGCGGGCTCGGCGCGCTCGGCACCGCGATGATGACGCCCGCGCAGGTGCGCGAGGCGGCGGCGGCGCTGAGATCGCTGACCAACAAGCCGTTCAACCTGAATTTCTTCGTCCATGCGGAGCCCGACCTCGTCGACTATGACGGCGCGGCCATGCGCGGCGCGCTGGCCCCCTACTTCGCCGAACTGGAACTCGGCGAGGTGCCGGAACCGGCCTCGCCGGCGCCCGCCTTCAACGACGAGCTGCTGGAACTGGTGCTGGAACTGCGGCCCCGCGTCGCGAGCTTCCATTTCGGCCTGCCCTCGGCCGACGCCGTGGCAGCGCTGAAGAAAGCGGGCATCGTCATCCTCGGCAGCGCAACGACGGCGGCCGAAGCCCGTGCCCTCGAGACAGGCGGTGCCGACGCCATCGTCGCGCAGGGACACGAGGCCGGCGGTCATCGCGGCACGTTCCTCGATCATGTCGATCTCGGCACGGTCGGCACCATGGCGCTGGTGCCACAGGTTGTGGACGCCGTGGGGTTACCGGTGATCGCGGCGGGCGGCATTGGCGATGCACGCGGCGTGGCCGCCGCCTTCATGCTGGGCGCCGCCGGCGTGCAGCTCGGCACGGCCTATCTGGCCTGCCCCGAGGCAAGCGTTCACCCCATTCACCGCAAGGCGCTGGCCGAGGCCTCCGATCACTCAACCGTCGTGACCAAGCTCTTTTCTGGCCGCCCGGCACGCGCCATCCGCAACCGGCTGACGGAGGAACTCCGGCCGCTCGAAGGAAGCGCCGCGCCCTTTCCGGCGCAACGGCCGCTGGTGGCGCCGTTGACAAGCGCCAGCGCCAGGACAAATCGTGCCGAATTCATGCAACTCTGGTCGGGACAGGCGGCGGCCCTTTCCAAACCCGAACCTGCCGCCGAGAAGACGGCCCGCCTGATGCGCGAGGCGCGGACGCTTATGCGCGAATGACGCAGAGGAGTTGATACCCATGACCGTCGAAATCGCCATGCTTTTCTGGGCCGCCGTGCTGGGCCTGGTGCAGGTCGGGCTGCAAAGCCTCACCTTCAAGAAACAGGTGGGCAACGCCTATACGGTGGGCGCCCGCGATGAGCCGCTGCCACCGACCGGGCTTGCGGGCCGCATGGAACGGGCCCTGCGCAATTTCCTCGAAACCTTCCCGATATTCGCGGCGGTGATTCTCGCCGTCTACGCGACCGAACGCTCGAATCAGTGGAGCGAGATCGGCGCACAGATCTATTTCTGGGCGCGGTTGGCCTATGTGCCGGCCTATGCCGCCGGCCTGCCCTGGGTCCGGACCCTTATCTGGCAGATCGCCACCATCGGCATTGTGCTCTGCATGGTGCCGCTGTTCGACCGGGCGCTGCTCACGGTACTGATGGAGTAGCCTCCAAAACGGGCGTCTCGCCCCGACTCACTTTCATCGCTAGGATTCGCCCCGGTGGCAACACAACCAACTGGGGAGGAAACCCATGACGGTGGAACTCTGGTCGCTCGTATGGGGCGGCGCGCTTCTTTTCATTCTGATCGCACTTTCGGCCAACGCCAATGTGTCGGCG
Source organism: Parvibaculum sp. (assembly GCF_030651915.1). GTDB lineage: Bacteria > Pseudomonadota > Alphaproteobacteria > Parvibaculales > Parvibaculaceae > Parvibaculum. The sequence continues at coordinate 82,199 of NZ_JAUSBV010000007.1, read as the reverse complement.
ATGGGGATGCCCTGGGGCATCGGCAATCGCGACCAGCCCGCGACGACGACGGGCTGGGGCGCACGGGCGCGGCGCGCCTATCTCAACCATCTCGAAAACCTGCTGATCTATGCCTGCTTCGCGGTGCCCGCGCATCTGGCCGGCATCAGCACCGAACTGACGGTGCTCGGCGCGCAAATCTTCCTGATCGCGCGTATCGCCTATGCGGTCATCTATGTCGCTGGATGGACGGTGTTGGGCATCCGCACCATCGCCTGGCTCGGCGGCGTGGTCGGCTACGCAATGGTCTTCATCGCGCTCTTGATGAACGCCTGACGCAAGACCGTAGACGGAAAAAAGAAGGGCGCCGGAAATCCTCCCGGCGCCCTTTCTCTTTTGTGCGGCCCCGGTCAATCCGCAAACGGATCGGTCATCAGGATCGTGTCCTCACGGTCTGGCGAGGTCGAAAGCAGCGCCACCGGCGCCTCGATCAGCTCTTCGACGTAACGCACATATTTGACCGCGGCGGCCGGCAACTGCGCCCAGGATCGCGCGCCCTGCGTGCTGTCGCTCCAGCCTTCGAGCGTTTCGTAGATGGGCGTGACCTTTGCCTGCGCGTCCATGCCGGCCGGCAGATGATCGACGCGCTTGCCGCCGATTTCGTAGGCCGTACAAACTTTCAATTCGTCAAAACCGTCAAGCACATCAAGCTTCGTTAGCGCGATGCCGGTGATGCCGCCGGTCTTGATCGCCTGCCGCACCATGACCGCGTCGAACCAGCCGCAGCGTCGCTTGCGCCCCGTGACGGTACCGAATTCATGTCCGCGCTCGCCAAGACGCTGGCCGACGGCATCCGTCAGTTCGGTGGGAAACGGCCCCTCGCCGACGCGCGTCGTATAGGCCTTGGTAATGCCAAGCACATAGCCGATGGCGCCGGGGCCGACGCCGGAGCCGCCGGCGGCCTGACCGGCAATCGTGTTGGAGGAGGTGACGAAGGGATAGGTGCCGTGATCGACATCGAGCATGGTGCCCTGCGCACCCTCGAACAGAATGCGCTGACCCTGGCGCTTGGCCTCGTCGAGAACGCGCCAGACCGGCGCCACAAAAGGCAGCACGCGCGGCGCGATTTCCATCAGCGCCGCAACGATCGGCGCGGCTTCGAGCTCGTCGAGGCGGTTGCCGCGGCGCAGCGCGTTGTGGTGTGCGAGCAGGCCCTCGACCTTGATGGCGAGCGTGGCCGGATCGGCAAGATCGACGACGCGGATGGCGCGGCGGCCGGCCTTGTCCTCATAGGCCGGGCCGATGCCGCGCTTGGTCGTGCCGATCTTCACGCCGGAATTCGCCCCTTCGCGCATCTCGTCCAGCTCGCGGTGAACCGGCAGGATGAGGACGGCGTTTTCCGCGATCTTGAGGTTGTCGGGCGTGACGACGACACCCTTGGAGGCGATCTCGTCCACTTCCTTCGCAAAGGCCCAGGGATCGAGCACCACGCCATTGCCGAGAATGGAAAGCTTGCCCTTGCGCACAATGCCCGAGGGCAGCAGCGAGAGCTTGTAGGTGACGCCGTCAATGACGAGCGTATGGCCGGCATTGTGCCCGCCCTGGAAACGCACCACCACATCGGCGCGCTCCGAAAGCCAGTCCACGATCTTACCCTTGCCCTCGTCGCCCCACTGGGAGCCGACAACCGCCACATTTGCCATTTGATTCAATGCCTTAGAGAGTGGGTGCCCGGTCCGGCGCGGCCGCTTGCGCGACCCCCCAGACAAGCCGAAAGCCCCCTTGACCTTTCGGGCCGGGGGCTTTGGCATTGTCTAGCGGATCGGGCGGCGGAAGGCTAGAAAGAAAGCACATTCACGCAGCACATGCGGATTCATCCAGACTGGTATCCATGAGCATTCTCTCAACGACAAGGCGCCTCGCCGCCAGCCTCGCCCTTGTGGCTGGCATCGCGTTTCTCCTTCCCTCCGCTATGGCACAGCCGACAGCGGAGGTCGAAGCGCGCGCGGCCAAGATCATCGCCGACCAATACAAAGTCATCATCAACTGCGAGGGCTGCAACCTTGCCGGCGCCAATTTCGACGGGCAGTTCCTGCGTCTCGCGGCGCTCGAAGGCGCGAACATGAGCGGTGCGACCTTCCGCGACGCCGACCTGACCGGCATCCACCTGACCCGCGCAAATCTCGCCGGCGCCGATTTCAGCGGCGCCAACATGGCCGGCGCGGTGCTGACCAATGCCGATCTTCGCGGTGCGAACCTCTCCGACGCCAGGCTCGATGCGGTCCGCGTGCACGGCGCAAACTTCACCGGCGCCAATCTCCAGCGTGCCAATCTGCGGATGCTTGAGTATGTCAAACGTCTGACCTTCGCGGGCGCTGACGCGCGCGACGCGATTTTTCGTCATGCCTTTCTGGGTGGCGTCGACTTCAACGGCACCGACCTGCGCGGCGCCGATTTCACCCGCGCCACCGGCCTCACAAATGCGCAACTTGCCCGCGCCTGTGGCGACGAGCGCACAATATTGCCGCCCGGCCTCTCAATTCCGCGTTGCGGCGGGAGCTAGGCGGCGCGCCCTAGACCGCCAGCGGCCGATAATCGAGGCGTTCGGGCAATCGCTCCGAACGCGCGATGAAAATCGCGCCGCGCAAGATCATGTTGATCGTACCATCAGGCCCCAGAATCGGCATCTCAATCGCTTCGGTGGTCAGCCAGTGCTGTTTGTACCAGTCAAGCCGGGCGCGGCGGCGGTAGGGCCGGACTTCGGTGACAACGGTGCGAAGTCCCTCGAATATGTCGGCGGCGGCCTCGCCATAGAGGTCGGCATCGACCCAGCGGCCCGTCACATCGCGGCCCATGCGCTCGGCGAGTTCCGTGCCGACAAGCCGATGACGAAATCCCACCGGTTCCGAAAACACATCGATCAGATTGACGATCGGCATCAAGGTAAAGAGTTCCGTCGGGTCGAAGTCGGCGCGCGACGGCGCAGGGCGGTCGCCTTTTTTCTCGCGCCAGATACCGTAGAGTTCGGCCAGACGGTTATCCCAGAAGAGTTCGTCCATCGGCTTCTCTTTTCGTGTCGCTGTGTCAACGCGTTCAATGTAGCGGCAGAGGCGCGATGACATAGTGATCGGGCGGCGGATTCTTCGGCGACGAATAGCTGACGCCGCGCAGGATCATGTTGACCCGGCCGTTCTCGTCGACAAGCGGCAGCTCCATCGATTCCATCGTCAGCCAGGATTTCGAATGCCAGGTCATCGGCGAGCGGCGGCGATAGGGCCGGGCCTCACGCGCGACCTGCAACAGCGATGCGAAGACGCGATCCGCCGCTTTCCCGTAGAGGTCGGCATCGACCCAGCGCCCGGTCGCGTCGCGACCCAGATATTCGACAATTTCAGTGCCAACAAGGCGGTGGCGAAAGCCGGGAGGATCCCAGTTCACATCGAGGAAATTGACGATCGGCAGGAAAGGTTTGATCTCGGCCGGATTGAAGTCGGCGCGCGTGGGCGCGGGCCGGCCGCCCTTTTTTTCGAGCCAGTAGTCGTAAAGCCGAGAAAGCCGCCTGTCCCAGAAAAGGTCCGCCGTCACTATTACCCCCCGATCCCGATACGCGGGAAATCAGAATACCCTTGTATAAGTCTTGGACCGCTATGGTTAAGGGAGAGTTACCGGATACGCTCGGGTTCGCCCGGGACAGGCCGGACCGAAACGGAATTTGTGACCGGGCATGTCTGGGAGGGCGTTTTGGGCGAGAAAATCGACGAACTGACCGGGCGCATCCGCGCATTGGAACTCGAGCTCGAGGCGGAAATCGCACGGCAAGGTGCCGCGCTTCGATTTGGCCTGGAACACGGGCGCGCCGTCTTCGAGGAAGAAGTCCTGCGCCGCCATCGCGAGCTTCGAACGCGCCTGCTCCGCTACATTCTCAACGCGAAGCCGCTGACCGTCCTGACGGCACCGGTCATCTATTCGCTGATCGTGCCGCTGGTGCTGCTCGACATATGCGTCAGCATCTATCACGCCGTCTGCTTTCCCGCTTATGGCATCGAGAAGGTGAAGCGCAGCGATTACCTTGTCTTCGACCGCGGCCACCTCGCCTATCTCAACGCGCTCGAAAAGCTGAACTGCGCCTATTGCTCCTATGCGAACGGGCTTATTGCCTATGTGCGCGAGATCGCGGGCCGCACCGAAGCCTATTGGTGCCCGATCAAGCACGCGAAGAAGGCGGCAGGCGCGCATGAAAAATATCTCGGCTTCGTCGCCTATGGCGACGCCGAGGCTTATCGAAAGCGGATCGAGGAACTCGATAACGCCATAAAAAAGAAATAGGCGGCGCCCTGGAAGGTGCCGCCTGGTCTCTTCGCCGGAGCGAATTCCTCAAAAGCTCAGCGACTTCACCTGCACGACATGCGGCAGGGCCTGGATTTCGGCGAGGACTGACGGCGTGACGTCGGCATCGACCTCAATGAGGCAGATGGCATCGCCACCGGCCTTTTCGCGGCCAAGGTTGAAGTTCGCGATGTTGATGCCCGCCTTGCCGAGCAGCGAGCCGAGCGCCCCGATGAAGCCGGGCTTGTCCTGGTTGGTCACATAAAGCATATGACTGCCCAGCGCGGCTTCCATGTTGACGCCCTTGATCTGGATGAGGCGCGGCATACCACCCGAGAACACGGTGCCCGCGACCGAGCGTTCCTGACGCTCCGTCTTCACGCTGATCTTGATATAGGTTTCGTAGGCGCCCTGCTGCTCGCGCTTCACTTCCGTGACCTTGATGTCGCGGTCTTTCGCGATGACCGGCGCCGAGACCATGTTGACGTCTTCGAGCTGCGGCTTGAGCAAACCGGTCAGCGCCGCGTTGGTGAGAACGCGCGTGTTCATCTCGGCGACATCGCCCGCATATTCGATGGTGACGGCCGAAATGCCCGTCTCCGTGAGCTGGCCCGCGAAAGAGCCAAGCTGCTGCGCGAGCGTGAGATAGGGCGTCAGCTTCGGCGCTTCCTCGGCCGACACCGCCGGCACGTTGATCGAATTGCTGATTGCGCCGGTGAGCAGGTAATCAGCCATCTGCTCGGCAACCTGAAGCGCAACGTTCTCCTGCGCTTCATTGGTTGAAGCACCGAGATGCGGCGTGCAAATGATCTGCTCCATGCCGAAAAGCGGGTTGGATTTTGCGGGCTCTTCCTCGAACACGTCGAGCGCCGCGCCGGCGACATGGCCGCTCTCGATCGCCGATTTGAGATCCGCTTCGACGATCAGGCCGCCGCGCGCGCAATTGACGATGCGAACGCCCTTCTTGCACTTGGCGAGGTTTTCGGCGTTGAGAATGTTGCGTGTCTTGTCGGTCAGGGGCGTGTGCAGCGTGATGAAGTCGGCACGCTTCAGAAGCTCGTCGAGCTCAACTTTCTCGACACCGAGATCGCTGGCGCGCTCGGGTGTCAGGAACGGATCGAAGGCGACGACCTTCATGCGAAGGCCAAGCGCGCGGTCGGCGACGATGGAGCCGATATTGCCGCAACCGATGATGCCGAGCGTCTTGGCGGTGACTTCGACGCCCATGAATTTCGATTTTTCCCACTTGCCGGCATGGGTGGAGGTGTTCGCCTGCGGAATGTCGCGCGCAAGCGCGAACATCATCGCAATCGCATGTTCGGCTGTCGTGATCGAATTGCCGAAGGGCGTGTTCATGACGATGACGCCGGCGGCGGTGGCGGCCGGAAGATCGACATTGTCGACGCCGATGCCGGCGCGGCCGACGACCTTCAACTTCTTGGCGGCCGCAAGCACCGGCGGTGTCACCTTGGTCGCCGAGCGGATCGCGAGACCGTCATAGTCGCCGATGATCTTGATCAGTTCGTCGCGGTCGAGGCCGGTCTTGACGTCAACTTCGACGCCGCGATCCTTGAAAATCTGCACGGCAGCGGGAGAAAGCTGGTCGGAAATCAGAACCTTGGGCATGAATGCCTCCTGGTTGAATGGCCGTCCGGCCCGCGAGCATGGCTCACCGGACCGGCAGCTCAATGAACGAAATTGGTCAGGCCGACGACTGCAGCGACGCCTTGGCCTCGGCATAGGCCCAGTCGAGCCATGGCATCAACGCGCGCATGTCGCTCGTCTCGACGGTCGCCCCTGCCCAGATGCGAAGCCCGGCTGGCGCATCGCGATAGCCGGCGATGTCGTTGGCGACGCCCTCCTTGTCGAGCAGGTCGGCGATCTTCTTAGCGAAGGCAACCTGATCGTCATCGCTCAGCGCGGTCACCTTCGGGTCGACAATCTTGAGGCAGACGGACGTATTGGAACGGGTGGCGACATCCTCGGCGAGAAACTCCGCCCAGGGTGTGCGGTTGACCCAGTCGGCGATGACCGCCGCATTGGCATCGGCGCGGCCCATCAGCGACTTGAGGCCGCCGATCGACTCCGACCAGTTGAGCGCATCGAGATAGTCCTCGACGCAGATCATGGACGGCGTGTTGATCGTCTCACCCTTGAAGATGCCTTCAATGAGCTTGCCGCCCTTGGTCATACGGAAAATCTTCGGCATCGGCCAGGCGGGCGTGTAGCTCTCGAGACGCTCGACGGCACGTGGGCTGAGGATCAGCATGCCGTGCGCCGCTTCGCCGCCCAGCACCTTCTGCCAGGAATAGGTGACAACATCGAGCTTCGGCCATACGAGGTCCTGCGCGAAGGCAGCGGACGTTGCATCGCAAATCGTGAGGCCCTTGCGGTCGGCGGGAATCCAGTCGGCATTCGGCACGCGAACGCCGGATGTGGTGCCGTTCCAGGTGAAGACGACGTCATTGTCAAAATTGACCTGTGTAAGGTCGGGCAGCTTGCCGTAGTCGGCCTTCAGCGTGCGCGCGTCCTTCAGCTTGAGCTGTTTCACGACGTCGGAGACCCAGCCTTCGCCAAAGCTCTCCCAGGCGAGGAGGTCGACGCCGCGCGCACCCAGCAGCGACCAGAGCGCCATTTCAACGGCGCCGGTATCGGAGGCGGGCACGATGCCGATGCGATAGTCGGCGGGCACACCGAGGATCGCACGCGTCTTTTCGATCGCGTCGACCAGACGGGCCTTGCCCGGCTTGGAGCGATGGCTCCGGCCGACGAGGGATTTTTCAAGATTCTGGATGGTCCATCCGGGGCGCTTGGCGCAGGGGCCGGAGGAGAAGTGCGGATTGGCCGGACGCACAGCCGGACGCTCAGTGGCGGTCATTTGCAACCTACCCTTTCAGATAGCTGCCCCTCGGTGGGGAGGGGTGTCCCGCCGCCGCGTATAGGCTTGTCCCGACGCGAAGTCAAATGACGGCCGGGTCGGGATGCTGCGGCCGAAAATCGCGGCAGACCCCTGAAAAACGCAGAATATCCTGCAATTGACAGCAGCGGCCATGCCCGCGAAGAGTGAAACGGCTATCCCTTTCCGTCTTGAGGATGCACGCCTTGCCCGCCCACCGCCTGTCTCACTGGCTGCTTCTGACCTGCCTCGTGATCCTTTGGGGCTCGGCCTTCGCCTTCGCGAAAATCGCGGTCGAGACCGTGGCGCCTGAATGGACCATGGCCGGGCGGCTTTTGACCGGCGCGGCGCTGCTGCTGACCTGCCTGCTCGTCGCGGGGACGCGCCTGCCGCGGAACGGCCGCGCCTGGGGCTGGCTCATTGCGCTGGCGCTTGTCGGCAACATTGCCCCCTTCTTCACAATCAGTTGGGGCCAGCAGCACATCTCGTCGGCGCTGGCGGGCATCCTGATCGGCTTCACGCCGCTGGCGACGCTGTTGATTGCGCGCGCTTTCGTGCCCGGCGAATTCATCACGCCGTTCCGGCTCGCGGGCTTCATCGTCGGCTTTGCCGGCCTTGCGATCGTGGTCGGGCCGGGCGCGCTGCTCGACGTCGTGACGGCGTCGGGCGGCGACGCGCGTCTTGCACAAGGGGCCGTGCTGGCCGGTGCATTCTTCTTTGCCTGCAACAACGTGATGGCCCGTCTCGTGCCCGACATGCCGCTGCTGGCGAAATCTTCCGGCGTGATGCTGGCCGGCGCGCTGATGGGCACGGTGATCGCGAGCACGATGACACCGCCCACCGCGTTGCTGGAGGCGAGCGCCGCATCGCTGCTCGGCGTTGCGGGGCTCGGCATCTTCTCGACCGGCCTTGCCGCCATCGTCTTCTTCCGCCTGATCGACCGTGCCGGGCCGACATTCGTGTCGCTGACGAACTATCTGGTGCCGGTTTTCGCGGCGCTGACCGGCTATCTCGTCTTCGGCGAGGAACTGCGCGCCGGCGTTCTCGGCGGCTTTGCGCTGATCCTCGCCGGTATCGCCTTGAGCGAGTGGCGGCACAACAACGGCCGCTAGACCAGGAACGCCGCCGCGACGCTTGCGACCATCAGTAGCGACGCGGCAAGAGCAGTCATGCGCATGACGCGTTCGCTGCGCACATAGGTTCGAATCGCATCGCCGCCGAGACCCCAGAGAGATGTCGCCAGCATCATCGCGGCCATCGAGACGGCACCCAGCGCCGCTGCCTGGGGCGCGTAAGGCGCGGCCGGCGAGACAAAGGCGGTGAAGACCATCACATTCTGCACATAGGCTTTCGGATTGACGGGATGGAGCAGAAACCCAACCCAGAAGGATGGCGCGGCCTCAAGCACCGCCCCGCCGAATCCTGCCCGCGCAAGCTTCCAGCCAAGCCAGCAGATATAGGCGAAGCCGAGAAACTTGAGCGCGAGAAAGACCTGCGGAGCGGCGACGAACAGTGCGCCGAGACCAAGTGCACCCGCACCAATGACGAAAAATCCGCCTGCCCAGATGCCCAGAAGGTAAGGCAGCGCACGGTCGAGGCCGACCGACGCGCCGACGGAGAGAAGACTGAGATTGGCCGGGCCCGGCGTGAAACTCATCGTTGCGATGAAGAGCGCGCCGAACAGCAGAGCTTCAGTGAGCATGACTGGACCGCCATGAGAGGAAAAATGGATCAGAAGGAGATTTCGGCCTTCATGTAGTCGGCGCAGCGGCCACGAATGATGACGCGCTCGCCGGCATCGAGGCAATAGAGTGTGCCGCCGCGTTTCGAGATTTGCCGTGCAACGAGATCGCTCTTGCCAAGCTTCTTCGCCCAATAGGGCACCAACGTGCAATGCGCCGAACCTGTGACCGGATCCTCGTCGATGCCCTGCGCAGGCGCGAAATAGCGCGAGACGAAATCGGCTTCCGAGCCTTCCGGCGCCTGTGCGGTCGCGATAATGCCGGTCTTGATTGGCGCCATGATACGGCCAAGCGCAGCAAAATCGGGAGTAAGCGCGGCGACCTCTTCGACCGTGGCAAACACGGCCATCAGCTTCGAGGTCTTGAGCCAGACCAGCGGCTTGCCACCTAGCGCCAGGGAGATGTCCGCGGGCGCGGGATAGGGTTTCGGCATTTCGCCAGGAAAATCCATGGCGAGAAGATCGCCGTCGCGCACGACGGTGAGCCGTCCGCTCAGCGTTTCGAAATGCAGCTCCGGCTTCACATGGCCGAGATGCGAAAAAAGGACATGCGCCGAGGCGAGCGTCGCGTGGCCGCACAACGGCACCTCGACCGCCGGCGTGAACCAGCGCAGGCGGTAACTATCGCCTTCCGGCACAAAGAAAGCCGTTTCGGAGAGATTGTTCTCTGCGGCGAGCGCCTGCAGCATCGCGTCGTCCGGCCAACTTTCAAGCGGCACGACGGCCGCCGGATTGCCTTCGAACACGCGGTCCGCGAATGCATCGACTTGATAGAGAGCTGCTTTCATCGTCTTTGTTCCGTATTGTATGGGTACAATTTGAGCCAGATGAACCAAAATCTTGCTTTTTGACTCAAAAATGCCGATATTGTGACTGATTTTGGAAGATGATCCACGTCCTATATGGATTCAATGAGTTTATTGTACCCATGACAATTTCGTTTTTCGCTCCAGCCGACATCGCCGCCCGTCCCGGCCCCCGCTACAAGGCCATCGCCGACGCGCTGAGCGAAGCCGTGAAGATGGGGAGGGTCACGCCCGGCACCAAGTTGCCGCCGCTGCGCGATCTCGCCTATCGGCTGGGCGTGACGGTCGGCACTGTATCGCGCGCCTATGCCCTGGCCGCTCAACGCGGCGAAGTGACCGGCGAAGTCGGACGCGGGACCTATGTACGCAAGCGCAACGCAAGAAACGACGCGGCGGGGGGCGTCGGCGCAGCAACGTTTCACACCGTACCCGATGAGACGCAGGCGGCGATGAAGGCGGCGCTGCCCGCGCCTGTCGGCCAGAAGGAAATTCTCGGCGTGGCGATGCGACGCTTGCTTGATGCGCTGCCGGACATGCCCGGGCGTTCGCCATTCAACAGCTACCCGCCCGTCGGCGGCGCACCGCATCAGCGCGCGATGGCGGCGAAGTGGGTCGCGCATGGCGATTTCGCGCCCGATGCCGACGAACTGATGATCTGCTCGGGTACGCAACAGGCAATCCTGACGGCGGTTCTTGGCACGACAGAATCCGGCGATACAATTCTGACCGAAGCGCTGACCTACACCGCGATGGCAAACCAGGCGGCGTCGGTGGGACGGCGCGTCGCGCCGGTCGACATCGATGAAGAGGGCCTTGTGCCGCAATCCCTCGACCGCGCGGCGCGCGAGACGGGCGCGCGGACGGTCTTCGTCGTGCCGACGCTGCACAATCCGACCAGCGCCGTGATGAGCGAGCGGCGGCGGCGCGACATTGCCGATATCGCGGAGACGCGTGGCCTCGCCGTCATCGAGGACGATATCTACGGCAAGCTGGTGGACGACCGCCCACCGCCCATCGCCCGTTTTTATCCGGAAGGTACCTGGTATGCGACGAGCCTCGCCAAGACCGTGGCCTGCGGGCTGCGGGTCGGCTTTCTGAAACCGCCCGTCGCACACATCGAACGTGCCCGTGCCATCCAGTACGGCTTCGGCCAGACTGTACCGCCGCTGATGGCCGACCTTGCGGCCATGCTGATCGAAAGCGGCGACGCCGACACCCTCACGATGCGTCAGATTGCGGAAATGCGCGCGCGCCATACGATGCTGCATGAAGCGCTGCCGGGCCACGACATCGCGACCCGCGACACCGCGCCCTATGCCTGGCTCGCCCTGCCCGACGCATGGCGCGCGCATGCCTTCGTTGAGGCGGCGCGAACGCGCGGCCTCGCGCTCGCCGCCGGGGAGGATTTTATGGTCGGGCGGACGGATCGTGCCTCGCGGCATGTGCGCCTCGCGCTCGGCCAGCCGCTGACACGACAGGAACTCGCCATCGGCCTTGGCATAATCGCGGAGCTGCTGGCGGCCGGCCCGATCTCAAGCTCGCTAGTGGCGTGAAGGCTCGGCGTCCTCGCCGAACGCAGCATGGAAATTGAGCGGGCCGTTGCCGCGGCCGAAGCCGGGTGCGGTGCGGATCGCCTCATGCACATAGTCGCGCGCCGTTTCGACGGCGAGCGAAAGTTCGATACCCTGTGCCAGCAAGGCCGCGATGGCCGAGGCAAGCGTGCAGCCCGTGCCATGCGTGTGCCGCGTCTCGATCCGCGGCGAGGAAAAGACCTGGATCGTCTCCTGCGTCGCCAGCACATCGAAAAGCGTTGCGCCTTCGAGATGCCCACCCTTGACGAGCACGGCGTCGCATCCGAGCCCCAGCAGAGCGTCCGCCGCCGCCTTCTGACCGTCCAGATCGGCGATGCGGCGGCCGGTCAAGGCTTCGGCCTCCGGCACATTGGGTGTGACGAGCGTTGCAAGCGGGACAAGCATTTCCTTCAACGCCGCAATGGCGGAACCTTCGAGCAGCGACGCCCCGCCCTTCGCCACCATGACCGGATCGACAACGAGGAACGGCACTTCGGCATGTTCGCCAAGTTCGGCGGCCACCGCCTCGACGATTTCCGCGCTGTGCAACATACCGGTCTTGACGGCGTCGGCACCAATGTCGTCGAGCACCGCCCTCATTTGCGCCCGCACGATGTCGACCGGCACCTCGTGGATGCCGTGCACGCCGAGCGTGTTCTGAACCGTGATCGCGGTGACGGCCGTCATGGCAAAACCGCCCATCGCCGTGACGCTCTTGATGTCGGCCTGGATGCCGGCGCCGCCGCCGGAATCAGAACCGGCCACGATCAACACGCGGCCTTGAGGAAGTGAACCCATGAAAAGAACGTCCCGCTAATGCCAGCTGCCGTCAGGCGGCATTATGCTCGATCGCGGAGACAATGTCGTTGACGACGGCCCTGACCAGCCCTGCGTCGTCGCCCTCGCCCATAACGCGGATCAAGGGCTCGGTACCCGACTTTCGAATAACGAGGCGTCCGGTCTTGCCAAGGCGCGCCTCGCCGTCGCGGATTGCCTCTTCCACTTCCTTCTCCCGAAGCGGTTCGCCGTGCTTGAAGCGAACATTCTTGAGGAGCTGTGGCAACGGATCGAACAGATGGCAGAGCTCACTCACGGGCTTGTTGCCGGCCTTCAGGACCGCCAGCACCTGCAAGGCCGCAATGAGCCCATCGCCGGTGGTCGAGAAGTCCTTCAATACGATATGGCCGGACTGTTCGCCGCCGACATTGTAGCCATGCTCGCGCATATATTCGACCACATAGCGGTCACCAACCTGTGTGCGCACAAGACCGAGGTCGAGCGACGCAAGGAAGCGTTCGAGACCGAGGTTGGACATCACCGTGGCAACGACGCCGGGTGCCGAAAGCGTACCCATTTGCTTCCAGTGTCGCGCGATCAGCCCCATGATCTGGTCGCCGTCGATGATCTTGCCGTTCTCGTCGGCGACGATCAGACGGTCGGCGTCGCCGTCGAGCGCGATGCCAATATCCGCCCGGCGTTCGCGCACGGCGGCACACATGCGGGCAGGTGCGGTCGAACCACAGTCGTCATTGATGTTGAAGCCGTTGGGATCGGTGCCGACCTGCACGACTTCCGCGCCAAGCTCCCACAGAACGGCAGGCGCAACCTTGTAGGCCGCGCCATTTGCGCAATCGATGACGATGCGAAGCCCCTCCAGCGTCTGCTGCTTGGGAAAACTATGCTTCACATGCTCGATATAGCGCGCCTGCGCATCCTCGATGCGCTTGGTGCGGCCGAGATCGCGCGAACCTGCCAGATTGTCAGCAAGGCCATTGTCCATGTGATGCTCGATCGCAAGCTCGACCTCGTCGGACAGCTTGAAACCGTCGGGTCCGAAGAGCTTGATACCGTTGTCCTCGAAGGAATTGTGCGAGGCCGAAATCATTACGCCCAGATCAGCGCGAAGCGAGCGCGTCAGCATCGCGACGGCCGGCGTCGGCAGTGGCCCGAACAGAAAGACGTCCATGCCCATCGATGTAAATCCGGCAGTGAGCGCCGGTTCGATCATGTAACCCGAAAGCCGCGTATCCTTGCCGATCACGACACGATGGCGATGGTCGCCGCGCCGGAAAACACGGCCCGCGGCCATGCCGATGCGCAACGCGGTCTCCGCGGTCATGTGACCGGTATTCGCCTTGCCGCGAATACCGTCGGTACCGAAATACTTGCGCGACATCAGTCGAATGGTCCTTGCGCCTTGTCTCTTCAATTCCGGCCTGCCAGCGCCCCCCAATTCGGACCCCGACATGCCCCCTCAATAACCGCAATACGCAGCATATGTGGCGGATATTAGAATTCTATGAGCCCATTGCAGTTAACGTTTTCTTGCCAAATCTTTCATCCTTGGCCTTTCAGGGCACCATAGACAGTTAATGCGTCAGCCAAGGGGCGCGGTTCATGCGTCCGGATGTAGTCTGCGCCGCCGATCGCCGCGAGCAATTCGGCCGCGAGGCTGGCGGGTCCCGCCTCCTGCGGCGCCCGGCTGGTGACGGCGCGCAGGAAGGATTTCCGCGAAACCGAGACCAGCAGCGGCAACCCGAAGCGGGATTTGAGCTCACCGAGCCGCGCCAGCACCTCAAAAGACGTCTCAGGCTTCGGCCCAAGGAAGAAGCCCATCCCGGGATCAAGGACCAGACGGTCCCGTGCAACGCCGGCCCTTTCGAGCCGCCCGATCCGCTCCTCGAAGAAGCGGCAAATGCGCTCGACAATGTCGCCCTCTGGCGCGGCGCGCCGGTCCGCATTGCCGCGTTCCTGAATCGAATGCATCAGGATCAGGCGTGCGCCAGATACCGCCAGCGCCGGGTGAAAATGCGCGTCGTCGAAGCCCTGAATGTCGTTGAGGTAGCGCGCGCCATGCGCCAGCGCATAGGCCTGCGTTTCGGGCCGGAAACTGTCGACGGACAGCACAAGCTCTTCATTCGCCAAGGCCTCTATGACAGGTGCGATGCGGCGGATTTCCTCTTCGGCCGGCACGGGCGCAGCGTCGGGATTGGACGAGGCAGGCCCGATATCAATGACATCAGCGCCATCGGCGATGAGCTGCCTTGCGTGAACGATGGCGGCGTCGGCGGCGAAATAGCGGCCGCCATCGGAAAAGCTGTCCGGCGTAATGTTTAGAATGCCGAATATCTGTGGGCGCTGGAACATAGCTGAGTTCTAGCACGGGCTATCATGGCCCGCGAGCGGCGCTCAAACGGGCGCTGCCTCAACGCCCATACCCATCGCCGCTCGAACAAGGTGATCGATCACCGCCTCGAATTCGCTGGATGTTGCATCCGAGAACTGCATGAGCGCCACTGTGTGCCCGCCGCCGAGATAGACGCGCGCCGCCGCTTTCACATTGAGACCCTGCGGAATGACCCCTTCCCGCTTGCCGCGCTCCAGAACCTTTCGGGCAATACCGTGCAGCCGCTCCAGCACATCCATGTAGCGCGGCCAGACATCCGCACGCACGCCGGTGCTCCAATCGAGCCAGACCTTGATCATGTCAGGCTTGTCCTTCGCATCGCGCGCGAAATTGACGGCGAGCTCAGTCAGCGCCTCAGACACGGACTTCGGTCCACCAAGTGACCGCGACACGATCTCGATGAGATAGGTCTCGACCTCGCCCAGAACCGCCGTCACCAGATCCTCCCGTGTGCGGAAATAGGAATGAACGGCCGGCACCGAGACCCCCGCCCGCTCCGCGACATGGGAATGGGTGGCACGGGCGACACCATGTTCGGCAAAGGCCGCAAGCGCACATTCGAGAAGTTGTGAGCGGCGGACCTCCGGCGCAAGCCTGGTGCGTGCGGATCTGGCGGTTGTCACGGCGGGCAGTCTCCTTCGGGAATCGGCGGCTTTCCAAGGCAAGTATAGACGGATCGGGCCGGAGCAACCCGCTGGCGGATAGGTCATATCAACTCATATTGACTCTTTGCTCAATTGTTATTGATATTATACTCAATAACAAGGATGAGGCCACCGGGAGGAAACGCCATGACCGCACTTGCATCCGCGACCACCACTGCGACGGAGGCCGACAGCCTCCCCCTCGACCGGATTGACGTGAGCCGGGCCGACCTTTTCGAACGCAATGTCGAGGGCGACTATTTCCGCCGCCTGCGCCGGGAAGACCCGGTGCATTATTGCGCCGAAAGCACCTATGGGCCTTATTGGTCGGTGACGAAATACAACGACATTATGGCCGTCGACACAAATCACCAGGTCTTCTCCTCAGAAGCAGGCTATGGCGGCATCGTCATCGACGACAACATCCAGAAAGGTGGCGATGACGGGCTTCAGCTGCCGAACTTCATCGCCATGGACCCGCCGCGCCACGACGAACAGCGCAAGGCGGTAAGCCCCATCGTCGCGCCAGGAAATCTGGCGAAGCTGGAAGGCACGATCCGCGAGCGGGTCTGCCGCGTTCTCGACAACCTGCCGGTCGGTGAGGAATTCGATTGGGTGGACAATGTGTCGATTGAATTAACGACGCAAATGCTGGCAACGCTGTTCGATTTTCCTTTCGCCGAGCGTCGCAAACTGACGCGCTGGTCGGACGTCACCACCGCCGAACCCGGCGGCGGTATCATCGACAGTTGGGGACAGCGCAAAGGGGAACTCCTCGAATGCGCCGGTTACTTCCAGAACCTGTGGAACGAACGCGTCAACCTGACGGAACCCAAATCCGATCTGATTTCGATGCTCGCCCATTCACCTGCGACGCGGAACATGAAGCCCGAGGAATATCTTGGCAACGTGCTGCTGCTGATTGTCGGCGGCAATGACACGACACGGAACTCAATGACGGGTGGCGTCTATGCGCTCCACCAAAATCCCGCGGAAGATGCAAAGCTTAGAAACAACCCCGCGCTGATCGACAGCATGGTACCGGAAATCATCCGCTGGCAGACGCCGCTGGCCCACATGCGCCGCACGGCGGTTGCAGATGCCGAGCTCGGCGGCAAGACCATCCGCAAGGGCGACAAAGTTGTAATGTGGTACGTCTCCGGTAATCGCGACGAGACGGCGATCGACCGGCCAGATGAGTTTATTATCGACCGTCAACGGCCGCGCCAGCACCTCTCCTTCGGCTTCGGTATTCACCGCTGCGTCGGCAACCGGCTCGCGGAGATGCAACTTCGCATTCTGTGGGAAGAAATCCTGCAACGCTTTAGCCGCATCGAAGTGTTGCGCGAACCGGAGCGAGTCCGCTCCAACTTCGTACGCGGCTATGCAAATCTGCCCGTGCGGCTGCACGCCTGAAGGAGACGGAAATGACTGTCGTCAGATACATCGAAGCAAACGGAACCGAACACAGGGTCGAGGCCGAAAACGGCATCTCGGCGATGGAAGCCGCGGTGAAGCACAGCGTGCCCGGCATCGACGGCGATTGCGGCGGCGCCGCTGCCTGTGCCACCTGCCACGTCTATGTCGACCCCGAATGGCTTGCAAAAACAGGCCCCGCGGCAGACGGCCTCGAAAAGAGCATGCTCGAATTTGCCGAAGACGTGCGGGAGACGAGCCGCCTCGCCTGCCAGATCGAGGTCACCGGCAAGCTTGATGGACTGGTGCTGCGATTGCCGGACAGACAGCACTGAACGATCCGCAATGGACGCAAAAAAGGGAGGCCGGCGGCCTCCCTTTCCATTTCGATGTGGGCGAACCTAGTCCGCCTTGCCGAGCCATTTGTAGACGACGCCTGCCAGGATCGCGCCCGCGATGGGCGCTACCCAGAAGAACCAGAGCTGATCGATCGCGACGCCGCCTTCAAGGATTGTCGGACCGGTGCTGCGCGCCGGATTGACCGAGGTATTCGTGACCGGAATGCTGATCAGATGGATCAGCGCCAGCGCAAGGCCAATCGGAATGCCCGCAAAGCCGGCAGGGGCGCGCTTGTCCGTCGCGCCCAGAATGACGATCAGAAAACCGAAGGTGAGCACGACTTCGATAATGGCCGCTGATTGCAGGTTGTAGCCGCCGGGAGATTTCTCCGCATAGCCGTTGGCGGCGAGCCCATTGACGCCGATGTCGTAGCTCGCCTTGCCGACGCGATGAGATAGAGAATCGCCGCCGCCATGATCCCGCCCAGCAACTGAAAAACGATCTAGGGCGCGCGGCAAACAAAAAAGGGAGGCTCAAGCCTCCCTTTCCGATCTCCATTCAACGTCCGGCGGCCCGGCTCAGGTTCCTTGCGGCGCCGGCGGCGCCCCGATGGGACCCGTTGTCGGCACGGAAGAAACCGGGCCCACATCGGCTTTTTCGGGTTCACCGCGCTCGCGCACCGGCAACTCACCCTTCAGAAGGCCGATGATCTCGTCGCCCGAAAGCGTCTCGAATTCGAGCAGACCCTTGGCGATCGTGTGCAGATCGTCGATACGTTCGTTCAGGACCTTTTTCGCTGTCTCGTAACCTTCTTCAACGATGCGGCGTACCTCGGCGTCGATCTGGCGCTGCGTCTCCTCGGACATATTCTGGTGGCGCGCCACCGAGTGACCGAGGAACACTTCTTCCTCGTTATCCTGATAGGCAAGCGGCCCGAGCTTGTCGCTCATGCCCCAGCGCGTGACCATGGCTTTCGCCAACTTGGTCGCCATCGAAATATCGGACGAAGCGCCGGACGTCACCTTGTCATGACCGAAGATCAGCTCTTCGGCAATACGGCCGCCCATGGCAACCGCGAGGTCAGCCTTGAGTTTGGCGCGCGTAACCGAAAGTTGGTCGCGTTCCGGCAAGCGCATCACCATGCCGAGTGCACGGCCGCGCGGAATGATCGTCGCCTTGTGGATCGGATCGGAGTCCGGCATGTGCAGCGCAACCAGCGCGTGGCCGCCCTCATGATAGGCCGTGAGTTTCTTTTCCTCCTCGGTCATCACCATCGAGCGGCGCTCGGCGCCCATCATCACCTTGTCTTTGGAGTCCTCGAAATCGGCCATGGTGACAAGACGCTTGCCACGCCGAGCCGCCATCAGTGCCGCCTCATTGACGAGGTTGGCAAGGTCGGCACCCGAGAAGCCCGGCGTCCCGCGCGCGATGGTGCGAGGCTCGACATCCGGCGCCAAAGGTACCTTCTTCATATGGACCTTGAGGATCTTTTCGCGGCCGATGACATCCGGGTTCGGCACCACGACCTGCCGGTCAAAACGGCCGGGGCGCAGAAGTGCCGGGTCGAGAACGTCCGGGCGGTTGGTCGCCGCGATCAGGATGATGCCTTCATTGGGCTCGAAACCATCCATTTCGACCAGCAGCTGGTTCAGTGTCTGCTCGCGTTCGTCATTGCCGCCGCCGAGGCCGGCGCCGCGATGACGGCCGACCGCATCGATTTCGTCGATGAAGATAATGCAAGGTGCATTCTTCTTCGCCTGCTCGAACATGTCGCGCACACGGCTGGCGCCAACGCCGACGAACATCTCGACGAAATCGGAGCCGGAAATCGTGAAGAACGGTACATTCGCTTCGCCGGCGATCGCGCGCGCCAGAAGCGTCTTGCCGGTGCCGGGCGGGCCGACCAGCAGCACGCCTTTCGGAATGCGGCCACCGAGGCGCTGGAACTTGGCCGGATCGCGCAGGAAGTCGACGATCTCGGTGAGATCATCCTTGGCTTCATCGATACCGGCGACATCGTCGAACATGACGCGGCCGTGGCGCTCGGTCAGAAGCTTGGCCTTCGACTTGCCGAAGCCCATGGCCTTGCCGCCACCGCCCTGCATCTGGCGCATGAAGAAAATCCAGACGGCGATAAGGAGCAGCATCGGGAACCAGGAAACGAGAACCCCGAGAAGCGACGGAACGTTCTCGTCAGATGGTTTGGCGGTGATCTGAACACCCTTGCTGTGCAACCGTTCGACCAGCGCCGGATCGGCCGGCGCGATCGTCGAGAAGCGGCGACCGTCGGCATATTGGCCCGTAAGCTTGTCGCCCTGAATCGTAACCTCGCGCACCGTGCCCGCTTCAACGTCGGACAGCAGTCGCGAGTAATCAATCGCGGTTGACGTGCTGCTCTGCGGCGCCGGACCCTGAAAAAGGTTAAAAAGCGCGATCAACAGCAGCGCACCCAGCACCCAGACGGCGAAATTCTTGAAATTGGACAAAGGTCTTACCTTCTCTACCTGACGACAGGCTCAGCGATGCAGAGGATGTGCCAAAGACAACCCTGCCCTCGACCGTTTCTAATCTATGAGAAACATAGTGACCATATAAAGGTTTACCAAGGCCTTTGGACTGATTTCCCGGATGTAGCATCAACCGCGCCAGGGATGGCAAGCCTCAGACTTGGGCAAAAAATTCGCAAGACGCCAAGGATGCACGCGCCTTCACTTCAGCAGCGAGCGTCCCCAGATGGGGCGCGGACACAAGCGATTCCCCGGCCCAAAGCGCCGGCAAGGCCATCAGCACAGCTTTGGGAGCGAGCGGCGGCACCCAACCTGCCGCATCCAGCGCCGAAAGCCCTTCGATGCCGAGCGCGCGCACATCAAGGTATGGATGCCCTCCCCCGGCCTCCAGCCCCACCTTGAAACGGTTGTCCCATGTGCCGCCCTCGCCCGGCGCAAGCCGCAGGGTCGGTGTCTTCCGCACAGCCGCCATTTCCCGCACGGCCAGAAGCCGCCCGCGCGTCAACGCAAATTTGACGCCATTGAGCGTCCGTCCCCGGCCCAGCGTCCGGTCGAGCAGCGCCGCCTCAATTGCCGCCAAACCTTCCATGCGCGGACCATACGCACGCCCGCTCACGGCTTTTAGAATGGCGGCAAGCGCCCGCAGGCGAGTTTCGGACGGCGCAGCGGCGAGCCCCGCCGCATCCGCCTCGACATAGCCAAAGGGGAAGAGAACCGCATGCGTGGCCAGCAGCGCCTGAACCTGCGTCTCAAGCACCTCTCTCGCGCGCGCCATCCGTCGCGCCGTGCCGGCAAGACCGGCAGCATCGAAGCCAAGTGCCTCAAGGACATGCATTGCCTGACGGATTTTGACGCGATCAAAACGGTCGTTCTCGTTACTTGGATCGAGAATGGGCTCAAGCCCGCTCTGGGCCACGGTCGCAGCAAGGCGGCCGCGCGGCAGATCGAGCAGCGGCCTCAACAGACGCACCGGTGGATCGCCCGCATCAAGCACCCGCGCCGACGGCATGGCCGACAATCCATCGACGCCGCTGCCCCGGCGCAGGCGCAGCAAAAACGTTTCGGCTTGATCCTCGAGATGATGGGCAACGAGGAGGTCGCCACACCCCCGTTCGCGACATGCCGCTGCAAGCAACCGGTAGCGCGCCTCACGTGCCGCCGCTTGAATACCGCTTTCTGGCTTGTCTCCTCCCCAGTGCACAATGTCGTGCGGAATGCCAAGTGTGGACGCCAGCCGACCGGCCGTCTCCGCGTCGACCGCTGAACCAGCGCGGAGGCCGTGGTCGACAGTCAGTGCAAAAAGGCGCACCCAGGGATGACTTCGAACCCATCTGGCGGCGAGGATCAGCAGCGCCAGCGAGTCCGGCCCTCCGGAAAACGCGACCGCAATGGTATTTGACGGATTGTGCGGGAGCAACCGTTCGGCAAACTCGCCAAGCTGGATCGGAAGGTGACCAGACGACGCCAGATCTTCTTGAACGCGCATCGGGCTTTTTCCTTCTGCGAGTTGATCTCCGGTCGGCAACTCAGCAGCCAGCCTTCTCACGCTCCAGCTTGTTGCGCGCAACAACGGCAGGCGAGGCTTGCGGGAATCGCGAACCGAGCTCGCTCCAGACCGTGCAGGCGGCGTCCTTGTTGCCGAGCGCGGCGAGGCTCATGCCGAGCTTGAGCAGGCTATCAGGCGCCTTGTTGCTCGACGAATAGGTCGTATAGCCGGTCAGAAAGGCATCGCCCGCCTCCTTATGCCGGTTCTGCGCGTAATAGGTCTCGCCGAGCCAATACTGCGCATTGCCCGCCAGCGTGTCGTTCGGGTGAAGCCGCAGAAATTCGACAAACGCGGCGCGCGCCTGATCGTACTGGCCGCGCTTCATCAGATCGATGGCAAAATCGTACTGCACCTGAGGCGTTCCATTGGGAAGCACGGCGGCAGCAGGTGTCGATACCACGGGGGTGGCACCCAGCGAACCTTCGGCCGAGGCCGGTCCGGATCCGGCCGCACCCTCATCGCCGCCGGATGCCGTGGCGGCACCTGGCGCCGAACCGCCACCCTGCGCATCCTGAAGGCGCAAGTCCATATCGGCCTTGAAGAGCTGCAGTTCCCGATTCATCTGTTCGAAGCGATGTCCCATCTCTTCAAGGCCACCGTTGAGCCGGCGAACCTGTTCTTCGAGCTCGAAAATTCGCGACTGAGCGTCGGCCGATCCGGCGGCGCCACCGCTGAGCGGCGTGGGAGTGCCTGTGGAGGTGCCGCCGCCATAATTCTGCCGCTGCAGATCGGTGATTTCACGCTCGATCCGATCGAGCCGATTGCCGACCGCGCGCATGTCGACATCGCTGCCCGACTGGGCGACCGCCGCATCGGCGGCAAGCAGGGAAAGGCCGATCAGCGCGGACGCCGAAATGGTCCAAAGGACGTTATTTGTCCGCCGAATACCAGGATGCAATCGAACCTCCAGCGCCTGTCTCACTCCACCCTCCGCATCCTAGCCGCAACTAAGACAAAATTGGGGCGCCCTCACCCGGGCGTGGAAAACAAGGAAGCGCCCTTCCGCAATCGGCGGAAGAGCGCTTCCAGGAACTTAGCCGCTTTCGACGATAACGCCGACTAGCTGCCGACGCCGGAGGCAACGACCGTCACAGCACGACGGTTCTGGCTCCAGCAGTTGTCGTTGGAGTCGAGGCAGACCGGGCGCTCTTTACCGTAGGACACGGTGTTGATGCGACCGCCATTGACGCCGAGGCTCACGAGATAATCCTTCGCGGCGTTGGCACGACGGCCACCGAGCGCGAGGTTGTATTCGCGCGTGCCGCGCTCGTCGGCATGACCTTCAAGCGTGAAGGTCAGGTTCGGGTAGAGCTGCATCCACGCCGCCTGACGCTGCAGAGTGGCGCGGGCTTCGTCGCTGAGCGACGAACGGTCGGTGTCGAAGAAGACGCGGTCGCCAACATTCGCGACCAAATCTTCCGGCGAACCGGGGGTGATGGTGCCGGCGCCAGAGGACGATCCGCCGGTATCCGTGGCGGTCGAGCTGCAAGCGGCCAACATGAAGAAAGCAGCGGCCACAGCGGCAATCCGCAGGCCAGCGTTCGGGGACTTCATTCGGGTGATCTCCTTTTGATCTCAGCGGCCATGGCGCCTCAGCGCTCAATCGATTTGCTACTTTTGCACGAGACACCCCGCGACAAAACAGGCGATGCCCGATTTATCCAGAGAAAACCGCGTGCAACTTATCACTGGTTCCAATAGCCCGGAAGCAGCTTGCATCGCCCACAATTGGCCGACGCTGGGGGTTGCTGTACCGCAACACCCTGTGTGCCACAGCCCTGATAATGACGCAATAAGGGCCAATCACTCTGCGACTTTTCGGTCAAGCTTACGTGACATTTTTGCATCATATTTTAAGCGCCGGGGCTTCGCAGCGCATTAAATCCATTCCTCGATCACTGGATACGGGGAGACCAGGCCGGATCGGAGGCAAAGGTCGGGGTCGGCACCGGACGTTCGTTGTGACCCGTCACATCGACCGACCAGAGGCTCGGCCCGCCTTGCGCGCCCCGCGTCTCGCGGAAGAACATCAGCACGCGCCCATTGGGCGCCCAGGTTGGTCCTTCATTGTGAAAGCCCTCCGTCAGCACCCGATCGCCTGTTCCATCGGGACGCATCACCCCGATCACAAAGCGACCGCCCGAGATTTTGGTGAAGGAAATAAGATCTCCACGCGGCGACCAGACCGGCGTTGCATAGCTGCCCTGACCAAAACTGATGCGCCGCTGGTTGGAACCATCCGCATTCATTACGTAAATCTGCTGCGAGCCGCCGCGGTCGGACTCGAACGCAACCTGACGACCGTCCGGCGAATAGCTGGGCGACGTATCGATGGCGGCTGTGTTCGTGAGCCGCGTCACCTGCCGGCTACGAAGATCCATCGTGTATATATCTGCATTGCCGCCACGTTGCAGGCTCATGATGATTTTTTGACCATCCGGCGAGAACCGCGGCGCGAAAGTCATGCCGGGGAATTCGCCGACGACTTCCTGCTGGCCGGTCTCAATATCAAGCACATAGACGCGCGGCGCATTGTTGCGATAGGCGAGATAGGTGATTTCCTGCGAGTTGGGACTGAAGCGCGGCGTCAGCACAAGTTCATTGCCCCGCGTCAGCATGCGCGGGTTGTGGCCGTCCTGATCCATAATGGTCAGGCGTTTGACTCGATTGTTCTTCGGTCCTGTCTCCGAAACATAAACGATGCGCGTATCGAAATATCCATCCTCACCGGTCAGGCGTTTGTAGATGGCGTCGGATATCAGATGCGCGACACGCCGCCAGTTGTCGGGCGTCGTAAAGAACTGAAGACCGGTCAGCTGTTGCTCGGCGTAAACATCCCAAAGCCGAAATTCAACACGGAGGCGGCCATCGGATTCCATGCGCGCCTGTCCGGTGACGAGTGCCTGTGCCTCGATAATGCGCCAGTCACCGAAGCGCGGCTGAACGTTGATATCGTCGAGTTTCTCGATGAAGGATGCCTTGGGCAACGGCCGGAAAAGACCGGACCGTTCAAGATTGTTTGTCACAACGCCGGCGATATCCGCCCCGACCGAACCCTCCTGTCCGGGTGTACCCAGGAAATCGACAATCGCAATCTTCAGGGGATCGACGGTCCCCCTGTCGATGTCGATCTCGAGCGCTGCATGAGCGGCACCGAACGGGAGCGCCATTGCCAATACGAATGCGAGCGAACGTGCCGCGATGAAACGGACGGCCCTTGCCCAGAGCAAGACACGGTCAGCATTGCGAAATTCATACATCGCGGTTTCTCCTGAAAAAGGAACGTTCATTCGGCGTCTCGTCGTTCCGTCAATGATCACCGACGGTCGTCTCCGCCCTGCTTGCGCTGGCGTCACATCATTCCGCTCAAATTGAAGTTCAGATTCATCTCACGCCAGTTCTGGTACTTGTTGAGCGGCAGAAAAGCATAGGGCGCGCACTGCAATACCGCGCCGACCGCACGTTCGGCGAGCACCCGCGAACCGGCACCACCTCCGGCGCGCACAACCTGCGGACGCCCGACAACCGAACCGTCCTGGTTGAAATTGGCGCGCACAGTCGCAAAAAGCTTGTCGGCATCCGCACTTCCAACGAGATCGCCCACATTATAGCAGCGCGACACGGCTTGCCTCACGGCATCCATCTCGCTGAGCGAGATTTGCATTGTCGGGTCGTCCGTATAGTCCGCCGTCACACTCTCCTCAACCTTCGGCGCAGGCTGCGGCTTGGCTGCCGCCTCAGGTGCCTTGTTGAGCAGGGCCGCAATTTGCGTCGGATCGAATTTGCGCTCCGGCGGCTTCGGCGGCGCCGGCTTCTCGACCTTCTTCTCAACAGGCTTCGGCGGCTCTTTCTTTTCCACGATCTTTTCCGGCAGAGGCTCCGGTTCCTGCTCAGGGGGCGGCGGCGGCGCGGGCGGCGGCGGCGCGGGCGGCGCATCGGCCTTCGGCCGCTCGATCTCCTTCGGTGGCTCGGGCTCGTCGACCGGCGGCTTTTCGACCTTCGGAAGACGCTTGAGGTTTGTCAGCTCATCCACAGTAATGAGGTCAACAGGCAGCGCGCGCGTCTCCACCGTGGGCAATTCCTCGGGGGACGGAAGGGTCGCCAGCGCGATTGCCACTACAAGGCCATGCGCAGCAACCGAAAAGAATACCGAATTGCGCATTCTCGCCGTTTATCTCTCACCGGCTCCGCGCGCCGGCTTGGTTTCAGACTCCGTAACAAGAGCAACGCGGGAAAATCCAGACGAACTGATGACGCCCATAACCTTCATTACCTCCCCATAGGGAAGCGAACCGTCGGCGCGCACAAAAATGCGCTGCTCATATCCGTTCTCCGCAATGGCCAGCAGCTGCGGCACCATGGCGTCGATCTCGGTCGGCGTCTCCTGCACAAAGATCGCGCCGCTGCCATTGAGCGTGATCGTCAACGGTTCATTGTCGCCCGAAATCGGTGCCGCCTGCGTTTTCGGCAAATCCACCGGTACGCCGACGGTCAATAACGGTGCCGCGACCATGAACACGATCAGCAACACCAGCATGACGTCGACAACCGGCGTCACGTTGATCTCGGCCATCGGCGCTCTGGCAAAACGGCCGCGCCGCGCGCTCTTGTTGCCAACCGACATGCCCATGGCTCAGCCTCGCTCGTCGAGCTGCCGCGACAGGATCGCGGAAAACTCGTCGGCAAAGCTCTCCAGGCGCCCGCCAATGCGCGACACCTGATTGGAGAAGCGATTGTAGAAAATAACGGCCGGAATGGCGGCCAGCAGACCAAGCGCCGTCGCAAAAAGCGCTTCGGCGATGCCCGGCGCCACAACGGCAAGATTTGTATCGCGGCTGATCGCAATCGACTGGAAGGCATTCATGATGCCCCAGACGGTGCCGAAGAGGCCGATAAAAGGCGCCGTCGCGCCGACGGTCGCCAGAAACAGAAGCCGGCCTTCGAGATTCACCATCTCGCGACTGATCGTCACCTGCATGACCTTGTCGACACGTTCCTTGAGGCCGATGAACGAACTTGCGGCAATATCCTGCGAACGGCGCCATTCACGCATCGCGGCGATGAAAAGCACGGAGAACGGATGCTGCGGCCGATGCCCCATTTCCTGATAGAGGTCGTCGAGCGATCGCCCCGACCAGAAGATGCGTTCGAACTGATTGGCGCGCCGCTCGATGCGGGCAAATCGCCACCACTTGTCGAAAATGATCGCCCACGACCAGATCGAGGCGAAGAGAAGGCCCAGCATCACGAGCTTGACGACGATGTCGGCCCGCAGGAACAGTCCCCACATGGAGAAGTCCATGGCGGCGGTATCGACCGTCGTCTCGGTGATGATCTGGGCAGTGGTGACGGGATCCATCGGATTGCCTCTCCGTGCTAGCGAACTCGATGCAGGAAGCGGCACATCGCAGACGCGGCATCCGCATCCGGGCATCTATGCCCGCCGCGCCTCGCCGTTGAATGTGTGCCCCCGAATTGAGGCCGAAGTTAGTCTGTCAATTATGTCATTACCGTGGCGCGTTTCCGGATTACGACTGCCCCCTCAAGAGGTTAGCGACGCGGTGTTGCGGGGCGACAACATCTTGGGCAGGTAACTATTACAGTCAGGTTTAATTGTCTTCGGCGGCAACAAACGGCGCCAGTGCCTGTTGCACTTGAGCCGGCAGGCGGCGGGGCCGGCCACCGCCATCGAGACAGGCCGCGACGACCCGCGCCCGCCAGATCGGCTCCGGTTCGGCACCCTCGAAAAATCGCAATATCGTCTGCTCGGCCTCAATTCTCGCGCCGCTGGCTCGCACATATCGGGTCCGCACTTCAAGTCGGTCATCAATGCGCGCCGGCCTCAGAAAGTCGATTTCCATACGATAAACCGCGAAGGCAAGTGGCTCCGCACCATCAAAAAGGCTGGCGTGGTGAACGCCTGCAAGCCGAAGAAAATCGGATCGGCCGCGCTCGGCAAAGCGCAGATAGTTGGCGTGGTAGACAATGCCCGAAAAATCTGTGTCCTCGTAGTAGACCCGGACAGGCAGGCGATGCGTCTGGCCGTCGATCCGGCCGGCGAGGTCTGGCCACTCGTTTGTCATTTACCGCCACCGCTCTCGCCGCTGTCGAAAAACGCCCCCTGCCCCACCGGTCCTGACGGCGGCGCAATGCCGAGATGAGCGAACGCGGCAGCAGTCAGCATCCGGCCGCGGGGTGTCCGGTTCACCAATGCCTGCTGGATGAGATAGGGCTCGATGATTTCCTCAATGGCGTCGCGCGGTTCGGAAAGCGCGGCGGCAATCGTCTCGACTCCGACAGGCCCGCCCGAAAAACCGACGGCAATGCAACGGAGATAACGGTGATCGAGAGCATCAAGCCCCAGCTCATCGACTTCGAGGCGTCGTAATGCCTTGTCGGCCGCTTTCGCGTCGATGGACGCAACCCCTTCGACAGCGGCGAAGTCGCGGACCCGGCGCAGGAGCCGGCCGGCGATACGCGGCGTCCCGCGCGCACGGCGCGCGACCTCATGTGCACCGTCGGACGTCATTTCGATGCCCAGCACGCCGGCGCCACGTCGTACAATGCTTTCAAGCTCGGATATCTCGTAGAAATTCAGCCGCACCGGAATACCGAAGCGGTCGCGCAACGGTGTCGTCAAAAGCCCGGTACGCGTCGTTGCGCCGATCAGCGTGAACGGCGCCAGTTCAATCCGGACAGAGCGTGCGCCGGGACCTTCGCCAATGATCAGATCGAGTTGAAAATCCTCCATTGCCGGATAGAGGATTTCCTCTACGGCGGGCGCCAGCCGGTGGATTTCATCGATGAACAAGACATCGCGAGGTTCAAGATTGGTAAGGAGCGCGGCGAGATCGCCAGCCTTGGAGATGACCGGCCCTGATGTCGCCCGGAAATTGACACCAAGTTCGCGCGCCACGATCTGCGCCAGCGTTGTCTTGCCGAGGCCCGGCGGGCCGGCGAAGAGCACATGGTCGAGCGCCTCGCCACGCGCCCGCGCTGCTTCGATGAACACCGAGAGGTTCTCTCTGGCCCGTGCCTGCCCGACGAAATCGGCGAGCACTTGCGGTCGGAGTGAGCGCTCAAGCTCATCTTCCTGCCGTTTGGCAGCGCCAAGAATGCGTTCCGTCATCGCGCCAGCTCCTTGAGGCCCTGCCGGATCAACGCTTCGGCACTGGCATCCTCGTCAAGGCGCCGCGCCGCCGACGAAACCGCGCCAGCTGCCTGCGCTTGCGGATAGCCCAGATTGACGAGCGCCGACACCGCATCACGCATCGGTTCGGAGGCAGACGCTACATCGCCGCCAGCACCGTTGAGAACAGCGGCAAGTCCCGTCCCCGCCGGCGTCTTGTCCTTCAACTCGGCCACGATACGCGCCGCGACCTTTGGACCGACCCCCGGCGCGGCCGACACCGCCTTCTTGTCGTCCAGCGCAATCGCGCGCGCAAGGTCGGCGGGAGTCAGCGCCCCAAGAACACCAAGCGCAACACGCGTCCCTACACCTTGCACGCCCAGCAACAGCCGGAACCATTCACGTTCGTCGTCAGTTGAAAATCCAATCAGGCGGATGGCTTCGTCGCTCATCTTGGTCTCAATGGAGAGCGTCAAGGGACCACCGCGCGCCGGCAACGTGGAGAGCGTCCGCCGCGAACAGGTGACATGATAGCCGACACCACCAACGTCGATGACGACCCAGTCCTCGCCCGTCGAGTCGACAATGCCTTTGAGTTTGCCGATCATCGAGAGGCTCCGGCTCGCAGAAGCGCCGCCGCAATACGCTCGTCGGCGCCACCCCAATGCGCATGGCATATGGCGATCGCAAGCGCATCGGCGGCATGTTCGGTGTTCGGCTTCGCGCCGGAAAGAAGCATCTCGACCATTAGTGCAATCTGCATTTTTGTGGCATGGCCGGCGCCGACCACCGATTTTTTGATCCGGTTTGGCGCATATTCGGCGACCGGCAGCCCGGCCCGAGCGACGACCAGAAGCGCAATGGCCCGAGCCTGGCCAAGCTTCAGTGCCGCCGCCGCATCGCGCGCCACAAACGCCTGTTCAACTGCCGCCGCAGTTGGCGCATGGTGAACAAGCACATCCAGCAGACCTGTCTCAATCTCGACCAGCCGCTGCGCCAGCGACGATCTGGCATTTGAAACGATGGTGCCATTGGCAAGGTGGACGAGCCGAGATCCGGCAACCTCGATCACGCCCCAGCCGGTTGCGCCGAGGCCCGGATCGATACCGAGGATTCTGAGCGATGCCGACATAGGCGGCTGTCCTCCAAACAGACAAGCAGCGAGCGTCTGCCGGGTTCATATCCGCGACGGGAGCAGGAATGAATGCCTTGAACCAATCCCGGGGGACGACTTAGGCCGACATCTTCTCCAGCACCGAATCGGACATCTCGAAGTTCGCATAAACCTGCTGCACATCGTCGTTGTCGTCCAGCGCTTCGAGCATCTTCAGCACCGTCTCGGCCTTCTCATCGTCAAGGCCTATGGTGTTTTGCGGTTTCCAGACGATCCGGGCAGAGCGCGGTTCGCCAAACCGAACCTCAAGGGCCTTCGCGACCTCATGCAGTGCATCGGGGGCACTGTAGAGTTCATGGGCGTCGTCGCTCGACTGACAATCGTCGGCGCCAGCGTCGATAGCCGCCTCGATCATGTCGTCGGCGCTGGCAACGCCGGCTGGATATTCAATCAGGCCGAGCCGGTCGAACATGAAGGACACCGAGCCGGTTTCGCCGAGATTGCCACCGTTTTTGGTAAAAATCGCCCGCACCTCACCGGCCGTCCGGTTGCGGTTGTCGGTCAGGGTTTCGACAATCACGCCGATGCCGCCCGGCCCGAAGCCCTCGTACCGGACTTCTTCATAGTTCTCGCCGCCCTGGTCCGAACTACGTTTGACGGCCCGCTCGATATTGTCCTTGGGCATGTTTTCGACCCGTGCCGCTTGAATAGCGGCGCGCAGGCGCGGATTATACTCAGGATCCGGCAAGCCCATTTTGGCCGCCACGGTGATTTCCTTGGCAAGCTTGGCGAACATCTTGGCGCGCTTTTTGTCCTGCGCGCCCTTGCGGTACATGATGTTCTTGAATTGTGAATGGCCGGCCATTCCGTCTCCCAATATCCGTCGATGCAAGCGGGATTCGGGCGCACTTATAGAAGCCGCCTCGATCAAAATCCACTGCCCGTCCAAATGATAAAATACACCAATAAACTGTTTTTTGGCGACACACACCATCTGAGTGTATTCGGCGCCCGTATCCCGTCACGAATTCCCGCGCTGCGGATCCCGGGGCCGCTCGCCCGTCTGATGGCTCAATCCATGCCCGGCGCCACGCGGCATGCACCAGCCGCGAATTTCGCTCGGACGCACATGGCCACCGGACAGCGCATGATTACATGGAAATTGGCGCTGGCACGCTTGTCGTTGTCGGCCAGGACGACCCACATCTTTGTCACATCTCCGGCACGACGGAACGAAGACGGCCGCCAATGCGAACCGGGTCAACCCGACGCGCAAGACCCGTCGCCGCATCGGTCTCGACAAATACACCGCACAACGTCGCAGGCCCCAGCGCGGGCTGAAACCGTCCGCTCGGAATCTTCGTAACAAACCGGTTGAGCGGCTCGTCTTTTTCCATTCCGATGACCGAATTGTAATCACCGCACATGCCGGCATCCGTCTGATAAGCCGTCCCACCGGGAAGTATCTGCGCATCGGCAGTCGGCACATGGCTATGCGTCCCGACAACGAGCGATGCGCGGCCATCGCAGAAATGTGCCATCGCCATCTTCTCCGACGTGGCCTCGGCATGAATGTCGATCACAATCGCATCCGCTGCTTGCCCCAGCGGGCAAGCCTCAAGCTCCCGATCGACCGCCGCAAACGGACAATCAAGAGACTCCATGAAGACGCGCCCGAGCGCATTCACAACCAGTACGCGTGCGCCCGACGGGCTCTCAACGAGAGTCGCACCGCGACCAGGCGTGCCAGCAGGATAGTTGACCGGACGGATCAGGCGCGGTTCCCGCTCGATATGCACAAGCGCTTCGCGTTGGTCCCAGGAGTGATTGCCGAGCGTGATGACGTCTGCGCCGGCATCGAAAAACTCGTCGCAAATCGCACCGGTGATTCCAAACCCACCGGCGGCGTTCTCGCCATTGACGATCACAAAATCAAGTTGCAGATCGCGGCGCAGCTTCGGCAATTCGGCGACCAGCACATCGCGGCCGCTGCGGCCGACAATATCGCCAAGAAAAAGAAACCTCATTCTCACACTCCGGAAGACGCGACAGCAAAAGCCCGCGCGCCCACTTCGGTCACAATCCAGTCAAGTCGGGCATCGAATTCCTCTTCCGGCAACTCATCTGCCTCTTGCGCGGAAAAGGCAATGCCGACCGCAACAACGCCTGATTTCTGCTGCCGGAGCACTGCAAGCGTGCGGTCGTAATAACCGCCACCATATCCGATACGCCGGCCCACCCGGTCGAATGCCAGAAGCGGCACGAGCACGATGTCGGGCCAGCACTCAGGCGCACCGACATTGGGCTCCCTTGTACCGTGGGCCCCCGCGATAAGCGCGTCGCCAGGCTTCCACCGGAGAAACGCCAGCGGCGCGGCCTTCCGCACAACACGCGGTAGTGCGCAAACATGGCCCTTCGCCGAGGCGCGCGCGAGCAGTTCAGCAGGGTCAGCCTCGCTCCCGATTGCCGCATAGCCCGCGATAGAGGCATCGGATCGCATGGGAACCGAGTCAAAAAAATGGTCGGCAAGGCGGGACGCGATGCCTGAACCGGCCTTGGCGCATGCCACATCCCGGCGCAGAACCGCCGCGGCACGCGCCGCCTGCTTTGCCGCGTTCATGACGCCGACCCCGGAAAATGTCGGAAAGGTGGGGCCACCTTGGCCGTTGGAACTTCGTTCCCCGGAGACCTACTAACGTAGGTGGGCGCCGTATGAAGAAGACCACGGTCTCCCTCAGGGACAGCTCCCTTGAGGACCGTAAGGCCCCGAGAGTATGTGTTCCTGACGCACCAGGCAGCACCCGGCTCTATTCTATCGGCCTTCAAGGCCCCCCGGGTCAAGCACTCAGCGTCACGACCGAACGGGGCGAGGTTCACGCCGCCTCGATGCGCTTGGCGAGATCCTCGATGCGGCGCGCCGCATGGTCAAGCACATCGGCAAGCGCGTCCTCCGCCTCTTGCGACCGGTCCAGCGCCGACGTGCGGGCTCCGGAGAGGTTTTCGATTTCCTGATCGAGCATTTTCGCCTTTTGCAGCGCTTCCGACAGTTCGTCGGTAATCAGCAACCCTGCCATCAAAAGCAGGCGGGCATCGCCAACCTGCCCGACCTCCTGCGCCAATGCCGTCATGTGCTTGTTCATGTAGGCCGCTAGTTCGCGGACATGATCTTCTTCGCCATCGCCGCAGGCCACCGTATAGGTGCGATCGTTCAGCGAAACCTTGACCTGCCCCATCGAAATCCCCTTGAAACGCCGCGTTTCAGGCCTCGGCCAGCACCTCGCGGATGCCTTCGATGGCGTCCGCCAGTGTTTCCGACGCCCGTTCATTGAGCTCATTGAGTCGCCGCGCTTCCGACCGCATCTGATCGAGTTCTTCGGCAAGGCCGGCCCTGTCTTCCTTCAGCGTATCGACTTCTTCCTGCAAGCGCTTTGCCGCCTGCGCGCGCACGACCTGCCGGTTGATCGTCGCTTCCAGCTTGTCGGCCGCGCTTGAGAAGCGCTCCATCGCCGAATCGAGTTTGGTCATGCTTTTGTCCGGCTTCGAGGCGCCATGCGGCCTCGCCACCCAAGATAGGCGCGGCAGGGAAACGAGGTCAACGGCAGCCCTGCGAATAGCAGCGCAGGCGATATGTAAAAAAGCAGAGGGATGTGCCTGAAAACCGCCACTGGAACGCCCATTCCGGCATTGACTCAACGGGGTCCCGTGGTCATTGTGGCGCCGCTCTCGGGAGGGCCCGATCCGAGCCAGACCTGCGGTTCTTGAAGCCCGCGACCTCCATGCCCGCTCAGGCCCGCCTGGGCTACAGAGTGACAAATGACAACAACCGAAAAATCCGCCCTCGCCAGGAAGGCGGAAGCCTCAGCCGGGAAGACACCGGCAGCTTCCCATCAGTCCCTCGCCAATGCCATTCGCGCACTGGCAATGGATGCGGTGCAACAGGCGAATTCCGGGCATCCGGGCATGCCCATGGGCACCGCCGACATCGCCACGGTCCTCTTCACCCGCTTTCTGAAAATCGATCCGCGAGCGGCCGAATGGCCCGACCGGGATCGTTTTGTGCTTTCGGCCGGCCATGGCTCAATGCTGCTTTATGCGGTGAACTATCTGCTCGGCTATGAAGATATGACCATCGAGCAAATTCGGAACTTCCGCCAGCTCGGCTCCATCACTGCCGGACACCCGGAATACGGCCACGCGGCGGGCGTCGAAACCACGACGGGCCCGCTCGGCCAGGGCATTTCGACCGCGGTTGGCATGGCGCTCGCCGAACGCCTGCTCGCGGCACGCTTCGGCGGCAAGATCGTCGATCACTTTACCTATGTACTGGCTTCGGACGGCGATCTGATGGAAGGCGTCAGCCACGAAGCAATCAGCCTTGCTGGCCATCTGAAATTGTCGAAGCTGATCGTCCTCTATGACGACAACGGTATTACAATCGACGGCGCGCTTTCCCTTTCAGAATCGGGCGACGCCCTGAAGCGTTTCGACGCTGCCGGCTGGAATGCAACCCGTATCGACGGCCACAATCCCGACGAGATCGCCGCCGCCATTGAGAAAGCGCAGAAATCCGACCGCCCGACCTTGATTGCATGCCGCACGGTGATCGGCTACGGCTCACCCAACAAGCAGGGCAAGTCCTCATCCCATGGCTCGCCGCTCGGCGCCGATGAGATTGCCTTGGCGCGCAAGGAACTCGGCTGGTCGGCGGAGCCCTTCACCATCCCCAGCGAGACGCTCGATGCCTGGCGCATTGCCGGACTGCGCAATGTAAAGACGCGCAAGGCATGGGAAGAACGCCTCGCCGCGCTCGACGCACCGACCCGCATTGACTTTGAACGGCGCCTCGCCGGCGATCTGCCGGCAGAGCTCGGCAAGGCGATTTCGGCCTTCAAGGAGAAACTGGTCGCCGACAAGCCGAAATGGGCGACACGCAAATCTTCGGAGGAAGCACTGAACGTCATCAACGCAGTGCTGCCCGAAACGATCGGCGGCTCCGCCGATCTGACCGGCTCCAACAATACGCGCTCGAAAGAACAGAAAGTTGTGACGGCTGAGGATTTCTCGGGCTCCTTCATCCATTACGGCATTCGCGAACACGGCATGGCCGCCGCGATGAACGGCATGGCCCTGCATAAAGGCCTCATCCCCTATTCAGGTACCTTTCTCGTCTTCACCGATTATTGCCGTCCGGCGATCCGCCTGTCGGCGCTGATGGGTCAACGCGTCATCTATGTGATGACCCATGACTCGATCGGCCTCGGCGAGGACGGCCCGACGCATCAGCCGGTCGAACATCTGGCAAGCCTGCGCGCCATGCCGAACCTGCTGGTCTTCCGTCCGGCCGACGCGGTCGAGACGCTCGAATGCTGGCAACTGGCGCTCGAAGCGAAGGATACACCGTCGGTGCTCGCCCTGACGCGCCAGAACCTGATGCCGGTTCGGCTCGAGAATTCCGAGAAAAATCTCTGCGCACGCGGCGCCTACGAGCTCGCACCGGCCTCGGCCAAGGCGAAGGTTTCGCTGCTGGCAACCGGATCTGAAATCGAAATCGCAATGGCGGCACAAGCCATGCTCGAAAAGGACGGCATTCCGTGCCGTGTCGTTTCGATGCCCTGCCTCGACCTCTTCGAACGGCAGTCCCGCGAATTTCGCGACGGGATGCTGGGCGAAGGCACTGTGAAAATCGCTATTGAAGCCGCCATCCGTTATGGCTGGGACCGTTATATCGGCGCCGACGGCGACTTCATCGGCATGGAAGGTTTCGGCGCCTCGGCGCCTGCGCCCGATCTCTACAAGCACTTCAACATCACCGCTGAGGCGGCTGTCGCTGCGGCCAAGGCAAGACTTGCGGAAAAGCCGTAAGAAATCACACGTTTCGGGAGACAGAAAATGGCTGTGCGCGTTGCGATTAACGGATTCGGGCGGATTGGACGGCTGGTGCTGCGCGCCATCGCGGAATCAGGCCGCAAGGACATCGAGATTGTCGCGATCAACGATCTCGGCTCTGTCGACGCCAATGCGCTGCTGCTGAAATACGACAGCGTTCACGGCCCCTTCCCCGGCAAGATCAAGACCACGAAATCGTCGATGGATCTGGGCCGCGGGCCGATCAAGGTGATCGCCGAGCGCGACCCGGCAAAGCTGCCGTGGAAGGAACTCGGCGTCGACATCGCGCTCGAATGCACAGGCCTCTTCACGGCACGCGACAAGGCCGCCGCGCATTTGAAGGCAGGTGCGAAAAAGGTGCTGATTTCCGCGCCCGGTGAAGATGCCGACCTCACCGTGGTTTACGGCGTCAATCACAAGGACCTCAAGAAGTCGCACAAGATCGTTTCGAACGCCTCTTGCACCACCAATTGCCTCGCACCGGTGGCGCAGGTGCTGCACAAGTCCTGCGGCATCGAACAGGGCTACATGACGACCATCCACGCCTATACGGGCGACCAGAACACGGTCGATACGTTGCACAAGGATCCGCGCCGGGCGCGCGCCGCCGCCGTCTCGATGATCCCGACCTCGACGGGCGCCGCCAAGGCCGTCGGCCTCGTGCTGCCGGAACTGAAAGGCAAGCTCGACGGCACGTCGATCCGCGTCCCGACCCCGAACGTCTCGGTGATCGACCTTGTCTTCACGTCGAAAAAGAAGGTGACGGCGGAAGAAGTCAATGCGGCGATTATCGCCGCTGCCAAAGGCCATCTCAAAGGTATTCTGGCCACGACCAACGAGCCCAATGTGTCGATCGACTTCAACCACAACCCGGCCTCCTCGACCTTCGACCTGACCCAGACGCAGGTCATCGACGGCAAGCTGGTGCGGGTGTTGAGCTGGTACGACAACGAGTGGGGCTTCTCCAACCGCATGGGCGATACCGCCGTCGCGATGGGCAAGCTTCTCTGATCGGAGCCTGAACCCCAGATGGCCGGTCACAAGACGCTCGACGATCTTTTTGCAACGACTGACATCAAGGGTCGTCGCGTGCTTGTCCGCGCCGATCTCAACGTGCCGATGCAAGACGGAAAAGTGGGTGACGCCACCCGGCTTGAACGCGTGGCGCCGACGCTGACCGAACTGGCGGCGCGCGGCGCGAAGGTCGTCGTGCTGTCGCATTTCGGGCGCCCCAAGGGCAAGCCGGACCCCAAATATTCACTGAAGCCCGTCGCCGAAGCACTGTCGGCCTTCGCCGGCGGCAATGTCGCCTTCGGCGAGGATTGCATCGGCGACGCCGCCGCGCGTGCCATCGAGGCACTCGCGCCGGGTGGCATTTTGGTACTCGAAAACACACGCTTTCATGCCGGCGAGGAGAAGAACGATCCCGACTTCGCCGCCGCGCTGGCAAAAAACGGTGACATCTACGTTAACGACGCTTTTTCCAGCGCCCATCGCGCGCACGGCTCGACCGAGGGCATAACCCGGTTCCTGCCGTCTTACGCAGGCCGCGCGATGGAAGCTGAACTGACGGCGCTCGAGGCCGCGCTCGGCACACCGAAACGCCCGGTGGTCGCCGTCGTCGGCGGCGCGAAAATCTCCACGAAAATCGCGCTCCTTGCCAATCTCGTCAAAAAGGTCGACGCCCTTGTGATCGGTGGTGGCATGGCCAACACCTTCCTGGCCGCGCAGGGCAAGAAGATCGGCAAGTCGCTCTGCGAACCCGATCTGCTCGAAACCGCCCGCGAAATCCTCGAAAGCGCGCGCGCCGCGAAATGCGATGTCGTGCTGCCCTCCGATGTCGTTGTCGCCGCCGAGTTTAAAGCCGGCGCCGCGGCGCACACGGTTTCGGCGGATGCTGTGCCGGACGATATGATGATCCTTGATGTCGGACCCGATACGCTGAAACATCTGGCCGGCCGCTTCGAAACGGCGAAGACGGTGGTCTGGAACGGGCCACTCGGCGCCTTCGAGGTTCCGCCTTTCGACCGCGGCACCGTCGAGGCCGCGCGCCTCGTCGCGATGCGCAGCAAACAGGGCGAACTTGTGTCGGTCGCCGGCGGCGGCGACACGGTGGCGGCGCTCAACGAAGCGGGCGCGGCCGAGGATTTTACCTATGTATCCGCCGCGGGCGGCGCCTTCCTCGAATGGATGGAAGGCGTGGAACTGCCTGGCGTTGCGGCGCTGGCGAACAAATAAGCCGCAAGGCAGGACTGGATCGAGAGGGTTAAGGACATGACTGAGACACTTGAATCGATTGCACAGGCCATGGTGGCGTCGGGCAAAGGCATTCTCGCCGCCGACGAAAGCTCGGGCACGATCAAGAAGCGCTTTGACAGCATCAACGTCGAATCGACGGCCGACAGCCGCCGCGACTATCGCGAAATGCTGTTCCGCACCGAAGAGGCGATGAAGAAATACATTTCGGGCGTGATCCTCTATGACGAGACGATCCGCCAGAAAGCCAAGGACGGAACGCCGCTCGTCGACCTCATCAGGAAGGCCGGCTCGATCCCCGGCATCAAAGTCGATACCGGCGCCACGGACATGCCCGGTTTCCCCGGCGAGAAGATCACCGAAGGTCTCGACGGTCTCGGCAAGCGACTGGCGGAGTATTATGACCTCGGCGCGCGCTTCGCGAAGTGGCGCGCGGTGATCGACATCGCGGCCGGCATCCCGACCCGCACCTGCCTCGAAGCCAATGCTGAGGCGCTGGCGCGCTACGCAGCACTGTGCCAGCAGGCGAAGATCGTCCCGATCGTCGAGCCCGAAGTGCTGATGGATGGCGGCCACGACATCGACCGCTGCTTCGAAGTCACCGAGGAGACGCTGCGCATCCTCTTCGGCCGCCTCGCGGCCCATCGCGTCCGCCTCGAAGGCACGGTGCTGAAGCCCAACATGGTGATTGCCGGCAAAAAATGTGGCAAACAGGCGAGCGTCGAGGAAGTGGCGGAAAAGACCATCGCCTGCTTCAAGCGCACCGTTCCGGCATCGATCCCCGGCATCGTCTTCCTGTCCGGCGGCCAGTCGGATGAGGACGCGACCGCGCATCTCAATGCGATGAACGCGATCGGCGGTTTCCCGTGGAAAATGTCCTTCTCCTATGGCCGCGCGCTTCAGGCCGCGCCGCTGAAGGCCTGGAGCGGCAAGACCGAAAACGTCGCCGCCGGCCAGAAGGCGTTCCTGCACCGCGCGAGGATGAACGGCCTCGCCACACTCGGCACCTGGAAAGCGGCGCACGAAAAGGCGGCCTGAACGGGACGCGGCTCATGAAGGAGCGTGCGCGGGCCGCCGCTTCACGCTACAAGGCGGGCCCATGACCGACCTGAACGCCGAAACGGCCTGCCGCCTCTACCTCATCACGCCAGCGCGCCTTGAGCCGCACGCCTTCGCTGATACGCTGAAGGCCGCGCTCAACGCGGGCGATGTCGCGAGCCTGCAACTCCGTCTCAAGGGCGAAAATGAGACGCCACCCGCCGCCGACGACATCCGCCGGGCGACCGAAGCGTTGATGCCGCTGGCCCATGCGCACGACGTCGCCTTCATCATTAACGACCGGCCCGACCTCGCGGCGGAGCTTGGCACCGACGGTGTCCATGTAGGCCAGACGGACGCGAGCTATGCCGAGGCCCGGAAAATCGTCGGCGCCGACCGTATCGTCGGCGTTACCTGCCATGCGTCGCGCCATCTGGCGATGGAGGCGGGCGAGGCCGGCGCGGACTATGTGGCGTTTGGCGCCTTTTACGAAACCGACACAAAAACGCCTATAAGTAAGGCTGAACCGGAGATCCTGACCTGGTGGTCGGAAACTTTCGTGGTGCCTTGCGTGGCGATCGGCGGCATCACGGTTCAAAATGCCGCAGCGCTGGTGCGTGCCGGGGCGGATTTTCTGGCCGTATCATCCGGCGTCTGGGCCCATGCCGAAGGGCCGGCCGCCGCAGTGCGTGCGTTCGACCGAATTATGGCCGAGGAAAGCAAGTCCCGATGAGGCATCTACTCGTTGCGTTGAGTTTGGGCATGGCGCCGATGCTGGCCACGGTTCCCGAAGCAACTGCGCAGAATTCGCCCTCTCCGCGCGCCGCGCAGGCAATACCCGCCGCGGATGCAATGGCGTCGGCAATGGACGCCTACAGGGCGCAACGTTACGGAGAAGCGCGGCTCCTTGCCCTGCCGCTTGCCGAAAAAGGCGATGTCGCCGCGCAACTGATGCTCGGTTCGATCTACAACAACGGCGAGGGCATCGCATCCGACCGGAACGAAGCGGCCAAATGGTTCGGCATGGCGGCCGACCGCGGCGACGCCAGCGCCCAATACGCGCTCGGCATGCTGATGGAATATGGCCGCATCGCCGGCGCCACCCCGGAGGCGGCGCGCAAGCTCTTCCAGCAGGCCGCCGATCAGGACCATGCCGGCGCCGCCACCGAACTCGGCATGATGTACACAACCGGTCATGGCGGACCGCGCGACATCGGCAAGGCGGCATCGCTCTTCGAAAGCGCCGCAAAAACCGGCCATGCCGACGCGCAATACTATCTGGGGACGCTCTTTGCCGCCGGCCGCGGCAAGCCGCAAAATCTGGACGAGGCGGCGCGCTATTTCCGGCTGGCAGCCGATCAGGGCCAGCCTGAGGCCAGCTACCAGCTCGGCCTGATGCTGCAGGATGGCATTGGCATGTCCAAGAGCCCCGCCGAAGCGGCAAAACGCTTCACTATTGCCGCCGAAAGCGGCCTGCCGGAGGCCCAGACAGCGCTGGCCTTCGCCTATCTCGACGGCGCCGGCGTGGAGCGCAACGACACACTGGCTGCCAAATGGTTTACCGAGGCCGCGATGCGCGGCGAACCGTTGGCACAGGATCGTCTGGCCCGCCTCTATTTTCTGGGTCAGGGCGTGGCCCGCGACGTCGGGGCCGCGTTGCTCTGGCTGACCTTGGCCGAAAAGGGCGGATACGAAGACGAGACGCTGAGAAGCGCCATAGAACCTGAAGTCACGCCCGAAATCCGCGCCCGTGTCGCCGACCAGATCGCCAAATGGGACCGGGCCGCCGACAGCCCCCCTACGGCGGACTGAACGGAAGATCCGCACCCGCCACGGGGCAATCGATGGAAAGCCTCTGTCCAATGCCGGCACATGGTGTTATCAGAGCGCCGGCTGCCGCATCTCCGGCGAGCCCCTATCCAGATTTGACCAGTCCCCGAATTCGAGCATCCCATGAAGATCAACGGCAATGAAATCCGCCCCGGCAACGTCATCGAACATGAGGGCGGGCTCTGGGCCGCTGTCAAGGTTCAGCATGTGAAACCCGGCAAGGGCGGGGCATTTGCGCAGGTGGAACTGAAGAACCTCGTCGATGGCCGCAAGCTGAACGAACGTTTCCGCTCCGCCGAAACGGTTGAGCGCGTGCGCCTTGAGCAGAAGGACTACCAGTATCTCTACGAAAACGATGGGATGCTGACTTTCATGGACAACGAGACCTACGAACAGATCGAGCTGTCGAAGGAATGGGTCGGCGACCGCGCCGCCTTCCTGCAGGATGGCATGAAGGTTACGGTCGAAAGCCATGAGGGCAAGGCGCTCGGCATTTCGCTCCCCGACCAAGTGGTCCTCGCAATCACCGAGACCGAACCCACGGTAAAGGGGCAGACCGCCGCAAGCTCCTACAAGCCCGCCCTGCTCGAGAACGGCGTGCGCGTCATGGTGCCGCCATTCGTTACGACCGGCGAGAGGATCGTCGTCGATACGAACGAAGTCACCTATCTGCGTCGCGCCGAATAACGCCCGGCCGGTAGAACCCATGTCCCGCCACACACCCTCGATGTCCGTC
The DNA here is from genome assembly GCF_030651915.1 of Parvibaculum sp. Classification (GTDB taxonomy): domain Bacteria; phylum Pseudomonadota; class Alphaproteobacteria; order Parvibaculales; family Parvibaculaceae; genus Parvibaculum. The sequence goes on along the minus strand of NZ_JAUSBV010000007.1, from coordinate 41,252 downwards.
ATGGTCGCCGCCGCCCGCAAGGCGGCGCGCGGCCTGCAGCGCGATTTCGGCGAGGTGGAAAACCTTCAGGTCTCGATGAAAGGCCCGGCGAATTTCGTCACCGCCGCCGACAAGAAGGCCGAGAAGGTCATCTTTCAGGAACTGTCGAAGGCGCGGCCGGGCTATGGCTTCCTGATGGAGGAAGGTGGTGTGGTCGAAGGTGCCGACAAGTCGCACCGCTGGATCATCGATCCGCTCGACGGCACGACGAACTTCCTGCACGGCATCCCGATGTTCTCCATTTCGATCGGCCTCGAACGCGAGGGTCAGATTGTCGCCGGCCTCGTCTACAACCCGATCTCCGACGAAATGTTCATTGCCGAAAAGGGTCAGGGCGCGTTTCTCAACGACCGCCGCATCCGCGTCGCGGTGCGCCGCGAACTGGCGCAAGCGGTGGTCGGCACCGGCATTCCGCATATCGGCCGACCTGGCCACCAGCGTTTCTCGGCCGAACTCGGCGCTGTGATGAACGAGGTCGCCGGCGTCCGCCGCATGGGGTCGGCGGCGCTCGACCTTGCATGGGTCGCGGCGGGCCGTCTCGACGCTTACTGGGAGGCGAACCTCGCCGCTTGGGACGTGGCCGCCGGCATCATCCTCGTGCGCGAGGCGGGCGGCTTCGTCACCGACCTCAATGGTCGCGACGCCATGCTGGACACAGGCGGCATCCTTGCCGGCAATGAAGCGCTGCACCGGCAACTCGGCGACGTGCTGAAAAAAGCGCACAAGCCCGCCTGACCCGGGCCGCATTTCTGCCCGATTCCCTCCATACTTCTCATTCGGCCGAGGCCTGTTCGCGCCATGCGAACAGGCTTAGACTGTCGCGAAGCGTATCGATACACCCGCTCACGACCGCCCACGGATGACCGCATGATCTTTCACAACAGGATTGGCTTTGCGGCACTTGCCATCCTCCTTGCCGGCGCTCTGGCAGCCGCAGCTGCCGAGGCCCCCCTGCCTCCTCCTGAATCGGCCCTGCTGCGCATCGACTTCGCGCCCGGCGAATCCGCCCTGAGCGCGGCTGCGCATGACGACATCGCAGTTTTTGCCACAAATATCAGGCGCCAAAGCGGCCGTCTGCTGATCAAGGCCTATGCAGGACCGCCGCGCGATGTCTCGTCGCCGGCACGCAAGCTGTCGCTCCGGCGCGCCCTGTCGGTCAGGTACAAGCTGATTGATGAGGGCATTGTGGCAGACCGCATTCACGTCCGTGCTCTCGGTGGAACGTCTGACAGCGGTCCGCAAGACCGCGTGGATATTGTGTTGGCCGGCGGTTGACACCATCCGGTCGAACTTGAGAAGGGATTGACGACGTATGGCGAAGGAACACAAGGACGGCATTGGGCTTTCCCGGCCGCGCCCCTATGTCACCCGGATGGTGCTTTTCGTCGTGCTGGTGGGGTTTGCCGTGGCGATCCTGTTCCCGCAAATTGAAGCGGCCTTCATGGCCAATCCGCTTCTGAACGGCCTGATCGTCTTCGTCCTCGCCGTCGGCATTCTTTATGCGTTCCGCCAGGTGCTGAGCATCAATCCCGAAGTGCGCTGGGTGAACGAATTTCGGCGCGCCGATCCCGGCCTCACATTTCCCGCCGCGCCGCACTTGCTGGCGCCGATGGCCACCATGCTCGGCGACCGCAAGGGACGCATGCAGCTCAACGCCATGTCGATGCGTTCGATCCTCGACTCGCTCGGCTCCCGTCTCGACGAACAGCGCGAGATTTCGCGCTATGTCATTGGCCTGCTGATCTTTCTCGGCCTGCTCGGAACCTTCTGGGGCCTGCTGACCACGGTGGCCTCGGTCGCCGGCACGATTCAGAGCCTTAATGTCGAAACGGCGGAAGCCGCCACCGTTTTCGCAAATCTGAAGGCGGGACTCGACGGACCCCTGCGCGGCATGGGCACGGCGTTTTCCTCCTCGCTGTTCGGCCTGGCCGGCTCGTTGGTGTTGGGCTTTCTCGACCTGCAAGCAGGTCAGGCGCAGAACCGTTTCTATAACGAACTCGAGGAGTGGCTCTCCACCGTTACGAGCCTCTCCGAGACAAATCCCGACGCCCCTTCAATGCTGGGCGAAACCTCGCGGCGGCTCCGCAACATCGAACAGGCGCTCACGGGCGGCGGCGAAGGCGCCAATGCGACACTGATGGCGCTGGCCGGCCAGATATCGGCCCTGACAGAGCAATTGCGGGGCGAGCAGCAGCTTGTAAGGCAGCTCGCACAAAACCAGGAGGCGTTGAGGCCAGTGCTCGAAGAACTGGCCCGCCGCCTCGACGGTCGGAGCTGACGCAGGATGGCGCTCGCCAACAGACGCATCCGTGGCCGCGCCCCGAGCAGCGATTACTGGCCGGGCTTTGTCGACGCCATGTCGAGCCTGCTGCTGGTACTGATATTTCTGCTGACCATTTTCATGATCACGCAATTCTTCCTCAGCCTGCTGGTGAGCGACAAGGATTCGGCGCTCGACAGCTTGCGCAGCCAGATTGCCGAACTGGTGAACCAGCTGGCGCTGGAGCGGCGCGAAAAAGCCGATCTCGAAGTCACAATCCTGTCGCTGCAGGATTCGCTCGCCGCCGCTTCCGCCGAGAGTGCACGTCTCGCCGCGATGGCCGACGAGGGCGCCGGCGCCGGCTCGCGCATCGCAGAACTTGAAAGCCGGCTTTCCGACGAACAGCGTGTCTCCAGCGAGGCCCTGTCACAGGTCGAATTGCTGAACCAGCAGATCGCCGCCTTGCGCCGCCAGCTCGCGACGCTGGAGGCGGCGCTGGAGGCATCCGAGCAACGGGATCGTGAATCGCAAACCCAGATCGCCGATCTCGGCCGCCGCCTCAACGCGGCGCTGGCCCAAAAGGTCCAGGAACTGGCCCGTTACCGCTCGGAGTTCTTCGGCCGCTTGCGGACCATTCTGGGCGACCGCACCGACATCGAAATTGTCGGCGACCGCTTTGCCATGCAGTCCGAAATCTTCTTCGCGTCGGGCTCCGCCGACATCAACCCGTCCGGGCAGGAGCAGCTCGACAAGATCGCCGTCGCAGTGCGTGAAATCGCCGCCGAAATTCCGAACGACATCCCCTGGGTCCTGCGCGTTGACGGGCATACCGACGCCAACCCGATCGCCACACCGCAATTCCCGTCGAACTGGTACCTGTCAAGCGCCCGCGCCATCGCCGTCGTGGACTACCTGACCGCGCAAGGCGTGCCCGCACAAAATCTGGTGGCGGCAGGATTCGGCGAACATCACCCGCTGACAGCAGGTCGCACGGCAACCGACAATACGCGCAACCGCCGCATCGAATTCAAGCTGACCGAGCGCTGATCAATAAGCTTTCAGCTCTTTCGATTGCGCGCAGACCAGAACTTGCGGCTCGAAAACCTGACCGAGCAGCATCACGTCGCCATAGCCGGCGGCCACGCTGATGCCCGATATCTCCGCGCCGAGATTGAGATAGATCGTGCCGGCCTTGCCGCCGCCGTTTTTGTCGATCTCAACGCGCACGACCTGGCTCGGCGAAAGCGCGGCGGGGTCGCCAGCATGGGCGATGAAATCGATCAGATTGGGATGCGCGCCGATCAGCAGCGAGCCGTCGGGCTGCACATCGATATTGTCGATGCCAGTGCCGAGCCGCGCCATGTCGACACCGCGGAGATCGCCGCTCGCGGCGTCGCGATCAAACACATGCAGGGTCATACTCATCAGGTCGGCGACATAGATCCGGCTACCGTCGGTGCTGGCATTGATGCCGTTGGCGTAGCCAAAGCGGTCGGCGGCGATACGCGTTGCCGTCCCGTCGTGATAGACAACATTGGTGTTTCGCAGCAGCAGTATATTGCTGAAAAGCTGGTGCAACCCGTTCTTCGAGGCATGGTCGTTGGTCGCATAGAAGCTGTCCGGCCCTACCGCCACGACGTCATTGAGCGACACGAACAGCGGATCGGTGACGCTCAACGCATGGCTCAGCGTTCCATCAGCTGCAATATCGAAGATCTCGACAACCTCATGCCCCGCGGCCGGGTGACTGACCGCGAAAAGCCGCCGCGCGCCATCCGGCCCGACATAAAGGCTGATGCCATGGGGCCGGAAATCGGCCGGCATGTTGGGCGTCACCGGATAGAGCGACCAATCGGCCTGCGGCGCCGTCAGATCGATCGCATAAAGGCCGCCGCGGACGGCTTCGGAGCCCGGCGCACCGGCCTGCACCGCGCGGCGATCATAGGCCGACACATAGGCAATGCCGCGCTCGTGGTCGATAACGATGTCTTCGGGCCCCGGCACCGCCTCGATCGCACGGCAGTCGGCGGCGATCTCCTGCCTGATGCCGGTGAAATAGCCGGCAGCGGCAAGGAAGCGCCACGCCAGCACACTGCCGACAACGACAAGTGCCAGTCCGACATAGACGACAATCTGCAAGCGCTTCGACATGGATTTTTCCCCTGAGGAGTTTCGTTCAACCAATGACCGCGCTGACCGGTCCGGACAATGGCTCGGTGGCCTCGCCCGAAAGATCGCCGGTAAACTGCAACCGCGCCAGCCGCGCATAAAGCCCGCCCTGCCGCAAAAGTTCTTCATGCGTGCCTGAGGCGACGACACGGCCCTCTTCCATGACGATAATCCGGTCTGCCTTGAGCACGGTCGCCAGACGATGCGCGATCACAAGCGTCGTGCGATCCCGCATCAGCCCTTCAAGCGCCTGCTGGACGGCCGCTTCGCTTTCGGCATCAAGCGCGCTGGTCGCTTCGTCGAGCAACAGGACCGGCGCGTCGCGCAGGATCGCGCGCGCAATTGCCAGGCGCTGGCGCTGACCGCCCGAAAGCGTCACCCCGCGCTCACCAACCTGGGTGTTGTAACCATCCGGCAGGCGGGCAATGAAATCATCAATGCGGGCGGCCCGTGCCGCGGCTTCGATCTCGGCAAAGCCGGCCTCGGGTCGGCCATAGCGGATGTTTTCGGCAATCGTTGTGCCGAAGATGACCGTCTCCTGCGGAACGACCGCGATGCGCGCCCGCACGTCGCGCGGGTCGGCGTCGCGCACATCGGTACCGTCAAGCGCAATATGCCCGGATTGCGGATCGTAGAAGCGCAGAAGCAGCTGGAAGACGGTACTTTTTCCGGCGCCAGACGGGCCGACCAGCGCCACTGTCTCGCCGGGATTGACGCCGAGCGTAAAACCCCGAAGGGCCGAGATGCCCGGCCGGGCCGGATAGGCAAAGGTGACGGCATCGAAACGGATCTCGCCGCGCGATGGCGCCGGCAGGGAAACGGGAATGGCCGGCGCCGCGATCTGCGGCTCGACATCGAGAAGCTCCATCAGGCGCTCGGTGGCACCCGCCGCCATCTGCATGTCGCCCCATATCTCCGACAGCGCCGCCAGCGCACCTGAGGCAAAGAGCGCATAGAGAATAAACTGCGCCAGCGCGCCACCCGTCATGTCGCCGGCGATAACATCCTTCATGCCGAACCAGATGACGCCGACGACGCTGGTAAGGCCGAGGAAGAAAATCAGCGCCGTCAGCACCGAACGGGCAACGATGCGTGCCCGCGCCGTATCGAAGGACTGCTCGACCGTGTCGAAAAACTGTCGCCGGTCATGGTCCTCATGGGTGAAGGCCTGCACCGTCTGGATGGCATTGAGGCTCTCGGTACCGAAAGCGCTGGTATCGGCCAGCCTGTCCTGCGCCGAGCGCGACAGCCGCCGGACCCAGCGCCCGAGAAAAACCAGCGGCAGAACGATCATCGGAATGGCGAACAGAACGAGGCTCGACAATCGCGCGCTGGTGACAACCATCATCGACGATGCACCGGCGAAAAGGAAAAGATTGCGCAGTGCGATCGACGCCGAAGAACCGACCACGGTTTTGATCAACGTCGTGTCGGCGGTCAGTCGCGACAGCACTTCGCCGGTGCGCGTCAATTCGAAAAATGCCGGCGAGAGCTTCAGCACATGCGCATAAACCGCCTGCCGAAGATCGGCCACCACCCGCTCGCCGAGCCAGCTGACGAAGTAGAAACGCGCGGCGCTGGCGATACCGAGCACCAGTGCGACGGCGATCAGCGCCAGGAAATACTGGTCGATAAAGGCAGCTGTGACCGTATCGTCGGCGTCGTTGAGGAGATCGACGAGCCGGCCGCCGGCCATCGGAATGGCGAGCGTCGCGAGCGTCGCCAGAACGAGTGCAAGAACCGCCAGCGCCACCATGCCCCGATAGACCGCCAGGAAGGGCAGCAGCCGCAGGATCGGCCGGACCCGTTTGGCGGGCTTGCGCCGTTGCGCTTCTTCCTCAATGGCCTCGATGACCGGATTCGATGTATCGCTCATGCATGTCTGCCGGTTCTTCGTTGCGGGACCGGCCACACTAGCCGCTCGGGGGGACCCCGGGTATAAGTTCCGCGCTGGTATAGCAATCAGGTCCCTGCCGCCGCAACGCCGCCCCGCACCGCCCGCTGCGGCATGAGCGCGCAAAATCCTGGATAGATGGCCCCAAAACAGCCTTTGTATCTCGGCTTGCATGGGCATCGCCCGTTCGCTATAAGCCCCCATTCCGGCAGCGCGGCATCCCCGATGGGGCAGCCCCGGCGCGCCGTTTTCAATGCGGGAAGGCGTGAGCCATGAAGAAAGACACCCATCCGGACTACCACTTCATCACCGTGACGATGAATGATGGCTCCACCTTCCAGACACGCTCGACCTATGGGTCGGACGGCGCCACGCTGGTGCTCGACATCGACCCGACGACGCACCCGGCCTGGACCGGCGGTGGCCAGCAGCTTCTCGACCGTGGCGGCCGTGTCAGCCGGTTCAAGAAGAAGTTTGGCTTTATCGGCAGCAACTGAGCCTTCCGCGACAAGCCCGGAAATGAAAAAGCCCCGCATTGCGGGGCTTTTTTGTCGATGAGGTCGGCGAAGTTACTCGGGCCGGCGCGTGCGGCGGCCGAATTGCGGGCGCGGAAAATCGGCGGAAAGGCTCTCGCGGAAAAACGCCTCGACGCGCTGCATCTGTTCGGCCAGCGGGTGGTTGAGCGCCGGCCCGGCGACCGGTTCCCTGAGCCGGGTATCGAGGCGCTCGACCCGCGCATAGAGCCGCTCCGACCGTTCGATCAGCTCCAGAAGGCGCTGCGGCAGAGCGTCGGCCCCGGCAAAGCGCGGCTGGCGGGCGATTTCCTTGGTGGCGAGGCGGTATTTCTCGGAATTGGCTTCCTCGGCCGTCATTTCGCCCTCATGCACCGCCTTGCGGACCAGAAGCCATGAGGCGACCTGCATCAGCCGCGTGGTCAGGCGCATGCTCTCGCCGGCATAGGCGAGCGAGGCCTCGCGAGGCAGAGTCTTTGCCGCCGCCCGGCCGTCACCGTCGAGATAGGCCGAGGTTTCCTCGACCAGCCGCATCCCTTCGCCATAGGTGCGCTGGAAGAGGCCTGAGGCCATGAATTCGCTCAAGGTGACGCATTCGGCTTCCGCGAAGCCAATCTCGTCGCCGGTGATCTCGTGAACACTCATCCCACAAACCCCTGAAATCGCGCCATTGCGGCACAGTCAGGGTCTGAGGGATCAATATCCGTGCCAGCGAGGGGTCAACGGACAAAAAAGAGCCGCGGGAAAGCCCGCGGCTCAAGTTCTAACAGGGAGGCGTCAAACAGAGTGGATAGGAGCCACTCAGAAATCCAGAGAACTGGATTACGCAAGGTCACCCTAGCGAGATCATTCCTAACAGGAAGTTAATCTTGTGGCAATTTGACGCGTCAACGACAAGATGAAAGGCACCCGAACATTGTGATACCGCAACTAAAAGCGCTGTATTTCTAATGCCTTAACTACGAGTGTCTATTTTTTGAACAATGCTTCGGCAGCCGACAGCGAACCGCGCTTTTTGACCATTTCGTTACGGATTCGCGCAATTTCGGCTTCAAGCGCGGTGATTCGTTCCTCCAGCTCTTCGAACCCGAGAAGGCTCAGATCCTCCTTGGCAAGCGCCGCCAGTGCCTCATTGCGGCGCTTGCGCGGCTCCAATTCGTCCCGTTCCATAACGCTCCGCCTCCAAGATCGTCCCCGGTTGCCAGTCTGGGGACAGCGGGCTAGACCTGCAAGCCGATCCGCCGACGAAGAGGTGCGCCCCTTGCCGAACCTGCCCGCGACCATGACGGCCATCGCCATCCGCGAGCCCGGCGGCCCGGACGTACTGGAAACCCGCCAGATTTCGCGCCCCGAGCCCGGCCATGGCGAAATCCTGATCAAGGTCGCGGCAGCAGGCGTCAACCGGCCGGACACGATCCAGCGCATGGGGCTCTATCCGCCGCCGCCCGGCGCTCCCGAAACACCGGGCCTCGAAGTTGCGGGCGAAGTGGTGGCAACAGGGCCGGGCGTCACGCTGTGGAAAGCGGGCGACAAGGTCTGCGCGCTGGTCGGCGGTGGCGGCTACGCCGAATACTGCCTCGCGCATGAAGCGCATACCCTGCCCGTGCCGCAGGGACTTTCGCTGACGGAAGCAGCGGCGCTGCCTGAAACCTTTTTCACCGTCTGGACCAATGTCTTCGAGCGCGGCGCGCTCAAGGCCGGCGAGACGCTGCTGGTGCATGGCGGCTCGAGCGGCATCGGCACGACGGCAATTCAGCTCGCCAGCATCTTCGGCGCCCGCGTGCTGGCAACCGCCGGCTCGGCCGAAAAATGCGCGGCCTGCCTGAAACTCGGCGCCGAGGCGGCGATCAATTACCGGACGCTGGATTTTGTCGCCGAAACGAAACGGCTGACGGAAAACCGCGGCGCCGATGTGATCCTCGACATGGTCGGCGGCGACTACATCCCGCGCAACATTCAGGCTGCCGCCACCGACGGCCGCATCGTCTCGATCGCCTTCCTCAACGGCCCGACGGCCGAAGTGAACTTCCTGCCGGTGATGCTGAAACGGCTGACGCTGACCGGCTCGACATTGCGGCCGCGCAGCATCGAGGAAAAGGCCAGCCTCGCCCGTGCCTTGCGCGAAAAAGTCTGGCCACTGATCGAAGCCGGCCGCGTAAAACCCTTGATTGACACGGTTTTTCCGCTGAAAGACGCCGCAAAGGCGCATGCGCTGATGGAAAAAAGCAGTCATATCGGCAAGATTATCCTGACGATCTGAGCCATTTTCCGGGTGCGGCCACATTCGCGCCTGAAATGATCACAGTCTGCCCCACATGTCGCCACAGGCGGCGCCGAAGGTCGGTACGTCGACGGCGTCGCCCGTCGCGCGTCGTTGCCTCGCGCGATGCCGCTTCCGGTCGAACAGACCTGCATTCCCATGACATGAAGGAAACTCCGATGAAAAACCTCAGACGATTCATTCTTGCGGCCGTCTTCGCCGCGGCGACGTCGGTTTCACTCGGCGCATATCAAGGTGCCCACGCGGCAACGGCCGAAGACCTCAACAAGGAAGCCGAACTCGCACTCGACAAGCTCTATGCGACAAGTCCGGTCGCCAAGGAGATTGGCGGAAAGGCACAGGCCGTGCTCATTTTTCCGAACGTCGTGAAGGCCGGCCTGATCTTCGGCGGCGCCTATGGCGAGGGCCTGCTGAAACAGGGCGGTGAAGTGACCAATTACTACAACTCCGTCACCGGTTCCTGGGGCCTGCAGGCGGGCGCCCAGTCTTACGGCTATGCGGTCTTCCTGATGAACGACGCGGCTGTGAACTATCTGGCCGAAAGCCGCGGTTGGGAAATCGGCGTCGGCCCGACGGTTGTGGTTGTCGACGAGGGCGTGGCCAAGAACCTCTCCTCCTCCACGCTCAAGGATGATGCCTATGCCTTCATCTTCGACCAGCAGGGTCTGATGGCCGGCGTCAGCATCGAAGGCACCAAGATCACCGTGATCAACCGCTAGGACCACGCGACCGCGCAAGACAGAGGCCGGAATCCCAAGGATTCCGGCCTTTTTGCGCTCCGCAGCCATTTCGCGGCGGCCGCATCATTCCGCTTTCATTGGCGTCTTTTTCGCCCTATATAACGCCCTAACTCATTCTTCGATGGACACGAAAAGCGGTTTATCCGGCGGGCTCGCCGGGTGGATCAGAGGAACCGACATGATTCAGCCCCTAATGCCCAAGGCGACCGCTGTCTGGCTGGTCGAGAATACCGCGCTGACCTTCGACCAGGTGGCCGATTTCTGCGGCCTCCATGTGCTTGAGGTGAAGGGCATCGCCGATGGCGACGTGGCACAGGGCATCAAGGGCATGGACCCCGTGGTCTCCGGCCAGTTGACGCGCGCCGAAATCGAGCGCTGCCAGAACGACCCGGACGAGCGCCTGCAAACCGCTGAAAGCAAATACAAATTGCCGCCCATGCCGGCGCGCAAGGGACCGCGCTACACGCCCGTCTCGCGCCGCCAGGACCGCCCGGACGCCATTGCCTGGCTGTTGCGCAACCACCCGGAACTGACCGACGCGCAGGTGGCGCGCCTCGTTGGCACCACCAAGCCGACAATCCAGAGCGTGCGCGACCGCAGCCACTGGAACGCGCCCAACATCAAACCGGTCGATCCCGTAACCCTCAGTCTCTGCTCGCAAATCGAGCTCGACGCGGCGGTCAACAAGGCCGCCCGCAAGGCCGAACGCGAACGCAAGAAGGCCAACAAGGCGGCCGGTATTTCCGAAACGCTGCTGCCGGCGAGCGAAACCGCGCCCCAGCCCGCCGAACCGCTGCACGCCACCATCGCCGCGCCGGAAAAGAAAGCGGAAGACGAGGAGCGCAAGAGCTACGACGCCGACAGCGTGTTCGCGAGCCTCAAGGACGTCAAAATCGACAGCGACGACGAGGCGTAACCCCCCCCCTCTGTCACGAAACTGTCATAAAACTGTCACAAACACCCGGAATTTTCATCCGTCTACGGATGATACGGGTTTTTTGAAAAAACTTATCCCCGCTTTTGCGCGACCCCGCCGGATGACGGCGGGGTTTTCGTTTTTGCAAAGCAGGTTTTGCAGGGCGGGGATAAGTGCCGGCGCACGATGCGCTGAGCGTCGCGCGACACGAAAGCGGGGATAAGTCGACTTATCCCCTCCCCTTCATCCGCCTGTCGTCCTACCGCTTCACCGGCGGCTGGGCGAGGTAGTTGAGGGAGAGGCGGCCGCCATCGGCATAGATGGTCTGACCGGTCATGTAGCTGGCGGCGTCGGAGGCGAGGAAGACGGCGACGGAGGCGATTTCCTCCGGCTGGCCGACGCGGCCCAAGGGCGTGCGCGACATCATCACCTTCTGGGCTCGTTCATCCGTGTTGACGGCGCCGGCCATCGGCGTCGCGATGGTGCCGGGGCCGATCGCGTTGACGCGGATGCCGTAAGGCGCCAGCGACAGCGCCATCGCCTCGGTCAATTGCTTGACGCCGCCTTTCGACGTCACATAGGCGGTCTGGTCGGCGATGGCGAGAACGGCGTTGATCGACGACATGTTGATGATGGTGCCGGGCGGGCCGCCCGCCTCGATCTGCTTGACCATTTGCTGCGCGGCGGCCTGGCCGACCAGGAACTGACCCTTGAGATTGATGCGGATGACGCGGTCGAACTCTTCTTCCTCGAGCGTCAGGAAACTGGCACCCTTCGAAACCACGCCGGCATTGTTGACGAGAATGTCGAGGCGCTCGAAAGCATCGGTCGTCGCGCAGACGAGATTGCGCACGTCGAGCCGCTCGCCGACATCGCAATGGCGGAACACCGCCTCGCCGCCGCGATCGACGATGTCGGCCGCCACCGCCGCGCCGGCTTCCTCGTCGATATCGCAGACCATCACCTTGGCGCCCTGATCGGCAAAGGCATGCGCGACCGCGCGACCGATGCCGCTGGCACCGCCGGTGACGATCGCCACCTTGCCCTTGAGAGTTTCGCCTGCGGCCATGGGAATGCTCCGGTTTCGGGGACGCCGGTTTGGGAGGGGGCGTTATAGCACCTGAGGGATGTGAGGGGGAGAGGCAAGAGGGGCGGCAGGTTGCGCCTTTCACGTCCCTCTCTTGCCGTCATTGCGAGGCCCGAAGGGTCGAAGCAATCCAGAAGCGGCATGTACGGTGCTTGCCGCTTCTGGATTGCTTCGCTGCGCTCGCAATGACGTTCATGAAGACAGAGGAAAGTCCGCCGCCCCTTACCTCCCCAGCCCCGTCTTCAGCGCCGCTTCGATTTCGCCGAGCACGGCCGGGTCGTCGATGGTGGCGGGCGTGTCCCATGTCTCGCCGTCGGCGATCTTGCGCATGGTGCCGCGCAGGACCTTGCCGGAGCGGGTTTTCGGCAGGCGCTGGACGATGATGGCGGTCTTGAAGGCGGCGACGGGACCGATCCGTTCACGGATCAATGACACCGCCTCGCGCTCGATCTCGCCCGCCGGCCGCGCGACGCCCGAATTGATGACCAGAAAGCCGACCGGCACCTGGCCCTTCATCGGATCGGCGATGCCGATGACGGCGCATTCGGCGACGTCGGGGTGCGCAGCCAGCACTTCCTCCATGCCGCCGGTCGACAAGCGGTGGCCGGCAACATTGATGATGTCGTCGGTGCGGCTCATCACATAGAGATAGCCGTCCTCGTCCATGAAGCCGGCATCGGCCGTCTTGTAGTAGCCCGGATAATCGGCGAGGTAGCTTTCGCGGAAGCCCTGTTCGTTCTGCCACAGCGTCGGCAGGCAGCCCGGCGGCAGCGGCAGCTTGACGACGATGGCGCCTGTGGTGTTGGGCCCCACCTGTTTGTTGGCCTCGTCGACGACATGGATCTCGTAGCCCGGCAGCGGCACCGAGGGCGAACCGTATTTGACCGGCAGGCGCTCGATCCCCATCGGGTTTGCGACCATCGGCCAGCCGCTTTCGGTCTGCCACCAGTGATCGATGACCGGGCGGCCCGACAGTGCCTTCTCGGCCCACTGGATCGTGTCGGGATCGGCGCGCTCGCCGGCGAGATAAAGCACCTCGAATTTCGTGAGATCGTATTTGCCGACAAGCGCGGCCTGCGGGTCTTCCTTGCGGATGGCGCGGATGGCGGTGGGCGCGGTGAACATTGCCTTGACGCCATGCTGCGAAATGATGCGCCAATAGGTGCCGGCATCGGGCGTGCCGACCGGCTTGCCCTCGAAAAGGATCGTGGTGCAGCCATGCACCAGCGGGCCGTAGACGATGTAGCTGTGGCCGACGACCCAGCCGACATCGGACGCCGCCCAGAACGTGTCGCCGGGATTTATGTCGTAGACATTCTTCATCGACCATTTCAGCGCCACCATGTGGCCGCCATTGTCGCGGACGACGCCCTTGGGCTTGCCGGTGGTGCCCGAGGTGTAGAGCACATAAAGCGGATCGGTGGCGGCAACGGGGACGCATTCGGGCCGCGCATTGGCGGCCGCGGCCTTGTCCATCTCGGATTTCCAGTCGAAATCGCGTCCGGCAACGAGCGTGGCCTTCTCCATTTCGCGCTGGAAGACGATGGTGGCCGAGACCTTGTGCGTGCTCATCTCGATCGCCTTGTCGAGCAGCGGCTTGTAGGCGAGCACCCGGCCGGGCTCGAGGCCGCAGGAGGCCGAGACGATCAGCTTCGGCGTCGCATCGTCGATGCGGGTTGCCAGCTCCTTCGGCGCGAAGCCGCCAAAGACCACCGAATGGATCGCGCCGAGCCGCGCACAGGCGAGCATGGCGACAGCGGCCTGCGGCACCATCGGCATGTAGATCAGCACGCGGTCGCCTTTCTCGATGCCGCGGCGCTGCAACACGCCGGCAAAGAGCGAGACTTTCTCGAGGAGTTCGGCATAGGTGAATTTCTTGACATGACCGAGCATGGCCGAGTCATAGATCAGCGCGGTGCGCGCGCCATGGCCCGCCTTGACGTGACGGTCGAGCGCGTTCCAGCAGGTGTTGGTTTCAGCGCCGACGAACCAGCGCGAGAGGCCATCTTTGACTTCAAGGATTTGCGTGGCCGGCTTGAACCAGTCGATCTCCTTGGCCGCTTCGGCCCAGAAGCCCTCAGGGTCCTTTTTCCAGGCGTCGTAGGTGTCCTTGTAGCTGGCCATCGCGTGGCGTCTCCCCCGTGAGTTTCTTGTTGGGGCGGTTTTAGCACGGGTGGCGCGATTTCGGGAATGCGTCAGCGCCGTGGCCGATCGGCGACGGCACCGCGCCAGAAGAGGAGGGTGAGATAGAGAGCTACAGTGGCGAGGACCGGGACAAAGATAGCGGCCAGAAAGAGTGCATCTGCAAATGTTCGGGGGTTGGGATAGGCGAGAGCCATACCCAAAATCAGCATGCCGAAAAGAGCCGCGAACAGAATGAACATGCCGGTCGAAAGATGAAGCAGCATCCGACCGGGCATCGATCGGGGTTTCGAACCCCGAAGAAGATGATAGCCACAGCAACCGGTAGCCGCCGCGCCGCTCGCCGGAAATAGCATCAGAGCGAGATGGTAGAAGTATCGATCAAAACCGTATGAACGGCCGGAGAGGCTCAACAGCTGGGGTCCGTGGACGTAGATGCTTGCGACTGCTGCGAGGCACATCAGCCCGGCGAGAAGGATTCCGGCGATGCCGAGTATGCGCCTTGTCATCCGAAGCCGTCCGTCTGCGTTGGGTCCGTGAAGAGACTAGCACAGCGGGTTTCGGGGTCGAGGGCCGAGGGTGGGGGCGGGCGTATCCCACTCTCGTCACCCCCGGGCTTGACCCACTGCTGTCCGGTTAAGAGGAGTAGGTTTTGATTCAAACCGCTTGTGGCACTTTGCCTTCTCCCCTTCATCGTCATGACCCGGCTCGTCCGGGTCATCCACGTCTTTCTTTCTTCCTTTCTTCCTTTCGGCTTTTCCATGACGCAAAGACGTGGATGGCCCGCATAAAGCGGGCCATGACGGTTTTGGGTTGTGAAAAATGCAGCGCTCCAGCAACCGAGTCCGCTTAACCGGACAGCAGTGGGTCAAGCCCGGCAAAGACGAATTGGGGGTTGGGGAGTAGAAAAAAGCTGATGCAACAAGTGCCGGGGTGACACTTCTACTTTTGGTTTGTTCAGTGCTCATAAAATGCGCAGGCGGCAAACACGCAAGTCTCCCCCTCGCCCGCCTTGCCGCTGCCTCACCCCCTTAGTAACGTCGGCGAAACATCCCCTCCCCCGCGCGCCACGAGGCTCCCATGACCAATCCCTATGAAACCGGTCTCGACAAGAACCCGGCCAATCACCAGCCACTGTCGCCGCTGAGTTTCCTGAAGCGGGCAGCCGAGGTTTATCCCGGGAAAGTCGCGGTGGTGCATGGGAGCCTGCGCCGCGACTATGCGACGCTTTATGCGCGCTGCCGCAAGCTCGCCTCGGCGCTCAGCGAACGCGGCATCGGGCTTGGCGACACGGTGGCCGTGATCGCGCCGAACATTCCCGAAATGCTGGAACTGCATTACGGGCCGGCGATGACGGGCGCGGTCGTCAACACCATCAACACGCGGCTCGACGCCGCCGCCATCGGCTTCATGTTCGATCACGGGGAAGCAAAGGCGCTGTTCGTCGACCGGGAATTTGCGGGGCTGGCCAAAGAGGCGCTGGCGCTGGCCAAGGTCAAGCCCTTCATCATCGACATCGACGATGCGTTTTACGACGGGCCGGGCGAGAAGATCGGCGAGACCGATTATGAAAGCTTCATCGCCGCGGGCGATCCGCATTTCAACTGGCAATTGCCGGCCGATGAATGGCAGGCGATCAGCCTCAACTACACCTCGGGCACGACGGGGAACCCCAAAGGCGTCGTCTATCACCATCGCGGCGCTTACCTGCTTGGCATGGGCAATATCGTGACGGCCGGGATGACGGGTTCGTCGGTCTATCTCTGGACGGTGCCGATGTTCCATTGCAACGGCTGGTGCTTCACCTGGTCGATGAGCGTGGTCGCGGGGACGCATGTGTGTTTGCGCCGCGTGACGGCTGAAAACATTTTCAACGCGATTGCCGACCACAAGGTGACGCATATGGCCGGCGCGCCGACCGTGATGGGGTTTCTGATCAACGCGACCGCGGAAGAGAAGAAGCCGCTGCCGAATGTCGTGAACTATTTTGCCGCCGCCGCGCCGCCGCCCGCCGCGACCATCCGCAAGCTCGAGGCCGAAGGCTTCAACGTGATCCATGTCTATGGCCTGACCGAAACCTACGGGCCGGCGGTGGTCAACGCCTGGCATGACGAATGGGACGAGATGGAGACCGGCGCGCGCGCCGAAGTGAAGGCGCGGCAAGGCGTCAACTACGTGGTGCTGGAAGGGATTTCGGTGCGCGACCCCGAAACGATGGAGGAAGTGCCGCGCGACGGCGCGACCATGGGCGAGGTGATGTTTCGCGGCAATGTGGTGATGAAGGGCTACCTCAAGAACCCGAAGGCGACGAGCGAAGCCTTCGCGGGCGGCTGGTTCCATTCCGGCGATCTCGGCGTCTGGCATGCCGACAATTACATCCAGCTCAAGGATCGCTCGAAGGACATCATCATTTCGGGCGGCGAGAATATTTCCTCGATCGAGGTCGAGGACGCGCTCTACAAGCATCCGGATATTCTGGAAGCCGCCGTCGTGGCACGGCCGGACGAGAAATGGGGCGAGACGCCTTGCGCCTTCGTGACGGTGAAGGCGGGCGCAAGCCTGAGCGAGAAAGATGTGATCGACCATTGCCGCGCCAATCTCGCCCATTTCAAATGCCCGAAGACGGTGATCTTCACCGATCTGCCGAAGACCTCGACGGGCAAGGTGCAGAAATTCAAGCTGCGCGAGAAGGCGGAAGGGCTTTAGGAAGGAAGAATTTTCACGCGGAGACGCGGAGGCGCGGAGAAGAAAGCAAAGTGAAGAGTTCGCACGCGAAGACGCGAAGACGCGAAGAAGAAAGGGTGATTGCGCCTTCGGCGCGAAGATTCTTCCGGCGCGAAGCGCCAACAATTTCTTGCCGTTCGATAAAATCTTCCTTCGCGCCTTCGCGTCTTCGCGTGACCAATCCTTCTCTTCTCCGCGCCTCCGCGCCTCCGCGTGCAAAACCTTCCTTAAGACCCCCGAAATGCAAAGCGCCGGGCTTGGGAGCCCGGCGCCGGTATGATTTATCTGCTGTCTGGGGGTCAGGCCGCGGATCGTTCGCCGCTCAGCCTTTCGATTTCCTCTTTCAGTCGAAGCCTCTGCTTTTTCAACTCCGCGATATGCAGATCGTCGCTGCTCGGGTGGTGAATCTCGGCCTCAATCGCATCTTCCAGCGTCTTGTGGCGGTCGCGAAGCTCGGCAATGTGAGACTCCAGAGCCATTCCATTCCGTCCTTTCGTTAAGCCTCAGATGCCCAAAGTCTGACTCTTTTCACTGTCCTTGTCGAACCCCACTCGCAAAGAAACGGCAGGCATTG
Organism: Parvibaculum sp.; assembly: GCF_030651915.1. Classification (GTDB taxonomy): domain Bacteria; phylum Pseudomonadota; class Alphaproteobacteria; order Parvibaculales; family Parvibaculaceae; genus Parvibaculum. Next base: position 23,914 of record NZ_JAUSBV010000007.1, on the reverse strand, counting down.
TAAACGTGAGGTTATGGACATAACCGGCAAAACCCCGCCCCGCCTTGTCGTGGGAATCTCCGGCGCCTCGGGCGTCGCCTATGGCGTGCGCCTGCTTGAAATGCTCGGTTCACTGGGCGTCGAGACGCATCTGGTGATGACAAGGGCCGCCGAGATGACGCTGGGCTATGAAACCGGCCTGAAGCCGAAGGATGTCGAGGCGCTGGCGCATACCCGCTACCGGCTGGACGATATCGGCGCGGCGATCGCGAGCGGTTCGTTCAAGACGCTCGGCATGATCGTCGCCCCCTGTTCGGTCCGCACCATGTCGGAGATTTCGACCGGCGTCACATCGTCGCTGCTGACGCGGGCCGCCGACACGATGCTGAAGGAACGCCGCCGGCTGGTGCTGATGGTGCGCGAGACGCCGCTCCATACCGGCCATCTGCGGACGATGACGCAATTGTCGGAAATCGGCGCCATCATCGCCCCGCCGGTGCCCGCGCTTTATACGCAGCCCGGCTCGATCGACGAGATGGTGACGCAGACCGCGGCGCGCATGCTCGACCTGTTCGGCCTCGAAGCGCCCGAGACGCAGCGCTGGGGCGAGGACCTGAAACAGGGCCGCCGCGCGCCGGTGCGCAAGCCCCAAGGCAAGACGCGCAAATGACCGAGCGGGAAGAACGGGAACTCCGGGAGCTGCTGGCGACGCTCAGGGAAGAGCATCGCGATCTCGACATGGCGATCTTTGCGCTGGAAACGACGCCGCGCCCCGACCATTTGCAGATCAAGCGGCTGAAAAAGCGCAAGCTGCATCTGCGCGACCGCATCCAGGAAATCGAGGACATCCTGCTGCCGGATATCACGGCCTAGGACATATTCCAGCATCCCCACCCTCCCCTTGAGGGAGGGTCGAAAAATTCGAGCGGCACGCGAGAGTTTTTCGGGGAGGGGTAAGCGTGGAACTTCAGCGCATAATCGGCAGCGCGCCATTTGCCGTCAGCGGAGCACCCCTCCCCAAACAAGCTGCGCTTGTTTGACCCTCCCTCAGGGGGAGGGTGGGAAGAAAGAGCGGCCGCTCACTCTTCGCGGCGCTTGGCCTCGTACATGGCCTTGTCGGCACGGGCCAGCGCCTGATCGGCTTCGTCCTCGCCGGTGAAGGAGACCGCACCGACCGAAATCGTCAATGGCAGTTCCTTGCCCTCGAATGGCAGCGGGCGCGAAGCAACCAGCTTTGCCAGACCGGCCGCCTTGGCTTTGGCCATTGCCTCGTCGGCCCGCACCAGAATGACGCCGATCTCGTCGCCGCCGAGACGGCCGACAATGTCGGTCTCGCGGATATTGTCGAGCACCAGCTTGGTCAGGTGATGCAACGCCGCGTCGCCGGCCAGATGGCCATGCACGTCGTTGACCTGCTTGAAATTGTCGATGTCGAAATAGACGAGGCCGGCCGGCTCGCCATAGCGCCGCCCGAAAGCGATGACGCGGCTGAGTTCGCGCACAAAGGCGCGGCGATTGAGGACGGGCAGCAGGGGGTCGTGATCGGCAAGCTTCTCGGCTGCCCGCAGGCGGTCCTGCATCACCGTCATGTCGCGCCGGAGGCGGTCGACCTCGCCCATCAGCGCCATCAGCGCGTCGCGCACGGCAGGCGTGATCTCGGCCTCGGGGATGCCCATGATGCTGGCCGTGTCGCTGACCATGCGCCCGCCCGCCGCCGCCGCGGCGCCGCGCGCCTTCTCCCGCTCGCGCGCCGTGGCGGAGCCGGTGTTGCTGACGGGTTTGGTGTCGCCGATCTTCATGGGCGGTTTGCCTGCTTGCCGCGATTCGCCATCGAAAATGCCATCTTTCGACCGCAAGCGCCATGCGAACCGGCACCGGCGGGCCGCAGGACGGGGCTAGGCCGGTGGCCCCGGCCCCGCCATAATCGGGCCGACAACCGCCCCTTTTGAGGAATGATTCGCCATGACCGCATCGACCCCGAAAAACACCGGCGGATTTGCCCTCGGCCTGATCGCCATCGCGCTGGTCGCCTGGGGCGCCTTCACGACGATGCGCGGCGGCCCGGCAGACGCGCTGCCCAAACTGGCGGCGCTCGCACCCGGCTGGACCACCATCGCGCCGGGCGGTGAAACCTCTTGCGCGCATGGCACGCCGTTCGAGTTTCATGTGAAGCCCGGCCGCGAAGACCGGCTGTTCGTCTTCTTCAATGGCGGCGGCGCCTGCTGGAACGGGGCGCAATGCGCGCTCGAAGAAGAGCCGACGCCCTATATCCCGACATCGCAGATCGACCACAACGACCCGCGCAAACTGAATGGCGTCTTCAACGCCGAGCACGCCGAAAACCCGCTGACGGACTGGACGCAGGTTTTCGTCACCTATTGCACCGGCGATGTGCATCTGGGCAATCGGGACGTCACCTATGACAGCGGACAAGAAGAATTCACGATCCGTCATCGCGGCCGCACCAATGTCCGCGCCGTGCTCGACTGGGTCTACCGCAATGTGAAGGCGCCCGAACGCGTCTTCGTGGCCGGCGGCAGCGCCGGCGCGATCGCCGCGCCCTGGTATGCGGTCGAAATCGCCGAGCAATATCCGGATGCGGGCATCGCGGTGCTGGGCGACGGCGCCGGCGGCTACCGCGATCCGGGCGTCGCAGCGCTGATGGAGAACTGGGGCTTTTTCGACGACGCCCCGGTCTGGGTGAGCGATGGCGGCACGCCCGGCACGTTCGAGGAGATCTGGCGCCGCGCCTCGATCGCCGCACCGAACCTGACGCTGGCGCAATTCGACAATGCCTATGACGACGTGCAGGAGATGTTCCTGAAACTGCTCGGCACCGAGGCGCGGCTGCACCGGCTGATCGAGGCCAACCGCAACGACCTCGCCGCCACCATCCCCGGTTTCCGCTCCTATGTCGCCGGCGGCACCCCGCACACGCTGATCCGCTTCGACCGTCTTTATGCGTATGAAGTGGAGGGCGTGCGGGCGGTCGACTGGGTGCGCGACCTCGCCGAAGGCAATGAAGGTGGAAGCGTCAGCTGCGGCAGCGCAACGGCATGCGCGCGCGAGCCGGGGGCGCAATAGGGCCGGAATCTGCCGGTTTCCGCCCCCTCCCCGCCTTCCTTGCCAAGTCGCCGCCCATGCCTATACTGCCCCGCTTTCCGAAACCGGCGGGCCCCTCTGGCGCCCGCCAGATCGTGGAGCGCGCGGACGACGGATGGCAGCGAAGAAGCCCGGCGCAAAGGGGCCGAAAACCCCGGCGAAATCCTCAAAACAGCCGCTGGTCGGCATCATCATGGGCAGCCAGTCGGACTGGCCGACCATGAAGCACGCCGCCGAGGCGCTGAAGGCGCTGGGCGTGGCGCATGAGACGCGCATCGTCTCGGCCCATCGCACACCCGACCGCATGGTCGACTATGCGAAGTCGGCGCGCGACCGGGGTCTCAAGGTCATCATCGCCGGCGCCGGCGGCGCCGCGCATCTGCCGGGCATGACGGCATCGCTGACCGCCCTGCCGGTTTTCGGCGTGCCGATCCAGTCGAAGGCGCTGTCGGGACAGGACAGCCTGCTTTCCATCGTGCAGATGCCGGGCGGCATTCCGGTCGGCACGCTGGCGATCGGCGAGGCGGGCGCCAAGAATGCCGGTCTGCTGGCCGCCGCCGTGCTGGCGCTGTCGGATGCGGGCCTGGCCAAGCGCCTCGATGCCTACCGCGCCGCGCAGTCGGCCGCTGTCGGCACCGCGCCCGAGGGCAAATGATGGCACCGGTCGCGCCGGGCGGCACGATCGGCATTCTGGGCGGCGGGCAGCTTGGCCGCATGCTGGCCATGGCGGCCGCCGAACTCGGCTTCAAATGCCACATCTATTGTCCGGACACGGAAGTTCCGGCCGCCGACGTCGCCGCGGCGCTGACCCGTGCGCCTTACGAGGATGCGGCAGCATTGGCCGCCTTCGCCGATGGCGTCGATGTCGTGACTTACGAATTCGAGAATGTGCCGGCCGAAACGGCGCGCATCCTGGCCGAACATGCGCCCGTGCGCCCCGGCCCGCAGGCGCTGGCCACCGCGCAGGACCGGCTGACCGAAAAGAATTTCCTCGCCGCGCAGGGCATCGCCACCGCGCCCTTCGCCGATGTGGCGTCAGCCGCCGATCTCGACGCGGCGCTGGCACAGATCGGCACGCCTGCCATCCTGAAGACGCGGCGCCTGGGCTATGACGGCAAGGGCCAGGCGAAAATCGGCCGCGCCGAAGAGGCCGCCGCCGCCTGGGATGCCATCGGCCGGATGCCGGCGATCCTCGAAGGCTTCGTGCCGTTCGAGCGCGAAATCTCGGTGGTGGTGGCGCGCGGGATCGACGGCGAGACGGCCGCCTATGATCCGGTCGAGAACATCCACAAGGATCACATTCTCGACCGGACATATGCGCCCGCCGCGCTCGACGCGGCGCTTGCCGACGCAGCCCGCGCCATCGCCGCCCGGATCGTTTCCGCGCTCGACTATGTCGGCGTGATGGGCGTCGAGATGTTCCTGCTGCCGGCCGGTGCAACGCCGCGACTGGTCGTCAACGAGATCGCGCCGCGCGTCCACAATTCCGGCCACTGGACCATGGACGCCTGCGCGGTGAGCCAGTTCGAGCAGCATATCCGCGCCATTTGCGGCTGGCCGCTCGGGCACCCCGACCGCCATGCGGACGCCGTGATGACCAACCTGATCGGCGACGCGGCCGGCCAATGGGCCGTCCTTGCCGCCGAACCGGGCGCCAAGCTTCATCTCTACGGCAAGGCGCAAGCCCGGGCCGGCCGCAAGATGGGCCATGTCAACCGGCTTTTCCCGCTGGGAACGCGCCCACCGGTTACCTGACGTTAATAAGCGGCCTTCACCCTGTCGGTGGATGAAACGGAAGTTTCGGTTCCACATGCCCGGAATGGCAGGGACCGGACGGGAGAGGCCACCGATGGACTGGGCCGGGACGGAGAAGTGCGCCGACGGCGATATGCGCTGGCAGCGTCTGATGGCGGAAACGGCGCCGAGCGCCGGCCGGGCAACGGATGCGCCCATATTCGGCCCCGCAGCGCTGGCCGATCTCCATGCCTACTGGTCCACGCTCCCCCGCAGCGGCGGCGCGCCCGCCGACGCCGCTTTCGATCCGCTCGAAATCGCGCAATGGACGCCCGACATGACCATCATGTGCCTGCTCGGCCCGGACGATATCCGCTTCCGGCTGGCCGGCACCCGCGTCGCCGAGCGCATGGCGCATGACCCGACCGGCACCAACATACTCGACCTGCTGGCCGATGCCTCGCGCCTGCAGGTCTGCCGGGATATGCATGAAATCGCCTTCCGGCCCTGCGGCTATCATGCCCGCTACATGAACGTCTACGGCTCGGGCCGCGTGTCGCATGTGCAGAGCCTCTATCTGCCACTGCAGCCGCCGCCGGGCCAGCCGCCGCGTCTGATCGCCGTTCACGCACCGGAAGAAGCGCTGGAATATCAGCAATCCGCCGAGCGCTCGGTCTGCGCCACCTCGATCGACGAAATCGTCTGGATCGATACCGGCAGCGGCACGCCCTGAGCTATTCCCGGTAACGCAGACGTCCGAGCAGCGCAAAGGGATCGGGCAGTTTTTCGACCATGCCGAGAACCGACGCCTTGGCCTTCTCGAAACGCATCACGTCCTCGATGCGGGCGTCGAGAAAGGCCCATGTGTCAGCAAAGCCGTCCGAATGATCGGACAGCCAGCGCAGCGTGACCGCCGAGTAGACGCCGGCCAGCGTTGCCCGCTTGGTGTAGAAATTGAAATCGGTGGAGGTGTCGCCGGCGGCGCGCCAGATCGCATCGACCGTGCGGTAGAGCGCGCGGGGGCCATGCGTGCCGGATGTCGGCAGCGCCAGCAAGGTGATGGCGCGGCGCAGCGCCTCGCGATGCGGCACATCGGCCTCGATGCGGGCGCGCACGGCGCGCGTGATACGCTGGCGGACTTTCATCGCCGCGAGATCTTCTTTCGCCAGCGCTTCTTCCATGCGCCGGTCGCCATCGGCCAGGAAATAGTCGACAAGATCGAGCGTGCCGCCCGGAAAGGCCAGCCGCATCTCGTTGTGACCGATGCCGGCCGCCGCCGCCGCTTCGCGCATCAGCCGCGGCGTCCAGCCATCGAAAGCGACATGCGGCAGGGCGGCCGCCAGCAGCTTCGCCCGCGCCGCTTGCACATGGCTTGCCCGGCCGGTGCGCGTGCCGGGACGGGCCGTGGTCTTATCGGCCATCGGTTGCCTCCTTGTCTTCCGCTTCCGCCGCTTCGATCTGCGCGGCAAGCATGGCACGGGCCTCGCTTTCGAAAATCAGTTCGCCGAGATCGTCCATCCGCTGCGGATAGAGAATGCCGTCGAGATGATCGCATTCATGCTGCACGACGCGGGCATGAAAGCCGCGCGCCCGGCGCTCGATCGCCTCGCCCTCGGGCGTCACGCCACGATAGCGGATATCGGTCGCGCGCCGAACCGCGCCCCTGAGACCCGGCACCGAAAGGCAGCCCTCCCAGCCTTTTTCGGTTTCATCCGTCAGGATTTCGATTTCGGGATTGATGAGGACGGTGAGCGGCGCCGTGTGATCGAAAATCTCGGCTTCGTCGACCGCCTCGCCGGCCCGCTCGGCCGGGGCCTGGAAAATGACGATCCGCCAGGGCTCATAGACCTGGGGGGCGGCGAGCCCGGCACCATTGGCGTCGATCATCGTCTCGATCATGTCGCGCACCAGCGCCTTGACCGCCGGCGCGGTGGGATCGGGGACGGGACGGGCGATGCCTCTGAGCACCGGATGCCCCATGCGGGCGATTTTGCGTATGGCCATGTCGGCAATATGAGGCCGTGGCCCGGCGGCGGCAACGGGGCGGAATGCCTCGCTTTTCAGGGGTCGCCGGTGGGGACGCAGTGGACAAAACCCTCATCCTTTGCTAGACAAGCGGCACTCTTGCGGGGGGCGCTGTCCCGTCCGCACTTAACCCATTGAAACTAGACAGGTTTTTCTCGTGCAGGTACTCGTTCGCGACAACAATGTCGATCAGGCCATGAAGGCCCTGAAGAAGAAGCTTCAGCGTGAAGGCGTGTTCCGCGAAATGAAGCTCCGCAACTTCTACGAGAAGCCCTCCGAGAAGCGCGCCCGCGAAAAGGCCGAAGCCATCCGCCGCGCCCGCAAGCTGGCCCGCAAGCGCGCCCAGCGCGAAAGCGGCGTCCCGGCCCCCGTCGTCGTCAAGAAATAAGTCCGGTCTTTCAGAGACCGACAGCAACGCCCCCGGTTTCCGGGGGCGTTTTTGCTTTTGGGGGGCCTAGAGAGCCTCGTCCGGCGTCTGCGCGTTGCGCGCGCCATCCCATGTCCTGAGGCGGCCGGTGCGCTTGGCCCAGCGATAGGCAGACTTGCCCGCCACGTTCTGATGATACCACTGGGCATAGAGCATCACGTTGAACTTCGGAATCCAGAAACGTGGCGGCGCCTCGGCGCGAGGTGCAGAGGGACCGAGCACAATATCCGCGGTAACGACACCGGCTCCCTCCTGATAACGGCGTCGTTGCAGCAGATTGCCTTCGCCGTCGATCATCTGTGTTTCGCCCATCAGTTGCGTTCGCATCGGCGCGGCAAGGCGCGAGCCCGGCAGCACCAGCAACCCGCCTTCGATGACACCCGCATGGCCGGCATGCAGCAGTGGTGCACCGACCAGACCGGCAAAAATGCCGGGCGTCCGGGCCATCATGCGGCCATTGCCCTCGTGAAAGCGGCGCCAATAATCGCGCGGCCATTTCCAGCCCGGTTCGCTCCACCAATGGCTGCCGGTCATCAGAAGCCCCACCTTGCCGCGCAGCCGCTTGACCGTTTGCGTGCGCACGGTCTCCCAGCAGACCGCGGCACCGACAGCTCCGAGCGTGGTTTGCATCAGCCCGGCATCGCGCCCGCCGACATAAAAGGCATTCTCGACCATGGTCGGCAGATCCTTGTCGTGGCGATGGACCGTGCCGTCAGGCTCGACGAAGACATAGGTGTTGTAGACATCGCCATCGCGCATTTCGAGATAGGAACCGCCAATATGGATGCGGTGGCGCCGGGCCTTGTCCTTCAGCATGTCGAGGGCGGGATTGTCCGGCGGCAGAGAGCAGCCGAAGACGCGCTCGTCATAGATGATGCAGGTGGTGAAGAATTCCGGCAGCGCGACAAGTTCCGCGCCCTGCTGGACCGCCGCGTCGACGAGACGGCTCGCATGCTCGATATTCCACGGAATATCGGCGACGCGGGCCTCGACCTGGATGGCGGCGGCACGAACTGACTTCGGACTGGTCATGGCCGCACCCCCTCAGGCCGTGAACCAGGCATAGAGCAGCCAGGGATAAGCAACGCTCAGCAAACCGAAGGAGATCATCGTCGCGATGTCGATGATCCGGTGCTTGATATAGCCCTCCTTCGAAAATGCATGGACCATGAAGAGCTGCGCATTGGTCCATGAGCCGACCACGAGCAGCCAGCCCGCGACTTCCGGGATCGCCGGATGAACCGCCGCAATGGCGAATTGCAGCAGCGCCATCAGGATGTTGTCGATATGGCACTGGAGCACGCGCTTGGCATGCACCAAGGGGCCGAAGCGCTTGCGCGGGCCGTACATCGCCACCATCACCCAGCCGAGCGCGACGGCGAAGGTGATCTGGATGAGCCCCGAGGAAATCAGAATCGACTGCACCTGCGCCCCCTTTTGTCGAATTATTACGACTTGTTTAGGCGGCCGGACACGGCGGCAACCCTGATTTATTGACGATATATCTATCTCTGTTGACGCCGCACCCGTCAATATGGAGACTATCAGAAATTCTGTCGAAAAATTCAGACACTCATGGAACTTGAAAACAAACTGGCCGCTCTCGGCCTCACCGGCAAGCGGGCCCGCTTCTATCTGGCGGCGCTGGAGCTCGGCGACGAGACGGTGACGGCGGTGGCGCAACAGGCCGGCATCGAACGAACGACCGCCTATGCGCTGTTCGAAAAGCTGCTGGAGGACGGGCTCGTCACGCAGGTCGAGCGCGGCGGGCGCACCCATGTGGTGGCGGAAGACCCCGATGTGCTGGCGCGGAACCTGGCCGAAAAACAGCGCACGCTCGACGAAATCCTGCCCGATCTGCGCGCCATCCACGCCCGCACGCATGGCGCACCGCGCTTCCGCCTCTATGACGGCGCCGAGGGCGTGCGCACCGTGCTGCATGCCGTGCTTGCCGTGCCGCTGCCGGAGATCCTGGGCATCCTCTCGATGCGCGAGCTGCTTGCCGTGCCGGGCCCGAAGGTACTCCGCCGCTTCATCGCCGAGCGGGTGAAGAGCGGAACGCGGCTTCGCGTCATCCGGGCGCAAAGCGAGGAGACACACCGCATCTGGCAGGGAGGCGAGGAGGAACTGCGCGAAGTGCGCTTCGCGCCGTCATCCGATGCCTTCCGCATCACGACGTTTATCTTCGGCAGCAAGGTGGCGCTGATCTCATCGCGACGGGAGAATTACGGCCTGATCGTCGACAGCGAGGAATTCGCGGGACTGCAGCGCGCCCTGTTTGAGACGATGTGGCAGACGAGCACTCCCGCCTGAAACTCACAGCCGCTTCGCCATCAGCCGTTCGTAGTCGCGGTAGCCGGCTTCCGCATAGATCCGGCGCGCTCGGGCATTTCCTTCAAGCACATACAGTCTGATCTCGCCGATGCCGGCGGCTTTCGCCTGCGCTTCCGCCGCATCGAGCAGCGCCCGGCCGATACCCTGCCCGCGCGCCGCCTCGTCGACGCTGATATCCCAGATCATCGCATGGCGGCGGTGTTCCGGCCGCACGAAGGTGCCGGGATCCTCCTCGATGGCGAAACTCAGAAAACCGACGACATGGCCACCGCTTTCGGCAACGAGCGTCACACCGCCTTGGGCGGCGATCTCGCCGCTCACCCAGTCGAGATGGCTTTCGGCGGCCGAGGCATCGGCGCGATTATCTTCGATCGTCGTCTCGAATTCGTTGAGCACCCCCATGAGACGGATAAGCGCCGGCCGATCTTCCGGCCGCGCCTCACGGATAGTCGGCTTCATCTCAGAACCGCTCCTCACCCTGTTCGCGTACGGGATCGGGGAAGTCGCGATAAAGCGCGAACTGGATATCCGTCACCAGCGAATTGACGTTGAAATGTTCGGTTTCAACCGGATCGGCCCGCGTCGCCACCCAGTTGAATGCCGAATCGAGCTGGGTGAGATCCGTTACCTCGATCATGAAATGGAACTCGCCGAGATGCGCCGGTCCGAGCCCCAGCTTCTTGCGCGTCAGCCGCCAGCCCTCGATGACGCCCTCGCGCTCCAGAAGCTCCATATAGCCGGTGAAGGCCTCGACGAAATCAATATCCCGCACGCCGGGCTTCAGGTTGAACCAGCCGTGATAGATGTCCATGCCTCTCTCCCCCCAAAGAAAACGGGCAGCGCGCATGTGAGCACTGCCCGCCCGTTTCGTCCAGAGAGCAATCTCAGCCGCGCGCCAGCCCCTTCGCGGCGAACACGGAAAGCACCACCATCGTGAACTCGACGACGAGCGGCTGCACGATGCCTTCCGGCACGCCATCGACAACAATGCCGAGGATACGACCGAGAAAGGCGAGGCCGTAAAGCACCGCCGCACCGAGAATCCAGTGCGGCCGGCCGCCGAAAAGCGCCGCGACGGCGGCCACCGCGCTGGCAAGGAAGAACGCGCCGATATCGGCCCGTAGCGCATTGAGCCCAAGCGGCGACAGCGCACCAAGACCGAGGCTCTCGCCCATTTCCGCGGGCGACATAATCACCATCGCGCCAACCGCCAGCGAAAACAGCCCCACCAGCGCCGCGGCGATGCGAGCAATCCAGATCATCAATCCCCCTACCTTTTAATTCCCGCCTCAATGAAAACGGGCGGCGCTCGTCATGAGAGCACCGCCCGCCGATTCCGTCCAGTATGGAGGCTCAGAGGCCCTTGACGATTTCCTCGACCATCTTCTTGGCATCGCCGAACAGCATCATCGTGTTGTCGCGGAAGAAGAGTTCGTTCTCGACGCCGGCATAGCCCGAGCCCATGCCGCGCTTGACGAAAAGAACCGTCTTGGCTTTTTCGACATCAAGCACCGGCATGCCGTAAATCGGGCTCTGCGGGTCGGTCTTGGCCGACGGGTTGGTGACGTCGTTGGCGCCGATGACGAAGGCAACGTCGGCCTGGCTGAACTGATTGTTGATGTCTTCAAGCTCGAAGACTTCATCATAAGGCACATTGGCCTCGGCCAGCAGCACGTTCATGTGACCCGGCATGCGTCCCGCCACGGGATGAATGGCATAGGAGACTTTCACGCCTTCGGCCTTCAGGATGTCGGCCATTTCGCGCAGCGTGTGCTGGGCCTGCGCCACCGCCATGCCGTAGCCCGGCACGATGATGACGGAGCCGGCATTCTTCATGATGAAGGCCGCATCGTCGGCCGAGCCCTGCTTGACCGGCCGCGTTTCGACGGCGCCGCTCGCGGCAGCGACATCGCCGCCAAAGCCACCGAGGATGACGCTGAAGAAGGAGCGGTTCATCCCCTTGCACATGATGTAGGAGAGGATCGCGCCCGACGAGCCGACCAGCGCGCCGACAATGATCAGCGCGAGGTTGCCGAGCGTGAAGCCGATGCCGGCCGCCGCCCAACCCGAATAGGAATTCAGCATCGACACGACGACGGGCATGTCGGCGCCGCCGATCGGGATGATGATCAGGAAGCCGATGACGAAAGCGAGCACCGTGATCAGCAGGAAGAGCTCGGTCGTCTGCCGCGACACGTCGGAAACGAGCCAGCCGATGCCGCCGACGATGGCGATGGCAATGGCCGCGTTGATGACGTGCCGTCCCGGCAGCATGATCGGCGCGCCCGACATGTTGCCGTTGAGCTTGGCAAAGGCGATGATCGAGCCCGAAAAGGTGATCGCGCCGATGGCGGCACCGATGCCCATTTCGATCAAATTGGCGGCGTGGATTGCGTGATAGCTGCCGATGCCATAGGCCTCGGGCGCCAGAAACGCCGACCAGGCGACGAACACGGCGGCAAGGCCGACCAGAGAATGGAAGGCCGCAACAAGCTGCGGCATCTGCGTCATGGCGATGCGCCGCGCGATGACGGCGCCGATACCGCCACCGATGGCGACACCGACAAGGATCAACGTCCAGGTCAGCGTGTTCTGCGCCTGCAGCACCGTCAGCGTCGTGACGATCGCGATCGTCATGCCGATCATGCCGTAGGTATTGCCCTGGCGCGCCGTCTCGGGCGAGGAAAGACCGCGCAGTGCCAGAATGAAGAGCACTGCCGATACGACGTAGAGAAGGGCCGCTATGTTCGCTGACATGTCCGGGGTCCCCTCAGCGCTGCTTTTTCTTGTACATGGAGAGCATTCGCTGGGTGACCAGGAAGCCGCCAAAGATATTGACCGACGCCAGCACCACGGCGACAAAGCCGAAGCTCTTGGAGAGCCAGCCGCCCTCGCCGGCCTGCGTGACATCGAGCCCGACCGCGATCAGCGCGCCGACGATGATGACCGACGAAATGGCGTTGGTGACCGACATCAGCGGCGTATGCAGCGCCGGCGTGACGCTCCAGACGACGTAGTAGCCGACGAAAATCGCGAGCACGAAGATCGCAAGCCGGAAAATGAACGGATCGACTGCGGCCGCTTCCATCAGTTGCCTCCCTCGCGAAGTGACGGATGCACAATCTGACCGTCCCTGGTCAGGCAGGTACCCGTAATGGTTTCGTCGTCCCAGTTGATCGCCAATGCCCTGGTTTCCTTGTCGATCATGGGTGTGATGAAGTTCAGGAGATTCTTCGCATAGAGCGACGAGGCATCGACCGCGAGCTGGCCGGCAACATTGAGATCGCCGATCAGCGTGACGCCGTGCTTCGTCACGCGCTTTCCGGCTTCCGAGAGCGGGCAATTGCCCCCGCGCTCGACCGCCAGATCGACGAGGATCGAACCGGGCTTCATCGTCTTGACCATTTCCTCGCTGACAAGTTCCGGTGCCGGACGGCCCGGAATGAGCGCGGTGGTGATGACAATGTCCTGCTTCTTGATGTGCTCGGCGACAAGGGCGGCCTGGGCACGCTTGTAATCGTCGGACATTTCCTTGGCATAGCCGCCGGCGGCATCGCCGCTTTCTTCCGATTCGACCATCACGAAGGTGCCGCCAAGGCTTTCGACCTGTTCCTTGGTAGCTGAGCGCACGTCGGTTGCCGAGACGATGGCGCCGAGGCGCTTGGCGGTTGCGATCGCCTGCAGGCCGGCCACGCCGACGCCCATGATGAAGACGCGCGCCGGTGCGATGGTGCCGGCCGCCGTCATCATCATCGGCATGGCCCGGGTGAAGGCCGCCGCGGCGTTGATAACCGCCTTGTAGCCGGCCAGGTTCGACTGCGAGGACAAGACGTCCATCGACTGCGCGCGGCTGATGCGCGGCATCAACTCCATCGCGAAGGCATTGACGCCGGCCGCCGCATATTTCTGGAAACGCGCCTTGTCGTCGTAAGGGTTGAGAATCGCGGCGAGCATCGCCCCGCGCTTCATCATCCCCAGTTCCTCGTCGGTGGGCGCGCGCACCTTGAAAACGATGTCGGCATCTTTCAGCGCCTCGGCAGCGCTCGCCGCAATATCCGCGCCGGCCTCGCGATAAAGCGCGTCGGAAATCGAGGCGCCGGCGCCGGCGCCCGCTTCGACCGTGACCTGAAGGCCGAGCGCCGTCAGCTTCTTCACCGTCTCGATCGACGCCGCCACGCGGGATTCGCCGTCGAGTCGTTCCTTCGGGATCGCAAGTTTCATGGATTGTCGCCTGTTCCTCGAACGGCCCCGGCCGATATGCCGGTACTGCTCAAGTGAGAATGAGAATTATTCCAACATTTAGCGCTAGCGGATCGTTTCAAGCTGCAATCTTGCAAGAAACATCCGGGTCGCTCGTGAACGCGCCGTCAGAGAAGGAAAAACGCCATCAGGATAAGGACGACGGCAATGGCGACGCTGCCCCATTTGCTCATCGCAATGAAGGCCTCATAGGTCGTGAGATGGGCCTTCGCATCCATCTCGCCGCTCCAGCCGTCCTGCGCCTTGTTCTCAGCCATGCTACCTCGCCCGGTTTCTGCTTCGCCCAAGCCCGTTTTGAGCGAGGCGGACTATAGCAAACGAACCGCCAGCGGCAAGCGCTCAGACCCCCGCCCCTTGCTCCCGAACGGGGTACCGGATGTGCAGATCCGAACGGCTATCCGGTGCGCTCTATTCGCCGAATGGCGATGGCACCGGACCGGCCGCCTTGCGCGAGGGCGCGGAATGGTCCCAGTCGGCCAGAAGCGCGCGCAAGGCCGCCACGAAAGCCAGCGGCTGGTCGAGCATCACATGATGCCGCGCCTGCGGGATCTCGATGACAGGTGCCGCACGGCCGAGCAGATTGAACATATATTCGCCGATCTCGGCCGGCAGCAGCGCCGAGAACTCGCCGCGCATGATGGCGATGCGGCAGCGCGTGGCGGCAAGCCGCGCGCCCATGTCGCCAATATTGAAGCGCTGCCAGATTGCCGGATCGAACTTCCAGGTCCAGCCATCGCCACCTTCGGGATTGGCAACCGGCTTCAGCGAATGCCGCGCAATATAGTCGACGATATAGCGGTTCTCGCAAGGCTGCGGCGGCGCGAGACGAAACCGGCCCATCGCTTCCTCGAGCGTCGGATAGATACGATGCGGCCTGAAAGCGCGGTCGGGCGGCCCGCCCGGCCGGTCGGGCGGATTGACCGGGCTGTCGACGATGACGGTGCCGGCCAGCCTGTCGCCATAAAGCGCGCCGGTCAGGATGGTAATGAAGCCGCCGAATGAATGACCGACGATGATCGGCGGCTCTTCGCCGGCAAAGAACCCGGCATCCTCGCAAACCGCGATCTGCTCCTCGGCGAAAGTCTCGATCGTGTAGCGCTCGCGCCAGCCGCTATCGCCCATGCCACTGACATCGATGGCGGCCACCGAATATTCGCGCGCGAGAAACGGCGCCACGAACGACCACCAGCGCGCATGCGCCCCATTGCCATGCACCAGCAGCAGACCGGGCTTCGCCGGATCGCCCCAGCGCAGATAGTGAACCTGCGTGCCTGCCACTTCGACGAAGCGGCTTTCGGGCACAACAGCGACCGCGCGCGTGAACCAGCCCGGCGCCAGTGTGACGGCGGGCCCTTCTTCATCGCCGGGGGCCATAGGAAATTCGGTCACTTCGGGGGCCTCTCGCTCAGAGCCTTGAAAACGCCCGTGCCTGTCATGATCGTGCGGTCGCCGCACCAGATACGTCCCTGCACGGTGAAGAAGTCGTCTTCGCGGCCGACGACCTCCGCCGTGCCTTCGACCCACTCGCCGATCTTCGCACCGGACAGGAAATCGGTCAGCAATCTGACCGTCACCCAATAACGATGCACGGACATGGTGATCGCATGCCCGAACGCCATGTCGGCAAAAGCCATCAGCATCCCGCCATGGCAGTTGCCCATGCCGTTGGTGTGGTGCTCCTGCACCAGAAAAGCGCGTGTATAGCGGCCATCCGTCTCGATCTTCTCGTAGAGCGGACCGATCTGCCGCCCGAATCCATGGAACCAGTTGAGGTTCTGGTAGCCATCGGGCAGCACGATGGAATTTTCTTCCAGCAGGTCGTCTGTCATGGCCGGGAACTCTGAAGGAAACGTGGAACGGGAAACGGAAAGGCGCGCGCTCAGGCGGCGAGCGGCACGCCCGCCTTCTTTAGCGCGGCGCTCTGCCGCTTGTCGAGCGCCTGCGTATCGAAGGCTTCAATGGCCTCATTGAACAGTCGATGGAAATTGAGCTCCGCGCCGAGATGCAGAAACACCGAACCGAGACCAATGGCGGCGCGGTCCATGAACACGAATTCGCGCGGCGGCGTAACCGGGCCGAGCTCACGCAGACGCTTGTGTACCGCGAAGGCTTCCTTGCGGCCGTATTCGCCGGGCCTGACGCCGTCGGCGACCGAACGCACCCGATCATCGAGCATCGGCGCGTAGATGAACCCGGCCCAGACGTTGAGCGTGTCGATCAGTTCGCCGGAAAGATTGCGAAAGCCCCAGTTTTCATAGGCCGCCGCCGCGCGGTCGCGGTCGTTCGTTTCGAGCGCGCGATAAAGTTCGACGACACCGGCGACGAAGGCCGGCGGAAAGATGCGGATACAGCCATAATCGAGCAGGTTGATGCCCCAATCTTCGCCTGCACCACCGGATCGAACCGTGTAGTTGCCGAGATGCGGGTCGCCATGAATGACGCCATAGCGGCTGAACGGCGCCCACCAGGCGGCAAACATCGCTTCGGCAATGGCATTGCGCGTCGCCATATCGTGGTCGCGGAAATCGAGCAGCGGCGCGCCATCGAGCCAGCCCATGGTGAGAAGGCGTTTGGTCGAGAGCTCGGCATGGACATCCGGCACGGCAACGCGTGCCTCATCTGCGAATATATGCTTGTAGAGCCGCATATGCGCGGCCTCGCGCTCATAGTCGAGTTCCTCGCGCAGCCGCGCGCCGATTTCGGCATACATTTCGCGCGTGTCGATGGCGCTATCGATGCGGCGATGGATCGAAAAGATCAGACCGAGCTGATTGAGGTCGGCATCGACTGCCGATTGCATGTCGGGATATTGCAGCTTCACGGCAAGCAAGGTGCCGTCGAGCGCCGTGGCGCGGTGCACCTGACCGAGCGATGCGGCAGCGGCCGCTTCCCGCTCGAAACTCTTGAACCGCGCCTCCCAGCCCGGTCCGAGTTCGGCGCGCATCCGCCGCTTGACGAACGGCCAGCCCATCGGCGGCGCTGCCGACTGCAATTCCGCAAGCTCGGCGGCAAATTCGGCCGGAACCGCATCCGGAATGGTCGCGATCATCTGCGCGACCTTCATGATCGGCCCCTTGAGACCGCCCAGCGCCGATTTCAATTCGCGCGCCGTTCGTTCGTTGAACGTATTGACGCCGAAGAGCCGCCCGCCCGCGGCCCGCGCCGCGATGCCGCCGACGCCGGCGCCGACCTGGGCATAGCGGCGGACGCGGCGACCGAGACGGTTGGCTTCGTCGTCCTTCGGCGGTCCGCCGCGCGGCGGCTTGTCGGTCATTCCATCGCCTCAAGTTCGTCGATGAAACCGCAGATCACCGAAAGCCCCTTGTCCCAGAAGGCGGGATCGGAGGCATCGAGACCGAACGGCGCCAGCAGTTCCTTGTGACGCAGCGTACCACCGGCCTCCAGCATCCGCAGATAGCGCTCGGCAAAACCCTCCTGCGCCTGCTCGTAAACCGCATAAAGCGAATTCACCAGGCAGTCACCGAAGGCATAGGCATAGACATAGAAGGGTGCGTGGATGAAATGCGAGATGTAACACCAGTAGGTCTCGTAGCCTTCGCCGAGACGGATCGCCGGCCCGAGACTCTCACCCTGCACATCGAGCCAGATGCGGCCAATCTCGTCGGCCGTTAGTTCGCCGTCGCGCCGCGCCGTGTGGATGCGCCGTTCGAACGTGTAGAACGCCGTCTGCCGCACGACGGTGTTGAGCATGTCTTCGACCTTGGAGGCGAGCATCGCCTTGCGCCGACGGGCATCGGGTGCAGACGCCAGCAGCTTGCGGAAAGTCAGCATCTCGCCGAAAACACTGGCGGTCTCGGCAAGCGTCAGCGGTGTGTCGGCCATCAACGCACCCTGCTTCGCCGCCAGCACCTGATGGACGCCGTGACCGAGCTCATGCGCAAGCGTCATCACGTCGCGCGTCTTGCCCTGATAATTGAGCAGCACATAAGGATGCGCGCTCGGCACTGTCGGGTGCGAGAAAGCGCCGCTGACCTTGCCCGGACGCGTCGGCGCATCGATCCAGCCTTTATCGAAAAACCGCTCGGCAATCGACGCCATTTGCGGCGTGAAGCCGCGATAGGCGTCGAGCACCGTGTCGCGTGCTTCCGTCCATGAAATTGAAGCGTCGTCGGCCTGCGGCAGCGGCGCGTTGCGGTCCCAGTATTCGAGCCTCTCGAGACCGAGCCACTTCGCCTTCATCGCATAGTAGCGATGCGAAAGCGCCGGATAGGAGCGTTGCACCGCATCGGCCAGCGCCGCGACGACTTCGGGCTCGACACAATTGGCGATGTGCCGGGATTGGGCAATATCGGTGAAGCCGCGCAACCGGTCTTCGATCTCCTTGTCCTTGGCCAGTGTGTTGGTGACGAGTGCGAAAAGCGGGGTATTCGCCTTGAAAGTCGCGGCAAGCGCCTGTGCCGCCGCCGCCCGCTTTCCCCTGTCGGTGTCCGAAAGGAGATGCAGCGCACCTTCCAGCGTCAGTGTCTCGCCTTCGACCTCGAACGAAAGACGCGCCATCGTTTCGTCGAAGAGCCGGTTCCACGCCGCATGACCGGTGACGCTCTTTTCGTGAAGCAGCGTTTCAAGCTCGTCGGAAAGCTGGTAGGGGCGCATGACCCTGAGATCGCGCAGCCAGGGCCCGTAATGCGCGAGCGCCACGTCCACAAGCGCCTGGGCCAGCACCTCGTCTTCCAGCCGGTTGAGTTCGAGCGTGAAGAACAGCAGCCCCGTCGAGATCGTCGTCACACGTTCCTGCATGTCGCCATAGAATTTGGCGTGGGCCGGATCGGTGTTGTCCTGCGCATAGAGGAGGCCGGCGAAGGACATCAGCCGACCGAGCCGGTCCTCGATCTTCTCGTAAGCGCGGATCGCTTCGGCAAGCTGCGCGCCCCCATCGGGCGCCGAGGCCAGTGCCGCGATATGTCCGCGATAGCGCGCATTGAACCTTTCCACGTCCTGCGCCGCCGCCGCGAGGTCGGCCTTCACCTCGGGCGCATCCGGCGCCGCATAGAGGTCGGCGAGATTCCAGGTCGGCAGGGAAACGGACATCGTGCGGCGTTCCTTCGAGGGAATTTGAGGGGGTGTTGTCATCTATATCGCGCGGGCGGGTCCGCCGTTCAACGCGCCGGACGCCGATTTTTCCGGCGCACAAAAGAAAAGGGCCCCGGTCTTGCGACCGGGGCCCTGATCTTGTCGATCGTCAGGCTTTAGCAGCCACCAACAACCGCACGGCGGTTGAGCGGCTCACGCACGCCGTCGCCCGTCTGCACCGCCAGCTGGGTTTCGCCAGCCGAGGAGGCGCTGCAGAGCGACTTGCCCTGCGCGGTCAGCGCATTGGACACCGTGTTTGCACGACGCTGGCCAAGAGCCTGGTTGTAGGCATTGCTGCCCGACGTATCGGTGTGACCGACAACCGAGAGCGGACCGGACGTCTCGGCGACGATCTGATCGATCACCGACTGCGCTTCCGGCGTCAGGTTGTACTTGTCGAAACCGAAATAGATGGTCCACGGACCCGCGGCGGCCTGCAAAGAGCAAGCGGTCAGGGCTTCGTAGAAGGCTGCCTTTTCGGCTTCCACGCGATCCGGCTGCACCGGGCCGCCAGGGCCACCGAAGTAGGAACCGCCGACACCGAGCTTGTTGTCGCTCGCCTGTTCGACCCAGCCGTCGTAATAGCGCTGCGCCTTGGCACAGGCGCAGGCCCGATCACCGGTGCGGCCGCCATCGTCAAGCGCGGCCATCAGCTTCGCACGAGCGTCCTGCAGTTCGGGCAGATCGCTCGGCAGAACCCCACGCGTGGCGGGGTCGAAAGGAAGAACGGTTTCGCCAGCGGCCGCAGCGCGACCCTTGGCAACGATCACTGCCGTATCGACCCAGTTGCAATCGACATAAGCTTCCGAAGTCGCTCTGTCCTGATATTCGCGAGCCAGGCACGCGTTGAAGGAATCGCCCTGGATGTCTTGATGCAGGTACGACTCAGCTGTCCACGTGCCGCAACCAGCCAGCACCAGGAAAGAACCCAACGCTATCAGCCGGGATATCATTTTCATCCCAATCTCCGTCGTTATTTCGCTCTGCCCCCCGACAACACGACGGGTGGCCCGGACCCCACCGGTAAGCCCTCATAAGTCCAATTTCATCGCACGGATGTGCCGAAACCATCAACCCGAATTGGCGGAATCCGGAAAGTTCTGGCGAATGCGTCACATGAGAGCAACACTGTTGCCGCGGGGAATCGCCCGGAATCGTCCCACACCTCCCGCCAGCCGCAAAAACCGCGATAGGACGACTAATAGCCGGCGGATTAAGGCACCCTTTACCAATCCGCCCCAATATGGGGCAAACGGGCGCTTTATTTGCGCTTTTGACGGTAGACAATCGAGGCCGACATGACCCAGGCGATCCTTATCGTCGACGACGATCCGGCGCAGCGACGGATTCTGGAGGAAGTGGTTAACCGTGACGGTTACCGCGCCATTCCGGTCGACGGCGGCGCCGCCGCGCTCGAATATCTCGAAGGACCGGCCGGCGCCGACATTTCGCTGGTGATTCTCGACCTGGTGATGCCGGGCGTCGATGGGCTGGAAGTGCTGAAGCGCACCCACCCGTCAAAGCCCAACCTCCCCGTCATCGTGCTGACGGCGCATGGCGGCATCGAGACGGTGGTCAATGTGATGCGCGAAGGCGCGGCCGACTTCGTCGTGAAGCCGGTCAGCCCCGAGCGGCTGCATGTCTCGATCCGCAACGCGCTGAAAGTCAACGCGCTGACCGGCGAGATCAGCCGCCTGCAGAAACGCCAGCACGGCCGCCTGACCTTCGGCGACCTGATCGCGCGCAGCCCGGCGATGGACCAGGTGATCCGGCTGGGCAAACGCGCCGCGCAATCCAATATCCCGATCCTGATCGAAGGCGAGTCGGGCGTCGGCAAGGAACTGATCGCCAGCGCCATCCAGGGCGAAGGCGAACGCGCCGGCAAACCCTTCATCACCGTCAATTGCGGCGCCATTCCTGAAAACCTGGTCGAGAGCATTCTCTTCGGCCATGAGAAGGGCGCCTTCACCGGCGCCAGCGACAAACACGCCGGCAAATTCCAGGAAGCCTCGGGCGGCACGCTCTTCCTCGACGAGATCGGCGAACTGCCGCTCGACATCCAGGTCAAGCTCTTGCGCGCGCTGCAACAGGGCGAGGTCGATCCGGTCGGCTCGAAAAAGCCTGTAAAAGTCGATATCCGATTGATCTCGGCGACCAATCGCGACCTGTTGCAGATGGTCAAGGAAGGCAGCTTCCGCGAAGACCTCTATTACCGCCTCAACGTCTTCCCGATCCATGTGCCGCCGCTCAGGGCGCGCAAGGAGGATGTGCCCGACCTGATCGCGCATTTCATCCGCCGCCTCGCGGCCGAAGAGGGAAAGGACGTGGTCGGACTTTCGCAGACGGCGCTCGACATGCTGTGCGCCTATGACTGGCCGGGCAATGTGCGCCAGATCGAGAACACGGTCTTCCGCGCCATCGTGCTTTGCGACGGCGAGACGCTGCAGGTCTCCGACTTCCCGCAGGTCGCCAGCATGGTGAAGGGCTATGAGGACGAGGCGATGCCGCGCGCCCACGCGCCGGCCGCGCCCGCCGCGCCGGCCTTCGCGGCGGATGATGACGGCACGGTCTCTTTCGTTTCGCGCAACCACGCGCCGGCACAGACGCATACGCTGGCCGACTTCGCGCGCTCGAACTTCGCCGACGGCATCTCGATCACCGACGAGGCCGGCAATGTGCGCAAGCTCGAGGACATCGAGGCGGAAATGATCCGCCTCGCCATCGACAAGTACAAGGGCCACATGACCGAAGTCGCAAGACGGCTGGGCATCGGCCGCTCGACGCTTTATCGCAAGGTGCGCGATCTGGGCCTTGAAGTGCGTGAGAACTGACGGGGAAACCCGATCCTTCGTTGAGACGGAAACGGCGCGGGCGCAAACCCCGCGCCGTTTTTCTTTGGCCCGCACGGGCCCCGGACATATCATCCGCTCACGGATAAAACCGGCCGCCGGGGCGCCAGAACGGCAGCAAAAAACGGCTGCGGACCCCCCCCTCTGTCACAAAACTGTCATAAAACTGTCACAAACGCCCCCGGCGGACCCGAATCCGGCCGATCGCGCATTTTTGGCGGCGGGGATAAGTGAACTTATCCTCGTGTGGCAGAAAAACACGGGCGCCCCCCGAACTGTGGCGACCCGGCATCAGCGGGGATAAGTTCCGGTTACGGGAAGTCGTCGGGAGATTCGGAGGCGGGATGGGGGGCACACACCCGGCCCTTCCGCTCACTGCGCCCAATTGGCGGAGAGTGCTTCCGCTTGCCGAAGCACGGTTTGCACCGCCGCGTCCTGAAGATCGGGCGGATACCCATGCTTGCGCAGGATTCGCTTCACCAGCACGCGCATACGCGCCCGCGCACTTTCGCGATGCGACCAGTCCACCGAAACGCTGCCCTTGAGACTTTCGAGAAGTTCGTGCGCGATCAGCTTGAGGGAGTCGTTGCCCATCGCCGCGACCGCGCTCTCGTTTTCGGCGAGCGCGTCATAGAAGGCGATTTCGTCCTGCGAGAGTCCCTCCTCCTCGCCGCGCCGCCTGGCGGCGCGAACCTCTTTCGCGAGGTCGATCAGTTCCTGCATCACCTCGACCGTGCTGATCGCGTTGGTGTGATAGCGGGCGATGGCGGCTTCGAGGCGTTCGGAAAAACGTTTGGTCTCGACGATGTTGGTCTTGCTGCGCGAACGGATTTCGTCGTTGAGAAGCTTGCGCAAGGCTTCAAGCGCAAGGTTCTTCTTTTCGAGTTGCTGAACCTCGGCAAGGAACTCGTCCGACAGGATCGAAATATCGGGCGTCGTGATGCCGGCGGCAGCGAGGATGTCGACAATCTCGGTCGAGACGACGGCACGGTCGAGAATCTGCTGGATGGCGAATTCGCGATCTGCACCGGCAAGCCCCGTCGGATCGGCGGATTTCACCAGCGCGACGCGCACGGTCTGGAAGAACCCCACCTCGTCGCGAAGGGCACGCGCCTCGTCGCTGCCGGAGGCAAGAGCGAAGGCCTTGGAGAGCGCCAGCACGGCGTCCTGATAACGGCGGTTCTCCCTGCGCTTGCCATCCTCGCTGGTCTCGCGCGTCGATGCCTCATGCTGCTTTCCGAGAATCCAGTCGACCGCGCCTGCGAGCACGGCCAGCCGCTGGTGGCCCTTGCCGGCAAGGCCGCTTGCATAGTCGAAGCCGTGATACATCGCCTTCACGACATCGAACTTCTCGATCAGCGTCGCGACGGCCTCCGCTTCGTCGATGCCGGCCTGACGCTGGTCGTCGGCCGAATACTGGCTGAGGGCGCTTTTGAGGTTCTGCGCAATGCCGATGTAGTCGACGACGAGACCGGCCGGCTTGTCGCGGAAGACGCGGTTGACGCGGGCAATCGCCTGCATCAGCCCGTGACCGCGCATCGGCTTGTCGACATACATGGTGTGCATCGAGGGCGCGTCGAAGCCGGTGAGCCACATGTCGCGGACAATGACGAGCTTCAGCGAATCGCCAGAATTCTTGGCACGCTTGGCGAGAAGATCGCGGCGCGACCTGGTGCCGATATGCGGCTGCCAGTCATGCGGATCGGCGGCGGAGCCGGTCATCACGACCTTGATCATGCCTTCGGCGTCGTCGTCGCTGTGCCAACCGGGGCGCAACTCGACAATCTTCCGATAGAGCGCAACGCAGATGCGGCGGCTCATGCAAACGATCATGGCCTTGCCTTCGACGGCACCAACGCGCGCCTCGAAATGGCGGACCAGATCTTCCGCGACCATCGAAAGCCGCTTGTCGGAGCCGACCAGCGCCTCGACGGTCGCCCATCGCTGCTTGATCTTCTCCTGCTCGGTGACGGCCTCGTCCTCGGTCAGTTCCGCGATCTCGGCATCGATCCGGGGCTTCTCGTCCTCCGGCAGTTCGATCCGCGCGAGGCGGCTTTCGTAGTAGATCGGAACGGTGGCGCCATCCTCGACCGCACGGCTGATGTCGTAGATG
>NZ_JAUSBV010000010.1 GCF_030651915.1 Parvibaculum sp. | reverse complement strand
GTTCGGCAACAAAGGCTTGATTAAAGCCCATTCCGCATCGCTCAGATCGAACCGTCCCATCTCTCCCTCCCAGAAAACCGAGAGAGAAAGTGAATCACGCTTCGCCTGTCAGCGGAATCCCTTTATGAGTACAGAACCTAGATCGGCACCGGCACAAAAGCCGCGCCCGGCACCGGTGATGACGAGCACCCGCGCACCGGCGTTCGCCGCCACATCCGCCACAGCGGTCCGCATGTCGGCGATGAGTTGCGTGTTGATGCTGTTGAGCACCTCAGGTCGGTTCAGCGTCAGCAGAGCGACGCCATTGTCGATTTCGAGGGTGATGGTTTCCATGCGACACGCCTTCCCGGATTGCGGAGCGATTTCCACTGTTTCCGGGGAGCATAGTCGTGTGTCGGCCATGACGGAAGGCCACGCGGAAAGCCTTTGTGCGGCCCAACGTTCCGTTGCGTCAATGATTTGCGGTGTGTTGAGGCAGGGACGAAAGCCGCTCCTCAGCTTGCTTTGGCCTGTGGTGTTTCGGCTTCATGCATGTCCGTGATGACGCGGTTGCGGCCGGCATGCTTTGCTGCATAGAGGCAATCATCGGCCCGCTTGATCAGGGCCGCGCCGGTCTCGCCGGGTCGCAACAGGGCGATCCCCATCGACATGGTCACCCGACCGAGCGACTCGCCCGTGGAGCGTTTGACCAATTCGCGCGCCTGCACGGTTTCGCGAATCTTGTTGGTCACCGTCTCGGCCAGGTTGATTTCGGTCGCCGGCATGATGACCGCGAATTCCTCACCGCCATAACGTGCGACGATATGCTGTTCCAGCGCACCGGTTTTGAGGCAGTTCGCGACGAGCTTGAGAACCTGGTCGCCTGTCTGATGGCCGAAAGTGTCGTTGAACTTCTTGAAATGGTCGATATCGCCGATGACGAGACAGAGCGCATTCCCGTCGGCGCTTGCCGCAGCCACCTCGCGTGCCAGCGCCTCGTCGAAGGCCTTCCGGTTGTTGACGCCCGTCAGCCCGTCGGTCCGCGCTTCGCTATGCGCCATTTCGAGGTTCTGCTGCAGTTCGCTGAGTTCGCTTTTGGTCGCATGCAGCGTCTCTTCAAGTTCCGCGCTGCGTTCTTCCATTTTCCTCGAAGCGGCAATGATCGCCTCGACGGCGTGTGCCACATCGTTCGGTGTCGACTGATTGGTCAACGATTCGCTTGCCGCGCGTACCGAATGCCCGAAGGTGCTCGAGTTGCCGGCCGTTTCCTCGATGATCTTCAGGATGCGGTCGACTTCGGTGTTGAGCTTTGCACCGGTATTCAACGTGACGTCGGTCAACTTGCCGTCGCCAGTAAGGCGCTCGCGCAACTCCGCCGTCGCGTTCATGTCCAGCGGTTCATGCCGGGCAATCCGTGCGTCGATCTCCTTGTTGAGATCGGGGGTGCGGCCGGATGCGTAGTGGAACCAGACGGCGTAGTTCTCGGGGCAGGGCGGAACGTCGTTTTCCGCCATCAGCCGAAGGGCCTCCGCGCTCCATGCCGCGGCAAATTCGATTTCTGCTCCGTCCATCGCGAACACCGTCCCCCGCCTGCCGCCAGCGCGGCCGTCTCTGTCTGACGGAAACCCTAGGTGAATTCGGTTACGCTGCCGTAAACTCCAGCGGAAAACCGCCGTTTTTTCTCGAGGAATGCAGTGTTCTCGGCGAAACGGCGGCCCCGGACGGAGAGGGGGCTCTCAAACAGCCTTTCCTTCTGTATATTTCGGGAAAATCAGGGTCCAGTCGGGTGCCGCTCGAATGGACAGAGAAAATGCCAGCAGGCAGGGCCGCCCCCCGGACAGGTCCGAAAACGCCGGCGTATCAGGAGGAATTCAAATGAGCTTGGCGGAGCAAACGACCCACGAAACGGATTCGGCCACCATCGGCGCCTCGATCAGGGCAATCCTCGACCGTCAGAAGGCGGCGCATATCAAGGAAGGCCCTGCCAGCGCGGAGCGCCGCATCGACTGGATCGACCGGGCGATTGCGCTGATCGTCGACAACCAGAAGGAAATAGCCGAAGCCCTCGCTTCCGATTTCGGTCATCGCAGCCACGAACAGACGCTGTTGACCGACGTGATGGGATCGATTGGTCCGCTGAAGCACGCAAAAAAACATTTGCGCCAGTGGATGAAGCCCGAAAAGCGCAAGGTGCAGTTTCCGCTGGGGCTCCTTGGTGCCAAAGCGCGGGTCGAATTTCAGCCTCTTGGCACTGTCGGCATCATCAGCCCCTGGAACTTTCCGGTGAATCTGACATGGACGCCGCTCGCCGGGGTTTTTGCGGCCGGCAATCGCGCCATGATCAAGCCGTCGGAATTCACGCCCGCGACCTCGGAGCTGATGGCGCGCATGTTGCGCTCGGCCTATGACGAAACCGAAGTGGCCGTCGTCACCGGCGGCCCGGCCGTCGGCGAAGCTTTCAGCCGGCAGCCCTTCGACCACCTGCTTTTCACCGGTGCAACTTCGATCGCCTATCACGTCATGCGAGCGGCGGCCGAGAATCTGGTACCGCTGACGCTGGAACTCGGTGGCAAGTCACCCGTAATCGTCTCGAAGACGGCGAAAATGGACGAGACGGCGGCCAGGATCATGACCGGAAAGACGCTCAACGCCGGTCAGATATGCCTCGCGCCGGACTATGTTTTCGTACCGGAAGGCCGCGTCGACGAATTCGTATCGGCAGCGACCCGGTCGATTACGAAGATGTTCCCGACCATGAAGGACAACCCCGACTACACATCGATCATCAATCGGCGCCATTTCGACCGTATCAACGGCTATCTCGAAGATGCGAAAGGCAAAGGTGCGAAATTGGTCGAGATTAACCCGGCCAACGAGGATTTCAGCCAGCAGCAGGCTCACAAGATTCCGCCGACGCTGGTGCTCAATCCGACAGACGACATGAAGGTGATGCAGGACGAGATTTTCGGGCCGGTGTTGCCGGTCAAGACCTACAAGCATATCGACGAGGTTCTGGGCTACGTCAACGCCCATGATCGTCCGCTGGGCCTCTATTATTTTGGTGAGGACCGGACAGAAGAGCGCACGGTGCTCGACAGGACGACATCGGGCGGGGTCACCGTCAACGACGTCATCATGCATGTGTCGATGGAAGATCTGCCCTTCGGTGGCGTCGGGCCTTCCGGCATGGGTGCCTATCACGGCCTCGACGGGTTCCGGACGTTCAGTCACACCAAGGCCGTCTACACGCAGTCAAAGGCGAAAATGGTCGCGGAAATGTTCCGCCCGCCTTATGGCGACAAGACGCGCAAGATGCTGGCCTCGCAGATCAAGAAATAGTCCGGTAAAACCGGGATACTGACCCGGAATACAGAAAGGGCGGCTCGTCGGAGCCGCCCTTTTTGTATCGACAAGCCTGCGATTCAGGCTTCTTCGCTTTCGGTCTCTGTCTCCATTTCGTCGTCATCCTTGCTGCTCTTCTTGGGCAGCTTGACCGCGCGCAGCATGAAGGCGGGCACGTGATCGCCAAGGCCGACAACGCTCGGGCCATCGTCATCATCCCGCCCGCGACCGCGTCCGCCGCGTTCGCGTCGCGCCGGCTTTTCATCGTCGCGCCGGTGCGGCTCGCGTTCGCGCGGTTCGCGCTCCTGCGCGCGCACATCCGGGGTTGGCATATCGGGCTGGGCAGGCGCCTCGGAGGTGACATCGGTGCCGGCCTCGGTTGCAACGGCATCGGCTGCTGCTGTTGCATCCTTGTCTTTGCGTCCGCGCCCGCCGCGCCGTCCGCGGCTGCGTTTTTCGCCTGTGCTCTCTGAGCTGACAACTTCGACGGCCGCCGCTTCGATGGGATCCGCGCCTGGTGCATCGCTCGGCAATTCAGGTGCCGCTTGCGGTACGGCGCTGTCCGGTCCCGGAATGGCGCTGCCGATCAGTTTTTCAATGGCAGCGAGATACTTGCTGTCCTCGCGCGTCGCCAGCGTATAGGCCGTACCGGCCTTGCCGGCGCGGCCGGTGCGTCCGATGCGGTGAACATAATCCTCTGCATGGCTCGGCACGTCATAGTTGAAAACGTGGCTGACATCTGGAATGTCGAGGCCGCGCGCAGCCACGTCGCTCGCCACCAGCAGGCGGATCGTCCCGTTGCGGAAGCCGTCCAGTGTCCGCGTCCGCGTTGCCTGGTCGAGATCGCCGTGAATGGCGCCCGCCGACAAGCCGCTCTTCGAAAGCGCGCGCTCCAGCGTCGAGACATCGCGCTTGCGGTTGCAAAAAATGATGGCGTTCTTGACGTTCTCGTCTTCGATGATCTTCTGCAGCAGATCGCGCTTGCCGTCCCGCGTCGTCTTGACCATGACCTGCTTGATCGTCGCACTGGTCGATGAAGTCCGGGATACTTCCACCCGCACCGGATTGCGCAGGAACGTCTCGGTAAGCCGGTGAATTTCCGGCGGCATCGTGGCCGAAAAGAAAAGCGTCTGTCGCGCCGGCGGAATCTTTTTGCAAATTTCCTCGATATCGGGAATGAATCCCATATCGAGCATCCGGTCGGCCTCATCAATCACGAGAATCTGTACGCCGGTCAGCAGCACTTTGCCGCGTCCGCAATGGTCGAGCAGGCGGCCCGGCGTCGCAATCAGCACGTCGACGCCGCGATCGAGTTTCTTTTCCTGATCGCCGAAGGAGACGCCGCCGATCAGCAGTGCCATCGAGAGCTTGTGATACTTGCCGTAATTCTCGAAATTTTCGGCGACCTGCGCGGCGAGTTCGCGCGTCGGTTCCAGAATGAGCGACCGCGGCATCCGTGCCTTTGCACGGCCGCGCGACAACTTGTCGATCATTGGAAGCGTGAAGGAGGCGGTCTTGCCAGTGCCGGTCTGTGCGAGGCCAAGCACGTCGCGGCCGGCCAGAACATGGGGAATGGCCTCGGCCTGGATCGGCGTCGGTGTTGTGTAGCCCGTTTCGGCTACGGCTTTCAGGACCTCAGGCGTGAGGCCAAGTTCGTCAAATGTCATTAAGGAGCCCTGTACACCATCGTTACGCTGCCCGTGGTGGCCCACTTTCAGGGCCCGTGGACGGACCTCCGCGAACGGGTCGGGGAGGGTTGAGCAGCTATTGCGCGTTGTTCGGCGGCCGCGCTGATCCGCTTCGATTCTTGCGCGGACCATAGGCGCTGCTGTCCAATTGTCAACCGAACGCCCACCCTGGCTTGGCGGATAGCCGCGCGTATGCCGGCGTCCGGGTGCGGGATTGTCTGGAACTGTGACGAAAACGGCGCATCCGAACGGCGTTGCCCAACGTCGCCGGGGCGATCCGCCGCAACGCGATTTCCCGAAAGTTAATGCTTTCGGGTCATTGTCGGCAGCCAGAACGGCAAAGCAGACCGCACAGGCATGACCGAGCAACCGACATCCGAGCCGGAGCGTTTAAGTGAACTGGGTGCCACAAGCCGTGGCGCCCGCCGCAGTCCACTATCCTCTGTCAATCGTCTGCTCGGCCGGATGCCAATCCTGGTTACCACGGCACTGCTGACGAGCGTCGCGGTTGTCCTTGCCATCTCGCTCAACTGGCTGCTCGGACAGACCGGCCTCATCGAATTCACATGGCGCATTTTCACCGCGACCACTATCGTCACGATCCTCACCGGCTTCCCGATCATCGTCTATTCGCAGTTGATCATTCGCGAGATCAAATCGTCGCGTCAAATGCTGCGCAAAATGACCGAGCGTCTCGCCTGGGCCTTCGACAATGCCGAACGTGCCAACGAGGCAAAGTCGCATTTTCTGGCGAACATGAGCCACGAGCTCCGGACACCGCTCAACGCGATCATTGGTTTCTCCGACATCATGCGCAACGAGCGCTTCGGTCCGATAGGCAACGAGCGCTACCTCGGCTATGCCCGTGACGTCAATGACAGCGGCATCCATTTGCTGGGTATCATCAACGACATTCTCGATCTGGCGAAAATCGAAGCGGGCCACGCGACAATGGAGGCCGAGACCGAATTCGATGCCGGCGCGGCAATCGGAAGCGCTGAACGAATGGTCCGTCCGATGGCCGAAGCGCGCGGCGTAAGCCTTGTCGTCGATGCGAACAATTGCGATCTGATGTTGGTTGGCGTTGAACGCATGGTCCGGCAGGTGTTGATCAATGTGCTGTCGAACGCCGTGAAGTTCACCGAAAGCGGTGGCTTGGTAACGCTGTCGGCCGAGTACCGCGCCCATGGCAACTTCGTGATTTCGATTGCCGACACGGGCATCGGCATGTCGCTTGAGGAAATCAAGGTCGCGCTGACGCCTTTCGGCCAGGCGGACAATACAATGACGCGCCACCAGGCCGGCACGGGCCTCGGCCTGCCGCTTGCCAAGGCGATGATGGAGCTGCATGGCGGCCGCCTGATGGTGCGCAGCGAAAAGGGCGCGGGCACGGCCATCATCCTGATTTTTCCGGGCACCCGCGTGGTCGCCGCGCCGCCGCCCGTCAAGGCCGTTCTGGCGAGCTGAGCGACCTCAGATATCGAGATCCCTGGCGAAAGCTGCATGCTCCTGGATGAACTGGAAGCGCAGCTCCGGCTTGCTTCCCATCAGTCGCTCGATTGCACCGCCGGTCTCCTTCGCCTCATCGGCGGGAACCACGATGCGCAGCAGCGTCCGCTTGCCACGCGCCATCGTCGTTTCCTTCAACTGCGCCGGCATCATCTCGCCAAGGCCTTTGAAGCGGCTGACTTCGACCTTGCCTTTGGTCGTGAAC
Source organism: Parvibaculum sp. (assembly GCF_030651915.1). GTDB lineage: Bacteria > Pseudomonadota > Alphaproteobacteria > Parvibaculales > Parvibaculaceae > Parvibaculum. The sequence goes on along the minus strand of NZ_JAUSBV010000010.1, from coordinate 592,555 downwards.
TCTTTCTCCAGAAGCTCGTCCTTGTGCGCGTCATCGCGGGCGTAAAGCGTCTTGCCGCCTTGCGTCAGTTTGTAGAGCGGCGGCGCCGCCATGTAGAGATGCCCCTGCCGGATCAGCTCCGGTAGTTCCCGGAAGAAAAAGGTAATGAGCAATGAAGCGATATGCGCACCGTCGACATCGGCGTCGGTCATGATGATGACCTTGTCGTAGCGAAGATCGGCCTCGCGGTAATGCGAACCGGTGCGCACGCCGAGTGCCTGGATGAGATCGGAGATCTGCTGGTTCTGTGCCAGCTTGGCGCCACTGGCGCTGGCGACATTGAGGATTTTTCCGCGAAGCGGCAGGATCGCCTGTGAAGCGCGGTCGCGCGCCTGCTTGGCCGAGCCGCCGGCGCTATCGCCTTCGACGATGAAAATTTCCGAACCGTCGGCCGCCGACTGGCTGCAATCGGCAAGCTTGCCGGGCAGGCGCAGCTTCCGCGTCGCGCTCTTGCGCGCCACGTCCTTTTCCTGCCGCCGCCGCATCCGTTCGTCGGCGCGGTCGATCACCCAGTCGAGCAGCTTGTTGGCCTGCAGGGGCGCGGCTGTCAGCCAGTGATCGAAATGATCGCCGATGGCCTTCTCGACCAGCCTTTGCGCCTCAGGACTCGACAGCTTCTCTTTCGTCTGGCCCTGGAATTCAGGTTCACGGATGAACACCGAAAGCATCGCTCCGGCCGTGCCGATCACATCGTCGGCCTGTATCTGCGCCGCCTTCTTGTTGCCCACCATCTCCGCATAGGCCTTGAGGCCCTTCACCAGCGCCGCGCGCAAACCGGCTTCATGCGTGCCGCCTTCAATGGTTGGCACCGTGTTGCAATAGGAATGCAAAAAGCCGTCGCCGCCGCCAAACCACGAAATCGCCCACTCGACCGAGCCATGGCTGCCGGCCTTCGACACCTTGCCGGTGAAAGCATCCGCCGTCACCGTGTCGTAGCCGTCGAGCGACGCCTTCAGATAATCGACCAGTCCACCCGGAAAATGCAGGACCTCGCTTTGCGGCGTGTCGTCGCCGATCAGCGAGGCTGCGCAGCTCCAGCGGATTTCGACGCCGCCGAACAGATAGGCCTTGGAGCGCGCCATCTTGTAGAGGCGCTTCGGAATGAAGCGCGCGCCCTTGCCGAAGATTTCCGGATCGGGATGAAAGGTGATGCGCGTGCCGCGACGGTTATGCACGCGACCCTTGTCGGCAAGCTTGCCTGTCGGCGCGCCGCGCACATAGGACTGCGTATAGAGCGTCTGGTCGCGCGCCACCTCGACCTCGAAGCGGTCGGAGAGCGCATTGACCACCGACACGCCGACGCCGTGAAGTCCGCCCGACGTCTCATAGGCCTTGCCGCCGAACTTGCCGCCCGAATGTAGCGTCGTCAGGATCACTTCCAGCGCTGACTTGTTCTTGAACTTGGGGTGCGGGTCGACCGGAATGCCACGGCCATTGTCGGCCACCGTCAGGCTGCCATCCTCGTCGAAAGTGACCTCGATCCAGTTGGCGTGGCCGGCCACGGCCTCGTCCATCGAGTTGTCGAGCACTTCGGCGAAGAGGTGATGCAGCGCCTTCTCGTCGGTGCCGCCGATATACATACCGGGTCGCCGGCGCACGGGCTCGAGCCCTTCCAGCACCTCGATGTCTTTGGCTGAATAGGTCCCGTCGCCCTTCGCCACCTTCGCGGACGCGGACTTGCCGGCCTTCGCGGCGGGCTTCGGGCTCGCGGCGATGGAAAAGAGGTCGTCTGTATCGGCGGGTTTGCGCGTCTTGGGGGCGGCCATGCACTCGAAACTTTATGTGAGAGAATCAATCGGGATTGTAGGGCGGGGCAGGCGCACGCGCCATGCTGCTCCCCTCACATAACATTCGTCGATGCGCCTTGTCAGTCGGCGCGGATGTGCCACAGTCGGTCATCGCGCAATTCGGGAGAAAACGATGTCCGTCACCATAGCCTCGCCGCTGGCGCTGCCCTGCGGCGCCACCTTGAAAAACCGCATCGCCAAGGGTGCCATGACCGAGGGGCTGGGCGATGCCCATAATCGCGCCACCGAGGCCCATGTCCGTCTCTATCGCCGCTGGGCCGAGGGCGGGGCGGGCATGCTCTTGACCGGCAACGTCCAGGTCGACCGCCGCTACATGGAACGCCCCGGCAATGTGGCGATCGACGGGCGGCAATCGAATGAGGCGATTGCGGCGCTGCGCGACTACGCCAGGGCCGGCACGGCGAACGACACCCATCTCTGGATGCAGATTTCCCATGCCGGTCGCCAGACCCCGGCGCTGGTCAACAAGGAACCCGTCGCGCCCTCGGCAAAGCCGCTCGACATGCCGGGCGCCCAGTTCGGCAAGCCGCGCGCCATGACCGGGGCCGAAATCGAGGATGCGATCCGCCGCTTCGCCCATGTCGCCACCATTGCCCGCGACACCGGCTTCACCGGCGTACAAATCCATGGCGCACACGGCTATCTGATTTCGGAGTTTCTCTCGCCCGACGTCAATAGCCGCACCGACGAGTGGGGCGGCAGCCTCGAAAATCGCGCCCGCCTGCTGCTCGAAATCGTCCGCGCCGTGCGCAAGGCGGTCGGCCCCGACTTTCCGGTCTCGGTGAAATTGAACTCGGCCGATTTCCAGCGCGGCGGCTTCTCCCACGAAGACGCGATCCGCGTCGCCGCCTGGCTCGACGCCGAAGGCCTCGACCTCCTCGAAATTTCCGGCGGCACCTATGAACAGCCGCGTCTTGTCGGTCTCGACGACATGACGCTGCACCCGGAAAAGGCCGAACCGCGCCGCGAAAGCACCATCGCCCGCGAGGCCTATTTCCTCGAATACGCCAGGGACATCCGCGCGGCGGTCAAAATGCCGCTGATGGTGACGGGCGGCTTCCGCACCCTTCAGGGTATGAACGCGGCGCTGGCGAGCGCCACCATCGACCTTGTCGGCCTTGCGCGCCCGCTCTGCGTCGACCCGGCGATCCCGGCGAAGCTCCTTTCCGGCGCGGCGCATGAAACACCGGCTTACGAGAAGACGTTGCGCATCGGCCCCGGCATTCTCGGTCCCCACAGCCGTTTCAACCTCGTCAAGGCGATGAACGGCTGGGGCCAGCAGGGCTGGTTCTGCCTGCAACTGCTGCGCATGGGCGCCGGACAGGATCCCGACCCGCGCATGGGCGTCTTCTCGGCCTTCCGCAACTACGCGAAAAACGAGGCGCGAACGGCCGCCGCCTTGCAGCGCCCCTGAACGGCAAAGGAGAGAGTGTGAAAATCGCCGAGCGATGGTTTGAACGGCAGCAGATGGATGACGGCGTCACGCTCCTCTTCGAGCCGCATGTCCATCCCTTCATCCGCTGCAACATCTGGTTCGTGCGCGGCCGCGACCGCGACCTGGTGATCGACACCGGCACCGGTGTCTGCTCGCTGGCGGCCGAGATCGCCAGCCTCTCCGGCAATCCGCTGGTCGCCGTCGCCACTCACAGCCATTACGACCATGTCGGCTCGCTGCACGAATTCGAGAACCGGCTGATGCACCCCGCCGAAGCGCCGCACATGGAGCGCTACGAAGAATTCGCCGCGCTCTCGGCCGCCGCCTTCCCCGAAGACATCCGTGAGGCGCTGGCCGGCTACGGACTCGGCCGCGATGAAGTGTTGATCGATGCGCTGCCGCATGAAGGCTACGACATTGCGGCCTATAACGTGACGTCGACGCAAGCCACTGGCCTGATCGGCGAGGGCGACGCCGTCGATCTCGGCGACCGCCGTTTTTCGGTCATGCATCTGCCCGGTCATTCGCCGGGCTCGGTCGGCTTGTGGGAAGAGAAAACGCAAACGCTCTTTTCCGGCGATGCGATCTATGACGGCCCGCTGCTCGACGAACTGCCGGGCTCCGACATCGCCACCTATGTGCAGACGATCCGCCGCCTGCGCGACATGGCCCCCCGCACCGTTCACGGCGGCCACGATCCGAGCTTCGACGGCGCCCGACTCGTCGAACTCTGCGACGACTATCTGGCGCGGCGCTCGGCTTGAACGCCAATTCGCGCCAACACAAACCTCACGCGCACCTCGACACTCGCCTTCGGTAGTTCGGCAAGCGTATACCCGGCCTTCTGGTAAGCTGCACGGATTGCGTCATGTGTTGCCGCCGCCTCGGCGAAATCCTGCTTGCGCTCGGCATCGTTGCCGTAGATCTCCGCCCAGGGCGGCGCGATGAAAACCGTTCCGTTGTAGCGGTGGCGCGCCACGGCTTCTTCAAGTCGCGGCGGCACTTCGGCACCGATCAGCCGGCTATAGCCGACAAGATCGGGCAGGCCGCGATCGAAGAAGACTGGACGTTGCATCCCCTTCGCCGCGTGATACGCGTCGATCGCATGCGTCAGCATCAGCGCACGAAAGGCGAGGCGGTCGCCATCATGCGTCGCATTGCCACCGGTCCGCGCCTGCTCGCGAATGATCCTGCGGCCTGCTTCCTCGACGCTGCCAAAGCCGCGAGCGGACAGCGCCTCGATCAGCGTCGTTTTGCCCGCGCCGGGGCCACCCGTGACGACGTGGAAATTCGGCTTTTCGATTTTCATTTTCCTCCCTGCGCACACGACGTGGCCAACGGCCACGAAGGAATCCGTGCGTATGCCGCGCGCAATGTCGACGATGATTGGTGAAAGTGGGAGTTTTGGTCGGAGGAAAGGCGTGTTGCCATATAGCGCAACCCCGCTCAAGCGGAAGCCCCGGATTTTCCTGTCGGGCGTTCCCTCGCGGGGTTGCTTTTGGATGTGCTACTCGCACTCGCCCGCACTATAAAGCCGGGCTTATCTCCGTGCCTTCTGCCCGCGCGCTCAATTAGCATGACGCTGGCGTCAGTCTTTATCCGCGCTTTTCCCTTGGCCTAAACGGTTTACCGACCGGTCACGCATGAGAACAGCGTCGGGTCTTGGCAGAGGATCGAATTCCGTATTCTTTACAGGAATTCAACCTGCGTCGGTGGAGCCATCTTCGAAACCTCCTCCTTCGTGAGACAGTAGAATGCTACGCCTCAAATCCGAAAAAGGTCAAGAAAAATAAGGGTTTCCGGCGCTTTTCTTGAGTCAGTCATGCTGACCGATCTGCGGGCCGAACGCTCCGTGAACGGAACGAATATCCGCAGACGTTCCGTGAGCGGAGCGAGTATCTCCAGTTGCTCCGGCAACAAAAAGGCCGACGCTTTCGCACCGGCCTTTCCGTTCGTCCGTTCCGGCGTGGTCAGCAGGAATAGTACATGTCGTACTCGACCGGATGCGGCGTCATTTCGTAACGCATGCATTCCTCCCACTTCAGTTCCAGATAGGCGTCGATCTGTTCGTCGGAGAACACATTGCCCTTGGTCAGGAACTTGCGGTCGGCATCGACCGCGATCAGGGCTTCGCGCAGCGAGCCGGCAACCGTCGGAATATTCTTCAGCTCGGCCGGCGGCAGGTCGTAGAGGTTCTTGTCCATCGGCCCGCCCGGATCGATCTTGTTCTCGATCCCGTCGAGACCGGCCATCAGCATCGCCGCGAAGGCGAGATACGGATTGGCCGTCGGATCGGGGAAGCGGATTTCGATGCGCTTCGACTTCGGCGAGGTGCCGTGCGGAATGCGGCACGAGGCCGAGCGGTTGCGCGCCGAATAGGCCAGCAGCACCGGCGCTTCATAGCCCGGCACCAGCCGCTTGTAGCTGTTGGTCGACGGGTTGGTGAAAGCGTTGAGCGCCTTGGCATGCTTCAGGATGCCGCCGATATACCACAGGCATTCCTGGCTCAGATCGGCATATTTGTTGCCGGCGAAAAGCGGCTTGCCATCCTTCCAGATCGACTGGTGGCAATGCATGCCCGAGCCGTTGTCGCCGAACACCGGCTTCGGCATGAAGGTTGCCGACTTGCCGAAGGCCTGCGCCACATTGTGGATCACATATTTGTAGATCTGCATGTGGTCGGCGGCCGTCGTCAGCGTCTGGAACTTGGTGCCGAGCTCGTGCTGCGCGGCGGCCACTTCATGGTGATGCTTTTCGATCTTGACGCCCATCTCCTCCATGACCGTCAGCATTTCGCCGCGAAGATCCTGGCACGAGTCGATCGGATTGGCCGGGAAATAGCCGCCCTTGGTGCGCGGACGATGGCCGAGATTGCCGGTCTCGTAATGGGTGTCGGTATTGGTCGGTAGTTCGACCGAGTCGACCTCGAAGCCGGTCTTGTAGGGCGATGTCGAGAACTTGACGTCGTCGAAGATGAAGAATTCGGCTTCCGGCCCGACCACGATCGTGTCGCCGATGCCGGTCGACCTGAGATAGGCCTCGGCCAGCTTCGCTGTGCCGCGCGGGTCGCGGCTATAGGCCTCGCCGGTCGACGGCTCCATGATGTCGCAGAACACGGCCAGCGTCGTCTGCGCATAGAACGGGTCGATCACCGCCGTCGCCGTATCGGGCAGCAGCACCATGTCGGACTCGTTGATCGCCTTCCAGCCGGCAATGGACGAGCCGTCGAACATCGTGCCCTCGGCCCAGAAATCGTCGTCGCAGAAACCGATGTCGAACGTGACATGCTGCATCTTGCCGCGCGGATCGGTGAAGCGCAGGTCGATGTACTTGACGTCCTTTTCCTTGATAATCTGCTGAATAGGTTTGCCGGCCATTTGATCCTCTTTTCCCTGTTGTCCTTTAGGGGTTCTTGCGTCGGGCTTGCGCCCGCTTGTGAAAATCGCGCGCGGACCTTGCCGGGCCGCGGCGCGCCGTCTGTCGTTCGACGCGTCGGTGTCGACGCGTCGCTGTCGTCCGCTAGATCGCCTCCACGCCGGTTTCGCCGGTGCGGATGCGGATCGCCTCCTCGACCGAGGAGATGAAAATCTTGCCGTCGCCGATGCGCCCGGTGCGCGCCGCCTGCTGGATCGCCTCGACGGCCTTGGCCACCATGTCGTCGTTGAGCACGACCTCGATCTTTACCTTGGGCAGGAAATCGACCACATATTCGGCGCCGCGATAGAGCTCGGTATGGCCCTTCTGCCGCCCGAAACCCTTCGCTTCGGTCACGGTGATGCCCTGCAGCCCGGCTTCCTGCAATGCTTCCTTCACTTCGTCGAGCTTGAACGGCTTGATGATTGCCTCGATCTTTTTCATTCGCTGACTTCCTTGCTTCCTGGGCTTGCCGCCCCCCGTCTGTCCCTGTGGGATAGCACGGCCCGTGCCAACCCTTTCGGTGCCGGAAAGAGGCCTGATTACAAGGGCTTAGGACAGGGGTGCTGAATCACTGCCCGTCTCTTGTGCAGCAAATATGCATAAAAAATAGCCATCAAGATGAAAAAACCGGCAGCAGCTTAACCAATCCCTGCCGGCCGCGCCAAACCGCCCGGCGTCCGGCCATTTCCGCCGGCGATTGACAGCCGCCCGCCGCGCCGCGACAAACGCCGCCATTGGTTTCACGTGAAATGGCGAGGGCGGAGCCTATGCGGGCGGCAAGCCGGGTTTTTTCGGGTCTGGGCACGACCATCTTCACCACCATGTCGGCGCTGGCCGCCGAACATGGCGCCATCAATCTCGGCCAGGGCTTCCCCGACGACGAGGGCCCGGACGACATCCGCGCCGTCGCCGCCAAAGCCATCATGGACGGCCCCAACCAGTATCCGCCGATGATGGGCATGCCCCAGCTCCGCCGGGCGGTCGCCGCCGCCAACAAGCGCTTCTACGGCCTCGATATCGACTGGCAGAGCGAGGTCATGGTCACCTCCGGCGCCACCGAGGCGCTGGCCGACTGCCTGATCGGCCTCCTGAACCCCGGCGACGAGGCGATCCTGATCGAGCCCGCCTATGACAGCTACAGGCCCATTATCGAGGCCGTGGGCGCGAAAGTCGTGACCGTGGCCCTTGAGCCGCCGCACTGGTCGCTGCCGCTGGACGGGCTCGAGGCGGCCTTCTCGGACCGCACCAAGCTGATCCTCCTGAACTCGCCGATGAACCCGACCGGCAAGGTCTTCAGCCGCGCCGAGCTCGACGCCATCGCCGCCCTGATGATCCGCCACGACGCCTATGCCGTCTGCGACGAGGTCTATGAGCATCTGGTCTTTTCGGGCGCCGCCCACATCCCGCTGATGACGCTGCCCGGCATGCGCGAGCGCTGCCTGCGCATCGGCTCGGCCGGCAAGACCTTCTCGCTGACCGGCTGGCGCATCGGCTATATCACCGGCCCGGCAAACCTGATGGCGCCGGTCGCCAAAACCCACCAGTTCGTTACCTTCACCACCCCGCCGCCGCTGCAGCTGGCCATCGCCTGGGGGCTCGAGCAGGACGACGCCTATTTCGCGCAGCTGGCTTCGTCGCTGCAAGCAAAGCGCGACCGGCTGGCACAAGGGCTTGCGGCGGCCGGCCTCGATGTTCTGCCCACGGACGGAACCTATTTCATCTCGGCCGACTTCAGGTCCCTCCTTAAAAACAAGGAGGGTTTCAACGGCAGCGACGATGAATTCTGCCGCGAGATCACGGTCAAGGCGAAGGTCTCGGCAATTCCGGTCTCGGCCTTCTACGCCGATCCCGCCAAGGCGCCGCAACATCTCGCCCGCTTCTGCTTCTGCAAGCAGGACGCGGTGCTCGACGACGCCAGCGCGCGGTTGAAGGCTTATGCGAAGGGGCAGGGCGGGTGACGCTCAACACTCTCCGACGCCCCGCCGCCTCCGGCAAGGCCGAATGGCTGGTCGTCTTCCTGCACGGCTACGGTTCCGCGGGCGCGGCGCTGATGTCCTTCGCCGATTTCTGGCAGTCCTCGATGCCCAATGTCGCCTTCGCCGCGCCGGACGGACCGGCGCCTGCGAAAGACGGCGGCTTCCAATGGATCGGCAAACGCCCGGCCGGCGATCCGCGCCTTTATGACGATGCGGTCGAGGCCGCGCCGGCGCTCCATGCCTTTCTCGATGCCGAACTGGCGCGAAGCAATCTCGGGCCCGAACGCCTCGCCCTGGTCGGCTTCAGCCAGGGCACGGTGATGGCGCTGCATCTGGGCCTGCGCCGCGCCGTCGCGCCGGCCGCCGTGCTGGGCTTCTCCGGCGGCCTTGTCGGCGCCGGCAGGCTGGCGGGCGAAGTCACCTCGAAGCCGCCCGTCATGCTGGTCCATGGCGAGCAGGACGCGCTGGCGCCGCTCTACGGCATGATGGCCTCGGTCAAGGCGCTCTCCGAAGCGGGCATCGTCTGCCAGGGCGTGCCGATCCCCGGCCTCGGCCATGAGGTCAACGCCGACGCGCTGATCTATGGCGCGCGCTTCCTGCTTTCGGCCTTCGCCTTCCGCGAGAAACACGGCGCCTGACGCAGCGGCCTCGCCGCGCCCGCGCCCTGTGCTGGACAGCGCGCACCGAGCCGCTATTCTCGCCGCCAATGGTTAGCATCACGAACTAAAAGCAATTCAAGGGAGCCCTGCGCATGTCCGACAAACTCGACCCCCGCATGCCCGTGCTGGTCGGCTGCGGCCAGCTGGTCCAGAAGGAAAAGGATGTCGAGAAGGCGCTCTCGCCGATGCATCTGATGGCCGACGCCGCCCGCGCCGCCGCCGCCGACACCGGATTGGGCGAGAAGCTCTGGAGCGCCATCGACAATGTGACGACGGTGCGCTTCATCACCGACAGCCCGGATTCAGGGCGACTGCCCTTCGGCCGCTATCCCAATGCGGCAAAGACGCTGGCCAACATGCTGGGCGCCAACCCGTCGAAAACCTGCTACGGCCCGACCGGCGGCAACACGCCGCAAATGCTGGTCAACCACACCGCCGAGCTGATCGCGCGTGGCGACACAGAGGTGGCCCTCGTCGCCGGCTCTGAATGTTTCGGCACGCTGATGCGCGCGCTGGGGCAGGGCAAGCAGCTCCCCTGGCACGACGAGAATCCCGGCGGCACCCGCATCGACATCGGCAACGAGAAAGCCGGCGTCACCGAAACCGAAAAGCGTCACAAGCTGCAATTCCCGGTCAACATCTATCCGATGTTCGAAAACGCCATTCGCGGCGCCAGGGGCCGCAGCGTCCGCGACCACCAGCTCGCCATCGGCCGCCTGATGGCGCCTTTCACCGAAATTGCGGCGAAGCATCCGCAGGCCTGGTTCCCCGTCGCCCGCACGGCCGAGGAAATCGCCACCCCGACCGACGACAACCGCTATGTCGGCTTTCCCTACACGAAATACATGAACGCCATCATGCAGGTCGATCAGGCCGCCGCCGTCGTCATGATGTCGGTCGAGAAGGCGCGCGAACTCGGCATCCCGCAATCGAAATGGGTCTTCCTGCATGGCTGCGCCGACGCCAACGATCTCTGGTATCCGAGCGAGCGCGTCAATTTCCATTCCTCGCCGGCGATCCGCATGATGGGCCGCAAGGCCTTCGCGATGTCGGGCTGGAAGATCGGCGACGTCGATTATTTTGATCTCTATTCCTGCTTCCCGTCGGCCGTGCAGATCGGCCGCGACGAACTCGGCATCGCCGAAGACGATCCGCGCCCGCTGACCGTCACCGGCGGCTTGCCGTATTTCGGCGGCGCCGGCAACAACTACGTGATGCACTCGATCGCGACGATGATGGACAAGCTGCGTGCGAAGCCGGGGACGAAGGGCCTCGTCACCTCGAACGGCTGGTATGTGACGAAACACGGCCTCGGCCTCTATTCGACGGCGCCGCGCGAAGGCAAATGGGAGCGTGAGACCCCGGCCACCTATCAGGCCGAGATCGACGCCGAGAAACATCCGAAGGTCGAGGAAAAGCCCAACGGCAAGGCGAAGATCGAAACTTACACGGTCGTCCACGGACGCGGCGGCGCCGAATTCGCCATCCTCTTCGGCCGCATGGCCGACAGCGACGCCCGCTTCGTCGCCCACACGCCCAACGACCCGGCCACGCTTCAGGACATGCTGACCCGCGACCAGCTTGGCCGCCCCGGCACCGTGACCTCGCCCGCCGACGGCAGCGTCAACATCTTCACGCCTGAGTGACGCGCGTCCCGTCGTCTAGCGACGGAACCCACCCTCCCCTTGGGGGAGGGTCGAAATTTGCACCACGTTAGTGGTGTAAATTTCGGGGCGGGGTCGCGGCGCTTACGGTGCAGCTATGAGGCTGCGTCCGACGGCACGGCGTGACGCTTCCCCCGCCCCGAAAAATTCTTCGCAAGCTCGAATTTTTCGACCCGCCCCCCAGGGGGGTGGTGACTACAGCAAGCGATCAGACGGCAGGCTTCACATCCTCACCACAGCCACGTCTCGGGATCGGGCACCGGCTTGCCGTCCATCGCCAGCATGATGCCCTTGATCAGGCGGATCAGCGCCCAGACAACCGTCGCGAGCAGGATCAGCATGCCGATCATGATCATCATGGTGACGGCGCCGACAAACGCGAACAGCAGCCCGATCCAGAAGGTGCGGATCAGGAAGGTCAGATGCGACGCCGCAGCCGGCGTCGACTCGCTCCGTTTGAGATAGGCGACAATCACGCCGGCAATCGTCGTGATACCGTTCACGAAGCCGATGAAATAGAGAATATAGACGAGTTTGCTGATGCCGAACGGGTCGCCGCCCGCTTGCGCAACAGGGGGATTGGGCGCGTCGCTCATGGAAGCCTCCTCTGAAGAATCGCCTCGTCAAAGGCTAGCCCCTCATCCGCCCCCTGACCATCGGCTTTCCCTTGCCGGGATCGCCGGGTTCCATTGGATATCGCCGCAAGTGCCACAAATTCAGTGTCACCCCGGGGCTTGTCCCCGGGGCCCATTGGCCTATCGACTCGGTACTCGCTCTCGAGCGACGACCCCGCTACTCTCGACCGCAACGGGAGATCGAGAAAATGAAGGCCACGAAGAAATCAACTGCGAGAAGCATAGCAACGGCTCGCTCGGATGACGCCACCATGCATCTCCTTCGCGTTCCGGCCAACGCGCGCCACCTCGCAAGGGCGCTGAAGGAGATTGAGCGGGGAGAGCTTGTGGACCTGAGCCGGTTGCTGAAACGGCGATAAGTCGCTTGTTCCTGTTCTCCACGCGCGACCGGACGCTCGAAGTCCTCTCTTGCCGATACCATTATTGAGCGCTACGCCCTTCCCATCGAAATCACACGATCCGAAGGAAGCCACCCCATGCCCTTGATCTACATGATCCGCCACGGCGAGGCCGCCGCCGGCTGGGATGCCGACACCGATCCCGGCCTCAGCGAAAAAGGCCGCGCGCAATCCGAAGCGGTTGCCCGCGAAATCGAGACCCGCACCGGCCGCAAGCTGCCGCTGCTCTCCTCGCCCTTGCGCCGCTGCCGCGAAACCAGCGAACCGCTGGCCGCCAGCTGGGTCGCCACACCTGCCATCGAGCCCCGCGTCGCCGAAGTCCCATCGCCCATCGCCGACCTCGCCGCGCGCGGCGCCTGGCTCCGCGGTCTGATGGCCGGCACATGGGCCGACGCGCTGGCGCCGGAAAACACCGGCAACGGAAAAGTCGATCTGGCGGCCTGGCGCCGCGCCGTCGTCGACGCGCTGACCGAGCGCAGTGAGGACACGGTGATCTTCTCCCATTTCATCGCCATCAATGTCGCCGCCGGCGCCGCAACGGGCGACGATCGATTCATCTCCTTCCGCCCCGACAATTGCTCGGTCACGATCTTCGAAACCGCCGGCACGGCGCTGAAACTGGTTGAGCAGGGCAGGGAAGCCGACACGAAGGTCAATTGAGAGCACGACGGTGACCGCCGCCGCCGGTTTGATGTATGATGCTCGGGCAAAGGCAGCGTTTGCCGCTTGTGCCAACCAAACCCGTCATGGCCCGCTTTATGCGGGCCATCCACGTCTTTCTTTTCTCACTGTGGCGAGATTTGAGTGGCTGAAACTATGAATAGGAAATACCGGAGCGACGCTCTTGAGGCCGTGCATGAAACGGCGAAAGCTCTGCACGAGGTCCGCGCAATCGGTCGGCGGGCCATGCGCGAGTTTGACAAGGCCTGTCTCCTCGATGCCGGCGAAATTACTTCGAACCAGACCAGGACGACGGGTCGCAGTCGTTGAATTGACTGCGCCGCCCCGGCGCCTCATCGGCACTCACGCCCGGTAATCCGCCTTCAATATCTCCAGCAGCTTCCGCGACGCCGGGCTGAGATAGCCGCCCTTGCGCACGATCGCGGTCACCGGATTGGCCGCATCGAGATCGCCCACCCGAATGACCGCGAGCGATTTCGCCGCCCGCTCCTCGGCGATGCTGCTTTCCGGCAGCAGCGCAATGCCGAAGCCGGCTTCATCGCCATCAACGTCGCCGCCGGCGCCGCAACGGGCAACGATCGCTTCATCTCCTTCCGCCCCGACAATTGTTCCGTCACGGTTATCGAGACGAACGGCTCCTTTCTCTCGCTGGTCGAGAAGGGCCCCGAGGCGAAAACGAAAGTGAATTGGCCGAGTGAGTCCGGATTGGTTCGGTCGCTTGGGGGAACGGTTTCTATCGACAAAGCGAGTTCGTAATCCTGATTGATTTTCCATCAAGCCTTGGTAATGTAAACAAACTATACATTTTAGACGTCGTGCTTTTATGTTGCCGCGGCGACGACTCCTCGCGCAAGCTAGCGATAGCGTAGTTGTGTGCGTTTTGTCCCCATCGCTTTTGTCTTTGCAGATTCTCTCTGTCTGCGGCGTGCCTTGTGGCGCGATCACATCGAACTCTAATTCTGTTGCTCTTGTTGTGTTCGCTTTTGCTGATTTTAGCGTTCATATCAAACCGAATTGGAAATCACGATGGCAACGCTCAATAATGTTGGGATTTTTATTACGCTTCTCGTTTCGATACTTTTTGTAGAGAAGGCGACGGCAGTTCCGTTGGACGAGTTGAACTCACTCATGCAGAATGTGCAGCAGGATGGCGTGCAGCCAAACGTGTCGGCAAATATCGTTCCCTCAGACGTATTAGGTCATGGATACAATCGGTTCACCGGCGGCTTTGCTGGTCGGTGTCTCGCCTCCTATGCACGTGTGCCCTACGGAGCATCCGGCGTTGTCTATCATTTGGACTATGCTGCGACAACGGAGGATTATGATACTGATAGGCGCCTCACTGCATCGGCTAAATTCAGTTGGGGCATAGGAGTGTCGGGTGGCGACGTTGCTGCTACCTATGGATCGCGGCGTTTCGTCAGTCTTTCAGCTTCTCAGAGAGCGATAATCGCCCGAGTATCTGTAAGTCCGAAGTCACTCATTCTAAGCAATGCCAATCTGCAGCCGGGATTGCCAAGCGATTTTGAGGGGTTCATAGACAACTGCGGCGACAGATATGTCGCACGAATTCAACGTGAAGCATCCTTAGTCGTTGTGTTTGTTGTCTCATCCAATTCACGGCAGGCGCTGGATACTCTTGATGCCTCGTTCAGCGGAAGCGCTAGCGGCGCAGGGTACGACTTTAGTACTTCCGCGCAGTTGACCAATAAGATATCGAACTCGATAAAAACATTGCACGTGAATGTCGATGCAACGTCGATTGGATATACAGGGTCGTTGCCAATCCATAATGTAGATTTGATGCTGGAGTTTATTCGGGACTTCCCTGCGATTGTTGCGCATTGTGCGCCTTCAGCATCCTCAAGTTCAGTGGCAACTTGCGACTCCATAAACCGCTTCGATACACGTGGTGATTCTGGTTATTTTGCAGACGTGATTTCGGACACGGCGCCGTATCCCGGAAGAGGGAAACTATCGACACAGTACCAGCAATTTTCGCACCTCGCAGATTCAGTATCGATGCTCGCCCTCGCAAAGGCTCAAGTGGAAGAGTATGACAACGGCAATTATGATTATTGGCCTCAGCTGGGACTGTCCGGACAAATTAGCGCGATTAGGGAAGATTTGGACGACTTCCTCACCGAAGCAGCCGATGTCGGAGAAGCGTGCCGGGAGAAACCTGCGGATTGCCATGCTGTAGGAATTTCTGATCTCGTCGCGAGAATAAAGCGATATTTAAGAGACGACAATTTTCCGCAGCAGGTTCGTTCCAAAAAGGTACCATTCTGCCAGTACAACGCCCCTGAAAACCGATGCATTTCAAGTGGAAGCAGTGCAGGTTTGATCGAGAAGCATATTGTGGACGTACCGGCGGGGCAGTTCGCACTGGTGGCGCTAGAGGGGACGATTGCGTCACCTAAGAACGGCCTTGGGCATACGAGACCGGAAGATATCCGGCATATTCAGATTAAGTTGATGCGATCCGGTACCGTTATGCACCGGTTGACAGGAACGCCGGCACATCACGATGACACTTATCGAGGGCCAATTTGCGTTAGGGGGCCGATGAGCGTGAGTCTTCTCGTCGATGGCCCTATCGGAGGTGATGCATGGGGCGAAACTCGGGATTGGACGGGCAACCAGTTCGCGGCAAGATATTGGAACGTGAGCGCCGTCCAAGCAGGCACGCTGGCCGATTTTCCTGACAAATGTTCACCCTAAGTCGAACTCATTTCCAGTGAGCCCCGACAATTGCTCGGTCACGATCTTCGAAACCGCCGGCACGGCCCTGAAGCTGGTCGAGCAGAGCAGGGAAGCCGACACGAAGGTCAACTGAACCTCAGCCGCGAAAGTCCGCCTTCAATATCTCCAGCAGCTTCCGCGACGCCGGGCTGAGATAGCCGCCCTTGCGCGTGATCGCCGTCACCGGATTGGCCGCATCGAGATCGCCCACCCGAATGACCGCGAGCGATTTCGCGGCCCGCTCCTCGGCGATGCTGCTTTCCGGCAGCAGCGCAATGCCGAAGCCGGCTTCAACCAGCCGCTTTTGTGCGGTCAGACTGTCGATGGCGGTCCAGCGGAAACGGCCGACGCCGCGCAACAGAAACTGGGCGAAGATGTTCGCCGCGGACGGCTCCTCGAAATCCGGTGGCGGCGGAAAGGCCAGCCAGTGTTCGTCGCCGAGATCGGCGAACCGCGCCACGCGCTTGTCCGCGCGCGCGTGATCCGGCGCGCAGGCCACGGCAAGCGGCTCGGGCCGGAGCGCAAAGCCGATGAGGTCGGGCGACCGGTCGTTGAAATAACGAAGCCCGATGGTTGCCTCGCCGCTCCGCACCAGCTCGCTCACTTCCGCGCTTGTTGCCGTTCTGAGCGTCAGCTCGACGCCCGGCGCGCGCGCGGCAAACTTTTTCAACACGCGCGTCAGCCCGGCGCTCGCCAGCGTGCCGACGACGGCAACGGAGAGCGATCCGGCTTGACCGGATTGCAGGTCGCCGAGAGCGTCGCCCGCATCCTTCAGCGCCGCCAGCACGCGCTCGGCATGGGGCAGCAGCGCGCGGCCTGCCTGGCTCAGCGCGACACCGCCGGTCACGCGCTCGAACAGCGGGATGCCCAGTTCCTCTTCCAGCAGCGCGATGCGGCGGCTGATGGCCGGTTGCGAGCGGTTGAGCACCTGCGCCGCCGCCGAAAAGCCGCCCGCCCGGTGAATGGTCACGAAAGTTTGGAGCGCCTCGGAATCCATGCGCCGCCTCACATGCAAAAAACAAATGTAATAGATCAAAACTATAAATTGGACGAATGGGCGCGCAAGCCCCAATTTCTCGGCAACGCGAATCCCACCCGCCACGTCGAAGGAAACCGAAATGCAGACGAGCGATACCGAAGCGAAGGCGCAAACCTTTCAGGCCATGCACAGGTCCGGCCCCGGCTTCATCATGCCCAACGCCTGGGACGCCGGCAGCGCGCTCATTCTCGCCGCTGCGGGCTTCAAGGCCATCGGTACCACCAGCGCCGGCATCGCCTTTTCGCTCGGCAAGCAGGACTACGGCGTCACCGATGCAGCGCTCGGCGTGACGCGCGCGGAAATGTTCGCCCGCATGCGCGAGATCGCCGAGGCCACGCGCCTGCCGGTCAATGGCGACCTCGAAGCGGGCTTCGGCGACAGCCCGCAAGCGGTCGCCGAAACCGTCGCCATGGCGATGGACGCCGGTCTGGCCGGCGGCAACATCGAAGACAAGAAGCCGCTGGAGCCGGTCCTCTATGACGAAACGCTGGCGGTCGAGCGCATCCAGGCCGCCCGCGCCGCCATCGACGCACGCGGCAGCGCCTTCGTCCTCAACGCCCGCACCGACATGCTCGTGCTCGGCCGAGAAGGTGCGTTCGAGGCTGCCATCGCCCGCGCCAATCGTTTCCTTGAAGCCGGTGCCGATTGCGTCTTCCTGCCCGGTGTCGCCGATCTCCCGGCGATGACGATTCTGGTTCGCGAGATTGACGGACCGCTCAACATCGTCGCCGGTCTCACAAGCACGGACGGCAACGCCCATGAGATGATCGCGGCCGGGGTGCGGCGCATCAGCCTCGGCGGCACCATCGCCCGCTCGGTTTTCGGCTTCATCCGCCGATGCGCCGACGAGCTGCGCGACAAGGGCACGCTGGATTTTGCGGAAGGTCAGTTCTCCGGCGCCGAACTCAATGCGCTATTCGCCCGCGAAAGGTCGCGCTGAACGCGCCACCCCACTCACAAGGAACCGCCATGACCAGATCGACCAGCGTCGCCCGCGTCGCGCGCACGCCCGAGCCGCCCTATTACGCCGTCACGACGACGACCGAACTTGGTTCCGG
Organism: Parvibaculum sp.; assembly: GCF_030651915.1. GTDB lineage: Bacteria > Pseudomonadota > Alphaproteobacteria > Parvibaculales > Parvibaculaceae > Parvibaculum. The sequence goes on along the minus strand of NZ_JAUSBV010000010.1, from coordinate 575,001 downwards.
CTTCGACGAAAGCGCCTATTTCAAACTTGCGACAGAGCTTTATGGCCGCGCGGGCGAGATCGGCGGCTTTCTCGGCCTCGAAGCCTTCTTCCAGGACGGTGCCTCGGTCGCGATCACTTATTGGGAAAGCCTCGAAGCGATCCAGCGCTGGCGCGACGATCCCCACCACATGGCCGCCAAGCACAAGGCCAAGACCCTCTGGTTCGGCCCGACCATCACCCGCATCGCCCGCGTCGAAAGGGACTACGGATTTAATCTGGAATAGGTCGCCTTCCTTCCCATAAGGTTATGCGCAGTCACGCAAGGGGTCGTGTGCATCCGGGGGGCATCATGATGGGTAGATCGGTAGGATTCCGTCTTTTCGTGTTGGTAGTGATTTCATCGTTGGCGGCATGTGTGTCGCCGGCGAAAAACGTCGGCGCGCCACCGGAACTCGAGCGTGCGGTAAAGGCACAAACAGCGCCCGAGGAAATGGCGCGCATTCACTTCTTTCACGGCGTGTATGACAGCCCGGCAATGATTTTCGGGCCGATGTCGAACAAGCAGCCAGCCGACCTGATTGCGAATGGCACGGTGCAGGGTGGCATCAACAAGGGACAGGTGCTGGTCATCGATCTCGACCCCCAGGAATACGATTTCTCATGGGGTGAGCGGGTGGGCGATGGCCACGGGCTTGTCAGCAACAAGCTGACAATCCGATTGATGCCAGGCGACCTGATATATCTGCGTGCGGACATTCGCCCGTCGATGGGTGCGGCCTTCGGTATCGTTGGCGCACTCGCAGATCCGCCCAGGGCGATCCTGGTCCGCTGCGCGCCCGAGGAATGCGCGAGCCAGATCGGCGCGCTTCAGATCGTCGTCGCAAACTAGCGTTCCGCCTCACGGAATCTTTGCAATCGCCGCTTGTTCTTCGCCGGCCGCACCTGTTTAATGGTATCCATTAGAACAGGCGCAAGCCGGGGAGGGACAGGCGATGACCTACAAGCATCCAGCGGGCGAGGAATTCGGCGGCGTCATCGGCCGCACCGTCGCGGAGTCGACGCCCTGGTGGCCGGAGCCGAAACTGGCGGCCGGCACCCCCGATGTCGTGATGGTCGTGCTCGACGATACGGGCTTCGCCCATCTCGGCTGCTACGGCTCGACCATCGCCACCCCCAACATCGACGCGCTTGCCGCCAAAGGCGCGCGCTTTACCGGCTTCCACACCACCGCGCTTTGCTCGCCGACCCGCGCCTGCCTTCTGACCGGCCGCAACCATCATGCGGTCGGCATGCGCGGCGTCTCGAATTTCGACACCGGCTTCCCCAACATGCGCGGCGCGATCCCGAAAAGCGCCGCGACGCTGGCCGAGATCCTGCGCGACAAGGGCTACGCCACCTTCGCCGCCGGCAAATGGCATCTCGCGCCGATGAGCGAATGTTCGGCCGCCGGCCCCTTTGCCAACTGGCCTTTGCAAAAGGGCTTCGACCGCTATTACGGCTTTCTGCAGGGCGAGACCGACCAGTTTTATCCCGAGCTGACGCATGACAATCATTTCGTCGATGTGCCGGGCCGCGCCGAAGACGGCTATCACGTCTCCGAAGACATCGTCGACCGCTCGGCGGGCATGATCCGCGACATCGTCTCGCTGGTCCCGGAGCGCCCCTTCTTTCTTTATCTCGCCTTCGGCGCCATGCACGCGCCGCATCAGGCGCCGCAAAACTATCTCGACAAATATCGCGGCAAGTTCGACGCCGGCTGGGATGTGGTGCGGGCGGAATGGTTCGAGCGCCAGAAGCAGATGGGCGTCATCCCGAAGGACACGGCGCTGGCCCCGCGCAATCCCGGCGTTCGTCCGTGGGAGGAGCTTTCGCCGAACGAAAAGGCATTCGCCGCCCGGCTTCAGGAAGCCTTCGCGGCCATGCTCGAACATACCGATGTCCAGATCGGCCGCCTGATCGACTTCCTGAAATCGATCGACCGCTGGGACAACACGCTCTTCGTTCTTCTGTCCGACAATGGCGCCAGCCAGGAAGGCGGTCCGAAGGGCGTCTTCGACGAGATGAAATGGTTCAACGGCATGCCCGAAGACGTCGATGCGGCGGTCGCGCGCCTCGACGACATCGGCGGTCCCGAAAGTCACTGCAACATCCCCTGGGGCTGGGCACAGGCCGGCAACACGCCGCTGAAATGGTACAAGCAGAACACCCATGGCGGCGGTGTCCGCGACCCGCTGATCATGCACTTCCCGGCCGGCCTCGCCGCGCCCGGCGTCAGCCGCCGCCAGTTCTGCCACGCGGTCGACATTGCGCCGACGGTGCTCGAAATCGTCGGTATCGAAACGCCGTCCGTCGTCGCCGGCGTCCCGCAAATGCCGGTCCACGGCGTCAGTCTCAAACCTGCCGTCGCCGATCCTGAAGCCACGATTGCGCGCGGATCGCAGTTTTTCGAAATGCTCGGCCATCGCGGCATCTGGCAGGACGGCTGGAAGGCCGTGACGCGCCACGAACAGGGCAAGCCCTTCGACGAGGACCGCTGGGAGCTCTACAACCTCGCCGAAGACTTCTCGGAAGCAAACGATCTCGCCGCAAACGAACCCGAAAGGCTGAAGGCGCTGGTCGAACTCTGGTGGACCGAAGCAGAAGCGCAGGGCGCGTTGCCGCTCGATGATCGCAACGGTCTGGCACTATTCGCCGCCTCGCGCCGTCCCGGCATGCCGACCTCGCGCCGCCGCTTCGTCTATCACCCGCCGGTCTCCCACATCGTTGCCGATGTCTGCCCGCCGGTCGCGCGCGGCTGGCGCATGACGGCCGACATCGAACATCCGTCGGGCAATGGCGACGGTGCCATTGTGGCGCGCGGCAGCATCAACTCGGGCTTCGTCCTCTACATCAAGGAGGGCCGGCCGCATTTCGACTACAACTGCTTCCACGAACACACGGCCATCGCATCCGCCGCGCCGCTCGCGCCCGGCGCGCGCCAGCTGGAACTCGCCGTCGCCCGCCGCCCCGATGGCGGTGGCGACGTCGCCCTCCTGGTCGATGGCAATGAAGTGGCGTCCGGCACGATCCCGAAACTGGTGTTCATGCTTTCTTCCACCGGCATGGATATCGGCCGCAGCATTTCGCCGGTCTGTCATGACTACGCAGCGCCCTTCGCCTATGGCGGTGCGATCGGCACCGTCACCTTCGATATCCCCTCGCTTCGGCCGCAACAGGGGGAAAACGTGGCCAATGTCCGCGCCGCCTACGCGCAGCAATAGGAGAGGGCGCGAACGACGTCATCATGATCCGGCCTGTCCGGGCACCCGCTTACTTCTTGGGCCCCGGCCGGACGTAAGGCGCAACCTGATAGGTCAGCGCGATCGAAATGCTGACATCACCTTCGCCGACCGTCACGGCCGCCTTGTCGAAGGAGGGCGCGCGCAGAAAGCCGATCGCATTGTTGCTGAAACCGTAACCTTCGATCGGAATGCGCAAAATGCTGATGTCGAGCAGCCCGTTGTCGTTCTCGTCGTGAAACACGATGACGCCGTAGCGGCCGGCCGGCAGGTCCGAGACTGCGATTCCCTGCGGGCCCGTCCTGGCCCGCATCGTCACCCCGACAAGCCGTCCCTTGTCGTTGAGCAGCCCGACCTTCGCCGACGTACCAATGGCATCCTCGAAATTGGCGGCGCTGTCATAGAAGCCGATCATCAGCGCGCCGTCATCCGAGCGGACGCCCGTGACCGTGACCTTGAGATCGCCGGCCTGGGCCGGCAGGGCGGCCAGCGATGCAAAGGCCAGTCCGGCTGCAAGTTTCCACATCCTGTTGACGGGCTCCTTCGAAAATATGTCCGGCCGCCAGCCCCGCCTGCAATCTAGCATGAGGCGGATGCGCGCAGCCTGAAACATTTTGAGGCGGCTGCGCCCCTGACCCGCCGCAATCGCGGGTCTATAGTGGCCCCATGCATGATTCCTCTCCGGCCCTTCTGACCACCGCCGAAATGGCGCGCGCCGACGCGCTGGCCATCGCCCGCGGCCGTCCGGGTTCCGTCCTGATGGAGAATGCCGGCCGCGCCGTCGCCGAAGCCGTCGCGGCGCGTTTCCCGCAAGGCCCGGTCGCGGTCTTGTGCGGCCCCGGCAACAATGGCGGCGACGGTTTCGTCGCCGCGCGCCTGCTCGCCGAACGCGGCTGGCCGGTGACGCTCTTTCTTCTCGGCGCCCGCGAGAACCTGAAGGGCGATGCCGCCGAAGCGGCCGCCCGCTGGCAGGGTCCCGTCCACCCGCTCACCGCCGGCGCGGGCGAGGGCGCCACCCTCGTGATCGACGCCATCTTCGGCGCCGGCCTCGCCCGCGATGTCGAAGGCGTGGTCGCCGACCTGATCGCCCGCCTCGCGAAGTCGGGCGTTCCGGTCGCCGCGGTCGACGTCCCCTCGGGTCTCGACGGCGACAGCGGCGCGGTGCGCGGCGCGGCCGTCAAGGCGGCGCTGACGGTCACCTTCTTCCGTCTGAAGCCCGGTCATCTGTTGCTGCCGGGCCGCCGCCTCTGCGGCGAGCTGAAAGTGGCCGATATCGGCATCCCCTCCGACGTGCTCGAAGAGATTGCGCCGCAAACCTTCATCGACCATCCGCCGCTCTGGGCGGCCGCCTTTCCGCAGCCGAAGATCGACGGCCACAAATACACACGCGGCCATGCCGTCGTCGTCTCGGGCGGCGCGGCGCATACCGGCGCGGCGCGTCTGGCCGCGCGCGGCGCCTTGAGGGCAGGGGCGGGCCTCGTCACCGTGGCGACGCCGCCTTCGGCGCTGCTCGTCAACGCCGCCCATCTGACCGCAATCATGCTGGCGCCCTTCGACGGCGCCGACGGGTTGACGCAAATTCTCGAAGACAAGCGCAAGAACGCATTGCTGATCGGACCCGGCGCCGGCGTCGGCGCGGAAACGCGCGAAAACGTCTTGGCGGCCCTCCTGTCCGGCACCGCGATGGTGCTCGACGCCGATGCGCTGACATCCTTTGCCGAAATTCCGCGCGATCTCTTCGTCGCCATCAAGGGCTACTTCGCCGGTCCGGTCGTGTTGACGCCGCATGAAGGCGAGTTCGCCCGTCTCTTTCCGGCGCTGGCCGCCTCCGGCGAGAGCAAACTCCTCCGTGCACGGCGGGCCGCCGCTGAAGCCGGCGCCGTCATCGTGCTGAAAGGTGCCGACACCGTCATCGCCGCGCCGGACGGCCGCGCCGCCATCAACATCAATGCCGGTCCCGAACTCGCCACTGCCGGTTCCGGCGACGTGCTGGGCGGCATCGTGCTCGGCCTTCTGGCACAGGGCATGCCGCCATTCGAAGCCGCCGCCGCCGGCGTCTGGCTGCATGGCGAAGCGGGCGCCGCCTTCGGTCCGGGCCTGATCGCCGAGGACATCCCCGAAATGCTCCCCGCCATTCTGCGCGATCTGCCCGCTCAACTCGGCTGAGATGTCGCGCGCGGCGGCAAAACCGGGGACAAGTTTATTTTATCCCCACCCCTTATCCCCGCCGCCGGAGCCTTTGTGACAGTTCCGTGACAGTTTCGTGACAGAGGGGGTGTTTTCGGCTGTCGCCGCTGTGCTCTTTTGCTGGCAATCGCCCGAACCCCTTGATATAGAGAGCGCCAAATTGGGGAGCGGCTGGCTCTTGTCGGGCCTCGTCGTCGGCCCATGGCGGGCGTGGCGGAATTGGTAGACGCGCTGGATTTAGGTTCCAGTGCCGCAAGGCGTGGGGGTTCGAGTCCCTCCGCCCGCACCAGACCGAAACCCCTTTAAATACAATGGATTGTAAGATGCAGGTCACGGTCACCAACGCGGACGGTCTGAAGCGCGAATTGAAGATTCAGGTTCCGGCGCAAGATCTCGAAGCCCGCCTCGGCGTCAAGCTCGAGGAAATGAAAAACCAGGTTCGCCTCAAAGGCTTCCGTCCCGGCAAGGTGCCGGTCAGCCATTTGCGCAAGACCTTCGGCAAGCAGGTCATGGGTGAGATCATCCAGGAGACCGTCGGCGAGTCGAGCCAGAAAGCGCTGGCGGACGAAGCACTTAGGCCTGCCTTCCAGCCGTCGATCGATCTCGAGGGCGAAATCCAGGAAGTGATGGACGGCAAGGCTGACCTCACTTTCAAGATGAGCTTCGAGGTCGTGCCGGCCTTCGAACTGGCAGACTTTTCAAAGGTTTCCGTCGAACGCCTCGTTGCCGAGGTGAAGGACGCCGACATCGACGAAGCGCTGAAGCGCCTCGCCGAAAACCAGAAGAATTTCGAACCCCGCGCCGAAGGCGCTGCGGCCGAAAATGGCGATCTGCTGACCGTCGACTTCGTCGGCAAGATCGACGGCGTCGCCTTCGACGGCGGCTCGGCCGAAGACGCCAATCTCGAACTGGGCTCCGCCCGCTTCATTCCGGGCTTCGAGGAACAGCTTGTCGGCGCCAAGGCTGGCGAAGAAAAGACCGTCAACGTGACGTTCCCGGCCGAATATGGCGCCGAACACCTGGCCGGCAAGGACGCCGTCTTCGAGGTGAAGGTGAAGGAAGTGAAAGCGCCGGCCGAGGTAACGGTCGACGACGAACTCGCCAAGCGTTTCGGCTTCGACACCCTCGACAAGCTGCGCGAGGCACTCGCCGAGCAGATCAAGTCCGACTACACCCGCATGTCGCGCTCCCACATGAAGCGCGCCATGCTCGACAAGCTCGACGAGCTGCATGACTTCGAGCTGCCGCCGACGATGGTCGAGCAGGAATTCGAGCAGATTTGGCAGCAGTTCGAGCATGAGCTCAGCCACCAGAAAAAGACGGCCGCCGACCTCGATGAACCCGAGGAAGACGTGAAGGCCGAATATCGCAAGATCGCGGCGCGGCGCGTCCGCCTCGGCCTGCTGCTGGCCGAAGTCGGTGAGAAGAACAGCATCTCCGTCACCGAGCAGGAGCTGAACCAGGCGCTCGCCGAGCGCGCTCGCCAGTTCCCGGGTCAGGAGCGTCAACTCTATCAGTACTACCAGCAGAACCCGCAGGCGGTGCAGGAACTGCGCGCGCCGATCTTCGAGGACAAGGTCATCGACTTCATTGCCGAGCTGGCCGACGTGCAGGACAAGACCGTCAGCCGCGACGAGCTCTTTGCCGATCCCGATGCGGAGGAGCACGAGCACGTCCACGACGAGAACTGCGACCACGACCATGATCACGATCATGACGAGGCGAAGCCGGCAAAGAAGGCCGCCGCCAAAAAGCCCGCTGCGAAGAAGCCGGCGGCGAAGAAAAAGAAAGACGACTGACACGTCACGAGGCGTCGTCGAGGAAGGCCCGGAGCACCCCTCCGGGCCTTTGTCTTTTTGCTGCCGCAATTCGGCCGCATCCGGCCGCAGGCACATTAAGGATTTGTTAGCAAAAAAGTTTGACCGCGAGCCCAATTACCTGTTGCGCAGACTCATCGATACCTATATCTCCGCGCATCACAAGACGCACACGCACGTGCCGCTGGCCCCTGGCAGGTTTATGCAACGACGGAAGCGTCCTTTTTGGATCACGCCGGTCTGAGTACCGGATCTGAAAAAGGGTGTTGACGATGTTCGCCTCCGAGCAGGGCCGCCGTGCCCGTTCGCGCTCCTCTTCCAAAGCAATCGCAAAGTCCGCCCCGTCCTCGAAGGCGGTCAAGGGCCGCAAGGCGCCTCTGCGCCTTGTGCCGCAGGCGGCCGAGTTGCCGCTGGAGCGCGGTGGACTGCCGCCAAAGATCGCGCGCTACATCGCGACGGCCGAGTTGCCTTCGCCTTGCCTGATCGTCGATGTCGACATCGTCGCTCACAACTTCGAGGAGCTGGCGCGCTCGCTTCCCGAAGCGCGTATCTTCTATGCCGTGAAAGCCAACCCGGCCGATGAAATCGTGGCGCGCCTCGCGCGGCTCGGTTCGGCCTTCGACACGGCCAGCATGGGCGAGATCGATCTCTGCCTCGCGCATGGCGTCTCGCCGGACCGTCTCTCCTTCGGCAACACGATCAAGAAGGAACGCGACATCGCGGAAGCCTATCGAAAGGGCGTCCGCATGTTCGCCTTCGATAGCCAGCCGGAGCTCGAAAAGATCGCCCGCGTCGCGCCGGGTTCGAAGGTTTACTGCCGCGTGCTGATGGAATGCGAAGGGGCTGAATGGCCGCTGTCGCGCAAGTTCGGCTGCGAGCCTGAAATGGCCGTCGACCTTCTGGCGGCCGCAAAGGCGCTCGGCCTCGATGCCTACGGCATCTCCTTCCATGTTGGCTCGCAACAGACCGACCTCACGCAATACGACAAGGCGCTTGAGCTTTCGGTCTCGCTTTTCCGCGCGCTCGAGGCGCGCGGCGTGACGCTGCGCATGGTCAATATGGGCGGCGGCTTCCCGTCGCGCTACCGCACCGACGTGCCGTCGATCCCGGCTTATGGCACCGCAATCCACGAGGCTCTGCTGCGTCACTTCGGCGACAACATGCCGGAAGTGATCGTCGAGCCCGGCCGCGGTGTTGTCGGCGATGCCGGCGTCATCCAGGCCGAAGTCGTGCTCGTGTCGCAGAAGGGTGGCGACGACGATCGACGATGGGTCTATCTCGATGCCGGCAAGTTCCATGGTCTGGCCGAAACCATGGACGAGGCGATCAAGTATCGCCTGTTGACCTCGCGCGATGGTGGCGAGACGTCGCCCGTCGTGCTGGCCGGCCCGACCTGCGACAGCGCCGATATTCTCTATGAGAAGACGGACTATCGCCTTCCATCGGCACTCGCTGCCGGTGACAAGGTCTGGATACTGGCCACCGGCGCCTACACGACGACCTATTCGGCCGTCGGCTTCAACGGCTTCCCGCCGCTTGCCAGCGTCTGCATCTGAACGGTCGATCGCGCTCACCCCACAGAAAATTGCGAAGCCGCGTTCGCGAGGCATGCCGGCTGTGCATCCGGAACGGACAGACCGATGAAAATTGTTGCCGAGAAAGACATCCACAAAGCCGCCGTCGAGCGCTTGGTCGCCGAGGCTTTCGGGCCGGAACGCTTTGCCAAGGCCGTTTACCGGCTGCGCGACGGCGTCGCACATGATGCGTCCCTCGCGCTGGTCGCCGTCGACCGAGGCGTGGTCGTCGGCACGCTGCGCTTCTGGCCGGTCGAGATTGCCGGGGGCACGCCGGCCCTTTTGCTCGGGCCCCTTGTGACCGCGCCTGATCGGCAAGGCGAGGGCATAGGCAGCCGGCTGATGCGCGCCGGCCTTGCCCGCGCCACCGCGCAGGGACACCGCATCGTCGTGCTGGTCGGCGATGAGCCCTATTATCGTCGGTTCGGCTTCGCCCGCGCGTTGACACGGCGGCTCGACCTGCCCGGCCGGGTCGATCCCGCCCGCTTTCTGGCGCGTGAACTGGTGGCCGGCTCGCTGACGGGCGTCTCAGGCATGATTGGCAGACCGGGCGATATTGAACCGAAGAAGGTCGCTCTGACGCTGCGGTAAATGCCCTCTTTGTCACAGGGGGCGAAATCGGTCGTGACTGACCTTATATTGGTCTTGCGCTAGAGTTCGGAACCGTCCATTTACCGAATCAGGTTATTCGGGTTCTGTGCGGTTTTTGGCTGGCGCAGACGCGCTGCTGCCCGCATGCCGCAGAAAACAGGCCGACGCTCAGGAGAGAGAATGAAAGACCCCATCGAAACCTATATGAACCTCGTGCCGATGGTGGTCGAGCAGACCAATCGCGGTGAGCGCGCCTACGACATTTTTTCGCGCCTGCTGAAAGAGCACATTATTTTTGTTGCCGGCCCGGTCGAAGACGGCATGGCGATGCTCGTAACGGCACAGCTTCTTTTCCTTGAGGCCGAAAACCCCAAAAAAGAAATTTCGATGTACATCAATTCGCCAGGTGGCATCGTGACGTCGGGTCTGGCGATCTACGACACGATGCAGCACGTGCGCTCCCCGATCTCGACAGTGTGCATGGGGCAGGCCGCGTCGATGGGATCGCTCTTGCTGGCGGCCGGCGAAAAGGGCATGCGCTTCGCGCTTCCCAACGCGCGCATCATGGTCCATCAGCCGTCGGGGGGGTTCCAGGGGCAGGCGACCGACATCGAAATCCATGCCCGTGAGACGATCGCGATTCGCGAACGCTTGAACAACATCTATGTGAAACACACCGGGCAAAGCCTGAAGGCTGTCGAGGACGCGCTGGAGCGCGATAATTTCATGAGCCCCGAACGCGCTCTGGAATTCGGCATTATCGACCATGTCGGCGTGGTGCGCGCATCGCCGGACGACGCCAAAAAGGCCTGAAACGCAGGCTTTCCAGGGCGTGGGGCAGCATTGGCACCAGTGCTGCCTTTGCTGACTTCGTTGGCAAATACATGAAAACCGGGCCCTTCCGAAGCCGCGGCACCGCGACGGAAACCTCGTTCAGCGCCGTTATGGAGGGTAATGAAATGTTGATCCCTCTGCGAATAACATGCTCGTATGTCTCAGGAATGACCGCCAAAGCATCCGAATTTCACTCAGTGACGTATAGAGATTCGGGTGGCTTGATCGCGTAGCGTAAGGCAGGCACGGTTGGTGCAGGTAGCAGAAGAAGCCCGATCCGGCTTGCGGGTTACTCGGGTTACTAAGGAGTTTTTATGAGCAAGGTGAGCGGCGGCGACTCCAAGAACACGCTCTACTGTTCCTTTTGCGGCAAAAGCCAGCACGAGGTCAGGAAGCTGATTGCGGGACCGACCGTCTTTATCTGCGACGAATGCGTCGAACTCTGCATGGACATCATTCGCGAGGAGAACAAGAGCTCGCTGGTGAAGTCGCGTGACGGTGTTCCCTCGCCGCAGGAAATTTGTGCGGTGCTGGACGACTATGTGATCGGCCAACAGCACGCCAAACGGGTTCTCTCGGTCGCGGTTCACAACCACTACAAGCGCCTCAATCACGCCGCCAAGAACAACGACGTCGAGCTGGCAAAATCGAACATCCTGCTGATCGGTCCGACCGGCTGTGGCAAGACGCTGCTCGCACAGACGCTTGCCCGTATCCTTGATGTGCCGTTCACGATGGCGGATGCAACGACGCTGACCGAAGCCGGCTATGTCGGTGAGGATGTCGAGAACATCATCCTGAAGCTGCTTCAGTCTGCCGATTACAATGTCGAGCGCGCGCAGCGTGGCATTGTCTATATCGACGAAGTCGACAAGATCAGCCGCAAATCCGACAACCCGTCGATCACACGCGATGTTTCGGGCGAAGGTGTGCAGCAGGCCCTTTTGAAGATCATGGAAGGCACCGTCGCCTCCGTGCCGCCGCAGGGCGGGCGCAAGCATCCGCAGCAGGAGTTTCTCCAGGTCGACACGACGAACATCCTGTTCATCTGTGGCGGCGCCTTTGCGGGCCTTGAAAAGATCATCGGCCAGCGCGGCAAGGGTGCGGGAATCGGCTTCAGCGCCAAGGTACAGTCGGTCGAAGATCGCCGTACAGGCGAAATCCTCAAGGATCTGGAGCCCGAGGATCTGTTGAAGTTCGGTCTCATCCCGGAATTCGTCGGTCGTATGCCGGTTCTGGCGACGCTGGAGGATCTTGACGAAGAGGCGCTTGTCACCATCCTGACCCAGCCGAAGAATGCACTGGTCAAGCAATACGAGCGGCTGTTCGAGATGGAGAATGTGCGTCTGTCTTTCTCAGAGGAGGCGCTCCGCTCGATCGCGCGCAAGGCGATCGATCGCAAGACAGGTGCCCGCGGGCTCCGCTCCATTCTTGAGTCGATCCTGCTCGACACCATGTTCGAACTGCCGACGCTCGACGGTGTTGAAGAGGTTGTCATCAGCGGCGAAGTGGTTGAGGGCAAGGCACGTCCTCTCTACATCTATGCCGAACGCCAGGGCGACGTCGGCACGAGTGCCTGAACGGACCTGAAAACCGGCATTTTGCGACAATTGGCAGGTGGCCTTGAAAGCGTGGTCTTTCGAGGCCATTTTCCTTTTAACCCTTGGCCCCGGCTGCATCGCTGCCCGGCGGCCAGAATCGTCCGAAATCCGGGCGGCGCCCGCGAATCCCGCTATTCTGGGCAGGCAGGCTTCCGTCAGCATTCGTTCAGGATCGGATGCTAGGCTGGAGCTTCGCTGCGGGCGGCAGTCGAGTCAGGTTTAAAGGCAGGTAGTTGATATGACCGAGAAAGACGAGCGCAATCAGGATACGGCTGGCGGCAGGCTTGTGTTGCCGGTGCTGCCGCTGCGCGACATCGTGGTTTTCCCTCACATGATCGTGCCGCTCTTTGTCGGCCGCGAGAAGTCGGTGCGTGCGCTTGAAAATGTCATGCAGGACGACAAGCAAATTTTGCTCGTCGCGCAGAAGAACGCTGCGGACGACAATCCGAATACCGACGATATTTATGAAATTGGCGCCATTGGCACGGTTCTGCAGCTTCTGAAGCTGCCGGACAACACGGTCAAGGTGCTGGTTGAAGGTGTGCGTCGTGCGCGCGTGAAGCGCTACATAGACAATCCGGAGTTCTTTGAAGCCGAGGTTGAGGCAATCGACGAAACCGATGCGGATGGCGATCAGATTGAAGGCTTGACGCGCTCGGTGGTCTCGCAGTTCGAAGGCTATGTGAAGCTCAACAAAAAGGTGCCGCCGGAGGTTCTCGGTTCGATTGGACAGATCGAGGATCCGGCGAAGCTGGCCGATACGGTTGCGAGCCACATCAATATCAAGATTCCGGAGAAGCAGGAACTTCTCGAGATGTCGTCGGTTGCCGGACGTCTGGAGCGTGTCTATTCGCTGATGGAAGGCGAGATTGGCGTGCTGCAGGTCGAAAAGCGTATCCGCAGCCGCGTCAAACGGCAGATGGAGAAGACGCAGCGCGAGTACTATCTGAACGAGCAGATGAAGGCCATTCAGAAAGAACTTGGCGACGGCGACGATGGGCGCGAGGAAATTCGTGAACTCGAAGAGCGGATTCAGAAGGTCAAGCTCTCCAAGGAAGCCCGTGAAAAGGCGGTTGCCGAGCTGAAGAAGCTCAAGCAGATGAGCCCCATGTCGGCGGAAGCGACTGTTGTGCGTAACTATCTGGATTGGTTGCTTTCCGTGCCGTGGAAGCAGCGGAGCCGCGTCAAGAAGGACCTGGCGAATGCGCAGGAAATTCTCGATGCCGATCACTATGGCCTCGACAAGGTCAAGGAGCGCATCGTCGAATACCTGGCTGTCCAGAACCGCGCCAACAAGTTGAAGGGACCGATCCTGTGTCTCGTCGGACCGCCCGGTGTCGGCAAGACCTCGCTTGGCAAGTCGATCGCGCGTGCGACTGGCCGCGATTTCGTACGCATGTCGCTTGGCGGCGTACGCGATGAGGCCGAAATTCGTGGCCATCGCCGCACCTATATCGGCTCAATGCCGGGCAAGGTCATCCAGTCGATGAAGAAGGTGAAACACACCAATCCGCTCTTCTTGCTCGACGAGATCGACAAGATGGGTGCGGACTTCCGTGGCGATCCGTCATCGGCATTGCTCGAGGTTCTCGATCCGGAGCAGAACAGCTCATTCGCCGATCATTATCTGGAGGTCGACTACGATCTCTCCGATGTCATGTTCGTGACGACAGCCAATACGCTCAACATCCCCGAGCCGTTGATGGACCGGATGGAGATCATTCGCATTGCCGGCTACACCGAAGATGAGAAGGTCGAGATTGCGCGGCGCCATCTGATCCAGAAGGCAATCGACGGTCATGGCTTGAGAAAGGGCGAGTGGTCGATCGACGACGAGGCGTTGCGGCAACTAATCCGCGTCTACACACGCGAGGCCGGCGTCCGCAACCTTGAGCGCGAGTTGAACAATCTGGCGCGTAAGGCGGTGAAGCGCATCCTGACCGATTCGGAAACGAAGACGATCAAGCTGACGATGGAGAACATCGCCGACTATGCCGGCGTAGCAAAATATCGCTTCGGTGAAGCCGAGGGCGAGGATCAGGTCGGTATCGTTACCGGTCTTGCATGGACCGAGGCTGGTGGCGAACTGCTGACCATCGAAGGCGTCATGATGCCGGGCAAAGGCCGTATGACGGTCACCGGCAATCTGCGCGATGTGATGAAAGAGTCGATCTCGGCGGCGAGTTCCTATGTCCGCTCCCGCGCGACTCGCTTCGGCATTGAGCCGCCGCTCTTCGACCGTCGCGACATCCATGTCCATGTGCCGGAAGGCGCCACGCCCAAGGATGGCCCATCGGCCGGTGTCGCCATGACGGCGGCTATCGTCTCTGTCATGACCGGTATCCCCGTTCGCAAGGATGTGGCCATGACCGGCGAGATGACGCTCAGGGGCCGGGTGTTGCCCATCGGTGGTCTCAAGGAGAAACTCCTGGCCGCACTCCGGGGCGGTATCAAGAAGGTGCTGATCCCGCAGGACAACGCCAAGGATCTGGCGGAGATTCCGGACAATGTGAAGAACAGTCTGGAAATCGTGCCGGTCAACACGATCGACGAGGCGCTGAAACACGCGTTGACTCGGGTACCCGAGCCGATCGAGTGGGACGAGGATGCCTGGCTGGCCGAGCAGGCCGCCGCCGGGCGCAACCGGCCCGGCGCGACAGAGCCGATTATGGCGCATTAGGGTCTCTGGATAGCCGTTCGGCCATCGGAAGAAGCAAAACGGGAGCCCAAGGGCTCCCGTTTCTGCTTTGAGGTTCACGAATTTTCCGCAGAAATCCTTTGTTTTTACTTTGACCCCCTTCTCGGCAGGCGAGTAGACTCTTAACGCTTGAGGGAATCCCGATTCCCCGCCATCGCATCAGAAGGGGCCCGACGTGAACAAGAACGATCTCATTGCAGAAGTGGCGGACCGGACCGGCCTATCCAAGGCCGATGCGACCAAAGCCGTCGACTATGTGTTCGACATCATCACGGACTCGCTGAAAAAGGGCGAAGAGGTCCGGCTGGTTGGCTTCGGCACGTTCAATGTGTCGAACCGGGCGGCCACCGAGGGCCGAAACCCGCGTACCGGCGAGACGATCCAGATCCCGGCGTCGAAGCAGCCGAAGTTCAAGGCCGGCAAGGGTCTCAAGGACGCTGTGAACAGCTAGCCGGGAGAAACGGTGAATTTAAGGGCCGGCCGCGTAGGGAAGCGTGCCGGCCTTTTTCATTGGCCGGTGGTTTGCCCGCTGGCGGGGTGGTCGGTTGTCGTGGCGCCATCGGCGGTTGCGGGCCCCTCCTCGGCGGCGCGCGGGTCGAGTTCGGTCGGTAGCGGATGAGCCTGCGGGAAGGGGACGGCGACAAAATCGGCCCGTTGCTCGTCGGGGAGTGCTGGCGTCGAGATTATTCGGTAGATCGTGTAACCGGCGAACAAGAGATGAACAAGCGCGGGGAACACGAAAATCGACGAAATGCCGAAACTGCCGACACCCAGCGATGCTGCAGTGGGGCCAACGATGGCACCCACTGAATAGACGACCAGCAGCCCGCCCGAAATCGAGACAAAGCTTTCGCTCTGCCCGTGATCGTTCATATGCGCCACGCAGACCGAATAGAGTGTCAGTGCGAAGACACCGAAGAGAACGCCGGTCAGCAACATAGCGACCGCGCTTCCGCTGACGCCCGCGAAAACCAGTGCTACCTCGCCCAACGCCGAACCAAGGCAAAGCGCGACGATGACGCGCCGCCGGTCCATGCGGTCCGAGATGCGTCCGATTGGCCATTGTGCGATTGCGCCGCCGGCGATCGCTGCAAGCATGAAGGCTGCAATCCCGCCTTCACCGAGCCCGCTTTCCATCGCAAAGAGCGGCGCCAAGGTCCAGAACGGCGCATTGGTCAGGCCGACCACAAAGGACCCGACCAGTCCGACGGGCGAAAGAGCGTAGAGGTTCCAGATATTGATCTGCGTGCTCTGTATAGGCATCGGCTGGACGGAGGTCGTCATCGCCACAGGGACGAGCGCCAGCGATGTCAGGATCGAGCAGATGGCAAAAAGGACGAAACCGGTTGAATCGGCAGCGTTGAGCATCAATTGGCCGCCGGCGAGCGCCGTGAGGTTGACCGCGAGGTAGACAGCGAAAATTCGTCCTCTGGTGTCGTTGGTGGACTGTTCGTTGAGCCAGCTCTCGATGACCATGTAGAGGCCGGCGAAGCAGAAGCCGGTCAGGACCCGCATCAGCGCCCATGTGGCGGGATCGGAAGACATCGCATGAATGAGCGGCGCCGCAGCGGCCAGACCGCAGAATGTCGCGAAGCTGCGGATATGCCCGGCGCGGCGCACAATATGGGGCGTTGCGAAGCAACCCGCGAGAAATCCGGCGAAATAGAAGCTGCCAATGACGCCGACGGTGATGGTCGCGAAGCCCTCGTAACCCGCACGAATCGGGATCAGCGTACCGAGAAGGCCATTGCCGACCAGCAAGATGGCTGTGGCCATCAGCAGCGAAAGGACGGGGGCGAGGGTACGAGTCAACGGGGCACCCGGTCTGTCGATGAGCCGAAGGGCGATGGCCCAAGATCGGGTGTTTGGGGTGCCATTGCAATGGTCCGATTGCATTGCCGGCAGGCATTCGATAGGAGTTGCGGCGTTGCCTGGGCAAGCGTTGCGGCTGGTCGGCAGGGGCGGTTAGCTCAGTTGGTAGAGCATCTCGTTTACACCGAGAGGGTCGGCGGTTCGAGCCCGTCACCGCCCACCAGGCAAGTCATGGCCACATGCACCGCTGCAAGGGTCGATGCGCCTTGACAGGGAAGGGGCCTTGGCTTACGAACCGCCCACCTTTCAGGCGGTCTTTCTGGCCGTGTTGGGGGTGTAGCTCAGTTGGTTAGAGCGCCGGCCTGTCACGCCGGAGGTCGCGGGTTCGAGTCCCGTCACTCCCGCCATCGTTTCCAATTCATCGGGCGTATGCGATCGCCACGCGCGCCAGTATGCGTGCGCTGCCCACCTTGCGCATGACCTGGCGCAAGGGCAGGAAGTTCAAAGGTTTTTGCTCCGACAAAACGTCAGCCGGCCTTTGATTTCGCGCATGCGAGAGATATACTGTGCGCCGAATTGGGCAGCCGATTAGGGACGATCCAATCGTCCTGCTGCGCGCCCGCGCAGCGTGAAAATCTGCCCGGCCGATGTCCAAAAGGTATCGGTCTCTTGTTGGGGACAATTCGATGGAAGACCTGCTTCTCGAGTACTTGCCCATATTGATATTTATAGGGCTGTCGCTCGTGATCGGTCTTGCGCTGCTCATCGCGCCGTTCATTGTCGCGCCGAGCAAACCGGATCCCGAAAAGCTCGCCGCTTATGAATGTGGATTCGATGCATTCGACGATTCGCGAATGAAGTTCGATGTGAAGTACTATCTGGTCGCTATTCTCTTCATAATCTTCGATCTTGAAGTGGCCTTTCTGTTCCCATGGGCAGTTGCGCTGGGTGATGTCGGTTTGTTTGGTTTCTGGTCGATGATCGTGTTCCTCGCGGTGCTGACGATCGGCTTCACCTACGAGTGGAAGAAGGGCGCCCTGGAATGGGAGTGATACAAACCGGCGGCGCGGTCGCACCGGCAGGTGATGCGATTGTGGGAAGCGGGCAGGATGATGCGTTCTTCCAGCACGCGTCGGATGCGCTGGCCGACAAGGGTTTTGTGCTGACCACGGTCGACGACTTGATCAACTGGTCGCGCACCGGTTCGCTGATGTGGATGACCTTCGGTCTGGCCTGTTGTGCGGTCGAGATGATGCACACCTCCATGCCGCGCTACGACGCGGAACGATTCGGTGTCGCGCCGCGCGCGAGCCCGCGCCAGTCCGACGTGATGATCGTCGCCGGGACGTTGACCAACAAGATGGCGCCCGCGTTGCGCAAGGTCTACGACCAGATGCCGGAGCCTCGCTATGTGATCTCGATGGGCTCATGTGCGAATGGCGGCGGCTACTACCATTACTCCTATTCCGTGGTGCGCGGTTGCGACCGGATTGTCCCGGTTGACATCTATGTGCCCGGATGCCCTCCAACCGCTGAGGCACTGCTCTACGGCATCCTCGCCCTTCAAAAGAAAATTCGCCGGACGGGTACGCTCGACCGTTGAGTTCCACTGAGCGGCAGCAATGACCTTCCTTGCCGGAAGCGAAATCCTGCCCATGAGTTTCGAGACCGCATCGATGGACGAAAGTCTCACAGAACTGGGCGAGCACATTCTCGGCGGCGTCGAGGATTCGACGCTGGGCTACAGCGTAGAATTTGGCGAGCTGACGATCCGGGCGCAGGCCCGATCGATTGCGCGTGTGCTGAAATTTCTGCGCGACGATCCGGCCTGTCATTTTGCGACGCTGATCGACATCACCGCCGTCGACTATCCTCAGCGCGCGCGCCGTTTCGATATCGTCTATCACCTGCTGTCGATGCACCAGAACCAGCGCATACGCGTCGTCGTCGAGACCGATGTAGATACGGCCGTGCCGAGCGTCGTCGGCATCTATCCGGCGGCCAATTGGTACGAGCGCGAGACTTTCGACATGTACGGCGTGCTCTTCAGCGACCATCCGGATCTGCGCCGTATCCTCACCGACTACGGCTTCAACGGCTACCCCCTGCGCAAGGACTTTCCACTTACGGGTTATGTCGAGGTGCGATACGACGACGACGAAAAGCGCGTCGTCTACGAGCCGGTCAAGCTGGTTCAGGAATTCCGCAGTTTCGATTTCGCCAGCCCCTGGGAAGGCGTCGAGTATCTGTTGCCGGGCGACGAGAAGGCGGAGAACTAGCTCATGGCTGAACAGGAACTCCGCAACTACCACCTGAACTTCGGACCGCAACATCCGGCCGCGCATGGCGTGCTGCGCCTCGTGCTGGAGCTCGATGGCGAGGTTGTTGAGCGCGTCGACCCGCATATCGGCCTCCTGCATCGCGGCACCGAGAAGCTGATCGAATACAAGACCTACCTTCAGGCGACGCCTTATTTTGATCGCCTCGACTATGTGGCGCCGATGAATCAGGAGCACGCCTTTGTGCTCGCTGCCGAGAAATTGCTGGGTCTCGAAGTCCCGCGCCGCGGCCAGTTCATTCGCGTGCTCTATTCCGAGATCGGCCGCATCCTCGCCCACATGCTCAATGTGACGACGCAGGCGCTGGACGTCGGCGCGCTGACGCCGCCGCTCTGGGGCTTCGAGCAGCGCGAAAAGCTGATGATCTTCTACGAGCGCGCATCCGGCGCGCGCCTGCACGCCAACTATTTTCGCGTCGGCGGCGTGCATCGCGATTTGCCGCCGAAACTCATCGAGGACATCTACAATTTCTGTGACCCGTGCGAACAAGCGCTCGACGACCTTGAAGAATTGCTGACCGGCAACCGCATCTTCAAGCAACGCAATGTCGACATCGGCGTCGTCTCGCAGGACGACGCGCTCGCCTGGGGGTTCTCTGGCGTCATGGTGCGCGGCTCCGGCATGGCTTGGGACCTGCGTCGCTCGCAGCCCTACGAGGTCTATTCCGAACTCGATTTCGACATCCCCGTCGGCAAGAATGGCGACTGCTACGACCGTTACGTAATCCGGATGGAAGAGATGCGACAGTCACTGCGCATCATGAAGCAGTGCATCGAAATGATGCCGGGTGGACCCGTTCATGCCGAAGACGGCAAAGTCGTGCCGCCGTCGCGCGCCGACATGAAGCGCTCCATGGAAGCGTTGATCCATCATTTCAAGCTTTACACCGAGGGTTACCGCGTACCTGCGGGCGAAGTCTATGTGGCGGTCGAGGCGCCGAAAGGCGAATTCGGCGTCTATCTGGTTTCCGACGGTGGCAACAAACCCTACAAGTGCAAGATCCGCGCGCCGGGCTATGCCCATCTCCAGGCCATGGATCATCTGTGCAAGGGCCACATGCTGGCGGACGTCGCCGCCATCCTCGGCTCCATCGATATCGTGTTCGGAGAGGTGGACCGGTGAGCGTTCGTAGACTTGATCCCAACCAGCCGGCGAGCTTTGCCTTCACGCCCGAGAACGCCGAATGGGCGAAGAAGCAGATCTCCAAATATCCCGAAGGCAAGCAGGCTTCGGCCATCATCCCGCTGTTCTGGCGGGCGCAGGAGCAGCATGGCGGCTGGCTGCCCGAACCGGCCATTCGCTATATCGCCGACATGCTTGGCATGGATTTCATCCGCGCGCTCGAAGTCGCGACCTTTTACACGATGTTCAATCTCTCGCCGGTCGGCGAGCATTACGTGCAGCTCTGCGGTACGACCCCTTGCTGGCTGCGCGGCGCCGACGAGCTGAAAGAAGTCTGCCGCAAGCAGATCGGGCCCGAGGGGCAGGTCAGCGCCGACGGCAAGCTCTCCTGGCTCGAGGTTGAATGCCTCGGTGCCTGCGTCAACGCGCCAATGGTCCAGATCAATGCCGACTTCTATGAAGACCTCGACGCGGCAGCGCTGGAGCGCATTCTGGCCGACCTGCGCGCAGGCAAGGACGTGAAGCCCGGGCCACAAAGCGCCCGGCATTCGTCCGAGCCCTTGGGCGGTCTGACCAGCCTGACATCGGCGCCGCGTTCGGGTGGGGGTGAGTAATGCTCGAAGATAAGGATCGTGTCTTCACCAATCTCTATGGCCATCACGACTGGCGGCTTGCTGGTGCCCGTACACGCGGCGACTGGGATGGTACGGCGGAAATCATTGCCAAGGGTCGCGACTGGATACTCGACGAGATGAAGAAGTCGGGTCTGCGCGGCCGTGGCGGCGCGGGCTTTCCGACCGGCCTCAAATGGTCATTCATGCCGAAAGAGTCCGATGGCCGCCCCCATTATCTTGTGGTCAATGCCGACGAGTCCGAGCCCGGCACCTGCAAGGACCGCGATATTCTCCGCCACGATCCGCAGAAGCTGATCGAAGGCTGCCTCATCGCCAGCTTCGCAATGGGCGCGCATGCTTGTTACATCTATGTGCGTGGCGAATTCATTCGCGAACGCGAACAGCTTCAGGCTGCCATCGACGAAGCCTATGAAGCGGGCCTCGTCGGCAGGAATGCGGCCGGCTCCGGCTGGGATTTCGACATCTATGTCCATCACGGCGCCGGCGCCTATATCTGTGGCGAAGAAACCGCGCTGCTCGAAAGCCTTGAAGGCAAAAAGGGCATGCCGCGCCTGAAGCCGCCGTTCCCGGCCAATGTCGGTCTCTATGGTGCGCCGACGACAGTCAATAATGTCGAGTCGATTGCGGTTGCGCCGACCATTCTGCGTCGCGGCGCCACCTGGTTCGCGGGCCTCGGGCGCCCCAATAACGCGGGCACCAAACTCTTCTGCATCTCGGGGCACGTGAACAACCCCTGCAACGTTGAAGAAGAAATGGGCATTCCGCTGCGCGAGCTTCTGGAGAAGCATGCAGGCGGCGTCCGCGGCGGTTGGGACAATCTGCTGGCGGTCATTCCCGGCGGCTCGTCAGTGCCGCTCATTCCAAAGTCGGTCTGCGACGACGTGCTGATGGATTTCGACTCGCTGAAAGCGGTGCAAACCGGCCTCGGCACGGCGGCCGTCATCGTCATGGACAAGTCGACCGACGTCATCAAGGCGATCGCGCGTCTATCCGCCTTTTACAAACATGAAAGCTGCGGTCAGTGCACGCCCTGTCGCGAAGGAACCGGCTGGATGTGGCGGGTGATGGAGCGTCTGGTGGCGGGCGACGCGGCGGTTGAGGAAATTGACATGTTGCTTGACGTTTCGAAGCGCGTCGAGGGCCACACCATTTGCGCGCTTGGCGACGCGGCAGCATGGCCGGTTCAGGGCCTGATCCGTCATTTCCGGGGTACCATTGAAGAGCGCATCGCGTCGAAGCGCGGCGTTGCGCGGGCGGCGGAGTAGGGGCATGCCAAAACTGATTGTCGATGGCATTGAGGTCGAGGTCGAAAACGGCGCCACGCTGCTCCAGGCCTGCGAGGAAGCGGGCGCCGAGATTCCGCGGTTCTGCTACCACGAGCGCCTGTCGATTGCCGGCAATTGCCGCATGTGCCTCGTTGAAGTCGAGAAATCGCCGAAGCCGGTGGCCTCCTGTGCCATGCCGGCGGCCGATGGCATGATCGTTCACACCAGGACTGAACAGGTCAAGCGCGCCCGCGAAGGCGTGATGGAATTCCTGCTGATCAACCACCCGCTCGACTGCCCGATTTGCGATCAGGGCGGCGAATGCGATCTTCAGGACCAGTCGATGGCCTATGGCGTCGATGGCTCGCGCTTTCAGGAGAACAAGCGTGCCGTCGAGGACAAATACATGGGTCCGCTGGTCAAGACGGTGATGACCCGCTGCATCCATTGCACGCGCTGCATCCGCTTCTCGCAGGAAGTCGCCGGCGTGCCGGAACTCGGTGCCATCGGCCGCGGCGAGGACATGGAGATCACGACCTATCTCGAACACGCGCTCACTTCGGAGCTGTCGGCGAATGTCGTCGATCTCTGCCCGGTCGGCGCGCTGACGTTCCATCCCTTCGCCTACACGGCACGGCCTTGGGAACTGCGCAAGACGGAATCCGTAGATGCGATGGATGCAGTAGGCTCCAACATTCGCGTTGATGCGCGCGGCGCCGAAGTCATGCGCATCCTGCCGCGTCTGAACGAAGACGTGAACGAAGAGTGGATTTCCGACAAGACGCGTTTCGTTTGGGACGGGCTCAAGAGCCAACGCCTCGATACGCCCTATATCCGCGAAAACGGCCGTCTGCGGTCGGCGACCTGGGATGAGGCCTTTGCGGCAATCGCCGCGCGACTGAAGGGATTGAAAGGCGAACGCATCGCCGCGATCGCCGGCGATCTTGCCTGTGCGGAATCCATGAAGGCGTTGAAAGATCTTTATGCAGCGCTTGGTTCTGCCAATATCGATTGCCGTCAGGATGGCGCGAAGCTCGATGCCTCGGCACGGGCGTCTTATCTCTTCAACACCACCATCGCCGGAATTGAAGAGGCCGATGCGATCCTGCTGATCGGAACCGATCCGCGCAAGGAAGCGCCGCTTCTCAACGCGCGCATCCTGAAGCGTGCCCGAAGGGGTGGCCTGAGGGTCGGGGTCGTCGGTCCGCGTTCCGATCTTTCATATGCCTACGACCATCTCGGCGCCGGCCCGCTCTCGCTGAAAGACCTTGGTGCGTTTGCGGACGTTCTGAAGAATGCTTCCAATCCGATGATTGTGGTCGGGCAGGGTGCGTTGACGCGGAAGGATGGTGCCGCGGTTCTTGCCACGGCCATCGCCTTGGCCAAGTCCGTCAACGCTGTCCGCGACGGCTGGAACGGTTTCAATGTGCTCCACACCGCGGCGGCGCGTGTCGCCGGGCTCGATCTCGGCTTCGTGCCGACGCGCGGCGGACGCGACATCGCAGGCATTCTCGACGGCGCCGCCGACGGCGGGATCGAATTTGTGTATCTCCTCGCTGCGGACGAGATTGATATGAGCCGCCTCGGCTCTGCCTTCGTCGTCTATCAAGGCACCCATGGCGATGCCGGCGCTCACCGCGCCGACGTGATCCTGCCGGGTGCGGCCTACACGGAAAAAAATGCAACCTGGGTCAATACCGAGGGCCGTGTTCAGCTCGGCAGGCGTTCGGTTTTCCCGCCAGGCGCTGCGCGCGAGGACTGGACGATCCTGCGCGCACTTTCTGCCGTTCTCGGTCACACGTTGCCTTATGACAATCTGACGACGTTGCGGGCCGCCATGACGGTTGATGCACCCCACTTTGCGGAAGTCGACGCGGTCGTTGCCGCTGGCGCATTGCCCGACCTTCCGCTTGGCGATCTCGATGCGGCGCCGTTTGAGACGCCGGTGAAGGACTTTTACCTGACGAATCCGATCGCGCGCGCGAGCGCCGTTATGGCGCGCTGCTCGGCGGAACACGCCGGCACGCGCGTCCAGGCGGCGGAGTGAGGGTGGCATGACCGAATTTCTGATCACCTATGGCATCCCTCTCGCCATCATCATTGGACAGTCGCTGGCACTTATCGTTGCGATATTGTTGGTCACCGCCTATGTGCTGCTGGCTGATCGCAAGATCTGGGCAGCGGTGCAGCTGCGTCGCGGCCCCAATGTTGTCGGTGCCTTCGGCCTTCTGCAATCCTTCGCTGACCTTCTGAAATTCGTGTTCAAGGAGGTTGTGATCCCGGCAGGCGCCAACAAAGGCGTCTTCTTGCTTGCGCCGTTGGTGACGGTGACGCTGGCGCTCGCCGCATGGGTCGTGATCCCGTTCGACGCAGGCGTGGTCATATCCAACATCAACGTCGGCGTTCTTTACATCTTCGCGATCTCCTCGCTCGGGGTATACGGCGTCATCATGGCGGGCTGGGCGTCGAACTCGAAGTACCCCTTTCTCTCGGCGCTTCGTGCGGCCGCGCAAATGGTCTCCTATGAAGTCTCGATTGGTTTCGTCATTGTCTGCGTGTTGCTGACCGCCGGCTCCCTGAACCTCACTGAAATCGTCGAAGCGCAGAAGACAGTTTGGTATTTCATTCCGCACCTGCCGATGTTCGCGATCTTCTTTATCTCGGCATTGGCTGAAACCAATCGTCCGCCTTTTGATCTGGTGGAAGCGGAATCCGAACTCGTCGCCGGCTTCATGGTCGAATATTCCTCGACCCCCTACATGATGTTCATGCTCGGTGAATATGTGGCGATCCTGCTGATGTGCGCCATGACGACGATCCTGTTTCTCGGCGGCTGGCTGCCACCCTTCGACATTGCGCCGTTCAATTGGGTACCCGGAATTGTCTGGTTTCTGCTGAAGGTTCTCTTTGTCTTCTTCATGTTTGCCATGGTGAAGGCGTTCGTGCCGCGCTACCGCTACGACCAGCTCATGCGCCTCGGCTGGAAAGTATTTCTGCCGTTCTCGCTGTTCTGGGTTGTGCTGACCGCCAGTGTGTTGGTTGGCTTCGACATCGTGCCGCAGCATTGAGGATGGGCACGATGACACATACGGGAAGGGACTGAACAATGGCCTGGCTGGAACAGTCGGCGCGGTCGCTCTTTCTCGCGGAGTTCGTATCGAGCTTCGTGCTCGCGATGCGTTATTTTTTCAAACCGAAAGTAACGCTCAACTACCCCTTCGAGAAAGGCCCGCTGAGTCCGCGTTTTCGCGGCGAGCATGCGCTGCGCCGCTATCCGAACGGCGAGGAACGCTGTATCGCCTGCAAGCTCTGCGAGGCGGTTTGTCCGGCGCTCGCCATTACGATTGAGGCCGGCCCGCGCCGCAACGACGGTACGCGCCGCACCACGCGTTACGACATCGACATGACGAAATGCATTTATTGCGGCCTCTGCCAAGAGGCGTGCCCGGTCGATGCGATCGTCGAAGGGCCGAATTTCGAATTCGCGACGGAAACGCGCGAAGAGCTGATGTACGACAAGGATCGGTTGTTGGCGAATGGCGACCGTTGGGAGCGCGAGATCGCGACAAACATCGCGCTCGACGCACCATACCGTTGAACGAAGACCGTCGAGGGGACGAGAGGTCCATATGATTGCCACCGCCATTGCGTTCTATCTCTTTGCAGCGATAACCGTTGCTGCGGGCTTCATGGTGATCGCTTCGCGCAATCCCGTTCACTCGGTATTGTTCCTGATCCTGGCCTTCTTCAATTCGGCCGCGCTCTTCGTGCTGCTCGGGGCGGAGTTTATCGCCCTGATTCTTGTCATCGTGTATGTCGGTGCAGTCGCGGTCTTGTTCCTTTTTGTTGTCATGATGCTCGACATCGATTTTCTGGAGCTGCGCGAAGGCTTTCTGCAGTATTTGCCGATTGGCGCCCTGGTCGGCTTGATTCTGATGATCGAGCTGATGCTGGTGCTTGGTGCCTGGGTGATATCGCCCGAGGCGGCGGGCATCGCGGCCGCACCGGCCCCGGTGATATCCGAAGTGCACAACACGCGTGCGCTGGGACAAATTATCTACACGCAATATGCCTACCTGTTCCAGGCGGCCGGCCTGATCCTGCTGGTCGCAATGATCGGCGCCATCGTGCTGACGCTGCGCCACAAGCCGAATGTGAAACGGCAGGTGATTGCGGATCAGGTCGCACGAACGCGCGAACAGGCTGTCGAATTGAAGAAGGTCGAACCCGGTCAGGGGCTCTGAGCGGCGTAACGAGAAAAGTGGGGACTGGTCCCGGCGCAAGTTGCGCAAGGGGCAGGAGATAGAGAATGGCAATCGGCCTCGAACATTATCTGACCGTGGCGGCGATCCTTTTCACGCTCGGCATTTTCGGCATCTTCCTCAACCGGAAGAACGTCATCGTCATCCTGATGTCGATCGAATTGATGCTGCTCGCGGTCAACATCAATCTGGTCGCTTTCTCTGCCCATCTCGGCGATCTGGTGGGTCAGGTCTTCGCGCTCTTTGTTCTGACGGTCGCTGCGGCCGAGGCCGCCATCGGCTTGGCCATTCTGGTCGTTTACTTCCGCAATCGCGGTTCCATCGCGGTTGAAGACATCAACGTGATGAAGGGGTAAGGAAGAATGTATTCGGCCATCGTCTTCCTGCCGCTTCTAGGCTTTCTGATTGCCGGCATATTCGGTCATTGGCTTGGCGCGCGCGGCGCGCAGATCGTGACGTCGAGCCTGCTGGTCGTTTCGGCGCTTCTCTCGTTTGTGGCGTTGGTCTCGGTCGGTCTTGGCGGCGAGACCGCACGTGTTCAGGTTCTGACCTTCATCAATTCCGGAGGTTTCGAAGCCGACTGGCGGTTGCGCATCGATACACTGACCGCGGTGATGCTTGTCGTTGTGACCTCGGTGTCGGCGCTCGTGCATATCTATTCGATCGGCTATATGAGCCACGATCCGCACCAGCCGCGCTTCTTCGCCTATCTGTCGCTGTTCACCTTCGCCATGCTGATGCTGGTGACAGCCGACAACTTCGTGCAGCTCTTCTTTGGTTGGGAGGGCGTCGGTCTCGCCTCTTACCTGTTGATCGGCTTCTGGTATCAGCGGCCCAGCGCCAACGCGGCGGCCATCAAGGCCTTCGTGGTCAATCGTGTCGGCGATTTCGGTCTGATCCTCGGTATCGCAACGCTTTTCCTGACCGTCGGCTCTGTCGATTTCGATACGGTCTTCAAGGCCATACCGGAAATCGCCGATGACACCTTCCATTTCCTCGGTTACGACGTCCCGATCGTCACCACCGCTTGCCTGCTGCTCTTCATGGGGGCCATGGGCAAGTCGGCGCAGTTCTTCCTGCACACGTGGCTGCCGGATGCGATGGAAGGTCCGACCCCCGTTTCGGCGCTGATCCACGCCGCGACCATGGTCACGGCCGGCGTCTTCCTGCTGGCGCGGATGTCGCCCGTTTTCGAATTCTCGCCCTATGCGCTTACGGTCGTTACGGTCATCGGTGCAACGACGGCCTTCTTTGCGGCCACCGTCGGTCTCGTTCAGAACGACATCAAGCGCGTCATTGCCTATTCAACGTGCTCGCAGCTTGGCTACATGTTCGTTGCCATCGGCGTCGGCGCCTACGAAGTGGCGATGTTCCATTTGTTCACACACGCTTTCTTCAAGGCATTGCTGTTCCTCGGTTCGGGCTCCGTCATCCATGCGATGAGCGACGAGCAGGACATGCGCAAGATGGGCGGTCTCTACAAGATGATCCCGATCACCTGGCTGATGATGGTTATCGGTACGCTGGCGTTGACGGGGTTCCCCTTCACGGCAGGCTACTATTCGAAGGATGCTGTCATCGAGGCAGCGTTCGCTGGCCACAACGCGGCGCACATGTACGCCTTCGCACTCACCGTGGCGGCGGCACTTCTGACATCCTTCTATTCATGGCGCCTGATCTTCATGACGTTCCACGGCGAATCCCGTGCTTCCAATGAGACGCTTTCCCACGTCCATGAATCGCCGATCGTTATGTTGGTTCCACTATTCATTCTTGCGGTCGGAGCTCTGGGTGCCGGGTTCCTCTTCGCGCCGCTCTTCATTGGTCATGCCTATGAAGCCTTCTGGCTCGAGGCGATCTATCGCGGGGCTGAAAACCACATTATTCACGCCATGCACGAAGTGCCGGATTGGGTGCCGTTCGTGCCGACGCTGATGATGATTATCGGTTTTGCCACCGCATGGCTCTTCTACATCGCCCGGCCCGACATTCCGAAGCAGCTCGCGCGTACGCAGGAGCCGCTCTACAACTTCCTGCTCAACAAGTGGTATTTCGACGAGATCTACGACTTCCTGTTCGTTCGTCCGGCCTTCTGGCTCGGCCGTGTCCTGTGGAAGCAGGGTGACGGCCGCATCATCGACGGCTGGGGTCCGGACGGTATTTCGGCGCGTGTGCTCGACATTACCCGCGGCGTTGTCCGCCTCCAGAGCGGTTATCTCTATCACTACGCCTTTGCCATGCTGCTCGGCGTCGCCGGGTTGGCGAGCTGGTTCATGCTCGGGGGGGCGCAGTAATGGCCGACGGCTATATTCTTTCTCTGGTCACATTCCTTCCGCTCGTCGGTGCTTTGATCATCCTGACGGTGCGTGGCGACGAGGCCGCGGTGGCGCGCAATGCACGCTATGTGGCGCTCTGGACCACCGGTGTAACCTTCATTCTCTCGCTTTATATCTGGGCGCAGTTCGATCCGACGACGTCTGATTTCCAGTTCGTGCAGAAGTCCGAGTGGCTGGGCGGCGCGATCGACTACCACATGGGCGTCGACGGTATTTCGGTGCTCTTCGTCATCCTGACCGCCTTCCTGATGCCGGCCTGCATTCTGGCGAGCTGGACGTCGATCGACACGCGCGTCAAGGAATACATGATCGCCTTCCTGGTGCTCGAAACGCTGATGATCGGCGTCTTCTGTGCGCTTGATCTGGTTCTCTTCTATCTCTTCTTTGAAGGCGGCCTGATTCCGATGTTCCTGATCATCGGTGTCTGGGGCGGCAAACGCCGCATCTATGCGAGCTTCAAGTTCTTCCTCTACACGCTGGCCGGGTCGGTGCTGATGCTGCTCGCCATTATGGCGATGTACTGGCATGCAGGCACGACCAGCATCCCCGTGCTGTTGGCGCATGACTTTCCGGCCGACATGCAATTCTGGCTATGGCTCGCCTTCTTTGCTTCCTTTGCGGTCAAGATGCCGATGTGGCCCGTTCACACCTGGTTGCCCGATGCGCATGTCGAAGCGCCGACTGCTGGTTCGGTTATTCTGGCCGGCATTCTGCTGAAGATGGGCGGTTACGGTTTCCTCCGTTTCTCGCTGCCGATGTTTCCGATTGCTTCCGCCGATCTCGCCTGGCTCGTCTTCGGCCTCAGCCTCATTGCCATCGTCTACACCTCGCTGGTGGCTTTGGTGCAGGAGGACATGAAAAAGTTGATCGCGTATTCCTCGGTGGCCCATATGGGATTCGTCACCATGGGCATTTTTGCCGCCAACCAGCAGGGCGTGCAGGGCGGCATCTTCCAGATGCTGAGCCATGGCTGGATCTCCGGCGCGCTCTTCCTGTGTGTGGGCGTGATCTATGACCGCATGCACACGCGTGAAATTTCAGCCTATGGCGGCCTCGTCAATCGCATGCCGCTCTATGCGCTGGCCTTCATGGTCTTCACGATGGCCAATGTCGGTCTGCCCGGCACCAGCGGTTTCGTGGGCGAATTCCTGACGATCATCGGGGCTTTCAAGGTCAGCACATGGGTCGGCGCCATTGCCGCAACCGGCGTTATTCTGGCAGCGGCCTATGCGCTCTATCTCTACCGGCGCATCATCTTCGGCGTGTTGGAAAAGGATACGCTCAAGGCCATAGCCGATCTCAATCGCCGCGAAGTCGTGATGCTCGCACCGCTTCTGGCCGCCACGATCTTTTTCGGCATCTACCCGGCGCCGATCATGAATGTTACGGCGATGTCCGTGGAAAATCTGGTGTCGAACTACAATGCCGCCGTCGAGGCGCATCGGCTGGCCGAGGGGGGAGGCGTGATGTCGCATCTCGCCGCCCTCATCACCGGCCGATAGGGAGAACGGGAAAATGGAAAACGCAACCACCGTCTCCTCGCTGCTTCCGGCACTGCCGGAAATCATCATGGCGGTCGGCGCCATGGCGTTGTTGATGTATGGCGCCTTTCGCAAGGACTGCACGGCACGCGAGGCAAGCTACGGCGCTCTCGGGCTTTTCCTGCTCGTCGCTGCGCTGTTGATCGTTGAGCCCGGCACCGCCGTCCAGGCATTCGGTGGCATGTTTGTCGTCGATGGCTTCACACGATTCATGAAACTGCTGATCCTGCTGGCCGCGGCCGCCGCCATGGTCATGTCGCTCACCTATATTCGTCGCGAAGGCATGGACCGTTTCGAGTTCCCGGTGCTGATCGTTCTGGCGACGCTCGGCATGTTCATGATGGTTTCGGCCAACGGCCTGATCGCGCTCTATATGGGCCTCGAGCTGCAGAGCCTCGCGCTCTATGTCGTTGCGGCATTCAATCGCGACAGCGGTCGTGCCTCCGAGGCAGGCTTGAAGTATTTCGTCCTCGGCGCGCTTGCCTCCGGCATGCTTCTCTATGGCGCCTCGCTGATCTACGGCTTCACCGGCAGCGTTGAATTCGACGCAATAGCCGGAGTGCTGGCAAAAGACGGCACCAATATCGGCGTCATCTTCGGCATCGTTTTCGTGCTCGCGGGCCTTGCATTCAAGATTTCGGCGGTCCCCTTCCACATGTGGACGCCCGATGTCTATGAAGGAGCGCCGACGCCGGTCACGGCTTTCTTCGCCGGTGCGCCGAAGGTTGCGGCCATGGCCCTGATCCTGCGTGTCCTTTTCGGTGCCTTCCCGTCGATGATGGCCGAGTGGCAGCAGATCGTCATCTTCATTTCCATCGCCTCGATGGTGCTTGGCGCCTTCGCCGCCATCGGTCAGACCAACATAAAGCGTCTGATGGCCTACAGCTCGATCTCGCATATGGGATTCGCGCTTGTCGGCCTTGCCGCTGGAACGCCGGAGGGCGTGCGTGGCGTCCTCATTTATCTGGTCATCTATGTGATCATGAATGCCGGTGTCTTTTGCTGCATTCTCGCCATGCGTCGCGATGAAGGCTATGTCGAGACGATCGGTGATCTGGCCGGCTTGTCGCGCAATCAGCCGATGGTCGCATTCCTTCTCGGCATGTTGATGTTCTCGCTGGCCGGCATTCCGCCGCTCGCGGGTTTCTTCGGCAAATTCTACGTCTTCATGGCAGCGGTGCAGGCGGGGCTCTATCCGCTTGCCGTCATCGGTGTTCTGTCGAGCGTCGTCGGCGCCTACTATTACCTGCGCATCGTCAAGATCATGTATTTCGACGAACCGGCAGAAGCCTTCGCACAACCCATGCCCGCCGAACTGACGACCATTCTCGGCATTTCGGGTGTCTTTACGCTCTTCTTCTTCGTCTGGCCGGCTCCGCTCATCGTCGCCTCGCAAGTCGCGGTCGGCGCGCTGTTGCCGTAAACGGTGATGGTTGATCTTCCTTCAGGTGCCGCACTTCGCCGCTTCATCGAGATCGACAGCACCAACGAGGAAGCGCGTCGCCTCGGCGAATCCGGCGCGGAAGGACCCCTCTGGATTGTTGCCGAGCGGCAGACAGCGGGCCGCGGCCGGCGCGGTCGGAGCTGGGTATCGCCGCCCGGCAACTTCATGGGCACGCTCTTGCTGCGCCCGCGCTGCGGTCCTCGTCAGGCCGGCGAACTCTCCTTTGTCGCTGCCGTTGCCGTCTTCGACGCGGTCGAGACGCTCCTGCCTCCGCCGGACCGCCCCGGCCTGCGCCTCAAATGGCCCAACGACCTGCTGTATGACGGACGCAAGCTGGCGGGCATCCTGCTCGAATCCTCCGGTATAGCTGGGGCCGAGGTTGCCTGGCTCGCCATCGGCATCGGCATCAACCTCGCCGGTCACCCGGAAGGCGTCGAATTCCCGGCAACGTCGCTCCCCGCCATCGGTGCCCCGCCCGTCGCGCCCGACGAGGCATTGGCGGCATTGGTAGCGGCCTTCGAGCGCTGGCTCGCCATCTGGCGCGGCGTTCAGGGTTTTGCCGCCATCCGCGAAGCCTGGCTTGCCCGCGCGATCGGCCTCGGCGAAGGCCTCACCGTCCGCCTCGCGCAGGAAACATTCGACGGCGTTTTCGAGGGCTTGGCGCCGGATGGCGCGCTTCTGTTGCGTCTGGCCGATGGCAGCCTGCGCCAGGTTTCGGCCGGCGATGTGTTCTTTGCCCCCGCGGCAGCGTAGTTTGGCGCCATGACCAGATCCCCCGCATCGCCGCACACAAATGATGAACTCGTCTTCCTGCCGCTTGGCGGCTCGGGCGAGATCGGCATGAACCTCAACCTCTATGGCTATGGGCCTGCGGATGACCGCCACTGGATCATGGTGGATCTCGGCGTCACCTTCGGCGATGAGCGCACGCCGGGCATCGACCTGATCATGCCCGACCCCGCCTTCATCGAGGAGCGGCGCGACCGCTTGCTCGGTATCGTGCTGACCCATGCCCATGAGGATCACATCGGGGCCGTCGCGCATCTCTGGCCGCGCCTGCGCTGCCCCGTCTATGCAACGCCCTTTACGGCCACCATGGTGCGCGGCAAGCTGATCGAGGCGGGCCTCGAAAGCGAAGTGCCGATGCACATCATTCCGCTCGGCCATCGCTTCGATCTCGGCCCCTTCGACATCGAACTGGTGACGCTGACCCATTCGATCCTCGAGCCGAACGCGCTGGCGATCCGCACAGCCCTCGGCCTTGTCATGCATACCGGCGACTGGAAGATCGATCCCGACCCGGTGCTGGGCGGCGACATCGACATTGCCCGCCTCACCGAAATCGGCGACGAAGGCGTCCGCGCCATCGTCTGCGACTCGACCAATGTCTTTTCGCCCGGCAGCTCCGGATCGGAAGCCGATGTCGCCACCAGCTTGATCGAACTGATCCGGCCGCTCGAGGGCAGGGTGGCCGTCACCACCTTTGCGTCGAATGTTGCACGTCTCGAAAGCATCGCCCGCGCGGCGGCGGCCTGCGACCGTCACGCGGTGCTGGTCGGCCGCGCCATGCACCGCGTCGTCGCCGCAGCGCGCGATGCCGGCTATCTGAATGACCTGCCCCCCTTCGTGAGCGAACAGGATGCGGGCTATCTGCCGCGCGAGAAGGTGCTCTTCATCTGCACCGGCAGCCAGGGCGAGCCGCGCGCGGCGCTTGCCCGCATCGCCGAGGATGGCCATCCGAACATCACCTTCAACCGGGGCGACAGCGTGATCTTTTCGTCGCGCGTCATCCCCGGCAACGAAATCTCGATCTTCGACCTGCAGAACACGCTGGCCTTGCGCGGTGTGCGCGTCATCACCGAGAAGGATCATTTCGTCCACGTCTCGGGTCATCCCTGCCGCGACGAGCTGGCACGCATGTATCAATGGATCCGGCCTGAAATATCGGTGCCGGTGCATGGCGAGGCCCGCCACTTGGCCGAACACGCGGCGCTGGCGCGCGAGCTGCAGGTGCCGCAGCAGGTCGTCATCCGCAACGGCCTGATGGTCCGTCTGGCGCCGGGTCCGGCCGAGATCGTCGACGAGGCGCCGTCGGGCCGCATCTATCTCGATGGCGAGGTGCTGACCGCGGCCGACGAGGGCGCGGTACAGGAGCGCCGCCGCCTCGCTTTCGCCGGCTCGGTCTTTGTCAGCATCGTCCTCGACGGCAAGGGCCAGGTCCGCGGCGATCCGCAGGTCCGCCTGATGGGCTTGCCGGAGGAAGACGGCAACGGCGTCGATTTCGAGGACCGCGCGCTTGATGCGGTCGATGAAGCGCTCGACCGCCTGCCGGCCAAACGGCGCGACGACGACGACACCGTCGCCGAGTTCTTGCGCCGGGCGGTGCGCGGGGCACTGCGCCGCCAATGGGGCAAGAAGCCCCAGGTCGACGTGGTTGTCACCCGCATCTGAGCCCGCCTTGCCCCTTTCCTGAAACCGGCCTAAACATGGGCCATTCGCATTCAACGCTGAGGAAAAATCGATGCTTGGTCCTCTCAACCACGTCGCCATCGCTGTCCCCGACGTCAAAGCGGCGGGCGAGCTCTACCGCAAGAAGTTCAACGCCCGGGTCTCCGACGCGGTGCCGCAGCCGGACCATGGCGTGACCACCGTCTTCGTCGATCTCGGCAACACCAAGATCGAATTGCTGGAACCGCTGGGCGAGAACTCGCCCATCGCCGGCTTCCTGGCCAAAAACCCGAAGGGCGGCATCCATCACATCTGCATCGAGGTCGACGACATCGATGCGGCCTGCGAAAAGATGAACGCCGAAGGCGTCACCATCACCGGCACCGGCAAGCCGCGCATCGGCGCCCATGGCAAGCCGGTGGTCTTCCTGCATCCGAAAGACCTGAACGGCACGCTGGTCGAGCTCGAGCAGGCCTGACACTGACGGGCGAGGAACAGAGATGACCTGGACAGCCGGACTGGCCATCTACTTTGTCGTCTGGTGGATCGTGCTCTTCGCGATTCTGCCCTGGGGCGTTCGGGCCCAGACGACATCGGAAGTACCTGCAGGCGGCGATCCGGGCGCGCCCGCCGCGCCCTTGTTGCTCTGGAAGATGGGCGTCACCACAATTGTTGCGGCCTTGGTCTGGGCCCTCATCGTCTGGCTGGTCGTCGCGCAGCCGGTGGCCATCGACGATCTTCCCTTCATGCCGGATTTTGGCGACGGATACTGACGGGCAGCAGGTTCCGGGGAAAACCGCAAAAAAAAGCAAGGCCAGCTTTCGCTGCCTTGCTCGTTAGTATTCCCTCTTGCCGCGCCTCTGCCGCCCGTTTCCGGCGGACAAAGTCTGCGTTTCCTCCCTAAACCTGGGCCGCGCTCGCGCGCTTATTTCCCCTTTTTGTGCAGGGACTATAGCCAGCCTGCGGCGACGTGTCACGCGCCTATTGTGTCTGCTGGAAATTTTCGCAAATCCGAGTCCCGCGCTCGGCAATTTCCGGTCGAATGAGAGGCCGCTGACGTCCGCTTCATTGCCCGGTTCGCTGCAAGGCGAGCTTGACGGCGAAGGCGACGGCGAGTCCCGCGGTCCGGACCGTTGTCCCGTTGCCCGCAAGATCGAACGGGCGCTCTGACAGCGCCGGCCTCGGTTTCCGGTCGTTCACGAAATGCTGCCCCCGCCGCAACGTCCCTTGTCGGGTGCTGGTTTGTATTGTTGAGGATTTCCCGCAACAATATTGCTGACATCAAGATGTCGCTCGATTCACACAAGGTGGGTGATGACACTGGGTGAGCTTCAGGAGTTTTTGGCGGGACGAAATATCGATCCCGCCGCGGTCCGCTACGGATCCGGTTCGGATGCCGACACCGAGGAGTTTCGTATCGAGCATTCGGGATCGATGTGGGAAGTCTACTACGCCGAACGTGGTCGAAAGAATGAACTCAGACGCTTTCCAGATGAAGAATCCGCCTGCCGGTATTTGTTGTCGTTGCTTGAGAGCGACCGGTCGGTCTGGAAGAAGTAAAGCAATGTCGGTTCGATCGAGTCGGTATTTGTCATGGTTGATAGGGCTCGCTACCGCAATGGTAGCGGCCCTCCCGGCATCGACCGAGGAACTGGCAGGCACCGACATCGCCTATATCGAGCAATCCGACTGCGACGCCATTGCCGTTCACTTCCCCGGTGGCGCGGATTACCTTCCGGGCGTTGCCGCCGACGGCAGCCCCGTCGCCCCGGCCGACCTCGGCGGCGGCTATTCCTATGGTCTGCGTCCCGTCTACGAATTCGACATGACACTCGACCCGCTGGTCGGCCGCAACCCGGCTTTCAATTCGGCGACGAAATTGACCGTCGCGCGCGTCGCGATCGACATGAAGACCGGCCGAACCACCATTGACGGCCACGATGTCTCCGGCGCTAACCATGCTTTGGCCGAAGCTTGTGCAAGATTGCATCACAAGCCGGTGAAATGACGCGATCGCGATCCGGCTTTTGTTGACACGGAAGTCCCCCGCCCACAGGCTTGTGGCTCAATGGGTGGGGCGAAGATATGCGTTTCTGGGGCCGGAAAACCGGCATTCTGTCTTTGTGCGTCGGATTTGCGGCATTCTGGTCGCTGGCGCTTGCGCCCGCCGCCTCGGCAAGCGACGGCCTCTGGCGCATCACCGAGCAACGCTGGAGCGACGCGCACGAAAAATCCTGGGAGGATTTCATCGCCGGCCTCGGCGCCGCCGATTGCTGGACGCTCGACCAGTGCCTGAAAAGCCCGGCCAACCCCTATCGCCACACCGATCCGCGCACCCGCTTCTACGCCGACTGCGCCGACATGCCCTATGTCCTGCGCGCCTATTTCGCCTGGAAGAACGGCCTGCCTTTCGCCTGGCAATCGGCGATGCGTGCCCATGACGGTCCGGGTACGGATATTCGCTATTCGCTGGAAGGCAACGACATCGTCGCCCGCGATTCCGTGCCGCGCACCGCGCGCGGGGTTGCCGCTGTGCCGATCCTTCACAACATCGTCAATTTCGTTTCGACGGCGATGTTCCGCCGCGACGCGACGATCGACCATCCCGTGATGTTCACCGACACCTATGCGCCGCGCCTCGACCGCGCGTCGATCCGCCCCGGCACCATCGCCTATGACGTCAACGGCCATGCCTCGCTGGTCTGGCGCGTCGAATCCGGCGGCCGCATCCTGATCTTCTCGTCCCACCCCGATCATTCGCTGAGCCGCACCTTTCTCGGTCGCGAATTCCTGCGCACCGGCCCGCAACTCGGCTCGATCTTTCAGAAGTTCCGCCCCATCGAAGTCGTCGGCGCAATCCGCGCCGCCAACGGTGCCCTTGTCGGCGGCCGCATCGCGCCGATCATGAATGCCGATCTGGAGGATTTCTCGCTCGAGCAATACACCGGCAACCCGCCCGTCAATCCTTATGCATGGGGCATGGCGCAATGGGTCTGGAACGGCGAGAGCATGGATTTCTACACTTATTTGCGCGCCCGCATGTCGATCGGCGAACTCGAATATCATCCGGTCGCCGAACTGCGCGGCATGATGCAGTCGGTTTGCTTCGATCTGCGCGCCCGCAAGCATGCCGTCGAAATCTCGACCGCCCGCGGCATCCAGAACATGAGCCCGCCCGCGCGTCTGCCCAACAACATCTACGGCACGCACGGCGTTTGGGAGCTCTACTCGACACCCTCGCGCGACGCCCGCCTGAAGACCGCCTTCAAGGAGATGTACGATCACATTGTCGACTTCATCAAGTTGGACATGGTCGACGCCCCGCGCCTCCATTACGAGGGTACCGATCTCGCCGGCGATCTGCTGACCGCTTACAGGGAACAGAACGAACTCTGCCGCATCGACTACAGGAATTCCGCCGGCCGCACCGTCACGCTCACCATCGATGACATCGTCCACCGCCTCTACGATCTCTCCTTCGATCCCTATCAATGCATCGAGCGCCGATGGGGCGCATCCGGCGATGAACTCGCCTCCTGCAACGAAGGCGCGGACAAGACCCGTTGGTACGAGGCCCAGCGCTATCTCAGGAACCAGATCGACCGCACCTACGATGTCGACATGGGCTATTCGATCGACGAACTCGAACGCGGCCCCTGGGGCCCGCGCACCGGCCGCGGCGTCGTTGAGGGTCCGGAGGTCGATGTGAGGGCATATCTGGAGGGCCTGGTGCGCCGCCAGTCGGTCGCCGTGCCCGACATTGCGAATCCGGTCGCAACCCCCTAAAACTTGAGCCCCAATCCGAAGCCTCGGCGGCCGCCGCAAGGCTCGTGCCCCCGCGGTCAGGTGATCATGCGCCTTTCAAGATATTTTCTGCCCACCCTGAAGGAAAACCCGGCCGAGGCGCAGATCCCCTCGCACCGGCTGATGCTGCGTGCCGGCATGGTCCGCCAGACCGCCGCCGGCATCTATGCCTGGTTGCCTCTGGGGCTGGCCGTCCTGCGCAAGATCGAGGCGATCGTCCGCGACGAACAGCGCCGCGCCGGCGCCATCGAACTCCTGATGCCGACGCTGCAATCGGCCGACCTCTGGCGCCAGTCCGGCCGCTACGACGCCTACGGCCCCGAAATGCTGCGCATCAAGGACCGCCACGAGCGCGACATGCTTTTCGGCCCCACCAACGAGGAGATGATCACCGAAATCTTCAAGGGTGCCGTGAAGTCCTATCGCGATCTGCCGCGCAATCTCTTCCACATCCAGTGGAAGTTCCGCGACGAGATCCGCCCCCGCTTCGGCGTCATGCGCGGCCGCGAATTCCTGATGAAGGACGGCTACTCCTTCGACATCGATGTCGAGGGCGCGCGCCGCGCCTATCGCAAGATGTTCGTGGCTTATCTGCGCTCCTTCGAACGCATGGGCCTGAAGGCGATCCCGATGGCCGCCGACACCGGCCCCATCGGCGGCGACATGAGCCATGAATTCATCATCCTGGCCGAAACCGGCGAGAGCGCCGTCTTCTGCCATCGCGATCTGGTCGACATGCCCGTCCCCGGCGACGACCTCGACTACGAGGGCGACCTGACGCCGGTCATCGACGCCCGCACCACCCTTTACGCCGCCACCGACGAGAAGCACGATGCCGCCCGCTTCGCCGCCGAAGTCCCGGCCGACAAGCAGCTCTCCGCCCGCGGCATCGAGGTCGGCCACATCTTCTTCTTCGGCACCAAATATTCCGAGGCGATGGGCTGCGTCATTGCCGGATCCGACGGCAAGGAAGTCCCGGCCCAGATGGGCTCCTACGGCATCGGCGTCTCGCGCCTGGTCGGCGCCATCATCGAGGCAAGCCACGACGAGGCGGGCATCGTCTGGCCCGAAGCGGTCGCGCCCTTCCGCGTCGGCCTGATCAACCTGAAATCGGGCGATGCCGAAACCGATGCCGCCTGCGAGGACCTCTATGCGAAGCTCGCCGCCCTCGGCATCGACACGCTCTACGACGATACCGACGAGCGGGCAGGGGCGAAATTCTCGAACATGGATCTGATCGGTCTGCCCTGGCAGCTGGTCGTCGGCCCGCGTGGCCTTAAATCCGGCACAGTCGAGTTGAAGAATCGCGCCAGTGGCGAACGCGTCGAACTGTCGCCGGAGGCGGCGCTGGCGAAGATTGCGAGTTGAGATGGTGATAAGAGGGTATCCGTTTTTCGCTTACGAAAAACGGCAAGGCCGACCGGCCGCCGCGCCTTATGGCGCGTAAGCCAAGCCGCCGGATGGCGGCGCCGGCGCTTGAGGCCAAACAACGAAGGGCAATCGGCAAAGCCGATGGCCCTGAGGACAGGGCATGACCGATATCGCACATTCCGCAGCCGAACCGGCCCAGGGCAGGGCACGCCCCTTCGGCGCCTTCGAATGGCTGCTGGCGATGCGCTATCTGCGCGCCCGCCGGCGTGAAGGTTTCATCTCTGTCATTGCCGGCTTCTCCTTTGCCGGCATCATGCTGGGTGTGGCGACGCTGATCATCGTCATGTCGGTGATGAACGGTTTTCGCACCGAACTTCTCTCGAAAATTCTCGGCCTCAACGGTCACATGTTCGTGCGCGGTATCGGCATGCATGTGATGGACTACGATACAAAGGCCGCCCGCATTGGCGAAATCCCGGGTGTCGTCAGCGTCATGCCGCTGGTCGAAGGCCAGGTCATGGTCTCGAGCCCGCAAAATGCCGGCGGGGCCATCGTCCGCGGCATGCGCGAGCGCGACCTGAAAAATCTGACCGTTGTTTCGGACA
The DNA here is from genome assembly GCF_030651915.1 of Parvibaculum sp. Taxonomy (GTDB): domain Bacteria; phylum Pseudomonadota; class Alphaproteobacteria; order Parvibaculales; family Parvibaculaceae; genus Parvibaculum. The sequence continues at coordinate 535,456 of NZ_JAUSBV010000010.1, read as the reverse complement.
GCATCGTGGCCGGCTCGCTGGACGGATTCGATGAAGGCGGCGTCGTGATCGGTTCCCGGATGGCGCAATCGCTCGGCCTTCTTGTCGGCGACAACATCACGTTGCTGTCGCCGCGCGGCGCCATCACGCCCTTCGGCACGGCGCCCCGCGTTGGCGCTTATCCGGTTGTTGCCGTCTTCGAAGTCGGCATGTCGGAATACGATGCCAGCTTCGTCTTCATGCCGCTCGATGAAGCGCGCAACTATTTCCGTACCTTCGAGGGTGTCAGCGCGCTCGAAATTCGCATCGACAATCCTGATCGCGTCAACGCGGTTGCGCCGGCGATCCGCGCTGCGGCCGGCGACTGTTGCGATGTGCAGACATGGCAGCAGACCAATCAGAGCTTCTTCAGCGCGCTGCAGGTCGAGCGCAATGTGATGTTTCTGATCCTGACCTTGATCCTGATTGTCGCGGCGCTGAACATTGTCTCGGGCCTGATCATGCTGGTGAAGGACAAGGGGCGCGACATCGCGGTGCTGCGTACCATGGGTGCGACCAAGGGCGCCGTCATGCGCGTCTTCTTCATCTCGGGCGCCTCGATCGGCGTCGTCGGTACGCTGGCGGGGTTTGTCCTTGGTACGGTCTTCTGTCTCAACATCGAAACCCTGCGCCAATGGCTGTCGAAGCTCTCGGGCACCGAGCTGTTTTCGCCCGAAGTCTATTTTCTGAGCCGCATGCCCGCCGAGATCGATGTTGGCGAAGTGACCTCGGTGGTGTTGATGGCGTTGGCGCTGTCATTTGCCGCGACGCTTTATCCTGCCTGGCGCGCCGCCTCGCTCGATCCGGTGGAGGCACTGCGTTATGAGTGATGCCGTTCTCAGCCTTCGTGGCATCACACGCACCTACCTGCAGGGCGAGGAAACACTGCACATATTCGCCGGTGCCGACCTCGATGTTTTCGCCGGCGAGATCGTCGCGCTGGTCGGGCCCTCCGGCGCCGGCAAGTCCTCGCTGCTCCACATCGCCGGTCTGCTCGAAGCGCCGGATGCGGGCGATGTCTGGATTTCCGGCCACGAGGCGGTGCATCTCTCCGACGCCCGCCGCACGGCGATCCGCCGCGGCGAAATCGGTTTTGTGTATCAGTTTCACAATCTGCTGGCCGAGTTTTCGGCGTTGGAAAACGTCGTCCTGCCGCAGATGATTGCCGGCGTGCCGCGGCGCCGTGCCGAGGCCTTCGCGCTGGAACTGCTGACCCGCATGGGACTCGCCAACCGTGCCACGCACCGTCCAGCCGAACTCTCGGGCGGCGAGCAGCAACGCGTTGCCATTGCCCGCGCGCTGGCCAACCGCCCGCGCATCCTGCTGGCCGACGAACCGACCGGCAATCTCGATCCGAAAACGGCCCGGATGGTCTTCGGCGAATTGCTCGACATCTGCCGCAATCAGGGCGTGGCGGCCCTCATCGCCACCCATAATCTCGATCTGGCGAGCCACATGGACCGCATTGTTTTGCTCCATGAAGGTCGTCTCCATGAAGGCGCCGATCTGGCCGCCGCCTTCCAGAGTCTCTGATCGCCACGCACAAACTGGTCCATGGCCCATCCTCCGCCGTAGAAAGAACGAAGCGGAAGGTGCAGACATGTCGGAACGGACGGAAACGGAAGTCGGAAGCGGGGCTGGCGGTCACGAGGCGACGGTCTATTTCGACGGCGCCTGTCCGCTCTGTCGTGCCGAAATTGCGCATTATGCGGCACAGCATGGTGCGGCGGCGCTCTGTTTTCTCGATGTCGCACATTCGGCGGTCCCTCTCGGTCCCGGCCTGACGCGCGAACGGGCCATGGCGCGTTTTCATGTGCGTAGCGCCGATGGTGCGCTTCTGTCGGGTGCGGCGGCCTTCGTTGCCATCTGGCGGCTCCTGCCGCGCTGGCGCTGGGCGGCGCGTCTTGCCAGCCTGCCGGGCGGAATGTTGCTGCTTGAAGGCGCCTATCGCCTGTTTCTTCCGCTGCGGCCGCTATTGTCATGGCTCGTCGGCCGGCTTTGGGGCCGGGCGCACGCATGACCGGTCAACCGGTTGCCACGCCGTCGCATGCGGTGGCGGTCGTTGTCGGTGCCGGCGGCGGTATTGGCGGCGCCTTGCTCGATCGTCTGCATGCGGATGGGACCTTTGCCCGGGTCGTCGCGCTCGGCCGCCGCACGGCGCCACTGCTCGATCTTCTGGATGAGGCGAGCATCGCGGTGGCGGCAGCCGGTATCGCCGCATCCGGCGAGTTGCGCCTGGTGATCGACGCGACCGGCTTCCTCCATGACGAAACCTGCCGGCCTGAAAAGAGCTGGCGCGACCTCGATCCGGCGGCGCTGGCCCATGCCTTCGCGGTCAACGCGATCGGCCCGGCCTTGCTGATGAAGCATCTGCTGCCGCTTCTGCCGCGCGAGGGGCGGTCGGTCTTCGCCACCCTGTCCGCGCGAGTCGGCAGCATCGGCGACAACCGTCTGGGTGGCTGGTACGGCTACCGTGCCTCGAAGGCGGCTCTCAACCAGCTGGTGCGTACCGCCGCCATCGAACTGGCCCGCAAGCGCCCGCAGGCCCTCTGCGTCGCCCTCCACCCGGGCACGGTCGCGACCGGCCTGTCGGCGCCCTTTGCCCGCATCGGGCGCGACACCCAGTCTCCGGCCGACGCCGCAGCCCGTCTTCTGGCCGTAATCGGCGCCCTCGGCCCCGAACAATCCGGCGGCTTTTTCGACCATCATGGCAAGCCGGTTCCCTGGTAGCGGCTGCCGTCGGTTCGGCGCGCGCAGGATTGCTGCGGCGCAACAGCGAAAGACCCTTTCATCGAGTCGGGAAATCGGCTTAGCATTACCCCGTGGGAGATAATGAGGGAGGGCGAATCCTTGAGGGGGGAAACGCAACAACTTGTCGCCGACGACATCCATGGTTCCTTTGCGGCCTTGGTTGATCGCATGGCGCCGCTGGTATCCGCCGATGCGGGTCTGGCGACTTGGGGCTGGATTGCGGTCGCGGTGATGCTGTTTGCATATGCGCTGCTGCTTCATCCGGCGGGGCGATCGGCGAAGGGCCCTGCTGCGGCCCGCCCGGCTCGGGCGGCCTTTAGCCCGAGGCTCCAGCGCCGCTAAAGCGTTTCCAGGCGACGTGGCTCCTTTCACGCAGAGGGGACGGATCGTCGTTCGAAGACGCGCCGGAATCAAAGATATGAAGCGATTTCGCAATTCAGGGAAAAGCGAAATGGCGCTTGATCGCATGCTCGGCCAAATCCAGAAATTGTCATACCCGCTCAAGCCGGTATCCATGGACTGAAAAATCGGACCTCGGGCAGTTGCGCGCTGCGCCGGGTCACGCCCCCCTCTTGACACGCGAGAACAAACAAGCAACACTCCGGATGAGAACATTACAGGAACACATCTGGAGGGCGAGCGATGCGCGGAATGTGGAACCGGACAAGAGACAGCGAAGCCGGCGACTGGCTTCAGGATGTGGCAGCGCTGATCTCGGTTGCCGCCTTCATCTGGGCGGCCGGTGCCTGGGTCGGCATCGCCGAGGCCCTGATCGGCTGAGGCGCGATCTCGCGTCCCACCTGCCGCTTGGGGGTGAGGTGCGATTTGCGGAACGCAAACGAAAAGGCCAAGTGGGCCTTTTCGGGCGCCGAATGCCGGAGCGCAAGCGAAGGGCCAGTCGAAATTTGCCTCGCAAATTTCGGGGCGGGGGCGCTGACTCGATGCTTGATAGTTGCCGAACCGGGGTTGTCCACAGCTTTGGCCAATCCTTCGGCACCTGCCGCGTGACTCGCACACCCGGGACCCCGACAATGGGGCATGCCCGACTCGCCCCAGTTCATCCATCTCCGCCTCCACACCGCCTATTCGCTGCTGGAGGGCGCGATCCGCGTCAAGGAAGTGCCGAAGCTCTGCAAGGCCGACGGCATGCCGGCCGTCGCCATCACCGACACGGCCAATCTTTTCGGCGCGCTGGAGTTTTCCGAAACCCTCTCCGAGGCCGGCATTCAGCCGATTGTCGGCTGCACCCTGCCGATCCTGCTGGACGAAGGCGAGGAACCCGCCCGCGGCCCCCTGCGCCACGAGCCGGCCGGCACGCTGGCCCTCATCGCCAAGGACGAGCAGGGCTACCTGAACCTGATGAAGCTCTCGAGCCGGGCCTTTCTCGGCCCCGAGCCCGGCGAACCGCCTTATGTGCCGCTGGCGCTGCTGGCGGCCCACCATGAAGGCCTGATCTGCCTCACCGGCGGTCCCGATGGCGTCGTCAACCGCCTGCTCGAAGCCGGCCAGCGCCCGGCGGCGGAAGAATTGCTGCTGAGCCTCAAGCAGACCTTCGGCGACCGCCTCTATGTCGAGTTGCAGCGCCATGGGCAGCCCCGTGAGCGCCAGACCGAACCGGCGCTGATAGACCTTGCCTATGCCCACGGCCTGCCGCTGGTCGCCACCAACGAGCCCCATTTCGTCGCCGAGGCCGATTACGAGGCCCATGACGCGCTGATCTGCATTGCCGAAGGCGCCTATGTCGTACAGGCCGAGCGCCGCCGCCTGACGCCCGAACATCGTTTCAAGACGCAGGCCGAAATGGCCGCACTCTTCGCCGACCTGCCCGAGGCGCTCGAAAACACCGTCGAGATTGCGCGCCGTTGCGCCGTTCGTCCGCTGACCCGCGATCCGATCCTGCCGAAATTCGCCGCCGGCACCAGCGAGGCCGACGAGTTGCGCCGCCAGGCCGAGGAAGGCCTGACGCAGCGCCTCGCCACCCTCGAAACCGTCGCCCCGGAAGCAGATTATCGCGCTCGGCTGCGTTTCGAGCTCGACGTCATCATCAAGATGGATTTCCCCGGCTATTTCCTGATCGTTGCCGACTTCATCAAATGGGCGAAGGGGCAGGGCATTCCGGTCGGCCCGGGCCGTGGCTCCGGCGCCGGTTCGGTTGTGGCCTGGGCGCTGACCATCACCGACCTCGATCCCTTGCGCTTTGGCCTGCTTTTCGAACGCTTCCTCAACCCCGAACGCGTCTCGATGCCGGACTTCGACATCGACTTCTGCCAGGACCGCCGCGACGAGGTGATCCGCTATGTGCAACAGCGCTACGGCGAAGATCGCGTGGCGCAGATCATCACCTTCGGAAAGCTTCAGGCCCGCGCCGTGCTGCGCGACGTCGGCCGTGTGCTGCAATTGCCCTATGGTCAGGTCGACCGTCTCTGCAAGCTGGTGCCCAACAATCCGGCCGCGCCCGTCACGCTCGCCGAAGCAATCCAGGGTGAGCCGCGCCTGCGCGAAGAACAGGCGTCGGACGAAGGCGTCGCCCGTATGCTCGAAATCGGCCTGCGGCTTGAAGGCCTCTACCGTCATGCCTCGACCCACGCGGCAGGCGTCGTCATCGCCGACCGGCCGCTCGACGAGCTGGTGCCGCTCTACCGCGATCCGCGCTCCGACATGCCGGTCACCCAGTTCAACATGAAATGGGTCGAGCCGGCCGGCCTCGTGAAGTTCGATTTTCTGGGTCTGAAGACCCTCACCGTTCTCGATCAGGCGGTGAAGCTGGTCGCCCGCCGCGACATCGAGATCGATCTGCTCAATCTTCCGTTGGCGGATGAAAAGACCTTCCAGATGCTGGGGCGCGGTGAAACCGTCGGTGTGTTCCAGCTTGAAAGTTCGGGCATGCGCGATGTGCTCAGGAAGCTCGATGCCGACCGCTTCGAGGACATCATCGCGCTTGTGGCGCTCTACCGTCCCGGCCCGATGGACAACATTCCCAGCTATGTCGCCCGCAAGCGCGGCCGCGAGGCGGCCGACTATCTGCATCCGCTGCTCGAGCCGGTGCTGAAGGAAACCCACGGCGTCATCATCTATCAGGAGCAGGTGATGCAGATCGCGCAGATCCTGTCCGGCTATTCGCTTGGCGAAGCCGACCTGCTGCGTCGCGCCATGGGCAAGAAGATCAAGGCCGAGATGGAGGCGCAGAAGGAACGCTTCGTCACCGGCGCGGTCGCCAAGGGTGTCGACAAGACACAGGCCTCCGAGATTTTCGAGCTGGTCGACAAGTTCGCCGGCTACGGCTTCAACAAGTCGCATGCCGCCGCCTACGCGCTGGTCGCCTACCAGACCGGCTGGATGAAGGCCAACCATCCGGTCGAGTTCCTGGCCGCTTCGATGAGCCTCGATCTCGGCAACACCGACAAGCTCGGTCTCTTCAAACAGGAAGCCGAACGGCTCGGCATCGCGGTGCGCCCGCCCTGCGTCAACCGCTCGGAAGCGATGTTCGGCGTCGCCGACGGCGAAATCCTCTACGCGCTGGCCGCGATCAAGAATGTCGGCCGTCAGGCGATGGAGCATCTGGTCGAGGTCCGCCGCGAGGGCGGCCCCTTCCGCGACCTGTTCGATTTCGCCCGCCGCATCAATCCGCGCATGATCAACAAGCGCGCCTTCGAAAATCTGGCCCGCGCCGGTGCCTTCGATTGCCTCAATGCCAACCGCGCCCAGGTCATGGCCGCGGTCGATCTGGTCCTCGGCACCGCCAATGCGTCGGCGCAGGACCGCGAGAGCCAGCAGGTCAGCCTTTTCGGCGAGGAGAGCGCCGCCGCCTCCGCCCCCGCGCTGCCCGCCGTCGAGGCCTGGCAGGCGATGCAGCGTCTCACCGAGGAGTTCAACGCCGTCGGCTTCTACCTCTCCGGCCATCCCCTCGATGACTACAGAACCTCGCTGAAGCGTTCCGGCGTCTCGACCCTCGCCGACCTGCTCGCCAGGGGCATGCAAGCCGGCTTCATCGCCGGCACCGTCACCGCCAAGCAGGAGCGCAAATCGAAGAAGGGCAACCCCTTCGCCTTTCTGAGCCTGTCGGACGCCACGGGCCAGTTCGAGATCGTCGTCTTCTCGGAAGTCCTCTCCCGTTCCCGCGATCTGATGGAACCCGGCAGTTCGGTCGTCATCGGCGTCGAGATCGACCGCGCCGGCGAGGAGGTCAAGCTGCGCGCCCAGTCGATCCGCAGCGTCGACGAGACGGTCAAGGACGCCGGCGAGGGGCTGAAGATCTTTCTCGACGACGCGGCCTCGCTGGAGCCGATCAAGGCCCGTCTCGGCGAGCGCGGCAAGGGTCTGGTCCAGCTGGTGCTGATGGGCGAGGGCGGCCGGGAGGTCGAGCTGCGCCTCAAGGGCCGCTACCGGGTGACGCCGCAGATCCGCGGCGCCGTCAAATCGATCCCCGGCATCGTCGAGGTCCAGGATATATGACAGTTTTATGACAGTTTTGTGACAGAGGGGGGGTACGGCTGTTTTCAGGGCTGCTGTGCTAACAGCCTGTCGGCGCTTGCTTTTTGCCCGTTTTGCGCCTATCAAGGCGCCATTCCACACGCGGGGTTCGGCAAACCCACTTCCTTTTTACCAAGGAAAACATAGGGTTAGTCGGTCCGGTGCGACGTCGAGTCGTTCACTCCCCGCGGAGGTTCAACCGGAAAAGGAGCAAAAGTGCCATGGCACTTCCCGATTTCTCTATGCGTCAACTTCTGGAAGCCGGCGTTCACTTCGGCCACCAGACTCATCGCTGGAATCCGAAGATGGAACCGTTCCTCTTCGGCGACCGAAACAACATACATATCATAGACTTGGCGCAGACCGTGCCGCTCCTCCATCAGGCCCTTCTCGCGGTGCGCGATGCGGTCGGCGGCGGCGGTCGTGTGCTCTTTGTCGGCACCAAGCGTCAGGCATCCGACCCGGTTGCCGCGGCGGCGCGTCAATGCGCCCAGTATTACATCAACCACCGCTGGCTCGGCGGCACGCTAACCAATTGGAAAACCATCTCGAATTCGATCCGGCGCCTGCGCCAGCTCGACGAGATGCTGGCCGGCGAAGCGCGCGGCCTGACCAAGAAGGAAGTCCTGAACCTGACCCGCGAGCGCGACAAGCTTGAGCGCGCCATCGGCGGCATCAAGGACATGGGCGGCCTGCCGGATCTGATTTTCGTGATCGACACCAACAAGGAAGAGATCGCTATTCAGGAAGCCCGCAAGCTCGGCATCCCGGTCGTTGCGATCCTCGACTCGAACTCCAATCCCGACGGCATCGCCTATCCGGTTCCCGGCAATGACGATGCGGCGCGCGCAATCGCGCTTTACTGCGATCTGGTTTCGCGTGCTGTCATCGATGGCATCTCGCAGAGTCATTCCGCGTCGGGTGTGGATGTCGGCGCGCAAGCCGAGCCCGTCGTCGAGGTGCCGGCCAGCGCCGAATAAGGCATTCGGTCGCTCCGCTTCATACGATTACCGAGGAAATACAATGGCTGAAATCACCGCGAGCATGGTGAAGGAACTGCGCGAAAAGACCGGCGCAGGCATGATGGACTGCAAATCGGCGCTCAACGAAACCAGCGGCGACATGGAAGCGGCCATCGACTGGCTGCGCACAAAAGGCCTTGCCAAGGCAGCGAAAAAGGCCGGCCGCGTTGCCGCCGAAGGCCTGATCGGCGTTGTCGCGCAAGGCACGAAGGGTGCGGTCGTGGAAGTCAACTCCGAGACCGACTTCGTCGCCCGCAACGAGCAGTTCCAGAAGATGGTGAGCGACATAGCATCCGCCGCACTGGCGGCGGACGGCGATTTCGACAAGCTCATCGCCTCGACCTATCCCGGGACATCGCAATCGGTGAAGGATTATGTCACCGAGATGGTCGGCACCATCGGTGAGAACATGAATGTGCGCCGCGCGGGTTCGATCTCCGTCACAGACGGCGTTGTCGCAGCCTATGTCCATAGCGCGGTCGTGCCGGGTCTTGGGAAGATCGGTGTATTGGTCGGCATCGAGTCGACGGGCGACAAGAAGAAAATCGCCGAACTCGGCCGCCAGATCGCCATGCACATTGCGGCGACCAACCCGCTGGCAACCCGCACGGAAGAACTCGATCCCGCGGTCATCGAGCGTGAGCGCAACGTCCTGATCGCTGAGGCGAAGGAGAGCGGTCGTCCTGAGAACATTATCGAGAAAATGGTCGAGGGCCGCATCCGCAAGTTTTACGAGGAAGTCGTCCTGCTCTCACAGGCCTTTGTGATCGACCCCGACAACACGGTCGAGAAGGCGGTCAAGGCAGCGGAAGCTGGCATTGGCGCGCCGGTCAGCGTCGTGGGCTTTGTCCGCTTTGCGCTGGGCGAGGGAATCGAGAAGGAAGAGTCGGACTTTGCGGCCGAAGTCGCGGCTGCCGCGCGCGGTTAAGCTGCTTTTGGCGATTGAATTGACGCCCCCTTCGCCATTGTGCGTTGGGGGCGTTATTGTTGGGGGGCCCGGCGGATTCGGTCTGGGCGCCCCGCCATGTCTTGATGGAAGAGATACCATGTCCCCGAAACCGCACTATTCGCGTGTCCTGCTCAAGGTGTCGGGCGAGGCATTGATGGGAGAAGGGCAATACGGCATCGACGTCGACACGGTCGGGCGCATCGCGAATGAAATCAGGCAGGCGACCGAGGCCGGAGTTCAGGTTTGCCTTGTCATCGGCGGCGGCAACATCTTCCGCGGCTTGTCGGGAGCGGCCAAGGGTATGGAGCGTGCCAGTGCTGATTACATGGGCATGCTGGCGACAGTCATGAACGCGCTGGCCATGCAGCAATCGCTCGAAAGCATTGGCGTGCCGACACGGGTTCAATCGGCGATCCCGATGATGACGGTCTGCGAACCCTATATCCGCCGCCGCGCCGTCCGCCACATGGAAAAAGGTCGCGTGGTGATTTTTGCTGCCGGCACCGGAAATCCCTTTTTCACCACCGACACGGCAGCGGCGCTCAGGGCCGTTGAGATGGGTTGTGACGCGCTTTTCAAGGGCACGCAGGTTGACGGTGTCTACTCGGCAGACCCGCACAAGGTCGCCAATGCCGTGCGCTACGACCGATTGACCTATATGGATGTGTTGTCGCGCGATTTAAAGGTGATGGACGCCTCGGCGATCTCCCTGGCGCGCGAAAACAACATCCCGATCATTGTCTATTCGATCGACGACGAGGGCGGTTTCGTCAATGTTCTGACGGGCGCGGGCCGCTGCACGATCATTTCGGACGCGGCCTGAATCTGCCTCGACCGAAGACGTACTGGACCGGAAGGAGAGGAAATGGCTGATACCGAATTCGATCTCGACGATGTCGAGCGCCGCATGCGCGGGGCATTGCAGGCGCTGAAGCAGGAATTTGGCGGTTTGCGCACCGGTCGCGCCTCGGCAAGTTTGCTTGAGCCCATCGTCGTTGAAGCCTATGGCCAGTCAATGCCAATAAATCAGGTTGGCACCATCGGCGTGCCGGAGCCGCGCATGCTGACGGTGCAAGTGTGGGATAAAGGTATGGTTTCGGCCGTCGACAAGGCGATCCGGAATTCCGGGCTTGGTCTCAATCCCAATGTTGACGGGACCCTGATCCGCCTGCCGATTCCGGAGCTTAATCAGGAACGCCGTACCGAACTAACCAAGATTGCGGCTAAATATACCGAACAGGCCCGCGTGGCTGTCCGCAATGTACGCCGCGATGCCATGGACGAATTGAAGCGCCTCGAAAAAGACGCACACATGAGTCAGGACGACCACAAGTCATGGACCGAAAAGGTTCAGAAGCTGACAGACAGGATTGTGGGTGAGATTGACGCCGCTCTCGCCCACAAGGAAGCGGAAATTATGCAAGTGTAAGCTCTCCGGCAACGCCCGCAAACGAGATAAAGACATTGCTTTAACCATATGTCTTTCAAGGAAAAAGCCTGAGAAAATGATGCTCAAGTCCAGCCAATCGATGAGCGAACCCGCACATGGCGCACTGCCGCGGCACGTCGCGATCATCATGGACGGAAACGGACGCTGGGCGGCAAAGCGGCATCTGCCACGCGTCGCTGGCCATCGGCAGGGGGTGGAGACTGTCCGCATCATTGTTCGTGCCGCCGGTGAGCTCGGTATCGAATATCTGACGCTTTACGGGTTTAGTTCGGAAAACTGGAAGCGGCCGCCCGAAGAAGTCAGCGATTTGATGGGTCTGTTGCGGTTCTTTATTCGTCGTGACCTGGCCGAACTGCATCAGAACGGTGTTCAGGTCCGCGTGATCGGCGAACGCGACCATCTGGAGGCCGACATTGTCGCGCTTATCGACGAGGCGGAGACGCTGACCCGAGACAATCGCAAGTTGAGACTGATGATCGCCTTCAACTATGGCGGTCAGTCGGAAATCACTTCTGCGATGCGACGTATTGCTCGCGAGGTACAGTTGGGCCGCATCGATCCCGAAGCCATCACACCGGAGACGGTTGCGGCGCATCTCGACACGGCTGGCGTTCCCGATCCTGACCTCATCATCCGGACAAGCGGCGAAATGCGGCTTTCCAATTTCCTGCTCTGGCAAAGTGCCTATTCCGAGCTCGTGTTCGCCGACGCGCTTTGGCCGGATTTCACCCCTGACGCACTGCGTGCGGCGATAGACGAATATCGCCGTCGCAACCGCCGTTTCGGCGCCGTCGACCCAGATGATGCGACCCGGGGCGAAGGATAGTCCAATGGTTGCCGAGGAAATGGCTCCGCCTGCCGCAAAAACGGGCTCCGATCTGAAGATACGGGTCTTGTCGGCAATTGTTTTGGCACCTGTTGCGCTCGGCGCAACATGGGCCGGAGGATGGTTTTTCGCGGTTTTACTTGCCGCCGCGGCATTGATCATGGCGCTGGAATTGACACGGCTTCTCTACGCTGTGCCCGACGCTGGCAGGATCGGCACGCGGGAGGCAATCGGCCCGGGACTTGCTGCTCTTGTCGCCATCGCTCTGGCAACGGCCGGCCTGCCGGCAGGTGCATTGGCTGCCGGTGGCGCTGTCTTGGGCTTCGCCTTGGCTGGCCGCAGTTGGAGCGGTCGCAGCCTGTTTCCGGCCCTTGTCGCCTATCCCTATCTGGTCTTGCCGTTGGTTGCGTTGATTTGGCTCCGCAACGATCCGGAATGGGGACTCGAAGTCGTTCTCTGGCTTCTGGTAACGGTCTGGGCGATCGATATTTGCGCGTATTTCGCCGGCCGATTTATTGGTGGACCGAAGCTCGCACCGCGCATTTCTCCGAAAAAGACCTGGGCCGGACTCGTGGGTGGCATGGCGGGTGCGGCGACGGTTGGCGTCGTCACCTCCCTCTGGATAGGCATGGGATCGCCGGTGCTTTTGGCGCTGGTTGGAATCGGAATGACGGTGGTCGAGCAGGCCGGCGATTTCCTGGAGTCGGCACTTAAGCGTCGCGCTGGCGTCAAGGATTCCGGTACCCTGATCCCCGGTCATGGCGGTATTCTTGATCGCGTGGATGGCCTTGTGACCGTCGCTGTGGGCGCGGCACTGCTGGCGCTACTCCACAATGCAGTCCATCCGGGCGCGGGAGTTTTGATTTGGCCCTGATTGCAGCGGCAGCAGATGACAATCCTGCCGCAACGGCTGCAGGCGAGGTGAAGAGCGTCACCATTCTGGGATCTACCGGTTCCGTTGGGTGTTCTACGCTTGATTTGATCGGTCGCGATAGGGCGCGCTTCGAGCTGGTAGCGCTGACGGCGCACCGCAATGTCGGGACGTTGATCGAACAGGCGAGAGCGTTTCGGCCGCGTTTCGCCGTAGTAGCCGATCCTGCTTGTTACGCGGAACTGAAGTCCGGTTTGAGCGGCACAGGGATTGAGGTTGCCGCGGGCGCGGAAGCACTGGTCGACGCGGCAGCCCTCCCTGCCGATTGGGTGATGGCCGGGATCGTTGGGGCTGCCGGATTGGCGCCTACCCTTGCGGCCGTGAAGCGCGGCGCCTGTGTGGCCCTCGCCAACAAGGAATGCCTTGTCTCGGCGGGCCCGCTTTTTCTTGAAGAGGTAAAGCGCTCGGGTGCCACGCTTTTGCCAGTCGACTCCGAGCATAATGCAATCTTCCAGGTTCTCGACGTGGACCGATTGGAGGCGGTTGAACGGATCGTGTTGACGGCCTCGGGCGGTCCCTTCCGTACGTGGAGTCTTGAGGAAATGGCCAGGGCCACTCCGGCTCAGGCGGTCGCTCATCCGAGATGGGACATGGGGGCCAAAATCTCGGTCGATTCCGCGACTTTGATGAACAAGGGCCTCGAATTGATCGAGGCCTACTACCTGTTTCCGGTGGGTGAGCAACGGCTCGATGTGGTCATCCATCCCGAATCCATCATCCACAGCATGGTCGCCTATATCGACGGGTCGGTTTTGGCGCAGTTAGGTATGCCTGATATGCGGACGCCAATCGCATACGCCTTGGCATGGCCTCGGCGGATGGCCACACCGTCGGCGCGCCTCGACCTTGCGCAGATTGGTCAATTAACCTTCGAAGCGCCTGATTTAAAAAGGTTTCCGGCTTTAACGCTGGCACGAGAGGCTCTGCATGTCGGCGGTAGCGCGCCGACCGTCCTGAATGCCGCCAACGAAGTCGCCGTTGCAGCCTTTTTGGCCGGGCGTATAGGGTTTCACGCCATTGTGGCCGTTACGAACGCAGTTTTGGAGCAATCCATGGCACTTGGCGAACGCCCGGCGGACCTTGCTGAAGTTTACGAACTTGATCGAATTGCCCGGATTCGAGCAGAGGAAATGGTGCAAAACCGCGGCCGCTGACGTAGGCTATGCGGCGTTGGCTAGATACACGGCACCGGCCTCTTGGGCGGGTGGTGGCGGTCATGTATCGGGGGACGCCGTCCAGCAGCTTGGCCGATGGGCGGTGCGGATTGGTTTGAGTGGGACAATAGCTTGGACGCGATGGATTTTCTAACGGGTATCGGTGGCTTTGGCGGATCGCTCGGAAGCTACGTCATCCCCTTCCTGTTCGTGCTGACGGTCGTGGTCTTTTTCCACGAGCTGGGACACTTCCTGGTGGCACGCTGGTGCGGTGTGAAGGTGGATACTTTCTCGATCGGATTCGGGCGCGAGATATTTGGCTGGAATGATCGATACGACACGCGCTGGAAGGTGAGCTGGATTCCGCTTGGCGGCTATGTGAAGTTTGCGGGCGATGAAAATGCCGCGAGCGTTCCAGACCGCGAGCGCCTTGCGCTGATTCCGGCCGAAGACCGCAAGGATCTCTTTCACTTCAAGCCGCTGCGCCAGCGCGCTGCAATCGTAGCCGCGGGGCCGATCGCCAATTTCATTTTGGCTACCGTTATTTTCGCCGGCGTATTCACCTTTGTTGGGCGGACCGTTGCAACACCGGTCGTGGACGACATCATGCCGGGGAGCCCGGCGGCGGCAGCGGGATTTGCGGTCGGCGACCGGATCGTTTCGATCGACGGCAGCCCCGTTGCAAGCTTCGAGGAAATGCAACGCATCGTTGCGACGAGTTCCTCCGAGTTGAGTTTTCTGGTTGACAGGCGCGGTATCGAGGTTCCGATCCAGGCAACGCCGGAGATTCAGGAAGTCGTCGACAGTTTCGGCAATATCCATAGGGTCGCGCGCCTTGGCATCCAGCGTCACGGTGGATCTGGAAATATCGAAATCGTTCGCAGCGATCCCGTCCGCGCGCTCTGGCTCGGTGCCAAGGAGACGTGGTTTGTCGCTGAGCGGACGTTGAACTATCTCGGTGGTATTGTGACCGGGCGCGAAAGCGCCGATCAGTTGCGCGGCGTTCTTGGCATTGCACAGGTTTCCGGGCAGGTTGCGACCATCGGCTTTATGGCGCTTCTGACTATGGTCGCTGTGCTGTCGGTCAGCATTGGCCTGCTCAACCTCTTTCCGGTGCCGCTGCTTGATGGCGGACATCTTCTGTATTATGCGGTGGAGGCCGTCCGCGGTCGACCGCTGGGTGAGCAAGCTCAGGAATACGGTTTTCGCATCGGCCTCGCGCTGGTGATGATGCTGATGATTTTTGCGACATGGAACGATCTGGTCCACCTTCAGGTCTTTTCATTCCTGACGGGACTTTTTAGTTGATTGTTTCGCGTTTCGTCGGCTGACGACGACCGCGGGATTGGGCATGCCGCCGGCTTTTGGCTGGCGCGTCAAGACAGGCAGGGGACGGAATGGGGCGACTGGCCGGATTTGTGACCGGGATTGCGAATGTCGGCGGGCTCGCCGCAACGCTTTTCTTCGCTTGGGCTCTGGCGGGCGCCGTCCCGTTCGGAATGGGTTCTGCTGGCGCTGCATTGGCACAGGAAACGTCTCCCGGGCCGGTCATTACCGAGATTGCGGTGCAAGGCAATCAGCGCATCGAATCCGATACGGTGCGCTCCTACATGCTCCTTCGTCCAGGCATGTCCTACGACCCGTCGATCGCCGACGCATCACTCAAGCAGCTTTTTGGAACCGGTCTTTTCGCGGACATAACGATGCGTCAGCAAGGGGGGCGTGTCATTGTCTCGGTCGTCGAGAACCCGATTGTCAATCGCGTCGCCTTCGAGGGGAACAGTGCGCTCAAGGAGGAGGACCTGCAAAAGGAGGTGCAACTCCAGCCGCGCGTTGTCTACACGCGCGCCAAAGTGCAGGGTGACGTCACGCGCATGATCGAGCTCTATCGCCGCAGTGGTCGTTTCTCCGCTTCTGTCGAACCAAAGGTGATCCAGCTCCCGCAAAACCGCGTTGATCTCGTGTTCGAAATCACCGAAGGGCCGAAGACGAAGATTGCGTCGATCAATTTCATCGGCAACACCCGGTTCAGCGATGGAAAGCTGCGCGAGGTTGTTTCGACCGGCGAATCCGCTTGGTGGAAGTTCTTGTCGTCGTCAGACACCTATGATCCCGATCGCTTGACCTATGATCGCGAATTGCTGCGTCGCTACTATCTCCAGCGCGGCTACGCGGACTTCCGTGTTGTTTCGGCCGTCGCCGATTTGAGCCGGGACGATGCAGCTTTCCACATTACCTTCACGGTTGATGAAGGAGAGGTCTATGAGTTTGGCGACGTCGCTGTGAAAACGTCGCTCGACAAGCTCGATCAAGCAGAGCTCGATTCATTGGTGTTGGCCAAGAGTGGTGAAATCTACAATGCCGGTCTGATCGACAAGACAATTGACGCGCTGACTTTCGCTGCCGGCACAAGTGGCTATGCCTTTGCGGAAGTTCGACCGCGCGTCAGCCGCCGCAAGGACGAACGTGTGATCGACTTGACGTTCCAGATCACTGAAGGTCCTCGAGTCTATGTTGAAAGGATCAATATTACCGGCAATTCGCGCACGCTTGACAAGGTCGTGCGCCGGCAGATGCGCATGTCTGAGGGCGATGCCTTCAACAAGGTGCTGCTGGACAAGTCGGAGAAGAATATTCGGGCCTTGCAGTACTTCAGCAGGGTCAATGTCACGCAGGATCCCGGCACGGCGCCCGACAAGACGATCTTGAATGTCGACGTTCAGGAGCAGTCGACAGGTTCGCTTTCGCTCAGTGCCGGTTTCTCGACGCTCGACAATGCCGTTGCGGGCATTCAACTTTCCGAGCGCAACTTTCTCGGACGCGGCCTGCAACTCAGCACGTCGTTGTCGATCTCCAAACGTCGTCAGCTGATCGAGTTTCACTATACGGATCCCTACTTTCTGGATCGGGATCTCGTTGGCGGTTTCGACCTCTTCGGCAGTGAAACCAATTTCCAGAACGAATCGTCATTCGATTCCCGTTCGCAGGGCTTCGGTTTCAGGTTCGGTTTTCCCTTATCCGAAAAGAGCCGCTTCCTCGCGCGCTACCAGTTCCGCTTCGACGAGATATTCAATGTTCATCCGGCTGCGTCGCCGGTCGTCAAGGCAGCGGAAGGCAGCGACTATCGCTCGATCATCGGCTACGACTACTACTACGACAACCGCAACGATCCGATTGATCCAACCGGCGGTTGGGATTTCCTGTTCACACAGAATTTTGCCGGGCTTGGAGGCACGGTCCGCTACGTTTCGACGGAAGTATTGACGCGTTACTACTATCAGATCGCCGAGGGTTTCCTGACGAGTTGGCGCCTCGACGGCGGCTACGTCCAAGGCGTGGGCCAGGACGTCGAATTGAATGATCACTTCTTCAAGGGCGGCAGCACAATTCGCGGGTTTGCGCGAGCTGGCGTTGGACCACGAGATCTGGCTTCGCCGAACAGGGATTCCGTTGGTGCCAAGGCTTTCATTTTCGGCACGTCGGAACTCTCGTTCCCGAACGGGATACCGGAGGCGCTAGGTATTCGGACATCGGTTTTTGTTGATGCCGGCTATATCGGCTATTCGGATTTCGATCGAACGCTCTTTCCGGGTGTCGTCGATGATTTCGCGCCGCGCGCTTCGGTCGGTCTCAGTCTGTACTGGCAGTCGCCATTCGGACCGATCCGTCTCGATTTTGCGAATGTGCTTCTGGAAGAACCCTATGACGAACAGGAGACGTTCCGGTTCAGTGCCGGCACATCGTTCTAAGGTTTGCCGGTCCGGCCGGCGCGCCTGAAACCTTTGCAACAAGGATGCAGTGAGATGAAGTTGAAGTCGGTTGTTATGCGTACCCTTTCGGCGGTCGCTCTTCTGTCGCTGGCCGCAGCGCCGTTGACGGCGGGCTCGGCCTTGGCCGCCGGCCCGGCAGTCATATTGATCGTCAACACGGAAGCGGTTTTTGCGCAATCGAAGGTCGGACAAAGCATCCGCACCCAGTTCCAGGAACAGGCCAAGAAGCTGCAAGCAGAAGGCGCCAAGACGGAGACGGCACTTCAGGCGGATGCAAAGAAGCTGAGCGACGAGCGCGCGCTCCTTTCACCCGAGGATCTCCAGAAGAAGTTCCAGGCTTTGCAGAAGCGTGAAGTGGAGTTCCAGCAGTCGATGCAGGAGAAGGGGCAAGCGCTTCAACTTGGTGTTCAGCAGGCCAATGCCAAGGTCGAGGCTGCGTTGCGCCCGATTTTTTCTGACGTGATGAAGGAAAAAGGCGGAACTGTGCTTTTTGACCAGTCGGTTATTGTTGCCGGAGGGTCCGACCTCGACATTTCGGCTGAAGTCCTCAAGCGGCTCAACGAGAAGCTGACAACGATCGAGGTGAAGCCGGTTTCGATTGCCGAGCTTCAGGCACAGCAGAAGAGCGGCAATTGATCTGACGGAGAGGCGCGCCGGGAGATGCGGCGGCCGACACACGACGGCCATGGCGGATAAGCGCTTCTTTACGAATAGCGGCCCTTGCACGCTGGCGGATATCGCCACGCGTGTTGGGGCGACGCTGGCGTCCGGTGTCGACGGACAGCGGACAATAGCGAGTGTGGCCGCGTTGGGTGTCGCGGGGCCCAACGATTTGAGCTTTCTTGACAACCCGAAATACATAAACCAGTTCGAGAATACCTCGGCGGGCGCATGCATCGTGCATCCGCGCTTTGCCGGCCGCGCGCCGGCCGACCTGGCGATGCTCTTGTCGGATCAACCGTATCGGGCTTATGCGCTCGCGGCGCAGATGTTCTTTCCGGAGACGGTGAAGGCAACGGACACGTTCGGTATGCGTGCACAAGTCGATCCCCGGGCGGCCGTTCATCCGACTGCAAAGTTAGGTACCGGCGTGACGATCGAGCCTGGCGCATCGGTCGGTGCGGATGTCGAGATTGGCAATGGAACGGTGATCGGCGCCAATTCCAGCATCGGCAAGGCCTGTACCGTGGGAAAAGACTGCGCCATCGGTTCAAATGTCACCATCAGCCATGCCCATATTGGCGATCGCGTCATGTTGCATCCGGGTGTCCGTATTGGACAGGATGGGTTCGGCTTTGCGATGGGGTTGCCGCGCCACGAAAAGGTGCCGCAGCTTGGCCGCGTCATCATTCAGGACGATGTTGAGATCGGCGCCAATTCAACGGTAGACCGCGGCGCCGGCCCGGATACGGTAATTGGTGAGGGGAGCAAGATTGATAATCTCGTGCAGATCGGTCACAACGTCGAGATTGGGCGTCACTGCATAATCGCTGCGCAGACGGGCCTCGCCGGCAGCGCAAAACTTGGAGATTTTGTTGTGCTGGCGGCCCAGGTCGGCGTGACCGGGCATTTGACGGTCAATTCCGGTGCCCAGATCGCGGCGCGGGGTGCGGTCGTACACGATGTTCCGGCCGGGCAGCAGTACGGAGGCGTGCCGGCAAAGCCGATCGCCGAGTGGCGCCGTGAAGTGGTGGAGCTGCGAAAGCTTGGAAGGCGGCCCAAACCGGTCGTGAACGACGAGAAGTGAAGTGTCGGCAGAAAAAGGCGCCAATTCGATGCATGTGTTGGAAGGACGCGAGGTATGAGCGAAGCAGAGGCGACCGAAAACCTTGGCAGCGCCGATTTTCAACGGGTGCTGGAACTCCTTCCGCATCGCTATCCGATGCTGATGATCGATCGCATCATCGAAATGAAGGGTGATGAGTCGGCAATCGGTATCAAGAACGTCACCAATAATGAGCCTTTTTTTCAGGGGCACTTTCCGGGCTATCCGGTGATGCCGGGTGTGCTGATTGTCGAGGCAATGGCACAGACCGCAGGCGCACTCGTCGTCCATCATCTTGGAACATCAGGCACCAATCAGCTGGTCTATTTCATGACGGTCGATCGCGCACGGTTTCGCAAACCGGTTGTCCCGGGCGATGTTCTGCACATTCACGTGACTAAGTTGCAGAGTCGCGGCACTGTCTGGAAGTACCACGGGGAAGGCCGCGTCAATGGTCAGCTCGTTGCGGAGTGTGATCTCGGGGCGATGATCTCCAGCCGGTCAGAGAAATGACAGAAGTTCACTCAACCGCAATTGTTGACGCCAAAGCGCGGCTCTCACCGAGTGTGATTGTAGGGCCATACTGTTTTGTCGGTCCTGATGTCGCGTTGGACGAAGGCGTTGTGCTTCATTCTCATGTTGTTGTCGCGGGGCGGACAAGTGTTGGCGCTCGCACACAGATATTCCCATTCGCGTCCATCGGTCATGCGCCGCAGGATCTCAAATACAGGGGCGAACCGAGCCGGCTGGAAATCGGCGCGGACAATCTAATTCGCGAACACGTCACCATGAATCCGGGAACGGAAGGTGGCGGTATGATCACGCGCATCGGAGACAACTGCGCATTTTTGGCAAGTTCGCATGTCGGTCACGACTCCATCATTGGTGATCACGTTGTTTTTTCGAACAACGTGATGTTGGCCGGCCACTGCAAGGTGGACGACTACGCGATTTTTGGCGGCGGAGCGGCGCTTCATCAGTTCGGGCGCGTTGGCAAGCATGCATTTATTGGCGGCATGAGCGCTGTCGAGAATGATGTTATCCCTTACGGGCTTGTTGTTGGAAACCGCGCCGTACTGATGGGCCTCAATCTTGTTGGCCTGAAACGCCGGGGGTTTTCGCGCGACCGGATACATGCCATGCGCGAAGCCTACAGTGCCCTCTTTGCGGAAGTCGGAACGCTGCGCGATCGGCTGGAGCGTGTAGCAGATCGTTTTGCCGAGGAACCGGAAGTGATGGAGATCGTCGACTTTATCCGTGCGGAGTCGGATCGAGCGATCTGTATGCCCAGACACGACCGGGCGGCATGAGCGGGGTGAGCCCCATGCGCCACTGCCATGACTGACGAACCCCGGAAACTGGGCATTGTGGCCGGACGTGGGCCCTTGCCGGTCGCGCTCGCGGAATCGGCGATTGCGGCAGGGCGTGAGGTCTTCATCGTTGCCATCGACGATGATGTGAACCCGGAAATTGAGCGCTTTCCCCATGCCCGTGTTCGTATCGGCGCACATGGAGAGTTCCTTCGACTCCTGAAAAAAAATGGCTGTCGGGACATCGTATTGATCGGTGGGATCAACCGCCCCGATTTGTCGAAGATCGGCCTCGATTTCGCAGGCATCAGACTTTTGCCGCGCCTCGTGCGTTGGCTGGCACAAGGTGACGATGGCCTTTTGCGCGGCATCGCCGGCTATCTTGAAAAGGACCACGGACTCCGGGTCATCGGCGCACATGAAGTGGCCGAAAACCTGCTTGTTCCCGAAGCCGTGCTGACAACCGCCTCACCTGAAGAACGACATGCTCTCGATATCGACACGGCAATTCGGGCTGCGTTGGATGTCGGCGCACGCGACATCGGACAGGGAGCCGTCGCTTGCCGCGGTGTCGTGCTCGCGCGGGAAGACGATTCCGGAACGGATGCCATGCTGGCACGCGTTGCGGCAATGGACCCGGCCATGCGCGGGCGGCCCGGCGCACGGGAGGGGGTGCTCGTCAAACTGACAAAGCCAGGGCAGGAGCGGCGTGTCGATATGCCGACCATCGGCGTTAAGACGGTCGAGAATGCGGCGGCGGCGGGGCTCGCCGGCATCGCAGTGGAAGCGGGTGGGACGCTCATGGTCGATGGTGAGGAGGTCGCTTCGTGCGCGAATGCGCATGGTCTCTTTGTTGTCGGTCTCAGCGCCGGGCGCATCGCGGAAGCGCGCCGATGACGGCGCGCGCCGCACTGCACATCATGCTGGTCGCCGGCGAGCCCTCCGGCGATGCGCTTGGGGGCGAGTTGATGGCTGCATTGCGGAATATGACTGGTGACGGTGTCCGCTTTTCGGGCGTCGGTGGCGCGCACATGATGGCGGAGGGGATGTCCTCGATTTTCCCGATGACCGACATATCGGTGATGGGGCCGCGCGAAATCGTCCCGCGCCTCCCACTGATTTTCAAGCGTATTCGCCAGACGGTGAACCACGCGGTCACCGAAAAACCTGATGTTATGATCGTCATCGACAGCCCTGAGTTCACGCATATGGTGGCGCGACGCGTGGCGCGCCGCGCGCCATCGATTCCAATCGTCGACTATGTTCTTCCGAGTGTCTGGGCGTGGCGCCGCGGCCGTGCACGTTCAATGAAAAAATATATCCGGCGTGTCCTGGCGCTCCTGCCGTTTGAACCGGCGTTTCTCCGCACCGTTGGTGTCGACTGCGTCTATGTGGGTCATCCGGCAATAGACCGCATTCCCGAAAGGGGCGCGGGTGCGCGCTTTCGTGCCGCGCGGGGAATTCCTGCCGAGGCACCCCTGTTGCTGGTGTTGCCGGGAAGCCGTCTCAATGAAGTCAAGCATCTCATTGGTGTGTTCGGCGATGCTGTGCGCCGCGTGGCGGCTGAGACACCCGATTTGCAAGTCGTTTTGCCGGTGGTGCCGCATGTTCGCAAATACGTGGAGGCCGAGGTCGCGAACTGGCCGATTGACGTGCAAATTGTCGAGGACGAGATGGACAAGCGCGCGGCATTCGACGCCGCGACCGCTGCGCTTGCAGCCTCCGGAACCATTTCACTGGAGCTCGGCTTGGCGGGAGTCCCGATGGTGATTGCCTACCGCGCCGAGACAGTTGTCGGGTGGTTTGCCCTCAGTATCCTGAAAATTCCCTCGGTCGTGTTGGTTAACCTCATTCTCGATCGGCCGTCGGTGCAGGAATATCTGCAGTTTCGTTGTACAGCCGATGCTCTCGCCGAAGGATTGATGCCGCTACTGCGCGAAACACCCGAACGTCTTCGTGCGCTGGCGGATTTCGAGGAGCTGAGAGAACGGATCGGCGTTGACGGAGAAGCGCCAAGTCGCCGCGCCGCGCGCGCGGTTCTGGAAATTCTCGAAACGCCTTCGTTATGAAGAACGGGCGCCTCTTTCGAGGCGCCCGCGTTTCCGTAACGATGAAATCCTATTTGCGCTTTCCAGCCTCGACATAGTTTCGTTGCGGTGCGCCGGTGTAGAGCTGGCGTGGACGTCCGATCCGTTGGCCGGGATCCTCGATCATCTCATTCCATTGTGCGACCCAGCCGACGGTGCGGGCCAGGGCGAACAACACGGTGAACATCGTGGTCGGAAAGCCCATCGCTTTCAGCGTGATGCCGGAATAGAAGTCGATATTCGGATAGAGCTTCTTTTCGACAAAATATTCGTCATTGAGCGCAATCCGCTCCAGCTCCAGCGCGACGTCGAGCATTGGGTCGTCTTTGATCCCGAGCACTTTCAACACTTCGTGGCAGGTCTGCTGCATAACGCGTGCGCGTGGATCGTAGTTCTTGTAGACACGATGACCGAAGCCCATCAGGCGGAACGGATCGTCTTTGTCTTTCGCCTTCTTGATGTACTCGGGAATACGGTCAACTGTGCCAATTTCCTGCAGCATGTTGAGCGCCGCCTCGTTGGCGCCGCCATGCGCAGGGCCCCACAGGCACGCGATACCGGCGGCGATACAGGCAAATGGATTGGCACCCGACGAGCCAGCGAGGCGTACCGTCGATGTTGAGGCATTCTGCTCATGATCGGCATGCAGAATGAAGATGCGGTCCATCGCGCGCGCGAGAATTGGGTCGACTTTGTAGGACTCGGCCGGAACCGAAAAGCACATATGCAGGAAGTTCTCGGCGTAATCGAGATCATTGCGCGGATAAACGATCGGCTGACCGGCTGAATACTTGTAGGCCATGGCGGCGATCGTCGGCATTTTGGCAATCAGGCGGCGGCTGGCGATCATCCGCTGGAGCGGGTCATTGATGTCGGTCGAGTCGTGATAGAAGGCCGACAATGCGCCGACCATACCGCACATGATCGCCATGGGATGGGCGTCACGCCGGAAACCGCGCAGGAAGAACGTCATCTGTTCATGCACCATGGTATGCATGGTGATGGCGCGCTCGAACTCCCGGTACTGTTCTGAATTCGGAAGCTCGCCATTGAGCAGCAGGTAGCAGGTCTCGATGAAGTTCCCGTGATCCGCCAATTGGTCGATCGGATAGCCGCGATAGAGCAGGATGCCTTCCTCACCGTCGATATAGGTGATGTCGGATTCGCAGCTTGCCGTCGACGTAAAGCCGGGATCGTAGGTGAAGTGACCGCTCTTGCCGTAAAGGGTCGAAATGTCGACCACGCTTGGCCCCAGCGATCCGCCATAGACAGGCATTTCGTAGGATTTGCCGCCCACCGAAAGGGTCGCGTTCGAAATCGCGCCGGCCTTGGTTCCGAATTTTGTCATGCCTGCCTGTCCCCTGTCTGTCTGTCCGGTCCGTTTGGTCCCGTGCGGGCCGGACAGTGTGTTGAATACCATATTCGTTTGCGCCTCACCCGTCAGCCATCGGGGTCAGGCAGCTTGATCCTTGATTCGGCCGAGCGCCTCATCGCGTCCGAGAGTCGCCAGAACGTCGAAAATCGGTGGAGAGACCGAACTGCCGGTCACCGCAGCACGCAGAGGCTGTGCGACTTTGCCGAGCTTGAGATTCTCGTCTTCGGCGAAGCAGCGCACGGTCGCTTCGATTTCTTCCACAACCCAATCGTTTCGTACTTCCAGCCGGTCAAGCAACCGCTTCAACAAGGCGCGGGCTTCGCTGTTGAGGAGTTGCGACGCCTTGTCGTCGAGCGCAATCGGCCTTTGTGCGCGCAGAAAGGCTGCGCCATGGCCAATTTCCAGAAGCGTCTTCGCACGCTCTTTCAGCCCAGGCATGGCAGCAATCAGCTTGTCGCGGAAGGCCGCGTCGACCGTCCATTGCTCAACGCGTTCCATGAGCGCGATGGTTTCGTCGGCAAGCCGGATGTTGTCGGCCTCGCGAATATAGTGGCCGTTCAGATTTTCGAGCTTCGCAAAATCGAACCGCGCCGGTGAGCGACCGACGTTCTCGAGGCCGAACCACGCTATCGCTTGCTCGGTTGAGAATATCTCCTCGTCGCCATGGCTCCAGCCAAGGCGCACAAGGTAATTTCGCATTGCCTCGGGCAGATAGCCCATATCGCGATAGGCCTCGGCACCCAGCGCGCCATGGCGCTTTGAGAGCTTCGCGCCGTCGGGTCCGTGGATCAACGGCACATGGGCAAACGCCGGCACCTGCCAGCCGAGTGCATCGTATATTTGGCTCTGCCGCCCGGCATTGGTCAGATGATCGTCGCCGCGAACAATATGCGTGATGGCCATATCGTGATCGTCGACGACAACGGACAGGTTGTAGGTCGGTGTTCCATCGCTCCGAACGATGATCAGATCGTCAAGTTGATCGTTCGGAAAGCGAACATCGCCCATCACCTGATCGCGCACCAATGTTTCGCCTTCGTCGGGCGAGCGGAACCGAATGACCGGCTTGACGCCTTCAGGCGCTTCGGACGGATCGCGATCGCGCCAGCGTCCGTCATAGCGGGCAGGACGTCCCTCAGCGCGCGCTTTATCGCGCATTTCGTCAAGTTCTTCGGCGCTCGCATAGCAGTAATAGGCCCTGCCGAGGCTCAGCAGTTCGTTGGCAACTTCGACATGGCGAGCCTGACGGGAAAACTGGTGCACAACCTCGCCATCCCAATCGAGGCCAAGCCAGCGCAGTCCTTCGAAGATGGCCGCGACCGCCGGCTCTGTCGAACGTTGACGATCCGTATCCTCAATCCGCAGCAGGAACTGGCCGTGATGGTGCCGCGCAAGGAGCCAGTTGAACAAAGCCGTGCGCGCCCCTCCGATATGCAGATAACCGGTCGGCGACGGGGCGAAGCGGGTAATGACTGTCTTCTTTTCGCTCATCATCTCCTGCGATCCGGCTCCGCAGCCGCGCGGCTAGGCAATTCCGGTAAATGTTGGCAAGCTTCGACCCGAGAACTGGGCGCGAGGCCTTGATGGCCCGCTGCGGACAGGGGGATTTCTAGCACATTGCGGCAACGCAGCGTAAGCCCGAAACGCACGCGGGAGACGTGCTTCTGGGTCTGAAGAAATGGCCTTTGTCTTTAGTGTGTTGGGGCGGTCTTTTAAGGCAGCCCATCGCCTGTTTTTCGTCCCCGGGAGGGCGGTTTGGCGCTTTGGCGGCGGTGGCATGGCTGGTTACGGGTCCGGTGGGACGGCGGCGCGTTTGCAGGCGCGCCGGCCGCCCTGACGTCATGGCTGCGTGTCTGCATGGCGACCGACGGCGACCGGCTCTTTCTCTGGACGCCGGTCTTGATCGCGGCAGGCGTTGCGGCCTATTTCGCCATCGCCTTCGAGCCTGCGCTACCGGTGGCCCTGGGGGCCCCCTTGCTGCCGGCGCTCGCCTGGTTGCTGTTTCGCCAGCATGCGATAATGGCGCCTCTGGCGGCCGCCATTCTCTGCGTTGCTCTGGGCTTTGCGGCCGCCGCGCTGCGCACCCATCTGGTCGCCGGTCCCGTGCTCGAGAAAGCGCAGGCCGGCCTGCTGACGGGGCGCGTCATAGCCGTCCAGCCGACAGAGACGGGCGGCCTCGTCGCGGTCCTGGCGCCGCAGTCCTTCGCCGGCATGCCGCCAGGTGAGCTGCCAAGGCAGGTGCGCGTCAATCTCCGGCTGAAAGACGCGGCGCTTGCTCCGGGCGCCACGGTGAGCTTTCGAGCGCGGTTGATGCCGCCACCTGAACCGGTCCTGCCCGGCGGCTTCGACTATGCACGGCAGGTCTGGTTCGAAAGCCTGGGCGGTGTCGGATTTGCCTATACGGCGCCGGTGCAAGTCGAAGCACCGGCCGGCGCCATCGCCGTGCTGACCGAATTTCGACGGCGCATCGGCGCGCGCATTCGTGATGTAATTGCCGGCCCGGCCGGCGCCGTTTCGGCTGCATTGGTGACCGGTGAGCGCGCTGCAATCCCGAAGGACACGGCTGCCGATCTTCGCGCTGCGGGCCTTGCGCATGTGCTCGCCATTTCAGGCTTGCACATGATGCTGTTTGGCGGTTCGGTCTTCTGGCTGGTCCGCGCCGGTCTCGCGCTGGTGCCGCAACTGGCGCTGTACTACCCAATCAAGAAATGGGCGGCGGCCGTTGCCCTTGTCGGGGCGACGTTTTATCTGGCGATCTCGGGCGCCGCCATTGCGACACAGAGGGCGTGGATCATGATCACGCTGATGTTTGTCGCCATCATGCTTGACCGTCCGGCACTCAGCCTTCGTAACGTGGCGCTGGCGGCGATCGTCATCCTGCTCTGGCGGCCGGAGAGCCTGCTCGGCGCAAGTTTCCAGATGTCGTTCGCCGCCGTCGTGGCACTGATCGCCTTCTACGAGAGCGACATGGTGCGCGGCCTGACATCGAGCCCGAACCGCATCGGTCTTGGAAACCTGCCGCGCCGGATCGGCGCCTATGCATTGGGTCTTGCGTTTACCAGCATCGTCGCCGGCGCGGCCACCGGGGCCATTGGCGCTTTTCATTTCAATCGCATCGCCGTCTACAGCCTCGCCGGCAATATGGCGGCCATGCCACTGGTTGGTATCGTCGTGATGCCGATGGCGCTTCTGGCATTGCTGCTGATGCCGTTCGGGTTCGACGCACCGGCGCTCTGGATCATGGGGGCGGGTGTCGATGGCATGCTCCGTGTTGCCGACGAGGTTGCAAGCTGGGAGGGGGCCGACAGTCTTGTCGCCGATGCGCCGCTCTACGCATTGCTGCTGTTGGTTCTTGGCGGGTTGTGGCTGGCGCTCTGGCGCGAGAGCTGGCGCTATCTGGGCCTGGCGCCGATGCTGCTCGGCCTCGCATTTTGGGGCGCCGCACCGAAGCCGGACGTCCTGATCGACCGCGATGCCGCGCTCTTTGCCGTTCGTGCCGCGGATGGAAAACTGGTGCTCGGTGCGGCGCGACCGGCCTACGCCGCCGAGCAATGGCTCCGGCATGACGGTGACAAGCGTACAGCCGGCGAGGCGGCTCGTTCGTCCCATATGAAATGCGATGCCGCAGGTTGCGTCTATCGCGAACCGGGACGTCCGATCGTTGCCTTTGCCGAGACGCTTGACGCCGCGACGGAAGACTGTGCTGTGGCCGACATCGTTATTGTCAAGCAACCTCTGCCATGGCGCGTGCGGCACACATGCGGCGCGTTTCCGGTCATCGACTATTTCGACATGTGGCGGGAGGGATCGACGACGCTCACAT
This sequence comes from Parvibaculum sp., assembly GCF_030651915.1. Taxonomy (GTDB): domain Bacteria; phylum Pseudomonadota; class Alphaproteobacteria; order Parvibaculales; family Parvibaculaceae; genus Parvibaculum. Next base: position 507,755 of record NZ_JAUSBV010000010.1, on the reverse strand, counting down.
TCAGGACCGATGGCGGTATCGACATCGCAACGTCGCGACAAGCGCGCGGCGCCCGGCCCTGGGTACAGCGTCAGCGGAAAAACTGAAATCAGTAACGGCGCAACAGACCGACAAGCTTGCCCTGGACCTTGACGCGGTCCGGCCCGAAGATTCGCGTTTCATAGGCGGGATTGGCTGCCTCAAGCGCAATCGACGCACCCTTCTTGCGCAGCCGCTTCAGCGTTGCCTCAAAGCCATCGACGAGCGCCACGACAATATCGCCGCTCGTTGCCGTGTCGCAGCGCTGGATGAGTACCGTGTCGCCATCGAGAATACCGGCCTCAATCATCGAGTCGCCCTTGACCTCGAGCGCGTAGTGTTCGCCAGAGCCGAGCAGATTGAGCGGCACGCTGACCTGATGGCTTTCTTCCTGTAAGGCCTCGATGGGCGTGCCGGCGGCGATACGACCCATCACCGACAGTGTCATTGTTTCGCCGGCGCTGCGTGCCGGCGCGAGGTCGCGGCTGGTCGCTTTGCTGCGCCCGCCGCCTTCGATAACGCTGGGCGAGAAACCCTTGCCGCGCATTGTTGCGAGGCTGGGCGATGCCGACTCGGGGAGCTTGAGAATTTCGAGCGCGCGGGCCCGGTGAGCAAGGCGGCGGATGAAGCCGCGCTCCTCAAGCGCTGTAATCAGGCGATGAATGCCGGACTTGGAGCGCAGGTCCAGCGCATCTTTCATTTCGTCGAAACTGGGGGAGACGCCGCTCTCCTTGATTCGCTCATGGATGAACATCAGGAGTTCGTGTTGCTTGCGTGTCAGCATCGGCTTCGGTCTCTCCCATTGCTCCCGGACGCCACAGGGTGTCTCGGGAACAAAACAAAAACGACTGCAAACGTTCTAGTTTGGTTCTCAGAGATCTGTCAAGAGTAATTGTGGATAAGTCAGACCCGAAGGGGCAAAACCGTAACGGTTTCACCGGCTTGGGTGGCGGCCGCCCCGATGGGCCGGATCACCAGACAACCGGCGCGGGCAAGGATGGAGAGCATCGAACTGTCCTGCGGCGCGAAGGGCGTGGCGATGGCGGTCTCCCCGGCCATGTGGTCGAGCGCCGCGCGGACATAGTCTTCGCGCGGACCATTGGCGGGGAGCGCCGCCCCGAGCCGCGCCTGCAGCGTGTGGAGCGCGCTGTCGCCGCCCTGCATGCGGGCGATCGCCGGCCGGAGAAAGAGCATCGCGCAAACGAAAGCCGACACCGGATTGCCGGGCAGGCCGAGCGTTGGCAGGTCGCCGAGCTTGCCGAACATCAGCGGCTTGCCGGGTCGCATGGCGATCTTCCAGAAGTCGATGTCGAGACCGGCAGGCGCAAGCGCGCTTTGCACGAGATCGTGCTCGCCGACGGAGGCGCCGCCCAGCGTCACCAGCATGTCGGCCGCGTCCGCGCGCGCCGCGGCGGCGCGGATCGCGTCGAGATTGTCGGGTGCGATACCGAGATCGAGCGGCACGCCGCCGGCCTCGACGATCAAAGCGCCGAGACCGTCATTGTTGGAGGAGACGATCTGGTTGGGTCCGGGCTCGGTGCCCGGCGGAACCAGCTCGTCGCCAGTCGAGAAGAAGGCGATGACGGGACGGCGGTGAACGGAGAGCGTCGGCAGGTTCATGGCGGCGGCAAATGCGATGTCGGCGGGCGAAAGTTTTCGTCCGACCGGCAGGCCGGCATCGCCGGTGCGAAAGTCGAGGCCGGTCACGCGCACATGTTGTCCGGGCCGCGCCGCCTCGTTGACGACAACGGTCGCGCCGTCGCGCGTCGTGTCTTCCTGAATGACGATGCTGTCCGCGCCCTTCGGCAGCGGCGCACCGGTGAAGATGCGCACCGCCTCGCCGTCGCCGAGCGTGCCGTCATAGGCGCCGCCCGCAGGCGCTTCGCCGACGATGCGCAGTTGCGCCGGAACTTTCGTCACATCCGCCGCACGCACCGCATAGCCGTCCATTGCCGACAGATCGGCGGGCGGCTGCGTTCGCCGCGCGATCGCTTCCTCGGCGAGCACGCGGCCGAGCGCCTGCGCCAGCGAAACGACTTCGGGTTGCGTGGTCGAGAGCGCCGCCATCATGCGCGCCCGCGCTTCTTCAACCGAAAGGAGATGTTGTTGTGCCATCGGTTACTTTGCCTTGTAGTCGCCGGACTTGCCACCCGACTTGGCGGTGAGGCGGATGTCGCCGATGGTCATGGCCTTGTCGACGGCTTTCGCCATGTCGTAAAGCGTCAGGCAGGCGACGCTGACGGCGGTCAGCGCTTCCATCTCGACGCCGGTTTGACCTGTTACCTTCACCGTCGCGGCGACATCGACACAATTGTTTTTCGTGTCGGGACGAAGATCGACTTCGACCTTCGCAATCGCCAGCGGATGGCAGAGCGGAATGAGGTCGGATGTTTTCTTCGCCGCCATGATGCCGGCGAGACGCGCGACTTCGAGCGCGTTTCCTTTTTTCAGCCCGTCTTCGAGAATGAGCTTCAGCGTTGCGGGCTTCATCGTCACGCGACCTTTGGCCGTTGCGCTGCGCGACGTTTCGGGTTTCCCCGAAACGTCCACCATGCGCGCCGCGCCTTTTGCATCGAGATGCGTGAGCTTTGGTTTTTTTGCCATGATCTATTTCAGTTCCTTGCGCATGAAGCAGCGCCGTTCGATCGGCAGACCCATTTCCTTTTCGTGATAATGCGCGAGATAGAAGGCCGGCGTCCACTCGGCGGGGTTGAGAAGACGAAAGCCGCAGGTGGCATAGAAGGGCGCGTTCCACGGCACGTCGCTGAAGGTCGACAGCGTGACCGCCGCGAAGCCGCGCGCCGCCGCGTCGTCGCAGACCTGCTCGATAAGCTTGCGGCCGAGGCCCTGCCGCCCATGAGCGGGGTGTACGGACAATTCATAGATGTGGATATGAAGATCGAGCGGCGCGGAGAGGATGAAACCGACCGGTTTGTCGTCCGTCGCCGCAACGAAAGCGCCTGCGGTACGGGCAACGGATTCGACGAAACGCAATTCGGCGACGTCGTCGACATTGACTTCACCGATACCGGCGGTGGCGAAGAGCGCGCCGGCGGCACGTTCGATGTCGGCGAGAAGCGGAAGGTCGTCCATGCGTGCTTGTCTGATGTCGTAGGTCATGTTGTCGTTCCGGATTCCAGGGAGCGTGACAGGGTGACACGGAAGCAGCGCCCCGGTGATAAGTGGCAGCGCGGAGACAGCGGAATCGGCTGTTTGACCCCCCTCTGTCACAAAACTGTCATAAAACTGTCACAAACGTCTTTTGAGGCCCGATCGGAGGGACCCCGGCAACGGGGATAAGTGGCACTTATCCCCGGTTTTGATGCTGCAGCACAAAAATGTCCGCAGGATGTCCTCGGGGGTCAGGCGGGACCGACCAGCAACGCGCGGGTCGCTGCCTCCACATCGGCCTGGCGCATCAGGCTCTCGCCGACCAGAAACGTCCGTACACCAACTTTTTCGAGGCGGGCGAGATCGGCCGGCGTGAAGATGCCGCTCTCGCCGACGACCAGCCGGCCGGCCGGGACGAGGGGAGCGAGCCGCTCGGTGGTTTCGAGCGTCGTCTCGAAAGTCTTGAGGTTGCGGTTGTTGATGCCGAGAAGCGGGCTCTTGAGGACAAGGGCGCGGGTGAGTTCGGCCTCGTCGTGAACCTCGACCAGCACGTCCATCTTCCAGCCGAGGGCCGCGTCCTCGAGCTCGCGGGCCTGCACGTCGGAGACAGCGGCCATGATGATCAGGATGGCATCGGCGCCCATCGCGCGCGCTTCCGCGACCTGATAGGGGTCGTACATGAAATCCTTGCGGATGACCGGCAGCGAACAGGCGGCGCGGGCGGCGGCAAGATAGGAGGGCGCGCCCTGAAAGGAAGGACCGTCGGTCAGCACCGAGAGACAGGTAGCGCCGCCGGCTTCATAGGCGCGGGCAAGCGCCGGCGGATCGAAATCGGCACGGATCAGACCCTTGGAGGGACTTGCCTTCTTGATTTCGGCGATCAGCGCGGGGCGGCCTGAAGCGATGCGTGCACGGAGCGCCGCCGTGAAGCCGCGAACGGGCGAGGCGCCGCGCGCCGCTGCCTCGACCTCGGCGAGTGGATGGGCGCGCTTGGCGGTCGCGATCTCGTCGCGCTTGTAGGCGCCGATCTTGTCGAGAATGTCAGACATGGGCGGACTTGCCGTTGGAGACGGCGACAAGCGACGCGAGCGCCGCCTTGGCGCCGCCGCTGTCGATGGCGAGTGCGGCAAGTTCGGCGCCCTTCTTCAGCGTCGTCGCCTTGCCGGCGACGATCATCGCGGCGGCCGCATTGAGCAGCACGATGTCGCGGTAAGGACCTTTCTCGCCTTCGAGCAGACGCAGGATCGCCTGCGCGTTTTCCGACGGATCGCCGCCCTTGAGCTGATCGGCGGTGGCGCGCTTGACGCCCGCTTCCTCCGGCGTCACCTCGAAGACGCGGATTTCGCCGCCCTTCAGTTCGGCAACCGTGCTCGGACCGGTCGTCGTCAATTCGTCGAGACCATCGGACCCGTGAACCACCCAGGCGCTTTCGGAACCGAGATTGCGCAACGCTTCGGCGAAGGGCTCGACCCATTTGGCGTCGAAGACGCCGAGAAGCTGATGCTTGACCAGCGCCGGATTGGAAAGCGGCCCCAGCATGTTGAAGATGGTCTTGATGCCGAGCTCGCCGCGCACCGGCGCGACATGCTTCATCGCCGAATGATGCATCTGCGCGAACATGAAGCCGATGCCGGCCTGGTCGATGCAATCGGCAATGACGGCGGGACCGATGTCGAGCTTGACGCCGAGGCTTTCCAGCGCGTCCGCCGTGCCCGACAGCGAGGAGGCCTTGCGGTTGCCATGTTTGGCGACCGGCACGCCGCAGGCCGCGACGACCAGCGCGGTGGCGGTCGAGATGTTATATGTGCCTGCGCCGTCGCCGCCGGTGCCGACAATGTCGATCGCCTCGCGCGGCGCCGTGACGCGCAGCATCTTCTCGCGCATGACGGTGGCGCCCGCCGTGATCTCGGTGACGGTTTCGCCGCGCACGCGCAGCCCCATCAGGAAAGCCGCGATCTGCGCCGGCGTCGCTTCGCCCGACATCACGGTTTCGAAGGCGGCGCGCGCTTCATCGGGGTCGAGCGTGCGGCCTTCGGCCAGATGCGCGATTGTGGATTTGAGATCGGTCATGGCCGCAACCGCCCCCTCACGCCAGTTCGCGCGTGTTGACGCCGGCGATCTGCAGGAAGTTGCGCAGGATGTCGTGGCCGTGTTCGGACGCGATGCTTTCGGGATGGAACTGGACGCCGTGGATCGGCAGCTCCTTGTGTTGCGCGCCCATGATGACGCCGTCGGCGGTCCAGGCGGTGATTTCGAGGCAATCGGGAAAGCTCTCGCGCGCGACGGTCAGCGAATGGTAGCGCGTCGCCTCGATGGGGCTCGGCAGGCCGCGAAAGACGCCCTTGCCGCCATGATGAATGGCGCTGAGCTTGCCATGCATCAATGTCGGCGCCCGGACGACCTTGCCGCCGAAGGACTGGCCGATCGCCTGATGGCCGAGACAGACGCCGAAAAGCGGGATGCGGTGGGCGGCGGCCGCGGCGATGAGGTCGAGGCAGATGCCCGCCTTGTCGGGGTCGCAGGGGCCGGGCGAGAGCACGATGGCCTGCGGCGCGGCCGCCAGCACCTCATTGACGGTGATCTTGTCGTTGCGATGGACGCGCGCCTCCGCCCCCAGCTCGCCCAGGAAATGGACCAGGTTGTAGGTAAAGCTGTCGTAATTATCGATCAGGAGCAACATGGCCGGACCCTTGGGGACGGCCTGCCGGACGGGCAGGCCATGCAGGGCTTTATATAGGCGTTTGGGGCCTGCCGGGGCAAGACGTTGCAGCCGGACGGCCGTCCTCTCCGACAGGCGGATCGGATCGATACGGCGCCATCGAGCGATTGGCAGCGCGCTGTCCATCCGGCCGCCCGTCAGCGCAGAAGCGCTTTGACGTCCTTGAGCAGGACGTAGAGATGCATCGGATCGGACGGCGATGCGATGAAATCGAAATGCGCGTAGAAGGCGCGCGCTTCGTCGTCCTTTGCGTGAACCATGAAGGCGCGGATGCCGGCAATGTCGGCGGCCTGTAGCGTTCGAAGGAGAGCGTCCTTGAGAAGCGCGGGGCCGATACCCCGGCCCTGGCAATCGCATGCAACGGCGAGACGCGCGAGCAGCATGACCGGCACGGGATGGCGGGCGAGGCCTTTCTTCAGGCGCTCCGGTGCATCGTCATAGGCGACCTCGCCGACCACCAGCGTGTGGTAACCGGCGACACGGCCTTCCATGACCAGAACATAAGTCTGCGAGGCATTGGCTTGCTGGTTCTGGAGCGCGTTGCGGATGAGGAACCGGTTGAGCGGTTCCTTGCCGCAGTCGAAGCCGTCCACCGCATGGTCGCGGCGGAGTTTTTCGACGCTGAAGGCCTCGGTCATTTGCGGCGGGGCGGGGCCGCAGCCGGTGTGGCGAGCAGGCGCTTCAATCGGGGCAGGGGGCGGGGCGGCGCATCGAGCGCCGCCTGGAAGGCCTTCCAGCCTTCCGCATCGAGCGCAAAGCGCTGACGATCGGGCAGCGTCTCGGCCGCTTTTGCGAGCGCGCTTTCAAGGACGAACTCGCTCACCGAACGGTTCTGGGCCGCCGCCGCCGCATGGAGGGTCCGCTTTGCCTCGCGGCTGAGCCTGAGATCGAGTTTTTCGGAGCGGGTGACTGTTGTCGTGCCCATGGCCGGGATCTCCTGAAATAGAGAAGCCCTTCATATAGCATCGTTGCCAGACATTGTCATGACAAATCTTCAGGTATCGGGATCGACGCGATTCCGGCGCCCGAGGATCGCCTGCCGGGGATACGGGGCGGGGATACGGTGACAGGAGCAACGATTCCCATGCTCAGAAGGAATCGTTGCTCCTGTCACCGTATTGCCGCCACCATACTGCCGTATTGGCGATCGATAATGCCGCGTTGCATGCTGTCGCCGGACAGGTCCGCGATATGCTGGTCGAGGTCGTGAGGAATGTCTGAGGCTCAAGACGCGCCGCTATGTATCAAGGAAGGCGTCGTCAGCCTGTCCGTCGACACACCTGATGGTGCTATCGAAATTTCCCGCGTCCCGGATGCCGACCATCGTCTGACGGACGAATGGGCGCACACGTCCCGGCCCGCTCCTCCGGCGCTGCTGCAACCGCTCGTTCCGGTTGCGGGTGTCGTGCCGCTTGGCGAACTTGAATTGATCGAAGCGCTGAGCGCGCCGGATATCGTGGTCGCAGACGGGCGCAAGCGGGACCAATATGCAAAATATACGATTCCCGGCGCGGTCAATCTGCCCTTTACCGATACCGATCAGGCGATGGAGCATCTCGGGTGTCGCCGTGGGGCGGAGGGGTGGGATTGCCGCGATGCGGCCCGCGTCGCCCTGTTCTGCAACGGTGTCTGGTGCGGGCAATCGCCGACGGCGATCCGCAATATGGTGGAGGCCGGCTTCCCGGCCGAGCGCATTCTCTACTATCGCAACGGCCTTCAGGGGTGGCTGTTGCAGGGGCTGAGCGTCTGGACCCCGGGGAAGACTGAAAGTTTTTATCTATAGATCGAGTCCCTCGTAGCGATCTTCGCAAGCCACCTGATGCCCTTCGTGTCCCTCGACTGCGATTACGGTGACAGGAGCAACGTTCCCTTCCGAGCGTGGGAATCGTTGCTCCTGTCACCGTATTTGCCACGTATTTGCAGGCTTTCGGGGCCGGCCGGGGCAAGACGCAGCGGCTGACGTGAGCCCCAAATTTCATCCAGTTGGAAGTAGAGTCCTTTGAACATTTTGAACTTGCCCCCAACCTTGGGCCGGCTGAGCTGGTAAATTCCGGCTTCATCTGACGGCAGGCTGGCCGGGGTTGCCGGCCGGAAGATGAAGCCTGATCGGCTGAAACGAACAAGACGAAAAAAGAAAGAGGGGAAGCGGCATGAAGGATCTGGATTTCTCAGGCAAGACGGCGCTGGTCGTCGGCGGTTCGAGCGGCATCGGCAACGGCATCGCGCATGCCTATCGCAGCCGCGGCGCCGAGGTGCATGTCTGGGGCACGCGGGCGAGCGCGAAGGACTATGACGGCGCCGAAGGCTCCGACCTCAAGGGTCTTCACTATGCCCGTATGGACGTCGCCGATTTCGATGCCATCGAGGCCTATGCGCCGCCATTCAAGAGGCTCGACATTCTGGTGCTTTGCCAGGGCACGGTCATCTACAAGCGCGGCGAATTCAAGATGGACGGCTTCCAGAAGGTGATGGACGTCAATCTGAACAGCCTGATGGCCTGCGCCATCAAGTTCCACGACATGCTGGCCGCCGCGAAGGGCGCGCTGATTACGGTCAGCTCGACGGCTGGTTTCCATTCGACGCGCGGCAACCCCGCCTATAACGCCTCGAAGACCGGCGCCATCGGCCTTACCCGCACGCTGGGGGAGGCCTGGGCGAGCGACGGCATTCGCGTCAACGGTATCGCGCCGGGGCTGGTGGACACGAAACTCACCAAGGTCACGACCGAAAATCCGCAGCGCCGCGAAATGGCGATCAAGGGCATTCCCGCCGGCCGCCTCGGCACACCGGACGACATGGCGGGCGCGGCGCTCTTTCTCGCCTCGCCGCTCTCTTCCTACGTTTACGGACAGACGCTCATCGTCGATGGCGGGTTGATCCTCTCCTGATCGTGAAGCTTCAGGCCTTCATGGATGCCCATATCTATCCCAACGAGCAGGACCATCACGACCGGGTGACCAACCACGCCAATTCGATGACAGAGCCGCAGGTCGCCTCGTCGGATGCGATCAATATCGAAACGGAAAGCCGCGCCGGGCTTTGGCAGCGCCCTTCGGGGGCCACCCCGGGGCCCGGCGCCGCCGCCCGGATGGCGGCTTTCCGGGCCGGGGCGGCGAATCAGGGCCGATATCTAAAATTCAACCATCGTTCTTAACGCTTCCTTCTCCGGAAAAAGGCCTCAATATAGAAGGAGCCATTCATGGCGCCTCATATGCCCCCAGGCGGGGGCATATGCCAAAGGGGCAGTACATATGGCACGCTCGACAGCGACGGCATTGATGGCTGGATTGTCGGTTGGCATCGCCTCCTTCGGGGCGACGGCGGCGGACTATGAATACTCGCCAACGCATCAGCTAAATCTCGGCCAGATCGGCGTCACCAAGACGCTGCACAGTTCGCTGACCGGCGCCGGCGTCGGTATCGCCATCTTCGATTCGCTGGTCGATCGGACTCACGTCGACCTGACCGGCCGCACCGATCTCTATGTCTATGGCGGCGGCCTCTACAGCCAATATGGCGGTCACGGCACGCATGTGGCCGGCATCGCGGCGGCAGCCGCCAACAATCTCGGCATTGTCGGCGTGGCCCCCGGCGCGCATATCTACGGCTATGGCGTTTTCGACGATTACGACTGGGTGGCACACGACCACGGCCGGGCGGCGCTGAACAGCATCCGGACGCTGAACCTGTCGGGCGCCAATATCCGGGTCGTCAACATGAGCTACGGCCCGGTGGCCCGGGGCGACGTTTTCATTCCCGGCGAGCTGGCGCTGTTCGCCGGCTACAGAAACGACGTCGTTCTGGTGCGTGCGGCCGGCAATGACGGCGTCAACGCGATTTTCGAGCCGTATTCGGGCAAGGCCAGCAGCGACCTCGGGCATCTGCTGGTCGTCGGTGCGGTCGATGCCAACAACAAGATCGCCAGCTACTCCAACAAGGCCGGCACCGCCTGCATCGCCGCAACGAACAAATGTGCCGCCAGCGAGAAGATGTCGAACTTCTTCATCGTCGCCCCCGGCACCAACATTCTCTCCGACTATCCGGGCCAGATGCTGGCCTGGATGTCGGGCACCTCGATGGCGGCACCCCATGTCACCGGCGCCGTGGCGTTGATCGCCGAGGACGGCCTCAAAAAGAACACACCGCTGACGCCGACGCAGATCGCCTCGATCATCAAGAAATCGGCGACCGATCTCGGCAAGAAGGGCGTCGACGCCGTTTTCGGCTGGGGCCTGCTCAACGTGCCGGCGGCGCTGGCGCCGGTCGGCGATGTGACGGTCGTGACGACAAAGAAAGTGAAAGCGCCAAAAGCACCGAAGAAGGCCGCGAAGTCGAAGGCGCCGCCGAAATTCGGCAGGGGCCGTTTCTCGCATGGCGGCACCGGCGATCCGGCGCTGCTGAAGGGCATGGTCGTGTTCGATGCTTACGGGCGCCCCTTCGAAGCCGATACGGGGAGCTTTGCCGGAACCGCGCCGCGTTCGCTGTCGCAGCGGGGTCTGTCGATGCTCGGTCTCGTGTCGCGGCAGGAGACGATGAATTTCGACGATGCCGACCGGGCGGTGCTGGCCTGGACGGCGACCGGCCTCGATGGCCAGCCGACATCCGCCATACGCATGGTCACGGATGGATATGAGCTGAGCATCGGGCTTGGCGCCCCGGAAATCTTCCTGGCGGACATGCCGTCGGCCAATCGCGCGGCGGCGCCGCAGCGCTTCTCGCAGGTGATGTTCTCCTCGCTCGGCGAAGCCGGCGCGCTGTTCGACAACGCCATGTCGGTGAGTTTCCGGGCGCCGATTTCCGACCGCCTGGACGGCACCCTTTTCAGCATGACGGCGACCGCGCCGGCGGAAGACATCTATGCGCCGGTGCTTTTCGAGAACAGCGGCAAGACCGACGGCGACAGCCGCTTTGCCGCGCTCGGCCTTTCATATCGCATCGCCGATGGCTGGTCGCTCGGCGCCTCCTATGCGGTGCTGCACGAGCGCGGCAGCGTGGCCGGCATCGAATCGAGCGGCGCTTTCTCGCTTGGCACAGAGGCGCTGACGCAATTCCAGGGCCTGAATATTTCCGGCGACATCAATGAGCGTTATTCGGTCGGCGCCTTCTACACGCGCGCCAGCATCGACAGCTACGGCACCGCGGGTTCGCTGTTCGATGCCGCCGATGGCTGGACGGCCGATCATTTCGGCGCGACCTTTGCGGCGCGAAACGTTCTTCATGAGAACAGCCTGCTGCGCTTCTCGCTGGTGAAGCCGCTTCAGATCACCAGCGGCGCGGTTTCGGCGCGGGTGCCGGTCGGGCGCGAGCTCGACGGCACGGTCAATTACGAGCAGCGCCGATCCGCTTTCGACGGCAACGCGCTGCCGGTCGAGGCGCGGCTCGAATATATCGCCGAAACCGGCGCCGGCATGTTCGGTCTGGCGCTCGACCTCGTCGACACCGATCTGCGCGGCGGCGGCGAAAAAGGTCTGGCGCTGGGCGCCGGGTTTGCCTTCGCGTTCTAGAGTCTTTCAGTGTTTCGTGGAAACACTGAAAGACTCCAGGTTGTTGTTTGGTCGCGCTTCTTTTCGGAAAACCGGATTCCACTTTTCCGCGAAGCGCTCCAGGATGAGTTGACGGCCTTTTGCTGCTTCCTCGCCTTCACCGCGCGGGCTACACGCTCGACGATTTGCGCGCGGCCGCAGCATGTGGAGGTGGGGTGACTACTGCCGCTTGCCTGCCTGCGAGGCGTAGCGCACGGCTTCGTCCGCGGCGCGGAAGAGGGCCTTGGCCTTGTTGACACTTTCGTCGTATTCGCCCTGCGGACTGGAGTCGGCGACGACGCCGCCGCCGGCCTGCACATACATCTTGCCGTCCTTGACGATGGCGGTGCGCAAGACGATGCAGGTGTCCATTTCGCCGGCGGCCGAGAAATAGCCGACGCAGCCGGCGTAAGGTCCGCGCTTTTCAAGCTCCAGCTCGTCGATGATTTCCATGGCGCGGACTTTCGGCGCGCCCGAGACCGTGCCGGCCGGGAAGCCGGCGACCAGCGCCGAGATTGCATCGTAGGACGGATCGAGATCGCCTTCGACATTGGAGACGATGTGGATCAGATGCGAGGTCAGTTGCAGCGCGAATTTTTCGGTCACTTCGACCGAACCGATTTTCGAGACGCGGCCGACATCGTTGCGCCCCAGATCGAGCAGCATCAGATGCTCGGCGCGCTCCTTGGGGTCGGCCAGCAGTTCCTCGCCGATGGCCTCGTCCTCGGCGCGGCTCTTGCCGCGGTGGCGGGTGCCGGCAATCGGGCGGATGGTGACGCGGTTGTTCCGCACACGCACCAGAATTTCCGGGCTCGAGCCGACAATGGCGAAACCGGCGAAGTTGAGAAAATAGAGGAAAGGCGAGGGATTGATGCGGCGCAGCGCCCGGTAGAGCGAGAAGGGCGGCAGCGCGAACGGCGTTTCGAAGCGCTGCGACAGCACGACCTGGAAGATGTCGCCGGCGGCGATATATTCCTTCGCGCGTTCGACCATCGAAAAGTAAGTGTCCCTCGGCGTGTTCGATGTCGGCTCGGCCAGCGTCGCGACGTCGAGCGGCTGCGGCGCATGGGTCAGCGCGCGATCGAAATCGGCGACGATGTCGCTGAGGCGTTCCTCGGCGCGGGCATAGGCCGCCTTCGCGTTGACGCCGGGCTCGGGACGCACCGGCGTCACCAGCGTCACCTCGTCCTTCACGGAATCGAAAACAGCAATGATGGTCGGCCGCACGAAGAGACCGTCCGGCAGGCCGAGCACGTCCGGATTCTCGTCCGGCAGATGCTCCATCAGCCGCACCATGTCGTAGCCCATATAGCCGAAGACGCCGGCGGCCATCGGCGGCAGTTCTTCCGGCAGCTCGATGCGGCTTTCCTCGATGAAGGCGCGCAGGCTTGCCAGCGCGCCGCCGGTGCAGGGCTCGAACGCCTCGGCCTCGAAACGCGCCTTGCGGTTGATCTCGGAAGCGTCGCCGCGCGCCCTCCAGATGGCGTCGGGATTGAGTCCGATGATCGAATAGCGGTTGCGCGCATCGCCGCCCTCGACCGATTCCAGCAGGAAGCTGTTCGGCTTGCCGTCGGCGATTTTCAGCATCGCCGAAACCGGCGTGTCGAGGTCGGCGACGAGGCGGCGATAAACGACCTGTGCGGCGCCGGCCGTGTGGGCACGTTCGAAGGCGTCGAAAGACGGCGAGATCATTGTCCGCTATCCGCCGCCGTCAGTTGCTGCACCAGACGCGCATTGACGTCGTAGCCGAGCTCGTTCTGGTAGCCGGTAATGAAGGTCTGGATCATGTCGGCCCGGATCGAATCGAGCACATTCTCACGCGCCTTGGCATAGATCTCGGAAGCCGGGTCGAGTTCGGGTTCGATGACGTCCCGGATCTGCATCAGCACCAAACCATCGCCGAGACCGAGCGGTCCCCAGACGACGCCGCCTTCGGGCGCGGCGAATGCCTTGGCCACCGCCTGGCGCGAAAAGGTGTCGCTCTGTGCATAGCGCCGCATGCCGGGCGCGGTCAGCACGGCGCGTCCGAGTTCGGCGGCGATGGCATCGAAGCTCTCGCCCTTGTTGGCGCGCGCGGTCAGCGCTTCGGCGCGCTCGATCAGCGCCGCATCGCGCGTCTGCTCTCGCCACAGTTTGACGACCTGGTCGCGCACCTCGTCGAGCGGCTTGAGATGCGGCGGGTCGATATTGACGACGTCGATCCAGTAATAGCCATCGTCGGTTTGCTGCGGCGGCGCCATTTCGCCGATTCCGATTTCATAGACCAGACGCAGCAAATCCGGCAGGTCGGGCAGTTCGACCGCATCGCCGCCGCGCGTCCGGCCGTCGGCGGTGACGCCCGCAATGTGGCGCACCGTCAGATTGTAGCGCTCGGCGACATCTTCGAGCGAGGCGCCGCCGGCACGCTCGTCATGGATGGCGTTCTGGATATCGTAGACTTGGTCGCGCGCAATCTCGAGTTCGAGCGCGGCGCGCAGTTCTTCCTTCACCGTATCGAATTCGGCAAGCTTCTCGGCCTCGATCTTGCGGACATGCATGATGACCCAGCCGAGCGGGCCCTGGACCGGTTCGCTGAACCGGCCTTCATCGAGGGCAAAGGCCGCCGCGCCGAGATCGAGGGAGAGCAGCGCTTCACGCGTGACCAATCCGCGTTCGACATCGGCGAGCGACAGGCCGAGATCGGCGACGACGGTCGAAACGGGTGTGCCGGCGACGAGCCTTTCATGGGCCGCGCGCGCCGCCGCCTCGCTGCCGAAGGGGATCTGCACCACATCGCGCCGCTCGGGCATGTCATAGTCGCCGCGCCGCTGTTCGAAGGCGAGCGCCAGTTCCTCATCCGAAATCGTCACCGCGTGGGTCAGGTTCTCGGGTTCCAGCACCATGAAGCTGAAATCGCGCGTCTCGGGCAGCGTGAAGGCCGAGGCGCCGGCCTGATAGACGGTTTGCACGATCTCCTCGTCCGGCTCGCCGGTCTCGCCGGCAAGCGCGGCCGGCAGAATGACATAGCCGACGGTGCGGGTTTCTTCCTGGAAGCGGCCGACCGCGCCGATCATCGCATCGGGAGCGGCAATGCCGGTGTCGATGACGTCGATCAACTGGCGGCGCGCCAGATATTTGCGCCGCTGCTCGATGAAGCGCTCCTCGGTGACCCCCTGGTTGCGCAGTGCCTGGCGGAAGAGGTCGCGGTCGAAGCGGCCGAAGGGCCCCTGAAGCGCCGGATCGCTGACAATGTCGGCGCCGACAATATCGTCGCCGACCGCGAGCCCCAGTTGCCGCGTGGCGCCATCGAGTGCCGCAAGGCTCATCAGCCGCGACAGGGCCATGCGGTCGATGCCGAAGCGCCGCGCCATTTCCAGCGTCACCGGCTGGCCGAGACGCTGCCCGGCCTGGTCCATCTCGACCCTCAGCTCGCGCTGGAAGGCGATGGCGTCGACTTTCTCGCTGCCGACCGAGGCGACCGTGTCGCCGCCATAGCCGGTGAAAATGTCGTTGATGCCCCAGACGGCGAAGGCGACCACCAGCAGGCCGATAATGGCCATTCCGACAAAACCGGAGGCACTTCTTCGCAACATATCGAGCATTTCGGATCTTTCTTTTGCGGTCGTGGCATCAGCGGCGCGCCAGTCACGCCGTCCTTCGAGAGGGCGGCATGATAGGTGCGGGGCCGGACACCCGCAAGCGGATCGCGCGGGCTTCCCGGTTGATTTTCTTGGGAAAACGGGCCCCGCGCGCCGCTTGCGGCTGTCAGATCGACGGTCCGATCATCGGCGGCGCGCCGAACCGGACATAGGCATCGATGCTGGCCCGGGTGAAGACGACGAAGAGCCAGATCGTGATGAAGCTCGCCCCGAACCAGAGCACGAGATCGCGCAAAGCCGTGGCGCCGGCCCGCGCGTCGCGATCCCCCGCCGCAACGGCGGCGATGAAGGCGAAGAAAGCCGCCTGCAGCGCCGGCACGATGACGACAAGGGCACCGAGCAGGTCGTCCGGCGGCCGGGTCCGGAGCGCAAGGGTGAGAAAGGCAACCAGCGCCGTGCCGACGCCGGCTATTTCGGTATTCCGGGCAAGCCACAGGGCCGGTCGCAATGTCGCACGGTCGGTAAGCGTGGTCATGAGATTCTCCTTCTCTCCTCGCACAGGCGAGGAAAGCTGCAAGTCGTTGCAAAGTATTCGCAGGCTCCGGCGCGCGTCGCCGCACCTGCTACCGTTCGACGGGTGACGTCTTACGGGTGAGGCAGGCTGTGGATTTCCGGCGCCCGGATCGATCCGGGAGCGGAACATCGGCAGACACGCCGGGGATGCCGGTTGAAGTATTGGCGAGGCATGACGGAACTCCGGAAACGTGGGTGAGGATCACGGACCGGAACCCTGAAAACACAAGAGCCCCGATCTGGTTGAACGGGGCTCGAAAAGTCGATTTTGCAGGCTATATCAGCGCGCGCGCAAGCGACCCGGCCCCGAAGGCGAGTAGTTTCGACCGTTGGTCTCGAAGACCCATTGCATGTGCAGGTTTGTCATGGCGCGCAACCTACGCTTGAGTCGTTTACTTGCCAATTGAATAATCATGGCAATGGAGAATTTTGTCGCACCTGTGTTCTATTTCACGCAGGTCGTTGCGGTTGGCGCTGCCGTGACGCTCTGCTAAACGGAGCGCAACGATTCAGGACGCGATGGAGCAGGACAAATGGCGGCGCGCATCAAACCGCTGGCGGCGGGCAACTGGAAGATGAACGGGGCGACGGCCTCGAAGAAGGAACTGGCCGCGCTGGCAAAGAAGCTTGGCGGCAAGAAGAAGCCTGCCTGCGACGTGCTGATCTGTCCGCCCGCGACGCTGATCGCCGCTTTCAGGGATGCGGCGAAGGGCACGAAGATCGCCATCGGCGGCCAGGACTGCCACGCCAAAGCGTCGGGCGCCCATACCGGCGACATCTCGGCCGAAATGCTGAAGGACGCCGGTGCCACCTATGTCATCGTCGGCCATTCGGAACGCCGCGCCGATCACGGCGAAACGGATGCCGTGGTGAAGGCCAAGGCCGATGCCGCGCATCGGGCGGGGCTCGTCGCCATTGTCTGTGTCGGCGAGACCGAGGCCGAGCGCAATTCCGGCAAGACGCTCGCCATCATCAAGAGCCAGTTGAAAGCTTCGCTGCCCGACGCGGCGACGGCCAAAACCACCGTCATCGCCTATGAGCCGGTCTGGGCGATCGGGACGGGGCGCACGCCGACGGCGGACGATGTGGCCAAAGTCCATGCGGCCATCCGAAAGAGCCTTGAAGCGCGCTTCGGCACCGAGGGCGCCAAGATGCGCATACTCTATGGCGGTTCGGTGAAACCTTCGAATGCGGCGGAACTGATGGGCGTCGCCAACGTCAACGGCGCGCTGGTCGGCGGCGCGAGCCTGAAAGCGGATGATTTCTGGGGGATCATTTCGGCTTATTGCTGAGCAAAACCGCCGAAAGCCGCGATTTTCTTAATATTCCTTGTAAGTTACCCGCGAAGCGTTTATATACGCGAAATCGAATTTTACTGGTTCGGCTGCTCTCCACGCTCGCGATCGAGCGCCGGACCTGTCTTTCCCGATCCCGCAAAGTTTGATTCGCTGTCGCACGTGCGACGGCGGCGCTATCTCAACACACGAAGGAATGCCAACTATGGCGAACGGAACAGTTAAGTGGTTCAACGGTCAAAAAGGTTTCGGCTTTATTCAGCCGGACGGCGGTGACAAGGACGTTTTCGTCCACATCTCCGCAGTGGAACGTGCCGGCATGAGCACGCTCAACGAAGGCCAGAAGATCGCTTACGATCTCGAGACCGATCAGCGCAGCGGCAAGGTTTCGGCCGCGAATCTGCGCTCGGCTTGATTGCCCGAAAAAGGGGCGCTTCGGCGCCCCTTTTTTTATCCGGAGCGGCACAATGGCGCGCAAGAAGCCGATGGATGGCGACTTTCTGATGTTCAACGTCGTCTACGAGGACGGCTCGCTGAGCTCAAACCGCAAAGTGCCGACAGCTGAACTCGACGGCGTCAAGGATACCGCGACCGCGCGTGCGATCATCGAAGCGCAGGACCGCGAGATTGCCGAAAAGTCCGGCAGACCGAGAGGCCGCGTCAAATCGATCGACCGCGCGGGCCGGAAATAATTCCGCCGCTGCGGCCGAAACGGAGGACCGGATGGCTTTCAAGCCCAACTACAATCACGAGCGCGCCGAACGCAATCGGGCCAAGGCCGCGAAGGCGCAACTGAAATTGAAAGAGCGCGAGGAAAAAGCCGCGCTCCGCAAGGCGTCGGGCGACGACAATGAGGCCGCGCCCGAGGAAGGGTCCGCAGAATGACGACGCAGAAGCACAAGTTCGACATCGGCGAGACGGTCGATTTCAATCCCGGCGGTTCCTATCCGCCGGCGGCCCGCGGCCGTTATGTGGTCCTGCGCCAGCTTCCCTCCGAAGGCGTCGACTATCAGTACCGGATCAAGAGCGTGGCTGACGGCCAGGAACGCATGGTTCGCGAAGGCCAGCTCGGCTAACCGGCCCCGGCCCCTGCGGCGCCAATCCGGCGGACCGCAACGAGGGCTGGAAACCGGCGCGCTCATGCGCTACAACGCGCCCGGACTGACCCGGCCCGGCAAGACCGGACGGACAGGCCCTTTTGACCAGTTTTCGGACCGCGCGGAGCATCATGGCGACCATCATTCTCATTGTTCATCTGATGATCGCGATCGCGCTGGTCGCCTCCGTGCTGCTGCAGCGCTCCGAGGGCGGCGCGCTGGGCATCGGCGGCGGCGGCGACGGCTTCATGTCGAGCCGCGGCGCCGGCAACATGCTGACCCGCACAACCGCCGTTCTGGCGGCGATGTTCATGACCACCAGCCTGGTGCTGGGCATTCTCGCCTCGCGCGGCGGTTCGGCCGACTCGGTCCTCGACCGGGTGATCGCGCCGCAGGAACTGTCCGACGAGGACCTGCCCCAGGTGCCCGCACCGCTGGGTTCCGAGTTCCCCACCGCTCCGGCCGCGCCGGAGCCGGCCGAGCCGAGCGTGCCGCGGGCCGAATAAGCCGAATTCGAGCGGCGCGAGCCAAACCCGCGCCGGTCAGACAATTTTCCGCCGGAGCCCTGTTTGGCGCTTCGAATCGTTCTTCATTGTGTAATCTAGGGGCCCATGACGCGGTATATCTTCATCACCGGCGGCGTGGTTTCCTCCCTCGGCAAGGGTCTCGCTTCCGCGGCGCTCGGCGCGCTCCTGCAGGCGCGCGGCTATTCCGTGCGGCTGCGGAAACTCGACCCCTATCTCAACGTGGATCCGGGCACCATGTCGCCGATCCAGCACGGCGAGGTGTACGTCACCGATGACGGGGCGGAGACCGACCTCGACCTCGGTCACTACGAGCGCTTCACCGGTGTGCCGGCGAGCCGGGCCGACAACATCACCACCGGCCGTATCTATCAGGACATCATCGCGCGGGAACGCCGCGGCGACTATCTGGGCGGCACCGTGCAGGTGATCCCGCATGTGACTGACGCCATCAAGGAATTCGTGCTCTCGGGCAATGACGATGTCGATTTCGTGCTCTGCGAAATCGGCGGCACGGTCGGCGATATCGAGGGCCTGCCTTTCTTCGAGGCGATCCGCCAGCTCGGCAATGAACTCGATCGCGGCCAGACCTGCTACATCCACCTGACGCTGCTGCCCTACATTCCCTCGGCCGGCGAAATGAAGACCAAGCCGACGCAGCATTCGGTGAAAGAGCTGCGCTCGATCGGCATCCAGCCCGACATTCTGATGTGCCGCTGCGACCGGCCGATCCCGAAGGACGAGCGCCGCAAGATCGCACTTTTCTGCAATGTGCGCGAAACGGCCGTTATCCAGGCGATGGACGTCGACACGATCTACGACGTCCCGCACGCCTATCACATGGAGGGGCTGGACCGTGAAGTGCTCGCCGTCTTCGGCATCAAGGGCGCGGCCGAGCCCGACCTCGCCAAATGGCAGACCATCACCCACAACATCCGCGAGCCCGAAGGCGATGTGACCATCGCCATCGTCGGCAAGTACACCGGTCTCAAGGATGCCTACAAGTCGCTCTCCGAGGCGCTGGTGCATGGCGGCATCGCCAACAAGGTGCGCGTCAACGTCAAATGGGTGGAGTCCGAGGTCTTCGACACCGAGGACACGGCTTTCTATCTCGAGGATGTCGACGGCATTCTGGTGCCGGGCGGGTTCGGCGAGCGCGGTTCGGAGGGCAAAATCCGCGCGGCGCAGTTCGCCCGCACACGCAATGTGCCCTATTTCGGCATCTGCTTCGGCATGCAGATGGCCGTCATCGAGGCGCTGCGGAACATTGGCGGCCTCGAAGGCGCCAGCTCGACCGAATTCGGCGCCACCAACGAGCCGGTGGTCGGCCTGATGACCGAGTGGATGCACCAGAACGAACTGGTCAAGCGCGCTGCCCATGGCGATCTCGGCGGCACCATGCGGCTCGGCGCCTATGACGCGGTGCTGGCCGAAGGAAGCCGGGTGGCCCGGATTTACGGCTCGACCCATATCAGCGAGCGTCACCGGCACCGCTACGAGGTCAACATGACCTATCGCGCCCAGATCGAGGCGGCCGGACTCGTAATGTCCGGCGTCTCGCCCGACGGCCTCTTGCCCGAGATCATCGAGATACCGGATCACCCGTGGTATATTGGCGTCCAGTACCATCCGGAGTTGAAGTCGAAACCCTTCGACCCGCATCCGCTGTTCCGCTCCTTCGTCGAGGCGGCGGTTGAGCAGAGTCGGCTGGTTTAGTCGCAGAGAAAGACAAGTTCGATGTCCGCCAACAAGACCGTCAAAATCGGCAAGCTTGAAATCGCCAACGACAAGCCCTTCGTGCTGATCGCCGGCCCTTGCCAGCTCGAAACGCGCCAGCATGCCTTCGACATGGCGGGCGCCGTGAAAGAGATCACGGACAGGCTCGGCATCGGCTTCATCTACAAGACCTCCTTCGACAAGGCCAACCGCACCAGCCGCAATGCGACGCGCGGTCTCGGCCTCGATCTGGCGCTGCCGATCTTCGAGGACCTGAAGAAGGAATTCGGCGTACCGGTGCTGACCGACGTGCATGAGCGCGAGCAATGCGCCGAAGTCGCGGGCTCGGTCGATATATTGCAGATTCCGGCATTCCTGTGCCGCCAGACGGACTTGCTCGAAGCGGCCGCCCAGACCGGCAAGGTCGTCAACGTCAAGAAGGGCCAGTTCCTGGCGCCCTGGGACATGAAGAACGTCGTCGCGAAGATCGTCGATGCCGGCAATCCGAATGTGCTGGCAACCGAGCGCGGCGTCAGCTTCGGTTACAACACGCTGGTCAACGACATGCGCGCGCTGCCGATCATGAAGGAACAGTGCCGGTGTCCCGTCGTCATCGACGCGACGCATTCGGTGCAGCAGCCGGGCGGGCAGGGCACGGCATCCGGCGGCGACCGGACAATGGTGCCGGTGATTGCCACCGCCGCCGTTGCCATCGGCGTTGCCGCGGTCTTCATGGAAACCCATCAGGACCCGGACAATGCGCCGTCCGATGGACCCAATATGGTCAAGCTTGCCGACCTGGAGGCGCTGCTGTCACGCCTCAAGAAGTTCGACGCGGTGGCGAAAGCTGCCTAGGCCGTCTGCTTCTCGCCCCTGATCTGCGCCTGGACTTCCGAGAGCAACTCGGCCGAACCGAATTGCGCGGCATTGGCGTCCATCTTGCCGAGCGCGAATTCCGGCGGCACGACTTCCGGGCCCTGGCCTGCCGGCAGCGGTGGCGTGTAGTAGCCGAGCGCATAGCTTCCCATTGAATAGCCGATCAGCGCCTGCAACTCCGGCGAGAGATCGCGCGCGATTTCGGGCGGGCAGGAGAGATACTGGTTCTCTTCCTGCCGGAGCCAGCCCAACGTGTAGGTGATGTTGATGCCGATGCGGTCGCCATTCGACACATTAGCACCGCCGCCATGGAAGACGCCGCCCGAATAAATGAGGACGGAACCGGCGTTCATTTCGGCATAGCCGATCTGATCATCCGTCGGCTGATAATCGTCCGGCCAGTCGAGACTGCCGGGGCAGACCTGCGTCGCGCCGTTTTCCTTCGTGAAATCGCTGATCGCCCAGATCGTGTTGAACTGCGGTTCGATGTTCTTGAGATACGTGCCCCAGGCCCAGCGGTCGCGATGGATCTGCTGCTTCTTCTGGCCGGGCGTGATGCGGATGACCTGCGTCAGATGCAGCTGGATGCGTTCGCAGAAGGGTTTGAGAAAGGTTTCCGCCGCCTGAACGATGATCTTGTTGGTGACCATCTCGCGGCAGGCCGGCGAGCGCGCGACCAGCGCGCCGGTGCGGGTCGTCAGATTGCCGGTGAAATCGTCGCGTCCAAAATCGGTCGCCTCGATATAGGGCATGGTCTCGGCGCGCACTTGCGCGAGCTGCGCCGGTGTCAGCGCATCCCTCAGGATCAGCGCGCCGTCGCGCTTCAGCACCGCCAGAATTTCGTCGGCGGAGGCGGTGGCGGGCAGCGTTTCGAGTTTCGGCATCTTGTCCTCCCGTTTGATCTCAAGGCGCCGGCAGAAGCGGGCGCAGCATGGCTTCAAGTTGTTTGCGCTGACGTTCCGGCGGCCAGTCCTCGCGCTCCAGCGTCGCGCGGATGCAGAAACCGTCGAGGACCGAGATGATCGCATCGGCCGTCATGTCCGGCTCGATCGACGCGGCGAGCTTCCGTCCGGATTGACGGCGCCGGATGATCGCGGCGAGACCGTCGCGGAATTCGTCGTAATAGGCCTTGTTGATGCGGGCCAGCGCCGGATCGCCGATGGCGCGGCTGAAAAAGCTGAGCCAGACCCGCCAGTCGCGCAGCCGCTCTTCGTCGACGGGAAGGATGAGGGCCGCCAGGTCGACCAGATCGTCGACCTCATCGCCATGCCGCAGCATGTAGAGGATGTTCTGGGCGACATGGTCGAGGGCGGCCAGCAGCACCGCGTCCTTGTCCTCGAAATAATGGGTGATTGTGCCCGTGGTGGCATGGGCCGCGCGGGCGACGTCGACAAGCCGCGTGTTGTCGATGCCCTGCTCGCCGATGACGGCAATGGCGGCTCTGGCAATGTCGCGGCGGCGGGCGTCGTGGTCGATCTTTTTTGGCATAATGGTGATTATATAAAAATCCTGGTCCGGCGCAAGGCCGAATTGATCGGGATTGCGCCGGCGGTCTTCCCCCGGCCCGGAAGTAACTTCGTCACGTTCCGGCTTTTGATCTGTCCGGCGGCGAACCTTCAAAGGACAGAGGTTCGTCGTCATCGGATCGGTGAGCTTCAAATCGGTCGCCCCCGCTAGATTCTTCCAGGAGCGGGTTGTCTGGCGAAAGACGCGCACGTTTCCTTGCGATGATCGCATCCGAATTGCGACCGAGATAATACGAAATCGTTTCGGTGCGGATTCGGACGGAACCGGCGGGCTTCGTCGAATCGAGCTCCTGAAACGAAAAGAACAACGTTCCCGAACGCTCGACGATCTGCTGCGCTGGCGTGAAGGTCGGCTGGTCCATGCCGCATTCGTAGCTCGTCAAGCGGATGACGCAGGAGATCCAAGGCAGCCGCGCGGCGACCTTCGCGCCCCAGAGCATTTCGTTGGTGTTGGCGCTGTAGGAGGACGGCCAGACATCGTCGATGTCGAAGGGCGAGCGGATATGCCCGACGGCGAGATCATCGCCGAAGATCCACTGCATGATGTCGTCGTCCGTCGGGAAATACTGCATCCACAAGATCGGATAGCCATAGGCCTGCAGATCCGCCTCAATCTCGTGGCCGATGCCCGTCTCCATGTGGTACGGCCGCGCCAGCACCATGATGCAGGGCTTGTCGTTCCGCGCGCACCATTCCAGCACCTCGCGGCTCTTCGCCCGCATTGCCCGGTTGAAAGCGTCGAGCGTGCGAAAACCCTCTTCGACCGCCTCGGCGGTCTCCTCAAAGGTGAGTCCCTCGATCACGCCGTCGAGCGCGCCGAAGAGCTGCCTTGGCACCAGCCGGCGCTCGCCGAGCGAGACGAGGGGGGAGACGTAGCGGATGCCGTTCTCCGCGAAGACGTCCGCCTCTCTGATGAAGCCTGTCTTGATATTCTCCGGCGCGGCCATCACGCGAGGGCAGGCGAGGGAATCCATCACGTGGCCATTGAGGAATGAGGAGAGCGAGTAGATCATCGGCGAGAAGAGGATGTCGATCTTGCGCTTCTGGCCGAAGACCAACTCGCCGTAATGCCCCGAGCCGCATTTCACCGGATAGCAGCAATCGACGGTGCCGCGCCCGCGCCCATACTCGTGCATCTGCTCTTCTGAGGTGTCGGAAGAGAATACCACGCGGTTGTTGGGGACGCCGAGCGCACCGAAGAAGCCGAGCCAGAACTGGTGCGTCGTCCAGACGTTGAGGATCTTGGGGATGCCGATGCGGTGCTTTGCCCGGGCCGCCCGGATCTCCTCCTGGGATGCTCGGCGGTCAGATACCCTGAAACGCGCGCCATCGAAGTCCGTCAATATGAGCTCGATCAAGGAAGTGTCCCGTTGCATCCGGCAGATTGAATGTCCGGATGGCTGTTGCCTCTTCAATGCACAGGAGGATCGATATGAACACCCGATTGATTGCTCTACTTTCCGCGTTCGCCGCCGGTGACGTGCCTGTACGCGCATATCGTGAAAAAGATGGTCGCGTGCTGGCGCAGCGCAAGGCCAAGGGGTTCAGCGCGCCTCTTCTGGTCCCTTTGTGGATAGCCATGGGGATCGTCGGAACAGCAGCGATGTTGCCATTCTATGGTCCGGCGGCATGGGCGCTGCCGGCGCTCGCGTTCCTCGTCGCCTGCCCGCTGCTTGTCACCTGGGTGCTCTTTGTAGAAGGCGGAGACGCGCCCGAAACCTAGTCCAAAAGGTGGTGCTTGCCGATCGGAACGACACTGCTCGCCTGTGCGCCGTGTTCGCTTTCGCCTTCAGCAATCGACAACCTGACCTCGCTGCCTATTTTCAACATATCGAAGGCTCCGCCTGTCACACTGTTCCGATGAAAATAGATTTCTTCGCCCTCGCTGGTCTGAATAAAGCCATACCCTTTGGCAGGTAGAATCTTCGTCACTGTTCCATGAGGTGATGTTTCATGCGCCTTCACGTCGCCGCGCATGCGGCGGGCACGATCTTCAAGTCGCCTTGCAATGGCATCGAAAGCATCGCGTACGGCGACATATATGTCCTCATGAGCATGGTTCTTCGGACCCGGATCTCTCACAGAAATCTCGCCGGTCGGGATTCGGACGATGACGCCTACGCGGTAGAGTTTTCCCTTGTGATGGCGATCCCCTGAGACGTCCACGGTAACCTGACAGCTAATAATTCGATGAAACAAATGCTCCAATTTCGCTGCGTGCTCACGAATTCGATCCTCGACAGCGGGCGAAGGGTCCATATTGCGGAAGATGATCGAAATCGGCCGTTGCATGGGACATCCCTCCATCGTTAATCGGAGCCTGATCGTTTTTAGACACTTGGCCGGTCGTTTGGGCATTGATCCTGGTCAAAGAGCCAAGTGGCTTTCCGGCGCATGGTTTTTGACCGCTGAAGTCGGAGTCCATTGGCGGGTGATACGGAGAAGTGGCGATGCTCACCATCAATCCCGAAAAGGTCTGCCACGTCATCGTGAAAGCACGCGTGTTCGACGCGAAGGAAGAGGTCAGCGACCCGTCGCCGGGTTCCAACCCCACCGATGATGGCAGCGCCGACATTCTGGAAGATTTTGCAGACGATCCGACGCGCCAGGAACTTATCGAGTTCATTCGCGGACTCGACGAGGACGAGCAGGTCGAACTTGTCGCGCTCTCATGGCTCGGCCGCGGCACGTATGAATTCGTGGAGTGGAACGACGCGCTTGACGAGGCGCGCGCCGCGCACAACGAGCGTACGGCCGAATACCTGATTGGCCTGCCGCTACTTGGCGACTACCTGGAAGAGGGGCTTTCGGCCTTCGGTGAGAGCTGCGAGGACTTTGAAAAGAATCGATTGTGATGTGGATCAATGCCGCTCCAGCTCAGCCGGGCTTTGATTGACAACAGCAATGTCTTGGTGTGGCGGACCTACCGCACATCGCCATCAGGGAGATAGGACAATGAAGGTCAAGGAGATCATGCACAGCAACGTGACGTGGGTGGGGCCGGATACGACCCTGTCCAAGATCGCGAAGAAAATGCGGGACGAGGATATCGGTGCGGTCCCCGTGGGCGAGAACGACCGTCTGATCGGGATGGTGACGGATCGCGACATTACCTGCCGCGCGGCGGCCAATGGCGGCGACATGAAGAAGCTGACGGCCCGCAAAGTCATGACCAAGAATGTCGTATGGTGCCGCGATACTGACGACGTCAAGGCGGCGGCTCGTCTCATGGAAAGCAAGAAAATCCGCCGCCTGCCGGTTATCGATGAAAACAAGCGGATGGTCGGCATGCTCAGCCTCGGCGATTTCTCGGGGCAGACCCCGAAAAGTCTTTCGGGCGAGATTGCCTCGGCGGTTGCAACCCATCACGCATGAAATGCATGCGAGGCCGCCTTTGCGGGCGGCCCCGTCTGCGTTTCGCTGCCTATGCACCACGGAACGCTTCCGGCCAGAGTTGGTGCATGTCGCGCGGCAACTGGCGAGCAATCTTGGCGATCTCACCGGCATCGAGCCGATCGGCCATGACGGCAAGCACTGCGATTACTGCTGCTTCAGGGTCAATGTCGAGCCCTGCCGGGAGCGCGTCGTCGACACGGTCGATAAAGTTGTCCGCATGCTTTTCATTTGTCGGCGTACCGGACGGGCGCCAGCCTTCATAATAAAATCCGCGTACGAGCATCGGCAATTGCGCGCCGAGATGGACGGCGCTTTCGGGCGTCAGGCGATCGCGCAACGCATGAAGTGTGCAGCGCAGCGCAGAGTAGGCAAGGCGCCGATTGTCGCTTTTCAGGCGCTCCATAATGTCCTTGAGCCAAGCATTGGTCTCGTGAACGGTCGTATCGAATGTGTCGAGTCCGGTTGTGGTCATTACGGGCATCCTCGGCAGAAAACCCCAGCATAAGGTCGACCGGCGGCTGTGCCTTGATCCAGAGCAACGCGAGGTAGATTTTCTCGCTCGTTGATTGCGATCAAGGCAACGCCCCGGAATTTCAATTGTCCTGTCTGAACCGGCTGGCAACTCCAGTCCTCGAGAATGAATCGGCACAGGAGACAATGATCATGACACCGCAGCGATTTATGCGCGAACGCGAAACGGGCAATGGCGAAATGGATATCTTTCGGCGGCTGCGCGGCGATGTGGAAAGACTCTTCGACGATTTTTCACGTGGATTCGGCTGGCACCCGGATCCGTCGATATTCGGAACACTTTCGCCGCATCTTGACGTGACGGAATCCGATGACGGCGTGACGATGACTGCCGAACTCCCGGGCATGGACGAGAAGGACGTCGAGGTGACGTTGACTGGCGACCTGCTCTCGATAAAAGGCGAGAAGAAGGAGGAGCACGAGGAAAAGAAGAAGGACTACCACCTGAAGGAACGCTCATGGGGATCTTTCGAGCGCACCGTCCGGATGCCATTTCGGGCCGATTCCGACGCGATCAAGGCGTCGTTCTCGAAGGGCGTGCTGAAGGTCGAGGTGCCAAAGCCGGCCGACGTCAAGAAGGCGTGCAAGAAGATCGAGGTAAAATCAGCTTGAGCGCCGTCAGCCCTTGTCTTTTACATGCCAGCGGTCTTCCACTTTCCGGTATTTCTTCTTGACCGCAGCCCAGGCAATACGGTGGGCGATCTCCTCGCGGCGGTCGCGCTCGCATTTGTAGTGCTCCCAAGCGCTGTTGTAGGCGCTACGGAAAATATCCTGGGCGTGCGCCGGAAGATGTTGGCGGATGGTGGAAGGGAGATCGGCATTGGTGCGATAAGGCATTGCCTGCGGCCTCCCTGTCCGCGCTCCAGCGCATTGTCTAATGGAAAGTGAAAATCGGCAGTGGCGCGCCGTTGAGAACCTCGCGCGTGAAACCGCCGAAGACGAATTCCCTGAGGCGGCTACGGCCATAGCAGCCCATGATCATGAAATCCGCGCCAGCCGCTACCGCGTCGAGCATCACGGCCTCAGGCAGCGATCGGCCGGCCGGCGTGATCGTCCGGCCCTCCACATTGAAGCCATGCCAGCCCAGCTGTCGTACGAGCTTTCCGGGGTCACCAGGTGCTGTATCACCGGCCTCGACGGCTGAAATCACGACGATCTTCTTCGCTTTCATGAGAAGCGGCATGGCGGCGGTAACGGCTCTTGCGGCCTCTGGCGTCTCTTTCCAGGCGACGGCGATCGTGCCCGTGATCGATCTTTCCGGTTCCATCTGCGCGGCCGGGCCGGGAAGAAACACGGGGCGACCGCAACCGAGAAGAATGGAGCCGGTCGAAAACAGGTCGAGACGGCCATCCGGCGATCGCGGGCCCAGAACCAAGGCATCCCGCGTTCGCGCCCATACTGTGAGAAGGTCGGCCGCGGGGCCCGTCGCCTCGTGCCACGCGGCCGAAATGCGGCCTGGACCCGGCGGAGTGTCGCAGATCGAGATATCGTGAAGTCCGCAGAAATCGTCGAAACGGGCCCGCGCAGCTTTGGCTTTTTCCTCTTGCTCTTGCCGCAGCGCATCGACAACGCCGCCGGCGATCATGCCAGCGCCGATCGGAAAAGCCGCGCCGGCCGTCACGAGTTGTGCGGGATCGGGCCGCACATAGAGGCAATCGAGATGAGCGTCGAAATGCACCGCCAGTTCCCGAGCCGTACGCAGCGTTGCCACATCGTTTTTCTGGCCTGCAACAGGCACGAGAATTGACTTGATCATCGAGAAATTGCCTGCGTTCGCCTCAATATTTTTCAATATTGCCGAGACGAGCGGCCGCAAGCCTTGATCGAGGTCAACGCTGGCGCCGCTTTGTGAATCTGGCGGCAAGGTCTGTGAAATCGGGAAAGGTCCCGAGTTTGAACAGTTCGAGAAGTTCGTGGGCGATTTGCGTGATTCAATGGTTATGTCACAAGCTGCATGATAGCTTTAAGTTATAGTTCCATTAGCTGACCGGAGGGCGATGAAAACCGGCATGGATGCGCCGTTCAAGGATGCGGAAAACGCCGCGCTCTTCCAGGTACTCATCAACACGGCCGTGGACGGTATCATCGTCATTGATGCCGTCGGCAATGTGCGTCTCTACAACAAGGCCTGTGAGCGTCTTTTGGGCTATGCGCCTGAGGAGGTGCTCGGCCGCAACATCAATATGTTAATGCCGTCGCCATACCGTGAGCAACACGACAATTATATCGAGGCATATCGGACGACCAGCGAACGCAAGATCATCGGCATTGGCCGCGAGGTGTTGGGTCAGAACAAGGACGGCTCGACCTTCCCGATGTATCTTTCGGTCGGTGAGGGCTGGCTCGGGAATGAGCAGATCTTTATTGGCATCATTCATGACACGACGGAACGGCAGGTTGTCGCGAGCCGCCTGCAGGAAGTACAGGCCGAACTGGCGCATGTTTCGCGATTGAACGAGATGGGGCAGATGACGTCGGCGCTCGCCCATGAGCTCAATCAGCCGCTCACGGCCATCATGAATTATCTACGTGCAGCGCAGCGAACCGTTGCCGCGTTCGACGATCCGGCCATCGTGCGGGCGCAGGGCATGATGGATAAGGCCGCCGGCCAGACCGCGCGAGCGGGCGAAATCATCAGACGTCTGCGTGATTTCGTCGAAAAGCGTGATGCTCGTCAATCGCACGAGGATCTGAACAAGACGATCGAGGAGGCGATCTCTCTGGCTTTGGTCGGAGCATCGGATGCAAACATCAAAGCTGTCCTGAAATTTGACCAGAATATCCCGCCGGTGCTCATGGACCGCATACAGATACAACAGGTAGTCCTGAATCTCGTGCGGAACGCTGTCGAAGCATTGCAGGAGGTAAGTATTCGTGAGCTGACGATAGAAACCGGCTTTGAGGAGAACGGCTATGCCTATGCATCCTTTTCCGACACAGGACCGGGTTTGCCGGATGAGGTTGCAAGCCGGCTATTCCAGCCCTTTGTCACGACGAAGGAGAAAGGAATGGGCGTAGGCCTGTCGATCTGCCAGTCCATCGTCAGCGGTCACGGCGGCCTCCTGTCGGCGACAGCGAACGAGAACGGCGGTACGACTTTCTGCTTTCGGCTGCCTGTCATCGATGCATAGAACAGAGAGATGAAACCGGGGGAAACAGTTTTTGTCGTCGACGACGATGATGCCGTGCGCGAGTCTCTTCGCGCGTTGTTGGAAGCTGCCGCGTTTCTCGTCGATGATTTCGGGTCGGCCGCCGCATTTCTCGACGCCTACAAGCCGCCCCGGCCGGGTTGCCTGGTCGCCGATATCCGAATGCCGGATATGGACGGGCTTGGGCTTCAGGAAGAGCTGGTCCGCCGCCATATCGAGTTGCCGGTTATCGTCATAACCGGTCATGGCGATGTACCGCTTGCTGTGCGCGCGATGAAAGCCGGTGCAATCGATTTTATCGAGAAGCCCTTTGACGACCGGTTGTTGCTTGACAGCGTCGAACGTGCTCTCGAGTCCGGCCGGAAGCTGAAGGGCCATACGGATTTCTCGCAGGCCGCAAAGGACCGGGTCGCCGGTCTCACGCGACGCGAAAGACAGGTGCTGGAGCGCATTGTTGCCGGACAGCCCAACAAGGTCATAGCTCATGAACTGGACATTTCGCGGAGAACGGTCGAGGTGCATCGCGCAAACCTGATGGAAAAAATGCAGGCGCGGAGCCTGTCCGACCTCGTACGCATGGCGCTGGAGGCCGGTGTCTCTTCGGCAGATGAAACCTAGTAAAACTACTTATTTCATGAATCATCGCGTCTCACTATAGTCCGGGACGGTAAAGTAGGTCGTCGGGGGGCGGCAGTGAAGAGTCTCAGCATAGAAATGATCTATATCGTGGACGACGACGACGCGGTGCGGGATTCCACGCGCGCCCTTTTCGAGGCGTACGGTCTGACCGTTCGCGATTATCCATCCGCAAACCATTTTCTTGATGACGATCGGACGCGCGAGCGCGACGGTCTTTCCTGCTGTCTGTTGCTCGACTTGCATATGCCTGGCATGAGCGGTGCCGAACTACTGGAGCATTTGAAGGAGTCGGAAATTTCCTTGCCTACTGTCGTTCTCACTGGGCGCGCCGATGCACAATTGCGGGAGCGAGTAATGCGCGCCGGTGCACGGGCTCTTCTCGAGAAGCCGGTGAACAGCGAGGATCTGGCGCAAACAATAAGGCAGGTCCTTATGGATCATGCGGCCGACTGAGCCGATCGATTGCCTCTCTACGTAGATTCCCCAATTTTTCGTAAAGAAAAGTCGTGACATGGTTACTCGATTGCAGAAGCACGGGGCCTTTGGGTTTATGTGTAATGTAAAAGGGGTTCCGAATGTCCGTCACGGTCAACGCTGCCCATCTCGCTTATCCATCCTACATTTCGCCGCGCACAAGCGGGCATCGCGGAGATACGTCACAACATCTTGAATGGCTCGGTCATGATGACGATGGCGCGGCTCGCGGCGATATCTCCTCGCTCCAGGGAGTCGGCGCGGTCCTGAAATTTGATCGTAACGAGACAATTTTCAACGACGGCGATTGCGCAACGTTTTCCTATCGAGTGGTGAGTGGCGCCGTGCGGCTGTGCAAGCTGTTTTCCGATGGCCGTCGGCAAATTGCGGATTTTTGCCTCCCGAATGACTATTTCGGTTTCGCGTGGACCGATGAGTATGCGTTGACGGCAGAAGCGGTGAGCGACGTAGTCCTCGTCCGTTACCCCCGGAAGCAAATCGAGCGTCTGGAGCAGGTTTCATCGAGCCTCCGGGAGCATCTGACAGCGCTGCTCCACCGAAATCTTTCGTCTGCTCAGAGCCATATTCTGATGCTTGGACGGCAGACCGTCAGAGAACGCGTTGCATCCTTTCTCCTCCTGATGCTGAAACGGCAGGGGTGTGAAGGATGCGACGGCGATCGTCTGGACCTCCCGATGGGCAGGCAGGATATTGCGGACTATCTCGGCCTCACAATCGAGACGGTCTGTCGGGCGCTCAGCGACCTGAAGCGTGCCGGTGTCGTCGCTGCGCCGACCGCCCGCGCGATCGTCGTCGAGAATGCCGCCGCCCTTCGCGCAATGGCGACAGGCAAGGCGTAGTCGCCGACAATCGAAGTGATATGAAACTGCCGCTGCCCCCCTGGGCGCCCCCCCCCGAACGGCGGCAGTTGAGGGGGGTTCCGCAGAAGCGGAACTCCCCGACCCTTTCTGCCAAAACAGACTGTGGAGCGCATCATGAAGCTCGTTAAAGGATTACTCGTCGGCATTGTTTCCCTGTCGTTCCTTGTGGCCTGCGACCAGAATAGGTACGGCGGCGCGGGACCGAAACAGAGCGTCGGAACGCTGGGCGGTGCTGTAGCTGGCGGTTTGCTCGGCTCGCAGGTCGGTGGCGGTTCCGGTCGCCTCTGGGCAACGGGAGCGGGCGTACTGTTGGGCGCCGTCGTCGGCAGCGAGATCGGCAAGTCGCTCGATCGTGCGGACAGGGTCTATATGGGCCAAACAACATACCGCGCATTGGAATCTGGTCCCTCTGGCCATCCGGCGCGGTGGATCAATCCGGACTCCGGCCATTATGGCTCTGTCGTTCCGCAGCCGGCCTTTCAGCAGGGCGGCCTGCAGTGTCGCGAATATACCCAGACCATCAATGTTGGCGGCAGGACCGAGCAGGCATATGGAACGGCCTGCCGTCAGCAGGATGGTTCCTGGCAGATTCGCAATTGATTGGCTGTTGGCGGTGCGGGCGTTTTCGAAATTCAGCGAAAGATTGATCCGTATCAAGGTAGCGGTCGGGGGGCGCCGTTAACCTTCATGCATCGAACGCTATCCACATTGATGTGCTCGCGCGGCGTGGGCGAAAGGAGGGCAAACCATGTCTGCATCTTCCGTCGGTCCGGAACGAAGTGCACCTGAACATGTCGTTACGGCGGCATCCGGCGCTAGCACTTCTTTTGCGCGTGTTGTGGCTTGCGTGGATACGTCTGAATTCACACGGAAGATTTTATCGCACGGGCTTGCTGTCGCAAAAGCGCTGGATGCGCCGCTTACGCTGCTGCGCGTGCTGGAGGTTGGGCCCAACGGTCCGTCCGATCCGGTCGAGCGGAAGATTCGCCAGCGTGAAGCCCAAGGGCGTATCGTGCGTCTTGCGCAGGCTTGCGCGCGCGACGGTGCCCATGTCGATGTCGAGGTTATCGAGGGCGCCGCCGCGGAGAAAATTGCTCTCTGGACGCATGAGCACAGATCGGATCTCGCCGTGCTTGGTACGCATGGGGAGGGCGGATCGATGGAATGGAGCTTGGGCAGCACGGCCCGACGGGTCATGGAGAGAGGCACCGGATCTGTCCTTCTCGTGCCTTCCTCGGTCCGTTCGGACGATATTCATTATCGGCGATTGCTTGTACCCGTCGATGGTTCTTGCCGGGCGGAAAGCGTTCTTCCGTTGGCTGTCCGCATCGCGAAGGCACATGGCGCCGAACTTGTCCTGGCGCACGTCGTCCCGGTGCCGGAATTGACGGAAACTGGACCGCTCGACAAGGAGGACATCGACCTGCGGGAGCGGCTGGCTGCACGGAACGAGCGCGTCGCGCGAGACTACCTCGACCGGTTGCGAATGCGCCTTGCCGCGAGTGGTATTTCAACAAGGGTCATCATCCGGCGCGGCGACGTTCGAAGCAATCTGTCTCATCTGATTGCCAACAATGCCGACTTGGTGGTCCTCTCGGCCCACGGTCAGGCGGCCCGCGCCGACGTTCCTTATGGCCGCGTGACGGCCCATCTCATAACCCATATCGCTGTACCGCTTTTGATTGTCCAACGCGAGACACGCGCATCGACGACACGTAGCGTGGGTCTTCGCGACGTCGACATGCGGCTATCTCATCACACCGAACGCTGACCGTGCCCGATATGGAGGTCCAGCATCGCCCGCTCGAAATGGCGGCATCGGAGTTGCGGCAGCGCCATGTGACATCGGGCAGAACCCCAGCCCCACTCGCGGTCTGGGCACAGGCGGGCTCGCTGGTCGCGTGGCTCGCCGAGGTGCGGCGGCTCTGCGCCGATCCGCCCCCTGACTCAACGAAGGCCGCCGAATGGTTGCTCGACAACGACTACCAGGTACGGCGCGCCATCGTCCAGGTACAAAAGGATCTGCCATCGCAGTTCTACAATCGACTGCCAAGCCTGACGAATACAGGCGACGAGGGATACCCGCGTGTTTTCGTACTTGCGCACGGTTTTCTGAAGGCGTCGCATCTGCAGCTTTCGCTGGCGGCCCTCCAACAGTTCGTGAATGCGTATCAGGAACGGGATGCACTGACGACGGCCGAGCTGTGGGCGTTCCCGACGATGCTTCGTCTGGCTTGCCTGGAAGTTCTGATCGTTTCGTTCGGACGGTTGCTCCCGGGACTTGAAGCGCCCGTCGATCCCAGCAGATACGCCAATGACTGTGGCGAGTTTGAGGATACGGAATGTGTATCGCGCGCACTCGCCAATCTGGCTGTGATTGCGTCGCTTCCGTGGAAAGAGTTTTTTGAACAAACCAGTCTGGTTGAAGCAGCACTCGCCGGCGATCCCGCGGGCGTCTACACGCACATGGACTTCGAAACACGGGATACATATCGCAGAACGGTGGAAGATCTGGCTTTCGGTTCGCGCCGGCCGGAAGCCGAGGTGACAGAGCATGTGCTGACCTGCGCACGCGGCGAGGTGCGACGCCAGCCCCACAATCATGTTGGTTATTGGTTAACCGGTGAAGGCCGGCCTGAAACGGAACGGGCAATCGGATATCGGCGGGGACCGATTGACGCGGGCAGAAACTGGCTCCGCCGGAATGCCGGACGGGCTTACGCGACTGCGCTTGTTCTGGCGGGGATTGCGGCGCTTGTGCTGCCTGCTTTCTACCTCTGGGCCGTAGACGCCGGGCTTGCGGACTGGTTGCTGGGCGTCATGTTTGCACTGCTGCCGGCATCCGTGCTGAGCGTAACGCTTGTACATTGGGCCGTAACGTCGTTGGTGGCGCCGCGTGTTCTTCCCAAGATGGACTTCGCGAAGGCCATTCCTCCGGCCTGCGCGACCGCTGTGGTTGTGCCCGTTCTGGTTGCGAACCCGGCGGAAGTGGCGCGGTTGATCGAACAACTCGAGATGCATCGCCTCGCCAATCCGGATCCGTCGTTGCGTTTCGCGTTGCTGAGCGACCATGTCGACGCGGCCGAAGAGCACCTGCCTGGCGATGCGGATGTGGAAGAAGCGCTGATCGCCGGAATTCGAAGGCTCAACGATCTCTACGGAAACGGGAAATCGGGACCGTTCCATGTGCTTCACCGTCCACGTCGCTACAATTCGCGCCAGGGCTGCTGGATGGGCTGGGAGCGGAAGCGGGGAAAGCTCGAGGAATTCAATCGGTATGTTCTGGGAGAGGGGGAGTCCGGGTTTTCGATCGAGGAGGGCGACTGCGCGGCGCTGCGGCGCGTCCGCTTCGTTGTCACTGTGGATGCGGATACCACGCTGCCGCCCGGCTCCGTCGCCCGGCTTGTCGGCGCGCTGTCGCACCCGCTGAATCGGGCTGACTTCGACGCCGGGACCGGACGCGTTCGAGCGGGTTACACCGTCATTCAGCCACGTGTCGAAATTTCACCTGAGCGAGGAAATCGATCGCTCTTTGCTCGCCTTTTCACCGGCGATACGTCGATAGACATATATTCGCGTGCTGTCTCGGACGTCTATCAGGACTTGTTCGGCGCCGGCATCTATGTCGGCAAGGGTATATACGAGGTCGAACCTTTTCACCGCAGTCTCGAGATGCGGGTACCGGAGAATGCGCTTGTAAGTCACGACCTCTTCGAAGGCGCGCACGGACGAGTGGCATTGGCGACCGATATCGTTCTGTATGAAGGGTTTCCTGCCGACTACGTCGAGTATATGCGCCGATGGCATCGCTGGGTCCGCGGCGATTGGCAGCTGCTGCCGTGGCTTGCGAGACAAGTGCCGGGCGTCGATGGTCAGCGGTTTGCAAACAGTTTGTCGGCCCTCGATCGCTGGAAGATATTCGACAATTTGCGGCGAAGTCTGGTTCCGGTTTCGCTTCTTGCGCTTGCAACGGCTGGATGGCTGGTGTTGCCCGGTAGTCCGTGGGTCTGGACGGTCTTCACAGTCGCGGTTCCGGGCGCCTATCTTTTCGCGGATCTCGTAACCGGGCTTGCGGGGGGGCGTCGGCGGGGCGCTGTGCGGAGCGCGATGCGGCGTCTCGCCGATCACGCGGGGCGCTGGTTTCTCGCTCTGGCGTTTCTCGTCAGCGATGCGGCAACGGCCCTTGATGCCATTGTTCGAACGCTTTGGCGGCTCGCCGTTTCGCGGCGCGGCCTCTTGGAGTGGACCTCGGCGGCCCATGTGGCCGAGCATCTGGCTGCGAATGGCACGCGTGCCAAAACCTGGCTGCACATGGCGAGCACACCGGTTTTCGCCGTCATGCTCTTGATATTGCTTGCTACGGCAAGCCCATCGGCTTTGCCGGCCGCCGCGCCATTGCTGCTGCTCTGGCTCGTGGCGCCCGAGATAGCGATCTGGATCCGTCGCCCGCGGCGCATGCCGGTCGAAAGAATCGATGAGGCGGAGAGGATCTTCCTGCGGCGGGTTGCACGGCGAACCTGGTTCTATTTCGAGACGTTCGTCGGGCCCGAGGACAATTGGCTACCGCCGGACAACTATCAGGAAGAACCTCATGCTGAGATCGCGCACCGCACGTCGCCAACCAATATCGGCATGATGCTTCTCTCGACGCTCACGGCCGCCGACCTTGGTTATATCGGTCCGATAGATTTCTCGACGCGCATTCAGAACGCTCTCGATACACTCGACCGGCTCGAACGCTGTCACGGACATATTTTCAATTGGTACGACACCAGGTTTCTGACCCCGCTCGAGCCCCGTTATGTGTCGACGGTAGATAGTGGAAATCTGGCTGTTTGCCTGTTGGCACTGAAGCAAGGGTGTCTGGAAGCCGCAAGGGGATCGGCGTTTCCGGTCGCGCTTTGGGACGGGCTCGGCGACACGCTCGATCTTCTCTCGGAAGCAGGAAAGAAATTCAAGAATTCGGACGGCGGAAAACTCTGTTCGAAGATCGAATCTCTCACTCTCCAGATCGCGCACGCCCGCGAAAACCCGCAGGACTGGCGAACGGCCTTAATGAATATAAGCGGCCACACATGGCGCGAAATAGAGGAGGTCGTCGACGATCTCGTTGCAGCCCCAAAGGCGCCGTCCGTTGAAGCTTTGAGAGAGATGAATATCTGGCTTGAGCGCGGGCGACACCATTTGGTCGGCATGCAGCGCGACATCGATGCGTTCACGCCATGGCTGACTCTCATCGCCGCTCCCCCCGCTGGCTGCGAGGAATTCGCATCTCGCATCGAAGAAAGCCTGCCGCCTTCCATGTCGCTGGCGGGAACCGACGATGCTCGTGCCAAGATCGCAGAAATAGTAGCAACGGCCACGCTACATGAAGAGAGCGAGGCGGTGAGCCAATGGTTTTCGGAACTGACCGTGGCATTCGCGCGAGGCGCACAAGCGCAACACGAACTGCGCGAGAGCCTGCTGGACGCTGCCATGCGATCGGAGCGACTTGCGGAAGAAATGGATTTTCGGCCGCTTTTCGACCAGGAGCTACGGCTTTTTTTTATTGGATATAATCATAGCGCCGATCGCGTCGACGCCCATCACTACGACCTCATGGCAACGGAAGCGCGGCTGGCAAGCTTCTTTGCCATCGCGAAGGGCGATGTGCCGCTCGAACACTGGTTCTTTCTTGGGCGACCGCTGACGCAGACCAAGCACGGAATGTCACTGGTGTCATGGAACGGATCGATGTTCGAATATCTCATGCCACCGCTGCTGCTGCGGAGCGATCCTGGAACGCTTCTCGGCCAAAGTGAGCGTGCGGCAGTTGAGATTCAGCGGCAATATGGTGAGACGTATGGCATTCCATGGGGCGTATCGGAATCGGCCTATGCATCGCGCGATGCGGACCACCGGTACCAGTATCGGGCTTTCGGCGTGCCGGGGCTTGGCTTGCGCCGCGGGCTTGCAAACGATCACGTCGTGGCTCCCTATGCGACAGTACTGGCACTTGCGGTAAATACCGGCGCGGCAATAGCGAACTTGCGCGAACTGGTGCGGCTCGGGCTTGTGGGCGCGTTCGGCCTGTTTGAAGCGGCGGACTTCACGCCTGAGCGCGTGCCGGCGGGACAGCGCTTTCTGCCTGTCCGCGCTTACATGGCACATCACCAGGGTATGATCCTGAGCGCCTTGGGCAATGCACTCTGCGAGGACATACATATCCGCAGATTTCGCGAAGACCGTCGAATGCGGGTCATGGAACTCTTGTTGCATGAACGCATTCCGAGGGAACTACCGGCGGAGCCGGGCCGGGAGGAAGAACTCCCGCGGCCGTCATCGCGCCGGTCGGCGGCTCCCGTGCTCGATGTGTGGCAGCCGGCGGTCATGCCGGTGGTTCCGCAAATACACATGCTTTCCAATGGTCGCCTGGCGAGCTGGATATCGGAAGCCGGCGGCGGGAGACTTCTTTGGCACGGCCAGGCGCTCACGCGCTGGCTGCCCGACGCCAGCGACCGGGAAGGCTTGTGGGTCTATGTTCGCGATGTGGACAGTGGCGATATCTGGTCCGTCGGACGACAACCCACTGGCGTTCGGCCGGAGGAAGCGCAGACTGTCTTTCATCCGCACATGGTCGAGTTTCACCGCCGGGACCAGGGCATCGGATTGCGGATGGAAGTCGGGGTCGCGGCGGGTGACGATGTTGAAATCCGGCGCCTCGCCATCGTCAATGAAAGCGATGAGGTGCGGACGCTCGAATTCACAAGTTACGGCGAGGTCGTTATGGCGCCGCCGCTCGAGGACGAGCGCCATCCCGCTTTCAGCAAGCTCTTCGTCGGTAGCGAACACATACCGCATCTTAATGGTTTGCTTTTCACGCGCCGGACGCGTCATCCTCGCGAAAAGCCGCCGGTCATGCTTCACCGCATTATTTCGAGCGACGCCGATCCGAATTTGATCGGATTTGAAACGGATCGCGCGGCATTTCTCGGACGGAACGGGACGTCACGACGTCCGCGAGGCATAGTCGATGGGCTTTCAGGCAGTGTGGGCTGGACGCTCGACCCCGCGATGGCGCTTCAGGCATGCGTTGAGTTGCAGCCCGGTGAAAGACGTGAAGTCGCATTTTTGACATTCGTCGCCGGCTCGCGTGAGTCCGTTCTGGAACTCGCCGAGCGCTACGCAACACTCGCCTCGCTGGATTGGGCTCTCGCCGATGCTGCGGCTGGGGTGGCCCACGAGACCCAGCGGCTTGCTCTCGAGTCGCCGCGATTGCCCGAATTGCAGCAGCTCGCCTCGCTTCTCCTTTATCCCTACCATGAATTGAGAGGACGTCCTGCGGTGGTCGCCGCAAACCGGCACGGTCAGCCGAGGCTCTGGGGTTTGGGGATTTCCGGCGATCTGCCCATCCTCTTGCTCCGGGCAGCCGACGACGAGACGACCGATCTCCTGCGGCTGCTGGCCGCTGCGCATTGTTTGTGGTACCGGCGCGGCTTTCATGTCGACCTCGTTGTGCTTCGCACGGGACCATCCGGATATATCGACCAGTCGCGCGAGCGCCTCTCCGCAATGTTGCGGGAATTTGCCAGGGGACACGTAACCACCGGCCACCATCAAGACGTCCATCTGCTCTTTGCTGATCATATGGCTGAAGAAGATATACGTCTGCTTGAGAGCGTCGCCCATGTCATCCTCGATGAGTCGGAAGGAAGTCTTGAGAGCCAACTCACGAAGGCTGTGCGGCCGCGGCCGGTCGTTCCGTTCTTCGGTGGCTCCGGTGATATGGTTCCAACGGAAGAAATTCCGCCAGTGGCACGCCCGGCCGATCTTCTGTTCGACAACGGCATTGGCGGTTTCACGCCAGATGGACGCGAATATGTGATCCAGCCGGAAACGGGCGAGGGCACACCGGCGCCCTGGTCGAATGTTCTTGCAAACGACGCATTCGGCACGCTCGTCACAGACTCCGGGGGTGGGTTTACCTGGGCCGTCAACAGCGGCGAGAACCGCCTGACACCCTGGGCCAACGATCCCGTCTGCGATCCGCCGGGAGAAGTGTTCTATTTGCGTGATGAGGAAAGCGCCGGGGTCTGGTCGCCCACACCCATGCCGGCAGGCGAGGGAGCGGACTGCCAGATCCGTCACGGCGCGGGTTATACGCTCTGGCGGCAGAACAGCCATGGGCTGGAACAGGAACTGCTCGTCTTCGTGCCGACGGACGATCCCGTCAAGATCATGCGGCTCCGCTTGAGCAATCCCGCTGCGCGCGCCCGGCGCGTCACCGCGACATATTACGCTGAATGGGTACTCGGCGCGTTGCGCAGCACGGCCCGGCCGCATGTGGTCTGCGAATACGACAGCGGCAGTCATTCGCTTCTGGCACGCAACCCGTGGAACCCCGACTTCGGCGAGCGTGTTGCATTCCTGACGTCCAGTCATCCGCCACACAGCCTGACCACCGACAGACGGGATTTTCTGGGCCGTGAGGGCGACTTGGCGAATCCGGCGGCACTTCGACAGTGGGACCTCGGTGACCGGGTAGGGTCGGGAGCGGATCCCTGCGCGGCCTATCAGGCGCATCTCGACATCGCGGGTGGAGAAACGGTCGAGGTGATCTTCATTCTCGGTCAGGGAGATAACAGGGCGCATGCGGAGCAACTTGCGCGCCGTTGGCAGGAACCGGCCTCGATCGATCGGGCCCTGGCGGCGTTGACAGAACAGTGGGACCGTCGGCTGGGTGCCGTGACGGTACAAACGCCCGATCCAGCCTTCGATCTGATGATAAATTGCTGGTTGCAATATCAGACGCTTTCTTCACGTATTCTTGCCAGAGCGGGCTTCTACCAGGCCGGCGGTGCATTCGGCTTCCGCGATCAGCTTCAGGACGTGCTGGCGCTGCTTCATGCCGATCCCGCCCGCGCCCGCGCGCATGTCCTCGCTTGCGCAGCACGTCAGTTCGAGGAAGGCGATGTGCTGCATTGGTGGCACCCGCCGCATGATCGGGGTGTACGGACACGCTGCTCGGACGATCTGCTGTGGCTCCCTTATGCTGTGAGTCACTATGTCGAGGCGACCGGCGATCATTCCATCCTGACCGAGGAAGTGCCTTTCCTGCGCGCGCCGGTGCTGACGCCGGAGGAGCATGACCGGTACGCGCGCTTCGACACGCCGGGCGAGACGCGAACGATCTTCGAGCATTGCCGGCGTGCGCTGGACCGCGGCGTCACGCAGGGCGCACACGGCTTGCCATTGATCGGCTCAGGCGATTGGAACGACGGCATGGATCGCGTCGGCTCTCAGGGGCGGGGCGAGAGCGTCTG
Organism: Parvibaculum sp.; assembly: GCF_030651915.1. Lineage (GTDB taxonomy): Bacteria > Pseudomonadota > Alphaproteobacteria > Parvibaculales > Parvibaculaceae > Parvibaculum. The sequence continues at coordinate 466,828 of NZ_JAUSBV010000010.1, read as the reverse complement.
GCTTGCCTGGTTCGCGATTGCCGCGATCAATGGTTTTGTCAGGTTGGCCGGGCATATGGATCGTGACGATCTAGTGAGTTACTGGGACGATCGCGCGCGCGAAATGGCGCGCGCCGTCGAAGACGAGGGGTGGGATGGCAATTGGTACATGCGGGCGCTCGACGACAATGGACGGCCATGGGGTTCGGACAGCAATGACGAATGCCGGATCGATTCCATCGCGCAATCCTGGGCGGTACTTTCCGGTGCCGCTGCGCCGGACCGCATCGATAAGGCTCTCAATAGCGCGGAGCGCGATTTGGTAAGCGAAGAAGACCAGCTGGTCCGGCTGCTCTGGCCGCCCTTCGACACAACGCCGCGCGATCCGGGGTACATCAAGGCCTATCCGCCGGGCGTTCGGGAGAATGGCGGGCAATATTCCCATGCGGCGGCCTGGCTCGGGCTCGCCTTTGCGGCGCGCGGGGAGGGGGATCGCGCATGGCGCATCTTTGAGATTCTGAACCCGATCAACCGGACGCGAAACGCCCTCGACCTTCAACGGTATCGTGACGAGCCCTACGTGTTGGCAGCCGATGTGGGCGGTGTCGCGCCTCATGTCGGTCGCGGCGGCTGGAGTTGGTACACCGGCGCCGCGGCATGGACGTGGCGTCTGGGCGTCGAGGCGATCCTCGGGCTGAAACTATCCGACGGCCGGCTCGTCATCGATCCGTGCTTACCGCGGCATTGGGCATCGTTTGAAGCGGAAATCCGGCGCGACAACGGCACTCTTGCAATCCGCGTCGAGAATCCGGACCGTCTTCAGACCGGAGCGATCGAAATGACGGTGGATGGCGCGACCTGCGAGGGGCAGACCGTCGCATTTCCCGAAGAGGGTGTTCGGCGGGTCGCTATACGGCTACGGGCAGTTGGCAAAGATGCGAGCTGACAAGGCGATGCGCCAACCCAGGTCCTGAGCTGGGCGGCGCTTGCGGGATTACAATCAAATTACGACCAATCAAATCTCTTGGGACCGCCCCAACTGTGGTCGGCGAGCGCCAATAGAATCAGGTACTTAGCTCGTTTGAATCAACCAAACTTGTGGAATGCACCATCTGAATCACATTCAACCTGCACGGACATCCGCTGCCGTCTTCTGGCCGTCCTCATCCCCTCGTCGCGCGTACGCGTAAAATTGACTGGATTCGGTATTTTCAAATTCCGGACGAATTATCAATTTTTATGAACGTCGGGATGACGCGAAATCCTCCGGCTCGCTGCATGCTTTCCGCAATGAAACCGCCGCACGCGGAATTGCGGAAGCAGCGGAACAAGGAGGAAGCGATGGACTTGGTTCAAGAGCCGGGGGGCGCCCCGAGCAAATCTGAAATCCGTTCCTACTTCGATCCGGCCGAGGGAACGCTCGATCGCCGGGTTTTCGCCGACCAGGAAATCTACGATCTGGAGATGCGCAACATCTTTGCGCGGGCCTGGAACTTCATGTGCCACGAGAGCCAGATCCCGAATCCCGGCGACTACTTCATCAACTATATCGGCGAGGATCAGGTCATCGTCGTCCGCGACAGGAAGGGCGAGGTGCAGGTCCTGCTCAACACCTGCCGGCATCGCGGCAATGCGCTCTGCCGCGCCGAGCAGGGCAACGCCAAATCCTTCGTCTGCTCCTATCACGGCTGGAACTACGACCTGAACGGCGACCTGATCGGCGTTCCCGGCATGACGGCCTATTACCGCAAGGACTTCGACAAGTCGCAATGGGGCCTCGCCAGGGCGGCGCAGGTGGATCATCTGCACGGCTTCTATTTCGCGACGCTCGATCCCGATACGCCCCCGCTCCCCGATTATCTGGGCGAGGTCGGCCGCATCGGCCTTGGCCTTCTCGCGGCGAACGGCCCGGTCGAAATTGTGGACGGCATCCAGAAGAATGTCATCGACTGCAACTGGAAGATCGCCGTCGACAATCTCTTCGACTGGTATCACGTGCAATACAGCCATGCCTCGGCGGGCATGGCGGGCTTCATGGACATCGCCGCCATTCTGCATCCGAAGCACCAGATGGTGATGTTCGGCGATTACGGGCATGCGATCAGCGGGCCGGTCATCACGCCGGAACGGCAGGCGGAAATCGATGCCATGACGGATGACGAACGGCTCGCCATTGCGGCGGCCGGAATGCTCAAGGATCCGAGCAAGCCCGTGGTGCCGCCGCGCCTCAGCGCCGCGCGCGAACTGCTCGGTCCCACCGGCGTTCGCTGCATGGGGCATCCCAACATCTTCCCGAACCTCTGGATCTCGACCAACGGCACGCAGCTTTCGCTGCGTCTGCCGCGCGGTCCCTTTGCAACCGAAATCTGGTGGTTCACCGTCCTGCCCAAGGCCTTGCCCGAAGAGGTGAAGAAGAAGCAGATCGCCTTCAGCGCGCATCTCTTCGGACCGGCCGGCATGCTCGAGCAGGATGATGGCGAGAACTGGAGCCAGAGCACGCGCGCCTCGCGCGGCGTGAAGGCGCGGAGCTATCGCCACCACATGGCGATGGGGCTCGGTCAGGACGAGGTGCTGACCGACGCCACCGGTACGAGCCGTGTGGAAACGACCATCAGCGAACACGCGCAGCGCTGGCTCTACACCAATTGGATGAACTGGCTGACGGCCGACGACTGGGCCGAACTGAAGGCAAATCATCCGGCGCTGCCGAAAGGGAGGGTCTGATGTCGCAGGCAAGGGCGGTGGAAGCCGAAACATCCGGTCTCGACGCGCTTTCTCTCCAGCAGCGGATGGAGCTTCAGTTCGAGATTGAACAGTTCCTCTATGCCGAGGCGGCCATGATCGACGGGCGCGCATATCGCGCCTGGCTCGATCTCTGGACCGAGGATTGCAGCTACTGGATGCCGATCCGGCGGACGGTGACGCTGTCCGACATCGACCGCGAGTTCACCAAGCGCGGCGACATGTCCTTTTACGACGATGACAAGCAGGCGCTGGCGATGCGCGTCGCCAAGATGGAGTCCGGATCGTCCTGGTCCGAAGACCCGCCATCCCGCACGCGCCATATCGTCGACAATGTCCGTATCACCGGCGTGAACGGCGTGGAGACGACAGTCGAGGTTGCCTTCATCCTCTATCGCAGCCGTCTCAATACGGAAGAGAGCATGTGGGTCGGGCGGCGCGTCGATACGCTTCGCCGCGTCGACGGCGTCCTCAAGCTCTGCGGACGGGAAATCTATCTCGACCAGACACTGATCCGGGCAACGAACATGAGCACCCTGTTCTAGAACAGGGTTTGTAACTTTCAGAGAGCGGGGAGGCTCATGGGAAGATTGGAAGGAGAAGTCGCGCTTGTGACGGGAGGCGCATCGGGCCTCGGCCGCGCCATCGTCGACAGGTTCGTGGAGGAAGGGGCGCGCGTGGTCGTGTTCGACCGCTCGGCGGAGAAGCTCCAGGACGTGAAGCGCGACCATGGCGAGGCCGTCGCGACCCATGCGGGCGATGTGCGCGCCGGGCCGGACAATAAGGCAGCCGTGGCGCTGGCGGTGGAGCATTTCGGCAAGCTCGACTGCGCCATAGGCAATGCGGGCATCTGGGATTACAGCGTCACGCTCGATGACATGCCGGAAGAGCAGATCGACGGCGCTTTCGACGAATTGTTCGGCGTCAACGTGAAGGGCTACCTGCATCTTGCGAAGGCGGCGCTCCCGGCGCTGGTCCGCTCCGGCGGGTCGCTCGTCTACACGGTTTCCAATGCCGGCTTCGATCCGGCGGGTGGCGGCGTGCTCTACACCGCGTCCAAGCATGCGGTCGTCGGCATGATCCGCCAGCTCGCCTTCGAATTCGCCCCCACCGTCCGCGTGAACGGTGTCGCGCCGGGGCCGATCGATACCGATCTGCGCGGGCCGGCCGCGCTCGGCCTCGCCGACAAGGCGATCAGCAGCGTCGATCTGCCGACGGTCGCGGCCCCTGTCGTGCCGCTCGGCCGGGTGCCGGCGCCTGCCGAATATGCCGGCTCCTATGTCTATTTCGCCTCGCGCCGCGACAGCGCGCCGGCAACCGGCGGCGTTCTCATTTGCGAGACGGGCATCGGCGTCCGGGGCATCGGCGTCGTAGCGGCGGGCGCGGGTCTTGCCGCCAGGTACGGAAAATAGGGGAGGAAACCGATGAGCGTGGCATCGCTTGGATATATCGGCTTCGAGGTGAGCGACCTCAAGGCATGGGACAATTATCTGACAGGGTTTCTGGGCCTGATGCCGGGGAGCGGCAACGGCACATCGGCCCGCTACCGGATGGACGATCGGGCCTTCCGCATCCAGCTCGAGAAGGGGGCGGCGGACGACATCGCCTTCATCGGGCTCGAAGTCGAAACGCCGGAAGGATTGCAGGCCCTCCGCGAGCGTCTTGAAAAGGAAGGCGTCCCATGCGCGCCCGCATCCGACAATCTGAAGAAGGAGCGCGGTGTGCGCGACCTTCTCGTCCTCACCGATCCGGCGGGGCTGCAGGTCGAGGTCTATGTCGGCGCGACGGCGCTCACCAATCTGCCGTTCCATTCTCCGGCGGGTGTGTCCGGTTTCATGACGGGTAGCCAGGGCGCCGGCCATGTCGTTCTGGCGTCCGAGAAGATCGATGAGATCCGCGATTTCTACACGCGGCTTCTCGGCTTCCGGCTTTCCGACACGATCGGCATGTCGATTTCACCCGACTTCACGCTGGTCCTCGAATTCTACCACTGCAATCCGCGTCACCACACGCTGGCGCTGGCGCCGATGCCCGCGCCGAAGCGGCTGCACCACTTCATGGTCGAAATGGCGACGCTGGACGATGTCGGATTTGCGATGGATCGCATCGGTGCATGCGGCGTGAAGCAAACCATGACACTGGGCAAGCATTCAAACGACCAGATGGTCTCGTTCTATGCCGCAACGCCGTCGGGCTTCGAAGTCGAGGTCGGCACGGCGGGTATCGAAGTTCACGACGAGGTCTGGCGCGTGACCCATCACGAGGTCACGAGCATGTGGGGCCACAAGCGCGTCTAGAAGAAAAGCAAACGAGGAAAAGTTTTATGAGCATCACGGAAGAAGGCACCAGCCGGTTCGTCACGGTCAAGGGCGTCAGGATTCATTACAACGAAGCAGGTACGGGCCCGGCGCTCGTTCTCATTCACGGCGGCGGACCGGGCGCCAGCGGCTGGTCGAACTACAACCGCAACATCGAGGTGCTGGCGAAGAGCTTCCGTGTGATCGTTCCCGATCTGCCGGGCTTCGGCAAGTCGGACATCAAGCCGAAGGGCAGTGCCATGCCGGCCTGGTATGCGACGAAGATGGGCGAATTTCTCGACGAACTCGGCATCGACAAGGCGCATTTCGTCGGCAACTCGCTGGGCGGCATGGTGACCTTGCGTCTGGCGCTGGACCGGCCGGAGAAAGTCGATCGCATGGTTCTGATGGGACCGGGCGGCAGCATTCCGATGTTCAGTCAGTTTCCGACCGAAGCGATCAAGACGCTTCTGTTTTTCTACGACGGTCCGGGGCCCTCGATCGAGCGCCTGCGCGGCTTCGTGAAGGACTTCGTCTACGACCCCTCGCAGATCACGGAAGAGCTGCTTGAAGGTCGGATGAAGACCGCGCTGCAGCCGCATATCGTCGAGACACCGCCCATGCGTCCCGATCCCAAGGCGCTGATGGAGCCGGTCTGGAACGATCCGCGCCTCGCATCGCTGAAGCACGAGACGATGATCATCTGGGGGCGCGAGGACAAGGTAATGCCGATCGACATGGCGTTCCCGTTGCTCAAGCAGATTCCGCGGGCCCGGCTTTTCGTGCTGCCGCAATGCGGACACTGGGCCCAGTGGGAACACGCGGATGAGTTCAACCGCGTGACGGGCGACTTCTTCGGGGCGGCCAATGCCGCATGACCTGAAGGCGATAGCGGCCGCCCTGGCCGAGGCACGACATAGCCGGACCCCCATACCGCCGGTGACCGAAACGTCCTCCGGTTTCGACGTTGCCTCGGCCTACGCCGTTCAGGAGATCAACACGCGGAGGCGTCTCGCGGCGGGCGAGCGTATCGTGGGCCGGAAGATCGGGCTCACATCGCCCGCCGTGCAGACGCAGCTTGGCGTGAACGAGCCCGACTACGGCATGCTGTTCGATGTTGACGATGTGAGCGGCGCGGCTTCGGTTTCGGTCGCCGGGTTGATGCAGCCCAAGGTGGAAGCCGAGATCGCCTTCATTCTCGGTAAGCCTCTCAACCAACCGAACCCGAGCCTTGATGAGGTCGCTTCTGCCATCGATTGCGCGGCGGCGGCTATGGAAATCGTCGACAGCGCCATCGCCGACTGGCGGATCACGCTGGCGGATACGGTGGCCGACAATGCCTCGGGTGCGAAGTTCGTTCTCGGCAAGGACCGGCGCAAGCTCTCCGAAATCGACCTCCACCTTGGCGGCATGGAAATGCTGCTGAATGGCAAGCAGGTCTCGGTCGGTGTCGGCGCCGCCTGCCTCGGCAATCCGCTCAACGCCGCCCAATGGCTCGCCCGCAAGATGGTGGAGGTCGGCCGCCCGCTCGGCGCCGGAGACATCATTCTGTCCGGCGCCCTCGGCCCGATGTGCAACGCGAGCCCGGGCAGCGAATTCACCGTTTACGTGCAGGGCTTCAAGCCGCTGCACGTCGCCTTCGCATAGGAGACGCGAATGACCGGAGCGAAGGGGAGGGTGCGCGCCGCGATCATCGGATCGGGCAATATCGGCACCGACCTGATGATCAAGATCATGCGCCTTTCCAAGACGCTGGAGATGGCGGCGATGGTCGGCATCGATCCCGCATCCGACGGGCTTGCACGGGCAACGAGGCTCGGCATCGCCACGACCGCGGAGGGCATCGAAGGGCTTGTGGCGATGCCGGAATTCGAGAGCATCGGCATCGTTTTCGATGCGACCTCGGCGGGCGCCCACCGGCATCACAATGAAATCCTGCAGGCGCATGGCAAGCAGGTGATCGACCTGACGCCGGCCGCCATCGGCCCCTATGTGGTGCCGAGCGTTAATCTCGACAGGCTCGCAAACGAGCGGAACCTGAACATGGTGACCTGCGGCGGCCAGGCGACGATCCCGATCGTTGCCGCGGTGAGCAGCGTCGCGCCGGTCCTTTATGGCGAAATCGTTGCCTCCATTGCGTCGAAATCGGCAGGGCCCGGCACGCGCGCGAATATCGATGAATTCACAGAGACGACGTCGAGAGCCATCGAGGCGGTGGGCGGTGCCACGCGCGGCAAGGCGATCATCATTCTCAATCCGGCCGAACCGCCGCTGATCATGCGCGACACGGTGCATTGTCTCTGCGAGGAAGCAGACCCGGCGCGTATTGCTGCCGCCATCGAACGAAAGGTCGTCGAGGTGCAGGCCTATGTGCCGGGTTACCGGATGAAACAGTCGGTGCAGATCGAGAAGATCGGCAACAATGCGCCGCTCTATCTGCCGGATATGGACCGTACCTTTTCCGGTCTCAAGGTGAGCGTCTTTCTCGAGGTCGAAGGCGCTGGTCACTATCTGCCGGCCTATGCGGGCAATCTCGACATCATGACCTCAGCCGCGCTGCGCACCGCCGAGGCGATTGCAATGAAATGGCAGGTGGCGGCATGAATATCCCCGACCGCCTTTACATCCAGGACGTGACGCTGCGCGATGGGATGCACGCGATCCGCCATCAATATTCGCTGGAACATGTCCGCGTCATCGCCCGCGCGCTCGACAAGGCGGGTGTCGATGCCATCGAGATCGCACATGGCGACGGGCTTTCGGGGTCGAGCCTGAACTACGGTTTCGGCGCCTGCACGGACTGGGCATGGATCGAAGCGGTCTGCGAGGTCGTTGAGCGTGCCGTGGTAACGACGCTCTTGCTGCCCGGCATCGGGACCATTGAGGATCTGCACCGCGCGCACGATCTCGGCGTCCGCTCGGTGCGCGTCGCGACGCATTGCACGGAAGCCGATGTGGCGAGGCAGCATATCGAGTCGGCGCGCAAGCTCGGCATGGATGTCTCGGGCTTTCTGATGATGAGCCACATGTCGCCGCCCGACGCGCTGGCGGCGCAGGCGAAGCTGATGGAAAGCTATGGCGCTCATTGCGTCTATGTGACCGACAGCGGTGGCGCCATGACGATGGACGACGTTGCCGCCCGCCTGCAGGCCTATGACAGGGTTCTGAAGCCGGAAACGCAGCGCGGCATCCATGCGCATCACAATTTGTCGCTCGGCGTCGCGAACTCGATCGCCGCCGTTCAGAACGGCGCCGTCCGGGTGGACGCGTCGCTCACGGGCATGGGCGCAGGCGCGGGCAACGCGCCGCTCGAAGTCTTCATCGCCGCCGCCGACCGTTATGGCTGGCAACATGGCTGCGACCTGCTGGCGCTGATGGATGCGGCCGAAGATATCGTGCGGCCCCTGCAGGACCGTCCCGTGCGCGTGGACAGAGAAACGCTGAGCCTTGGCTATGCGGGCGTTTATTCGAGTTTCCTGCGCCATGCCGAAACCGCATCGGAGCGCTATGGCGTCGATGTCCGCAAAATTCTGCTGGAGGCCGGAAAACGCGCTATGGTTGGCGGTCAGGAAGATATGATCGTGGACATCGCGCTCGATCTGGCGCGGCAGGACGAGGCGAAGCTTTCGTGATCTGATCGATCGGAAAACATGCACGCCATGACGAACAAAAAGGAAAAAGAAGCGAACGGCATTCAGTCTTTCCGGAATCTCGACGCCAGCGATATTCGCGCCGATGTCCGAATGGACGGCGTCTATTTCTTTCGCTCGTCGGCGTCCTATCCGTTCAGAAAACGGCTTGACCCTGGCGACTATTCCTATTGCGTCATGGTGCGGCGGGGGCATTTTCGCCTGAGCATCGATTTTCCCGAGCCGAGGTTCATCGATCTCGCGCCGGGCTCCATTGTCGGCGTGAGCGGGCTTGCGCCGCATCGGCTTCATTCTGTGCCTGAGCCTGAGGCGATGCCGCTGGACAGTTTCCAGCGGGTGCCGATAACCGAGGAGATCGCTGCCGAAAGCGATGTCGAACTCCTGCTTGGTGTTGTGCCGTCCGAGAATATAGCCCTGACCAATCTGATCATCGGCCCGATTTACCTGAGCCGGGAGTCTTCGCCGGAATGCGCCCGCCGGATATGGAAAGCGGCCGAACTTCTGGATGAAGAGTTTGTCGGCGCGGGGCAGGAATACGGCCAGGCAATCATTGTCCGCAGGATTGCCGAAATCATCCTGATCAACATGACGCGTTCCATTCTGATCGCACGTGGCGAGACGGATGCACGCGAGGCCGGTCTTGTGAAGAGCAGGGGAGTGAGCACCGCCATTCGCGCTTTTCTGGATGCACCGCTGGAAAACTGGAGCATCGACCGGCTGGCGCGCCTCGCCGGCATGTCCAGAACGAAATTCACGGAGGAATTCCGGCGCATCGTGGGACGAACACCGATGCAGACGCTTGCCCGAATGCGTCTCACGCTCGTGGCCCGGAAAATTCTTGCAGAGGACACGTCCGTCGAAGAGGCAGCGGACCTGGCCGGCTACAGTTCCGCGGCAGCGTTCATCCGCGCATTCAGCCGCGAGTTCGGCACGACGCCGCTCCAGTGGCGAAAACGGCATCTCGCCAGCATCGAACTGTCGTGAAGGCGACAGGGATACATTCCTTGCGGGATGTCTCAAATAAGACAGCTGCTTGGACCGTCTGACTCCAACGAACCATTAAACTGCCTCGGAAAATTCGGTTTGCTCAACCGCGTCCGCGATAGGGTGCGACGCCCTGATCGGGTGCCCAGACGCCGGCGGGAAGCTTACCTTTCTGCCAGAAGACGTCGATCGGGATGCCGCCGCGCGGATACCAGTAGCCGCCGATGCGCAGCCACTTTGGCTTCAGCGTCTCGACCAGCCGCTTGCCAATGCCGACCGTACAGTCCTCGTGGAATGCGCCGTGATTGCGGAAGGCCTGCATGTAGAGCTTCAGCGACTTCGACTCGACGAGCCATTTGCCGGGGACATAATCGATGACGAGATGCGCGAAATCGGGCTGGCCGGTGACGGGGCAGATCGAGGTGAATTCGGGCACGGTGAAGCGCGCCACATAATCGGTGTCGGCATGCGGATTGGCGACCCGCTCCAGCACCGCCTTGTCGGGCGAGGCTGGCAGCGGCGCTGAGTTGCCGAGCTGCGTCAGGCCTGTCGGTTTTTTTGCCATCATTCTCCCTCCGGCCCGTCATAGACGCAGCCCTCGCGGCACGACCCGCGGTGAACCTCGACACGCGCGATCTCGGGCAACGGCTTTGCGAGTTCGTTCCATATCCAGGCGGCAATCCGCTCCAGCGTCGGAAACTCAAGTCCCGCGATCTCGTTCAGCAAATGATGATCGAGCTTCTCGCGCACCGCCATCACCTCGCGCTCGACATCCTCGAAATGGCGAACGATGCCGGTATCAGCTGCGGGCTTGCCGGCAAGCCACACCACGACGCGGAACGAATGACCATGCATCCGGCGGTTCGGATGACCTTCCTCAGCATAGGGAAGGAAATGCGCGGCATCGAACAGGAACTCTTTGTATATCTTCATCACGGAATACCGATCAGCTTGTGCGTCTGCAGACTTAAGCGCCATTTCGGATGTGCGAGGCAATAAGCCGTTGCCGCGCGCGTGTTCTCTTCTGTGTTGTCACCGTCCATCGGCTGCAGGAAGAAGTGCTGGAAATCCAGTCCGGCGAACCGCTCCGGCTTTGCCGTCTCTTGAGGATAGACCAGTTTCAACTCGTCGCCGCTTGTCTGATTCAAGGCGGCCTCGGCCTTCGGGCTGACGCAGATCCAGTCGAGGCCCGCAGGCGCCGCGATGGTGCCGTTGGTTTCGACGGCGATCTCGAATCCGCGCGCGTGAAGCGCGTCGATCAACGCTTCATCGAGTTGCAACAACGGTTCGCCGCCGGTGCAGACGACAAAGCGGTCCTCCGCCGCGCCCGCCCATGCGCGCTCAACCGCAGCGGCGAGGGCCACCGCATCGGAAAATTTGCCGCCGCCGACGCCGTCAGTGCCGACGAAGTCCGTATCGCAAAACCGGCAGACGGCAGAAGTGCGGTCTTCCTCGCGGCCCGACCAGAGATTGCAGCCCGCAAATCGGCAAAACACCGCCGCGCGTCCGGCATTCGCGCCTTCGCCCTGCAGCGTGTAGAAAATTTCCTTCACCGAATACATCGTCTGGTTCTCTAGGTCTTGCCGGCGATATAGGCGGCATATCCGCGCGCACGCAATTCACAGGCCGGGCAGGCGTTGCAGCCATAGCCCCAGTCGTGGCGCTTCGAACGGTCGCCGCGATAGCAGCTATGGCTCTCCTCGACGATCAGCTCGACCAGCGCCTTGCCGCCAAGTTCCTCGGCGAGCCGCCACGTGGCCGCTTTATCGATCCGCATCAAGGGCGTTTCAAGCCTGAAATCCCGACCCATGCCGAGACATATTGCCCGTTCTAGCGCCGCGATCGTGTCGGCGCGGCAGTCGGGATAGCCCGAATAGTCTGTCTCGCACATGCCGCCGACCAGAACCGATGCTCCCCGGCGCCAGCCAAGCGCCGCCGCATAGGTGAAAAAGAGCAGATTCCGGCCGGGAACGAAGGTATTTGGAAGGCCGTTCGCGTCCATTTCGATCGCAACCTCGCGGGTCAGCGCGGTTGCGCTGATGGTCCCGAGTTCGGGAAGCGAAATCGTGTGATCGGGGCCGAGCCGCGCCGCCCAAGCGGGCGAAAGGGCGGCGATTCCCGTCCTGAGGCTGTCCCGGCAAGTCAGTTCGACCGCATGGGTCTGGCCATAATCGAACCCGACGGTCTCCACGCTTTCGTAGCGCGCCAGCGCCCAAGCGAGGCAGACCGTTGAGTCCTGCCCGCCCGAGAAAAGCACCAGCGCCTTGGAATCTTGGGGGTTCGTCATGGCCTGTCCGCTCCGTTCGAGGCTGTTGAACAGGAGGGGCCCGGCCGCGTCAAGCGGCGGGCGGGCCGCTGTGCCAGCGTTAACCTCCTGGAGTCGGTAGCCATGCGCCGAATAGCCCCTTTCGCCGCCGCCCCCGCTCAGCTATGAAACCGCCACATCCAAGCTAGAGAGAGACGGAGCGGACATGGCTGCCATCATCGACATCATCGGCCGGGAAATTCTGGACAGCCGGGGCAACCCGACGGTCGAGGTGGACGTGTTGCTTGAGGACGGCGCGCTGGGGCGTGCCGCGGTGCCCTCGGGTGCCTCGACCGGCGCGCATGAAGCGGTCGAACTTCGCGACGGCGGCCCGCGCTACAATGGCAAGGGCGTGCTGAAGGCCATCGAGGCGGTCAATGGCGAGATTTTCGATGCGATCGGCGGCATGGAGGCCGGCGAACAAATTCTGATCGACCGCACGATGTGCGATCTCGATGGCACGCCCAACAAGGCGCGCCTCGGTGCCAATGCGATCCTTGGCGTTTCGCTGGCTGTCGCGAAGGCCGAAGCGGCGTCTCTCGGCCAGCCGCTGTTCCGTTATCTCGGCGGGCCGGCCGCCCGCGTTCTGCCGGTGCCAATGATGAACATCGTCAATGGCGGCCAGCATGCCGACAACCCGATCGATATCCAGGAATTCATGATCATGCCGGTGGCAGCCGGTTCGATCGCCGATGCGGTGCGGATGGGCGCGGAGGTTTTCCATACATTGAAGGCCGAACTGAAGGCCGCCGGCCACAACACCAATGTCGGCGATGAAGGTGGTTTCGCACCGAACCTCGCCTCCACCGAAGAGGCGCTGGGCTTCGTGATGAGGGCGATCGAGAAGGCCGGATACAAGCCCGGCGACGACATCTGCCTTGCCATCGATGCAGCCGCGACCGAATTCTTCAAGGACGGCGTCTATAACCTCGAAGGCGAGGGCAAGAAGCTCGATGCCGGCGGCATGGTCGACTATTGGGCGGCGCTGATCGGCAAATATCCGATCGTCTCCATCGAAGACGGCATGGCCGAAGATGATTGGGCGGGCTGGAAGGCACTGACAGATCGCATCGGCGCGAAAGTTCAGTTGGTGGGTGACGATCTCTTCGTGACCAATACCGCCCGCCTTGCCGAAGGTATCGCCAGCGGCACGGCAAATTCGATCCTCGTCAAAGTCAACCAGATCGGCTCGCTGACCGAAACGCTCGGCGCCGTCGAAATGGCGCACAAGGCGCGTTACACGGCCGTCATGTCGCATCGTTCGGGCGAAACCGAGGACGCGACCATTGCCGATCTCGCGGTCGCCACCAATTGCGGGCAGATCAAGACCGGTTCGCTGGCGCGCTCGGACAGGCTCGCGAAATACAATCAGCTCATCCGCATCGAAGAACTTCTGGGTCCGTCGGCGGAATATGCGGGGCGGAGCGTCGTGAGGAGTTGAGGGCCGGACTGCCGCCTGTTAGCAAATGTCGCTTGACCGTTGGAATCGCTATATGATTCCCTGTTGTCTATGGAAAACGAGCTACTGATTCGAATCCGCGAGCCGATGCGCCTGAGACAGGCGCTGATCCCGTTGGTCTGTCTCGTCGTCCTCAGCTATTTCGCGTATCACGCCGTTTATGGCCGTCACGGCTTCATCGCCTGGCTCGATATCCAGAATCGGGCCGACACACTGGAGCACCAGCTTGTCGAACTGCGCGGACAACGTGAGCAGCTTGACCGGCAGGTCGCGCTGCTGCGGCCCGAAAGCCTCGATCCGGATCTGCTGGATGAGCGTGCGCGCGCGGCGCTTGGTTATGCGGGCGCCAACGAGCTTGTGATTTTCCTCGACCGCCGCTGATCCGTCACTGGAATGTCTTGCCGAGCCCCGACGTTAATTAACTGAAATTCAGTTAATTCGACGTTTTTGCATTGAAACCAAACCTTTATCATCCACTTCTAAAGTATGGTGAACGGGCTGGCGAACCGCGCTAGCCAGTGCGATGCCGCGTTTCAATGTCGCCGAGGCCCCCATATGGCGTCCCGAACTTCCAGTAAAGCCGCCGTCCGCAAACCGGCAAAAAAGCCGGCAGCGAAGCCGGTAAAAAAGAAAGACGCCGGTATGGACCTGTCGTCAAAGGCGGAACTGCAGGCCTATCGCGACATGCTGCTGATCCGTCGCTTCGAGGAGAAGGCAGGCCAGATGTACGGCATGGGGCTGATCGGCGGTTTCTGCCACCTCTATATCGGTCAGGAGGCGGTCGTTGTCGGTATGCAGATGGCGATCGAGGAGGGAGATCAGGTCATTACCGGCTATCGCGACCACGGTCACATGCTGGCCTGCGGTATGGATCCGAAAGGGGTCATGGCCGAACTGACCGGGCGCGAAGGTGGCTACTCACGTGGCAAGGGCGGTTCGATGCACATGTTCAGCCGCAACAAGAATTTCTACGGCGGCCACGGGATTGTAGGAGCGCAGGTGCCGATCGGCACAGGGCTCGCCTTCGCCAATCGGTATCGCGGCAATGATCGCGTCTGTCTTGCCTATTTTGGCGACGGCGCCGCCAATCAGGGGCAGGTCTATGAGAGCTTCAACATGGCCGAACTGTGGAGCTTGCCCGTCGTCTATGTGATCGAAAATAACCAATATGCGATGGGCACCAGCGTTGCCCGCGCGAGCGCCCAGACCAATCTCTCCAAACGCGGTGTCAGCTTCAACATTCCCGGTGAGCAGGTCGATGGCATGGATGTGCGCGCCGTCCGTGCGGCCGGAGAAAAGGCTGTTCAGTCCTGTCGTGCCGGCAAGGGCCCCTACATCCTTGAAATGATGACCTACCGCTATCGCGGTCATTCGATGTCCGATCCGGCGAAATATCGCGCCAAGGAAGAAGTGGCCCGAATGCGCCAGGAGCATGACCCGATCGAACAGGTCCGCACCCGCCTGCTGACCGGCAAGCATGTAACAGAGGATGAATTGAAGGAGATCGACAAGGAGATCAAGGCCATCGTCAACGACGCCGCAGAATTTGCGCAATTGAGTCCGGAGCCCGATCCGTCGGAACTCTGGACCGACGTGCTGGCGGGGGCCTGAGCGATGTCGATCGAAATCCTGATGCCCGCGCTTTCGCCGACCATGGAGGAAGGCACACTGGCCAAATGGCTGGTCAAGGAAGGCGACGACGTGAAGTCGGGCGACGTGATTGCCGAGATCGAGACCGACAAGGCGACGATGGAGGTCGAAGCGGCCGATGAAGGCACAGTCGAGAAAATCGTTGTGCCGGAAGGGACCGAGAACGTGAAGGTCAACGCCGTCATTGCCCTTCTGACAGGTGACGATGATCTACCGGCAAAGAAAAAGCCTGAACGGAACGCCGATGTTGCAGTAGAGCAGGTGACAAAACCGGACGAAAAGAAGCAGGAAAAATCTGCGGCGCCGAAGGCGCACATTGTCGAAGTGGCGGCCGATCCCGATTTACCCGAAGGCACGGAGTTCGTGAAGCAAACCGTTCGCGAGGCGTTGCGCGACGCGATGGCCGAAGAAATGCGCCGTGACGAAAACGTCTTCGTCATGGGCGAGGAAGTGGCGCAGTACGAGGGCGCCTACAAAGTGACGCAAGGCCTGCTCGCAGAGTTCGGCGACAGACGCGTTGTCGATACGCCGATTACCGAGCATGGATTCGCCGGCCTTGGCGTCGGCGCGGCCTTCGCCGGCCTGCGCCCTATCGTCGAGTTCATGACCTTCAACTTTGCCATGCAGGCCATCGATCAGATCATCAATTCGGCCGCCAAGACGCGCTACATGTCGGGCGGGCAGATGTCATCGCCCATCGTTTTCCGCGGGCCGAACGGACCTGCTTCCCGCGTCGGTGCCCAGCACAGCCATGACTATGCATCCTGGTATGCCCATATTCCGGGCCTCATCGTAATTGCGCCCTATTCGGCGGCGGATGCAAAAGGGCTCCTGAAGGCCGCGATCCGCGACCCGAACCCGGTCATCTTCCTCGAAAACGAAGTGCTTTACGGCAAGACCTTTGATGTCCCGAAGTTCGACGACTTTGTCCTGCCCATCGGCAAGGCGCGCGTAATGAAGGAGGGCAAGGACGTCACGCTCGTCTCGCACAGTCACGGCATCGTCTATTGCCTGGAGGCAATGGCGCGCCTGCAGGAAGAGGGGCTCGATGTCGAACTGATCGACCTGCGCACCATCCGTCCGCTCGACATCGACACGATCATCGCCTCCGTGAAGAAGACCAACCGTCTGGTAACGGTCGAAGAGACGTGGCCGGTGTGCGGCATCGGTGCCGAAATCGCCGCGCGGGTGCAGGCGGATGCTTTCGACTTTCTCGACGCGCCGATCCTGCGTGTGACGCAGAAGGACGTGCCGATGCCCTATGCGGCCAATCTCGAAAAGCTGGCGCTGCCCAGCGCCGATGATGTGGTGGAGGCGGTGAAAGCCGTCTGCTACCGCTGAGAGGGGGCCGGACATGCCGATCGAAATCCTGATGCCCGCGCTCTCGCCGACCATGGAGGAAGGCACCCTTGCCAAATGGCATGTGAAGGAAGGCGATGAGGTGAAGTCGGGTGACATCATCGCCGAGATCGAGACCGACAAGGCGACGATGGAAGTCGAGGCGGTCGACGAGGGTCGCATCGGGAAGTTGCTGGTCGCCGAAGGAACCGAGGGCGTCGCTGTCAACAAGCCTATTGCAATCTTGCTGGAAGAGGGTGAGAGCGCAGGCGACGTAAAAGCACAAAAGCCGGAGCGCTCGGAGAAGAAGTCCGCACCTGAAACCGCGCGGAAGAACGACGAGAAAAAAGAAGAGAAGAAGGTTGCGCCGCCCGTTGCCGCCGAACGCCCGCGAAAAGCGGGCGAGCGCATCTTCGCTTCGCCCTTGGCCCGACGCATCGCCGAACAGAGAGGCGTCGACCTCACCGCCGTAGAGGGCACCGGCCCGCGCGGCCGCATCATCAAGGTGGATATTGAGAGTGCGCAGCCAGGCGCACGGAAATCCGCCGCGCCATCGGCCGCCGCGGCGGCGCCCGCATCATCCGTCGATCCGCGTGCTTTCTACGAAGAGGGTGCCTACGACGAAATACCGCTTGACGGCATGCGCAAGACCATTGCCCGCCGTTTGACGCAGTCGATGCAGGAAATTCCGCATTTCTATCTGACGATCGATTGTGAATTGGACGAGTTGCTGAAGGCGCGCCAGAAGCTCAACGAGGAAGCGGGCGAGGGCATCAAGCTTTCGGTCAACGACTTCCTGATCCGCGCCTCGGCGCTGGCACTGGTGAAAGTGCCGATGGCAAATGTGAGTTTCGCGGGCAACGCGCTGCTGAAGCACAAACATGCTGATATCGGCATTGCCGTGGCGCTGGATGGCGGTCTCATTACGCCGATTATCCGCGCCGCCGAAACCAAGGGTCTTGCCGAAATCTCGGCCGAAGCGAAGTCGCTGGCCGAGCGGGCGCGCGACAAGAAGCTGAAACCGGCCGAATATGAGGGTGGCAGCTTCTCCATTTCCAATCTCGGCATGTTCGGCATCAAGCACTTCACGGCCGTAATCAATCCGCCTCAGGCGGCGATCCTGGCCGTCGGCAGGGGCGAGGACCGGCCGGTGGTGCGCAATGGCAAGCTCGAAGCCGCCACGGTGATGACCGTCACCATGTCCTGCGACCACCGCGCTATCGACGGTGCTTTGGGCGCACAATTTCTGCAGGCCTTCAAATCGTTTGTCGAATATCCGGCAAGGATGCTGCTCTGATGGCGGACAAAACCTACGACCTCGTTCTCATCGGTTCCGGTCCCGGCGGTTATGTCGCGGCAATCCGTGCCTCACAGCTTGGGTTGAGGACAGCGATTGTCGAACGTGATGACCTGGGGGGCATTTGCCTCAATTGGGGCTGCATTCCGACCAAGGCATTGCTTCGCTCTGCGGAAATTTATGAAACGCTCCATCGTCTCGACGAGTTTGGCTTGAAGGCGGAAAAGGTCGAATTCGATATCGAAGCTGTCGTCGCGCGCAGCCGCAAGGTCGCCGCGCAATTGTCGAACGGCGTCAAGTTTCTGATGAAGAAGAACAAGATCGACGTTATCCAAGGCACAGGCCGCCTCGCCGGCGCCGGCCGCGTGTCGGTCGAAAGCAAGGATGGCGAAAAGAGCGAACTCACAACGAAGAACATCATTCTCGCGACCGGAGCTCGGGCGCGCACAATTCCTGGCCTTGAGCCCGATGGCGAGCGTATCTGGACCTATCGCGAGGCGATGGCGCCGAAAACGATTCCGAAATCGCTGATTGTCGTCGGTTCCGGTGCCATCGGCATCGAGTTCGCGAGTTTCTATCGCGCCTTTGGTGCCGAGGTGACGGTGATCGAAATGCTCGATCGCATTCTTCCGGTCGAGGACGAGGAAATCTCGAAGGAGGCAGCGCGTGCCTTCAAGAAGCGCGGCATCCGCCTGCTGACGGGCGCGTCCGTCGAGAAGGTCGAGAAGAACAAGTCCGGTGTCATTGCGACGGTAAAGGCCGGCAGCAAGATCGAAACCATCGAAGCTGAAATCGTCATCTCCGCGGTCGGCATCGTCGGCAATGTGGAGAACCTCGGTCTCGAAGAAGCCGGCATCAAGGTCGAAAAGACCCATGTCGTCGTTAATGAATGGCTCGAGACGGGTGTGAAGGGCGTCTATGCAATCGGCGATCTGGTCGGTCCGCCCTGGCTCGCGCACAAGGCGAGCCATGAGGGCGTGCTGGCGGCCGAGCGTTTGGCGGGCCTGAAGGGCCTGCACCCCATCGACACGACGAAGATTCCCGGCTGCACCTATTCGACGCCACAGATTGCCAGTGTCGGTCTCACCGAAGCGAAGGCGAAGGAGCAGGGGCACGACGTCAAGGTTGGCCGCTTTCCCTTCCGCGCCAACGGCAAGGCCATCGCGCTTGGCGAAATCGAAGGCTTCGTAAAAACCGTCTTCGACATCAAGACAGGCGAGCTTCTGGGCGCCCACATGATCGGTGCCGAAGTAACGGAACTTATTCAGGGATTTGGCATCGCCCGCACATTGGAGGCGACGGAAGCCGACCTTATCCACGCCGTCTTCCCGCATCCGACGCTGTCCGAGATGATGGGCGAAGCCGTGCTCGACGCCGAGGGGCGCGTTCTTCATACTTGAACGAAACGGCCGCACGGGGAGGATTCATGGAAGGCGAAGAAAAAGCCGGCGCATCACCGAATGCGCCGAAGAACGCCGTCGTCATTTTGCTCGACAGCCTCAACCGTCACATGCTGGGCGCTTATGGCGGCACCGAATTCAGGACGCCCAATCTTGACCGCTTTGCGGCGCGCGCCACCCGCTTCACCCGTCATTACACGGGCTCCTTGCCCTGCATGCCGGCGCGTCACGACATTCTTTGCGGCGCGCTGGATTTTCTCTGGCGTCCCTGGGGCTCGGTCGAGATCTGGGAAGACGCCATTACCTATGAGCTGCGCAAGGCCGGTGTCGTCACGCAGCTGATTTCCGACCATCCGCATCTTTTTGAAACCGGCGGTGAGAACTACCACGTCGATTTCACCGCTTGGGACTATCAGCGTGGCCATGAAGGCGATGCCTGGAAAACCGTGCCCGACCCGAGCTGGGCCGGCGCGCCGAATTTCATGCGGCCGCACATGCCCTATGACGACTCGCGCGGATATTTTCGCGGCGAGGCCGATTTCCCCGGTCCGCGCACCATGGGTGCCGCGGCGCGATGGCTTGCCGACAATGCCGGCCGCCATGATCGGTTCATGCTTTTCGTCGACGAGTTCGACCCGCACGAACCTTTCGACACGCCAGAACCCTATGCGTCGATGTACGACCCGGATTGGGAGGGCGCACACCTGATCTGGCCGCCTTATGTGAAAGGGGGCATCGAGAAGGGTGTCATTGATGCGCGGCAGGCACGGCAGCTGCGCGCGTCTTACGGCGGCAAGCTGACCATGATCGATCACTGGTTAGGCAAGGTGATGGATGAGCTCGATCGTTGTGATTTGTGGAACGATACGCTGGTAATTCTCTGCACCGATCACGGCCACTATCTGGGTGAGAAGGACATTTGGGGCAAGCCGGGCGTGCCTGTCTATGAAACGCTCGGTCATATCCCCTTGATGATTGCCCATCCGGGTATTGCGCCCGCCACGTGCGACGCGCTGACCACCAGTGTTGATCTCTTTGCCACGCTCGCCGACCTGTTTGGTGTCACTGTCCGCCAGCGTACACATGGGCGCTCTCTGCTTCCGCTGCTTCGCGGCGAGGCGTCAGGTATCCGTGACTGGTTGTTGACCGGCGTTTGGGGCCGCGAGGTTCACTATATCGACGGCCAATGCAAATATGCCCGTGCACCAACCGGCGACAACGCTCCGCTGGTGATGATGTCGAACCGCTGGTCGACCATGCCGACGCACTTTCTGACACGCGATAAGGAATTGCCGCTGCCCGACGAACGCGCCTTTCTCGATCGGATGCCGGGTAGCGGTGTTCCCGTCATCCATCAGCGCTGGGAGAAGGGCGATGCCATCCCGTTCTGGGCGCGGACACAATTTTCAGGCGATCATCTTTACGATTTGGAAGATGATCCGGCGGAGGAGCGAAATTTGGCGGGAACGACGCTGGCAGCCGAATATCAGGAACGGCTACGTGCGGCACTGGTCGAAATTGATGCCCCGAATGCCCAGTTTGAGCGTCTCGGGCTCGGTTGAATACTTACCGAGATAGCAATTTTTTAACTCCCGCGACCCTAGGATTGTGGCCGGAGGCAGGACAATGGCGGCTGGTGTCGAAACGCATCAAACAGGTGAGTCCGGCATCGACTACGACGTGGTCGAGGCGGCGGAGCCGGAGCATCCGAAGTGCCGGTTCATGCTCGACTATTGGCGTGCTCGCTGCCAACCGGACGGAATGCCGTTGCGCCGCGACTTCAATCCGCTCGATATGCCGAAGCTCATGGGTGGCATGTTCGTCGTCGAGCCGGTCGATGGCGGAACCGACATGCGCTACCGCCTGATCGGCGCTGCCAACGTGCGCCGGCTCGGCATGCCGTTCACGGGCCGGTTGTTCTCCGAATGTTACGCGCCGCCGATGGCGGCAAGCCAGATCGTCCTTCACAACCGCGTTATGAATGACCGCAAGCCGGCTGTGCTGCGTGGCCGTTTCGTCGGCGTCGACCTTGAATATATTCAGCTGGAGGCGATCTACCTTCCGGTAGCGGCCGATACCGGCTTTCAGGTGATCGGTGGGCTCTACGACATGGCCCTGCTGGACTGACGGAAAGCCCGCGATTTCGAACCGATTTGCTTGAATCGGGCCGAGCGTCTATCCATGTCCTGATAAGATTGTCTGAGCAAAAACATGGTCACCGTCATTGATAAGCTGAAGGCTGCCGACGCGCGGCCACGGCATCCCGAGAAGGCCAACCGGCCCGACACGCCGATCCTGCGTAAGCCCGAATGGATTCGCGTCAAGGCGCCGGGCTCGCCGGTCTATACCGAGACTAGGCGGATCGTCCGGGCGAACAACCTCGTCACTGTTTGCGAGGAAGCCGGGTGCCCAAATATCGGCGAGTGCTGGACCAAGAAGCACGCCACCATGATGATCATGGGCGACACCTGCACGCGCGCCTGCGCTTTCTGCAATGTCAAAACCGGCTTGCCGGCACCGCTCGACGCAGAAGAGCCGGAAAACGTCGCCAATGCGGTGGCGAAGCTTGGCCTGCGCCATGTCGTCATCACATCGGTCGACCGGGACGACCTCGGTGATGGCGGTGCGCGTCATTTCGTTGAAGTGATCGAGGCGATCCGCCGCCGTTCGCCCGGCACCACGATCGAGATTCTGACACCCGATTTCCTGCGCAAGGACGGCGCACTCGAAATGGTGGTTGCCGCTCGACCCGACGTCTTCAACCACAATCTTGAAACGGTGCCGCGGCTCTATCTCAATATCAGGCCCGGCGCGCGTTATTTCCATTCATTGCGTCTTCTCCAGCGCGTCAAGGAAATCGACCCGACGATCTTCACCAAGTCCGGCATCATGGTTGGCCTCGGTGAAACGCGCGAGGAAGTTTTGCAGGTGATGGACGACATGCGTTCGGCCGGCATCGATTTTCTGACCATCGGCCAGTATTTGCAGCCGACGCGCAAGCACGCGGCAATCGATCGCTTTGTGACACCGGACGAATTCAAATCCTATGAGACGGTCGCCCGCACCAAGGGCTTCCTGCTGGTTTCCTCAAGCCCGTTGACTCGCTCGTCCTACCATGCGGATGAGGACTTCGCCCGACTGAGCGCCGCGCGCAATGCCGCGCAGCCGCAGACCTAACCCTCATGCCCGCCCACGAGCAAACCCGCGACGTTCCCTACGCGGCGGACGACATGTTTGACCTTGTCGCCGGCATCGAACGCTATCCCGAGTTTCTTCCTTGGTGCGGTGGCGCACGCATCCGCCGCCGCGACACGATTGACGGCAATGAAGTGTTGCTTGCCGACCTGATTATTTCCTACAAGCTCTTCCGTGAGCGCTTCACCAGCAAGGTCACGCTCGATCGCGCGACGCGTCTGATCGACGTCGCTTATGTCGAGGGTCCGTTCCGACACCTTCACAACAAATGGCAGTTCGAGCCGCTGCAAGGCGGCGGCACACGTATCCACTTTTTCATCGATTTCGAATTTCGCAGCCAGATGTTGCAGAAAATGATGAATGCGGTTTTTGCCAAGGCGTTCGGCCGCCTGATGCAGGCCTTTGTCGATCGCGCCGACGCAGTATACGGCCGGCGTGCCGCGCCAGCCTTCGGCCCTCCGGTTACATCGGCGGAATAGCCGCCCTCACATCATTCGCCGCACGAGGTTGAGCGCCGTCTCGATGCTTTTGAGACGGATTTCCTCGCGCCCGACATCGCCGAAACGCTGCATCTCGTGAAGAATGCTACGGCCCTGTCGCGCTGCGCCGAAATGAACGAGACCGACCGGCTTCATCGGCGTCCCACCGCCGGGCCCGGCGACGCCGGTTACCGAGACGGCGATATGCGCGCGTGAATTCCTGAGCGCTCCCTCAGCCATGGCCCGTGCCACCGGCTCCGACACCGCGCCGAAGTCGGCGATGAGATCGCCCGGCACGTCCAGCATGTCGCGTTTGGCTTCGTTCGAATAGACGACGAAGCCGCGCTCCACCACATCCGACGATCCGGCGATCTCGGTCAGAAGACCGGCGATCAATCCGCCAGTGCAGGATTCGGCTGTCACGATCTTCAGTTTGGCCTCGCGCGCATCTGCCAGCGTCAGCTCAGCGAGATGCACCAGGCGGCGCGGGAAAATGCTCATGTGACGAACCCGATCAGAATGTCGCAAAGGATGAAGGCGAGTACGGCATAGATCGCGGCGACGATGTCGTCCGCCATGACGCCGAAGCCGCCCTTGAAACGCCGCTCGACCGCGCCGATTGGCCAGGGCTTCCAGATGTCGAAAAGACGAAACAGCGCGAAGCCGGCGAGCCAGTTGATGGGTGACATCGGCAGCGCCGCGAGCACCAGCCACATGGCGGCCACTTCGTCGATCACGACTTCAGCGGCATCTTCGGTTCCGCCCGCCGCGCAATACCGCTCCGAGGCCCATATGCCAGCAGCGAATGCGGCAAGCGCCGCCAGCAGCAGCGCTGGTGCGCCGAGGAAATGGACGATTGCGACGGCGAAGGGTATCGCGGCAAGCGATCCCCATGTGCCGGGTGCCGGACGGATCAGCCCGGCCCCGAACCATGTTGCCACAAGGGCGACAGGATGGTGAAAGGCAAGGCCGGCGGGCAGGGCGGTGAAGCGGCTCATCCGAATATCAGCGTTGCAACGGCCTGCGCGGCAATACCCTCGCTGCGCCCGGTGAAGCCCAACCCTTCGGTCGTCGTCGCCTTGACGCTGACGCGGGTGCGGTCAAGGTTGAGAATTTCGGCGACCCGGTCCCGCATCGCTTCGACATGTGGGCCGATCTTCGGCCGCTCGCAGATCAGCGTCACGTCGAGATTGGAAATTCGCGCTCCGGCGCGGGCGGCAAGATCGCCGGCATGCGCGAGGAAGATATCGGAGGCGGCGCCTTCCCATTTCATTTCTTCGGGCGGGAAGTGCTTGCCGATATCGCCGGCGCCGATAGCACCCAGTATTGCATCGGTCAGCGCATGCAGGCCGACATCTGCATCCGAATGACCTGCAAGCCCCGCTGAATGCGGGACCCGGACACCACACAGCCAGACATGGTCGCCCGGTTCGAAGCGATGCACGTCGAAACCGGTGCCTGTGCGCGGTTCGCCGCCACGGGCCAGTATTCGCGCCGCGCGGGCCATGTCGGCCGCGTCGGTGATTTTGATATTGTCCTCGTCGCCTTCGATCATCGCCACATCGATCCCCGCCGCCGTCGCCACTTCGACATCGTCCGTAACCGACTGATCCACCACGCCCCGATGCGCGTCCAGAATAGCCTCGAAATGAAATCCCTGCGGTGTCTGCGCGCGCCAAAGGCCATCGCGGGGCACTGTTGGGCCCGCTTGCCCGTCCACGGAGCGCCGAAGCGTATCGGTCACCGGGAGCGCGACCAGAACGCCGCGATACGTGGCCAGCGCTTCGATGCAGTCCGAGATCAGCATTGAGGAAGCAAAGGGCCGAGCGCCGTCGTGGATCAACACCAGGGTTGGCGCGCGCGCGACAAGCGCTTCAAGTCCGGCCAGTACCGAAGCCTGTCGTGTCGCACCGCCGAGGCAAGGCGGCAGAAGCTTGGGCAGGCCCGCCGCGGCCGCCTCGTATTCGGTGCGATCATCCGCATGGATTACGGTCAGAACGTCGTCGACGCCGGGATGGGAAGCAAAGGCAGCAAGCGTCCGTCGCAACACCGGCTCACCGCCAAGCTGGCGGTACTGCTTCGGCGCGCCCGGCCCGGCGCGGCTGCCGCGGCCGGCCGCCACGATGAGAGCGACGACGGTCATGTCTGCTCGTTTCGCACCCCGAAGGAGCTTTCGCAAGCGGATTTGAGCCTGTCGATTTGCCTTGCCGAAACTTTGGGCAGACGCTATTTTGGACAAAATTTGTGCAATGTCTATTGGTGCCTAAAGTTTGACCATATCGATTGGCAGGCATGTCTTGGCAAACCCGGTGCTGTTGGCCCCAATGGCCGGCGTGACCGATCTGCCGTTCCGCCGCGTGGCCCACAGGCTGGGGGCCGGCCTCGTCGTCTCCGAAATGGTGGCGAGCGACGCGTTGGT
Source organism: Parvibaculum sp. (assembly GCF_030651915.1). Taxonomy (GTDB): domain Bacteria; phylum Pseudomonadota; class Alphaproteobacteria; order Parvibaculales; family Parvibaculaceae; genus Parvibaculum. The sequence goes on along the minus strand of NZ_JAUSBV010000010.1, from coordinate 441,634 downwards.
TCGTGAGAGGCCGGACGTCGTGCGCCGGGCGGCGGGGGCGGGCGAGGTCGAGCCGCTGGCGATCCAATTGGCCGGCCGCGAAGCGCATTGGATGGCCGAGGGCGCCAGACTGGCCGCTGCCGCTGGTGCCGACATCATCGACATCAATATGGGGTGCCCCGCCAAGCAGGTGACGACGGGCCTGTCGGGTTCGGCGCTGATGCGCGACCTCGACCATGCCGAAAGCCTGATCGAGGCGACGGTCGGCGCGGTTGAGGTTCCGGTCACACTGAAAATGCGGACGGGCTGGGACGAGGCCACACGCAACGCGCCGGAGCTGGCGTATCGTGCCGAGGCCGCTGGTGTGAAAATGGTGACCGTGCACGGCCGCACCCGCTGCCAGTTCTACAAGGGTCGTGCGGACTGGAATTTTATCGCCGAAGTCAAAAGCGCTGTCTCGATTCCCGTCATCGCCAACGGCGACATCACGAGCGAGGAAGACGCGCGCGCCGTCCTTGATGCCTCGGGCGCCGACGGCGTGATGATCGGACGGGGTGCGCAAGGCCGCCCCTGGTTCCCGGCGCAAGTCGCTCACTACCTGAAAACCGGCGATAAACTTTCGGCACCGTCATGGGACGAACAACACGGCATTGTCACGCGCCACTACCGCGACATGCTTGATCACTATGGCGTGGCGCTGGGGCTGCGCGTCGCCCGCAAACACCTGGTCTGGTATCTCGAAGAGGCCGCGCGCCGTTTCCCGAACGAAGCATTGATCGCCAAACGAACCATCGTGCACTTGAGCGATCCGGCCGAAGTGCTGGACACGCTCGATGTGTTTTATGAAGAGGCCGGCCGGCGTGAGCCCGCTTCGGCTTCGAGGGAGGCCGCATGATGTCTCAAGCCGCGCAATCTTCTCCCGCCGGGGCACTGCCCGAAGCGTCGGTTATCCTGAAATCGATCCCCCATCCGGTGATCCTTGTCGACCGCAACAGCCGCATCGCATATGTCAACGACAGCACCGAAGAATTTTTTGCCGCCAGTTCCGCCATGTTGGTTGGGCATCCGTTGAGCGACGTCGTCGCTTTCGGCAGCCCCGTCCTGTCGCTGATCGAGCAGGTCTTCGAACGCGGCGTTTCGGTCAACGAGTATGGAGTCGAGATCGGTACACCACGTATGGGTGACCGCCAGGTCGATATCCAGGTAACGCCGCTCATCGAATATCCAGGCCACGTGCTGCTGCTTCTGCAAGTCCGCACCATGGCGCACAAGATGGATCGCCAGCTGACGCATCGCAGTGCCGCCCGCTCGGTCACCGGCATGGCCGCAATCCTTGCGCATGAGATCAAGAATCCGCTTTCGGGCATTCGCGGTGCGGCGCAATTGCTGGAACTGGCGGCTTCGACCGAAGACAAGACGCTGACGCGCTTGATTTGCGAAGAGACCGACCGTATTTGCAAGCTGGTCGACCGCATGGAGGTCTTCTCCGACGAGCGTCCAGTACCGCGCGAGCCGGTCAACATTCATTTGGTTCTGGGTCATGTAAAGCAACTCGCGGCGACGGGATTCGCGAAGGGTATCCGCATTGTCGAGGAGTACGACCCCTCATTGCCACCCGTGTTGGGCGACAAGGATCAGTTGATTCAGGTCTTTCTCAATCTGGTCAAGAACGCCGCCGAAGCGATCGGCAGGCCCGAAGGCGAGATTGTCCTGACCACAGCCTACCGGCCCGGTGTTCGCCTCTCGATGCCGGGCAGTCGTGACCGTGTCAGCCTGCCGCTCGAAATCTGTGTGATTGATGACGGCCCCGGCGTATCGCCGGACATACTGGAACACCTCTTTGATCCTTTCGTGACCACCAAATCTTCGGGCACCGGCCTCGGTCTGGCGCTGGTGGCCAAGATCATCGGTGATCATGGCGGGATCATCGAATGCGAGAGTTTGCCGCGTGGCACGGTCTTTCGTGTCTTGTTGCCCATGCATACCGGCGCCACCGTGACCGACGGCGATCTGCCGCACTGACAGGAGAATTTAGATGCCGAGTGGAACCATTCTCCTTGCCGATGACGATGCGGCGATCCGCACCGTTCTCAATCAGGCGCTCGGCAGGGTCGGCTACGATGTCCGCTCCACAGGGAACGCAGCAACGCTCTGGCGTTGGGTCAGTCAGGGCGAGGGCGATCTCATCATCACCGATGTGGTGATGCCCGACGAGAACGCGTTCGACCTGATCCCGCGCATCAAACGTGCGCGCCCGGAACTGCCGATCATCGTGATGAGCGCACAGAACACACTGAAAACCGCGATCATGGCGGCGGAGCGCGGCGCCTACGAATATCTCCCCAAACCCTTCGATCTCAACGAACTGATCCGCGTCGTCGACCGGGCCTTGACCGCGCCGCGCGAACCGGCCATCGCCCGCCAGCAACCCGAGGAAGACGAAAAGATCCCTTTGATTGGCCGGTCGCCGGCCATGCAGGATATATATCGCGTGTTGGCGCGTCTGATGCAGACCGACCTTACCGTAATGATTTCGGGTGAGAGCGGCACCGGCAAGGAACTGGTGGCCCGTGCGTTGCACGACTACGGCCGTCGCCGCAACGGTCCCTTCGTCGCCGTCAACATGGCCGCCATCCCGCGCGAACTGATCGAGAGTGAACTCTTCGGTCACGAGAAAGGTGCGTTCACCGGTGCCAGCCAGCGTGCTACCGGACGCTTCGAGCAGGCCGAGGGCGGCACGCTCTTTCTCGATGAGATCGGCGATATGCCGATGGAAGCGCAAACCCGGCTTCTGCGCGTGTTGCAGCAGGGCGAATACACAACCGTAGGTGGTCGGACACCGATCAAGACCGATGTTCGCATCGTCGCCGCTACCAATCGCGATCTGCGTCAGCTCATCAATCAGGGCTTGTTCCGCGAAGACCTGTTTTTCCGGCTGAATGTCGTGCCGATCCGCCTGCCGCCGTTGCGCGAGCGCTCAGAGGATATTCCGGATCTCATTCGGCACTTCCTGGGGCAGGCCGAGGACGAGGGGCTCCCGCCCAAGACGATCGACGCCGACGGCATGGAACTGCTGAAGCGTTATCGCTGGCCGGGCAATGTCCGCGAACTGGAAAATCTGGTGCGCCGTCTCGCGGCCCTCTACACCGAGGAAATCATCGGTGCATCGATCCTCGAGAATGAGCTGGCCGAGCCCGACTTCGGCAGGTCCGCCGAACAACCGGCCATCGATGAGCCGCTCGGCGCCGCCGTCGAGCGCACGCTCGGGCGCATCTTTGCCGCGCATGGCGACGCCCTTCCGCCGCCGGGTCTCTACGACCGACTGTTGCAGGAGGTCGAGCGGCCCTTGCTGGGCATGAGCCTGGCGGTCACGCGCGGTAACCAGATCAAGGCCGCGCATCTGTTGGGTATTAACCGTAATACCTTGCGGAAGAAGATCCGCGAACTCGACATTCAGGTCATACGCGGGCTGAAATAGCCATGATTTCGATATCTGGTACTGATGTAATCCGGCAACATTGTTGTTGAACGGTACCGATTCCCGATACAGAATGCCGCCTTGCCGCATCAGAGCGTTGCGGATTAGGCACAGGACCTGACACAGGCAAGACAAGAACCTGTGTTCGGTCTTGGCCAGACGGAACGGGGCTCCGCATGAGACCCGCTCGGGAAACAAAATGACGACGACAGACCGGATCGACGCGTCGCCAGGCTGGGAAGGCCGGCTTTGGCAGTTGTTGGGACGTCGCGGCTTTTCCGCAGGCGTGTCGGTCGGGCTTGTTGTTGCCGCCGTTCTGCTCGGCTCATTTACCTACATGCTTTTGACCGGGTTGACCCCTTTTTCACCAACGCGGCCAGTCCTGATTTTGCTGCTTTTGGCCAATCTCACGATTGTCCTTGTGCTGTTCGGGCTGATTTCGTGGCGCGTTATCCGCTTGGTCATGGCGCGTGTCAGCGGCACGACGGGCGCCAAGCTTCACGCGCGGCTGGTGACAATGTTCGCCATTGTTGCCGTGATGCCGGCCATCATCGTGGCTGCATTCGCCGCAATGACGCTGAACCGTGGTCTCGATACATGGTTCAGTGAGCGCGTTCAGCTGATCATTTCGAATGCCGAGACTGTTGCTGAAGCCTATCTCAACGAACATCACCACGTGTTGCGTGGCGACTCGCTGGCCATGGCAAACGACATCAATCGCAATTCGGCCTTGATGACCAGCAATCCCGGAATTTTCTTTCAGCTTGTTTCCGACCAGATGCATCTGCGCGCGCTCAACGGTGCCTATCTGATTGGTTCAGACGGCCGTATTCTGACCAAGGCTCGTGGAAGCGTTGAACTGGGAAAGCCGCCGCCCGAACTTTTTGAGGCAGCCGAAAAAGGCGATGCGGCGTTATTTACAGTGGACGACCACAGCCAGGTCAGGGCTTTGGTGACGATCCCGACACTCGATGACACTTATCTTTATGTCGCTCGGCTGGTCGATGCGCGTGTCCTCGACCATCTTGCTGAAACGCGCGCGGCGGTCGACGAGTACGAAAGTCTTGAAAGTCGCCGCATACAATTTCAGGTTACTTTCGCTTTGATCTACGTGATATTCGCCCTGATCATGCTTCTGGCGGCGATCTGGCTCGGGCTTTGGGCCGCGAACCGCATTGTCGACCCGATTTCCGAGCTGGTGCGCGCGGCAGAACGGGTCAGCGCGGGCGACCTGCGTGCGCGTGTGAATGTCGGTGCGACCGGTGACGAACTCGACATGCTGACGAGCGCCTTTAACCGCATGACGAGCCAGCTTGAGAGCCAGCGCAACGACCTTGTTGCAGCAAATCACCAGCTTGATGAGCGTCGTCAGTTCACGGAAGCAGTTCTGTCCGGCGTCAGCGCCGGCGTACTCGGGCTCGACAATGAAGGTCGGGTAGCTCACGCAAACAGGGCAGCCTTGCATTTCTTTGGTAAGCGGGAGCTGGGCGTGGTTGGGCTCGACATCTCGACGACCGCGCCGGAAATGTCAGCCGTTGTTGAGGATGCCCTGGCGCACCCGGAGCGTCGGGCACAGGCCCAGGTCATGATCCATAGCAACGGACAGGACCGGACATTGAATCTGCGTATCACGCGTGAAGTTACCGATTCAGGACAAGGTGGATTTGTTCTGACATTCGACGACATCACCGAGCTTGTCCGTGCCCAGCGCACCTCCGCATGGGCGGATATCGCGCGGCGCATTGCCCATGAGATCAAGAACCCTCTGACACCGATCCAGTTATCGGCAGAGCGTTTGCGGCGCAAATACGGCAAGGAAATCAAATCGGATCCTGAGGTTTTCGAACAATGCACGGCAACGATCATTCGTCAGGTCGCAGATATTGGGCGCATGGTCGATGAATTTTCCTCGTTTGCCCGCATGCCGGTGGCGGTAATGAAACCTCTTGAAATCAATGAAGTCCTGCGTCAGGCCGTTTTCCTTCAGCGTGTCGGGCATCCGGATATCGAATATCGTCTCGATATACCGGACGATCCGGTTGTTCTTGAATGTGACGGGCGCCTCGTCAGTCAGGCGCTGACCAACATTCTGAAGAATGCCGCAGAAGCGATCCGTGGTCACGACGAGGGAGAAGAAGGCGGTTCGCTGTCCGGCCACGGTGGCGATACGAAGATCGGCCGCATTCAGATAGCGTTGACGGCGGATGACGACCGGGTCGAGATCAGGGTGACCGACTCGGGCTGCGGCTTGCCCGAAAGCGACCGGACGCGTCTGACCGAGCCTTACATGACGACCCGCGTCAAAGGTACCGGTCTCGGTCTCGCGATCGTCAACAAGGTGATGGAAGAGCATGGCGGCGATTTGATTCTGGAAGATGCGCCGCGAATTGAGGAATGGGATACAGGCGCACGCATACGTCTGGTGTTTCCGCGTCGCCACACGGTGGCGCCCGATGAGACCGGCGGATTTGCGATCGACCGGATCACCGGCAAGAACGAAGAAAAAGAGGCTGTGAATGGCGTCTGATATTCTTATTGTCGACGACGAGGGTGACATCCGCGAACTGGTTGCGGGCATTCTGAACGATGAAGGCTACGACACCCGGAGCGCCGCCGACAGCGACCGCGCGCTGGCGGCCATTGAGGCACGCCGTCCCGGTCTTGTCATCCTCGACATCTGGCTGCAAGGCAGCAAGCTCGACGGACTTGAGCTCCTCGACATCGTCCGCGAGCGTCATCCGGATTTGCCAGTGGTCATCATCAGCGGCCACGGTAATATTGAAACGGCAGTCTCCGCGATCAAGAAGGGGGCCTATGATTTTATCGAGAAGCCCTTTAAGGCCGACCGGCTGATCCTGATTGTCCGCCGCGCGCTGGAGGCTTTTCGCCTGCGTCGGGAAAACAGTGAACTGCGCGCCCGCGCTGGCGATGACACGACGCTGATCGGTTTTTCGCCGGCCATGGCGCAGGTGCGCCAGATCATCGACAAGGTGGCGCCCACGGGCAGCCGTGTTTTGATTACCGGCCCCTCCGGATGTGGCAAGGAGGTCGTGGCGCGTCTTCTTCATGCACGGTCCCGGCGCACCGCCAATGCCTTCGTCGCCATCAATGCCGCCAACATGGCGCCCGAGCGCATGGAAGTGGAATTGTTCGGCACCGAAGAAAGTGCAGCCGGTCCGCGCAAGGTGGGCGTATTCGAACAGGCGCATGGGGGCACGCTGTTTCTCGACGAAGTCGCCGAAATGCCGATCGAAACGCAAAGCAAGATTCTGCGTGTGCTGGTCGAGCAGACCTTTGAACGCGTTGGCGGCGGGCCGAAGGTGAAGGTCGATGTGCGCGTCGTCTCTTCGTCGAGCCGCGATCTTCTGGACGAAATCGCCAAAGGCCGGCTTCGCGAAGATCTATTTCATCGTCTGAATGTCGTCCCGATCAGCGTGCCGCCCTTATCGGCGCGGCGCGAGGACATACCGCTGCTGGTTGAATATTTTATGGGGCAAATCTCGAACGCCACCGGTCTTCCGCCGCGCCGGGTTTCCGATGACGCGCTGGCGGCGCTTCAGGCTCATGATTGGCCGGGCAATGTCCGTCAACTGCGCAACAACATTGAGCGTTTGCTGATTCTGACTTCAGGCGATCCGAATGCCGTCGTTACCGCGGACATGCTGCCGGCCGAGGTCGGCGCTTCAGCTCAGATGACCGTCAACGGTGCCGGCGGCGAGCACATAATGGCATTGCCCCTGCGCGAAGCGCGAGAAACCTTCGAACGTGAATATCTGATCGCGCAGATCAGTCGCTTTGGCGGTAACATTTCGCGCACGGCCGCATTCATCGGCATGGAGCGTTCGGCCTTGCATCGGAAGCTGAAATCTCTCGGTGTCGCTGCGGCCAACCGGATCGACATACCGGCATGATCCTCCCGCGAACCGAGGCAAGACCATGAAAGTGATCATCTGCGGCGCCGGTCAGGTCGGGTTCGGCATCGCGCGCCAGCTCGCCGCCGAACAGAACGATGTGACCGTCATTGATCAGTCGCCACAACTGGTCCATCAGATCTCGGATGCGCTCGACGTCCGGGCAATTGTCGGTCATGGCGCGCATCCCGACGTTCTGGAGCGCGCGGGTGCAGCGTCGGCCGACATGTTGATTGCGGTCACGTTCCATGACGAAGTCAACATGATTGCCTGTCAGGTGGCGCATTCGCTTTTTCATTTGCCGACCAAGATTGCCCGAATTCGGGCCCAATCCTATCTGCAGCCGGGATTCCAGGACCTGTTTTCACAGGACCATTTGCCGATTGATGTCATCATTTCGCCGGAGCTTGAAGTCGGCAAGGCCGTGCTGCGCCGTCTTGCCGTCCCCGGCGCCCTCGACATTCTGAATTTTGCCGATGGCAAGGTGAGCGTCGTTGGCGTGTCACTGGAAGAAGACTGCCCGATCGTCAACACGCCGCTGCGGCAACTCACCGATCTGTTTCCGGACCTGCGCTCGCGTGTCGTCGGTATCGTGCGCGGTGGCGAGTTGTTTGTTCCGCAGAGCGACGACCAGATGCTGGTCGGCGACGTTGCCTATTTCGCCGCCGATGTGCGCGATGTGCGCCGCACGCTCGGCATTTTCGGTCATGAGGAAAAAACCGCGCGCCGCGTTATCATTGTCGGTGCAGGCAATATCGGCCTCTATGTCGCCCGGGAGCTTGAGGAAAATCACCCCGGCGTTCGCGTCAAGGTGATCGAAAGCGACCGTGAGCGCGCCATTTATGTTGCCGACAGGCTGAAACGCACCATCGTGCTGCATGGCGACGGGCTTGATCCCGAACTGTTGCAGGAGGCAGGCGTCGGCGAAACCGAAATTCTGGTGACGCTGACCAACAGCGATCAGGCCAACATTCTTTCGTGTGTCGTTGCCAAGCGCGAAGGCTGCTCGCGCACCATGGCATTGATCAACAACAACACCTACGCACCGCTGATGCGCTCGCTCGGCATCGACGCCTTCATCGATCCGCGCGGCACCACCGTGTCCTCGGTCCTTCAGCATGTGCGCCGTGGCCGTATCCGCGGCTTGCAGTCGGTCCATGATGGCGCCGCCGAAATCATCGAGGCGGAGGCGCTGGAAACGTCAACGCTGGTTGGCCAGCCATTGCGCGAGGTCAAATTGCCTGATGGCATCCTGGTTGGCGCCGTAATCCGCGATGGCGAGGTCATCATTCCGCGCGGCGGCACTGAAATTGAAGCCGGAGATCGTGTCGTCCTTTTCGCCCGTTCCGATCAGGTCAAGAAGGTCGAACAGATGTTCCGCGTCAGCCTTGAATTTTTCTGAAGGTCGCGCCCTTGTCCCGCTTCGCTTATGTCAACGGCCGCTATGTGCGCCATGCAGAGGCGGCGATCCATATAGAGGATCGCGGCTATCAGTTCGCCGATGGCGTTTATGAAGTCTGCGGCCTCCGCGGTGGCCGTTTCATGGACGAGGCGTTGCATCTGGAGCGCCTGGAACGGTCGCTGGCTGAACTGCGCATCGCCATGCCGGTGCCCGTACCGGCGCTGCGGCATATTCTGCGCGAAGTCGTGCGCTTGAACCGTATCTCGAATGGGCTTGTCTACATCCAGGTCACGCGCGGCGTCGCGCCGCGCGACCATCCCTTTCCCGCCACGCCGGTGCCACCCGCTTTGGTCGTCACCGCCAGGCGTCTCAATGAAGCGCGCATCGCCGCGGCGGTAGAGAAGGGCGTCGCCGTCGTGACCATGCCCGACATCCGCTGGGCCCGGCGTGACATCAAGTCGGTTTCCTTGCTGCCCAATATCCTGGCCAAGCAGGCCGCCCGCGAGGCTGGCGCCTATGAGGCTTGGCTGGTCGATCCGCAGGGCTTTGTCACCGAGGGCTCGTCGACCAATGCCTGGATCGTCGATGGCGACGGCCGTCTGGTCACACGGCCGGCAACCTGTGACATTCTGAATGGCGTTACCCGCCGGGTGTTGCTTGAGGCGGCAAAGGCCGAGGGTATCGAGGTGGTCGAGCGGGCCTTCACCCCCGAAGAGGCAAAATCGGCCCGCGAAGCTTTCATCAGCGCCTCCTCGGCGATCATCATTCCGGTGGTCCGGATCGACGGCGCTCCCGTAGGAAATGCGGAGCCCGGATTGCTGACGCTTCGCTTGCGCGAAGCCTATGGGCGCGTCGGGCACCTGACCTGAGTCCCCCAAACCCTCCAAATCGGCGGGAAGCGGGGCTAAATCGTTGCGATTGCGGGTGCGAAATTCAATTTCGCACTTGCAGCATGAATTGAAACACTCGACTGTATGTGTGAGAGCCGCAGCCCCGCGCCATTCCCCGGCCGGGTGCCAACAAAAAGCCGGTCCGCGCGGCGCAGGCCCGGCCCCACCAGCCTGATAAATGGGGTTTACCCATGAACGAGAAGACCCATAACCTCCAGGACACCTTCCTGAACCATGTTCGCAAGAACAAGACAACGCTGACCATCTTCCTGGTCAATGGTGTCAAGCTTCAGGGCGTCGTCACCTGGTTCGACAACTTTTGTGTGTTGCTCCGCCGGGACGGCCATTCGCAGCTCGTGTATAAGCACGCCATATCGACCATCATGCCGGCCCAGCCCGTTCAGCTATTCGAGCCTGAAACGAACGGCGAGGAGGCCTGAAGAGAGCAAGATTGAACGACGAAACAGAGATCGGCCATAGCGGACGCAAACGCGTCGAACGCGGTTCCGGCAACAAGCCGAAAGAACCGACGCGGACATTTGTATTGGTCCCCTGGCTGAAATCCCGCCCGAAAGGCGAAGGCAAATCCCCGCGCTCGCCTGAATCCCGCCTCGATGAGGCGGTTGGGCTGGCAGCAGCCATCGCGCTCGACGTGGTCGGCAGCGCCGTCATACCCCTTGCCACGCCACGGCCCGCCACCCTGTTCGGTCAAGGCAAGGTTGAGGAGCTGAAAGGCCAGCTCGCCGAGCTACGCGTCGAACTCGTTGTTGTCGACGGCCCGCTCGGCCCCGGTCAGCAGCGCAATCTCGAAAAGGCCTGGAACCTGAAGGTGCTCGACCGCACCGGCCTCATCCTCGAAATCTTCGGCGAGCGTGCCGGAACCCGCGAAGGCACGCTGCAGGTCGAGCTGGCACATCTGAACTACCAGAAAACCCGCCTCGTCCGCAGCTGGACCCATCTCGAGCGCCAGCGCGGCGGTTTCGGTTTTCTCGGCGGTCCCGGCGAAACCCAGATCGAAGCCGACCGCCGCCTGATCCAGGAACGCATCGCCAAGCTCGAACACCAGCTCGAAACGGTCAAGCGCACGCGCGAACTGCATCGCAAGAAGCGCCGCGAGGCGCCTTATCCGGTCGTTGCCCTGGTCGGCTACACCAATGCCGGCAAGTCGACGCTTTTCAATCGCCTGACCGAAGCCGGCGTCTTCGCCGAAAACCTGCTCTTCGCCACCCTCGACCCGACCATGCGGGCGCTCGTCCTGCCGAGCGGCCGCAAGATCATCCTCTCCGACACGGTCGGCTTCATTTCCGAATTGCCGACGCATCTTGTTGCGGCCTTCCGCGCCACGCTCGAAGAAGTGCTGGAAGCTGAAGTCATCCTCCATGTCCGCGATGCCGCGCATGAGGAAACCGCGCTCCAGAAAAAGGATGTCGAGCAGGTGCTCGCCTCGCTCGGCGTGACGAAGGAGTCGGCCACCGCCGGCGGTCAGCACATTGTCGATGTGCTGAACAAGATCGACCTCCTGGACGAGGAAGGGGCCGCCGCGGTCAACGCGGCATCGCGCGAACCGCTTTCCGTTGCCGTCTCGGCGCTGACGGGGCAGGGCGTCGATGACCTGCTGAAACTGATCGACAGCCTGATTGTCGACGACGAACGCGGTGTAACACTCGACATACCGGCGGGCGAGGGCGAGGCCATGGCCTGGCTGCACGCCAATGCGCATGTGCGCAAGCGCGAGGATGGCGAGGACGGCATTGTCCACCTCGAAATCGGTATGACACCAATGATGACCGGTCGGTTTGAAAAGCGCTTTCCGGCGCTGGCGCGTCGCCTCGGCGAAGCCGCGATCGACAAGATCGAAGCGGTTGAGTAACGCATAGAATGTCCATCCTCACAGAACAGGTCGCCGCCTTGATGCGGGAAGTGGCGGCACGCGAAATCATGCCGCGTTTCCGCGCCCTGGCGGAAGGCGATGTCGAGGAAAAGTCAAAGGGCGATCTGGTGACGATCGCCGACCGCGCCTCGGAAATCTGGCTGACGCCCCGCCTTGAGGCGCTGGTGGCCGGTTCGCATGTGCTGGGCGAGGAAGCCGCCGCCGCCGATCCGTCCCTGCTCGAGCGTCTCTCGGACGACAGGGCGCTCTGGACGGTCGATCCCGTCGACGGCACCGGAAACTTCGTTGCCGGCCGCGAAACCTTCGGCGTCATGGTGTCGCTGGTCGAGAGAGGCGAGACGACCCACGCCTGGATATATCTTCCGGTAACGGATGAAATCGCGGTTGCCGAGCAGGGTGCCGGCGCCTTCTGGACATCGGGCGGCGCGACGGAGCGCATGGCTTCGGGCCGCGCGGCGCCGGACCGTGCCGATCAATCGGCGAGCTTTTATGTCCGCTTCATGCCGGAGGATTGGAAGAACTCCATCGAACGCCATGCCGACGCCATCGGCCGCAAGGAATCAAATCTCTGCTCGGCCTTCGACTACACGTCGATTGCGCGCGGCCACCACGATTTCGTCACCTATTTTCGTATGCTGCCCTGGGATCATGTGCCGGGCACGTTGATCCTGCGTGAGGCGGGTGGTGTGGTACGCGACATCGAGACAGGCCTCGATTATGCGCCACGGATCCTGAAAGGGCCGCATCTTTTGGCCCGCGACGAGCAGAGTTGGCAGGAAACAGCGGCGCAAATCCGCGCGTTGCGCGCCCACCTCTAGCGTCGCTCTTCGCCTTTCGCCTCATCCCACAGCGCGTCCATTTCCTCCAGCGTCGATTGCGCGGGCGTCCGCCCCTGCGCCGCAAGCTTCTCTTCGATCCGACCGAAGCGGCGGCGGAACTTGGCGTTGGCGCGCCGGAGCGCCGCTTCCGGATCGATTTTCAGATGCCGCGCCAGATTGGCATAGACAAACAGCAGATCGCCCATCTCGTCTTCCAGCCGGTCGGCATCGCCGCCCTTGGCGACCTCCGCCGACAGTTCCAGCATTTCCTCGTTGAGCTTGTCGATCACCATCCGCGTTTCCGGCCAGTCGAAACCGACTCGCGCCGCGCGGTTCTGCAGTTTGACCGCGCGCGAAAGCGCCGGTAGCGCGAGCGGCACATCGTCGAGAATGCTGGCCGCTGCTCCGCCTTTGGCGGCGCGCTCCGCGGCCTTGATCTCTTCCCACCGGACCTTGACGGCGCCGGCCGCGCGCTGCCTCTCGTCGCCGAACACATGCGGATGCCGCCGCACCATTTTGTCGGAAATCGCCGCCGCTACATCCTCGAAATCGAACGCGCCTTGTTCGGCGGCCATCTGCGCATGGAACACCACCTGCAACAGCAGGTCGCCAAGTTCGTCCTTGATCTCTTCGATGTCGCCGCGCTCGATCGCGTCGGCCACCTCATAGGCTTCCTCAATCGTATAGGGCGCGATCGAGGAAAAATTCTGTTCGAGATCCCAAGGGCAGCCGCTTGTCGGGTCGCGCAGCCGCACCATGATCGAAAGCAGCCGGTCGATGGCACCTGTTTCCTCGGCCAAGAAGTCCCCCCTCTAGTCGCCGCTGCGGTCGACAATACCGCCGGCCGAACCGACCTGCACCACGGCCGCCGCGGCATCGCTTGCGGCATGCGACTTGTGTTCACCTTCGATGGCGCGAATGCGATCGCGCAAATTCTCCTGCGCCTTTCGGTCGAGCGGGAAGCCCCACATCACGGAGGCCGCCACCAGCATCGTGATCGCCGGCAGCGTCACATACATCGCCATGAACTTGTCGAGCGTCTCCGGCGAATTGCCACCGCCGGGCGTGAAGCCGATAAGATCGAGCAGGGGATAGGTGATGCCCACCGCCAGCGCCGCGCCGATCTTGGCGGTCATTGTCAGCAGCGAATAGTAAAGCCCGGTGCGCCGCTGCCCAGTCTCCAGATAATCGGTGTCGATCACATCGGCCATGATCGAGCGCAGCAGGAAGGAGCCGGCGCCATAAGCAATGCCGTAAAGCGAGTTGCCGATAAAGAGCCACCAGAATTCGCCGCGCGGAAAGAAGATGACAAGCGGCAGCGCCACCGAGCCATAGACCATCGCAATGGCGAGCGTCTTGTGCTTGCCGGCCATATGGCTGAGGCGGATCCAGAACGGAATGCCGACAAAGCCGAAAATGAAATAGACCAGCAGCAGCAGGCTCGCATAACGCGGTAGTTCCATCACATAGGCCGCGAAGAATATATAGAGCGAGCCCGTGATTGCCGGCGCGATATTGACCAGCAGATCGGCCACCAGAACCCGCTGCAACAGCCGGTTGCGCGCGATGATGCCCCAGGCCTTCTGCCACGGGATTTGCGCCTGCGGCGCGCTCTTGTGTTCGGGCGCCAGCCAGACCGCGAGCCCGACGGTGATCGGCAGCAGGATCAGGATGAACCAGCCCATCGCGGCAACTTTTTCACGCCCGCCGGCGCCGTCTTCCGACATGCCCTCGATGATCGCCGGCAGTGCCAGCACGGCGAACATGCCGAGGATCAGCAGGAATTCGCGCACGCCTTGAATGGTCGAGCGTTCGTCGTACTCGGCCGAAAGCTCGGCGCCCCACGACATGTGCGAAATGGTCAGCAGCGTCCAGCCGATATAGAGCACGAACATCCATGTCGCCAGATAGACCCAGGTCACGGGCGGCGACGGCATGAACAGCATATAGCCGGCAACCAGCAGGATCGGCGTCGACAGCACGATCCAGTGCCGCCGCCGTCCCCAGCGGCTGGGATAGCGGTCCGACACCATGCCCAGCACCGGGTCGGTGAACACATCCCAGAACCGTGCCAGCATGAAAATCGTGCCGGCAACGGTGAGGCCAAGTCCCATGTCGTGGCCATAAAAGGGCGGCAGATAAACGACAATCGGCAGGCCCAGCGCCGCCATCGGAATCGAGGGTAGGGCGAAGGCGCCGATTTGCCATCGCGTGACCTTCTTCTGTTGTTGCATTCGCTTCCCCTGGCCGGTGGCCAAATCGCTCCGCGTCCTTTATGGACATTCTTGTTGACGAATTGTCAGTCCGGCAAAAGAACCCGATTGCTGTGCATTTGTCCATCGTTTCCGGCTGCGGCCGAGGCTTTGTTCAGGCGAAATTCTCGTCGGCGACGAAAGGGTTGCTCCGCCGCTCGGCGCCGAAGGTTGAAAGCGGCCCGTGCCCCGGCACGAAGGTCACATCGTCGCCAAGAGGCCACAATCGCTCTCGGATTGATTGAACGAGTGCGCCATGGTCGCCACGTGGCAGATCGGTTCGCCCGATCGAACCCTGGAACAGCACATCGCCGACAAGGGCCAACCGCGACGGTTCATGGAAGAAGATCACATGCCCGGGCGTGTGGCCGGGGCAGTGGCGCACATCGAAGGTGAGGCCGGCGACCTCCACCGTGTCGCCATTTTCGAGCCAGCGGTCGGGCAGGAAGGCGCTGACCGGCGGAAAGCCGTATTGTGCCGCCTGGCGCGGCAGCGCTTCGATGAGAAAGAGGTCGTTCTTGTGCGGCCCCTCGATCGGCACGCCGAGTTCGCGCGCCAGATCGCCGGCCGCCGCCGCATGATCGAGATGGCCATGCGTCAGCAGGATCTTCTCGATGGCGACGCCGGCCTCGGTCGCCGCCGCCTTGATCCGCGCCAGATCTCCGCCGGGATCGCTGACGGCGCCGCGCATGTTTTCGTCGTTCCAGATCAGCGTGCAATTCTGCTGGAACGGCGTCACGGGAAGAATGGCAGCTTTGAGACTCATGGGAAAACTCTCGGAATGGCAATGTCGATGCCCGCAGGGTAGGGGCAGCGTTTCTTCTTGTCCAACCGGTCGGTGCGGCTTTCGTCGCGCCGGTCCGGACGCGGTACGTCCCGCAATGTGAAGCTGCGACACTGGCACCGCTGGACAGGTTCGCGGCCGCCGGACATTATGCCGGATGAAATCGGGAGAGAGCGCTCGTCGTCATGGCCGATTTTCGTACTGCGCATGAACACAGGAAATCGCACCAGCCGGTGCTGACGGAGGTACTCCGACATCATGCCGAACCGCTGCCGTCGCCGCTGAAGGCGGAGGAGTTTGGCGCGGCTTTTGCGCGGTTCGCCGACGCCCGTGTTATTCTGCTCGGAGAGGCATCGCACGGAACTGCTGAATTCTACAATGCGCGCGCCGCCATCACGCGTGAACTCGTCCGGAATCATGGCTTCAACATCGTGGCCGTCGAGGCCGACTGGCCGGACGCTGCACATATCGATCGCTATGTCCGCCATCATGCAGCGCGGCCGGGCCGAGGCGAGGCCTTCTCCCGTTTTCCCGTCTGGATGTGGCGCAACCGGGAAGTCATGGCCTTTGCCGATTGGCTGCGCGTCTGGAACGAAACGCGGGCGCCGGAGGCACGTGTCTCATTCCATGGTCTCGATGTCTACAGCCTCGGCGAATCCATTTATGCGGTGCTCGCTTATCTGGACCGCGTCGATCCGGAGGCCGCGATGCTGGCGCGGCGGCGCTACGGCTGCCTGACACCTTGGCAGGACGAGCCGGCATATTATGGTCGCGCGGTCCTCTATCAGGGCAAGGAGTCTTGCGAGGAGGATGTGGTCGGACAGCTCAAGGACATGCTCGCGCGCCGCCTCGACTATGTCCGCGAAGACGGCGAGGCCTGGTTCGATGCTGCGCAGAATGCGCGGGTTGTGCTTGCGGCCGAACACTATTATCGGATCATGTATCGCGGTTCGACCGAGTCGTGGAATCTGCGTGATCGCCACATGTTCGACACCCTGACCGCGCTTATGGCGGCGCGCGGTCCCGATGCGCGCGCAATTGTCTGGGCGCATAACTCCCATATCGGCAATGCGTCGGCGACATCCATGGGCTGGCAGGGTGAATTCAACATCGGCGAGCTCTGCCGCTCGGCCTTCGGTGACAGAGCGGTGGCCATCGGCTTCGGAACGGATCGCGGAACCGTAGCGGCAGCCAGCGATTGGGGCGCACCGATGGAGTTGAAGAGCGTTCTGCCGGCGCGGACCGACAGCTATGAATATGCCTTCCGTAAGACAGGCGTCTCCCGTTCGCTGACGGATTGGCGGGGCGTGGCGCGGCGCGGTCTGGCAGAAGCCTTGCGCGAGCCGATGCTCGAGCGGGCGATCGGCGTGATCTACCGTCCCGAAAGCGAGTTTCTCAGCCACTATTTCGAGGCCGTGTTGGCCGACCAGTTCGATGCTTATGTCTGGTTCGAGGAAACGACGGCGGTGACGCCGCTGGCGGCTGGGCGTCCACGTGGCGCGCCCGATACCTATCCATTCGGGCTTTGACGAACATGACCACCGCATCCGAACCACGCACCGTCGAGATCGGACCGCAGAGACTTCAGGGATTAATGGGTCTGCCGGAGAACCCGAAGGGTTTGGTGATTTTCGCGCATGGCAGCGGCAGCGGTCGCCTGAGCCCGCGCAACAACTATGTCGCCGCTGCTTTGCGTAAGGCCGGGCTGGCGACGCTGCTGCTCGATTTGCTGACACCGGCTGAGGAACGGGATCGCCGCAATGTGTTCGATATCCCGCTGCTTGCCGGCCGCCTGCTGCTGGCGACCGACTGGGCCGCGGCCCGAGCCGACACCTGCCGGTTGAGCGTCGGCTATTTCGGAGCCAGCACCGGCGGCGGGGCCGCGCTCGTGGCTGCGGCGGAGCCGGGTGCGCGCGTCGCGGCGGTCGTCTCGCGTGGCGGGCGACCCGATCTGGCCGGTCCGGCGCTGGCGCATGTGCGCGCGCCCGTGCTGCTGATCGTCGGCGGGCTCGACGGTCCGGTGATCGGCATGAACCGCGATGCCCTGGCGCAATTGCGGACCGAGAAGGAACTCGTCATCGTCCCCGGTGCTGGACACCTGTTCGAGGAACCGGGAACGCTCGACCAGGTCGTGGATCACGCGATCCGCTGGTTTCTGGCTCATTTGCTGCCACTTTCGGAGAATTGATATGCCGACAATGCGCGCGGATGCCGATGGTCGGCTGTTTCAGGATCGCCGCGATGCCGGACGGCGCCTTGCGGCGGCCTTGGGCAAATATGCGAACGAAGATCCCGTCATCCTTGCGCTGCCGCGCGGCGGCGTGCCGCTTGCCTTCGAAATTGCGAAGGCATTCCAGGCCGAACTCGACCTTCTGTTTGTGCGCAAGATCGGCGCGCCGGGCCAGCCGGAACTCGGGATCGGCGCCGTGGTCGACGGTCTGCATCCGCAACTGGTGCTGAACGAGCGCCTCGCGCAACTCACGCAGGCCAGCGACACCTATGTGAACGCGCAGATGGCGCGGGAACTCGACGAGATCGAGCGCAGGCGGAAAGCCTACAAGAAGGGCGCGCCGCCGGCCGATGTCGAGGGCCGGGTCGTCATCGTGGTCGACGATGGCATCGCCACAGGCGGCACGGTCAAGGCGGCGCTGAGCGGCATTGGCCGGAGCCATCCGGCCCGGCTGGTGCTGGCCGTACCGGTGGCGCCGTCGGAGACCATCGAGGAATTGAAGGCGCTGGCGGACGAGGTCGTCTGCCTCGCGATGCCGGAACCGTTTCGCGCCGTCGGTCTCCACTATGTGGACTTCACTCAGACCTCAGACAGCGAAGTCGAGGAATTGCTGGAGGCGGCGAAGGCCTGGCGGAACAAGAACCGGCAGGACAATGCGTGAGAACGGGCCGCATGCCGTCCAACCGCCGCTACTGTGCGGTATAGCCGCCATCGACGACCGTTTCAGCGCCGGTGACGAACTTTGCCTCATCGGACACGAGGTAGAGAACGGCATAGGCAACATCGTCGGGCTCGCCGACATGACCGATCGGATGCGCCGCATCGGCCATCTTGCGTCCTTCCTCGAGATCGCCCAGCGACTTCAGATGGTTCTCCACCATCGGCGTCCATATATAGGCCGGATGCACCGAGTTGACGCGAATCCCGAGCTTCTCCCGTCCGCAATAAAGCGCGACGGCCTTGGTGTAGGTCGAAACGGCACCCTTTGAGGCGCAATAGGCGCTGACTTCGGCAATGCCGACAAGCCCGGCGATTGACGACAGGTTGACGATCGAACCCGTACCCGGATTGGCCGCCATCATCGTCCGCATGGCGTGCTTGGTTCCGAGAAAGACGCCGTCGAGGTTGATCGACATCAGCCAGCGCCAGCTTTCGAGCGTCTGCTCGTGCGGCGCGCAGGCGCGGACGACGCCGGCATTGTTGACCAGAGCATCGAGCCGTCCGTGAGCGGCGACGGTCTGTTTCATGACTTCTTCCCATGCGCCTTCATCGGCGACATCGTGATGCAGGTAGAGGGCGTCGCCACCTTCCTTGCGGATGCCGGCGGCCACCGCTTCGCCTTCCGCATCCTTCAGGTCGGTCAGAACGACCTTGGCGCCCTCGCGGGCGAGCAGCCGCGCCGTCGCTTCGCCGAGCCCCATGGCGCCACCTGTAACGATGCAAACCTTTTGATCCACGCGTCTCATCTGCTTCTCCCGGGTTGAAGGGTGATGCCGCACGACACGATGCGGCTTCGGATTGATCATGTCGCAGAGCTTCTTTCGGCAAGATAGGCCACAGCGCCGCCAAGCGTGGTGAGCTTGATCGCATCGGCCTCCGGAATGTCGACGCCAAGCCGCTGATGCAGGGCGATCAGCAGATTCATGATGTCCATGGAGTCGAGATCCACCGCATCGCGCAGATCGGCCGTGTCCGGCACGCCGTCGAGATCGATGTCGGGCGCGATGGACATCAGTTCCTCGATGAAGATGTGTCTCAGCTGATCGCGCGTCACAATGCCTCCGGAACCTGCAGCAGTTTGTCGATTTCACGCAGAAACAGCGCGCCGCGCCGGCCATCGCTGACGCGATGATCGGCGGCCAGCGTGGCGCAGACGGTCGGCACCGCATCGACGCCGTTTTCGGTCGCAAGGGCACGCATGGCCACCGTACCGAAACCGACAATCGCGACCTGCGGCGGATAGATGACGCCGAAGACCGTGTCGACGCCGCGCTCGCCGAGGCTGGTGACCGTGATACCGGCATCGGTGAATTCCGAACTGCGCAGCCGCCCGCTGCGCACCCGCGCCACCAGGTCGCGCGCTTTGGCCATCAGCTCTTCCAGCGACAGCCGGTCGACATCGTGCAGCGCCGGCGCCACCAGCCCGCCGCCGCGCATCGCCACGGCCATGCCGATATGGACGGCGGGGGCCGGCGCGAAGGCCTCGTTCTCGTAGCGCCCGTTGAATTCGGGAAACCGCGTCAGCGCCAGCGCGCTGGCCTTGAGCAGCAGCATGCCGATCAGCACCCGCTCTTCGGGCGGACGCTGCGCATTGAGCTCGTCGAGCCAGCCGCTGGCCACGCGCATGTCGATCGTATGGCTGAGGTAGTAATGCGGAATCTCGCGCTTCGAGCGCGACATGGCCGCGGCGATCGCCTTGCGCATTTCGTCGACGTCGAAGCCGCGGCGCGCCGGTCCCGTCGTCTCTGCTGTTTTGGTCGGGGCGGCCGGGCGCGCGCCCGGCGCGGGTTGCGGCGCCTTCCCGCCGGCCACGTCGTCGCGCACCACCGCACCGTCGGGGCCCGTGCCCTGGATACCGGCGAGATCGATGCCGCGTTCGGCGGCGAGCTGCCGCGCGGCGGGAGAGGCCCGGACCCGGCCGGCCGGTGCGGCCTTTGCAGCCGGTGCAGCTTCCACGGCCGGCGCCGTTTTCTCGCGCGCTGTCGCCGCCACGGCGGGCGTTTCGATTGTCGGGGCCGCCGGTCGTTCGGGCAGCGTTTCCGCGGCCGGCTCCGCTGCCGCTTTCGCGGACGGTGCGGGCGCAGCCTTGGCCGCTTCTGTTTCCCCGGCGGTCGCCGCCGGGCCGTCGAGCTCGGCCAGCGGCGCTCCGACGGCGATTGTGTCGCCCGGCGCGGCGAGCAGGCGGGTGATGGTTCCGCTCTCGAAGATTTCGATCTCGATGGCGCCTTTCTGGGTCTCGACGACGGCGACGATATCGCCGCGGCTGACCCGGTCGCCGGGCTTGACGTCCCATTCGACCAGCACACCGTCATCCATGTCGGCGCCGAGTGAGGGCATCTTGAAAATGCTCACGCGGGCTCCCCCTGTTTGCCCAGCGCGGCGCGCGCGGCGGCAATGATGGCGGGCACTTGCGGCAACGCGGCTTCTTCCAGATGCCGCGGGTAGGGGATCGGTACCTCGGCGGAACAGACCCGGCCCACCGGCGCATCCAGCTCCCAGAAAACCTCCTCCATGATCTGTGCCGAAATCTCGGCGGCAAGGCTGCCGGTCCGCCAGCCTTCATCAACGATCACCGCGCGCCGCGTCTTCCGCACAGAGGACAGAAAGGTATCCGCGTCGAGCGGCCGCAGCACCCTGAGATCGACCACTTCGGCCTCGATGCCGTCTTCGGCCAGCAGCGCCGCGGCCTCCAGCGTCTTCCACAGGCTCCCGCCATAACTGATCAGTGTGATGTCGCGGCCTTCGCGACGGATCGCGGCCGAGCGCAGATCGACGGCGGCGCTGCGGTCCAGCGTTCCTTTCCGGTTGTAGAGCATCACATGCTCGAAAAGGATCACCGGATCCGGATCCTCGAGCGCCGGCGCCAGCATCGAATAGACATCCTGCACGGTCGCGGGCGCCAGCACACGCAGCCCCGGCACATGCGCATACCAGTTTTCGAGACTGTGCGAATGCTGGGCCGCCAGCTGCCGGCCGGCGCCGGTCGCCATCCGGATCACGACCGGCACGTTGAACTGCCCGCCCGACATGTGCCGCAGCGTGGCTGCGTTGTTGACGATCTGGTCGAGTGCCAGCAAGCTGAAATTGACGGTCATGATCTCGACGATCGGCCGCATTCCGCCCATCGCCGCGCCGATGCCGGCGCCGGTAAAGCCCGACTCCGAAAGCGGCGTATCGCGCACCCGTTCGGGACCGAACGTCTCCAGCAGTCCCTTGGTCACCGCATAGGTGCCGCCATAATGGCCGACATCCTCGCCCATGATGAAGACGCGCGGGTCCGCCGCCATGGCGTCGTGAATGGCAGCCCCCGCGGCCTCGCGATAGGTGATCTCTTCGCTCACGGCACGGCCCCCACATGATCGAGCAGCGTCTCGATCGCTTCCCACTCGCTCGCTTCGGCAAAGGCGACTGCCGCGTCGATTTCCTGCGCCACGTCGGCCTCGATCGCATCGATATCGGCCTGATGCAGAATGCCCGCATCGAGGACCCAGCCCTGGAAGCGCACGATCGGTCCTTTCTTCTCCCGTTCCTTGACTTCGTCCTTGGAGCGGTAGAGCTGCGGATCGAACATCGAATGGGCGCGGAATCGATAGGTCCGGCATTCGAGGAAATAGGGCCCGTCGCCGGCCCGCACGGTCGCCACGGCGCGCCGCGCGGCGGCTTCCACTTCGACGATGTTCATGCCGTCGACCGCTTCCGAGGGCATGCGATAGCTGGCCGCCTTGGCGTGAATGTCGGTTTCCGATTCCGAGAGATCGAGTCTTGTGCCCATCGCATAGAAATTGTTTTCGCAGACGAACAGCACCGGCAGTTTCCACAGCGTGGCGAGGTTCATGCTTTCGTGAAACTCGCCCTCGGCGGCGGCGCCTTCGCCGAAGAAACAGGTCGTCACGCGCTCCCGGCCCTGCATCCGGTCGGCAAGCGCGAGCCCCACCGCCAGCGGCAGGCCGCCGCCGACAATGGCGTTGCCGCCGACAAACCGCTTCTCGGCATCGAAGATATGCATCGACCCGCCGCGCCCGCCGGAGCTGCCGTCGCGCTTGCCATACATCTCCGCCATCACCTTGTTCATCGGCAGGCCGCGCGCCAGCGCATGCCCATGTTCACGATAGGTGGCGAGAACGGCATCGTCCGCCTCCAGCGCATCCATCACGCCGACGGCGATCGCCTCCTCGCCGATATAGAGATGCAGGAAGCCGCGAATCTTCTCCTGCGTATAGAGCTCGGCGCATTTCTCCTCGAAGCGGCGGATGCGGATCATCTGCTGCAGCAGATGCTGGCAATGCGCGCGTGTCAGACGGGGATGCGTCGCCTCGGTTTTTCCGGCGGTCAAGCGAATGCCTCCAGCGTGGACGTGTCGCCTTCGGGCAGCCCGAGCTCGCGCGCCTTCAACAGGCGCCGCATGATCTTGCCGCTGCGTGTCTTGGGCAGGCTTTCGGCGATGGCGATGATGCGCGGCGCCACGGCCGGCCCGAGTGTCTTGCGCGCATGCGCCATGATCTCCTTTTCGAGATCGTCGCTGGCCGTGTAGCCGCGATGGAGTGTCACGAAGGCCTTGACGATTTCGCCGGCCCGGTCGTCGGGAACGCCGATCGCGGCCGCTTCGGCGACGGCAGGGTGCTCCACAAGGGCGCTTTCGACCTCGAAGGGTCCGATGAAATGTCCAGCCGACTTGATCATGTCGTCGGCACGGCCGACGAACCAGTAATAGCCGTCTGCATCGCGGCTGGCGAGATCCTCGGTCAGGTACCAGCCATCGGCGAAACATTTCCGGTAGCGTTCCGCCTCGTCGAGATAACCGCGAAACATCGACGGCCAGCCGCTGCGCAGCGCCAGTTCGCCCGGCGTGTCGGGCGCGGTGATTTCCCGCACGCCGCCATCGGGAAGGCGCTCCACGATACCGGCCGTGATGCCGGGCAGGGGGCGGCCCATCGATCCGGGCTTGATATCGCCGGTGGCATAATTCGCCAGCATGATCGCGCCGGTTTCGGTCTGCCACCAATTGTCGTGAAAGGCGCGGCCGAAGACGTCCTGGCTCCACAGCACGGCCTCTGCATTCAGCGGCTCGCCGACACTGGCCAGAAAGCGCAGCGCCGAAAGATCGTATTTCGACGCCAGTTCGGCGCCGGCCCGCATCAGCATGCGAATGGCCGTCGGCGCGCTGTACCAGACGGAAACCTTCTGATCCTGCAAAATCTGATACCAGCGCGCGGCGTCGAACTCGGCTTCGTCGACGATCATCGTCGTCTGGTTCGTCAGCGGTGCGATGATCCCGTAGGAAGTCCCGGTTACCCAGCCGGGATCGGCGGTGCACCAGACGATGTCGTCCGGATGCAGGTCGAGCGCCAGCTTGCCGGAAATGTGATGCGCAAGCACGGCCTGATGAACATGGATGGCGCCCTTCGGCTTGCCGGTCGTGCCGCTGGTGAAATGCAGCAGCGCTGGGTCCTCGGGCGCGGTCGCCACGATGCCGGGCCCGTCGGTTGCCTGCGCCATCAGCGCGTCGAAGGAATGGACATCGTCCGGCAGCGCTTCGGAAATGGGGCCGACGATCAGCACATGCCGCAGCGCCGGAAGCTCCTGGCGAATGGGAACGATCTTGCGCTTGTAGAAAGTCTCGGTCGTGAGCAGAACGCGGCAGGCGCCGATCTGCATGCGCGCCTTCACGGGCTCGGGGCCGAAGGCGGGGAAGAGCGGCGAGTAGACGGCGCCGGCCTTCAGCGTTCCCAGCACCGCGGCATAGAGTTCGGGCACGCGGCCCAGCAGCGAGAAAACGCGTTCGCCTCTCTCGACGCCGAGCTGGTGGAGCAGGGTGGCGAAGCGGTCGCTCTGCGTCTTCAGCTCCGCATAGCTGATCGGCCGCACCGTGCCGTCTTTCGCGATCCAGCGAATGGCCGTCTTGTCGCCGGCGCCATGCAGTACATGCCGGTCCACCGCTTCATGGGCGATATTGAGCTTGCCGCCGGGAAGCCCGTCGAGTTCGGCCTGCGCGTCGGCCCAGCGAAAGCGGGCGCACAGTGCCGGATAGTCCTCGACATTGGGTTGTCGGTCGGGCGATGGGGCCTGATGGATGATCGGATGTTTTGTCATTCGAATCTCCCTCGCGGCGACGCCCCGATATGAGGCCATGATGGGCGGTCGCCGGATTGCGATCAACACATCATCGCGGCCTGCGACAGCAGGTCACCCGAGCCGCAATATGCGGTCGCCTGTTATGCGTGACCTGCCGGTCTCGCGACGTTAGGCTGCCGAAAAGGACAGGAGTCTCCCATGCCGAGCAAATTCGAGATCAGCCGTCGCCACCTGATGATGGGCGCGGGGCTGGCGGCAACCGCTGTCGGAGCCGGCGGCTTTCAGGCGCGCGCTGAAGAAAATTCAACCGCGCCGGACCTTTCCGGCAAGTCGATCCTCATTACCGGCTGTTCCTCGGGCTTTGGCCGTCTCGGTGCCGAGCATTACGCGCGGCTGGGGGCAAAAGTATTTGCCACGATGCGCAATCTGCCGCGTCCGGAGGCCGACGAATTGATGGCGCTTGCGGCAAGCGACGATCTCGACATCACCGTGATCGAAATCGACGTGACCTCGGACGCGCAGGTCGAGGCCGGTGTTGCGAAGGCGCTGGCGGCGGCCGGCGGATCGATCGATGTTCTGGTCAATAATGCCGGCATCGCGCTTTCCGGGCCGATCGAAGTCCAGGACATGGAAGCGACGCAGCTGATCTTCGACACCAATGTCTTCGGTCCGCAACGGATGATCCGCGCCGTACTTCCGGCCATGCGCGCGGCCGGCGCCGGGCAGGTCTTCAACATTTCGTCCCAGCTGGGCCGCCTCATCGTCCCGGGCCTCGCGCAATATTCGCCAACCAAGTTCGCGCTCGAGGCGCTCAGCGAGCAGCTCGCCTATGAGACGGTCACGCAGGGCATCGAAGTGACGATCATCGAGCCCGGCGGCTACCCGACGAAGATCTGGGAAAACTCCGTTGCACTGTCGGCCGCGCTGAAGGCCCGGACGCCGGAGGAATTGCTCGCCGCCTATCCGCAGATGACAGCGTCCATGGGTGTGGCAAGCGGAGGCGGCGGCGACACGGATCCAATGGACATTCCGCGCGCGATCGCCGGGATCATTGCGATGCCGGCGGGCCAGCGTCCCTTGCGGCGCGCCGTGCACCCGGTTGCGCGCCCGCAGGAACCCATCAACGAGGTGTCGGCGCAGCAACAACTGGCAATGCTCGGCGGTTCGCCTTACGGCCCGCTGATCAAGGCGGTCCTGAAACGTTAGGTCGGGTGGGCTGGGGCGGCATCCTGTGCAGGAAAGACGATAGGACATGAATGACGACGCTAAGGCGGTCCGCGTGCTGGCCGCGTTGTCCGACGGCGATGCACCGCATCCCATTCGTCACTACCTGTATGTGCCGACCGGTGAAGCTGCCGTCGATGTCGCGAAAGAACTCCAGGCCCGCGGCTTCAACACCGAGGAGCGTCCGGGAGCGGATGGTGTGAACTGGCTCGTGCTGGTGCATCACGAGGCGGTGCCAACGGAACGGTTGATGCTCTCGATGCGTCGTTCCATGGAGGCCTTGGTTGCCAGGGTTGGCGGTCAATACGATGGCTGGGAAGCAGAGGTGCTGCGCGACAGGCCAACCGTGCATTGACTCGTTGCGGTAATGCGCTTGCCGACCGGCACGCTGGAAACCGGACCGTTTGAAGCTGGAAAATTCCGGTTTGTCGTCTTTGGCCGGAGAGGAGGCACGCCCCCGCACAACCATATCCATTTCTCCGATAATATATAGTCCATTTTACATAGATGTTACTTTTCGGCGGCCTGACGGTGGCAGAACAATGCTTATGGTGCCTCCGCTCGATTTGAACACAAGTGATTTGGTCTAAGTCTAGACCTTGTGCGGAGCATCGCCTGTAAAGCCATATTTAGCGGCATCGGATTGCCGGATACGAGCTGCGCCAGGCGCGAGCTGGTTAGATCTGTGCAATCTCCGATCGGAGATCCGCGGCGATTTTCGCGCGCAAGAAAATAACGGCCAATCATAGCGATTTTCCCCCGTGGCAGCGGCTCGTTTGAGTCGAGGCACAGTATCCGCGCCGACTTGAACGGCAAATGAACGTGTGAGCGATCTTGATGCCCCCGCAGAAAGCGCGTGGCGGCGATGATCTGTCCGTACCCCGGAAAGCCCTGACATCGCCGCCGCCGCCGAGGCGGGGCAGGTGCCAGAGCAACGCGGGGAAAAACGATGCTCGTAATTGACGAATTGCCGGGCGTGACAGCGCCCCTCTATACGCCACCCTTCCAAAAACAAATCCGCTATATGAGCGCGGCCGGCGCTGTTCTCTTGATCGAGGACGCAACCGAGATATTCGACCGCGCCGAAGCGGCCGGACGATGCGGCGCGGCGGCCGTCGATGTTTTCGCGCGCCTACAGCGCCCGGACAATGCGGCGGAAGTTCAAACCCTGTGCTATTGGCCGACGGAAGGCCGATGGGTCATCACGTCGCGCTTTAACTTTGAGATTGCGCGCCAGTTCGCGGCGGCAAAGACGGCCGAAGAACGTGCGCGCTCGCGCCGCTTCGCCGCGATGCAACGCGGGAGGGACTGGTAATGTCCGGCCCCGTCAAATTCGGCTGCGGCCTCTGCAAGTTTTCCGATTTCGCGACCGGCGCAACGTCTGGCGAGTGTCGCCGCAATGCGCCGCGCATTGACAGCTATGGCGGCGCGCAATGGCCTCTTGTTGCGGTAGGCGACTGGTGTGGCGATGCGCGCCCGCGCGAACCGCAAGGCGGCGCGCAATGACCGCGCTCAAGCTCGATCTCACCGCCGCACAACTCGAAGAGCTATTCGAGAAAGCGAACGGTCGCGGGAAAAAGGCAACCGTCGACCGTGCCGCGCTCATGTCGCTGCTGATCGACTATCAGCGGATGCGCGACACGTTCGGACGCGGCGAGCTGACCTTGCCGGAAGGCGGCGCGTGATGTGCATGTTTCGCGATCCTATGAATTTCATTCCCTCATCGCGCGCAATGTCGCTCTACATCGCGCGCTATATGACGGCAGACGGTCGGCAATATGACGTGCGGGCAATCGAGGCCGCCGACGACGCGGCGGCGCGCCGCATTGCTGACAAGTGGGACTGTGACGGTGAAATCATCCTGTTGCGCGTCCGCGACGTTGTTTTTCTCGACCACCACAAGCGGCCCGGTGCCGCGCCTTGATAGACACGCAAACAGACTTTCCAGAGGACGTGCTGCATCTGCGGAAAGAGCGGCACGAATTACGCGACCGGGCGGGGCAGCTTCTCGACGCGGCGGCGGATCGAAGCGAGCCGGGCCGCGTCTCACGCTGCGGCCGTCGCCGCACAGGGCCGACTGTCGAGGTATGGGTTAACCCGGAAGGCGGAGCGCATTTTCGCGGGGTTGAGACGTGCGGAAGCATATGGACGTGTCCGGTCTGCGCCTCGAAAATCGCAACGCGGCGAACCGCTGAAGTCGAGGCGCTGACCGAAGCGCATATGGCGGCGGGCGGCGGATTGTATATGGCGACACTCACGCTTCGCCATATGGCTTTCCAGTCGGCCGAAGGGCTGCGCTGGCAGGTGACGCGGGCTTGGGAAAAAGCGCAACAGGGCGGCGCATGGCTGCGCCTCAAGGCCGATCTCGGCATCATCGGCACAGTGCGCGCGCTCGAAGTGACGCACGGCAAAAGCGGCTGGCATCCCCATTTGCATGTCCTGATTTTCACAGGCGGCACACTGTCCGAAAAGCGCCAGGACGATCTAGAGGCCGCACTATGGGCGCGATGGTCAAGCGCGGTGCGGCGCGTCGGCGGAACATGCAACCGAAAGGCTTTCCATCTTCGCGAGGCGTCATCGGCTGGCGCTGGCGCGGCCTATGTCGCGAAGTGGGGCGCGGGGCAGGAAATCGCCAAGGGCGCACAGAAAGACGCGGCCGGGCAAAGCGTATGGGACTTGCTCAAGGCGAGCGAGCATGACGCGCGGGCAGGGCGGCTCTTTGTCGAATTTGCCACGGCCTTCAAAGGTGCGCGCCACCTGACATATGCGCGCGGCCTTCGCGAGTGGTACGGCCTGCGCGATGCAGCGCCCGACGAAGAATTGGCGCTTGAGGGCTTCCAACATTCCGAAGTGATCGACACGGCGACGGGCGAAATCATCGCGCAACAAACGGGCCGCGTTGCCGTACTCGACAGCGGCACATGGAACCGCGTCGTTCGCCTGAAACTGACGGCCGACATTCTTTCCGCCGCGATCAAGGGCGGGACTGAGGCCGTCGAGTTTTTGCTATCGCAACACGACTGCCAATCCTATTTCGACGCGCGCGAAATGCCCGCGCCGAATTACCGCCCGCCGCCCGCACCCAGAAAACGCGCATTCGATCCCGGCGGCTTCGGCTCGATGGCCGAAGTGATGGACGCGCTCAAAGCCCACAAGGAAAAACACCTATGACCTGCAAGCCGAAAAAGACGGCAAAGCCGAAGCCGAAAGCGGCGGCGAAGCCGAAGGCGAAAGCGCCGGCCAAACCGCGCGCGACGGCCGCACCGAAGCCGAAGGGCGAGGCGCGCGTCAAGCATCATGCCGAACCGAAGCCGGGTCCGAACCGGCAAGCGAGAGGCTGGCGCGACGGCCGACCGACCGGATATGTCGATGGCAAGTGAAATCATCGGCCTCGGCGAGTGCATCAATTGCGATGCGACCGTCGAATTCAAAATGAACGTCGCTGGCCGGGCGTTCTATCGCTGCAATGGTAGCGCCGATCCGAAACGGCGGGCCTGCGGCCTTGAGGTCAAGGCGTTCGGGTCCGCCGATACTGCCAAGATCGTCGCCACTCTGAAAAAGGAAAGCGAAAATGCCGTCAAAGCTGGACGCGAAGCTCGCGGCAAGTCGGCCGCGAACCGAAAGCCCGAACCCGCCGCCGACAACGAACCCGCCGCCGACGCTGAACGAGAGCGAGCCGACGATCTCGCGGGTTCCCTCCTCGGGCGATGATCTCGACACGTCGCACCTGGACGAATTGTCCGCCGAGATCGAGCGGGAGGAAGCGGCGGCGGATGGTGAGGCCACATATGTCGCGCGCGACGATGCAGCGGCCGGGCTGATACCCAAAGACGATTTCTTTGCGATGTTTCAGCTTTGCTTCCATGCGCCAAACCTTGTGCCGGTGTCGCCATTCCCGCTCGAAAGTCTGCCGATAAAGCCGGACGAAATGCAGGCCGCGCGCGCCGCCTCTGACGCGATCTATGACATTGCGTCCGAAACGGCGTATCTGCGTTGGCTTGTCGAGCCGGGCTCACTGTGGATGCAACGCGCGCTCGCAATCTTGCCGTTTGTCGGCGTGAAGTTGTGGGCGATCCGGGCCGAACTTGCTTCCCGCAAGCCCGCGCCCGCCGATACCGGAATGCCGGAACCGTCCGCACAGGCGGCGGCGATGGCTGCCGAAACAGGCGAGCCGAAAACCGATGCCTCAACCGTGATCGAGCTGGCGGCATGAGAAAAGATGCCGAGTTGATCCAGATTTTCGGGCGGCGCGGCTCTGGCAAATCGACGCTAACCAAGGGCCTGCTGAAAGGCAGGCCCAAGGTTGTCGTATTCGATCCGCGCGCGGAGTATGTCGGCAGCGGGTGGACCGTCACACACTCGCGGACGGAATTGCTCAAGGCGATGCGGCGCGGATGGTCGCGCGGCTTTCGGATTGCATATGTGCCGCCGTCCGGTGACGAAATCGAGGCGCTGCACAAGCTGACGCTCATATGCTGGGCGGCGCAATCGCCATATGAGGATGGCCGCGACACGCGCAAGCTGACACTCGTTGTCGAGGAAGCCGATTTGTCGTATCCGTCGCGGCAATTGCCGGTGCATCTTTCCGGCATGACGCGCGTCGTTAATCAGGGACGCCATGTCGGCATCGAGTGCATCGCGGTGTCGCAACGCCCGGCGCAAATTTCCGCGACCTATCGGGCCAACGTGGCAACGTCCTACCTGTTCGCGCTGGCGGCGGATGTAGACCGACAGGAAATGCTGCGACTGATCGGCCGCGACTATGCGGACCGCCTGCGGACCCTCCCGGCGCACCGCGCGCTTGTGCATGAAAATGGACAGGTCCGCGCAATCGAGGTCCGCCAAAACGGCCAAATTCGCCCGATTTCCATATGACATATGAAGTCGCTTTCCGTTTGCCAAAGCGCCCGCGCCGGGCGTCCATCGCGGCATGGACGAAGCGGTAGTGAAAGCCATTCTGGTGACGGCAATAGGGAGTGCGCTCGGCGCGCTGGCCTATCATTTTGTCATCCTGCCGTGGGCTCAAAACACCTTCTCAACGAACGGATGAGACACCATGCCGACGAAAGCTGAAATCCGCCTCGCGCTGATCCTGTCCGCCACCATCGTGGCGACGGGCATCCTGATGAACATGATGAAGGACTATTCCTTCATTCAGAAGGCGACGGCTGGTTACGGCGCTTAAGCGCCGCGCCGTCCCGTCCCTCCGTACACAGAAGGAAATCAGTCTATGTCGCAATTCATGCGCACCGTGCCTCTTGCCACGATCAACGGCGTGGCCTCGCCGGGCCGGGCTACAATCGACATGCCCGCCGACCGTCGCTATCACTGCATCATGCTGGAGTATCGCGAAAACGGCGTGCTCGTGACGCAGGCCAACATGGAACTGGCGCTGACGAATATCAGCATCCGGCTCGATGGCACGGCGCAGCGCGAATTCTCGGCGGCACAGCTCAACGTCATGAACGCGCTTCGCGGCATGGCCTATCAGAACGGCCGCCTGTTCATCTGGTTCCGCGAGCCCTGGCATTCCCGCTTGGAGGATCAGGACCGCATGGCGTGGTCGCTTCAGCGCAACGCGCAGACGTTCCAGATCGAAGTCGACATTGCGGCGGGCCGGACCAATCCGACGCTGACCGCCTCGGCTGTGGTCGACAACGTGGTCGCGCCGCTCATCATGCGCAAGACGCGCCGCCTCAACGTGCCGGTTACGTCAACCGGCGTCCGCACCGAAGCCAACATGCATCGGAGCATCGGCGACTATTCGATGCTGCATTGCTTCGAGGCGACGGCGAACGACATTTCGGCCGTCAAGGTCTATGTCGATCAGGTGCTCGCGTTTGACCGGACGCGGCTGCTCAACAATGCGGTGTTGACCGCGCGCGGCTTCACGCCTGCCGCCGCCGTGTTCCATATCAATTTCGAGGAATTCGGAACGCCTCTCTTGCCGCTTCCGATGCGGCGCGGCGATGGCGGGGCGGTCGGCGAGTTGCGTTTCGACTTTGACATGGCCGCCGCCGCAAGCTTCAACATTCTGGCGGAATATATCGGCGCGAGGGACTAGCCATGTCGGCAAATGTGCCCGGAGCCGCACCGCCGCAACCGTCCAATGATGTTTTCTCGGGCGGGTGGCTCGGGGTTCTGTTTGGCGGTGCGAAGGAAATTCTTTCGACAACGCAGCAGCATCAGTTGGCGAAAATGACCCTCAAGGCGCAGGGCAATTCGCTGGCCGCGCCGCCGAACTATCAGACTGTCCCGCCCGCGCCTTATGCCTATTCGGCCGGGCTACCTTGGGACACGATAGCGCTTGCGGCGGGCGCTGGCCTGCTCGCGATCTATCTTCTGCGGAGGTAGACCATGCTCCCTCTTGCTTCGATGATGGGCGGCGGAATGTCCCTCGACATGGGCTCATCCGGCTTCGCTGATGGCGCGTCGAATGCGCATAGCAATTTCAACACGGGCGCTTTTGCGGTTGGCGGCGGTAACGCTGCGTCCGGGGAAGCTTCCGTGTTGCAAAGCTGGATGCCGGTCATTCTGATCGTCGCCGCAATCGTCGCGCTCGGCATCGTCGGGAGGCGCTTCACGTGAGGGTCAACGTCGATCATCCTTACACGGCGGAAGTCGCGGCGATGTTGCTGGCGACCGCGCCGCTCGATTTCCCGATGGGCGATCTTGAGGCGCAGCATTCGGCCGGCGATGTGCATTTTGCCGTTGCGGAGAGCGAGGGCGAAGCGGCTGCGGCCGTCGCGTGGCGCGTCTCGGGTGACTTGCTCGAAATCATCGGCCTGAATGCCGAGGGTCATGCGCTGGCGATCCGCGCGCTATGGGCGGCACTTCAAGAGCGCCGCCGCGCCGATGGCTTGCGGGCGATCATGTGCATGGTCGAGGTCCGCAAAATGCAAATGATCGTCGCTCGTCTCGGCATGTCGCCGCGCGCGGTCATGTATGTGGAGGCGGCGTAATGTGCCTTTCGTCATCCTCGAAGTCATCGAGCAAGCAAGAGACGCAGACCATCAATCGCGATGAACGCATCGCGGCCGATGGGGCGTCAACCATCTATTCGTTGAAAGACCTTGCGAGCGGCAAGGACTCGTCGGTGAGTATCGTTCTGAACGACATGTCGGGTGACGCCTTGTCGTCGGCGCTCGCATTCAGCGGCAATGCTCTCGATGGCGGGTTTGATCTTGCGCAGGGTATTTCGGCGGGCGTGCTGGATTTTGCGAAAGACGTTCTGGGCTTCGCGGCGGACAATGCCGATCGATCGGTTAGCTTCGCGGCGGCAACGCAGGCGAGCTATGCGGACGCGGTGCGCAGCGAGTGGACGAACGATCTAACCGAAGTCATCAACAATGCGCTGAATGTCGTGCTGATCGTCGGCGCGCTTTATGTCGCCGCACAGGTGCTTAAATGAGCGCGGCCTTTCCGACCTGTCAGGACATTTTTTTCACGCTCGCGGCGGGTGCTGAACAGGTACACGCGGCAGATGCCGAAATGCTGGCGATCATTTCCGCGACCGATGCTTTCTTGATCTCGTTTGACAGCGGGCCGTTCCAAATCGCGCAACCGGGCCTCTCGTACCAAGGCCGGCCGGACGCTTCGGGCGCGCGCCCGCGCTTTGGACAGCTTCGCTTCCGAAATCCGACCGCTGCGCCGATTGATATTGTTGTGCAGGTGTCGAATGGCGACATTTTCGACAATCGCGCGATTTTCGGCACGGGAAGTGTGCCCGTTGTGCCCGGCGTCGGCGCGCAATTCGATGTTGTCCAGGCATCGTCTTGGGTCGTCAGTTTCGCCGCCCCTCAGGCGGTGTTGCAGTCCGGCGCATGGAATGTCGGTCTGACGGGAACCTATCTGCCGCGTGAGCAGGTGTCTGTCACGATATCAAACACGGCCAACCTGTCATGCACCGCGACTGCGGTGACGCTGATTTCGGCGGCGACGGCCGCGCGCGCGCGTTATGTGCTTGAGCATCTTGGAACCGAGACCATGTACATCAAGACGGCGAACACAAACAACGACAACGGCATTCCGATCCGGCCGGGTGAGCGCCTCGAAATCGAAGCGAACGGCGCGCTTAATATCCGCAATCCGGCCGCCTTCGCGCAGACGATCCGTCGCGCTGAAATTACGTGGTAGGGCAGCATGGGCGCGTGGAAATCATCGGACGGCGGATCAATCCCGAGTTTCGGCGGCTCGAATGCAACCGTTACGTCGGCGGGAACGACAACCCTTGTGACGGCGGGCGCCAATGTGCGCGGCGTCCTCCTTCGCACGGTTGCCCTGATGTGCGAGGGCGGGGCGTCGACGCGGGCAGAATTGCGGGTCGATGGTGTTGCGGTGTGCGGTGCCGCCGTTGCAGCGGCCGACAACATGCAAGAGCTATTCGTCCCGGCCGGGCTCGCAATCTCGGCCTTCATCGCCAACACGGCCAAGGTCAGCGCGACTTGGGACATTCTTTAGGCGGAACAATGGCAGACAATCGCATAGTGCAGAAATTCCCGACCGGTGAGGTTCGCGTTTTTGAAAGCGACGGCGACGAAGCGCCGGTCTGCGTTGAACACATGCGCGCGCCGGGTGACAAGGTGAAAACGAATTTGAAGGGCAAGCGCATCGAAGAAATGCCCGCGCCATTCGAGCCGAAACCGGAAAATGAGTGACAAGAGCGGAGATATAATTCTCGTGATGGGCGTTTTTGCAATTGCATGGTCATGGCTGCGCTCGCGCCGCGCTGCGCCTGCGCCTGCGCCTGCCGCGCCGAACACTGCTGCGAATGTATACCCGGTCACGCAACCCGGATCGGTGCAAGGCAATCCCCACAAGATTGACCTGGGCGATAGCTCGATGGCGCTTCCGTTCACGGCCGATCTGGTCAATTCGTTTTTCAGCATGGGGCAACCTGCACAGGCGGCGGCCCCGCGCGTCGGTTCATTCGGTTGGTCGAATTTCGATGATTTCGCGCGCTCTGCGACTGAGCTTGATGTTCTGGCGCGAACCCTTTTCGGTGAAGCGGCTGGTGAGTCTCGGCGGGGCATCGAAGCGGTTGCAGCGGTGGTCATGAACCGTGTTGCGGATAGGCGATGGCCTAACACGGCGCGCGCTGTCTGCCTGCAAAATCGTCAGTACTCGCTCTGGAACGTCGAATATCGCGACACCGATGCGAACTCGCTTCGCGCGCTGTCGGTTACCGACACAAATAGCGCATTCAAGGTGTGTCTGGCCGTCGCCCAGGACGCGCTTGCCGAGCGACTTGTGGACCCGACTGGCGGGGCACATCACTACTACAACCCGCGCAAAGCGAGCCCCGCATGGGCTCCGGCCGCAAAGTCGTCACTGACAATCGGCAATCACATTTTTTTGGTAGGGGTTCCCTGATGCCAATTTTTCTTGCTCCCGCGATCCTCGCCGGTGGCGGCGCAATCGCCGGATGGTGGGCCGGGTCGAAAACCACGGCCGCAACAATCGGCACCTATCAGGGTGCGAACGAGGCGACGAAAGAGGGCGTCTCGAATGTGATGGTCGTTGCGGCCGTCATCGGCATTTTTCTGGTTGGCAAGTCGCAGAAGTGGTGGTGAGCCGTGCCTGAATTCGCGGTCTTGTTGCGAGAGGTTCTATCGACGGGCGGCGATGCTGCAACCATCGCACTTGTCATCGCGCTATGGCGTCTCGACCGCCGCGTTTTCGCAATCGAATTGGGCTTTGCGGCGCTGGAAAAACTTGTGGTGCAGCTTCAAACAAAAGGTGGGAAGTGATGGCGGTTAGACGCAAACGGAAGGCGAGCGCGCGCGGCGCGAAAAAGGCAAACGGGACGCTGAAGAAGGGCTTCCGCTATGTGCGCGGCGGCCGGATCGTCAAGGCCAAGGCCGCGACGAAACGGAAACCCGCGAAGCGCCGGCGCCGCCGCAGCTAAGGTGTTGAATTTATTGAAAGGCCGCAACGCGATCGCGATCATGTGCGGCCTTTCTCATTTTTGACAAAAGAACAGCGTCCATATCTCTGGCCGCGCGTCTCCGGCTGCTGGTATCACGATTGCCCAGGGCGCGGCGTCGGTCGCGATCTCGGGCATTGGCATCCAATCGAAGTTCTTGCTGAAGGTGAGCAGGCGGGCCGATGTCCGCACCTCGAAAGGCGTCTCTCCCGCCCACTGGAATTGCACCGAGTCGGCCGGGCTGCCGTCCGGATTGTAGATTGTCGCTGTCAGGTGGTCGGGGTCTGCCGCGTAGTCGAGCGTCATCGTGATGTAGGTCCGGAATCCGCCTTCCGTGTCTTTGACCTCATAGACCGCCCGCTCGATAGAACAGGTCTCAGCGGCGCTGGTTGGGCCGCTGATGAGTACGGCCGCCACGGCGAGGGGGAGGGCAAGCTTTAACAGAGGGCTCATTTGGGCTCCTTCCTGTCGTCCTTGTCGCCGGCGCTTTCCGCCCATGCCTCTTTCATCGAATTCAATGACCATTGCACGGCCGCTGCCACGGCCCCGGCGGCAAGCGCCCAGCCTATGGGTTCAAATTCTTCGCGCGCGGCAAGCCAGCCGCCCAAGAAGATCAGGGCGACATAAACGCCCATGAGAAACGGGTGGTCCTGACGGATTTTCTTGCCGCTGTAGGCTTCGGCAAAGCGATCTAGACGGCTCATGTTGTTCCCCTCGGAATGTCAGCCCATTCTGGCCGGGCGGGCTGAACGGTAGCTGAACAGCTATGGTAAATCACGCCCGGTAGACCATGTTCCGGCGCATCCGGCCGCCAATTCGGGCGACCGACTTTTCGTGCAGGCCGATCCGCTCGCCGATCTGGGCATTGGTGAGCCCTTGGCGCTTTAGGCGCATGATGGCCTCGTTACGCAGGGCGAGGCGTTCGCGGCCCGTCTTCCGCCACTCGACTTCCATGATCTGTATGACGGCCTCGATAGGTGCGCCGGTCTGCCGGGCGATCTCGTGTGCGGCCGTACCGAAGTCCCGGCCGCTCCTGGACGCGGCGACGGCCGCCGCGCGGGCGCGGTGGCGCAGCTCTGTCAGGCGGCGTTGCCGGTCGATATGGTCCCGCAGCTCGGCCGCGTTCCGGCGCAATCGCCGGGCCTCTGCCTCCAGTGCGTCGGCGGCGGCGTCGAGAGATTTTGCGATTTGAGAACTGGAGAGGGTGGATTGTGCGGCTGCGTATTCGCTTATGGCGAACGTCTCCAGTTTTTTTTGGGGTAACGTCACATTTTCCATAGAGTATAGCCGGACACGGTTACTAGGTGCTTGATTTTGCTTTGTCTTGTGTCAAGCTCGTTCGCCGATAATATATATTATGACGAAATATAACGTCATATTTGAGCCAGCGCGTCCCGAAGTCTCACCCGGTAAATACCCGTAATCACGTTCCTTCATAAAGCAAAACGCAAGTTGTTCCGTCACTTACCGCAACGTAATAACAAATATAATGCCGAATAACGCGCCTGCATATTATCGCCTTACATAAGGTCATTTCGTGATTGGGTTGACCTGCTGGTCTGAAGCCTTCAAATACGAACCGCCAGGGTGCTTTGGGGGCACAACGACTGGAGGACTAACGTATGACCCGGTTCACGAAGCTTCTTCTCGCCGGCACTGCCAGTGTCGCTTTGATGGCCTCGCCCGTGCTGGCCGCGGGAGTCGGTGTCGGCGCCGGCGTCGGCGCCGAAATCGGCACCCCCGCGGGTGGTATCTCCGCTGGTGCCAAGGGCGGCGCCTCAGGTTCGGGCGCGGCTGGTCTGCCGAATGCCGCGGACAAGGCGCATGACGTCATGGACACCGGCCGGACAACCGCCTCCGATGCGGTCGGCACGGCCGGTCAGGCCAGCGGCGGCACCACGCTCGGCAGCGACCGTTCCGCCCTTCCGCGCGAACTTGCCGTCGAGCACCTGACCCGCCTTCAGGCCCTCGGCTACAGCGACATCGAGCCCGTCGAGGCCCAGGGTGACGCTGCCGCCGAAGGTCAGGCCAATGTGACCGCCACCAACCCCGACGGCGCGCGCGTCAACCTGCTTGTCGACACGGCCACCGGCATTGTGATCGGCGAAGAGCCGGCTGAATAATCCGCTTCCCGGCGCAAGCCACGAACAGCAAACAACGAACAACGGCGCGGAAGCTTCGGCTTCCGCGCCGTCTGCATTCATGGCGCGGGATTGCGGACGATTTGAATGATGTCTCCGTAATGTCCAACCGGAAGCGTCGAAAACCCAATAGAAACCGGGATCGGTTTGGTACGGCAAAAATAGTAAGCGCTTTTTATCGCTGCATATTCTTGCCCAACATGGGGTCATTTCATGATCGGGTTGATCTCGCCACGCCGAATATTAGATCCCTCTTGTCAGGGCTGCCTGGGGGCGCAACGACTGGAGGTTTGATATGACCCGGTTCAGCAAGACCCTTCTCGCAGGCGCGGCCAGCATTGCGCTGTTGGCGTCTCCCGCCCTCGCCGAGGGCGACGCATTGCAGCCCGGCATGCCGGGCGCGCCGGATGCGGCCGCCACCGAGCCGATGCTCGAGGTCGACCCCATCGCGCAGCTTCAGGCATTGGGCTACAGCGACATCGAGCCCATTGAGGCCGAAGGCGATGCCGAAGTCGAAGGCCAGCAGTCCTTCACCGCCACCAATCTCGATGGCGCGCGCGTCCAGGTGACGCTCGATACCCATACCGGCGCAGTGATCGACGAAGAAGCGGCTTACTAAGCCCAAATCGAGCCTGTCACGACCATTCGGCGCGGGAGTTCAG
Source organism: Parvibaculum sp. (assembly GCF_030651915.1). Taxonomy (GTDB): domain Bacteria; phylum Pseudomonadota; class Alphaproteobacteria; order Parvibaculales; family Parvibaculaceae; genus Parvibaculum. The sequence goes on along the minus strand of NZ_JAUSBV010000010.1, from coordinate 403,255 downwards.
GCTCCCGCGCCGTTTGCTATTCAGAACTCGAACTCCAGCGCCATGCCGTCATAGGCGGGTTCGACGCCCGCCGGCAGCTCGGCTTTCAGCGTCTGGTAGTCGAGATCGACATGCAGATTGGTCAGCACGCCTTGAGGCACCCCGGCCCGCTTCAGCCATTGAAGCGCCATCTCGACATGCGCATGCGTTGGATGCGGTGCATAGCGCAGCGCATCGACGATCCAGCAGTGAATTCCGTCCAGTAGCGCGAAACTCTCATCCGGAATGCCAACCGCATCGGCCGAATAGGCCAGCGGTCCGAAGCGGAAGCCCAGCGAGCGGATATTGCCGTGATCCTGGTCGAATGGCAGCGCCACAACGGTGCCGCCCGGTCCTTCGATATGCAGCGCCCTTCCCGGCTCCTCGATCAAGTGATGGTTGAGGATCGGCGGGTAACCGGCCCCGGGCTTCTCGCGAAAACAATATCCGAAGCGGTTGAGCAACGTCTCGCTGGTCGGCCCGTCCATCCAGCAATCGACGCGGCGGCGCTGGTTGATCGCCACCATGCGGAGATCGTCGATGCCATGGCTCTGGTCGGCATGGTCATGCGTGAACAGCACGCCATGGATCGGCCCCACCCCGGCATCGATCAACTGTTCGCGCATGTCGGGTGAGGTGTCGACCAGCACCACGGTCTTTTCGGCCGGGTTTCGGTCCCATTGCTCGACCAGCAGCGAGCAGCGCCGCCGCCGGTTCTTCGGCTCCTTCGGGTCGCAGGCGCCCCAATGCCCGCCACCGGGTCCGATGCGCGGCACGCCGCCCGACGAGCCGCTGCCGAGAATGGTCGCCCGGAGCTTCATCCGCGCCGCACCGCGTCGGCCGGCACGCGCGAAAACAGCCGCAGGAAATTCGCGGTCGTCGCCTCGGCCAGCTCGGCCGCCGTTACGCCTTTGACCTCGGCCAGCTTCGCCGCCGTATGCACCACGAAAGCCGGCTCGTTGCGCTTGCCGCGCTTCGGCACCGGCGCGAGATAAGGCGCATCGGTCTCGACCAGCAGCCGCGTCATCGGCACCTTCGCGGCGGTTGCGCGCAGCTCATCCGCGGTCTTGAAAGTCAGGATGCCGGAGAGCGAAATATAAAGGCCCAGTTCGAGAGCCTTTTCAGCCAGTTGCGGCCCCGAGCTGAAGCAATGCAGCAACCCGGGGAAAGCGCCCTTCCCCGTTTCTTCATCCAGAATCTGAATCATGTCCGCGTCGGCGTCGCGCGTATGCACGACAAGCGGCAGTCCGGTCTCGCGCGCCGCCGCAATATGGGCGCGGAAGCTCCGCTGCTGCGCTTCGCGGGGGCTGTGCTCGTAATAATAGTCGAGCCCGGTCTCGCCGATGCCGACCACCTTCGGATGCTTGGCCATCTCGATCAGTGTCGCTGTATCCGTCTCGGGCTCCGAGGCCGCTTCATGCGGGTGAATGCCGACCGTGCAGAAGACATGCGGAAATCGCTCCGCCACCGCCCTCACCCGCTCGAACTCGCTGACTTTGGTCGAAATCGTCATCATCAGCCCCACACCCGCCGCATGGGCGCGCGCGACGACATCCTCGACCTCCGGCCCGAAATCCGGAAAGTCGAGATGGCAATGACTGTCGATCAACACGGGAAAGGTCACGATGCCGCCTCCGGCTCCACATAGCGCGGAAACACGCCCTGGGGCGCCGGCAGCGCCGTCCCGGGCTTCAGCGCGCCCTGCGGCCCCAGCGTGCCGAAGCCGCGCGTCTCGGGCCCCAGCGCCAGCTGGTCGAGGATCTTCGCCGACGCTTCCGGCATCACCGGCTGCACCAGAATGCCGATATGCCGGATTGCCTCGGCCAGCACATAGAGCACGGTCGCCATGCGCGGCGGATCGGTCTTGCGCAAGGTCCAGGGCGCCTGCTCGTCGACATAGCGGTTGGCGTCGCCGCACAACCCCCAGATCGCCTCGAGCCCCTTGTGGAAGGCCTGTGCGTCGAATTCGGCTCGCACCCGGTCAAGAAGCCCATGCGCGGTCGCCAGCAGCGCCTTGTCGGCATCGCTGAAAGCGCCCGGTTCCGGCACCGCCGCTCCGCAATTCTTGGCGATCATGCTGAGCACACGCTGCACCAGATTGCCGAGATCGTTGGCGAGGTCGCCATTGGTCCGGTGCACGATCGAAGTATGAGAGAAGTCGCCGTCATTACCGAATGGCACTTCGCGCAGCAGGAAATAGCGCGACGCATCGCGCCCGTAGGTCGCCACCAGATGATCCGGTGCGATGACGTTGCCGAGCGATTTCGACATTTTCTGCCCTTCGATGGTCCACCAGCCATGCGCGAACACGCGCTTGGGTGTCGGCAGTTCCGCGGCCAGCAGGAAGGCCGGCCAGTAGACCGTATGGAAGCGCAGAATATCCTTGCCGATCACATGCAGGTCGGCGGGCCAGTAGCGCTTGTACTGCTCGTTCTCGGTATCGGGATAGCCGACGGCGGTCATGTAGTTGGTCAACGCGTCGAGCCAGACATACATGATGTGATTTTCGTCGCCCGGCACAGGTATGCCCCAGTCAAAGGTCGTACGGCTGATCGAGAGATCCCGCAGACCCCCTTTGACGAAACTGACGACCTCGTTGCGCCGGCTTGCGGGCGCGATGAAATCGGGATGCGCCGCGTAGAATTCGAGCAGCGGCTCCGCCCATGCCGACAACCGGAAGAAATAGGACGGCTCCTCCACCCATTCGCACTCGGCGCCCGTCGGCGCGATCTTCTTGCCGTTCGGGCCGGCGGTCAGTTCGTCCTCGTCATAGAATGCTTCGTCGCGCACGGCATACCACCCGGCATAGGAACCGAGATAGATATGGCCATTCTCCTCCATACGCTTCCACAGGGCCTGGCACGCGGCGGCATGGCGCGGTTCGGTCGTGCGGATGAAGTCGTCATTGGAAAAATTCAACGTCTCGCAAAGATCGAAGAAATTCTTCGACACGCGGTCGGTGAATTGCTGCGGTGTCACGCCCGCCAGCGCCGCGGCCTTTTCGACCTTCTGTCCATGCTCGTCGGTGCCGGTCAGAAACTTGACGTCGAAGCCGTCGAGCCGCTTGAACCGCGCCAGCACATCGCACGCCAGCGTCGTATAGGCATGCCCGATATGCGGCACGTCATTGACGTAATAGATCGGCGTCGTGATGTAAAAAGCCTTTGGCGCGCTCATTGTGCTCTCGAATCGGTTTGCCGGGCGTTGCTTGCATCTTCCCACCCTCCCCCCATTTTGTCCGCTCTAGCGGACAAACCACCAGAGTTGGGGAGGGTCGAAAAATTCAAGCGAAGCGCGAATTTTTCGGGGCAGGGGCGCTGAGTTGCCGTCGTCTCTCAAGCACCCGCCCGCTCGCTGGCGGTCGCTTCGAGCATCGAAAAGACGTTCAGGACCACGAGCTTCCGGTCCGTGTTCAGCGCCTCGCCCCGGGCAATGGAATGGCCGATCTTTTCCCATACCTCGACCCAGCGATCAAGGCTGGCCCCGCCGCGCGCCGGGTCCGAAAGCCGCGCCATCGCCGCCCCCTCGCCCGCCGCGATATCGGGCCCGGGATCGAGCCCGGCGCCGCTGCGGATCAGCCGCTGCAGCCACAGCGTCAGCAACTCGGCAAGCGTCTCATAGGCGTCGTCCGCGCCGCGCCGCGCCGCCTTGTCGGCCAGCGCATGAACGGCGGCAATGTCGAGCCGCGGCAGCGACGCAAGCAGGCCGGCGAGTTCCTTGTAGAGCGCCAGTCCGCCGCCCGACGCGATCGCCAGCGCCCTGCCCGCGCTGCCATCGGCAAGCTGTGCGATCGTTTCGGCTTCGCCTGCCTTGAGCTTCAATTCTTCGGCCGTCATCGTCGCGACGATCTCGGCCACGCCGAGCGGCTTCATCGCCAGCGCCCGGCAGCGCGAGCGGATGGTCGGCAACAGCCGTCCCGGCTGATGCGACAGCACCAGGAACAGCCCCTGCGGCGGCGGCTCTTCGAGCGCCTTAAGCAGCGCATTGGCGGCATTCGGATTCATGTCGTCGGCCGCATCGAGAATGACGATCCGCCAGCCGCCGGCGCCGCCCGCCGTCATGCCGAAAAAATGACCGATGCGCCGCACCTCGTCGACCGGCAGCACGGTCTTGAATTTCTTGGTCTTGTCGTCCCATGGCCGCCGCACGGTCAGAAGATTCGGATGGCTCCCCGCCGCCACCTGATGTGCAGCCGCACTTGCCGCCGGTACTGCGAGATCGCGCGCACCCGCCGCCCGCGCCGCCTCCGGCGTCCCGTAATGCAGAATGAACCGCGCGAAGCGATAGGCCAGCGTCGCCTTGCCGATGCCCTTCGGTCCGGTCATCAGCCATGCATGATGCATCCGCCCGCCCATAAAGGCTTCGAAAAGCGCCCGCTCGGCCTCCTGATGCCCATGAAGCCCCGCCACTTCGCGCGGATGCGCGAAATCGTCCAGCCGGTCGCTCTCGGGAATGTCCTTCTCAGCCATGCCCTTGTGTTAGCACGGGCAGGCAGCGGGCGTCATGTCCTGGCTTGGTGGATGGCGGCTGCGGCCCTTACGGCGCTTCGGTCGGCCGGCTGCGGCTCGATGCGACCTGGTCGGTCGGCCGCGTGCCGCGCGAGGCCAGCACGTTGATCTGTTCGTTGAGATCGTCCGCCAGCGGATCGACGCGCTCATTGTTGATCGCCACCTCGTAATAGAGATGGTTGCCGGTCGCGAGCCCCGTCATGCCGACATAGCCGATCACATCGCCCTTCTTGACGCCCGCTCCCGCGCTGACACCGGGCGCGAAGCCCGAGAGATGCGCATAGAAGGTTTCGACATTCTCGGCGTGGCGGATGGTCACCAGCTTGCCGTAATTGCCGCGCCAGCCGGCCATGCCGACAATGCCGTCTTCCGCCGCGTAGACGGGCGTACCCTTCGGCGCCGACCAGTCGACGCCGCGATGCAGCCGCTTGTCCTTCAGAACGGGATGGATGCGCCATCCATAGCCGGAGGTCATGCGCGCCTTCGAGGTGTCGATCGGATCGCCGAGATGGAGCCCGCGATCGGGCAAGGTCGGCTCGACTTGCTCCGGCCGGTCGAGCGGCCGGATCGCATTGGCGGCCACCGGATCGAGCACGGTGACGAGATTGCCGCTGCGGGCGTCGGCGGAGGACGAAGGAAGGAAGAACAGGAAGGCCGAGAGGAGGATCAGGGTCGCCGAAAAAATAGGTCGGGCGACCTCATTTTGCTGTCGTCGTGTCACCGGCGATCCTCTTCTCGTGGCCGGCGCGGTCGCCGGGAATCCATCCATCTGAAAAATGCTGCATGTCCTATAGGCGAAGCCGGGGATAAGGGCAAACCGGATTAACCCCGTTTGCCAATTATGACAGTTCAGTGACAGTTTCGTGACAGAGGGGGGGTAAGGCGTTGTTCGACTGTCTGCCAGATCGCTGTCGCGACCGCTGCCGGGTCGCCGCTGGCGTCGATGACGGCGCAGCGTTCCGGCTCGTTTTTGGCAATGTTTAGAAAGGCTTGGCGCAGGTTCTCGTGGAACGCACGGTCCATGCGCTCATAGCGGTCCTCGGCCGAATTGTCCTGTCCCTGCCGCGACTTGGCGCGTGCAAGGCCCTGTTCGACCGGCAGATCGAGGATCAGCGTCAGCGCCGGCATGTCGGCACCGACAACCATCTCCTTGAGTTCATTGATGAATTCGAGGCCGACCCCCTGCCCCTGATAGGCCAGCGTCGAGTCGACGAAGCGGTCCGAAATCACCCATTCGCCGCGTGCCAGTGCCGGTCTGATAGTCCGCTCGAGATGGTCGGCACGGGCCGCAAAGTGAAGCAAAGCCTCGGTTTTTGCGCTCCAGCGCGTCGTTTCGCCAGTCACCAGCAACTGCCGTATCGCCTCCGCACCCGCCGCGCCGCCGGGCTCGCGCGTCACGCAGACGGTCTCGCCGCGCGCCCGCAGCTTCTCCGCAAGTAGTTGAATCTGCGTCGATTTTCCGGCGCCCTCGCCGCCTTCCAGCGTGATGAATCGGGCCTGCGCCAAGGTCAGCTTCCAAACAGCATCTGCATCAACGACGTGCCGGCGCGGCCAAAAAGTCCTTGTCTTTCAACGCTTCCGCCCGCCACCAGCGGATATTCTCGCAGCGGCGCCCCCGCCGTTTCAACCTTCAGCACACCGACTTTTTGTCCGGCCGCAACCGGCGCCACAAGCGGCGTTTCATATGCCACCGATACTTTCATGTCGCGGCGCTGATCGACCGACAGGATGACATTGATGTCGGACGTGCTGACCAGCGGCACCTCTGCATAGGTGCCCTGCCACACCGGCGCATTGTCGATGGCCGTTCCGGCCGCAAAAAGCTTGTAGTTCTTGAACGACCGGAAGCCCCAGTCGAGGATGCGCACCGTTTCGTCGGCCCGCGCCCTTTCGCTCGGCAAACCATTCAGCACAAGGATCAGCCGCCGGTCGCCGCGCACCGCCGACGCGGTAAGGCCATAGCCCGCGGCTTCAGTGTGGCCGGTCTTCAGTCCGTCCACGGATGGATCGAGATAAAGCCCGGGATTGCGGTTGCCCTGCCGGATGCCGTTCCATGTGAAGTCACGTTCCTTGAAGATCGGATAGTATTCGGGGAATTCCATGATGAGATGGCGCGCCAGCAAGGCCAGATCGCGCGGCGTCATTACATGTTCTTCATGCGGCCAGCCGGTGGCATTCTTGAACACCGAATTCTTGAGGCCGATTTCCTTGCCTCGTTCGGTCATGCGGATGGCAAAGGCCTCCTCAGACCCGCTCAGTGCTTCCGCTACGGCGATGCAGGCGTCGTTGCCGGACTGGATGATGATGCTCTTGAGCAATGCCTCGACGGGCACTGACGAATTAAGGTCGGCGAACATGGTTGACGAGCCCGACGCGGCCCCGCCGGTGCGCCAGGCATATTCGCTGATGATGAACTCGTCCTCGAGCTTGACGCTGCCGTCGCGCAGCGCGCCGAACAGCACATCCAGCGTCATCAGCTTGCTCATGCTGGCCGGATACATTGTCTGGTCTTCGTTCTTGCCCCAGAGCACGGCCCCGGTCTCATAATCCATCAGGAGCGCAAATTCCGCCGATGTGTCGAAGGCAAGCGCCGTCCGCGGCACGGCAAATGCAGCCCCGATCAGGGCGGCACAGAAGATCAGGAAAGAAGCGGCGCTTTTCATGGTGTTTGCGTGTCCTTCTCGGCGACAGGGCGGTCTGCTCGCCGGCAATTGTACGGCCTAGTCGATGACGATACGCGCGCCGTTATGTCCGCGCTGCAAGACGGACTGCAGCGAACTGTCGGCCGCCGGAACGTCGGAGAGCGGCCCCAGGCGCACACGATAGAACTGTGTGCCGTCGACCATCGTCGTCTGAATTTCGACCTGCCCGAGCCCTGTCAAATGCTGACGTACGGCTTCGGCGTTTTGCAGGTTCTGAAACGAGCCGGCCTGCACGTAGATATTGCCGGCCCCGGAGACGGGCACCTGCCGCGTCAGGCTTGCGTCATCGCGAACAGGCTGCATGGCCGCATCGGACGGTGCGGTCGGCGCCGATGCGGGCATTATGTTCTGCGGCGGCGCGCTTGCCGCACCGACAGGCGCAGCCAGCTGAGAGGTCGAGACGGCAGCCACCGACATCAACGGCGCGGCATTCGCGCGGCGTTCGTCCGGTGGCGTCTCGACCTTCGGCGCGATAAAGGTTTCGGCAACGGCGCGTCCGTCACCGATGCCGCCATCGAGCGGAGCCCGGCCAATAAACTGCACCCGCACCTTTGCCGTGCCTTTCGTCATGAAGCCGAGCTCCTCGGCAGCGCGCTTCGACATATCGATCTCGCGCCCGGCGGCGAATGGCCCCCGGTCGTTGACGCGCACAATCACCGAGCGGCCGTTTTCGAGATTGGTAACCCGCGCGATCGTCGGCATGGGCAGCGTCGGATGTGCGGCGGTCATCGCATTCTGGTCGAAAATCTCGCCATTGGCCGTCTGCTTGCCGTGAAATTGCGGCCCGTACCAGGAGGCGATGCCGGTCGAATCATATTTCTCATCTTCGCGCGGATAATACCAGATGCCGCCAATCTGATAGGGATTGCCGACCTTGTAGTATCCGCCGCCGGTTTTCATCGGCCCCGACGTCGACGGCTTGCTGGCGGTGCCGCAGCCTGCCAGCATCAAGGCAAGCGCCAGCGGCGCCAGCAGAGCACGCGCTGAGCCGCGGACCTTTTCAGAAGTTTGAATAGTCATCGGAGACCTCTCTCCGAGGAGGCGGTCGTACATCGTCTGCGACGACTCATCCCTCGAATCTATACAGTTTTCTTATATTGAGCCGGACATTCGGCGGCAAGCAAGACCGGGTCGGCAGCCGGAATTTGCTACGGGCTCCATATGGTTACATCATGTCCGTAAAGACATTCCGTCTGTTGGAACAAAAAAGTGAACGACCTTTCCGGCGGCCCCGCCCGTCCTTCCCTGACCGCTGGCCTCGTCGGCCTGATCCGGCGAAAACCGATGACGTCGGCCGATTTCGAGGCTGCGGCGCTCTTTACGCTCGATGCCGTCGCCAACAGCCTGGCCGGGCGCAATTCGGAGCCCGGGCGCGTGTTGATGAACTGGTGGCATGCGCGCGGTGGCTCCAACACGGCGCCTGAACCGGCGCGCCTGGCATTCCTGATGGCGGCGCTCTGCCATATTCTGGAAACTGACGATCTGCATCGCGAGTCGGTGGTGCATCCCGGCTGTGTCGTCGTTCCGGCCGCCTGGGCGCTCGCGACGGCGCGAGGCGCGAGCGGACGGGCGTTTCTTCAGGCGGTTCTGCAAGGCTTCGAGGCGACGACGCGGGTCGGCATGGCTGTCGGGCCGGCGCATTATCGCATCTGGCACAACACGGCGACCTGCGGGCCCTTCGGCTCGGCGATGGCGGGCGCGTCGCTCCTCGGCTTGTCGGACGAGGCCGCGGTTCACGCGCTGGGAAATGCAGGCAGTCAGTCCGCCGGCCTCTGGCAATTTCTCGAAACCGGCGCGATGACCAAACATCTCCATGCCGGCCATGCCGCAGAAGCAGGTGTCAACGCTGCGGAACTCGCAGCCTTCGGCTTCACGGGTCCGCCCCAAATTCTGGAAGGTGAGAAGGGGTTTTTTCGGGCAGCTTGCCCCGACGCGGATCCGGATGCGGTTCTGCGTGCCCCAGGCGCGCCGTGGCAACTTGTTCGCACCTCGATCAAGCCATGGCCTTCATGCCGTCACACCCATCCGACCATCGATGCGGCCGTCGAGCTGCGATTGCAGCTGACGGCCGAGGGACTCGACACGAATGCGATAGAAGCGATCGACATTTCGACCTATGGGGCGGCAATCGATGTCTGCGATCGGCCCGTTGTGCAAAGCGACTATGAGGCAAAGTTCTCGTTGCAGCACGCGGCCGCCGCCGCCCTGCTGTTCCCGGTGGTCGATTTTGAAGCCTTCGGTGCCGCGGCCCGACAACGCTGTGCACCGCTTGCGGCGCGAGCCCGGATCGAAGCCGCCAATCCATGGGCGTCCGCCTATCCGCAGAACTGGGGCGGTCGTGTCCGTCTGCGCATGGCCGACGGGCGTGAACTTGTGGCCGAACGCACCGACGCCAAGGGCGACCCCGAAGCGCCGCTCAGCCCCAATGAAATGGTGGAGAAAGCCGGAATGCTTCTCCGTCACGGCGGGCTCGCGAACCCGACGCCGTTCATCGACGCCGTACTCGGCCTTGCCGAAAGCGCAACCCTGCCCGATCTTTCGCTGGTCTGAAATCAGCCGGCGGCGTTGTCGACCATTGGCTTGATGAAGCTCAGATAGGCCTGCCCGAAAAAGCCGATCAGAAAAGGCATCCAGATCCAGGCTGTCCGCCAACGCAGCTTGCGCTTCTCTTTTTCGGACGTCGGGGCTGTTCCCAGCGGTGCGGGCGGCGCGACATTTGTCTTGGGCGCTGCCTCCGCCGCGGCCTCCGCGAGAGCCAGTTCACGGGACTCCCGCCGCTCCCCGAGAAACTGCCGGAACATAAAAATGCCAAGCACCATGATGATGCCCAGCGGAATCCATGGCGACGTTAAATCAACCGGCACAACAACACTCCCCCCGAAAGCCACGCACGCGGCATTCTTGCCCGCTTTTGTCCCATTTTGGCAAGCATTGCCGGGACTTGCAAAAGGGAATTGACGTTAACCATAAAGGAACGGGATCGATGGCCTGGCCGACAAGGCAAAAACGCTCAGTTCGACATCTGCTGGGCGAAGAAGCAATGCTGCCGATTTTCCGGTTGAGTTGCGTCGTCGCTACCGGTAACTCGAGAGCCCGGATGGGTGGCCGAGTGGTTTAAGGCACCGGTCTTGAAAACCGGCGTGGGTGCAAGCTCACCGTGGGTTCGAATCCCACCCCATCCGCCACTAAAGTGCGGCAGCGTCTCTCGGCACTTTCCACAGCCGTCCACTGCGCGACGCTGATCTCAAGCCGCCGTTCCTGCCGCCTTTGCGCTCGTTTTGGCCCTCGCGACTCTCGGCGTAGATTGCTTGCGGCGCGGGCCCGTTGCCGCCTTCGCCTTCGGTTTTGCGTTGATTGTTTCGACGCCGCTCGCCTCTGCTTCGGCGAGCATCGCCTCTTTCATCTCGTCGAAGGATTCCTGAATGCAGGCGGCGTAGAAATCGGGGTCCGGCATCATCTCGCGGCAGGACGTGAACGACACGGTGATCTGGCCGCAATAGCTGAACACCGGATGGATAATGCCCATGCCGTCGAGAATCGGTGCCAGCCCGTAATGCGTAACCATGCGCGAGCCCGTCATGTAGAGCGGAATTTGTGGTCCCGGCACATTGGTGATGACGGTGTTGAAGAAAGGTCGGATGCGGTTGGCGATACCGAGATTGGAGTAGAGCCGCGCTGCGAGCCCCGACAGCGTCGACGGAATGAATTGCGAATAATCCGAAAGCGTCTTGGCGCCGATGGCGTTGGTCAGTTCCTTCGAACTCTTGGTCGCCTGGAAAACCGCCCGCAGCCGCTCGGCCGGATCGGCAATATCGGTTCGGATCGAAAGCATCATACCGCTGACGAGATTACCGGCGGCCTTCTTCTTGTCGTCGGAACGAACGGAAATCGGCGCCATGGCGATCAGCGACTCTTTCGGCAGTTCGTCCTTCGCTTCGAGATATTTGCGCATCGCGCCGCCGACAACCGCCACGATCACGTCGTTGACGGTCGCACCCTCGACGGCGCTCTTCATTGCCCGAATATCGCTGAGCGAAAAGGAGCGGCCATCGAAAACGCGATGCGGAGAAATGCTGGTGTTGAAACGGGTGCGCGGCACCGGCCCCGCCGTCTTGAGCTTGCCCGCCGTAAGGCCGATACCGACTTTCGCGAGAGCCGGCACCGACGACGCCACGACGCCCGCAAGCTTGAAGGGCTGGCGCAGATTGTTGATATAGGTGCGTGACAGCAGCTCGAGCACATTGGGATCGCGTTCCGGCACCCAGGGTTTTTCGGGCGGTGCCGGCCGGGCGTCCGGCGCGATGTCGTGAATGGCGGCAACGATTTCGGCGCCGGACACACCGTCGATTGCGGCGTGGTGAATCTTGGACATGATGCCGAAGCTACCCGGCGGCAGCCCTTCCACCTGGTCGAGCCCCTCGATCACGGTGAATTCCCAGAGCGGCCGCGAAACGTCGAGCGGGCGCGCGTGAAGACGTGCGACCTGGATGCAGAGCTGGCGCCAGTTGCCGGGTTTGGGCAGTGCAATGTGCCGAACATGGAATTCGATATCGAAATTCGGATCTTCGATCCAGTAAGGGTGATCGAGGTTCATCGGCACATGAACGATGCGCTGTCGGAAGGAGCGCGCAAGATGCAGCCGCGTCTCGTAGTTCTCGAGGATACGCTTGAATCCCAGAACGCCGCCCTCGACCGTCGACTGATCGTAGATCGTCAACCCGCCGATATGCATCGGTGCGTTCGCCGTTTCGAAATAGAGAAACGACGCATCCATCGGACTGAGCTGGTCCATATTTTCCTCCCCCCATGAAGCGCGCCGGCTTGGTGCCGGCTGGCCCTTGTAGTGGGCTTGCGCTCTTTCAATTCATACCGAACGCGTTGTTTCCCCTCCCCCGAGCGGAAACATCGGAACGTGTCAGGCCGCCGGATAACCGAGCCGGAACGGACCCCGCCGTGCGAACGGTTGGAAGGTACCTTCCTTCTGTGCCAACCGGTCGGCAACAGCCCAAAGGACAGCCGGGTTGACGCCGAGACCGCAATGACTGCCGAGAACCTCGATATTCTCGGCTTGCGGGCCTTCTCGCAGCACGCAGGTGCGCCAGTTCACGATGCCATCGGTCTTTGTGTAGATCGCGGTTGTCGGCACTGCGAGATCGCTCTGTATGCGAACCAGATCAGCTTCGGCAATGTCGTCGACCGCCTCGCCACCGAGCTTTTCGTAGAGCTTGCCGGCATGCGTCGCCCGTAAATCGTTGGCGAAGGGACTGCCCAGAGAAATGACCGAGCGGATCGCCTCGGGCATGGTCAACGCCACATCGCGGGCATAGATGCCGCCGAGACTCCAGCCGATCAGGCTGACCTTGCGGCCGGTCTTTTCGTGCAGCGCCTCGACTTCCTCATAGAGCTGATGACGCCGCGCCATCATGCTGCCGATATTGCGGCCAAGCCCCCAGCCTTGCGTCTCATAGCCGAGCCGGTCGAGATAGCTGCGCAGCAGTTTGGTGGAGCCGTCGGAGGCGAGAAAGCCCGGCATTACAAGCACCGGATGTCCGTCGCCGCGCGGAGCCCGCATCAACAAAGGCAGCGACGCGAGACCCATGCCGAGTTCGATGAGCGCACGGGGTTCCGCAAGCGTCAGGAGCCGCGAAGGGGGCTGAAGCCGTTGCTTCATGTTTCGACCAATGTCGGCTGCGCTGACGTCTGCGATTGCAGCCATGCCGCAATTCCTTCCGGGAGCTGATCTGCTCCGTTGTGTCCGAGTTTGTGAGCCTGAAACTGTCCCGCTCTCGTTCACAAGAATCCGGCGGGTGATGTCTTTGAAATGAGGCTACGCGCCATTAGAGCGCCGTTCAAGCCGGACGGGAGCGATCCGCCAACCGCCAAAAACCATCAGTTTGGCGGGATTAATGGGTGGGCTCACCGGCCGATCTTGAACGTGGCGCTGCCCTTGGCGACCAGTTCTCCCGCCGCGTCGCGCAGTTCGGCTTCGGCGAAGGCGATCGACTTGCCGCGATGGCGCACCCATCCTTCGCCTGTCAGCGTTCCCTTGTCGGCGCGGCCGACAAAGCTGGTCTTGAGTTCGAGCGTGACCTGAGGTGTCCCCGGTTCTTCGTGCGTAAGGCGAACAGCATGGCCGCACAATCCGTCGAGCATCGCCGAAAGGAAGCCGCCGAAAATGCGGCCGCCGCGATTGACGAAGCCGTCGCCGGCGACGAAGGAAGCGCGGATATAGCCGCGCTCCCGGTCCGTCTCCAGAACCTTCTTGCCGAGGGTAACGGCCGCCGGCGATTCCCAATCGTCATCCAGCGGCGGCATGTCTGTCTTGCTGTGGCTCAAATGTGTTTACTCCCGGCGGCGCGTGCCGGGTCATACTGCCTCAGGACGTCGATCCTGGAAATGGCGGCGAGAAGCTGCGCTTGAACTCTTCCTTGCACGCGACATGTGCTTCCGACAGCAAGGCATGGCCCTTCGCGGTGCAGGCCTTGTCGGCGCGGTACTCGGCGACACCCTTGTTGGTGCAGGCCCGAAGATCCGGTTCCCAAAGGAAAATGCAGACCATCGGAATGAAGCGTTCCTTGCATTCCAGTTCGGAGATCAAGTGCTTTTCCTCCGCCGTGCGGCGGCCCCACCAGGCGGCGGTCGCTTGCGGCTTCCCGTCCGGTGAATCGATGCAATCCGGTACCGGCTGCGCATGTGCACGCTCGGGCGCGACGAACATGCTCACGGTCATTGCGACGCCGAGAGCCAAGCAAAGCTGTACAAGATACTTCACGGCTGTTCCTCCCAAGATACCCCCCAACTAGTAATTGGTTTTTACTAGCTTGGCAGATTCCGCAGCGGCTGCAAGTTGATTTCCGGTAATGGAACCGGCACCTCAATCGAAGGACCGGTTCCACCGCCGAACGGGACTTGCTCAGGCGCTTGCGGCAGCCGAGGGCCGCGCCTTCATGCGCTCGAACCAGGCGCTGATATTCTTGAACTCCGGATCAATCGGCTGACCGACCGACGCGCCAAAGTCGAGAAAGCCAAACAACAGAATGTCAGCCATCGTCAGGCGCTTGCCGGCAAGGAACTCGCGACCGCTCATCAGCTTGTCGAGCCATGCCAGCTTGTCCTGGGCAATGGCCTTCAGGCCGGCCGCCGCCTCGGGCAGGCAGCGCATCCGGTTCTGGAAGAGAGGCAGGCCCTCTGCAAAGCGGAAACCGTTGGCCATCGGTTCGCAGATATTGAGGTCGACGCGGCGCGTCCACATCCGCGTCTCGGCGCGCTCCTCGGGTGTGGAGCCGATCAGGGAGTTGCCGGGAAACTTCTCGTCCAGATATTCGCAAATGGCCGTGATCTCGGCGAGCACAGTCCCGTCGTCGAGTTCAAGCGCCGGCGACTGCCCGGAAGGGTTCTTCGCCAGATATGGCTCCTTGCGGTTCTCGCCGGCCATCAGGTCGACTTCGACGAACGGCAGTTTGATCCCCTTCTCCTGCATGAACATTTTGACCACGCGCGGATTTGGCCCGATCGAATTGTAGAATTTCATAGGTAGCTCCCTGTGGTTCCGGTCGTTGAAATGCCGGTATGGCCCCATGAATAACCGAATGATGCCGACCACGCCACTAGTCAGGCTTTTCGGCTTGGCGCGCGGGCGTGGGGCGATTATGTAGGGCGTCCGGCGTGCCTTCCGCGCGTTGGGTGCGGGAGGCCAACCATGAGCGCGAAAAGCGCCGAACCGACAGGCCCGGCCCAGGGCCTTTTTTATGGCTGGTACGTCGTCATCGCCGTTCTGGTCATCATGACCACGACGGCGGGGCTCGGCTTCTACAACCTGTCGGTCTATCTCAAGGCCTTCGTGCTGCAGGGTGGTTTCTCGGTTTCGGCAACGTCTGCCGCCACCGCGTGCTTTTTTCTCGCGTCCGGTCTCGCCGGCCTCGGCGTCGCTGCATTGATCGAGCGCCACGATCCGCGCTGGGTGATCACAGGCGGCGCGCTGATCGCCGCCCTTGCCATCTTCGGCGCAGGCTACGTCACGGAACTCTGGCAACTCTACGCCTTCTACATTTTGTTCGGCGTCGGCTATGCGGGCGCGGCGTTGATCCCCGGCACGACGCTGGTCGCGCGCTGGTTTGCGCGGCAACGCTCGGTCGCGTTGTCCTATGCCTCCACTGGCCTCTCGCTCGGCGGCATCGTTTTGACGCCGGTATCGGCTCTGCTGATCGAACGCATCGGGCTCGGCGGCGCGGCGCCGTGGCTGGCGCTGATGTTCATTCTCGGTGTTGTGCCCGTTGCCTGGTTGCTGATCCGCCCGTCGCCGCAATCGATGGGGCTCGGCCCGGACGGCGATCCGATCATGCGGGACGCGAGTGGCGTGCCCCTGCCCGCCGATGGCATTTCATTCGAGAATGCCGTCCGCAGCCGCTTTTTCATCTTCCTGACGACAGGTTATGTTTTCGCGATGATGGCGCAGGTCGGCGTGATCGCGCACCAGTACAGTCTTGTCTTTTCGCGCACCGACAACAGCAACACCGCGCGCCTTGCCGTGGCGACGATGGCAGCCGCCAGCATCATCGGCCGTCTGATCGGCGGACAGGCGCTCAGATGGATTCCGTCACGCGGCTTCGTTTTTGGCCTGACGATTGTCCAGGGTGCCGCCCTCTCCTTTTATGCCTTTGCGGAAACAACACCGGCACTGATCGCAACGACTATCGTTTTCGGCCTGACCGTCGGCAATTTGCTGATGATGCAACCCCTTATGGTCGCAGAGGCTTTTGGCCTCAAGGCCTATGGTCGCATTTATTCGGTGACGCAACTCTGCATGACCGCCGGTGTGGCGACGGGGCCAGCGGCCATTGGCTTTCTCTATGAAGGACTCGGCGGCTACGAAGTGGCATTTCTGGTGATGGCGTCGGCGTCGCTACTCGCCTTTCTGCTGATCCTTGCTGCGGGCCCGGTCCGCGCCCTCATCGATGGAAAATCTCATGCGTGATCTCGGCCCCGATGTCGTTCTCGACAATCCGGCATTCATCCACGAAACAGCGCTGATCTACGGCAAGATATTCATCGGCGAAGGCGCGTCGCTCTGGCCATATGTCGTCATTCGCAGCGAGATGCACGAAGTCAGGATCGGCCGGCGAACCAACATCCAGGATTTCGTGATGATCCATGTCGGCAACGAGACGCCGACGATCATTGGCGATAACTGCTCGATCACGCATCACTGCACGATCCACGGTGCCGAGATTGGAGACAATTGCCTGATCGGGATCAACGCCACGATCATGGACGGTGCAAGGATTGGTCGGAACTCGATTGTTGCCGGCCATTCGATTGTGACCGAGGGAACCGTTATCCCGGAGAATTCTATTGTGGCCGGGTCACCGGCCAAGGTCATCCGGAGCCGGGACAGCGGTGCGGCCAACATCATGAATGCCCGCTTCTACTACGAGAACGCCAGGGCATATGCGGAGGGCGATCATCGGGTGACGGAACGGGAAACTTTTCGCCAGGCGATGGCGGAAGAGATGCGCGCGCTGGCAACCAAATAAGATTCCGCTTGGGGGAACTGACCGGAAGCTCTATTTAGGTCAGATCACGCCATTCGTCTATCGACCTTGCCGGAGTTCGACAACATGAATGCTGGCCCCGCGCCAGAAACGCCGCGCGCCCCGCCGCGCGCCGGCCTCTTTTACGGCTGGTATATCGTCGGTGCGGTTTTTGTCGTGCACACCGTGTCGTGCGGACTGATCTTCTACAATCTGTCGATTTTTCTGGAAGCTTTTGTCTCCGGCGGCGGATTCTCGGTCTCGGCGACATCGAACGCCACAGCGGTTTTCTTCATTTCATCAGGTATCGCAGGGCTCGGCGTTGGCTGGCTGCTGGATCGCTACGATCCGCGCTGGGTCATCGCCGGTGGCGCGCTCCTGTCGGCGCTGGTACTGGCCGGCGCCGGCCATGTGACGGAGCTCTGGCAACTCTACGGTTTCTATATTCTGTTCGGCATCGGCAACGCCGCCGTCGCCGTCATTCCCGGCATGACGATTGTCGCGCGCTGGTTCACGCGCCAGCGTTCGAAGGCGATTGCCTATGCCTCGACGGGTCTGTCGATGGGCGGCATCATCTTCACGCCGATCTCGGCGGGCCTTGTCGGTACGCTCGGGCTCGGCGAGGCAGCTTATTGGCTGGCTTTGATGATGATACTTGGCGTCATCCCGGTAACGCTGGCGGTGCTGCGGCGCAGCCCCGAAGCGATCGGCCTCTCGCCCGACGGCGATCCGCCCCGGCGCGCCGCCGATGGCAGCTTGCTGCCGCCCGACGGCATCGGCTTTGCCGAGGCGGTTCGGAGCCGTTTCTTCATTCTCTGCACGGCCGCCTTCGTTTTCGCCATGATGGCGCAGGTCGGCAGCCTCGCGCATCAGTTCCGTCTCGTGCTGACGCGCACCGGCGACACCTCGACGGCCGCCCTCGCCGTCTCGGTCATGGCTGCCGCCAGCATTGCCGGACGCCTTGTTGGCGGTTGGCTGCTGGCGCGGGTTTCTTCGCGCCGCTATCTCTTTGGAATATTTGTGCTGCAGGGCTTTTCTTTCGCCGCCTTTGCCTTTGCCGAGGGCGCGGTGGCACTGCTCATCGCCTCTGTCATGTTCGGCGCAACGGTCGGCAACATGCAGATGATGCAACCGCTGATCATGGCCGAAGCCTTCGGCATCAAGGCCTATGCGCGTATTCTCTCCGTCTCGCAGATGATCACGACCTGCGCCAATGCGGCGGGCCCGGCTTTGCTGGGATTTCTCTATGTCGCGGCGGGCGGTTACGAGACCGCCTATCTAGCGATCACGCTGTCGCCGCTGTTCGGTTTTGCCTGCCTTTTGGCCGCTGGACCGGTACGGGCTTTGATCGAGGCTGAGAAGAAGGCTGTACTATCTTGAAAGCATTAATGGATTCGCCCTGCACGTACAGTTAGGCTGATGTGCCACCCCCCTTCTGTCACGGAACTGTCATGAAACTGTCATCAAACTTCTACAAGCCCCTCGCCATCGGCGCTCCGGCCCCTTATCGGGAGCTGCCGGTGGCGCTCGAGCGCATGATCCATTTCTTTCCGGGGCACAACGAAAAGCTCCGTGCACGGATAGGCGAGATCATCCCGCAGGTCGACGTGCTGCTCGGCAATCTGGAGGATGCGATTCCGGCGGACGCCAAGGAAGCGGCACGCAGGGGGGTCATCGAGGTCGGCAAAGCCCATGATTTCGGTGCGACGGGTTTCTGGACCCGCATCAATCCGCTGAACAGCCCCTGGATGCTCGACGACATAACGGAACTTGTCGGCGAGATCGGCGACAAGCTCGATGTGATCATGCTACCCAAGGTCGAAGGCCCCTGGGATATCCACTATCTCGATCAGTTGCTGGCCCAGCTTGAGGCGAAGCACGGATTGAAGAAGCCGCTCCTCATCCATGCCATTCTGGAAACGGCGCAAGGCGTCAAGAACGTTGAGGAAATTGCCTGCGCCAGCCCTCGCATGCATGGCATGAGCCTTGGCCCGGCCGACCTCGCCGCCTCGCGACGGATGAAAACGACGCGTGTTGGCGGTGGACATCCGTTCTACCGGGTGCTCGAGGACCCGAAGGAAGACGGCAGCCCGCGCATCGCCGCCCAGCAGGACCTCTGGCACTACACTTTTGCCAAGATGGTCGATGCCTGCGTCTCGAACGACATCCGGCCCTTCTACGGCCCCTTCGGCGACATCCAGGACGCGGACGCCTGCGAGCAGCAGTTCCGCAACGCCTTCCTGATGGGCTGCGTGGGTGCCTGGTCGCTGCACCCGAACCAGATCGCCATCGCCAAGCGCGTCTTCAGCCCCGACCCGGCCGAAGTGATTTTCGCCAAGCGGATTCTCGAATCGATGCCCGACGGCACCGGGGTCGCCATGATCGACGGCAAGATGCAGGATGACGCGACCTGGAAACAGGCCAGGGTCATCGTCGATCTGGCAAAGAAGGTCGGGGCCCGAGACCCCGACCTTGCCAAGGCATACGGTCTGTGAGAGCCCTCAGGAAAGTACCGCCAGCGCCTCCGGCTTGAACGGCAGCAGCTGATCGAAGGCACCCTGGTGGATCTTGTGGGTCCATGCCGGATCGACCAGCAACGCCCGCCCGACCGCCACCAGATCGAACTCGCCCCGCTCCAGCCGCTCCAGCAGATCGTCGATGCCGGTGGCCTCGGACGCTTCGCCGGCAAAGGAAGCGATGAATTCGCCCGACAGGCTGACGCTGCCGACCGTGATCGAGGGCTTGCCGGTGAGCTTCTTGGTCCAGCCGGCGAGGTTGAGGTCGGAACCTTCGAACTCCGGCTCCCAGAAACGACGCTGTGAGCAGTGGAAGGCATCGACGCCGGCATCCGAAAGCGGTTTGAGGAAAGCGCCGAGCTCATCCGGCGTCTGTGCGAGCTTCGCCGTGTAGTCCTGCTGTTTCCACTGCGAAAAGCGCAGGATCAGCGGGAAGTCCTTGCCCGCCTCGCGCCGGATCGCTTCGATGATCTCAACCGCAAAGCGTGTGCGGCCAACGAGATCGCCGCCATATTCATCCTCACGCTGGTTGGTACCCTCCCAGAAGAACTGGTCGATGAGGTAGCCATGGGCACCGTGAACCTCGACCCCGTCGAAGCCAATCGCGCGGGCATCGGCCGCGGCGCGGGCGAAGGCGTCGATGGTTGCCTTGATTTCAGCCTTGGTCATGGGCTGCGAAAGCTGCTTGCCCGGTTTGGTCAGACCCGAGGGGCCGTGGCTCGGCAGGTCCGTATTGGTTGCCTTGGCCGGATTGCGCATCATGCCGACATGCCAGAGCTGCGGCATGATCTTGCCGCCCGCGCCATGCACTTCATCCACGACGCGTTTCCAGCCCTTCAGAGCCTCCTCGCCCCAGAATTGCGGGACCTTCGGATCGCCGGTTGCGACCGGCATATTGACGGTCGTGCCCTCAGTGATGATAAGGCCGCATTCGGCTTCCGCACGGCGGCGGTAATAGGCGGCGACGTCCGGGCCGGGAATGGCTCCAGGCGACTGGGAACGGGTCATGGGGGCCATGACGACCCGGTTGGGCAGTGTCAGCCCGTTTAACGTGAAGGGCTCGAACAGCGGTGCGACGGAACGGCTCATACAAAGCTCCTGAATGCGGGGAATGGCGTTGTCCGCCATATTGAGAATTTGTCGGCGAATGGCAATCCCTGCCTGTGAAATCAAGATCGCCAGATCACAGGGTTTCCGTCGCGCCGTTTCACCTGTTAGAATTGTGCAATATCCTGGGGAGTACGACGACGTTATGGAAGTTAACCGACAGGCGAAATTCCGCATTGGCCAGGTTGTTCGCCACAGGTTCTATCCCTTTCGCGGGGTGATCTTCGACGTCGATCCGACCTTCAACAACACCGAGGAATGGTGGCACTCGATCCCGGAAGAGGTGCGGCCGCGCAAGGACCAGCCCTACTACCACCTGCTGGCCGAGAACGCGGACACTGAGTACGTCGCCTATGTGTCGGAGCAGAACCTGCTTCCGGATGACTCCGGCGAACCGGTGCGACATTCGCAGGTTCATGAGCTCTTCGGCACCTTGCAGGGCAGTATCTACGCGATCCGTGCAAAGTCCGCACATTAGTATCTGCCATCTGCTAGTCAGATGTGCGAAAGCCGCCCGCCGGGCGGCGTCTTGGTTACTCTCCGGGAAGGGCTCAAACCTTGCGCCGTGACTCCAGGCCATATTTCGTGCGCCGGATCATCAATGGGTGGGTGCGTTTCTATACGCAGCGCTTTCTGGTTCCCGGCTTCGACGCAATCGGACCGGGGCTCGACGTGACCAGCCCCTGGAACATCGAGCTTTGGGGTGGCGGGATCACCGCCGGCGCCAATCTCCATTTGCACGCAGCCGATGGAAATTATGTGCGTCTTGCCACCTGGCGGACCGGCGAACGCGAAGGGCGCATCGTCATCGGCGACCATGTGCTGATCAGTCCCGGCACGCATATCGTTGCGTCGGAAGAAATCCGGATTGGCAGCAATACCATGATGGCGAGCGGTTGCTATATCTCCGATTCCGACTGGCACGACACCTATGATCGCACCGCCGAACTGGACAAGCACCGGCCGATCCATATCGGCGAGAATGTGTGGCTTGGCGTTCGTGCAATTGTCGGCAAGGGTGTGACAATCGGCGATAACAGCATCATCGGTGCAGGTGCCGTGGTCACGAAGGACATACCTGCCAATTGCATTGCGGCCGGAAATCCGGCACGCGTCGTCCGCGAACTGGATCCCAACAGGTCGTTCAAAAAACGCGAGACGTTGTTTGGCAATCCCGAAAAACTTGCGCGCGATATGGAAAACCTGACGCGCCTCCTCGCACGGAACAACACAGTGTTCGGATGGTTACGTAGCGTGTTCGCGCCGACACGCAGCGACTGACGATCAAGATTTTTTCGGAACGGGAATCGCAGCGATTGCTTTGGTGATGCCGTCGAGTTTCACCGGAACCTTTACGTCGCCCTGCCCGACGAGACGGAACACGACCTCCATCTGGGTGCCGTTTTTCATTGCTTTCAGTCGCTCATCCGAGAGCAGGATTTCGGTCTGGCAACCGCCGGCAATGCAGAACATGAACTGCTGGCTGAAGTTCTCTTTGCCATCCACGGACCAGCCTATCCCCGCTGGCAGGAAGGTGCCGAGAGGCGTGATGGCAAACAGGAAGAGCTCGTTCTGGCCGTCACCGTCGCTGTCTTGCGGACCATAGCCGATACCGAGATAGAGCAGCCTTTGCTTGTCTTCGCCGGCCGCGACACCGACAAAGGCGTGACAGCGCTTGGCGCCGGTCGTGTTCTCGTCGCAGCGCGTGCTCCACGTTCCAAATTTCTGGATAGTGGGCTCGGGAGCGGCCGGCTGGGCCGTTCCCGGCGTGGCGCCGGTCATGGACAGGAGAACCGCAGCGGCGATGCCGGGAATCAAGCGCCGAAGAAACATGATAGACGTCCTTTTCGAAGCATAATCGCTCGGTGAAACGGCCCGGAACCCTTGTTGGGTATTCGGACCATCGAGCATGCGCTCTGATAGACTCGCATTTCGGCATAAACAAGGCACTGGAAATCTTTGAAAAATCCGGAAATTTGCTTAACGCTATGCAATGACGTCAGGTCCCGGTCCGGCCGCCGCCAGAGGAATCCGAAGGAACACGCCTTGTCTGTGATGCCGTTTTCTCGACCCCTGATCTGCCTTGCCCTGGCCGTCATCCTTCCCTCCCTGTTTGCGACCTTTGCCGGTCCTGCCAAGGCCGATCATGCCATCGCCATGCACGGCGATCCGCTTTACCCCGACGGTTTCACCCATTTTTCCTACGCAAATCCCAGTGCGCCCAAAGGCGGTTCCATTACCTATGGCGCCACCGGTTCTTTCGACAGCTTCAATCCATTTATCGTGCGCGGCACATCGGCAATCGGCCTGCGCGAGCATGTTTTCGAGAGCTTGCTGGCGCGGGGATATGACGAGGCCTTCACGCTCTATGCGTTGCTGGCCGAGAAAGTCGAGATGGCGGATGACCGGAGCTGGATTTCCTTCACGTTGAATCCGAAGGCACATTTTTCGGACGGAACACCGGTCACGGTCGACGACGTGATCTATTCGCTCGAGACGCTGCGCGACAAGGGCCGACCGAACTACAAGACCTATTACTCGAAAGTGGAGCGTATCGAGCGACCGGCCCCTCGCACCGTGAAGTTCATATTCACGCCGGATGGAGACCGGGAAATTCCGCTGATTCTCGGCCTGATGCCCATTGTGCCGAAGCACATCTACGAGAGTCGAAATTTCGACCAGTCCGGTTTCGACATGGCTATCGGCAGCGGGCCATATGTCGTCGACGGGTTCGCGCCGGGTGCACGCGTCGTTTACCGGCGCGACGAGAACTACTGGGGCTCGGCCTTGCCGGTCAACTCGGGCCACAACAATATCGATCGCATCACCTACGAGTATTTCCGCGACGCCAATGCCTCCTTCGAAGCCTTCAAGGCCGGGCTCTATCATGCGCGCCCGGAGGACGATCCCGGCCGCTGGACCAACAGCTATGACTTTCCTGCGGTCCGTCAGGGCAAGGTCCGCAAGGAGATATTCAAGAGCGGTATGCCTTCGGGGATGCGTGCTCTCGTCTTCAACACGCGCAAATCTGCGCTTGCCGACATAAAAGTGCGCCAGGCCCTGGTCCAGCTTTTCAATTTCGAATGGGTCAACCGCAATCTCTATCACGGGCTCTATGTTCGCACGCAGAGCTTCTTCGACAATTCTGAGCTTGGCTCGCATGGGCGCCCGGCAAGTGCCCGCGAACGCGAATTGCTGGCGCCTTTCCCTGATGCCGTGTTGCCTGAAATCATGGAAAATGGCTGGCATGCGCCGACGGGCGATGCGTCCGGACAAGACAGACGAAACCGTGCGGCGGCCATCGCGCTGTTGAAGGAAGCGGGCTATGAGTTGCGCGGCGGCGTCATGACAGGTGTTCCAACCGGCCGACCGTTGAAGTTGGAAATACTCGTGGCGACACCCGACGATGAGCGCCTCGCCCTCACTTATGCAAGCATGACCCGGCGCGTCGGCATCGACATATCGGTACGCAATGTGGATCCAAGCCAATTTCAGGAACGGCGCAGCAGTTACGACTTTGAAATGATGTTCAACGGCTGGTTTTCTTCTTTGTCGCCCGGCAACGAACAAAGCTTCTATTGGGGCTCGGCCGCTGCCGACGCACCGGGAACACGCAACTATATGGGCGCGAAGGAACCCGCCATCGACGCCATGATCGGAGCGATGCTCGAAGCGCGCACGCATGAGGACTTCGTCGCTGCCGTGCGGGCCATGGACCGGGTATTGCTGTCCGGTGCCTACATGATCCCGCTCTTCCATCAGCCCAACCAGTGGCTGGCGCTCTGGGACAAGGTCAAGGTACCGGAACAGCCGTCACTCTACGGCTATCGTAGCAGCGCATGGTGGATTGAGGAGTAGAGATGCTGAACCTGTCGTCCAGACTGCCCGCTGCGTGGCGCGCGCGCGTAACATTGCCGCTGATCGCAGCACCGATGTTTCTGATCTCGGGCCCGGAACTGGTGCTGGCCGCATCGCGCGCCGGTGTCATCGGCTCCTTTCCGACGCCGAACGCCCGCACCGTCGCCATGCTCGACGAGTGGATGGACCGCATCACGACCGGTCTCGGTGAGAAAGACGCCCCCTGGGCGGCCAACGTGGTCGTTCATCGTTCGAACGTGCGGCTCGACGAAGACCTCGACCTCGTCATGCGTTACAAGGCGCCGCTGGTCATCACCGCGCTCGGCAGCCCGCGTGCCATCGTCGAACGGGTGCATGAATATGGCGGCCTCGTGTTCGCAGATGTGAATTCGGTTCCCTTCGCCCGCAAGGCGGTAGCGGCGGGCGTCGACGGGCTGGTGCTGGTGGCGGCGGGTGCCGGCGGCCATACGGGCCAGATGACGGGATTTTCCTTCGTACCAGCCGTGCGCGAATTCTTCGATGGACCGGTGGTTCTGGGCGGCGGCATCACCAATGGCGCCGGCATACGTGCCGCCGAGGTGCTGGGCGCCGATCTCGCCTATATGGGCACGCGCTTCATCGCTTGCGAGGAAAGCCTCGCTGCCCCCGAATATCGCGACATGCTGATCGCCTCGAGCGTGGACGACCTGATCCTGACCCGCGCCATCACCGGCGTTGCGGCCAACTGGCTGAAGCCGAGTATCGCGCGCGCGGGTTACGATCTCGACGCGATGGAAAAGAGCCCCGATATCGACTTCACCGATCCGCAATCCGGCGCCAAACGCTGGGCGCAGGTCTGGTCGGCGGGCCATGGTGTTGGCATGATCGACCGGACAGAGCCGGTGGCAAGTCTCGTTGCCCGGCTTCGGGCCGAATATGAGGCCGCAAAAAACTAGAGGGCGAAAAGTCCTCGGCGTCGCTTTGGGAGGAGCACGGGATGATCCTGGCATCGAAGATGGAAATCGACCGCCATACGCGGGCCGGATGGTGGGGAACCGAAACCATCGATCAGCGATTCCGCGCCAATGCAGCGACAACGCCGGAGGGCCTTGCCGTCGCCGACCCGCCAAATCGGGCGGATATCGACGGACAAAACCCGCGCCGTCTCACCTATCGCGAACTCGGCGACGAGGCCAACCGGATTGCGACCGGCTTTCTCGACGCCGGACTGAAGAAGGACGACATCGTTGCCGTACAGCTCCCGAATGTGGTGGAACTGGTCGCGGTCTATCTGGCCGCATGGCGCATCGGGCTCATCGTTACGCCTGCACCCGTGCAGTGGCGCGCGCATGAACTGGGCGACGTGCTGGCCTTTGCGGGCGCGAAGGCTGCCGTGACGGCACGCACGATACGTGGCCACGATCATGCCGCGATGTTCGAGAGCCTGAAGCCGAAGCTGCCCGCGCTTCGCGCGCTCTTCGTTATTGGGGAGAGCGAGTGGCCCGCGGCCGACAATGCGCGGCTCGACGCGCTGCCCAAGGCGGATGCGAACGATGCGGCGACGATCTGCTGGACGTCGGGAACGGAAGCACGGCCCAAGGGCGTGCCCCGCAGTCACAATCACTGGATGATCGCCGGCGTCGCCTGCGCCGACGCCGCACAACTCCAGCCCGGCGATACGGTGCTGAACCCTTTCCCGCTGGTCAACATGGCCGCCATCGGCGGTTGCTTCATGCCCTGGCTGCTGACCGGCGGCACGCTGGTTCAACATCACCCCTTCGACCTGCCTGTTTTTCTGAAGCAACTGGTCGGCGAGAAAATCACCTACACCGTCGCGCCACCCGCTGTGCTGTCGCTGTTGTTGAAGGAAGAAAAGCTGATGGCCACGCTCGATCTCTCGGCGGTGCGCAGCATCGGCTCGGGCTCGGCGCCGCTCTCGCCCTGGATGGTGAAAACCTGGCAGGAGCAATACGGCCTGCCCATCGTCAACATCTTCGGTTCGAACGAAGGCACATGCCTGATATCCGGCGCGGGCGACGTGCCGGACCCGGAAGAGCGCGCGCAGTTTTTCCCGCGCTTCGGCGTCAAGGGCCTCGACTGGCCGGCAAAGATCGCCGGGGCCATCGAAACGAAGCTCGTCGACATCCAGACGGGCGATGAAGTGAGCGAACCCGGCAAGCCCGGCGAATTGCTGATCAAGGGTGCCACGGTCTTCGCGGGCTATTACCGCGCCGGCGATGGCGGCGGCCCGACGGATGCCATCGACAAGGACGGCTTCTTTCACACCGGCGACGTCTTCGAGATCGCCGGCGCCAGCAATCGCTACTACCGTTTCGTCGAGCGCGCCAAGGACATCATCATCCGCGGCGGCATGAACATCTCGCCGGGCGAGATCGACGGCTTGCTGGCCGGCCTGCCGAAGATCAAGGAGGCGGCCGTTGTCGGCTATGCCGATGCCGTCATGGGCGAGCGCATCTGTGCCGTCGCGGTGCCGGCCGAGGGCGAAAGCGTGACGCTCGACGACATCCGCAACCACCTGATGAAGTCCGACATCGCGGCCTACAAGCTGCCCGAGCGTCTCGAACTCGCCGACGCCCTGCCCCGCAACCCGCTCGGCAAGGTGCTGCGGCGCCAGCTCAGGGAGATGATCGGGGCGTGACGCGCGTCAGTCCGCCGCCTGGTTGAGAAGTTTCAGCCGTGCCTTCTTCAGGGTGCGGGTCTTCTCGGTCCATTCATGGATGGCCTGCGCCGCGCGGTCGCCTTCCGCCTTCATGATCTCGTCATGTTTCGCGTCGCGCACCGTAATCTCGCAGGCAAGGCCGCTCGGGTCGAAGAAATAGATCGAGTGACAGAAGTGATGGTCGATCGGGCCGAACACCGGCACCTTCGCTTCTTTCAGCCGCGCGATGAAAGCCCGCATTTCTTCCATCGAGCCAACCTCGAAGGCGAAGTGATAATCCTCGATCCCGTCTTTCATCCGGAAGACGTCGTCGCTGGCGCTTGTCGGTTCGTCGAAAAAGGCAATGAAACGCCCGTCGCCCATTTCGAAGAAGAGATGCATATAGGGCTTGTCGCGCCCGGCCGGATCCTTGTCGAAGGCGAGCGCGGCCGCAGGCTTCAGGCCCAGGAGGTCGCAATAGAACTTCCGCGTCTCTTCGGCATCGCGGCAGCGATAGGCGATATGGTGAAAGCCGGTGATCGTCGGCGCCGGTGTTTTGGTCTCGCCAATATGATCGACCCTGCCCAGAAGCTCGTTGCTCATTCTTTCCTCCCCGAAAGAAGATGACGATAGCTTGAGGCTACTCCCGCCCGGCGCGCGAAACCAGAGCGCCTAGCGCGGCTCCCGCGCGAAAATCGCCTCAAGGCTGGTCATGTTCATGCCGTGCTTGACGTAATTATAGGGCGTCACATTGACCGATTTGATCAGGCTGCGCTGGATTTCGGTGCCGATGCTGCCGTCGGCCGCCGGCACCATGTCGAAATCGATGACATTGATGCAGGCCGGGTCCTGCTCGAAGGCACGCACCGCGCCCAGCGCCCGCTCGAGCGAGCAGCCCGTCGCCGCCCAGCCGAGAATGAGGCGGTTGATGCCCTCATGCGCGGCAATCAGCGCCGTGTGCCAGCCCGGCTCGGCCAGGAGCCGCGTGACGGCGCCGATGGCGCGGGTGAGCGCGTCCCGGAAGACTTCGCCGCCCTCGAGCATGGTGGCGCCGGGCATTTCCGCCGTCTCGAAATAGAAAGCCATTTTCGCGGCGAGTTCGGTGCGACTCGAAATCCTGCCGAAGCTACCGCCATGGATTTCGACCAGCGCCGGTTCTTCCTCGAGGAAAGGCGCGGAAGATTCCTGCGCCGCGAGGACGAATTCCGCCGTCTGCCGCGTCCGCGGCACGCCGGAACAGATGGCGCGGTCGAGCGCGACATGTGAAAGCGCGGCGCCGGCCGCCTTCGCCTGTTCCCGGCCAAGCGGCGTCAGCGGCACCACTTTCGTGTCGCCGCCGGCCGCCAGAATCTCCGGTCCGAAATAGTCGACATGGCCGTGCCGCATCAGATAGAGGCGCCGCCGCCCTGTCGTACCGGGAAGTGCACTCAAATCGCTTCCGCCTTCTTCAGCGCCTCGACATCGGCGCCCGAGAAGCCCCAATCCTTGAGCGCGCTTTCGGTGTGCTCGCCGACCGTCGGCGCGGGGCCCTGGATCTTCGATTCCGTGCGCGAGAAACGCGGCGCCACATTGGGCTGCGCCACGCCGTCGATCTCGACAATGGTCTGGCGCGCCTTGTTGTGCGGATGGTCGATCGCTTCCTTGATCGACAGCACCGGCGCAAAGCAGATATCGGTGCCCTCCATGATCTGGCACCATTCATCGCGCGTCTTGGTCTTGAACACGGCCTCGATCTTGGTCTTCATCGCCGGCCATTGCGCGCGGTCCATCTGCGCGTCCCAGAGCGCATCGGTGAGCCCGGCCTTCTCGCGCAGGATCGCGTAGAATTGCGGCTCGATCGAACCGATCGAAATCCACTGCCCGTCCTTGGTCTCGTAGGTATCGTAGAAATGCGCGCCGCCATCGAGCATGTTGGTGCCATGCGGCTCCTGCCACATGCCGGACGCCGTGAACCCGTAGAACATCGCCATCAGCGACGAGGCGCCATCGGTCATCGCCGCATCGACCACCTGGCCCTTGCCGCTGCGCTGCGCTTCGACCAGCGCCGCCAGCATGCCCATGGCGAGATAAAGCGCGCCGCCGCCGAAATCGCCGACGAGATTGAGCGGCGGCACCGGCTTTTCGCCCGGACGGCCGATCGCATGCAGCGCGCCCGTCAGCGAGATGTAGTTGATGTCATGGCCGGCGGCATTGGCCAGCGGCCCGGTCTGGCCCCAACCGGTCATGCGGCCATAGACGAGTTTTGGATTGCGCTTCAGGCAGACATCGGGGCCGAGGCCCAGACGCTCCATCACACCGGGACGGAAGCCTTCCTGCAGAATGTCGGCGCTCTCGATCAGCTTCAGGCAGGCCTCGACCGATTCCGGCTTCTTGAGGTCGAGCGCGACCGAGCGCCGGCCGCGCGAACCGATATCGAATTTCGAGCCGCCGCGCCCGCCCTTGCGGTCGATGCGGATGATATCCGCACCCATGTCGGAGAGCAGCATGGCGCAGAAGGGCCCCGGCCCGATACCTGCGAATTCGACGACCTTGATGCCGCTCAGCGGTCCGCTACCCATGACGTGCTCCCTTGAATTCAGCTGTTTGCCGTTTGTTGGAGGAGATTTGTACAGGCTGCGGCGAGGCCCGTAAACGCTGGCCGGATTGACGCAAGGGCGGGCTGGCGCGGGCTCCCTTGCCGGTTTTCGCTTCCGCCTCTACAAACGCGCCATGCCCCTGCCCGCTCCCGCCATCGCTCGCGGTTATACCGGCGAGCCCTGCCCCGCATCCTTCAACATCGCGCGCTATTGCCTGGCGCGCGCGGCGAAGGAGACGCCGGAGAAGATCGCGCTGGTCGTTGTCGGCGACGCCGACGCGCCGCTCGAAACGGCCGAGCGCTGGCGCTATGGCGCACTCGATGACGCGGTGCGCCGCGTGGCGGCCGGGTTGCTGGCGGAAGGTTTCGCATCCGGCGAACGTCTGATGATCCGCATGCCCAACACATCCGACTATGCGCTGCTCTTTTTCGGCGCGCTGGCGGCCGGCATCGTGCCGCTTCCCTCCTCCTCGCAACTCACCGCCGACGAGGCCGACTTCCTGCTCGCGGATTCAGCCGCCGCCGCAGTCGCACTGGCGCCCGGCATGCACATGCAGACGGGCGGCGTGCGGGTGATCGATGCGGCCATGATCGAGCGCTTGAAGGCGCATGCGCCGCGGGCCGGCTACGCCGATACCGGCGCCAACGATCCGGCCTTCCTGGTCTACACCTCTGGCACCAGCGGCCGCCCGAAAGGCGTCCTGCATGCCCATCGCAGCGCCTGGGGTCGTCGGCCAATGTATCGGGGCTGGTACGGCATCGAGCCCGCCGACACGATGCTCCATGCCGGTGCCTTCAACTGGACCTATACGCTGGGTGTCGGCCTGACCGACCCATGGGCCAATGGCGCGACCACCATTCTCTACAATGGCGAAAAGGATGTGCAGGTCTGGCCGAAGCTGATGGAAAAGACGCGCGCCACGCTCTTTGCCGCCGTGCCGACGCTCTATCGCCAGATCCTGAAATATTGCGATCTCGCCGCGCATGACATTTCAAACCTGCGCCACGGCCTGACCGCCGGCGAGGCGCTGTCGCCGGCCCTGCTCGAGCACTGGCGGGAGGCGACCGGCAAGGACCTCTACGAGGCCTTGGGCATGTCGGAATGCTCGACCTATGTCTCGACCGCGCCGGGCATGGAAATCCGTGCTGGAAGCCCGGGTCGGCCGCAGCCCGGCCGCTGCGTGGCGGCGCTGCCGGTCGATGGCGGTCTCGAGCCGCTGCCCCCCGGCGAGACCGGATTGCTGGCCGTCCACCGTTCCGATCCCGGGCTGATGCTCGGCTACTGGCGGCGCCCCGAAGAAGAGGCCGACGTCTATCGCGGCGAGTGGTTCATCGGCGGCGATCTCGCCAGTTTCGACGCCGATGGCTACATGCATTATCACGGCCGCGCCGACGACCTGATGAATGCGATGGGCTACCGCGTCTCGCCGCAGGAGGTCGAGGCGGCGCTGGCAGGCCATCCCGATGTGCAGGAGGTCGCGGTCACCGAGCTGCATGTCCGGGAGGATCTGTCGGTCATTGCCGCTTTTGTGGTGCCGAAAGAGGCGTCCGAACCCGACGCCGCCGCGATTCTCGCCTGGGCCGAGAGGCGCCTGGCCGCCTACAAGCGCCCGCGCGAGGTGATTTTCGTCGACAGCCTGCCCCGAACGGCCAATGGCAAGGTGATGCGACGGGCGCTGCGGCGCGTCTAGGGCCGCGCCGGCCGTTCCTGCGGCAATGGCTCATGCTCGGCCGCGAACGAGACCTGCACCTGGCGGACACGCTCAAACAATGATGCCGTTGCGGTCATGGGGCTCGCATCGAGCACCCAGACACACAGGAAAAATCCGAAAACAATGCCCATCAGGAAATTGGACATTGGGGTCCGGCCCTCTCAATCTACAACTGCAACACGGTTAAAATCTCTCGCACGAACCATAAAAACGCAAGCAAAATCAATGGCTTGTTTCAAAAAGGTACAGTGAAATGGTTAATGCGCGATGGCGCCATGCCTGGCGCGTACTTCCTCCGGCGGCGCACGGCCGGCCAGGCTGACAATAACGACCGCCAGCATCGCCACGGCGAAGCCGGGCAGAATTTCATAGAGGTCGAAAATCCCGCCTGAGAGCTGCTTCCAGACAATGACCGTGGCGGCGCCCGCGACCATGCCGGCCAGCGCACCATTGCGCGTCATGCGGCCCCAGAACAGCGACAGGATCACCACCGGCCCGAAGGCGGCGCCGAACCCGGCCCAGGCATAGGCGACCAGTGCCAGCACCGTGCTGTCCCGGTCGAGGGCCAGCAGGAGCGCCGCCACCGAGATGACGATGACCGATGCCCGCCCCGCCATCAGCAATTCACGCGCTTGCGCATCGGGCCGGAAAATGCGCTTCCAGAAATCCTCGGCGATGACGCTCGACGACACGAGAAGCTGCGAGGAGACCGTGCTCATCACCGCCGCCAGCACGGCGGCCAGCAGCACCCCCGCAATCACCGGACTGAACAGCGCCTGCGACAAGGCCAGAAACACCGTCTCGGGATTGGCGAGCGGCGCGGCGGCGAAATAGCCGATACCGGCAAGTCCGGTCGCCACGGCGCCGTAAAGCGCCAGCACCATCCAGGTCATGCCGATCAACTGCGCGCCCGGCAATGCCGCCTCGTCGCGGATCGCCATGAAGCGCGCCAGAATGTGCGGCTGGCCGAAATAGCCGAGCCCCCACGCCATCAGCGAAACCGCACCGATCAGGCTGATGTCGTGAAAGGCGTCGAGTGCGCCTGTCGGCCCGGCGCTGTTGGCACCGGCAATCATTGCCTCGACGCCGCCCATTGCCGAAATGGCGACGGCCGGCACGATCAGCAGCGCGAAGAACATCATCACGCCCTGCACCGTATCGGTCCAGCAGACGCCGAGAAAGCCGCCGATCGCCGTATAGGACAGGATGCTGACGGCGCCGATGGCCAGCGCCCAATGATAGTCGAGGCCAAACACCTGTTCGAACAGGATGGCGCCCGACACAAGACCTGCCGATGTGTAGATCGTGAAGAAAATCAGGATCACAAAGGCGCTGGCGACGCGCAACACGCGGCTCCGGTCGGCGAAACGGTTTTCGAAATAGTCCGGCAGCGTCAACGCATCGCCGGCCGCCTCGGTATAGCGCCGCAGGCGCCGCGCAATGAACCGCCAGTTGAGAAATGCGCCCGCAACCAGCCCGACCGCGATCCATATCTGGTTGAGGCCGTAGAGATAGACCGCGCCGGGCAGCCCGAGCATCAGCCAGCCGCTCATGTCGGAGGCGCCGGCCGAAAGCGCCGCCACCCAGCGGCCAAGCTGCCGTCCGCCGAGAATGTAGTCCTTGAGATTGTTGGTGAAGCGATAGGCGGCCACGCCGAGCGCCAGCATCGCCAGCAGATAGACCGCGATGGTGAGAGGCAGCGTCGCGGTCATCGGGCGCGAAACCAGCTGACGGCGGATGCCATGATGGCAAGCGCGGGTAGCCCAAGAACCAGCCAGCTCTCAACAGTCAGTCCACCGATCATGAAGCCCCCGTTCTGGCGGGTGCGCTTCACATCGGAGGCAAACCGCCTGCCTGACTTAGCCAGTAAGCGCGACGATGTTCAAGGGGGTCTATTGTCGGGTGCGGGACCTCGGCCGAGATGGTTTTAACGTCGCCGTTTCGGCCTACCCACGCGTACTGACCTTTGTGGCCGAGCGGCCGCTCGACGTTATACTCAGTCTGCAGATGATCGCGGGCCGCAGCAATCTTGTGACTGAGGCCGAAAGCGGCCTCAGTCGGATTGATTCCATAAGTCCAAGTGCAGGCAAGAAAGCCCAACACAAATCCGACGAAGAGTTTTCCCACGATTCGTCCTCTGATTACCTTGAAAGAGGATTCGGGGAAATTATGAGCCATCATGCTTAATGAAGTGTTACCGAAAATCGGGCATTTCGTCGTCTGTCAGAGCGACTGCCCGTCATCGACGGTGAAAAGCGACCCGGTGATGAACCGTCCGTGGTCGGACGCCAGAAGCAACAGCGTCCCGTCGAGGTCCTCCTCGACCCCGAGCCGCCGCCGGGGCCAGCTTTTGATCTGCTTTTGCCCGCCCTCGGTACCGAACCAGTCCGAGTTGAGTTCGGTCTCGATGAAGCCCGGGCACATCGCGTTGACGTTGATCTGTTTCCGCGCCCATTCCTTGGCGAGCGATTTGGTCATCATGCCGACCGCTGCCTTGGTCATGCAATAGATCGTCAGTCCGGGAAGAACCGTATGCGCGCCGATGGAAGCAATGTTGATGATGCGGCCGCCCGCGCCCCGCGCCATCATCGAGCGTCCGGCCGCCTGCGCCATGAAGAAGGCACCGCGCACATTGGTGTCGAACATCGTGTCGAAGCCTTCCGGCGTCACCTCGGCCGGAAGCGCCTGCACATTCATGCCGGCATTGTTGACGAGAATGTCGACCGGTCCGAGCGTGTGCTCGGCCTCCGCCATGCAGGCCGCGATGCTCGCCGGATCCGTGACGTCGAGGGCGATCGCCGCCGCCACGCCGCCTGTCGCCTCGATCTCGGATTTGAGCGCGGCGAGCCGTTCGACCCGCCGACCGGTAATGGCGATCTTCGCCCCGGCCTTCGCCAGCACCAGAGCGAAGCGTCTGCCGAGCCCGCTGGTCGCGCCCGTCACCAGCGCCACCTTACCGCCGAGATCGTAATCCGGGAGCCTGACTTCGGTTGTCTCGGTCATTGCGTGTAGCCTCCAGCCGTTTGATTTTGCTGGACTCTTCGCGTGCGTCGCCCGCCCCGTCAAGTGGCGGCCCACCGGTGCCTTGCGGCCCCTGCGTTTCAGGCCTCATAATCACCCATCGAAAACGCGCGGCGGAGGCCAGAAATGCAACTCGATGTCGTCTCGGATACGGTCTGCCCGTGGTGCTACATCGGCAAGAAGCGTCTCGACGAAGCGCTGACGATGCATGGCGGTACGAACATCACGCTCGCCTGGCGCCCCTTTCAGCTTGATGCGTCGATCCCCGAAGGGGGCGTTGACCGCAAAGCCTACATGGAAAAGAAATTCGGATCGGAACGTGCCAGGGAAGTGGGCAACACGATCCGCGAGTTCGGCGCGGCGGTCGGCATTGAGTTCCGCTTCGACAGGATCGAGCGTTCGCCCAATACGCTCGACAGCCATCGGCTGATCCGCTGGGCGGGTACGGCCGGCTGCCAGAACGAAATGGTCGATATCCTTTTCCGCCGCTACTTCGAGGACGGCGAAGATATCGGGTCGCACGACGTACTGGTCGATGCCTCGGCCGAAGCCGGCATGGACACCGACATTGTGCGCGGCTTGCTGAGCGGCGATGCCGACAAGGAACTGGTACGCCGCGAGGACATGACCGCGCGCGAACTCGGCATTCAGGGTGTCCCGAGTTTTGTCATCAATTCGAAGTGGGTGATGGTCGGTGCGCAGGAGCCGGAAACACTGGTGCGCATGTTCGACAAGCTGCTGGCCAAGGAAGCGGAAGAAGCGGTCAGCGCCGCGCAGTAAATCCAAAGGGGGGATTTCATGTCTTCATTGTCGCTGCGACAGGAGCAGCAGGCGTATTGGTTATTGCTGCTGGGTATCGTTCTCTTCCTGATTGGGCTTCTCACGGGGTTCATTTCCGGGGGCATCGCCAATCCGCGCATGGGACTTTCGGCGCATCTTGAAGGACTCATGAACGGAATGTTCCTGGTGCTTCTCGGTCTGCTTTGGCCGCGCCTCGTGCTCGGTTCGGTGGCGCTTCTCAGTGCGTTCTGGCTTGTGACCTATGCCGCCTTCGCCAATTGGCTGGGCGTATTGCTGGCGGGTATTTGGGGGGCCGGCGCTGGCATGATGCCGATCGCCGCGCAGGGAATGGCAGGTTCAGGGACGCAGGAGGCAATCATCTCCTTTCTGCTGATCAGCCTGTCCGTGGCAATGGTCCTCGGCGTTGTCCTGATCATTTGGGGTCTCTGGCGCGGAGGCAAAAAATGAAACCTCAATCGGCTATGGCGGCACGTAAAATCTCAAGGTGCATCCTTCTTTTTTTATGCATTCAATTCGCTTCAACTACAGGCATGGCAGAAAACGAAACCTCAGAGCCAATTCTCCGACCGCATCAGCTCTGGTCGATCAAGTCGGTGGAGCCAACCACGACGAAAGTTGTCATCGGACGTATTGAAGAATGGAACGACATGCACGCTGTTCATGTTTCACTTCTTGGTGTACCCGCACCTCCAGGACTCGTGACACCGGACGGCACCATGACGGTCAGCCACATGCCCTTTGAAATGTCGGCAATAGCTGGGTCAGTGGACCAACTCTTGGAGAGCGACGTCGCGCCCGGTGCGGAATTTGAAGAAGGCTATCAAGTATGGAAATCGGAAAAGGGCGGAATCTATTCGATCACCGTCATGCAAGCCGTTGGCCTTCTGAGTGAGATGCTTGAACAGAACTCTCAGTAAGCGAAAATCTACGCCGCCTTTGCCGCGCCCGCCAACTCCGCGAGTTTCCGCATCAGCGCATAGGTGCCGGTGAGTCTTTCTTCGGGCGTATCCCAGTCGCGCCTGAAGACGAGCTTGTGATCGGGCCTGAGCTTGGCATTCCCGCGTTCGTCGTTGATGATCTCGACCAGGGCGGCCGGATTGGCGAAGGTGTTGTCGCGGAATGTCAGCACGATACCTTTGGGGCCGGCTTCGATCTTCTCGACATTGGCCGCACGGCACATGCCCTTGATCTCGACGATCTTCAGCAGGAACTCGACTTCCTCCGGCAGCTTGCCGAAACGGTCGATCAGCTCCGCGCCGAAGCCGTCAATCTCGGCGCGAGTCTCCACATCGGAAAGCCGCCGGTAAAGCGACATCCGCGCCTCAAGGTCGGGCACATAGTTTTCGGGGATAAGCACCGGCGTGCCGACATTGATCTGCGGCGACCAGCGGCCCTCCTCGTCTTCCTCCGCACCGCCGCCACGCATTGCGGCCACGGCCTCTTCCAGCATTGACTGGTAGAGCTCATATCCGACTTCCCGGATATGGCCCGACTGTTCGTCGCCGAGCAGATTGCCGGCGCCGCGAATATCGAGATCGTGGCTGGCGAGCGAAAAACCGGCGCCAAGCGAGTCGAGCGACTGCAGCACCT
Source organism: Parvibaculum sp. (assembly GCF_030651915.1). GTDB lineage: Bacteria > Pseudomonadota > Alphaproteobacteria > Parvibaculales > Parvibaculaceae > Parvibaculum. The sequence goes on along the minus strand of NZ_JAUSBV010000010.1, from coordinate 366,679 downwards.
TGAGGCGCCGCTCGGCCGCCGGCGTCAATGTCCGGTTCGCAGGCACGGTCAGATAGGCATAGGCGCGGGCTTTCGAACGGCCGACACGCCCGCGAAGCTGATAGAGCTGCGCGAGACCGAACATATCGGCGCGGTGCACAATCAGCGTATTGGCGGTCGGAATGTCGAGCCCGGATTCGACAATGGTGGTCGAAACCAGCACATCGTATTTACCGTCGTAAAACGCCGTCATCTTGTCTTCGATTTCGCCCGGCGCCATTTGTCCATGCGCGATCGTGAATTTCACTTCCGGCGCATATTGCTTCAGAAACTCGCCGGCCTCGGAAAGATCGGCAATACGCGGCACGATATAAAAGCTCTGCCCGCCGCGAAAATGCTCCCGCATCAACGCCTCGCGCATGACGACCGCATCGAACGGCGAGACATAGGTGCGAACGACAAGGCGGTCGACCGGCGGAGTTGCGATGATCGAAAGCTCGCGAACGCCCGACAGGGCCATCTGCAACGTTCGTGGAATTGGCGTTGCCGTCAGTGTAAGCACATGAACCTCGGCACGCAGGGCCTTCAACTGCTCCTTGTGGCCGACGCCGAAATGTTGCTCCTCATCGACGATAACAAGCCCCAGATTGCGGAATTTTATCTGTTTGCCGAGCACCGCATGGGTGCCGATGACGATGTCGACCGTACCGTCGGTGAGACCCGCCTTCGCTTCCGCCATCTCCTTGGTGCCGACAAGCCGCGACATCTGCCTGATCTTGACCGGTAATCCATGGAAACGGTCGTTGAAGGTTTTGAAATGCTGGCGCGCCAGAAGTGTCGTTGGCACGACAACGGCCACCTGGTAGCCGTTCAGTGCGGCGACAAAGGCCGCGCGTAAAGCGACTTCGGTCTTGCCAAATCCGACGTCGCCACAAACCAGTCGGTCCATCGGCCGTCCGCGTGCCAGATCCGCCAGCACGGCCTCGATGGCCTGTTCCTGATCGTCGGTCTCGGTAAAGGGAAAGCGGGCGCAGAATTCGTCATAGGCGCCCGGCTGCGGCTCCATGACGGGAGCTTTTTTCAACTCGCGCGCGGCGGCGATCTTGATGAGCTCGCCGGCCATCTCGCGGATGCGTTCCTTGAGACGGGCCTTTCGCGCCTGCCAGCCGGTGCCCCCCAGCCGGTCAAGCTGCGCTTCCGCATCGTCCGAACCGTAGCGCGACAACAGCTCAATGTTTTCGACCGGCAAATAGAGCTTGTCGTTGCCTTGATAGACAAGCAACAGGCAGTCATGTGGCGCACCCATGACCTCGATGGTCAGCAGCCGCTCGAACCGTCCGATACCGTGATCGACATGCACGACGAAATCGCCGGGCGACAAGCTCGACGCTTCGGTCAGGAAATTCTCGGCCCGTTTTTTCCGGCGCTGGCGTACCAACCGGTCGCCCAGCACATCCTGCTCACCAATGACGGCGAGGTCTGCCGTTTCGAATCCGGCCTCGATGCCGAGAACAATTAGTGAAACTGTATTTTTGCTAACAGTGTTAACTTGAGACCATGAATCCGCAATGAGAACATTTCCGATACCATGATCGCCGAGTACATGGGCCAGCCGATCCCGTGCGCCCTCCGTCCAGCTTGCAATTGCTATCCGTTTGCCTGCCCGGCGTAGACCGGCGATGTGGCCGCCGAGAACTTCGAAAATATTGACGCCGTCCTGCGCGCGTTCCGGCGCGAAACTTCGTCCCTGCTTTCCGCCCAGGTTGATGCCGGCACCCTCGGGAACGCGAAACGGCGTAAAGGCGCGCACCGGCCGCGCATCGAGGATGGCATCCCACTCCGCTGCGTCGAGATAGAGCGCTTCGGGTTTTAGCGGTTTGTAGCTCGGTGCGTCGACGGTCGATTTGGTGCCGCGCGCCGTGACACGGGCATCATAATAGTCGCTGATGAGTTCGAGCCGTGCGCCCCTGGCTTCTTCGGCCTGCGCGTCGAGGGTTACCGTCGCACCCGGCATATAATCGAAAATCGTTTCAAGCTTCTCGTGGAACAGCGGCAGCCAGTGTTCCATGCCCGCATGTTTGCGGCCCTCGCTGACCGCGGCATAGAGCGGGTCACCGTCATTGACCGCGCCGAGCGCTGCCACATATCCCGCCCGAAATCGGCGGATCGTCTCGGCGTCGAGATGAATTTCGCTGGCCGGCACGAGGTCGAGACCGGAGAGCTGACCGACGGTACGCTGGCTTTCGGCATCGAAGCTCCGGACCGCGTCCAGCGTGTCGCCGAACATGTCGAGTCGGATCGGCAATTCCAGACCGGGCGGGAAAATGTCGACGATGCCGCCCCGGACGGCAAACTCGCCGCGCTCGCGCACCGTGCCAGTGCGGTTGTAGCCATTGGCCGCCAGATAGGAGGTCAGCGCATCGAGGTCGACCCGGTTGCCGACATGCGCCGACCACGCCGCGCCGCTGACCGTTTCCCGTGCGGGGACGCGTTGCAGCGCCGCATTGACGGTGAGCAAGACGACGAGCGGCTTGTCCCCACCCGTCTCCACCCGCGCCGCCAGCCGCGACAGCGTCGCCATGCGGCGTGCGCTGATATCGCCGTTCGGGGACACGCGGTCATAAGGCAGGCAGTCCCAGGCGGGGAAAAGTTCGACGTCGATATCAGGGGCGAAGAACGCGAGAGCCTCGGCAAGCGCCGCCATGCGGGCATCGTCGCGAGCAACATGCCCAACCATGCCATTTGACATGCTCCGGCATGCGCGCGCGATGTCGGCCAGCGCCAGCGCATCGAAGCCTTCCGGCGTTTCGCCGAGCGTCAGCCGGCCCGGCATCGCCGCCAATTCCTGCATTCTTTTCAAGAAATTAGTTCTCGCTCCGGTCGGCCCAAAGCGTTCCCTTCAGGTGATTGAATGTGCGGATACGGGCAAGCAGCGGCGTGTCATGTTCCATGGGCACCGTTTCACGCCCCGTAATCCAGTTGTAGAGGGATGTATCCTCGGCCTCGAGCAGCGCCTCATATTGGTCGAGTTCTGGAAAACTCAACGATTCCAAAGTGCTGTCGGCAAAATGTCCGAGGATAAGATCCATCTCCCGGATACCCCGGTGCCAGGATCTGAAGCCCATTCGCCGCAGTCTTGCGCGATGATCCTCGGCGCTTGTTTCAGCCATCGTCCTTGTCCCTTTCGAGTTCGGGATATAGACCGCTCCGGCCTCTATGTCATTAGAATGGAAGCGTGATTCCCACCTGTGCCCATGGGGACGGCGATGCGGCCTGAGATTCTTTTTCCGCTCTTCGCGCCCGTGCGCAGCCTCCCCGGAATCGGCCCCCGGCTCGAAAAACGTGTGGAAAATCTGACAGGTAGCAAGGTCGTCGACCTTCTCTGGCATCTGCCTTGCGGTCTCATCGATCGCCGCAGCCGTCCAAAAATCGCCGAAATCCGCGACGGAGAGATCGCCACCATCGAAGTGACCGTCGGCCTGCATGTGCCACCCCGCAACCCGCGGCTGCCATATCGGGTGCATGTCTCTGACTCAACAGGTGAAATGCAGATCGTCTTCTTCAACACCCGGCCCGACCATCTACTCAAAACGCTTCCCGAAGGTGCGCAGCGCATCGTCTCGGGTCGTATCGAGTTCTATCAGGGTCAAGCGCAAATGACCCACCCGGATCACATTGTAAAACCTGAAGAAATGCCATCGCTGCCGCTTCTTGAACCGGTCTATCCGCTGACCGCGGGTCTGCCATTGAGAGCCATCCAGAAGGCCGCTCGCGCCGCCATGAATTTTCTGCCCGACCTGCCTGAATGGCAGGACCCGAGCTGGCTAAAAGCACGGGGATGGCAATCCTGGCGCACCGCCGTTCAGGCCGCCCACGAACCCCAAACGCTGGGCGATCTCGAAACCGGCGCGCCTGCGCGCGCCCGTCTGGCCTATGATGAACTGCTTGCCAATCAACTGGCTCTCGGCCTTGTGCGGTTGCGTATGCGGCGGTTGCCCGGCCGTTCCGTCGCCGGCGATGGACGCTTGCGGAAACAGGTCATTGCGGCACTTCCATTCGCGCTCACTGCCGCTCAGACACGCACACTGGATGAAATCCTTGCGGACATGACGGGTACCCACCGCATGCTGCGCCTGCTCCAGGGCGATGTCGGCAGCGGCAAGACCGTGGTGGCCCTCCTCGCGATGCTAAACGCTGTCGAAGCGGGCTTTCAGGCGGCCATGATGGCGCCGACCGAAATTCTTGCCCGCCAGCATCATGCGACGCTGGCCCCGTTATGTGCAGCTGCTGGTGTCCGGCTTGAACTGCTGACCGGCCGGGAGAAGGGCGCCCGCCGCGCGGCCATCCTGGATTCTGTTGCGAATGGCGAGATCGACATTCTTGTCGGCACCCACGCGCTTTTTCAAGAGGATGTCGGATTCCGTGCGCTAGCCTTCGCTGTCGTCGACGAACAGCATCGCTTCGGCGTTCATCAGCGCCTCATGTTGACAGCCAAAGGTGGTGTTGGGACGGATGTCCTGGTGATGACCGCTACGCCCATTCCCCGCACACTGACGCTCACCGCCTATGGCGATATGGATGTGTCGCGTCTTGACGAAAAGCCTCCGGGACGCACACCAGTCGTTACGAGCGCTCTGCCGCTTGAGCGACTGAATGATGTCGTCGCAAGCTTGCGGCGCGCGCTTGATAGAGGCGCACAAATCTACTGGGTTTGTCCGTTGGTTGAGGAATCGGACGAGATCGATGCGGCGGCGGCCGAGGAGCGAAACAAGCATCTGCATTCGATCTTTGGTGACATTGTCGGCCTTGTGCACGGCCGCATGAAGGCGTCCGAGAAAGACAATGTCATGGCAAGGTTCGCAGCCGGCGACATCCGTATCCTTGTCGCCACGACAGTCATCGAAGTCGGTGTCAATGTGCCCTCCGCAACGGTCATGGTTATCGAGCATGCCGAGCGCTTCGGCCTCGCCCAGCTTCACCAGCTGCGCGGGCGTGTCGGCCGCGGCAGCGAAAAGTCGTCATGCTTGCTCCTCTATCAATCGCCTCTGGGCGAAACGGCGGAGGCGCGCATCCGGATCATGCGCGAAACAGAGGACGGATTTCGCATTGCCGAAGAGGACTTGCGCTTGCGCGGCGCAGGCGAACTTCTCGGCACCCGGCAAAGCGGCATGCCGTCGTTCCGGATTGCCCGCGTTGACGAACAACGGGAGCTTCTCGCCGCTGCCTATGATGACGCCATGTTGGTCCTCAATGCCGACCCCGAACTGGTAAGCCCGCGCGGCGGAGCGCTGCGTAATCTGCTCTACCTCTTCGAGCGAGATGAGGCCATCCGATATCTGCGATCCGGTTGACGACGCCTAAAGGCCGGCCGGGTTGTTCACGGTAATCGGCTCGTCGTCGTCTTTTCGATGCTTTGGTTCGACAAGGCCGGCCGAAATGATCAACTTGGCGCCTTCCTCAATCGTCATATCCAGGACCTGCACATCATCCTTCGGGACGAATAGAAGAAATCCCGATGTCGGGTTCGGCGTTGTCGGTAGAAACACACTGACGAGTTCTCGCCCGACACGATCGACGATCTCGCCATTCGTCTGCGTGGTAATGAAGACGATGCAAAAAATTCCCTTGCGGGGATATTCGATGAGGCCAACTTCCCGGAACGACGCACTTGACTGCGATATGACAGTCTCGAATATTTGCTTCAGGGCGCCGTAAATACTGCGTACCACTGGCATCCGGGCGACAATCCGTTCACCAAAATTGAGTACGGTGCGACCAAAAATATTGGCCGTCAGCGCTCCCAGAAGTGTCAGCAAGACAAATGCAATGAGAAGGCCCAGCCCCGGAATATCGAACGGCAGGTAGGCATCAGGGTGATACTGGCGCGGCAGAAGCGGCGTGAACCATGTGTCGATCAGATCGATGAACCAGCGCGTAATCCAGATGGTCAATCCGATCGGCGCGGCCACGACCATGCCGGTCAGGAAATAGTTTCGAATACGCGCCATAAACCGCGGCCGCCTGGCCGGCAGAATCAGGGTGGATTCGCTCTCTGTCGGCGGTGTTTCGTCGTTCTGTCGGTCGTTCATGCGTTCTGCCATATTCCGCTGTTTCGTCGTCGCCCGGGGTCATGGGTTGACGCCGGGGCGCGCTGGCCTCCAGCACGCACACTTGTTTCATACCATTGCGCCTCTTCCCTGTCAGGCTCGCCCGATCCATCATGTCGAAATTGATATACAGGGAGCTCGACCGAGGCTCCCGAAACACCATCAGCGGAGACGACGATATGGCCTCGACCCCACCCGGAACAAAACTTCGTCTCGAGCCGGCGGACGAATACACCCACAAGCCCGATGCAGCCCTGAACTATAACGAGAGCATGTATTTCAACATGTTCGATCCGGCCAACAAGACAGGCGGCTGGTTTCGGCTCGGCAATCGCCCTAACGAGGGCTATGCCGAAATGTCCAATTGCCTCTATCTGCCCGACGGGCGCGTCGCGTTCATGTATGCGCGGCCCAAAATATCGGGTAACGAGGCCATGAATGCCGGGGGCATGAAATTCGAGGTTATCGAACCTTTCAGGCGGCTCCGGGTGAGTTACACCGGAAACGTTGTGGTCCTCGCCAACCCGCTCGAAATGGCCGATCCGGCGCAGGCCTTCAAAAACAATCCCGTCGTTCCCTGCGAGGTCGTCCTTGACTACGAAGGTGTGTCGCCGATGTTCGGTGGCGAAACCGTCAAGGACGACGGCTCGCCGCTCGATCTCGACCCGGAGAAATCCTTTGCCAAGGCTCACTATGAACAGCACATGGCAGCCAAAGGTTACTTCATTGTCGGCGATGAGCGTTTCAACGTGTCGGGTTTCGGATTGCGCGACAAGAGTTGGGGCCCCCGCTACTGGCAGGCGATCCACTGGTATCGCTGGCTGCCGATGAATTTCGGCCGCGACTTCGGCATGATGATTTCGATCGTCACCAACGACGAAGGAAAGCAGCGCCAGGGCGGCATGGTTCTGAAAGACGGGGCCTATGATCTTATCCAGTCGTGCACGATCGAGAGCGAATGGGATGACAACTGGTACCAAACCGCCCTGCACGCCCATGTGGTCACGGAATCGGGCGCCGTGTACGACATTGACGGCAAGGTCCTGTCGCTGATTCCGTTGCGCAACCGCCGCAAGGCTCCAGATGGAACCGATCTGAATACCCGTATCACCGAAGGCATGACGGAATATCGCTGCAATGGTGTGACCGGTTATGGTCTGTCGGAATATCTTGATCAGATCGTCGACGGTCGACCTGTCGGTGCGGGTCACTGACATGGGCGTGGAGGAAAACCCACTTTCAGCTCCGCTTGCCGCGGTCGTGCGCAACCATATACCGGGCGCAACCGGCATCACGAATCTCAAGCGTCTGTCCGGCGGTGCGAGTCAGGAAACATGGTCGTTCGACGTCACCACTGCAGGCAAGGAGCCCGTACTTCTCATCCTGCGTCGTGCGCCCGGCGGCGCGCGTGATTCCCGCGCAACCGCCGTTCCGCTTGAAACCGAAGCCCGATTGATCGATCTGGCGGGTCATGCGGACGTTCCGGTCCCGACCGTTCGTCACGTTCTCGCGCCTGACGACGGTCTTGGTCACGGCTTCATCATGGACCGCATTGCCGGAGAGACGATCGCGCGAAAAATCCTGCGTGATGACGAGTTTGCTGCGGCGCGACCGAAACTGGCCCGTCAATGCGGCGAAATCCTCGCAAGGTTGCATCGTATCAAAATGGAGTCGCTCCCGCCCTTGCGGACCTCGCCGGCGCGCAGCGAAATCATACAGTATCTGGAAACCTACAAGGCGCATGGTCATCCTCATCCGGTTTTCGAGTTGGCCTTTCGTTGGCTGCGGGACAATGCCCCGCCCGAAACAACCGCGCATACGCTGGTGCACGGCGATTTTCGAAACGGCAATTTGATGATCGGGCCGGACGGCGTACGAGCGGTCCTTGATTGGGAACTGGCGCATATCGGCGACCCGATGGAGGATCTCGGTTGGATCTGTGTCAATTCATGGCGTTTTGGCAATATCGACCAGCCCGTCGGCGGATTCGGCTCACGCGAGGATATGTTCGAGGGCTACGAATCCGCCGGCGGCCTCAAGATTGATCCTGCACGCGTCAAATACTGGGAAGTGTTGGGAACGCTCAAATGGGGCGTTATGTGCACCATCATGGTCACGGCATTCAAGAGCGGTACGGACCGGTCCGTCGAGCGTGCAACAATCGGGCGCCGTTCATCCGAAACCGAAGTCGATTTGCTGCGCCTGTTGGCGCCACGCAACTGAGGAGTCGAAGATGCAGGATCAACCGACAGCTGCAGAGCTCGTTGAAGCCGTCGCCGAATTCATTCGCAATCACGCCATGCCGCAGCTTCAGGGTCACACCGCCTTTCATGCCCGTGTCGCGGCCAACGCGCTGGACATCGTCAAACGTGAGCTCGAAATTGCGCCCTCGGCCAATACCGGTGAGGCCGCCCGCCTTAAAGCCTTGCTTGGGCGCGAAGGAACGCTGCAGGAGCTCAATCGCGAACTGTGCGCGCGCATCGAAAACGGCTCCATCGGTCTCGAAACACCGGGTCTGACAGATCACCTCTGGGCGACGACGCTGACCAAGCTCGCAATCGACCAGCCCAACTATTCGGGCTACAAGCGCGCGGTCGAAGACGGTCGATAAAGACGAGGATTAGTCGATGTTGAAGAAGGTACTTTGGACTGCAGGCGGTCTTGCAGTTCTCGCCATCCTGGTCGGTGGTTTTCTCTATGTGAACAAACCGGCGCAATACCATGTTCTGCTGAAGCCATGGACCGGCTTCGACGAAGCCAAGGCGCCGCCGGCACCGGACTATACATTGGACGACTCTTGGGCCGCGCTTCCCGGGCGGACCGATCTTGCTGATGTTGTGCCCGCCGGAAGCGGCCTCACGGACAATCAGGCAAACGCCGATGTCGACGTCTTCTTTATTCATCCCACGACCTACTACGGCAAGGCAGGCTGGAATGCGCGGTACGACGAACCGGGGTTCTCGCTGGATCGTCTCGAAAGCGGCGTCCTGCGCTATCAGGCCAGCGTGTTCAATGGATGCTGTCGCATCTTCGCGCCGCGCTATCGACAGGCAACGGTTTATGCCTTTATCGGCAAGGGCGAGAATGAACATGCGGCACTGGATTTTGCTTACCGTGACGTCCGTGAGGCTTTCCGAAACTTCATTGCAGAACGAAATGAAGAGCGACCCTTTATCCTGGCCGGTCACAGCCAGGGTGGATTGCATGGATCCAGACTGTTGCAGGAGGAAATCGCCGGCACGCCGCTGGCCGATCGGATGATCGCCGCCTATCTGATCGGATCGGTGCTGCCGGAAGATCTCGGCATCGATGGGATCGAGCCATGCAATGGCCCTGAGGCAACGGGGTGTACGGTCAATTGGAATTCCATGAACGCGTCGGCACCGCGCCGAGGCTGGGTTGAGGACGGCACGACATGGATCGATGGCGGCTATCGGATGATCGGCGGGGCGTCGCTTGCCTGTGTCAATCCGCTGAACTGGCTGGTCGGAAGCGCGGCCGCTGCATCGGAAAATCTCGGCAGTCTGCCATTCGTCGGCTCGGATGAGGCCTTTCCGGCGCCGCGTCCGGCGCTGACCGGCGCCGCCTGCGACGACGGTGTCTTGCTGATCACCATCGACGAGAACGAGGCAGGATTCACAATGGGTGTGCGAAGCGGCGATTACCACATCTATGACTACAACCTCTTCTATATGAATATGCGCGCCAATCTCGATACACGTGTCGCAGCCTATCTCGAGATGGAGGCACGGCGATGAACCTGACGGCACTGGCAATCGACAAAGGGGTTGCGACCGTTACCTTCGTCAACCCGCCACGCGGCTACATGAATGCCGTGCAGATGCAGGAAATCGATCGAATCGCAGACGAGTTGAGCGCCGACGACGCCGTCCGCGTTGTCGTCTTCACGGGCGGTATCGAGAATGTCTTTATCCGTCACTACGATGTAGCCGAGATTCTGGGTTTTGCCGACGCGCTGCAGAAAAATCCGGCCAGCAAGGAGGAAATCTTCGAACGAGGCCGATCTGAAACGGCGCTCTCACGAACTTTCGACAAGATCGACCGGATGCCCAAGCCGACAATTGCCGCCATCAACGGCTTCTGTCAGGGCGGCGGCTTCGAATTTGCGCTTTGCTGCGATTTGCGCATCGCCGAGGCCGGCGATTACCGGATCGGGCTGCCTGAAACGAATGTCGGCATATTTCCCGGCGCCGGCGGAACGGAACGCTTGCCCCGGCTGCTCGGAGAAGCCCGTGCGCTGGAGCTGATCCTGTGCGGCCGCACGGTCGGGCCTGCAGAGGCCGCCGCATTGGGGCTCGTCCATGAATGCGTCAAAGGGCGTGCGATCGATCGGGCCCATCAACTGGCCCGTGAGCTTGCCGGAAAGAGTCAGCAGGGGCTTGCCGATGCCAAGGCCCTTGTGAAATCGGCGGCGGATCGTCCCCTTTCAGAGAGCCTGTCCAACGCGCGAGGCCGATTTGCCGCGCTTGTCGCCACCGATCCCGATGCCCTCCGGCTGATGAAGATGTTTGTCGCCGGCGACGAGGACATCAATCGCAGCTCATAAGAGGCATGTGCCCAAGGCACCATCATATGCCCTGAATGTAGTGAAGGCCGGGAACATAGCCCGGCCTTCACGGATTCAGACAGGTTCGGTCACTCAGGCGCCGTGGGCACCGATGATTGTCACCGAGCAGACATTCTGCGACGGCGCGCCGCCCAGATTGTGTGTCAGGCCAATCTTCGGATTGGCAAGCTGTCGGTCGCCGGCGCGGCCCTGAAGCTGAAGGTACATCTCGTAAGCCATACGCAAGCCCGACGCACCGATCGGATGACCGAAGCACTTGAGGCCACCATCGATCTGACAGGGCACCTTGCCGTCGGCGTCGTAGAAACCGTCCATGACATCCTTCACGGCTCCGCCCTCTGGCGAGATGAAGAGATCTTCCATGGTCACGAGTTCGGTAATCGAGAAGCAGTCATGCACTTCTATCATGCTGACTTCGTCGCGCGGATTGTCGATGCCGGCTTCCTTGTAGGCCTTCTTGGCCGCGATCCGTGCCGTATGGAAGTAGCTGCCGTCCCAGCTGTTGTGCTGGGATTCGAGGCCGTTCGAGACCGAAAGCTGCATCGCCTTCACGGTGACGATGTCCTTCTTGCCCATGGCTTTCGCGATTTCAGGCGTGGTGACGATCACAGCCGCCGCGCCGTCGGACACACCACAGCAATCGAAGAGGCCGAGCGGCTCCGCGATCATCGGCGCATTCAGCACCTGCTCTTCCGTCACCACGTTACGAAGATGAGCCTTCGGGTTCTTGGCGCCATTGGCATGGCTCTTCACGGAAACATGCGCGATCGCGCGCTTGAGGTCTTCCCTGCTGACGCCATGCTTGGCCCGGTAGGCGGATGCGAGCTGCGCGAAGTTACCGGGGGCGGAACCCGACGGCGACCATTGCGGGTTGAGCGTGCCCATATTGCCGACCGGCAGGCCACCATAGCCGGTGTCCTTGAGCTTCTCGACGCCAACCGCGAGCGCTATGTCCGCCGCACCGGATGCGACAGCATAGACGGCCCCGCGAAACGCTTCCGAACCGGAGGCGCAGAAGTTTTCTACGCGCGTCACGGCGATATTCGGGAGCCGGAGCGCCACGGATAGCGGCGTACCGCCCTTGCCGGTGCCAATTTCGTCGATATGGGTCGAGAACCATGCCGCGTCGAGCTGCGTCGGTTCGATGCCCGCATCCTGCATCGCCTCGAGATAGGCCTCCACCATCAGATCCTCAGGCCCGGCATCCCATCGCTCGCCGAATTTCGAGCACCCCATGCCGAGGATCGCGACCTTGTCCTTGATACCTGCCGCCATGTTCGTGTCTCCCTATTCGGCCGCCTGGCCCGTTTGTGATTTTGCTCCACTCGTCGCTATCGGTACCGCTTTCCAGAAATATCGGCGGAAACCGCGCTTGTCGTCGAATTCCTTGATCCGGAACACGAGCTTCACTTCCATGCCGGAATCGACCGAGCCTGTTTCGACATCGGTGAAATCCATCATGATACGACCACCCTCGTCAAAAACGACCATGCCGTAATGATTGGGCGGATTCATGCTGAAGGACAGGAAATCGGCCGACCACGACAGGATTTTCGCTTTCCTTTCGGCGAACTTGTAAGGCTCCTGCGTGTCGACCGTGTGATTGTTGGGATTGACCGAAATGCGAGAACGCGGGAACTGCACGACGCCGGTCTCCTTGCAACGGCCGCCAACGAGGCCCATCAGCATGTCCTCATTGCGGTAGAGCGTCGTCAAAGCCGTTTTCTTGTCCTGCTCGGCGCGCATCCCCTTTTCCCACTCAACGAGGCCGTTGAAAGTGAGAAATTTCAGGTAATTGGTCTCCTCAACACGGGCGGCAAGCGAGCCCACAACGCCGCGCTTGCCGGCCTGACTGGCGATCTTGTCTGTTACCTCGAAAATCAGCGCATCGCAGCCACCGCCGAAATGCAACATCAGAACCTTGTCGCCTGGCTTTGCATCTTTCTGGAGCGTATGCACCAGCATGACGAGCGCATGTGCCGCGCCGGTCTCCCCGCAATTCAGAGCCAATGTGTCGCGCGCTGCTTCCGGCGCAATTCCAGACCGTTTGGCAAGTTGCTGCGCGAACTTGTCACCAAAGATGCACGGCAGCACAAAATGTTTGATATCTCCGGCGCTTACGCCCGACTTTTCAAGCGCTGCTTTGACTGCGCGCGGAACGATCTTGGCAAAACCTTCGTCCCGTATCCACCGCTCTTCCCAATTATAATCGAATTCTTCAGTGTCACCCCTGAAGTGGTCGATGAAATCGATCGTGAGACTTGCGCCGCCAAGATACGTGGCAATGACATTGTCCGAACCGATCATCACGGCCGCGGCACCGTCGCCAAAATCGAGCTCCTGCGAAGTGACCGCCTTGGTCTTCCTGTGGTCGGCCGCCAGCACGAGCGCGCTCTTCGCCTCGCCGGCCTTCACCGCCGCGAGCGCCTGCATCAATGCCGAGGTGTCGGCCCTTTGCGTCGACGCCACGTCTACGGCACGCACATTTTCATCCAGCGTCAGCGCCGCGGCGATGATGCCACTGTTGAGACGATCCTTGAACGGCATGGTCGTGGAGCCGAAATAGAGCGCATCGACATGACTTCTGTCGTCATCCGGACCGAGAAGATCGCGTGCCGCCTCGACCGCCATCGTGACGGCATCCTCGTCCCAATTGGCCATCGAGCGCTCGCCCTTCCCCTTTCCAAGGAAATTGGGCGCGATCCATGCATTTGCCTGAGCCACGGCCTTTCGCTGCAGTCGTAGGCGCGGGATATATGCACCATAGGCTGTAAGTCCCACCGCTTGCTGGGCCATTCGTCTCCCTTTCCGAACACTCGGTTGCTTATTGTTGCCGCGAGTTTATCGATGAAATCGGCCTCCCGACAACCGTCCCTGTGGGCGGTGCCTGAGCCCCATGCCGCCGCTACGTCAACCGCCGGTCAGAGAATGCTGTGACCCAGGTGGGCGACGCAGTTGCCCGTCAACCCTCAACGACCACGCAAGCGATCTTCCGGGCATCGAGGGCCTTGCACACAGATCGCGCTTCGGCCACGCCATCAAAGGCGCCGGCCCTGAGCCGGTAGAAAGTACCGCGTTCGCCGAGGTCGGCACGCTGTACAAAATGTTCAAATTTGCCAACCACCGCCTCTGCTGCTCGATAAATCTTGTCCCATTCAAGAACGGCACTCTGTTCGTCGCGGAAGGCCCCAAGCTGTATCCGGTATTGCGCCGTTGTCGCCGGAGACCGCATCGCACTCGATTCCGTTACATGCGGCACAAGCGCGGTCGGTCGTAATGAGGCCGTCGTCAGTCGGTCCGCAGGCACCTTCTCATCCTCTTCAGCCGGTTCGACCGCCGCTGCGGGGGAGATATCGACGGGCTTGTTGGCAGCCGCAGTTCGAACCGCTGTCGTCTCCCAACCCCCGGAACTTGTGATGCGAATGGCAGGGCCACCTTCATTCCCGGATGAGGCGCTTTGGAACGGTGTCAGCATGGCCGGCAAGACGCGAGGCTCCGGCGCCTTGGCCGTTTGAACCGAGGCAGCGCTCTGTGCGCCGCGAGGCCCGGTGTCGGTCGAAATCTCGGCGAGTTTGGCGCCGGCGACCTCGAACTCGGGATCGATAGCCAACGCATCCCGCAAATCGGCCTCGGCACTTCGCAGATTTCCAATTTGCTCATAGGCCAGCGCCCTGCCGAAAAGCGGCAGCTTGCGCTCGTTACCGGGCATGAGCCGGATCGCGGCAGAATAGTTGACGATGGCAGCCTCGTAGTCGTGCCGGCGCCGTTCGAGATTGGCAAGATTGTGGTAGACCGCCGCATACTCCGGCGCGAGCGCAATAGTCGCGCGGTAGTCGGCCTCCGCCAGGCCGGCATCGCCGATGGCGACAAGGGCAATACCACGATTGAAATGCGCCCGTGCCTGAACCGGGACAGGCAGCATGTTTGAGGCGATAGCCCGCGTGTAGTCCGCGATCGCCCCGTCCTGCTGTCCGGTCTTCTGCAGGGCGATTGCACGATGATAGTGAGCAAGGGCACGCCCTGCGGCGTCGAGTCCACCGCTATCCAGCGCATTTGAGAAATCGGCGACGGCCTTGTCGAAGTGATCGTTTTCTATCGCCGCGGCACCGGCGCTCATAAGCGCCGTCGCCTCTGCTTCTTCAGCCCGGGACGGCGCCGCACTTGCCACCACCGCTGCAAGTGCAAGAGCCCACAAATGATGCCGCATTGTGTGTGTCAGGCTGGGCATTTTTGACGCCGCATTCGCCGGCCCTCCCCGAAGCATCGTCGCTTGTTGCACGGCAAATCTATCACGGCGCCTTCAAGCGTTAGCGGAGGAGTAAAAATATCAATGAAATCAGACGTTTGCCGAGAGGGCTCGGGAACCGCAACTCGGACCGACCGCGAATCGCCGGTTACTCGACCGTCACCGACTTTGCGAGGTTGCGCGGCTGATCGACGTCCGTGCCCTTGGACACAGCGGTATGATAAGCAAGGAGTTGCACTGGAATGGCGTTGACGATCGGTGCGATCAGCGGATCGACGCTTGGCACTTCGATGGTCGCCCAAACGCCCGGCCCGACCCGTTCGATACCGGCGCGATCGGAAATCAGGACGACACGCGCGCCGCGCGCGATCACTTCCTGCATGTTCGAAATGGTCTTCTCGAACAGGGCATCCACCGGCGCAATCACGATGACGGGCACTTCCTCGTCGATAAGAGCGATCGGCCCGTGCTTCAATTCGCCCGCCGCATAGCCTTCTGCGTGGATATAGGAAATTTCCTTGAGTTTAAGTGCACCCTCAAGCGCGATCGGGTAATTGTGCCCGCGACCGAGATAGAGAACATCGCGAGCCTTCGCAATCTCGGCGCTGAGCATCTGGATTTCATTGTCTTTCGCCAGCGCTTCCGAAATATGACGGGGCACCTCCATGAGTGTCCGTACGAGCCTTTCTTCATCGGCACGGTCGAGAGTCCCGCGTGCGAGACCGGCACGTATCGCCAGGGCTGCAAGCGTCGTCAACTGGCAGGTGAAGGCTTTTGTGGAGGCAATTCCGATCTCGGGGCCTGCAAAGGTGGGCAGGATTGCGTCCGACGCGCGCGCGATCGACGACTCCGTCACATTGACGACCGAGAGAATTTTCTGTCCCTGCGCACGGCAGTAATTCAATGCCGCCAGCGTGTCCGCCGTTTCACCCGATTGCGAGATGAAGATGGCCAGGCCGCCTTCCGGCATCGCCGCTTCGCGATAACGGAACTCGGAGGCAATATCCACCTCGACCGAGATCCGCGCATAGCGCTCGAACCAGTACTTGGCGACCATCGCGGCATAGTAAGCCGTCCCGCAGGCGATCATCGTGATCCGCGGCACCGAGGCAAGATCGACAGCCAAATCGGGAAGGCGGATCGTGTCGTCGATGGGGTTCACATATTCCGACAGCGTGTGGCCGACAACTTCCGGCTGTTCGAATATCTCCTTGGCCATGAAGTGCCGGTGATTTCCCTTGTCGACTAAGGCCGCCGAAACGTCAGTGATTTTGATCGGGCGTTGAACCGCTTTGCCAAGCGCATCGAACACGGATGCACCCTCGCGAGTGATCTCAACCCGATCACCGTCTTCAAGGAAACTTACGCGGCTTGTCATCGGCGCGAGCGCGAATGCATCCGATCCGAGATACATGGCGCCCTTGCCGTAGCCGATCGCGAGCGGCGGTCCCCGGCGTGCGCCGACAATAAGATTTTCTTCGCCGCGAAATACGATTCCGAGCGCAAAAGCGCCTTCGAGTTCGAGAATGGCGGCGGCGGCGGCTTCCCGTGGCGCAAGTCCTTTGTCCAGGAAGTGCGTCACAAGATGCGCAACGACTTCCGAGTCCGTTTCGGTGGTAAATGTCGCACCGCCCGCCGTCAGCCGCTCGCGCAACTCGCGAAAATTCTCGATAATTCCGTTGTGAACAATGGCGACACGGTCGGTTGCATGCGGATGGGCATTTCGCTCCGTTGGTGCACCATGTGTTGCCCATCGGGTGTGGCCGATACCGATAACGCCATCGAGCGGGTTGTCGGTCAATAATCTGTCGAGATTGACGAGCTTGCCTTCGGCCCGGCGTCTTTCGATGCCGCCGCCATTGAGCGTTGCGATGCCGGCGCTGTCATAGCCGCGATACTCCAGCCGCTTCAGCGCTTCCAGGATGATAGGCGCAACCGGTTCCGTTCCAACAATGCCGACAATTCCACACATGACTATTCGCCCGATGATATCTTTTTGACGCTCTCATGCGCCGCGCGGAACTTGGTCGCCCAACCGCCCTTTTCGAATTGCTTGCCGCGCGCAACGGCCAGAGCGTCGGACGCGACATCTTTCGTGATAACGCTGCCCGAGCCGATATAAGCGCCGTCGCCGATCGTGACCGGCGCGACCAACGACGTATTGGAGCCAACAAAGGCGCCAGATCCGATATCCGTGAAGAATTTGTCGTAGCCGTCATAGTTGCAGGTGATCGTACCCGCACCGATATTCGCATATGCGCCGACACGTGCATCGCCGATATAGGACAGATGGCTGACCTTCGCGCCCTCTTCGATCTTCGCTTTCTTCGTCTCGACGAAATTGCCGATCTTCGCCTTGCGGCCAACTTCGGTTCCGGGCCGAATGCGTGCAAACGGCCCGATCTCCGCTCCCTCGGCAATGGATGCACCTTCGATATGCGAGAAGGCTTTGATCGTTGCGCCTTCGGCAATCCGCACGCCCGGGCCGAAGACGACGTTTTGTCCGATCGTGACATCCGAGCCGATCTTGGTGTCGAAACTCAAATAGACGGTATCCGGATCAAGCATCGTGACGCCGTCATCGAGAGCAGATTTTCGAAGGCGCCGTTGCATGGCGGCTTCCGCCGCTGCGAGGTCAGCGCGACTGTTGACACCCTGGATTTCTTCTTCGGTTGCACGTACCACCGTGCATGGAAGTCCTTCGGTCCGCGCGAGGCCGACGACATCCGGCAGATAGTATTCGCCGCTGGCATTGTCATTGCCGACCAGAGCCAGCAGACGAAACATGTGCTCACGACGGACGGCCATCGCGCCGCCGTTACAGAGACGAATTTCACGTTCGGCAGGCGACGCGTCCTTCGCTTCGACAATCCGGACCAGCATATCTTTCTCGTCAAGGACGAGACGGCCGTAAGGCGCAGGATCTACGGCCTCAAACCCCAGCACGACAACCGGCATCTCTTCCGTGCAGCATTCGATCATCTGCGAAAGCGTTTCGCTGCGCACCAGCGGCGTGTCGCCAAACACGACAAGCACCACGCCCGCACCCTGCCCGACCGCCGTTTCGGCGGCGCGTACGGCGTCGCCGGTTCCGCGCGGCGACGGCTGAACGACTGTCGCAATGCCGGGCAATACCGACCGTGCAAAGGACGCCACACTGTCCATATCCGGTGCCAGCACCAGGACGGGATGCGCAACGTCGGCTTTCTCGACGGCTGCAAGCACGTGTCCGAGCAACGGCCGGCCGGCAATCGCATGCAGCACTTTCGGCAGCCGGGATTTCATCCGCGTGCCCCTGCCCGCAGCAAGAATGACGGTGCTGACGTTGCCTCTCGTCATGGTCTCCGACTAGCTCCATTCTGGGTGCGGCTGAAATTCGCACATCGCCCGAATCTTCCGGAAATAAACTTATATTTCACTATGTTGCCCCATCCCGGCCGACCGGGGACAAGTTCGCTCGTCAAAGCCGATTTCGCGCTGCGAGCTTCTGTTCCCATGCCAGCGCATGCGTGACAATCGTGTCGAGATCATCATAGGCCGGAGTCCAACCCAGCGTCTGCTTGATCCTTGCCGGATCGGCAACAATGGATGCCGGGTCGCCCGCGCGCCGCGGCGCCTGTCGAATCTCGAACTTGCGCCCGGCGGCACGTTCAACCGAGCGCAGTACATCGCGCACAGAGAAGCCGTGTCCGTAGCCGCAATTGGCAACCAGGTTCCGACCGCCGTCGCGAAGGTGGTTCAATGCAGCCGTATGTGCAGCAGCCAGGTCGCTGACATGAATGTAGTCCCGAATGCAGGTGCCGTCAGGAGTCGGGTAGTCCTCCCCGTAGACTTCGATGTAGGGCCGCTGGCCGAGAGCCGTCTGGCAGGCCACCTTGATGAGGTGGGTCGCGTTGGCAGTCGACTGTCCAACCCGTCCCTCGGGATCGCCACCCGCAACATTGAAGTAGCGCAACGCCGCATAGGTCATTTCATGTGCTTCGGCGATGTCGCGCAGCATCCATTCGGTCATCAGCTTGGAGCGGCCATATGGCGACATCGGCACCAGAGGTTCATCCTCGTTGACCGGCGAGTGTTCCGGCGTGCCGTAGACCGCAGCAGTCGACGAAAAGATGAAGTGCCCGACCCCGCCCCGGACGCAACGTTCGATCAGCGTTCGCGATCTGGCCGTGTTGTTGAGGTAGTATTTCAGCGGATCGGAGACGGACTCGGGCACGATGATCGAGCCCGCGAAATGAATAACCGCCTCGACCTTGCGCTCCGCGATGACGCGATCGACCAGCGCCTCGTCGGCTATGTCGCCGACAATCAGCGCCTCGGGCACCTGTACGGCCCAGTCAAAGCCGGTTGAGAGATTGTCGATCACGACAACCTCTTCGCCGGCATTCATCAGGTCGATAACAGCGTGACTGCCGATATAGCCGGCGCCACCGGTAACGAGAATGCTCATTCAGGGTCCTGTCCGCCTCTGGAGACCTGTCGAGCCCTTATACCTTGAACTTCGTCTCCACATAGTTGACGAGCCGCTCGACGCATTCGTCAATCTGGGTATCAGCCGTATCGACGACGAGTTCAGGGCTGTCAGGTGCCTCATAGGGCGCGGAAATGCCTGTGAAATCCTTAATTTCACCGGCTCGCGCCTTCTTGTAGAGGCCCTTCGGATCCCGCGCCTCGCAGGTCGCCACGTCGGCCTTGACGTGAATTTCGTGGAAATTCTCGGCGGCCTCACGCGCCCGGTCGCGATCCGAGCGATAGGGCGAGATAAACGAGGTGATGGCAATCATGCCCGCACGGCCGAAAAGGGCTGCCACTTCACCGACTCGTCGAATGTTTTCCGCCCGGTCTTCCGGCGAAAAACTGAGATTTGCGTTGAGGCCGTGACGAACGTTATCCCCGTCGAGCACGTAGACGTTATAACCCTTCTCGAAGAGCTTCTTTTCGAGGGCAACGGCGAGTGTCGACTTGCCGGCACCGGAAAGGCCGGTGAACCAGAGGACGCCGCCTTTGTGTCCGTTGCGGAACGCGCGGGCCGCCGTGTCAATGCCATGCACGACGCGCGTGATATTGGTCGAGCGTGAGGTAATGAGGTCGCGCTGGTCGGCA
This sequence comes from Parvibaculum sp., assembly GCF_030651915.1. Taxonomy (GTDB): domain Bacteria; phylum Pseudomonadota; class Alphaproteobacteria; order Parvibaculales; family Parvibaculaceae; genus Parvibaculum. Next base: position 346,656 of record NZ_JAUSBV010000010.1, on the reverse strand, counting down.
TAGCCGTCCATCGAAATGATGCCGCCACCGGCAATGTCATACTTGTCGACGAGCACGAAGCGGCCACTTTTGGGCGCCTTGCTGAACTCATCAAGGGCCAGCATCCGCCGCGCGCGCAACACGACTTCGGCGACCTGGTTGCGCTCGACCTGATGCGAAGACGTATTCGAGAGATCGCTTGTGTCGATGATGCTCTCGATCGACTGAACGGTGACGGGCGCCTCCAGCGTGCCGAGCTTGATGCGGTAGCTCTTGCCTTTCAGCAGCGGCTCATGCCCAAGCCAGAAAATGCGGGCGCGGAACACATCGGTTTCAATGGGAGAATGCTCGACATGACTGGCAAGCTCACCACGTTCGACGAAGATCTGTTCATCGAGCGTAATGCCCACGGACTCGCCCGCGGACGCTTCGGTCGGCGCCTTCTTGCCCGGAACCGTCGACCAGAACTCGATGCTCTGCACGCGCGCCGATTTGTTCGACGGCGAGAACATCAGCGTATCGCCAACACGCAGGTGGCCTTCTTCGATACGCCCGGCGATGATCCGCCGCTGATCGAACTTGTAGACATCCTGCACCGGGAAACGCAGCGGCCGTTCGACCGGCGCCGCCGTCGGCATGAAGCTGTCGAGCGCCTTGACCACTGTCGGCCCCTTGTACCAGGGCATCTGTGCCGACGGTTCGACGATGTTGTCGCCCTGCCGCGCCGAGACCGGAATGACAAATGTCGGTGTCACACCGATCGATGTCAGATAGTCGCGGTATTCCTGTTCGATGAGATCGAACTGGTCTTTTTCATAGGCGATGAGGTCCATCTTGTTGACCGCAACAGCGACCTGACGGATACCAAGAAGATGCAGCAAATAGCCGTGCCGGCGGGACTGCTCGCGCACCCCTTCGGCCGCGTCGATAATCAGCAGCGCCGCATCGGATTGTGCCGCGCCGGTGATCATGTTCTTGAGGAATTCCTTGTGACCCGGCGCGTCGATGATCGTGTAGTCGCGATAGTCCGTCTTGAACCAGATCTGGCTCGTGTCAATTGTAATGCCCTGATCGCGCTCGGCCTGCAGCGCATCCATCAGAAAGGCCCATTCGAAAGGAACGCCGCGGCGCTCGCACATGGTCTTGATGGATTCGTATTTGCCGTCGGGAAGCGAGCCTGTGTCATGAAACATCCGGCCGACCAGCGTCGATTTTCCGTGATCGACATGGCCGACAATGACGATGCGTAAAAGGTCGCGCGCTGATGCGGGAGTGGGGTTCACGGCGGCCAGTCTCAGTTTGGCTTCTGATGCTTCGGACATGCTCGAATTTCCCTAGAGGTAGCCGTCGGCGCGAAGACGCTCGAAGGCATCCTCCGACTCGTGATCCATGGCCCGACCCGATCGCTCGGAAACCTTCGTGGTGCGCAGTTCCTCGATGATCTCTTCGATCGTCGTTGCCGTGCTTGCGACCGGCGACGTGATGTCCTTGTCGCCGAGCGAGCGGTAACGCTTGCCGTCCTTGGCAAAATAGAGCGGGATCGTCGGGATTTGTTCGCGCAGCGTATAGAGCCAGATGTCGACTTCGGTCCAGTGCAGCAGCGGATGAATGCGAATATGCGTTCCCGGCGGGAAATCGGTCTTGAACTGGTCCCAGAATTCCGGCGGCTGATCCTTGAAGTCCCACTGGCCGGTGAGGCCGCGCGGGCTGAAGACGCGCTCCTTGGCGCGGGTCGCTTCCTCGTCGCGGCGAATGCCGGCAAAGAGCGCGTTGAAGCCGTACTTCTTGATCGCGAGCTTCAAACCTTCTGTTTTGCGGGCGGCCGAACGCGCAGCGGGCGGCAGCGTTTCATCGGTCATTTCCAGCGGCGGGCATTCTTCGCGGATGAAATTGAGGCCCCATTCGGCGGCGTACCGATCGCGGAAATCGTACATTTCGGGGAACTTCTTGCCAGTGTCGACATGCATCACCGGGAACGGCACATGACCGAAAAAAGCCTTGCGCGCCAGCCAGATCATCACGTTGGAGTCCTTCCCCAAGGACCACAGCATCGCGATATTCTCGATCCTGTTGAAGGCTTCGCGGAAGATAAAAATGCTCTGGCTTTCGAGCTGATCGAGGCGATCCATGACGGCCTTCCTGCGCAGGCCCGGCCTGCGACATGCGATAATACACAAGAAAACGGGGTTTATGTTCCAAACCCCGTTTGTGTCTGTGATTTAATGCGACCTGATCGCCTTTGCAAGCGCCAAAAACGCCGCAGATGGGGCCGCTTACGCCAAACGCGACCGGACGCGGCGCTGCGGCACAAGGCCATTGGAGGGACAGCGTGCCGCCGGAACCGTCTTGGCGGCGCTGCGTTGCAGTGGACGCGGACGCAGGATGGCGGGATCGGGGCGGCCGTTTCTTCCAGTCTTTCCTTCGAGTTTTCGCATCAGGGCGTCGATGCGAGCGCTCATTTCCCGGGCGCCGCGCTCGGCGCGCTCGGCGCGCAAGGCCAGCAGGCTGCGTACATGCAGCGCCGTCAGGATCACCAGCAAGAGTACCAACCCGCCAATCGAAATCTGGCTTTCAAGCGACAGACTTTCGAACATTTCGACATACGACATGTCTTCCCTCATCGACTGAACCGGCGTCCCGAGCACGCCCTTTTTGGCGCAAAGTCTATGCAGAATCCGGGCCTGTGCCTATGGCGCAGCGGAGCGGGCGCGAAATCAGCGGCAGCCGCGCGAGGCTTGCACAATTGGCAGGCAGCCTGCCCGTTTCACTGTCACAGGATACCGCAAAGCCTTGCCGCCGCGGCATCTTTCATCGGCAGCGCGGCTTGTGTATGAAGACCCGCCGAGACCAGCCAGGAGCGCCGACCGCATGGACACGATCGACAGCCTGATTGAAGGATACCGCGCTTTCCGCGCCGGCGCCTACAAGCAGAATGAGGCCAGATATCAAGCACTTGCGGCCCGCCGCCAACGGCCCAAGGCGATGATCGTCGCCTGCTGCGACAGCCGCGCCGACCCGGCGATGATCTTTTCGTCCGACCCCGGAGAACTTTTCGTCGTCCGCAACGTTGCCAATCTGGTGCCGCCCTACCAGCCCGACGGCAACTATCACGGCACCAGTGCCGCTCTGGAGTTTGGCATCAAAGGCCTTGAAATTGCTGATGTAATTGTAATGGGCCATGTCAGTTGCGGCGGCATCGAGGCGCTCTATGACGCCGGCTGCGGACATCCGCCGGAAGGCGAGTTCATTTCCAACTGGATGTCGCTGGCAACCGGCGTCGAGACGGCCGTGCGCGCGGCCCATGGCGATCTCGACAAGCCCGCCCTGCTGCGCCTGATGGAACAGCGCGCCGTCGTGCAATCCCTTGAAATGCTTCGAACTTTCCCGTTCATCGCCGAACGCGAAAAGGCCGGCACGCTGCGCCTGCATGGCTGGTTCTACGGCATCGGCAGCGGCAAATTGTCGATCTATGACGCCGAAACAGACAGCTTCACAGACGTCGCCGATCACAGCTGACCCCCCTCTGTCACAAAACTGTCAAAAAACTGTCACAAATGCCCGCCGCCGGCTTTCGGGGCCGGGGATAAGTCACGGCGCGACCCGGGGATAAAAAAACTTGTCCCCGGGGTGACGGCAAATCGAGATCTGGAGCTAATTGACGGCGCCATCTCGGGCGGACCGGCACCGGGGACATGCCCCCCTCCCCGCGCCCTTCAGCGGCAGGCGGCAGGCGCCTTGGTGCCGAGATAGCCGTGAAAGACCCAGCCCGTGACGCCATCGGCCCGTTTGACCTGGCGCCACTGCCCATAGCGGCCCTCGCCGACCAGCGTCAGCGGCTCGCAGGCGGTGAGCACGCCGAGCACGCGCCCCTCATTGGCCGGCGCCGCGCGCAGATAGACGCTCATCGTCGCGACGAGATCGGGGACCGGTGTAGCGGCCGCGACGGGCGCGGTCGTGGCCGGCGGCGCGGCGGCCGCCGTGCCGCGACCGAACAGCGCCGCCGCCATGACGGCCGAGACCGGCGACGATCCGTGGACGGAGCGAACGGGCACAGCGACGGTGGCGGGGATGGCGGCAGGCGCGATCGCCCGGACCGGTGCCGCCGCGGGCGCGACGGCGTGCAGGGGCGGCAAGCGCTCCGGCACCGGCGCGACCGGCGACGGCCCGAAATCGACGATCGACAAGGTCAGCAACGCCACGCCGAAAACAGCGCCGGCGGCGACCCAGGCGATACGCCGCATCGGCACCTCGGCCCAGGCCAGTTCCGGCGCCGAATAGTCGGTGCTGTCGATGTGGCGATGCACCTCCTCGCCGAGCCGGGCCAGCGGCGCTTCGACATCAACCTTGAGGTGGCGGGCATAGGTGCGGGTGAAGCCGAGCGTCTGCGGAAGCGCCGGCAGGCGTTCGAAATGGCCCGCCTCGATCGCCGCGAGATAGACCGGCTTGATGCGGATTTTGGCCGCGACATCGCCCAGCGTCAGCCCGGCCGCCTGCCGCGCCGCGCACAATGTCTGCCCGATTTCGTCCCTGTAACCCGTCATCCGGAGATCCGCCTTGGCCGTTCCGGACGGAGATTAGCCAGACAGGGTTACCAAATAATAAGAGCCGGCCAAAAATCCGACCGCGGCAGGAACCCTAGTGAAGTCGGCCCAGGACCTGGAGAAGCTCCGCCTGACTTGTCGAACCGGTTTTCCGGAAGATTCCATGCAGATGATTGCGCGCCGTGTTGTAGGCCATGTGGGCGTTGATCGCTGCAGCGTCGAGATCGGCACATCGCACGAGTTCGATCGCCAGATCCGCTTCGCGTTCCGTCAGTCCGAAAGCCTGGCAAAGCGCACCCCTGGACGGAAGCGGAACAGCCGCCAGATCCTGAATATGGATTACGGATGCGATGGTCTGGCTGGCCAGAAAACGCTCGGTCGCAGGCGCGGGAATGATCCGCAGAACATAGGGCCGCTTTCCGGACGGCCGCGTCACCAGCACATATGCCTCATAGCCGGCATCGGGCTGCGAGGGCCGCATGACAGCGTCGCGGATCAGGTGCTGAAGCTTGCGGGTTTCGGGAGGCCGGTGTGCAACGAAGCCGCCGGCCGCCGTGTGAGAAAACCCGTCACCCGCATTCAGGATCGCCGTCGCGCCGTCGTTCATGAAAGTCGGTTTTGCATTGCGGCCGAGAAGGATGACACCGTCCGATTTCCGCGCCAGCGCATCGAGCAGAACCGCGCGCGTTGCGGCCTGGGTCTCGATGACATGGCCGAGCGCGCAGGCTTGCTGGATATGCGGCGCAAGGCGGCGGAATGACTCGATGGCGGCTTCCGATGCATGCCCTTCCTTCGGGCTGCTCAGAATTGCAAATCCCGCCGTTGCGTCATTCGGCAAGCTCAAGACCGCGCCGAGCTGGTATTTCACTTTCAGAATGTCGCAGGATTCGCGGCACCAGCGATTGCGGTTCATTTCCTCGACGTCATAGAGCATGTGGTCGAAATAAACCGAACCCGGCCGCACCTTCTCAAAATAGGCCAGACGCGGATCGTTGGCAAAAGCCTCGCTGGCGAAAAAGGCGTCGGAAAATTCCCGCGAGTAACCGTGGTTCTCGACCGCAACCGTCTGCTTCGATGAATCACGGACCTGAATGAGAGACGCGCTGCTGCCGAAGAGGTCGGCGGCATGAGCGAGCGTGGCGGTCCATGGCGTATCGCCCATCGCGGACGAATAGAATTGCGAGACAAGCCTGTCGTGGTCGTCCGCGCTGAACATGGTCGCCAAACTCCATTCGGAAAAGCAGACCGACGGTGGAGACTAGTCCGAACGGACCAGTCGCGATAGCGCCGGACGCTCAAGATCGCTGTAGAAAGAGAACGGGGCGATGAATACGGGGGCTGTCACGCGGAAACGCAGGCAGATGTTGGAAAAGTGATCGGGCGCCAATCATCGAGGCGAAGTCGAAAACGGCTCGCCGCACAGGTTGCGGTGGCTGTCCTTGTCATCATCATACTATTGCTTTTGCTGTGCTATTGCCGTCCGCCGGTGTCCGTGTCGGCGCTTCATCCCCTCGATCGCGTGCCGACGCTTAGTCTGGGCGATGCGATCGTCACCGGGTTTTCCGGCGTCATTCCGCCCGATCCCGCCAAGCCGCTGCCGGCCGGAAAAACGGCCCCGGACCAGACCTTTATCGATCCAAACGGTCCGTCGGCGCGCATTTTCGATCCCAAGAAGCCCGATTTCGTCTGGAACGGCGCGTTCTGGGCGGCGCCCCACAAACGCGACATACCGGCGCGCGCCGTCGGTCAGGTTTTCGGCATCGCGATCGACAACCGCGCCTATCCCGACATTTACCTGACCGCGACGTCTGTCTACGGGCTCAACATCGCAACGCCCGACAGCGACGGCGACGGCTTGCCCGAGCGCCGGAGAAAGGGCGAGGCAACCGCCGGTTGGGCGCCGGGTCAGTTCGGCCCCGGCGGCGGCCCCGGCAGCATCTGGAAGGTCGACGGGCGCAGCGGCGAAATCTCGCTCTTTGCGGATGTCAAACTGGGTGGCAAGACGAGCGGCCCGGCCGCGCTCGGCAACATCGCCTATGACGCAGCGCATCGGCAGCTCTTCGTGTCGGATCTGTCGACCGGGATGATCCATCGTTTTGCCCTCGACGGCACCGATCTCGGATATTTCGACCACGGAACAACCGGCCGCGCCGCCGCGCGCCTGCCGAGGCGAGCCCACGATCCGGCGGCGCGGGCAAACATTGCAGACGCGGCATTCGATACGGAAGACACCGCGACATGGGGCTTCACCCATGCCGAACGGCGCGTCTGGGGTCTCGCAACGCATGAGGGGCGGCTCTATTACGCAGTTGCCGCCGGCCGCCTTGCGCCGGTCAAAGCCGGCGAGCCGGAAGCCGATAGCGGACAGATATGGTCGGTCGGTCTCGACAAGGACGGCGACTTCGTCAAAGACCCGCGCATGGAAATTTCCCTACCGGGCGCCATGAATGCCGCACCGGTTTCGGACATTGTCTTCGCCTATGACGGCGCCATGATCGTCGCCCAGCGCTCGGTGATCGGAACGACCTACGGCTATGATGCTCAGGCGCCGCACGGCATTGCACATGTCAACCGCTTCTGGCGCGAGAAGCCGGACGATCCGGAAACGCCGAGCGCCTGGTACCAGGCACCCGAGGAGTATGCGGTGGGCTATGCGGGCGACCACCGCAACAGCGCCGGCGGTGTCTCTCTGGGCTATGGATACAACCCCGACGGAACGATCGACCTGACGGCATGCGAGGACGGCATTTTCCTCACCGGCGACATGTTGCGCGATTTCCAGCAGCAGGATGATCTGTTCATTCCCGACGGACCGCTCAACGCTCATGGCTTGCAGATCAGTCCCAAAGGACCGGTGCGCGGCTTCAACGTGCCCCCGTCCATCAGCTACTTCGTCAATTACACGGACCGGATGAGTTCGGTGGCGGCCGCCGGCACCGTGGGCGACGTCGAGGTCTATCGTCTCGGCTGTGCGGTCGGCGCCTGCGGCGTGTTGCCGGCCGGCGGGGTTGTGACGGAGCAGCGGGCTCTGCCGCCTGTGCCGCTGACAGACCCGCCCGGCGGAACCGATTTTCCGGACACCGATCTTCCAGAGGGCGAGTGCGTCGGCCTCGACTGTGTGCCGCCCTGCATCGGCCCGGATTGCATCTCCTGCTTCGGCCCGGACTGCCTGCCGGACGAAGAACCCGAAATCTGCATGAATGTGAGCGGCGAGGCGATCTGCGATCCCGAGGCGGGCGGCTGGATATTCAAGATCTTTACGCAGGACATCGCCGGAATCGGCATGGATACGCTGACGGCCTATTCGTCGACGCCGGGCGTCAGTGTCAGCAACGGCCCGGTCATTCCCGTGGTGCCGCCACCGGGTCTGATTTCGTTGAGCGGCGCGACGCCGGGCCAGACGGTGACGATCGATGTTTGCGGTTTCGACGATGCCGCACGCCTGACAGGCGAGCCCTATGATTGCTGCCGCGCGACGCTGACGGTGAAAGTACCGGAAGAAATCTGCAGGCCGGCCGAAGGCAGGAGCATGCGGCCATGACCGGTTTCAGGACCGCAGCCTTGTGGACCGCCGCCGCCGTGGGCATTGGCGCCATCGTCCTGCTGGGCCTGCCCCAACTGCGCATGATGATCGGCGGGGACGGCATCTCGTCCTTCACAAAATCCGCCTATGACGCCCAGGGCAATCCGCTGACGGGGCCGGTATCGGTCGGGCAGATCATTCAATACGTGCTGCGCTACAGCCCACCGGTAAGCGGTTCGTCGGGACCGGTGAGCATCGTCGACACGCTCAGCCCCAATCAAACCTACGTGGCCGGCTCCATCGTTGCACCCGGCTGGACGCTCTCGACACCCGAATACAATCTGAACACCGAAACCTACAGCAGTCCCGGCTTCGGGCCGGGTACGGGATTCACGCTCAATATCCCGGCGGTATCCGGCTCGGCCGGCATCCAGGGCGGCATCGGCGACGGATACGAACCCGTGCCCGTCGTCACTTCCGTCGGCACCAAGGTTTTCGGCATCAACCACCACGAAGCCATCAACGGCAAGATCATGTGCTGGCTCGGCGCCACACTGGCAAACTGCACGCCGGCCTACCCGCTCCGCGTCAGCACGTCGCCGGAACAGCTGACAACGCCGGATTTTCCGCATGCCGCTGTATATGACAGGAAAATCTACTTCCCCGTCGGCCGCTACGACGAGGTTTCGAGAACGACACTCGAATTCGGCCTGGGATGCTGGGACGCCGAAGCGGATACGGCCTGCGCCTTCGTCGGATTGCCGGGGCAACCAAGCCTCAACATGGGCGGCACCGCCGGACCTTATGTCGGGGTCAATCTCGATTTCTATGTCGCGGGCGTGAGGACCGATCCGCAGAATCCGTCGCGCCTGCTGATGTTTGCTCTGGACAAGGTTTATTGCGTCGACATCGCCCTGCCCGGCGCACCGGCCTGTGCGGGCTGGACGCCGCCGACGATCCCGCCGCATACGACCGGCGCGCGATCGCGCGACATGTTCGTCGAAGAGAATGGAACGCGGCTCTTCGTTTCCGAGACGCTGCCGCCGCGCGTCTACTGCCTGAATTTGTCGGACGGCTCGTTTTGCGCGGGCTGGCCGGCCGGCGGCGTGAACGGCGGCGCAACGTCTGGAACCCATCTGGGACCGGGCATCGACAGCAGCGGCATCATGAATGCGATCTGCCTGGTTCAGACTTTCGGAGCGAGCAATTTCCGCTGTTTCAGCACCGTCAACGGAAGCAACGTGACCGCATGGCCGGCCGCATTGTCGTCGTCGCCGATCTTTGCGGCCTATCACATTCCGGGCACCACGCGCGTGCTCTACCCGCCCTATACAGGCGCCGTTGTGCCGAAATGCCATGATTTTGCGACCAATGCCGCCTGCACGCCGTTCACGCCCTACTGGAAAAGCTCAGGTGCCTGGACCGATGGCGGCGGTACCACGCGCGGAAGCGTTGGCGATTATGGCTATGCGTCTGATCCGTCCGCCCCGCAATCTTGCATCTACGGGCTGGGTCATGGCGGCATCCTGGTGCGTTTCGGACTGGACGGCACGGCGTCGGCCGGTGCCTGCACGCCGCAGGACTACCACGCCACGTTCAAACTCGACGAGGCGTTCTGTTTTCACAAGCCCGACAACGCGACCTGGACCACGATCGAAATTCTCAATCGTCCGGCAGAGCTGACCGGGGGCACGATCACGCTCAGGGACGGCTCCGGTACGGTGCTTCAGACGATCGCCGTGACAGCTGCCAATAGCTATACCGTCAACCTGTCCGCGACGGGCACAAGCAGCACGGTCACGCTCGACTTCACGCCGACCTATTCCGGCGGCACGCCGCCTGCGACCGACTATCAGATAGAGCTGAATTACACCGCCGACGAACAGTCGCAAATCTGTTACCGCGCGACGGTCGATGGCTGCGGCGAGGTTTCGAACGCCGCCACCCTGACGGATGAATTCTCGACGCTGGATGCCAGTATCGACCTCGGGATGGCCGTGGGCGGCGAATGCGGCCCCGTGACCGGGCCCGATTGTCTGGAGCTTGTACCATCGCTCGCGGCAAACCCGGATGGAACCGGAACGCTGACGCTGTCCGGCAGCGGCCCCCCGGGCTTTTCCTCGACGCTTGTCACGGTGCGTTCGACGACCGGCGGCGTGACGGTCGTTTCGCCGTCGCAAACATTTGGCGGCGGTTCGATTCAGGGAAGCTGGAATCTGACCGGTCTGGTGCCCGGCATGACTGTCAGTTTCGTGGTCGATGCGGTCGAAACCGGTGGCGGCAGCAAGCCGGGGACCGACCTGTGCTGCTCCGGCGTTGTCGAGGTGACGGTGCCCGATGACGGCACCGAGCCCGAGGAAGAGCCGGAGATCATCGACCTCACCATCGAGAAGACCGGCGAGGCGGGGACCGAAGAACTACAGGGTGCGGGGCCTCCGACCATCGTCAACTTCGTCGATTTCACGCTGACAGTGACCAATACCGGCGCTCCCTTTACCGGTCAGAGCGCGATCGTGGTGACGGATGTCGTGCCGCCGGGAATGATCTTTACCAATGCATCGGGCACGGATTGGGATTGCGGCCCTGTCGGCCAGTTTCCGATTCCCGCCGGCGGCACGCTGAGCTGCACCTATCTCGGCACGGCGCAAATCGCCACGGGCGCGCACCTGCCGCCGATCACGATCAGGGGCAATCCGTCGACGAGTTCGACCTCGTTCGTCTATGAAAATTGCGCGACGGTCGGCCTGACGCCGGAATCCGGCCACGTCGACAGCAACGATACCAACAACCAGAGTTGCGCCACCAGCGAGGTCGACGCGCCGACTGTGACGCCGCCCGTGACGCCGCCGCCGGAACCCGAATGCGACCCGCGCAGCACACGCCTCAAGGACGGCCAGTGCCAATGCCGCTTCGAGGACATGACACAAAAAACCGCGACCGTCTGCGCATGCCCGAGCGGCAGTTCGCTTGTCGCCGGCGAGGGCTGCGTCAAGAGCCCGACCTGCGACCGGCATTCGGCGGTACTGCGCGGCAATGAATGCAGCTGCCGGTACCCGAACATGAGCAAGATTTCGCCGACGACCTGTTCCTGCCCGGCCGGTGAATTTCTGGTGACCGATGTCGGTTGCGTCCAGCCGGTGGAGCAGAGCTATCCGGACGAACCCGAAGAACCCGACGCGCCGGAACCGCCGCAAGCTTCATGCGCGGACGGCCAGGTGATGGAGGGCATCGGCTGTGTGCCGCTTTGTGCCGCCCCGATGACACTCAATGGCGAGCGCACCGCCTGCGAATGTCCGAAGGGAACACGCGAGCGGAACGGGAGCTGCGTCAAGAACACCAATTTCATGGACAACCTGAATATCGGAATCGGTATCGGCAACCGACCCCGAGGTGGCGGCGGTCCTAAAATCGATCTCGCGCCCTGAGCGGGTGCGACGGGCATCACGCCACGTATGAGGCGCGCCCGTTGCCTGTTGCCCGCCCGCTTATTCCCTGGCGGACCTGACGACGCCGATCAGGAAGCAGATCATGCCGAGAACCAGCAGGGCCTCCGAGACGCCGAACATCGGCCCAAAAACGCCCTCCTCCGCATGGCCACCATATTTCAGGAAAATGGCCGACACCATGATCAGAGCGCCGATCTGGTAGGCGAAGAAATGGATCCTGGCGAGCACGCTTTGCTGCATCGCCGGCCAGACGCGATAGACCAGTGCGAAGAGCGTCATGCTGACGAAACCCAGCAGGTTGATATGGGTGTGCGTTGTGCGGTGCGAGAAATCCTGAGATTGGCCCATGAACATCCCGAGCCCCATGCCCACCAGGATGTAGATAGCCGCGATGACGAGAAAAAGACGGTCGATCTTCATGGTTCCCCCCATTGTCTGACCGGTTGCCGAACGCATAGCGCGCGGGCCGGCTACCACACCTGAGCCCGCCGCGCGATTCGATCCCGGTAATGATGATCAGCAGACGGAGGGCGGGCAAGAGGCTCCGGCGTGCATGCGCTCGGAAGACGCCGCTCGGGTCTTCAAAAGCAGAACAAATAGAGGCCCGAAGTATTCGGTCAATATTACTGACACTGTCCAAATAACGATTGAAAAAACTTTCGCCGTCGATCAATCTGTTTGCGGAAACGAGGGGCGGCGGTATGACACATTCGACATCACCTGAAGACAGAACCGCTTCATGCGCGACCGGCGCGATGCACCGCGCCGTCCTGCCCGCCATTGCGGCGTTGGCCCTGCTCCTGACCGCTGCCTGCTCCTCGGTCAGCCTCGATGCGGCACAGGCTTTGGCCGCCAGCGGAACGGCGGCGGCGACGGCGCTGCATGACGAGCAGAAGGAAATGCAGGCAAGGCTGGAAATCGCGAAGCTCCAGGTCGAAGTGCGAATAGATCTGGATGGCAGGAATTCGATAGATACAGAAGAGACAGAGGACAAGGAACCGGACGAGTCCGAATCCGTCAAAAGTCTCAAGGAAATGCAGGAAATATTCGAGGCGCGCGCAAAGTCGTCTGCGGCACTCGTTTCCGTCTATCGTTCTTTTTCAAAGCTGGCCCTGCGCGACCACCAAAGCAATGTCGAACAGCGGATCTCGACTTTCGCAAAACAGACAAACGACTACATCACCATCGTCAACAAGCGTGCAAAATCGAATATCTCTTCCATTAGCGAAAAGACGACGTCGAGATCGACCATAGCCAGCGGCATGTTGGCGGTCGAAGCGCACAAGCGTGCTGTTCTGGCGGCAAGTCGTGAAATCAGACCGGGGTTGGAAGCACTCGCCGAAGCGCTTGAGGGCGAGCGAGATTACATGTCGGCATTGCAAAGAACTCTGCTCCCTGGCATCGAAGCGGAACTCAGGGATACATTAAGATGCGTCAAAAGGGTCAACGGGAAATGCGACAGCGCGATTGATGAGACCGCCGAAAAGAGAGCCGCGTTTGTCGAATTGGGTTTTACCCCGACCAAAGACTTTGACGCAAAACTGGCAAAATACGACAACCTGAACAAGGCGCTTGCCGGTGTCATCGAGCATCGGCAAAAGACAATAGCCGCAGAGCGCGCCCAAAAATACATCGCAATGGTCAACGCTATCCGGGAACTCGAGTCCGGGCACCAGAAACTCGAGGAAGGAGTCCCCATCGATCTCGCGCGGTTGAACGAAATCGTGGAGACGCTCAACAAACTGGTGAACCAATGACTTGTTTTCTGACTGCAGAAAAATTCCCGGTGTGAGGACGAACGGCAATGCCAAACGACCCCGCAACAGAAACATCGAACCCGATTGAAGCTCTCGAAGAAGCCTATCGGCTAGCCCATGCGGCCTACAGGAAAGCGAGATTCGATCCTCAGGCAAGCGATGAAACAGTCCAACGTCTTGGGAGATTGCTAAACGGCTGCAGGGATGCGCTGACCGCAGCGATTGTCGCCGGACTCCGCAATTCCACGGCTCAGGTTACCGGTGCGACCGCCGCGCTTGTCGCCGCCAATCAAAGGATCGACGAAATTCTCAAGGGCCTCGACCGAACCACGGACATTATCGATGCCGTCGATCAGGCTTTGGGTTTGGCAGTCGGCATCGTCAGGCTCGTGACGCCCGCTCCGTAATCACCCGGCGGGCGCGCCCGTTCAATAGGTCCAGACGGCTGGCGACGACAGGCCCGGCCCGCCAATGTCGAGATGCAGGAAGCGGCCGGAGACGGCGCCTTTCTGGTTGAGGCCGATGCGGCGGATGCCATGCTTGCGGGCAATGTCCATCAGCGCCAGCGCCGCCGCGCCGGAGACCAGAATATCGGCGGCAATGCCTTGAGGATGCGCGCCTGTGGCGGCCTTTCGTCTTTCGACCGGGTGCGAGCGGGCACGAAAACCCGAACTGATGCGCATGGGCCTTCCGTATTCGGTGCGGATCGCTTGCAGCACATCAAGAAATTCGGCCTGCATGTCGCATTGGCCGGTGGCCGAGCAGCGAAATTCGCGCTCGCTGAAATTTGGATATCTGCGCCAGTCGATCATGCACCCCCCCTTGCCGGTTTCCGGGCATCATGGTGCTCAGCGGACGGAGGGAAAGCAAGCGGGAAGCGAATCGGGCTGCGGCGTTCGGCCACCCCTGCCCGCTTTGACTTTTCCGGCACAAGGGCTAGCCTGAGGTCATTATGCGCAAAGCCACCGCACCTGTTTTTCTGACGCCGGGTACGCTGCTCGCGGGACATTAGCCCCGGGCTCGCGGCTTTGCGCCTTTGCGCGAGCCAGACCCGGGGACCGACTTCACAGATCGTTTCATTTCAATCGGCATCGGCGGACCATGGGTCCAGCCGTGCGATGAGGTTTTGTCATGTCCATCGTCAATGGCGGCGGCAGCCGCGCCCAACTGAATATCGTTCCGAACCCGCAAACGGCATCGCGGCCCGTGCTGACCTCGTCGGATTATGCGCGGCTTGAAGCCGCGAGCTTCGAGGACCTCGATCTCACGAGCCCGATGCGGGCCCGCGTCCGCGCGAAACTCGCCGAGGCAAAGGTGGTGGCGGGCGCCGCCGTCGCCGAAACCGTGGCGACGCTGGGCAGCGTCGTTCGCTATCGAATTGACGGCCGCCTTGCCGAGCGGCGGATGATGCAATTGCAGCGGGGGCCGGCACCGAATGGCCAGTATCTGAGCGTGCTGACGCCCATCGGCCTGGCGCTGTTCGGCCAGTCCGCCGGCGACATTGTCGAGGCCGAACTTTTCGACGGTGCGCGGCTGACGCTCGAACTCACCGGCATCGACTTTCAGCCGGAAGCCGATATCCGCCGCCGCATGGAAAACGCCGCACCGGCCGGAGACTTGGCGGATGGAGAGGGGCCGGACAACAACGGACCGGAGGCCGCTTGAGATGACCGTGCATGCAGAAGCGATCCACGCCGCAATGCCGCCGATCATGGTGGCGGCGGAGCAATACGATCAACTGTCGGCGGTGGCCGGCGGGCTTGAAGACGTGCTGCCGGAGGTCGCGCATTTTCTCGATCGGGAGCTGGCGCGCGCGACCGTCCTGCCGCTGGTGCAACTGCCGGACGATGTCGTGACCGTCAATTCGACGGTCGACTTCATCTTCGGCATGAAGGGCCGCGTGCAGCGGCTGACGCTCGTCTATCCGACGGCGCGCTCGTCGGACGAGGGCGTGGTCTCGATCGCCTCGCCGGTCGGCGTGGCTCTGCTCGGCATGCGCGAAGGCCAGACCATCTCCTGGAGCTCGCGCCATGGCGATCTGCGCTGGCTCAAGGTGGTGAGGGTGGTCGAGCGCGGGTGAGATAGGAGACACACGGGAGATATCGATATTTCCCACCCTCCCCCTGAGGGAGGGTCGAAATTTGTGCAGCGTTAGCGAAACAAATTTCGGGGAGGGGTGCTCCGTTATCGGCGGATGCAGGAATCACGATTATGCGTTGCCGTTCCACGCTTACCCCTCCCCAAAATTCGAAGACGAATTTTGACCCTCCCTCAGGGGGAGGGTGGGAAGTCACCAAGCGACAGACAGGGCTCCCGCAAAGAGGTTTGCCGGGCCTTGCATGACGTTTTCCGGGCCTGGCAACCGATCGGGGATTTATTCCGGCCTTGCGTTCTGGCATATCAGGCAGGGGGCGCGGTTGATCTGGATCAAGCTGAACTCCAGATCTGAGGTGCGTTCATGCCTGTCCTTCCGACGTCGATTGCCGGCCTGTTCCTCGTTCGCTGGCCTTTGCGCGAAGACAGCCGCGGCTTTTTCAAGCACAGCTATCAGGCCGGCGAGCTTGCCGAGGCGCTGGGGCGGGCGCCGGTTCTGGCGCAGGGCAACCATTCGCGCTCGCGCGCCGGCGTGCTGCGGGGCTTCCATACCGAGCCCTGGGACAAGCTTGTCTATGTGCCGCGCGGCACCGCGATGTTCGTGTCCGCCGATGTGCGGCCCGAAAGCCCGACCTTCGGCCAGAGCGAGAGCTTCATGCTGGGCGACGCACCCGGCGAATATGCGCGCGTCTTTGTCAGCCGCGGCCTCAGCAACGCTTTTTATTGCTTCAGCGAGACCGACTATCTGAACGATGTTTCGGCCCCGTTCGATCCGGCGAACCGGTTTGGCGTCGCCTGGAACGATCCGACGCTGGCCGTCGATTGGCCGACGCGAACGCCGATCCTGTCCGAAACGGACGCGGCGCAGCCTTTTCTGTCGGCGCTGTTTCCGGATCATCCGATCTTCCGCTAGCGCGCCACCGGCCGATCGACGGAGACCTTATGGCCCCCTATGCGAGCATTGTGATCCCGACCCATGACAGGGCGAGCACCCTGCCCTGGTCGATCCGCTCGGCGCAGGCGCAAACGGTGCGCGACATCGAGATCGTGGTGTCCGGCGATGGCGCGACGCCGGCAGTGCGTGAAATCGCCGAGAGCTTCGCCCGTAGCGACCCGCGCATCCTGTTTTCCGACCGGTCGAAGGAACCGTTTCGCGGCGTCGCCAATCGCGACCGCGCGGTGCGCGCGGCAGCGGCCGAGCGCATCTTCTACAATGACGATGACGATCTGCTGTTGCCGCGGCATGTCGAACTGCTTGGCGCGGCGCTGGACAAAGCCGATGTGGTCGACACGCCGGCAGTATCCGTGCAGGTCGACGGCGCCGTGTCGCTGGCGCTCAGCGACTCCGCCCATCCGGAAATGAAGCGCCTGCTGATCGAGGACAAGTTCAAGGGTGTCTTCGATACCCATCTGGCACACAGCAAGGAAGTCTATCTCAGCGGTGCCGGGGCATGGATGGCGGCAACCGACCGCCGCGTCGTCTGGCACATGCTGAAATTCTTCGCGCTGGACCCCGCCATTCGCTGGACGACGCTGCAACGCGTGACCGCACTCTCGTTTCACGGCGCCGGCCGCACCGGCATGCCGGACGCGGCCCGCGCCGCTGAGATTGCCGGCTGGTTTGCCCGCATCGGCGACGGCGATATCGAGGCCGGGCTGCGGCGGGATGGTGGCTATGCCTTTCATGTCCACCTGCTGTTTGCCGCCATGGCGGCGGCCGGAAATCCGGCCCATGGCACGGCGGCACGCAAGCTGATCGACGGTGCCATGCAGCAGGCAGCACCCGCGCCGCGCCAGCTTGCCGCGATCGAGGCCGTGCGCGATCTGGCCGACGGCATCTGCCCCGAGGCCGACGGAGCGCTTTCGGCGCTGGAGGAAATGATCGATGCGCGGGTCGGCCCCTATTTCACCGCGCCGAACCTCGCCGCCACCTTCGCCGGGCCGATGACGCCTGCCGCGATGGCGGCGCTGCTGGCGCGCTGCCGGAAGCGGCCGGCATTGTCGCTGCTGCGGTTTCACCTGGCCGCACGCCAGAATGCGATCGATGCGGCCATGCTTGAGGACGTCGAGCAGGGTTTCCGCGACACCGCCGATTGGACCCGCTTCTATTTCGGCTATGCGGTGGCGCAAGGGCTGAGCGGGCGGGCCAACACGGCCGCCTGGGACTGGATCGAAAGGGTGCGCGACCGGGCGCCGCATTCCCATCACGCCCTTCCCTATTGGCGCCTGCGACAGAGCCTGGCGCAACGGCTCGCCTTCGCGGCCGAGGCCGATGCCGCAACGGCGCAGATCGACAGTCTCGCCGGCAGCATGACGTGAGGAATCGAGTGCACATCTTCGGAGTTGGCGCCGTTCAGGCGGCGAGACGCCCGCCGGGGCGGCGGGCAAGGTCGAACACCGCCATCTGGCTTGCGCCGCCAAGCGCCGGGTGACGATCGCCGATATCGCGGCAGGCGACCGCATAGGAGTTGCGCGCCGCGACGCCGCCCGCCCAGCGCTGGAACTTGGCGCGGTCCCATTCGAAGCGATGGCCGGGATGGCGGAAGCGGTGGGACGGCACGCCAAGCAGCGAATTGAATTCAGCGTTGGGCGTCGTGATGATCACGGTTGCCGGCCGCATCACGACAAAGAGGGCGCGTTCGAGGACCGACAGCCGGTCCGGCTCGATATGTTCGATGGTCTCGATCAGGACGGCACAATCGAAGCCGGCAAGCGAGGCCCGGGCGTCGGTCATCGAGCCCTGCACCAGATCGACCTCGGCCACCGCCTTTGGCGCCAACGCATCGAGCCGCGCGCGAAGCCGGCCGAGCGCATCGCCACAGAGATCGATGCCGACGATCCGCGCGATTCCGGGCTCGGCTGCGAGACGGATGAGCAGATCGCCATCGCCGCAACCGAGATCGAGCACGGAGGTGGCGCCGCTCTCTCGCACGGCCGCGCGCGCCGCTTGCAGCCGCTGTTCGTGCAGCCAGGTGGTCATGCGGCGTCTCCCTGCGCTTCGTGGCCCTGCATCGGCACCCGCACAATGAACGGAACGGGGCCTTTATCGGCCAGACGCACGCAAACAGCAAGAAACGTCCGGCCGGGAACAGACAAGGCAGATCAACCAGACGGTTTCGGGCCGATTGCGCGCCGCTCGGATACGACAGACGGCGCGCGACTTCCGCCGCGCGCCGTCCATCGATCGGAATGACCATTCAGACCAATCAGGCGGCCTTGATCGCCACCAGGAAGGTATCCACCCGGGCGCTGAGGCTCTCCGACTGTTGCGAAAGTTCGTTCGCCGCACTGAGGACCTGTCCGGTTGCGACGCCCGTCGAGCCCGCCGCCTCGGTCACACCAGCGATGTTGAGGGTCACCTCCTGCGTGCCTTGCGCCGCCTGCTGAACATTGCGGGCGATTTCCTGCGTTGCAGCCTGCTGCTCTTCCACTGCCGAGGCAATGGTCGTCGCGATTTCAGCGACACGCCCGACGATGTCGCCAATGCTCCCCATCGCCGTCACGGCACCGTCGGTGGCGTTCTGAATGGCACTGACCTGCGCCGTAATGCCCTCGGTGGCCTGGGCCGTCTGATTGGCGAGGGACTTCACCTCGGACGCGACGACCGCGAAGCCCTTGCCGGCTTCCCCGGCGCGTGCCGCCTCAATCGTTGCGTTGAGCGCCAGCAAGTTGGTCTGCGCGGCGATGTCGTTGATGAGCTGGACCACATCGCCGATCCGCCGCGCCGCTTCCGCGAGGCTCTTCACGGTGTCGTTGGTCTTTGTCACTTCGTTGACGGCCTGGGCGGCGATTTCGGCCGACTGGGTGACCTGGCGGCCGATCTCGACGACCGTCGACGAAAGTTCCTCGGTTGCGGAGGCGACCGTCTGCACATTGCTGGACGCCTGGTCCGAGGCTCCGGCGACGGCAACGGCCTGACGCGAGGTCTCCTCGGCGATCGCCGACATGTTCTGCGAGGTCGCTTGCAGTTCGGTCGCCGCCGATGCCACCGTCTTCAGGACGGCGCTGACATCGTTGTCGAACGAGGCGGTGAGCTCGTCAATGGCGCGCGCCCGGCGCTCACGCTGTTCCTGTGCGGCCGCTTCCTTGACCGCGAGCTCTTTCGCCCGGATCATGTTTTCCTTGAACACGAGCACGGCCTTGGCCATCAGCCCCACCTCGTCGCGGCGTTCCGTTGCCGGGATCTCGACCGAATGATTGCCGCCCGCAAGCATGTTCATGGCACCGGTCATGGCGGAGACCGGCCGCGTGATGGTACGCGCAACGAAGACCCCGATCGCGGCGAGCACGATGAGCACACCAAGGCCGATAAGGGCGGCGATGTTGCGCATGTTGTTGGCCGGAATCATCATCTCTTCGATATCGATCTCGCCGATGATGGCCCAGCGCACGCCTTCGAAGTCGAAGGGCCGGAAGGCGGAGAGCACCGGGACGCCACGATAGTCCCGGATGTTCCTGATCCCGCTCTCGCCGGCGAGCGCGGCCTTCACCGTTTCGCCTTCGATCCTGGTTTCGAGGATCGTCGATGTCTTGGAAAAGCGGGAATCGCTGCGCATCAGATAGTCGGCGCCAACCAGATAGGTCTCGCCGCTCTCGCCCATGCCGGCGGATGACTGCATGACCGCGTTGATGCGCTCGATCGGCATCTGGAAGGCGAGCACGCCGAGGAACCGGCCGTTGCGCATGACGGGCGTGGTGATGAAACTGGCCGCGGCGCCATTGCTCGGTGCATAGGGCGCAAAGTCCGTAAAGACGATCTTACCGGACGTCGCATTGTCGCTGGCCGCATTGAAGACCTTCGCAAGGTCGCTCGTCTTCCATTCACCGGATTTTAGATTCGTTCCGAAATCGAGCTCCTTGAAGGTCGAATAGACGATGTCGCCGCTACGCGAGATCAGGAAGACGTCGTAGTAGCCGCGCATTTCGGTCAACTGACGGAACCACGGATGATAGGTGCCGTGCGCCGTGCTGTAGGTCGAGCCATCGCCAGCCTGATCCCATTTGTGCTTCTCGCCTGTCGGGTGCGGATTGCCCCGAATATAGAGGTCCTGAAGAACCTGCGCGCCCCGGCCGTCCCGGTCTATCTCGCGAAAGCCCTGGTCGAAGGCGACAAGCGCATCGGCAACCATGCTGTTGGCCGCGGTGACGCTAAGATCTTCCCGGATGCTTCCCAGATAGGAACCAAGCGCATCCGCCCGCGCTTCGGCAAGAGCGGTATATCGGGTTTCGGCTTCGGCGTGCAGGGCGTCGGCCGCTTGAAGGTAGCTCATCGTCCCGACGGCGATGACGGACAGCAACGCGGCTATCGCGACCAGGGCCGGAATCTTGACGGCGAGGGAGACGTTTGTCAGTCGATGGATCATGCTGTGCATCGGTTTTCTCTCGGGTGCTGTCGGTGGTGAGGTTTCCGCTGTTTGCGGTGAAAGGGAGGCTTTGATCATGACGCCGGCGAGCAATTCATAGGCGGCTTCCCAAGCGGCCCGCACATCGGGCGTGAACCGGGCCCCCAGACCTTGCTCCAGCGTCCACAGAAGCGCGGCGCCGACGGTCTGGTAGTCCGCCGGCTTGACGCCATAGCCGACATGCCGGCGGCCCAACGCCTCGACCGCGGGCACGAGGCGGTCGATGTCGTTCAGGCCGCTTACGGCCATCGCCAGCATTTTCATCAGCTTGCGGCCCTGTTCCTTCATGTCGCCCTTGAAGAGCGGTCTGAGTTCGGGCGCGGTCTCGAAAAGGCGGCCGTAAAAAAGTTCGGCGGCCTGCTCCGCGATCGGCGCAACGGCCGCAAATGAGTCTTGAACACGCTGTCGGATTTCCGGTGTCATCGATATTCCCCCTCGGCATTCCCCTCGGCGCGTTACGGCAACAGCATCGGGAAATGAAGTCGCCTACCCCGTTCGCCTGCCATCATGCGCATCTTTCAACGGCATGATTGGCGAAGACGCCATAAGGTGTCCTTAACCGGGACACGGTTCTTCGGTAAGCTTTCATTGAGAAATTGTCGCGCCGGTACGGCCTGCGGCCATGACATGGACGGGTCATCCCCCCGACAGGCAACGATCCCCGGTCCGTGGCATTCTGGCGGCCAGATGCGCGCAAACAGCAAGAAACGGCCGGCCGGGAACAGACAAGGCGCGTCAAAAAATCCGCGCACCGTATTTTCACGTCATCCGGTAAGGCTCGGGCGATCCCTCCGCATGGCGCGGCAATCCGTCGTCAATGACGAGCCAGGGAACCTGCGACGATACCCAGATATGCATTTCCGGATGAAGCGCCGCCGGGTTGTCGAGCGTCGCCAGCGGAAAGCCGAGACGGGCACCGTCGAGCGGTTCGAGCGTCAGCCGCGTGCCGCATTGCGGACAGAAGTGACGCCAGAGCCTTTCCGACGAGCGCCAGCGCGCCGTCGCGCCCGTGACCGTGACGGCGGCTTTCGGAAAGGAGGCGACGGCAAGGAATGGCGCCCCCATCGCCTGCTGGCAGATGCGGCAATGACAGAAGCGGACGCCGAGCGGCGCGGCATCGGCGCGAAAGCGGACCGCGCCGCAAGCGCAGCCGCCTTCATAGGGTGGCGGGAGATTGGAGGGGTGTGGGGGCATGGGTGTCGTCCGTGCTGAGTTGGCCGTTCAAACCTAGCCGCAACACGGCAACGACGTCAGGCAATCGTGCCGCCCATGGACCCCGGCTTTCTCCCTTCGCTACTTCGCAGCTATGGGAGGCGGGTCGCCGGGGTGACAGATATTTTGACCGGAATGATGGCGTGAAAGAGAAAGAGTGGTGAGCCCTGATGGGATCGAACCATCGACCTACTGATTAAAAGTCAGCCGCTCTACCGCTGAGCTAAGGGCCCGCCGGAGGGCGGAATCTCGTGCCGCCGCTCAAAAGGTGGGCGGAACTTAAGGGGCGCGTCGGGCGGGGTCAACCACGGGGTTGGATTGCGGGTAAATCCTTTTCGGGCTTGGGGATTTGGAGGACGAACCACGGGATGATGCCGAGATTTGAGCGCAAGCCCATGCCCCTCACACCGGCTCGATATCGCCGCCGGCCTGGGCGCCCTTGAAGCCGGCGATAAAGGCCTCGAAGCGCGCTTCGGCGATGGCGGCGCGCATCTCGGCCATCAGGCTCTGGTAGTAGTGGAGGTTGATCCAGCTGACCAGCATCGAACCCAGCATCTCGCCCGACTTGATCAGGTGATGGAGATAGGCGCGGGAATAGTCGCGCGCGGCGGGGCATGTGCTTTCGGCGTCGAGCGGGCGCGGATCGGCGGCGTGGCGGGCATTCTTGAGGTTGACCTTGCCGCGCGCCGTGAAGGCAAGGCCGTGGCGGCCATTGCGGGTCGGCATCACGCAGTCGAACATGTCGATGCCGCGGCGCACCGCTTCGACGAGATCGTCAGGCGTGCCGACGCCCATCAGATAACGCGGCTTGTCGGCCGGCAGGTCCGGCACCGTGAAATCGAGCACACGCAGCATTTCGGCCTGGCCCTCGCCGACCGCAAGCCCGCCGACCGCATAGCCGTCGAAACCGATCTGCTGCAGGCCGGCGGCCGAGCGCTTGCGCAAGGGCTCATAGGTGCTGCCCTGGACGATGCCGAACAGCGCCATGCCGGGGGTGCGATGCAGCTCAGCCTCGAAGGCGGCTTTCGAACGCGCGGCCCAGCGCAAGGAGAGTTCCATCGACTTTTCGGCTTCGGCCTCGGTCGCCGGAAAGGGCGTGCATTCGTCGAGCTGCATCTGGATGTCGGAACCCAAGAGGCACTGGATTTCGATCGAGCGCTCGGGCGAGAGCATGTGGCGCGAGCCGTCCAAGTGCGACTGGAAGGCGACGCCCTCCTCGCTCATCTTGCGCAGCTTCGACAGCGACATCACCTGGAAACCGCCGCTGTCGGTCAGGATCGGATGCGGCCAGTTCATGAAATGATGCAGGCCGCCCAGCGCCGCAACCTCCTCGGCGCCGGGGCGCAGCATCAGATGATAGGTGTTGCCGAGCACGATGTCGGCGCCGGTGGCGCGCACCTGCTCGGGATACATCGCCTTGACGGTGGCGGCCGTGCCGACCGGCATGAAGGCCGGCGTGCGGATTTCCCCGCGCGGCGTCGAAATGGCGCCGGTGCGGGCCTGGCCGTCAGTGGCGGCGAGCCTGAAGGAGAAGGCGCTCATGGCGTGGCCCTGTAGATCAAGGTGGCATCGCCATAGGAATAGAAGCGGTATTGCGCGGCAACCGCATGCGCGTAGGCGCGCTTCATCTCGTCGAGCGAGCGCAGCGCTGAGACCAGCATGAAAAGCGTCGATTTGGGCAAGTGGAAATTGGTCATCAGCAGGTCCACGGCGCGGAAGCGATAGCCCGGCGTTATAAAGATGTCGGTCTCGCCGCGAAAGGGATGGATGCGGCCTTCGGCATCCGCCGCGCTTTCAAGCAGGCGCAGCGCCGTGGTGCCGACCGCGACGACGCGGCCGCCGCGGGCGCGGGCTTCCTCGATGGCCGCAGCCTCCGCAGGCGCGATCTCGCCCCATTCGGCATGCATTTTATGGGCGTCAGTGTCCTCGGCCGTGACCGGCAGGAAGGTGCCGGCGCCGACATGCAGCGTCAGCCGGACGCAGTGGACGCCGCGCGCTTCGATGGCGGCCATCAGTTCGGGCGTGAAATGGAGACCGGCCGTGGGGGCCGCAACGGCGCCGGGCTCGCTGGCATGGAGCGTCTGGTAGTCCGCAAGGTCGGCCTCGTCCGTTGCGCGCTTGCGGGCGATATAGGGCGGCAGCGGCATTTCACCGGCAATGGCGATGGCGGCATCAAGCGCGGCGCCGGACAGCGAAAAGCGCAAGCCCGCCTCGCCGCCCTCGCCCTTGTCCTCGACGGTGGCGACGAGCCCGCCGGCAAATTCGATCGTCTCGCCGGGATTGAGCTTCTTGGCCGGGCGCAGGAAGGCGCGCCATGCAGCGGGCCCTGCGCGCAGATGCAGCATCACCTCGATGCGGGCTTCCGCGTCGCCGCGCCGGCGCGTGCCGAAGAGACGGGCCGGGATGACCTTCGTATCGTTGAAGACGAGGATATCGCCCTGGCGCAGATGGCCGGGCAGGTCGCGCACGGTTTCATCGGCCAGCGCGTTTTGATCCGGGCCGATGACCAGCATCCGCGCCGCGTCGCGCGGACGGGCCGGCCGAAGCGCAATCAGCGCTTCCGGCAGCTCGAAATCGAAATCGGAAACGCGCATGGGGTTCGATCAATCCGATGTATCCCACCCGCCCCTAGGGGGCGGGTCGAAAAATTCGAGAGCGTAGCGACGAATTTTTCGGGGCGGGGGCTCGGTCTCGCCACGGTGAACTCGCTATCGTTTAAACATGCGACGAAGTCAGCGACCCCGCCCCAAACCGAACGGCTTTGGCAATAAATCGCCAAAGCCGTTCTGTTTGACCCTCCCCCCAGGGGAGGGTGGAAGAAGGTGCGTTGCGACGGCGCCGGCTACGCCGCATCCGCCGCGACGCGCATTTTGACGATGCGGTCGGGATCGCGGACGGGTTCGCCGCGCTTGATCTTGTCGACGGCGTCCATTCCCGAAATCACCTGGCCCCAGACGGTGTATTGCCCGTCAAGGAAGGCGGTGTCGCCGAAGCAGATGAAGAACTGGCAATCGGCGCTGTTGGGGTCTTGCGTGCGGGCCATCGAACAGGTGCCGCGGACATGCGGTTCCTTCGAGAACTCGGCCGGGATCTTCTTGCCCGAACCGCCCGAGCCGGTGCCCGTCGGATCGCCGCCCTGGGCCATGAAGCCGTCGATGACGCGGTGAAAGGCGATGCCGTCGTAAAAACCTTCACGTGCCAGTTCCTTGATGCGGGCGACATGCTTCGGCGCGAGATCGGGCCTGAGCTCGATCACGACTTTCCCGTGCGGAATCTCCATGATCAGCGTGTTTTCGGGGTCCTTGATATCGGTCATGGCGGTTTCAATTTTCCTTTACGTCGGCGGCAACCTGCATCTTCACGATCTTGTCGGGATCCGAAGGCGGCTCGCCGCGCTTGATGTTGTCGACGAATTCCATGCCCTCGACGACACGGCCGAAAAGCGTGTATTGCCCGTCGAGAAACGAGGCGTCGTCGAAGACGATGAAGAATTGGCTGTTGGCGCTGTTGGGGCTTTGCGAGCGCGCCATGCCGAGCGCGCCGCGCGTGAAGCTTTCATTGTGCGAGAACTCGGCCCTGAGATCGTCGAGGAAGGAACCGCCCATGCCGGTGCCGGTCGGGTCGCCGGTCTGGGCCATGAAGCCCTCGATGACGCGGTGAAAGACGATGCCGTCATAAAAGCCCTCGCGCGCCAGCGTCTTGATGCGTTCGGCATGGCGCGGCGCCACCTCTGGCAGCAGCTCGATGACGACGCGGCCATCCTTGAGATCGAGATAGATGGTGTTTTCCGGGTCAAGCGCGAAGGCCTTTCCCGAAAGCCCGGCAAGCGCCAGAAGCGCGATCAGCGCGGTCGTCAGTCTACGCATGGGATACTCCCGTTTCTCATGACTGCTTCTATCGACGATTATTTCTTTTCGGCCATGCGCGCCAGCACCTTGTCGGCGACGCGCTTGGGCACGAAGGGCAGGATATCCCCGCCCATCGAGGCGATCTGGCGCACCAGCGTCGAGGAGATGAACTGCGTTTCGGGCGAAGCGGCCAGAAAAACCGTCTCGACTTTCGGGTTCATGACGCGGTTCATACCGACCATCTGGGTTTCGTACTCGAAATCGACGGCGCCGCGCAAGCCGCGGATGATGACGCTGGCACCCGCCTCGTCGGCCGCATTGACGACAAGGCCGGAAAAGGAGGCCGTGCTGACCCGTGCGCCCGCCGCCTTTGCCAGCGGCGCGGCCTCGGCCTCGATCAGCGCGAAGCGTTCCTCAAGCGTCAGCAGCGGTGTTTTGGTGGCATTGACGCCGATCGCGACCACCAGATGATCGACCAGCGTCAGAGCGCGGCGGATGACATCGAGATGGCCATTGGTCATCGGGTCGAATGTGCCGGGATAAAGTCCGATGCGCGCCATATGTTCTATTCCTGCTCGTCGCCGGCTTCGCTGTCGGCACTTTCCTCGACCCGCTCGACCGAGACGACACGCTCGTCGGCGGCGGTGCGGAAGACGGTGACGCCTTGCGTGCCGCGCGCCTGGATCGAGATGTCATGGACCGGGCAACGAATGAGCTGGCCGGCATCGGTGACAAGCATGATCTGGTCGTCGTCCTCAACCGGGAAGGAGGCGATCAGCCTGCCGTTGCGCGCGCCGATATCCATCGCAATGACG
Source organism: Parvibaculum sp. (assembly GCF_030651915.1). Classification (GTDB taxonomy): domain Bacteria; phylum Pseudomonadota; class Alphaproteobacteria; order Parvibaculales; family Parvibaculaceae; genus Parvibaculum. The sequence continues at coordinate 320,039 of NZ_JAUSBV010000010.1, read as the reverse complement.
CCCTTGCCGCCGCGGCCCTTGGCCGGATAGCGATAGGAGGAGGAACGGCGTCCGAAGCCTTTCTCGGTGACGGCGAGCACGAACTGTTCCTTGGCGCCAAGCTCGGCATAACGCTCGGTGGTCAGGGTGAGGTCCTCGATCGCCGCGTCGTCGGCGTCTTCCTCGTCGGTCTTCGACGGGCCGTCATCGACCGAAATGTCGCCCAGCGTAGCCCGACGCATGGCGGCCGCCTGCTTCAAATAGGCCTCGCGCTCCGCCGAGGTCACTTCGACATGGCGCAGGATCGTCATGCCGATCACCTCGTCGCCTTCATCGAGCCGGATGCCGCGCACGCCGGTGGAGGTGCGGCCGGCAAAGACGCGCACTTCCGAGACAGGGAAGCGCGCCGAACGCCCACCCGCCGCCGTCAGCAGCACATCGTCATTTTCAGTGCATATCTGCACGCCGATGATGCTGTCGCCTTCGTCCTCGAGCTTCATCGCGATCTTGCCGCTACGATTGATCTGGATGAAATCGGAAAGCTTGTTGCGCCGGACGCCGCCGCTCTTCGTGGCAAACATCACAAACAGCTCATCCCACTTACTCTCGTCTTCGGGCAGCGGCATGATGGTGGTGATGGTCTCGCCCTGCTTCAGCGGCAGAATGTTGATCATCGCCTTGCCGCGCGCCTGTGGCGTCGATTGCGGCAGGCGCCAGACCTTGAGCTTGTAGACCATGCCGGTGGACGAGAAGAACAGCACCGGCGTATGCGTGTTGGCGACGAAAAGGCGGGTGACGAAATCCTCGTCGCGCGTCGACATGCCGGATCGACCCTTGCCGCCGCGGCGCTGCGCCCGATAGGTCGAAAGCGGCACGCGTTTGATATAGCCGTGATGGCTGACGGTGATGACCATGTCTTCGCGCTGGATCAGGTCTTCGTCTTCGAAGTCGGATTCCGACTCGATGATTTCGGTACGGCGCGGCGTGGCGAATTCCGACTTCATCGCCAGCAGCTCATCGCGCATGATGGTGAGCACGCGTTCCCGCGATCGCAGAATGTCGAGATAGTCCGAAATCTTCTCGCCGAGCCCCTTGAGCTCGTCGCCGATTTCGTCGCGGCCAAGCGCCGTGAGACGCTGCAGGCGCAATTCGAGAATGGCTTTCGCCTGTTCCTCGGACATGCGCGTCGTGCCTTCATCCGACAGGCGGTGACGCGGATCGTCGATCAGCGCAATCAGCGGCGAGATATCGGCGGCCGGCCAGTCGCGCGCCATCAGGCGCTCGCGCGCCGCCGCCGGATCGGGCGCGGTGCGGATGAGCTGGATCACCTCATCGATATTGGCGACCGCGATGGCCATGCCGACCAGCACATGGGCGCGATCGCGCGCCTTGGTGAGCTCGAACTTGGTGCGCCGCGAAATCACTTCCTCGCGGAAGGCAATGAAAATGGCCAGGAACTGCTTGAGGTTCATCAGCTCCGGGCGGCCATGGTCGAGCGCCAGCATGTTGCAGCCAAAGCTCTGCTGGAGCGGCGAGAAGCGGTAGAGCTGGTTCAGCACCACATCGGGCACCGCGTCGCGGCGCAGCTCCACAACGACGCGCATGCCGTTGCGGTCGGATTCGTCGCGCAGGTCCGAAATGCCCTCGATGCGCTTTTCGCGCACCAGCTCGGCGATCTTCTCGACCATCGAGGCCTTATTGACCTGATAGGGAATCTCGGTGATGACCAGCGCCTGGCGGTCCTTGCGCACTTCCTCGATGTCGACCCGGCCCCGGACAACGACCGAGCCGCGGCCGAGATGATAGGCCGAGCGCGCACCCTGACGGCCGAGCATGATGCCGCCGGTCGGAAAATCGGGCGCCGGCACATGTTCGATCAGCTCATCGACCGTGATCTCGGGATTGTCGATCTGCGCGATGCAGGCGTCGATCACCTCGCCGAGATTGTGCGGCGGGATGTTGGTCGCCATTCCGACGGCGATGCCGCCGGCGCCGTTGACCAGAAGGTTTGGAAATTCAGCCGGCAGGACGACCGGCTCGCGCTCGGAGCCGTCGTAATTGTCCTTGAAGTCGATCGTATTCCTGTCGATGTCGCGCAGCAGCGCATGGGCGGTCTTGGCCATACGCACTTCGGTGTAACGCATGGCGGCCGGCGGGTCGCCGTCGACCGAACCGAAATTGCCCTGCCCGTCCAGCAACGGCAGGCGCATCGAGAATTCCTGCGCCATGCGCACCAGCGCGTCGTAGATCGACTGGTCGCCATGCGGATGATACTTGCCAATGACGTCGCCGACGACGCGCGCCGACTTGCGATAGGGCTTGTTCCAGTCGTAGCCGTTCTCATTCATTGAAAAGAGGATACGGCGATGGACGGGCTTGAGGCCGTCCCGCGCATCGGGCAGCGCCCGGCTGACGATCACGCTCATTGCGTAATCGAGATAGGAGCTGCGCATCTCGTCTTCGATGGCGATCGGGGAAACGTCGCGCTCCGGCGGAAGGCCGCCCGCCGCGCCGCCGGCCGGCGGACGCGAACCGCCGCCGTTCAGACTGTTTTCCACATCGGTGTCGCCGCCCGGGCCCGGCTCGCTACCCGGAATGTCGTTGTCTTGAGTATCGGACAAGTGTTTTTCTGACGTTGAGAGCGCTGCCGCAAGGGCCGAAATCGCGCATCGCGGGGGCGCTCGGAAGGAACAAAAACGAGGGCCGACGACGCGCGCCGAATCCCTCTGACTGACTGGTTGGCAGACTACCAGACACGCCTTCTCACGGCAACTTCAAAGACGCGAAAAGACGTACCGTAACATGCTGAATTAAAAGAAAAAAAAGCCCTTTCCCAAAAGCCTGCGACGGCTCTCGCCAGCCGGTCCGGAAAAGCCCGTCGCTGCACATGCGCGGCAACATGTCCTGTGCGCGAAATGCACCTAGTTCACGTCCTCGTGTAGTGTCGACAGCGGCTTTCGGACCACGCCCGACAACGACCGACAACCCATCGCGAGGCCTCCTGTTCCCATGTCCCGCAACCGTTCCTCAAGCTTCAATGTCGCTCCCGCCACCGCGCCGTCAGAAACCGACGCACGCCCGGATTGGGCGGCGCTGCCAATCGACGACATCGCCGCACAACTGACGAGCTCTGCCGATGGGCTGAGTGCTGCGGAGGCTGCCGCCCGTCTCGAACGCTTCGGTCCCAACCGTCTCGCCACCGCCAGGCGGCGCAGCGCTCTTATGCGGCTGGCCGGCCAGTTCAATAATCTGCTGATCTACGTGCTGCTCGCCGCGGCGGGCCTCGCCCTGCTGATCGGACACAGCGTCGATGCGCTGGTGATCCTTGCAGTTGTCATCGTCAATACCGGCATTGGTTTCTTCCAGGAGGGCAAGGCGGAAGATGCGCTGGAAGCCATCCGCAGCATGATCGATCCCGAGGCAACCGTACGGCGTGACGGCACCCGCACCCTCATCAAGGCTGATGAGGTCGTACCGGGGGATCTGGTACTTCTCGAAGCAGGTGACCGCGTGCCGGCCGATCTCCGCTTGCTCCGCGCCCGAAACCTCAAACTGGACGAAGCGGCGCTGACCGGCGAATCCGTGCCGGTTGAAAAGTCGACCGCTCCCGCACCTGCCGCAACCGATCTGGCCGAGCGTAGTTCGATGGTCTTTTCGGGTACCATCGTCGTGTCCGGACAGGGCGCTGGTCTTGCGGTCGCAACCGCGACACAGACCGAGCTTGGCCGTATCAGCGGCATGCTGGCCGACGTCGTCGAACTGAAAACACCGCTGGTCCGGCAAATGGACCGCTTTGCGCGTCACATTACCTTTGCGTTGATGGGCGTGGCCGTCCTCGTCTTCGTCATCGCGCTGCAACGCCCGGATTTCGCACTGGCCGACGCTTTCATGGCGGTCGTCGGTCTTTTCGTTGCGGGGATTCCCGAAGGACTGCCGGCGATCATGACGATTACGCTGGCGATCGGCGTGCAGCGCATGGCCGGCCGCAAGGCAATCATCCGCCGCTTGCCGGCAGTTGAAACCCTCGGCGCCGTCTCCGTCATCTGCTCCGACAAGACCGGCACGCTGACACGCAACGAGATGACCGCACGTTCGATCGTGACGGCTGACGGTTTGATCGAGGCCTCGGGGACGGGTTATGTCCCCGAGGGCAAACTGACCAGCGACGGACAGCAGGTCGGCCCGGACGAACATCCTCAACTGGCCGCCATTCTCGAAGCGGCCTCGCTCTGCAACGACGCCGAGATACATGAAGAGGCAGGCAGCTGGAAGGCGGCCGGCGACCCGATGGAAGCGGCGCTGTTGATTTTGGCGATGAAAGCCGGACGGAACCCGTCCGAACGCCGCCATGCCCGCGCCCGCCTCGACGCGATACCCTTCGACTCCGCCCACAAGTTCATGGCGACGCTGCATGAGGCGGAGCACGCCGCCGGAGACAGCGGACGGGCCATTTTTGTCAAGGGGGCACCCGAACGCCTGATCGAGATGGCCGACGCCGTGCTGACATCCGATGGCACAGTGCCGATCGACCGCAATCGCTGGCACGCACGGGTCGATGAACTGGCGGCAAGAGGCGAACGCGTTCTCGGCTTTGCCCTGAAGCCGGTTTCGGCCGAGCATGGCGCCGTCGAGGCCGATCATGTCGAGAGCGGACTGGTGCTGATCGGCCTGGTGGGTTTCATCGATCCGCCGCGCGAGGAAGCGATCGAAGCGGTCAAGGCCTGCAAGCAGGCCGGCATACGCGTTGTGATGATCACCGGCGACCACGCCTTGACCGCGAAGGCCATTGCCCGCGCGCTCGGGCTGGCGGACGATCCGCATGTCCTGACCGGCCGCGACCTTGAAGAGATGGACGACGCCGCCCTGAAAAAGGCCGCTCTCGAAACCCAGGTCTTTGCGCGCACCACGCCCGAACACAAGCTTCGCCTGGTTGAGGCCTTGCAGGCCGACGGCCTGACCGTTGCGATGACCGGAGACGGCGTCAACGACGCGCCGGCGCTCAAGCGCGCCGATGTCGGCGTCGCCATGGGCCAGAAAGGCACCGAAGCCGCAAAAGAAGCGAGCGAAATGGTCCTAGCCGACGACAACTTCGCCTCGATCGTCGCAGCAATACGCGAAGGCCGGACAGTCTACGACAATCTCAAGAAGACGATCCTCTTCCTGCTGCCGATCAATGGCGGAGAATCGATGACAATCGTTTTTGCAATCCTGGCCGGCCTCGAAATGCCGATTACGCCGGTCCAGATCCTCTGGGTCAACATGGTCAGCTCGGTCGCACTGGCCATGGTGCTCGCATTCGAACCGACCGAACCCGGCACGATGCGCCAGAAACCGCGCCCGGCCGACGAGCCGATCCTGCGCGGCGACGTCGTCTGGCGGATCGTCTTCATCTCGATCCTGTTCCTGTTCGGTGCCTTCGGCATGTTCGCGTGGGCGATCGACCGCGGCCTGCCCAACGAAGTCGCCCGGACCATGGTCGTCAACACGATTGTCGTGATGGAAATCTTCTACCTGTTCAGTGTGCGCTATGTGCACGGTGGCTCGCTGACGCTGCGGGGCCTTTTCGGAACGCCGGCCGTTCTCGCCGGCGTCGCCGCCGTCATCGTGCTGCAGCTCACCTTCACCTACGCGCCATTCATGGTGCTGCCATTCGACACGGCGCCGGTTGCCTTCACGGACGGTCTCGCGATTGTCGCCGTCGGCGTCGCGCTTTTCGTCATACTGGAAATCGAGAAAATGACCCGCTTGGGCTGGCAGAAACGGCGGCACAGAACCGCGGATTGAAGCGCGGATGGATATGCCCGTCTACCAGACCTGAGGCTTTTCGATCATCAGATAGAGGATCGCCAGTACGCCGAAAAAGGCCGGCCAGCCCATCCAGAACCAGAGGCGCATGTAGCGCCGATAGCGGGCAGGCAGCACCGTTCCACCGTCGCGCGCGGCGACGGCCATCTTGCGCATTTCGTTCTGCATCCAGACAACCGGTAGCCACAACAGGCCGACCATCACGAAAAGCGCGAGACTCAACACAATCCAGCTTTCGTCGAGCGTATGGCCCGACAGCATAACCATCGCAAGGCCGGTGACCGGCTGAACGATGACGGCTGTTGCTGTGAAGACCAAATCGGCGATGACGACGATCCGCGCCGTGCCGGCGATCAGCGCGACATCGCCACTGCGGTCGGCCATATACATGAAGAAGGCGATGCCGACCCCGGTCCCGAAAAGAACCATGGCGCCGAGAATGTGTAGATATTCGAGGACGTGAAAGAGATCCATCGCCTGAAGCCCGCACCGACCCTTCAGAACGGAATTTCGTCGTCGAGGTCCTGGGTGAAATTGCCGCGTCCGCCGCTGCCAGAACCGCCGCCGAAATCATCGGAACCGCTGCCGCCGCCGTAGTCGCCGCCGGCGGACGAACCGCCGCCCTTGCCGTCGAGCATGGTCAGAACCGAATTGAATCCCTGCAACACGACTTCGGTCGAATATTTTTCGACGCCGGACTGGTCGGTCCATTTGCGCGTCTGTAACGCGCCTTCGATATAGAGCTTGGCGCCCTTTTTGACATACTGCTCGATGACCTTGCAGAGACCCTCGTTGAAGACGACGATGCGGTGCCACTCGGTCTTTTCGCGGCGCTCGCCGGTGTTCTTGTCGCGCCAACTTTCCGAGGTCGCGAGCCTGAGATTGGCGATCGGACGGCCGTCCTGCGTACGGCGGATTTCAGGGTCCGCTCCCAGATTGCCGACCAGGATCACCTTGTTGACGCTGCCTGCCATGTTTTCGCCCTCGCGCTGGAACTGTCCTTGCGCCGGACCCTAACCGCGACGGCGGTTGCAAACCAGCGCACCCGATAAAAAACCTGTGGATCAAACGATGAAAGAAATTGCCGCGAAGAGCAGACCGAGCCCCACAACCAGCATGGCCCCAAACTGAAGAGTTTGGTGCGACAGCGCCAACCGCAAATCTTCCTTCGTCACCAGATCGGCAATAATCATATCGCGGGCCAGCCTTGCATGCTCGTCTGCGAGCTGTTGAGGCTCCGGCGGTTTGCAGCCGCTCGGAATAACCAAGCGTATCAAACGCTATCCCCACCTGTCGCCTCACGCCTTGACCGGCTCGTCGTTCTCATTATGTTCTCATGGTCCGGCATTCATGGCAAGCTCAAATCCGATCCGCTGTGATTCTTTCCTGACACCCCCATATGGCCCTTGAAGCGGCGGCGACTGCCCTACATAGATGGTCCCGACACCGTATCCGTCATTCAGCCCGCCGGATGACGCCTCCCCAGAGTTCCTCCGCATGACCCGTTCTTCCAGACCCGCCGCCGCGCCCGACACGCAACACCGCCAGATCCGCGTGATCGGGGCGCGCGAACACAATTTGCGCAATGTCAGCGTGGAGCTGCCGCGCGACAAGCTGATCGTGATTACCGGGCTTTCGGGCTCGGGCAAGTCGTCGCTGGCCTTCGACACGATCTATGCCGAGGGCCAGCGCCGCTATGTCGAGAGCCTCTCGGCCTATGCGCGGCAGTTCCTCGAAATGATGCAGAAGCCGGATGTCGATCAGATCGACGGCCTCTCGCCCGCCATCTCCATCGAGCAGAAGACGACATCGCGTAATCCGCGCTCGACGGTCGGCACGGTGACCGAGATTTACGACTATATGCGGCTGCTCTGGGCGCGCATCGGCATCCCCTATTCGCCGGCGACGGGCCTGCCCATCGAAAGCCAGACCGTCAGCCAGATGGTCGACCGCGTGATGGCGCTGCCGGAAGGAACGCGGCTCTTCCTGCTGGCGCCGATCGTCCGCGGCCGCAAGGGCGAGTACCGCAAGGAATTCGCCGAGCTGCAAAAGAAAGGCTTTCAGCGCGTCAAGGTTGATGGCGCCTTCCACGAGATCGCCGACGTGCCGGACCTCAACAAGAAGATCAAGCACGACATTGACGTGGTGGTGGACCGCATCGTTGTGCGCCCCGACCTCGGCAACCGGCTGGCCGACAGTTTCGAAATCGCGCTGAACCTGGCCGACGGCATCGCGGTCGTTGAAATGGCCGATGCAAAAAAGGGCGAAGCGGCCGAACGCATTATCTTCTCCTCGCGCTTCGCCTGCCCCGTTTCGGGCTTCACCATCGACGAGATCGAACCGCGTCTCTTTTCGTTCAACAACCCGTTCGGCGCCTGCCCGGCCTGCGACGGGCTCGGCACGCAGTTTTATATGGACCCGGACCTTGTGGTGCCGGATCACGGACTGTCGCTGAAGAAGGGGGCGATCGCGCCCTGGTCGCGCTCGACCTCGCCCTACTACACGCAAACGCTGATGGCGCTGGCGAAGCAATACAAGTTTTCGATGACGGTGCCGTGGTCGCAACTGCCGGAAGAAGCGCAGAATGTGATCCTTTACGGCTCGGGCGACGAAGTGGTGACGTTTGCCTATGACGACGGCATGCGTTCTTACAAGACGAAGAAACCGTTTGAGGGCGTGATCCCCAATCTGGAGCGGCGCTGGCGCGAAACGGACAGCGCCTGGGCGCGCGAAGATATCGAACGCTTTCAGGGCATCACCAATTGCGACGCCTGCGGCGGCTTCCGCCTGAAGCCGGAGGCGCTGTCGGTCAAGATCGCGAAGCTGCATGTCGGCGAAGTGTCGCAAATGTCGATCCGCGAAGCGAACCGCTGGTTCTCCGATCTCGACCAGCATCTGACCGCGAAGCAGAACGAGATCGCCGGCCGTGTGTTGAAGGAAATCCGCGAACGCCTGCATTTCCTCAACAATGTCGGCCTGGAATATCTGGCCCTGTCGCGCAACTCAGGCACATTGTCGGGCGGCGAGAGCCAGCGCATTCGCCTCGCCTCCCAGATCGGTTCGGGCCTGACCGGCGTGCTCTATGTGCTGGACGAACCCTCCATCGGTCTGCATCAACGCGACAATGACCGCCTGCTCGAAACGCTGAAGCGGCTGCGCGACCTCGGCAATACAGTCATTGTCGTTGAGCACGACGAGGATGCGATCCGCACCGCCGATCATGTGGTCGACATGGGTCCCGGCGCCGGCATTCACGGCGGCGAAGTCGTGGCCGAGGGAACGGTCGACGACATCATGGCCGCGCCCGACAGTCTGACCGGCCAGTATCTCACCGGATTTCGCCAGATCGAGGTGCCGGCGACGCGCCGCACCGGCAACGGCAAGTGGTTGAAGGTCACCGGCGCGAAGGAAAACAACCTCAAGAATGTAACCGCCGAAATTCCGCTCGGCGTTTTTACCTGCGTCACCGGCGTCTCGGGCGGCGGCAAGTCGACGCTCCTGATCGAGACGATCTACAAGGCCGTGGCGCGGCGCCTCAACAACACGCGCGAACATCCCGGTGCCTTCGACGAAATTTTCGGCCTCGAATATCTCGACAAGATCATCGACATCGACCAGTCGCCGATCGGCCGCACACCGCGATCCAATCCGGCGACCTATACCGGCGCCTTCACCTTCATCCGCGACTGGTTTGCCGAGCTGCCCGAAAGCCGCGCCCGTGGCTACAAGCCCGGCCGCTTTTCGTTCAACGTCAAGGGCGGGCGCTGCGAGGTGTGCCAGGGCGACGGCGTCATCAAGATCGAAATGCACTTCCTGCCTGATGTCTATGTCGAATGCGACAATTGCCATGGCCATCGCTACAACCGCGAAACGCTGGAAGTGAAGTTCAAGGACAAGTCGATCGCCGATGTGCTGGAGATGACGGTCGACGAAGCGGCTGGCTTCTTCAAGGCGGTGCCGGCGGTGCGCGACAAGATGGAAGTGCTGCAGCGCGTCGGTCTCGGCTACATCAAGGTCGGCCAGCAGGCGACGACGCTGTCGGGCGGTGAAGCGCAGCGCGTCAAACTCGCCAAGGAACTATCAAAACGCGCCACCGGCCGCACGATCTACATTCTCGACGAGCCGACGACGGGTCTGCATTTCCACGATGTGGCAAAGCTGCTCGAGGTGCTGCACGAACTGGTCGACAGCGGCAACACCATCGTCGTCATCGAACATAATCTCGAAGTCATCAAGACGGCTGATTGGCTGCTCGATCTCGGCCCCGAGGGCGGTGATGGCGGCGGCGAAATTGTGGCGGCAGGAACGCCCGAAGATGTCGCGGCCGAGCCCCGCTCCTACACCGGGCAATATTTGAAGGAGCTCTTCAAACGCCGCCCGGGGAAAGCGAAAGTGCGCAAGGCCACCTCCGCGCTCGAAAGCGGAGCGGTGGCCCGCAAGGCCGGGCCGCAGGGGAGACCGAAGACGGCGGCTAGGGCGCAGACGAGAAAATAGGCATCGCACACGCGTTCCGCCGGTCTCGGGCGGGGGCTACCGGCTCTCGCTAGCGAAGCGGACGGGTGCCTGCGCGTCGAGAAACGTCAGAATATGGCTGGCGACTTCCTCAGGCCGCTCTTCATGCGGAAGGAAGGCCGCGCCGCCGATCACCGCGAGGCTCGCCTTGTCCGGCATCCGTGCCACCATCTCCCGGGCACGCCGGACGGGGAATACGCCGTCCTTCTCGCCCCAAATGAAGAGTATCGGCACGTCAATCTTCGCATGCAATTCGTCGAGACGCGCGACGAGACTGTGATCGACGCCGAGAAGATATTCGAGCAATCCCCTGTATGCGTGATCGGAGCGAAGCCAGCTCGTCACGAACAGTTCCATGTATTCGTCGTCGAGCAGCCGCTTGTCGACGAAGAAGCCGGTGCTTCCAAGCCAGCGGCGCATCAACGATTTAGAACCGAGCGCCGCCTTGAAGAGCGCGCGTCCGAAGCGCCGTCTGAACATCCATTGCAGTTTCGGCACGACACCAGGCAGATGCCCCGGCACTTCGGTATCGATGGCAACGATCCTGTCGACGCGCGCCGCGTCCGAAACTGCAAGCATGCGTGCAAAAGTGCCGCCCGTGTCATGGCCGATGACGGAATAGCCCGGCAGCTTCATCCTGTCCGCGAATGCCCGCACGCGCTCGACATGGCCATGGAAAGAGAAATTGGTTTGCCGGCTCCAGCCAGATGCACCCATGCCCGCTGCATCGAGAGCATAGCAGGTGTAGTGCGGTTCGAGCAGCGGCAGCAGCTTGCGGAAGCTCGCCTTGTGAAAGGGCCAGCCATGCAGCAAAATGAGCGCCGGGCCGCTCCCGGAAACGGTGTAGGCAAGCTCGATGTCTTCGTAAGGGAAGGTCAGGGTTTTCGTCATTTTGCATTCTTTCCGTTTGTGCCGATCCGCAGGTTCGGCTGAGCGACGCAGCTGCGCCACTACCCGGAAGGTAAGAAAATCGCCATGAACACGATCCTGCAGGACGAAGGCATATTCGGCGTTCACCTGCGCCGCGCCCGGCTCGCACGAAAGCGAAGCCAGGAAGAACTGGCGGAAGTCGCGGGCATCTCGGCGCGTCACATGAGCTTCATCGAAACGGGACGGTCGCGCCCGAGCCGCGATGTCGTGTTGCGTCTCGGCGACGCGCTGGAATTGTCGGCGAACGAGCGCAACGCGATGCTGCGGCTCGCGGGCTTTGCGCCCGCCTTCGCGCCGGCAGACCTCGCACAGCCCGAACGGGTGCTGGCGCGTGATGCGGTGTCAAAACTGCTCGACGCACAGGGCGCCATACCGGCCGTCGCATCGGACTCGCTCGGCAACATTCTCGAAATGAACGATGCCGCCGTGCGGTTCTTCAGCATCTCGCGCGACCAGCCAATTGCGGCCGGCGACAATCTGTTCGAGCTTTTCTTTTCGGATACGGCCGCGCGCGCGTCGATCGTCAATTGGCGCGAGGTGGCGCCGGCGCTGCTTCATCATCTGGAACAGGAAGCGCTGATTGCCCCGGACCGCGCCAAGGCCGGGCGTCTCGTTGCCCGGATCAGGCGCCTGGCCGGACCTGAAATCGAGCCCGCCGGGGCCGAGTTGCCAATCTTCAGGTTCGAAATCCGGATCGGCGACCGACGCCTTTCTTTCGTATCCAACTACAGTACGTTCGGCGTGCCCTACGACGCGACGATGCAGTCGATCCGTATCGAGTGCTTCTTCCCCGCCGACCGCGAGACGCAGTCTTTCCTCGAAACGTTAACGGCCGAAAGCGTGTAAACCGGATTTTTTCCGCCGGACACCAGATCGGCCGTTCCCTGCGAGCGCCAACCCGTATATTAAGGGCTGTAAGTCGGGCGCCGGGGGATCATGTTTCAGTTAGATCGCCGCGAATTTCTCAAGCTGTTTACGGCAGGAGCCGGGTGTTTTGCGTTCGCCGCCAGCACCCTGCCCTTCACGTCGCGGCGCGCCTGGGCCCAGGCCAATGGCGGCTACTATCATTTCCCGCAAGGGCTCGCCTCCGGCGACCCGCAGCCCGACGCCGTGATGTTGTGGACCCGCGTCGAGACGACCGACCCTTCCGCGCCGGAAATGCAGACCTGGATCGATCTCTATGTACAGGTCGCCGAGGACGAAGCCTTCGAGAAGCTGGTTGCCGAACAGGCGATGCGCGCCGACCCGGCCGCCGACCACACGGTGCGTCTCTTCATTCACGGGTTGAGACCGGACACCGTCTATTATTATCGCTTCTATGCCGGTGGCGACCGCTCGCCCTATCCGGGCCGCACACGCACCGCGCCGCGCGCGAACGCCACCCGCAACGTCCGTTTCGCCGCCATCTCGTGCCAGAGCTACGAACAGGGCTACTACGGTGCGTTGCGCCGGCTCGTGAACGACGACATCGCCGCCGCGCCGGAGGACAGGGTCGATCTCGTTCTGCATCTCGGCGACTTCATCTACGAACGCACCGGCGACGTACCGGAAAATATGAGACCGGCGCGCCTGATCGGGCCGCTCCCGAACGGCACCGAACCGTGGGAGCCGGACGGCACACGGCCCTGGTGGCAGAAAGGTGGACAGGCCGCCGTAACGATGGCCGACTACCGCACGATCTACCGCAAATGTCTGACCGACCCCGACCTGCAGGCGGCGCGCGCACGCTTTCCTTTCGTCCACACTTGGGACGATCACGAATTCACCAACGACGCCTGGCAGAGCCACGATACTTATTTCGGCGATGGCGAACCGGCGCAGCGCCGCAAGCTTGCCGCCAATCGGGCGTGGTTCGAATACATCCCCGCCGTGCTGACGCGCATGCCCTCGTTCAACGGCGTTGCCAACAAGGCGCATGACTACAAGCCTGTTCGCGTAGTGGACGGGCCGATGGGCGAACCCGACGAACACTTCCTCTATCAAGGCGAAGACAATCTGAAAGCACTGTCGAGCCTGACGATCTATCGCACCTTGAAATGGGGCGCGATGCTCGATCTGGTGGTGACGGATCTCAGGAGCTATCGCAGCCCGCCCGTGATGACGGAAGAGGTCAAGGAATTCATCAAGGGCGCGCCCGCTTCTCCCGTAAGTCTCGTTCAGCTGCTTGACGCCGGCGCGACCGCAAATAACGGTGAGCCGCCGGAAACGATCCGCTATGGAGGCAAGGAGATGCCCAACCCACGGCGCGACGCACCGCCCGGCACACATATGGGCACTGCGCAAAAAGCATGGTTCAAGTCGGTCCTGACCGCCTCGACCGCAAAGTGGCGCGTCTGGGCGAATGGCGGCCCGGCGCTGCAGATGCGCCTCGACTTCTCGCGCATTCCCTTCGCTGGATTGCAGGACGGCTATGTCGGCACCGACGCCTGGAACGGATTTCCCGGCGAGTTGAAGGAACTGATGAGCTTCGTTCGCGACGAGGGCATCGGCAATCTCGTTTCGGTCGCCGGCGACTATCATGCCTTCGCCGCCGGCCGCCTGCCCGTCGATCCGGATGCGGACGAAATTTCGCATGTCGCCGTCGAATTCATGACCGCCGCCATCAGCTCCAACGCGATGTACCCCATGGTTGAGCAGCGCACACGCAACAGCGGCTTCTTTCACCGCGCGGTCGTGCTGGACCGGGACGGCGAGAAGTTCGAGAACTGGAACAACACGCTGGTGAACGGTTTGCGTGCCGGCATTCTCGTCAATTATTCGGACTCGGCCTATCTCCGCGACATGGTGCAGAACGAACGCGCGAGCCCCGGCCTCGACTACCTGGACTCGGACGGGCACGGCTATACGCTGGTAACCCTGAGCGACGAGGCGATGAAGGTCGAGCAGGTCAACGTAGGCGACGTGTCGCGCGACGCCGGCCCTGAAGGCGCGGACGTGCTGCGCCGCGCGCGTTTCACCGTGAAATCATGGGCAGCCGGCGAAGAGCCGGCGCTGGAAGGTCCGGAGTTCGAGGGCCCGCCGCCCTACCCTTGGACCCTCGTCTGACTTGCCCTCCGGTTTGACGCGCGGGCCCCAACCGCTAAGCTTCCGTCCCAAGAAAAGACCGGGAGGGAGAGGGCATGGGTTTTTCCGAGTATGCGTCTTATGACGGTTTGGGGCTCGCCGATCTGGTGCGCCGGAAAGAGGTCAGCGCGACCGATCTGGCCGAGGAAGCCATTGCGCGCATCGAAAAGCACAATCCGGCGCTGAACGCGGTCGTTACCAAAATCTACGATCGCGGACGCGAAGCGGCGAAGAAGCCGGCCAGCGGCCCTTTCGAGGGCGTACCCTTCCTGCTGAAGGACATTCTGGGCGACCTCGAAGGCGTGCCGACGCAGAACGGCTCGCGGTTCCTCAGCGGCATTCCGGCCCCGCATGACGGGACGCTGACTACTCGCTTCAAACAGTCCGGCGTCGTCATTCTTGGCAAGACGAATGTACCCGAATGCGGGCTGCTGCCGACGACCGAGTCGGCGCTCTATGGACCCGCTCGCAATCCCTGGAACACCGACTATTCGACGGGCGGCTCTTCCGGCGGTTCGGCCGCCGCCGTCGCGGCCGGCATCGTGCCGATCGCCCATGCCAATGACGGCGGCGGCTCGATCCGCATTCCGGCGGCCTGTTGCGGCCTTGTCGGACTGAAGCCGACGCGGGCGCGCAATCCGCTGGGCCCCGATATGGGCGACATCATGGGCGGACTGATCCATGAGCACATCGTTTCGCGCAGTGTGCGCGACACCGCGACCATGCTCGACTGCACCTCGGGACCGGAACTCGGCGACCCTTATTTCGCGCCGCCGAACGATCGCCCCTTCGCCGAGGAAGTCGGCCGAAAAACGGGCAAGCTCCGCATCGCCTATTCGGTGACCGACACGGCCGGCAAGAAGGTGCATCCCGAATGCGTCAAGGGTATTGAGGAGACGGCAAAGCTGCTGCGCGACCTCGGCCATGAGGTTGAGGAAGCGGCGCCGCCACTGACCAATGAAATCCTCTCGCAATCCTTCATGGCGCTATGGGCCGCAGGTCTTGCATTGCAGATTGACGGATTTGCGATGCTGACCGGCAAGCAGCCCAACGACAACGAGATCGAAGGCCTGACCTGGGGCCTTTATCAGGCCGGCAAGCAGGTGACGGCGGTTCAATACCAGATGGCGATTGCGCAGATGCAGGGCATGTCGCGGCAGGTTGCGCATTTCATGGAATCCTACGATGCGTGGATGACGCCGACGCTCGGTGCGCCACCGCTGAAGATTGGCACCATCGACATTCACGAACGCGACCCGGTGAAGGCTTTCGCGCCGATCATCGACTACGTTCCCTTCACCGCCATCGAGAATGCGACGGGCCAGCCGGCAATTTCGCTGCCGCTGCATTGGACGGCGGACGGTTTGCCGGTCGGCATCATGTTTGCCGGACGCTTCGGCGACGAGGCCGGCCTGATCCGCCTCGCCGCGCAACTGGAAGAAGCGCGGCCATGGAAGGACAAGCATCCGAAAATCTGGAACTGATTTGCGGCAAGGGAGAGAGACAATGGGATTTGCCGAATATGCGGATTATGACGGGCTGGGCCTTGCGGAGCTTGTGACCAAGGGCAAGGTGACGCCGCTCGAACTGATCGACGCCGCGATCGAACGCGCCGAGCGCCACAACCCGACACTCAACGCCATCGTCTATGAGGCTTACGAGGAAGCGCGCGACGTCGCCAAGGGCAAATTGCCCGACGGGCCGTTCAAGGGCGTGCCCTTCCTGATCAAGGATCTTGGGTCACCGGTGAAGGGCTGGCGGCGCTCGAGCGGCAGCCGCTTCGTCGCCAACCTCGTAGACACCGAGGACAGCGAATTGGTGAAGCGTTTCCGCACCGCCGGTACCGTGCTCTTCGGAAAAACCAACACGCCCGAATACGGCATTACCGGCACCACGGAATCGCGCCTGCTCGGGCCCTGCCGCAACCCCTGGGACCCGGCGCGCATTTCCGGCGGGTCGTCGGGGGGTGCCGCTTCCGCCGTCGGCGCCGGCATCCTGCCGCTCGCGCATGCATCCGATGGGCTCGGCTCGATCCGTATTCCGGCCGCCTGTTGCGGCCTTGTTGGCATGAAAATAACGCGCGACCGCAACCCGCAAGGCCCGGACGACTACGACCGCGCCATCGGCTTCAGCGTCGACCATGTGGTGAGCCGCACCGTGCGCGACAGCGCCGCGATGCTCGACGCGACCGGCTATCCGGAGCCCGCCTCCCCCTACGCACCGCCGCCGAAGGCGCGTCCCTATATTGAGGAGATCACCAAAAGCCCCGGCAAGCTGAAAATTGCCTGGTCGAGCGAGACGCCGAACGGTCGGCCGATCCATCCGGAGATCCAGGCGGCGCTGGAGCGCACGGCCGATGCGCTGGCAAAACTCGGCCATGATGTCCGCCCGCGCGGGCTGGGCATCGACTACCGTCAGCTCTA
Organism: Parvibaculum sp.; assembly: GCF_030651915.1. GTDB lineage: Bacteria > Pseudomonadota > Alphaproteobacteria > Parvibaculales > Parvibaculaceae > Parvibaculum. The sequence continues at coordinate 303,327 of NZ_JAUSBV010000010.1, read as the reverse complement.
TCGCGCGCAAGGCGCGGTCTCGGGCTCGAACTTCGCCGCCGGCATGCTGCGCCGAATCGAGAAGATGGGCCGCGAGCCAGAACCGGACGAGCTGGAGCCGCTGACCTGGGCGGGCTTCCGCAACGGCCAGAAACTCTCCGGCGCGCAGGCCATGTGGGGCTGGCAGCAACTTCGGCTGATGAACCGCCAGATCCTCGGCGTCTTCGAGGAAATCGACGTCTATCTCTGCCCGGTGCTCGGCCAGTTGCAGCCCGAGATCGGCCATCTGGGCCCTGACCAAGAGGCGCGCGAACTGAACAAGCGGCAGGGCCAGGTTTTCCCCTTCACCCCGCCCTTCAACTTCACCGGCCAGCCCTCGCTGTCGCTGCCGCTGTGGGAATCCGAAAATAGCCTGCCCATTGGCATGATGTTGACCGGCCGCTACGCCGACGAGGCAACCCTTTTCCGCCTCGCCGCGCAACTGGAGAAGGAACTGCCCTGGGCTGCACGGAAGCCGAAGGTGTGGAACTGAGGGGACGGGAGTGCTATCTCCTGCCCCATGAGCGATAGCGTCAAACCCGTCCACGTGATCGGCGCCGGCATGGCCGGCTCCGAGGCCGTATGGCAGCTTGTACAGGCTGGCGTGCCTGTGGTTCTGCATGAGATGCGTCCGGTGGTGAAAACAGACGCGCACCATACCGACGGCTTTGCCGAACTCGTCTGCTCGAACTCCTTCCGCTCCGACGATCACGAATTGAACGCCGTCGGCCTGCTGCATGAAGAGATGCGGCGCGCGGGCTCGCTGCTGATGGAAGCCGCCGCCGTTGCGCGCGTGCCGGCCGGCGGGGCGCTTGCCGTCGACCGCGATGTATTTTCGGCTTATGTGACGGACAAGCTGACGGCACATCCGCTGGTGACGGTCGAGCGCGGCGAGATTGGCGGGTTGCCGCCCGCCAGTTGGGACAATGTGATCGTCGCGACGGGACCGCTGACATCGGACGCACTCGGCAAGGCCATCGGCGAATTGACTGGCACGGAAGAACTTGCCTTCTTCGACGCCATCGCACCGATCGTTCATCGCGACAGTATCGACATGTCGGTCTGCTGGTACCAGTCGCGCTACGACAAGGTGAGCGCTGGCGTTGAAGGCGAAGGCGGCGCGGGCAAGGACTACATCAACTGCCCGCTGACGCGCGAGCAATACGCCGCCTTCGTCGAGGCGTTGCTGACGGGCGACAAGACCGAATTCAAGGAATGGGAAAAGACGACGCCCTATTTCGACGGCTGCCTGCCGATCGAGGTGATGGCCGAGCGAGGGATCGAGACGCTACGCTTCGGACCGATGAAACCGGTCGGCCTGACCAATCCGCACAAGCCCGACGAAAAGCCCTACGCGGTGATCCAGCTGCGCCAGGACAACAAGCTCGGCACGCTCTACAATATGGTCGGGTTCCAGACCAAACTGAAACATGGCGAGCAGACGCGCATCTTCCGCACGATACCGGGACTTGAAGGCGCCGAGTTCGCGCGGCTCGGCGGCCTGCACCGCAACACTTTCCTCAACAGCCCGAAGCTGCTCGACCCGTCGATGCGGCTGGCGAAAGAGCCGCGTTTGCGTTTCGCCGGACAGATCACCGGCGTCGAGGGCTATGTCGAAAGCGGCGCGATGGGACTGCTTGCCGGCCGCTTCGCCGCTGCCGAGCGACGGGGCCTTGCGCCCGAGGCACCGCCGCGCACGACGGCACTCGGCGCATTGCTGGCGCATATCACCGGCGATGCCGACGCAACGACCTTTCAGCCGATGAACGTCAATTTCGGTCTCTTCCCACCGCCCGAAGTGCCGCTCGACGAAAACGGCAAGCGTCCACGCGGCAAGGCCAAAGCACCGGCACGCAAACGCGCCTATACCTCGCGCGCGCTGGCGGATCTCGAACACTGGCTCAATCCGAAGGCGCAGGCAGCCGAGTAATCAGATGCACCCGATAATTTTCGCGCGTAGCAACCGCAACTGAAGTCGGAACACCGGCACCTCTGTCGCCTGATGGAACGGATTGAACACCCGCGCCATCATCAAATCGAGATAGCGGTCGCATAGCGCCGCCGGCAGAAGTGCCGGCAATGCCGCGCGCGGCAACGGCTCGCGCCGCGTTTCGGCAAGAAAAGCCCGTGCCCGATCCACCACCTCGTGCATGACACCGCGCAGGCCCTCGGTCATCGTGCCGGCCAAAACCGTATGCGGATCGACCTCGTGGCGACGCAACAGGTCGGCCGGCATGAAGAGGCGTCGTTGCGAAGCATGAAGAGGCAAGCTGCGGAGGAGGCCTGTGAGCGCATAAGCGATGCCGGCGTTGCGAACGGCGCTTTCGGGCATGGTCACGCCGAGCGCCCCGGCGGCCAGACGCATGACCGCCGCCGAAGTTGCGTCGGCATAGGCTTCGAGCGCGGGAAGGTCAGCGAATGCCTCTTCCGAGAGGTCGCGCTCCCGCGCGTCGATCAGCGCCAGCAGCCCCTCACGTGAAATATCCGTCGCAGCCAGCGCTTCGGCAACCGCGTGACCGCGCGTCTCGCCCCGGTCGAGGCCCTCGACGGTCTCGCGCCACCATTGCAGCCGTATCTGGCCCATCATCGGTTCGCTGACCGCTTCGGGAATGCGCGCGATCTCGACATTGAAGGCGTAAAGCGCGAGCAGCGCGTCGCGTGCCGGCGCGGGCGCCAGCAATACCGTCAGAAAACGGTCGTGATCGTGCTGCCGGACTTCCTCGAAACAGGCCGCGAACGCCGTTGCCGTCTGCGTCATGCCGCATCCCTCAAAGAAAACGGGGCCGCCTTCATGGCGGCCCCGCTCATGTTGCCCACGCGTTTGCGCGATCAGTAGATGTTCTGCGCCGAGACCATCGCGAAGAGCATCGGGATCGAAAGCACCGTGTTGGTGCGCGAGAAGAGCATCGCGGTGCGCGCCGCCGCCGGCTTCGCTTCGGCGGGGCCGTCAACGATGCCGAGCGCGATCTTCTGGTTCGGCCAGATAACGAACCAGACGTTGAACCACATGATCGTACCCAGCCACATGCCGATGCCGATGGCGATACTTTTCGGTACTGCAAAGCCGGTCATCGCACCGAGCGTATAGGCGTCGAGCAAATAGCCGTTCATATGGGCAACGATGACACCGGTGACAATCGTCGCCATTGCACCCCAGCGGAACCAGAACAGTGCCTCAGGTGCAATCACCTTGCTCACCGCAGGCTTCTGGTCGTCGGGAATTTTTGGCATCGACGGCATCTGGACAAAATTGAAATACCAGAGCAGGCCGATCCACATCACGCCGCTGATGACGTGAAGCCAGCGGAAGAAGAAAGCCCAGAAAGCGTAGTCGCCGAGCGAGCCGCCCCAGTTGAGATAGAGCAGCACCAAAATCACCGCCAGCACGAAGCCGGCGATCACCGTGTTGCGGAGCGATGTGAGAATGGCAGCCATGATGGTCCTCCCCGTCTGATTGCCCGGCGCCGCCTCCGGCCTCTGCCTCGTGGAAGGCGTCCGGATCGGATGCCGAAACCGGCGCGACTCAATGTCGCGATACTGGAATGAAAACTAGGAGTTTCCGCCACAAAAGCCAAGCCCGCGAGAACCCGCAATCAGGGAACGGCGATCAGCGCAGCGGCAACGCGGCGGTTTTCGGCGAGCATCATGTTGTAGGTCCGGCAGGCGGCCGGGGTCGCCATCATATCTGGAAAGAGCCCGCGCGATTCGAGATGCCTCTGCGCCTGCGCCGGCAATCGCGCAAAGGCCTCGCCGGACCCTATCAGCAGGAAATCGACGGTGCTGGCCGCGTCGGCCAGAACGGCGAGCGACGCTGCCGTGACGTCGCCGAGCGCGGCGGCGGACCAGGGATAAAGCCCTCGCGGCGTGACGATGATCGAGCCATCGAAACGCTGTCCTTCGAGGCGAAAGCCACCATCGCCATAGGCGTCGACCGGCGGCTGTCCCGAAAAGCGCGGCTTCATGCCCGAAGGGCCACCGCTCACGCTTTGGCCCCGGACTTTCCCTCCGCCGTCTTGCCGGCGCTGTTGCCCGACCAGTCACGCGACACGCCGACCGCCAGAATGACCGGCGCAGCAATGAAAATCGACGAATAGGTACCGATCAAGATGCCGAAGATCATCGCGAAGGTGAAGCCGCGCAACACTTCGCCGCCGAAGACAAACAGTGCCAGGAGCGCCAGCAATGTCGTACCCGATGTGATGACCGTACGCGACAAAGTCTGGTTGATAGATAAATCGATCAACTCTGCGAGATCCATCTTCTTGTACTTGCGCAAGTTCTCCCGGACACGATCGTAAACAATGACGGTGTCGTTCATCGAGTAGCCGACAATGGTCAGGATGGCGGCGATCATCTGCAGGTTGAACTCGATCTGCAGGATGCTGAGAATGCCGATGGTCGCAAAAACGTCATGGACCAGTGAAACGATCGCGCCGAGGCTGAACTGCCATTCGAAACGGAACCAGATATAGACAAGCATCAGCACCATCGCGAGTACGACCGCAATGGTACCGTTCCGGACAAGCTCACCGCTGACCTGCGGTCCAACAACTTCGACGCGTCGGTATTCGGCAACCTGGTCGCCAAGTGCTGTGCGAACCTTGTTGACGACCTCCTGCGAAGCGGCTTCTCCACCTTCGGCCGGTGACGGAATCCGGATCAAGACATCATCGGCTTGACCAAATTCCTGGATCTGAACTTCACCGAGGTCAAGACCGCTCATCGTGGTTCGCAACTGCGTGATGTCGGCGGGACCATCGGTCGCGACCTCAATCATGATCCCGCCCTTGAAGTCGATGCCGAAATTGAGGCCGCGCGTGAAAAACAGCGCGATCGACGCAGCGATGATGATCAGCGAAAAGCCAACGGCGATATATCGGAATCTGACAAACGGAATATGGGTATCGTCGGGAATTAGCTTGAGATGACGCATATGTCTGGCTCCGTCCCGGCGTTTATAGGTAAATAGTTTTCGGACGCCGGCGGCGTATCCAAACCGAGAGCATCAGGCGGTTAACGGTATAAGCGGTAAATACCGAGGTTATGATGCCAACGCCGAGCGTTACCGCGAAGCCGCGCACGGGCCCCGACCCCATCTGGAACAGGATCGCTGCGGAAATCAGTGTTGTGATATTGGCATCGAGAATGGACGAAAGGGCTCTGTTGTACCCCGTTTCGATGGCCGGAACTGGCCCCTTGCCCGCCGCGATTTCCTCGCGTATGCGTTCGTAAATCAACACATTGGCGTCTACCGCCATGCCGACCGTCAGCACAATGCCGGCAATACCGGGCAAGGTAAGTGTTGCTTGCAACACCGACAAGACAGCAAAGATCATCGCCATGTTGAGGGCGAGCGCCACCACCGCCAATACGCCGAAGAACCCATAGCTCGCGATCATGAAGACGACAACCGCAAGGCTGCCGATCACCGCGGCGACTTCACCCGCCCGGATTGAATCGGCGCCAAGGCCGGGGCCAACCGTTCGCTCCTCCAGCACATTGAGCGGCGCAGGCAGTGCACCCGCACGCAGCAGGATCGCCAGGTCATTGGCCGCTTGCACGGTGAAATTGCCGCTGATCTGTCCCGAGCCACCCATGATCGGCTCGCGGATCACAGGGGCGCTGATCACTTTGTCGTCGAGCACGATCGCGAACGGCCTGCCAACGTTATTGCGTGTCACTTCGCCGAATTGCCGCGCGCCCGTGGAGTCGAAACGGAAGTTGACGACCGGCGCGCCTGACTGCTGATCGAAGGCCGGTTGCGCATCGACCAGCTTGTCGCCGCCGACCATGATACGACGCTCGACGAGCACCGGCGAACTCGGCTCATCTGCCGTGTAAATAATCTCGGTACCTGTCGGGACCGTTCGCGTTGCGACGGCCTGCTCGCCCGACATCGCGTTGCTGACAAGGCGAAAATTCATCTTCGCCGTTTGTCCCAGCAGTTCTTTCAAACGCTGTGGATCATCGAGTCCGGGCACCTGAACCAGAATACGGCTTGCGCCTTGTTGCTGGATTACAGGTTCCGTCGTGCCCAGTTCGTCAATGCGGCGACGTACAATTTCGATCGATTGCTGCACAGCGGACTGAGTGCGCGCGACGATTGCCGGTTCGGTCAGCGAGACCACGATCTCCTGCTCGTTGACGCGCACCGCAATGTCGCGCTCCGGTAAAGCCGAGAAAACATTTCCGGCAATCGTCGTGCCGATACTGTCAATCGCCGCCCGCGCCTTCTCCATGTCTTCCGCTCGCGTGATACGAACCGAGACATCCGAATTTCGTATGCCGAGACCCGTATAGAGAACTCGCTCGTTGCCGAGCGCCACACGAACGTCATTGAGGAGCGACTGGAGCCGATCCTGGACAAGCGACCGCGTATCGACCTCGAGCAGCATGTAAGAGCCGCCACGAAGATCGAGACCGAGATTGATCTGCTGGTTCGGCAGCCAGCTCGGCACGCCCTCAAGTGACGCCCGAGGCATGAAATTCGGTGCCGAATAGGCAATCCCCGCCACGCACAGCAAGACGATCAGTGTTATTTTCCAGCGTTCGAAGTGAAGCATATCGGCATGTCCCCCCTTTGCGGGGGGCTCCCGCGAGCAGCGTTACGAAGGGGTATTGGCGTTGGCCGGCACCGGTTCCGATTTTGAGCGCACATCCGTCAGCGTGGTCTTGACCACACGCACCCGGACGCCATCGGCGATTTCGACCTGAACCTCGGTGTCCTCGACCTTGACGATCTTCCCGACAAGGCCACCTGCCGTCACCACCACATCGCCACGGCGGACATTGGCGACCATCTCGCGATGCAGCCGCATCCGCTTCTGCTGGGGCCGGAGAATAAGAAAATACATGATCGCGAACAGCGCGATAAATGGAAATAGCGAGATCAAGAATTCAGAAGTGCCGCCGCCACCCATCAATTTCTCCTGTTCCGACTGCTTGCTCTGCGGCAGGGCTGCCACGCCGCGCTGGATTGCGCCGGACTATAGCGGCCGGTCGGGCATTTGCAAACCGCTGGCCGGGGCCTCTTCCTTTTCACCTAAGCAACGGCTCTGACAGGCATTTTCGGGCGTGACCCAAGGTGCTAGGGTCCGCACCCCATCCCCAGTTTGGATTGCCCCGGCGAGCGCTGCGATGACCGACAAAGCCAGTATTGAAGCTCAACTGCACCGCATCGCCGAGGCGCTCGAACGCCTCGCGCCGCCCGGGAGCGTCACGGCCGATTTCATGGCCGCAGATGCCTTTGTCTGGGACGCCGAAACAACCGCGCTGGTCCCGGTCCCGGAGGTCGCCCGGGTCGATCTCTCTCTCCTGAAGGGAATCGATCGGGTTCGCGATATCCTGCTCGACAACACGCGGCGCTTCGCCCGCGGCCTTCCCGCCAACAATGCACTCCTTTGGGGTGCCCGCGGCATGGGCAAGAGTTCGCTCGTGAAAGCGGCGCATGCGGCCGTCAACGAAGAAATACCGCACAGCCTGATCCTGATCGAGATTCATCGCGAGGACATCGAGAGCCTGCCGCGCCTGATGTCGCTTCTACGCGGACAAGATCGGCCTGCCATCATCTTTTGCGACGACCTCTCCTTCGACCACGACGACACCAGCTACAAGTCTCTCAAGGCGGTGCTCGAAGGCGGCATCGAGGGACGGCCGCACAACGTGATTTTTTATGCGACATCGAACCGTCGCCACTTGATGCCCCGCGATATGGTGGAGAACGAACGCTCAACCGCCATCAATCCGTCTGAGGCCGTCGAGGAAAAGGTCTCACTTTCCGACCGGTTCGGCTTGTGGCTCGGTTTTCACAATTGCAGCCAGGCGGACTTCCTCGGCATGGTCGAGGCCTATGCCGCCCACTATGGCTTGATGATCGAAACGGAAAGGTTGCACGCCGAAGCGATCGAGTGGGCCGCGACGCGCGGCGCCCGATCTGGTCGCGTGGCCTGGCAATACATTCAGGATCTGGCCGGCCGCCTTGGCCAACAACTCGGCTAGCGGCCGATAAACAACTGCGGGTCGAGCGCTTTGGCGCCCCGTCGCACTTCGAAATGCACCTGAGGCGTGACAACGCTGCCGGAATTTCCTGCCTGTGCAATGGTGTGGCCGCGCGTGACCGTGTCGCCGCGCTGCACCAGCAATTTGCTGTTATGCGCATAGGCCGTGATCAGGTCGCCCTCGTGCCGGATCAAAAGCAAATTGCCATAGCCCTTCAATTCGTTGCCGGCATAGGCAACGACACCACTTTGTGCCGCCTTGACCGGCGCGCCTATTTCCGCGGCGATGTTGATGCCGTCATTGTGCAGCCCGTTGGCCTTGGGCCCATATGTCGAGAGAATCTTGCCCTCTATCGGCCAGATGAACCCGCCGGTCGCGGCCGGAGCCGCAGGCAGCGAGCTCTTCGGTTGGGTCGTTGTCATCACCGACGGTTGGGACGATGCAACGGCCACCCCGGCGACCGGTCGCGCTATCGGCACCGGGCCACCGGCCACGTCGCTGTCGACAATGGGTTGTGCCGTGCCGCGCGAGGGGAGCTGCAGCCGTTCGCCAACCCTGATCGTATAGGGCTCCCGCAGGCGGTTGAGGCTGGTCAGCGATGCCATATCGACATTGTATTGTCGGGAAATGCTGTAGACCGTATCCCCGCTCCTTACGACATGGAACCGTCCCGCCGGGATCGTCAATTTTTGCCCGACCCGAATGGCATAGGGCGGCGCCAGTCGGTTGGCATCGATGATCGAGCGCAGCGGTACGTCATGCGCCCTGGCAATGCTGTGAACAGTGTCGCCACGACGGACCACATAGTTGCCGCTCGATGTAACCGCATCGCCCGGGCGCGCCATCGGCAAACGCTGGCCGCCGACGGATTGTCCATCCCACCAAGGACGCTCGCTGCGGCTGCTGCAGGCCGCCACAAGCAGTATCGACGCGAGCGCGCCGACCAATCTCGCCACCTTCATGCTGTGACCGCCGCGCCGCATCTTTGCCAGCCGCTCCCTCTCAGGCGTTCAGGTTTCTTTCGCGACACCTTCGACCAATGGCACAAAGCGCACCGGTAAAAGTTCCTCGCGCTTCACACCTTCGCCCGTCCGCTCAATCCGCACAAGTTTCTGCTCCCCCCGGCCGCCAGATGTCGTAACAGGCACGATCATCAGCCCGCCTTCCTTGAGCTGCTCGACCAGCTTTTGCGGGACAGCCGGTGCTGCCGCGGTCACGATGATTCGGTCGAACGGAGCCTGTTCGGGCCAACCCTGCCCGCCGTCCCCGACCTTGGCGGTGACATTGTGAATATTAAGGTTCTCAAAGCGCCTCAGGGCGTCTTTCAGAAGGGTCCGGTAGCGCTCGATCGTGTAAACACGACGGCACAGCCGCGCCAGCACGGCAGCCTGGTAGCCCGAGCCCGTGCCGACTTCCAGCACTTTCATCCGTTCGCCGACCTGCAACTGTTCGGTCATGTAGGCGACAATGTAGGGCTGGCTGATCGTCTGCCCGCATTCGATCGGCAGGGCATGATCCTCATAGGCCTGCTTGCGAAATGTACCGCTGATGAATTTCTCGCGCGGCACGCGCTCAATTGCTGAAAGCACCCGCTTGTCGCGGATGCCTTGTCGTCGCAGGCCCATGATCAACTCGATCTTGCCCTGTTCGATCTCGTCCATGGGCGTTTCGTCGCTCACCGGAACCTCACGATTTCCGACGCGGACGTTTCAACGGAATCGTACCAAGCGCGGCGTTGAGTGCCTTTGCCGTACCGGAGTGCGTGAGATCCATATGCAACGGCGTGATCGAGATACGACCTTCATAGATGGCGCGCAGATCTGTTCCCTGCGGCGGATTGCTGAGAATGCGCTCGAATCCGAGCCAGTAATAGGGATTGTTGCGCGCGTCGATCCGCTCCTCGACGCGGACCAGCGATTGGTCGCGCTTGCCCTGCCGCGTCACCTCGATACCGGTTACCGATTGCGGCACGACATCCGGAAAATTGATATTGATCAGGACATCCGCGGGCCATCCTGCCGCGACGAGCTTTTTGATGATGTCCGGCGCGAAATGCTCGGCCGTCGACCATTTGAGTTTAATGTTGCCACCAAAGCCGAAAGCCTGGCTGAGCGCGATCGAGGGAATGCCGAGCTGCGTTCCCTCCATCGCCGCTGCGATGGTACCGGAATAGGTCACGTCGTCGGCGATGTTCTGGCCGCGATTGACGCCCGAAAGAACCAGATCGGGCATCTCATCCTTCATGATGTGACGTACGGCCATCAGCACACAGTCTGATGGCGTTCCCTTGATGGCGTATTTTCGCGTGCTGAGCTTGCGCACGCGCAGCGGATTGGCAAGCGACAGCGAATGCGCAGAGCCGCTCTGTTCCTCCTCCGGCGCGACCGTCCAGACATCACGCGTCAACTTCAGTGCAATCTTCTCCAGCACCGTGAGACCCGGCGCATGAATGCCGTCATCATTGGTGACCAGAATACGAAGGGCCTTGAACGCAGGCTTACCCATGAGGCGCAATGACCTCCAGCCCACCCATATAGGGGCGCAACGCTTCCGGCACCTCGATCGAACCGTCGGCCTGCTGGTAATTTTCCATCACCGCCACCAGCGTTCGCCCGACCGCGAGGCCAGAACCGTTCAGCGTGTGAACGAAACGGGTGTTCTTCTCGCCCTTCGGCCGGTAGCGCGCATTCATCCGCCGTGCCTGGAAATCGCCGCAGACCGAGCAGGAGGAAATCTCGCGATAGGCATTCTGTCCCGGCAGCCAGACCTCGATGTCGTAGGTCTTGCGCGCCGCAAAGCCCATGTCGCCGGTCGAAAGCACCATCACCCGGTAATGCAGGCCGAGCCGCTTCAACACCTCCTCGGCGCAGGCGAGCATCCGGTCGTGCTCAGCGAGCGATTTTTCGGGCGTCGTGATCGAAACCAGCTCGACCTTCGAAAACTGATGCTGGCGGATCATCCCCCGCGTGTCGCGCCCCGCCGCTCCCGCTTCGGCGCGGAAGCAGGGCGTGTAGGCCGTGAAGCGCTTCGGCAGATCTTCTTCCGACAGGATGCTTTCGCGCACCAGATTGGTCAGCGGCACCTCGGCGGTCGGGATCAGCCAGTACTTTTCCTGGTCGTCGCGGCTCTGCCCCTTGAACGTCGCGAATTGGTCGTCGACAAATTTCGGCAACTGCGCCGTACCGAACATCGCCTCATCGCGTACCATCAGCGGCGGCGCGACTTCCTCGTAACCGAACTCACTGGTGTGCAGGTCGACCATGAAATTGCCAATGGCGCGTTCGAGCCGCGCCAGCGGGCCCTTCAGCACCGCGAAACGCGCGCCGGAGAGCTTCGCCGCCGTCTCGAAATCCATCAGACCGAGGGCCTCGCCGAGATCGAAATGCTCGCGCGGTGAGAAATTCATCGCGCGCGGCGCCCCGTGGCGGTGGTCTTCGACATTGGCGCTTTCGTCCGGACCGACCGGCACTCCATCGAGCGGGATGTTCGGGATCGAGGCCAGCGCCGCCGCAAGCTCGGCATCGACCTGCCGCTCTTCCTCTTCGCCTTTCTGAAGGTCGCCCTTCAGGCTCACGACCTCGTCCATCAGCTTCTGCGCTGTGGCCTCATCCTTTTTGGCCTTGGCCTGGCCGATCAGCTTTGAGGCGTCGTTGCGTCGTTGCTGCATTTCCTGCAGACGGGTGACGATCTGGCGCCGCCGCTCGTCGATTTCGATCAGGCGCGCGGCTTGCGGCTCGAGCCCGCGCTTGGCGAGCCCGGCATCGAAGGCGCCGGCATCGTCACGAATGGCTTTGATGTCGAACATGACACCTCTGGAAATGGTGGGAAATCCGACTACGACCGGGCAATCAGCAAGATCGAATCATCTCCCACCAGCCCGTTCGTTTTCGCGCCCTGTATAGGCGCAAAGACCCCAACCGTCCAGATGATGGCGGATCAAGCCTCGGCCGCATCCTCGGCTTCGGCCGCCGCCGCGGCCTGCCGTCTTTCGGTCCATGACACACCGAAAATCGAAAACTCGTAGAGCAGCAGGGTCGGAACCCCGAGCGCAATCTGGCTGAAGAAGTCGGGCGGCGTCAGAAAGGCCGCGACGGCGAAGACAATGACGATGGCATAGCGACGGCCCTTGCGAAGCTGAGCGGCATTAACGACGCCGATCCGCGCCAGCAGCATCAGGATGACCGGCAACTGGAAGCACATGCCGAACGCAAAGAGAAGCGTCATGATGAGGCTCAGATATTCGCTGACGCGCGGCATCAATTCGATAGCCGTCCGCCCCTCGCCGCCTTCTTGCTGCATGTTCATGAAGAACTGCAGTGCGAGCGGCATGACCCCGAAATAGACCAGCGCCGCACCGATCAGGAACAGGATGGGCGTGGCCACCAAATAAGGCAGGAAGGCGTGGCGCTCGTTCTTGTAGAGGCCCGGCGCGACGAACATGTAAATCTGCGAGGCGATGATCGGAAAGGCCAGAAACATCGCACCGAAAAAGGCAAGCTTCAGTTGCGTGATCAGAAATTCCTGCGGTGCGGTGAAAATGAAACGCGCCTCGGGTCCGGACCCGACCGCAACTTCATAAGGCCTGATCAGGATATTGAAAATATCGTCGGCGAAGGCAAAGCAAATCCCGAAAGCAATCGCAATGGCAATTACCGAGCGGATCAGTCGGGAGCGCAATTCGATCAGATGATCGATCAACGGCGCCCGCGATGCCTCGACCTCATCGTCCGGATCCGGCGCGGCAGCATTGACGCTCATTTGTCGTCACGCTCCGAATCCGCCGGCACCGCGCGCGCCGGGTCACTCACCCCGAACGCATCAATGGCTTCGGCTTCCCTCAACGCATCCTGCATTTCAGGCGATATATCGCTGGTTTCGGCCGGTTCACCCGCGGCAATCTCGGCGGCCCGTGCCGCCGACGCCGAAGCGGCGGCGGCCGCACCCGCGCCGCCAGCGCCGATCTTCATGGGCTTGTCGATTTCCTGCTGGAGCTTTTTAAGCGGTGCCGAGGCAACATCGCGAAGGCCGGTAACTTCCTTGCGCAATTCCTCAAGTTCGGTCTCGCGCGCCAGATCCTCGAACGAACTCTGGAACTCACGCGCCATCGCCCGGACTTTGGCCACATACTGGCCAACCGTCCGCATCATCCGCGGCAGGTCCTTGGGGCCTACGAAGATGATGGCGACCGCCGCAATGACAAGCAGCTCTGACCATCCGATATCGAACATATTGCTCTGAAATGCCTCGAACCAGGCGCGCGCGCCTACTAGCCGTTGGTGGCCTTGTTCTTGGCCCCGGCGCTCTCTTCCCGGCTTACAGTCGCATCAATGGTCTTGGGCTCCGGTCGAGCGGTATCGGCCTCATCCTCTTCCGAAAGCCCCTTCTTGAAGCTTTTGATGCCCTTCGCGAAGTCACCCATCATGTCGGAAATCTTGCCCCTGCCGAACAGCAGCACGATCAGTACGACCACCAGCAGTATTTGCGTCCAACTCGGCATTTGTCTCTCCACCCGCGTGAAAACGCCCACGCTTCTGTAACCGGCACTACCTCGTCGCAATATGGGCGTTTTGCCGCCGAATTGCGACACCATTTCAGATCGTGAGTGCTATCTGCGCAATGGGTTTAAAGACAAGAATTATAGTTAACAAACCTCAATAACAAGATGATTTAAAAAGAAAATTCCGGCGAACATCATAAAGTGGATGAGCCAATCATGCGCTAATTGTCTTCCGCGACATCTTGCGCCATATGCTCATCAAGGGCTGCACCATACTCTTCTTCGTCGGTGAACTCGCCATCGCCCTCGGCGCCGCTCTCGCTCGGATTGGGAATGTCGAAGCCCGGCGGCAAGCGTCCGTCGAGAAGGCCGGCCGCTTTCAGTTCATCGGTTCCAGGCAGGTCGCCAACATTTTCCAGACCGAAATGCACGAGGAACTCCTCGGTCGTGCCATAGGTAACCGGGCGGCCCGGCGTCCGTTTGCGACCGCGCAGGCGCACCCACCCCGTCTCCATCAGCACATCAAGCGTCCCCTTCGAGACGGTCACGCCCCGAACTTCCTCGATTTCGGCGCGCGTGACAGGTTGATGATAGGCGACAATCGCCAACGTCTCCATCGCCGCCCGCGACAAACGTCGTTGCTCGACCGCTTCCCGCTCCATCAGAAAGGCCAGGTCGTCGGCCGTCCGGAACATCCATTTGTTGGCGATCCGAACGAGATTGACGCCGCGCCCCTCATAGGTTTTTTGCAGGTCCTCAACGGCCGCACCGACATCGGCGCCATCAGGCAACCGGCTGGCGATACTGTCGATGTCGAGCGGTTCTGCGGCCGCGAAAAGCAGCGCCTCGACCATGCGGATCAGCGCTGTGTGTTCCGTGGCATTGACCGGAAAGCGAACGACATTCTCGGACGCCGCGTCCGCATCGCCCCCGTCGTCATCTTCGATCTCCATTTCGATACCGCCCTTGGCTTCCGTATCCTGAACTGTCTCGTCCGTCATTCCTTGGTCTTCTCTGGGGTGGTTTCTTCGGATTTGGCTTCACGACGGCGCACGAACAACGGCCCAAACGCCCCTGACTGGCGCAATTCCATATGCCCGTCCTTGGCAAGCTCCAGCGCCGCACTCAACATGCTCGCCATCGCCGAACGTCGCATCGGTGCACTCATTTCATCAACGGGCAGGAAATTGTCGATCCGGCCCCAATCGAACATCATGCCCATCATCGCTTCGAGGCGCTTTCGCGCCGCTTCGATCGCCATGATCGGCAGTCGTTTCGGCTCCCACTTGGTCTCGTGACCTTTAAGGCGCTGCTCCGAATAACTCTTGAGAAGTTCGAACAGCGTTCCCTGATAATCGCTTGTTTTGATAAGGCGAATGCCTTCCGGCGCGCCGCGCGGAAAGACCTGAATGCCCATCCGGCAACGCCGCCCGAAAATTTCCTGGGCCGCCTTGCGCATCGCCTCGAGCCGTTGCAACTGAAAAGCGAGCCGAGCCGCCATCTCGGCACCCGATGGGCCTTCTTCTTCCTCGGGTGCCGGCAACAACAGTTTCGACTTGAGGTAAGCAAGCCATGACGCCATCACGAGGTAGTCGGCGGCAAGATCGAGCTCCATACGTCGCGCATGGGCGATGAAGTCGAGATATTGCTCAGCCAGCTTGAGAATTGAAATGCGGGTGAGGTCGACCTTCTGGTTGCGTGCCAGCGTCAGCAATACGTCGAGCGGCCCCTCGAAGCCGTCAAGATCGACAATCAGCGTATCGCCGGGATCGCCGTCACTCCGCGGCGGCCCCTCTTCGAAACTCGACACGGCGTCGTCAGAGGCGACGTCTCCTGCCGGAGCGCCTTCGTCAGCTTCGCCTTGTGTGGGCGCCTCGCTCATGGCTGCCTTGTGCATATGACCCGGATTCTTGCAGTCCCCATACGTCCGCGATCCGATTCTGCCCATCGGCCGGGGACGAATGCCCCTTATACCGCGCGTCCCGAGGCCGGGGTACCCTGTTTCTCGGCTTATCCCCAGCGATCTTCAGCGCCTGCCACCAAAAATTCGGCCAAACGCGCATGGTTCTCTGCCGGATCGAGGTCTTCGACATGCCGTGGCAGAGCCGCAATCGCCGAATCGGCCCGGTCTTGTGCAATGCCCTCAAGCACCGGCACCGCGCGCGCCACCGCCTCCATCTCAGCCATCCGCCCATTGCAATGCAAAACGACATCGCAACCGGCCGCAAGGCTCGCCTGCGCCCGTTCGTCGAGGCCACCCGCCAAAGCCTCCATCGAAAGATCGTCCGACATCAACAGGCCTGCAAAGCCGATGTGTCCGCGAACGATTTCGTCGATCAGCTTTTTCGACGTTGTCGCGGGCGCATCCGGATCGATGGCCGTGTAGACGACATGCGCCGTCATCGCCAAAGGCAGATCGCGCAGCGCATGGAAGGGGCGAAAATCCGCATCCTCAAGTTCCCCGCGCAACGCGGTTACGATCGGCAGACTCATATGGCTGTCGGCGCCGGCGCGCCCATGTCCGGGAATATGTTTCATCACCGGCAAGACGCCGCCGGCCAGCAAGCCATTGGCGGACGCCCGTCCCAACGCCGTCACCTTGTCCGGCGTCGCCGCATAGGCGCGATCGCCGATCACATCATGTGCCCCCGGCGACGGGACATCGAGTACCGGCAGGCAATCAATGGTGATGCCGAGAGCACGAAGATCTGCCGCGATCAGACGGGCGCCGAGTTGCGCGGCCGCGAGACCCGCTTCGGGATCGCGCGCGTAGAGATCGCCATAGGCACGGCCGGACGGATAATTCTGCCAATGAGGCGGACGCAAGCGCTGAACACGGCCGCCTTCCTGATCGATCAGGATTTGTGCATCATGGCCGGCGGCCTCCCGCAAGCTCGCGGCCAACTGCCGAACCTGGTGAGGCGTGTCGATATTGCGCGCGAATAGAATGAAGCCCCAGGGCCGTGCTGCCCGAAAGAATGCCCGCTCCCAAGCCTCAATCACGAGGCCGCCGCAGCCATAGACCGCTGCCGACACACTCATCGCGGTCTGACGAAACAGCCCTGCCCTTGCGCATCAAGTTTCGCGCAAAGCGCATCGGCATCCGCCTTGTCGAGAAAGCCGGCGCGTAACCGGTAATAGATGCCTTGCGCGCCCAGATCGGCGCGCTGGATGTCAGCACCGAGGCCCCCCAAAAGATCGGGATACTTGACCTTGAGCTTGTTGAACGCGTCGCGTGCGGCTGCCTCGTCGCGGAAAGCGGCCAGCTGCACGACATGACTTCCTGCAGCGCTTGCCTGCGGCTCCGTTTCGGTTGGCGCCGGCGAAACGGCTGGCTCCGACGAATCTTCTGGCGCGGTCGTTCCCGGTACGACGGCATCAAGCGGCGCGCTTTCTATTGCTTCCGCGAGCCGATCCATTGCCTGCTGGTCGCGCGGCGAAATATCGGCCGCACGGTCGATTGCCAGAGGCTCCTCGGCTGGTGGCAGCAATTGTTCGGCCTCGCCCCGCCCTGCGCTCGTCTCTCCACCAAGGCGGTCGTAAATGCCGGCATCCTGATGCGGAAATTTCTTGCCGCCGGGGTTCACGGGGACTTCCTTGGTCGGCTCGCCGTCGGCACGCAGGATCGGCGGAACGCCGCTCTGCAAATCGCCCTGCCGATAAGCGAGGAACACAACGCCCGCGAACACCGCCAGGAGCGCCACGATGCTGAGGAGCATCAACGGCCCCCGTCGACGGCCTTCGTCGTCATCAAAGGCCTCGTAGTCCTCGACGTCGGGATCGAAGTCGTATTCCGGATCCTCGTCCCAGCTGCCGTCTCGGCGCGACATCAGCGCATCTCCTCGGT
This sequence comes from Parvibaculum sp., assembly GCF_030651915.1. GTDB lineage: Bacteria > Pseudomonadota > Alphaproteobacteria > Parvibaculales > Parvibaculaceae > Parvibaculum. The sequence continues at coordinate 285,967 of NZ_JAUSBV010000010.1, read as the reverse complement.
CGGCTCAACCCCCAGTATCCCCAGACCGGCGGCAATGACATATGCCGCAGCCCGAATCAAAGCGAGTCGGGCAAGCGTAGCATCCCTGTCATTTTCGCGAATGAACCGAAGGGACGCATCGTCCTTGCCTTTGTTCCAGAGCCCATGGAAGGCCGCCGCAAGATCATCGAGATAGAAGGCAATTCGGTGCGGTTCATGGGCAAGAGCGGCCTGCTCCACTTGGCGCGGGAAGCCCGCCATCAGCCGCAGGAGCGCCAGCTCGGCCTCATCGCCCAGGCGCGAAAGATCGGCATTTGCGAGCGCCCCGTCGGAAAGGTCGTAACCGGCTTCGGCCGCGTTTCGCAAAACGGAATGAATACGGGCATGGGCGTATTGAACATAAAACACCGGATTGTCGCGTGATTGCTCCGTCACCTTGGCAAAATCGAAATCGAGCGGCGCATCGTTCTTGCGCGTCAGCATCATGAAGCGCACGACATCCTTGCCGACCTCGTCCACAACATCGCGCAGTGTCACGAAATCGCCGGACCTCTTCGACATTCGTACCGGCTCACCATTGCGGAACAGCCGCACCATCTGGCAAACCTTGACATCGATCTCCGCATCGCCGCCCGTTAGCGCAGCCACCGCCGCCTTGACGCGCTTGATATAGCCCGAATGGTCGGCACCCCAGACGTCGATCAGCGTGCGGTAACCACGCCGGTACTTGTCGTGATGATAGGCGATATCCGGCGCGAAATAGGTCCAGCTCCCATCGGATTTCTTCAGGGCCCGGTCGGCATCGTCGCCAAATTGTGTCGAACGGAAAAGCGTCTGCGGCCGTGGTTCCCAATCCTCGGGCGTCTCGCCCTTGGGCGGCTCCAGCACGCCAACATAGATCAGGCCCTTTTGTTCCAGCAGCCTTACCGTTTCCTCGATCGCGCCGGATCCGTGCAACGAGAGCTCGGAAAAGAACACTTCATGCGTGATGCCGAGCACGGCGAGGTCGCCGCGGATCAATTCCATCATCGCCTCGACGGCGGTCGCGCGGGCCGCGGCAATCGCATCGGCCGGGTCCATATCGAGCAGCGCGCGGCCATGCGTGGCAGCGAGGGCCTGCCCCACCGGCTTCAGATAGTCGCCGGGATAGAGGCCTTCGGGGATCGCAACGATCTCCTCACCCAATGCTTCGCGGTAGCGAAGCAATGCGCTGCGCGCCAGCACTTCGATCTGCCCGCCAGCATCGTTGATGTAATATTCGCGGCAAACCCGATAGTCGACTTTCTCCAGAAGATTGGCCAACGCGTCGCCGAAGACCGCGCCACGAACATGGCCGACATGCATCGGACCGGTCGGATTTGCGGACACATACTCAACATTGACCGCCTCACCACGGCCCATGTCGCTTGCGCCATAGGCCGGACCCGCGCGGAGCATTTCAGGAATGCGCGCCAGCCAGAAAACGGCATTCAGCCGAAGATTGATGAAGCCCGGCCCCGCGACCGACACTTCCGCTACAGCCTCCTCGGCGGTGAGCTTGGCGGCCAATTGATCGGCAAGGTCGCGCGGCTTCACGCCGGCAGGCTTTGCCAGCACCATTGCTGCATTGGTCGACAGGTCACCATGCGAGGGATCCCTCGGCGGTTCGACAGCAACACGCGACGTGTCGATACCCGCCGGCAATACACCTTCGTCCACCAGGGCCCGCAGGGCGGCCTCGACGCGATCCTCGAAATACCGAAAAATATTCATTATTGCCGTCAGTTGGAGGGCCACCGGGCGCGCACTCTAGCGGCGCCGAGGGCCTGTTTCCAGCCCCCGTTCACGCCCTTGAGTCGTGAAGGTCGAAGAGCCGCCGATGCTCCTCAATGGCGAAGCGATCGGTCATGCCCGCGATGAAGTCGCACACCCGGCGGGCCGTCTTGAGGCCGCCCGCCCCATCGCAACCCCGCTGCCATTCCGGTGGCAGGAGGTCGGGCCCCCGATGCAACAGCTCGAAAAGATCCGTGACGATCCGCTGTGCCTTGCTCATCGAACGATTGACGCGGTAATGCCGGTACATGCGCTGCATCAGAAAGGACTTCAGAGCCGCATTGTGCTCGCCCATCACCGCACCGAAGCCAACCAGCGGCCGTCCCATCGCGCGGACGTCGGCGGCTGAACCCGGCCGGAGTTGGTCGAGTCGGCACCGCGTTTCGACCAGCAAATCGTCGACCATCGTGCCGATCAGGCGTCGTACCGCCTCATGAATCACACGTGCGGTTTCAAGGCCCGGAAACTCGTCCAGAACGCCCCGGAAGGCATCGCCGACCAGTGGCAGTGCCATCAGGTCGTCGATCTCGAAAAGGCCGGCCCGCAAACCGTCGTCGATATCGTGGTTGTTGTAGGCGATATCGTCGGCCAGCGCCGCCACCTGTGCTTCCGGCCCGGCATAGGTCGAAAGCTCGAGATCCTGCGTCTCGGCATATTCGGCAATGGCGCGCGGTAACGCCTCGACGCCGTGATCGGGCGTCACCACCGGTCCATTGTGCTTGACCAGCCCCTCAAGGGTTTCCCATGTCAGGTTGAGGCCGTCGAAGCGCGCATAACGCTGCTCCAGTTTGGTGACGATACGCAGCGTCTGGGCATTGTGGTCGAAACCGCCAAAGCCTTCCATGCAGCGATCAAGCGCCGTCTCGCCCGCATGGCCGAAGGGCGTATGGCCAAGATCGTGGGCCAGCGCCAGCGTCTCGGCGAGATCTTCGTCGAGACCCAGCACGCGCGCGATCGAACGGGCGACCTGCGCCACTTCAAGCGAATGAGACAGCCGGGTCCGGTAGTTGTCGCCCTCGTGATAGACGAAGACCTGCGTCTTGTACTTGAGACGGCGGAAGGCGCCGGAATGGATGATCCGGTCGCGGTCGCGCTGAAACGGTGTCCGTGTCGCGCTCTCGGGCTCGGCAAAGAGCCGCCCGCGCGTCTCTTCGGCGCGGGTGGCATAGGGCGCGGTGGCGGCAGGATTGGCGATCAGCACGAAAAACCTCGACTTTTCAGTCCCATGGCCCGATTTGGCGGTTTGAAAATCGGGTTCCGGGCAACTACATATCTGCTAAGCCAATTCTGGTATTGTTCAAGGCCGAAAGCACGATTTCGGGCCTGAACGCGAGAATGAACGCATGACCAACGCCGATACAGCCGAACTCATCAAGCCCGTCACGCTGACCGCACGGGCCGCCCGGCAAATTGCCAAAATCCTCGATGGTGAAGGCGAAGGTGCAATGATGCGTGTCGCCGTGCAAGGCGGCGGCTGCTCGGGCTTTCAATACGGCTTTACGCTGGACGACCTCAGGCAGGACGACGACCTGATCCTCGAAAGAGATGGCGCCACGGTGCTGATCGACGCCGTTTCGGTCGCCTATCTGGCCGGCTCCGAGATCGACTATACGGACGATCTGATCGGCTCGGCCTTCAAGATCAACAATCCTAACGCAACGTCATCCTGCGGTTGTGGAACTTCCTTCTCTGTCTAGACAACAGATATACTCAAAATACTGTGCTCACATGGCACAACGAAGGTTTTACCCTAGAAGAAACGCCAGTATCCTTGTGTCGACAGAGTGATTCTGCGTGCAGGGGGAGCAAGCGTTAGCTTATGAGTAGCCGTGTGCTGACTGATTCCAGCCGAAAGCTGGAGATATACTGGCGATCGATCCGAAAAGCAGATGAAGTACCGCTTCGCAGTGCGTTCAGGCTGACCACGGAAACGGCGCCGCTGATGCGGCACATGACGATCGCCGAGCTGACGGACGACGATCTGGTCTTTCGACTCGCGGGCACAGGCATTACGGAGCGGCAGGGGCTGAACATCACCGGCAAACGCTATGGCGACTTCGCCGAGCCGCTTCAGGTCTCGCGCGCGGTTGCACGCTTCAAGGCATTTCATGCGACGCCCTGCGGGTTCGTGTCCGTGCACCGGGAGGATTACGAGCGCGGATTCGCAACGGATGTCGAAGTAGCGGGCTTTCCTCTGCGTACTGACGACGGCGAGGGACGGATGGTGGTGATGATCGTGACGCCGCTCGGCACGGCGCCTTACACCGAAACCGGCGGGCGGCCGATCTTCATGGCGCCGGCCACCCATTTTGAATTCATCGATGTTGGACAGGGCGTGCCCGACGGCGAGGCGATCGTCCAATGGGCCGAGAGAACGGCCCTGACCGGGGGGAGGCAGCCCGACCAATGAAGATCGCGACCTTCAACGTCAATTCGATCAAGGCCCGCCTGCCCAACCTGATTGCATGGCTGAACGAAGCCGCGCCCGACATTGTTTGTCTGCAGGAACTGAAATGCGTCGACGACGCCTTTCCCCGCAGCGAGATCGAGGCGCTGGGCTACAACATCGCCGTCCATGGACAGAAGACCTATAATGGCGTCGCGATCATTTCGAAGCTGCCGCTCGAGGACGTGACAACCGGCCTGCCCGGCGACGACAGCGACGAACAGGCGCGCTACATCGAGGCCGTCGTGTCGGTAAGTAGCGGCGCCATAAGGATCGGATCGATTTACCTGCCGAACGGCAATCCCGTCGACACCGACAAGTTCGAATACAAGCTGCACTGGATGGACCGCCTGATCGACCACGCGCATAAGCTGCTGGCCTATGAGGAAGTGCTGGTGCTCGCCGGCGACTTCAACGTCATCCCGACCGCCGACGACGTGCACGATCCGGAAGCCTGGGCCAATGACGCGCTGTTCCGGCCCGAAACCCGTGCCAAATTCCGTGAGCTGATCAATCTCGGCCTGACCGATGCCTTCCGCGCCTGCCACACCGAAGCCCACCGCTACACCTTCTGGGATTATCAGGCCGGTGCCTGGGCAAAGGACAACGGCATCCGCATCGATCATCTGTTGCTGTCGCCGCAAGCCGCCGACCGCCTGACGGCCTGCGATATCGACCGCAATGTCAGAGGCCGCGAAAAGCCCTCCGACCACGTGCCCGTCTGGGTCGAAATCGACAGCGAAAAGGGCTGAAACACCCCCCTCTGTCACAAAACTGTCATAAAACTGTCACAAGCCGACTTCGGGCGAACTTATCCCGCAATTCGTGCCCGGGGATAACCCGACTTATCCCCGTCTCGCATCCGCCGCCGGTAAATTCCGCCCCTTGACCTTCCCATGATGGGAAGCCCTATCTCTGATCCGACACCGGACCAGAGGAGCTTTCCATGTCCACTTGCACCCATCACGACCATGCCGGGCACCAGCACGGCAGCACAACGGCGATCGACCCCGTCTGCGGCATGACGGTGAAAGTGACCCCGGAGACCCTCAGCCACCGCCATGACGGCAAGGACTTCCATTTCTGCAGCGCCGGTTGCCGGACGAAGTTCAAGGCCGATCCCGAGACTTACCTGAAGCCGAAGGCGGAGCGGCCGCCGGTCGAGGCGATGGCGGGGGTGCAATGGACCTGCCCGATGCATCCGGAAATCGTCCGCGACACCCCCGGCTCCTGCCCGATCTGCGGCATGGCGCTCGAACCGATGACGCCGACGATCGCCGATGGTCCGAACCCGGAATATCTCGACATGCGTCGCCGCTTCTGGATCGGCCTGGTAATGACCCTGCCCGTCTTCGCGCTCGAAATGGGGGCGCATCTGACCGGGTTGATGCACGTCCTTTCGCAGCAGAACAACAATCTAATCCAGATGGTGCTGGCAACGCCGGTGGTGCTCTGGGCCGGCTGGCCCTTCTTCCACCGCGGCGCGCAATCTCTGGTTACGCGCAACCTCAACATGTTCACGCTGATCGCGATGGGAACCGGCGTCGCCTGGGCCTACAGCATGGTGGCGACGCTGGCCCCCGACATCTTCCCCGATGCCTTTCGCAGCGCCGAGGGCGCGGTCGCGGTCTATTTCGAGGCCGCGGCCGTCATCACCGTGCTGGTGCTGCTCGGCCAGGTGCTCGAACTGCGGGCGCGCGAGACGACCGGCGATGCGATCAAGGCGCTGCTCGGCCTCGAAGCCAAGACCGCAAGGCGCGTCACCAGCAGTGGCGATGACGAGGACGTCGCCATCGAGGAGATCGCCGTTGGCGATGTGCTGCGTGTCCGCCCCGGCGAGAAGGTGCCGGTGGACGGTCAGCTGGCCGAAGGCGGCGGCGCCGTCGACGAGGCGCTGATCACCGGCGAAGCGATGCCGGTGAGCAAACGGCCGGGCGACAAGCTGATCGCCGGCACGATCAACCAGACCGGCAGCTTCACGATGAAAGCCGAAAAGGTCGGACGCGACACGATGCTGTCGCAGATCGTCGGTCTCGTCGCCGCCGCGCAGCGTTCGCGCGCGCCGATCCAGCGCCTGGCCGACAAGGTGTCGGGCTGGTTCGTGCCGGCGGTGATTGCCGTTGCCGTCATCGCATTCATCGTCTGGTCGATCTTCGGGCCGGAACCGCGGCTTGCCTTCGCGCTGGTCGCCGCCGTCGCGGTGCTGATCATCGCCTGCCCCTGCGCGCTCGGTCTGGCGACGCCGATGTCGATCATGGTCGGGGTCGGGCGTGGCGCCGGCATGGGCGTGCTGATCCGCGACGCGGCGACGCTGGAACGCATGGAACATGTCGACACGCTGGTCATCGACAAGACCGGTACGCTGACGGAAGGAAAGCCGCGCGTCGTCGAGATCGTGCCGGCCGAAGGTGTCGATGAAAACGAATTGCTGCGCCTGACCGCGAGCCTCGAACGGGCCAGCGAACATCCGCTCGGCGCCGCGATCGTCAGGGAAGCCGGCACGCGCAAGCTGGCGCTGGCCGAAGTTGCCGAATTCGATTCACCGGTCGGACGCGGCGCCGGCGGCAAGGTCGAAGGCCGGCGCCTCGCGGCCGGCAACAAGGCCTATCTCGACAGCCTCGGCGCCGATACCGCCGCGCTTGAAACGGTGGCCGACCGGCTGCGCCGCGACGGCGCCACCGCGATCTTCGTCGCCATCGACGGCAAGGCGGCCGGCGTCATTGCCATTGCCGACCCGGTCAAGGAAACGACGCGAGGCGCCCTCGACGCGCTGAAGGCCGACGGCATCCGCATCGTCATGCTGACCGGCGACAACATCACGACTGCCGAGGCGGTGGCGCGGCAGCTCGGCATTCTCGACGTCGAGGCGGAGGTGCTGCCGGAACGCAAGGCCGAGATCGTCGCCAACCTGAAAGCCGAAGGCCGCGTGGTGGCAATGGCCGGCGACGGCGTCAACGATGCCCCGGCGCTGGCCGCCGCCGATGTCGGCATCGCCATGGGCACCGGCACCGACGTCGCCATGGAAAGCGCCGGCATCACGCTGCTGGGCGGCGACCTTACCGGCATCGTCCGCGCGCGCGCCTTGAGCCGGGCGACCATGCGCAACATCCGCCAGAACCTCTTCTTCGCCTTCATTTACAACGCGGCGGGCGTTCCCGTGGCGGCGGGCCTGCTCTATCCTGTCTTCGGCATCCTGCTTTCGCCGGTGATCGCGGCGGCGGCGATGTCGCTGAGTTCGGTCAGCGTGATTGCCAATGCGCTGCGGCTGCGACAGGCGAAGCTCGGGTGAGGGAGGATCGGAACAGAACCATGAACATCGGCGAAGCGGCGAAGGCCTCGGGCGTTTCGGCCAAGATGATCCGCTACTATGAAAGCGTCGGCCTGATCGATCCGGCGACGCGCAGCGAGGCGGGCTATCGGGTCTACAGCGAAAACGACCTGCATGTGTTGCGCTTCATCAAGCGCGCGCGGACGATGGGCTTTCCGATGGAGCGGATTACGGTGCTGCTCGGACTCTGGCGCGACGGCGACCGCAACAGCGCCGAGGTCAAGAAACTGGCACTCGGCCATGTCGTCGAACTCGAACGGCAGATCGCCGAGATGCAGGCCGTCGCCGATACGCTGCGCAAGCTCGCCGCGACCTGCCACGGCGACAACCGCCCGCATTGCCCGATCCTCGACGATCTGTCGGCCGAACACGAAGCACCGGCGCGGACGCCGAAGCGGAGGCGTGCATGACAAGGCAGGCAACGACCGAACCGGGATGACCGCCATGCGAAAGCTGCCCCTTTCGAAGGTCTATCAATTGCTGGAGCCGGGACCGGTGGTCCTGCTGACGACGACCCGGAAGGACCGCGCCAATGTGATGACCATGTCATGGCAGACCATGGTCGAGTTCGAGCCGCCGCTAATCGCCTGCGTGGTCAGCAATGCCAATCACAGCTTCGCCGCCCTGCGCGCCACCGGCGAATGCGTGATCGCATTGCCGGCGCGCAAGCTGGCGGCAACAGTCGTCAAGATCGGCAATGTGTCGGGCCGCGACATCGACAAGTTCGAGGCCTCCGGGCTGACGCCCCTGCCCGCCCGCCGCGTGGCGCCGCCGCTGATCGCCGAGTGCTTCGCCAATCTCGAATGCAAGGTCGTCGATACCCGCATGGTCAATCGCTACAATCTGTTCATGCTGGAAGTGGTCGAGGCCTGGATCGACCCGAAGCAGAAAAATCCGAAAGCCATCCATCATCGCGGCGAGGGAAATTTTTTCGTCGATGGCGCGGCCTTCAAGCTACCGTCCCGCATGCCCTGACAGCGGCGCGGCAGAAGCGCAACGGAGGAGAGATGACGAAGGAAACAATGTCCGGCGGCTGCCTTTGCGGCGCAGTGCGCTATGAAGTCACGGGCGGCGTCAAGGGCTGTGCCCATTGCCATTGCCGCATGTGCCAGCGGGCGGCGGGCGCGCCGGTCGTCACCTGGTTCACGGTGACCGGCGATCATTTCCGTGTGACGCAGGGCGCGCTCAAATTCCGCAACTCGTCGGATCTGGCCGAGCGCGGTTTCTGCGGCGATTGCGGCACGCAGATCGCCTTCCGCTATCTCAAGGACGCCGGCAAAAGCATCGACGTGACCGCAGCCTCGCTGGACGATCCCGAAGCCATGCCGCCGAGCTTCCAGATCTGGGTCGGTTCCAGGCCTTCATGGATGCACGGCTTCGATGCGGAACTGCCCGAAAGAAAAGGCACCACCGAAAACTGATCCGGCAGTGTCCTGACGTCATTGCTGCGCGCGTTCAGCGATCCGCTCGCGCGCGCGCGAAAAAAGCATCCGAAAAAGATATCCCCAGTTGTCAGCGCGACGCTCAATCCCCATTTAGGGCTATATCGGGGAACCATACCGGCAGCGCAGATTTCCGACTTACGGCTCCATGTTCCCGGGCGGCCTGATTTGTGATTCCCCGGGGCAAATCTCTTTCGCCCGGGGAGCAGCGGCGATGAGGATACCGTATGCTGGATGATCGCGAGCACAGCAGTACCGAAGTCGAATACATGGCGTTGATACATCCTTCCCAGCGAAAGTAAGATCGTTGAGCCGACAAGGAGGATAACAGGAATGAAAACAGAATCGCTCGTTACAACCAAAGGGCGGATAACGATTCCGTTGGAAATCCGGGAGTACCTTCGTTTGAGGTCTGGAGATCGGGTGACGTTCTTCATCCGCTCCGATGGCAATGTCGCCCTTCGTCGGAAATCTCTTCCGGAGACGACGCGGCAGGTCGACAAAGACAACCGGAACGAGTAACGAAAAAATGGATCGTCATTGCGAGGAGCGCCAGCGCGACGAAGCAATCCAGAAGCCGCAGGCTCTGCGCTCGTGGCTTCTGGATTGCTTCGTTTCGCTCGCAATGACGAATACGGAGCGGCAGAAACCACCTGCCTCAAAATGCACAACTTCGACACAGCATTCCCGGTGAAGAAGGGAACGATGCATAAATGGCGTTTCGGCGCCGATGCCCGGGTTCGGCCCACTGACGGCCCCACTGTCACCATAAACCCCAGCAAAGCTTCCCCCCTGTTTGTCCCGTTCCGGAGCCCATATGCCCGTCAGATGGATGCTTGCGATCCTTGCCGCTTTCCTCGTGCTGCCGGCGCTCGCGGGTGCGCAGGCGCGCAGTGTGGAGGAGCGCCCCGACCTCGGACGTTTCTTCGAGGCCGCGGGCGTCAACGGTACTTTCGTTCTGCTGAATGTGCAGACGGACGAAACCACGATCGTCCATCGCGGGCGCGCGGAGCGCCGCTACGTTCCGGCCTCGACCTTCAAGATCGCGAACAGCCTGATCGCGCTCGAAACCGGCGCCGTGACGGATGTCGACGAGGTACTCCCCTATGGCGGCGAGCCGCAGCCCTTCAAGGCGTGGGAGAAGGATATGAGCATGCGCGAGGCGATCCGCGCCTCCAATGTGCCGGTCTATCAGGAAGTGGCGCGCCGCATCGGCCTGACGCGCATGCGCGGCATGCTGGAACGGCTCGGTTACGGCAATGCCGATCCCGGCGATGTCGTCGACCGTTTCTGGCTCGACGGGCCGCTGGAAATCAACGCGGTTGAACAGACGCGCTTCGTCGCCGCGCTGGCGACAAACGCCCTGCCGCTGTCGACCCGCAGCCAGGCGCTGGTGCGCGAGATTTTACTGCTCGAGGAGATCGACGGCGCAAAGCTCTACGGCAAAACCGGCTGGGCCTTTTACGAGGACAAGCCCGGCCTCGGCTGGTTTGTCGGCTGGACGGAACGCGACGACCGGATTTTCGCCTTCGCGCTCAACATGGACATGACGGAGATCGAGCAGGCGGGATTACGCATTGAGCTTGCGAAGCGGTTTCTGGGAGAGTTGGGCGCGTTGTAGTGCCCGAATTCTATTTCCAGCCCTCCTCTTTCTCTACCCTCCCCCTGTGGGAGGGTCAAACCGCTGCAAGCGGTTTGGGGAGGGGTTCTCCGCCTACGGCAAATTGCGCGCTTTCGATTATGCGTTGAGGTTCGACGCTTACCCCTCCCCGAAATTCGCTTCGCTAATTTCGACCCTCCCTCAGGGGGAGGGTGGAGAAAAAGGGAAAGGCCTTCGCCCCTACCCCCCGAACCCCTCTCCCATCGGCATGACGCGGATGCCCTTGCGCAGGCGCTTGTAGGGCAGTTTCGAGAGATCGGCGATGTTGGGGCCGGGGCTTTCGACGACCAGCACCTCGCGCGCCATCGGCCCGAAATCGGCGCGGAAGTGGACGGAGCTCTTGACCGCGAGAATGGCGAGATTGGCGGGCTCGATGCCGGTGTGGCGCAGCATTTCGCGATCCGCACACTGAGCTTTGCGCGAGGCGACGACGATTTCGACGCCGCCGATCCTGAGCCGCGCCGTCGGCCCGAGCGACATGCGCGAGCCGCCATAAAAGGGGCCGGTCGCCAGAAACTCGCCATCGGTGATGCGCACCACTTCGAATTCGGCGTCGATGGGCATCTCGTCCGGCGCGCCGCCGGTCTTCGCGCCGAGAAGGAGCCGGACGCGGGCGCCCTCGCCCGCCTGGACCGCCGTGCCGGCGCTTTCGGGATCGTAGAGCACACCCAGTGCGGCGCGCGGCGCATCTTGCGCGATCAGTTCGGCGAGAATGCCGATTGTGTCGCCATTGCCGCCGGCGCCGGGATTGTCCTGCGTGTCGGCCAGCACGATGGGGCCGTGACCGCCATCGGCATTGGCAATCGCATAGGCGACCGCCTCGCGCGCGCTCCAAAGCTTTTCGCGAAAGCGCGGTTCAGCCGCCACGACTTCCTTTGCGATCAGGTCGGCGGCGGCTTCGGCCGCGGCCTCGGTGTCGCCATAGGCGATGACGGTGGGGCCGCAATCGGGAATGTCGACCGGCGGGAAGCCGGTGGTGAAGGAAACCGAACCGACGCGGCCATTGCCGAGCAGTGCGCCTTCGAGTTTGGCGAGATGCGCATAGAGATGCTGCGCGGGCTCGATCAGCGTGCATTGCGAGGTCAGCGGGATCAGATAGTCGAGTTTGCGCATGGCCTTGGCCTGACGCGGCAGACCGGCGAAGATTTGATCGAGATGCGCGGCCGCACGGGCGCCGGTCTCGGCCATGTCGATATGGGGATAGGTGCGATAGGCGATCAACGCGTCGGCATGCGCGACCATTACGGGCGTCACATTGGCGTGCAGGTCGAGGCTGGCGACCAGCGGAATGTCGGGGCCGATGGCGGCTCGGATGCGGGCCAGCAACTCGCCCTCGCCATCGTCGAGATGTTCGGTGACCATTGCGCCGTGAAGATCGAGATAGACGGCGTCGTATGGCGCCGAACCTTCAAGCGCGTCGAGCATCATCGCGGCAATGCGCTCGAAGGCGTCTTCGGTGACATGCGCCGACGGCGTCGCCGAACACCAGACCAGCGGCATGAGCGTGTGACCGGCTTTCGTCGCCGCCTCGATGAAACCGGCGACGGGCACGTTCATGCCGGTAAAGGCGGTCAGCAGGTCCGGACCGCTTTGCAATTCGGGCCAGGAATCGGCCTGGGCGAAAGCGGCATAGTCGGCCTTGGACGGCGCGAAGGTATTGGTCTCGTGCTGGAAGCCGCCGACGGCGATGCGCATGATCTGTTTCGTTCCCCTGCTTCGCCCGGTTCCAGTTGATTTTCCGGCCGGTATCCAACGCCTCGCCTATACTGGCATCAAATCAAACTGCTGAGGAACCGCCATGATCAAACTGACCTTCTGCCTGACCTTCTGCCTGACCCGCCTGCCCGCGCTGAGCCTCGCCGCGTTCCAGGACTACTGGTGGAACAAGCATGCGCCGCTGGTGGCGAGCCACCGGGAGACCCTGCGGATCAAACGCTATGTGCAGCTTCACTCCTGGGAGGCGGGCTTGAGCGACGGCATCCGCGAGGTACGCGGCGGCGGGCTCGACAAGGCGCCGGCGATCTATGACGGCGTGGCGCAGCTCTGGTGGGAGAGCGCCGAGGCGCTCGCCGCCGCGCTGGCCTCGCCCGAAGGCATCGAGGCGGGGCGGCAGCTTTACGAGGACGAGGCCAAATTCATCGACTTCACCCGCTCGCCGCTCTGGTGGGGCGAGGAAAAGATAGTTTTCGGGTAATCTCACTCCGTATCACACAACGATACATTTCCTCTTGAAATCCGAATGTATCATGATATGATACACGCGAGGATCCCGGAAATGATCCAGTCCTACAGGAACAAGCTGACGGCCTCGATCGCCGACGGCAGCGTCAGAAAAGGGTTTCCGGGCGATCTCGTGAGACGCGCCCAGTTGATGCTGACATTGCTACACCACGCGGAAGAACTGAACGACCTTCGCTCGCCACCCGGCAATCGTCTCGAGAAACTATCAGGAGACCGTGAGGGACAGCATTCGATCCGCATCAACAAGCAGTGGAGAATCTGTTTTATCTGGGGTGAAGCCGGTCCCGAGAATGTTGAAATTGCGGACTATCACTAATTGTCCCGCGACAAAGGAAGCATGAGCATGGCGACCGATATTCTTCCGCCGGTACATCCGGGCGAGGTCTTGCGAGAGCTTTATCTGCAGCCGCTGGGCATGAGCCCCGGCGCGTTGGCAAAAGCATTGGGCGTTCCGAGGACGCGCATCGAACGCGTCGTGACCGAGAAGACCGCGATCACGCCGGACACCGCCCTGCGCCTGTCGAAATTTTTCGGAACGACGCCGCAGCTCTGGATGAACATGCAGACCGGCTACGATTTGAAGCTGGAAGCCAAGGTCAAGAAGGCGGAAATCGCCAGGATCAGAAAGCTGGAAACGGCCTGATCCGCCGCCCTCACGAACCGCTGTTCGCCGCCACCCAGGCATCGGCCATTTCGAGCGCCTTTTCGCGTTCGCCGGTCTTCATGCGGTTGGCATATTTCTCGAACAGTTCGTCGGCGGCGCGGCGTTCTTCGGCAGTGCCGAAGCGGTTGGCGAGCATCAGAAAGGACCAGCCCTGGAGGCGGTCGGCGGCGACGCCCTCGCCCTCGAAATAGATACGGCCGAGCTCGGCCAGCGCCGGTGAATAGCGCTTCTTCGCCGAGAGGATGATCCAGCGCAGGCCCTCGGTGCGGTCGAGCGGCACGCCGAGGCCGTTGCGGTGCATCATGCCGAGCTGAAATTGCGCGTCGGCACGCGGCAAAAGCGCCGCGACCTCGAAGGACTTCAAGGCCTCGACATAGTTGCGCTTGAGACCGATTGCTTCATTGCCTTCGAGATAGATCAGGCCGAGCCGATAGGCGGCCTCCGGCTGTCCGCCGCGCGCGGCCTGCAGGTAATATTCATAGGCGCGCGCATCGTTCTGCACGACGCCGCCGACACCCTTGTCGTAGAGATTGGCCAGCAGCCATGCGGCACCCGTATGCCCGCCTTCCGCCGCCGCTTCCCATTCGATGACCGCGCTGGCGACGTCGCCGGCCCGATGCGCCGCGAGACCGCGATCATAGGCCGCCTGGGCCTCGGGCAATGGATTGGCCACGACACCGCCGGCCAGCGTGAAGGTCAGGCCGAGCATGGCGGCGAGCGAGGCAAGGCTGCGGCGAACGGTCATGGATACTCCCGGGCGGACAAGGGGTTCGGGACCATTCTGGCAGAACGGTCCCGAAACCCAAGCCTAAAGCCGGAATATGGTGAAGCTGTGGCGTCAGATGTCGGCGTAGACGTGCTTTTCGGCCGCGCCGCCCGGATGGGTGACGGCGCCCTTGCGGGCGATGCCGACAAGCTGGGCGTATTTCCACAACGCGCCCGAGGCGTAGATGGTCTCGCGCGGCTTCCAGGCCGCCCGCCGCTTCGCCAGCGTGACCTCGTCCACTTCAAGGTCGATGGTGCCCTTCTCGGCGTCGATCGCAATGATGTCGCCATCCTCGATCAGCGCGATCGGGCCGCCGACAGCCGCCTCCGGGCCGATATGGCCGATGCAGAAGCCGCGGGTGCCGCCGGAGAAACGGCCGTCGGTGACGAGCGCCACCTTGTCGCCCATGCCCTGACCGAAAAGCGCGGCGGTGGTGGAGAGCATTTCACGCATGCCGGGGCCACCCTTCGGGCCTTCATAGCGGATGACCAGAACCTCACCTTCCTTGTACTGACGTTTGTCGACCGCCTCGAAGCATTCCTCCTCGCTGTCGAAGCAGCGCGCCGGGCCGGAGAACTTCAGATGGTCCTTCTCCATGCCGGCGACCTTGACGATGGCGCCGTCGGGCGCCAGCGAACCCTGCAAGCCGACAACGCCGCCCGTCGGCGACAACGGATTGGAGAGCGGATAGACGACCTTCTGGTCGGGGTTGAACTTGACGTCTTTCAGATTGTCGGCCAGCGACTGGCCGGTGACGGTCATGCAATCGCCATGCAGATAGCCGCCATCGAGCAACACCTTCAGGACCATCGAAACGCCGCCAACATCATGGAGATCCTTGGCGACGTAATTGCCGCCCGGCTTGAGGTCGGTGATATAGGGCGTCTTCTTGAAGATTTCGGCGACTTCCATCAGGTCGAAATCGATGCCGGCCTCATGCGCGATGGCGGGCAGATGCAGCGCGCCATTGGTCGAGCCGCCCGTCGCCGCGACGATGACAGCGGCATTTTCGAGCGACTTGCGGGTGACGATGTCGCGCGGGCGGATATTGTTGGCGAGCAGATGCATGACGGCGCGGCCCGAGGCTTCCGCATATTCGTCGCGGCTTTCGTATGGCGCCGGCGCACCGCCGGAACCCGGCAGCGCAAGGCCCATCGCCTCGGCAACGCAGGCCATGGTATTGGCCGTGAACTGGCCACCGCAGGAGCCGGCGGAGGGACAGGCGACGCATTCGAGCGCGTGCAGCTCGTCATCTTCCATGTTGCCGGCCGAATGCTGGCCGACCGCCTCGAAAACGTCGACGACAGTGACGTCCTTGCCGTGGAACCGGCCGGGCAGGATCGAACCGCCATACATGAAGACGGAAGGCACGTTGAGGCGGACCATCGACATCATCATGCCGGGCAGCGACTTGTCGCAGCCGGCAAGACCGACCAGCGCGTCGTAGCAATGGCCGCGCATGGTCAGCTCGACCGAATCGGCAATGACATCGCGGCTGGCCAGCGAGGACTTCATGCCCTGATGGCCCATGGCAATGCCGTCGGTCACCGTGATGGTGCAGAATTCGCGGGGCGTGCCAGACGACATCGAGACGCCGCGCTTCACCGACTGCGCCTGGCGCATCAGCGAGATGTTGCAGGGGGCGGCCTCGTTCCAGCAGGTGGCCACACCGACGAAGGGCTGGTTGATCTCGTCCTCGGTCAGCCCCATCGCGTAGTAGTAGGAACGGTGCGGCGCGCGTTCCGGCCCGACCGTGACGTGGCGGCTCGGCAGCTTCGATTTGTCGAATTTACTGGCAGTCATGTGATCGCGCCCGGTTGAGGGGACGCCTCCGGCTTTTCGAGGATGAAAGTTGGCCGGATACTAGGGGGAAGGGTTCGCCGGATAAAGCCCCCATGTTGCCGCATGAGCCCCCGAAATCCGCCAGTTGACCATCGGCCTATGGCGGGGGAACATCGCCTTAACCGGAACACCAGAACCCAATATCCGGATACAGGGAGAAAACACATGAAGGCCGCAGTTCTGCGCGAGGTCGGCAAGCCGCTCGCCATCGAAGACGTGAGAATCAACAAACCGGGCCCGCATGAGGTGCTGATCCGCACCGTGGCGGCGGGCGTCTGCCATTCGGACCTGCATTTCGTCGAGGGCTCCTACCCCTACCCGCTGCCGGCGGTGCTGGGCCATGAAAGCGCCGGCGTCGTCGAGCAGGTCGGCTCCGAAGTCCGCACGGTCAAGCCGGGCGACCATGTGATCACCTGCCTGTCGGCCTTTTGCGGCCATTGCGAGCATTGCCTGACCGGCCATATGTCGCGCTGCGTCAGCCCCGAGACCAAGCGCCAGCAGGGCGACGAGCCGCGGCTGGCCAAGGATGACGGGTCGATGAACCAGTTCCTCAATCTGTCGTCATTTGCCGAGCAGATGCTGATCCATGAACATGCCTGCGTGGCGATCCGCAAGGACATGCCGCTCGACCGCGCGGCGCTGATCGGCTGTTCGGTGACGACGGGCGTCGGCGCGGTGATCCACACCTCGAATGTCCGGCCCGGCGAAACGGTCGCGGTGATCGGCTGCGGCGGTGTCGGCCTGGCGGCGATCAACGGCGCGGCGATTGCCGGCGCCGGCCGCATCATCGCCATCGACATGCAGGGTTCGAAACTGAACCTCGCCAAGCAGTTCGGCGCGACCGACGTGGTCAACGCCAAGGATGGCGACCCGGTGAAACAGGTGATGGAGCTGACCAACGGCGCCGGCGTGCATCATTCCTTCGAGGCGATCGGCCTGAAGGCGACGGCCGAGCAATCGTTCAAGATGCTGGCGCGCGGCGGCACGGCCAACATCATCGGCATGATCCCGGTGGGCGTGAACATCGAACTGCACGGCGCCGACTTTTTGGGCGAGAAGCGCATCCAAGGCTCGATCATGGGCTCGAACCGCTTCCCGGTCGACATGCCGCGCTTCGTCGATTTCTACATGTCCGGCAAGCTGAAGCTCGACGAGATGATCTCGCGCCGCATCAAGCTCGATCAGGTCAACGAGGCTTTCGACGAATTGAAGCGCGGCGAACTGGCCCGCTCGGTGATCATGTTCGACGCCTGAGTTCGGGTGCTCTGGAAGCAGGAAAGGCGGCTTTCGAGCCGCCTTTTCTTTTTGCCGAAAATCGGCATGCGGCACCTTGACGCAAGCGCCGGCAATATCCACCTGTCCCTTGTGTTCAATGCGAACCCCACCGGGAGGACCCCCTCAATGCCCACGGCTGCAATGCTGGACGACCTGCCGAAAGGCGCCTGGATCGCGATGATGGTGATCGGTTTCATCCTCTTCTGGCCGATCGGGCTCGGTATCCTCTTCTACATGATCTGGAGCGGAAAAATGCAGGGATGGAATCGTGATGGTATGCGCCGCTGTTCGTCGCAGTTCCGGCGTCACCGGTCGAGCGGCAACACCGCCTTTGACGGCTATCGCGACGAGACGCTGAAGCGCCTCGCGGAAGAGCAGAAGGCCTTCGGCGACTTCATGGAGCGCCTGCGCCGCGCCAAGGACCAGACGGAATTCGATCAGTTCATGGCCGAGCGCAACGCCGGCGGCGCGACCGCCAACTGAGCGGCAGACATGCGACAGACGAAAGGCGGCTCCATGAGAGCCGCCTTTTTTGTTGGACGACGGATGAGCTGCGTTACGCCGCGCCTTCGAGCCGCTTCAACGCCTCGGCGAATTTCGCCATCGCGGCCTCTGCATCGGCCTTGCGTTCGCGCTGTTCCTCGACGACCTGTTCGGGCGCGCCGGCCAGGAACTTGGCGTTGCCGAGCTTGGCATCGATCTTCTTCACTTCGTCGGCAAGCTTGCCGACTTCTTTCTTGAGGCGCGCGGTTTCGGCGGCGACGTCGATGACGCCCTTCAGCGGCAGGATCAGCGTCGCCTCGTCGAGAACCAGTTGCACCGCGCCGTCCGGGATCGTTTCGGTTGCATCGACCGTTTCGAGCCGCGCCAGACGCTGGATGACGTCGCGGTGGCGCTCGAGACGCGCAAGGCTATCAGCGCTCGCACCCTTGATCAGCAAGGCGATCCTGGCGCCCGCCGGCACGTTCATTTCGGCGCGCACCGAACGCACTTCGGCAATGAAGCGGGTGACCCAGTTCATTTCGGCATCGGCGACCGCATCGCCGAGACCGGCAAGCGCCGGCCATGCGGCTTTCACCAGCATCGTCTCGCGCTTCGGCCCCGGCTCGGCGGTGCGCTGCCAGAGCTCCTCGGTGATGAAGGGCATGAAGGGATGCAGCATCAGCAGAATCTGGTCGAGCGTCCAGGCCGCCGTCGCCCGCGCCTCGGCTTTCGCCACCTCGTCCGTCCCCATCAGCAGCGGCTTGATGAATTCGAGATAGAGATCGCAATAGACGTTCCAGACGAATTTGTAGGCAGCCCCCGCCGCCTCGTTGAAGCGGTAGGTCTCGAGCGCCTCGGTGATCTCGGCCGCGGTGCGCGCCGCTTCGCCGACGATCCATTTGTTGACCGTCTGCGTGAGCGCGGCGGGATCGAAACCCTCGACGCGGACGCATTCGTTCATCTCGCAGAAGCGCGCCGCGTTCCAGATCTTGGTGCCGAAATTGCGGTAGCCCTCGACCCGCGAGGTCGCGAGCTTGATGTCGCGGCCTTGCGCCGCCATCGCGGCCAGCGTGAAGCGCAGCGCGTCGGCGCCGTAAGCGTCGATGAGCTCCAGGGGATCGACGACGTTCCCTTTCGTCTTCGACATTTTCTGGCCCTTCTCATCCCGCACGATGGCGTGGATATAGACGGTGTGGAACGGCACTTCCTGCTTGAAGTGCAATCCCATCATCATCATCCGGGCGACCCAGAAGAAGATGATGTCGAAAGCGGTGACCAGAACGTCGGTCTGATAATAGCGTTTCAGCTCCGGCGTCTGGTCCGGCCAGCCCAGCGTCGAGAACGGCCAGAGGGCGGAAGAGAACCAGGTGTCGAGCACGTCTTCGTCGCGCGCCAGTTCGACCGGCTTGCCGTAATGCTTTAGCGCCTCGGCCGCGGCTTCCTCATCGCTATAGGCGACGAAGATATGACCGTCGGGTCCATACCAGGCCGGAATGCGATGCCCCCACCAGAGCTGGCGCGAGATGCACCAGGGCTGAATGTTGCGCATCCATTCGAAATAGGTCTTCTCCCAGTTCTTCGGCACGAAGGTGGTGGCGCCGCGCTCGACCGCCTCGATGGCAGGCTTCGCCAGCGTCGCCGCGTCGACATACCACTGGTCGGTCAGATAGGGCTCGATGACGACCATCTTCGACTTTTCGTCATGCGGCACCATGACGATCTTGTCTTCGATGCGCTCGAGCAGACCAAGCGCCTCGATGTCCATGACGACATGCTTGCGCGCCTCGAACCGGTCGAGACCACGATATTTCTCCGGCACCTCGTCGTTGAGGCGGCCGTCGGTGGTCAGGATGTTGATCTGTTCGAGCCCCTGCCGCTTGCCGACTTCGAAATCGTTGAAGTCATGCGCCGGCGTGATCTTGACGGCGCCCGAACCCTGTTCGGGATCGGCATGCTCGTCGGCGACGATCGGAATGCGGCGGCCGACCAGCGGCAGTTCGACGAACTTGCCGATCAGGCTCTTGTAGCGCTCGTCTTCGGGGTTCACGGCAACGCCGGTGTCGCCCAGCATCGTCTCGGGGCGCGTGGTGGCGACGACGATGTAGTTCCGCGTCTCGTGGCCGGCCGGATTGCCCTCCTCGTCCGTCAGCGGCCACTGATAGGTGACGCCGTCGGCCAGCGGATAACGGAAATGCCAGAAGTGGCCCTTGACCTCGATATTCTCGACTTCGAGGTCGGACACGGCGGTCTGCAGCTTCGGATCCCAGTTGACCAGACGCTTGTCGCGATAGATGAGGCCCTGCCGGTAAAGCTCGACAAAGACTTTCAGAACGGCCTTCGAGAGCCCGTCATCCAGCGTGAAGCGCTCGCGGCTCCAGTCGCAGGACGCACCCAGCCGGCGAAGCTGGCCGATGATGGTGCCGCCCGACTCGCCCTTCCATTTCCAGATGCGCTCGATGAAAGCCTCACGGCCCATCTCGCGGCGGCCGATATTGCCTTCGGCCGCAAGCTGGCGCTCGACGATCATCTGAGTGGCGATGCCGGCATGGTCGAGGCCGGGCTGCCAGAGCACGTCTTTGCCGCGCATGCGCTCGAAGCGGATCAGCGCGTCCTGCAGCGTGTTGTTGAGCGCATGGCCCATATGCAGGCTGCCGGTGACGTTGGGCGGCGGAATGACGATGCAATAGGGTTTGGCGCCCTCGGGGCCGCCGGCCTTGAAGGCGCCGCTCTCTTCCCAGAGCCGGTAAAGCCGTTCCTCGGCCTCTTGCGGGCTGAATGTCTTGTCGAGCATGGGGGTCGGTATCCGTGAAACGCCGGCGCAAATCAAGCCGCGCCGGGGCCCGTGTTACAGCACAGGCACCCCGGACCGATCAAGCATCGGAGGGAATTTGGACCGGAAAAGGCCGGATCAGCCGCGGCGGCGGGCGATTCGCTCGATTTCCTCGGCGACCAGACGCTCGACCAGCGGCGGCAGGTTGCCGTCGAGCCACTCTTTCAGCATCGGCCGCAGCATGTCGGACACGATCTCTTCCAGCGTCCGGCCGTCGCCGCCGCTCGCCAGCGAACTGGCCAGCGCTCCAAAAGCGGCCGAGGCGGCCCTTTCGGCATCGCCCGACACGATCGGGATTTGGCTCTGGGCACTCATGGCAGGCTCCTCAATATCGATGTCCGTATTCGCTTGAACGACCGGCTCGGGCGCCGGCGCGGCGGTCATGACAGGCGCAGGCGCAGGCGCCGGTTCGGGCTCGGATGCAAATCCGATGTCGTCAACGGCTTCCTCGACGGGTGCGTGGGATGGTTCGGGTTCGGGCGCGAATGCGATGTCGTCCTCGACCTCTTCAGGGGCCGGGACGTACGGGGGCTCCGGTTCGGGTGCCGGTTCGGCCATCAACGGCTCTTCGGGCAAGGGTTCGGTCAGTTCGAGAATATCCGCCTCGTCTTCGGCGGACAGTTCCGGCAGGGCTTCGTCGGCAGCAGCCGGCGCCGCGACGGGTTCCGGCGCATCGCCCGGTTCGTCGCTGCCGCTGTCTTCGGAAATAATCCGGCGAATGGAGGCAAGAATCTCCTCCATCGTCGGTTCCTGTGCCTGGCCCTGATTGCTCATATTCCGATCCTGCCCATCCGGATTCCACCTCTCCGGCCCCTAACGAATACCAATATAACCTTAGGAGAAGTTGAACGATTTTGCCAACTTCCCCTAAAGACTTCGCTAACCGGATGAAACTACTCGTCGCCAGCGGTGCCGAAGCCGATCCACTTGTTGCGGACCTCGCCATAATTCACTTCCGGGTCGTAATAAGTGACCGGAAGCTGCAGCTGGCGCGCCGTGAGCTGACCGGTGGCGGCCAGCAGATTATACTCGGAAACGGCCAGGTCGCGCTCCGCACCGACCAGCGCGACGCGGGCATTGAGAAGCTCCTGCTCGGCGTCGAGCACATCGAGCGTGGTGCGGGCGCCGACCTCGGATTCCTGCCGGACACCTTCCAGCGCGATCTCGCTGGCATTCACCTGTTCAGAGGTCGAGACGATCCGACCCTGCGAGGCCCGCAACTGCTCCCAGGCGATGCGAACCGCCTCGTCGACCTGCCGCATGGCGGCCGACACTTCGAGCCGGCTGCGGTTGTTGATTTCCTTGGCTTCGCGCACGCGCGAATATTCGGTACCGCTCTGGTAGAGCGGGATCGTCAGCACGCCCAGGATCGAGCTTTCCTCGACATCGCGAATGGCGGTGGCCGGATCGCGGCCATACTGATAGCGCGCCTGCACGTCGAAGGACGGCAAGAGCGCGCCCTTGGCGACCGAGACGGCCCGGCGGCTCGCCGATTCGGTGTGACGGGCGGCCAGCAGCGTCGGATTGTTCTCCGCCGCGAGCTCACGCGCCTGATCTTCGTCACCCGGCAAGCCCGCGAGAGGCACCGGCTTTTCGAGCGTACCGGGCGCCTGGCCGACAACGCGTGAATAGAAGGCGCGGCTTGCCGTCAGTTGCGCCTCGGCGCCGATGAGATTGGAACGGGCGAGGCTCAAACGCGCTTCCGACTGGGCGACGTCGGTGCGCGTCAATTCGCCGACGCGAAACCTGTCCTGCGTCGCATCAAGCTGGCGCCGCAGCACAGCAACGTTGTTCTGGTTGAGCCGCACAACACCTTCGTCGCGGATCACATTCATATAGGCCTGCACGGCAGCCAGCAGCGTTTGCTGCTCGACACCCGCCAAGGTCTCGCGGCCGGCCTGCACAACAGATTCGGCCTGCCCGGTTGCATTGACCGTTCGGCCGCCGGCAAAGATATTCTGGTTGAGCGTGACGGCACCGGTGGCGGGCCGGCGATCGTCGCTGGCCGTCGCACCACCGACCAGCGTCGTGTCGGTATTGATCGCGCCGTAGGAACCTTGCGCCTGCAACGAAGGCCGCCAACCCGACAGCGCCTGCGGGACCTGTTCGTCGGTGGCGCGCAACTGGGCGCGCTGGGCCTGCAATGTCGGATTGGTCTGGTAGGCGGCCGTCAGCGCATCCAACAGCGTGTCGGCGGCGGCAGGTGTCGCGAGCGCCAGCATTCCGGTCAACGCCGTCGTGCCGAGCACCGTTGCCATCATTCGCTTCAGGGACGTTTCCAAGGGTCGTTTCATTGTCTTACTTCTCCGCAAAGAGGCGGTTTCGTCCCTCAACGCATCCGCGAATGAACCAAGTCTTCGACAGGCTAGATGTAGTGTGCCTGAATTACTATTCCCAGTAGAGCTGAGCAATGCCGCGAATAGGTGCAATCTGCCATCATTTTCAGAAAACAAAGCTCTCCGTGGCCACAAAACCGGGCAGCGGCTGCACATTGGCATCAAACGCATCCCGGCCGCTCAGCGTATCGCCGGCCCTTACGTAGATCCGCGCCCGGCCCAAAATACCGTCCCCAAGAACCGCGACGATCCGGCCGCCATCCTTCAACTGCGCCTTGAACCCCTCAGGGATAAAGCCGATAGCGCCGCTGAAGAAGATCACATCGTAAGGCGCCTGCTTCGCATAGCCCTCATTCAGCGCGCCGGTCACCACGACCGCATTGTCGACGCCGAGGTCGGCCAGTGCCGCCGCAGCGCGCGCCGCCAGTTCGCTGTCGCTTTCAAGCGCCACGACCGTTCCGGCAAGATGCGACAGGACGGCCGTCGAATAACCCGTGCCGCACCCGACATCCAGCACCAGATCGTCGAGCCCAACCGCCGCGAGCTGGGCCAGCTTGGCGAAAACACGGGGTTCCATCAGAAAGCGCGGGCTTCCCCCGCCGTCGGTCAAGGCAATGTCCTCGTCCATATAGGCAAGGCTTTGACGCGGCGGCGGCACAAAACGTTCCCGCGGTATCGCCGACATGGCGTCGATCACCCGTCCGTCGGTTACGGCGTTGACCCTCACCTGGCTCTCGACCATGTTGTGACGGGCGGCGGCAAAGTCGGTCATCTGGGAAGTCCTGGCCGTGAAAAAGGGATGAATGCGGGGACGGCTTGTACCCGCCGCGTTTATACTGGTCCCGTGAACCAAACTCAAATTCGCCCTGCCGCCGAAATCGACAGCGCGAGACGGCGACACCGCCATTAAGGCCGCAGAAATCTCCTTGGTCTAATGATCGTTGTACCCGGGCCGGGGAATTGCTATACCCCGCCCGCCCTCGGAAATGGCCACGTGGCGGAGTGGTTACGCAGCGGACTGCAAATCCGTATACCCCGGTTCGATTCCGGGCGTGGCCTCCAGGGTTCCGATTTATGCGGTTTTCGGTGCGGCAGGGATTCGGACGATCGGCGTGGCCTAGCGCCAGCCCCGCCCGGCAACCGGAGCCTGGATCGGCTCGCCCCCGCGCCCTTGGGCCTCGGTCGCAAGCATCGCCCCCCAAAGCAGGCCCAGCAGCAAATAGAGATGGCGCCAGCTGTCGATGTCGATAATGACACCCTCGGCAAAATGGCCGATCAACGCCGCATAGGCGACGATCAACATGCCTTGTTGCGGTCCGGCTGCAGACGCCGCGCGCCATCCGCGCGCAACCGTCACCGACACGAAGGCGATGAATGCCAGACCGGACAGAAAGCCGCCGGCGACCAGCACATGCAAATAGACATTGTGGGTGTCGAGATTGTTGATGCGGGCCCATTGTGCCGGACCGATGCCCCATGGTTTTTGCAGGACAATCGAAAAAGCCCGCGCCTGGCTCTCGAAGCGGCCGTGCTCAGGATCGACGTCATAGTCCTGAGTCAGCGACGCACGCTGCTCGAACAGCGCCGACACTCTGGGACTTGAAAGCGCCACGCCAATTACGACCGTCAGCACCAAAGCCATCAGCGCAGAGAACCCGATCAGTCGAAACGTCTGCCGCGACGAACGTGAAGTTGCAAGTGTCAGAACGACGAAGACCGCAGCCGACAGAACCAGATTGCCCCACGCACCGCGCGAAAAGCTGAGCAACACACCGAGAGTCAGAAGCCCGAACGGCAACAACATCCAGAGCGAACGGAGCCGCTGCGCCGTGCTGAGCTTCATTGCCAGAAACAGGATCGGCGCCACAAGAAACGGACCGAACACATTGGGATCGTTGAATGTGCCTGTGGCGCGCCCAAAAACCAGAAACGCCTCCGAACCCGGGAGGAGATGGAAATAGCCGCCAACGCCAAGTCCGGCAGCGACACAGGCAGCGGCCGTATAGGCCCAGAACACGATGCCGAGCCGACGCGTGACGTCGGCATAGACGAACGAGGAAAAGAAAAGAAACGTTCCGATCAGATAGATCGACACGATCATCGCCGGCCGTGCCTTGTCGAGATAGAGCGCGCCCATCGCCCCGATCCCATAGCCAATGACAACGAGACCCCAAAGGACCGCGGGCCACCCGAGACCACGCGGAAACTTGAGGCCGAACAGAAACAGCAGACCGACCGTGATCGCCATCAGCATGTCGTAAGGCGTCGGCTGATCTGCACCCTGTTCCGACCGGACGTAGAAGCTCGTCAGAAGAACCAGAACGACCAGGCCCTCACCGAGACGAAGCGCAAGGTTCGGCACCGGCACGCCAGAACGCCGCGCCGTTGAGTCAATCTGCCAACCCTCGACGCTCATTGTCCGGCGCCTGTGAAATGGCTCCTTGCACTGTCAAAAATCGAGACATCTGCCACCGCCGCATGGCGCGATTTTTTTGCGTCGAGAATGCGGGCATAAAATCCGTTTACGGATGCGACCATGTCCGTCACCGAAAACATCTGCGAGATACGTGCCTGAAGGCGTATCGCCGATGCACCGATATCGCCCGGTTCCGAAAGCGCATGGGCAAGCGCCTGCGAAAGAGCCACGGCATCATTCGGCGCAACGAGGCGATGGGCCTCGCTGCCGAAAATCTCGGGAACGCCACCGACTCGCGTGGCAATGAGCGGTACGCCCGCCGCCGCCGCTTCAAGCGCCACATAGGGGAGCGACTCGTTCCATGACGGCATGACGGCGATCCGCGCCAGCCGGAACGCTGCCCGCGCAGGCATCGCGCCGAGAAACTCGACACGGATACCGGGCGGCAGCCCACGCGCAAGGTCCTCGAACCGCTTCCGGTCCGGACCCTCACCGACAATTTTGAGACGTGCCGGCCGGCCGAGCAATCTCATCGCTTCAATAAGCGTCGATACGCCCTTCAGCATCCGCAGTTCGCCAATGAACAGAAAATCGGCGGCGGCATCGGCATGCCCGACCGGCATGAATTCGTTTTCTGCAAGACCGTTGTGAATGACGGCAGTCGCAGCACCCGGATTGCCGACCTTGGCAATAAACGTGGTCCGGCTGAAATCCGACTCAAAAATGAATCCATCGGTGCGGCTGCGCATCAGCCGTTCCGCTGCGAGGAACGCAAATCCGTGTGGCGTCATACCGCTATAGTGGAGCGTACCGCCATGCGGCGTGTAAACGCGTATCGCCTCGCTGCTCGCTGGCGCCAAACGCGCCAGCAGGCCGCCTTTGGCGCCATGACCGTGAACGACGTCCGGACGGAGTCGGGCGATCAAGGTGCCGATTTCCCGCATATTGGCAAGGTCGCCCAGGCCGGGCAATCGGTGCATCGGCAAGACATGCAGGCCGAGCCCGCAACTTGCTTCGAGCGCCGCGAGCCGTGCGGCGGATACGCCGTCGTCGGGTGGCGGAGCGCAGACGACGCCTGCCGCTATGCCCGCCGACTGCTGACCCGCCACGAGATCCAGTACATGACGAAAAAGACCGCCCATCGGCAGCCGCATCACATGCAACACTCTCATCGTTCTGGTCGCGCAGTTGGGCGCCGGCGGTTGCATCAGAAATACCGTTCTCTGACGAGAATCGTATCGCCAGGCATGACAGGAGCCTTGCTGTCGACACCGAGCTCGACGATCCGGTCTCCAAGATTTCGCGTGATCCGGACACGGTCTTCATTGGCGCGATAACTGTAGCCGCCGGCGATCGCAACTGCGCTTTGAACCGTCATGCCGCTGACATAGGGGTATTGCCCGGCACGTTGCACTTCTCCGAGAATGAAGAACGGCCGGAACTGCATCACCTGCGCGCTGACATTGGGATTGCGGAGCAAACGGCGGCCGAGCTCGACGGCCACGACCGCCTCGAACTCTTCGGTTGTCAGGCCGCGTGCCACAATCGGCGGCAACAACGGCATGGAGATCGAGCCCGTTCCATCGACCGTGAAGTCGCCACTAAGATCCGCTTGCCCGAATACGGTGACCCGCAGCTGATCGCCCGTGTCCAGCCGATAGGCGTCAAACTCACCCGAGGCCGGCCGCTGCTCCAGCACACCGTACTGGGCACAAGCCGCGAGGGTCATGCAAAGGGCCACCAAGATACCTGTAAACCCGGCCTTCATCGACGCGTCTCTTTCTTTCAACCTGCCCCTCCGGACGGTAGCGCCCGAAGGGTTAATTTTTTGCAATCGGCGCGGTGCAGACGACCGACGGCCCTTTGAAAAGGCTCGGTGAACACCGGCTTTGCCGTAGCCTGATGGTTTCCCGTTAAGGCTTCCGTTACCCAAAAGCCGTCTACTGCAAGCTGCTTTGAATGGGGTATTCGCAAGCTTCCGCGCACGCGGCGGACCTGACTTGGGCATACCGGCGAGCGGAATTGATGACCGATACCCAGATGAATCAGGCTGTGACCTTCGGCGACAGGCGCCGCACTGCGCCCGGCGAAGGCGCAAGCGGCGACATCTCGCCCTGGGATATTCTGCGCGGCATCTGGGCGCGCAAGGAAATCGTCATCGTCGTCTTCGCCGGTTTCATGACCCTGGTGCTCTTCTGGCTCGCGACTGCGACGCCGACCTTCACGGTCGAAACCCGCGTCATGCTCGCGCCCCGCACCGGCGAAATCTCGACATTCGACATTGACGTCAGCAGCCCTCTGCCGGACAGCGAGACGCTGCAGAGCGAAATTCAGATCATGACGTCGCGCCGCCTGATTGCGCAACTCATTCAGGATCTGGGCTTGGGGGCAAATGCCGAGTTCAATCCGGCGCTGCGCCAGCCGGGGTTCATGGACCGCGTTGTCATTGCCTTCAGACTGCGCGAACACAACCCGGTTACCGATATCGAGGAAATCGCCAATCAAGTACTGGCGCGGCTGGAAATCTTCCAGAAGTCAAATTCGCGCGTCATCGCAATCCTCTTCACCTCGACCGATCCGCGCATGGCCGCCGCGATTCCCAATCGCCTGGCCGATCTCTACATCGCGCAACAGATCGAGGAAAAAGCCAACGTCAACAGCGAGGCAACACGCTGGCTCGCGCATCAAATCGACGAACTGCGCGTCAAGGTTCAGGAATCGGAAGCGGCTGTCGAGGACTTCCGAACCGAGTCCGGTCTGTTTCTCACAAACGGATCGACGGTCCCGCAACAGCAACTGACCGACCTCAACAGCCAGCTCTCGGTGGCCGAGGCAGATCGCGCGGCCGCGCAGGCCAAACTGTCCAACGCGCGCAATCTGGTTGCCTCCGGCAACGCGGTCAATTCGGCCGCAGAAGTGCTGCAATCGCCATTGATCCAGAACCTGCGCCAACAGGAAGTCGCGCTGCGGGCGCAAATCGCCCAAATGTCGGAAACGCTGCTGCCGACACATCCGCGGATGCTGGAATCGCAGGCCAACCTCGCCGACCTCGAAACGCAGATCGAGAAGGAGGTCTACAAGGTAATCGAAGCGCTGGAAAACGAAGCACGCGTCGTCAATGCACGCGTCGCGGCCGTCCGCGAGAATCTCAATCGTGCACAGCGCCGTACCGCCCAGCTCAATCAGGATGACGTGAAACTCCGGGCGCTGCAGCGCGAAGCCGATACCAACCGGGCACTTCTGGAGTCCTTCCTCCGCCGTTATGAGGAAGCCAAGGCTCGCGCCGAAGCCGACACGCAATCCGCCAACGCGCGCATCGTCTCCCGCGCCCAGCAGCCGACCGAGCCCACATCGCCCCGCACAGGGCCGACGTTAATGCTCGGCGCCGCAGCCGGACTGATCCTTGCCTTTCTCGTCGTGTTCCTGATCGAAGTTTTTGCACGCGGATTCCGGATCGGCGAACAGATCGAGCGCGCGACCGGGATGCCCTTTCTGGGCTTGACGCCCGAGCTTGATCCCCGCGCCGGCGCGCGCGCACCGGCGAGCGACCTGATCCGCGATCCCAACGGCCTCTATGCCGAGGCAATTCGGGCACTGCAAGGCAACGTGTTGATGGCGCGCATCGGCAATCGCCGCGCGCGCACCGTCCTCGTCACGTCATCGGTCGCCGGTGAAGGAAAAACATCGACTGCCGCCAGCCTTGCGCGCGTCTTTGCGATGGGCGGACATCGCACGATCATTATCGACGCTGACATGCGCGCACCTGCCCTTCATCTTGCCCTCGGCGCGGCACCGCTCCCCGGGTTGTCGGAACTGCTGACCGGTCGCGCCGCCTTTCAGCATGTCATCCGGTCGGAACCCGGAAGCCCCGCACATCTGCTGCAGGCCGGTTCGCCTCTTGCCAACCCGACGGCTGCGCTGGCATCACCGCAAATGCAGTGGGTATTGTCGGCGCTCCAGCAAACCTACGACTATGTCATCATCGACTCGCCCGCAGCCATGGCTGCCGCCGACGCTCAGGTCCTGACCAAACTTTCAGACGTCACCATTCTTGTCGTACGATGGTCTTCGACGAGCCGACAGGTTGTTGCCCATGTGCTGAAGTTGCTCTCGGCCGCGAGCAGCCGCCGCGTCGGCATCCTGCTGACACGCGTCGACATCAAGCGGTATCGGCGCTACACCGACACGGTGATCGAGGAATATCCTGCGCGCGCACCGCGCCGCCGCCTCGCCTTACGCTAGGCCAGCGAATATTCAGGCCACAGCGCCACTCGCTTTGCGCCCCAGAAAAATGGCGAGCGCCCTTCGGCGGTCACCAACCAGCTTCTTGACCGCATCGTAGATGGGACGCAGCGCCTGATAGGCCGCGATCTTGACCCAGTCCCAAGCCATATTGGCGCCAGCAGGCGCTTGCGGCCAACCAAATTTGCGCAGAACTGCATTGACATAGGAAAGCCTCACGAGCCGCCGCGTTTCTTCCGTCTGCCAGGTAATCGAAAATGAAATCGACACTGCATCGCCGTTCTTGACCCAATGCGGATCGAAGATCGGCACGAAGAGGCCCTCGCCAGGCGCAATCTGCCGATGCGTCGCCTTGGCCTCCAGCTCATCGCGATATGGCAGGTTGCGATGCTTGCCGGGAAAAAGCTCCGAATCTTCAGCGCTGACGACCTCCCTGTCGCGATGGTCAAATAGCGACATGCGTTTGGAACCACGAATCTGCAGCAGGAAATTCTGCTCCGGATCCGAATGAAATGGCGTCACGTTGCCCGGCGATGTCACAAAAATGAAGGCTTGCCGATCGAGTGCACCGCCCATCAGCCCCCCGGTCTGTTCGGCTGCCTGATCAAGGCAGGCGTCGAGCAATGCCTTGTATTCCGGATCGCCCTCGGCGTTTTTGATGACCATCCACGACTTCGCATGCTCGATGCGCCGAACCGTTTCCTCGGGCGTCAAGCCATTGGACGGCGTCCGATTCGGATCCTGGTTCGGCTCCACCGGACCGTTGAATTCGATCCGGTCGGCGGGCAGCGAGGCTGCGAGACGTGCCAGACGATCGAGTTGGAACAACGGATGATCGGCCAGATGGTGGCAAATCCGGAAGCTCGCCTCCGGCAATGACGATGACACGGTGCCCGGTTCGATTTCAATGAGCCTGGTCATTCTCGATCTCCTTGCGAATTCGACGGTAGAGAAAACGCAGCTTTTCCCGCGCTTGTTCGGCGAAGCGTGTCATGGCGGCGCTGTAGGACAGAAACGCCGGGCTGGCGCGATGGCACGTCGAAACGGTTACACTGCGCATCGTCCGACGCTGCGCCCAGATATGATCGATCATCGGGTGACCAGGCATGGCGCAGGAATCGACCCATTCGATCCGATCGTCACGCAGGAACGCGCCGATGCCTTTCAGCATCAGCAACGTCCCGGGCGAATACTTTCCATAGATTTCGTCAAAGGCGATTTTGAACGTATAGAGGCCCGGGCCTGAGCGAAAGCTCGCCAGCATGGCGATCGGTCGGCCGTCCAGCGTCAGTTCAGTGCAGATGAGTTTTTTCTGCGCCTGCGCGCCTGCACAAATAGTCTCGAACCACGCTCGCTCGTTGCGACGCAGCTTCATGGCCGTACCGCGTCTGCCTTTCCACCCCCCCGCCTCGAGGGTCAGAAACCGCTGCACCCAGGCAACTGGATCCGCGCCGCCATCATGCGCGACAAAGGCGAGCTGACCTTGTTCGGCCAGCCGGTTCCACAATCGCGAAAACTCCTTCCGCTTTTTCTTGCGGATATGCGCAGCCAGATAAGCGTCTTCATCAAGATCGGACCGCAGGAAGGCACGTTCATGTCGATCGGTTTCGAGCCACGCACGTTTTCGCTCCCGCAACACCTCTTCGAGCGCGGTATCAAAGGCCCCCGCGACTTCAAACAGTGGAAAGCGCACCAGCGCCGCGCCGGATTGATCGGCAAAGTCAAGGAAACGCCGCACAGCGTGACGCTCGTGTCCGGACCGAACCAATGGTGTGACGGTGTAGCTGTGGATGTGCTCCCATAGCGACCAGACCGGGACCGGCAGGCCAAAATGGCCCCGCACAATTCTGAAGGGGAAAACACCAAGCAGCATTCGCCTGTTGTCGCGGCCAGGTTCACTCCAGACCAGCGCGACCTGCGCCGCGGCCCGGCCTTGCAGGTGCTCCATCGAAGCCGCCAGGGTTGCACTCTCGAACTGCACGTTGGTGTCGACGGACGCCTGCGCAAGTTCGTCGATGTTTTCGAGATAGGGACCCATCGCGTCAGCGCTTTCCAGCACCACGATGTCTGCGGAAGGCGGCCTGTCATAGGCATAACGCGCGGCATGGCTCAACCGCTCGACGGAAAGCGGCAAGATGTTTTCGCTGCGCGAAAAACCGAGTCCGGAAAACAGTGTGTGCCGGCGAATATCAGTCATGCGCTTTCCTGTTCTGACCTTCAGACGGCCGCCAACTTGCGAATCCGAAAGCCGGCGAATACGAACGCCGTGATACCGAGCCGCCGTCGCACGATGACGGCGAGCCAGAGGGTGGCAAGAATAATGGAGATAGCCGTCGAGGCAGCCGCCCCCTCCAGGCCGAAGCGCGGCACAAGGATCAGATTGAGCGCCACGTTCAGTACCGCCGCACAACTATAGGCGATTGCGGTTGCGTTCTGATTGCCCGTCATGTTGAGCAGATATTCGATCGGCCCCGTAGCCGCGCGCGCCAGGAATCCAAGCATCAGGAGCCATAACACCGAATAACCGGCAGCAAACCCGTCACCGAAGAGCCCGAGCGCGAACTCGCCGATTGCCAGCAGGAACAAGCCAGCCGCAAGCGTCGGCCAGAAGACCCATTGGATCACACCATGCATGAAGGTCTGCAGTTCATCGTGCTTGCCGGCAGCATAGAGTTCGGCGAACTTCGGTACCGCCAGCGCCGACAATGCAAAGCAAATGAAGGCCATCAGATTGGCGATACGCGTGACCGCGAAATAGATACCGATCTCGTCCGGATCAACAAAATACCCGAGCAGCAGGACGTCGGTGTTGACAAGAACGAGGAACAGTCCTTCGACCAGCACCAGCGGCGCCGAGATCGCAACCCAGTGCCGGACATGAAAGACAGGTTTGGCGCGTGGCATCGTTTGTGCGACGCGGCGCGTCAGCATCACGCGCTGACCAATCAGCGTCAGCACAGTCGCTGCCAGCGCACCCATCGTCACCTGCAGTCCCGTCGGCGTTCCGGAGAACAGAAGAATTCCGCCGGCGAAAGCAACGATGGCGAGCGGCCGAATGACGTAGGCCGGGATATAAGCCAGGTTGACCCAGCCGAAAGCGCGCGCCGCCCCCTCCTGCCAGTCCATCAAGGCAAAGGCCGGCACGCATAGCAATCCGACAACCAAAGGCAGCACGTAGAAGCTTTCGATATGGTCGCGCACCGCCCAGAGGATACCGATACCAACAAGCGCGGTCACAACGCCAAACGCCAGAACGATATAAAACGATGCCGACAGCATGCCGGACAGGCGGTGCCATTTCGCCTTGGCGCGGTATTCGGGCACGAAGCGCAGCACCGAGGTACCGAATCCCATCGGCACGATAATGCCGAGTATGATCACCCAGACCCAGACATAGGCAAAAACGCCATACTCATAGACGCCCATCCAACGCGCCAGCAGCACCTGACTGAGAAGGGCGATCGCCGCGCCGGCGACGCGAATACCCATCACGAACGCAGCACCGCGCACGACGCCGGCAAGATGGCCGTCGCCAAGCCTCGCGGCGATGGTCTCGCCGATCCGCCTCAGCGGTTGCGGAAACGCGTTAACACTCATTAAGCAAGCCCTCAGGCCCCGGCAGCCCGCAAGGAGGCAGCAGCGGCGCGTAACCGGGTAAACCAGTGCCAAAGTAGCGGGCTCTGCTTGATGAAACGTTTAGCGAAGGCATGGGCGATTTCAGGCACGACACCGAACCAGCCGATCAGGTTGTTGGGTTCAAAATGGTCGTGGAGGCGAATTTCGACCTCACACCACTGCTCCTTGTAGGCCTCGTCACCAATCGTGAAGTCAAACTCGCTGTGACCAGTGGCCGTCGCATGGGCCATCAATTCCATGAGCTGAATCACGCCGGGACCGTATTTGGCCGCTTCGGTTGTTTCGTCATAACTGGCAAGCACATAGGAATAGCGCCCGCCAAAGCTGACGCCCCAGTTCGCCGCCGCAATGGTGCCGCCGACGTCGAGATAGCAAATGTGAACCATGTCGCCCGCATCGGCACTGGTCGCCAGATCGCGATAGAAGTCCCGGTAGCCGGGCTTGTCGAAGAGATTGGCAACGCCCATGCGGGCAAACGCCACGGCCTTCTGCGCCATCAACACGTCAAGCGCGCGCAATCGTTCTGTCGCCGTTTGCGGCGTCACCAGCGACACAGCACCGAACTCTTCGGTCTTGCGGCGCTTCTGCTTGTCACGCTTCCGGCTCGCCGACGAACGCTTTTCGCCGTAGTAGCTGTTCCAGTCGGATTTGAGCATCGTCTTGTGGGCGAAACAGGCGTGAGGGCGATTTCCGGCCAGCGCCATGAACGGATTGGGTTGCGCGCCGACTTGCTCCGGCATCCGGTCCAGCGCCACGACATGATGGACGGGCAGCAGCCCACGTATCTGCGCCCATAGCGCCGGAAACCGATCGGAGCCGACGCATTTCTGGAAGTTTTTCGAGAGAAGGGGCCCCTGATAGTCGCAAAGATCGCCGCCGAGCCACGACAGGCGATTGCAGAAGAAGCCGCTCCGGACAGCCAGCGGCAGGATGAACAACGCCCCACCCGC
Source organism: Parvibaculum sp. (assembly GCF_030651915.1). Classification (GTDB taxonomy): domain Bacteria; phylum Pseudomonadota; class Alphaproteobacteria; order Parvibaculales; family Parvibaculaceae; genus Parvibaculum. Next base: position 251,619 of record NZ_JAUSBV010000010.1, on the reverse strand, counting down.
ACTGTCCCAACCAACGACAATCGTCGGCCGGACGCCCTGATTTGTCCCGATATGGCGCTGCCATGCCGTCAGCCAGGCATAGGTCTGAAAGGGCGTGCAGTCGCCCGTCTGCTCCAGTTGCTGCCAAACGGCCTTCAGGGGCTCGAAATCTTCATGAACCGAAAGCAGCACATCGGGACCGACGGCGGCGTTTTCGGTCCACGGACCGGCCAGAATCCGGGCGGATTCGTGTGTTTCGGTCTCCGGCATCGTCGCAATGCCGGCTTTATCGGCAATGGGTCGGGTCAGCGGCGTCATTGGGGGGGCCTCGCCACGCTGGTCTTGGTCTTTCCGGTCAGCAAGTGGCGTGATTTTTCTCGATTTCGGACGCACATCCCTGCCTTGCCGATCTATCTGCAAGGCCCGTGCAAAGTGGAATCGCGTTAACCTTTTCGCGCCAGAATGCAACCCGCGCTCTCTCAGGCTCCAGGAATGACCACTTTGGAATTAGGGACATATCGAAAACCGATGGCCATGGGCCGGGCGCTGCTGGCTCTGCATGCCAGCGGCGCCGTTCGCCTTGCTCCACTGTCACTGGCCGGGATCGGTGTCATCTTCATGCTCCATCGCGTGCGCGAACCGGACGACACTGACTTCGCCCCCAATCGGCTGCTCGAAATCACCCCCGGCTTCCTGGATGAAACGATCCGCCTTGTCCGCGAGCGCGGCTATGTCTGTCTGAGCCTCGACGAAGCGGTGACGCGTCTCAAAGAGGGCGATGTCTCGGAACGTTTCGCTGTTTTCACGCTCGATGACGGCTATCGCGATAACCTCACCGACGCCCTGCCCGTTTTCGAGCGCCACAGCGTTCCGTTCACGGTCTATCTGACGACTGGCTTGCCGGACGGAACAGCCGAAATCTGGTGGGTCGCGCTCGAGCGCATCATCGCGTCGTCCATTGCTGTGCGCGTGATGCTGCCGGACGGCGAGATCGCGATGTTCACGCGCGACGGTTTCGAGAAACATGCTGCATGGAACAAGTTCTACTGGGCCTTGCGTGCCTTGCCGGAAGACCTGCTACGCGCCGAAGTGCGGCGCCTCGCCGCCGAACACGGACTGGACCTGCAGGCGCTGACGCGCGAACTGGCAATGAGCTGGGACGAAGTGCGGATGCTCGCCGCGCACCCGCTGGCGAGCATCGAGGCGCATACAGCCGAGCATTTCGCACAGGCCGGCCTTCCCGACGCGCGGGGACGGGCGGACATTGAACAAGGCCTGACGCGCATGGAATCCGAGCTCGGATACCGCCCGCGCCATTTCTCCTATCCATATGGCGATCCGACTTCCGCCGGCGAGGCCGACTTCGCCCGCGCAGAAGCGCTGGGCTTCCTTTCGGCGACAACAACGCGCAAGGGACTCATCAAACCCGAACATGCGCGGCGGCTCAGCCGCCTGCCGCGCCTCTCTCTCAATGGCGAATATCAGGACCGGCGCATGCTGGAAGCGTTGCTGAGCGGACTGCCCTTCGCATTCGCTCGGCCGATTCGATCACTTGGGATCGACTGAGGACGACACCGTAGCCCGGCGCTGGTCCCGCTTGCGCTGCCGCCGCCGACCCCACCAGACCTCAACGCGTCGTCTGAAACGGCGGACCGGGTGGATGTCAACCGAAAGCACGACAACACCGAGAGGCAACATCCAGAAGCCCAGCACCGGCAGGAAGCCGAACATGCCGCCGATGATCAGCACCATACCCACAACGACACGAATGATGGGGGTACCCGGCACATTGAACTTCCTGTTGCCGAGACGCACAGCCGCCATGACAGATTGCTCACTCCGAAAGATTTGCGAGGGGCCCCATCGGTTGTCCGGCCCCTGTGGGCAGATAAGGGGAAAAGGTGGCAGGAACAAGACATTTGGCTGGCGTGAGGCAAATGTCTTTGCTATATGCACCGCTCATCGGCGGCTCCATCCGGGGCCATTTCGATGTGATCCCCGGTAGCTCAGTGGTAGAGCAATCGGCTGTTAACCGATTGGTCGCTGGTTCGAATCCGGCCCGGGGAGCCACCTTCGAGACCGTATATGAGAAGGCCGCGAGCGCACCGCCCGCCGGCCTTTTTTAATGGCCGCGCCGCACAAAACTCCTTTCGAAACTGAACCATGCGCCATCACATCCCGTAGCCATATGAGGCGGGGAAGCGTTGGGCATTCACCGGTATTCGCCTATACTGCCCGCAACGGCAGAACGGAGGAGGGACTCGCAGCGATGCAGCACTCGCCACTTGTCACCCGCAACGGCGCGCATGAGACGCCCGTGGATGCAGCGTTCACTGCGCAGCAGGCGCCGATCGATGTCAATGCCGCTGATTTGGCTGCGCTCGTCGGTATCCCGCGCCTCGCCCGGCTCGCTTTCCGTTTGTTGTTGCGCGTCAGACGCGGTTCGCTAACCGTCATCCTGCCAGACGGGCGCCAGTTGCGCTTTAAGGGCACCGAACCGGGCAGCGACGCCGTAATGCTGATCCGCGATTTCGGTCTCGCCCGGCGCTTCTTTGCAAGCGGCGATCTCGGCGCCGCCGAAGCCTTTCTCGACGGCATGTGGGACAGCCCCAATGTGACGGCCTTTCTGGAGTTTTTTCTGGGCAACGCCGATGCGTTGCAGGAAAAGCTGACCGGCAACCCGGTCTTTCGCTTCGTCGCGCGGTTGGGGCACATGCTGCGGCGCAACTCAAAAAGCGGCTCGAAGCGCAACATCGAGTATCACTACGATCTCGGCAATAGCTTCTACCGTCGCTGGCTCGACCCGACCATGACCTATTCCTCGGCGCGCTTCGCGCACAAGGAACAGGATTTATCGTCGGCACAGATCAACAAGTACCGCTCGCTGGCAGAACGCATCGACCTCAGGCCCGAACACCACCTGCTTGAGATCGGTAGCGGCTGGGGCGGCTTCGCCGAATATGCGGCGGGCGAAATCGGGTGCCGTGTAACCGGCATCACCATCAGCAAGGAGCAGCTCGCCTTCGCCCGCGACCGCATGAAGCAGAAGGGCCTCAGCGACCGGGTCGACATCCGCTATCAGGACTATCGCGACGTCGACGAGCGCTTCGACCGCATTGCCTCGATCGAAATGTTCGAAGCGGTTGGTGAAGAATACTGGCCAGCTTATTTCGACAAGATACGCAACTGCCTGAAACCCGGTGGACAGGCCGGCCTGCAAATCATTACCATCGCCGACCGTTCCTTTGCAGCATACCGGAAACGTGCGGACTTCATTCAGCGCTACATTTTTCCAGGTGGCATGCTGCCCTCGCCTTCGGTGCTGAAGCAGCAGGTCCAACGCGCCGGTCTGACCTGGGCAGGCAATCTCGAATTCGGCCTCGACTATGCCGAAACGCTGCGCCAGTGGCGCGAACGTTTCCGTGCGGCATGGCCCGAAATACAGCACCAAGGATTCGATGAACGCTTCCGCCGCATGTGGGAATATTACCTCGCATATTGCGAAGCGGGTTTCCGTTCCGGCAATATCGATGTGACGCAGGTGACACTCGCACGACCCTGACGCCTGCTGTTAGACTGCAGACCTCACCGGTCTGGAGCTCTTCATGGACAATCGCCTCGTTCCAACGCCGCGCAGCCTTGCCGACGTTGACATCCGCTCGCGCGACACAATCGGCCGCGGCTGGGGTAAACTTGAGCGTCTCGTCTTCCGCCATCGGCGCTTCGACGGCACGTGGTCAGGCGAGGTGACACGCGACATCTACACGATAGGCGAAGTCGCGATGGTGCTGCCCTATGACCCCGCACTTGATGCCGTAGTGCTACTCGAACAATTTCGCGCCTGTGGCCTTGTATGGGGTCAGGCGACATGGCTCTTCGAGGCGATCGCTGGAATCGTCGACCCCGGCGAAACACCGGCCGGGGTCGCGGCACGCGAAGCGCGCGAGGAAGCCGACTGCGGGATCGGTACAGCGCTCCATATTTCCACCGTTTGGTCTTCGCCCGGTGGCTATGGCGAGCGCACGCATCTCTACGCGGCCGCCGCCGATCTGTCCGATATCGGCGGCATTCACGGACTTGCCCACGAGCAAGAAGATATTCGCGCCGTTGTCGTGCCGCTCTCCGAGGCGCTTGCCGCCACCCAGGATGGGCGTATTGCGGACGCGAAGACGATCCTTATGATTCAATGGCTTATATTAAACAAGTCGCGAATCGGATGAGGAAAAGGTCCACTCGTTCGACCTTGAACACTGCCCCCCGCCTCCGTATGTTCCAGTTCCCTTGCCACCGAACAGCAAAGCCCCTGATCTAATGGATATTAAAAACGGACTGGTCGACTCGATCGGCAACACACCTCTGCTGCGCTTGCGGCGCGCTTCGGAAGAAACCGGCTGCGAGATTCTCGGCAAGGCCGAATTTCTGAACCCCGGACAGTCCGTGAAGGATCGCGCGGCGCTCTACATCATTCAGGATGCGGTGAAGCGCGGCACGCTGAAGCCCGGTGGCGTCATTGTCGAGGGCACGGCCGGCAACACCGGCATCGGCCTCGCGCTTGTCGGCAATGCGCTCGGCTTCAGGAGCGTCATCGTTATCCCCGAGACGCAGTCGCAGGAAAAGAAAGACATGTTGCGGCTCTGCGGCGCGAAACTGATCGAAGTGGCGGCGGTTCCCTACAAGGACCCGAACAACTACGTCAAATATTCCGGCCGCCTCGCCGAAGAGCTGGCGGCGAAGGAGCCCAACGGCGCCATCTGGGCCAACCAGTTCGACAATGTCGCGAACCGCCTCGCCCATATCGAAACCACCGGGCCCGAAATCTGGAAGCAGACCGACGGCACGGTCGACGGATTCATCTGCGCCGTCGGCACCGGCGGCACGCTGGCCGGCGTCGGTATGGCGCTGAAGGACCGCAACCGGAATATCCGGATCGGCATTGCCGACCCGATGGGCGCCGCGCTCTATCACTTCTACAAGCATGGTGAATTGAAGGCCGAAGGCTCCTCGATCACCGAAGGAATCGGCCAGGGCCGCATCACGGCCAACCTCGTCGATGCGCCCATCGACGATGCCTTCCAGATCCCGGACGAAGAGGCGCTGCCCATCGTCTTCAACCTGCTGAAAGAAGAAGGGCTATGCCTCGGCGGTTCGAGTGGCATCAACGTAGCCGGTGCCATCCGCCTCGCCCGCGAAATGGGGCCCGGTCACACGATCGTCACCATCCTTTGCGATTACGGCACACGTTATCAGAGCAAGATGTTCAACCCGGTCTTCCTGAAGGAAAAGGGACTGCCGGCGCCAGACTGGCTCTGACCAGACAGAAAAAGCCGAAATGCAAGGAATTCAGGAATGCCTGATGCCGCCTCACCGCTCGTGACAACCGAATGGCTCGCCGCTCATCTCGATGCCCCGGATGTTCGGGTTGTCGATGCGTCCTGGTATTTACCGCAAGCACAGCGGAACCCACGAGCCGAGTACGAACAGGCGCATATTCCCGGCGCTGTGTTCTTCGACATCGACGAAATCTGCGATCTCGAAAGTCCGTATCCACATATGCTGCCGACGCCCGAAAAATTTTCGTCGCGAGTTCGCGCATTCGGTCTTGGCGATGGCGTCCGCATCGTCGTTTATGATGGTGCCGGGCTTTTCAGTGCCGCTCGCGTCTGGTGGATGTTTCGCGTCATGGGACATGCGGATGTTGTCGTGCTGGACGGCGGTCTCAGAAAATGGAAAAGCGAAGGCCGCCCGCTTGACGACATCAAGCCGCGCCACAGCGCGCGCCATTTCACCGCGCGGCGCAATACAGGCCTGATCCGCGACCGCGCCCAGATGCTTGCCAACCTCGACACGCGCGCCGAGCAAATTCTCGACGCCCGCAGTACCGGCCGCTTCAACGGAACCGAGCCCGAACCGCGCCCCGGCCTCCGGGGCGGCCATATTCCGGGCAGCCTCAACCTGCCGGCCTCCGATCTGATCGCCACCGACGGCACCCTCAAGAATCCGGATGAGCTTCGCCGCCTGTTCGAGCGCGCGGGCGTCGATATCGCCGCACCAGTAGTCACAACCTGCGGTTCAGGTGTCACAGCCTCAATTCTCGCGCTCGGTCTCGCGGTACTCGGCAAGCCGCAAGTCCCCGTTTATGATGGTTCATGGGCCGAATGGGGCGCCGTTGTGGAAATGCCTGTCGAGATCTGATGCGCGGGGGCGCATGGGGAAAAAACACAAGACCGTCGTCACACATCTCGAAATGTTGTCCGAGCCGCGATTGCCGCCCGTGCCGCGCCCCCTTGGGAAATACGCGCTGTTGCGCGTCGAAAAGCCCCCGATCCACTTCTATCGCTATCTCTACGATGCGATTGGCCGGAACTATGTTTGGGTCAATCGCAAGCGTCTCTCCGATGAGGCGCTGGGCGCAATCATCCATCACAACGAGGTGGAGATTTACGTCCTCTATTGCGGCGGCGCACCGGCCGGCTTCACCGAGCTCGACTTCCGCAACCGGGAACGCGCGGAACTTTCATTTCTCGGCGTGATTCCGGAGCATGTCGGAAAAGGCCTCGGCCGTTTTCTGCTTTGTGAGGCGATCACACGCGCCTGGACACGCCACCCCGAACGATTGATCGTGCAGACCTGCACCCTCGACCATCCCCGGGCCCTCCCCCTCTACCAGCGCCACGGCTTCACACCCTACGCACAGGAAGAAGTGGAACTGGAAGAACTCGACTGACCCTCTAGACGCCTAGTGGGCAAGTATCTGCGCCAGAAACGATTTCGTCCGCTCGCTCTTCGGGGCGTTGAAAAATTCTTCCGGCGGCGCCTGCTCGATGATTTCGCCCTCGTCCATGAAAACGACGCGGTTGGCAACCTCGCGCGCAAAACCCATTTCATGCGTCACGCAAAGCATGGTCATGCCCTCGCGCGCCAGCTCCACCATCACGTCGAGAACTTCCTTGATCATTTCCGGATCGAGCGCCGAAGTCGGTTCGTCGAACAGCATGATCTTCGGGTTCATGCAGAGCGCCCTTGCAATCGCCACGCGCTGCTGCTGGCCACCCGATAGCTGACCGGGATATTTGTCGGCCTGCTCGGGAATACGCACACGTTCCAGAAACTTCATGGCAAGGTCGCGCGCCTCGGCCTCAGGCATCTTTCGCACCCAGAGCGGTGCCAAAGTGCAGTTTTCGAGGACCGTCATGTGCGGAAAGAGGTTGAACTGCTGGAACACCATGCCGACTTCGCGCCGCACCTCGTCAATGCGTTTCAGGTCTTCGGTCAGCTCGATGCCGTCAATGACGATTTTCCCCGCGTCATGCGTTTCGAGATGGTTGATGCAGCGGATCAGCGTCGACTTGCCCGAACCCGACGGTCCGGCAATAACGATCCGTTCACCCTCCTTGATCGTCAGGTCGATATTCTTCAACACATGAAAATCGCCGAACCATTTGTGCACGCCCGACATCTCGATCATCACCTTGTCCGAGACGCGCATTGGCTTTGCGGTATCCGCCGCCATCCTGCCCTCCTAGCGGCCACGCCCGGCATTGAGCCGGCGTTCCATGAAATTTGAATATTGCGACATGCCGAAGCAGAAAATCCAGAAGACGATCCCGGCGAAGAGATAGCCCGTCAGCGCACCCTGCGGCACAGTCCAGTTCGGGTCGGAGAGCTGCGCCCTGACTTGCCCCAGAATATCGAAGATGCCGACGATCAGCACCAGCGTCGTGTCCTTGAAGAGGCCGATGAAGGTGTTGACGATGCCGGGAATGACATGACGCAACGCCTGCGGCAGCACGACAAGCCCCATCGTCTGCCAATAGCTTAGACCGGCGGCGCGCGCCGCCTCGTATTGCCCCGCCGGTATCGCCTGCAAGCCGCCGCGCACCACTTCCGCCATGTAGGCCGATGAAAAAAGCGCAACACCGACGAGACAGCGCAACAGATTGTCGGGGCTGAGACCTTCCGGCAAAAACAGCGGCAGCATGACGCTTGCCATGAACAGCACCGTCACCAGCGGCACGCCACGCCAGAATTCGATGAAGATAATCGACAGCATGCGGATCGCCGGCATCGACGACCGCCGCCCAAGCGCCAGCACAATGCCGAGCGGCAGCGAAACGACAATGCCGGTAACAGCGACGACCAGCGTAACCAGCAGCCCACCCCATTCGCTCGTCGGCACCGGCGGCAGCCCCGGCCGGTCGCCCGCGAGCAAAACCAGCGCGATCAATGGGTAGACGACCAGCAGTAAAATTACGTTGAAGCGCTTGGCCGGCGCGGACGGGATGAGCATCGGCACCAGCGCAATGAAACCGAGCGCGAACACGATATTGACTCGCCAGATTTCCGATGCCGGATAACGGCCATAGATGAACTGGTCAAAATTCGCCCAGACCAGCGGCCAGCAGGCACCCTTGCCCTCACCGAGACAGGCTTCGCGCGTGTCGCCGGTCCAAACAGCGTCGAAAATCGCGAAGTTGAGCAGCGGCGGCACAGTAAGCCAAAGCAGATAGGCGGCAATCACCGTCAGCACCGTATTGCCGATGCTCGAAAAGAGATTGCGGCGAAGCCAGCCGAGGACGCTTCCGGATTTTTGCGGTGGGCCCATCATGTCGATTGCGCTCATGGTCTACCGCTCCCGGAACGCAATGCGCGCATTGTACCAGTTCATTGCCAGCGACGTCGCAAGACTGAGCGTCAGATAGACCGCCATGGTGATGGCGATAACCTCGATGGCCTGCCCCGTCTGGTTGAGCACGGTGCCGGCAAACACGGCCACTAGATCGGGATAGGCAATGGCAACCGCCAGCGAAGAGTTTTTCGTAAGGTTGAGTATCTGACTGGTCAGCGGTGGCACGATGAGGCGCAGCGCCTGCGGTACCACGACGAGCCGCAGCGTCGTGCTGTCCTTGAGGCCGAGCGCTGCCGCCGCCTCGGCTTGCCCACGGTCGACGGACTGAATCCCAGCGCGGACGATTTCGCCGATGAAGGCCGCCGTATAGAGCGTGAGCCCGAGCACCAGCGCCACGAACTCCGGCAACAGGCGCACACCGCCACTGAAGTCGAAGGCGCCGCGCGTCGCATATTCCAGATGGAAGGGCGTTCCGCCGACTGCCCATGCAAGAAGCGGCAGGACGACGATCAGTGCCGCAGTGACGCGCAAGGCCGGAAACAACCGGCCCGTCGCACGCTGCCGCGCCCGCGCCCATCGAACCAGCACATAACCAGCCACGATCGCCACAGCAAGCGCGCTGAAAAACAGCCCGGCGCCGGCATCGAGAACCGGATCGGGAAGGATCAATCCGCGATTGCTGAGAAAGACCCCCGGCAGCGCCTCGATACTGTCCGCCGGCCCGGGCAGCGGCCGCAGCACCGCGAAGTACCAGAAGAAGAGTTGCAGCAGCAGCGGAATGTTCCGCATCACTTCCACATAAACGGCCGCGATCTTCGCCACCAGCCAGTTCCGCGACAGCCGCGCCACACCGACGACAAAGCCGAGCATCGTCGCAAGCACGATGCCGATGACCGCGACCGAGAGCGTGTTGAGAAGTCCGACGAGAAAGGCTCGGCCATAGCTCGATTGCTCGGTATAGGGGATCAGGGTCTGGATGATGCCAAACCCGGCCGTCGTGTCGAGAAAACCGAAGCCGGTCGAAATGTTGAGGCGTTCGAGGTTTTCCTGCGCCGTCGCCGTGAAAAACCAGACGACGGCGATGACGGCAGCCAGTACGCCCGCCTGATAGGCAATCGAGCGGACGCGCGGATTGTACCAACTGATCCCCATGCCCGATCCGCGTTTAACGGGTTTCTGCATACCCTGCCCCCAGCCGCCTCGCATACGGTTTGTCAGCGGATCGGTGGCGCATACATCACGCCTCCGTCGGTCCAAAGCGCGTTCAACCCGCGTTCGATGCCGAGCGGCGTGTCGACGCCGACATTGCGCTCAAAAATCTCGCCGTAGTTGCCGACGGCACGTACAATATCGATCACCCAATCCGGACCGAGACCGACCGATGCGCCGTATGAGCCTTCCGCCCCCAACAGCCGGCGAACCAGTGGATTTTCGCTCTCTCGCATCTCTTCGATGTTTTCGGATGTGATGCCGAGCTCTTCTGCATTCAACAGCGCCGAAAGCGTCCAGCGCGCGATGTCGGCCCATTGCGGGTCGCCCTGCCGCACCACGGGGCCTAACGGCTCTTTGGAGATAATTTCGGGCAGAACGATATTGTCTTCGGGCCGCTGCATCTTGAGTCGCTCGGCGTAGAGCCCTGAGGCATCGGTCGTATAGCCGTCGCATCGCCCCTGATCGTAGGCGCTGATCGCTTCATCGTTCTTTTCGAATGAAAGCACCCGGTATTCAAGCCCGCGGCCACGAAAATAGTCAGCCAGATTGAGTTCTGTCGTGGTGCCGGTCTGCGTGCAGATCGTCGCCCCCGCCAGCTGTCGCGCATTCGTAATACCGGAGTCTTTCCGTACCATGAAGGCCTGCCCGTCGTAATAGATAACGCCGGCGAAATCGAAGCCGAGCTGCGTATCGCGTGACATCGTCCACGTCGTATTGCGTGAAAGAATATCGACTTCGCCGGATTGCAGTGCCGTGAAGCGGTCCTTGGCCGAAAGCGGCCGGAAGCGAACCTTCTCCCCGTCGCCGAAAATCGCCGCCGCGATCGCCCGGCAATAATCGACATCGATGCCGGACCACCGACCACGCTCGTCGGGACTGGAGAAGCCGGCAAGCCCCTGGCTTACACCACAGTGAAGAAAGCCCCGCCGCTTTATGCGTTGCAGGGTCTCACCTGCCCCGGCCCGGTCGACATCGGGAACGGCGCCCCCGGCAGACACGGCGACTTCCGCCCGACCTGACAGCACGGCCGCCGCATCGTAGGGCAGCATGAAATAGAGCCCTCCGGCGCCGATCAGAATGCCCAAAAGAAGGGCGGCCACGGGGTTCCTCATTCGGCTTCCTTTGTCAACCTATCCGATTGCAATGCTATGCTGCATTCGCTGAGATTAACCGCCGAGGGCTCGCGCGCAAACCCTGTATGTGCATTCAGCGTTGTGGATCGTTCATCGGCGGGCACTTTCGTACTTGAAGGTTACAAACTGCTGCAGGCATCATCGGCCGGGATCAGAGGACGGACAAGACCGGATGAAGAAGAAGCAAGACACGCTGATCGTCACCGCTGGCCGCGATCCGAAAGCCAATTTCGGTATCCTCAATCCGCCGGTCTATCATGCCTCGACCATCCTCTATTCAACCCTCGATGCCGTCCGAACGCGCAAGCAGCCATTCACTTATGGTCGCCGCGGCACGCCGACAAGCGCCGCCTTGCAAGACGCAATCGCCGAGCTCGAAGGTGGCTATCGCACGCTGCTGACCCCGTCAGGCCTTTCCGCCGTCACCGCCGCACTCCTTGCGCATCTCAAGACCGGTGACCACCTGCTGATGACGGACAGTGTTTACGAACCGTCACGCCAGTTCTGCGAGCAGGTTCTCAAGCGCTACGGGGTCGATGTTGAATACTACGACCCGTGTTTGGGGAGCGATATCACGACGCTGATCAAACCAGAGACCGCCGTCGTCTTCACCGAGAGTCCCGGTTCGGTAACCTTCGAAGTACAGGACATCCCGGCCATCGCCAAGGCAGCACACAAGGCCGGTGCAATCGTAATGCTCGACAACACCTGGGCCTCGCCGCTCTATTTCCAGCCGTTCGATCACGGCGTCGATGTTTCGATCCAGGCCGTGACCAAATATCTTGGCGGCCATTCCGACGTGATGATGGGCGCGATCACGACGACGGAAGCCGCGTGGCGCAACACGGTCGCCAGCCATGGTGCCAACGGCCTTTGTGCCGGTCCAGACGACGTCTATCTCGTGTTGCGCGGCATCCGCACATTGTCAGTTCGTCTCGCGCGCCATATGGAAACGGGGCTCAAGCTCGCACGCTGGCTGGAAAAGCGGCCGGAAGTCGCCCGCGTCATTCATCCGGCACTACCGAGCCATCCCAGCCATGCGCTCTGGAAGCGCGACTTCACGGGCGCAAGCGGGCTGTTCAGCATCGAGCTCAATCCGGCATCCGAAGCCGCGCTCGCCGCCATGCTCGACGGTCTTGAACTTTTCGGCATGGGCTATTCCTGGGGCGGTTTCGAGAGCCTGATCATCCCGCAAGATCCGGCGAAAATCCGCACGGCGACCAGATGGGAGGCGCAAGGTCAGATGCTGCGTCTCCATGCCGGCCTTGAAGACCCCGACGACCTGATCGCCGATCTCGACGCCGGCTTCGAGCGGCTCCGCGCCTGCAACGAATAACGGAAGAGGCAACGTGTCCAGGATTGAAGTCAAAAGCGAGATTGCCGGCAAGGTCTGGAAGATCGAAACGAAAGCGGGCGATCGGCTGACCGAGGACGACGCGATCCTGATTCTCGAATCGATGAAAATGGAAATTCCGGTCTCAGCGCCGGCCGATTGCACGCTGATCGAAATACTCGTCGCCGAGGAAGATACGGTGGAAGAAGGTCAGCCGGTCGCGATCGTCGAACCAGACTAGCACTCACGCCTCTCCGAATATCTGCTTCAGATGCGCGTTGAGAAACTTGCCCTCCGGGTCGAGTTGCCTCCGCACGTCTCGGAAAGCCTCCCACTTGGGATAAAGGGCCTCGAAGTCCTTTGCGCCACGCGTATGCAGCTTGCCCCAGTGCGGCCGCCCGTCATAACGGCGAAAAATATCCTCGACGCCGGCAAACAACGCCTTGTAGGGCTGGCGATGATACTGATGAACTGAAATGGTCACGCTGTCCCGGCGATAAAAAGGCGACAGCCACGCATCGTCGGCGGCGACATAACGAAATTCCAGCGGAAAGAGAAAATTGGTTCCGCACTTGCGCATATGCTCGCCGACCTCACGGATGCAATCGGGGCCCTTTTCGGCAGGTACCGCATACTCCATTTCGTTGAAGCGCACATTGCGGTCGCTCGGAAACGCATCATGCGACCAACGCACCCTCGTCTTTTGCTCTTCGGCACCGTCGGCCGCACCGCCCGAATAGCGCGATCCGCTCGTCGACGTCAGAAGCTTCTGCAATGGGCCGCGCAGGAAGGGCAGCGTCCGCGAAATTTCGCAAGTCAGTTGCATGATCTTGTCGTCGCGCGACATCTCGCCGTCCGGCCGTCGCCGGCGCGGACGCGCTTCCTTGGAGGTCTCCCTCAGAAATTTGATGAGCACCTGATCCGCGAACGGAAACCAGAAAAACTCGAAATGCCGCGCTTCATCGCGCAGGGCCTCGGCCTTGTCGAGCGCTTCGGCAATCGACATACGCCCGCCAGTTTCTTCCAGCGCATAGACATTCCTGCATTGCATGGTGATCTCGGTCATCACGCCGAGACTACCGAAACTGACCCGTCCAGCATCGAAGACATCCGAATTCTCCGTGCGACTGCAGGAAATCACCTCACCGCTCGACGTTGCCAACCGGAAAGCCTTGACCCCAGCGGAGAGCGATCCAAGCTCGCCACCGGTCCCATGCGTCCCTGTTCCGACAGCGCCCGCCAGCGTCTGCCTGTCGATATCGCCCTGATTGAGCAATGCCAACCCACGCTCGAAGAGCTCAGGCCCGAGGTTCCGGATGGTCGTTCCTGCCTTGATGCGCGCCGTCATCGCCTCCGGATCGTGGTCGACAACGCCCGATAGTCCAAAAAGCGTCAAAATTGTTCCGGCACTCTCGACCAGTGGCGTGAATGAATGCCCCCGTCCGGCGACGCGGATGGGCGCCGGTGCGCCCCGAAGGATCGCCACGACCTCTTCCTCGGTCGCAGGCGCGGCAATCTGCGTCGGCCATGCCTTCACCCAACCGGACCAGTTAGACCATACATCCGTCATGCTGCATCTCCATTTCCCCGTGCGAATAGTAGCGCTTCGATCCGCAGTCCAAAAGAAATAAGCCCCGGGTCAAACCCGGGGCTTCGGTTTCCTTCAAAGAAAAATGCAGTCAGTCGACGTCAATGGCCTCGCTCGCGGTCGACATCTCCGCAGCGCTCTCTTCCGGCGTCAGGGGTTTGAAGTTGCGTGCCAAAATCGATGCCTCCTTGATTTCGGCCGCTGTCATTGATTCTGCCAGCCGGTCGATCGCCTCCGTGGCAAAGCGCGGGAAGCCACCTTCGATTGCCAACTGGTAGTACATATATGCCTTGACCTTGTCCGCTTCGACGCCAACACCATCCTCATACATCGTGGCAATGTTGTATTGTGAACTTTCAAGTCCCTGCCGCGCGGCGGCTTCATACCACTTTGCGGCCGCCTGCACGTCCTGCGTCAGACCCCAGCCCTTGTCATACATCGACGCCAGGTCCATCTGCGCGCGCCGGTCTCCGCCCTGCGCGCCATAGAAATAATACTTGAGCGCCGTTTCAACATCGCGCTCGATGACCTTGGCGTCGAAATGTTCCTCAGCCAGACGGAAAGCCGCACCGGCATCCTTGTTGATATCGACGGCTCTTTTCCACTCGGCCAGCGCTTCCGGGTAGAAACCGCGATTATAAAGATCTTGCCCGGACGCCTCGTTGGGCTGACCTTCAATCGAAGGATCTGGCTTGGATGGATTCGCCATGGTGCCGGTCGCACGTGACCCCGTGGCAAATGTCATCGCTGCAAGCAAAACAAGAAAGGCAACGGCCATGAGCGGCCGTCCGTCATTTGCTGTAGCGGATACACTGACGGCATGTCGGCGCATTTTTCTCTCCCATCGGGCACCCTCAGGGGCGTCTTTCCCCGGTCGCCCTCACTCTCCGGCAACCATGATCCGGAGCAGGTCCAAACACTCAAGTTAAAGGTTGGTCACAAATCCCGTTCCGGCAAGCCCCTGCCGGCGTCAAAGCGTGTGAGAAGCGCCGAAACCTTGGAGAAAACGGGTCAGATTGGCACCCAGTGCGTCACAGAGGTAGCCGCCTTCCTGGACAAGAACGGTGGGTAGCCCGAAGCGCCCGATCATCTCGCCGATCCGCCCGAATCCATCGGTAGTGATCGCAAATCCACCTTGCGGATCATCCTTGTAGGCATCGAGGCCCAGTGCGACGACCAGCGCCCCCGGCGCGAATGCTTCGATGCGACGTCGGGCTGCCGCCAGCGCCGGCATATAGGCTTCGTCATCCGTGCCGCGCGGCAATGGCAAATTGTAATTATAGCCGAGGCCAGCGCCCGCCCCGCGCTCGTCGGCATGTCCCCAGAAGAAGGGATAGAAGCGGACCGGATCGGCGTGGATCGAGACCGTCAGGATGTCCGGCCGCTTGTAGAACAGCCCCTGTGTTCCGTTGCCGTGATGAACATCGACATCGAGAATGGCCACACGCGCATGCTTGCCGCGAAGCATCTGCGCCGCGACACCCGAATTGTTGAGGTAGCAGAAGCCACCGGCCATATCGGCAAAGGCATGATGCCCCGGCGGGCGGCTCAGTGCGTAGGCCCATGCTGTGCCGTCACGGACCATCAGCGCGGCCTCCGCCGCCGCATCCGCGCTGCGCTTGATCGCCGCCCAACTCCCTGCGGCAAGAGGACAGGCACCGTCTGCCATGTGGTATCCGGCTTGCGCAACGGCCGAGAGCGGATAGGCGCCGTCCCGTCGATCCGGGTGAATGCCCGGCACCACCTCATCCGAACCGCCCTCTATCCGCAGCCAGCGTTCATGGATGGTCGACAGGAAGGCAATATATTCAGGCGTATGCACTGCTGAAATGGGCACAAGACCGTGATCCGCCGGCACCACATGCTCAAGGCCGGCTTGACGCGCGGCCGCAAGAAGCCGGTCGGCCCGTTCGGGAACCTCAGGGTTGGACTCGACGACGCCGTTGACGAGGAAATGGCGGGGATAGTGGCGCTTTTGTTCCGGGTCAAAGACAACCTTCATCGACTATGCCTCAATGGAAAGAAAATCCGGTGGCGATCCCGGCAGGACTCGAACCTGCAACCGACAGATTAGAAATCTGTTGCTCTATCCGGTTGAGCTACGGGATCGGGACGCCGGGCAGGCCTAGTGAGTCCAGAGTCCCTGCCGGCCATACTTGAAGTTGTCGGCATACGCCTTGATTGAACGGCGAGACGCCTGCGGCTCGAAAACCTGATAGTCGAGCCCCAGTCTTTCGGCATAGCTGACCGCTTCGTCCTTGCTGTCGAAGCGGAGCGTAACTTGCGAATTCATGTCGCCCGAGCTTGTCCAGCCCATCAACGGTTCGACCTTGCGCGCGTTGGCGGGCTCGAAGTCGAGCACCCATTTTTTGGTCTTGGCCCGGCCGGATTGCATGGCCGTTTTTGACGGTTTGTAAATACGCGCGCGCGCCAATTTCTGCCCCTGAACCATAATCCCCAAGCTTATGGGGAACGTCGCAAAACTTTATTCTTATCGCCCTAAAACAGCCGAATTTGCAAGCGATAACAAAACCATCGTCGGGGTCAGCAGCACGCTGAACCGAGACGTCGATAGCACACCCAGGATCGAAGGAGCGCCGGAAATGACCCACTATTTCGATCGCGAGGCCGCAATCGCATTGCTTGCCGCTCACGGCTTCAACCGGATCGACATCGAATGTGTGCTCGAACTCACAAGGTCCGTTTCGCATGGCGGCACCTCGTACTGGCTGGCGCACAGCATTGAAAGGCTCGCCAGCCGGGCCTGGTGGCTCGATGAATCGGCTGTCAAAACCGTGATGCCCCGCGCCGCCTGACTGCGTAGACGACGATGGTCGGGGCGGCAAGATTCGAACTTGCGACCCTCTGCTCCCAAAGCAGATGCGCTACCAGGCTGCGCTACGCCCCGACATGTACGGCCATTGGCGCCGGACTGGACCTGCAATACACCGGCCGGACCCTTTCCGGCAACCGTTTGAATAGGACAAGGCTTATGCGACCCCTTTATGCCGCCGCATCAGCTTGAAGACTCCGGTCGCCTTCAGCACCGGCCGTGCTCCGACATACAATTCGGCCTCGCAAAACGCGACCGATCGTGTCGCACGGGTCACGCGTGCGGTTCCCTCGAGCCATTCGCCGGGCCGAGCCGAGGACAGAAAATCGCTGTTCATGCGGACCGTCAACGCAACAGTCTGCGTCGCGCGCCAGACCGCGGTGCCAAGAAGCCCGTCCGCAAAAGCCATGAGCATGCCGCCATGCGTGATACCGCGCGAATTGCAGTGCCGTGACCTGACACGGACACCATGGACAAATCCGTCGTCGGTGACTTTGTGAAAGAATGGACCGTTATGACTGGTATAGGGGCCCCTGCCTGTCGATGGAACGAACCCATCGGGCGGATTGTCGTCGTTGCTATCGATCATGACCACTCAATTGGAACAACCCACCCTGCCGGCATACCTTCACGGCAGGATCAATGAATTGCGGAAATCAATCCCCGGACGGCGTGTCCGGTGCGATCTCGGCAACCATCAGCCCCTTCGGACCCTCACCGAAACGGACCTGGACCTGTTGACCGGGCAGTAAATCGCGAATGCTGTGCCGGCGCAACGTTTCCATGTGGATGAAGATGTCCGGTGTACCTTCGCCCCGCGTCACAAACCCGTATCCACGCGCACGGTTAAACCACTTGACGGTCGCGGTCTCGAAGTCTCCGATCGGCACCACATCTGACATCGATGATCGATTGACCGGCCGCGCGACGGCACCGGCTGGTTTTATCGCGGTCGTATCGTCGACATCGATCACCCGGACAGCTTGATTGCCCTTCGGACGCCGCACGACCTCGCAGGTCACCGTTGCGCCTTCGTCAAGCGCATCGAGGCCCATTTGCTTGAGACAGGACAAATGCACGAGCACGTCGTCACGTCCGTCATCGGGAATGATGAATCCATACCCCTTGACCGCATCGAACCATTTGACCGCGCCGGTGACTTCAAACGACTCACCGACTGAATCTGCCGAGATTTCGATTCGCTGTTCCATCCCCACCACGATCAACGTCCATTCGGTCAAACCAACAATGGCCTCAAGTATTGACCGACACGGAATTTATCACTGGTCCGTGGTTCCTCCCCAGGACCCCCCGTTTTGTATTATTCACTATAACAGTGTCGGTTAAGCATTGAAAGCGGGCCGAAAGGCCGGATTTTTGGCAGTGCCAGGCCGGTCTTTCTTGCCCTCAGCCGCCACCGCATTGCATATTGCCGCCTCACGAAGGATTCCGGCCTCGCCGACGGATGGGCATCCTCTTCTGGCGTTTCAAAGGGTGTGGCTCTCGGCCCATGGGCCGGGCGGTCCAAGAATTTCGTTGGTCCGCCACATCAGCAAGCAAGGGAAAGCATGGCAAAAGCGATTGGTCTGTCGGTGGCGCTATTTGCTCTCTGGCTGGCTTTGTCAGGGTTTTTCAAGCCGTTCCTTTTGTTGCTCGGTGTCTTGTCCTGCGCGCTGACGCTCTACCTGGCCTTTCGTATGAAACTGCTGGACGACGAGGCGGTTCCGATCCAGCTCCGGTTGACCCTTCTGCTCTATTGGGGCTGGCTCGGGGGCGAGATATTCAAATCTGCCGTTGCCGTCTCGAAAGTCATCCTGGCCCGCGACATGCCGCTTCATCAGCAGCTGATTGCCGTGCCGGCTCCCCAGAAAACCGACATGGGTCATGTCATATTCGCAAACTCGATCACGCTGACACCCGGCACGGTTACGGTCGAAACGCGACCGGGAATCTTCCTCATTCATGCCCTGACCGAAGAAGCATCGGCAATGAGCGGGTTTGCCGAGATGGGTCGCCGCGTTGCCGAGATTGAGACACGCTGAAATGACAATGCTCCTTGCCACGGCCGCCGCACTCTTCATCGCCATGATGATGGTCTTGATCCGCCTCTTCGCCGGTCCGACGCTTTACGACCGTGTACTGGCCGTCAACACCTTCGGCACCTTGACCGTCCTGTTGCTTGGATTGCTTGGCTTCATTACCGAGCGGCCGGACTTTCTTGACATCGCGATGCTCTATGCGCTGATCAATTTTGTCTCGACAATTGCAATTCTGAAATTTTTCCGCTACCGCGCGCTCGGTCGTCGCTCGCTGCAAGACGAGGACTAACCATGGACCCGACGCTCGATCTTGTTGTCGACATCGCCAGCGGCATTTCCTTTGCCATCGGCGGGATATTCCTGCTGATCGGAGCCCTCGGTATGATCCGACTGCCGGATGTGTGGGCGCGCATCCATGCCGCCGGCATCATCGACACCATCGGCGCCGAACTGATCGTCTTCGGCATGATCCTGCAAGCCGGCCTCTCTCAAGCCTCGATCAAGCTGGTCCTGATCGGCCTATTTCTGTTTGTCACCAGTCCGACCGCGACCCATGCCGTCGCCAATGCGTCCTTCACCGCCGGGTTGCGACCGCTTGATCTTCGCAAAAACCAGGCATCCGATGTACTCGGTGAGGAAAGCAAACCATGAGCAATGGTCTGATCGGCGTTGCCGTCATCGACATTCTCTTGTTCCTTTTTCTTGTGCTTACGGCCATCGCCATCACACGTCTGCGCAACCTGTTCGCGGTTGTAATGCTGGCCGGCGTCTTCAGCCTCCTGTCGGCAGCGCTTTTTGTCACGCTCGACGCCATGGACGTCGCTTTCACCGAAGCGGCTGTAGGCGCAGGCATCTCGACCGTCTTGCTGCTCGGCACACTTGCGCTCACAGTACGCGATGAAAAACCGGTCACACATTCCGCTTTCTTGCCGTTGCTGATATGCACAATCGCGGGCGCAACGCTAATCTACGGCACGCTTGATATGCCGCCATTCGGTGCTGCCGACAATCCGGTACAGACCCACGTCGCACCCGATTACCTGGAGCGAACACCCGTCGAAATCGGCATCCCCAATACCGTAGCCGCCGTGCTCGCAAGCTATCGCGGCTTCGATACGCTGGGCGAGGTTGTCGTCGTCTTCACCGCAGCCATTGCGGTGTTGCTCCTGCTGGGCGGAGGCGGCCGGTCGCGCCGGCATGACGATGTGTCCGACGAGCGAAAGAAGGATTGATTTCATGGAACACCATTCGATCCTTCGCGTCGTTTCGAAACTGCTGATACCTCCAATCCTTCTCTATGCGCTTTACGTGCAGTTCCACGGCGAATATGGACCGGGCGGTGGCTTTCAGGCCGGCGTCATTTTCGCCGTCGCTTTTATTCTTTACGCGCTGGTTTTCGGCGTTGAGGCTATGACCGACATCCTTCCGCCGCGCCTGCTGCGCTTCCTCGCCGCCCTCGGGGTCCTGATCTTTGCCGGCACCGGCGTGGTCACAATGCTGCTTGGCGACGCCTATCTCGGCTATAACGCGCTCGCCGCCAACCCGGTTCACGCCCAGGAATGGGGCATCATCGTCGTCGAAATCGGCGTCGGCACGACTGTTGCCGCCGTGATGATGGCGATCTTCGTCGCCTTCGCCTCGCACAATCCGCCGATCAAGGACGAGGACTGGTGATGGAAGAAATCGTCTTCGATTTCGGGTTCGTCCTGACGCACTACAACTACTGGATGTTCGTGGTCCTGATGATGACGGGCCTCTACATCACGGTGAGCCGCGGAAATCTGGTCAAGAAAGTTGTCGGGCTTAATATCTTCCAAACGGCGGTTTTCCTGCTCTATGTCTCGATGGGAAAGATCGTGGGCGGCACAGCGCCGATCCTCACCGGCGAGCCCGGTACGGTCTACTCGAACCCGCTGCCCCATGTCCTGATCCTCACCGCCATCGTCGTTGGAATCGCAACGACGGCGTTGGCTCTGGCACTCGTCGTGCGCATCCGCGAAACCTACGACACGATCGAGGAGGATGAAATTATCGCGCTGGAACTCGCAATGGACACGACGGCCAAGGCCTCGGCCGCCGGGAGCGAACGTTGATGCTGGCGATGATCGAAGCAAATCTGCCGGCGTTGCAGGTTGTTCTGCCGATGCTGGCGGCCCCCATATGCGCCATGCTCGGCCGGGGCGCGCGCGCCTGGGCATTGACGATGGTCGCCGTCCTGCTCGCGTTTGCCGTCGCCGTCTCGCTCTTCGTCGCCACCCTCGATGGCACGATCATTTCCTATCGAATGGGGAACTGGGCCCCGCCCATTGGCATCGAGTATCGCGTCGACATTCTGAATGCCTTTGTGCTGCTGGTAATCTCAGGCATCGCGCTTTTTGTCCTGCCCTACGCACGAGCAAGCGTCGCTCACGAAATTTCGGAAGAGCGCCAGCCGTTGTTTTACTCGGCGTTCCTGCTCTGCCTGACCGGCCTTCTCGGCGTCACCATCACGGGCGACGCCTTCAACATATTCGTCTTCCTCGAGATTTCGTCGCTTTCGACTTATGCATTGATCGCAACCGGTGCCGAGCGCAACAAACGCGCCCTGACAGCCGCCTACAACTACCTGATCATGGGAACCGTCGGTGCGACCTTCTTCGTCATCGGCATCGGCATGCTCTACATGATCACGGGCACGCTGAACCTGGCCGATCTGGCGCAACGCATTGCCGAGCATGGCGACAGCCGCACCTTGCGCATGGGTTTCGTCTTTATCCTGATCGGCGTCGGCCTGAAGCTCGCAATGTTCCCGCTTCATCTTTGGCTCCCGAACGCCTACAGCTTCGCTCCATCCGCCGTGACCGCCTTCATTGCCGCGACCGCCACCAAGGTCGCAATCTATGTGCTGTTGCGCTTTATGTTCACGGTTTTCGGTTTCGACTACGATTTTCAGGCAGCAACGCTTCGCCATGTCGTGTTGCCGCTGGCGATCGTCGCGATGTTTGCGGCCTCCATCGTTGCAGTGTTCCAGGATGACCTGAAGCGGATGCTGGCTTATTCCAGCATTGCCCAGGTTGGTTACATGTTGCTCGGTCTCACCTTCCTCTCGCACACCGGCCTGATGGCGTCGGTGATCCATTTGTTCAATCACGCAGTTACCAAAGGCGCCCTTTTCATGGTCGCCGGCTGCTATATCTTTGCGGCCGGCACGAGTTCGATTTCGAGCCTGCGCGGCATTGGCCGCGACATGCCGTGGACGACTGCAGCTTTTGTCGTCGCCGGCTTGAGCCTTATCGGACTGCCGCTGACGGTCGGCTTCGTCAGCAAATGGTATCTCGTGCTCGCGGCACTGGAACTGAACTGGTGGCCGGTGGCGCTGCTGATCATGGCCTCGTCGCTGCTTGCCATCATTTACATATGGCGTGTCGTCGAGACGGCCTATCTTCAGCCGGCGCCGGAAGGCGTCGTGCGCAAGGAGGCGCCGCTCTGGATGCTGCTACCGACATGGGGGCTTGCAGCGCTCTCGGTCTTCTTCGGGACCTATGCCGCACTCACCACGGCCGCTGCCAGCCGTGCGGCATCGGCGCTGATCAGCGCCTCCAACATGTTGTGGCAGTGAGGTGCCTGATATGACCGACAGCACAATCCTCCTGCTGGCGATATTCATTCCGGCCGGCGTCACCTTCCTGATCGCCGCGCTCGGCAGCCGCCCTAACCTGCGCGATGGCGCGAGCGTGCTCGCCGCCATTGCCACGTTCATCGCGGTACTGACGCTTCTGGGGCCGGTCATGGAGGGTGCGCGGCCCGAGGTTGCGCTTTTTGAAGTGATGCCTGGCCTGCTGCTCGCCTTTTCGATAGAGCCGCTCGGCATGTTATTTGCCGTCGTCGCGTCGGGCCTCTGGATCGTCACCGCGGTTTATTCGATCGGCTACATGCGGGGTGCCGGCGAAAAAAAGCAGACACGCTTCTATATCTGCTTTGCCATCGCGATTTCCGGCGCCCTCGGCATCGCCTTTTCGGCAAACCTCTTCACGCTGTTTATCTTCTATGAAATCTTGACAATTTCGACCTATCCACTGGTCGCCCACAAGGAAACGCCGGAAGCCCGCAAGGGTGCACGCACCTATCTCGCGATCCTGATGACGACCTCGATTGCCTTCCTGTTGGTCGGCATCGTCTGGGTCTGGAACATCGCCGGCACGCTCGATTTCCGCGCCGGCGGTATCCTTGATGGCAAACTCGATCCGTCCTTCGCGCCGTTCCTGCTGGCGCTCTTCGCCTTCGGCATCGGCAAAGCCGCACTGATGCCCTTCCATCGCTGGCTCCCAGCCGCCATGGTGGCGCCAACACCAGTCAGCGCGCTCCTCCACGCGGTTGCCGTCGTCAAGGCCGGCGTTTTCACAATGCTGAAGGTCGGCACCTATATTTTCGGCGTCGGTTTCCTGTCGAAGACGGGTGCATCTGACTGGCTGATCTGGCTCGCCGCCGCCTCGATCCTGATCGCCTCAATCGTCGCACTGACGAAAGACGATCTGAAAGCGCGGCTCGCTTACTCGACCGTCAGCCAGCTTTCCTACATCACGCTCGGCATGGCGCTCGCAAACCAGATGGGCGTCATCGGCGGCTCGATGCACATTGCAACGCATGCCGTCGGCAAGATCACCCTCTTCATGTGCGCCGGGGCAATCTATGTCGCCGCCCACAAGACGAAGATCAGCGAACTCGACGGGCTCGGGCGCAAGATGCCCATCACCTTCATCGCCTTCACGATCGCCGCCCTCAGCATTATCGGTCTGCCGCCAATGGGCGGCGCATGGAGCAAGTGGTATTTGATGCTCGCAAGCGCCGACGCCGGCCAGATCGCAATCATCGGCGTCTTGATGCTGAGTTCGTTGCTGAACGTCGCCTATCTGTTGCCGATTCCGGCCCGCGCATTTTTTGCTGCACCATCGGCAAGACCCGCACATTCGCTTGGCGCCGCCGCGGCTCCCGGTGACCAAATCGAGGAAGCACCGCTCTTTTGCCTCGTGCCGATCTGCATTACGGCAGTTGGCTGCATCGTTCTCTTTTTCGCGATCGGCGGCCTCTACGAGTTCCTGCTCCACATTCCGATCCTGCCGGAGACAACGCCATGACCAGCCGCAACGGAATCGCGCTGCTTGTAGCACTCGTCGTCGCATCGGTGCTGGCCGATTTTGCCTATGACAAACACGGTTACTTTGCCTTCGAGCATTTGCCCGGCTTTCACGGACTTTTTGCGCTCGCCGCCGGCATAGTGCTGGGACTGGTCGCTCTCGGCCTTCGTGCTTTGCTGACGCGTGACGCGAACTATTATGCGCCGGCTTCAACCGATGCCGAGGAGCATCCCGCCGCCGACCTTGAGCGGGAGAAGGCCGATGCCTGAATTCATGACACCCGCACTGGTCTACGTCGTCGCCGCACTGACACTTCCCTTAGTTCCGCACGGCAGGTGGCGCCAGATTCTCATAATCCTGACACCGTTTGCCGGCGTGGCGGTGTTCTGGGGTCTGCCACACGGCACTTATGGCAATATCAACCTGATGGGTATGCATATCGGCCTGATGCGGGTCGACGCACTTTCCTATCTATTCGGTCTCGGCTTCTCGCTCGCAGTGCTGGTGGTCGCGGTCTATGCATGGCATGTCCGCGACACGATTCAGCAAGTCGCGATGCTGCTCTATGCGGGGTCCGCCCTTGGCGCCGTATTCGCCGCCGATCTGGTCACGCTCTTCATCTTCTGGGAAGGCACGGCCATCGCCTCGGTCTTCCTGATCTGGGCCCGCCGCACCGAAGGCGCCTATGCCGCCGGCATGCGCTACCTGATCGTGCAGATCGGTTCGGGTGTCATCCTGCTGGCGGGAATTATTCTATTCTACCGCGAAACCGGTACGGTCGCCTTCCGCGCCATGGAGCTCCAAAGTGCCGCCACGTGGGCAATCCTGCTGGCCTTCGGCATCAAATGCGCGTTCCCGCTGCTGCACAACTGGCTGCACGATGCCTATCCTGCGGCCACCGTTACCGGAACGGTGATCCTCTCGGCCTTCACGACCAAGCTGGCGATCTATGCGCTCGCGCGCGGCTTCCCCGGCACCGAAATCCTGATCTACATCGGCATCGCGATGGTTTTATTCCCCATTGCATACGCGCTGGTCGAAAACGAACTGCGGCGCGTATTGACATATGCGCTCAACAGTCAGCTCGGTTTCATGGTTGTTGGCATCGGTATTGGCACACCGCTCGCACTGAACGGCGCCATCGCCCATGCACTCAGCAGTATCTTCTATCAGGCGCTTCTCTTCATGAGCATCGGCGCTGTTCTCTTCCGCACCGGCACATCTAAAGCAAGCGATCTCGGTGGACTGGCCCGACAGATGCCCTGGACCGCCTTGTTTTGCATTGTCGGCGGCCTGTCGATTGCAGCTCTGCCGGCGACCACGGGCTTCGTGTCGAAATCTCTGGTCTTGAGCGCCGCCGGCTATGGTGGCCTCTACCTGGTCTGGCTGGTGTTAATCGCCGCCAATGCGGCCGCGGTACTGCACACCTCAATTCGCGTTCCATTGAGCGTTTTCTTCGGGCCGGACCGTGGAGTGCGCGCGAAAGAAGCACCATCGCATATGTTGGTCGCCATGACACTTGCGGCGGCAGTCACCATCGGCATCGGCATCTACCCCGATCCGCTCTATGCCCTGCTGCCCAACGATGTCACCTATGAGCCCTATACGCTTTCGCATCTGATCACGCAGTTGCAACTTGTACTCTTCGCTGCCCTCGCCTTCGCGCTTCTCGCCCGGGCGGGTTTCTGGTCAACGCCGCGCCATGCCATTCTGCTCGATACCGATTGGCTGTATCGCCACCTGCTGTCGGCCGGTCTTGGCAGGTTATCGGCGTTCGTCACCGCCCTCTGGCGTTGGACGTCTCTGCTTATCCAACGACGCCTGAATGTCTTCCTGAGCGGCATCTACCGCACCCACGGCCCGCAGGGCGTGCTGGCCCGCACATGGCCCACCGGCTCGATGGTACTTTGGATCGCCATATTGCTTGGCACCACACTGGTCCTGACCTACGTATAGAGACTGCGCGAGACCAGAGCCGCGCCTCAAGGAGATGCCCCCGATGGAACTGTCCGGTGAATACAAGATCCCCGCCACGCGCGAGGCCGTCTGGGCGGCACTCAACGACGCAGATGTTCTGCTAAAATCAATCCCCGGTGCGGAGTCAGTCGAAAAAACGGCCGACGACGAATTCGAGGCCGTCGCCAAAGCCAAGGTCGGTCCGGTCAGCGCCCGCTTCAAGGGCAAGGTCAAGCTGACCGACATCGATCCGCCAAACGGCTACACAATTTCCGGCGAAGGCAATGGCGGCGCGGCGGGCTTCGCCAAGGGCTCGGCAAAGGTCAGCCTGTCCGACGCCGAGGGCGGCGGTACCATCCTCGCATATTCGGTCAGCGCTCAGGTTGGCGGCAAGCTCGCCCAGATTGGCCAGCGTTTCATCGACTCGACGGCAGCCCGGATGGCCGAAGAGTTCTTCGACAATTTCTCGGCTCTGACCGGCGGGGCCCGGGTCGAAAAGATCGCCGAAGGCGAACTGCCCGAACTGGTCGACGAGATGGCCCACGGCATCCCGGTCAAATCGCCCGATCGCGACGCCATATCCCCTACCGGCATCCCGTTGATCCCCGACGAGGATGCAGGCATGAGCCTGTCGCCCTGGATCTGGGGTCCGGCACTGATCCTCGTCATCATTGTCCTGATCTGGGCCTTCGGCACCTGATCGGAGCGGCGTATGCTTGACCTCGCGCGGCCGAGGGTCGAGACTCCGGAAAACGGCCTCGTACGGCGGAAAATGCCGGCAATCCGGAAAATGAGGCCACAAGTCACCAAGGGAGGTTGCGCATGCCCGTTGTCGCCATGACCGTCAACGGCAAGCCTGCAAGCGCCGATGTCGAGGCGCGGACGCTGCTTGTCCATTACATCCGCGAACAACTGGGCCTCACCGGCACCCATGTCGGCTGTGACACCAGCCAATGTGGCGCCTGCGTGGTGCATGTCGACGGCCGCGCGGTCAAATCCTGCGCGATCCTGGCCGTTCAGGCCGAGGGCGCCGAAATTGTGACGGTCGAGGGGCTGGCAAAGAACGGCGAGTTGCACCCCGTGCAACAGGCCTTCCGCGAACATCACGGCCTGCAATGCGGCTTTTGCACGCCAGGCATGATCATGACCGCCGTCGACCTGATCCGCCGTAAACCGAACCTCGATGAAAAGACCGTGCGCGAGGAGCTCGAGGGCAACATCTGCCGCTGCACCGGCTATCACAACATCGTGAAAGCCATCCTCGCCGCATCGCAGGAGATGCGCTGAACGATACGACCTCGGAAACTCAGGGAGGAGTTCCATGTCGAACGCAGCTATAGGCGAAGGTATCGGCCAACCCGTTCGCCGCAAGGAAGACTTCCGCTTCATTACTGGAAACGGCCACTATACCGACGACATCGCCAGGCCCCGTCAGACATGGGCATACTTCCTGCGCTCGCCGCACGCTCACGCGAAAATTCGTGGAATTGATACCAAATCAGCCGAAACGGCGCCGGGCGTCGTCGCGATCTTCACCGGCAAGCATGTCGCCGATGACGGGCTGGGCGGCCTGATCTGCGGCTGGACCGTCAGCTCGAAGGACGGCACGCCGATGAAAGTCGGCCCGCACCCGATCCTCGCGGTCGATACGGTGCGTTATGTCGGCGACCACGTCGCGATGGTCGTCGCCGAAACGCTGGCCGAGGCGCGCTCTGCCGCCGAGATGATCGACGTCGACTACGAAACGCTGCCGGCCGCGGTCGCCCTCGCCGCCTGTCAGTCGAAGGACGCGCCGCAGGTCCATCCGGAAGCGCCACGCAACACCTGCTTCGAATGGGAACTTGGCAACAAGTCTGAAACCGAAGCTGCCTTCGCGAAGGCCGACAGGATCGTCAAGCTCGACCTGACCAATAACCGCCTGATCCCCAACGCCATGGAGCCGCGTGCCGCCCTGGGCGAATACGACAAGGGAACCGGCACCTACACGCTGCACACGACAAGCCAGAACCCGCATGTCGCCCGTCTTGTGCTTTCGGCCTTTGTCGGCGTCGCCCCCGAACACAAGTTGCGCGTCATCGCGCCGGATGTCGGTGGCGGCTTCGGTTCGAAAATTTTCATCTATGCGGAAGAAACCGCCTGCGTCTGGGCCGCCGCGAAAGTCGGCCGCCCGATCAAGTGGACGGCGGACCGTTCCGAGGCCTTCCTTTCGGATGCCCATGGCCGCGACCATCTGAGCCATGCCGAACTGGCGCTCGACAAGAACGGCAAGTTTCTCGCTCTGCGCGTCAAGACCGTCGCCAATCTCGGCGCCTATCTCTCCACCTTTTCAGCCTCGGTGCCGACCTATCTCTACGGCACACTATTGTCGGGCCAATACGACATCCCCGCCATCTATGTCGAGGTCGACGGCGTCTATACGCATACGGCGCCGGTCGACGCCTATCGCGGCGCCGGCCGCCCCGAAGCTACCTATCTGGTCGAACGCATTGTCGAAACGGCAGCACGCGAGACCGGCATAGACCCGGCCGAAATCCGCCGTCGCAATTTCATCCGCAGCTTCCCGCACCAGACACCGGTCATTATGGCCTACGACGCCGGCGACTACGAAGCCTCGCTCGACGCCGCCATGAAGGCGGCCGATCATAAGGGTTTCCCGGCGCGCAAAGCGGAAGCCGAAAAGCGCGGCAAATTGCGCGGGCTCGGCTTCTCCTCCTATATCGAGGCGTGTGGCCTTGCACCCTCCGCCGCCGTCGGCTCGCTTGGCGCCGGCGTCGGCTTGTGGGAAAGCGCCGAAGTCCGCGTCAACCCGACCGGCAATGTCGAGGTGCTGACGGGCTCGCACAGCCACGGCCAGGGCCATGAAACCACCTTCGCCCAGCTGGTTGCCTCGCGGCTCGGCATCCCGATGGAACAGGTCGAGATCGTGCATGGCGATACTGACAAGGTGCAGTTCGGCATGGGCACCTACGGTTCGCGCTCGGGCGCGGTTGGCATGAGCGCCATCGTCAAGGCGCTCGACAAGATCGAGACGAAAGCGAAGAAGATCGCCGCCCATCTGATGGAAGCCGCCGTCGAGGACATCGTTTTCGAGAACGGCACCTTCACCGTACAGGGCACCGACAAGACCATGCCTTGGGCACAACTCGCCCTCTCGGCCTACACCGCGCATGGCTTTCCCTCGGCCGAGATCGAGCCGGGCCTCAAGGAAGGTGCCTTCTACGACCCGACCAACTTCACTTTCCCGGCCGGTTGCCACATCTGCGAGGTCGAAATCGATCCCGATACCGGTGTCACGCGCATCATCAATTTCGTCGCCGTTGACGATTTCGGCACCATCATCAATCCGATGATCGTCGAAGGTCAGGTCCATGGTGGCATCGCCCAGGGCATCGGCCAGGCGCTGCTCGAACACGGCGTCTACGATCCGGAATCCGGTCAGCTCATCACCGGCTCCTACATGGACTACTGCATGCCCCGCGCCGACGATTTACCGAGCTTCAATCTCGGCTTCACGAAAACCGTCTGCCCGTCCAATCCGCTTGGCATGAAGGGCTGCGGCGAAGCCGGTGCAATTGCCTCGCCGCCCGCCATCATCAATGCCATCACGGATGCCCTCGGCATCCGCGACATCGAAATGCCGGCGACGCCTGCCCGCGTCTGGGCGGCCATCCAGTCGCGCCCCCGCGCCGCCGCCGAATAAGGAGATTCCCATGTACCAGTTCAACTATGCGCGACCGAAAACGCTGGCCGAAGCCGAAGCGCTGCTCGCCAAGGCCGACGATCCGAAGCTCCTTGCCGGCGGCCAGACACTGATCCCGACGCTGAAACAGCGCCTTGCGATGCCGAGCGACCTGATCGATATCGGCGGCCTGAAGGAGCTTGACTTCATCCGCGCCGAAGGCGATGCGGTGATGATCGGTGCGGGCGCGAAACATGCGACGGTGGCGCAATCACCCGATGTGAAGAAGCACAATCCGGCATTGGCCGCGCTGGCCGAGGGGATTGGCGACCCCGCCGTCCGCCACATGGGCACCATTGGCGGTTCGATCGCCAACAACGACCCCGCCGCCGATTATCCGGCCGCCTGCCTGGCGCTCGACGCCAAGATACACACCAGCAAACGCCTGATCGAGGCTGACCAGTTCTTCAAAGGCATGTTCGAAACGGCGCTGGAAGACGGTGAGATCGTCAAGGAGATCACCTTCCCCCATCCCGAAAAGGCCGCCTACATGAAGTTCCCGAACCCGGCTTCGCGCTATGCGATGGTCGGTGTCTTCGTTTCGAAGGGACCCTGGGGCGTCCGCGTCGCCGTCACCGGCGCCGGCCAGAACGGTGTCTTCCGGGTCAAGGAAATGGAGGATGCGCTGACCAAAAGCTGGTCGCCCGACGCGGTCGCCGGCGTCAAGGTGCCGGCCAAGGGCCTGAATGCCGATCTCCACGGCACGGCGGAATACCGTGCCCATCTGATCACGGTCATGGCCAAGCGCGCCGTCGCCGCAGCGGGCTGATTTTGCGGACAGGCGCCCTCAGGCATAGATTGTTTCCATGAACCTGCCCTCGACCATCGACGAAACCGTCGAATTGCTGGCGCGTGGCGCCTATGTCGCCGACCGCTCGCTGGCGACCGTGATCTTTCTGGCGCTGAAGATGGGCCGCCCGCTGCTGCTCGAAGGCGAGGCCGGCGTCGGCAAGACCGAAATCGCCAAGGTTCTGGCCGAAGCGCTGGGCCGCCGCCTGATCCGGCTTCAGTGTTATGAGGGCCTCGACACGGCCGCCGCCGTCTATGAGTGGAACTATCAGGCGCAGATGATCGAGATCCGTCTGGCCGAGGCCGAAGGCGTCGAGGACCGCACCGAACTCGGCAAGGATGTCTTCTCCGAGCGCTTCCTGATCCGCCGCCCGATCCTGCAGGCGCTGGAACCGACGGTCGAAGGGCCGCCGGTGCTGCTGATCGACGAGCTCGATCGCACCGACGAGCCCTTTGAGGCCTATCTGCTTGAAGTCCTTTCGGATTTTCAGGTGACGGTCCCCGAAATCGGCACCATCAAGGCCGCCGAACCGCCGATCGTCATCGTGACCTCCAACCGCACCCGCGAAATCCACGACGCGCTGAAGCGCCGCTGCCTGTTCCATTGGGTCGATTACCCCGATGCCGAACGGGAGCTGGCGATCCTGAAACTGAAGGCCCCGAAAACGCCTGAAAAGCTGTCGCGCGACATCGTTGCCTTCGTCCAGGCCCTGCGCAGCCTCGATCTCTACAAGAGCCCCGGCATCGCCGAAACGATCGACTGGGCCGAAGCCCTGACGGCGCTCGACGCCGTCGCGCTCGACAAGGAGCTTGTCAACGACACGCTGGGCGCACTGCTGAAATATCAGGACGACATCGCCCGTGTGGCCGGCAGCGAGGCGGCACGCCTGCTCGAGGAAATCAGGGTGGCGGCGCGGGCGGCCGACTGAGATGGGCCGTCTCGCCGAAAATATCGTTCATTTCGCCCGCGTGCTGCGCCGGGCCGGACTACCCGTGGGCCCGCGTCAGGTGCTCGACGCGGTCGAGGCGGTTGAAGCCGCCGGCATCGGCGCCCGCGCCGATTTCTACTGGACGCTGCACGCGACGCTGGTTAAACGCCGCGACCAGCATCACATTTTCGATCAGGCTTTCCATGTCTTCTGGCGCGATCCGAAGCTGCTCGACCGGATGATGGCGCTGATGCTGCCCGAACTCAAAACCCCGCCCGGTGCACCACGGGAAGAGCAAAGCCGCCGCCTGGCCGAAGCGCTCTTTGGCGATGCCAAACCGCGGGAGGCGGCCGAACCCGAGCTCGAAATCGACCGCAGCGAAACCTTCTCGGCCGAAGAACTGTTGCAGACCAAGGACTTCGAGCAGATGTCGGTGGCCGAACTGGCCGAAGCCAAAGCCGCCATCGCCCGCCTGCGCCTCACCCATGACGAGGCCCGCATCCGCCGCACAAGGCCCGCCGCGCGCGGACCGATGATTGACATGCGCGCCACCCTGCGGGCAAGCCTGCGCGCCGGCGGCGTCATCCCGCTGAAGCGCCGCACCTTCCGCCGGCGCCGCCCGCCGCTGGTCGTGCTTTGTGATATTTCCGGGTCGATGTCGGCCTATAGCCGTGTTTTCCTTCACTTTTTGCACGCGCTGACCAATGACCGCGACCGCGTGCATGTCTTCCTGTTCGGCACCCGCCTGACCAATGTGACGCGCGAGCTCCGCCACCGCGATGTCGACGAGGCGCTGGCCCGCGTTGCCGCCAGGGTTGAGGACTGGGACGGCGGCACCCGCATCGGCGAGACCCTGCGCCGCTTCAATATCGACTGGGCGCGGCGGGTTCTGGGCCAGGGCGCGACGGTTCTGCTGGTCACCGACGGCCTTGACCGCGATGCCGGCGAAGGCCTCGGCCCTGAAATCGCCCGGCTGCACCGGCGCGCGCGACGGTTGATCTGGCTCAATCCGCTCTTGCGCTATGAGCGCTTCGAACCGAAATCATTGGGGATCCGAGCATTGCTGCCGCATGTCGACGAGTTCCGCCCGGTCCACAACATCGCCTCGCTGACGGCGCTGATCGAAGCGCTGTCGCAAGCACCGGCGCGCATGCCGGAAAGGAAAGCCGCGTGACCGACAAAAACACCAGCGATAACAATGTGTTGGAGGAAGCGGCTCACTGGCGCGCCGAAGGCCGCAGGGTCGCACTCGCAACCGTCATCGAAACCTGGGGCTCGGCGCCGCGGCCCGTCGGCAGCCAACTCGCGATCCGCGACGACGGCAGCTTTGTGGGTTCCGTGTCCGGCGGCTGCATCGAAGGCGATGTGGTGACGCGCGCGCTTGAGACGCTGACCAGCGGCAAGCCGGAAATGCTCGAATATGGCGTTTCCGACGCCATGGCATGGGAGGTTGGACTGGCCTGTGGCGGCCGCATCCGCGTCATGGTCGAACCGGTGACGGGCTGAGATGGACGCCGCAATCCTCGCACAACTGGTCAAGGATCGCGCCGCCAAGCGCCCGGTGGTGCTGGCAACACGGTTAACAGATGGATTCGGGGAACTCCTCTATCCAACTGAAAAACAAAAAGAAAACTGGTTAATTAAAGCATCGCATGAAGTGCTGGCGAGCGACCGCGCGACGGTCATCACCGGCCCCGATGGCGACTGGTTCCTCAACCCCTTCAACCCGCCGCTGCGCCTCGTCATTGTCGGCGCCGTTCACATC
This sequence comes from Parvibaculum sp., assembly GCF_030651915.1. GTDB lineage: Bacteria > Pseudomonadota > Alphaproteobacteria > Parvibaculales > Parvibaculaceae > Parvibaculum. The sequence goes on along the minus strand of NZ_JAUSBV010000010.1, from coordinate 218,584 downwards.
GCACAGCCGCTGGCGCGCATGGCCGCTCTCGCCGGCTACGACGTGACGGTGATCGACCCGCGCACCGCCTTCGCCTCCGAAAACCGCTTTCCGGACATCGACTTGCGCCACGACTGGCCGGACGAGGCGATGGCCGCGCTGGCGCCCGACACGCGCACGGCGGTCGTTACGCTGACCCATGACCCGAAGCTCGACGACCCGGCGCTGCAGGCGGCGCTGAAGAGCCCCGCCTTCTATATCGGCGCGCTCGGCTCGAAGAAGACGCATGCGGCGCGCCTCGCGCGGCTGAACGAAGCCGGCTTCGAAGACATTGATATTGCTCGCATTCACGGGCCGGTCGGCCTGTCGATCGGCGCGAAAAGCCCGGCCGAGATCGCGATCTCGATCATGGCGCAAATCACGGAGACCCTGCGCCAATGATCTTCGGCGAGATGAAACCGGAAGAAGCAGAAGGTGCGATCCTCGCCCATTCGCGGAAAGTGGGAAGCGAAACCTTCAAGAAAGGCAGGCACTTGAGTGCCGCCGATGTGGCGGCGCTGAAAGCGGCGGGCGTCGCCACCGTCATCGCCGCGCGCCTCGAAGCGGACGACGTGGCCGAGGACGAAGCGGCGGCAGCGCTCGCCAAGGCCTTGGCAGGCAACAACATTCGCGCCGCAGCACCCTTCACCGGCCGCGCCAATCTGCATGCCGAAGCAGGCGGCATCGTCGAGATCGACGCCGCGCGCATCGCCGCGATCAACGCCATCGGCGAGGCGATCACGGTGGCGACGCTTGCGCCCTACGAGACCGTGACCGCACGACAAATGCTTGCCACCATTAAGATAATTCCCTTCGCCGCGCCGCGCGCCGAGCTCGACCGCGCGCTCGAGATCGCCCGCAGCAGCGACGCAGCGATGACGCTGCATGCGTTCAAAGCGCACAAGGTCGGCCTCGTCGCCACGCAACTGCCGGACACCAAAGCAAGCGTGATGGACAAGAGCCGCGCCGTGCTCGACGCCCGTCTCGCCGCGATGGGAAGCACGATCGCGCGCGAAATCCGCTGCGAACACAATGACTTGGCGGTCGCCAGCGCGGTCCGCGAACTGATCGCCGAGGGCCTGTCGCCAGTGCTGATCTTCGGTGCCTCGGCGACCGTCGATCGTCGCGATGTCGTGCCCGCAGGCATCGCGCAGGCAGGCGGCGAGGTCCTGCATTTCGGCATGCCGGTCGACCCCGGCAACCTTATGTTGTTGGCCCGCCTCGATAAAACGCCGGTCATTGGCCTGCCCGGCTGCGCCCGCTCACCGAAGCTCAACGGTTTCGACTGGGTGCTGGCGCGGCTGATGGCCGGCATGGCGGTGACGCCGGAGCATGTCATGGGCATGGGCGTCGGCGGTTTGCTGAAAGAGATCCCCTCACGCCCGCAACCGCGCGAAGGCACCCGCGCGAAGCCCGCAAGTCCCCGTGTCGCCGCGATAATTCTGGCCGCCGGCCAGTCCAGCCGCATGGGCGGACCGAACAAGCTGACCATGCCGATTCATGGAAAAGCGATGGTTCGGCATGTTGCTGAAGCGGCGCTGGCCTCGTCGGCGCGGCCGGTGATCGTCGTCACCGGCGACCGCGCGGCAGCAGTCGAAAAAGCGCTCGAACCCCTCTCTGTCACAAAACTGTCAAATAACTGTCACAAAGAGGGTCTGAGCACCTCGCTGAGGGTGGGGATAAATGGCCTGCCCGACGACGTCGACGCCGCCCTGATCTGCCTCGGCGACATGCCCGACATCAGCGCCGACCATCTCGACCGCCTGATCGCCGCCTTCGACCCGGAAGAGGGCCGCACCATCTGCGTGCCGACCGTGGGCGGCAAGCGCGGCAACCCGGTCCTCTGGGGCCGCGAATGGTTCGCGGCCATCAAGGAGACCAAGGGCGACACCGGCGCCAGGCACCTGATCGGCGAACATGCCGATGCCGTCTGCGAAGTGCCGATGCCGGACGACGCGGCGCTGAAGGATATCGACACGATGGAGGAATGGGAGCGGCGGCGCGGGGACTGAACGCGCGCGCCCTCAAAACCTGATCCTGTAGGTGATCTCCTGTTCGTCGAGGCGCAGAAACAGCGTGTCGGAGAAATTGAGGATCACGTCGCCCTTGCTGAATTCGAGGCGGCGGCCGGTGCTGTCGCTGGCCCGCTCCACGGCCGAGCGCAGCGACGTGGCGAGCGTGCCCTTGGCGGGACCGCCGCCGCGCGGCGCGACGACATCGGAACGCGGCGCCAGCGTGATGCCGAAGTTGCGATGGGGACGTAGATCGATGGCGTTTTCATCCGGCAGGCTCGACGGCGTACTGAACCAGAAGGTCTGCGGTGCGAGTGGCGAATGCGGCGAGGCGAAGGAAAGCGAACCGGCCGCTTCGTCGGCGTCGGACGCGGCCGATGCCGGCAAGGCGGTCAGCGCGGCGCAGGCCGCAATCAGCAGGAAGAGGAGGCAGGAGGTCCAGAGCCGCTTTCGAAGCGACATCCGGGAAACCGGTGCGTGCTCCATTTCGTTCGGCCCGCGGATTGGACGCGGGCCCCTTTCTCAGGTTGCCCAATCCCCCCACGTCATCACCAGAATCTGGGCCTCGATTCCGGCGGCAAAATGGCCGGATTGCGGCATCTGGTTTTAATCTTAATACGGAGGAAACGGCGCAGTTTATTCTGCGCCGCAGATTGTGGCCCACCCTCCCCCTGAGGGAGGGTCAAACCGCTGCAAGCGGTTTGGGGAGGGGGACTCCGCTATCGGCAAAATGCGTGCTTCCGGTTATGCCCTGAAGTTCCTCGCTTACCCCTCCCCGAAACTTGCTCGCAAGCGCTCGCAACTTTCGACCCTCCCCCTGAGGGAGGGTGGTCCAGACGGAAAAGCTGCCGAAGCAACTACGCTCGAAAAACAACCGCCGCGCGCGCGCCAAGTTTCAGCGTGGCACCTTCGCGCTCGACTTCGCCCAGCGTGAACACCGCCTCGCCCGCTTCCTTCGGCAGCGCAAATTGCGCCGGCTCCGGCTTCTTGCCGAGATTAAAGACACAGAACAGCCTTTCCCCCTCGCCTTCGCGCTCGAAAGCCAGCACCGGCTCGCCCGCATCGAGAAAGCGGATCGATCCCCGCGCAAGCGCCGGATGCGCCTTGCGGAGCGCAACGACGGCGCGGGCATGGGCCAGCACCGAGTTTCCGTCCGCTTGCTGAACATCGACCGCCCGCTCGCGGTGATAATCGGGGATCGGCAGCCAGGGCGTTGCCGCCGTGAAGCCGGCCTCATGCGTGTGACGCTCCCACGGCATCGGCGTGCGGCAGCCGTCGCGCCCCTTCGACCACGGAAAATAGAGATCGCCGACCGGGTCCTTGATGTGATGCCGTTCGAGATCGACTTCGGGCAGCCCCAGCTCCTCGCCCTCGAACATCAGCACCGTGCCCTTGAGCGCCAGAAGCAGCGTCAATCCGAGCTTCGCCAGCCCCTCATCGCCCCTGCCGCCGCCCCAACGCGTCACAGGCCGCACGATGTCGTGATTGGAAAAGGTCACGCAGGGAAAGAGCTCGGGCATCGGCGCCAGCAATTCCTCGTAATAGCGGCGGAAGACGGACGGCGCGAAACTCCAGTCCTCGAGGAAGTCGAAGGTGTAGCCGGTATGCAGCCGCTCCGCCCCGCCCGCATAGAGCCCGAACATTTCCGGCCGTTCCGAAAACTCGCCGAAGGCCAGCCGCGCTTCGTATTCGTTCATCGTCGCCCGCACGCGCTTCATCGCCCATTCGTTCTCGGGCATGTTGGCGTCATGGATGTGGCGTTGCAGGCGCGGCGCATGCGCCCAGTCGAGGAAGCTGCGCTCGTCGCGCGGCAGCGGCGGATTGTCGGTCAGCGCCGCCTCGTGCAGATAGGAATTGGCAACATCGAGGCGGAAACCGTCGACGCCCTTGTCGAGCCAGAAGCGCAGCACATCCATGCAGGCCGAAACGACGTCCGGATTGTGGAAGTTGAGCTTCGGCTGGCTCTTCAGAAACTTGTGATGGTAATACTGCCGCCGCACCGGATTCCACGACCAGGCCGGGCCGCCAAAGGCCGAGAGCCAGTTGTTGGGCACCGTGCCGTCTTCCTTGGCGTCGGCCCAGACATACCAGTCCGATTTCGGATTGTCGGCCGAGAGTTGGCTTTCGGCGAACCATTGATGCTGGTCCGACGAATGCGCCAGCACCTGATCGAGAATGAGCTTCATGCCGCGCTTGTGGACCGCGGCCAGCAGCCGGTCGAAATCGGCCATTGTCCCCATCTCGGGCGCAATGGCGCAATAGTCCGACACGTCATAGCCGAAATCGCGATTGGGCGAGGGATAGATCGGCGACAGCCAGATCGCATCGGCGCCGAGCCCGGCGACATGATCGAGCTTCTCCTCGATGCCGCGAAGATCGCCGATGCCGTCGCCATTGCTATCGCGGAAACTGCGCGGATAGATCTGATAGACCACCGCACCCTTCCACCACTCGCTCTCCATGCCCCCCACCTCTGCTTCCTTCCGTCCTGATCTTGACCTTGCGACCCGGCCGACACAGTCTCACGGCGGCGACGGAGCTGACAATCGGGATTTCACGTCGAACAGGGGCCGACATGGCGCGCAGCATTCTCATCACCGACATCGCCCATTTCGTCGGCGGACCTTCGGCCCGGGCCCTTCTGGCGGAAGGCGCCTCCGTCCATGGCGTCGATGCCAGCTTCACCGATGCGGCCGCCCGCGCCGCCTTCGAGAAAAAGGTCCCCGGCGTCCGGGCACTGGCCGCGCAGGACCCGCATGAGGCGGTCGCGGCCGTGCTGGAAGCCGAAGGCCAGCTCGATGTGCTGATCAACAACGATGCCTGGCCGGCCGTGCGCGGCGCCGTCGACGAAGCGACCGACAAGGACCTGCATGAGACTTTTGAGGCGCTGGTCTTCAAGTCCTTCGCCATGACCCGCGCAGCGGTGCCGCAAATGAAGGCGCAGAAGGCCGGCAAGATATTGTTTCTGTCGTCCGCCGCGCCGCTGAACGGCATTCCGAATTACAGCATCTATGCCGCCGCGCGCGGCGCGGCCAATTCGCTGGCGCTGACGCTGGCCAAGGAGCTTGCCGGCTTCAACATCCATGTCAATGCGCTGGGTTTCAACTTCATCGAAAGCCCGGACTATTTTCCGGCCGCGCTGATGGAAGACCCGAAATCGCGCGACAAGATCCTGTCGAACATTCCGTTGCGGCGCCTCGGCAAGCCCGAAGAGGCCGCCGCCATCGTTGCCTTCCTGTCGGGGCCGGGGTCGGACTTCATCACCGGACAGTTAATCCCGGTCGCCGGCGGCTGGGCGACGGCACGCTGATCCGCCACTGCCGCGATCCCGCCACGGAACCCGAAGCGCCGTATCCCGGCAGCTGTGCGGCGAATCACGACTCCGTGACAGCAAATCTTAACGTTTCCTGACCATCCTCGATGCGGATCAACAGCAACCGTGTGCGCATTCCGCCGTCGAGGGAATGGTGAAGCAGCTTGTCGTTTCGATAGCTATTCTCCTGACAACCGTCATCCTGAGCGTTGGCGGGGCCTGGGAGGATATTGACCTCTGGACGCTCGACCGGCGCATGGATCTTGTCGAGATCGAGCCGACCGGAACCCTTTCTGTCGTCGCGATCGACGTCCGGACATTACGTGCACTCAACCAGTGGCCGATATCGCGCCGGACACATGCGAAGGTCGTCGACATCCTGATCGAAAACGGCGCCAACCAGATTGCGCTCGATATCGACCTCAGCGGCGAGAGCTATCCCGAAGACAGCGCCATTCTGGCGGATGCCTTCGCGCGGGCATCGGGCCGCATCATACTGCCGATCTTCTTTCAGCGCGACGGCGACAGAAACACAACCAATGAAATCGTCGTCACGCGCCCGATGGCGCTGTTCGCGGAGCATGCATGGCTCGGCAATGTCAATGTGTCGCCCGAGCGGGATGGCCGTGTGCGGCGCGGATCCTACGGCGTCGAGCTCGATGGACAGTTCCATTTCTCTCTTCCCGCCCTGCTTGCGGGACGGGCCGACAGGGAGAAGCTTTTCTTCCACACCAATTACAGCATCGATACGCACGGCATCCCGAGAATCTCCTATATCGATCTGCTGAACGGCGAAGTCGGCCGGGATCAGATCGAAGGCCGGAAGTTCATCATCGGCGCAACGGCTGTCGAGCTCGGCGATCAGTTCGCTGTGCCGAAGCATGGCGTGATGTCGGGTCCCGCCATTCAGGCCATGGCCTATGAAACACTCGCCACGGGGACGGTCATCCGGCAGACGGACACGCCTGCCGTGATCGCCGGACTTGTCGTCATCGTATTTGCCGGCTTCTTCCTGCAAAAGCGGATGTCCTGGCTCCAGCTGCAACTGATCGGCATCGTCGCGCTGGTCACGCTGCAGGCGATCGGATTTCTCCTCTTCCGGAATCACGCCATCGACCTGAACCTGGCCGGATGGTCCGCCGCCATCCTGCTTGTCTGTTCGAGCGCCATTCTCTCGGAGATTGCGCGGCAGCGACGGCATATCCGGCAACAAAGGCTCGAGAATGAATATCGTCGCCTGCTGACCACCAGCGTGGTCAATGACAGTCCCGACGCGATCATCATCGCCGATGCCGAAGGGCAGATCGAAATGATCAACCCGGTTGCCGAACAGATGTTCGGCATCGACCGGCAACGGCTTGCGCCGGAGATGCGGCTTTCGGACATTCTTCCGGCAACGCTATTGCAGGCAACCGAGGCTGACGGGGACTTTCCCCGCGAATATCTGCTTGAAGACATGTCCGGTCCGCGCGGGGCCATGTGTCTGCGCTATACACTGAGCCGCTCACGGGTTCCCCGGACGCTGTCGGATGACGAGACCACGATGCGCGATCTCGTTACCTATACCTTTCACGATGTGACCGAAAGGCATGCGGCGGAGGAGGCGATCCGCGCCGCACACCGTCAGGAGCAGGAAGCCAGCCGGGCAAAAACCGAATTCATCGCGAATATGGGGCACGAACTCCGGACGCCGTTGAACGCGATCATCGGATTCTCGGAACTGATGACAGCCGAAATATTCGGCCCGCTGGGTGACGGAAGATACCGGCAATACGCGACGGATATCACCGACAGCGGCAAACATCTCCTGATGACGGTCAACGACATTCTGGACCTGTCGCGTATCGACTCGAACAAGGTCAGCCTGGCCGACGAGAACATCGATATCGCTGAAGCCACCGAAGCCTGCATCCGCATCGCCCGCTCCTGGAAAGAGGCTGCAGGAAAAACCTTCGCGATCGACTTCGATCACGCCTTCACGCAGCTCTGGGCCGATGCCGGCCTGTTCAAGCAGATGCTCACCAATCTCCTTTCCAATGCCGCGAAATTCAGCAAGCCGAACGACAGGATCACGATCCGCACTGCAATCGCAGCAGATGGCGGGTTTTGCCTGACGGTCGCCGATCCCGGTATCGGCATTGCCGCGGAGGACATCGAGCGCGTGACCGAGCCGTTCTACCAGGCCGACGGATCGCTCGCACGAAGCCATGAAGGCACGGGCCTGGGGCTTGCCCTCGTCAAGGCCTATATGAAGCTCCACGACGGACAGCTGCGGATCGAAAGCGTTCAGGGCGAAGGTACGACGGTCACGCTGCAGTTCCCGCCTGCCCGGCTGCGCCCTGCCCACGACGAAGCCGCTTCGGTCATGGCCGGCGCCTGAACCCGACGCCGGATGACGGCCAGGACGTCAGCCGATCCTAGAAGTTGATGGCGAGCGAAAAGAAGAACCGCGGACCGCGCCCATTCCCCTCATCGGCATCCCTGGTCAGCGGTTTCGCGATCTCCAGGCCGACATGGGTGCGCTCGCCCAGGTTGAAGCGTATACCGGCGCCCGCGGAGGAAAGGGAATCCCGGCCCGGCGGAAGACCGCTGCCGTTCCACACTGCGCCGATGTCGTAGAACAGATAACCGGTCGGCGACGACAAGGGTCCGACGTTCATTTCGGGCGAATAGGCGAGTTCGAGCGAACCGGACAGACCGTCGTCCCCCGTCAGTTCGCCATATTGATAGGCCCGTCCGAAACGCGCGCCGCCAAGCCCGAATTCCTCGGCCGACAGCAGCGGCACCGACGATATTTGACCGGCGAGCCGGGTCGAAAGCGAAAGACCGGTGACGAAAAGCTCCTGCTGACGATGGATTTCGCCGCTGAGCTTGGTGAAAGATCCGCCGCCATCCGCCCGCGACAAGGCCGGGTCGCCGCGCCGGGATGCGCCTGCAACGGACAGACCCTGGCTGATTTCGGCAGAAAGGAAATTTCCGCCCCCATAGCGATCCGTCGATGCGAAATCGATATGCCACCGCAGAACGACAAGCCGGTCGTCGAACACCGTGCCGAAATCGTTTTCTTCGCGCGCATCCCGGAAATCGGCCTTTGCCCCGGCCCATATTGACAGGCTGCGGCTGCGTTTGAGCGGATAGCGCAAGGCCACGCTGGTACTGAAGGCACTGCTTTCCGTGCCGACACTGGCAAGGCTGCCGCCGGCATCGACCCGGTTGTAAGTCGACGAGACACGCATCGTGAGGCCGGAAGGCCCGATCGGCAGCAGATAGCTGCCCTGAAAATACTGAAGTTCCTCGGGCGTTTCCGGCGCGGTGAAATAGGTCAGGCCGATCTGATCGTTCAGACCGAGCGGGTTGTTATAGGTCGCCGAAAGACCGAGCTGCAGCGGCCCTGCCGCACGCGTGCCGCGATTGTCGGTATAGACCGAGAATTCAAGCGGCTTTTCGACCAGAGCGAGTGAAAGTTCGTAGACGCCCTGCCGGTCCTCGTCTTCCTGCAGCGCGATATCCGAGACGGAAACCCCCGCGCTGTCGTGAAGAAGCAGGATCGCACGTTCCAGCATATCCTGTGTCGCAACCGGCGCCTCCAGAAGCGTCCGGAATATCGGACGATAGCGTTCAGGCGTATCGGTGCCGACCATCGTCAGCTTGCCGACACGGCCGGCCACGATGTCGATCGTCAGGATGCCGGCCACAATATGCTGCGGCGGAATGCGCGCATAGGACAGCGGGTATCCGGCATCCTTGAGACGCGTGGTGATCCGTTCGACGATCTTCATGATCGTCTGCTCGTCGACCTCGGTCGCCACATGAGATTCATAGGCCGATATCAGCTCGTCGGCCGGCAGCAGATCGGCGCCGCTGAGCTGGACACCGGCGAGCAGAAACGTACCTGTGTCCTGAATCGCTTCAACCTCGGGCCTGGCTTCGATCGACGGCCCATCCCCGCGCGGCGCCGCCGGTATGAAGCGCCGTTCGCTGTCCTGCAGTCCTCTTTCGACCTGGGTCGGGTCGAGCGAAGCGGCACGGAGCGTCGCCGGTGCGGTCGTATGAACAAGCGCAACAACGGCCGCGAGTCCGATCGCGTTTGCGCGATTTCGTCGGCTGGCAGAAGTGTTCAAATTCATCCGATCAAACCTCTTGCCGCTCGAATGTCCATTCCGTCAGTGACGAACAAACAGGCTTCCCGAAGGACCGATGGCCGTTAACGCCGCCTTAACCAGTGGCAACGCCTCGCTGCCAGTAGAACCCGCCCGGCATTAAGGTCGACTTAACCAGCCGGCGAAGAAGTGGAAAATACGGGCAGCGGGCATGGTATGAAAGTGATCGTTCAATGAGGCCAGGAGGCCACGCATATGTTCCGCATACATCGCAAGCTGAGCAGCGGAAGAATTCTTGCTGCAGCGGCCCTGATGTTCGCCGCATCGTCCGCGCATGCCGGAGGCTCTTCCTCATGGCATGTCGAAATGATGTCGGGCGAAGCCTACATCCAGACCGGCGGCGCGATGCCGGTGTCCCTGACGCCGAACGGCACGGTCGCACCGGGCGCCGTGATCGAAACCGGGGAGACCGGACGCGTGGTCCTTTCGCGCGGCACCGAATCCATCATGGTCTCCCCCAACAGCTCGATCGCGGTTTCGCCCGACAGCGACAGCGGCGGCATGACGCGCATCCTTCAGCGTGTCGGTACCATTCTGCTGCAGGTCGACAAGCAGGATCGTCAGCATTTCGAGGTTGAGACCCCCTATCTTGCCGCCGTCGTCAAAGGGACGAAATTCACCGTGTCGGTCGATGCCGAAGGCGCCGCGGTCCATGTCATGGAGGGCGCGGTCGAAACGATCGACCTCGACACCGGCGATGTGGGCATGGTCCGGCCCGGCCAGACGGCCCATACGCTGGCCAGCAAGGGAAGTGGACTCGAAGTCAGCGGACCCGGCGTGGAACCGGTTCAGCGCGGCAAGGATGCCGCGCGCGCGCAGGATACGCCCCGCGTCGCCCCCAAGGTCGAAGACCATGCACGCAGCGCCGGCAAGGCGATGGAAATCCATGCCGAACGGCGCGCCGCCGTCGACATCGCCAAATCGACCAACGGACTTGCGCGCGGGCTCGACATGAACGGTAACAACGGCAACGCCGCCCGAACGGATGATGCCGACAGCGACCCGGCGGTCCGCGCGACCGGAAACAGCGTCTCGCAGGTTGCCAGCGCCGGCCGTTCGGCCACCGCGCCCGGACAGTCGGGTTCCGCCCCGGGCGCCTCAGGCACAACGCCTGGTCAGTCGGGCGCAACCCCAGGCCTCTCGGGCACAACGCCCGGACAGTCGGGTAGCGCGCCGGGCCTTGCCGGGACCACGCCCGGACAGTCGGGTAGCGCGCCGGGCCTTGGCGGCTCCACGCCCGGACAGTCGGGCACGGCACCCGGCCTCGCTGGCTCCACGCCCGGGCAACCGGGCAGCGCGCCGGGCCTTGGCGGCTCCACGCCCGGACGGTCGGGCACCGCGCCCGGCCTCGTCGGCTCCACGCCCGGGCAATCGGGCAGCGCGCCCGGCCAGTCAGGCGGCTCCAATGGCAAATCCGGCGGCGCAGGTCGCCCGAGCTAGACGCAATCCGCCGGTCGCGCGCTAATTCAGCATCGCGACCGGCGCCAGCGTCGGTCCGATCTCGTCATGGATGACAAGATCGGCAATCTCGTCGAGCGGTGTCGGCTCGCGGTTGAGGATGGCCAGCATCGCACCGTTGCGTCTGGCAAGGATCGGAAAGCCGGCCGCCGGATAGACCTGCAGCGACGATCCGATCGCCAGGAAAAGATCGCAGCCCAGCGTCGCCTCCTCGGCGCGGCGCATTTCCTCTTCCGGCATCGCCTGACCGAACGAAATCGTTGCCGATTTGACGATGCCGCCGCAGGACTTGCAGACCGGCGCCGCCGGCGAGGCATCGTAGATCGCCTTCACTTCATGCAATTCGTGCCGCGCGCCGCAGTCGAGACATTTGGCATAAGTGCCGTTGCCATGCAGCTCGATGATGCGCTCGGCCGGCACGCCGGAATTCTGATGCAGATTGTCGATATTCTGCGTGATGACGTGGGAGGCCTTGCCGCTGTCGATCAGCTTGGCGATCGCCATATGGCCCTTGTTGGGTTCGGCGGCGACGATGGTCTTGTCGATCTCGAATTTCCGCCGCCAGGCCTCGCGGCGGAGCTCTTCCGAACGGATGAAGTCGGAAAAATCGATCGGCGCCATTTTGGTCCAGAGGCCGCCGGGGCTGCGGAAATCGGGAATGCCCGATTCCGTGCTGATCCCCGCGCCGGTGAAGATCACCACGCGATAGGCTTCTTCAATGGCCCGTTTGAGTTCGCTCGACATGCCCCGTCCGTTTTGACTTGCAGCCCTTCACCGGGGATGATGGTCGAAAATCTCCCTTCCGGCAAAGGCGTGACATGAAATATCTGCACACGATGGTCCGTGTCAGCGATCTCGACAAGTCGCTCGACTTCTACTGCAACAAGCTCGGCCTCGAAAATCTCGGCCGTTTCGACATCGAGGCCGGTCGCTTCTCGCTGGTCTTCCTCGCCGCACCCGGCCAGAAGGAGGCCCAGGTCGAGCTGACCTGGAACTGGGACCCGGAGGAACTGGGCGAAGGCCGCAATTTCGGCCATCTGGCCTATGAGGTCGAGAATATCTATGAAACCTGCGAGCGGTTGTTGAAGGCCGGCGTCACCATCAACCGCCCGCCCCGCGACGGCCGCATGGCCTTTGTGCGCTCGCCCGACAATGTCTCGATTGAATTGCTGCAGCACGGAAAGCCGCTCGATCCGGCCGAGCCATGGTCCTCGATGGAGAATAAGGGGCACTGGTAGGCGGCTTTGTGGTAGGGTTGGTTGTATGACGCACTGGAGCCGCATAGCCACCCTTTCGGCGGCGCTTCTATTCGGGCTTTCGGCCACCCCGCTGGCGGCCGACCCGTTTCTCCACGACGATCCCAATCTGCGGTTTCATCAAGGCCTTGACGACAGCATGCGGCCCGGGCTTTCGGCCATGCCGCGCTATGTCTCGCCCGAATGCTGCCAGCCGGGCCGGGGCTCAACCGACTCGATGGAATACAAGCGTCTCGAAGCGGCCCGCCTTCAGGCCGAACGCCGCGCCGCCTATGGCAACGACAATGAGCGCGAACGCCCCATGGCCTGCCGTATGGTGATGATGGACGCGCCGGACGCTTTTGGCCGCATCGGCCAGTGGCGCGCCGACGAATGCCTCGACGCTTCGGGCGCGCCCTATATCCGGCCGGGCAGCCAGTTCAACATGGGCTACTGAAGAACCGCTCTGCGGTGGGGGAAGTGGTACGCCCTAGGGGAGTCGAACCCCTCTTTCCAGAATGAAAATCTGGCGTCCTAACCGATAGACGAAGGGCGCACGGAAGGCCGGCGCGGGACAGCCCGAAGGCCAGCCATGAGCGCGCCTTATAAGCGGACGGGGCCCGGCTGGCAACCCCTGAAACCCGCCCCAACACTTCGAAAAAGCCCGGATTTCAGGGCGTGGCATCCCGCGTCGGCACCGCGTCCTCGAGCGTGAGCTGCACGTCGCGTTTTCCCTGCCAGTCATCGGCGGTCAGCCGCCCCGCGACATGCAGCAAGCCGCTGCCCCGGTCCATTAACGCCTGCCCGAGCGGCGTTTCGGCGGCGCGGAAGGCAATCGCCTTCAGCCGCCCGCCATCCTCGCCGGTCAGGATGCAGCGCACATGGGCACGGCCGACAATGTCGGCCTTCACCACCCGCACCGACGGCACCGCAAAGCGCGGTTCGGCATTGCCGGCGCCGTAAGGGCCCGCCTGCTGAATCAGGTCGTAGAGATCGCGCGTCGCGCCGCGCGCCGACAAGGCGCCATCGAGACGCAGCGCCTTGGCTTCCGATGCAGCGGCGACCGCATCTTCAAGGCGCTTCGTCAGAAATTCCTCGAAGGCTTCGAGTTTGCTCTCGTTGAGCGTGACGCCGGCCGCCATCGCATGGCCGCCGCCATTGACGATGAGGCCCGCCTCCAGCGCCGCCGTGACCGCGCGGCCGAGATCGACGCCCTGGATCGAACGGCCCGACCCCTTGCCCTCGCCCCTGGCGTCGAAGGCCAGCACCATGGACGGCCGGTCGTATTTGTCCTTGAGGCGGCTCGCCACAATGCCGATGACGCCCGGATGCCAGCCCTGCGCCTGCGCCAGAATGAGCGGCGGCAGCGCATTGGCGCGTGACGCACTGAGTTTTGCCTCGACCTGCGCCAGCGCCTCTTCGAGCACCTGCGCCTCGATCGACTGCCGTTCGGCATTCATCACATTGAGTTCTTCGGCAAGATGGCGCGCCTCCTCCTCGTCCTCCGTCACCAGCAGCCGCGCCCCGAGATCGGAACGGCCGACACGGCCGCCGGCATTGACGCGCGGCCCGAGCAGAAAGCCGAGGTGATAGGTCGAGGGCGCACCGTTCATGCGCGCCACATCGGCCAGCGCCGCCATGCCGATATTGCGCCGCCGCCCCATGACGCGCAGCCCCTGCGCGACGAAGGCGCGGTTGAGGCCGGTCAGCGGCACCACATCGCAAACCGTGCCGAGCGCCACCAGATCGAGCCATTGCATCAGATCGGGTTCGTCGCGGCCGGCATAGTAACCCGCCTCGCGCAGCGCCCGGTTGATGGCGACAATAAAGAGAAAGGCAACGCCGACGGCAGCCAGTTGACCCAGACCGCTGTCGTCGTCGAGACGGTTCGGATTGACCAGCGCATAGGCCGGCGGCAATGCAGGTTCCGCCTGATGATGATCGATGACGACCGAGGGCAGGCCCGCATCGGCGGCCAGCCCCAGCGCCTTGTGCGCCATGGTGCCGCAATCGACGGTGACAACGAGATCGATGCCGTCCTGCTTCAGTTTCAGCAGCGCCGGGGCGTTGGGCCCGTAGCCTTCGCGGATGCGATCGGGAATATAAACGCGCAGCTCGCGGCCGGCGGCGCGGAAGAAACGATAGAGCAGCGCCGAGGAGGTTGCGCCATCGACATCGTAATCGCCGAAGACCGCGACCTTCTCGTCATCGATGATCGCCCTGGCAACGCGCAAGGCCGCCTTTTCCATGTCGATGAGAACGCGCGGATCGGGCATCAGGCTTTTCAGCGACGGCGCCAGATAGGCCGCGCAATCCTCCGGCAGCACGCCGCGCCCGGCCAGCACGCGGGCGACGATCTCGGGCAGGCCTTCGCGCTGCGCAATCGCCAGCGCCAGCCGGTCGTCCCCCAGACGGCTCACCCAGGCGCGGCCCGTCACCGAGCGATCGACGCCTAGAAAGTTGCGGGGAGCTGGCATCGGGTCTTTGTCCCGTCATTGGCCGAATGGGCACCGGCGGCGAATGAAGCATCCCACCCTCCCCTGGGGAGGGTGCGAAGGAAGACGGCAACCCGTCAGGCAGTCTAGCTGAACTTCTCGATATTCGAATGGAACGAGTTGAGGCGCCGCACCGTGCCGGTCGCCGAGCGCATGACGATCGTATGGGTCGTCACACCGCCATTCACATGATGCACGCCGTCGAGCAGCCAGCCATCGGTGACGCCGGTGGCGGCGAAAATGACATCGCCCGAGGCCATCTCGTTCATCGTGTACTTCTTGTTGAAATCCTTGACGCCCATTTTGGCGGCGCGAACCTTCTGTTCCTCGACATTGGTGACCAGACGGCCCTGCATCTGGCCGCCGATGCATCGGAGTGCCGCCGCCGCCAGAACGCCTTCGGGCGCCCCACCGACACCCATATAGATGTCGACACCGGTTTCGGGATCGGTGGTGGCAATGACGCCGGCAATGTCGCCATCGGTGATCAGCGTCACGCGCGCGCCGGCATCGCGCACGGCGCGAATAAGATCGGCATGGCGCGGCCGGTCGAGAATGCAAACCGTGAGCGCCGACACTTCGACCTTCTTGGCTTTCGCCAGCGCCTTGAGGTTTTCAAGCGGCGTCGCGTCGAGATCGACCAGCCCTTCGGGAAAGCCCCCGCCGATCGCGATCTTGTCCATATAGGTATCGGGCGCATTGAGCAGCGTGCCGCCTTCCGCCGCGGCCAGCACCGCCATCGCATTCGGCATCGCCTTGGCGGTCAGCGTCGTGCCTTCCAGCGGATCGAGCGCGATATCGACCTTGGGGCCTTTGCCCGTACCAACCTTCTCGCCGATATAAAGCATCGGCGCCTCGTCGCGCTCGCCCTCGCCGATCACCACCACACCGTCGATGTCGAGGACGTTGAGTTCCTTGCGCATCGCGTCGACCGCGGCCTGATCGGCCGACTTCTCGTCGCCGCGCCCGACCCAGAGCGACGACCGAACCGCCGCACGCTCGGTGACGCGCCCCATTTCGAGCGCCAGCATGCGGTTCAGGTTGGTGATCTTCGTCGCCATCGAAATTTCCTTCCAGTCTCGCGCGGCCTCAACCGCGCGCTTTGTCGTCCGCGCCTGTCAGCGCAGTTCCCCGTCTTCTATTCTCAAAACCAGCGGTGTGCCCGCGACATCTTCGTGTTCTGCCAAATGTGCCCGCGCGCGGGCCATTGTGCCCTCGTCGGTCGCATGCGTCACGAACACGACCGGAAGCCTCCCGCTGCCATCCTGCCGGTCGCCGCGCTGCACGATGCGCTCGATCGAGACCGAGGCCTGCGCCAGCGCCTGCGTGATCGCCGCCATGCTGCCGGCGCGGTCGACCGCCCGCACCCGAAGATAAAATGCCTTTTTGTGTGTATCCACAGGGGCTTGAACGAGTTTCTTGAGACGGTCCGCCGGCACGATAAAGGGCGCCAGGATGAGCCCGCGCGCAATGTCGACAATATCGGAAATGACCGCCGACGCCGTTGGTCCCTCGCCGGCGCCGCGGCCCTCAAGCACCATATGGCCGACGCGGTCGGCATCGACGGCGACCGCATTATAAACGCCCGACACGGCGGCCAGCGGCGTCCCCTCCGGCACCAGCGCCGGATGCACGCGCTGCACGATGCCGCTGTCGAGCTTCTCGGCAATCGCCAGCAGCCGGATCTTGTAGCCGAACTCGCGCGCAAAGGAGATGTCGGTGGCGCTGATCTTCTCGATGCCTTCGATCTGCACGGCGCCGAAATCGACTTCCGTGCCGAAGGCAAGGCTGGTCAGGATCGCCAGCTTGTGCGCGGCGTCGATGCCGCCGACATCGAACGACGGATCGGCTTCGGCATAGCCGAGCGCCTGCGCGTCCTTCAGCACATCGCCGAAATCGCGGCCGGTCGTCTCCATCTCGGTCAGGATGTAATTGCAGGTCCCGTTGAGAATACCGTGAATGCTGCGGATCTCGTTGGCCGCCAGCGCCTCGCGCATGGTCTTGACGATCGGAATGCCGCCGGCCACCGCCGCCTCGTAATTGAGCGCAACACCCTTCGCTTCCGCCAGCCGCGCAAGGTTCGCGCCATGATGGGCGAGAAGCGCCTTGTTGGCGGTGACGACATGCTTGCCGGCTTTCAGCGCCGCCTCGACGAGGTCGCGCGCCACGCCTTCCGAACCGCCGATCATCTCGGCGACGACATCGATGTCGTCCGCCGTTGCCAGCGCCAGCGCGTCGCGTTCGAAGCGGACGCCGGTGAGGTCGATGCCGCGATCCTTGTTGCTGTCGCGCGCCGACACCGCCACGATCTCGATGGCGCGCCCGGTCGCGGCCGACAAATGAGCCGCGCGCGCGGCCAAAATCTTGACCACGCCCGCCCCCACCGTGCCGAGGCCGGCAATTCCGATCCGCAGCGGCTTTGTCACGTCCGGCCCGCCCTCGTTGAACTGGGGTGCGGCACGACGCGCGATTTGATGCCGACGCGCTCTTCATATTCGGCGATGATCTGGTCGGCATGCGTCATCATGCGCTTGACGTTGCGCGCCGCCTGTCGGATGCGCTGTTCGTTCTCGACAAGGCCGATGCGCACATGGCCATCGCCATATTCGCCGAAGCCGATGCCCGGCGCGACGGCGACATCGGCCTGTTCGAGCAGCAGCGTCGCAAAACCCATCGAGCCGAGATGGCGGAATTTTTCGGGGATCGGCGACCAGGCGAACATGCTGGCCGGCGGCGAGGGAATATCCCAGCCGGCGCGGCTCATGCTGTCGACCAGCACGTCGCGGCGATGCTTGTAGATGCCGCGAATTTCCGCGACGCAATCCTGCGGGCCATTGAGGGCCGCCGTCGCCGCCACCTGGATCGGCGTGAAGGCGCCGTAATCGAGATAGGATTTGACGCGGCCCAGCGCATTGATCAGCCGCTCATTGCCGACCGCAAAGCCCATGCGCCAGCCCGGCATGGCGAAGGTCTTGGAGAGCGAAGTGAACTCGACCGTGCGCTCGCGTGCGCCCGGCACCTGCAATATCGAGGGCGGCGGATTGCCGTCGAAATAGATTTCCGAATAGGCGAGATCGGAAATCACGAAGAGATCGTGCTTGGCGGCAAAGGCGATCACCTCGCGGTAGAAATCGAGATCGGCGACCTGCGCCGTCGGGTTCGAGGGATAGGACACGACCAGCGCCACGGGCTTGGGCACGCTGTGGCGCACGCCGCGTTCCAGCATCTCGAAAAAGCCATCTGCGCTCTCGAACGGCACCGAGCGGATGACGGCGCCCGAAATGATGAAGCCGAAGGCATGGATCGGATAGCTCGGATTGGGACAGAGAATGACATCGCCCGGCGCCGTGATCGCCTGCGCCAGATTGGCCAGCCCCTCTTTCGAGCCCAGCGTCGCGATGACTTCGGTTTCCGGATTGAGCGTCACACCGAAGCGGCGCTCGTAATAAGCCGCCTGCGCCCGCCTGAGCCCCGGAATGCCGCGCGAGGCCGAATAGCGATGCGTCTTCGGATCGCGCACCGCCTCGATCAGCTTCTCGACGATATGCGGCGGCGTCGGCATGTCGGGATTGCCCATGCCGAAATCGATGATGTCCTTGCCCTCGGCGCGCGCCTTGGCCTTGAGCTTGTTGACGCTCTCGAAAACGTAAGGCGGCAAGCGCTTTATGCGATGAAACTCTTCGCTCATGGCAGATTCCTGGAGACGCTGAAAACCCGCAAGACCCGGGCACAGGGCGCCCTTATAACGCCAAAGGACGCCCCGCCAAAGCCCTGCGAGCCATCTGACAAGGGGAAATCCGGCGGAAAGGCGGCCGGCGGGGCCTCAGGGCTGGCTGGCTTCCGGTGCCTGGCCGATGACCGGCTTCACCGTCACCCGCTTGGTCGGTGCGGGCGTCACTTCCGGGCCGCTATCGACACCGGAGGATGAGGCCGGCGCCGGCGCGGCGGCGGCAGCGCCGTCCTCGGTCACCACGGCGGCCTCGCTGGCCGTCGGCGCCCGGGCCGCGGTTTCGATCTTGAACACGGCCGTCATGTCGCTATGTCCGCCACGTGCCGGCATCGGAATGATCGGCGCCTGCTCGTAAAGCGACCGCCGCTCGTACTCGGGGTCGGCCGGAACCTCGCCTAGCGGCGGCAGCGGCGGCGGCAAGGGGCCGGCGCGGCTTGTCGAGGCCGGCGCCGCCGTGCCGCTGCGCAAAAGCTGGTCGGCATAGCGCGCCTGCGTGCGATCGTCGGCAAGCCCGTCGGCGATGCGTTGCTGCTCGGCGGCCGACGTCACCTCGGGGGCCTGAGCGGGCACGCTGCGCAGGTCCGGAAAGGTCGCGTCCGCCGATGCCGGCGCCGGTGCGCCGCCATACATGGCTTCGGGCTTGGCGGTGTCGGACATCGCCGAACAGCCGGCGAGCATCAGCCCTGCCAGAAGCACCGCTGCCGTCGCCGGTCCCGTCTTCGCCTGAGCGGACATCTCTCGAACTCCCTTGAATTTTCTTTCGTCCAGCCCGTCCGGTCGCGCGCGCAAGCGGCGTCATCCGGCGGACATGAACAAGCGTATAGTATAGGCTTCGGCAGTGGAAGATTTTGTCGTTGCCGGGGTGTGACAGAGCGCCCCGCCGGCCCATATCTCTGCCATATTGAAGGGTAAATCGACCCGGAAACGCCCCCAGGGATCACCGATGAGTTCGCCGAAAAGCCGCAAGAACAAAGCCTCCCCGCCCCACAAACCGACGCCCGGGAAAGCCGTTGCGGAGACCGCCCCCCGGGGCTTCGCGGTCCCCGATATGGGGGCGCTCGCCGTCAATCTGCTGCAGGCGGCAACGCTGGGCCAGAAGGCCGCCCGGCAATTGATGAACGCCGACGATTCGGCCGGCAGCGCCGACCGCAGCCTGCACGACCTGCAGCGTGTCGGCCGCACCCTGGCCGCGGTCGCCGGCAGCTACCTGCGCAATCCGGCGAAAATCGTCGAGGCGCAACTGTCCTTCTGGCAGGGCTACATGAACCTGGCCGGCTCGATGACGCGCCGCTTCCTGCTCGGCGAGGACGTCCCGCCGGTGGCCAGCCCGAGCCGCAGCGACAAGCGCTTCCGCGATCCCGACTGGCAGGAAAACATCGTCTTCGACCTGATGAAGCAATCCTACCTGCTGGCCGGCAAATGGCTGACCGAGCGCGTCCGCGCCGCCGAAGGCGTCGATCCGCATACCCGCGAACAGGCCGACTTCTATGTCCGCCAGATCGCCAATGCGATTTCGCCCTCGAACTTCGTCTTCACCAATCCGGAAATCCTGCGCACGACGCTGGCCTCGAACGGCGAAAACCTGGTCGCCGGCATGGAACGCCTGCTGGAAGACATCGAGCGCGGCCACGGCCATATCGACATCCAGCAGACCGACATGTCGGCCTTCACGCTGGGCGTCAATGTCGCGACGACGCCGGGCAAGGTCGTCTTCCAGAACGAGTTGATGCAGCTCATTCAATATGAGCCGACAACCGAAAAGGTCCACAAGCGCCCGCTGGTGATCTTCCCGCCCTGGATCAACAAATATTACATCCTCGATCTGACGCCCGAAAAATCCTTCATCAAGCACGCGGTCGACAAGGGCTACACGGTCTTCATCGCCAGCTGGGTCAATCCCGATGCGAAGCTCGCCTTGAAGACCTTCGAGGATTACATGACGCAGGGCGTCTATGCGGCGCTCGATGCGGTCGAACAGGCGACCGGCGAGACGGAAGTCAACGCCGTCGGCTATTGCATCGGCGGCACGCTCTTGGCCTGCGCGCTCGCCCACATGGCGGCGCGCGGCGACGCCCGTATCAAATCGGCGACCTTCCTCGTTGCCCAGATGGACTTCACCGAAGCCGGCGAACTGAAAGTCTTCATCGACGAGGAACAGATCGCCGACATCGAGCGCCAGATGCATCAGGAAGGCGGCTATCTGAAGGGCTCGACCATGGCCTCGACCTTCAACATGCTGCGCTCGAACGACCTGATCTGGAACTATGTCGTCAACAACTACCTCTTGGGCCGCGAGCCGATGCCCTTCGACATCCTGTTCTGGAACGCCGACGCGACGCGCCTGCCATCGGCCATGCATGTCGGGTACTTGCGCGAATGCTATCTCGAAAACAAGCTCGCCGAAGGCCGCATGGTGCTCGGCGGCGAAACGCTCGACCTGCATAAAGTCAAAGTGCCGGTCTATCTGCAATCGAGCCGCGAGGATCACATCTCGCCCTACAACTCCGTCTACAAGGCGACGAAGCTTTTCGGCGGCCCGGTGCGCTTCATCTGCGCCGGCTCCGGCCACATCGCCGGCGTCATCAACCCGCCGGCGCTGAACAAATACAATCACTGGCTCAACGACAACCTCCCCGCCACCGCCGCCGAATGGATCGAGGGCGCCACCGACCACAAGGGCTCCTGGTGGCCGGACTGGGAACAATGGCTCTCGGAAAAATCAGGCCCGATGGTCCCCGCGCGCAAACCCGGCAGCGGCAAACTCAAGGTGCTGGAAGATGCACCGGGCTCTTACGTGCTGGTGAAGAGCGAGGACTGAGGGCGCGGATATTCCGTACACGCCCGACTTTCGGTGCCACCCCGTATTCGTCATTACGAGGTGAAGGGTGTAAACAACCATCACCAGTTTCCACCCTCCCCCTGTGGGAGGGTCGAAAAATTCGAGCGGAGCGAGAAGTTTTCGGGGAGGGGTAAGCGAGGAAACGCGGCGCATAATCGGTCACGCACCATTCACCGATAGCGGCGTCCCCCTCCCCAAACGGCTTGCAGCCGTTTGACCCTCCCACAGGGGGAGGGTGGCAGAGCGCAAACCCCTTCGCCTAAATCCCCTCTCGGCAGACTCACCTCGAACCGCTAGCCTCCCCTCGCCGCCATTCCGCGGCCCCGCCGGAGCGCTTCTCCTTGACCCTCACCGTCACGCTTGCCGTCCTTTTCTCCGCCGTCCTCCACGCCACCTGGAACGCGCTGGTCAAGACCGGCACCGACCGGCTGATGACCATGGGCTGGATCGCCGGCGCGACGGGCCTCGTCGCGCTGCCCTTCCTGCCCTTCATTCCCTTTCCCGGCTGGGACGTGGCGAAAATCCTCTTCCTCTCCTTCGTGCTGCATGCCGGCTACAAGCTCTTCCTGGTCAAATGCTACGAGCATGGCGATTTCGGCCAGGTCTATCCGCTCTCGCGCGGCCTCGCGCCGGCGATCGTCACCGTGGTCGGCGCGATCTGGCTCGGCGAAATCCTCCCCACCCCCGCTTTCGTCGGCATCGCGCTGGTCGCCATCGGCATTGTCAGCCTCGCCTTCCGCCGCACCAATGGCGCCGGCCTCCCCAACGATCCGCGCGCGCTCGCCTATGCGCTCGGCACCTCGCTCTTCATCGCCGCCTACACGCTGAACGACGGCCTCGGCGGCCGCATCGCCGAAAGCCCGCATATCTATGTGATCTGGCTCTTCGCCGGCGACGGGCTGATCTTCTTCCTGCTGGTGCTCTGGCGTCGCGGCCGCAAATTCCTGGTGCCGCAGCGCGCCATGGCGATCGGTGCCGCCGGCGGTGTGATGTCGGTGATCGCCTATTGGCTGGTGATCTGGGCGATGACGCTGGCGCCGCTCGGCCCCGTCGCGGCCTTGCGCGAAACCAGCGTCGTCTTCGCCGCCCTGATCTCCGGCCTCCTGCTGAAAGAAGGCCTCGGCTGGCGCGCCGTCGCCGCCGCCGCCATCGTCGCCGCTGGCGTCATCCTTCTGAGGATGTAGACAAGAAAGAATTGGCACGCGGAGGCGCGGAGAAGAGGAGAAGAAAAGAAGGGTTTGCACGCGAAGGCGCGAAGAAGGAAGTAAGGGAAGGTTTCACGCAGAGGCGCAGAGACGCAGAGAGGGATGCATGTTTGGCAGGCGCCCGTTTCCTGTCGCCTGACTTTCTTTGCCGGGCAAAGCCCGGCAAGAAGAAAAGGGGCGCATGCTGGAATTGCTGCCCTCGCCCCGCTTGAAGGCACCTCTGCGTCTCTGCGCCTCTGCGTGAACATTTCTTTCTTCTTCGCGCCGACTTGTCCGCCGAAGCTGCGAAGCAGCGTAGGGGGAAGGCGCAATAATTTTCTCTTCTCCGCGACTCCGCGTCTCCGCGTGAAAAAATCTTCCTTACTTCTTCGCGCCTTCGCGGCTTCGCGTGCCAATCCCTAAAGATTGACGCCAAGCCCCTCATCGGCGCCGATCATGATGTTGAGGCATTGCACCGCCTGCCCCGAAGCGCCCTTGCCGAGATTGTCGAGCAGCGCCACCAGCCGCGCCTGCCTGGTGCCTTCATTGCCGAACACGAACAGCTTCATCTCGTTGGTGCCGTTCAACTGCTCCGGGTCGAGCTTGGTCATGCCCGCGCTCTCTGCAAGCGCCGCCACCGACACGAACCGCGCACCTTCATAAGCCGCCGCGATCGCCGCATGCACGGCGGCCAGCGACGGCGCGCCGGGCAGCGCCCAGAGCTGCAGCGGCACTTCCACAATCATGCCCTGCGCATAGCGCCCGACATTCGGCGTGAACAGCGGCGGATGCGAAAGCCCCATATTCGCCTGCATCTCCGGCACATGCTTGTGCGCAAGCCCCAGCGCATAGGCGCGGAAGGCTTCGAGCGTGTAGTTGGACGATCCCTCATCCTCGAACTCGGCGATCATCTGCTTGCCGCCGCCCGAATAGCCCGACACCGCATTGACGGTGAGCGGCCAGCCCTTCGGCAACAACCCCGCTTCGACCAGCGGCCGCGTCAGCGCAATGGCGCCGGTCGGATAGCAGCCGGGATTGGTGACGCGCAACGCGCCCGACACGAGCTGCCGCTGCGCCACCGTCATCTCGGGAAACCCGTAAACCCAGCCCTCGGCCACCCGATGCGCCGTCGAGGCGTCGATCACGCGCGTCGTTTTGTTCGAGATCAGCGACACGGCTTCCTTCGCCGCGTCGTCGGGCAGGCATAGCACCACGATGTCGGCGGCATTCAGCGCCTCTTTCCGCGCCGCCGCGTCCTTGCGCTTCGCCTCGGGAAGCGAAATCAGGTCGAGATCGGCGCGCCCGTCGAGCCGCGCCCGGATCTGCAATCCGGTCGTCCCCACTTCACCGTCGATGAAAACTTTCGTGGTCATTGGTCACCCTATACTCTCAACATCGTCATGACCCGGCTTGTCCGGGTCATCCACGTCTTCCTTCCTGCTTACAGGCAAAGACGTGGATGGCCCGCATGAAGCGGGCCAAGACGGCGTGTAAGATAAACTCCACAAAACAAAAAGGGCGCTCCGGTATGCCCGAAGCGCCCCTGATCGTCGTCGCGAATGCGATCAGCGCTTCGAGAACTGGAAGCTGCGGCGGGCTTTCGCCTTGCCGTATTTCTTGCGTTCGACAACGCGGCTGTCGCGCGTCAGGAAGCCTTCCTTTTTCAGCACGCCGCGAAGCGACGGTTCGAAATAGGTCAGCGCCTTCGAAATGCCGTGACGGATGGCGCCCGCCTGGCCCGACAAGCCGCCGCCCACCACCGTTGCGGTGATGTCGAACTGCTTCTCGCGCGCGGCTGTCACCAGCGGCTGGTTGAGGATCATGCGCAGCACCGGACGCGCGAAGTAAACCTCGAGCGTGCGGCCATTGATGCTGACGCGCCCCGAACCCGGTTTGATCCAGACGCGGGCAACGGCGTTCTTGCGCTTGCCGGTCGCATAGGCGCGGCCGAACTTGTCGAGCTTCGGCTCCACGGGCGCGGCTTCGGCGGCGGGCGCGATGGCCTCTTTCAGGCCTTCAAGCGTGGTTGTTTCAGACATGGCTTTCCGCGCTCCTGGCATTCTTGCGGTTCTTCGCCGCGAAGTCGATCTTCTGTGGCTGCTGCGCTTCGTGCGGATGCTCGGCGCCGCCATAGATGTGCAGATTGCCGAGCTGCTTGCGGCCCAGCGGTCCGCGCGGGATCATCCGCTTGACCGCCAGCTCGAGAACGCGCTCCGGGAAGCGGCCTTCGAGAATGCGCTTCGGGCTCGTTTCCTTGATGCCGCCGGGATGACCCGTATGGCGGTAGTAGCGCTTGTCGTCATATTTGGCGCCGGTGAAAACCACCTTGGCCGCATTGACGATGATCACGTTGTCGCCGCAGTCGAGATGAGGCGTGTAGGTCACCTTGGTCTTGCCGCGCAGAACATTGGCGACATAGGACGCAAGCCGGCCGACCACGATGCCTTCGGCATCGATCACGATCCACTTCTTCTCGATCTCCGAGGCTTTCGCGGAATAGGTCTTCATTGCGAAACATCCTGAAAAATCTGGAAGGGCCGCAATCGCGGCCCCTGTTCGGCGCTGCTTCTAGGCGATCCCCCGATGCCTGTCAACAACATCCGGTACGCCCGAGGCCCGAAAAACGCTGAAATAACAGGCTTTTGCCGATGGGGTATTATAATACCCCATTCGCCTGCTTCGGCGGGATCGAATAGGTCGAGACCGCATGGGCGACCGGCTCGCCCTCGGCCCCTTCCTGCCACATCGAGATCTCGCCGACCGCCAGCGCCCGCCCGAGCTTCAGCAGCCGCGCCTCGCCGATAATCTCGGCCGGCCGCGGTTTCCGCAGGAAATTGATCGAGAGATTGGTGGTCACCGCCAGCGCCACCGGCCCGATATGGGCCAGCACCGCCGCATACATCGCATAATCGGCCAGCGCCATCATCGCCGGGCCCGAGATCGTCCCGCCGGGCCGCAGATTGCGTTCGGCAAAGGCGAGCCTCAGCCGCGCGAAACCGGGCCCCACCGCCTCGATTCGCGTCAGCGCGCCGCCTTCCCGCATCTGCGGAAACTCGCGCGCCATGAAGTCTTCCAGCGCCTCGACGCTCATCACCGGCTTCAGCCCCGTCATTCGTCCATCTCCCGCCGCTCATCCCCGCCCGCTTGCTTACAAGGCCCCGCGCCGCCGCCCAACAGAAAATCGGCGCCGGCCCTTGCAGTCCCCGCCGCCCCTCCCTACCTTCTTCGGAATGAACGTTCATTCCGAAAATCCCTCCGCCGGCGACCCCAAGCGTCGCCGCATCCTCGAGGCGGCCCTCGGCCTTTTCAGCGACGAGGGCTTCCACGGCGCCTCGATGGCGAGCCTGGCCAAATCGGCCGGCATCCCCGTCGGCACGATCTACCGTCATTTCGCCGGCAAGGAGGAGCTGATCCACGCCCTTTATGTCGAGATCAAGCGCGAGCGCCTTGCGGCCATGTTTGCGGGCTATGACCCGGCCCTGCCGCTGCGCGCCCGCTTCGACCGCCTCTGGCGCAACACCTTCGCCTATTGCCTGTCGCATCCGCGCGAATTCTGCTTCGCCGAGCAATATGCCTTCTCGCCCTTTCTGCGCGACGCCGGAAAGTCGATCCAGGGTGAATTCAAGGCCGAGCTCACCAGCTTCTTCGGCGAGGGCTATCGCGACGGCGTCTTCAAGTCGCTGCCGCCCGACATTCTCTCATCCCTGATCTCCGGCCCGCTCAACGCGCTGGCCGCCCGCGCCATTGCCGGCGCAACGAAACCCGGCGATGCCCGCCTGCAGGACGTGATCGACGCCTGCTGGGACGCCATCGCCGTCTGACATTTCCTTCCACACCCAAACCGACGGGAACCTCCATGCAATACGCACAACTCGGCAATACCGGCACTTTCGTTTCGCGTCTCTGCCTTGGCACCATGACCTTCGGCGGCAAGGGCTCGCCCTTCGGCGTCGTCGCCGGCCTTGAGCAGAAGGAGGCCGACGCTCTTGTCGGCGGCGCGCTCGATGCCGGCATCAACTTCCTCGACACCGCCAACGTCTATTCCGTCGGCGAATCCGAAACCATCACCGGCAAGGCGCTCGGCGCGAAACGCAAGAACGTCGTCCTCGCCACCAAGGCCTTCGGCCGCATGGGCAAGGGCGCCAACGAGGTCGGCGTCTCCCGCCTCGCCCTGATGCAACAGGTGGAGGCGAGCCTGAAACGTCTCGGTACGGATTATATCGATCTTTACCAGATCCATGGCTGGGACGCCGTCACGCCGATGGAAGAATCCTTGCGAGCGATGGACGACCTCGTCCGCCAGGGCAAGGTCCGCTATGTCGGCGTTTCCAACTGGCAAGCATGGCAGATCATGAAGGCGCTCGGCATTTCCGAACGCCGGGGCTTCGAGAAATTCGCCACCCTTCAGGCCTATTACTCGCTGGCCGGCCGCGACCTCGAACACGAAATCGTGCCGCTGCTCGAAGACCAGAAACTCGGCCTGATGACATGGAGCCCGCTGGCGGGCGGCGCCCTTTCCGGCAAGTTCTCGCGCGACTCGAAAGCCAATGAAGGCCGCCGCACCCAGTTCGACTTCCCGCCCGTCGATGTCGAGAAGGTCTACGACATCGTCGACGTGCTGAAAGGCATCGCGAAGAAGCACAAGGCGACCGTCGCGCAGGTAGCGCTCGGCTGGCAGCTACACAAGCCCTATGTCACGACCGTCATCATCGGCGCGAAGACCGAGGCCCAGTTGAAGGACAATCTCGGCGCCGTCGACGTGGCGCTCGATGCCGAAGACCTCGCTGCCATCGACGCCGCCAGCGCGCCGACGCTCACCTATCCCGGCTGGATGATCGGCCAGCAGACCGACCGCAAGCCCGGCGCCGTCCGCGACTGGTCGACGGTCGCCCGCTCGACGTTCTGACGTCCCGGCGTCTCCGGATTTGGAAGGCGGGCGGCGGGCCGTGTAGGCTCGCCGTCCCGTTTTCTTTCCGGAACCCGCCATGCGCCCCGTCACACTGAAAACCGAACGCCTGATCCTGCGTCCCTGGACGGAAGCCGACTTCGCGCCCTTCGCCGCTATGTCGGCCGATCCCAGGGTGATGGAGCATTTCCCGGGCACGCTCTCCCGCGCCGAAAGCGACAATGTCGCGACGATCCTGAAATCCGACATCGAGATCATGGGCTATGGCTTCTGGGCCCTCGAAGTGCCGGGCATTGCCCCCTTCATCGGCTTCACCGGCATCCGCCCGGTCACCTTCGAGGCGCATTTCACGCCTGCGGTCGAGATCGGCTGGCGCCTCGCGCCGGCCCATTGGGGCAAGGGCTATGCCTCCGAAGCCGCCGGCGCCGCGCTGGCCCATGGCTTCGAAGCCGGCCTCCCCGAAATCGTCTCCTTCACCGTCACCGGCAACCTGCGCTCGCAAGCCGTCATGCAGCGCCTCGGCATGACCCATGATCCGAAGGACGACTTCGACCACCCCAACTTGGCCCCAGGCCACAAGCTGAGGCGCCATGTGCTCTACCGGATGAAGCGCCCCTGACTCCGGCGCGCCACCCCGCTATGCTCCCCGGAAAGAAACACAGGGAAACGCCACCATGAGCCAGTCCGCCGCGAAAGCCGCTGCCGAGCCGCTTCTGATCCGCGAGGACCAATCCGGCATCGCCCGCCTGACCATGAACCGCCCGGCGCAGCGCAACGCCCTGTCGCGCGACCTGATGGACGCGATGCAGGCCGAATTCGCGCGCCTCGCCGCCGATGCGAATGTCCGCGTGGTCGTGCTGGCGGGCGCCGGGCCCGGCTTCTGCGCCGGCCACGACCTGAAGGAGCTGACATCGGCCCGCACCGAAGCCGATCGCGGCCGCGCCTTCTACGAAGCGACGATGCGCCAATGCAGCGCCCTGATGCAGGCGATCGTTCATTGTCCGAAGCCGGTCATCGCCCGCATCCACGGCATCGCCACCGCCGCCGGCTGCCAGCTCGTCGCCAGCTGCGATCTCGCCATCGCTGCAACCGAAGCGAAATTCGCCACCCCCGGCGTCAATATTGGCCTCTTCTGTTCGACGCCGATGGTCGCCCTGTCGCGCAACGTAGCGCGCAAGCAGGCGATGGAAATGCTGCTGACCGGCGAAATGATTTCGGCCGCCCGCGCCGTCGAGATCGGCCTCGTCAACCGCGCCGCCCCGGCCGAAGAACTCGACGCCGCCGTCGCCACGCTCGCCCGCCTGATCGCCTCGAAATCGGCGCATACCGTTGCGATCGGCAAACGCGCCTTTTACGAGCAGCTCGAAAAGCCGCTGGCCGAAGCCTATGACTATGCCAGCGAGGTCATGGTCAAAAACATGCTGGCCCGCGACGCCGAGGAAGGCATCGGCGCCTTCATCGAGAAGCGCGAACCGAAATGGGAAGACCGCTGATGCCCCCTTCAACCGCAAATGAGGTCGAACCCGGCGACGTCGAGCATATCCTGCGCGAGACGAAGACAATTGCGCTTGTCGGCGCCAGTGCCAATCCGCGCCGCGACAGCCACGAGGTCATGCGCTTTCTGCAAGGCAAGGGCTACCGCGTCATTCCGGTCAATCCGGGTCTGGCCGGCGGCGATCTCAACGGCGAAAAGGTCTATGCGACGCTTGGCGACATTCCCGAAAAGATCGACATGGTCGATATCTTCCGCAACTCCGAAGCCGCCGGCGCAGTCGTCGACGAGGCAATCGCCATCGGCGCCAGATATGTCTGGATGCAACTCGGCGTCGTCAACAACGAAGCCGCCACCCGCGCCCGCGCCGCCGGCCTGAAAATCGTCATGAACCGCTGCCCGAAAATCGAGATACCGAAATTGGGGATGTAACGAAACTGAATCCTTGTAGCTCAATGGCTCAGGCCTTCTCGCCCGCGCCTACCGGAGCAGTCTTTAGCGGACATTCCAGCCAACCAGCAAGCGCCGCAATCGTTTTAGCGCACGACGAGATTCCCCTGCTCTGCTGCAATATCTTGCCGGATTCTGAGTAGCGACTGATACAAAGCACAACCATAATCTTCCGAACAACTATTGCGCAACGCGAGCGCGGCCGCAGGGCCAGCACTTAACTGCCAATTCATCGATCGCCAGGTGCTACCTCGCATTGGGTAGCGGTGCACCGTGCTCTACCGGAAGCCCTGCCGCTCTCCACTCGGGCAATCCGTCCTCCAGCCGCCGCACCTTGAAGCCACGCGCCCGCAGTGCGGCCACCGCCTCAAACGACAGGACACACCAGGGACCACGGCAATAGGCGACAATTTCCTGCCCGGGGTCGAGACCGGAGAGCCGCTGCTCCAACTCGCCGAGCTGCACGTTGATGGCACCGGGCAGGTGCCCTGTCGCGAATTCATCCGCGGGGCGGACATCAAGCACCGTGACGAGTCCGTCACGCATTCGCGTCAGTAGTTCGTCTCGCGAAACCGGTTCCATATCGTCACGCGCATTGAAATACGCGCGTCGAATGCGATCAACCTCGGCCAGATTGTGGTCCGCCACGTTCGAGAGCGCCGTCATCAGATCAAGAACGGTGTCGTCGACAAGCCGATAGAGGACGAACTTGCCCTCGCGGCGGGACACAACCAATCCCGCCCTTCTGAGTTGCTGCAAATGCTGCGAGGCGTTTGCCACCGTGAGGCCGACCCGCTCTGCGAGCGCTTCCACACTGCGCTCGCTTTGGGCCAGATGTTCAAGCATCTCTAGCCGGTGCGGTGAGCCGAGCGCACGGGCCACGAGCGCGAACTCTCCATAGAGCGCCTGCTTGGGAGCGATTGACATCTGCCTGCATCTCACATTATATCATTCAAGCGATAGTTTGAATGTAGAGATCCGATATCCGTAACGCAAGGTCTCTGTGAATGCCCGAAACCCTACTAGCCAACGAACCAATGATCCGCATGGGGCTCTTTGTTGGCATTCTCGGCGTCATGGCGTTTTGGGAAATGGCCGTGCCCCGGCGGCGGCGGGAGATTCCTCGGCTGATCCGCTGGACAAACAACTTTGGCGTTGTCGTCCTGGGCACTGTTCTGGTGCGGCTGGCCTTTCCCATCGTAGCGGTCGGCATGGCCATCCTCGCGGCGGAGCGTGGCTGGGGCCTCTTCAATGTGTTCGAGGTTCCGTTCTGGCTCGCGTTCATCCTGTCGGTCCTGGCGCTCGATCTCGCCATCTACTTGCAGCACGTGATGTTTCACGCCGTGCCTGCGCTTTGGCGGCTGCACCGCATGCACCACGCCGATCTGGAGTTCGACGTCTCCACTGGCCTGCGCTTCCACCCCGTCGAAATCCTGCTTTCCATGGTCATCAAGCTCGCGGTCGTTGTCGTCCTCGGCCCGCCTGCGGTCGCCGTGCTCGTCTTCGAGGTGCTGCTCAACGCGACCTCTATGTTCAACCACGCTAACATTCACATCCCAGAGCGGATCGACCGCATTTTGCGGCTGTTCGTGGTAACCCCGGACATGCATCGCGTGCATCACTCGATCCTGCCGAGCGAAACCAACTCCAATTTTGGTTTCAACCTGCCCTGGTGGGACCGGCTTCTCGGCACCTACCGGGCGCAGCCACGCAAAGGGCATGACGGTATGACCATCGGCATCGAGCAGTTTCGCACGCTACGCGACCTCTGGCTCGACCGGATGCTTGTTCAACCGCTGCGCGGCCCAGCCAGCGGCTACGCGATCAATAGAGAACGTCGGGAGGAAGAGCGATGAATTCGCGCCGCATTCTACTGCGCGCCGCCCTTGCCGTCGCCGTGGCAGCCGCAATCACGGCGACCCTCCTGTACCGGGACCAACTGGATGTGGAAGCCGTCGAAGTATGGCTGGCCGGGTTCGGTCTTCTGGCCCCGCTCGTCTATCTGGCGCTCTATACGGTGGGCACCGTCGCGTTCCTGCCGGGCGCACTCTTCGCGCTCGCCGGCGGCGCGCTGTTCGGGCCTGTCTGGGGTGCGCTCCTCAATCTCGCAGGTGCCACGATCGGCGCGACCCTGGCCTTTCTTGTCGCACGTTATCTTGCGGGTAAGTGGGTGGCGCGCCGGACCGGCGGGCGCTTGAAGCGACTCATCGAGGGTGTCGAGGCGGAGGGCTGGCGCTTCGTGGCCTTCGTGCGACTGGTTCCGCTGTTCCCTTTCAACCTGACCAATTACGCGCTCGGCCTCACCCGCATCGGGCTCCTTTCCTACGTCGCGACCTCGTTCATCGCCATGGCGCCAGGCGCCATCGCCTATACGTGGCTCGGCCACGCCGGACGCGAAGCACTGGCCGGAGATGCCTCTGCGATCCGCTACGGGCTGATGGCGCTCGGACTACTCGCGGCCATCGCCTTCCTGCCGCGCTTGGTGCGCCGGCTTCGCGGCGATACCGGCTCGCGGTGGATCGATGTGAGTACGCTGGAAAACCGACTCGCGACGAACGGGATTACGCTAATCGACGTGCGTGAGCCTGACGAGTTCGTCGGTCCGCTTGGTCATATCTCCGGCGCGCTGAACATGCCGCTCGGGGAAATCCGGGACCGGATGGGCGAGATCGAAACGCTGCGCGATCATCCGGTCGCGCTGGTCTGCCGGACCGATAAGCGCTCGGCATCCGCCGCCGCGACGTTACGGTCAGCGGGATTCCGCGATGTCCATGTCCTGCGCGGCGGCATGGAGCAATGGAATCGGTCAGGGACCCCCGTCGAAGGCATGGGCCACGCCTGCAATCCCGGAACGGCCGCCGAAACATCCCGATCAAAGCAGACATGGAAAGGGGAAAAGACATGAGAATAACCCGCACGATATCGGCCGCAGCACTACTTGCCGGAATCGCTCTCGCGCCAGCTTTGGCATGGGCCCAGCAGGCGGAGCCCTATGGACGTGCCTATGGTCCACACATGATGGACTGGGGCGGAGGCTGGTACGGCATGATATTCGGCCCGCTCTTAATGATCCTCGTCCTCGCGATCGTGATCGCGATCGCTGTGCTCCTGGTGCGCTGGCTCGGCGGGGCGGGTCACGACGTCCATCAACCTCATCACGGTCAGGCGGGACGCACGGCGCTCGATATCCTCAAGGAGCGCTTCGCACGCGGCGAAATCGACAAGGAAGAGTTCGAGGACCGACGCCGCACACTCGACGAGTGAACTCCGGATTGCACCTCGAAGTACTGGCAATCAGAAAGGCTGATGCATGCATGCCCTATTCATTCTGAACGACCCGCCCTACGGCACCGAGCGCGTCTACAACGCGCTACGGCTCGCCCATACTCTGCTGAAGCGCGACAGCGGGACCGAGATCACCGTGTTCCTGATGGCCGACGCTGTTGTCAGCGCCCGCAAGGGACAGAAGACCCCGGACGGCTATTACAATGTCGAGCGCATGTTGAAACGTGTCCTGACGGGCAAGGGCCGCGTCCTGCTCTGCGGAACCTGCATGGACGCACGTGGCATGACCGAAGACGACGTCATGCCGGGGGCGACACGCCGCACGATGGACGAACTCGCCGAGGCCACCGCGAGCGCCGATAAGGTGCTGGTATTCTAAGCCATGCGGCGCATCTATCTCGACCACAACGCCAGCACGCCGATCGCACCGGAGGTCTCGGCGGTTATGCGCGAGGCTATGGAAGATGCCTTCGGCAATCCATCGAGCGAGCACTGGGCCGGCAGCCCCGCCCGCGAGTTGGTCGAGAGCGCCCGAAGCCAGGTTGCGGAACTCCTCGGCTGCGCGGCGGGCGAGGTGGTGTTCACCAGCGGGGGCAGCGAAGCCAACAACCTCGCCCTGAAGGGCATCTTCTATAAGAGTAAGCGCCCGCACCCGCATTTCATCACGACCCGCGTGGAGCATCCGGCAATCGTCGCCCCGCTGCGTTTCCTGGAACGCCTTGGGGCGCATGTGATCTGGCTGCCGGTGGATGGCACGGGGCTCGTCGATCCCGACGACATCCGACGGGCGATCACTACGGATACCGTCCTGATCAGCATCATGCACGCCAACAACGAGGTCGGGACGATTCAGCCGGTCGAGGACTGCGCGGCAATCGCCCGCGAGCACGGAATCCCGTTCCATACGGATGCGGCTCAGTCGGTCGGCAAGATCTCGACCCGCGTCAACGATCTCGGCGTCGATCTGCTCACGATTGCCGGACACAAGCTCTATGCACCGAAGGGCGTTGGCGCGCTTTACATCCGAGACGGCGTGCAGCTCGAACCACTCATTCATGGCGCAGGCCACGAGGGCGGCCGGCGGGCCGGAACTGAAAGCGCATTGCTCACCGCCGCCCTCGGAAAGGCTTGCGTCCTTGCAGGCGACCTCGCGCCTATGAGCGACGCCCGCGACCTGCGAGACCGTTTCTGGCAGATGTTGAAGGACCGGTTCGGCGACGGCGTCGTCCTCAACGGCCATGCCGAGCTCCGGCTACCGAACACCCTCAACGTTTCCTTCGTTGGGCGGGTCGGGGCGGAGATTCTCGCCGCCGTTCCGGAGATCGCTGCTTCGACCGGCTCCGCCTGCCATGCTGGGCGGATCGAGTTGTCACCCGTCCTGGAAGCCATGGGCGTTACGCCCGAGGTCGGTATGGGCGCGATCCGCTTCAGCCTTGGTCGGAGCACGACTCAGGCGGACGTGGACGCAACCGTCTCCGGCCTTGCCGAAGTGCTCACTTCGACCGGTACAGGTGCGAAAGCGTGACGGAAGAGGTCTCGGATAGCCTCTACGATGTCGATGCGTTGCCGCCCGCACATTCGGCGTGGCGGCAAAGCGCGCTCGGGAAGATCACCGGTGCGCTTGAACAGAGGTTGATCCTGGGTCTCCTATGCCGGCCTCGACAGCGATCCCTTCAACAAGCTGATGAAGAAATATTCGCCGAAAGGCGCCGGCGCCGTTTTCACCTTCGGCGTCAAGGGCGGCTATGAGGCGGGCGTCAAGCTTGTCGGCAAGGTCGAACTCTTGAGCCACCTCGCCAATGTCGGCGACACCCGCAGCCTGATCATCCATCCCTCCTCGACGACCCATCGTCAGTTGACGGAGGATCAGCAGAAAGCCGCCGGCGCCGGCCCCGACGTCGTCCGCCTCTCGGTCGGCATCGAAGACCCCGCCGACATCATCGCCGACCTCGACCAGGCGCTGGGAGCGTAGAGAACTCTTCCCACCCTCCCCCTGAGGGAGGGTCGAAATTTTCTGAGCGCAAGCGAAGGAAATTTCGGGGAGGGGTAAGCGTGGAACTTCAGCGCATAACCGACAGCGCGCCATTCGCCGTCAGCGGAGCACCCCTCCCCAAACGGGCTGCGCCCGTTTGACCCTCCCACAGGGGGAGGGTGGGAACTCAGCCCCTACCGCATCAACCGATGCGCATGCGCCAGCGCCACGGTCAGCACGATCAGCGCGCCTGCCTGATGCGCCGCGCCGAGCGGGATCGGCACCGCCCACAACACCGTCCAGATACCGAGCGCCGCCTGCGCAACAATCGCCAGCGTCAGCAGCGCAGCTCCTTGCGCCGCCGGCGTCCGCCGCGCCGCGAACCAGTGCCAGAGCGTCGCCAGCAACAACAGATAGGCCGCGATCCGGTGCTGGAACTGCACGGTCAGATGGTTCTCGAAAAAATTATGCCAGAGCGGCGATATGCGCATCAGCCCTTCCGGCAGCCACGCGCCATCCATCAGCGGCCAGGTGTTGTAGACGGCCCCGGCCCGCAAGCCGGCGACGAAAGCGCCGAGGATCGTCTGCAGAAAGACGAATATGACAAGCGCCAGCGCCGCCTTGGCGATGCCGTCAAGCGCCCGTGTCGCCTTGCCGCGCATCAGGTCGAGCACGGTCCAGACCAGCGCCATATAGATCAGCGTCGCCAGACCGAGATGCGCCGCCAGCCGGTACTGGCTGACCTCGGTGCGCTCGGTCAGCCCGCTCATCACCATCCACCAGCCGAGCACGCCCTGCATGCCGCCCAGCACGAACAGGAAGACCAGCCGCGGCACCAGCGCCCGCTCGACGCGTCGCCGGACCAGGAACCAGACGAAGGGCACGAAGAAGGCCAGGCCGATCAGCCGGCCGAGAAAACGGTGGCTCCATTCCCACCAGTAGATCGTCTTGAATTCGGCAAGCGACATGCCCTTGTTGATCAACTGGTATTGCGGGATCTGGCGGTAGAGATCGAACTCGGCCTGCCAGTGTTCCTCGCTCATCGGCGGCAGCGCGCCGGTGACGGGTTTCCATTCGGTGATCGACAGCCCGCTCTCGGTCAGCCGCGTCAGCCCGCCCACCACCACCATGATGAAGACGAGCGCGGCGACGCATGCGAGCCAGATCGCGATGGCGCGATGGTCGGCCTGGCTTCGCTCGGCGGCATTGATGCGGGAAAGAAGGCTCATGACGCCTAGAAATAGACCGCGCCGCGCCCCGCGCCTAGTCCGCATCGGCCGCGACAGCTCGCCGCGCTACTCTAGGCAGAGCCGGTCGAATGCTCTAATTCGGGGGCACGGCACCCGCGCGGCATCATCCGGAGTTTCCCCATGCGTCTCGGCATCCGCACACGAAAACTGCTCGGCACGATCATCCTGTTGATCGGCCTGACGCTCTATTCATTCCTGGTGATGACGATTGCGGTCAGCGGCCACCTGTCGGAGAGCGGCTGGATGCAGTTTTTCTATTATCTGATCGCCGGCGTCGCCTGGGCGTTCCCTGCGAAATATCTGATCGTCTGGATGGTCCGGCCCGATCCGGCCTGAAACCGGGGATAAGTGCGCTTATCCCCGCCCCGCAAATCCTGCCCGCGCCGGCGCGCGACCACCGCTCGGGTCATTTGTGACAGTTTTTTGACAGTTTTGTGACAGAGGGGGGGGCTCAGCCGAAACGGCCTGTCACAAGCTTGTTGAGCACGAAGATGACGACGATGAAAAGAGCGATCGGAAGAATGGCATCGATCATCGGCTAACTCCTTGAACGCCTGCGATAAATAAATGGTCGGAGCGGCCGGATTCGAACCGACGACCCCTTGTCCCCCAGACAAGTGCGCTACCGGGCTGCGCTACGCTCCGACCGGACCGACAAGGAGCGAACCCCTTGGGCGGCGCGGACTATAGACGCGAGGCCCCATGGCGGCAACGGCTCAAACCGGCCTTTTTCCGTTATTTTTGAAGGGCATCAGCCCTCCTCTTCCTCGTCCTCATCGGCCCACAGCGTTTCGTCGATCTCGTCCTTCAGCGAAATCAGGTCTTCCAGTATCGCTGCCAACTGCTTGCGCCCGGCGCCCCTGATCGGCCGCTCGGCGCCGGCGCGCTCATCGGCGTCGTCACGCTCGACAGCCTCGCGCGCGCGCTCGGCAACTGAGGCGTCGACCAACCCCTTGCCGGTTTCGGTGACGAACTTAACGCCTTGTTCGCGAAAGACTTTCTGGACGCCCTTGATGGTGTAGCCGTCATTGTAGAGCAGCGTCCGGACGCCGCGCAGCAGGTCGACATCCTCGGGCCGGTAGTAGCGCCGCCCGCCGCCGCGCTTCAGCGGCCGGATCTGGTTGAACTTGCTCTCCCAGAAACGCAGCACATGCTGCGGCACATCGAGCTCGGTTGCGACCTCGCTGATGGTTCGAAAGGCATCTGCTGACTTTTGTATCGTCAAATCAGGTCCCTGCTGACCTTCCCCAAGCCGATGGATGAACACGGATCTGCTCAATGGCGTCGTTCCGATCGCCTAGTCGGCTGCGGCCGACTTGCCGTTCAGTGCCTCGTTGATGCGTTCCTTGAGCACATGGCTCGGCCGGAACACAAGCACGCGCCGCGGCTTGATCGGCACTTCCTCGCCGGTTTTCGGGTTGCGGCCCATCCGGCCGCCTTTCTTCCGTACGGAGAACGACCCGAACGATGACAGTTTCACGGTATCGCCCAGCGCCAGACTGTCCGAAATCTGCGCCAGCACCAGCTCCACCAGCTCCGCGGACTCGTTCCGCGACAATCCGACTTCCTGATAGACCGCCTCGCTCAATTGCGCGCGCGTGACAGTTTCCCCCATGGCCTCCACCTTTGTCGTTTCACCCGAAGCCTATTGTTCCACCGGAAACCCGTCAATATCAATGGGATGGATGATTTTTCTCAAGTGCGAGATTCGAGAACCCTTCCAATTTCCGGCGTCTTCGCTAGTACCGCAGCAGCACCGAACCCCAAGTGAATCCGCCACCCATCGCCTCCAGCAGCACCAGGTCACCGCGCTTGATTCGGCCGTCTTTGACCGCCGTGTCGAGCGCCAGCGGCACCGACGCCGCCGAGGTGTTGCCCTGATCGGCAACCGTCAAAACCACCTTCTCAGGCGGCAAGCCGATGCGCTTGGCGGTGCCGTCGAGAATGCGTTTGTTGGCCTGATGCGGCACGAACCAGTCGATATCGTCGGCGGTCAGACCGGTTGCTGCCAGCGATTCGTTGATCGCTTCCGCGATATTGACGACAGCATGACGGAAGACCTCGCGGCCTTCCATGCGAACATGACCGGTCGATTGCGTCGAGGACGGCCCGCCATCGACATACAGTTTCTCCTTGTAGCGTCCGTCCGAATGGAGATGGGCGGTCAGCACACCGCGATCGGCATTGGTGCCCGCGCCCTCCATTCCCGTGACCACCACCGCGCCCGCACCGTCGCCGAACAGCACGCAGGTCGTGCGATCGGTCCAGTCGAGCAACCGCGAAAAGGTCTCGGCGCCGATCACCAGCGCCGTCTTCGATTGCCCGGTGCGAATAAACGTGTCGGCGATTGTCAGAGCATAGACGAAGCCTGAACAAACCGCCTGGATGTCGAAAGCGGCCCCATGATAGAGGCCAAGCTCGGCCTGCACGGTGACAGCGGTCGCAGGAAAAGTGTTGTCGGGCGTCGTCGTCGCCAGAATGATCGTGTCGATCTCCTGGGGGTCGATACCCGCATCGGCAATGGCGGCCCGCGCCGCCGCCAGCGCGAGATGCGACGTCAGCTCGTCATCCGCGGCAATGTGTCGGCGATGGATGCCCGTCCGCTCGACAATCCACTCATCGGTCGTATCGATGGTTTTCGACAGATCGTCATTGGTCATCACGCGGGCCGGCAAATAACTCCCGGTCCCCAGGACAATTGTTCTGATTACGCTCACGAAAGGACTGCCTCGGATTCCGGTGTGTTTGTATTTTCGTTATGGCCGGTCGCGCCCGTTCCAAACCCGTTGAGCAGGCTGAGATCGGCGATAATCTTGCTGATGAGATCGGCGGACGCGACATCGACGGCGACATCGATGGCAGCCGCAAATCCTGTCGGATCGGTTCCGCCGTGGCTTTTGACGACAAGCCCGTTCAGGCCGAGAAACACCGCGCCGTTCGATGCCCGAGGATCGAGCTTCTTCGCCAGCGCCTGAAACGCGCTTCGGGCGAAAAAATAGCCGATACGCGCCATGAGCGAACGGCTTATGGCCGCGCGCAGATATTCCAGGACAAGACGCACGGTGCCTTCAGCCGTCTTCAGCGCGATGTTGCCGGTGTAGCCATCTGTCACGACGACATCGACCGTCCCCTTTGCGATGTCGTCGCCTTCGACGAAACCGTGGAAATGCATCGGCAACTTCGCCGCGCGCAACATCTGCGCTGCGTCTTTCACCTGCTCTGTGCCCTTGACTTCCTCTTCGCCGATATTGAGCAAACCGACCAGCGGCCGCTCCAGATTGAAGATCACGCGTGCAAACGCTTCGCCCATAACGGCGAACTGGACAAGCTGCGCGGCATCGGGACCGATCGTTGCGCCGAGATCGAGCACCACGCTCTCGCCGCGCGCCGTCGGCCAGATCGCCGCCAGTGCCGGCCGTTCGACATTCGGCATTGTTCTCAGGATCACCTTGGCCATCGCCATCAGCGCACCGGTATTGCCTGCCGAGACAACCACCTGCGCTTTGCCGTCCTTCACCGCGTCGATCGCAAGCCACATGCTGCTGGTCTTGCGGCCACGTCTGAGCGCCTGGCTCGGCTTGTCCATCATCGCGACGGCGACGTCGGTATGGACGATTTCGCTCACCGAGGCCACGCGCGGGTGTTTCTCCAGCAAGGGGCGTATCTGGGCCTCGTCGCCAAAAATGAGAAAACGCACCTCCGGGTGGCGGATTGATGCGACTTCGGCGCCGCCGATCACGGTTGCGGGTCCGTGGTCCCCGCCCATGCCGTCCAGCGCTATCGTTATTCCTCGCGTCACCCAGGGTCCCTCTTCAAAAACCGGTGCACGCCATCAACCGCCGCGCGCCCAGAAGATACAAGGTTGCCGATGCGACACAATAGGCAGAAAGGGCTGGAAATCTTGGCGACTCAGTCATTTTTCTTGAGTTTCTCCAGCGCGGCGAAGGGGTTCGGCCGTTCTTCCGCTACGGCGTCCGGAACGTCCGGCGGCACATCATAGGCGACACCCGGCTTGCGGGGATAAGGATCGATAGCCAGCGCCAGCGCCTCCGCAACCGCCTCGCCGATGTCGATCGCCCCACCTGTCATGGGGTCCGGCGCATCGTCCCCCTCTGCCTCGATCAATATCTCGCGCCCGTCGGCCGCGCCCGCCGGCTCGATCAGATGCTCCGGCAGCCAGCGCCGCGTGAAGCTCTCTTCGACCTTCTGGACCACGGGATCGAGCGTCACCACGCAGGATTGAACGAGCACCGCTTCAAAGCGGCAATCCAGCGTCAATCCGTGTTTGCGAAACGGCCTGACGCTTGCCGTTCCGCGCAGATACTGCAATTCGAGAATATTGAAGCGTCGCGCCAGCGCGGCGCATGTCGCGGCATCGGCATCGAACTTGAGGACGGTGCCAGCGGCCGGCACGTCTTTCGCTGCCAGCATGAGGCGGAATTCCGCACCGCCGGCGAGAGGCGACTGAGGGGTCACAATTCAATTCCCCGCAACGAGCCGGTCCGCGCGGTCCGTGCTTTCGGGGGGCGCAACAAACTCAACGTGGCCAGCCATAATATCGTCGGCCGACTGGGAGGCGAGCGCCTGATCGCACTGCCGGACATAGTCCGCCAGCATCGCCGCATGCCCCTCTGCCACCGCTTGGCCGAACACATTCCGCGCAAGCGCATCGGCCAGTACAGCATGATCATTGGCCCGCAACCCGTCCTCATAGGCCCCAATGCGTCCGTAAAACGACGCAGCCAACGCCTTGATCTTCTTGCCGACCGAGAGGTCGCCGACACCCATTTCGCGCAAGGTCTGGTCCATGTCATCAAACAGCACGTTAAAAACCCGCTGACCAAGCGCCCGCCCCTCGGCCCCGGCAGCGCGCAGCCGCCGCAACACGAGGAAAGCATGGAGCGACACCATCTCGAATCGCCCCTCAACCGTGTCGGGAACACCGCCTTGGAGGTAGAAAGCCGGCAGGCGTGCCTGGGCGACAACCGCCCGGTACAGCGAAAAAGCCTCCTCCTCGCCGCGCCGGCGTCCGAAAATTCGTTTCCATATCATG
The DNA here is from genome assembly GCF_030651915.1 of Parvibaculum sp. GTDB lineage: Bacteria > Pseudomonadota > Alphaproteobacteria > Parvibaculales > Parvibaculaceae > Parvibaculum. The sequence goes on along the minus strand of NZ_JAUSBV010000010.1, from coordinate 177,732 downwards.
GTTTCGCTCCGGCCATGGCCCATACGGCTTGCCCATGGCCGCATATGTCGATTGAATTTACCGGGCGACAAGGGTAGGTCAACGTAAGAACTTTCGATCCGAGGAGCCTGACCATGACACCGCCGCGCCGAACCGTCCGGACGATTCTGGTCGCCACCTGCCTAGCAACGGCTGGCATGGCGCTCGCAGCCTGTTCGCCGGTCAAGGAAGACCGGGGCTATATATTCGATCCGAACGACCTGACAAGGATCCAGGCTGGCGTGACAAGCAAGGAACAGGTCCGCACGATCATGGGATCGCCATCGACGACATCCGCAATCGATGGAGAGGCTTGGTACTATATTTCCAGCAAATTCGAAACGACCACCTTTTACCGTCCGAAGGAGGTCGATCGCGCTGTTGCGGCGGTCTATTTCGAAAAGACCGACGTTGTGCAGGAAGTCGCCTATTACGGCCTCGAAGACGGACAAATCGTCAACTTCGTCGATCGGACCACGCCGACCCGCGGCAAGGAGCTGACGATCCTTGGACAGCTCTTCGGCAATCTCGGCCGCTACAACGCGCCGGGTGCAGCCATGCCCGGCGTCGGCACCGGCAATCCGGGCAGCCGCAGATAACACGAAAGTCGCTTGCGTCAGCGGACCGCGGCAACAAGACTTTCAAAGAGCCTTTCGATGGCGCGCTCAGCAGCGTCAGAGAACGGTCGCAGCGTCGTATCAACCCCCTTCGATTTCAGCATTGCACTGTCTGAATCGCTGCGCGCGATCGCGGCTACATGCCCGCCGAAACCACGGCCTCGAATTTCCTCGACAAGCGCGACCCGCGGATCCTGATGTGTAACCCCGATTTCATGCGGCGGCACCGCGATGATGATGTATCGCGCCGCGCCGAGCGGCAGTGACTCATGCATATCCGGGTCAAACAAATCGCCGTACATGACATTCGCGCCTTCATGGCTCCAGTCCCGTATGACATCGGGATCGAAATCGACACCGAGCACACTGAGACCGCGCTCCCGAAAGCCCTTGTAGAGCGCACGGCCATACCGGCCGAGACCAAAGAGGATGACGTCATATCGCGCAGCCGGCGTCCCGTCGGCAATCTTCGCCTCGCGATGCGCAATCCGCCGCTCGAACACGCCGAGATAAGGTTCGAGAAAGTTATAGAGCGGCTGGGAATAGAGGATCATGTAAGTCGAGAGGCCGATCGTGATGACGCCGACCAGTGTCACCAGACCGACGGCATCCTCACTGACATGGCCGAGCCCGAGCCCGAGCGCAATGAAGATCAACGAGAACTCGCTGATCTGAGCCACTGTCAGTCCGGCCAGAAACCCCGTTCGCTTGCGATAGCCCATCAGCCCCATGATGGTCATGACAATGAGCGGATTTCCGATCAGCACAAAGAGCGACAGCAACACCGCCGGTCCGACAGCATCGCCGACCACACGCAGGTCGAGATGTGATCCGAGCGAAATGAAAAAGAAAACAAGCAGGAAATCACGCAGGCTGGTCAGCCGCGAACCGATCGCCTCGCGGAACGGCGTCGAGGCAAGAGCGACGCCGGCGATCAAACCGCCAAGTTCCTTGCTGAAGCCGAGATATTCGCCAAGCGCGGCAAAGGCAGCCGCGAGGCCGAGCGCAAAAACGATCAGCAATTCCGGCGCTTTCGCCATGCGGCTGAGGATCGGATGCGCCACCCGGCTGACCACCAGCCACAGCAGGATCAACGGCACCGCGCCGACTGCAAGCGCCAGCGCCGCGTCGAGAAGCCCGGTTTCTTCGGCCGCACTCGCCGTCAGCGCCGACATGACGGCCATTGCCAGTACGACCGCCAGATCCTGAACGATCAGGAATCCAAGCGCAATACGCCCATGCAGCGCATCAAGCTCGCGTTTGTCCGACAGCAGCTTGACGATGATGATGGTGCTCGAGAAGGTTAGCGCCACCGCTACGTACAGGCTGGCAATCGGCGACATGCCGAGACCAAGGCAGATCAGAAAGCCGATGACGGACGTGAAGACAATCTGTCCGACGCCGGTATTCAGCGCCACCACGCCAAGCGTTCGCACGAGATTGAGATCGAGCTTGAGACCGACCAGAAAGAGCAGCAGCGTCACGCCGAGCTCCGAGAGAAGTTCCAGATAGTCGGTTGAACGTACAATATCGAAGCCCGCCGGACCCGCCAGCATCCCGACGATGATGAAGCTGACGATCATTGGCTGACGGAGCCAGACACCCAACAGGCCTATTGCCGAAGCCATGATCAACAATGCCGCAATTTCGTAGAAAACGGTCGCTTCCGGCACCGGCCCCTCCCTGTCACATCCAAATCAGTTTCAGATTATTCCGCGCCGTGGTCAAACACCCCGCACATGAAAAGGCCCCGCGGATATCTCCGCAGGGCCTTTCCGTTCTCGTATTCAGGCCGATCAGTGAGCCAGCACCGCCAGAAGCAGAAGCGCCACGATGTTGGTGATCTTGATCATCGGGTTGACGGCCGGGCCGGCGGTGTCCTTGTAAGGATCGCCGACCGTATCGCCCGTAACGGCGGCCTTATGGGCTTCCGAACCCTTGCCGCCGTAATTGCCGTCCTCGATGTACTTCTTGGCATTGTCCCAGGCACCGCCACCGGACGTCATCGAGATCGCGACGAAAAGGCCGGTCACGATAACGCCGAGCAGCATCGCACCGACCGCCGAGAAGGCAGCCGACTTGTCGGCGATGCTCAGAATGATGAAGTACAGCACGACCGGCGAAAGCACCGGCAGCATCGACGGGACGATCATTTCCTTGATCGCCGCCTTGGTCAGCATGTCGACGGCACGCGCATAGTCGGGCTTGGAGGTACCCGCCATGATGCCCGGATCGGCCTTGAACTGACGCCGCACTTCCTCGACGACCGAGCCCGCCGCACGGCCAACCGCCGTCATACCCATCGAACCGAAGAGGTAAGGCAGCAACCCGCCGATGAAGAGGCCGATCACCACATACGGATTGGAGAGCGAGAAGTCGGGGCTGACGCCGGCGAAGTACCCGTAGGTATCCGAATTGGCCGCAAAGAACTTCAGGTCCTCGGTATAGGCCGCGAACAGCACCAACGCGCCGAGACCGGCCGAACCGATCGCATAGCCCTTGGTCACCGCCTTCGTCGTGTTGCCAACGGCGTCGAGTGCGTCCGTCGTCTTGCGGACGTCGGCCGGCAGATCGGCCATCTCGGCGATACCGCCGGCATTGTCCGTCACCGGCCCGAAAGCATCGAGCGCCACCACCATGCCGGCCAGCGCCAGCATCGTCGTAACCGCGATGGCAATGCCGAAGAGGCCCGCCAGACCATAAGTGACCAGGATGCCGACCACGATGACGAGCGCCGGCAGAGCCGTCGCTTCCATCGAAATCGCCAGACCCTGGATGACGTTGGTGCCGTGCCCGGTGGCCGAAGCCGCCGCCACCGACCGGACCGGACGGAAATTGACGCCGGTGTAGTACTCGGTGATCCAGATGATGAGGCCCGTCACGATCAGGCCGGCGATGCCGCAGATATAGAGGCTGAAGCCGGTAAAGGGTTTTCCGTTGACGACAAATTCCGTGTCGAGACCGATTACGGCATCGGTCACGAAGTAAAGCGCGATCAGCGACAGCACCGCCGAGGCGATGAAGCCCTTGTAGAGAGCGCCCATAATGTTGTTGCTCTTGCCGAGCCGCACGAAGAACGTGCCGATGATCGAGGTCACGATGCAGGCCGCACCGATGGTCAACGGATAGAGCATCATGCTTTCGAGCCCGGCGCCGACAAAGAAGATCGAGGCCAGAACCATCGTGGCGACGACCGTCACCGCATAGGTTTCGAAAAGATCGGCCGCCATGCCGGCGCAGTCGCCGACATTGTCGCCGACGTTGTCAGCGATGGTCGCCGGATTGCGCGGATCGTCTTCCGGGATGCCAGCTTCGACCTTGCCGACGAGATCGCCGCCGACATCCGCACCCTTGGTGAAGATGCCGCCGCCGAGACGGGCGAAGATCGAAATCAGCGAGGCGCCAAAGCCGAGCGCGACCAGCGCGTCAATGACTTCACGCGAACCCGGCGCAAGGCCAAGGTGAACGGTCAGCACCGCGTAGTAGACCGCGACCGACAGCAGCGCCAAACCGGCGACGAGCATGCCCGTCACTGCGCCGGACTTGAAGGCGACGCCGAGGCCGGCCGCCAGGCTGACGCTCGAGGCTTGTGTGGTGCGCACATTGGCGCGCACCGAAACCAGCATGCCGATATAACCCGCCGCGCCCGAAAGCGTCGCACCGACCAGGAAGCCGACCGCGACCTTGAGGGTCAGCAAGTACCAGACGATGAGGAAGATGACCGCACCCACGGCGGCGATGGTCGTATATTGGCGCGCGAGATAGGCGCTGGCGCCTTCCTGGATCGCCGCTGCGATCTCCTGCATGCGTGCATTGCCCGCATCCATCGCCAGCACCGAGCGTACAGCCCAGATGCCGTAGACGAGCGCAAGCAGCCCGCAGCCGATAATAGCCCACAAAGCAGTGCTCATTGTTTTATCCTTAGGTTTCCTTGACGGATTGTACCGGCGGGAATTTCCATTCGATCTCCGGCGCGGGCGCGCCGGAAGCCCTCCCCCTGCCGAATGCAGAAATCGCGCGGAAAGATGCCAAATACGGCATGGGAAAGCAACCGCCCGTCCGGCCAGGGCCACCGTCTAAAAATGACGGTATCCCAAATGCTTGAAGGCGACCGGCCGGCCGGCCCCATCGACCGGATTTACACCTTCGGCGGCGGGCAGAACGGTCCCGATCCTGACAATCGGAGTCCGCGTTTCCGCCGCGATATCGGCAATCTCAACCTCCCGGCCAGGCGCCGCGGCGAACAGGATCTCGTAATCGTCACCGCCACCGGCAATTGCCTCGATAAGGCCTCCGTCGAGCGCGAGCGCCGCCCGCGCCGCCGAGGAGAGCGGTACCCGCCCCAACTCGATTCGGGCGCCGACGCCCGAAACGGCGCATAAATGCCCCAGATCAGCCATCAGCCCATCAGAGACGTCGAGCGCCCCACTGGCGATGCCCCGTAGCGCGCCGCCGGCAGCCATCCGCGGCTCCGGCAGCCTGTAGCGGCCCGCCAGCCAGTCTCGACGCACTCTGTCCAGCCCTTCGAGACCCCCCTGCAAGACCTTGAGGCCGAGTGCGGCATCGCCGATCGTTCCGGTCACATAAATCCCGTCGCCGACGCGCGCGCCGCCGCGCTTCAGCATCGTTCCGGCGGGCACTTCGCCAACGGCCGTCAGCGTGAAACTTGGTGGACCGGGAGTGCGCACCGTATCGCCACCCCAGAGCGCAATTGCGAAGATCTGCTGATCGGTGGCAAGACCGGTCGCAAATGCGCGCATCCAGGACAGCGGCGTCCCCTCGCGCCAGGCCGTAACGAGGAGATAGCCCTTCGGTGTCGCGCCCTTGGCCGCAAGGTCCGACAGGTTCACCCGCAGTAGCTTGCGCGCCACGCACTCGGCCGGGTCGTCGGGAAGGAAATGTACGCCCTCGACCATGGCGTCGACAGTCAACACGGTCTGATGTCCGGGAGAGGCGGTATAGAGCGCGGCATCGTCTTTGAGGGCTAGCGCCTCCGGCGCCGACGCCGCAAGCGGTACGAAAAGTTCCGCTATCAGAGCGAATTCGTCGGGTGCCTCAGCCTTGTCCGGCGGTGTCATGATCCGCTCCCGCACCGCCCCTGATCTCGCGACCGAGCCGATCAAGCACGGCATTGACGACACCGGGCTCGTCGCCTTCGAAGAACGCATGCGCCACGTCGACATACTCATTGATGACGACCTTTACCGGCACGTCCTTGCAACGCCGAAGCTCATAGGTGCCCGAACGGAGGATCGCGCGCAGCGTCGCATCAAGTCGACCCAGCGACCAGCCTTTCGCCAGAGCGCCATTGACCTGAACATCAAGTTCGCGTTGCTCGCGCACCACGCCGCGAACAATGTCGTCGAAATGCGCCTTATCGGCTTCGACGATCTCCTGATCCTCGACCTGCTGTCCAAGCCGGTGTTGCGTGAACTCGTCAATTGCATCGTCGAGCGGTGTGCTGGCCACATCCATCTGATAGAGCGCCTGCACGGCGCCAAGACGCGCGGCACTGCGCGCCTTCGAGTCGACGCTTTGGCCAGTTGCTGGTTGTGCGGGCACAGAGTTCATTTTTTGCGTGAGCCGCGGCTCAGGCCCCCATGCTGCGCTTGAGTTCGATCATGTCGAGGCAGGCGTTGGCCGCGCCGCCGCCCTTATTCTTCTGGTCCGTCTTGGCCCGCGCCCAGGCTTGGGCCTCGTTCTCGACTGTCTGAATTCCGTTTCCGAGTGCCAGCGACCGATCGACGGCGATGTACATAAGCGCACGTGCAGATTCGTTCGACACAATATCGTAATGCGTCGTCTCGCCGCGAATGACACAGCCCAACGTCACAAACCCATCGATAGCCTTGGTGAACGCGCCATGTGCCATCGCATCGATCGCATATTTGATCGCTGCCGGAATCTCCAATACGCCGGGCACGGAGATACGCTGCCATGTCGCGCCGCGCGCCTCTATCGCTGAGATGGCGCCACGCGCCAGCTCATCGGCGATATCCTCATAAAATCGCGCTTCGATGATCAGAATGTGAGCATTGATCGTCGTCAAGATGCCGTCTCCCTGGTACGCCGGGCTGTCACATCCCCTGCGCCAGCCTTTGTGATAGGCCGTTGGTCGACGATCCGCAATCCATACCCGTCGATACCCACGATGCTTCGATCCGTATCGGACAGCAACACCATGTCATGGACGCCGAGATCGAGCAAAATCTGTGCGCCAACGCCATATTCGCGCAAGCGGCGCGGCATACCCTGTTCGCCTCCCTCGCCCTTGCGCAACAGCATGTCCGAAACGACGGTCGCGGTCGTGTCCCGGATCAGGACGATGATACCGCGCCCTTCCTCGTCAATAATTTTCATCGACTGTTCCAGGAGACTCGACCTCGGTCCGGTCGCCCCGAGAATGTCGTCGAAAACATTGATGGCATGCATCCGCACCAGCACCGGTTCGGGCGTCGATATATCGCCCTTCACGAGGGCGATATGTTCAGCATATTCGACCGTGTTGAGATAGACCATCAGCTTGAACTCGCCGCCGGCCTTGGTATCGACCTCTGTTTCGATCGCCCGGTGAATGAAATTGTCGTAGCGGCGGCGATAGGCGATGAGGTCGGCGATGGTCGCGATCTTCAGCCCGTGAAGTTGTGCAAACTGCACGAGGTCCGGCAACCGCGCCATCGTTCCGTCGTCATTCATGATTTCGCAGATGACGCCTGCGGGGTAAAGACCGGCAAGACGCGCGATGTCGACGGCCGATTCTGTATGACCTGCGCGCACCAGCACGCCGCCGTCTTTCGCCACCAAGGGAAACACGTGACCCGGCGAAACAATGTCCGTCGCACCCTTGGTCGGGTCAATCGCGACCGACACGGTATGAGCCCGGTCATGCGCCGAAATGCCGGTCGAAATTCCCTCGCGCGCTTCGATTGAAACGGTGAAGGCTGTCTGGTGGCGCGACTGGTTGGTTGACGACATGAGCTGCAGGTTGAGCTGCTTCGCTCGGTCGCTGGTCAGCGTCAGACAGACCAGACCTCGACCATACTTTGCCATGAAGTTGACGGCCTCTGGCGTGCACATCTGCGCCGGGATAACGAGATCGCCCTCGTTCTCGCGGTCTTCCGCATCGACAAGGATGAACATCTTGCCATTACGGGCATCTTCAATGACTTCCTCGATCGGAGAGAGGTATTCCTTGTACACGATGCTCAATCCTTCTGAACCAGGCGAGCCACATAGCGGGCCAGCATATCGATTTCAAGATTAACGGGATCGCCGGCATTCGCCATCCCCCAGGTCGTGACGGCCTGGGTATGCGGAATGATATTAACGCCGAAGCGGGTGCGGCGCACGCCGGCCCCTGCGGCAGGCACGTCCTCGACCTCATTGACCGTCAGCGACGTCCCGTCCAGCGTGACCGACCCTTTGGCGGCGATGAACCTGCCCAGCGCTTCAGGCGCTTCGAAAACAAACCGCCGGGAAGCGCCGTCCGGACGGATATCGACAATGCGCGCAACGCCGTCGACATGACCGCTGACGATATGGCCACCCAGTTCATCGCCGGCCTTGAGCGCACGCTCGAGATTGATCCTTGTTCCATTCGTCCATTGACCAAGCGTCGTACAATCGAGCGATTCTGCAGACACATCGACGGCGAACCAGTTGCCATCCTTGTCGTGCCCCCTCTCGACCACCGTAAGGCAGCAGCCGGAGCAGGCAATGGAGGCGCCAATGTCAATGCTGAGGGCTTCATAAGCCGTTCCGATCACAAAGCGCACATCGCCGCGCTTCTCCAGCGAGCGAATACGGCCGACATCGGTGACGATACCCGTGAACATGAATGCCTAACTCCGGAGCACATAGCTGGCGAGCGAATCTTCGCCGAGCGAAATCAGCTCGCGCAGCGCGAAGACCGGCGCGTTGTCAACATGTTTGACCCCCAACCCGGCGATCGCCGGGTAGCCATCGCCACCGATAACCTTGGGCGACTGAAACCACTCGATCCGGTCGACAAGCCGCGACCGCATCAACGAAGCAGCGAGCCGCGCACCGCCTTCAACAAGGAGCCGCGTTACGCCGCGCCCCGCAATTTTTTCGAGCGCCGCACGCATATTCATCAATCCGTCATCGCCCGGCGCAACATCAATCAATATCACGCCGCAATCCTCGAACGCCTTGCGTCTCGCATCGTCACCGCCCGGAAGCGTGAGCACCCACACAGGCGTCTTTCGGGCATCGCGCACCAGCTTCGAAGTCAACGGCAATCTGAGCCGGCCATCGGCCACGATGCGAACGGGAGAGCGTCCGCCAAGCCCCGGCAACCGGCAAGTGAGTTGAGGATCGTCCACGACGGCTGTTGCGCTGCCGACCATGATCGCATCATGGGTCGCCCGCAACAGATGCCCCCGATTGCGCGCGCGTTCACCGGTGATCCACTGACTTTGGCCGTCATGTGTCGCGCTACGTCCGTCGAGCGAACTGGCAATCTTGAGGGTGACGAGCGGGCGTTCCTCCGACATGGTCAGAAAGAAACCCGCATTGAGATGGCGTGCTTCGTCACCGCACACATTCTCGGTAACCGCGACGCCTGCTGCCTCGAGCATTGCAAAGCCGCGGCCGGCGACGAGCGGATTGGGATCGCTCACAGCACCGACAACCCGCGCAACGCCGGCATCGATCAGCGCCTGAGCGCAGGGGCCGGTCTTGCCCTGATGCGCGCAGGGCTCGAGGCTGACATAAGCCGTCGCACCACGCGCCAGCGCACAGGCGCGTCCCAGTGCTTCCGTCTCGGCATGCGGCCGCCCGCCGTCCTGCGTCCAGCCGCGACCGACGACACGGGGCATACCGCCAACCTCGCGCACAATCACACAGCCGACGGCCGGATTGGGTGCAACTTGCCCCAACCCGCGCTCGGCGAGCATAAGCGCCATTTTCATGAATTGCGTGTCGTCGGGTCGGCTCATTTTATTTCCTGCAAGCGGACCCAGGCGACACTACCTCATCGGTCGTCATCGACCTCGTCGCGCATGGGGCCGCCGAGTTCGCCCAAAAATTCCTCGAAGTCCTTGGCCTCACGGAAATTCTTGTAGACCGAGGCGAAGCGGACATAGGCAACTTCATCGAGGGACATCAGACCCTCCATCACCAGCCGGCCTATCATCGCCGACGGAATTTCGCTCTCGCCCATGCTTTCCAGACGTCGAACGATACCACTTACCATACGCTCGATGCGCTCCTGCTCAACCGGGCGTTTCCGCATCGCGATTTGCACGGAACGCATGAGTTTGTCGCGATCGAAGGGCACCCTTCGTCCGTTGGATTTAATGATTGTCAACTCACGGAGCTGGACCCGCTCAAAGGTCGTAAACCGACCGCCGCACGCCGTGCAGAACCGCCGTCGTCTGATGGCCGTATTGTCTTCCGTCGGACGCGAGTCCTTGACCTGTGTATCTTCGTTTCCGCAATATGGACAACGCATGCGCCGCCAGCCCCCTGACTTGAATTGCCTGCCGCCTGTGCGGCCCCCCTACTTCGGACCGCCATAGATTGGAAAGCGCCGGCAAAGTTCGACGACGCGCGCCCGGACATCCGCTTCGACGCCCGCATTACCTTCCTCGCCGTTCTTCACCAATCCGTCCAGCACTTCGATGATCAGGCGGCCGACCGTGGCAAATTCCGCGACCCCGAAGCCGCGAGTCGTTCCGGCCGGTGTACCGAGCCGGACGCCCGACGTCACGGTTGGCTTTTCCGGATCGAAAGGAATACCGTTCTTGTTGCAGGTGATATGCGCCCGCTCCAGCGCTGCCTCTGCGACTTTTCCTGTCAACTTCTTCGGGCGGAGATCGACCAGCATCAGATGCGTGTCGGTGCCACCCGACACAATAGCCGCACCGCCGTCGACAAGCGTCGACGCCAGTGTGCGGGCGTTCTCGACGACCGCCCGGGCATAGGATTTGAATTCCGGGCGCAGCGCCTCACCGAACGCAACAGCCTTGCCCGCTATGACATGCATCAACGGGCCGCCCTGAATGCCGGGGAAGATCGCCGAGTTGATCTTCTTCCCTATATCTTCGTTGTTGGAGAGGATCATGCCGCCGCGTGGTCCGCGCAGCGTCTTGTGCGTCGTCGTGGTGACAATATCGGCGAATGGCAGCGGGCTTGGATGGGCCCCGCCTGCAACCAAACCGGCGAAGTGGGCCATGTCGACCATGAAAAACGCGCCGACTGCATCCGCGATCTCACGAAACGCCTTGAAATCGATCACCCGCGGATAGGCCGATCCGCCAGCGATAATCATCTTCGGGCGATGCGTTTTGGCGAGCGTCGCCACTTCATCCATGTCGATCAAATGATCCTGCTGGCGAACGCCGTATTGAACGGCGTTGAACCATTTTCCCGATTGATTGGGCGCCGCGCCGTGTGTCAGGTGACCGCCGGCCGCAAGGCTCATCCCCATGATGGTGTCGCCAGGCTTCAGCAAAGCCATCATCACGCCTTGATTGGCTTGCGAGCCCGAATTGGGCTGCACATTGGCATAAGCACAATCGAAGAGCTTTCTGGCGCGCTCAATCGCCATTTCTTCAGCCATGTCGACAAACTCGCAGCCGCCATAGTAGCGCTTGCCCGGATACCCCTCGGCGTACTTGTTGGTCATGATCGAGCCCTGCGCCTCAAGCACAGCACGGGAAACGATGTTCTCTGACGCGATCAACTCGATTTGCGTTTGCTGCCGGCCCAGTTCCAACTCGATCGCCTTGAAAATATCGGGATCGCCGACCGCCAGCCCATCGGTGAAAAAGCCGGAAAAGCCGCCCGGTGCGGCAGCCGTATTGCTCAATGACATAAATCTACCTTCTATTCCGGATGAACTCGCGGCCGCGGAAGTCCGCGCTCCCTTCGGCCGCCCGGGGATCGATATGGGGCCTAATACCACATATTGTCGGATGGGGCCAATTCACCACAAATTTGCAGGCGCCTGCCGACGACGCGTCGCCATGTCGAAATCCGCATCAGGCTGGCGGCGGGCCATGGCCGCAGCCCCTCGTCATGTAACGTTGACTAGAAATGGCAAGTTTACTTGGTTGCCCAAGTCATTCTCTGGTCGAACGGCCGCGCCTTTCCGCGATTCACCTTGTTCGGTTGGAATTTAGGCGGATTTCATCATAGAAGAGACGCTTGATCTCCTTGATTGACCGGCCCGTATCGCGCTAGAAGATGCCTGCTAATGCTGCCGCAATTACAGACGACAGCCGACCCTCCGCAATAAGGCAAATTGCTCGAATGAACGAGACCAAACCTACCCCCCTGCCTGACGCGACGGAAATGTTGAGCTTGGCGACCGAAATTGTTTCCGCCTATGTAAGCAATAATTCCGTAGCTGCGACCGATCTTCCCGCACTCATCCGAACGATCTATACGACCCTGCTGGATATCGAACACGGTGGCGGCCACAGGGAAACGGAGTTGACCCCGGCTGTTCCGGTCAAGAAGTCGGTCACCGCCGATTACATAATTTGCCTTGAAGACGGAAAGAAACTCAAAATGCTGAAGCGCTATTTGCGCTCGCAGTATAGTCTTTCGCCGGAGGAATACAGGGCTCGTTGGGGGTTGCCGCACGACTATCCGATGGTCGCCCCGAATTATGCCGCGCAGCGATCGAAGCTCGCAAAACAGATCGGCCTCGGCCGCGTTGGCACAGGAGCGCCGGCTCGTGGACGCAAGAAAAAACGGGCGGCGCGCTAGCCTTCGCCCTAAACGACGATTCCGCCGCCCCCCGGCCCTTCCCGATCGCTTGGGTTCTTCCTGTCGATATGCTTGTCCGCTTTCCGGCCAAGCATATAACGCAGCTTTTGCAGCGCGACGCGCTCAAGTTCCGTACGAGCTGCCGATGAGGGCGCCACGACGGACACCTCAAGGCCACTGGTAACGTCCACCGCCGTCACCTTGACGCTGGCGCCGATCGGTGTGAATTCGAAAATGATCTCACGGCGCACCCCACCGGCCCCGTCTTTGGAGCCCGCTTCTTCATCATGGGAGCGATCAGGCGGCACGCCGAATCTTGCGGCGCGTCCAGACCTGGTCGAGCGCCTCTACAAGGTCACGCATCATGTCATCGGTATGCACCGGGCAAGGCGTGAACCGCAGCCGTTCGGTGCCGCGCGGCACCGTCGGATAGTTGATCGGCTGCACATAGATATCGTGATCCTGCAAAAGATCATCGCTGACCTGCTTGCAGACAACAGGGTCGCCGACCATGACCGGCACGATATGACTCTCGCACCACATCACCGGCAATCCCGCATCCGCCAGCATTCGGCGCAGTGTCGCCGCACGCTCCTGGTGCCGTTCGCGCTCGGCATTGCTCGTTTTGAGATGGCGCACGGCAGCCAGCACGCCCGCCACCAGAACCGGGGCCAGCGACGTCGAGAAGATGAATCCGGGGGCATAGGACCGCACCACATCGACCAGATCGGCCGATGCCGCGATATAGCCCCCCATCACACCGAAGCCCTTGGCCAGTGTGCCCTCGATAATGTCAACTTTGTCGAGCACACCATCGCGTTCGGCAATACCGCCGCCACGCGGCCCGTAAAGCCCGACAGCATGCACCTCGTCGAGATAAGTCAACGCGCTGTATTTCCGCGCCAGATCGCAAATCTCGCCGATCGGCGCTATGTCACCATCCATCGAGTAGACGGATTCGAAGGCAACAATCTTCGGTTGCGCCGGATCGATTTCTCTCAACAGTATTTCAAGATGCGCGAGATCGTTGTGACGCCACAGCCGCTTTGGCCCGCCGCCACGCCGAATGCCCTCGATCATTGATGCGTGGTTCATCTCGTCGGAAATGATCACGCAGTCACCGAGAATGCGCGCCAGCGTCGAGAGCGTCGCGTCGTTGGCCGCATAGCCCGACGTGAAGAGCAGCGCTGATTCCTTGTGATGCAGGTCGGCGATTTCGCGTTCGAGTTCGACGTGATAATGCGTCGTGCCGGAAATGTTGCGCGTGCCGCCCGAACCCGCGCCAACCTCGTCGATCGCCCGGTGCATGGCCTCAAGAACGGCCGGATGCTGGCCCATACCGAGATAATCGTTAGAGCACCAGACGACGATGTCCTTCTTGCCATCGGGCGTGTGGAATGTCGCGCGCGGAAAAGAACCACGATGGCGCACAATGTCGGCGAAGACACGATAGCGCCCCTCATCCTTCACCGCACGCAATGCCTCGGCCAGCTTTTTCTCATAGTCCATGGCGTCGACGCTCATTGGCCGCATCCCATCCTGCACTGTTCCTGTAGGGGAACCAGCACTTCCTGTTTAGCACACCTTAGTGGCCTCTCGCAGCCCAGCCAGATGCGAATTGTCGCAGAAAATACATAAGACCAGCCCCGCTCGTCTACGAGTGCCAAAGCCCGCGCTCGATGAGAACCGCTTTCAAAACGGCAGGGTCGTCGGTCATCAATCCGTCGACGCCAAGGTCGATCAATCTCCGCATTTCGGCTGGATCGTCGATCGTCCAGACATGGACTTGAAGGCTGAGCTCATGGGCGCGGTCGATCATCGCCCGGTCGATCAGCCTCATCCCATGCTGCGCCACCGGAATTTGCGCGCAGCCCTCGACAAAGTCGCCCCAGAGAAAGCCCAACGGCCCGCTCAGGCTGGAGAAACGCAGTCGGGCCGTCGACATCGGACCCATGCCGGTGCAGAGCCGGGGGCCAAGTGCTTCCCGGATCGCCGCCGTCCGCTTGCCGGAAAAAGAATTGACACAAACGCGTCCGACAGACTTCATTTCCTTCAGCAGGTGAATTAGAGGCTCGGCCGCGTTGTCGCGCTTCGGATCGATATTGATTCTGACCTCAGGCCAGCTCGACAGCAATTCCGCCATCAACGGGATCGGCTCCCGTCCGTCTACCCGCGCTGCCTTCACATCGGCATAGTCCATATCGGCGATGATGCCGGTTCGGTCCGTTACGCGATCCAGTTGGTCGTCATGAAAGGCCAGCAGCACCCCGTCGCGGGTCGCATGAACATCGGTTTCGATATAACGGTAGCCGAGATCGACCGCACCCTGGAATGCCGGCATCGTGTTTTCCGGCCATGCCCCCGCACCGCCACGATGCGCAAAGGCCAAAAGCCCGTCATGTTCGAGATAGGGATATTTCGCCGGCCGCATTTTCTTGCCTGCGTCTTTTCTATTTTCTAGTTCTCAAGCGCACTCGTGTTGACGCTACCATCTCGAGAATAGACATCATCACGGAAATTGACGACGCCATCATCGCCAACCCAGGCCGTCAGGTATACCAGATAGATCGGTACCGTCTGCGTCAGATAGGCATTGCGATACTGCCGGGAATCAATCGTCCGATCAACGCGGCCGCTATTCCACTCGGCATTGTCGCCCTGCATCAGCCATGCTACCAGCCCGCGCACATTCCTGACGCGCACGCAACCGGAGCTGAAATTGCGCTCTTGCCGGCCGAACAGTGTCTGTGTCGGCGTGTCGTGCAGGAAGATCGCCTGGTTGTTCGGGAAGTTGATTTTCACTGTGCCGAGCGAATTGTAGGGGCCCGGATCCTGCCGCAGATAGTAGGCTTCGTTGATGCGTGGATTGGACCAGTCGATCTGCTGCGGGTCGAGTTCGCGGATATTCGCATCCCAACCCTGCAACACACGAATGCCCTGCCGCCTCAGAAAATCGGGATTGGCCCTGATCTTCGGCAGCATATCGGCCATCGCGATCGACTTCGGCACATACCAATAGGGATTGAATGTAATCGAATTGATCTTGCTGTTGATCTCGGGCGTTTGCCGTCCCTGCGTTCCGACAATGACGCGCTCGCGAAATTCGACGACGCCGTTATTGACCGCTTCGACTTCCTGACCGGCAATGTTGACGAACACATAGCGCGGCTCAAGCCTCGGAATGATATCGCTGAGACGCCGAACATTGAGTTCAAGCTGACGGATTCGCGTATGGACCGGCACATTCATTGCCGCCACGGTACGGCGCCCGACAATGCCGTCAGGCTCCAGCCCGTTGCGCATCTGGTATCGCTTCACACCTTCAAAAACGGTCTGGTCGTAGAGAAAGGCGTCGCCATCC
The DNA here is from genome assembly GCF_030651915.1 of Parvibaculum sp. Classification (GTDB taxonomy): domain Bacteria; phylum Pseudomonadota; class Alphaproteobacteria; order Parvibaculales; family Parvibaculaceae; genus Parvibaculum. Next base: position 161,997 of record NZ_JAUSBV010000010.1, on the reverse strand, counting down.
GAGACCGCCATGTCCCCCTCCGCCAGCAGACGCGTGCGGACCGCCGCGACGCGCGCATCGCGAACGCCAGGCTCAAGCCGCTCGCCAGCCGGTACGCGCTCCCAGCCGCCCCAGCTGGCGATCTCGCGATACATGGCGATCGCCTGGGTCAGCGGTAGCAGCCCGTCTTCGGCAAGCACCGGAGCGGCCGATCGCTGCACCGGATCGGCCACCGGCGCGACCTCGCTGTTGGCCTGCCACGGGTCGACCCAATGGGTCTCGGATTGCCCATAGTGAGCGGCTGCCTCTGCCCACGCCGTTCCCGAGCCACCTGTCACGCCAAGCAGTGCGAGTAGCGCAGCCGAACGAAATGAAAATCGTGACGCAAATGCCCCGAATACCCACTTCAAGACTTCATGCCCTCCGTTGAGATTGGAAATGTCCCGCCCCAGCCTTGCCAATTTGGGACAGTTCCCAAAATCGGCACCCCACCTCACGGTTGAAACGCCAGATTATGTAGCAGCAAACACCAACATTTGTGGCCGTTTGGGCCGGAATCGGCCAGTCTCTTTGCCATGAGTGATCAAATTGCAACTTTCGTGCTCAATACCGGGGTCATTCTGGCCTTGATGCTGACCATCTGGGCCCTCAGCCTTGCCCTGCGCGACGCTGGCATTGTCGACATTTTCTGGGGTCTCGGCTTCGCGGTCATCGCGCTGGTCACTTGGGCCGTCCATCCGGGCTATGGCGTCCGTTCGGCACTCATCGCCGGACTGACGATCCTGTGGGGCCTGCGCCTCGGGCTTTATCTTTTCATCCGCTGGCACGGCGAACCTCATGAAGACAGGCGCTATGCCGCCATGCGCGCAAAGCGCGGTTCCGCATTCTGGTGGCAAAGCCTCTATGTCGTATTCGGCCTACAGGCACTCGTCATGCTCGCCGTCTCGCTGCCGGTGCAGTTCGGCATCATGGCACAAGCGCCAGACCATCTGACGGTGTTTGACGTCATTGGCGCTCTGATGGTGTTGGCCGGCCTCGCCTTCGAAAGCATTGGCGATGCACAACTCATGTCCTTCAAGGCCGATCCCGCCAACAAGGGCAAGGTGATGGATCGCGGCCTTTGGGCGTGGACGCGCCACCCCAACTATTTCGGCGACGCGCTGGTCTGGTGGGGGTTGTTCGTGATCGCGTTTTCCACTCCTTCGCTCTGGTGGACGGCGCTCGGCCCGGCGCTGATGACCTGGTTCCTCGTCAACGTCTCCGGCAAGGCGTTGCTGGAGCGTGGCCTCAGGAAATCCCGCCCCGGCTACGACGATTATGTCGCGCGAACGAGCGGCTTCATTCCGCTGCCGCCCAAACGGAAGCCATAACCGAAGCTGTCGAACCGAATAATGGCTCAGAGGCGATAACGGATCTGGTCGGTCCAGAAACGTTCGAGCTTGAAGAGGGTTGCGTTGACCTGTCGGAGCTCGTCGGGCGTGATATCGCCAACATCGACAATCATCGCGCAATGCTTCTGGTACACGTCGTTGATGGCCGCGCAAATCGCACGGCCCCTGTCGGTCAACTTGACGCGCACGGAACGCCGGTCAGAGCGTGAGCGCTGGTGATGGATGTAACCGGCCTCGACCAGCTTCTTGAGGTTGTAGGAAACATTCGAACCAAGGTAATGACCGCGCGTCCGCAGTTCCCCGGCGGTCATCTCGGCATCGCCGATATTGAACAGCAACAGCGCCTGTACGCTGTTGATCTCGGAGACATGAATACGGTCGAGCTCATCCTTGATCACATCGAGCAGTCGACGATGCAGACGCTCCACATAGGTCAGCGCCTCGAGATAAGCGGCTTTCCGGCCCGAATCTTCCTGATCCGCAATGGCATCGGTCGTCTTGACGTTGGTCATACCCATGGGTTTGGCCCTTGAACTCGCGCGAAACAGCATCAGAGCGGCGCCTTCTGGCTCGCTCTGCCCCACCATATTCGTCACGACCCTAATGAGGGCTTAAACTGGCCACGATCCGCGCCGGTCCAAAGGAAACATGCTTAAAACTATATTTCACCGCGGATCAATTTGATCACACCGGAGAAATCGAGATTTTCTTCGCCAGCCGCCTCCATCAACGCATAAAGCTGCGCAGCCTGTGCGCCGAGCGGTGTCGGCGTTCGAGCTGTCTTGGATGCGTCCTGGGCAAGCCGCAAGTCCTTCAGCATCATCGCCGCCGTAAAACCGGGCGCATAGCCGCGATTGGCCGGTGATGTCGGGACGGGCCCCGGCACCGGGCAATAGGATGTCATCGACCAGCATTGACCGGAGGCGGTCGACGATATGTCGAACAGCGTCTGCGCATCGAGACCAAGCTTCTCGCCCAGCACGAAGGCTTCTGAGACGGCGATCATCGAAATACCGAGGATCATGTTGTTGCAGACCTTGGCGACCTGCCCATTGCCGGCAGCGCCGGCATGAAAAATATTCTTGCCCATCTTTTCGAGCAACGGCTTCGCCTTCCCGAACGCATCGTCGCTACCCCCCACCATGAAGGTCAGCGTACCCGCCTCGGCGCCGCCGACGCCACCCGACACCGGCGCGTCGATCATCTGCATGCCCGCCGCTTCGGCCGCGGCAATTGCCTCGCGCGCCGACGGCACGTCAATCGTCGATGAATCGATAAAAAGCGTTCCCTTGTCGGCGGCCGCAATCAGCCCACCTTCACCGCGGTAGACCGCGCGCACATGCTCGCCGGCCGGCAGCATCGTCATGACGAATTCGACGCCCCGCGCCGCGTCGCTGGCGGTCGCCGCCTGCGTCGCACCGGCGGCGACAAGACCTGCCACCGCCGTCTCGCTGAGGTCGAACACCTTGAGCTGATGCCCCGCCTTGACGAGATTGCGCGCCATCGGCGCACCCATATTCCCAAGCCCGACAAATCCGATCTTCGCCATCGCGTCCTCCTTCGGCGCTTCTCAAGGAAGCGTCAGCTCGTCCGCGCCCAGCGGCGCAAAATATCCGTCCACATCGCCCGCTTCAATATCGGCGAGCCGCGCCGGCTTCCATTTCGGCTTCTGATCCTTGTCGATCACGACAGCGCGCACGCCCTCGTAGAAATCATGTCCTTTGACGAAACGCTCGATCAGCCGGTATTCGAGCCTCATACAATCTTCGAAATCGAGTGCCCCGCCTTCGCGGATTTGCCGGAACGCGACCAGCGTGCTCGTCGGCGATTTCGTTTCAATCGTATCGGCCGTTTTCGTCGCCCACTCGCCGCCGTCGGCACGTAGCGAGGAAATGACCTCCGCAACGGAACCCTTCGAGAAATGTGCGCCGATCTCTTTTTGCATCGACGCCAGCGGCGCCGGCCCTTCTTCCTCGGCGACCTCGCGCAGCGCGACACGCGGATCGGCGCCGCCCGCCAGCCGGTCCTTCAGCGTATCGAGCCTTGCCGACGGCACATAGGCATCCGCGATACCGGCATAAATCGCATCGGCAGCTTTCAGCCTTGTTCCGGTCAGTCCGAGATACATGCCCGTCTCGCCCGGACAGCGCGGCAGAAACCAGGTTCCCCCGACATCCGGAAAGAGCCCGATCCCGGTTTCCGGCATCGCAAAGGTCAGGTTCTCCGTTGCCACGCGGTGCGAGCCATGCACCGAGACGCCGACACCACCGCCCATATTGATCCCGTCCATCAAGGAAACATAGGGCTTGCGGTAGCGTTTGATACAAACGTTGAGCTTGTATTCTTCGCGCCAGAAATCGAGCGCCGTCGGATCGCCTGCCTGTCCCCAGTCGTAGAGCGCGCGAATGTCGCCGCCGGCACAAAACGCCCTGTCGCCCGCCGCCTCGATGACGACGCAATGTATTTTAGGATCGTCGGCCCATGCGATCAGTTGCGGATGGATCGCCCGCACCATCCCGAGCGTCAACGCGTTGAGCGCTTTCGGACGATTGAGCGTGATGATCCCGGCAACGCCGCGCCGCTCGAACAAGACTTCGTCTTCCCCGTTCATGTTCAGCTTTTCAATAACTCGCGCGCAATGATGACGCGCATGATCTCGTTGGTGCCTTCGAGAATCTGATGTACCCGCGCATCGCGCAAATGCCGCTCCAGCGGGAAGTCCTTCAGATAGCCATAACCGCCATGGATCTGCAGCGCCTCGTTGATGACGTTGAATCCGACATCGGTGGCAAAACGCTTGGCCATCGCCGCATGCATCGTCGCATCCGGCGTCCTTGCGTCAACCTTGGTCGCCGCCTGCATGATCATCAGCCGCGCTGCTTCGAGTTCGGTCGCCATATCGGCGAGCTTGAACTGCAAGGCTTGAAACTGCGACAGCTTCTTGCCGAATTGTTCGCGCTCGCCAAGATAGTCCTGCGCGCGCTTCAGCGCCGCACGCGCCGTGCCGAGCGAACAGGCGCCGATATTGAGACGCCCGCCGTCGAGCCCCATCATCGCGATCTTGAAGCCCTCGCCCTCCGCGCCGATCAGGTTCGCCGCCGGCACATGGGCGTCTTCGAAAATGACCTGTGCCGTCGGTTGGCTGTTCCAGCCCATCTTGCGCTCCGGCGCACCAAACGACAGGCCTGGCGTTCCCTTCTCGACCACAAGACACGATACGCCTTTCGGCCCCGCCTCGCCGGTACGCACCATGCAGACATATATGTCGGAGGTGCCGGCACCCGATATGAATGCCTTGGAGCCGTTCAGCACATAATGGTCGCCGTCGCGCACCGCTTTCGTCTTCAGCGATGCGGCATCCGAACCGCTCGACGGCTCGGTCAGGCAGTAACTCGCGATCAGCTCCATCGGCGTCAGCTTCGGCAGCCATTTCTGCCGCTGCGCATCATTGCCGAAACGGTCGATCATCCACGACGCCATGTTATGGATCGACAGGAATGCGGCGGTGGAGGTGCAGCCTTCGGACAACGCCTCGAATATGAGCGCGGCATCGAGCCGCGTCAGCGCCGATCCGCCCACATCCTCACGCACATAGATGCCGGCAAAGCCGAGCGCCGCCGCCTTGCGCATCGTCTCGACCGGAAAATACGCGTCCCGGTCCCAGTCGGCCGCGAATGGCGCCAGTTCGTCGGCCGCAAATTGGCGCGCCACGTCCTGAAATGCCTGCTGTTCTTCGGTCAGCTCGAACCGCATCCTTCGTCCTCCCCGAACGGCGCCCGAAAGGCGTCGAAGCGGTGATAATCGCCCCCCTTAACCCTGTCAACGAACGCCCGCCTTGCCGCAGCGTAAGGTCACATTGCACCGGCCGCGCCCAGGCGTTATGAGTGGCGCATGAGCGACAAGCAGAGCCCCGCCCCCGCCTTTCCCGCCATCCGCATGCGGCGCAACCGCAAGGCCGACTGGTCGCGGCGTCTCGTCGCCGAAAGCGCGCTTTCGGTGAACGATCTGCTCTGGCCGCTTTTCCTGACCGAAGGCAAGGGCCTGCGCGAACCTGTCTCCACCATGCCGGGCGTCTACCGCCTCTCGGTCGACGAGGCGGTACGTGCGGCCGCCGAAGCGGCATCGCTCGGCATTCCGGTAATCGCCCTCTTCCCCTACACGGCGGCGGAGAAGCGCGACGCAACCGGCTCGCTCGCCACCGATCCCGAAAATCTCGTCTGCCGCGCCACCCGCGCCATCAAGGCCGAGGTGCCGAATATCGGTGTTCTCTGCGATGTCGCGCTCGACCCCTATACCAGCCACGGCCATGACGGGCTGATGAAGGGTGACGTCATCCTCAACGACGAAACGCTTGAAGCACTGGTGGCCCAGGCGCTGGTTCAGGTCGAGGCCGGTTGCGACATTATCGCTCCTTCCGACATGATGGACGGCCGTATCGGCGCAATTCGTTCGGCGCTTGAAGCGGCGGGACATACCGACACGCAACTCATGTCCTATGCGGCCAAATACGCATCGGCTTTTTACGGCCCCTTCCGCGACGCCATCGGTTCGTCCGGGGCCTTGAAAGGCGACAAACGCACCTATCAGATGGATCCGGCAAACGGCGATGAAGCGCTGCGCGAAGTCGCGCTCGACATCGCCGAGGGCGCCGACATGGTAATGGTGAAACCCGGCCTGCCCTATCTCGACATCGTGACGCGTGTAAAAACGGCATTTGGCATGCCGACCTTCGCCTATCAGGTTTCCGGCGAATATTCGATGATCGCCGGTGCCATCGAACGTGGCTGGTTCGACCGCGATCGCGTCATTCTCGAAAGCCTCATGGCCTTCAAGCGCGCCGGCGCCGATGGCATCCTCACTTATTTCGCGCTCGACGCGGCAAGGCTCCTCGCCCGCTAGCCGAGCCCGGCCAGCCGCAGCGATGCGGCGCCATGCAGTGCCGCAAGACCACCGGCCTCTTCGGTCAGATCGGCGACTTCCTCGACAAGCTTGCGCCGCTTGGCCGCGGCCTTGCGGTCTCCCAGCCGTCCGAACATCAACTCGTAACGGCCGGGAAAATCCTCGGCGAAGGCCAGATAGGCGTCGTGCACGGAACGTGCGCTGGTTGCGGTTTCGAGATCGCCGATCAATATCTCGTAGCCCTCCAGCGCCACAGCCCCCAACAGCTCGTCGAGATTGGCGAAATGACGGTATGGCGCGGCTTCCGAAACGCCGGCGCGGCGTGCGGCTTCGCGTAAGGTCAACGCATGCCGGCCGCGTATATCGATCAGCGTGATCGCTGCGTCCATCAACCCGCGCTTCAGATCGCCGTGGTGATATGAGGTTTTCTGCCCCCGAAGTCGCGCGCGCATGTCGCCCCCCTGCTCTCGCGTTCTCCATTTGTCTCGATAATTGACATGTTATCATCGTTAACATAAAAGTCAACGTTAATTTGAGAACGATCAGTGAACGGACAATTGTAAACTGGTTAAGAACCGAATCCGCTTTGAGCGCCGTCGATACGCACGATCGTATCGGTAACGAAACCGTTGAAGCCGGTCTGCATGCCGATCGAATAGGCGCCCATCAGGCCGAACTCGATCCAGTCACCCTCGCCGATGGATTCCGGCAAATCGAAAGTCTGTTTTAGAACGTCGAGACTGTCGCAGGTCGGACCGAAAATCCGGAACGATTGCATGGGACCTTCGACCGGGCCTGTCTTTGAGATCGCCCGAACCGGCGGATCGAGGTCGCCATCTCGAACTTCGGAGAGACATCCATAAATCCCGTCATTGATATAAAGGCTGTCACCCTTCCTGAGATGCACCTGCGTCAACACCGAACAGGCATCGGCCACCAGCGCTCGCCCCGGTTCGGCGAAAAGCGGAATATCGAGACCGAGCCTCTCATACGCCGCCCGGATAACGTCGAAATAGGCCGATAGCGGCGGCGTCTCCTTTTTGTAAACCGCCGGAAAACCGCCACCGACATCGAGATATTCGAGTTTGACGCCGGCCCGCGCGGCCACGTCCGCCGACATTTCCATCGCCACGCGATAGGCATCGGGGTCGAGACACTGGCTGCCGACATGAAAAGCGATGGCCGTGCGGCAGCCGCGACGCGACGCCTCCGTCAACAACGCAACCGCTTCATCGGGCGCCGCGCCGAATTTCGATGAAAGATCATAAACGGCGCTCCCCTTCGGCGTCGCAATCCGGACTTCGACGGTAATGTCGGTGCCGGCGATCTCGGTCACCTTGTCGAGTTCACTGAACGTGTCGACCACATAGTCCTTGAGGCCGTAAACATCGCTTGCCGCTTCCAGCGCCCCGCGCCCCTTCACCGGGTGATTGAAATAGCAATGTGCCTCCGGCAATTGCTCGGTCACTTTGGCGATCTCGAAAATCGAAGCTGTGTCGAAATGCCGGACACCGCCTTCCCATAGCGCTTTCAGGACATAGGGGTGCGGATTGCATTTGACCGCATAAAGGACCGTGCCCGGAAACCCGTCGACAAATTCCCGGGCCCGGGCCCGCAACACATCCGGAAAGACGCAGAACACCGGATAGGACGGATTGAGCCGGGCGATCACATCGGCGACGGAGGCAAAGCGCAGCTCGCGCGCGGCGCTGCTCATTTCCGCTCCAGGCGCGCAATCAGGCTCGACGTATCCCAACGCTTGCCGCCCATCGCCTGCACCTCTGAATAAAACTGGTCAACCGTTGCCGTCACCGGCAGATGCGCGCCGTTCTTGCGCGCCTCGTCAAGACAGATGGCGAGATCCTTGCGCATCCAGTCGACCGCAAACCCGTGGTCGAATTTTCCCTCTATCATCGTCTTGTAACGATTTTCCATCTGCCAGCTCTGCGCCGCGCCCTTCGAGATCACCTCGATAACGGCGGCAGCGTCGAGGCCCGCGCGCCTCGCGAAGTGGATACCTTCGGAAAGGCCTTCCACGAGCCCTGCAATGCAAATCTGGTTGACCATCTTGGTGAGTTGCCCGGCCCCGCTCGGTCCCATCAGCCGCGCCATCCGCGCATAGGCGGCGATCGCGGGCTCAGCCTTCGCGAAGTCGGCCGCGTCGCCGCCCGCCATCACGGTCAGCGCGCCGTTTTCGGCGCCCGCCTGCCCGCCCGAAACCGGCGCGTCGACAAAGCCGATCCCCTTCGCCGCCGCCAGCGCGTGAAGCTCGCGCGCGATCGTCGCCGAGGCCGTCGTGTGATCGACGAAAATCGTATCTCGTCCCATGCCGCCAAAGGCACCGTCGGACCCGCATGTCACCTCGCGCAAATCGTCGTCATTGCCGACACAGGCAAACACAATCTCCGCCCCCGCCGCCGCCTCGCGTGGCGTCGCCGCCCGCGCGCCGCCATGCTGCGTGATCCAGCGTTCGGCTCTTTCCGCTGTGCGATTGTAAACGGTGACCTCGTGGCCGGCCTTCTTCAGGTGGCCCGCCATCGGATAGCCCATCACGCCGAGGCCAAGAAATGCGACGCTGCCCAATCTTTTTCTCCCGCTTGGTTGCCCGCCTATGTAACAGGCTCGGGTGATAAAGCACAAAGAAGTGTCAGCGAATTTCGCCTTCGGCGGCGATACGCCCGGTCCGGCAAAGCTGCGAAGAACGGCCGGTGCAGGGTGCGTAGTAGAGCCGGACGATATTGCCGTCCATCGTCATGTCGTAGCAATCGCTGGTGCCATACTGGATCTCGCTCGAACTGTGACACCATTGGTTGCCTTCGATCCACCACGTGCCGCGTCCGCTACGGCTGCGCGAGCCGGAGCCCTGCGAATGATACATGCGGTGAAAATACTGGGTCAGCGTCAAATTGGTTGTGCCGTCGGCATTCAGTTGAATCACGGTATTGAACAGGCGGTTGGTACCCTGCTGGTCGAGCCGCCCCATTTCGAGGTGAAATGTCTTACCGACAACCTGCGCCCGGATTTGTCCGGCTGAAAGTGAATTGCCCTGGCGATTAAGCACGGTTTCGGATGCATCGCCGCCAGCGCCAAGTGCCTGGCCGGTATCGACCCCGCCGCCGGCCTGCGCGACATTGACGACTTCCTCGACCTCTTCCTCCGGAGGTGGTGCTTCCTCGGACCGTCGCGGCGGCGCTTCCGGCTTTGGCGCCGGCACGGCCACAGGTTCGGGTTTCGGAACCTCGGGTTCGGCAACAGGCTCTGGCGGCGCTGCAAAGCGATCATTGGCGAAACCGGCCGAGAGCTGGAAAGTCACGGAATCGCCGCCACCCGGACCCGGTCCGCCGAAAATGCCGCCAACTGTCAGAAGCATCACAAAAAAGAGCAGCGCGTGAATAAGGATCGACACAAGAATGAAGGTCCGCAATTCAAAGCGGCGGCCTTCCATCGCGGCGGGCATCCCGCCTTGCATCGTCGTCGCCATCGTTACCGGCCTCTCTCGGTCACGATCGTCACCTGCTGCACACCTACTTTTCGCAGCGCTTCCATCAACAACAGCAACGCCTCGGCAGGTGCTTCCGCATCGGCCTTGACGGCCACGCGCTCCATGCCCTTGTCGGCGAGATATTCCTTGAGCGCCTGTTCGACGATCTTGGGGTCGATTGGCCGATCGCCAAGCCAGACAAACCCGTCCGCCTCGACAAGCAGCGTCGCAGGCATGTCGCGTTCGCTGTCGTTGAGCGCGCCGATCGGCAGCTTCACCGCCACATTGTCGGCCGGTGTCATCGTCCCTGCCAGCAAGAAAAAGATCAGCAACAGAAACACGACATTGATAAGCGGGATCAACGTCTCGAACTGGCGGCGCGGCGGGTCCTGATCGAGTTCGGTCATGGTGTGATTTTCTCCACACGCGCTGTGCCGACATCGCGGGCCCCGGCCTGTCGCGCCGCTTCAATGGCGGAAACGAATGCCTGCGTTCGTGACCCGCTCTCAGCCAGGATCGTCACGGTCATATCCTTGCGGCCACCAATCCCCGCCTTGACGGCCTCGGTCAGATTCGCCCGCTCGACCGGCGTTCCGTCGACGCGCAGCGTGCCGTCGCCCATCAACCAGATTTCCACCACCCGTGCGTCGGTCGGCAGTTCAGATGCATTCGGCGCCGGCGTCACCACAGACAGCGACTGCGTCTTGAGAAACGATGTCGTCAGCATGAAAAAAATCAGCAGCAAAAACACGACATCGATCAGCGGCGTCAGGCTGGCCATATTTCGCCTGCGTGCGGGCTCGTCGAACATGAGCGTTGGCTCCCCGTTCGTCCTATTTCGCGGCCTTCGCCGCAGACGCTCCTGGCCGGGCGTGCAGCGCCGCGATCACACGCGCCGAAGCGTCGCGCATCGACAGCCGCACCTGGTCGATCTTGCCCTCAAGAAGGTTGAGTGCGGTGATCGCCGGCAGCGCCACGATCAGACCCACCGCCGTGGTCAGCAACGCGACCCAGATGCCGCCAGAAAGAAGCGCCGGATCGACCTGGGACCCTGCCTCCTCAAGCCGCTGGAAGGCCTGGATCATGCCGATCACGGTACCGAGCAGTCCGAGCAGCGGCGAGATATTGCCGATCACCTCGAGCCACCGCAGATACCGCTGCAGGGCGCCCAGTTCCATTGCGCCGACACGATTGATTTCAGCCGCCACGTCTTCATCGCGCAAATCGCCGCGCACTTTGGCGCGCACACCCGCCGCCATGGCGCGGGCAAGCGGCGTCTTGTGCTTGCGCAGTATGTCGAGCGCACCGGCCGCGTCGCCCGCTTCGATCCGGTCAACGGCCGGATCCACAAAGCTTCGGCGCGACAGCCCGGCCGACCAGAACTGGAATATCTTGAGCAGAATAATTGCCGCCGAGATGACGGACAACACCAGCAGAATGGCGACGATCGGGCCGCCTTTGTCGAGCAGCGATCCCAGCGAATACCACGCCTCGGCACCCCCGGCCTCGGCGATGATTTCGGCGGCGCCCGTCACGGCCGCTTCGCCACTATCGACGGTGGCCTCGACAGTTGCGGGCATTTCCTCAGGCATTCTCGAACTCCTCCGACTGAACAGGTACGCGACCTGCGGCGACTACGCCCGCCATCCGCAAAAAAGCGTGACGCCGGCGGCGCATTTTAGTAAACTTCATTTACGAAATCACCGCCGGGCCGAGCCGTCAAGCGATCAAGCGCGGCATGGCATCATTTTTTTGGTTTGGTGTAAATTCCGTGGCCTCGCCGCTTCGATACCCTCACTATGCAGGTATCGAAGCGGCGATGATCGAAGGGGCAGAGAGACATGTCGCAAGCAAGAATCGGCATCGTGCCGCAGCCGGAAGCGACGGTCGACGAGTCGCTTTCGCCCCGCCATTTTCTCGAAGTCATTCAAAACCTTGGAACGCTGCTGGCTGAAATTTACGACCGCCGCACGGGGCTGACACGCAACCAGACCCGCATCGTCATCGAATTGTTGCAGCGTGATGGCCAGACCCAGACCGAACTTGCCAACGCGCTCAGCATTCACAAGGTTTCCGTCGGCATTTATGTCGCCGAGCTCGAGGCGATGGGTCTCGTCGAACGGCGAACTCACCCGACCGACGGTCGCGCCAAATGTATCTTCCTGACGCCGCTGCTCCACGCCAACAAACATGTCGGGGAAACGCACTACGTCGCCATTCACGGTGCCGCAATCGAAGGTATCGACCGCAAGGACTATTTGACGATGCTGAGCGGCCTTGAACGTATGCGCGACAATCTCTCGACGCTCGACAAGAGCGATCGCAAGAAATCCGGCATCTGACGGCAAAGTCACGCGCTTAGAGCGGCGGCAGCATCTGATAGCCGCCGCGATGATAGAGCAGCGGCCGCCCGTCCTTGGCGTAATCGAAATTTAGCACCCGCCCGATCATGATCACGTGATCTCCGGCATCGTGCCGCGCCTCGACTTCGCACTCGAAATGGGCGAGTGCTTCCTTGAGCGCCGGACATCCGCTCTTGCGCTCGACGACGGCAAGCCCCGTCAGGCTGTGATCGCCCTTGCGCGACAACCGCGAGGAAATCTCCTGATGCTCCTCGCGCAGCACATTGACCGTAAAATGCGTCGAAACGGCAAAAGCCGACAGCGTGTCCGACTTCTTGTCGAGGCACCAGAGTACGAGCGGCGGATCGAGCGAGACGGATGAAAACGAGTTGACGGTAATGCCGATCGGCGCGCCGCCCGGAAGGCGTGTTGTGACCACCGCCACACCGGTCGTGAACCAGCCCAGCGCATCGCGGAACCGCCTTGCGTCGTGGGCGGGAGTCGCTGTGGTTTCCGCGCCCTCAGTCTCTGTCATGGCCGATCTCTCTTCGCTGTCACCAGGTCGCAGCGCATCGCCGCCACGCCCTTTGTCAACGACACGTTAACGCCCGCCGCTGGACCTCGGCCCGGTTTAAGCCAAACCCACAAGGCCATGCAACCATGATTGGCCGCAAAACACCTGATTTTTGGCGCAAATCCTTTTGGTTAAACCCGCTGTTAAGGCCGACCCCGCAAGAATGTGCGCGAAGGCGGGGCTGGCCTGCATCCCGGCAGGTCTGCGGGGGCGTTAACGTAGAAGAGAGTGCTGGGGCAAATGCGGCTCATTGTCGGCATCGTAGTGGTTCTGTTGAGTGTCTTCGGTGGCTATGCCGCGATGGGCGGACACCTCGAAGTGCTGTGGCAGCCCTTTGAAGCCGTCATCATTCTTGGTGCCGCGCTCGGCGCTTACTTCATTGCCAATCCGCCCTCGGTGCTGAAGGCCACTGGCGGCGTCCTCACCTCGCTGATGAAAGGCCCGCGCTACGACAAGGCCTCTTTCCTCGAACTGCTCGGCCTGCAATATACGCTCTTCAAACTTGCCAAGGGCAAGGGCAACCTCGCCCTCGAAGCCCATGTCGAGAACCCCGGCGAATCGTCGCTCTTCGGTCAGTTTCCACGCTTCGCCGCCGACAAACATGCGGTCGAATTCATGTGCGACTATCTGCGCATGATCACGCTCGGCACCGAGAACGCCCATGAGCTTGAATCGCTGATGGACGAAGAACTCGAAACCCACCATCAGGAACGAGAACGCATCGTCAGCGCCATGCAGGCGCTGGCCGACGGCACCCCCGCCCTCGGAATCGTTGCCGCCGTGCTCGGCGTCATCAAGACCATGGGCTCAATCGACCAGCCGCCCGAAATCCTGGGTGGCCTGATCGGCGGCGCCCTTGTCGGCACCTTCCTCGGTGTTTTTGTCGCTTACGGCTTTTTCGGACCGATGGCCCAGTCGCTGCGCAACACCTATGAGGCCGAAGCGAAATACTACTTGTCGATGAAAGCGGGCCTGCTCGCCCACATGGCCGGCTACGCACCTGCCGTTTCCATCGAATTCGCGCGCAAGGCCTTGATGTCGGAAGTGCGGCCGACCTTCATTGAGGTCGAGCAGTCCACGGCTTCGCTGCAGCCCGGCACCGCCGGCTGACGCGGCGCGGAGAACCGGCATGAGCGCGAAGAACGAACAACCGATCATCCTGAAAAAGGTCAAGAAGGTCGTCCATGGCCATCACGGTGGCGCGTGGAAAATCGCCTATGCCGACTTCGTGACGGCGATGATGGCCTTCTTTCTGCTGATGTGGCTGATCAGTATGACGACGCCGGAGCAGAAGCAGGGTCTCGCCGACTATTTTGCGCCCTCGAATGTCAGTCGCTCGACAAGCGGCGCTGGTGGCATCATGGGCGGCACCGCCTTCGACGCCGAGGGCGCGCGCATGCCCGGCACCAAGCCGCAGGTCGTGATGACGATATCAACGCCGGCCCAGCCGAAAAGTCCGGAAACGTCCGAAGAACGTGCCGCCGCGACGGAGATCGACAAGCTGCTCAAGGACAAATCGGCGCGCGACGAACAGAACTTCCGCAACGCCGCCGAAAGCATCCGTCAGGCCATGCGCGAGAACCCCGACCTCGCCCAGCTTTCGCGCAACGTCATCGTCGACGAGACGCCGGAAGGCCTGCGCATCCAGATCGTCGACCAGGACGGCCGCTCGATGTTCCCGGCCGACCTCGCCGAACCCTATGAACGCACCCGCACCCTGATCGAGGAAGTCGCGAGAATCCTGATCAAGCTGCCCAATCGCGTCAGCATCTCCGGCCACACCGACGCCAACCCGGTCAGCGCCAGGTCCGGCTACGGCAATTGGGAGCTGACAGCCGACCGCGCCAATGCCACGCGCCGGATCGTCGAAAAAACCGGTCTGTCCGGCGACCGCATCTATCAGGTCGTCGGCAAGGCCGATTCCGATCCGCTCTTCCCCGAAGATCCCTACATGGCCGCCAATCGCCGCCTGTCGATCGTCCTTCTGCGCGAGGCCTCCGTCACGCCGCCCGGCTTCAGCCCCTGACATGTCCCCGGCGCCGGGGCCTTGCCTTGGCGTCCCTCTGGTCTTAAGTCTCACCTCTCGGACAGCCGAAACGGCAGCTCGGTGCCAAGAGGAAAAATGAGCGAACACAATCAGATAGCCCGGACTTCCTTGTCACCCTCTGAAGAGAAGATCTGGCCGGCCGGCGCCTTTGACGGTGTCATCGCTGCTCGCTGCCTCGCCTTTCTGGCCGACCTTCTGGTCATCGTCGTAGTTCTGATCGCCGCCAACATCCTCTTCGGTTTCCTCGGCATCCTGACCCTCGGCCTGCTCTGGCCCGGTGCGGCGCTGACGCCACTGATCGCGCTTGCCTATTTCACACTGACCCTTGGCGGACGCCATTCGGCAACGCCCGGCATGCGCTGGCAGGGCATCGAGCTGCGGACATGGGACGGTCGCCGCCCCGGCTATCTGCAGGGCGCGCTGCAGACATTGCTCTTTTATGTCACCGTGACCGTCGGTACGGTGCTCGTCCTGCTTGTGCCCCTCTTCAACGAACGCCGTCGCTGCCTCCACGACTATCTCTGCGGCACCGTATTCGTCCGCCGTTCCGTCTAGCCGTCGCCCCGCTGCATGAACCCGCGAGTCTGATGCGCGCATGGAAACGCTGACCCCTTTTGTCTGGCAGATGTGGGCCGTCTACGCGCTGGTGCTGATGGCCGTCATATTGTTCAGCATGGAGCGCCTGACGCTCGAAATTTCGGCGCTGGCAGTCCTGACGATCCTGCTGGTCTTCTTCTATCTCTTCCCCGTCATTGGCGCCAACGGCCGCAACCTGCTCGGCACCACGACACTCCTGTCCGGCTTTGCCAATCCGGCTTTGATCGCCGTCCTCGCGCTGCTTGTCATTGGGCAGGGCATGTTCCAGACCGGCGCGCTTGACGGCGTGACGCGCTTTGTCGCCGACTTCGGCTCGAAGCACCCGGCCCGCACGATCCTCCTGACCTTCCTGCTGATCGCTGTCAGCAGCGCCTTTCTCAACAACACGCCGATCGTCGTGATGTTCATTCCGGTGCTGGCCACGCTAGCCGGCCGCTTCGGCCAGCGCGCACCGAAGGTCATGATGACGCTGAGCTTCGTCTCGATCCTCGGCGGCATGACGACCTTGATCGGCTCCTCGACCAACCTGCTGGCCGCCGGCGTCGTGCTGACCACCAACCTGCCACCGATCGGCATTTTCGACTTTGTCGTCCCCGGCGTCTTTCTGGCCACCATCGGCTTTTTCTACGCAACGCTTGCGGTACCGCACCTCGTTCCCGATCGCGCCGGACCGGCCGTCGACCTGACCGGCGCCGATCAGGGTGGCGGCAAGCAATACATTGCCCAGATCGAAGTGACCGCCGGCCACCCGCTGGTCGGCGTCGGCGCCGTCGCCGGACTTTTCCCGCCGCTGCGCGACATGACGGTCCGCATGATCCAGCGCGGCGAGCATCCGATCCTGCCGCCCTTCGAGGATGTGAGCCTCGAACCGGGTGACGTCATCATCGTCGCCGCAACCCGCCAGACGCTGACCGAGTCGCTGAAATCGGGTTCGAAGATATTCGAGGGCATGCTCGAGGAACGTTTTGCCGAAGGCGCCGGCAATGGCGATGCGCCGGCCCGCCCCGGCGGCGAACTGACGCTGGCCGAAGCCGTCGTCGCGCCGGGGTCGCGCATGATCGGCCAGACCATCGAGCAGATCGCCTTTCGCCACCAGACCGGCTGCATCGTGCTCGGCGTCCAGCGCCGCAGCCGCATGATCCGCACCGTCCTCAACGATATCCGTCTTGAAGCCGGCGACGTGCTGCTCGTGCTCGGCAAGAGCGCGCGCATCCAGGACCTGCGTCACAGCCGCGACGTGCTGCTGCTCGAATGGTCGGCGACCGAGCTTCCCGACCCGAAGCTGGCGCACCGGGCGCTGGCCATCTTCGGCATCATGGTGTCGACGGTGTTGCTCGGTTGGCTGCCGATCGAGATTGCAGCGGTGGCCGGTGCCGGCGCCATCATCGCCTCGGGCGCGCTGAACGTCCGCCAGGCCGCCCGCGCCATCGACCGCCGCATCTTCCTGATGGTCGGCGCCATGCTCGGCGTCGCCGCCGCGCTCGACGCCACTGGCGGCGCCCGGGCGATTGCCGAGGCCTCGGTCGCGCTCTTCTCGGGCTATGGCGTCCCGGTGATTCTCTCGGCCTTCTTCCTGGCCACCGCCATCACCACCAATGTCCTGACCAACAACGCCACCGCCGTGCTCTTCACCCCCATCGCCATCAGCACAGCCAACCAGCTCGGCGTCGATCCGATGGTCTTCGTCTATGCGGTGATCTTCGCCGCCAACTGCTCCTTCGCCACGCCGATGGGCTATCAGACCAATCTGCTGGTTATGGGTCCCGGCCACTATGAATTCCGCGATTTCGTCCGCGCCGGCGCCCCCCTCGTCATCCTGCTCTGGTTGGCCTATTCTCTCTTCGCGCCTTGGTATTACGGATTGTGACTGCCCGGGCGCCGATGCAACAGGCGCGAACAGGCCCGTGACAGATCAATCCCGCATCCGCTTTCCGCAGTTCTACATCACTACGGCGCAGCCTTGCCCCTATCTGGCCGGCCGCGCCGAAAAGAAGGTCTTCACCCATCTCCTCGGCGATGAGCCCGTCGCGCTGAACAACATGCTGACGCAGGCGGGCTTCCGCCGCAGCCAGAACATCGCCTACCGCCCGGCTTGCGACAATTGCTCGGCCTGCGTTTCGGTGCGGGTGATCGTCGACCGCTTCCAGCCCGGCCGCACCTTCCGCCGCCTGATGGCCCGCAACGCCGATCTCGCGGTCGGCCTGCGCCCGCCGGCGGCCACCGACGAGCAATACGGCCTGCTGCGCCGCTATCTCGACAGCCGCCACGCCGATGGCGGCATGGCCGACATGGCCCCCGTCGATTATGTGGCGATGATCGAGGACACCACCGTCGCCACCCGCGTCGTCGAATATCGCCGCCCGCGCACCGATGACGGCGACGGCCCGGCGCCACTGGTCGCCGCCGCGCTGACCGACACGCTCGAAGACGGCCTCTCGATGGTCTACAGCTTCTACGAACCCGGCGAGGCGGCGCGCAGCCTCGGCACCTGGATGGTGCTCGACCACATCGAACGCGCCCGGATGCTCGGCCTGCCCTATGTCTATCTGGGCTACTGGGTCGATGGCAGCCGCAAGATGGCCTACAAGACCCGCTTCCGCCCGCTGGAGGCGCTGGGTATGCAGGGCTGGGTCGAAATGACCCCGCTGCAAAGCCTCAACACCCGCCCCTAACTCCTTGTTTCGGAAGCCGTTGCGCCCCGCGCACGCGTGCCTATACTGACCCCGCTTCGGCGCTTCGGCGTCAGGGGGAAGTCATTCGGGAGTCATCGATGAAGCGCCGTTCGTTTCTGGCGGGAGCCGGCACAGCCGCCCTCGCCGCCGCGTCCATGCCCGCACCCGCCATCGCGCAAGGCGCGCCGCGCCAGCTGAAAATGGTCACCACCTGGCCGAAAAACTATCCGGGGCTGGGCACCTCGGCCGAACGGCTGGCGACACGCATCCATGAAATGACCGACGGCCAGATCGACATCAAGGTCTTCGCGGCCGGCGAACTGGTGCCGGCGCTGGAATCCTTCGACGCCGTCTCGAGCGGCGCCGCCGACGTCTATCACGGTGCGGAATATTACTGGCAGGGCAAGTCGAAGGCCTACAATTTCTTCACCGCCGTGCCCTACGGCATGACCGCCGCCGAAATCAACGGCTGGATCTATCACGGCGGTGGCCAGCAGCTCTGGGACGATCTGGCCAAAGGCTTCAACATCAAGCCGTTCATGGCCGCCAACACCGGCGTCCAGCTCTCGGGCTGGTACCGCAACGAAATCAAGTCGCTCGACGATCTCAAGGGTCTGAAGATTCGCATGCCGGGTCTCGGCGGCGAAGTGATGCGCCGCCTCGGCGCCGCCGCCGTCACCCTGGCCGGTCCCGACATCTTCCCGGCCCTGCAGAACGGCACCATCGACGCCGCCGAATGGGTGGCGCCCTGGAACGACATGGCCTTCGGCTTCTATCGCATCGCCAAATTCTATTACTGGCCGGGCTTCCACGAGCCGGGCTCGAGCCTTGCCGCCGGCTTCAACCTCGCGGTCTGGGAAAGCTTCACCCCGCAGCAGCAAGCTGTCATCCGCGCCGCCTGCGCCGCCGAAAACGACTACACGCTGGCCGAATACACCCACCACAACGGCCGCGCCCTGAAGACGCTGGTCGAACAGCACGGCGTCCAGATGCGCGAATTCCCGGCCGACGTGCTGGCCGGCTTCAAGAAAGCCTCACGCGAGGTGCTGGAGGATGCGGCGAAGAGCGATGCCGCCACGGCCAAAATCTATGCCAGCTTCCGCGAAGCGCTCGACATTTCCGAGGAATGGACGCGCATCGGCGACGCCGGCTTTGTGGAGGCGCGGCGCAACTGACGCGGCGCATCGGACCCATGACCGCACTTGCACGTCTTGCCAGCCTGATCGATGCCGTCAACGAGCGCGTCGGCCGCGCCGTCGCTTGGTTGACCTTGCTGATGGTGCTGACGCAATTCGTCGTCGTGCTGATGCGCTATGTCTTCGGCGTCGGCTCGGTCTGGGCGCAGGAATCGATCGTCTACATGCATGCCACGCTCTTCATGCTGGCGGCTGGCTACACCCTGCTGCACAACGGCCATGTCCGCGTCGACATTTTCTACCGCACCGCCTCGCCGGTCGCCCGGGCCCGCATCGACCTTCTCGGCACGCTGCTGCTGCTCTGGCCGGTCTGTTTCCTGATCTTCTATGTCGCCTTCCCCTATGTCGAAAGTTCATGGCGCGTCCGCGAGGGCAGCCGCGAAACCAGCGGCATCCAGGGCGTCTACCTGCTGAAAAGCGTCATCCTCGTCTTCGTCGTCCTGCTGGCGCTGCAGGGCCTGTCGACCGTCATTCACGCGTTGCGCGTTCTCGCCGGACTTGAAAAACCCGTCGAGGAGGCCGCGCCCCTGCTCTAGGCCGCCCGCTCATGGAGCTTCGCGACTCGCTCGACATTCTGATGTTCGCCACCCTTTGCATGGTGCTGCTGACGGGCTTTCCGGTCGCCTTCACGCTGGCCGGCGTCGCGCTGATCTTCGGCCTTGTCGGCATGACCTTCGGCGTCTTCGACTTCGGCTTCATGGCCGCGCTGCCGCAGCGCATCTACGGCAACATGACCAACGACGTGCTGATCGCCGTGCCGCTCTTCGTCTTCATGGGCACGATGCTGGAGCGCTCGCGCGTCGCCGAGGAACTGCTCGAAAACATGGGCCGCCTCTTCGGCCGCCTGCGCGGCGGCCTCGGCATTTCGGTCTCGGTGGTCGGCGCGCTGCTGGCCGCCTCCACCGGCATCGTCGGCGCCACCGTCGTCACCATGGGCCTGCTGGCGCTCCCCACCATGCTCCGCCGCGGCTACGATCCGGCGCTGGCCTCGGGCTCGATCGCGGCGGCCGGCACGCTCGGCCAGATCATTCCGCCCTCGATCGTGCTGGTCCTGCTCGGCGACCAGCTCGCCAATTCCTACCAGCGCGCCCAGCTCGATCAGGGCATCTTCGCCCCCGACACGCTCTCGGTCGGCGATCTCTTCGCCGGCGCGCTGATCCCGGGCCTGATGCTGGTCGGTCTCTACATTCTCTATCAGGTCGTCCGCGCCGCCCTCGATCCGAAATCCTCGCCCGCCATGCCGGTCGACGACAGCGTCTCGACCGCCGAGCTCTATCGCCGCACCCTGCGCGCGCTCATTCCGCCCGTCGCCTTGATCGTCGCCGTCATGGGTTCGATCCTGGGCGGCATCGCCACGCCGACCGAAGCCGCCGCCGTCGGCGCCATCGGTTCGATCCTGCTGGCGGGCGATCGCCTGCAGGGCATGCGGCTTCCGGCACGCCTGGCTGCCCTTTCCCTGATGGCGCTGCTGGTTCTCACCTGGGCCATGGATCTGCGCACCGCGCGCAGCGAAATCTCGGCCGCCGATCAGCTCGGCATCTGGCTCGCCTACCTGCTCTGCGCCGGCGTCGCCCTCGGCCTGCTGGCCTGTCTCATCAGGCTGCGCGGCGGCGAGGTCCTGTCCGATGTCGTGCAATCGACGGCCCGCATCACCTCCATGGTCTTCATCATCCTGATCGGCGCGGCGCTGTTCAGCCTGGTCTTTCGCGGCCTTGGCGGCGACGACACGGTGCGCGAGTTCCTGTCCTCGATGCCCGGCGGGCCGATGGGCGCGGTGCTGATCGTCATGATCATCATGTTCCTGCTCGGCTTCTTTCTCGACTTCATCGAGATCATCTTCGTCGTCGTGCCCATTGTCGCCCCGATCCTGCTGATGATGGGCATCGATCCGGTCTGGCTCGGCATCATGATGGCGGTCAACCTGCAAACCTCCTTCCTGACCCCGCCTTTCGGCTTCGCGCTGTTCTATCTGCGCGGCGTCGCCCCCGATATTGTCACCACCATGCAGATCTATCGCGGCGCGGTCCCTTTTGTTCTGATACAGCTCTTTGCGCTCGTCATTCTCGCCATGTTCCCGCCGCTCGCGACATGGCTCCCGAAACTTCTCTTCAGCGGAATGTAGAAACCCATGTCCCGAACCCCGTCTCCCCGCGAACCCGACGCCGCCGACACCGCCGGCCGCAACATGATGCGTATCGGGCTGGTCGCCATGGCCGCGGTCGGCGTCGTCACCTTCTTCATCGTCACCGGTCGTGTCGAACTCGACGAACCGCTGGTCATCACGGCAACGCCCGTTCAGGTCGCACCCTGGCGCGAGGGCGCGCCGCTGAAACTCGATGTCGAAATGAAGATCGTCAACAACAGCAAGGACGGTCTGCCCCTCAATGTCGCCTCGCAATGCGAAATTTTCCGCTGGATCGTCCTCGACTCCGAAAGCGAATTCGTCCAGTCGCAAACCGATCGCGATGCTTGCGTTGACCTGCCGGTCTCCGGCTTCCTCGATCCGAAACACTCGCTGACCGGCGCCTACACGCTGGAACTCGACTCCGCCCGCATCCAACCCGGAGAATACCGCCTCCTCGCCCGCTACTGGGGCCACGAGGTCCGCCAGAGCTTTACGATCGAGTAGGCGCGGCCAGCGGATTGAAGGCGTTCAGGCGGAGCCTCGGAGAAGGGAAGGATGGTTCACGCGAAGGCGCGAAGAAGGAAAGATTTTGCACGCAGAGACGCAGAGGTGCCGCATCTGCGGTAAGGCCCTGCGTTGCTCCATGGACGAATCCGCGGCGGCAAAGAGAACACTTTCTGGCGCTTCGCGCCGAAGGCGCAATCATGAAACAACGGAGGCGCGGCCGGTCTCAAGGACGCGGCGCCTCTGCGTCTCTGCGCCTCTGCGTGAGTCCTTCTTTCTCTTCGCGCCTTCGCGCCTTCGCGTGCCTAACCTTCTCTGCGCCTCCGCGCCTCCGCGCCTCCGCGTGATACCTTCCCTTCCCTTTTCTTCTTCGCGCCTTCGCGTGAAATCCTGATGTCGGGGCGCAAGACCATTCAATCTGGATATGCGGTCTACGCCGCCCCGAACGGCCCGCCGAATTTCCGCTCGCTGGTGAAACCCTTCGGCGGCAGGCGTCCGGCCTGCGCGCGGCTGCCGCGCCAGTCCTTGAGATCGCTGAAGGCGCGCGCCCGTCCGCCGCGGTCGTAAACGGTCAGCCCTTCCTTCAGCGTGAAGCACTTGACGTCGGCAAGCCCCTTTTCGGCATAGCGCTGCAGGCGCACGCCCTTGCCGCGCGTCATCTCCGGCAACTCGTTCAGCGGGAACAGCAGCAGCTTGCGGTTCTCGCCGATGACGGCCACATGGTCGCCCTGCAGGACGGCGCAAACTGCCGCCTCATCGGTGCCGCCGACATTCAGCACCTGCTTGCCGGCGCGCCGCATCGCCACCACCTCGTCCTCGGGCACCACGAAGCCATTGCCCTCATGCGAAGCGACGATCAGCTTCCGCCCCGGCCGGTGCACGAAAATCTCGACCACGTCATGGCTCTCATCCATGTCGATGGTCAGGCGCAACGGTTCGCCATGCCCGCGCCCGCCCGGCAGCTTGGTCGCCTCCAGCGTATAGAAACGCCCATCGGTGGCGAAAATCAGGATCTTGTCGGTCGTCTCGGCATGCAGGATGAATTTCTCGCCGTCGCCTTCCTTGTATTTGATGTCGGCGTCGGGCCCGAGATGCCCCTTCATCGAGCGGATCCAGCCCTTCTTCGAACAGACCACCGTGATCGGCTCTTTCTCGATCATCGCCTCGACCGGCACGAAATCGATCGCCGGCGCTTCGGCAAATGTCGTCCGCCGCTTGCCGAGATCGGTCTTCGGTCCGAATGTCGTGCGAACCTCCTTGATCTCCTCGGCGACGCGCGCCCATTGCTTGTCCTCCGATTTGACAAGCCCCTTCAGTTCTTTCTGTTCGCCCGAGAGCAGCTTGTGCTCGCCGCGGATTTCCATTTCCTCGAGCTTGCGCAAACTCCGCAGCCGCATGTTGAGGATGGCTTCGGCCTGATTGTCGCTGAGCTTGAAGCGCTTCATCAGCTTCGGCTTCGGCTCGTCTTCCTCGCGAATAATCCGGATCACCTCGTCGAGATTGAGATAGGCAACCAGATAGCCTTCCAGCGCCTCAAGCCGCCGCGCGATCTTGTCGAGGCGGAAATTCGAGCGCCGGACCAGCACTTCCTTGCGATGATCGAGCCATGCCCTAAGCGCCTCGCGCAACGACATCACGCCGGGCACCTGTCCCGCCGACAGCACATTGAGATTGAGCGGGAAGCGGTTTTCAAGCTCGGTCGTCCGGAACAGCGATTCCATCAGATGCGTTTCATCGACGGTCCGCGATTTCGGCACCAGCACGAGGCGGATTTCCTCGGCGCTCTCGTCGCGCACATCTTCGAGCAGCGGCAGCTTGCGCGCCTGCAACAACTCGGCCAGCTTCTCGACCAGCTTCGACTTCTGCACCTGATAGGGAATTTCGGTGACGACGATCTGCCAGCCGCCCCGCGCCAGCTCTTCCTTCTCCCACCTTGCCCGCACACGAAAACCGCCGCGCCCGGTTGCATAGGCCTCGGCAATCGCCGCCCGCGATTCGACAATGATGCCGCCGGTCGGAAAATCCGGCCCCGGCACCATCTCGACCAGCTTCTCGTTGCGCGCATTGGGATATTTGATCAGATGCAGCGCCGCCTCGCAGAGCTCGGCCGCATTATGCGGCGGAATGCTGGTCGCCATGCCGACCGCGATCCCCGAGGCGCCATTGGCCAGCAATTGCGGGAACGCGCCCGGCAGCACGATCGGTTCCTTGTCCTCGCCGTCATAGGTCTCGCGGAAATCGACCGTGTCTTCTTCGAGCCCCTCGAGCAGCAGCCCCGCCACCGCCGTCAGCCGCGCTTCCGTGTAGCGCATGGCGGCCGCGTTATCGCCGTCGACATTGCCGAAATTGCCCTGCCCGTCGACCAGCGGATAGCGCACCGAAAAACTCTGCGCCAGCCGCACCAGCGCGTCATAGACGGACTGGTCGCCATGCGGGTGATAACGGCCGATCACGTCGCCCACCACGCGCGCCGATTTCTTGAACCCCGAGCCCGGATCGAGCTTCAACTGCCGCATCGCAAACAGCACTCGGCGATGCACCGGCTTCAACCCGTCCCGCACATCCGGCAGTGCCCGGTGCATGATCGTCGACAGCGCATAGGCCAGATACCGCGTCTCCAGCGCCTCGCGCAGATTGATTTCCTGTTCGGGCTCAGGCGGCGGCGTAACGGCTTTGGTCATCGTTCTTCCAGAATCAAAACAAACCGTCATGGCCCGGCTTGTCCGGGCCATCCACGTCTTTCTGGCGGTTCGTGACGGAAGACGTGGATGACCCGCATAAAGCGGGTCACGACGAACAGGGGTAAGCAGGTACCACTATACCAGCGATTCGCCCTTCACCCCGCCTGCGCCGCGATCTTCTCCATCAGCCTGATCCGCGCATCCGGCAGGTGCCGCCCCTGCGGCGCATAAAGATGCCGTTCGAGGAAATGCCCGGTCATCCGCAAGCCCTCGGCCACCTCGGCGGCACTGGCCTCGCCCCCTTGCGTCGACAGCAGAAAACCCGGCAACCGGAACAGCCGGTCCTTGTAGGCCGCGCCGGCTTCCCGGCTGACCGCGCTGCCGCTTTTCGGCGACACGTAAATCAGCTCGTCCCGCGCCCCCGTCGCCGCGCATTGCGTCAGGTCGAGCCCGAAGCCGAGTTCGGTCAGCAGCCCGAGTTCGAAGCGCACGAACACCGCCGGCCACACATGCCCGTCCTCCATCGTCCCGAGCAGCACGTCATAGGCGTCGTAAAGCGCCGGATGCGCCTGCCGCTCGGGGATCGCCTCGGCAATCGAACTGGCCGCGCTCAAGGCCAGCAGCGCCACCGCATCGTCCATCAACAGCCCGGCCAGCGGCTTCACCAGTTCGACCTGATAGGTACCGAGATGTTCCGAAAGCCGCGCCCGCCAATGCGCGGCCAGCTTGTTGCCGGGCTGCAGCACGCCCTTCATCCGCCGCGACGCACCGCCGCGCACCAGGCCGAGATGGCGCCCCTGTTCGCGCGTGAACAGCTCGACAATGGCGCCGTTCTCGCCATGCGCCCGCGCCGACAACACAAACCCTTCGTCGCGCCATTCCATCTGAATCGCTATCTCAAAACCAACATGCAGACACCACTATAATCCCTCTCCCCTCCGGGGAGAGGGAGGGAGCCGTCGTCAGACGGCGGAAGGGTGAGGGGCGCGTCACGCACCCCGCGAACACCCGACGCACAAATGCGCCGCCGGATCGGCCGCAAGCCGCCTCTCGGCAATCGCCTCGCCGCAGGCGCCGCAATAGCCATATTCGCCCGTCGGAAGGCGCGCCAGCGCCGCTTCGACCTGCTGGATGCGGACGAGCCGCCGCCTTTCGGTCGCCTGCGCCATGGCTTGCGCCTGCATCGCATCCATGCGCGACAGCCGGCCGACGCTCTGCTGGTCGAGCGTCACCGGCGCACGGTCGTCCGCCGTCTGTTCCGATTGCGCGCGCAAAGCCACAAGTTCCGCTTCGAGCAGCGGCCGGAACCGCGCGGCAAGGGCGTCCTCCGCCATGAATGAACCTCGTTTACCATCCTGTCCGCCCCAACCTGCCACAAAACCGGCTACACAAGCGACCCTGCTTGAGTTAGCGTCCAGTTCCCGCCGGCGCCGCCCCATTGCTCGATAGCCCTTCTCCGGCGCAGTCCAGGATTTGAAACCGATGACGAACGAAAACGAAGGGACAGCCGCCGCTCCCCTCGACATCCTTCCGCGCCGTTGTCCCGCCTGCCATGCGGCGCCCGAAGCCGGACGTCTGATGCGTTTCGGTTCGACCGCCTGGCCGATGCGTCAATGCGTCTGCGGCTTCACCTATCTGGAAAAGGCGCCGGCCTATGCCGAGCTGTCCTCCAACCTTGCCTGGGAAAAAACCTTCAAGCAGGAAGGCGAACGCCGCCTGCGCGAACATCGCGTCAGCCAGAAACTGAGCAAGGGCACGCGCTGGCGCATGAAGCTTTTCAAGCGCCTCGACATGCCGGCCCTGATCGCCGCCTCCTGCACCTCGGGCGACGTGCTCGACATCGGTTGTTCGACCGGCGGCCACCTGATGAAACTGCCGGACGGCATTCATCCCTTCGGCATCGAAATATCGCAGGCGCTGGGCGAAGCCGCCGCCGCGGCGCTCGCGCAGCGCGGCGGC
This sequence comes from Parvibaculum sp., assembly GCF_030651915.1. GTDB lineage: Bacteria > Pseudomonadota > Alphaproteobacteria > Parvibaculales > Parvibaculaceae > Parvibaculum. Next base: position 135,550 of record NZ_JAUSBV010000010.1, on the reverse strand, counting down.
ACCGCTTACATCGGCCCCGCTCTCGACACGATGCAGAAACTCGAGACGGACCGTTTCAGCGCCATCTCGATGCGCTCCTATCTCGAGCACGAGGCCTATCCGGACCGCGTACTCGAGGAAGCCTTCAGAATCCTGAAGCCGGGCGGCATCGTTTTCGTCAAGGTTCCGAACTACGGCTCCATCAACCGCATGGTTCGCGGCCGTGCATGGTGCGGTTTCAGGCTGCCCGACCATCTCAACTATTTCACGCCCGATACATTGACGCGATTGGCGGCATCGAAAGGCTTCACCGTCGAAAAGCCCTTCATGTGGCGTCTGCCGACAAGCGACAACATGTGGGTCAGGCTGATCAAGAAGCCGGTTGCGACAGCCGCCGCCGCATGACGGGCGAAGCGGCACCCGAAACCCGTTTCGGACGATCTGATTGAACCTCATCCGCCACGACGCCGAACGGGTCGCGCCCGCGGCCAGATTGTGGCATTGATGTCGGGAACCTCCCGCATGCCATGAAAGACCGGCCGGATGAGCGAATTTTTCGCCGAACTCGACTATCGGCCGACACCTTTGGGTGCCCTCGTCCTGCGCCGGCGCCGCGAGCTGTCGCTCGGTGTCGATGTCTACGAAATCAAGCTCGGCGACGAATATCTGATGTCGAGCCTGTTCACGGCCTCCGAGGTCGCGTTGTCGCGGCTGGGTCTCGCCGAACTGTCGGGCACGGGCCTCGATGTCGTGGTCGGCGGTCTCGGCCTCGGCTACACGGCGCTGGCCGTGCTGGAGCACGATACCGTCGCCTCGCTGACCGTCGTCGAGACTCTCGATGCGGTGATCGACTGGCACGAGGACGGTCTGCTGCCGCTCGGACAGGCACTCACCGCCGACCCGCGCTGTCATTTTCGCCATGGCGATTTCTTCGCGCTGGCCGCTTCCGATGAAGGTTTCGACGCCGGCAATCCCGCCCGTCGCTTCGACGCCATTCTGGTCGACATCGACCACGCGCCGGATTTCTGGCTCGACCCGGCCAATGCGGCTTTCTACCAGCCCGACGGATTGAAAAAGCTTTCCAGCCATCTGCGGCCCGGCGGCGTTTTCGGTCTCTGGTCGAACGACCGGCCGGACGACGCCTTTGTTGCGCGCCTCGCCGCCGTCTTCGCCGAAGCCCGCGCCGAACCGGTCACCTTCAAGAACCCGCTGCAGCAGGACCGCGAATTCACACAGACCGTTTATCTGGCGCGAAACGCCTGATGTCGGCGCCGCCCGAAACCTGCCCCGTCTGCCGTGCGCCCGCACCCGAACCTTTCATCGATGTCGGCCCTCAGCGCTACTGGAAATGCGAAACCTGCGAAGCCTGCTTTCTCGATCCAGCGCAGCACCCCGCACCCGAGGCCGAACACGCGCATTACCTGACGCACGAAAACGATCCCGCCGACCCGCGCTACCGCGCCTTCCTGTCGAAGCTCGCAACGCCGCTGCTGGCGCGCCTCGCGCCGGCCTCCTCCGGCCTCGACTATGGCTGCGGCCCCGGCCCGGCGCTCGCGGCGATTCTCCGCGAAGCCGGCCACGACGTAACGCTCTACGACCCCTTCTTCTTTCCGGATGAAAACGCCCTCACCCGCACCTACGATTTCATCGCCTGCACCGAAACCATCGAACATTTCCACCGCCCGGCCGACGCGTTCGACCGCATCGACGCGCTGCTGCGCCCCGGCGGTTGGTTCGGCGTGATGACGAGCTTCCAGACCGACGACGCCCGCTTCGCCGATTGGCACTACCGCAAGGACCCGACGCATGTCGTCTTCTACCGCGAGGAAACCCTGCGCGCCGTCGCACACGCCCGCGGCTGGGCTTGCGAATTCCCGGCCCCCGATGTCGCGCTGATGCACAAGCACGCCACCTGAGGCTGCTATGCGCCGACTCGTGCTAGCGTTCCGGGAGGTGACTTCAGAGGCCTTCGTCAGGGCAGAACAAGTGGCACAAACACAAAACGGGAACGGATTGTCCGTCACAACATGAGCCGTTTGTCGGGCGCAAATTTCATGCGGCAATGGCGTGCCGCCTGTAGCGCCAGCAACCCCGGCCAGCGTCTCGACCGCTGGCACGTCGGCGACGTCGAATGGACGCGGGACAGGCATGTCCATTGGGGTCCCGACATTTCCTTCCACATCGAGATACACCGGATCGTCTGCAAGTCTGGTGAAAGAATCATCTGGTCTCTTCTCGTCGTCTCCGAACGCTGGTTCGGCGAGGATCGGGACAAGGCGCTGCGGGTAACCGAGTTCACAAAACTCCTCTCCGGCCGCACCGACACCGCAACCGCCTGGTTCCGCGAGCATGGCAATGAGTGAAGCCGAAAACCCCGGAACCCGTGGCTGGCTCAACCGGACGGTCCTTGGAGCAGGTCTGACAAGTGCCCTCGGAGACTTCTGCTACGAGACGACGACCGTCATCCTGCCGGGCTTTCTTGCCGTTCTCGGCATTCCGGCGGCCGTACTCGGCCTCATCGAAGGGACCGCCGACGCGATCGCCAGCTTCACCAAAATGTTCTCGGGCTACATCGCCGACAAGTTCGGTCACCGCAAGACGCTGGTCATTGTGGGCTACGCATTGACGCCGGTCGGTCAGGCCCTGATCGCCCTTGCCGTCGGCTGGCCGCTCATCCTTCTGGGCCGCATCGTATCGTGGTTCGGCAAGGGCCTCCGCGGCCCCTTGCGCGATGCCATCATCGTGCAGGCCATCGCGCCTGAAACGCGCGGCCGCGCCTTCGGTTTTCACCGCGCAATGGACTCGCTCGGCGCCATTGCCGGACCGCTTCTTGGCGTCGCGCTGCTCGGTTGGGCGCAGACCCTGCCCTGGGACAGCGCCGACGAACCGTTCCGGCTGGTCTTCTGGCTGACCCTGATTCCGGGCCTCCTCGCGGTTCTCGCCTTTCTGACGCTGGTGCGCGATCCCGAACACACGCCCAATCCGGCGATGAAATTCATTTCGACACTCAAGGGCCTGCCGGCGCGTTTCAAACGCTATCTCGCCGCTGTCGGCATTTTCGGCATGGGCGATTTCTCGCACGCTCTGCTGATCCTCGCCGCAACGCAACTGCTGACGCCGTCGATGGGCGTCGTGCAGGCGGCCCAGGTCGCCGGACTTCTCTATGTCGGGCGCAACACCGTGCAGGTCATCGCGTCATGGCCCGTTGGCGCACTCGCCGACCGGTTTGGCGCGCGGCCGGTGCTGATCGTCGGCTATGCGCTGGGCGTCCTGACCGCAATTCTGACGGCCCTCGTCTTCGCCACCGGCAACGGCGATAAAATCGTCCTTCTGGCTGGCATCTTTTTTATCGCTGGCCTCTATGTCGCGGTGCAGGAAGCGCTTGAAGCGACGGTCACAGCCGGCATGGTCGAGGAACGCACGCTGGCGACGGGCTACGGCGCACTCGGCACGGTCAATGGCGCCGCGAAATTCTTTTCCAGCGCCGCCGTCGGCATTCTCTGGACGGCGGTCTCGCCGCAATTCGGCTTCGGCCTCGCCGCACTCCTCATGGCGGCGGGCACGCTGGCGCTGATACGCCTGCGCTGATCGTCGCCTCACTCCTTCGGAAAATCGAGCCCCATCTCGCGATAGCGTTCGCGGTCGTCCGACCAGTTCTCGCGCACCTTGACGAACAGGAACAGATGCACGCGGCATTCGAGCATCTCTTCAAGCTCTTCGCGCGCCAGCTGCCCGATCGTCTTGATCGTCTGCCCGCCCTTGCCCAGCGCGATCTTCTTCTGGCTGTCGCGCTCGACAAATATCACCTGCTGAATGCGGATTGAGCCATCTTTCTTCTGCTCCCAGCTTTCGGTCTCGACGGTGAGCGAATAGGGCAGCTCGTCATGCAGGCGAAGGAAAAGTTTCTCGCGCGTGATTTCGGCCGCCAGCGACCGGAGCGGCACATCGGCCGCCTGGTCTTCGGGATAATGCCACGGGCCTTCCGGCATCTGCGCCGCGATATGGCGCTTGAGGTCGTCGACGCCGTCGCCCGTCAGCGCCGAGATCATGAAGGTCTCGGTGAAGATGCCGGAGGCGGCAAGCGCCGCCGCCGTCTTCAACAGCTTCTCGCGGTCGCAGGCATCGGCCTTGTTCAGTACAAGGATGGCTTTGCGGCCCTGCGCCTTCAGCCCCTCGACGATGCGGTCGAGATCGCTGTCGCGGCCGCTCTCCATGTCGACCATCAGCACGATCAGGTCGGCATCGCCCGCGCCGCCCCAGGCCGCCTCGACCATTGCCCGGTCGAGCCGCCGCTTCGGCTTGAAAATGCCGGGCGTGTCGACAAAGACGATCTGGGTCGCCCCCTCCATGGCGATGCCGCGGATGCGCGCGCGTGTCGTCTGCACCTTGTGGGTGACGATCGCCACCTTCGATCCGACCATGCGGTTGAGCAGAGTCGATTTGCCGGCATTCGGTGCCCCGATTATGGCAACAAACCCGCAGCGCTGGGGGCCCTTGGGGGTGGTCTGATTTTCCATGAAAACTCGTTTGTGACAGTTTTATGACAGTTTTGTGACAGAGGGGGGGTCAGCGCCAGACGCCTGCTGCCTCAAGCAGCGCTCTGGCGGCCGCCTGCTCCGCCTGCCGTTTCGAATTTCCTTTTCCGATCAAAGGCTTGTGGCCCTCGAGCAGAACCTCGACCGTGAATTCCGGCGCGTGATCGGGGCCGCTGCGCGCTGTCTGCCTGTAGCTGGGTGCCGAAAGCCCCTGTGCATGCGCCCATTCCTGTAATGCCGTCTTCGCGTCCTGCGGAATTTCCGCATTTTTATCAATGAGTTGCGCCCATTGCGCTTCGATGAACCGGGTCGCCGCAGCCAGGCCGCCATCGAGATAAAGCGCCGCGATCAGCGCTTCGCAGCCATCGGCAAGAATGGCGGCTTTCTGCCGTCCGCCGGCCTTCACCTCGCCGGCGCCCATCGCGATATGGCTGCCGAGATCGATGCGCGACGCCACCTCGGCGCACGCCTCCTTGCGCACTAACGCATTGTATCTGATCGCCAATTCGCCTTCATCCGCATCCGGAAAAAGCCGCGACAGCCACTCGGCGACAACCAGACCCAGCACCCGGTCGCCGAGAAATTCGAGCCGCTGATAATTGTCGGGGCCGCTGCTCGGATGCGTCAGCGCCCGCGCAAGCAGGCCTTTGTCCTTGAATTCATAGGACAATTTCGCCTGGAGGGCGGCGCTCAATCGGTCCACTTGCCGAGCCGGTCCCATCGGATCGCCGACGGCCACTTCCAGAATTGCCAGAACGCCGCGCTGCCATCGGCCGAAAAGAAAATGATCTCCGCCCGGCCGACCAGATTCTCGAAAGGCACGTATCCGACAACATCCGGCACGCGGCTGTCGCTCGAATTGTCGCGATTGTCGCCCATCATGAAGTAATGACCCTCAGGAACAATGTAGAGACCGGTATTGTCCCACACACTGTTCGTGGTCATGTCCAGGGTAATATACGAAACGCCATTGGGCAGCGTCTCCATATACTGTGGAATACGACGAACATTGCCCGAAGGACCGCGCTCGACAAAGTCATCCACCCGCTGGCGCGGCACCGCGACGTCGTTGATGTAGAGAACGCCGCCGCTCATCTGCACGGTGTCGCCTGGCAAGCCTATGACGCGCTTGATGAAATCGGTGCGGTTGTCGGTCGGCACCTTGAACACGGCAATGTCGCCGCGCGTCGGCGCGATGCCCACGATACGGCCGCTGAAGAGCCCGGGGCTGAACGGCAGCGAATGCCGCGAATAGCCATAACTGTATTTGGAAACAAAGAGATAGTCGCCAATCAGCAGCGTCGATTCCATCGAGCTCGAGGGAATGAAAAAGGGCTGGAAGAGGAAGGCGCGAATGACAAGCGCGATCAGCAACGCATAGCCGATGGTCCGCACATTCTCGGCCAGCGAGCCACTGCGCAGCTTCTTGGCGTTTTCCAACATCGTCATCTTCCGGCTCCAGCCACTCAAAAACGGCGGACCATACCATAAACAGCCGCCCCGTCTGCCCCCTCGCTCAAAGTCGCGGAACAGCGGAAATGATAACAAAAGCCTGTGCTTGCGGGTGGTCGTCGGTGATCGTCAGATGGATAATCGCCGCCATCCCGTCGGGCGTCATCGCCTCCAGCCGCGCCAGCGCCCCGCCCGTCAGCGCCATGGTCGGCTGCCCCGAGCGCAGATTGACGACGCCCATATCGCGCCAGAATATCCCCTGCCGGAACCCGGTCCCCAGCGCCTTCGAGCACGCCTCTTTCGCCGCAAAACGCTTGGCATAGGAAGCGGCCCGCATCCGCCGCGCCTCGGATTTGCGTCGCTCGACATCGGTGAATATCCGCTCGATAAAGCGGTCGCCGAAGCGCTCCAGCGTCAGCTCGATGCGCCGTATGTCGATGATATCGTTACCGATTCCGAGGATCATGTCCGGCCCTTCGTTTCGCTGGCACCCGGCAGCGACGCCCGGCCGCCCTGCCGCGCCTCATCCATCAGCACCCGCATCCGCCGGATGCTTCCCTCAAGCCCCGTGAAGATCGCCTCTCCGATCAAGAAATGGCCGATATTGAGTTCCATCAGTTCGGGCATCGCAGCGACGGGGGCCACCGTGTCGAATGTCAGCCCGTGGCCGGCATGGACTTCGAGGCCCATCGCTGCGCCGTTTCGCGCCGCTTCGGCCAGTCGTGCTAACTCCGCGTCGCGCTTGGCATTTTCATGCGCCAGCGCCGCTTCGCAATAGGCACCCGTATGCAATTCCACGATATGGGCGCCGAGCGACCGCGCCGCTTCAAGCTGCCTTGTCTCCGCGTTGATGAACAACGACACACGGATTCCCTTGTCGGAAAGCCGAGCCACAACCGGCGCCAGATGATTGTGAAGGCCCGCAGCATCGAGGCCGCCTTCCGTCGTCACCTCCTCGCGGCGCTCCGGCACGATGCAGCAGGCATGAGGCGTATGCCGCAGCGCAATCTTGAGCATTTCAGGGGTTGCGGCCATTTCGAGATTGAGCGGCAATCCGATGTCGTCTTTCAGCCGTGCGATGTCCCCGTCCCGAATATGCCGTCGGTCTTCCCTCAGATGCGCTGTTATCCCGTCAGCACCGGCAGCAGCGGCAACCTTTGCGGCACGCACAGGATCGGGATGCTCGCCCCCGCGCGCGTTCCGGATTGTCGCGACGTGATCGATGTTGACACCGAGACGCAGATGGGTTGTCGGACTCATGCTTGCCGGTTCCGCTTTTTTTCCACAGTCATTCCAGCGTCTCGCCTGCCGGCGGTTGAGGATCCAGAAACGGCACACGCGCATTTGCGCGCTCGGCGAGACTTTGGCGGCGGCGCAATTGGTAGGCTTCGACGCCGCTGCGCGTCAGGACATAGGAAACGGATCCAAGAACGATACCAACCGGGATGGCCCCGGCCGTCAGCGGCACGAGCAGCGGCAGAATCATGTCAAATGCACGTTCGCTCTGAAGTGTTCCGGCGATGTCGGGGTCGACGCCCGTCGGTGCGCCAACCATGTACCGGCCAACCTCATAAACGACGAACCAGATTGCCGGGAAGGTCAATGGATTGCCAACGAATGTACCGATTGCACTTGCAATAAGGTTGCCGCGCAATATCCATGCGAAAAGCATCGCAATCAGAATATGAAACCCGACAAATGGTGTGCACGAAGAAAAGACGCCAGCGGCAACACCAATGGCAATCGCGTGCGGCGTTCCCGACAGACGCCAGACCCGCCGCCAACCATACTGAAAGGCACGCTTCCAGCCCGCACTTGGCCAGAACGTCTCGCGGAGCTTCCGCAACGGGTGGAGTTCGACGCGACGCCGAAACACGGAATATCTCCTCTAGGCGATGCCGCGGCTGCCGGGCTTCACGGCAGGCAGCGCCGCAAGCTCCTTCGGAAGCTTGTCGGCCGGATAAGTTGGAATATCGATACGTGCAAGCGCGATGAGCTTGGTTCCGACCTTCGCCTTGCCGCCCGAACGGTCGATGAGGCACGCCGCCGCCACGACTTTCGCCCCGGTCTTGCGAATTGCCTGAATACATTCGCGCGACGACAATCCTGTTGTCACAATGTCTTCCACCATCACGACGCGCATGCCCTTCTTGAGCGGAAATCCCCGCCGCAGCACGAACTCGCCTTTTTCCCGCTCCACATACATCGCCGGCGCCTTCAGATAACGCGCCGTTTCGTAGCCCGGAATGATCCCCCCGACTGCAGGCGAAATAATGGCATCGATGGGGCCATCGACCTCGGCTTCGATTTTAGCCGCCAAAGCCTTGCAAAGCCGGGCGGTCCGCTTCGGATTCATGAAGACGAGCGCCTTCTGCAGGAAAACCGGGCTGTGCAGGCCCGACGACAGAATGAAGTGCCCCTTCAGCAGCGCACCGGATTTTTCGAATTCCTTGAGAACTTTGGCTTCTTTCATAGGTTTGCTCACCGGCATTTTTCGTTGGAGATAGTGCGCGTCAGTGTCGTGGACGCGCAACGGTGCTGACGCAGGACAATCCGTTCAGCGCCGACATAATACGCGTCAAATGTTTGATGTCCCGGACATCGAGATCGATCTGCAGGTCGTAGAAGTCGCTGTCACGTTGAGCCAGCGTCAAGTTGGAAATGTTGCTTCCATAGTCGGCAATCAATGTGGCGATATGGCCGAGTGACCCGACTTCATTACGCGCCGTCACGCGTAGCCGCGCCGGAAATGTTTGAGGAACCTCTGAGTCAATATCCCATGTTACATCGATCCAACGCGATGGCTCACCGTCGAACGTCTCAAGCGTCGGCGCGTCGATCGGGTAAATCGTAATACCCTCACCAGGCATCATAATACCGACAATGCGTTCGCCCGGCAGCGGAAACGTGCCTGAGGCGAACTGAATGCCGAGGCCGGCACCACGCCCCATCACCCGCACAACGCCATTTCGTTCGTCTTTTCCATTCGCTTTGCGCGTCCGCTTGCGACCCCGCTTGGCATCGGGCTCCTCAGGATACACCGTGTGCAGGACCTGCGTCGGACTGACCGTACCATCTCCGACCGAGGCGAGGAGTTCGTTGACATCGGACTTGCGGAGCGGGCCAAGCGCGCGCTCGAAGATCGTATCGGACGGATCCCGGCCGGCCGCTTCGAATGCACCTTTCAAAATCTGTCGTCCAAGCCGGCTGAACTCAGTCTGTTTGGCGGCGCGGATCGACCGTCGGATAGCCGAACGCGCCTTGCCGGTGATGACGAAAGCCTCCCATGCCGGCGATGGCCGCTGCACCTGTGAGCGAATGATCTCGACTTCGTCGCCATTCTCAAGCCGGGTACGAAGCGGCATGTGCCTGCCGTTGATCTTGCAACCAACACAAGTGTCGCCAATCTCTGTGTGCACCGCATAGGCGAAGTCGATCGGTGTCGCGCCACGCGGCAGCGTGATGAGAAGGCCATTAGGCGTGAAGCAGAAAACCTGATCGGAGAACATCTGGAGTTTGGTGTGCTCCATGAATTCTTCCGGCGTACCGCCATGTTCAAGCATTTCGATCAATTGTCGAAGCCAGCGAAACGTCGCTGCGAACTCGCCGGATGCTTCGGTGTCTACCGGTCCTTCTTTGTAGAGCCAATGCGCGGCGATACCGTATTCGGCGATCTCATGCATCTTGCGCGTCCGGACCTGAACCTCGGCGCGCTTCTTTTGCGGGCCGATCATCGTCGTATGGATCGAGCGATAGCCGTTGTTTTTCGGTGTCGAGATGTAATCCTTGAACCGGCCGGGAACCATCGGCCACGCCGTATGCAGAACACCGATGGCGCGATAGCAATCCGGCACCTCGTCGACGACGACCCGAAAGCCGAAGATATCGGAAAGCTGCTCCAGCGAAATGCCGCGGCGCTCCATCTTGCGCCACATCGAGTAAGGCCGCTTTTCGCGCCCGATCACTTCCGCGGCAAGCCCCTCTTGCTCAAGCTTCGCCTTGATCTCATCGGCGATCTTTTTGACTGTATCGCCACTTTCCTCGCGGAACTCATTAAGTCTCTTCAACAGAGCCTCGCGGGCCTCCGGGTTAAGCTCCTTGAATGCGAGATCTTCCAGCTCTTCACGAATCTCCTGGATACCCATGCGCCCGGCAAGAGGCGCATAGATTTCCATTGTCTCCTGCGCGATCCGCTGTCGCTTGTCGGTTGAGTCGATAAAGTGCAGCGTCCGCATGTTGTGCAGCCGGTCGGCAAGTTTGACCAACAGCACGCGAATGTCGTTCGACATGGCAAGCAGGAACTTGCGGAAATTTTCCGCCTGTTTCGACCGTTCGGAGGTGAGCTCAAGCCGCGTCAGCTTGGTTACACCATCGACAAGACCGGCAATCTGCGACCCGAACAGCTTTGTCAGCTCGTCCATTGTCGAGCCGGTGTCTTCCATCGTGTCGTGCAGCAACGCCGTCACGATGGTCGCGGTGTCGAGCTTCAACTCCGTCAGTATCCCGGCAACCTCGATCGGATGGGAAAAATAGGGGTCGCCGCTGGCACGCATCTGACTGCCATGCTGTTTCATGGCATAGACATAGGCACGGTTGATCAGGGCTTCGTCCGCTTTCGGATCGTAGCCGAGCACGCGATCGACGAGCTCATACTGACGCAACATTCATCGATTCTCCTGCGCCGCGCCTTGCAAACTTCCTAACGCCGTATTCCGCAAACACACATCACAAACGAAAAGCGCCGCCCCTTACCTTCCGGCCGGGCGGCGCTCAAACCGATTGACGTCTGCGCTGGGGCCAAACCCTCCTCGCCCGCTCTCAGTCTTCCCCGTCCATGTCGTCCGCATCGGCCGATTTCTGCTGCGGCGAATCGATCTGGCTCTGGATCGCACGCAGCAGTTCTTCCTCGCTCATGCGGTCGGTCGACCCCTCGGCGGCACCGAAAGTATCGGCGACTTCACCGGCCGCTTCGCCCGAAATCAGAAGCTGCATGTTCTCGACTTCCGGCTCTTCAGTCTCCACACGGCTCTGCATGCTACCGATAAGGTCTTCGCGCAGGTCTTCTGGCAGAATGGTCCGCTCGGCAATTTCGCGTAGCGCCACCACCGGATTCTTGTCGTTGTCGCGATCGACGGTCAGTTCCGCGCCGGCCGACATGGCCCGCGCACGATGTCCCGAAAGCAAAACGAGCTCGAAACGATTGGGCACCTTGTCGACGCAATCTTCAACGGTCACGCGGGCCATTGCAAAACTCCAGTATGGGCGGGAACCTGATTTGGCCCTTTATGTAGGGGGCAGAATAGCAGAAAGCAAGCAAGAACAGGCATTTAGAACTCAATCTGTGGTGAATTTAACCGCCGAGCCGGTCAATACCCTGCAGCGTCCCGGCCGGAAGCCGCGCGATCAAGGTTTCAACGCTCTCCCCTGTTACGGGGTGACGCCAACCCGGCGCAATATCGCGGAGCGGCAGCAGCACGAAGCCGCGCTCCGCAAGCCCCGGATGCGGCAAAGCCAGCGGTAGCGGCCCGATGCCTGCCTCAGGGCCGCGTCGGCCGACGGCAGGCATGATCAGGCCGCGGTAGTCCAGCAAATCGAGATCTAGCGTACGTGGCCCCCATCGGTCCCGCCTGACCCTTGCAAACAATGTTTCGACCCGGTGAAGAATCTCCAGTAGCGCCGCTGGAGGTAGCGCCGCCTCGACCTCCATCACAGTATTTACATAATTTTGCTGTATATAAATTGAAAGTGGTGGTGTCTGGTAGATTGGCGCCAATTTACAGACCCGGATGCCGAAGGCCGGCATCATCAACAACGCGGCCTCGAGCGTCTGTTGCGGTCCACCTGCGGCTGTCGCCAGATTGCCACCCAGCGCCACAAACACGCCGGTGGCCGCCGCCGACCGCCGTTCTATGTCTCTGACTGACAAACCACTCATGGGACCATTCTTTGCGAACGTGCGGCAGAAAGACTTGCCGGAAAGGAGCCTATTCCCTTAATGCTTTGGTTCCGCTTCGATCTGCCATTCGATTCTATCGCCGAATTTTGAACGTAAAAATTTTGATTCCACAGGAGTTTCGCGATGATTTTTTATGCACATGAGCGCATGGCGCTTTTTATTGATGGCGCCAATCTTTATTCGGCGGCGCGCGGGCTGAATTTCGACATCGACTACAAGCGTCTGCTCGATTACTTCCGCGCCAAAGGCACGCTGATTCGTGCTTTCTACTACACAGCCCTGCTCGAAGATCAGGAATATTCGCCGCTCCGGCCGCTGATCGACTGGCTCGATTACAACGGCTATTCGGTCGTGACAAAACCCGCCAAGGAGTTCACCGGCGCCGACGGCCGCCGGCGCATCAAAGGCAATATGGACATCGAACTGGCAATCGACGCGCTGGAACTGGCTGACAAGATTGATCACCTGATCCTCTTTTCTGGCGACGGCGACTTTCGCCGCCTGGTCGATGCAGTCCAACGCCGGGGCAAGCGCGTTACGGTCGTCTCTACGATGCGCAGCCAACCGCCAATGATCGCCGATGAACTGCGCCGCCAGGCCGATCAGTTCATTGAGCTGGAAACGATGCGCGACGCCATCGGACGCGCCCCATCCGATCGACCGGCGCCGGCCATGCGCAACGATGTTGACTTCGAATATGACGACGAGGACGAGGAAAACCTCAACCAGCCGACCCGCGCCTGAGCCGCCCATGTCGAGATTGGATGCCGCGGAGGCCCCCCGTGACTGTCAACTCTGCCCTCGGCTTGTTGCCTATCGCCGCGCCAATGCAGCGGCGCATCCCGATTGGTTCAATGCGCCGGTACCGTCGTTCGGCAAGGAGACGGCACGACTGTTGATTGTCGGCCTCGCGCCAGGGGTTCAGGGCGCAAACCGCACGGGCCGCCCCTTCACCGGCGACTATGCCGGCGATCTGCTCTACGCAACGTTGCGGGATTTCGGGTTCACGAAAGGAACCTACGCAGCCCGGGCCGATGACGGCCTTGAGCTCGTCGATGCGATGATCACCAATGCCATACGCTGCGTCCCGCCGCAGAACAAGCCAACGCCGGCCGAAGCGAGGACTTGTCTTGGCTTCCTGACCGCGCGCATGGCCGCAATGCCGCGCCTCGGGGCGGTGCTTGCGCTCGGCCGGATCGCCCATGACGCAGTGCTGTCGGCACGTGACATCAAACGGTCATCTGCCACTTTCGACCACGGGGCGGCACATGACATAGGTGGCGGCTTGCATCTTTTCGACAGCTATCATTGCTCGCGGTACAACACCAACACGCGTCGATTGACCGAAGCGATGTTTCGGTCTGTCTTTGCCGACATTCGAAAATTTCTGGACTAACCTTTTTCGCGCAACAATCTTGCCTTGTCGCGCTCCCAGCTGCGTTCCTTGAGCGTCTCGCGCTTGTCGGCGAGCTTCTTGCCTTGCGCCAGTCCAATTTCGACCTTCACCATGTTGCGTTCGTTGAAGTACATCTTCAACGGCACAACCGTCATGCCCTGTCGTTGCATCGCATTGGTGAGCTTCTCGATTTCACGCTTGTGCAACAGCAGCTTTCGCGGTCGCCGTGTTTCGTGATTGAACTGGTTTGCCTGCAGGTAGACCGGGATATAGGCGTTGACGAGCACGATCTCTCCGCCCTTCGTCGCCTGTGCATAGGCTTCATTGAGGCTGCCTTGTCCGGCACGCAACGACTTGACCTCCGAGCCTTTCAGCTCGATACCAGCCTCGAATGTTTCGGAAATACTGTAGTTGAAGCGCGCCTTACGGTTATCCGCAATGATCTTCCGACCGTCCCCGGCCTTCTTCTTGGCGCCACCGCTCTTGGAGGACATGTCTCCCCGGACTTTCTTCTGGCCGACTCAGTTGATCAGTCCGGCGGACTGCATGGCCTCGCGGACTCTCTGCTCGGCGCTGGCAGTCGCCGGCGTCAACGGCAAGCGCAGCTCATTGGCGCAAAAGCCGAGAAGACTCGCTGCATACTTCACAGGCGCCGGATTTGGCTCGACAAACAACGCGTCGTGAAGTGGCATTAGCCGGTCCTGGATTTCGAGCGCCTTTCCAAAATCCCCGGCAAGCGTCGCCTCCTGGAACCGGGAACAGAGCGACGGCGCGATATTTGCGGTCACTGAAATACAACCGACACCACCATGCGCATTGAAGCCCAGCGCCGTCGCATCCTCGCCCGACAGCTGGCAGAAATCCGCGCCCATCTTCCGCCGCTGCAAGCTGACACGCGCCAGATTGGCCGTCGCATCCTTGACGCCGACAATATTCTTCAACTCGAAAAGCCGCGTCATTGTTTCAAGGTTAATGTCGACGATGGTCCGACCGGGGATGTTGTAGAGCACGATTGGAATATCGACCGCATCGTTGATCGCCTTGAAGTGGGCATAAATGCCGTCCTGCGAGGGCTTATTGTAGTAGCCCGTCACACTGAGGACCGCGTCGGCGCCAACCTTTCGAGCAAATCGGGTCAGTTCGATCGCCTCAAGCGTATTGTTCGACCCCGCGCCTGCAATCACCGGCACACGCCCCCTGGCCGTCTTGACACACAATTCGACCACCTGCTTGTGCTCATCATGGCTCAGCGTCGGGGACTCGCCGGTAGTCCCGCAAGGAACCAACCCATGTGTGCCTTGCTCGATCTGCCATTCGACCAGTTTGACGAACGCAGCCTCGTCCACTGCGCCGTCCCGAAACGGCGTTATGAGCGCGACATACGATCCCTTAAACATGGCTTTGGCTCCGTTGCCGCCCGGACGGCTTGTTGGGCGGTAAATCCTTCGGCTCTTCCCGAAGCCGCGCAAGATACCCATAAGCGATGCCAGCGGCAAGAAAACTGGCCTTTTCGGCGCTTGTGGCCTATTGCCGGGAGCGTTAGCACATAGGTAGTCTCGACCATGGATAATCAGGGGCGCAGAGGCGGCTCGCGCCGGACGTCCCGATGCGGAAATCTCGGACCGGAAATGCCTCCCGCAAAGGCGTATTCCGACCGATCCGTGCGCCTCTGGAGTTTTGGGAACGCGCTTTGGCATACGACACGGGAATCGACCTTAAAAAGCACATGCTGAGTGCTGTAATCGTCTTCGGATGGCTGACGCTGACGGCCTCGGCCGCAACCGCGTCGGCGGTCCCGATGCCGCGTCCTGACACCCCGCGGCTTTCATCGGGAACGCCGCCCGCCGCGGCTGTGTCCGCGA
This sequence comes from Parvibaculum sp., assembly GCF_030651915.1. Taxonomy (GTDB): domain Bacteria; phylum Pseudomonadota; class Alphaproteobacteria; order Parvibaculales; family Parvibaculaceae; genus Parvibaculum. The sequence goes on along the minus strand of NZ_JAUSBV010000010.1, from coordinate 120,370 downwards.
CCCGGGTCGCCGCGACCACGACCGGCACCGTGTCCCAACTGAGTGCCGCCGATCTCAGCGCGGCGCGCGATGCCTTTGCCGAGGCAGACCGTTCGAACTGGATTGCCGCGACACGGCACGTGACACGCATTTCCGATCCTGTAGCCGCCAAGCTGGTTCTCTGGACGCGCCTCCTCGCCGAGGGTAGCGGCGCGACATTTGCCGAAATTGTTTCGTTCCGTGAACAAAATCCCGAATGGCCTCGTCTGGGTGTTCTGGCCCTCCGTGCCGAAAATGCCCTCCTCGCCTATCCGATGTCCAATAGCGACGTCCTGGGTTGGTTCTCGGCCAATCCGCCAGTGACTGGCGAAGGCAAGATCCGCTTCGGCAAGGCTCTGGTCGACACCGGCAAGGCCAACGAGGGCATATCCTGGATCCGGCGTGGCTGGGTCGAGCATGATTTCTCGGCAACGCGCCAGAAGGAAATTCTGGCCTCCTATGGAAGCCATTTCGACGCCGAGACCCAGAAGGCACGTCTCAGCCGACTGCTATGGGAAAACCGCACGGAAGACGCCCGCAATGCTGCCGCCGTTGTCGGTCAGGACGCGCGCGCGCTCACAGACGCACGAATCCAGTTGAGCGCGGGTTCCAGTCAGGCCAGCGCCGCGCTTTCGCGTGTGCCGTCCATTTTGCGCACCGATCCTGGCCTGCTCTATGACCAAGTGCGCTACGAACGCCGCCGCGGCAATGACCACACCGCGCTTCCGCTGTTGCTGACGGCACCAACCGAACCGCACAAGATGATCCGCCCCGACATCTGGTGGGTGGAGCGAAAGATTCTGGCGCGAAAAGCCCTTTCTGGCGGCCTCTATCAGCAGGCCTACGAACTCAGCGCAGCACACGGCCTGACCGAAGGCGTGGAGTTTGCCGAAGGCGAATTCATGGCCGGCTGGATCGCCCTGCAGTTTCTCAACAAGAGCGATGTTGCGCTTGCACATTTCAAGCGGCTCGGCGAAGGGGTCTCTACCCCCATCAGCAAGGCACGAGCCTTTTACTGGAGCGGTCGCGCCGCTTCCGCCGCCGGCAACATGGAAGCGGCAACTGGATATTACCGTCAGGCTGCAAGCTACCCCGTCAGCTTCTACGGCCAGCTTGCGACAGCAGCACTCGCGGGCAAGGGCGGCGACGGAAAACTGAATCTGCCGGCAAACCCGGTTCGAACCGCCGAATCCAAGCAGCGCTTCGACAATCGCGAGCTCGTGCGCGCCGCACGCATTCTTCAGGATCTCGATCGCGAGCGTACGCGCTGGACGGTCATGCTGCACCTCGCCGACACCTTGACCGATCCAGCGGAGCTGGCTGCCTTGTCCGATCTCGCCCGGAGCTTCGGCGATCAGAAGCTGTCGCTGCGCATCGCCAAGGCCGCTGCCTCGCGCAACATCATCCTCCCTGACCATGCTTACCCGACGACACTGATGCCACAATGGACCCACAAAGGTCCGCCTGTCGAAAAGGCTTTGGTCTATGGCCTCTCACGCCAGGAAAGCGAATTCGACCCGAAGGCTCTGAGCCCTGCCGGTGCACGCGGCTTGATGCAGTTGATGCCAGGTACCGCACGCATCGTCGCCCGGCAGATCGGTGTTCCTTATTCCGCCGACCGGCTGACCGATCCCATCTACAACGCAACACTTGGTGCCGCGCATCTCGGCGATCTCATCGAGAATGACTTCGGCGGCTCCTACATCATGAGCATCGCCGCCTACAACGCAGGCGGCGGGCGCGTACGCCAATGGGTCAACCAGTTCGGTGACCCACGGTCAAGTGCGGTCGACCCCATCGACTGGATTGAGACGATCCCTTTCTCGGAAACACGCAACTACGTCCAGCGCGTCATTGAAAATCTGGAAGTATATCGCGGACGCCTGACCGACGAAGCACAGCCGGCGCGCATCGCCGACGATTTACGCCGCCACACCGGAACGCCTATGAATGCGCCCGCGCCGACACCGCGCCCCTCGAATGTGCCGCTGCCACCTCCCGCGGCAACGCTATCAACTTCGCCTTCGCTGGTCCCCTCACCAATCGCCCCGCCGCTAGGAAGCGCCGCCATGGCGCCAGTCATTGAGGATGGTGAGAGCTCAGCCGTCCGTTAGATCCGCTGCATTGCATCTTGCCGGGCCGGTTCATCGTACCCATATCCCACGTCGACATTTCGGTCTGGAGATGACCATGGCGAAGCCACCTTCCATTCGTGAAATTTTCTACACGAGCCAGGACGGCCTCAAGCTCTTTGCGCTCGACTATGGCGAGCGTACGGCCAAGGGTACGCCGGTTGTCTGCCTGCCAGGCCTGACGCGCAACTCGAAGGACTTCCAGCCACTGGCAACTCACCTTGCAAAGCGTCACCGTGTACTTTGTCCGGATTTCCGCGGTCGCGGCCGCTCCCAATACTGCGACAAGTGGGATGACTACACACCTGTCCACGAAATGATGGACACACTGGATTTGATGGGCGCGGCCGGCATTCCTCAGGCTGTCTTCGTCGGCACCTCGCGCGGCGGCCTCGTCACCATGCTCATGGCCGCCTTCCGGCCCAATGTCATCAAGGCCGCGGTGCTGAACGACATCGGCCCGGAAGTGGACCCCAGGGGCATCGAACGCATCGCAGGCTATGTCGGCGCCATGGAAACGCCCGCCACATGGGACGAAGCAGCCGTTAAATTGCGCATGATGAACGAACGCGAATTCCCGAACCTGACGGCCGAACAATGGCGCATTTTTGCGCGCCGCACTTTCGCCGAGGAAAATGGCGCGCCGAAACTCGACTACGACGCGAAGATCGGCACGGCGATGCGCAAGGGCCTCGAAGCCTCGAAAGGCGAGGTGCCGACCTTGTGGCCCCAGTTCAAGGCACTGGCGCAAAAACCGGTCATGGTTGTGCGCGGCGAAAATTCTGACCTGCTGTCGGCCGAGATCGTTGCACGTATGGCGGCCGAACACCCGGGCATGAAATCCGTCGTCGCCAAGGATCGTGGCCACGCGCCGTTCCTCGACGAGCCGGAGGTGTTGGCCGCTATCGACGACTTCTTGAAAAACGACGTCGGCTGAACCCACTCACTCGTTGCGCACGGCCTCCTGAGGTCCAGCGCCGTCGTCTGTCGTCGCCGAACCGGCCCGTAGGGCAAGAGCGTCGCGCGCGGCCTTGAAGCGCACGGCCCAGCGGATGGCGTGATGTGCGATACGGCGCAATAGATCGGCCTCGCGCATCGCATCATCGAGATACGCGAGATACTCGAGATCGCCTCGTGATGCGGCCGACAAAATGAATTGTTTGGTCGACTGATAATTGTCCTCGAACTGCTTGCCTTGCACGTTCAACCATTCGACGTCCACCTGATCGTCGAAGAGGCGCTCGTCGTTCATGAGGTTGATCAGCGCCTTTCTGTATGACTCCACCCGCTCCCGCACAATCGACGGCATCCGGGATTCGGTCGCGACGAACGACGTCACATTTCTGAGTTCGTGAACAATGGCATTGCAGTGCTGAAGCGTGCGTAGCAGATGGGCGAGCGCGTCCGGCAGGCCCGAGGAGAGCCGGGATTCTGAAAGCGCTGCCGCATATCCCCGAATGGCATCGGCGAGTGTCTCAAATACAACGAACCGCCGGCGTAGCGTCATTTCATATCGCGCTGGCTCCTTCAGATAGGCGGAGCCGCCCTCCAGGACGATTCGTCCCAGCCTGCGCATTTCCATCATCAAGCTTTCGATCGCCAGCGCCGGCATGTCCACAAGCGTCTGATCGAGATGCTGCGGCCGCGCCTCGTTCTCCTCCTGCGACACAAATCTGCCCCTGAGCCAAAGGATCAGTCGATCCGCCCATACCCAGACCACCAGCAGTCCCAGCACATTGAACAGCGTGTGAAAAATCGCCAGCGTCATCGCCGGGCCGGGCAATGCCCAACCGGTTGCCTCCATCCAGGAAAGGGCAACAAAAAACAGTGGCATGATCAGGAACGCGATCATCGCCGACAGGAAATTGAAAATGAAGTGGCTTGCCGCAACGCGCTTGGCATTCGATGTTGCGTTGAGCACCGCCAGAACGCCGGTGACGGTCGTACCGATGTTCGCGCCGATCACCATTGCCGCGCCGGTTTCAAGTCCGATCAACCCACCGGAAACCGCGGAGAGCGCCACCGCAATCGAGGCGCTGGACGACTGCGCCATGGCCGTAATGCCAAAACCGGCCAGCACAAACGCCAGGAGGTGGAAAAATCCCGTACCGCTCAAAGATTCGATGTGCACGCCTGCAGCGATGCCCTCGAACGAATCTTTCAACACCGACACGCCGAGGAAGAAGATGCCGAAACCTGCAATTGCCTCGCCGATGGCACCGCGACTTCGGCCGGGCGCCGTCAGGCGCAGGATCATCCCGATGCCTATGGCGGGCAGTGCCAGAAATTTGATATCCACATTGAAGCCGACGGCGGACACGATCCACCCTGTCATCGTCGTGCCAACGGCGCTGCCGAAAATGACCCAGACCGCGTGTCCGAGGGTCAGTATCCCTGCATTCACAAATCCGATCGCCGTCACGGTGACCGCACTCGACGACTGCACAAGCGCCGTCAACGCGAAGCCCGCCGCAAGGCCCTTCACCCGTGTATCGGTCCAGCTTTCAAGTACCTGCTTCAGCGACGGCCCGGCCGCGACCTTCAAACCCTCGGTCATTAGCCACATGCCGACCAGGAAAAGCCCCAGTCCGCCCAAAAGGCCGGTCGCGCTTTCGATACTCATGAAATAATCATCCCTTCCGCAGCGCCGATTATCGCAGCTTCCGGACCCGAAGGAAGGCCCTAGCGCGTCACCCCCGCCACGCCACCAGCATCTGCCGCGCGCCCTTCTGAAACTCGAACGGCACCTCCCGCAACGCGCAGCGCACACCGTCTTGGCCCATCGCCCGCATTACCCCCGGCAAATGGCTCGATGGCCGTCCGTCAAGGTTGAACAGCGGGAAAACCCGAACCTCGCCGGCAACCCGCAGAAGCTCCTTCATCGCCGCCACGTGAAAATCGAAATCGAGCGTGTCGCCATAGAGAAAGAGCAGGTGGGATGAAAGCGCCAGCCTGAACACACCATCGGCAAACGGCAGGTTGGGCAGCACCGCCGGCACATAGCGCCCCACCGCCTTTCCCGCCTCGAAATCTGCGAGAAACAGCGCCAGCGCCTCGCGCCGCAACCGGTGAACCGCTTCCTCCGACCCGTAGTGGCCCCAGTTGAAGCGATCGGCTGCGCGCGCCATGCCCTCGCGCATGGCAACCGCCGTCTGCTCGAAACGCGCGGCGATTGCCTCGCCCGGAAAACGATAAATCGGGTCGACGGCGACGACCCGCACCCCGGCCGACGCAACCTCCGCCGCAAAAGAGGAAGGCCCGCCGCCCGCGTCCAGCACCGGCCCGCCGCCCGCGTCCAGCACCGGCCCGCCGCCGTCCATGTCGTCGAGCGCGAAAAACGCTTGGTATTCGGCCAGACGCCGCCCCCAAGGCACGACACCGCCGAGATCGAACTCCGGCAATGAAATACGCTGTGTTTCCTTGATCATCTCCAGTTCCTCGAAAATCCGGAACCGCATCCGGGAGGCGCCTTCGATGGAAAAGTCGCAACGAAAAGGCCGCCTCCAGTGGGGCGGCCTTGTCCGGGTCAAACAACAGACGACGAAACGGGGCCACCCTCTAGGTGGTCCACCACACGCTGTTGACGCGGGTCGGTTCGATCATCGCTCTGTCCTCGCACCGGGAATATCCGGCGGCAGCAAGCCTATGCCCGCCGCTCTATTTTGCCAAGCGGTAATGCATGACGCCCCAGGCGAGATAGCCCTTGTCGGCGCCGTTCACCCAATGGCCGAGGCCCTTGATCATGTTGTCGAGATAGTCGCGGGAGGCAATGTTCGAGAGATGGTCGTAGCCGTCGGTCAATTCACGAGCAACCCGCGCATAGTGCCGGCGAAGCTGATGCGTCATCTCCCTGACCTCGACCTTCTCGAATCCGCGCGCCACAAGCTCCTTCTCGTAGAAGCCAAAGCTGGCAAGTGTTTCAAGATGAATGCGGTCGAGGATCGGCTGCAACACGCCATCCGGGCAGTCATCGGCCTGCATCGGGTCGGTGAAGATAAACTGCCCACCTGGCTTCAGCACACGCGTCACTTCGTCGAGAACGCGCCGCCGGTTGCCACTGTGAAGAATCGCATCTTGCGACCACACGAAATCAAAGTTTCCGGCGGCGGCAGGAATATTCTCGAAGTCGCCGTACTGCACGTCGATCAGTGCGTCGAGGCCCGCTTTGCGCGTCAGCTCGCGGTTGAGCCGGTTCTGCGTTTCACTGATGTTGACACATGTCACGTGACATCCTCGCGTCTTCGCCAGATGCCGCGCCGCACCCCCATATCCCGCGCCGATGTCGAGCACACGATGCTTCGGCCCCAACTCCTTCAGCATCGACGCCAGTGTTTCGTCGTTACGATGGCTCGCCGCGACGATCGGCTCGTCGTCGTTCTCGTACATGCCGATATGGATGTCTTCGCCACCCCACACGTGAAAGTAAAATGCGTCCGCATCCGGGCTGTCGTAATAGGCCTCCGCCTGCTCCACCGCGGCCGATCTAGCTTTCGTCATGATAGGTCTTCTCCGCAACGTGAATGAAAAAGTCAGCGTCGTCGTCCTTGTAGGTCTCCTGGAAGTCGCCATAGGTCACGACTTTCTGGAAACCGATCTCTCGCATCAGCCGCTGCATGTAGTTCTTGCGCAGCGGGAACATGTTGAGGTGGTAGACACTCTTGTCGGGAAATTCATAGCGGAAACGCGCCAGGCTATCGTCGACATGCTCGGGCTCAGCCGTCACCTGGTCGCCGCAATAGTAGTATTTGTGCTTGCTGCTGAACCCCTTGTCGAGAATGGCGTCATAGTTGCGCTGGTCCAGAATAAGCAAACCGTCATGCTTCAACGCCGCATAGAATTCCGCCAGCGCACGTCTTCTATCCCGCTCCTCGAAAAGATGCGTAAATGAATTGCCGAGACAGATGATGGCGTCGAACTTCCCGTGCACATCCTTGTTGAGCCAGCGCCAATCCGCATGAACTGCCTGGAGCACAAAGCCGTGATTGCGGCCATTGGCGAACGCCTTCGAAAGCATGTCGGCGCTGCCATCGACGCTCGTCACGTCGAAGCCGGCTTTCATCAGTTGCACCGAATTGAATCCGGTACCGGTTGCCACATCGAGGATCTTGTGTTTGCCGCGCTCTTTCAGGATATCGATAAAAAACTGCCCTTCGCTCTCCGCACGACTGTCCCAATCGATCAGGTCGTCCCACTTCTCGACGAAAGATTCGACATACTCCTCTACGTAGTGATCGGTCTCTCTGACACTGAGCGGGTTGTCACCGAATTCCTGCTTCTTGTTGGCAAGTGGCTTCATCGGGTTATCCTTCGGAAAATGAAAAGTGCACCGCGCACGCGCGTTTCCGCTGCCGCCAGACGCACAAACGGCTCCGGGTCAATTTGTGGCCGGCGCCTATGAAAACTGTTTCTGTTGCCCGCAAAATTCAGTCGCGCAAGACGCGCGAAAACGGACCGCATCCCACAGAAGCCGACGAAAGATCGTACGACGAAAGCGACAGATGCCGCAGGGAAGCGACTGGGGACGTGTGCTGCACAAGAAGTTGCGCGACACAAATAAGCCCACTCAGCAACCGCAAGCTAACAAAGCACGCCGCATGGATCAACCCGCAAGCGTCAAATACACCAAAATCACCCGATATCCGCGCACTAATACGCTAGCAATCAGGCGATGTCACACATCGAGACGAAACGCATCGCCGTCGCGCTCTATATGTCCGGCCGTCGGTGTCGCGAAATGTGTACCGATAACGAGCACCCCTGAACCGGCGAGATTCGAAAACATCTCGTGTCTCGTTTTCGTCGATTGCACAGGGTCGTAGTCAACAGTTGCCGCCCAGTCGAGTCGCGCCATCTGACAAGGATGGTGGATGAAATCGCCGGTGATCAGCGCCTCCTCACCTTCCGACGATATGCGTACGCTGACATGTCCCGGCGTATGTCCGACAGTCGGCACAAGGCATACTTCATCGCAAATTCGATGATCTGTGTCGACAAGGTCGACAAGCCCAGCATCGAAAACCGGTTGCACCGAATCCGAGAAAACAGCTCGCTGTTCGGCATTATCGCCTTCTGACTGCCAATAGTCGAACTCGCTACGCGCCATCAGGTAGCGCGCATTCGGGAATGTCGGCACCCACTTTCCGTCCACCAGCATCGTATTCCAGCCCACGTGATCGACATGAAGATGCGTACACATCACTGTGTCGATACTCTCGCGGGCATAGCCGGCCTTGGCCATGTTCTCGAGAAAAGGTCCTTGCAGCTTGTTCCAGCCGGGGACGCCGCGGCCTTCTTTGTCATTACCAAGACAGGTATCGACGACGATCCGCCGCGACGGTGTCTCGACAATAAGCGCATGAACGCTCATGCGAAGCCTGCCGTTTTCATCGACGAAATGCGGCTTCATCCAGTCATAGGGCGCGACCGCCTCCGGTGTCGCCTGCGGCAGGATAAACCTGGTCCCACCCGTTGCCTCCACCTCGACCACCTTGGTGATCGTCACCGCACCAACCTGCCACTTGCTCACAACCGCCCTCCCGTTTTGTTTAGCAAAAGCTTAGGCGCGAAAGGCGGCCGCGTCACTCCGTCCTGAGATCGCGCAATTGCCGCATCAGGTCCTCCGCGCGCTGCGTGCCGGCCGTGCGAATATCGAGGCCCGCCGCCGCAAGGCCGCGCGCCGTCCATGTGTTGCAGGTATTGAATAGATGAAACCGGCCGGTCGCCGGGTAGAACATGCTGAAGCGGTAAAGCCCGCGCGCGCTCGGCCAGACGCGGCGCTCCCCTTCTCGCTCGAAGCTTTCGTGCAGGTAGTCGATCAGCCGTCGGAATTCCCCGGCGCTCAGCAACAGCGCAATCTCCTCGACATCGATGAATGCCTCGCCCGGTGGCGCATCGAGCGGCGCAACATGGACGACGGCCGGTCCGGGAAGCGCCGCGCGCAACGTTGCGCCGATGCCGGGATCGGGCGTCGGGTAGAATTCCGCATTGCCCCAGCCGAACTCGAGATAGACGGCCCCCGCAAAGTCCGCCGCCTCGGGAATTCTTTCCTCGGGAATGTCAGCGATCGCAACGACGATTCCGGTATGCCATCCATTGCTCGAAATGAAAACGCGATGCGCGTCTGCGGACACGCCACCAGCGGGCCACAGCGTCGACACGAGAATCACGCACCACACAATCCGCGCGACCGAAAAACACGGTCCCGCTCGCCTCGTGCGCATCGCTAGCCGCCTTCGTCCGGGTCGATCTTCAAGGTCGGGATCGACCAGTCGTAAAAGATAGCCAGAAGCCGGATAACCAGCACCGCCGCAATCGAGCTCCACAGACTAAAAGCCGGATCGACGCCATAACCGTCGGCAAAGACATAAAGGATTGCCCCCGTGAGTGCCGCCAGCGCATAGACTTCCTTTTTGAGAATGATCGGCGTGCGGTTTGCAAGGACGTCGCGGATGACGCCACCGGCGATGCCGGTCACAACGCCCATAATCACCGCAACAAAGGCGGACGTGTCCATTTCGAGCGCCTTGCGCGTTCCAAGCGCGACGAACACTGCCAGTCCCACGGCATCGGCAATCGCAACCGGACGGCGTGCCTTCTGCGCCCAGCGTGCAACGGGGATTGTGGCCAATGCTGCAGCAGCAGCCACCGCGACATACCAGGATTGGGCAATCCAAAAGACCGGGGCGTCGAGCAGAAAATCGCGCAGCGTGCCCCCGCCAACGGCCACAATAATGCCAAGCACCATGACGCCGAACCAGTCCATCTGCCGTTCGCCGGCGACCAGCGCTCCGGACACAGAGAATGCCGCTATGCCAACGAGTTGAAGAGACATCAGCAGGTGCAGATGAGTCATGGTCATCAACATCAATGCGAGAAACTGAAAAGCATCGTTCCGTAGATTCGCCGGTTGTCGGCCGTGAAACCGGCAGCACACATCTTCTGAAGCCTATCAAGCATAATGCTTGAAGATCAATGAGGTGTTGACTCCGCCAAAAGCGAAATTGTTGGACATTACGAATTCAGCATCGATCTGACGAAAACCATCAACGATATAGTCGAGCTCGCCACAATTTTCGTCAACGTTGCGGAGATTGATGTTTGGAGCGAAATGTCCATCGCGCATCATTTCAATAGCAAGCCATGCTTCAATGGCACCGCACGCACCGAGTGTGTGACCGAAATAGCCCTTCAGCGAATGGATTGGGGTAGAGGATCTGAGGACACTGGCCGTAGCAATCGTCTCTGCGACATCGCCCTGAAGCGTCGCTGTTCCATGCCCGCTGACGAACGCAATAGTGTCCGCAGACAAACCCGAATCATCAAGCGCAAGCTGCAAGGCTCGCGCCATGGTTTCGGATTTTGGGTCGGTGACATGCGAACCGTCCATGTTCGTGCCAAAACCTACAATCTCGGCATAGATGGTTGCTCCACGCGCCAACGCATGCTCACGCTCTTCGAGAATGAGTGCGGCAGCGCCCTCGCCAATCACGAGGCCATCGCGGTCTCGGTCATAGGGGCACGGCGCGGTATGAGGTGCATCGTTGCGACAGCTGGTCGCAAAAAGGGTGTCGAAAACGATGGCCATGGTAGGACACAATTCTTCCGCGCCACCTGCGATCATTACGTCGGCGTGTCCATATCGAATGGCCTCACAGGAATATCCGATCGCTTGCGAACCCGACGTGCATGCCGACGACGTCGTGATGATGCGTCCCTGTAGCCCGAAGAAGATACCAATATTAATGGCAGCCGTATGGCTCATCATTTTAATGTAGCTCATCGCGCTGAGGCCTGTCGCCTCTCCCGAATCCATGAAATGGACAAAACCTTTGGTAGACTCGGTAGAACCGTAAGACGACCCGAAGGCGACACCGGCACGGCCGGATGTGAGGACAGGATCATCTGTAAGACCCGCAGCCGCAAGCGCTCGCTCCGCCGAACGCACAGCAAGTATCGCAACCCGCCCCATGGAGCGCATCTTTTTGCGTGGGAAAATCTTCTCATGCTCAAAATATGTCGCTGGCGCACCAAGCCGCGTTCTCAAATCGCCAAGCCTGTCCCAAGCTTCGATATATCTGACGCCCGTACGCCCCTCTCCCATCGCGGCACGAATATCGCTCCAGTCCGCACCAAGCGGTGTTACTCCAGCCATACCTGTTACAACGACGCGCCGCATCAACACATTCCCCCATTCACCGATATGACCTGACGTGTCATATAACTGGCCTCATCAGAGAGAATAAAGGCGACGATGCCGGATATCTCCTCAGGCTTTCCCAGACGCTGCATCGGAATCATTCTGACAATTTCCTCGACGGGCGCTTCTTTGATCATCGCGGTTTCTATCACGCCGGGTGCAACGCAATTGACTGTGATCCTTCTCGTCGCGAGCTCAACCGCCAGCGCCTTGGTGGCGCCGATAATGCCGGCCTTCGCCGCACTGTAGTTTACCTGACCACGGTTGCCGATTATACCGGAGACGGACGAAATGGTAACAATGCGGCCTCCATCGCGACGGCGGATCATGGGCATCACAAGCGGATGAACAACATTGAAGAAACCGCCAAGATTGGTGTCGATCACACTGTCCCAATCTTCTCTTGAAATCGCCGGAAAGGCATTGTCCCGCGCTATTCCAGCGTTGAGAACGATACCCCAATAGGCGCCATGCGCCGCGATGTCGGATTCAAGCGCGGCAAGAGACGCATCACGGCTCGAGACGTCGAATCCGAGAACGCGTGCCGTTCCGCCTGCTTCCTCGATCAAGCGACGCGTATCATCCGCACCTGCCTCATCAGAACCGAAATGGATTGTGACCGGAAATCCGTCCCGCGCGACTCGAATGGCTATCGCCCGCCCGATCCCCTTGCTCGCTCCGGTAACGAGAATGGTCCGCTTCGCTGTATCGTTCATGACATATCCTGCCGCAACCCCGCAGCGCGCCCTTCGGGTCGATAGACGTTTATAGACGCAATAACACAGTCGTCGTCGTCTATGCGAATGACGCCATCAAACGCCGCCATGCCGTTTTCATTAAAGGTCATGTCGACACGGATATGCAGTGTCTCGCCTACGGCAAAATATCCGCGCGTCGCCATGTATCGTCGTGTCCCAAGAAGGAAGCCGATCTCCGGTGGCTCACCGCTGGCGTGGCGGCTGGCGCCGTCATACGCCGCAATGGTCTGCGCAAGATACTCAAGGCCGACATATGCAGGAACGCCGCATCCATCACGAAAGAACGTCGAATTCTCGGTAATCGACACTTCCGCAACGGCATGAAAATCCGATGCCTCGATCAATCTGTCGATCAGCAGCATGGTGCCGCTGTGCCGGACGAGCTCTCCGATATATGGGAGGGGATCGGTCATCATTCGCGAGCCAGAATCAAGGCCAGATTGTTCCCGCCGAAGGCATAGGAACAACTCATCATATACCGTCCCTCGACGCGCTCGCCAATGCGATCGACGAGATGAAGCGGTGGAAGCTTCGGATCAACATCTCCATCCCAGAGATGTGGTGGTACCTCGCGTCGCGCCAGCGCCATAGAGACGAAGGCCGCTTCGCAGGAACCTGCCGCGCCCAGCATATGGCCCGTCAGCGCCTTGGTGGAACTGCACGGAAGATCGCCGCCGAAAAGCCGGTGCGTCACCTTAGCTTCCATCGCGTCATTAAGTCGGGTCGCTGTACCGTGAAGATTGAGATAGGCAATGTCCGACGGAGAAATCCCCGAGTGAAGAAGCGCCTGTTCGATGGCGAGCTCGGCGCCGTAGCCTTCTGGGTCGGGTGCGCTCAGATGATGCGCATCAGAACTTTCGCCCCAACCCGCTATTCTGGTATGCGCTTCCTCTCGCCCCAGGACGAACAGTGCACCACCGTCACCAATATTTATTCCATCCCGGTTGATGCTGAACGGATTACACCGCGCAGAGGAGATCGAATCCAGGACGGAAAACCCATTCAGCGTCAGGCTGCACAGTGTATCAATGCCGCCCGTCACGACGACATCACACAGGTCGGCCTGTATGAGCCGTACCGCGGCCACGATTGCCTTGCCGCCGGACGTGCAGGCCGTCGACACGCCATAACAGGGACCTGCTGTTCCCGTAACGGCCTCTACGAATGCAGCGGGATCGCCAAGTTCGGTTCGCGCAAGCCGAAAATAATTTGGCCAACCATTGGCGGAGAAGCGCTTTCCAAGCGCCAATTCCCAGCCCTCAATTCCCGACGTACTCGTTCCGACAACGACGCCGACGCGCGCCGGGCCGAACTTCGAGATCGCCTCTGCGATAATCGGCATTAGGGGCTCAAGACAATGATAAACAAGACGGTTATTGCGACTCTCCCACTCCTCAAAAGCCAACGGCAACTCAGCAAGCGCAAAACGCAGTCGCCCGACAGGCGGCGTCCGGCCATCCGCTATTTTTTCGGTCTGCTGAAGCCCCGATAGATCGCCGCTGAAAAGTGCGCCTGAAACAGTGTCCCAGTCCGCACCAAGAGCATTGGCAACGGACGATGCCACGATATAAACGCTCCGTCCGGTCATTCTTACTTTACCGTGTGACTGTCGATGACAAGCTCGTAGCCATGGACATGGTTGCGAAGTCTTGATGAACCCTCCCACGGATTCGCCTCCGGACGAACCACTTCGACAAGCAGGTTGCCATTTCGAAAAATTCGACGTGCACCACTTCCGGAGCTGACGAAATGGGCGCCCACAAGCGCCTCGCGTACTGCCTCGTCCGAGGCATAGACGAGCATGAAATCGACGAGGAGGCGCTGCATCGGTAGACTTTCCGGCGCAATGCCGCGCCTGACGACAATGGCGCCTTCATGCCACTCTATCGTCACGATATGAGGGCCGGACGGCACTGCCATTGCCAATGCGAATCGCGATGACGTTACTTCGACGATGGTTTGGAAGCGGTCGTTCCGGCGACCAAAGCTGCTGCGCACAAGTTGAACCGCATTCGCATCGGCACCAAACGGCGGTCGCACAGGCAAAGTGAACGAAACGCCAGGGGCTATCTCCAGACGAGTGGGCAAAGGTGAAACGCCGGACGCACACCCCGCAACAAAAAGCAGAGCAGGAAGGATGACACAAATTAACCGCATAGCGACTTAACCATCCCGAGATACTTGTCGGGCTCGCGAACGAACGGATTTTTCTCGTCCCAGGCATATCCCGCCAAAACCGACGTAATCATCCCCTTGACCTGGTTCGCATCCGTTCGCCCACTGAAAATGATCTTCTGCAGAGAGCCATCGTACCAGCCGCTCACATAGGCGCGGAAGACCTCGACGCCGCGACAGAGCGGTCGAGAAAACTCAACGTCCCAATCCGGCGCTTCTCCATTCAATTGCTTTATCAGCGTGTGGGTGGCCAGAGACGCAGATTTAAGCGCGATGGTAACCCCCGATGAGAAAACCGGATCAAGAAATTCCCCGGCATTTCCAAGCAACGCATAGCCGTCTCCTGTAAGGCTACTGACGCGGCACGCATATCCGGAAATTTCGCCTACATCGCGCACCCGCTTCGCGTTGACAAGAAGTTCCGACATAAGGCCGGATTCCGCGACCAGCGCCGAAAGTTGTTCCTCGCGTGTGGATCCATAAGGCAGGAGGTGCTCGGGCTTTCCGACCACACCCATGGAACAAAGCCCGTCCGCCAGCGGAATGAGCCAATACCAAATTTCGTTGTTGAGCGGATTGACGGTAATCAGAATCTTGTTGCGGTCATATGCTCGCACCGGGATGTTGTCTTCGACATGGGTGAAGATCGACATTCGATTCGGAAAGCTTGTCGGCGTCTCGAGATCGAGTAGCCGTGCGAGAACACGTCCAAAACCGCTTGCATCGAGAACAAAGCGCGCCGTGATGTCGCGCTCGGCTCCGGCTTCATCACGTACGGTAAGGCGCGGCATGACCGGATCTGGCTGCATCGCAACAACGGTCTGTCCAAAGCTCACCTTCGCGCCCTTGCGCACTGCGCCGCGCGCAAGCAGATCATCAAACTTGTCACGACGGACTTGAAAGGTCGTGCCCCAACCATTGGCGCTCTTCGTGCGGAAGTCAAAACACTCCTCTTTATCGCCGCACCGAAAGATGGCCCCATTTTTGTGCTGAAATCCGGCTTCAACGACGTCACGCAAGAGATCGGCTTCGGCGAGCCACTCCATCGCCTGCGGCAGCAGGCTTTCGCCGATGGAAAAACGGGGAAAATGCACCCGCTCCAACACCTCAACCGAAAAGCCCGCATCGACAAGCATTGCTGCCGCGACCGACCCTGCCGGCCCGGCACCAATAATGACCACGTCAGGATTCAATTTCGTCCCCACTCGAAATGTCGGCCCGACGCCCCCTTGCGAAAGGCGAAAGCGCCAACGACACAAAAATGCCGACCGCTACGGTGACCCCGAAACTCCTGACGGGCAAGACCGAACTTAGACTGAGAAGCCCCAGTGAAATACAAGTCATGAGAGCTGCCAGAACAATGCCGACCCGTGTCCATTTACCAATCTCGCCCGGGTGTTCCCGTTGAAATATTGCGTAATCGACCCCTGCGCCGAGCACCAGAAACAGGCCCATGGCGGAGAAGAATGAAAATGGCAGGCCGAGCATCATGACAATGGTAGGCGTTATAACGACGGCGAGAAGGGCCGGCAGCAGGACCCTGAGTGCCGAAAACTCGCGATAGATTCCCAGCAGCATGAGACCTGTCATGAAGCAGGCGGCGGCGACGCCAAATGTGGCAAGCCGCCGGTACTCCCCAAAAAGAGCGGAATAGAGGTCGGCCGGATCCACAAACTGCCAAGCCCCCGCACCGATCGACGGCAACGTGACTGTGCGCGTCACCGGCATGAGGGACCAGTGGACCCCGGACACCTCCCCCCGCAGCGAAGCGACAAGAGCTGGAAGATTTATCTGACCGACGTCACCAGCCTCATAGGCATTCGAACCGTTCGAGCTAAGTTCCGCCATAAGCTTCGGCAGGAAAGGTGCAATAAGACGTGTCTCAAGAAGCTCGGCGTCGCGCGCCTTGGTACCAGCCGAAGGGTCCAGACGGCTCGCTGCAAAAATGATCGCCTGTGTATCTTCGGGGGGAAGCAGCGCAAGCAGCATCTCCTCACCACGAATGGCATCGGCAGCGGAATCTCCGCGAACCAGAATGAAGGCACTCGACGCTTCAAAGCCGGAAAGCTCGCGAAGACGCGCCTCTTCCATACCCAAGGTTTGCGACGGTGCTTGCATCCCGCGTACATCATCGAGAATTCCACCGGAGCGCCAGCCAACTGCCAACATAAGAAGTGCGAGAAAGATGACGAGTCCCCGCCACAGCGGCGCCGGTGTCCGCGCCAGATAGTATCCTGCGCGGCGGGAAATCCACGCCGCACCCGGCCCCGTCGCCATACGGCCACCTTCGATGAGCGGAATAACCCAGAACGTGGCGAGCCAAGCGGCAACAAGGCCCGACATACCAAAGACGGCCATCTGCCGAAACGCCGGAACAGGAAAGACAAGCAGCGCCGCAAACGCACCGACCGAAGTCAACATGCCGAGCGTTAGCGGCTTGAAGAGATGCGCCCTTCGCTGTACCTGGCTCGTTGGTGCATCGCCAATTCCGGTCACGAGATAGTAGGTCGTATAGTCGACCACCATGCCAATCAGCGCCGCACCAAATACAAGCGCCATGACATGCACATTGCTGAAGACGAGCAGAGTTACAGCTAGACCCGTCGCAAGCGCGTAGGCCACCATGATGATCGCGAGAACAGGCGCACGAAGAGTGCGAAACGTCAGCCAGTATAAAAGGAAAATGGCCGCAAGCGTGATACCGCCAATTAGCGAAACCTCCGACCGCGCCTGCATCGCGCCATGAGTGGCGTGAAAAATTGCACCACCCCGCAAGAGCACAAGCCCTTTCGGCTCCCACTCCATTCGCCAGCTCGCAACTGCCGCGGCGATGTCATCCTGAACGTCGAGACGAAAAACCGATGCGGAGATACTTCCAGATAGCATTTCCGCCGCTGGCACATCGCCCACAAAGACACCTGGTGCCAGGCAGTCTATCAGGCGATTGGTGAGAAGAAAGGGATCGCTCTTCAGCAGCCCTCCCATACCGACCATCGACGGCGCATACCATTGGCGTAACGCGTGGTCGACGATTGCACTGCCCCCACTCGCCTCGAGAAGAGCGCGATCGTCAGGGCACAAAAGCCTCGCGCGATGGAAAAACAGCCACTTCCAAAGCGCCTCGCCATCGACGTCGGCCGCATTGAAATGGCCAGTATCCGTGAGGGAAGCGGACAATGCGTCAATCGCGATACGGCGCTCCCCGGGCGTTGCCCCTTCTATGACGAAGACAACCCTGTTCGAGGCCACCTCACTCGCGCGGACAACTGCCGCTGCAAGAACAGGATCGTGTGCATCCCCCGGAAGAAGCGACATAATATCGGTGTCGATCGCGTCCGGTATTCGTAATGCGGAGAGAATTAGTGCAGCGGCGAAGCCGAGACCGATCAGAACGGCTGGCCATCGCGCAAGACTCACGACGCGCTGTCCATAGGCAGAAATTCGATGACTTGAAGATCACCTCTCCCTCCGCCGATCTCGACACGTGCAACATCGCTGCAACCTCGCACCTTGATCGTTTCGATGACTGCCTTCATACGTTCTTGACGAGGCACCAGGAGAATCTCCCAATCGCCCCCCTCAAGCGTCAGCGGCGCGGATACGATGAAGAGTGATTCAAGTTCGGTCCATTGACCCTGCATCACAGCAGTGACAGAACGCGCGATGCTCGCACCCATGTTGATCGAGCCCGCGCGGACCGGCTGCGGCGCCTCGCCATCAACAGATTCCGTAATGCCGTCGGCGGTTATCACCATCTCCACATTGAACGGCTTTGTCATGTGCCAGACGATCCGTCCCTCACCCGCACGTAACACGCCCTCCGAACTGAGCGTCTTCGACATACCCTCAATTTGGCGCTCCTGCATGAAGCGTCGTTCAACGGTCTTTTCGTCAAATGAGTCGGGCGTGGAACACGTCACTGCATATACAGGCGTGGAAAGAAAAATCATCGAAACGGCGACCACAAGAAGCTGGGGGCAGCCTATGAAAGCCATCGCGCAATTTTTCCGCGTAAGACCGGTGGCGTTTCCCATTGCATTTCCTTCGTCTCGATATCGAGTGCAACATGAACAGTGTGGCCCCGTGTAATCTTAAGTCCGGATTGAGGGTCACGGAGCAAATAGTCGATTTTAAGGCGATTTTCCCACTCAACGATGCCCGCCACAACCTCAACCTGCCGTCCGAGTTCCAGAGGACGGTAGTACCGGACATGCATGTCGATAACCGGCCACGCATAGCCCGAATCCTTCATTGCATTGTATCCATATCCAATCTTCGAAAGGAGGGCGACGCGACCGATCTCGAAGTACTTTGCATAGTTTCCGTGCCAAACGATGTTCATCGGATCGAGGTCGTAGAACTGAACATTGAACAACGTCGAGGCGGTCACGATAGCCTTCACCGGTCTGCCTCCGCCCAGTCGATCATCCATGCCTGCCGGCCAATGCCTGCACAGAGATTGCTCAGTAAATGGTCGATTGGGCGGTCCTCCTCGATGAACGGAATGACCGATTGCAGTGTATTGGCAAAAACGGAAAGTGGACCTGCAAGATCGCCAGCCGAAACCTCCCCGCTCCGGATACGCAAGCGCAGCGCCTGGATACACGCAACGGAATGTGCAGCCGCAACCTGCTCGGTGAGTTCCAGAACACGCAGCGCGTCACGAGCCGCGATAGTACCCATCGAGACCTTGTCCTGGTTATGACATTCCGTGGAACGGGAAAAGACACTGGCCGGCATGGTGAGCTTCAGTGCCTCGGCGGTCCATGCGGAGGTGGCAATCTGCAATGCCTTCAGCCCATGATTGATGGCCGCGCGCGGCCCTGTTACACCCGAAAGATTGGCTGGAAGTCCGTTGCTGAAACGCGTATCGACCAGCAGCGCCATCTGCCGATCCATCAGATCGGCGATATTCGCCACAAGATTCTTCAGACTGTCCATCACGAAAGCGACATGGCCTCCATAGAAGTGGCCGCCATGCAGTATGGCCCCGCTATCAGGGTCAACCAACGGGTTATCATTGGCGCTATTGATCTCGATTTCGAGCATTTCGCGAAATCCGGGAAGCACGTCTTCGAGCACACCGACGACATGTGGTGCGCAACGGATTGAGTACCGGTCCTGCAAGCGCGATGGCTCATGATGCATGGCGAACGCGGCAAGGTCTTCGCGGATACGCGCCGCGACAAGCATCTGACCGGGATGTGGTTTAGCCAAGTGGAGTCGTCCATCGAAATGGGCCGGATTGCCCATCAGTGACATGCAGGCTAGCGAAGTCAGGCGTGTTGAAAGGCGGGAAAGGTAAGCCGCTCGCGTAAACACAATAGCACCGAGGCCAGACATGACCGCGGTGCCGTTCATCACCGCCAGGGCCTCTTTCGGGCGCAGTGTGATCGGCGTAAGCCCCGCTTCCCGGAAGGCATCGGCCGCCATCATTTCGCGGTCGCCGAAGCGGACCATACGTTCACCGGCAAGCGCACCGGCTATGTAACTCAATGGCGTTAGATCGCCACTGGCGCCGACCGACCCTTCAGCCGGAATCATCGGCAAAATGTCGCATTTCAACATTTCGGTCAGCAGTTCGACCAGCCCCAGGCTGACGCCGGACCAGCCCTGAACCAGCGATGCGAGACGCACGGCCATGACGGCGCGCGTTTCCTCCGCCGTTAGAAAACGGCCCAGGCCGACGCCGTGAAACCGAGTAAGATGCAACGGCAGCTCCGCAACGAGATCGTCCGCAATCGGTGTTGTGCAAGAGTCGCCAAAACCCGTCGTGACACCGTAGATCATCCCGTCACGACGCAACGTTTCATCAACATGGACGGCCGAACGGGAAATTCTGTCGCGAAACGCGGCGCTATCATCCAAGCGCACGGAAACAGCGCGCGTTGAAATTGACGCGATGCCGCCGATCGTGAGACGCGCCCCACCAAAGACGACTTCGCCTGTAACGTCGTCCATCACCACGTCCACCTTCACTGCCCCTCTAACTGCCCGGCTGGTTCTGGCGGCTTGAGCCCCCCAGGATGCCAGAAGTCGAAAAAATTGAACCATTGCAAAGGCGCAATACGCAAATGACTTTCGAGACGCTCGGCATATCGCGCCACTGAGGCGGAGATCGCTTCATTCCTGCCTTTCCGCGGCAACTCGACCCTCTCCGCGAAGCGCTCGAAATAGATGCGGTGATGCGCCCCCTCGCGTAAACAGAAGAGAAGATGAACCGGGCACTTGAGAAGACCGGCCAGAATATGTGGCCCCTGCGGAAAAGGCGCGGGCTTGCCGAGGAATGGCACCCAGCTGATCCGCTCATTTCCGGTCACCGGTATTCGATCACCGGCCATAACGACCCAGTCACCATTCGCCACCGCCTCTTGAAGCAGGATCGCTGTATCTGGCCCGACCTCTGTAACTTGAATGACACGGACGGTGGAAGACTCCGAGAGTTCATTGACAAGCCGATTGAAGTGAACGGCGTGAGCCGTATGAACCAGCACATTGATGCGCCAACGAAGTCGAAGCGTCGCGATTGCACGCAGGACTTCAGGGTTGCCGAAATGCGCGGTGAATATTACCGCGCCTTGGCCCTGCTTCTTGGCTCGGTCGAATTCACCTTCATCGACTCCACATACCGACGATGCCGGAATCTTGCCCGTCCATGCAGCAAGTTTGTCGATCGCCGAGGAAGCAAAGGTCAAGAAGTGCCGAAACGACAAGAACAAGTCGGGCGCCCGTGACACAAAACCCATCTCATGAGCGCGCCTGAGATACAAGAGTGAACCCCGGCGCTGCTCTCCTCCAGTCAGGAAAAAGAAAAACACGACCGGTGCCAAAGCAACGAGACAAACGCGACGGCCGAGCACCTTGTAGATAGCGCCCAAAATCCAGAGTCCCGCATAGCTGCCCCGCTCACCGATCGCGGCCCAATGCCGCGATGATCGGCGGCGTACCCGGATGCGCGAGAAAAGAAGAAACGGCAGACGCATTAACATCAGAAAGAAGAGCTTCGCATGCATACCCGACAGTCGCAGATTGTCGTCCCACATTGCGAAGTTCGAATAATTTCCCGGCGGATAAGTAACGGGAACCGGAAATGTAACGACATCAACACCACGCCAGACAAGCCTCACAAGTATTTCGGTGTCAAAGGCCATGCGTTGGGCAACACACACCGACCGCGAGATGGCCAGAGTCGCCGCGATGGGATAGATGCGAAAACCGCACATGCTGTCTACTATCCGGAAGGACGCGGTGTTGATCGAAACCCATATGTGGGTAATCCAGCGAGCAAAACGACGGCTGCGCGGGACCGTCTCATCGTAAACGGGTTCGCCAACGACGAGCGCTGTCGGATATGCGCTGGCAAGACGCAACAGATCGGCGACACGCGCAAGATCATGTTGCCCATCGGCGTCGATCTGCAACGCATGTGTGAAGCCGCGCGCCTCAGCCCGCTCAATGCCATCCAGAACTGCAGCACCCTTGCCGCCATTGAAATGGCGCCTCAACAGCTCCACGCCGTCGTGTGCGGCACATATGCCCGCTATACGACGGGCATCGTCTGGTTCGTTTCCATCATCGACAACGATGACCGGCAATCCCTGCATGCGCAGACCGGAGACGATGCCATCTAGGACGCTCACGTGATGATATGTTGGGATAACCACACAGGGTTTTACCGCGTTCACGAACTGCCCCTGAGCGTGCCGCTCGCAACCACCTCGCCCTCGCGGCTATACTGGAAATCAAGACGCGATCCACTCTTGACCAGCGTAAGTGATATCCGCTCATCCGGCTGCATGACATGGCGAAACTTAACGCGGGACATCTCCCTTCCGTCGAAGGCGCTGCCCCACGTTCGTTCGGCAAGCAAAGCCGCAATGTGAAGCTGGGCGACACCCGGAAGTATGGGTTGGCCGGGAAAATGCCCCTCAAACCAGCGCAACTCGGGTTGCAGCCGAAGCTCAAAGCGCGCGCGACCTCCGCTGATGTCACTCGCATCGATCTGCGGCAGTTCGGCTGATCTGAAGAGCGCGCGAATGTCGGCAGCGACGCGCTTGCCTTGCGCGTTCTCATGAATCCGCTGCACAAAACGCCAGAAACGGGGCAATTCCATCGGCTCAAGTCGATCTTTAAGCGCGGTACGCAGGTGCCTTGAGTAGCGAAAACGCCCCATTGTGGCGAGCAGCGTTTGATCGTTCTCATGCACGACGACGGCAGCGCCGAGCGCACCTTGTCGGGCGGGCAGATCGATGACGGCAACATCTACGACGTTGGGCAGATTCCTGAGCGCATCTTCAACACGCTGCAGAGAAACGCGTTTGCCCTCTATTTTGACAATGCGATCAAGACGGCCACCCAGCGTAAAGCGGCCATCTTCCGAAATAGCGACGGCGTCTCCCATCGACAGAAACTCGTCATGTCCGGTGAACGGCGAACGCACGGCAAGAGCACCCTCCTCGTCGGCACGAACCGAGACCCCGGGCAAGGCTGTCCATGGAACGGATTTTCCCGTCTGCTGCCGCCACGCTACTCCTCCGGTTTCCGTGCTACCCAAAACCTCTATCGGCGTGACACCAAATTGCGCAGAAGCAAATGCCGCTGCATCGGTCGACAACGGCCCACCGGAGGAAAAAATAGCCGACGGCACATGCGGAAGGCGAACCGCATTGGGGATACGGCTCAAATGCGCGGGACTCGAAACGATGACGCCGTTCGGTTCGAGATGTCCGGCGACAGCTTCCCAGGTCTCGTACTGTCGCGAAAAAAATCGCACGCCCGTTGCAAGTGGCCAGAGCACACGGAAAAGAATGCCGTAGATATGCTGATGCGAGACCGTTCCCAGGACCACGCCTCGTGGCGCACCCCAGAGACGGCCCAGCGCCTCGACCTCCGCCGCTAGCTGCCTTGTCACCTTCATGCAGCGCTTCGGTTCCCCTGAAGAGCCGGATGTAAAGAAGCCGATCCGGCCTTCCGGCACAGTCGGAAGACCCTCGGCCTGCTGGTGCCCCGCATAGGCGGAAACCGAAATCGACTTGACCCCCTCAAGATCGCTGATGAACGCGCCAGGATGGACGCCGATCTCATTTAGATACTCATGCGCGGCATGACCCGGCAAACACACGTCGCGGCCCGCAAGCAACGCGCCGGCAAGTCCCACGACGAAGTTCGCTGCGTCTTCGCAAAAGACAAAGACCGGACCATCGTCCCCGCTCAGGCGCTCCGCCATCGACAGGGCTGCGCCGCGAATGGTACCCGCTGTCGCATTTCGTGTTCCATCCGTGGCGACAGGCGTGTCGTTCGGTGCAGTCGAGAGACGCTGCCACAAGTCCTTGGTCATGGCGCCCCGCTCTGCGAACGCACGCGTTGGCGCACAAAGAACTCACCGACAAAAAGAAGCCCCGCGATCAAATAGCTGATGAAGCCATTATAGAGGCCCCAATAAAAAAGGTCGTTCTGTTGAACGGTCCAGAGCGCAACAAGGCCATTGAACGCAAAAAAAACAATCCAGACTTCTGTCACCTTGCGCGTATAGCGAACGCCGCGCTCATCAAGATCCGGTTCGACAATGCGGGCAAAACGCTCAACCATGCTGGGGGGCTTGACGAGTGTGGCGGTGAAGACAACGAACAAACCAGCACTCATGAAAACCGGGTAAAGCATTGCCGCCAGGTCTGGGGCGAAACTACCGACAGCCAGAACCGCAACAACAACAGCAATGAGACAAAGTGTCATCGCCACCGGAACAGGCGCGGTCCGCGGCAACAAGATGCGCGCAGCAATACAGGCCACAAGCGCAATGATAATTGGCCATGGGCCAATCCAGCGCAAACCGATCGCTGTCCCGATCGGGATCAGCAACATTGCGACCGTAACCGCTGTGTCCCAGGAATCAGGACGCTTGGTCGAGAAGCTCATGGACCTGGTCGATAACATCGCGAACCGTCCGCACCGACCGAAATTGCTCCGCAGAGACCTTGCGGCCGGCGAATTCCTGAAGTTTCAGCACCAGATCGACGGCGTCGATACTGTCGAGGTCGAGGTCGTTCGCCAGATGGGCATCGAGCGAAATCCGCTCCTCCGGAATCTCGAAGAGTTCCACGAGAAAGCCCTTCAGCATTTCATAAATCTCATCTCGATTCATGTTGCGGGACCCTGCTGTCGAGCAACAAATCGGGCCAGTTCTCTCACACTTGAAAAGTAACTCGCTAGATTTTCATCGCTTGAGTCGATCTTCACGCCAAACACCTTCTGAATTTCGATGCCGATCTCAAGTGCATCGATCGAATCGAGGCCGAGGCCCTCCCCAAAGAGAGGCTCATCCTCGTCGATGTCCTGCACAGAAATATCCTCCAGATTCAGAGTCTCAATGATCAGGCGCCGAATTTGATCTTCAAGCCGCTCCATGGCCCACTTCCCCCATCAACCAGCCGGCCAAATACTCGTTTAGGCGCCGCGCGGCAATCGACGGCACAGACTCACCTATATATGTCTGGGTTTCAACCAGTCCGTGTACCGTGATTGTGAAATGCATTCGGCGCGGCGGAATATGGTACCATTTCTGGCCTTTCATCAAGGTCGGTGGCTCGCATTTTATGGTTACGAGCCGAATGGGCGAACCCGCCCTGATTGCGATATTGGCCACCCCGCGTTGCAGCTTCACAGGCGCACCGGGAACCGTACGGGACCCCTCCGGAAACACGATGAGGTTGTTGCCGCCGGCGAGCGCCGCAGCACAATCCGCCAGCAGCGTTTCGGGGTCGCCGTCGTTGCGAAGGTAATTCGTCGCTGTGACAACGCCGCGCATGAAGGGATTTCGCCAGATATCCGCTTTCACGATGCATTGCGACCGGTGCATCATCGACATCAGCAAAACGACATCAAGGAGTGTCGGGTGGTTTGCGACGACGAGAACACCCGTATCCTGCGCCAGCGCTTCGGCATTGTGCGTTTCAAACTCGATTACGCCCATCACAATCATGAAATTGCGATGTAGTCGAAACATCGTGTGGACGAACCGTTGTGCATATTGAGCACGCGCCTCACGGTCCCGCACCACCAGGTTCATTACTGGAAACACGGTGAGTGAAAGCACGAGGCCTCCTATGCCAAAGAAGGAAAAGGAAAGACCCGTACCAAATAGCCGCCAGATATAATCAAGCCGCAGCATCGGTGTTCCCTTCGAACGACCAGAGAGAACCTTGCGAACGCCAACGCAGCGTCTCAAGAGTATCGCCCCGCAAACGTGAAATGATTTCCCGGGCCAACAGTTCCGCATGGGGAGCGTCGAGAACGTCGCCGTGTTCCCCGGTATCTTGGGTGCGCATCAGGGAGACGTGAGCGTGTGCACCTGCTTCAGCAGAAAGACGGAGCCCAAATGCCAATCCGCCCCTGTCACAATCGGCAACCTCGCGGTAAATCTCCGGTAGAGGGAGATCCACGAATATCAGCACGAGCTTCAAATGTGGCCGCTCGGCAAGGCGGAGCCATGCTTCCATAAGACCCGTCGACAGTGTCTGTGTGCCCGCCGCTATAGCCGTGTGACCGATCCGTGCCTTGCGCGCAAGATCGAGCACCCCGGGAACAGTATTGTGGACCGACATGGAAAAGCCGGCTGGCGACATGGGCTCCCCTTCGAGAAGCGAGGTAAGAAGCTGATGAGCAAGGGCGACATCGCCATAGCGTGAACAGAAGACAATATCTGAATCGCTCTGCGGGGCCACGCCAAGGCCACAGGCAACCCCCATACGCGCCAACGGCCTTAGGCGACGTCGCAGATTGACGGGGATATCCGCCTCCTCCGCACAATCGCCAAGTCGCCGCGCGGGGGCATCATCTGTCGGGAGCAATATCGCCGCCCACGACTCCACATACGCGGCCGTGAGACCGGTCGGGACGGACAACGTGCGGTCGATCTGCATCGCCAGCCCTCCCTGATACAGTGAAATACTGGCTCTTCTCAGTCAGCTAGCCTGACTGACTTCGCCCTTGAGCATGACACCCGACATCAGGAAGCCGATATGGCATTCGTAGTGCGTGTCACTCTTTACTTCGTTCGAACGAAAATAGCTGCGAATATTGACGACGGCGTTGCCGCCCAACTGATTTGCACGCTCCTGAAGCCCAATGAATCTCGAGAGCGCCACGCGTTGGCATGTCACTTCGTCGGACTTGGCGAAGGCATTGGTCCGCTTGTTCGAAACAATTTCGCCAAAGGACTGTGTGACTTGCGGATGCCCTGTATCACCAAAGTAGAAGGCAACCGAGCCATTCAAAGCGGATTGGGCGTCTGGCGTCGCAAGAGCCAAATCTACCGGCATCATCACAACCTTGTCCGCGGCATGCGCAGACGCAATGCCAAGCCCCAGAAACAGAGACGAAACCGCAACCGCGAATCGTAATTGAGAACTGAACCCCCTGCTCATGCACTTCCCCCCTGCGGCCGAACTGTCGAACATCCGCTCAACCTCTGGTAGAAAATGGAAAATTTCAAGCTGTTAATCATCGCTCGAAGGAGCGGCGCAACGCCGGAACGGCCCGGTTGATTTTATTGATGTCTGGGACCCGGACCGCCGAGGCGCATGGCGCCTGCCCCCGCCCGAGGCCGCCGGAGCGCGGAAATCCTTCCACAGAAAATATCAACTAAATCAAATGCTTATCTTGCGGATTGGCGGAGAGGATGGGATTCGAACCCACGGTACAGCTTTACACTGTACAACGGTTTAGCAAACCGCCGCCTTCAGCCACTCGGCCACCTCTCCGGTCCCCCGTGTATGCCCAAGAACGGGCCTGGCTTCAAGCGCGATATCCGTCCTGCCCCCAACAGGGGCCCCCTAGCGTCCCGATTTGCCGTGATACCGGATCAGCCCCTCTTGGGCGACCGAGGCAACAAGCTGGCCCGCCCGCGTATAGATGCTGCCCCGGTTGAATCCCCGCGCACCCGATGCCGACGGGCTGTCTTGCGTGTAAAGCAGCCATTCATCGCTGCGGAACGGCGCATGAAACCACATCGCATGATCGAGACTGGCCGTCTGCAGCTTCCCCGAGAGCCAGCTCACACCGTGAGGCCGGATGCAGGTATCGAGCAACGTCATATCTGACGCATAGGCCGTTATACACTGATGCAGGGCCGGGCTGTCGCCGACCTGCTTGCGGGCCCGAAACCAGACATGCTGCATCGGCTCCATTGGCGACGGGTCGATATAGTCCTGCGGGTTGACCGGCCGGATTTCGATTGGTCGAGGTCTGGCAAAATGCTTGGCGATTTCGGGCGGCAGGCGGCCCTCGATGGCTTTCCGCAGTTCGCGTTCGTTCGGCAGATCTTCCGGTGCGGGCACATCGGGCATCGTCGCCTGATGCTCAAAGCCCGTCTCCGGCACCTGGAATGACGCCGCAAGATTGAATATCTGCTTGCCGTGCTGGATTGCCACCACGCGCCGTGTGGTGAAGCTCTTGCCGTCGCGCGAACGATCGACTTCGTAGAGGATCGGAATTTTCGGGTCGCCCGGCCGGATGAAATAAGCATGCAGCGAATGGCATATTCGCTCGTCGACAGTCCGGTAGGCCGCGACCAGTGCCTGCCCGATCACCTGCCCGCCGAACACGCGCTGCCAGCTCACGTCCGGACTGTGGCCGCGAAACAGGTTCACTTCGATCTGCTCGAGATCGAGGATTTGAATGAGGTCTTCGACCGCATTTGTGTCGGCGCTCGGACCGTTGTTGGCGGAATTGTCGGTCATGGGCCCGGTCTCTCCTGTCGCGCGACGCTGGCGAAAAGCCGGAACATAAGCGGCCGCTGCGGGGCTGTCACCGTCTTTGGAGAAGGGGGTAGAACGAATCGACCCGGCAAATCACTGGCTAGCCAGCCATTCGCGCGCCTGGCGCTGCGCTTCCGCGATCTGGGTTGGCGTCATCTCGACGGTAAGTTCGGCCCTGCACATCCGCGCCGCGTTGCTGCCTTTCATCGCTGCCAGGTTGAACCACTTATGCGCGGTCACGAGATCGACATCAACGCCCCTGCCCGTCGAATACATCAGGCCGAGATTGTAAAGCGCATCGCACTTTCCACCCTCGGCGGAAAGTTCGCCCCTCTCGATCCCGTCGAGCTGCATACGCGCCATCCCGGTTCCTCCTCAAAGGAACGGGGCGCCCCCGGCCCATTGCCCATCTGCGCCCGCCGTTCATCGAAGAAGCAAGGAAACCCCCTTGCCCATGGAACCACTTTCCATGACCCCCCTGAAAAAATGGTTAACGTCTGACTCACCAAAAACGGGCCGGCGCGGTGCCGTTCAGACGTTCGGCACGGCCATGCCGCGTTGCACACCGGGCCGGGCGCCAACCTCGGCCAGCCAGCGCCGCGCGTTAGCCGCCTCGCCGACGATCTCAGGCTTCAGTCCGGCGATCAGGTCGAGCGCCGGCGCAATCCACGGATAGGTAATCATATCGGCGATCGAATAGTCGCCGCCGAGGAACGGCGCTTCGCCGAGCCGCTTGTCGAGAACGGCGATCAGCCGTGCCGCTTCGCTTGCATAACGGTCGATCGCATAGGGGATCTTTTCGGGCGCCACATTGGCGAAGTGGTTGAGCTGCCCGAACATCGGGCCGACACCGCTCATCTGCCACATCAGCCATTCGAGCGTCTTGGCCCGCTGCGCGCCCTTGGCGGCCAGAAACTTGCCGGTCTTTTCGGCAAGGTAGATCAGGATGGCCCCGGACTCGAACACGGGAAGCGAGCCGTCATCAGCGTCATGATCGACAATGGCTGGAATGCGGTTGTTCGGGCTGATTTTCAGGAAGCCCGGCGCGAACTGCTCCGCCTTACCGATATTGACCGGGTACACTTCATAGGTGAGCCCGGCCTCCTCCAGCATGATGGAAACCTTGCGCCCGTTGGGTGTCGTCCAGGTATAGAGATCGATCATGCGCCCCCCGTCATTCGCATATGCGAGAAACCGCATGCTGCGCTCCCGCCGGTTGATGGTCGACGGCGTATAGGAACCATGCGGGATAAAGTCGAGGCGGAAGATCAGTAGGCGACCGTCACCTCGACGTGATGATGCCGGTGTTTCTCGCAGACATAGGGCACGACGCGATATTCGCCGGCGGCAAGCCGAGTGCCAACCGCCATGTCAGCAACCAGAAAGTCAGCGACAGTTCGCCCCTCTGTATCGCGGATCGAAAATCCATAGGTGCCGTACATGACCCGGACGATAGTACCGTCGCGCGGCACCACAAGCGCCCGGCCCCAGAGGTTCTCGGTGCCATAGGCATCTTTCTTGACCATGCTCCCGGTTCCGGTCACCGTATCTGCACCTGCGGCTTGCGGCGCCAAGGCGGCCGCTGCCGCGAGCAGCATCGCCCGCATGTAAACGCGCATCGTAAATCCCTCCGGAATGCAAACAGCGCCCCCGGTTTCCCGGAAGCGCCGCCAGCTTAGCATATACGGACCGTCCGTTAAGTCCGGTCCAGTAATTCATTGTGCGCGTTGCCCGAACAGGATTTGACGTGCCTGCGCGGTTTCCTTGATCTTGTCGCCGATGAAGCCCCGGCGCCGACAGCGCCTCAGGGCATACTCCTCCGGACCGCCAGCCAGGAACCCGCCTGACCGAACTTGTCCCACAGGAATTGAATCTCGTCGACCGGCGAGACGATGGGCTTGGCCCGCCATCGGACCAAGCCCAGCCATCTGCCAGAACAGCCATTGGTCGACCTCAACTCTCGAGCGCTCGCCGGCAAGATAGAACTTCCTGCCATGAGGCCGAGATATTGAAGGATAGCCCCCGACTCGAATGCCGAGATCGGTTTCCCCCCGGGACCGTCAGAGTCCACGATGGCTGGCATCCGGTTGTTCGACGCGATCTTCAAAAAGAGATCGCTTGAACGGGTCACCAACACCGATATTCACCGGCCGGACCGCGTAAGGCGGCTTGCACTCCTTCAGCATCGTCGAAATCTTCCAGCCGTCAGATGTTGGCCGGTAGTCGAGATCGATCACCTTGGCATCACCCCGCGATGATGCGGGACTTTGCCTGGCTGAAGAAAGCTTCGCCGCCGCCTTCGCGGGTTTTGGCCGGCGAGTATCGCTCTTTAGGCCTTCTTGACGGCCTTTTTGCGTGCCGCAGGCTTGCGCTTCGCTGCCGGCTTCTTCTTGGCGGCAGGCTTGCGCTTCGCCGGCGCCTTCTTGGCAACCGTCTTCTTCGCGGCGGCCTTCTTCACCGACTTCTTCTTGGCCGGAGCCTTCTTTTTGGCCGCTGCCTTCTTGGCGGGGGCCTTCTTCGCCGCGCTGGTCTTGGCAGCGAGCTTCTTCACGGTCTTCTTCTTGGCAGCGGGCTTCTTGGCCGCAGCCTTCTTGGCGGGGGCCTTTTTGGCAGCCGCTTTCGGTTTCGCTTTTGTCTTGGTAGCCATATTTCTCTAGCTCCTGATGTGCCGTTATCTTTGGCGACAATCTGTGTATTCGCAACGCACACGCTACGAGCGCCCTCGTACCCCTCAGGCGCACACGAATAATATGAGCGCCGAAAAAGCGCTCGGCAACACATTGCAACGGTTTTGTGCAAGCGCGCCCACCCCACTCTTGGTCGAGAGTGGTTTACAAACGGTTCACACGAGGGCCGGAAATTTTCATCAGCCGTCGGATGATAGACCGAGTTTTCGGGCGAGAATTTCGTTGACGACTTGCGGATTTGCCTTGCCAGACGTGGATTTCATCACTTGTCCGACAAACCAGCCTGCAAGTTGAGGCTTGACTTTCGTTTGCTCGACTTTATCGGGGTTTGCCGCGATGACGGCATCGATCGCGGCCTCGATCGCCCCAAAATCCGTGACTTGCCTTAGGCCTTCATCCTCGACGATTTTGGAGGGGTCGCGACCCGTTTTGTACATCGAATCAAAAATCTGCTTGGCGATTCGTCCGGAGATGGTCCCGTCCGAGATCAGATCGAGGAGCTCTCCGAGCTGTTTTGCGGTGACCGGAGACTGCTCGATCGAGTGCCCTTCGCGGTTCAGCGCGGCGAAGAAATCGCCCGTCACCCAGTTGGCGGCGAGCTTCGCATCGCGCCCCTTCGCCACCGCCTCGAAGAAGTCGGCGCGGGCGCCGTCGCTCACCAGGACGGTCGCGTCATAGGCCGACAACCCGTACGCCGAGATCAACCGCGCCTTCTTCTCGTCCGGGAGTTCCGGCAGCGACGCCCGGATTGCATCGACCTCCGCCTGCCTGAGCACCAACGGCAACAAGTCGGGATCGGGGAAGTAACGATAGTCATGCGCCTCTTCCTTGGAACGCATCGGTCGTGTTTCGCCGGTTTTCGGGTCGAACAGCCGTGTTTCCTGGTCGATCTTGCCGCCGTCTTCAAGGATGTCGATCTGTCGCCGCGCCTCGTATTCGATCGCCTGACCGATGAACCGGATCGAGTTGACGTTCTTGATTTCGCAACGCGTGCCCAGCGGCGCGCCAACCTTGCGTACCGAAACGTTAACGTCGGCGCGCAAGCTACCCTCTTCCATGTTGCCGTCGCAGGTACCGAGATAGCGCAGGATCGTCCGGAGTTTCGTCACATAGGCGCGCGCTTCCTCGGCCGAGCGCATATCCGGCTTTGAAACAATCTCCATCAGCGCCACACCCGACCGGTTGAGATCGACGAAACTCATGGCCGGGTGCTGGTCGTGCAGGCTTTTGCCAGCATCCTGCTCGAGATGCAGCCGTTCAATGCCGACAATGACAGTCCGCGCATCCGGCATGTCGAGCACGACTTCGCCCTCGCCGACGATCGGATGCTTGAACTGCGAAATCTGGTAGCCCTGCGGCAGATCCGGATAGAAATAATTCTTCCGGTCAAACACGGAGCGCAGGTTGATCTGCGCTTTGAGCCCGAGCCCGGTCCTGACCGCCTGCTCGACACAATAGCGGTTGATGACCGGCAGCATGCCCGGCATCGCCGCGTCGACAAAGCTGACCTGCGTGTTCTGTTCGGCACCGAACTTGGTCGACGAGGCAGAAAAAAGCTTCGCTTCGGAGGTGACCTGGGCATGAACCTCAAGGCCGAGGATGATCTCCCAATCGCCCGTCGCGCCCCGGATCAGGTCTTCTTCGCGGGGTTCCCGCTTGCGCATCGTGCTTTCGAAATCGGTCATCATGCTTTCCACCACGCTTCAGGTGCCGCTTTGAAGTCTGCGGCCTGCTCGACCGCGTAGGCGGCCCGCAACAGCGTCTCCTCGTCGAACGTCCGCCCGATCAGCTGCAATCCGAGCGGCAATCCGTCGGACGAGAGCCCGGCCGGCACCGAAATGCCAGGCAGTCCGGCGAGGTTCACAGGCACGGTGAAGACGTCGTTCAGATACATCGACAGCGGATCATCGGTCTTTTCGCCAATGCCGAAGGCGGCCGAAGGGGCGGTCGGCGTTAGCAGCACATCCACATCGGCGAAGGCCGCGGCGAAATCCCGCGCGATCAGCGTCCGCACCTTCTGCGCCTTCAGGTAATAGGCGTCGTAGTAGCCGGCCGACAGCACATAAGTGCCCATCAGCACCCGACGCCGCACCTCGGCGCCGAAACCGGCCGCCCGCGTCTTCTCGTACATGTCGGTGATGTCGCGGCCCTCGACTCTGAGGCCGTAGCGCACACCGTCGTAACGCGCGAGATTCGACGAACATTCCGCCGGCGCCACGATGTAATAGGTCGGCAGCGCATATTTCGTATGCGGCAGGCTGACCTCCTTGATCTCGGCCCCCGCCGCCTTCAGCCACTCGATGCCGCGCGACCACAGCGCGTCGATCTCCGCCGGCATGCCGTCAACCCGGTATTCTTTCGGAATGCCGACCCTGAGGCCCTTCACGCCCTGCCCGAGCGCCGCCTCGTAGTCCGGCACCGGCCGGTCGACGCTGGTCGTGTCCTTTTCGTCGTGCCCAGCCATCGAGGTCAGCATGATCGCCGCATCGCGCACGTCGCGCGTGATCGGACCCGCCTGGTCGAGCGACGAGGCGAAGGCGACGATCCCCCAGCGCGAGCAGCGCCCATAGGTCGGCTTGATGCCGACCGTGCCGGTAAAGGCCGCCGGCTGGCGGATCGAACCGCCCGTATCGGTCGCCGTCGCGGCAAGGCAGAGCTTCGCCGCCACGGCCGCCGACGAACCGCCCGACGAGCCGCCCGGCACCAGCCTCGTCGCGTCGCCCTTGCGCCGCCACGGATTGACGACCGGTCCGTAGAAGCTTGTCTCGTTGGACGAGCCCATGGCGAACTCGTCATTGTTGAGCTTGCCCAGCATCACCGCCCCGTCGCGCCACAGATTGGCGGTCACGGTCGACTCGTAAGGCGGACGGAAGCCGTCGAGAATATGGCTGGAGGCCGTCGTCAGCACGTCCTTGGTGCAGAAGAGATCCTTGATGCCGAGTGGCAGCCCTTCCAGCGCCCCGCCCGCGCCCTTGGCGAGCCTGGCGTCGGACGCCTTCGCCATCTCCATCGACTTTTCGGCAGTTACCGTCACATAGGTGTTGAGCGCTGTGCCCGCCGCCATCTCGGCGAGATAGGCCCCCGTCAGCTCCACTGCGCTGATCTCCTTCTTCTTCAGCGCGTCGCGGGCGGCCGCCAGCGTCAGTTTGGTCAACTCGCTCATGCTCACTCCACCACCTTCGGCACCACATAGAAGCCGTCCTCGGCGCCCGGCGCGTTCCGCGTCACTTCCTTCTGCAGGTCCTGAACCACCGCCACGTCGTCGCGCATCTTCATCGCAACCTCGACGGCGCTGGTCATCGGCTCGACGCCCTCGACATCGACCTCGCCCAACTGCTCGACCCAGTCGAGAATGCCGTTGAGTTCCTTCTCAAGCGCTTCCAGCTCATCGTCCCGCACGGCAATCCGCGCAAGTCGGGCGATGTGCCGGACCGTTTTCTGATCGACCGACATGGGCCTGCCTTGTCCTGGTTGTGAAAGCGGGGTCCGGGGGGCCGAAGCCGCCCCTTGCCCGCTGAATCGCGGGGGAACATAACAAGCTGCGGGCCAGCGCCGCAACGCCGCTGCCCTCTTTATATGAGGCAAGCGGATTGCGCCGCTCCTGCCGCCTCACTATTGTCCGGCCGGACAGATTTTTTCAAGGATGACAGCCACTTGAGCGGCAATCTGAAGTCACTGGACGAGCTGCAGCCGGCCCTGAAGCGCCATCAGCGCCTGATCGGTGTCGATCTCGGCTCGAAAACCATCGGCCTTGCCCTCTCCGACGTCTCGCTTTCGATCGCTAGCCCCCTCGAAACCATCAAGCGCACGAAGTTCGCCGCCGACGCCGCCCGCCTGCTGGCGCTGGCCGCCGAACACGATGCCGGCGGCCTCATCATCGGCCTCCCCCTCAACATGGACGGCACCGAAGGCCCGCGCTGCCAGTCGACTCGCGCCTTCATCCGCAACCTCGAAAAACTGACCGATCTCCCCATCGCCTTCTGGGACGAGCGCATGTCCACCCAGGCCGTCACCCGTACCCTGCTCGACGCCGACGCCAGCCGCGCCCGCCGCGCCGAACTGGTGGACAAATTGGCGGCGGCGTACATTCTGCAAGGCGCGCTGGACCGGCTGAAGAAGCTCTGAGCAAAGAACAAGAAGAAACGCATGCTGCCCATTCTGAATTCCCTCATCCCCGTCTTCCTGGTCATCGCGCTCGGTTTCGTCATCAAGCGGATGGATTTTCCGGGTGAAGGCCTCTGGGCGCCGCTCGACCGCCTGACCTATTACATCTTCTTTCCTGCCCTGCTGCTGCACACGCTGGCAACCGCCAACCTCGCCGATCACGACATCGGACCGATGGCCTCGGCGCTCGGCGCCGGCCTCTTCTCGATGGTCGCGATCCTGATGCTGATGAAGCAGGCGCTGCCGCTTTCCGGCCCGCAGTTCTCGTCTGTCTTCCAGGGCGCCGCGCGCTGGAACGGCTTCGTCGCGCTCGCCGCCATCGGCTCCCTCTTTGGCCCCGAAGGCGTGACGCTCGCCGCCGTCGCCTTCGCGGTGCTGGTGCCGACAGTCAACGTGCTCTCGGTGCTGATCCTGACACGCTATGCCGGCGACGAACCGGCCGGCCTCGTCGCGGTGCTGCGCCTCTTGTCGAAGAATCCGTTGATCCTCGCCTGCGCGGCCGGCATCGCGCTCAACGTCTCAGGGCTGGGCCTTCCCGGCCCGCTTGCCTCGACCTTCGACATTCTCGGTGCCGCCGCGCTGACCATCGGCCTCATCGCCATCGGCGCCGGCTTGCAACCCAAACACGCGCTCGAAACCGGCTGGATCGTCGCGCTGACCAGCGGCCTGAAACTTCTCGTCATGCCGGTGCTGATGGCAGGCTGGTGTTTCGTCTTCGGCGTCACCGGGCTTGCCGCCGCCGTCGTCATCCTCTGCGGCGCGGTCCCCGGCGCGACATCGTCCTACATCCTCGCCCGCCAACTCGGCGGCGACGCCACGCTGATGGCAAGCCTGATCACCGGCTCCACCATCCTTGCGGCAATCACCATGCCGCTGATGTTGTGGGTGTTGGGGTAGTTACGCCACCCGCGCCCGCTCCACAATCGCCGCAATATCCGCGCCCACCGGCAGCGTCCCGTAGACATCGCCCCAGTCGCGCCCGAGCCGCGTTGCGCAATAGGCGTCCGACACCGCATGAGGCGCATGGCGCAGCAGCACCGATCCCGCCGCCACCTTCGCCATCTGCTCCACCACCTGCCTTGAGCGCGCCTCCAGCGAACCGA
Source organism: Parvibaculum sp. (assembly GCF_030651915.1). Lineage (GTDB taxonomy): Bacteria > Pseudomonadota > Alphaproteobacteria > Parvibaculales > Parvibaculaceae > Parvibaculum. The sequence goes on along the minus strand of NZ_JAUSBV010000010.1, from coordinate 84,383 downwards.
AATCCCTGAACGCTTCCTTCAGCGCCTCCAGCGCGCCGTCATAAGCCGCATTCGCGCCCCGCGCGCCATCGAACTCGGCGAACACGACATCGAGCGCCTGCGGCTCCCGCGCCAGCGCGCGCAGCACGTCAAGGCACATCACATTGCCCGAGCCTTCCCAGATCGCGTTGACCGGCATCTCGCGATAGATGCGCCCCGCAATCCCTTCTTCCACATAACCATTGCCGCCGAGACACTCCATCGCCTCATAAGCGAGGTTCGGCGCCCGTTTGCACACCCAGTATTTGGCCACCGGCGTCATGATGCGGCGGAAGGCGGCCTCCGCCTCATCCTCATGCGCCCGGTCGAACGAGCGCGCGACGCGGAACGACAAGGCCGTCGCCGCCTCGGTTTCGAGCGCGAGATCGGCCAGCACATTGGCCATCAGCGGCTGGTCGATCAGCTTCTTCTGGAACACCGTGCGGTAGGAGCAATGATGGACGGCTTGCGAAACCGCTTGCCGCATCATCCCCGCCGTCGCCACCGCGCAGTCGAGGCGCGTATAGGTCGCCATCTCGATGATGTTCCTGACGCCCCGCCCTTCCTCGCCGATCAGCCAGCCGCTCGCGGCTTGAAACTCGACCTCCGAAGAAGCGTTCGACTTGTTGCCCACCTTGTCCTTCAGCCGCTGAATGCGGATCGCATTCGGCTCGCCGTCCGGCGTGAAACGCGGCATCAGGAAACACGAGATGCCATTCGGCGCCTGTGCCAGCACCAGAAACGCATCGCACATCGGCGCCGAGAAAAACCACTTATGCCCGGTGATGCGATATTCCGCCCCCGGCCCGCCGCCATTGACCGGCATTGCCGCCGTCGTGTTGGCACGCACATCCGTCCCGCCCTGCTTCTCGGTCATCCCCATGCCGAGCGTCACGCCGCGCTTTTCCTTCGCAGGTGCGAACCGCTCGTCATAGTCGCGCGAGAGAATGCGCGGAATCCATTCCTTGGCCAGCGACGGCTGGAACATCAGCGCCGGCACAGCCGCATTGGTCATGGTGATCGGGCAGCCATGCCCGGCTTCCACCTGCGTCATCATGTAGGTGCCCGCCAGCCGCGCCACGACAGCGCCCGGCTTCGGCTTCGCGTCAAGCCCGTCTTTCAGATGATCCCAGGGCGAACCATGCAGACCCTGCGCCACAGACATCGCCATCAGCTTGTGATAGGACGGATGAAATTCCACCCGGTCGGCGCGATGCCCGAAACGGTCGAAGCTCTTCAGCACCGGCAGATAGGCATTGGCCTGCCGCCCGAGATCGATCGTCTCGGCGCTGCCCACAAGTTTCCCGAACGCCGTCAGCGACGCCTTGGCCGCGCCCGCGCCCTCTCGCTCGACGGTCTCTTGCAGCGCCGTGTCGGAGGTATAGAGGTTGACGTCCTCCAGCGGCGGCGGCTGGTTGAAAACCTCATGCGTCGCGAAGGCCTCCGGCTGTCCCGAGCGGCTCTCCATCCCACATCCTCCTCTTTGCCTGACTTTGGCAAAGCCTAGCACCCGTTCCGGGACCCGGCCAATTCCGCGCCGATTCCGCCTTGCCGCGCCCCGCTTTCGGCCCTATACAATGCGGCTTTAATGACCAGCGCTGAAAAACAGCCCCAAGCCCTCTTCCCGCACCGGCATTTGCTGGGCATCGAAGGGCTTTCCCCCGCCGACATCACCGCCCTTCTCGATCTTGCCGACACCTATGTCGAGCAGAACCGTCAGATCGACAAAAAGGGTTCGGTCCTGCGCGGCCGCACCCAGATCAACCTCTTCTTCGAGGCCTCCACCCGCACCCAGAGCTCCTTCGAGCTGGCCGGCAAGCGCCTCGGCGCCGATGTGATGAACATGTCGGTCGGCGCCTCATCGGTGAAGAAGGGTGAAACCCTGATCGACACCGCGGTCACGCTGAACGCGATGCACCCCGACCTCATTGTCATCCGCCACGGCTCCTCGGGCGCGGTCGAGCTTCTCTCCCAGAAAGTTTCCTGCTCGGTGATCAATGCCGGCGACGGTGCACATGAGCATCCGACGCAAGCCCTCCTTGATGCGCTGACGATCCGCCGCCGCAAGGGCAAGCTTCAGGGCCTCACCGTCGCCATCTGTGGCGACATCATGCACAGCCGCGTCGCCCGTTCGAACATCCTGCTGCTGAATGCGATGGGTGCGCGGGTGCGCGTCGTCGCGCCGCCGACCTTGCTGCCGAAAGGCATCGACCGCCTCGGCGTCGAGGTCTTCCACGACATGGCCAAGGGCCTCGAAGGCGTCGACATCGTGATGATGCTGCGCTTGCAGCTCGAGCGCATGACGGGCTCCTATGTCCCCTCGCAGCGCGAGTATTTCCATTTCTATGGCCTCGACTACGCCAAGCTCGCCGTCGCAAAGCCCGACGCGCTGGTCATGCATCCCGGCCCCATGAACCGCGGTGTCGAGATCGACAGCGCCGTTGCCGACGACATCAACCGCAGCGTCATTCGCGAGCAGGTCGAAATGGGCGTCGCCGTCCGCATGGCCGTGCTTGATGCTTTGGCCCGCAATCTGCCGAACGAGCGCGGCGCCAACGAGCACAACCGGGGCGTCGCATGAGCCGCACCGCTTTCATCAATGCGCGCCTGCTCGATCCCGCAAGCGGTCTCGACACGCAAGGCGGCCTCCTAGTCGCCGACGGCGTGATCGCCGATCTCGGTCCGGCCCTCTTGAATGACGGTCTGCCCGACGGCGCCGAAATCGTCGATTGCGGCGGCCATGTTCTGGCGCCGGGTCTGATCGATTGCCGCGTCTTCACCGGCGAACCGGGCGCCGAATATCGCGAGACGCTGGCACTGGCGAGCCAGGCGGCCGCCGCCGGCGGCGTCACCACCATGATCGTGATGCCCAACACAAATCCGGTGATCGACGATGTCGCGCTGGTCGACTACATCGAACGCCGCGCCCGTGACACCGCCATCGTCAACGTCCATACCATGGCCGCCCTCACCAAGGGCCTTGGCGGCGAACAGATGACGGAGATCGGCCTCTTGCGCGATGCCGGCGCTGTCGCCTTCACCGACGGCGACAAGGCCCTGGCAAGCGCGCAGGTCATGCGCCGCGCCATGACCTATGCGGCCCATTTCGGCGCGTTGATCGTTCAGCATGCGGAGGAGCCGTCGCTCTCGGGCGGCGTGATGAACGAGAGCGAGCTGGCGACCCGCCTCGGCCTTGCCGGTATTCCCGCCGTCGCCGAGACCATCATCATCGAACGCGACCTGCGCCTCCTTGAACTCGCGGGCGGGCGCTATCACGTTGCGCAGATTTCCTGCGAGGCCTCGGTCGAGATTATCCGCCGCGCCCGAAATCGCGGCCTGCCGGTGACCTGCGGCGTCTCGGCGGCGCATCTCCAGCTCAACGAGAACGACGTCCAGAGCTATCGCACCTTCTTCAAGCTCTCCCCGCCCTTGCGCGGCGAGGCCGACCGCCGGGCGCTGGTCGAGGGACTGGCCGACGGCACCATCGACGTCGTCGTCTCGAGCCACGACCCGCAGGACGCCGAAGTGAAGCGCCGGCCCTTTGCCGAGGCGAATTTCGGCGCCATCGGCCTCGAAACCCTGCTGCCGGCGGGACTCGCCCTCGTCCACAATGGCGACATGCCGCTGGCCCGCCTGCTGGCGGCGTTGACCCACGCGCCTTCCGATCTGCTCGGTCTGGGCCGCGGACGTCTCGCCGCGGGCCTCCCCGCCGATCTGGTCCTCATCGACACCGACACGCCCTGGGTTCTCGATCCCTCGAAGCTCAAATCGATCTCGAAGAACACGCCCTTCGAGGACCGCCGCTTCCAGGGCCGCGCCATCCGCACCATGGTCGGCGGCCGCACGGTCTATGTTCGCGGCGACGGGGCTGGACACTAACCTCTGTCGTTGCAATTCTCTCCCACCCGCCGCCTGCGGGAGGGACCAAGGGGAGGTAGATCTGAATGCCCGCTGAAATCGATTTCGCAGCCGCCGCGCCGCTTCTGCTCGCCGTTGCCGTGCTCGGCTATCTGCTGGGCTCCATCCCTTTCGGCCTGCTGCTGACGCGCCTGGCCGGTCTCGGCGACATCCGTGACATCGGCTCCGGCAATATCGGTGCCACCAACGCGCTGCGGACCGGCAATCGCTGGGTGGCGGCAGGCACGTTGATCGGCGATGCGGGCAAGGGCGCCGTCGCCGTCCTCGTCGCCGCACAGCTCGGTGTCGTGACCGGAACCGATCCGGTCTGGATGTCGGCGATCGCCGCGCTGGCCGCCTTTCTCGGCCATCTCTATCCGATCTGGCTCGGGTTCAAGGGTGGCAAGGGCATCTCCACTTTCATCGGCGTTCTTCTGGCGCTGCATTGGCCGGTCGGACTCTTGTTCTGTGCCACATGGGCCCTTGTCGCCGCGATCTCGCGCTACTCGTCATTGTCGGCACTGGTCGGTGCGCTGCTGACGCCAATCTATCTCGCCTGGCTCGATCAGTGGCATCTGGTCGGTCTCGGCGTTCTGCTGGCCGCGCTGATCTACATTGCGCATCGCGACAACATCCGCCGCCTTCTCGCCGGTACGGAATCCCGCATCGGACAAAAGACGTCCGAGGCCTGACCGCCATGGGCGCGCCGCTCTCCGACACCGAGCGCCTCGCCCGTCTTCGTCTCGCCCGCAGCGACAATATCGGCCCCGTCACCTTTCGCGATCTGCTGCAGCATTGCGGCAGCGCGGTCGCCGCCATCGACGCGCTGCCTGATCTCGCCGCGCGCGGCGGCACGAAACGCGCCGTCAAGATCGCCACCGCCGCCGATGCGGAAGCCGAACTGTCAAAACTGACCCGGCTCGACGCCCGGCTTCTGGTCTGGGGCGACGGCGATTATCCGGCACGCCTCGCCGCAATCGACCCGCCGCCGCCCGTGATCGCCGTGATGGGCAGCGCCGAACTGCTGGCCCGCCCCTCAATCGCCATTGTCGGCTCGCGCAATGCGTCTGCCGCCGGCCGCCGGATCGCCGGCGACATGGCCAAAGAACTGGGTACGGAAGGTTTCGTTGTAGTCTCGGGCCTCGCCCGCGGCATCGACACGGCCGCCCATCGCGCGGCACTGGCCACCGGCACCGCCGCCGTGCTGGCCGGCGGCCTCGACATCGTCTATCCGGACGAGAACCGCGAACTGCAGGCCTTGATCGCCGACGGCGGAACGCTGGTCTCCGAAATGCCGCCCGGCACCAGTCCTCAGGCGCGTCACTTCCCGCGCCGCAACCGGCTGATCTCCGGCCTCTCGCTGGCCGTCATCGTGGTCGAAGCGGCGTTGCGCTCCGGTTCGCTCATCACCGCCCGCTTCGCCCTTGAGCAAGGCCGCGACGTTTTCGCCGTTCCGGGCTCCCCCCTCGACCCTCGCGCCGGCGGCTCCAACCGTCTGATCAAGGACGGCGCCCCCCTGGTCGAGACGGCGGAGGATGTCATCGCCGCCCTGGCGACCCCGACAGGCGGCCGATGGCGCGAACCGGGGCCCTCCACATATGACGGCCCGGGGTCCGATTTGGCGGTTTCCCGCGAGATTGATGATGGCGACCGTGCTGCATTGCTGGCTGCGCTGGGGCCGACCCCCATGCCGCTTGACGAGATTCTGCGTCAATCGGGCGTTTCGGTTCCTGTCGCCCGCGCCGTCCTGCTCGAACTGGAGCTCGCCGGCCGTCTCCATCGCGATCCCGGCAACCGCGTCAGCCTCGTCTGAACGCCAAAGCAATCGCGAAAATGGCCGCCGATTTTGAGATCCTGCGGTAGCCGTCCGGGCTCATATCGCGGCGCACAAGGAAATTTCGGCGGTTTTCTGCCGGATTTGACAGTGTCTCCCCTTTTCACCATGTTCAGCCGGCGGCTGAAGGCGGCCGGTAGCGGCGGCTCACCTGTGCACCTCACGGCAGATCGGCGACCAGATCGCACGGCGCGCCGTTGGCGCTTGGCGACGGCAGGCCACATTTATATAGAGAGTTTGAGCGTTCGATGGACGTCGTTATTGTCGAGTCGCCGGCCAAGGCGAAGACCATCAACAAGTATCTCGGCAAGGGCTACAAGGTCCTGGCCTCCTACGGCCATGTCCGCGATCTGCCGTCGAAAGACGGCTCGGTCCTGCCGGACGACGACTTCGCCATGGCCTGGGACGTCGATGCCAAATCCCAGAAGCGCCTCAACGAAATTGCGGCCGCCGTCAAAGGCGCCGACCGCCTGATCCTCGCCACTGACCCGGATCGCGAAGGCGAGGCGATTTCCTGGCATGTGCTTGAAGTCCTGAACAAAAAGAAGGCGCTCAAGGACGTCGAAATCCAGCGGGTCGTCTTCAATGCCATCACCAAACAGTCCGTCACCGAGGCAATGCTGCATCCGCGCGGCCTCGACAAGGAATTGATCGACGCCTACCTCGCCCGCCGCGCCCTCGATTATCTGGTCGGGTTCACGCTGTCGCCGGTCCTCTGGCGCAAGCTGCCGGGCTCGCGCTCGGCCGGCCGCGTTCAATCGGTCTCGCTGCGGTTGATCTGCGACCGCGAACTCGAAATCGAGGCCTTCCGCGCCCGCGAATACTGGACCGTCGAAGCCGACATGAAGACGGGTGGCGGTGCGGCCTTTGTCGCGCGTCTTGTCAATGTCGACGGCAAGAAGCTCGACAAGTTCGACATCGCCGACGAAAAGAGCGCCCGCGAGATCGAAGCCCGCATCAAGGCCTCGCATTATTCGGTGAAATCGGTCGAGAGCAAGCCGGCGCGCCGCCACCCGAACCCGCCCTTCACCACCTCCACCATCCAGCAGGAAGCCTCGCGCAAGCTCGGCTTCTCCGCCAGCCGCACCATGCAGGTCGCCCAGCGCCTCTATGAAGGCGTCGAGATCGACGGCGAAACCACCGGCCTCATCACCTATATGCGTACCGACGGCGTGCAGATCGCACCGGAAGCGATCGCCCAGGCCCGCACCGTCATCAACAACGAATTCGGCGAGGCCTATCTGCCGGACGCGCCACGCGTCTACACGACAAAAGCAAAGAACGCGCAGGAAGCGCACGAAGCGATCCGCCCGACCGATCTCGCGCGCCTGCCGAAACACGTTGCCGGTCGCCTCGACGACGACCAGCGCCGCCTCTACGAACTGGTCTGGAACCGCACCGTCGCCAGCCAGATGGAAAGCGTGCAGCTTGAGCGCACCACCATCGAAATCGAAGCCGACGACGCACCCATCGGTCTGCGCGCCACCGGCTCCGTGATCGTCTTCGACGGTTTCCTGCGCCTTTATCAGGAAGGCCGCGACGAGCCGGAGGAAGGCGAGGATGGCGGCCGCCTGCCGAAGGTCGCCAAGGGCGACAAGCTCGGCCTCGACAAGGTGCGCCCCGAACAGCATTTCACCGAGCCGCCGCCCCGCTTCACCGAAGCGACGCTGGTCAAGCGCATGGAAGAGCTCGGCATCGGCCGCCCCTCCACCTATGCCTCGACGCTGCAGACCTTGCGCGACCGCGAATATGTCCACATGGACAAGAACCGTTTCGTTCCGCACGACAAGGGCCGCCTCGTCACGGCCTTCCTCGAGAACTTCTTCACCCGCTATGTCGAATACGACTTCACGGCAGCGTTGGAGGAGAAACTCGACAAGGTCTCGGCCGGCGAACTCGACTGGAAGGATCTGCTGCGCGAATTCTGGAAGGAATTCACCGTCGACGTCGCCAAGGCGCTCGAACTGCGCATCACCGAAGTGCTCGACCGCCTCAACGAAGTGCTGGCGCCGCATGTCTTCCCCGAAAAGGAGGACGGCTCCGACCCGCGCAAATGCCCGGCCTGCGCCGATGGCCGCATCTCGCTGAAGGTCGGCCGCTTCGGTGCCTTTGTCGGTTGCTCGAACTATCCCGAATGCCGCTTCACCCGCCAGCTCACCGTCGGTGCCGACGGCGAAGAGCAGTCGGGCGATCGTGTGCTCGGCATCGATCCGGAAACCAATGCCGAGATCAGCCTCAAGACCGGCCGTTTCGGGCCTTATGTCGAACGCGCGCCGCTTGAGCCCGACGACAAGCCGAAACGCAGCGGCCTGCCGGCTAAAATGTCGGCCGCCGATGTCGATCTCGAAAAGGCGCTGCGGCTGCTCACCCTGCCGCGCGAAGTCGGCATCCACCCCGAAACCGGCAAGAAGATCACCGCCGGCCTCGGCCGCTTCGGCCCCTTCGTTCTGCATGATGGCACCTACGCCAACCTGAAAGACCCCGAAGAGCTTTTCGACATCGGTCTCAACCGTGCGATTGCCGTCCTCGCCGAAAAAATCATCCGCGCCGAGGAGCGCGCCGGCAAGGTGCTGAAGGAGCTGGGCGAGCACCCCGAAACCGGCAAGCCGGTGCAGGTGCGCGAAGGCAAATACGGGCCCTACATCAAGCACGCCTCCACCAACGCGACACTGCCGAAATCGGGCGACCCGATGTCGGTAACGCTCGAGGAAGCGCTCGCGCTCATCGCCGAACGCGAAGCGAAGAGCGGCAAGAAGAAACCGGCGAAAAAAGCAGCGGCCAAAAAGAACGGCGACGCCAAGCCCGCGAAAAAGCCGGCGGCAAAGAAAGCCGCGCCGAAGAAGACAGCCGCGAAAAAGACAGCGCCGAAAAAGAAGCCGGCCGCAAAGAAGCCGGCGTCGAAGTCGAAAAGCGCCGTCAACGTCGCTGAACCGGCGGACTGATCTTGGCCGAACGCAGCAAGCCCAAAAAAACCGGCCCCGGAAAGAAAAGCAAGTCCAGCGGCCGCCTGCCGTCGCGCGACGACATTCTCAAGTTCATAGCTGAAAGCGGCGGCAAGCTCGGCAAACGCGAGATCGGCCGCGCCTTCGGCATCAAGGGCGAGGATCGTCTGCCCTTCAAGAAGCTGTTGAAGGAGCTGAAGGACGAAGGCCTGATCGCGAAGGACGAAACGAAAAGCCTGCGCCGCGTCGGCGAACTGCCGCCCGTCACTATCATCGAAATCACCCACACCGACACCGATGGCGATCTGATCGCACGGCCGGTCTCCTGGCCCGGCGAAACGCCGCCGCCGCTGATCGTCATCGCACCGGACACCAAACGGCGGCCGAAGCGCGACAGTCTCGACGAACCGCCGGCCGGTGTCGGCGACCGCGTGCTGGCGCGCATCGAAAAATCCGATGACGAGAGCTATCCCTTCGAGGCCCATGTCATTCGCCGCGTCGGCAAGGGTGCTGAACGCGTCCTCGGCCTTCTTCGCCGCGCCAAGGGCACGAAGATCGCCCGCCTGATCCCCGTCGACAAGAAACTCCGCGTCGAGTTCGAAATCGCCGTCGAAGACACGAACGGCGCCGAGGACGGCAATCTGGTGCTGGCCGAAACCATCCCCGGCAAGCGCCACGGCATTCCCCGCGCCCGCGTGCGCGAAGTCTTCGGCGACGGCGACGATCCGCGTTCGATCAGCCTGATCGCCATCCACACCCACGGCATCCCGGACGCCTTTCCCGACAGCGTCATCGCCGATGCCGAAGCGGCGAAACATCAGGGCCTCAAGGGCCGCGTCGATCTGCGCGACATTCCCCTCATCACCATCGATCCGCCGGATGCGCGCGACCATGACGATGCGGTCTGGGCCGCGCCCGACACCGATCCGAAAAACGAAGGTGGCGTCGTCGCCATCGTCGCCATCGCCGATGTCGCCGCCTATGTGAAGCCCGGCTCGCCGATGGACCGCGAAGCGCACAAGCGGGGCAACTCGACCTACTTCCCCGATCGCGTCGTACCGATGCTGCCGGAGCGCATCTCCAACGATCTCTGTTCGCTGGTCGACGGCGAGGACCGCGCCTGCTTCGCCGTGCGCATGGTCTTCGACCGCAACGGCCAGAAGCGCGGGCACGAATTCATCCGCGGCCTGATGCGCTCGGCCGCCAGCCTCAACTACAAGCAGGTCCAGCAGGCGATCGACGGAAATCCGGACGACATCGCCGGCCCGCTGCTCGAACCGGTGCTGAAACCGCTCTGGGCCGCCTATCGCATCCTCGCAAAGGCCCGCGAAGCGCGCGGCCCCCTCGATCTCGATCTGCCCGAATACAAGATCGACATCAGCGCCGAAGGCCGCGTCGCCGCCATCCGCATCGGCGAGAAGCATGAATCGATGAAACTCATCGAAGAGTTCATGATCCAGGCCAATGTCTGCGCCGCCGAATCCGCCGAGGCCCGGCACCGTCCGGTCGTCTACCGCATCCACGACGCGCCGACGCGCGAAAAGCTGATGGCGCTGGCCGAATTTCTGGCCACGCTCAATCTGAGTTTCGCCAAGGGCGAAGCCGTCCGCCCCGCCAATTTCAACCGCATCCTGAAGGCGGTCGACGGCACCGAACACGACCGCATGGTCTCCGACGTCATTCTGCGCTCGCAGGCCCAGGCGGTCTATTCGCCCGACAATATCGGCCATTTCGGCCTCAACCTGCGCCGCTACGCACATTTCACCTCGCCGATCCGCCGCTATGCCGATCTGATCGTGCATCGCGCGCTGATCGCGGGGCTGGGCCTCGGCAAGGACGGCCAGAGCGACGACGACGCGGCGGGCCTTGTCGAAATCGCCGAACATATTTCAATGACCGAGCGCCGCTCGATGCTGGCCGAACGCGACTCCAAGGACCGCTTCATCGCCGCCTATCTCGAAGCGCGCATCGGCGCCGAGTTCCGCGGCCGCGTCGCCGGCGTCACCCGCTTCGGCCTCTTCGTCAAGCTCGACGAGACCGGCGCCGACGGCTTTGTGCCGATTTCGACGCTGGGCGGTGATTTCTTCCATCACGACGAAATTCTCCACGCCCTGATCGGCGAACGCACCGGCCTCACCTATCGTCTCGGCGATGCGGTGCTGGTGCGCCTCGAAGAAGCCGTGCCGATCACCGGCGGTCTGCGCCTTGCCCTTCTGGAAGGCGGCAGCCAGGGCAAACCCGCCGGCCGCAGCGACCGCCAGCGCCCGCCCGCCCGTCGTGGTCCGCCGCGCGGCCGCCCCCGCGGCAAGCAAGGCGCGCCGGCCCGAAAGCCCGACACCCGCCGCTGACAGCCGCCATGTCGCGCGGCAACCTGCCACATTTCATCGCGCCCGGTTTCCGACCATTTTACTGGGAGATGCAAGGCGGAGAACGTGACGCCTGAACGGAATTGGTCGACGTATCAATGAGTACCCCAACGGACATGACCGACCCCCTCGTCTTCGAGGCAGCGGACGCGGCGCCCCGGCCAGCCTTTCCGGCAATCCGGCGCGGCTTCGCGCAGCGCTGCCCGGCCTGCGGCAAGGGTTATGTCTTTGGGCGCTTTCTGAAGGTCGCCGACAGCTGCGGACATTGCGGCGAGGAATTGCTGCATCACCAGGCCGACGATGCGCCGCCCTATTTCACCATCATGGTGGTCGGTCATATCGTGGTGCCGATGATGCTCTGGACGGAACTGGCTTACCTGCCGCCGATCTGGCTACATGCCACGCTCTGGCCGGCATTGACGCTCGCGCTGTCGCTCTGGTTCCTGCCCCGCCTCAAGGGCGCGGTCGTCGGCTGGCAATGGGCGCTCCGCATGCACGGCTTCGGCGGTCAGACCGAGGACTGACCGGATCAGGCTTGCGCCCGCGCCTCGCGGAACGACACCAGCCGCTGCTTGTCTTCATCCCACAACACCAGCCGCACGCAACGCAGGCTCTCGCCCAGCGTCAGCCGGCCGATCCGGCCGAGATCGGGATGATCGCGCAACACCCGCGGCAACCGGTAAAACGGAATGCGCGCGTGAAGATGGTGCACATGATGCACGCCGATATTGGCCGTGAACCAGCGCAGCAGCCGCGGCAGATCGTAATGCGACGAGCCATGCAACGCCGCCTCATGAAAGTCCCAGCTCAGCGTCTTGCGCCAGAACGTGCCCTCGAACTGATGCTGCACATAGAACATCCAGACGCCGATCGACGATGCGATCGCGACGATCGGCAGATGCACCAGAAAGAACGCCTTGAAGCCGACCAGCCAGATCAGCGCCGCCGCAATCGCCAGCATCGCCGCATTGGTCGCCTGCGTGCTGATCCAGGGCCGCCAGCCGTCGCGCATCATGCCCACCGGCAATCGCTGCTGCAGCAGAAACAGATAGGCCGGTCCGACGCCGAACAACACCACGGGGTTGCGATAGATCCGGTATTGCAGCCGGCCCCAGCGCGACCGCGCCCGGTATTCCGCAACCGTCAGCGTGTCGATATCGCCGATGCCGCGCCGGTCGAGATTGCCGCAGGATGCATGATGAACGGCATGGGCGCGTCGCCAGACGTCGAAGGGCGTCACCGTCAACACGCCGAGCGCCCGGCCGGCCCAGTCATTGGCCCAACGCTGCGGAAAGAACGAGCCATGGCCGCAATCATGCTGGATGGCAAACAGACGCACCAGAAATCCGGCCGCCGGAATGGCGATCGCCAGCGGCGCCCACCAATAGCCGAGCGAATAGGTGAACCAGGCCGCAAACCACAGCGCCACCAGCGGCAGCGCCGTGATCGCCAGCTCGATGGTGCTGCGCGTCTGACTCGGTTTGCGATAGCGGTTGAGAACTTGCGTCCAGCTGCTGGCCGCGGCGGATGAAACTTCCGCCATATGTCCGTTACTCAATGACTGAAACCCGGGTTGACGGCCGCCATCGCGCAACACGGCGCGAACGGCCTCAAGTTGAATGACAATGCGCGGGAATAGACCATATTTCGCCGACAATAGCGGCCTTTATATGTACCGGAGGTAAACACCCCGATTCCGGCCCTTTCCGGCGCTGGACAGCCTCCCCGCCGGCGGGCATCCTCCAGCCCATCAAGCCATTTTGAGCATCGGAACGGAATCATGAGCGAGGAACCGCGGGGCGCTTTCGACCCCAAGAAGTCGCGCGAGCAGGAATATCGCGAAACCACGCAAGGCCGGGCGGTCCGTCCGCGCGATGCCTCGACCCTGATCATCGTCCGCCGCGACGCGGCCGCGCCCCAGGTGCTGATGGGCCAGCGTCACGCCGATCACAAATTCATGCCCAACAAGTTCGTCTTCCCGGGCGGTCGCGTCGATCCCGCCGACAGCCGCATCGTCCCGGCCGAGGACCTGCGTGACCCGGTGACGCGCCGCCTGATGGCGCGCATGCGCGGCACCCCGACCGAACGCCGCGCGCGCGCGCTGGCCATGGCCGCGATCCGCGAAACCTTCGAGGAAACCGGTCTCGTCATCGGCCGCCCGGTCGAGGCGCCGCCGCGCAGCAGTCATCCCGACTGGAACGAATACTTTGCACAAGGCGTCGCGCCGGCACTCGGTTCGCTCGACTTCGTCGCCCGCGCCATCACGCCGCCCTATCGCACCCGCCGCTTCGACACCCGCTTCTTCATCGCCGACGCCGAAACCATTCAGGGCGATCCGCTGCAGACGACGGGCTCCGGCGAATTGCAGGGCCTGCACTGGCTGACCATCGCCGATGCGCGCGATCTCGATCTGCCCAACATCACCCGTGTCGTCCTCGACGAGATCGACGAGCGCCTGCGCCTGGCCGTCGCCGCGCAAAACGCGCGCGCCGTGCCTTTCATCTATTTCCGCGGCGGCAACGCCATCCGCGACGCGATCGAGGATTGATGGCCGTGAATGCCGAAGCCCCGCGCCCCCGCGCCATCCGCCCGCGCGACGCCGCCAGCCTCGTCCTGATCGACGACGCGGGCAGCGAACCGCTGATCCTGATGGGCCGCCGCCATGCGCGGATGAAGTTCATTCCCGATGCTTTCGTCTTTCCCGGCGGCAAGCTCGATGCCGGCGATCTTCTCGCAAGACCGGCCACGGGTTTTTCCGGCGAGACCGCGCGGATGATGCAAAGCGCCGCCGCCGGCGCCAAGGCCGAGGCGCTGGCCATGGCCGCGATCCGCGAAACTTTCGAGGAAACCGGCCTCATCGTCGCCCGCCCCGGCCAGGTCGGCGACACATCCGGCGACGGCTGGCAGCCCTTCCGCGAACGCGGGATTGCGCCCCGCCTCGACATCCTCGATTTCGTCGCCCGCGCCATCACGCCGGCCTCGAGCCCGATCCGCTTCCACGCCCGCTTTTTCGCCGCCCCGGCCTCGAGCGCCGAAGGCGTGCTCAAAGGCAGCGGCGAACTGAGCGAACTCGACTGGTATCCGCTCTCCGATGCGCTGAAATTGCCGGTGATCGACGTCACCGAATTCGTCCTCCGCGAGATCGGCCGCCGCCACAAGGAAGGCCCCCGCACCCGCATCCCGCTCTACGCCTACCGCAACAACAAACCCCTGATCCGCGCCTGAGCGGTTTCACCGGCGCAGAGCCACTTTGACCGTTGAATACAACACCCACCCGCCCCTGGGGGGCGGGTCGAAAAATTCGAAGAATTTTTCGGGGCGGGGGCTCTGAGGTGCGGCATATGCTGCAAACGCGGTACATTCCGAACCGCGAAAAAGAAGAACCCATGCAAGACCCGAAAACCCTCACCATGCTGGCCGACGCGCCGCTCTCACCCGCAGAGCGCCGCCGCAGCCTCGTCGCGGTCATCGCCTGCATCAGCGTCGTCGGCATGGGCCTTGGAGTCTCGATCCCGCTGCTGGCGCTGCTGATGGAGCGTCAGGGCGTGCCCGCCTCGATCATTGGCCTCAACACGGCCATGCCGGCGCTCGCCACATTCATGCTGACGCCCTTCATCCCGGCGCTGCTGCGCCGGGTTCCGGCAATCACCTTCCTGATGACCTGCATTCTGGTCTCGGCCGTCGCCATGCCGGCCTATTACATCTTTCCCGATGTCTGGATCTGGTTCCCGATCCGCTTCGCCAACGGTCTGGCGCTGACCGGCCTCTTCGTCGTCAGCGAATTCTGGATCAACACGCTGGCGGATGAAAAAAACCGCGGCCGTCTGATCGGCATTTACGGCACGGTGCTCTCCTGCGGCTTCGCTTCCGGCCCGGTGCTGCTCTTTCTGGTCGGCACGCAGGGCCTCTTGCCCTTCGCCACCATCGGCGTGCTGATCCTCGCCGCCGGCATACCGCTGATCCTTTTCGGCCGCGGCCTCGCCCCCCGCGTCACCGAACGCCCGACCAAAAGTTTCGCGAGCTTTCTGGTCGTCGCCCCGGCCGCCACGCTGGCAGGCCTCGTCTACGGCGCCACCGAAACCAACATCTTCAATCTGCTGCCGGTCTATGGCGTGCGCACCGGCATGACCGAACAGACCGCCGCCTTCGTGCTCTCGATCTTCGCCGCCGGCAACATTCTCTGTCAGATCCCGATCGGCATCTGGGCCGACCGCGCCGACCGCCGCATGGTGCTGCTGGTCTGCGCTCTTGTCGGCCTGCTCGGTGCTTCGGCGATCCCACTGGTCGCCCACAATCTCTGGCTCTTCGCGCCCACGCTCTTCGTCTTCGGCGGCGTCGTCGTCGGCCTCTACACGGTCGGCCTGACCCTGCTTGGCCAGCGCTTCCGCGGCGCCGACCTCGCCTCGGCCAATGCGGCCTTCGTGCTGATGTATTCGACCGGCGCGCTGATCGGCCCGCCCATGGCCGGCATCGGCATGGACCTCTGGGACCCGCATGGCCTGATCGTCGTCATGGCCGGCTTCTGCGGCGTCTATCTGCTGGTCGCGGGCTGGCGCTTCTTCACCGCCCCGCGTATTGGCGGCCCGGCTTGACTTCAGCCTGCGCCTGAGTAGTCTGCGCCCAAATCGGCCAGCCGGAGATTCCGGCGCGGCCTTCCGGGCTGATGCCTCAAGCCCCTGTAATTGCAAGGATTTCCGGTCATGGCGAAGCCCGCCTCCATCAAGATCAAGCTCGAAAGCACGGCCGACACCGGCTACTTCTACGTGACGAAGAAGAACAGCCGCACCATGACCGAAAAGATGGTCATCAAGAAATACGACCCGATCGCGCGCAAGCATGTCGAGTTCAAGGAAACCAAGATCAAGTAAGAGCCGTCTTCAGGCGCTCCGAACGCAAAAAAGCCGGTCCCCCAGGGACCGGCTTTTTCGTCGCTGCAATCGAAATAGAAAGGTGGCCGGCCGGGGTAACCGCGGCTTATCAGAGGAGGCCACTCCATGAACCACGCCCCGACCGGCCGTGCCTCGCGGACCCAGGAGATGCGGCGGACCTGAGCACCCCACGAGGACACAAATCGCCACCTGTACCGCGTCCGACTCACCCCCCAGCGAGAGCGGATGCGCATCGGCGGCGAAACCGAAATGCCCATAGAAAAGCTAGCACGCTCTGTTGTGCCAATAAAGGAATTCGGGCCGCATTTCTGGGACCGGCCATGTTAACCATGAATATACAAGGTTAACCGGCAGTCTTGTTGCGCGAAGACAAACGAAGACTGCATCTGATCTCGACAGGAAGAAGGAAACTTCAGGCGGCTTCGGCGGCGACGCGGTTGCGGCCGTCGCGCTTGGCCCGGTAAAGCCCCTGATCGGCACGCTCGAGCAGCTTCGAGGCCGTATCATGGGAACCCTCGGTCATGGCTATGCCGATGCTGACCGTGATTTCGAGCGTCTGCCCGGTCTCCGCGTTCAGCACGAAAGGCTCGGAGGCCACACGCAGGCGCAACCGCTCGGCCACCATCATCGCATAGGCAAGGTCGGTATCGGGCATCACGACCACGAACTCCTCGCCGCCCAGGCGGCAGGTCAGATCGATGCCGCGCACATTCTGCGCGATCCGCGTCGCAAACTGTTTGAGAACGGCGTCGCCCGCGGCATGGCCATAGGTGTCGTTGACAGGCTTGAAATAGTCGATATCGAAAATCAGCAGCGCCACGGACTTGCCGGTCTTGACGCCGTCGGCCACCAGCGTCGAAAGATGGCCTTCCATGTAACGCCGGTTGTAGAGCCCCGTCAGCCCGTCCGTGATCGCCAGCTCGAGCCCCTGCTGGAACTTGTCGCGCAGATAATCCTGGTAGCGCTTGCGGCGCAGCTGGCTGCGCGCCCGCGCGACCAGCTCGTTGCGCTCCATCGGCCGCACCAGATAATCGTTGACGCCCATGTCGAGCGCCCGGACCAGCCGGCTCGTATCGCCGTCCTCGACGATCGCGAGAATCGGGGTCTGACGCGTCGCTTCAAGCGAGCGAAGCTGCGAACACAGCCGAAGCCCGTCATATTCCTGCAATGTCAGGCTGACGATCAGCAGATCGAAATTGCCTTGGGTGGCGAGCTCGAAAAGCTCGTCCTGGCTTTCGGCCACCGTCAGCGTGTGTTCGCTCGAAAGCGTCTCGGTGATGCGCTTCAGCGAGGTCGGCCGGTCGTCGATGACCAGAATGCGGCCCGGCTCCTTCATCAGGAAATTGTCGCCGCCAACGGTGAGCGCGCCGATACGCTGGCCGGTCGCCTCGCGCATGCGCAATTCGTCGGTCACCATTTTCAGGCGCACAAGGCTCTTCACCCGCGCAAACAGCGCCAGATCGTTGAGCGGCTTGGTCAGGAAATCGTCGGCGCCCGCTTCCAGTCCCTGCACGCGGTCCTTCGGCTGGTCGAGTGCGGTCACCATGACGACGGGAATATGTTCGGTCTCCGGCATCGCCTTCAGGCGGCGGCAGACCTCGAAACCGTCCATGCCCGGCATCATCACATCGAGCAGGATGATGTCCGGCTGCTGCTCGCGGGCGGCATCCAGCGCTTCCGGGCCGGACGACGCCTTGAACACATCGAAATATTCGGCTGTGAGCTTGGCGTCGAGCAGCTTCAGATTGGCGGGAACGTCATCAACGATCAATACGCGAGCAGTCACAGGATCCCGTCCTTGCCGAGAAAATTGTCTTTAGCGAAGGAAACGTTGAACCGTCTCCAGGAACTGCGTCACCGAAATCGGCTTCGAGATATAGGCCTCGCAGCCGCCTTCGCGGATCTTCTCCTCGTCGCCCTTCATGGCGAAGGCCGTGACGGCGATCACCGGGATCGAGCGCAGGCTGTCGTCTTCCTTGATCCACTTGGTGACTTCGAGCCCCGACACTTCCGGCAGCTGGATGTCCATGAGGATAAGGTCGGGGCGATTCGTCCGCGCGATTTCAAGCGCCTCGATGCCGTCCCGCGTCTGCAGCGTCTGATAGCCGTGCGCGTCCAAAAGATCGTGGAAGAGCTTCATGTTGAGCTCATTGTCTTCGACGATCAGGACCTTCTTAGACATTGCGTCCATAGCTCCAGAACTCCACTTGTACCGGGCAAGCCCGTAGTCGACCCGAATCCCCGGTCACCGGGACGCCCGACAGGGACGCCGCTTGGATCATATGACCCGAATATCCTTAACTAAGTCTTTAACGAGGGGTCTCCGGCGCCCGCTTTCCTTCGGTTTCTAATTAAACTGTGCCTATGATTAACGTTGCGTGTGCAAATCGGATGACGAGGAAAATGACCGCAGACGAGGCTGAATTCGTGGCGATCCACGCCTTGGGGCACATCGCGGCCGACGAGGACCTGCTGGGCGACTTCCTCGACCGTTCGGGCCTGGCGCCCGACGAGTTGCGCGCCCGCGCCGCCGACCCGGTATTCCTCGGTTTCGTCCTCGAATATCTGCTGAACGACGAACCCCGCCTGCTGGCCTTTTGTGCCGAAGCCGGCCTCGCGCCCGAGCTTCCGGCCGCCGCCCGCCGGGCGCTGCCGGGCGGTGAGGAGCATCACTGGTCATGAATGCCGAAAGCCCGAAGCCGCCGAAACCGGACCCGCTGGCCATTGACGAGGCGGTGATCCCCCAGATCGACGCCCTCGATCTGATCCCCGGCCGCCCGATCATCGTCTCGGACGCCGACGAGGTACTGATCCAGTTCGTCGCCGGCCTCGAGCTCTATCTCGAAACCCAGGGCCTCTGGCTCGACCTGCAGAGTTTCGCGCTGACCGGCAACATCAAGAGCCGCGAAACCGGCGAGCCTGTGCTGCCGGCCGCCATGCCGGCGCTCCTCGACGGCTTCTTCGCCGCCCAGACCCATTCGCTGCTGGTCGTCCCCGGCGCCGCCGAAGCGCTTTCCCGCCTCTCCGAACGCACCCAGATCGTCGTCCTGACCAATGTCCCCTTCGAAGCCCGCGAAACCCGCGCCGCCAGCCTCGCCGCGCAAGGCATCGACTACCCGGTCATCGCCAACAAGGGCCTGAAAGGCGGCGCCGTCCGCCGCATGGCCGAGCGCGTCAAGGCCCCGGTCTTCTTCCTCGACGACATCCCCCACAACATTTCATCGGTCGCCAGGGCCCATGCCCCCTCCCACCGCGTCCACTTCATCGCCGACCCCCGCCTCGCCAAATTGCTGGGACAGGCCCCCGACAGCCACTTCCACACAACGGAATGGAGCGCCGCGGAAGATTTCATTTCGGAAAAGCTGAAGGCGGACGGGTTCTGACATCTCCAACGGAAAAACAGATTCGTCATTGCGAGCCGAAGGCGAAGCAATCCAGAAGCGGCAGTCTCGGAGTTTGCGGCTTCTGGATTGCTTCGTCGCTTCGCTCCTCGCAATGACATTGTTTTTTGTTTCCGGCGCGACTTGTCCGCCGAAGCTCCGCCAGGAGCGAAGGCGGAAGCGCCAGAAACCTTCTCCTCTCCGCGACTCCGCGTCTCCGCGTGAACCCCTTCTTCCCTTCGCGTGCGACCTGCCTTCCCTTCAAAAATTCCCTCTTCTCACATCCTTCCCGCAAGCCGCCACAATCTCCGCCTCTCGCACCGATTCCTCCGGCTCCTCCCAGCCCGCACAGCGCGCATCGCTCGCCCCGGCCGCGCACCAGAGCCCCGACCCGTCCGCCTGCGGACGAAACCGCAAGCCCCGCGCCTCGCCGCCATCGAGCCGGCCCCCGAGATAGTTCAGCACCTCAAGCCGCAGCCGCGCCGCCTCCCCGCCCATCGGTTCCACCCGCAAATGCATGCCCTTGAGCGGCACCGCCTCCACCGTCTCGACCGCGAGCCCCGCAGCGCCCCGCGCCAGCCCCACCCTGAGCAGCAGCCCGAAATCGCGGCAGATATCGAACCGCGCCATGTTCTGCGTCCCCAGATGCAAAAAATTCCCAAGCCCATAGGCGACGAGATGGGCCCCTGAAATCTCGACCCCCTTGGCCACATGCGCATGATGCCCGGCGACAATCGTCGCCCCCGCCCCCGCTGCCGCGCCCCGGAAGCGCGCAATATCCACGGCATCGGTCAGCGGCGCGAACTCGCGCCCGTAATGCACCGACAGGATCCGCAGATCCGCCGCCTCGTCCTTCAGCCGCGCCGCCACCTCCGCAAAGTCGGTCCGCTCCTGCAGCATCCCCGCATGGCCTTCGCCCGCCGGCAACCCGCCGCCGGCATTGCCGACCGCCGACACCGCCACCTTGAGCCCGCGCATCTCGAAGACGTGCGGCCGCATCGCCGCCTCGCGCGTCCGCCCGAGCCCCGGCCATGCCTTCAGTCCCGGCACCGCCGCCACATGGGCCAGTGTCTCGCCGGCCCCGCGCGTCCCGTAGTCGAGCGCATGATTATTGGCGAGCGAGAACACATTGATCCCTGCCGCCGCCAGCCCCCGCACGCCTTGGGGATGCATGCGGAATACGAACATCTTTTCGCGCGCCGGAATGTCGTTGCGGTCGGTCACCACGCTTTCGAGATTGGCGAACACGACATCGCCCTGAAGCCACGGCGCGATCTCCTCCAGCGCTTCCGCCGTCGTCACCAGCCGCCCGCCCTTCCAGCCGCCCCGCGCATCGACCGGCGCCCCGCCGGCGTTAAGCCCGGTATCCCCCACCAGCACCACCGTCAGGCGGTCATCCGCCTGGGCGGGAAGTGCGAGAAGTACAAAGGCAAGCAGCCAGCAAGCAACAAACGCCATGCACCCGATCCCCCAAAGCCGTCATGGCCCGATTTATTCGGGCCATCCACGCCTTCCTTCATCGTAATATAAACACCCCGCACAACCTGAATCGTGAAATCTCCCCATGCGCATTGGCATCGACCTCGGCGGCACCAAAATCGAAGCCCTGGCCCTCGACGCTGAAGGCCGCGAATTGACGCGCCGCCGCATCGCCGCCCCACAGGGCAACTACGCGGCCACCGTCGCCGCGATCCGCGATCTGGTCGCCGCCCTCGAAGCCGAGACCGGACAACAAGGCACGGTTGGCATCGGCATGCCGGGCACGATCTCGCCGGCGACAGGCCTCGTCAAAAACGCCAACAGCACCTGGCTGATCGGCCATCCCTTCGGGCGCGATCTCGAAACGGCGCTGGCCCGCCCCCTCCGCCTCGCCAACGACGCCGATTGTTTCGCGCTCTCCGAAGCAACCGACGGCGCGGGCGCCGGCGCCGCCTCGGTCTTTGGCGTCATTCTCGGCACCGGCGTCGGCGGCGGCATTGTCATCGGCGGCAGGCTGCTGGCGGGCCCCAACGCGATTGCCGGCGAATGGGGCCACAATCCGCTGCCCTGGATGCACCCGGACGAATATCCGGGTACGGATTGTTATTGCGGCAAGAAGGGCTGCATCGAAACATGGGCTTCGGGGCCCGCTTTCGCCCGCCTCTACAAGGAGGAAGAAGGCGAGGCGCTGACGCCCGAAGAAATCGTCGCCGCGGCGCAAACGGGCGCCCGCCCCGCCCGCCTGGCGCTCCGCCGCTACGCCGACCGCCTCGCCCGCGCGCTGGCCCACACGATCAACATTCTCGACCCCGAAGTGATCGTCCTGGGCGGCGGCATGTCCAACATCGAAGCCCTCTACGACGAAGTGCCTGCCCGCTGGGGCGCTTACGTCTTCTCCGACACCGTCGCCACCCGCTTGCGCCCCCACCAGCACGGCGACGCCAGCGGCGTCCGCGGCGCCGCATGGCTGTGGCCGGAAGATCGCTTGTACCGAGACATTGGAACAAAAGAACTTTAGGAGTTGCACGAATGGCAAAGCAAAAGCCAAGCCGAAAGATTGTATATTTTATCGGTGCTGGAGCTTCGTACGGTGCCGGAGCGACCGCTGCAGTTCAAGGCGGCGGAAAAGTACCAATCCCAATCCAAAAAGAATTTTGGCCCACTTTTCTGCGATTCTGTACGAACAAAGAAAAGTCCAAGCGCATCGAGGCATTCCTATTTCGGTATTTTCTCAACTACGCCAAGGTTCCCGCTAGGCATAGCACCAAACAGCGACGGCAATCCCTTTCCGATATTGACGTAGAGGAAGTATTCACATTTCTCTCTGAGCGAATCCAAGCGCCGGGCACCAGCGCACAGCTTCGAACTTACACAACCCAAATTTGGGGTGATCTAGTTTCGGAAATTGGGAACGTATTTGGACGCTATAGAGCCAACAAAAGCACCCGACATTCATACGGTCAGCTTTTGCTGAATCACATCAGATCTCGCGATGCCATGGTCTCCTTCAATTACGACATAATTTTTGAACGCTCAATGCCGAAGCAAAAGCCGTGGCACTATGTTGGCCTCAACAAAGCAAGCAATGGGTTGAAGGTCCTAAAGCCGCATGGTTCCATCAATTGGACGCTGACCAAAAACAAAATCGATGTAAGGGACAACCCAGACCAATCTCTTATTGTTGCGCCAACTCACCTTAAGTTCGTCGGTTCCGAGAATGATGGGAACAAGCACTTAGGAACGCTGAACCATTCTGAGGAAATTAAGTCCATTTGGGAACAAATGGAACGCGAGATGCAATCTGCGAAGGCATTCGTGTTCATCGGATACTCGTTTCCAGTAGCAGATTTGTATTTCTCATCCGTCCTTCGATCAGTTCTCGCAATTCGGAAAAATGATCCAGCGATAGTTCTTGTAAATCCAGATGCTGTCGATATTCAGAGGCGCCTACAACAACGCTTTTCCGTCAAGAAAATCTTCAACTACTTTGATATGGATACTTTCTTTGACATCAAGAGAGATCGCCTTCTCGACAAAATTGGACGCTAGGCACATGAGCGACGGCTTCTGCCGCGAACGCCGCTTCCCGCCCTCCTGCTGTGGAGGATCGAACAATACCGGGCTCCTCTCTCCTACGGCAGAATGATCGCTCCACGCCGAATACGCTGCACCATCACGCGTTGGGCCGGCACCACGCGCACGCCCGTTGTCTGATCGTCGAGCCATATCGAGAGACGTTCATTTGCCAGCCCCGGCACTGCCCCCAAATCGGAAACGAAGCCGATAACATAGCTGTGCCCTGCTTGCAGATCGACCAGCACTGGGTACTCCGCAATCCCGCCGCTGTAATAGCCAAGAAGCAGTGCTCGCTTTCCGGGCCTCACCTTGATCGGCATTCTGGATGCCTTGTTGTCAGCCGTATAGACGCCGTCCACAGCCGCGAGGTAGGTGTGATCGACACCAGGAAAGCCTTCAGGCTTCACGCCTGAAATCAGCGCCGCCTCCTGCTCCGGAATATCCGGGCTTACATAGGTGGCATTCTTCGAAATCTCGCCCCAGATATTGCGCTTGGGCATGACGAGTTCACCGCTCGCCTCGTCCTCGATCCATACAGTCATCGTGCCGCCATAGATCGGGATGCCGGTCGCATCGCTTTCCCAGCGGAGCACATAGCTTGCGCCTTCTTTCGCCTCAAGCCGCGTGTGCAGCGTCCCATAGGCTGCCCTGCTGGAACCGATCAGCAGGGAATGGGGTCCTGGCGCAATGGCGATGGGGTTTTCATAGGTGCGCCCCGACTGGCGGATCATCTTCCCGTCAATCCCCGCCACATAGACGCCCTCGCTGTCGAACACATTGCGTTCCCGCGAGCCGCGAATGGATGCCGTTAGAGCTTCAGGCGTTGAAGCGGGAGCTTCCGCCGCCGCAAGCGCGGTTTTCACTGGTGGTGGTGCTTTCGCGGCGCAGGCGGCCAGCGCCATGGCAATGAAAGTAACGGTCGCGCAGAGCGCCAAAGACGACAGCTTTTTCAACGATTCCCCCGAACCGGCGTGGCAGCTCACAACTTCCCAACTGTAGGTGCGACGTTCGGAGCCACCAAGCAAAAAGCGGCACGCACTATGCTAGACTGCAGCAAAATTCCGCTACCTGGCTCGTACCCATGACCGCCGCCCCGCAAGGCTTCTGCCGCGACTGCCTCTCGCCCGCCCCCGAAGGCGCGGTGCGTTGTCCGTCCTGCAAGCGGCCGCGCCTGAAATTCCATCCCGAGCTGCACGAACTTTCGATCGCCCATCTCGATTGCGACGCCTTCTATGCCGCCGTCGAAAAGCGCGACGACCCCGCCCTGCGCGACAAGCCGCTGATCATCGGCGGCGGCAAGCGCGGCGTCGTCTCGACCTGCTGCTACATCGCCCGCGTGCGCGGCGTCCGCTCGGCCATGCCGATGTTCAAGGCCATGGCGGCCTGTCCCGAAGCCGTCGTCATGCCGCCCGACATGGCCAAATACGCGAAAGTCGGCCGCGAGGTTCGGCAGTTGATGCAGGAATTGACGCCGCTGGTCGAGCCGCTGTCGATCGACGAGGCCTTTCTCGACCTGTCCGGCACCGAGCGCCTGCATCACGGCGCGCCGGCGCTCAGCATGGCCCGCCTCGTCAACCGCATCGAGAAGGAGATCGGTATCACCGTCTCGGTCGGCCTCAGTCACAACAAGTTTCTGGCCAAGATCGCCTCCGACCTCGACAAGCCGCGCGGCTTCTCGGTCATCGGCCGCGCCGAAACGCTCGCCTTCCTGGCCGCAAAACCCGTCTCGCTGATCTGGGGCGTCGGCAAGGCCTTCGAGGCCAGGCTCGCCCGCGACGGCATCACCCGAATTTCGCAGCTCCAGCGCATGGAGGAAAACGAGTTGATGGCGCGTTACGGCTCGATGGGCAGTCGACTCTGGCGCCTCGCCCGCGGCCTCGATGTCCGCACCGTCGAACCGTCCCAGGGCGCCAAAAGCATTTCGGCCGAAACGACGTTCACGGATGATATTTCGGACGCTGCCGCGCTTGACCGCATCCTCTGGCCGCTCTGCGAAAAGGTCTCCCGCCGCGCCAAGGCGGCCGGCCTGTCCGGCGCGACCGTGGTGCTGAAGCTGAAGACCGCCGACTTCAAGACCCGCACCCGCAACCAGACCCTGCACGATCCGACGCAGCTGGCCGATGTGGTCTATCGCATCGCCGCCCCCCTGCTGGCGAAGGAAGCGACCGGCACCGCCTTCCGCCTGCTCGGCGTCGGCATCTCGCAACTCGGCCCCGCCGATCTCGCCGACCCGCCCGACATGCTCGACCCGGCGGCGACGCGGCGCGCCACCGCCGAACGCGCGATGGACCGGCTGAGAGCGCGATTCGGAGACAAGTCGATCGGCAAGGGTCGTGGCCTGCCGCGCTGACCCGGGGATAAGTCGGACTTCGCCCCGGGGACAAGTCGTGGCACCGGCCGGGGATAAGTCGATTTGTGACAGTTTTTTGACAGATTTGTGACAGAGGGGGGGTCTTCAGCAACTGCCTGCTGCGAAATAGTGAACCTCGCTCAGCCGTCCGTTCATCACCACATCGTCATAGTCGAGCACCAGCGACGCCGAAACGCCATTGGATAGAAGGACATAGCCCATTTCGAAATTGGGCAGGCCCTCGCGCGCGTCGCGGTCGAAATAGCTCAGCCTGACCGGCCGCGCCGTCATTTCGGACAGCAGCGGCGCTACGCTGCCGCTCACAGCCGCCGAAAGAGCGTCGTCCGGTATCGCTAAGGTCTTGCCGATAAAGGCATTTGTCGGATTCTCGCCCTCCTCGGTGCCATCGAAAATCGGGGCGCTGAAGAGCTGCCGGCCGGCCTTCGCCGCTGCCATCAACTGCAGATTATAGGCAACCGGAAACAGCACCTCGCCTGGTATTTCGATCGGAGGCAGACCCTCGCGCTCGACCGTCACCGCGCCCTTCGGCGCCGCGCGGCGGGCGATTCCGCTTTCAGTTTCAACAAGTTGGCCGTTTACATATTCCGTCCGCGTGAACCGGAATTCGCCGCCATCCGCCGCCTCCCAGGTGCTCAGCCGGACATCGTTGCTGACCGCCCTGTCCTCGTCCCCCGTCACCTGCGTCACGACCCGCTGCATCGACGTATAGCCGCCGCATTCGCGTCCGCCGCGCCATTCCACGACCATCCGCCCTTCAATACCGGCAACATCGCTGACCGCCTGCGATCGCCCCAGCGACAGTTCGTACACGGCGCGATGCATCTGCAATTCGGCTTCGACCGCTGCGGCAGTTGAATGCATTGCGACGGTCCACAGCAGGACGGCAACAAAACTCGAGCTTGTCGTTCGCATGGCTTCCGGCTTTCCTTCCCGTCATCGTGTCCGGCCTTTTGTAATCCTACACCATCGGCTAAACCGGATAATCAATCGAACGCCAAGGGCCCTCAATGTCCCGTCCCCGCATTCTCCTGACCCGCAAGCTCCCGACAGAGGTCGAAGCGCGCGCCATGCGCGACTACGAAGCCGACCTGAACACGGATGATCGTCTTTATGCACGCGACGAGCTGCTCGCCCGCGCAGCGGACAAGGACGGCCTCCTCGTCACTGTAACGGACAGGATCGACGCCAAGCTGATCGCCGCCCTTCCGGCAGAAATCCGCGTTATTGCTACGTTTTCGGTCGGCTACGACCATATCGATGTCGCCGCGGCCACGGGCCGCGACGTCACTGTCACCAACACACCCGACGTGCTGACCGACGCAACGGCCGAAATAGCAATGCTGCTGATGCTCGGCGCCGCACGCGGTGCAACGGCCGGCGCCGCAACCATTCGCGAGGGACGCTGGAAGAACTGGGCGCCAACCGGCATGCTCGGCCGCGAAATCTCGGGCAAGCGTCTCGGCATTCTGGGACTTGGGCGTATCGGTCAGGCCGTCGCCCGCCGCGCGCGCGCCTTCAACATGACGATCCACTATCACAATCGCAACCGCTTGCGGCCCGATGCCGAAGAAGGCGCGGTCTTCCACGCGGACGCCGCATCGCTGTTCCGCGCCTCGGACATATTGTCGATCCATTGCGCGTCGACACCCGAAACGCGCCGCATCGTCAACGCCGAAACCCTGGCGCTGCTGCCATCCGGCGCCATCGTCGTCAACACGGCACGCGGCGACATTGTCGACGACGACGCGTTGATTGCCGCGCTTTCCTCCGGCCGCATCGGCGCTGCCGGACTCGATGTTTTCAACAACGAACCGAACCTGCATCCGGGTTATCTCGGATTGTCGAACGCCTTTCTGCTGCCGCATCTGGGAAGCGCGACGCTCGAAACGCGCAACGCAATGGGTTTCCGCGCGCTCGACAATCTCGACGATTTCTTCGCCGGACGCCCGCCGCGCGATCGGGTGGCGCCATGATTCGTGTTTTGCTGGCAGGCGCATTGATCGGGCTCTCCGCGTGCGGCGATGCGCCCGATTCCTTCAAGACGATGCGCGACTGCGACGATTGCCCCACGCTCATCGTCCTGCCGACGGGGTCGTTCATGCGGGGTGCCGACGAAGACGACCCGGCCGCCGACATCAGCGAATACCCACGCCACGAAGTTACCATTTCAAAGCCCTTCGCGATGGCAACCCTCGCCGTCACGGTGGCGGAATTTGCAGCCTTCGCCGACGCTACAAACCACGAACCGGAGCAAGGCTGCTTCGCCTTCACCGACGACGGCTGGCGCGTCGACGAAACCGCGAGCTGGCGCGCCCCCGGCTTCCCGCAAGATCCGTCGCATCCCGTCGTCTGCGTCTCATGGCACGACGCAAACGCATATGCAGCGTGGATGACAGAACGAACCGGAAAAAACTATCGCCTGCCGAGCGAGGCCGAATGGGAATATGCAGCGCGCGGCGGCACGACAGGCATGAATTTCTGGGGCGACGACGACAGTCTCACCTGCGACTACGCCAGCGTCAACGACCTGACCGCCAAGAACAAGGCGGCAAAGGTCGCCGAGCCCTGCGACGACGGCTTCATGTACACAAGTCCGGTAGGCAGTTTCCTTCCCAATCCATTCGGCCTTTACGACATGGTCGGAAACGCATGGGTCTGGCTCGCCGACTGCTGGTTGGGCGACTACAGACTCGGACCGCGCGACGGCAGCCCGAACGTGGCCGAAAATTGCGGCATCCGCATCCTCCGCGGAGGCTCTTGGACGGACACACCAGGGCCCGTGCGGATTGGCGCCAGAGAGAACCGCCTCCCGGACGAGCGGCTTTCGATTGCCGGATTCCGCCTCGTTCGCGACCTCGAATAACGGCCCGGTTGACCCGGCAAAGCTGAGTCACACGGGAATATTTTGCCGGGCGCCAACATGGCTCCACGCCCCCAATGCATTGATTTTAAAAGGGTTTTCCTTTGGCAAAGCCCTTGCATTTCCCATAGCGGGATGAGCAGGCCTTGAAGGGGATCGCAAGAAAATTGCGAGGGGAACGATGGGCTACGTGAAACGCATGGCAGGTACTGGAACGCGGCCGTCTTCGCTGGGCGAAGGGGTGCTGCAAGTCGATCCGCCAACGGAGCGGTTCCGCCGAAGCATCGGCGCCGTCTCGCGCGGACCGGCAAGCCGCGACCTGGTCGACAGGGCGCTCGCGTTCGCCGACGAGGCCGAAATACGCATTGCCGAACTGAACGAACGTGTACGCCGGCTGGAAGCGCTGACGCAGACTGACGAGTTGACCGGCCTGCTCAACCGGCGTGGCTTCGACGAAGTTTTGCGCCGCAACCTGCTGAGCGCCGCACGTTACGAGGAAGCCGGGCTGCTCGCCTATATCGACCTCGACGGATTCAAGACCATCAATGATCGTTGTGGACACGTGGCGGGCGACGAAGTCTTGCGAACGGTCGGCGCTTTTCTCAGCAAGAGCATCCGTGCCACAGATTACGCCGCACGCCTTGGCGGCGACGAATTCGCCATTCTCTTCGTGCGCGCCGACCACAAGCGTGCGCGCGAGCGTGCCCGCGAAATGCTGCGCGGCACCGCACAGCTCGAAATCGCCTGCAAGTCGCACACGATCTCGGTCAGCGCCAGCCTCGGCTTTGCCTCATATACGGGCGAAACCTCGCCGAAGGAGCTGCTCGACCGCGCCGACCGCGCCATGTATGCGGACAAGAAGAATGGTGGACGCGCCGCGCGCCTGACCACGCACGGATAACCCGCCTATTTTATCGAAGTTCCCTTCGGCTGCTGTTGCGTGATGCAGTGGATCGAACCGCCGCCTTGCGCAATTTCAAGCGCCGGCACCTGCATCACCTGACGCCCCGGAAAAGCCGCCGCCATGATCTCGGCTGCCTTGCCGTCGTTCGGATCGTCATAGGTCGGCATGACGACGCCGCCATTTGCGATATAGGCATTGACATAGGATGTGCAGAGCCGACGTCCGTCGGGCCGCAGCAGATTGCGCCGGGGTTGTGGAATTTCGATGATCTCGAGCTTTTTCCCGCGCGCATCGCGCGCCGTTTCGATCCGCGCGCGATTGTCCTGCATACGGGCATGGTTTGGATCGTTGCGATCCTCCGGCATATGCAGCAACACACGGCCCGCGCCAGCAAAACAGGCGATCATGTCGACATGACCGCTCGTCTCATCATCCTGAAGCCCTCGATCGAGCCAGATGATCCGCGACACGCCAAGGTTCAATGCAAGATTTTCCTCGATCTGCTGACGTGTCAGCTCCGGATTGCGATTGTCGTTGAACAGGCATTCCTCGGTCGTCAGAAGCGTTCCGTATCCATCCGCGCATATCGAACCGCCCTCCAGCACCATGCCGCCCTTGTAGACACGCATACCGAGCCGCTCTAGAACGAGGCCGCCGACCGCCGCGTCGTGATCGTAGTTCTGATAGGCGTTGCCCCAGGCGTTGAAGCGCCAATGTGTGCCGGCGACACAGCCCTTGCCATCGGCAACGAAAATCGGACCGGAATCCCGTGCCCAGCTATCGTCGATGGGCAGCGGAACGATCTCGACGTCACGGCCGCAGGCAAGCCGTGCCTGGGCTTCATCCTCCGGACGGCAGATCATCGACACCGGCTCAAAGCCCGCTATCGTCCGCGCTACCTGGGCATAGGCGGCATAGGCCTGTGGCAGACGTTCGCCCCACACCTCGCCGCGACTCGGCCACTGCATCCAGCAGCGCTCATGCGGCTCCCATTCGGCCGGCATGAATAGCCCATCGTCCATCGGCCTGCGCGTTTCGCTCATTTGCGGCCTCTCCCATGCCCGTCGGGCTTTCGCCGGTTCGTCCGAACGGTTAGGTATAGCTTCTGGAATACGCGCGGCAAGCACGGGCACAGACGGGAGAATGCGAATGACTGGAAAAATCGACGGACGCCTGAAGGAATTGGGAATTGAGTTGCCGGCGCCGGCCGGGCCCGCGGGCACCTACGTGCCCTATGTTGTCACCGGCAATCTGGTCTTCATTTCCGGTCAGGGACCGATGGGCGGCTCAGGCATCGCCTATCAGGGCAAGCTCGGCAAGGATCACGACATTGATGCCGGCAAGGCGGCCGCCCGGCTGACCATGCTCAATGTGCTGGCACAATTGAAGGCCGCTTGCGGCGGCGATCTCGATCGCGTGAAGCGCGCCGTAAAAATTCTCGGCTTCGTCAACGCAACACCCGAATTTGACCAGCAACCGGCCGTCATCAACGGGGCGTCCGACCTCCTTGTCGAGATATTCGGCGACGCCGGACGCCATGCCCGCTCGGCAGTCGCCGCGCCGAGCCTCCCCTTCCAGATCACAGTCGAAATTGAGGCCATTTTCGAGATCGCGTGAAGCGGAACCCTTCTCTAGAATTACCGCATGGGAGATAGCGAGCAGGCCATCATCCGCGTCGCCGACAGCCTCACTGGCGTCGATGCAGTCGCATGGGATGCCTGCGCCAACCCGCCGGGCGAACCGGCCAATCCATTCGTGTCGCACGCCTTCCTCTCGGCGCTTGAGGAAAGCGGATCGGCGACACGCCGCACCGGTTGGCTGCCGCAACACCTGCTGCTGGAAGACGATCGAGGCCGGCTGGCCGGCGCCATGCCGCTCTACCTGAAAAGTCACAGCCGCGGCGAATACGTCTTCGATCACGGTTGGGCCAACGCGCTTGAAAATGCCGGCGGCCGCTACTACCCCAAACTGCAAGCCTCGATTCCGTTCACGCCCGCAACGGGCCCGCGCCTGCTGGTGCCGCCGGGGCTCGGCTGCGAAGCGGTGGAAGACGCACTCGCAGCCGGCGCAATTGAACTCGCGACACGCCTCTCCGTCTCGTCGCTCCACATCACCTTCCTCGCACAGCGGCAATGGGACCGGCTCGGCCGGCTCGGCTTTCTGCAGCGCACCGACCAGCAGTTCCATTGGCACAATCGCGGCTATGGCTCGTTCGACGACTTCCTGGCCGATCTCTCTTCGCGCAAACGCAAAATGATCCGCAAGGAGCGCGAGCGAGCGCGGGAAAACGGCGTCGCCGTCGAGTGGGTTACCGGCGCCGACATCACCGAGGATCATTGGGACGCGTTTTTTGCGTTCTACATGGACACAGGAGCGCGCAAATGGGGGTCTCCATATCTCAGTCGCGAATTCTTCAGTCTGATCGGCGAGCGGATGTCGCGGGAGACGCTTCTGGTGATGGCCCGCCGCAATGGGCGTCTCATCGCCGGCGCGCTGAACTTCATCGGCGGCGATGCCCTCTATGGCCGCAACTGGGGTGCCATCGAGCACCACCCCTTCCTGCATTTCGAGTGCTGTTACTATCAGGCGATCGAATTCGCCATTGTCAGGGGTCTGGCGCGAGTCGAGGCCGGCGCGCAGGGTGAACACAAGCTGGCCCGCGGCTACCTGCCGGCGCGAACCCATTCGGCACACTGGATTGCCAACCCGTCGTTCCGCGAAGCCGTGGCCGAATATCTGTGCCGCGAGCGCCAATATGTCGATCGGGACATCGCCGCCCTTGGCGAATACGCCCCGTTCCGGCACGATAGTGCCAACAACGAACATCAAGAGGATGATTTCTGACCGTGGCCTACGATCCAAACAATATCTTTGCAAAAATTCTCCGGGGCGAAGCGCCGTGCTTCAAAGTCTATGAAGACGAGATGACGCTCGCCTTCATGGACGTCATGCCGCAAGCCGAGGGACATACGCTGGTGATCCCCAAATACCCGGCCGAAGACCTGCTCGACCTCGATCCCGAATATGCCGGCGCCATGGCCAAAACCGTCAAGAAGATCGCCGCAGCGGTGAAGAAGGCTTTCGCCGCTCCGGGCATACTGGTTGCGCAGCTCAACGGCGCGCCAGCCGGCCAGACCGTCTTTCACATTCACACCCATATCATCCCGCGCTCGCAAGGTATCGATCTCAAGCTGCATGCGCGTCAGATGGCCGACTTCGATGAACTTAAGAAACATGCCGAACGCATCAAGGCGGCGATGAACTGAACGCCAGGCGCGTCTGTCGCCACATGGGAGGGGGAACAATCAATGAAGATCGTCCGCACAGCGGCGGCGCTGGCCGTCGCATTTTCGTTGGCGACGGCTTGCTCGGAAAGCGAGAGCTACACGCAAGAGACCGTCGTCGCGCCCTCGCCGTTCCACGGCATCCACGGGCTGACATTTACCTCCGATGGACGATTGCTTGCCGGCAGCGTCGTCGGCCGCGCGCTTTATGAGGTGAACCGCGACACAGGCGAGACCAGCATCGCCGAGGGGCCACCCGAAGGCATGGCCGACGATGTCGAACAAGGACCGGACGGCACCATCGCCTGGACGGCTTTCCTCGATGGCAAGGTCTACGCCCGCAAACCGGACGGTCGCCTTTTGACGCTGGCCGAAGGCCTGCCTGGCATGAATTCGCTGGCCTGGACCGATGACGGCCGCCTGTTCGCAACGCAGGTTTTCCTGGGCGACGCGCTCTACGAACTCGATCCCTCCGGCACAAACCCGCCGCGCAAGATCATGGAAGGCATGGGCGGACTCAACGGCTTCGACTTCGGTCCCGACGGCAAGCTTTACGGGCCACTCTGGTTCAAGAAGCAGGTCGTTCGTGTCGATGTCGAGGCGGCCACGATCGAGATCGTTGCCACTGGCTTCAACGTCCCCGCGGCTGTGAACTTCGATTCAAAAGGAAATCTCTACGCAGTCGATACAGCTGCCGGTCATGTCTATCGCATCGACGTGGCAAGCGGCGAGAAGACACTGATCGCGGAGGTCGCGCCGGCAATCGATAACCTGGCGCTCGACGCCGAAGACAATCTCTACATCACCAATATGGCGGACAACGCCGTCATTGCCATCGATACGGACACTGGCGAAACACGGACAATTGTCTCCGGCGCTCTGGCCGTCGCCGGGGACATTGAAATGTCAGATGCCGGCGCCCTCTATGTGGCCGATCTTTTTGCCGCGCGCATGGTCGATCCGGCCTCGGGCGAAGTGACGGAGCTTGGGCGTGTCTTTGCCTCCGACATCGACTACCCGCTGAGCGTTTCAGTTGCCAATGGACGCATCGCGTTTGCCGCGCTGACAGCAGGTGCAGTGCAGCTGTTCGACGA
The DNA here is from genome assembly GCF_030651915.1 of Parvibaculum sp. Lineage (GTDB taxonomy): Bacteria > Pseudomonadota > Alphaproteobacteria > Parvibaculales > Parvibaculaceae > Parvibaculum. The sequence goes on along the minus strand of NZ_JAUSBV010000010.1, from coordinate 50,989 downwards.
AGAAACAGGCGCTTCGCTTGGCCTCCATCATGGCTTCACAACACCGGCAGAGGCATTGGTGCTCTCGGACGGCAGCGTTCTGGTCACCGAATATACGCGCGGCGCGATTGTTCGCGTCGACGCTGCGGACTGGTCCAGCCGCACCGACCTCGCCACGGGCCTCTCCGGGCCGGCCATGATGAAGCTCGGACTCGACGGCTCCGTCTATGTCGGCGAGAGAACGGGCGGGCGCATTTCGCTCATCAACACAGATACCGGCGAACGCACAGTGATCGCCGAAGGTCTCGCCGAACCGGAGGGCTTCGACATCGCGCCCGACGGCCGGATCGTCGTCGCCGAGGTTGGCGCAAAACGCATCTCGGCAATCAATCCTGCGAATGGCAAGTCAACCGTTCTGAAGTCCAACCTTCCGATCGGCTTCGAGGCGCCCGACGGTGCCCCCGACCTCTTCATTCCAACCGGCGTCGCAGTCGCAGCCAATGGCGACATCTACTACTCGTCCGACATCGACGTCGCCATCTATCGACTCAAGAAAAACTGACATCCGGAAACGCAAAAGGCCGCCGTGTTCACACGGCGGCCTTCATGCCGAGTGACGATTCCCTATTCGCCCATATGGAAGGCAACAAACTTGTTGCCGTCCAGATCGCGAAAATAACCGCCGTAGAAACTACCGCCGCGCACACCCGGCGCGCCCTCGTCCTTGCCGCCGAGGCTCATTGCCTTCGCGTGAACCTTGTCGACATTGGCGCGCGACCCGACTGCCAACGCCACCATCGTACCATTGCCGAAGTTCGCCTTGTTGCCGTCATGCGGCTTCGTCACCGCGAGCATCGGACCGCCATTGCTCCAGCCGACGAACCGGCCCGGATCCGACATCGCACGCTTGGCCCCAATTTCACCGAGCAGCTCATCATAAAACTTCGTTGCCTTGTCGAGGTCGTTGGTTCCCACCATTACGTAACCGATCATCTCTTCAATCTCCCTGGGGTTGGACGTTTCTCTTGGTCGTTTGCATCGAAAACGGCCACAAAGCACGCATGCCTCATGGCCGTCTTCAATTCACTGGCATCGGGTAAAACCCGATACCGCTATTCCGCTAGCAAAGGCACTTTGGGCACGCTACCGCCCGAACCATCGTCCGGCCGGTCTTTCGGTTTCCTGACGCGGGGCTTCTTTGGCCCTTCATTTCCGGAATGCCCCGAACTGCGCGGCGGTGCTGCTTCGATATCGAAGTCGAGAGCATCGTCCTTGACCGCAACGCGGACATGCCCACCCTTCACGAGTCGCCCGAACAACACCTCGTCGGCCAAAGGCTTCTTGATGTGTTCCTGAATGACGCGCGCGAGCGGACGCGCGCCCATCTGCTCGTCGTAGCCGCGCGTTGCCAACCACTTGTTGGCATCCGGCGTCAGTTCGATTGTCACGTTGCGATCCGCCAGTTGCGCCTCGAGTTGCAGCACAAATTTCTCGACCACCCGCGAGATCACATCTTCCGGCAGATGGCCGAAAGGTATGGTGGCGTCGAGACGATTGCGGAATTCCGGCGTGAACAACCGCTTGATGGCATCTTCGTCGTCGCCTGTGCGTTTTGTACGCGCAAATCCGATCGGCGTTCTCGCCATATCGGCAGCGCCTGCATTGGTCGTCATGATGAGAACGACATTCCGGAAATCGATCTTCTTGCCGTTGTGATCCGTGAGCTTCCCGTGATCCATAACCTGCAGAAGAATGTTGAAGAGATCGGGATGTGCTTTTTCGATTTCATCGAGCAGAAGCACACAATGGGGGTGCTGATCGACACCATCGGTCAGAAGGCCGCCCTGATCGAAGCCGACATATCCAGGCGGCGCACCGATCAGACGCGACACCGTATGCCGCTCCATATATTCGGACATATCGAAGCGCAGCATCTCGACGCCGAGCACGGACGCGAGCTGCCGTGCAACCTCTGTTTTGCCAACCCCGGTCGGGCCGGAGAACAGATAGCAACCGATGGGCTTTTCCGCTTCACGCAGTCCGGCCCGGGCCAGCTTGATCGATGCCGCCAATGCTTCGATCGCGGCGTCCTGCCCGAATACGACGCGCTTCAGCTCGGTATCGAGGTCTTTCAGCTTCTCCGTATCGCTCTTTGACACCGACTTCGGCGGAATGCGCGCCATCGTCGCCACCACAGCCTCGATCTCCGCGACGCCGATTGTCTTCTTGCGCCGCGACTCCGGCAGCAGCATTTGCGACGCGCCGGCTTCGTCAATCACGTCGATCGCCTTGTCCGGTAGCTTCCGGTCATGCATGTACTTCGCCGACAAATCCACAGCCGCTTTCACAGCGTCGTTGGTATACCGAACCTTGTGAAAGTCCTCAAAATAGGGCTTGAGCCCCTTCAGTATCTTGATCGTGTCAGGCACGGATGGTTCAGCCACATCGATCTTCTGAAAGCGCCGCACCAGCGCCCGGTCCTTCTCGAAATGCTGCCGGTATTCCTTGTAGGTCGTCGACCCGATGCACCGCACATTGCCGCTGGCAAGCGCCGGCTTCAACAGGTTGGACGCATCCATCGCGCCGCCGCTGGTCGCCCCGGCGCCGATCACCGTGTGGATTTCATCGATGAACATGATCGCGCCAGGATAGGCTTCGATCTCCTTGATGACCGCCTTGATGCGCTCTTCGAAATCGCCACGATAGCGTGTGCCTGCCAGCAACGTCCCCATGTCGAGCGAGAAGATCGTGGCATTCCGCAACACGTCGGGCACTTCGCCCTTTACGATCCGTCGCGCCAGACCTTCGGCAATCGCCGTTTTGCCGACGCCGGGATCACCGACGAACAACGGATTGTTCTTGGAACGGCGGCAAAGAATCTGGATTGTGCGCTCAACCTCGCGCGTGCGCCCAATCAGCGGATCGATTTTGCCCTGTTTGGCCTTCTCATTGAGATTGACGCAGTAATTGTCGAGCGCCTCGGTCGTGCGCTCCTTGCGGCCACGCTCATTCGCTTCCGGTTCTTCCTGCGCACCGCGCACCGGCCGCGCCTCGGTCATGTCCGCTCGCTTGGCAATCCCGTGGCTGATGTAATTGACGGCGTCGTAACGCGTCATGTCCTGCTCCTGCAGGAAATAGGCGGCATGACTCTCGCGCTCGGCAAACATCGCAACAAGCACATTCGCGCCTGTCACCTCCTCACGTCCCGACGATTGAACATGGATGACGGCACGCTGGATCACGCGTTGAAAGCCGGCCGTCGGCTTCGATTCCTGTCCGTCGTCGACAACAAGGCTTGAAAGTTCGTTGTCGACATAATTGGTCAACTGGTGACGCAGCAACTCCATGTCGACATTGCAGGCCCGCATGACGGCCGCTGCGTCCTGGTCATCGACCAGCGACAGCAGCAGATGTTCAAGTGTCGCGTACTCGTGGTTGCGTTCATTGGCGAGCGCCAGCGCGCGGTGAAGCCCCTCCTCGAGACTGCGTGAAAACGTCGGCACTCCGAACCTTCCCTTCTGCTGGGCTACAGCCTGAACGCGCTATTCTCGCTCCATCGTGCACTGCAGCGGATGCTGATGCTGCTGCGCGAAATCCATCACCTGCGTCACCTTGGTCTCCGCCACCTCATAGGTATAGAGACCGCAGATGCCGACACCATGCTGATGCACATGGAGCATGATGACCGTCGCTTCGTCCCTCCCCTTGCTAAAGAACCGCTCCAGTACATGAACGACGAACTCCATCGGTGTGTAGTCGTCGTTGAGGAGCAGAACCTTGTAGAGCGAGGGCTTCTTCGTCTTCGGTTTCGTCTTGGTGATGACGCCGGTGCCTGCGCCACCATCTTCACCGCCGCGCCGCTTGTCGTCCGACATTCCCCGTTCCTGCCAATTCATCGCGTCCGTCCCGGCCGGACAGGTGCCGACGAGCATTATTGCAGGGCAACGGCCGTCCCGGCTGACAACAACACCCTCTATTACATAGTCGAACATATCGAATTTCAAAGCCCAACCCAATCAAACCGGGCATGTGGCAGCGAGATCCCGCAACCAGGCATCGATCCGTGCCTTGTTGACACCTAAATCCGAATAGCCGTAACGCGAGCGACTGTAGATCGCGATGCTTGACCTTGCGGCCCCGGCGGCCAAAAACTGGGCCGAAATGGTGTCCGGAAAGCCAAGAAGCGCGCTTCGCTGCACATAGGTGTCCAACAAGCGCCCATCATCCGCGTCGACCTGGACGACCCGGGGCTGCGCAAGCGCCAGGTCGCGAAATCGGCGCCTGAGCGCCGCCGGTTCGAGACCAAAATCGGGAGCAATGCGATGGGGTTCAGCCTGCGCGCAGAAGCCGGCAGGGGCAACGAGATATTGGTTCGGCTTGGCCGTCAGTCTCAGCGTCTGAAAATCCATTTTGCCTCGCCCAATGCCCCGTTTACTTGGATACGTCGATTCTGGCGCCATCGGCCAGCCTGTTAACGCGCCCTTAACGTCGTTAACCAAACTGTAACACCTACGGCTTAATCTTGACCTGATCGGCTCAAGCATCGGGAAAATATACGGTTTTTTGTCGTTTTCGGGTCAAAGGGCCTTCGCAAACTCTGGTTCCGGCGCTACAGTTCGCGTGGGCGAATATTCGGGATGGCGCGTTTGAGGCTTTGGCCGGACGTGTCAGCAAGAGGGGTCTTCAGGATATGTCGGGGTCTGCGCTTGTGAGTATCGTGCGCATCTCTCATGGATTCAGGGGGGTAGCCGCCATAATGGCAGCCGTCCTGATGATGGCCGTCACCGCCCTCCCCGCCCATGCGGCAAAGCCGCAAACCGCCGCCCTCGTCATGGACGCCCACACCGGCAAGGTTCTCTATTCCCGGAACGCCGACGAACTCCGTTATCCGGCCTCCCTGACCAAGGTGATGACGCTCTATCTCCTCTTCGAGAAGCTCGAAAAGCGCGAAATCACGCTCGATACCCGGATCACGATGACCCAGCGCGGCGCCAACCAGCCGCCATCGAAACTCGGCCTTCGTCCGGGTCAAACGATCCGCGTCGAGGACGCGATCCTCGCCCTCGTCACCCGCTCCGCCAATGACGTTGCTTCGGCGACCGGTGCCTTTATCTCCGGCTCCGAAGCAAATTTCGCCAACGCCATGACCAAGAAGGCGCGCGATCTCGGAATGACCCGTACGACCTACAAGAATGCCTCGGGCCTCCCGAACAGTGCGCAAAAGACGACCGCCCGGGACCAGGCCACGCTGGCGCAACGCATCCATCGCGATTTCCCGCAATATTATCACTATTTCAGCACCGAACAGTTCGTTTGGGGCAAGGCCAACATCCGCAATCACAACCGCCTGCTCGGCGAATATCGCGGCACAACAGGCCTCAAGACCGGTTACACCAACGCATCCGGCTTCAATCTGACAGCCACAGTCGAGCGCGACGATAAATTCCTGATTGGCGTTGTTATCGGAGGCGAAAAGGCCAAATCGCGCGACCAGCACATGATCGAGATTCTGGACCGCGCCCTCCCGCAAGCCGTCGCGATGAAGACAAGCCGGACACAATTCGCAGCCGCGCCGCCGCCCGTTCCGGTTGTGAGGCCTGAGACCCAGTTCACAGTCGCTCCCGCCGAAGACCGCGCCGCATTGGCGCAGCTTGCGGCCATGATCGACGATGGCGCCGACACGGCGGGTTATGCCGAGGGTGACGCCAGCGGCACGACGACGGCCGCGCCGGTCGTCCTGGCCACCCTGTCTGAACCTGTTGCCGCGACGAAAAAGCCGTCGGCGCCCGTGGACAACGTGACCGCTTATACAATGGCCGCCTTGCGCACAGCCGAGGACGCAGGTCGTCAGGCGGGACGCGAAATCGGCAACTTCCTTGTTGCCCCGGCCAATGCGAGTATCAGCCCGGACGCCCCGGCCAGCCCGCTGATACGCGAAGCAGCCCTTGACGACCCCGCACGCACAGCACCTGCCGCACGACAGTCATGGCGCGAAGGCGACCCCCTTATTCCCGAGGGCACATGGATCATCCAGATCGGCGCCTATGCCGACCAGGCTGATGCCGTCGGCAGTATCCGCAAGGCACTGCGCGCCGCGCCGGGCGAACTCGGCACAGCCGTGCCCGTCACCATTCCGGTCAAGACCGCCGACAACAGAACGCTTTATCGTTCGCGCTTCGGCGGCTTCGACAACGAAACCCTGGCAAAGACCGCCTGCGGCCGTCTCGCGCGCCAGAGCATTCCCTGCATTGCCATTCCGCCCGCAAATTGGGCCATGCCGCAGACGGCCAAGGCCGAGAGCCGCGGCTAGGCGGAAGCGCGCCGTTCCTCGACCGGCAACACCAGCGCATCGATCAATGCCCGGACTTCGGCCCGCGCCGCCACATGCGACATCGACATCTGGGCGTCGACCCCCTCTTCCCGAAGATCGAGCAACGTCAGTCCCGAGGGAAACATCTCGCGGAAGATCACGCGTTCGCCAAAGCCCGGCCCTGTGCGAAAACCGATCCGGTCCGCCAGCGCACCGAGCACCGCCTCGACACGCCGCTTGTTCTTGGCATCGAGATGCGAAAGCCGGTTCCGGATAACCACCCAGTCGATCTCGCCGCCATCGCGCATGGCACGGCGCTTCCGGCTTTCCCAAACCATCTCGCTGTAAACGCTTGGACCCTTGATGCGGTAGGTTTGCGGATCGACCCGGCCGAGCAGATCGAAGTCGACGAAACTGTCATTCATCGGCGTCACCAGCGTATCCGCGCGCGCATGCCCAAGCCGCGACAAATGGTTGTCGCTGCCCGGGCAATCGATAACGATGAAGTCGTTTTCGGCCTCAAGCCGCGTCATGACGGCATCAAGCGCCAGTTCATCCGCCGCATTGGCTTCGCTGACGGTGCCAAGCGTCGAGCGGGCGATGACGGCATGGTCCGGCATCACAAGCTTGACCCCGGCAGCATCGGCCCAAGCCTTGCGGTTCTCCACATAGCGCGTCAGCGACCGCTGGCGCCCGTCGAGATCGACCGATCCGACGCGCATGCCCTCATGTAAAAGCAAGGCAATCAGATGCATGGCGGTCGTGGTCTTGCCCGACCCGCCCTTTTCATTGCCCAGAACGACCACATGGGCGGGCCGCCGCCCGTCCCCGGATTCAGTCATATATCCCCCAGAAATCCCGCCGTCCGAATCGCGAGCGGAGTTTGGGTAGTGCGGCCATGAGCGTCAACTGGCCCCGCGCGGCGGCAGCCCCTGCGCACCACTCTTGCAGTCCCCCCCGTCCGACCGGCTACACTCGGCCCGCGCGGCCGGCGGCCCACACGAATTCGACATTTCCGCCGTTCCCCCTGACGTGGCAATCCCGAGGAGTCCTTCCGAATGAATGGCATGCTTACTCTCGACCAGCTTTCCGACCTCGTCGCCGCCGGCGAAATCGACACTGTGGTCATGGCGATGCCGGACATGCAGGGTCGCCTGGTCGGTAAGCGCATGGCCGCCGGATATTTCCTCGACACGGCGGTACATGAAACCCATGCCTGCAACTATCTGCTGACCGTCGACACCGACATGGAGCCGGTCCCCGGCTACAAGGCCGCGAGCTGGGCGCAGGGCTATGGCGACTTCGTGTTGAAGCCGGACCTCGCGACATTGCGCCGTATTCCCTGGCTTCCGGCAACCGCCCTCGTACTTTGCGATACGCTCGATCATCACGGCGAAGACGTGCCCCATGCACCGCGCGCCATTCTGAAAAAGCAACTGAAGCGCATCGCGGCGATGAAGATGAAAGCCTTCACCGCGTCGGAACTCGAATTCTACCTGTTCGATGACACTTACGAGGCGGCGCATGAGAAGCGCTACCAAGGCTTGAAAACCGCCAATTGGTATATCGAGGACTATCACGTGCTCGCCACCTCGAAAGAGGAAGGCATCATGCGCGCCATCCGCAACGGGCTGGAAGGCGCCGGTATCCCGGTCGAGAATTCGAAGGGCGAGTGGGGGCCCGGTCAGGAGGAAATCAACATCCGCTATGCCGAGGCGCTCGAAATGGCCGACCGGCATACCATCCTCAAGAACGGCATCAAGGAAATCGCCTGGCTGCACGGCAAGGCGATAACTTTCATGGCCAAGTGGAACTACGAGCAGGCAGGCTCGTCCTGCCATATCCACATGTCGCTCTGGGACGAAAAGGCCAAGGAGGCGCACTTTTTCGACAAGAACGCCAAGCCCCACGGCATGTCGGAACTGTGTCAGCAATTCCTGGCGGGTCAGCTTCGGCACGCGCGCGAACTGACCTATTTCCTTGCGCCGCAGGTCAATTCCTACAAGCGCTTCGTCAACGGCTCCTTCGCCCCCACCAACATCGTCTGGTCCAACGACAACCGGACGGCCGGCTTCCGCATGTGCGGCCAGGGCAAGAGCCTGCGCATCGAATGCCGTATTGGCGGTGCCGACCTGAACCCCTATCTGGCCTATGCCGCACTTCTGGCCGCCGGTCTTGACGGCGTCGAGAACAAGATGGTTCTTGAGCCCGAGTTTTCAGGCGACGCCTATGTCAGCAGCGGCATTCCGTCACTGGCAAAGAACCTGCGTGACGCCCTGACCGAACTGGAAAAGTCGGATACGCTCCGCGCCGCTCTGGGCAATGACGTGGTGGAACACTATCTCCACACCGGTCGCTGGGAGCAGTTCGAATATGACCGCCGGGTCACCGATTGGGAATTGAAGAGAGGCTTCGAACGCGGATGAGTGCCATATTGAAGGTCATTTCCCCTGTTGACGGCAGTGTTTATGCCGAACGGCCCCTCGCCTCGTGGGAAGAGGTCGACGGCGCGTTGAACGCTGCACGCGCCGCACAAGCCGCATGGAAACTCGTTCCCCTCGCCGAACGCGCCGCTCTCTGCACCCGTTTCATCGAAGCCTTTGTCGCGATGAAAGACGGAATCGTGCCGGAACTTGCGTGGCAGATGGGTCGTCCCGTCGCCTATGGAGCCGGCGAACTGCGCGGCTTCGAGGAACGAGCGCGCTACATGATCGGCATTGCGCCCGAGACACTGGCCGACATCGACGCGGGACCGAAAGAGGGCTTCCGCCGCTGGGTGCGCCGCGAGCCGGTCGGCACCGTGCTCGCCATCGCCGCCTGGAACTACCCCTATCTGATCGCCGTCAATTCGGTCGTCCCGGCAATCATGGCCGGCAATGCAATCATCTTGAAGCATTCCGGCCAGACGCCGCTTTGCGCCGAGCGTTTTGCCATGGCTTTTGAAAAGGCAGGGGCGCCAGACGGTCTCTTCCAGGCGGTCCATATGAGCCACGAAATGACCGAGAAAACGATCGGCGACCCACGCGTCGATTTCGTGCAATTCACCGGCTCGGTGGCCGGCGGCCGCGCGGTTGTGAAGGCAGCAGTCAACCGTTTCATCGGCATCGGCCTCGAACTTGGTGGCAAGGATCCGGCCTATGTCCGCGCCGACGCCAACCTGCCCTTCGCGGTCGAAAATCTGGTCGACGGCGCCTATTTCAACTCCGGGCAGTCCTGCTGCGGCAAGGAACGGCTTTACGTCCATGCCGACGTCTATGACGATTTCGTTGAAGGTTTCGTCGACCTGACGAAGAAGTACAGGCTCGGCGACCCGCTCGACCCGGAAACGACGATTGGCCCGATGGTCCGCACCTCCGCCGCAACCTTTGTACGCGGTCAGATCGCCCAGGCCGTCCGCGGCGGCGCAAAGGCATTGATCGGCGAGGCACATTTCCCGGCTTCACGGCCCGGTTCGCCCTATCTCGGCCCCGAAGTACTGGTGGACGTCAACCACCAGATGGAAGTGATGCGCGAGGAAACCTTCGGCCCCGTGATCGGCATCATGAAAGTCGCGTCGGACGACGAGGCTATCGCACTGATGAACGACAGCCCCTACGGATTGACCGCCTCCGTCTGGACGGAAGATACCGAAACCGGAGAAAAGCTTGGCGAACGCCTCGAAACCGGCACCTTCTTTCTCAATCGCTGCGACTATCTCGATCCCGCACTCGCATGGACCGGCGTCAAGAATACGGGCCGGGGCGCCACGCTGTCGCCCGTCGGCTATGAAAGCCTGACGCGGCCCAAGAGCTATCACCTGAGAACGCAAACAAAATGATCGATACCTATCCAAGCCTCACCGGCAACTGGAACTTCCCCACCAAAATGCGCTTCGGCGCCGGGCGCATCAAGGAATTGGCCGAGGCCTGCGGCACAGCCGGTATCGAACGGCCGCTGCTGGTCACCGATCCCGGCCTCAAGCCCTTGCCGATGATCGCCGAAGCCTTGGCGCTCCTGGAAAAGAACGGCCTCGCCGCCGCGCTTTTCGCCGATGTTCATCCCAACCCCGTGAGCGCGGACGTGGACGCGGGCCTCAAGGCATTCCAGCGCGGCAAGCATGACGGCGTCATCGTTTTCGGTGGCGGCAGCGCCATGGACGCCGGCAAGGCGGTCGCCTTCATGTCGGGCCAGACGCGGCCGATGTGGGATTATGAGGATCGCGAGGACTGGTGGACACGTGCCGACCCCAACGGCATTGCGCCGGTCATCGCGGTGCCGACGACCGCCGGCACCGGCTCCGAAGTCGGCCGCGCCGCTGTCATCACCGACGAGAGCGACCACACCAAGAAAATCATCTTTCATCCGAAGATGATGCCGGTCGACGTGATCTGCGATCCGGAATTGACCGTCGGCCTGCCGCCGAGCATCACCGCGGCCACAGGCATGGACGCGCTCTCCCACAATCTCGAAGCCTATTGCGCGCCCTTCTGGCATCCGCTGGCGCAAGGCATTTCGCTTGAAGGCATGCGGCTTTGCAAGGAATGGCTGCCGGAAGCGGTAAAGCGCGGCAGCAATATCGAGGCGCGCTCGTTCATGCTCGCCGCATCGTCGATGGGTGCGACGGCCTTCCAGAAAGGTCTCGGTTCGATGCATGCGATGAGCCATCCCTGCTCGTCGCTGCGGGGCACGCATCATGGTCTCACCAACGCCGTGGTGATGCCCTATGTCTTGCTGCACAACCGCAAAGCTATTGAAGAAAAGATCGTCGCGGCGGCCAACTACCTGGCGCTAAAGGACCGTAGTTTCAATGGCTTCGTCGACTGGGTTCTGGCGCTGCGCGAGGAGATCGGTATCCCGAACACGCTGAGCGAGATCGGCGTCGATAGCGGCATCATCCCGCAATTGGCAGCGATGGCGCTCGAAGACCCCTGCACCGGCGGCAACCCGCTGCCGATGAGCGTGCCGGTCTATGAAGACCTGTTCGCGCGGGCGATCGAAGGCAAGCTCGCCTGACATGTCGCTCGACACCACGAGCCACAAAGTCCCCGTCGCCCGCAACACCGCAGACCTCCGCGCGGCTGTTGCCGCATGGCGCGCCGAGGGCAGCACCGTTGCGCTGGTGCCGACGATGGGCGCGCTGCACGAGGGGCATCTTTCCCTTGTCGATCTGGTGCGGACAAAAGCCGATCGCGTTGTCGTCTCGATCTTCGTCAACCCGACGCAGTTTGCCCCGCATGAGGACTTCTCGGCCTATCCCCGCACCGAGGCCGCCGACGCCGCCAAGCTCGAAGGCAAGGCCGACCTGATTTTCGCGCCGGATGCCGCCGATATGTACCCCGAAGGCTTTTCGACGACGATCTCGCTGACCGGTGTCACCGAACCGCTTGAGGGACAGTTCCGCCCGACGCATTTCGCCGGCGTTGCGACAGTGGTCGCCAAGCTGATCCTGCGCGCCATGCCCGACATCGCAATCTTCGGTGAAAAGGACTGGCAGCAGCTGATGGTCATCCGCCGCATGGTTGCCGATCTCGACATCCCGGTCGAAATTCTGGGCGGCCCGATCATGCGCGAAGCCGACGGTCTCGCCATGTCGTCGCGCAACGTCTATCTGACGCCCGCCGAACGCAAGGCGGCGGGAAAGCTCAATGTTATCCTCAAGGAAACCGCCGCAAGCGTCTCCAGCGGCAGGATTATTTCCGATGCAACAAGAGACGGCGCTGAAAAAATCCTCGCTCTCGGCTTCGACAAACTCGACTATCTCGAAATCCGCGACGCCGCCTCGCTGGCCGCTTTTCCAGACGACCGTCCGACAAGCCCCGCACGCATTCTGGTCGCGGCGAAAATCGGAAGGACGCGCCTGATCGACAACATGCCGGTCTAGATCAGCCCGAGCTCTTCCAGTTCGCGCCGCATCTCGTCCGGCATGTCCTCGCCGGGATCGCCCTTCTTCACGTCGGGCGGCGCGTCCTTCGCCTCGAAATAGCGCCAGCCCTGAAAGGGCCGGCGATCCTGGCGCCGCGTCGTGACGATCTCCTTGTCGAGCACAAGACGGCAGCGACCGACGCCCTCTCCGTCCTTGAAAGGCTCGATGCCGATCAGACGCTGGCGACAGCGAATGACACCCTTCATCACCCAGTAAAGCGAGCCGCCGGCCAGAATCTCGTCGGCGCGCTTCGGCGTCATGCGCGTCACGTGAACGAGCTTCTGCGGCTGCCGACGCTTTTTCATTTCGGCGAGCCGCGCCGCCTGCCATGTCGCCAGATCCGCAATATCTTCGGCGCCAACGCAAAGCTTGATCAGGTGAAGAGGCATTGACGGGCTATCTCTTCTCAATCTATAACACCGTTATAAAAACATCGGACAGGAGCCTGACAGATGAGCGATCCCGCCCAGACCTTTCTGACCCGCTGGTACGCCTATGTCGAGAGCCACGACCCGGCGTTGCTGCAGACCATTGTCGCCGACGGTGCGACCATTTCTTCGCCCGCCTTCTACAAGCCCAAAACCTCAAAAGACTATGTGATTGCGATCCTGACGACCGTCACCGACGGCTTCGAGGATTTCACCTATACGAAGCAATGGACCGACGGCAACGAGATCATTCTCGAATTCGAGTCACGCATCGGTGCAACGAAATTGAAGGGCATCGACCGGATCACCGTCGACGCCGACGGCCGGATGAGCCACATTGAGGTGCTGATACGCCCGCTGAACGGCCTGATTGCGCTCGCCGAACACGTGAAGGCATCGCTCGGGCAAGCCGCCGCCTAGTTCAGCCGTTCGACCGCAACCGCCGTCGCCTCGCCGCCGCCGATGCAAAGCGAAGCGACGCCGCGCTTGCCGCCGGTCCGCTGAAGCGCATTGAGCAGCGTCACGAGAATGCGCGCCCCCGAAGCACCGATCGGATGGCCGAGCGCGCAGGCGCCGCCATAAATGTTCATGTTGTCGTGGCTGAGGTTGAGTTCCTTGATCGCGGCCATGGCGACGACGGCAAAGGCCTCGTTGACCTCCCAGAGATCGACATCCTTCGTGCTCCAGCCGGCGCGCTCCAACAGCTTTGAGATCGCACCGACCGGCGCGGTCGAGAACCAGGCCGGTGCCTGCGCATGCATCGCATGTCCGCGAATGGCGGCAAGCGGCGAAAGTCCACGCTTTTCGGCTTCCGACAAACGCATCAACACCAGCGCCGCGGCACCATCCGAAATCGAGCTCGAATTGGCGGCCGTCACCGTGCCGTCCTTCGCAAAGGCGGGCTTCAGCGTCGGGATTTTCGACGCATCCGCCGTCAGCGGCTGTTCGTCCTGCGCGACATCGACCGCACCCTTCCGGCCCGGCGCGCTGACCGTCACGATTTCCGGCGCGAACGCGCCGCCCTCAACCGCATGTTTGGCCCGCTTGAGGGATTCGACCGCATAGGCGTCCTGCGCGCCGCGCGTGAATTGGTAGTGCCGCGCGGTATCTTCCGCATAAGAACCCATCAGCCGCCCCTCATAGGCGTCTTCGAGCCCGTCGAGGAACATGTGATCCTTGACCTCGCCGTGGCCGAGCCGCAGGCCGCCCCGCGCCTTGGGCAGCAGATAGGGTGCATTGGTCATGCTCTCGAGGCCGCCGGCCACGATGACATCGCCGTGACCAGCGACAATGGCGTCATGCGCCATCATCACCGCCTTCATGCCCGAGCCGCACATCTTGTTGACGGTCGTACAGGGCGTGCTTTCGTCCAGCCCTGCCTTGAGTGCCGCCTGACGCGCCGGCGCCTGTTTCGCACCTGCGGACAAAACGCACCCCATCAGCACTTCGTCGATTTCGGCCGGTCCGACGCCCGCACGCGCGACCGCGCCCTTGACAGCGGCCGCACCAAGCTCAGGGCCGGTGAGGCCAGACAATGCGCCCTGAAAACCGCCCATCGGCGTGCGCGCCGCGCTGACGATGACGACGGGATCGGTTTCATGACGGTTATGTGACATTGAGCTGTTTCCGCGTTTAGACTGGCGATCGAGGCCGGGATTCGGGGCAGAACCCTAGCCTAAAACTAGTGGCCGCCAAACAGGCCGCGCCTATGGGGGATGCTCGGTGGAAGATTTCCTGCACAACATGGATTGGGTGCTGCCTCTGCGCAGCGACTGGGCGACGCCCATCGCCAACGGCTTCACCTGGCTCGGCTATACGCCGTTTTTCCTGATGTTCCTGCCGCTCGGCTACTGGCTGTGGGATCGCGCCATCTTCACGCGGCTCGCGGTCCTGATCGCAATCACCGCCGTCGTCAACGGCTGGCTGAAGGATTTCTGGCAGGACGCCCGCCCCGACCCGCGCTACTGGATCGACAACCGCGTCGAAGGCTCACCCGGACGCCCGTCCGGCCATGCACAGGTGGCGGTCGCCATGTGGCTGTGGCTTGCCTATGAAATCAGGAAGAGCTGGGCCTGGATCGTGGCCATCGTCATCGCCGCCGGTGTCGGACTGAGCCGCCTCTATGTGGGCGTCCACGACGTCGATGATATCCTGACGGGCAGCGTGCTCGGCCTTGCCGGCATCGTGCTTTTCATCTGGCTGCTCGGCCCCTCGTTCGACTTCTGGCGGCGCCTGCCTGCCATTGTTCATCTGGCTGTCATTCTGGCCCTGGTGCCGGCGCTGTGGTTCATCTGGCCGCCCGAAGGCCCCGCGGGCAGCAGCTTTTACGGCCACACATCGGTTCTGTTCCTGCTGTTTGGCTGGGTCGCCGGTCAGACGCTCGACTACCGCCTCGCGCCGGTCCGCGGGCCCCGTACAGCCCTCTGGCAGCAGGCCATCATGGTTGTCTGTGGCATCGTGGTGCTGTTCGCGTTGCGCTGGGCGGTCGAAACCGGTGGCGCGGCCATTGGTCTGCCGCCGGCCGCCATTCTGTTCCTCGGTGCGGCCATTCTCGGCTTCTACATGACCGGTCTCGCGCCGATGGGCTTCCGGGCATTGAAGCTGATGAAATAGATGAACCGAATACGCTAACCGCTTATTCGGAGTAGATATCGACCACGTCGGACTCGGTGAAAACCGTGTAGACGCCGGCGCCGGGGCTACCGCCCACGACGATGAACCGGTCAGCGGTGGCGGTCGCCACCGCGCCGTGGCGTGGCGTCGGCATCGACGGCGCGCGCCGCCAGACATTAGTTGCCAGATCGAGCACGAAGTGATCGCCATAGGTGCGCAACGGCCGCCGCTGCTCGCCGCCTGTCACATGAAGCCGCCCGTCGAGAACGGCCGCGACATGGCCGGCGCGCGGCTCGGGCAATGAGGGGCCCGTTCGCCAGCTACCGTTCGACGGATCGAAAATATCGACCCGCGACGACGCCGCCCCGGCACTGTCGAGCCCGCCGATTGCGTAGATGAGCCCGCCACCGGCCACATAGGCGGAGGCAACGCGCGGCGACGGCATCGGCGACCCCGACACGCTCCAGCGGTCGCGACCCGGATCGTAGACGAAAACCCGCGAGGCGCCGTCGCCGCGCCCGCCGATTGCGTAGAGCTGGCCGTTTGCGGCGACGAGGCCGTGACCAGCGCGTGCGGCCGGCATCGACGGGCCGGAAAGCCAGGTTCCGACATTCGGATCGAATATCCACACATTGCCCGTGTCGGCGCCATCCGAAACCGCGCTGGACGCGGTGGCGCCCGGACCGCCAAAATCGTCGGCGCGCCGGGGCGGCGGCGCCTCATGCCCGCCGGCGATGAAGAGCCGGCCGTTGAGTTCGGCCATGCCGAAATGCTGCAGCCCCACCGGCAAGGCAACGGCGGGACGCCAGATATTGCCGCGCACATCGTAGATTTCCGCCACGGAGCGTGGACCCGACGTACTGTCGCCGCCGACGACATAGAGGTCGTCTCCAAGCAATGCCGCGCCGGCAAAGGCTCGCGCTGTCGTCATCGGCGTGCCGTCGCGCCAGCCCTGCGCCGAGGCCGTCGCTGTCGCAAGACAGAGGCCCGTCGCCAGTAGAAACCCCGAAACGCCGGAACGGATCGCGCTACGCATCGCTCAACTCTCCCACACTCGCCGACACGCTCAGTAAAACAGGACCAGCGCCGCGAGTCCCAAAAACGCGAAGAATCCCACGACATCCGTGGTCGTCGTCACAAACACGGCCGATGACACAGCCGGGTCGGCACCCAGCTTATCAAGGCCCAGCGGAACGAGAATGCCCGTCAACCCCGCAACCACAAGATTAATCATCATGGCCGCCGCCAGCACCCCGCCCAGCCAAACACTCTGGAAGATCAAGCCACCGAGGCAGCCGAGCATGACCGCGAAAACCATACCGTTCAGAAAGCCGACCAGCACCTCGCGCAAAATCGTGCGCCGCGCATTGAAATGAACGAGATCGCGGGTCGCCAGCGCCCGCACCGTCACGGTCATGGTCTGGGTGCCGGCATTGCCCCCCATCGACGCAACGATCGGCATCAGCACGGCAAGCGCCACCATCTCTTCGATCGCGGCATCAAAAAGGGCAATCACCGAGGCCGCAATAACAGCCGTGACAAGATTGACCGCGAGCCAGGGAATGCGGCTGCGGCTGGTTTGCAGCACCGTATCCGAAATCGATTCCTCGCCGACGCCGGCGAGCAGGCGGATATCCTCGGCAGCTTCCTCGCTGATAACCTCGACGATGTCGTCAACCGTGATGACGCCGACAAGCCGCCCGTCCTCATCCACCACGGCAGCCGAGATCAGATCGTATTTGCTGAACTGCAGCGCCACGTCTTCCTGATCCATCTCGACCGGGATCAGCGTCTGCTCGGTCTCCATGATCTCGGAAATCCGGACCGGGCGCTTCGATCGCGTGACCCGCGACAGCGGCACGGTGCCGATCGGCCTGTGGGCCGCATCGACGGCGAAGATTTCGTAGAATTCATGCGGCAGATCCGGCGCCTCGCGCAGATAGTCGAGCGTCTGGCCGACATCCCAATAGGGCGGCACCGCGACCAGTTCGCGCTGCATCAGACGGCCGGCGCTGTATTCCGGATAATCGAGCGACTGCTCGAGCACGGCGCGCTCGCTGGCCGGAAGCTGGTCGAGAATTTCGCGCTGCTCGGCCTCGTTCATGTCCTCGAGGAGATAGACGGCGTCGTCCGAATCCATTTCCGTCAGCGCGGCGGCAATGTCCTTCGGGTCAAGCAGCTCCATCAAGTGGTCGCGGACACCTTCGTCAAGCTCGCTCAGCACCTCCGGATTGAGATCGGAGCCGAGCATATCGACCAGATCGCGCCGCTCGTCGCTGCGCAACAATTCAAGGAGTTCGGCGGTATCGGCCGGGCGCAGGGGCAAAACCAGCTCGCGCGCCTGCGCCTTGTCGCCCCGGTCCACGGCATCGACAACGGAACGCACATAGGCCGGCGACAAGGCGTCGTCGACGGCATCTTCCGCTGGGGTGGGTGTCGAGGTATCGGTCATTCGGCGCCTGCGAATCTGGTTCGTCGAACAGGCCGCGAGTGTGCGTTATTTGGCCGGGTCCCGCCACCGCGCGCGGTCTGAAACGCCTTTGAATCGGACGGCCATGGCCGAAATGAAAAACCGGCGCCTGCGCTTTGTCAGCGACCGGCCACCGGTCTTGTCGGTTCGTCCGTCGTACCGGGCCTTGGCCCGGCCCTGCGATGGTGCGGTCGAGAAGACTCGAACTTCCACGGGAGTTACCCCACAGCGACCTCAACGCTGCGCGTCTACCAATTCCGCCACGACCGCATGTTCGCAAGCCGCGCCGATGTAACAAATCCGGATGGCTTGCTCAAGCTGCAAATTGAGGCCGGACGGGGGTTTAGCGCAATAAGCTCAAATCCCGTCGCCATCCAGATTGGCCGGCAGGTGGATGCCGCACTCGTCCTTGTCGCGACCGACCCAGCGGCCGTCGCGATAGGAACCGCCTTCAGGCACGCGCTCGGTGCAGGGCATGCAGCCGATCGAGAGGTAGTTGTCCTTGACCAGCGGATGGCGCGGCAGCTTGTGCGCGTCGACATAGGCGTCGAGCTCCGCCTCGCCCCAATAGGCTAGCGGGTTGATTTTGAAGCGGGTTCCGGCGGCCGACCCCGGCTCGCCGGTGCCGCGCACACGCTCTTCCTCGATCGGATGCATCGTGGCCCGTGTCGAGGTCTGGAAACGCTTGCGGCCCGTGATCGAGGCATTGAAACCCTGCAGCGCGCGCTCGAGCGGCAGCACCTTGCGGACATGGCAGCAGGCATCGGGATCGCTGTTCCACAACCCGCCATTGGGATCCACTGCAGCAAGGTCGGCCGGATGCGGACCGGCAGCGCGTAAATCGGTCAGGCCGAATTTCTCCTGAAGCCGGTCGCGATAGCGCAGCGTTTCGCCGAAGAGCTTGCCGGTGTTGAGAAAAATCACCGGCGTCGACGGATCGATCTCGGCGACCATGTGCAGAAGCACCGCAGATTCGGCGCCAAAGGACGAAACGACCGCGATGCGGCCCTTAAATTCGGTGCGGATCATCTGCTCGAGCAAGGCCCGCCCGGTCAGCCCTTGATGGGCTTCGCGCAAGGCCGTCAGCCGCGGCGACACCAGCGTCGGCGTATCCATGGCGGCGGCGCGGCTTTCGGTGACCGCGACGCCAGCGGGACGCCGGCTCAAATCCAGTGCGGTCATGACAACCAGCCTTTCTCTTCGATATAGGCATCGACACGGCGGCCGATTTCGGCCATTTCGAGACCCTGAGAGCGCCAGAGCTTGCGCTGCCGGCCCAGTTCGTCGAGCCGCCCGGCCCATTCGGGCCCGAACAACCCTTCCAGATGCCGCCGCAGGCGCCGCGCCAGCCCCGGCGACTTGCCGGCGGTCGAGACGGTGATCGTCAGCTCGCCGCGCCGCATCACCGAGGGCACGTGAAAATCGCAGAGCGGCTTCACATCCTCGGTGTTGACCAGCGCCCCGGCCGACCGCGCCAGCCCGGCCAGCGCCACGCTTTCGGCATCGCCCAGACCGGCGATAAACACGACGCGAGCGCCCCGGAATGCCTCGCCTGTGGGCCGCGCGCCCTTCAGCCGTCTGCCGGCCTGCTTGACCAGAACCGGCGTCGGCGCGCCCGAATAAACCTCCAGATGGGCCGCACCGGCGGCATCCAGCGCCGCCAGCCGCTTTTCAGCCACTTCGCCCTCGCCGATGAGCATCGCTTTCAGCGTGCCAAGATCGAGCATGACTGGAAACATGGCGCGCACCTCCAGAAGGCAGCAGGTCTTCCAATTCCCGTTAGAGATAGCAATTGTGACGAATAATTCAACTCACGTCCGTATAATTCTAAAATTCACACAAAAAGAATGGTAGAACAAAAAAACGGGCCCCGAAAGGAGCCCGTCCCGAACGAAAAATCGAATGATTTCAGCCCCGTGCTTCGGCCATGGCGCTGGAGATGACCGAGGTGACCGAGACCGCGAGGCGCTCGCCCTTGACGATGATCTCGCCGCGCGCGATCGGCACGTTGTTGGCGAGAATCCAGACTTCTTCGTCCTGGATGGTGCCGAGTTCGATGATCGCGCCGCGGCCCATCCGCAGAAGCTGATGGATCGGCAGCGTCGTCCGGCCCAGAACGACGGTAATTTCGACGAAGACGTTGTTGACCGAATTCACGCGCAACTCCACCTGAACCAGAGACCGGACCGGTCCCAAGTGCTTTACCAGCCAACCAAATTGCCATGCTAGAGTTACCCGATGGTTAAGCCCCTGCCCCTTGCCGACATGCTGGCCCACGCCGTTGAATGGCGTGTCTCGGATGCGCCGGTGCCTTATGAAATGGCGGTGGCGGAGATGGAGGCACGCGTGGCGGCGATCGCCGAGGGGAGCGCGCCGGAGCTGGTCTGGCTGCTCGAACACCCGGCCCTCTATACCGCCGGCACCAGCGCCGACACCGCCGATCTCATTGATCCCAAACGCTTTCCCGTCTTCCAGACCGGACGCGGCGGGCAATACACCTATCATGGGCCCGGCCAGCGGGTCGCCTATGTGATGCTCGACCTGAAGCGGCGCAGGCCCGATGTGCGCGCCTTCGTGCAGGACCTCGAGGCCTGGCTGATCGCCACGCTGGCACAGTTCAACGTCACCGGCGAGACGCGACCCGACCGCGTCGGCGTCTGGGTCCGCCGCCCCGAGCGCGGGCTGACAGCCGAAGACAAGATCGCCGCCATCGGCGTGCGCATCCGCAAATGGGTGACGTTTCATGGGGTTAGCCTCAATGTCGATCCGGACCTCGATCATTTTTCGGGGATCGTGCCGTGCGGAATCGCACAACATGGCGTCACCAGCCTGGCCGATCTCGGCCTGACAGCGACGATGGCCGATGTCGACATCGCCCTCCGATCGACCTTCGACACGGTCTTCAACCGCGACAGCGAATAATCCGTCTACAGACTAAACAGCCTCCAGGCCGGATTTCCCGGCCGCATCAACGGCTTGCGCCGGAATGCACAGACGATGGCTGAAGAGCGGACCCCCCTTCTGTCACAAAACAGTCATAAAACTGTCACAAACCGCGAAAATGAATATCCGTGTACGGATGAAGAAGAAACTTATCCCCGGTTTTATTGCCCCCGCAACGAATCCCCGGCCGGCACCGGCTGCCAGGGACAAAGGGCGGGGATAAGTTTTTTTGTCTCCCGAGGCGAAAAAACTTGTCCCCGGGGGAATGATCAGCGCTTCGCGCGCCGTCCCTTCCGCGCCACCACCGCTTCATAAGCCGCCTGCAACGCCGCGCGCACGGTGGGACCCCGCCTGCCCTTCTTCGCGGTGCCGAGATGCTCGGCGCGGAGTTCGTCCATGAAGCGGGCGACAAGTTTGGGGCCGCCATCGGTGAGGAGTTTGGCGCGGATGCCGAGTTCCTCGGTGACAGGCATGTGTTTGACACCCCAGGCCGACATGGCGGCGAGGATCGGCAAGAGCTCGACGCCCCGTTCGGTGAGGCTGTAGATGACTTTCTGCTTGTGGGCGGCGGGCACGGATTTCAGCATGGCCGACTGCGCCGCCGCGCCGACGCTTTATTATGCCAACCGCATTGTCCCCTTCGACGCATACAAAAACCTCGCCGTCTATTTCGACCGGCTGATGAAACGCCCCTCCTTCGCCCGCGTCTTCGAGGAAGCGGCGCCCTACCGGCATCTGTTTCCGGCGGCGTGACGAGGGGCGTCGGGAGAACCGATAGGCAAAGGCCCGACGGGCTGATAGAATGAATGCCGATACCGCTTGCGACCCTGGTGAAAATGCTCCGCTCCCGCGCGACGGGGGCCGCCCCGGGCGGAGATCCATCCCGTGCTCCCGCATGGAAAAGGGAGGGTCCACCATGTCGAAGTTTACAAGAAAACTGGCGGTCATTCTTGCCGCCGTCGCGCTGGGCGGCGCGATCTGGCTTGCAGACGGCATCGCCACCGCCGATCCCGTGCCGCTGCCTTGCGACCCGGCCGACTGCCCGCCCATCGATCCCTGCACGCTCGCGCCCGAACGCTGCAACCCGCCGGACGGCGGCCCGATCGAGAGCGACGAATAGGCCCTTCGGCAAAGGAGCAAACCCATGACAAGAGCGATATGGCCATTGCTTGCCGCGCTGGCCGCGGCGTTTGCCGCCGGTCCCGCGGCAGCCGGCATGACCTGCGTCGACTTCGACGATGACGGCGTTGCCGAGACCTGCATCGAAACCGACGACAGCGGCGCGCATTTCCCCGGCGAACCGCCGCCGGATGTGCCAGATCCCGGCGAGGGCGTGCCCGTCGAGGAATAGCGTCTCAGGCGGGGGCCGTTACCGGCGGCCCCCACAGCGCCATGACGACGAGGCCGAGACCGGCGGCGACGGCGGCGAGCCAGACGATGGCGCCGATGGCGGGGATCGAGATGGCGATCCAGAGAATGGCGGCGGCGAGCACAATGCCGACGACCAGGCCGAGCGCGCCCTCGCCGGCCGCGCCGAGGCGCGCCGCGATGAGACCGCCCAGCGCCACAAGCGCCGCGACGAGACCGAAAACGATGCCGAGCGGGTAAAGCAGCATCAGCAGGAAGGCGACCGGCAGGCCGACCAGCGTGATCGCCGAGGCGATGGCCAGCACCGGCACACCGACCAGCCAGACGAAGCCGAGACCGAGCGCCTGCCAGGGTTCGGCGGTGGCAGCGTCGCGCATCCGCGCCGCCGCACCCGGCGCAAGCAGGCCAAGCAGGATCGCCAGGCCGCCAAAGACGACCGCACCGCCGGCCGACATGTGATAGCCCGGCGCCGAAAAGCCGCCGCGGCGGTCGCGCATATGGCTTTCGCGCCAGTGCTCACGCGTGTCGCGCGTGACCCTGTCATCGGTGGCGCGGAAGGCATGGCCGTTGACCTCGCCCTTGACCCGCGCGCCCTTGTCGATCTTCGCCGCCGAGGCCGAATAATAGTCGACATCGCCGTCGATGCGCGCATCGGGCCCGAGCGAGAGCTGGAGGCCGTAAAAGGTGACATCGCCCTGCACATGACCGTTGATCAGCGCTTCCTGGGCGCGGATCGAGAGGTCGCCCTCGAACTCGCCCTCGATGGCCACGCGCCGCGCCGCGATCCAGGCGTCGCCCTTGACATGGGCATCGCGGGTCAGGATCACGATCTGGCCGGCGGCCGTCAGCGCGCCCTCGATCTGGCGATCGATGGTCAGTTCCTCGGCCGCGGCGAAGACATCCTTGCCGCTGACCCATTCGACGCTGCGGCCGGAGGCAGGCTCGGCCTGGGCGGCGCCGGCGCCGAAAGCAAGGGCCAGAATGACGAGTGTCGACCGGATTGCGCCGCGCATGGTCTCTCCTTGCGATTCATTTAGCCCCGGAAAGGACTATAGCGTGAGAATGTGGCGGGTGCATGGATTGGGGGGTGGAAGCGGGTGCGGCGCCCCCTCACCCTTCCCACCTGCGCAGCTTCGCTGCTTCGGCGGGCGTTCGAGGAAGAAAAGGTCCTCTGGACCTTTTCCTGTGCCCTCTCACCCCTCTCCCCGCTGGGGAGAGGGAGATAAGGGTCGACACTCTATTCCCTCTCCCCTCCGGGGAGAGGGAGGGAGCGGGCGTCAGCCCGCGGAAGGGTGAGGGGCGCGGCGGCCCCTGCCCCTCTACGCAAACTCCATGATCACCGCATCGACCGCGAGGCTGTCGCCGGGGGCGGCGTTGATTTTTTCGACCGTGCAGTCGTTTTCGGCGCGCAGGATGTTTTCCATCTTCATCGCCTCGACCACGGCCAGCGCCTCGCCGGCTTTGACTTCCTGGCCTTCCGTCACATGGATCGCCTTGACGAGACCCGGCATCGGACAGAGCAGGAACTTCGAGGTGTCGGCCGCGACCTTTTCCGGCATCAACGCATTGAGGCGATGGCCGGCCACGGTGCGCACCACCGCATGGGCCGAGGCGCCGCGATAGCGCAGCACATAGCCCTGCTTGGCGCGGACGATCTCGACCGTCATCGCCACGCCGTCGACCTCGCCGCGGAAAACGGCCTGGCCCGGCACCCATTCGGAGCGCACCAGATGGCTTTCGCCGCGCCCGCCCTTGTCGTCGACGAAAACGACGCGCAGCGCCCCGTTCGCATCTTCCGCCGTCACGCGCTGGTTCCAGTCGCCGACCGAAACCACCCATTCCGTCGGCAGCTTGCGCGGCCGTCCCGACAGCTGGCCGGAAATCTGCACGGCGCGGCCCATGTGAACCGAATTGATATAGACGGCAATCGCCGCGAAACGCACGGCACGTTCGTCGGCCAGCGCCACACCGTGGAAGCCTTCCGGATATTCCTCGGCGATGAAGCCGGTGGTGATGTTGCCGGAGCGGAAACGCGGATGTTCCATGATCGCGTTGACGAAGGGAATGTTGTGCTGGATGCCCTCGATGTGGAACTCGTCGAGCGCCAGCGCCATGCGGTCGATGGCGGCGAGACGGTCGGGCCCATGCGTGCAGAGCTTGGCGATCATCGGATCGTAGAACATCGAAATCTCGCCGCCTTCATAGACGCCGGTATCGTTGCGGACGGTGAGGCCGTTCGCCGTTCCCTCCGCCGGCGGCTGGTAGCGCACGAGGCGGCCGGTCGAGGGCAGGAAATTGCGGTAGGGATCTTCGGCATAGACGCGGGACTCGATCGCCCAGCCTTTTATCTTCACATCCGACTGCTTGATGGCGAGCTTTTCACCATAGGCGACGCGGATCATCTGTTCGACAAGATCGATGCCGGTGATCAGTTCGGTCACGGGATGCTCGACCTGCAGGCGCGTGTTCATTTCGAGGAAATAGAAATTGCGGTCCTTGTCGACGATGAATTCGACCGTGCCGGCGCTTTCATAATCGACGGCCTTGGCCAGCGCCACCGCCTGCTCGCCCATGGCATGCCGCGTCTTCTCGTCGAGGAAGGGCGACGGCGCCTCTTCGATGACTTTCTGGTTGCGGCGCTGGATCGAGCATTCGCGCTCCATCGCATAGATCACATTGCCGTGCTTGTCGCCCAGCACCTGGATTTCGATGTGGCGCGGTTGCGTCACGAATTTCTCGATGAAGACGCGGTCGTCGCCGAAGGAGGATTTGGCTTCCGACATCGAGGAGGTGAAGCCCTCGGCCACTTCCTTTTCCGACCAGGCGATGCGCATGCCCTTGCCGCCGCCACCGGCGGACGCCTTGATCATCACCGGATAGCCGATCTCGTTGGCGATCTTCGTCGCCTCGGCGACGTCTTTAATCACGCCGAGATAGCCCGGCACGGTGTTGACCTTGGCGGCGTTGGCGAATTTCTTCGACTCGATCTTGTCGCCCATCACCTCGACGGCCTTGATGTTGGGGCCGATGAAAGCGATGCCGTTGTCGGCCAGCGCCTGCGCGAATTTCGCATTCTCCGACAGGAAGCCGTAACCCGGATGGACGGCTTCGGCGCCGGTCTGTTTGCAGGCGGCGATGATCTTGTCGATGACGAGATAGGAGTCCGAGGCCGGCGCGAGGCCGATGGCGACGGCTTCATCCGCCATCTCGACATGCAGCGCGTCCTTGTCGGCGGCCGAATAGACCGCGACCGTCGCGATGCCCATCTTCTTCGCCGTCTTCATCACGCGGCAGGCGATTTCGCCCCGGTTGGCGATCAGGATTTTCTTGAACATCAGCGGGAACCTTGCGAAGCGAAATCGAATGACGGGAGGCGGAGCACATTCCCCACCCTCCCCTTGGGGGAGGGTCGAAATTTGAGGCGCGTCAGCGGCACAAATTTCGGGGTGGGGTGAGCCGTAAGGTCCAGCCCCCGCCCCGAAAAATTCTTCGCGTCCCGCTCGAATTTTGTCGACCCGCCCCCCAGGGGCGGGTGGGAAGTGTGATGCCGTGGCGAATACAAAACCGTCACCCTCTCATCCTCACAACGGAATGTTGTCGTGCTTCTTCCACGGGTTCTCGAGCTCCTTGTGGCGGAGGAGCGCAAGGGCCCGCGCGATGCGGGGCCGCGTGGAATGCGGCATGATGACTTCGTCGATATAGCCGCGTTCGGCGGCGACGAAAGGATTGAGGAAGCGGTCTTCGTAGGTCTTGGTATGGGCCGCAATCTTGTCGGGATCGCCGATGTCGGCGCGGTGGATGATCTCGACCGCACCCTTGGCGCCCATCACCGCGATCTCGGCGGTCGGCCAGGCATAGTTGAGGTCGCCGCGGATATGTTTCGAGGCCATCACGTCATAGGCGCCGCCATAGGCCTTGCGGGTGATGACGGTGACTTTCGGCACGGTGGCTTCGGTATAGGCGAACAAGAGCTTGGCGCCGTGCTTGATCAACCCGCCATATTCCTGCGCCGTGCCCGGCAGGAAGCCCGGCACATCGACAAAGGTGACGATGGGGATGGAGAAGCAATCGCAGAAGCGGACGAAACGCGCCGCCTTGCGGCTGGCATCGGAATCGAGCACGCCCGCCAGCACCATCGGCTGGTTGGCGACGACGCCGACCGTGCGGCCCTCGATGCGGGCAAAGCCGGTGATGATGTTCTTGGCGAAGCTTTCCTGGATTTCGAAGAAGTCGCTTTCATCCACGACCTTCAGGATCAGTTCCTTCATGTCGTAGGGCATGTTGGGATTGGCCGGGATCAGCGTGTCGAGCGACGCCTCGATGCGGTTCGGCTCGTCGAAAAAGGGGCGCTCCGGCACTTCGTCCTTGTTGGAGGACGGCAGGAAATCGACAAGGCGGCGGATCTGCGTCATCGCGATCACGTCATTGTCGAAGGCGCCGTCGGCGACCGAGGATTTGGCGGTGTGGATCGAGGCGCCGCCGAGCTGTTCGGAGGTCACGGTTTCGTTGGTCACCGTCTTCACGACATCGGGGCCGGTGACGAACATGTAGGAGGTGTCGCGGACCATGAAGATGAAGTCGGTCATGGCCGGCGAATAGACGTCGCCGCCGGCGCAGGGGCCCATGATCACCGAGATTTGCGGGATGACGCCCGACGCCATCACATTGCGCGTGAAGACGTCGCCATAGCCGCCCAGCGCATCGACGCCTTCCTGGATGCGGGCGCCGCCGGCATCGAACAATCCGATGATCGGGGCGCCGGTTTTCAGCGCCATGTCCTGGACCTTGGTCATCTTCTTCGCGTGATTGCGCGACAGCGAACCGCCGAAGACGGTGAAGTCCTTGACGAAGAGATAGACCGGACGGCCATTGACCGTGCCCCAGCCGGTGACGACGCCGTCGCCGGGGATCTTCTGCTTCTCCATGCCGAAATCGTTGCAGTCATGTTCGACGAACATGTCGAACTCCTCGAAGGAGCCTTCGTCGAGCAGGAGCTCGATGCGCTCGCGCGCCGTCAGCTTGCCCTTGGCGTGCTGCGCATCGATGCGCTTCTGCCCGCCGCCCAGCCGCGCCACCGCGCGCCGCTCCTCAAGCCGACGAAGAATGTCCTTCATACCGCCCCCTGAAACCGGAGAATCCGCGCGCTTGCGCGGCCTGAAACCGTTGCCAAAAAATATCCCGCAAACCGGCTGTTGCGGGCTTTGAATAGCACCGAAATCTGCTTTTTGCCAATGGCTTGGCCGCCATTCCGATGGGTGGGGCTTACGTTGCGTCAGCAAGAAGATCGAGAAACCGGGCGGTTTCGAGAAGCTCGGCGCGGCGGCGCGCCAGACGGGCTTCCTCCTCCTCGTCGCGGCCCGAAATCTCCATCTGCCAGGCCTCGTCGAGATAGGCCGCCTCGAAGGCGGCGGCGGCATCGATCCGGCCTTCGATCAAGGCGAGGCCGATGACCGCCGAACCGGCCAGCGTGACCGCATTGTGGAGCGCGGCGAGGCGGAAATGATCGAGCGCGGCCAGCGCCCGGCCATAAGCCGCCAGCGCCGCCTCGTCCTGCGCGACATGGACGATGCCGGTCGTGACCTTCATCCGGATGCCATGCGCCGCCGCCGCCCATTCGAGCAGCGGATCGAAGACCGCCGCCTGACGCGCGACAAGCGCCGCCGGCGCCTCGGCGCGGTAGCAGAGGAGATCGCTGCCGGCGAAGGTGACGATTTCGGCAATGACCGCATCGCGGCGCGGCGCCACAAGATCGAGCGCGGTGTTGGCGAGTTTGGTCAGCCACATCGAGCGCGGGTCGATATATTCGCCCTGCGCGTTCCACTCCGCCGCCATGGCGCGCGCCAGTGCCGGATGCGGCACCGCCAGCACCTGTTTCGACGGCGTCTTGACCGAGCGCCCGTCGAGCAGGATCGCATGGCCGGTTTCGACCGCTCCCGCTTCGGCGCGCTTGTAGAAACGTTTCGGCAGGCGGGGCGCCTCGCGGCCCGGATGCGGCGGCTGTTCGTCGAGCGTGCGGTTGCGCGCCAGATCGAACAGGATACCCGATGCCGTGTCGGCGCCCTTGTCGCTCACCGTCCGAATATCCCGCGCACCGCATCGCCGACGCCCTTGGCGGCATCTTCGGCCGCGCCACCGATGGCGCCGCCGACATCGCGGACGGTGCCGGTGACGCCGCCGGATTCCTGCTGTGCCGCGGCCGCCGCCGCGCCGCAATCGCCGCTGCCGGCAACCGAGCCCGCGCCGGTGCTCATCAGCGGCAGCAACAGGCCGACGCCGCCGGTCAGCGCCGCGCCGCCAAACGCCGTGGCAACGCCGGTCGCAACCCCCATCCGGTCGAGCCCGGCGGTCGGCGCCGAGAGCGGACCCGACAGGCGAACCGGAAAGGCGACGCTCAGCAGGCTGGCGTTTTTCGGCTTCGGCTTGAACAAGAGGTCGATCCGTTCGCGGCCGAGATCGACCGTGCCGGTGCCGGTCGTGACCAGGCTGTCGGTTTCAAGCGCCAGCGCCTTCGAGGTGCCGACGCCGCCGGAAAAATCGAAGCGGCTGATGGCGCAGGTCAGGCGCGCCGTGTCGCCGGTTTTGCCGCCGGGGATCAGCACATTGACGAGATCGTCGGAGACAACCGCGAAGGCGCGCGAATTGATGGTGCCCTTCCCGATCGCCAGATTGGTCTGACCGCCCAGCGACGATGCAATCGCATGAAGCGAATTGCCGCGGCCCGAAAGCTTCGCCCCGAAATCGGCGCGCGCCACCAGCATGGTGGTGAGATCGAGATCGGTGAGGAGGCTGCCAAGATCGAAATTCAGCGCCCCGGCATCGACCGCGACCGACTTCGCCTTGCCGTCGGCGGTGACGGCCAGCGTCAGCGGCGTACCGCGATAGACGGCAGCGAGCGGCGCATTGAGCTTGCCACCCTTGATCGTCAGCGGCAGCTTCATGTCGGTCAGAACCAGTTTGCCGTAGCGAAGTTCGCCCAGCGCAAAGGCGAGATCGGCATCGAACGCCTCAAGCGCGTCGAGCGGCAGCGGATCGCGGCTGAAGACCGGCCCGCCCTTCGCGCCCGAAGAACCGCCACCGAGAAAGGGCGTCACGTCGAAATTCGGGCTCGCGAGCGCGCCGGTCAGTGTCGGCCGGCCGGTCAGATCGAGGATGAGATCGCCGCCGACACTGGTGCCGGCAACCGTCAGCGCCGCATCGGCCAGCGCGATCTTCGTCGCATCACCGGCGATATCGGCCGCAAAGGCGACCGCCGAACCATTGACGTCGCCCTCGATGACGGCATGGACACCGGCGCCTTTCGGCCGTGCGGTGATTTCACGGAAAGCGGCTTCCGTCACCTGCCCCGTCGTGCCGTCGCGATAGGCAATGCGGATGTCGGAGATTTCGATCTGGGGAATGCCGGCCAGCGCCATGCCGCTGCCGGCCGGGGCTTCGGCGGGCGCTGTTGCGGCATCGCCGAACACCCAGTTGCCGCGGCCGCGGCGATCCGTCTCGAGATAAATGTCGGCGCCCGACAGCGCCACCTCGCGCAGATCGACATTGCCCGAGAAAAGCGGCAGCAGCGCCAGCTGCAATGACAGCTTTTCGGCCGTCAGCATTTGCGGCTTCGTGCCCCAATCGGCGTTGCTGAAACGGATCTGCTCGGCAACCACCGTCGGCACCAGCGAATAGCCGATGTGAATGCCGCCCTCGATTTTCAGCGTGCGGCCGGTGGCCTCTTTCGCCGCCGCCTCGATCTGCGGGGCGAAACGGCCGAGATCGACAAAGGTCAGCGCATAAAGCGCGCCAGCGAGCAGCAGCGCGACAACGACAATGAAACGCAGCAACTTCCTCATGGCTTCTGCCTCCCCTGAACGGCCATCCGGGCGGTCTCCGGCACCCCGGCTTCGTCCCAGAGCGTGTCGAGCGCGGGCGCCAGCGCGGCAAAACTGGACAGAACCTGATGCGCGCCGCTCTGCCGGAGCATTTCGGCTGGATGATAACCCCAATCGACGCCGAATGCATGGGTCCCCGCCGCGCGCGCCATCTCGATGTCGTAGCTGGTATCGCCGATCAGCACCGTGTCGGCGGCCCCGGCGCCAGCGGCCCGCATCGCACGATGGAGCATTTCGGGATGGGGCTTGGAGGGCGCATCGTCGGCGGTCTGCAGCGTCACGAAATAATCGCGAAGGCCGTGCGTTTCGAGCGCATGGGCCAGACCGCGCTGCGACTTGCCGGTGGCAATGCCGAGCAGCACGTCGCCACGCGCATGCAGCGCATCGATCGCCTCGCGCGCGCCGGGGAAAAGCGGCTCGGCAAGATCGGCGCGCTGGCGAACTTCGAAAAAGGCGTCCCGGTAGCTGTCGGTGACGCGGCGACGAAAGCCCGCCTCCGCTTGCGGCAGCAGCGCCGCCAGCGCCTCGTCGAGCGAGAGGCCGACAATCGAGAGCACCCGCTCGCGCGGTAGTTCGGCCAGCCCGTGCGCCGCAAAGGCATGCGCCATCGCCGCCACGATCATGTGCTGACTGTCGATCAGCGTGCCGTCGCAATCGAAGACGATGAGGCGGAGGGGCGCGGTCAAGCGGCAACCACGGTAATGCGTCCCGCCTGTCGTGATTTTGGTTTTTTCCTGACGACGATCTCGACGTCGCGGTCGAGCTGCGTCAGGAACGCCATCAGGCGCTCCACCGAAAAGCCGTCAAGCTTGTAGTTGACGAGCGCGGAGACCTTCGGCTGGTTGATCCCGAGCAGATCGGCAGTTGTCGCCTGCACAAGTCCACGCTCGCCGATCACCCGATTGAGTTCGAAGGCAAGGCGGAGCTTCGTCTGCCGTTCATCCGCGTCTGCATAGCCAAGGTCGGCAAAGACGTTGTCACTCCCGCGGATAATTTTTTCAGCTTTTGCTTTTGCCATGACGAACCTCGTAGTCCTGTCGTGCAGCCTTCAACCGCCGCTCGATCAAATCCACATCGACTTGCGCCGTCCTGATGCCTTTCGGCGATTTCTTCTGGAAGGCGTGAAGCACGTACACAACTTCCTTGAAACTGATCGTGTAGACAGCGCGGTAAGTGTCGCCGTCATAGCTTTCGACGATCTCGAGAACGCCCGGGCCCAACCCCTTCCACGGTTTCGCTTTCGGATGCTTGCCGCCAAATTGCGCCAGCCCCAGCGCGTTGCCCATCTCGTCCTTGACGGGTGCCGGGAACGCCAGAAAGTCCTTCTTGGACGATCCGACCCAGTCGAGCGGCTTTTCGCCGTCTACGGGATTGCGGGCCATAGATATCCCATTTCAAGGATAATGTCAAACATTGGCTACCCCTCCAGCCCGTCAAACGCGCCCTCGGCGTCGCGCTCCTCAAGGCCGAGCAGCTTCCAGCTCTTCTTCATGTGCGGCGGCAATTCGGCCTCGATGAAGAAGCGGCCGCCTTCGGGATGGGCAATGTCGATCGAGCGGGCATGGAGATGAAGCTGGCGCGGGATTTCGCCGCCCGGATGCGCGGTGATGCCGCCATACTTGCCGTCGCCGACAATCGGCGCCTCGATGGCACGCGCATGCGCCCTGATCTGGTGCGTGCGGCCCGTCAGCGGCATGAAGGCAACCCAGGCGAACTTGGTCGAGATGCTGGTGACGACCGAATAATGCGTGACGGCGTGCTGCGCGCCCTCATCGCCGTGTTCGGCCGGCGAAACGCGCTCGGCGCGCGGTCCGCCCTGCTTGGCCAGCGCAAGGTCGATCGTGCCCTGCAGCGGGCTTGGCGTGCCGATGACCAGCGCCCAGTAGATCTTGCGCGCGTCCTTCTGCTGGAAGGCACGGCCAAGCGCGGCGGCAGCCTTGGCGCTGCGCGCCAGCACGATGACGCCCGAGGTGTCGCGATCGAGACGATGGACAAGGCGCGGGCGCTCCTTCGCCTCGAAGCGCAACGCATCGAGCATGCCGTCGAGGTGACGCTCGGTCTTGGTGCCGCCCTGCACGGCAAGCCCGGCCGGCTTGTTGAGCACCAGCAGCGACTTGTCCTTGTGGATCACCAGCGAACGGACAAAGGCCGCATCCTTGTCGTTCAGCGCCGGCTCCGTCTTCGGCGCCGGCTTCTCCGCCTCTTCTCCCAAAGGCGGCACGCGCACGGTCTGGCCGGCGGCAAGCCGCGCGCTGGCCTTGGCGCGTGCGCCATCGACCCGCACCTGGCCGGTGCGCAGCAGCTTTTCAAGGCGGCCATGGGTCAGCGCCGGGAAACGCCGCTTGAACCAGCGGTCGAGGCGGATGCCGTCCTCGTCGGCGGTGACGCCGATCTGCGCGACTTCTTTCATGCCGAAAACAACATGCGTGCGATCCACAGGCCGACGAAAAGTGCGCCGACGGCGCCAACGACCGAGCCTGCCATGTAGAGACCGGCAAGGCCGATGTCGCCGCGTTCGATCATGTTGGCGGCGTCGAGCGAAAAGGCCGAGAAGGTGGTGAAGCCGCCGAGAATGCCGGTGGTCAGGAAGCTGCGCATTTCGGGCGAGAAATCGTATTTCAGCGCGAAGGCGCCGGCGAGAAGGCCCATCAGCAGCGAGCCGACGATGTTGACGCCGAATGTGCCCCACGGAAAATTGGGCCCAAGCAGCCGCAGCGCCTGAAGGTTGAAGAGATAGCGCGCCGAGGCGCCGATGGCGCCGCCGGCGGCGACCGCAAACAGACTGTTCATCCCTGCCGTTCCTCTCTCAGCTTCTGCCAGTAAGCAAGCCGCTTGCCGATCTCGCGCTCGAAACCGCGTTCCTCGGGCCGGTAAAAATTCTGGCGGCCGACTTCCGCGGGGAAATAGTCCTGCCCGGAAAAAGCGTTCGGCGCATCGTGGTCGTATTCATATCCGGCGCCGTAGCCAAGGTCTTTCATCAGTTTCGTCGGCGCGTTGAGAATATGGGCCGGCGGTGCGACGGAGCCGGTGTCGCGCGCGGATCGCTTCGCCGCGCCAAAGGCGGCATAGGAGGCATTCGATTTCGGCGCGGTGGCCAGATAGATCACCGCCTGCGCCAGCGCCAGCTCGCCTTCCGGCGCGCCGAGGAAATCGAACACGTCTTTCGCGGCCAGCGCCTGATGCACGGCTTCCGGGTCGGCAAGGCCGATATCCTCGATCGCCGCGCGCACCAGACGCCGCGCGATATAGAGCGGATCTTCGCCGCCCGCCAGCATGCGGGCCAGCCAGTAGAGCGCCGCATCGCAATCCGATCCCCGGATCGACTTGTGGAGCGCGCTGATGAGGTTGTAGTGCCCTTCCCGGCCCTTGTCGTAAAGCGGCGCGCGACGCTGGACGGCGGCGATCAGTTCGCCGGTATCGAGCGGCGCCTCGGGCGCCTGCGCGAAGACTTCTTCGGCGAGATTGAGCGCATAGCGCCCGTCGCCGTCCGCCATCGCGCGAAGCGAGGCGCGGGCGTCGTCGGTCAGCGGCAGTTTCTTTTCGTAGAAGGCTTCGGCACGGGTCAGCAGCTCTTCGAGTGCCGCATCGTCGAGCCGGTTGAGCACCAGCACCTGTGCGCGCGACAGCAGCGCCGCATTGAGCTCGAAAGAGGGGTTCTCGGTGGTGGCGCCGACCAGCGTGACGGTGCCGTCTTCCATCACCGGCAGGAAACCGTCCTGCTGGGCGCGGTTGAAGCGGTGGATCTCGTCGACAAACAGCAGCGTGCCCTTGCCGGTCGAGCGCCGGGCGCGGGCGGCCTCGAAGACCTTCTTGAGGTCGGCAACGCCCGAAAAGATCGCCGACATCGGCTCGAAATGCAGGCCGACCCGATCCGCCAGCAGGCGGGCGATGGTGGTTTTACCGGTGCCGGGCGGGCCCCAGAAGACGATCGAGGAGAGGTGCCCGGCGGCCAGCATCCGCCCCAGGGGGCCCTTCGGCCCGATCAGGTGCTCCTGGCCGACGACCTCCTCCAGAACCTTCGGGCGCAGCCGGTCGGCGAGCGGGCGCGGCGCCCCCTCATCCATCCCCGCCGCCTCGAAAAGATTGCTCATGGGCGCTGTTTAGCACGTTTCGGGGCCGCCCTCATCGACCCTGCAGGGCCCGCTTGCCCCTGCGACAATTTTGCAAGGGATTCGCATTCACAACGATATTGCAAACCATTCGCAGATTTGACACTTTGAAGGGCGCCCGGGACTCCCCCGGGCCAACAAGCGACAAGCCGGCAGGAAACGACCCAGATGATCGTTTGCGTGTGCAATGCCAAGAACTGCCAGACCGTCCGCGAGACGCTCGCTGGCGCGCCGCATGTCGACACGCCCGCCGCGCTCCACCGCGCCATGGGCTGCAAGCCGCAATGTGGCCGCTGCCTGCCCTCTCTGGCCGAACTGATCGCCGAAGCGCGCGCCGACGAAACACTCGCCGGACTGATGGCCGCCGCCGACTGACACCGCCACTTTCGCGAGACACTCTCAAGATCATTCGCAACTATTTGTCGCCGTTCGATTTTTTTCGAATTGCGTTTGACGCCGCGCACGCGCGGGACGACCATGTCGCATCCCGAGTCACAAGGAGCGGCACATGCGCGGCGACGCCAAGGTCATCGAATATCTGAACAAGGCCCTGAGGCTCGAACTGACGGCCATCAACCAGTATTTCCTGCATGCACGGATGTTCAGGAACTGGGGCTTCACGAAGCTCGGCGAGATCGAATATCACGAATCGATCGACGAGATGAAGCATGCCGACAAGCTGATCGAGCGCATCTTGTTCCTTGAGGGCCTGCCGAACCTGCAGGACCTCGACAAGCTGCTGATCGGCGAGAATGTCGTCGAATGCATGGAATGCGACCTGAAGCTCGAATATGCCGGCCACGCCTTTTACAAGGAAGCGATCGCCCATTGCGAGCAGGCGCGCGACTATGTCAGCCGCGAAATCTTCGAGGACATTCTGGAGGACGAGGAAGAGCACATCGACTTCCTCGAAACGCAGCTTGATCTGGTGAAGAAGGTCGGGCTGGAGAATTACCTGCAATCGCAGATGGGCGGCGGGGACGCGAGCTAGCCGCCGACCGTCGCCTGGAAGGTGCGCTCGCCGCGCTTGATCGAGAAATCCCATTGGGCGCGCGGTGTCGCCGTGACGCGGACAAGGTCGCGCACGGTCGCAATCCGCGTTCCCGCCACCTCGACAACGATATCGCCGCGCTGCAGCTGCATGCGCCCCGCCGGCGTGCCGACGCCGACATTGGTGACGACAACGCCGCGTGCGCTCATCGTATCGAGGCCCAGGCGATCGGCAACGGCTGGCGAAAGATTGGCTGCCGTCGCACCGGCGAAGGGATTGCGCCCTGTGATTTCGGTCTCTTCGGCCGCCGGCTCCTCGGGCGGCGCGATCAGCGCCACTTGCGCCTCGCGCGCCCGGCCGTCGCGCAGATAGCCGATCCGCACCTGACCGCCGAGGCCTTTGGTCGCAAACCGGTAGCGCACGGCTTGCGGATCATCGACGTCGAAGCCGTCGATCGAGCGGATGACGTCGCCGACGCGTAAGCCTGCCTTGTCGGCCGGACCGCCCGGATGCACATCGCGCACAATGCCACCGCCCGGCCGGTCGAGCCCGAGCGACTGCGCGAGATCGCTGTCGACGGCCTGCAATTGCGCACCGAACCAGGGCCGTTTGACATGACCGCCGTCGCGCGCCGAGGCGACGACGCTTTCGACCATGTTGGAGGGGATCGCAAAGCCGATGCCGATGCTGCCGCCGGTCTGCGAATAGATGGCGCTGTTGATGCCGACGAGACCGCCATCCATCGTGACCAGCGCACCGCCCGAATTGCCGGGATTGATTGCGGCATCCGTCTGGATGAAAAACTGGTAGTCCGAAACGCCGACATGCGTGCGCGCCAGTGCCGAGACGATGCCGCTCGTCACCGTCTGGCCAACGCCGAACGGATTGCCGATCGCGAGCACGAGATCGCCGACTTCGATGGTATCGGAATCCTTGAAGACAAGATGCGGTAGTTGCTGCCGCCCGGTGTCGATCTTCAGCACCGCGAGATCGGTGCGCTCGTCGGCGAGCACCAGTTGCGCGTCGAACTCGCGCCGGTCCGACAATGCCACCGTGAACTGCTGCCCGCCCTTGATGACGTGGTGATTGGTGACGATAAGGCCCGAGGGGTCGACGATGACGCCAGAGCCCAGCGACTGCTGCACGCGCTCGCGCGGAACGCCAAAGCTGAAACGGTTGCCGAAGAACTGCTGGAAGAAGGGATCGTTGGCGAAGGGCGAGCGGGCCTGCTCCTGCACGACGCGCTTGGTGTAAACGTTGACCACGGCGGGTGCGACGCGCTTGACGACCGGCGCATAGGAAAGCTGGACTTCGGCGCGGCTACCGGGCAAATGCCGCTCCTGCGCGGCTGCGCCGAAAGACAGAAACGCCAGGGCCGCCGTCAGCACGATTGCGGCCAGCGCCATCGAAAATACACCGGCCCAGGAAGACTCGGACAACATCTCAACCACCATGACCCGCGCCCTTACAAAAGGACGGGTAATCGATCCCCAGCCCGGACACACCGCCGACGAAATTCTGTGTGCTCAAGACCGCGCTGACAAGACCGAAATGACCGAAAACGGCACGGTTAATGAAAAGGGCAGCACCCAGATGCCGGGAGCTGCCCTTTTTAATTCAACGATTGAACGGCCGATCAGGCGACTTCGTCTTCGGCCCCGACCTGCACCGGACCGGAATCCTGACCCTTGGCGCTCTCGTCGCGATCGACAAACTCGATCACGGCCATCGGCGCGCTGTCACCATGCCGGAAGCCGGCCTTGAGGACGCGGATATAGCCGCCAGCGCGTTCCTGGTAACGCGGGCCCAGCACATCAAACAGCTTTGCGGCCCAGACCTTGTCCGGCAACGCCGCATAGGCCTGGCGGCGTGCATGAAGATCGCCCCGCTTGCCCAACGTCACCAGCTTCTCGACATAGGGACGAAGCTCCTTGGCCTTGGGCAGCGTCGTGACGATCTGCTCATGCTTGATGAGCGCGATCGCCATGTTCGCCAGCATGGCCTTGCGATGGCTTGCCGTCCTGTTGAGCTTGCGGCCGGAATTTCCGTGACGCATGTGCCCTTCTCCTCGTTACCTGCGGCGTCACCGGGACGCGGCGTTCATCTTGAAACTCAGTACTGGTCTTCGTAGCGCTTGGCCAGCTCTTCGATATTCTCCGGCGGCCAGTTCGGCACTTCCATGCCGAGATGGAGCCCCATCTGCGCCAGCACTTCCTTGATCTCGTTCAGCGACTTGCGGCCAAAGTTCGGCGTGCGAAGCATCTCGCCTTCCGTCTTCTGGATCAGGTCGCCGATATAGACGATGTTGTCGTTCTTCAGGCAGTTGGCCGAGCGCACCGAAAGTTCGAGCTCGTCCACCTTCTTCAGAAGCGCCGCATTGAACTCGAGTTCGGGGCGGCTCTCCTCGACATGCTTCTGCTCCGGCTCGTCGAAATTGACGAAGGTCTGGAGCTGGTCCTGCAGGATGCGCGCGGCATAGGCGACCGCGTCTTCCGGCGTGATGGCGCCGTTGGTCTCGATCTGCATGGTCAGCTTGTCGTAGTCGAGAATCTGGCCCTCACGGGTGTTCTCGACCTTGTAGGAAACGCGGCGCACCGGGCTGTAGAGGCTGTCGACCGGGATCAGGCCGATCGGCGCATCTTCCGGACGATTGCGATCCGACGCTACATAACCCTTGCCGAGTGCGACGGTGAATTCCATGCGGATTTCAGCGCCCTCGTCGAGTGTGCAGAGCACGAGATCGGGATCGAGCACCTCGATGTCGGCGCCGACTGTGATATCGCCAGCCGTGACAACGCCCGGGCCCTTCTTCGTCAGCGACATGCGCTTGGGGCCTTCAGCGTGAAGGCGCAGCGCCAGCTGCTTGATGTTCAGAACGATATCGGTCACGTCTTCGCGCACACCGGCGATCGACGAAAACTCGTGCAACACACCGTCGATCTGGACAGCGGTGACGGCTGCGCCCTGCAGCGACGACATCAGAACGCGGCGAAGCGAGTTGCCCAGCGTCAGGCCAAAGCCGCGCTCCAGCGGCTCGGCGACGACGGTCGCAAAACGCTGCGCGTCATGGCCCGGATTGATCTCGAGCTTGTTCGGTTTGATAAGCTCTTCCCAGTTTTTCTGGATCACGTTGATAACCTCGTGTCGTTTGCGGCGCGCCTTGCGAACGCACCGGGCGGGAGACATCCGCCACCTGATCTCTTTAACGTCCACCCCACCATTCAATCGTGCGAGCGGACGTGACCGGTAAAGACCCCGAGGGGCTGCCGGCCAGATACCAGCCTAGACGCGACGCCGCTTGGGCGGGCGGCAGCCGTTGTGCGGGATCGGCGTCACGTCGCGGATCGTCGTGACGGTGAAGCCGACCGACTGCAACGCGCGGAGCGCCGACTCGCGGCCCGAACCCGGACCGCAAACCTCGACTTCGAGGGTCCGCATGCCGTGCTCCATGGCCTTCTTGCCCGCATCTTCCGCGGCCATCTGCGCGGCGAAGGGCGTCGACTTGCGGCTGCCCTTGAAACCCATCATCCCGGCGGACGACCATGCAATCGCATTGCCCTGCGCATCCGCAATGGTGATCATGGTGTTGTTGAACGTCGAATTCACATGGGCAACGCCCGATGAGATATTCTTTCGTTCCTTGCGCTTGACGCGCGTCTTTTCCTTCGCCATCCGTCCTAAACCTTCGTGTCACGCGGGAGCCGCAAGAAACGCGCCCCGGCTCTAATGTCCTAAGGGCGTTACTTCTTCTTGCCGGCAATCGCCTTGGCCGGCCCCTTGCGGGTGCGGGCATTGGTGTGTGTCCGCTGGCCGCGGACCGGCAGGCCCTTGCGGTGCCGGAGGCCACGATAGCAGCCAAGATCCATCAACCGCTTGATGTTGATGGCCACTTCGCGCCGCAGATCGCCCTCGACCATATAATCGCTGTCGATCGCTTCGCGGATCTGGATAACCTCGGCATCGGTCAGCTCGTTGACGCGGCGCTCGGCCGGAATACCGACCTTGCCGCAAATCTCCACCGCCTTGGTGTCGCCAATGCCGTGAATATAGGTCAGTGCAATGACCACCCGCTTGTTGGTCGGGATATTGACACCAGCGATACGAGCCACGTTCTTCTCCTAAACTTCGGGAATCGCCTGACACGGCACTTGCGTAAAATGCCGACTGGGAGCGCCCGAAAACCGCGGAATTCCGCCATTTTTCGGCCCAGACCGTCATTTGCCCTGAAAGTACCGTCGCGAAGGCCGGGATTATAGAATTTACTTTTTCCCAGTCAACCGCTTAAGCTATTTCCCATTCCTGTTTGAAAGCCCGAGGGCCGCCTCGATCTGGCGGGTCACCTCATCCATATCCTTCATGCCGTCCACGGTCCGAAGCGTTCCCTTGGTCTTGTAATAGGCGACCAGCGGCGCCGTCTGCTCGTGATAGACCTTGAGGCGCTTCGCCAGCGCCTCGGCATTGTCATCGGCCCGCGGGCCTCCGGCGGTTTCCGCCGCGCGGGTTTCAATCCGCTGCAGCAGAATGCCGTCATCGACGCCAAGCTCCACCACCGCGTCGAGCCCCGCACCCCGGCCTGCCAGCATCGCATCGAGTGCTTCAGCCTGGGCCACATTGCGCGGGAACCCATCGAGGATGTAGCCCTTTACCGCATCCGGCTGAGATATCCGCTCGGCAATAATCCCGACGACCACCTCGTTCGGCACCAGATCGCCGCGCGCCATGATAGCCTCGGCCTGCTTGCCGACATCGGACCCGGCAGCGACCGCCGCCCGCAGCATGTCCCCGGTCGAAAGCTGGATGAAGCCGTACTTGTCTTCGAGACGCTTCGCCTGCGTCCCCTTGCCGGCACCAGGCGGTCCAAGCAGGATCAACCTCATCGCTTGCCCCCGCGCAGCTTCGATTTCTTGATCAGTCCTTCATACTGGTGCGCGAGCAGATGGCTCTGGACTTGCGATACCGTGTCCATCGTCACGCTGACAACGATCAGGAGCGAGGTACCACCGAAATAGAACGGCACCTTGTATTGCGAGATCAGAATCTCCGGCAGCAGACAGACAATGGTCAAATACACGGCGCCGACAGCCGTCAATCGGGTCAGCACGAAGTCGATATACTCGGCCGTACGCTGTCCGGGGCGGATGCCTGGAATGAAACCACCATACTTCTTGAGGTTGTCGGCCGTGTCTGCAGGGTTGAAAACGATCGCCGTATAGAAGAAGGCAAAGAAGATGATACCGGCCGCATAAAGCGCAATATAAAGCGGCTGACCATGCCCGAGCATGGCCGTCATGGTGTTGAGCCAGTCCGGCCCCTGACCTGAGCTGAAATTGGCGATCGTCATGGGCAACAGCAACAGCGACGACGCAAAGATCGGCGGGATGACGCCGGCCGTGTTGAGCTTCAGCGGAAGATGCGAACTGTCGCCACCATAGAGTTTGTTGCCGACCTGGCGCTTGGGGTATTGAACCAGCAACCGACGCTGCGCGCGCTCGACGAAAACGATGATCATGATGACGACCACAACCATCACAGCGAGGAAAAGGATGATAACGGTCGATAGCGCGCCCTGACGTCCAAGCTCCAGCGTGCCGGCCAATGCCCGCGGCAACTCCGCCACAATGCCGGAGAAGATGATCAGCGAAATGCCGTTGCCGACGCCGCGTGCCGTGATCTGTTCGCCGAGCCACATTAGAAAGATCGTGCCGCCAACCAGCGTGATAACCGTGGTCATGCGAAAGAAGACCCCGGGATCGATGACAACGCCTTGCGCTCCTTCAAGGCCCACGGCAATCCCGTAGCCCTGAAGCGCGGCAAGGATAACCGTGCCGTAGCGCGTGTACTGATTGATCTGCTTGCGGCCCTGTTCGCCCTCTTTTTTGAGCTGGGCGAGGTGCGGCGACACCGTCGTCATCAGCTGCATGATGATCGACGAGGAAATATAGGGCATGATCGCAAGAGCAAAGATCGCCATGCGGCCGACAGCACCGCCGGCAAACATGTCGAAAACGCCAAGAAGGCCCGATTGCTGCTGCTCGAAAATACGCGCCAGCGCCAGCGGGTCAATGCCAGGCAGCGGCACATAGGTGCCGAGACGATAGACGATCAGCACACCCAGTGTGAACCAGATGCGCTTTTTCAGCTCGGTCGCTTTCGCGAAGGCGGCAAAGTTAAGATTTGCCGCGAGCTGTTCAGCTGCTGATGCCATTCATCTCACCCTGTGCACACCGGAACCATGTGCGCGCATATGAAAGAGAGTGCCCGCTCCCCAGATCGTCTTATTCGGCGGCAACCCGAGCCGGCACGCTCACTTTGACTGACCCGCCAGCCTTTTCAACCGCGGTCACCGCGCTTGCGGATGCACCGGCCACTTCGAAATTAAGTTTGGTTGTCAGTTCGCCCTTGGCAAGCAACCGGACGCCGTCCTTGGCGCGCCGAATGACGCCAGCGGCGACGAGCGCCGCCGCATCGACCGTCGCGCCCTTGTCGAGCTTGCCGGCATCGACCGCAACCTGGACGCGACCGAGATTGACCGCGTTGTAGTCGAGCCGGAAGAGATTCTTGAAGCCGCGCTTCGGCAGGCGCATGTGGATCGGCATCTGGCCGCCCTCATAGCCCTTGATCGCGACGCCGGTGCGGGACTTCTGGCCCTTCACGCCACGACCGCCGGTCTTGCCTTTGCCGGAGCCGATGCCGCGGCCGACGCGGATACGCGACTTGCGCGCGCCTTCGTTGTCGGTGATTTCATTCAATTTCATCGAAATGCCTCGTGAGCCTGTTGTCCGACCCTGTTGCCGGTTAAGCCTCGTCCACGACGCGGACGAGATGGGCAACCTTGTTGATCATGCCGCGCACGGCGGCGGTATCTTCCAGCGTCCGTGTACGCCGCATCTTGTTGAGGCCGAGCCCGATCAGCGTTTGCCGCTGCGAAGGCTCGCGCCGAAGCGGGCTTCCGATCTGCTGCACAGTCACTGTCTTGTCGCCGGTCTTCTTCGCTGACATCGCTCGCTTCCTCTTCTCGGGCCTTACTCGGCGCTCGCCTCGGTGGCGGCATCCGTACGGCGGCCAACGATCTCACTGACCTTCTTGCCGCGGCGCGCCGCAACCATGCGCGGGCTTTCCTCGTTCTTCAGCGCGTCAAAGGTCGCGCGCACCATATTGTAGGGATTGCTCGAACCGAGCGACTTTGCCACCACGTCCTGGACACCGAGAGTCTCGAACACAGCACGCATCGGGCCACCGGCAATGATGCCGGTGCCGGGCGGTGCGGCGCGCAGAACAACGCGGCCCGCGCCATGACGTCCGTCGACATCGTGATGCAGCGTCCGGCCCTCGCGCAGCGGCACGCGGATCATCGCCCGCTTGGCCGACTCCGTCGCCTTGCGGATCGCTTCGGGAACTTCGCGCGCCTTGCCATGGCCAAAGCCGACCCGACCCTTCTGGTCGCCGATCACGACAAGCGCCGCAAAGCCGAAGCGCCGACCGCCCTTCACGACCTTGGCGACGCGATTGATGTGGACCAGCTTGTCGACAAATTCGCCGTCGCGCTCGTCCCGATCCCTGTTTTCTTTACGTGCCACAGCTTGAATCCCTTAGAAGTTGAGGCCGCCTTCGCGGGCGCCCTCAGCGAGCGCCTTGACGCGCCCATGATAGATGTAGCCGCCGCGATCGAAGACGACATCGGTGATACCCGCTTCTTTCGCACGCGCGGCGACGAGCTTGCCAACCTCTCCGGCTGCCGATACATCGGCGCCGGCTTTCTTGCCGAATTTCTCGTCGAGCGTCGATGCAGCAGCCAGCGTGATCCCGCGCCGGTCGTCGATGACCTGCGCATAGATGTGCTTCGACGAACGGAACACCGAAAGTCGTGGCCGCTCGGTCGCAACCCTTGCGAGCTTGCTGCGATTGCGCATCGCACGGCGTTGGGAGGTGTTTTTCAATTTGCTCATGGCGCGCATCCGCTCACTTCTTCTTGCCTTCCTTGCGGAAGATATATTCGCCGGCGTACTTCACGCCCTTGCCTTTGTAGGGTTCCGGACCACGATAGCCGCGGATTTCCGCCGCCACCTGACCGACCTGCTGCTTGTCGATGCCGCTGATCGTGACCTCGGTCGGCTTGGCGCACTTGATGTCGATGCCCGCGGGGATCGGATAGATCACATCATGGCTAAAGCCGAGATTGAGCTGCAGGTTCTTTCCCTGAATCGCCGCACGATAGCCGACGCCATTGATCTCGAGCGTCTTCGTAAAGCCATCGGTCACACCGACAACCAGATTTTCGACCAGCGTGCGCGAAAGCCCCCACATCGCGCGGGCGCGCTGTGAGTCATCCCGCGGGCGCACGGTCAGCCCCGCCTCGCCCTGCTCGATCGTAACATCATCCACCAGCGTGAGCTTCAGCTCACCCTTCGGACCCTTCACGGCCACTTCCTGGCCACTCAGTGTCACCGTCACCCCTTTGGGGATTCCGACGGGGTACTTACCAATTCGCGACATGGTCTCTGTTTCCTGTCGTCTGCATTCGTCGATTGCCGCCCGCGCCTCTAGAAGACGCGGCAGAGCACCTCGCCACCAACATTCTGTTCCCGCGCCGCGTTGTCGGACATGATGCCCTTTGGCGTCGAGAGGATCGAAATGCCGAGACCGTTGTGCACCGTCGGCATGGTCTTCACCGACGAATAAACACGCCGGCCCGGCGTCGAAACACGTTCGATCATCTGGATGACCGGCGCGCCTTCATTGTATTTCAGCTCGATCTCGAAATCGCTTTTGCCGCCCGGATATTCGACACGCGCATAGCCTCGGATAAAGCCTTCGTCGGCAAGCACATCCAGCACCCAGCCACGAAGCTTCGAGGCCGGCGTTACCACTTTGCTCTTGCCGCGAAGCTGAGCATTGCGGATGCGTGTGAGCATATCGCCAAGAGGATCGGTCATCGTCATTCGTGTCTCTCCTACCAGCTCGACTTCACCATGCCGGGGATCTGCCCTTTGGACGCGAGGTCCCGGAGGGCGATACGCGACATGCGCAGCTTGCGGTAATAGGCCTTGCTGCGACCCGT
The DNA here is from genome assembly GCF_030651915.1 of Parvibaculum sp. Classification (GTDB taxonomy): domain Bacteria; phylum Pseudomonadota; class Alphaproteobacteria; order Parvibaculales; family Parvibaculaceae; genus Parvibaculum. The sequence continues at coordinate 6,944 of NZ_JAUSBV010000010.1, read as the reverse complement.
GATCTCGCAGCGGTTGTGAATACGGGTCTTGGACGAATTGCGCGGCAACTCGGCGAGCTTGAGCTGCGCCTGAAACCGGTCTTCCATCGAAAGCGCATCGTCTTTCGTGGCGGCCTTCAGCTTCGCCCGCTTGGCGGCAAACTTTGCCGTCAGCTTGCGCCGCTTCTGATCCCGATTTATGGCGCTCTTCTTAGCCATTCAAACCTCCGTCGGATTCGCCATTCGCGAACCGCTCAAAAAACTTATTTCGTGAAGGGGAAGTTGAACTTCCGAAGCAGCTCACGCGCCTCGTCATCCGTCTTCGCCGTCGTACACACGATGATATCCATGCCCCAAACCTGATCGACCTTGTCGTAGTCGATTTCCGGGAACACGATGTGCTCCTTGAGGCCCATGGCAAAGTTGCCACGCCCGTCAAAGCTCTTCGCATTCAGGCCCCGGAAGTCTCGCACGCGCGGTAGCGCGATCGTCACCAGCCGGTCGAGGAATTCGTACATGCGATCCTTGCGCAGCGTGACCTTGACACCGATCGGCATCTCCTCACGCAACTTGAAGGTCGCGATCGAGGTCTTTGCCTTGGTGACGACCGGCTTTTGTCCGGCAATCGACTGCAGGTCCTCGAAAGCACTCTTGATCTTCTTCGAGTCGCCGACGGCCTCGCCCACACCCATGTTGAGCACGATTTTGTCGAGCCGCGGCACCTGGAGCATGTTCTTGTACTTGAACTGCTCGGTCAGCTCGGGACGGATGCTGTCCAGATACTGAACCTTGAGCCGCGGGATATACTGAGCTTCAGCCATCGATCGTCTCTCCCGACGCCTTGGCAAAGCGGACCTTGCGGCCGTCGTCCAGCGTCTTGAAACCAACTCGCGTCGCATCGCCCGTCTTCGGATCCTGGATCGCCAGATTGGACAAATGCACCTTCGCTTCACGCGTCACGATACCGCCTGTCGTCGTCTGCGACGGCTTTTCGTGGCGCTTGACCATGTTGACGCCCTGCACGAGCGCGCGTTCTTCCTTCGGGAAGACGGCGATCACAGCGCCCTTCTTGCCCTTATCCTTGCCTGTCAGAACGACGACCTTGTCGCCCTTTTTAATCTTCGCAGCCATCAAAGCACCTCCGGCGCGAGCGATACGATCTTCATATGGTTCTTCGCGCGCAGTTCGCGGGTCACAGGCCCGAAAATACGTGTCCCGATCGGCTCGCCCTGGGCGTTGATCAGAACGGCCGCGTTGCGGTCGAAGCGAATGACGCTGCCATCGGCGCGGCGGATATCCTTCGCCGTGCGCACAACGACCGCCTTCATGACGTCGCCCTTCTTAACCTTGCCGCGCGGAATCGCTTCCTTGATGCTGACGACAATAATGTCGCCAACGGAAGCGTACTTCCGCTTGGAGCCGCCGAGCACCTTGATGCACATCACACGACGCGCACCCGAGTTGTCGGCCACTTCCAGGTTTGTCTCTTGCTGGATCATAACTTCATCCGCCTTGCTCGAACCGGTTCCTGAAATCCGAAAAGGATCAGGCCTCGTCCGTAAAAACTTCCCATTTCTTCAGTTTCGAAATCGGGCGGCACTCGCGAATCTTCACCAGATCGCCGACCTTCGCCGATTTGTTCTCGTCATGCGCGTGATACTTCTTCGAACTGCGCACGATCTTCTTAAGGAGCGGGTCCTTGAAGCGGCGTTCGACATTCACCACGACTGTCTTTTCATTCTTGTCGCTGACCACGACACCCTGAAGGATTCTCTTCGGCATTTCGGTATCCTCAGCCCTTGTTCGCCTGCGCGGCGTCGCGCTGGCGCTGGATGGTCTTGACGCGCGCGATGTCGCGGCGCACCTGACGCATCTGGTGAACCTTCTCCAACTGCCCGCTCGCGCCCTGGAATCGCAGATTGAACTGCGTCTTCTTCAGCTTGAGCAGCTCATCGTCGAGCTGGTCCGGCGTCATATCTTTCACTTCACTGGCCTTCATGGCCTTACCCTTTCATTCGATCCGCCTGTCGGCGGGGGTCGTTAGTCTCAGGCGTGCTCGCCAGGACGCGCAACGAAGCGCGTCTTGATCGGGAGCTTTGCGGCGCCAAGGCGCATCGCCTCTTCGGCGACCGCGAGCGACACACCGTCGATCTCGAACATGATCCGGCCCGGCTTCACGCGTGCCGCCCAATATTCCGGCGCGCCCTTGCCCTTGCCCATACGGACTTCGGTCGGCTTCGAGGACACCGGCACATCCGGGAAAATCCGGATCCACACACGACCCGCGCGCTTCATATGACGCGTGATCGCACGGCGCGCCGCCTCGATCTGCCGCGCGGTGATGCGGGCCGGCTCCTGCGCCTTGAGGCCGAAAGCCCCAAAGTCGAGATTCATTCCACCCTTGGCTTTGCCATGGATACGGCCCTTGTGGGCCTTGCGGAACTTCGTGCGCTTCGGTTGCAACATGGTCGAAACTCTCTTCGCTCAGTTCTTCGGGGCTCAGGCCCGCTCTTCACGACGCTGACGGCCACCACCATCGCCGCCGCCTTCGAGCGCACGGCGCTCGGAAGCCATCGGGTCGTGCTCCAGTATCTCGCCCTTATAGATCCAGACCTTGACACCGCAGGTGCCATAGGCCGTCTTCGCCGTTGCCACGCCGTAATCGATATCGGCGCGCAGCGTGTGCAGCGGCACGCGACCCTCGCGATACCATTCCGTACGCGCGATTTCGGCACCGCCGAGGCGACCGGCGCAGTTGATGCGGATACCACCCGCACCAAGCCGCATGGCCGACTGCACGGCCCGCTTCATCGCCCGGCGGAACGCCACGCGGCGCTCGAGCTGCTGTGCGATATTCTCGGCGACCAGCGTCGCGTCGATTTCCGGCTTGCGCACTTCAACAATGTTGAGATGCACTTCGGATGCCGTGATCTTGCCAATGTCCTTGCGCAGCTTCTCGATATCAGCGCCCTTCTTGCCGATCACGACGCCCGGACGCGCTGTATGGATCGCCACACGACACTTCTTGTGCGGACGTTCGATCACGATCTTCGAGACCCCAGCCTGCTTCAGCTGACTGCTCAGCATCTCACGGATCTTGATGTCTTCGTGCAGCAGCTTGCCGTATTCCTGGCGGCCGGCGAACCAGCGCGAATCCCAGGTCCGGTTGATGCCCAGGCGCAGCCCTATCGGATTGACCTTGTGACCCATCAGGCTTGCTCCTCGACTTGCCGAACCACGATCGTGATCTGGCTGAACGGTTTTTCGATACGGCCGACGCGCCCGCGCGCCCGCGCATGCCAGCGCTTCATGACCAGATTCTTGCCCACATAAGCCTCGGCGACGACGAGATCGTCGACATCGAGATCGTGGTTGTTTTCCGCATTCGCAATCGCGCTCTGCAAAACCTTCTTCACATCATTCGCAATCCGCTTGCGTGAGAAAGTGAGATCGGCGATCGCCGTATCGACCTTCTTGCCGCGAATGAGCTGCGCAACGAGGTTGAGCTTCTGCGGGCTCACCCGGAGCATCCGGCCAACGGCCTGCGCTTCGTTCTCGGGCAGGCGACGCTTTGTAGCAGCTTTGCCCATGACTTAGCCCTTCTTCGATTTCTTGTCGGACGTGTGTCCGAAATAGGTCCGCGTCGGCGAGAACTCACCGAACTTGTGCCCCACCATGTCCTCAGTCACGAGAACCGGAATGTGCTTCTTGCCGTTGTGGACACCGAAGGTCAGACCAACAAATTGCGGCAGGACCGTGGAACGACGGCTCCACATCTTGATGACTTCCTTGCGGCCCGAACCGCGTGTGGCTTCTGCCTTCTTCAGAAGGTAGCCATCCACGAAGGGGCCTTTTTTGACAGAACGCGCCATATCGAGCTCCCTTAACCCTTCTTCTTCTGATGACGGCTACGAACGATGTACTTGTCCGTTGCCTTGTTGGCACGCGTCTTCTTGCCCTTTGTCGGCTTGCCCCACGGCGTGACCGGATGACGGCCGCCGGATGTACGGCCTTCGCCGCCACCATGCGGATGGTCGACCGGGTTCATCACGACGCCGCGCACATGTGGGCGCTTGCCGAGCCAGCGATTACGACCCGCCTTGGCAATCGTGATGTTCGAATGATCCGGGTTCGACACCGCGCCGATCGACGCCATGCATGTGGCCGGGACCATCCGCTGTTCGCCTGACGAAAGGCGCAGAAGCGCATACCCCTGGTCGCGCCCAACGAGCTGCACATAAGTGCCCGCTGACCGCGCGATCTGCCCACCCTTGCCCGGCTTCATCTCCACATTGTGGACGATGGTGCCGACTGGAATATTGGCCAGTGGCATGGCATTGCCCGGCTTTACGTCGACGCGGCTTCCCGACACGACCGTATCGCCGGCAGCAAGCCGTTGCGGCGCCAGGATATAGGCGAGATCGCCATCCGCATATTTGATCAGCGCGATGAACGCCGTGCGGTTCGGATCGTATTCGAGCCGCTCGACTGTCGCCGGCATATCGAACTTCGAGCGCTTGAAGTCGACCATGCGATAGCTACGCTTGTGCCCACCACCGCGGAACCGCACCGTGATGCGACCGTGGTTGTTGCGGCCACCCGACTTCGTCAGGCCTTCGGTCAGCGCCTTGACCGGCTTGCCCTTGTAGAGGCCCGAACGGTCGACAAGCACAAGACCGCGCTGCGCGGGGCTGGTCGGTTTATATTTTTTCAATGCCATGGTTTCAGAGCCCGGTCGTCACATCGATCGAATGACCATCTTCAAGGGTCACGATCGCTTTCTTGAAATCGCTTTGCCGTCCCGCAATGCCGCGGAACCGCTTGGTCTTGCCCTTCCGGATCAGCGTATTGACCGCCTTCACCTTCACATCGAAGAGCTTTTCGACCGCTTCCTTGACCTGCGGCTTCGTTGCCTTCGGAGCCACCTTGAAAATGACCTGATTGGCTTCCGAAGCCATCGTCGCCTTTTCGGTGATCACCGGCGACAGGATGATGTCATAAAGATGCGCGTTCATTTGAAGCGAGCCTCCAGGCTTTCGACCGCGGCCTTGGTCAGCACCAGCGTCTCACGGCGCAGAATGTCGTAGACGTTGATGCCTTGGACCGGCAGCACGTCCACATTCGGAACGTTGCGCGCCGCGAGCGCGAAGTTGTCGTCAAGCTCCGCACCATCGACGATCAGCGCCGACTTGAGACCGAGCTTGGCAAACGCGTCCTTCACCGCCTTGGTCTTCGGGTCCTTGAGTTTTGCTTCGTCGAGAATGACGAGGTTATCGCTCTTGGCCTTGGCCGACAGCGCCAACTTCAGCGCCAGAGCCCGAACCTTTTTCGGCATATCGATCGCATGGCTGCGCACAACCGGACCAAAAGCCTTGCCGCCACCGCGGAACTGCGGCGCTTTGCGATCGCCGTGACGCGCACCGCCCGAACCCTTCTGCTTGACGAACTTCTTGCCCGTCAGCGCGATCTCGGAACGGCCCTTGGTCTTGTGCGTACCGGCCTGCCGCTTGGCGAGCTGATACGTCACCATCCGATGCAGGATGTCGGCGCGGGGCTCGAGCGCGAACACGTCGTCCGTCAGCTCGACCGTGCCGGCACTCTTGGCCGCAAGAGTTTTAACGTCGGCCTTCATCACGCACCTTCCTTCTCGGCACCGGCATCCGCCACATCGGCGGCGGCAGGCGCTTCTTCAGTCGCCGGCGCCGCGGCCACTTCGCCGTTGCGGCGGAACGCGCCCGGCATCGGCACGCTGTCCGGCAACTTGCTCTTCACCGCATCGCGCAGCAGCACCCAGCCGCCCTTCGAACCTGGCACCGCGCCCTTGACCATGATCAGGCCCTTCTCGGCGTCCGTGCGGACGACCTCGAGGTTCTGCGTGGTGACGCGCGTCGCGCCCATGTGGCCGGCCATCTTCTTGCCCTTGAAGACCTTGCCCGGATCCTGGTTCTGACCGGTCGAGCCGTGGCTACGATGGCTCACGGACACGCCATGCGTGGCGCGCAGGCCGCCGAAATTGTGGCGCTTCATGACGCCCGCAAAGCCCTTGCCGATCGAGGTGCCGCTGACGTCGACATACTGTCCCGCCACGAAATGATCGGCTGTGATTTCCACGCCGATATCGAGCAGATTGTCCGGCGTCACACGAAACTCAACGAGTTCCAGCTTCGGCTCCACCTCGGCGCGCGCGAACTGACCGCGCTGCGCATTCGGCACGTTCTTGGCTTTGGCCCGACCAGCACCAAGCTGGACAGCCGTGTAGCCGTTCTTATCTTCTGTGCGCTGACTGACAACCTGACAGTTGTCGAGCTTCAGCACCGTGACCGGGACATGACGACCGTCTTCCATGAAGAGACGGGTCATACCGACCTTTTTGACAATCACACCGGAACGCATGGGTCCCATTCCTCGTTCTGTTTCGAGAGCAAGCACGTCTTAAAGCTTGATCTCGACGTCCACACCGGCAGCAAGATCGAGCTTCATCAACGCATCGACCGTCTGAGGGGTGGGATCTACGATGTCGAGCACACGTTTGTGTGTCCGAATTTCAAATTGCTCGCGGCTTTTCTTGTCGATATGCGGGCCGCGAAGCACCGTGAACTTTTCGAGCCGGGTCGGAAGCGGGATCGGACCAAGCACCTGAGCACCGGTGCGTTTTGCCGTGTTGACGATCTCGCGTGTCGATACGTCGAGCACACGATGATCAAATCCCTTCAACCGGATGCGAATTTTCTGCCTTTGCATTTTCGGTCCCTGTGCCTCTCGGCCCTGCGCTTTCGCGACTTGAAAAGTGAAGGCGCGGTCGGACCGCGCCCCGTCGACTTCGTTTACTTCAACACTTTCGAGACGACGCCGGCGCCGACGGTACGACCGCCTTCACGGATGGCGAAGCGGAGCTTCTCTTCCATCGCGATCGGCGCGATCAGCGTCACGTTCATCTTCACATTGTCGCCCGGCATCACCATCTC
>NZ_JAUSBV010000001.1 GCF_030651915.1 Parvibaculum sp. | reverse complement strand
GTCGAGCGCTTCTTCAACAAGCTCAAGCACTTCAGGCGCGTCGCCACGCGCTTCGACAAGCTCGCACGCAACTTCCTCGCTGCGGTCGCCATCGCTTCAATCCGGATATGGGCCCGTGCTTATGAGTCCACTACCTAGTCGACCTCTATCGGCGCCGAACAGGCCGATGGCAATCAGCAGCATTGCCGTTAACGGCGCCACTGTGAAGATACGGATACGCGAGATGCGCACTTTGTCCCGGAAAGGGTTTTCGACAAAATGCCAACTGGCCCACGCCAGAGAGAGTGCAAGTGCCACGAGCGCTAGCATCAGCGACGTATCTGGCTCATCAATCGAGCGAAGCCGTGCGAAGGCAAACAATGGTTGGTGCCAAAGATATGCACTATAGCTGATCAGGCCGATGCCAACGAAAGGCGCGAGCGACAATAGGCGACTTACGAGCGTTTCGGGCGTCGCGAAGAGTATGATCAGCACTGCACCAACCACAGGCACCAAAGTAAGAAGGCTCGGAAAGGGCGTTCCGCTGTCGAACACGACGACCGCATAGAGAATAAGGCCCAAACCGCCGAGCGACGCGGGCTGGTTCCAATGGCCGAAGGACATCGGCCGACGGACGAGATAGATTGCTGCCATGGAGCCAACCAGCAGTTCCCATGCGCGCGTGGGAAGAAGATAGAAATTTGCAATCGGTTTGAAGCGCCATCCCCATTCGGCAATACCGAGGCTAATCGCTGCCAGAATTCCTATTGAGATCGCCAGATTTCGTAGCCCAATTCGCCACGCGAGCAACACGAATATAGGAAATATCAGATAAAATTGCTCCTCGACTGCAAGGCTCCATGTGTGGAGCAACGGCATTTCTTCTGCCGGGCCCGCGAAGTATCCGGTTTGCCGCCAGAATAGTATATTTGCAGCAAACAGAGACACAGCGATGACACTAAACCCAAACAACTCGGCCTGGTCTGGCGTCATCCATAGCCATGCAAATGGTAGACAGCAAAATATGACAAAATAAAGAGCAGGAAGAATTCTGCGCGCGCGCCGTTCGTAAAAGCCAAGAAGCGTAAATTTGCCAGCACGGCGCTCTTCGACGATGATCGTCGTGATCAGATAGCCGCTTATCACGAAGAATACATCGACGCCGATAAAGCCGCCGCTGAACGACGAAAAGCCAGCGTGAAACAATATCACTGGCAATACAGCGACAGCCCTCAACCCGTCAATCTCAGGGCGGTTCTTCAGCATCGATAGGTCATTTCCGGATAGATCCTGACGCCAAGGTCAATACGACATATCGAAGTTTTCAAATCGTCACCTGGTGCCGGAATACTGACTGATGAAATTATCGTCGCGCCAACGATTTTCCACATCGTGTGGACATCGCCGTTCGAGGTCGCGTCTTTCGCTGCGGGACGAGCAAGACGGCCCGCATATGTTGTGCATGTCAACCTGCACACTCCCAAGCCCCGAGATCACAAATACGCAATTAGATGCTACTTTTTGAGTCCACGCCGAAACCGGACCACGCCCTCGCTCGGCTCATTCGTGTCGTGCATTCCACCACCTGCCATGAACGGTCAGCACCACCCTGATGGCCTTCCACACATTGCCCCGGCGAAGCCAGGACTTCAGAAGAATCGAGGATATCCTCCGCCGCAGATAGGACATTTGCTGCGGTCCAATCCGATGCATGTTTTCAGCCGCGCGCAGCAAGCTCATATAGCCGCTCTCGATCCCGTCAAGATTTGCCATCGCGGAATGGGGCGCGACCCTGTATCGGTATACGACGCTGTCTACCGCAGCGTAGGAAATATCCTCGTCATGCGCCACTTCGAGAAAAAATGTAATATCCTCAGCATGCGTCTGACCGGGTGGAAACACATGCTCCCGCACACAAGCACGCCGCAACATATAGCACACCCCGAAGAAGACGGCCGGATCCATGCGCACGAGGCGGTCAAATAGCTTCTGGCGGTGAACGTCGGGCCTGTAAAGGCTCGTTATCTTTCCCGACACACCGGCTTCAATCTGCACCGAGCCGTTGACGATATCGACATCCGGATTTCCATCCAGGAATTCGGCGCGGATTTTCAGGGCGTCCGGCGGAAGAAGATCGTCCGCGTCCAGAAAGGTAATATACCCGCCACGAGCAGCACGAAGACCGCGATTCCGGGCCGTACTTACGCCGGCATTCGGCTGCCGGATCAGCTTTATGCGGGCATCGTTAAAACCGGACACGACTTCGGATGTTCCATCATTGCTGCCATCGTCGATAACGATCAACTCCCAATCCTCGCAGGTTTGCGAGAGGACCGAGTTCACAGCGTCGCCGACAAACATCTCTGCGTTATAGGCCGGCAGAACAATCGATACCTTCACACCGGTTGAACTATCCATGCCGCACATTCGGATTGCTGTGAGTATAGGCCGCGGCCAAATCAGTCACTGTCTTCCGCTTCCAGTCTGGCAGCGCGATTTCAACAAAAGCGTTGCCGCTCCAGGCCTCAATCCACACCGGATAAAATCCGCACGCGGAGAGAAATTCCGGGTTGAAGGGCACACCGCCGCTCCGGGACCGATTGCCACTGGACCCGTCGATCCGGCCAAATACTTCCTTCAACTCTCTGTGTTGTACAACTGAGGCTGCTGAGCTCGCCACGATCAGCCCCAGATTTGAAATTTCTGCTGGCAGAGTTGCGCGGCATTCCTGTTCAACTCTTGCCGCTTCTTGCCTTCGAATTCGCTTTCCTGAAGAGAGTCCTGGTCCGCCAGGTAAGAAGAAATCGGCAAGGCCACCATCCATGGACAATAGATACGAACATTGAGGCGGGCGAGGTTGGCTGACAGCCATATGTCATCCACAGGCCAGGCAACAGGAGGAATATCGAAGGTCGCTTCGTCGAAGAATTCCGGGCGCACAACGACCCCTGCCACGCCGAAGAAGATTTCGCCATAGCCGGGTATCACGAAAGGCCGGCGACGCAGTGTCGGCGTGCCGACAAATTTCGACAAAAGCCGGGATAGACGAAACGGAACATCATACTTGATCGGAAGTTGCCACGCACGAATGCCAGGCGTTTTCACCCGGTTGGGAACATATCCTTCGACCGGCCGTACATATACGGCGACGGCGTCAGAGGGGCGACGACCCTGAATACGGAACAACCGGTCAGCCCAGCCTTTTTCCACCAGGCAATCGTCATCGCAAAACAATATCTGGGCATCCTGCCCCCAAAAATCGCGGCATGCGGGAAGAATCTTCGTCGCCAGCCCGAGATCATCCTCCGTTCTGCATATCGTCACGCCTTCTGGCACATCCGGGAGAGAGCCGTTCCAGTCGGCGAAGCGGAGATACCGGTTGGGAATGTAGAGCCTGACCTCATCCACATTCTGCGCGACCAACGATTCCAGGATCGGCCCGAGCCCATCGAAGCGGCTGGGAATGGATGTCAGCGAAATAATCTTCATGTCGATGTCTGTTCGGCACCGTCTGGAAAGACGGTTGCAACGCGTGCCGCAAGGGCTTCCGCGACATACCAGTCGTCGAATTGTGAAAGCTCCGGCAGGACCCGCACGAACCCGTTGGCGGAGAGGATGTCATGCATCGCGGTCCGGTCCGGGCGGAAATTGTGTTCCACCGTCATGATCGAGATTTCCCAGTCCCCGAAGGGGAACACGGAAAGAATGTCACGCTCGCTGCCCTCCGTATCGATGCTCATGAAGTCAATCTTGCGCGGCGCATCCGAGCGTTTCAGGAGATCGTCCAGAGATACCGTCTCGACTGGATAGCGGATCGCGGCCCTGCGGCGCCGGGCATGACGATCGCGCCCGGCATAATCTTGCAGTGTGGAGAAACCCGCATCCGCCACTTCGTGGAACTGGAGTGTCTGCCCGCTTTCCATCCAGACGCACGCGTGGGAAATCCGGCAACAGCGGTTTCGAGCCAGTTGCGCATGCCAGACGCGAGCCGGCTCGGCCAGAACACCGTCCCAGCCGAACCGGTTCTCGAACAACCATGTGTTGCTGCCGTTGACTCCGTCCGTCGCACCGAATTCGACGAAGAATCCGGAATCCTTCTCATCAAGCACGAGAGCAGCAAATATATCCTGGAAAATTTCGCCCCTGGCGTGTGGAAACAAGGAGATCGTTCGATGAAGATCGATCTTCGTGAACGTGTTTGGAAAATTCCAGAAACGCCTCATGGCGTCGGAGCTTTTGTTCATTCGCGACGAGACGATCGAACGTCGCAAGCTTCGTCACGGTCAGATTGGCCTTCGCCATCAGCCTTCGGATGTGCTGCCTCAGAACTGTCATGACAGTGTTACGATACAAAAAATTGACAAGGCAGTATTTCTCTCACACTGGCGCATGTTTGGTCAGGCTCCATTCGACCAGAGATTGGTTAGCAACTCATCGCTCTACAGCAGCAGAATATCGGTAAAGGTCTGACGCCGACCGAGGTCGGCCGCCAGCTCCGTCAATACCGCGCGGGACACGGGTCTCGAACCGGTGGATGGGGATTCCAGATCGAATATTTTGCTGTATCGACTCGTCGTCAAAAGATCGAGAAAGCGATCGAAGGAACCATTTGCCTTCAAATCCTGTGGCGTAAACTCGAGCACCAGAGGCCATCCGGCTTGAAGAGCCTTGGTGCCGCCGGCCAGAACCTCGGCTTCAAACCCTTGCACGTCGATCCAGAGCAGGCAATCCACGCCGGCTGTCTCCGGCATGAAATCGTCAAGGCGGCGCACGGACACCGTCACGGCGTCGCCGACCGGTGTTTCCTGGCACAGAGCGATCCGGTGATCGCCGTGGTTCTCGGTGTTCTGTATCAACTTCGCTTCGCCGATTTCGGCACCGAGCGCCACCTGATGGCAAACGATGCGATCGTCGACGCTGTTCAGGAGTGTATTAATTCGAAGCAAGCGGAAGTTGTCGGGATCGGGCTCAAAGGCGACCGCACGCGCGGCATAGCCGCGCTTTATCGCCGGAATGCAGATCGGCCCGACATTCGCCCCAATGTCGTAAATAATATCGATCCTGGCGCTGCCTCGTTCCGCTTCGATGATCCTGACGGCTCGCTCGAGCTTCCGAAGGTCGAAGTCGCCCCGACAATAGAGCAGCTTGCCGATAACCTTGTCGGAAGTTCGGACGACGTAGTTTTCCCGAGCGTGATCGCTGATCGCAAACGGAGCGTCGAGCGCGTCGAAATGATGGGAACGCCAGTAGGATGAATTCAGTCTGGATTGATAGGTCCGGCAACACAGATTCACGATGAAGGATCGCACACTTCGCGCCCGCCTTGCGAGAAAACGTGCGCCCGGTATTCGCTTGACCAGCGCGCGCAGTGTTGAGCCGCCCCGGCTACGGGAGACGCCCTGCCGCCAGCCCATGTGCTTCTTGAAATCTATAACCCGCCCCCCATTTCGGACGATATCAGCAAACGCAGATCCTCAACCGAAAGCCTTTCCGGATTGCTGCCGGAATCATACTCAAAAATAGAACTTAACTTCCGCGCACCGGTTGCTTCGCAATACTCCTCGATACTCGACCGGCCTGTTTGCGGCGTGACGACGTAGTGGGAACCATGACTGACGACAAAGGAGGCTTCGACCAGGCTGAACATTGACTCATGTCGTTTCTCGCCCGGCCGGGCACCGATGACCCGATGCTCGGCATTCGGTCCGATCGCGGCCGCCATGTCGGCGACGGTGTAGCTCGGTGAGCGTGGACAGGTGATGGTGCCGCCCCAACCGTTGAACAGGCCATGAAGCACCAGATCGACTCCATTCACGCGATGTGTGCAACAGAGCGATTCAGCGCGACCTATACTTAGTCGTGTTTGTCGGATAGCGCGAGCCATCGACGACGTCATCAATGTTGACGTCGTTCCAACTGAACATATCGGCTTCGTGTGTTTTTTTGCAGAGAATCTCACTGTGACAGTATAGCTCGGTGAGCGGCCGGAATCTCATATATGCGTCTGAGTCGTGTGCATAATATCCAGCTATTGGATTGCTCATTCCTTTCTCAATAAGCTCGAACCCAAGCGCACTGCTAAAAAGTGCTCTCAGTCCCATATCTGAAAATTGGAAAAAATTCCAAGGACGTTCGTGCGCAGCAAACGCAAAGTGCGTTTCGACAAAGACATATCCACCGACTTTGAGGAGTTTTTGAATTTCCTCCGCAACCACCCAAGGCATGTGGAGATGTTCGAACACAGCTGAGGAGAAAATTAGATCAAACTTCTCCCCCTCTCTGAAGTAGCTAGAGAGCTTATGTGCGTCACCAACCACATCAACATTACCACCGTCATAGAAGTCAAAACCGGTATATTGCGCCTTTTGGAATCTTTTCCCATAAGGTGAGCCAGTCACATTCCGCGACCCAACCTCAAGTATTTTCATATCTTCCTTATCGAAATTGTCGAGCAAGTATTGCTCCCACTGAAGGTGGGATATGGTAGGCGGGCGTCGCACCTTACTTTCCCTAAACCTGAAGGGGAATGTCGCAATTCTTCCTAAATATTTAAGTAACGCTTCGGTTACCATTCGCTTGAATTTTTGCATATTTTAATTTCTTTTTCCCAATAGTGCTGAATTGTATTTCATTGACTATCTAAGCTACGATTCAATCCAAACACACGACAGACCAGAGCGCGGATATCCTCAACGCTTAGCCAATCGTCATTGCTGCCGGAGTCGTATTCGAACAGGGTCTCGAGCGGACGCGCCTCGGGGATATCGGCGCAATAGTCGGTCAGCTTCCAGCGCCCGCGCGTCGGTGTGACGATGTAATAACCCTCACGGCGGACCACGAACGGTGCTTCGGTCATCGAGAACATGGCCTCGTGCAACTTCTCGCCGGGGCGCGCGCCAATGACGCGATGCTCGGCATCCGGTGCGATGGCCGTCGCCATGTCGCGCACCCGGTAGGAGGGCGCGATCGGGCAGATCAATTCGCCCCCCCAACCATATTCCAGGGCGAACAGGATCAGATCGACCCCTTCGCGCATGGTGATCGAAAAGCGCGACATCTGCGGGTCCGTGATGGTCAGCACGCCCGTGTCGCGCTGCTTGAGGAACAGCGGCGCGACCGAACTGCGGCTGTTGAGGATATTGGCATAACGCACCAGCGAAAAGCGGGTATCCGTAATCCGGTCGGCATTCAGAAAGACCCGCTCCATGGCGAATTTGCTGGCCCCGTAGATCGTGGTGGGTGCCACAGCCTTGTCGCTTGAAATCCCGACCACCTTGCGCACCTTGCTGTCACTGACGGCGGCGGCCAGACTCATGGCGCCTTCGACATTGGTGCGCAGGCATTCCTCGGGATTGGCCTCAGCATGGGGGACCAGACGCATCGCGGCGGTGTGCACAACCGTATCGACGCCGCGCAGGCTGCGGCGCAGATGGTCGCGATCCTTCACATCGCCGATGATGAAATCAAGCTTTCCGGCATGCGCGGCAAGCTCCTGTGCCAGATCGCCCTGCTTATGCTCGTCGCGCGAATAGATCACGATCCGTTCGACTTCGGGGCAGGTTGCCAGCAGCCGCTCGACCACGGCGCGCCCGACGGAGCCGACCCCGCCCGTCACCATCACATGCTTCATGGTCTTGTTCCTCATTTTGCGCGCAAGGCGTCGATGGCGGCCCGGAAGACCGGGTTGAGGGACGAAAACCCCCGATACGCGATTCCGAATTCCCGGCAATGCGCGCGCCGCGCGCTCCGGTCCATGTCGAGGTAGCGCTTGATCTCTGGCCAGGCGCCACGGATCGACGGCTCATCGAAGTCCTCGACAACAACACCGACGCCCTTCTCGATCGCATGGAGATAGTCCTCCGAGACACCGGTCGGGGTCAGAAACGGCATGCCCGCGCACAGATATTCGCCCACCTTGATGCTGGAGCGGAATTTCTGGCCCGGACCCGGGGGAATGGTGATCAGGCCCAGATCCCCGACGAAATAGAAGCGCTCGATTTCGTCATAGCTGGAATGGCACACGGAATAATGGGCCTTGTCGACGCCTGCGCGTGCGAACAGCGCGTGGACAAAGACATCGTCATTTGGGGTGACGATCAGCAGATGCAGCTGCGGGTCATACTCCCGCAACCAGGCAAAGGCCCTTGCGATTTCGATATCGTAATAGAGGCCCCCGAACTTGCCCGTATAGAACAGGACCGGCTGGCCGGGCTGCAAGCCAAGATCGGCGCGCATTTTCGCGGCTACATCCGCATCATAGTGAAACTTGTCTTCATTCACGACCGTGGGCACACGGAAAAATTCCGCCCGCACACCCCAGTCCTGTTTCAGCCGCTCTCCCATGAACCGTGTGCCTGAGGCGATGACATGGGCGTATTCGGCCGATCGACGTTCGAAGAACCGCGCCAGCCGGAATTGCAGGCTCTTTTCATCCCAGGCCCCCGCATCGCGCGACACTTCGCTATGGGGTTCATACTGATACAGGAACAGGCGCATGCGCAGCGGCAACGCGCAGAAGTAAGCGAACGATCCGGCGACCGAGCCGAGGGCCGCAATATGGCGATACCCCTTCATCCGCAGCCAGGCGACAGCGACCAGACCAGACAGGACATCGCGGAATTTCCGCACCAGGCTCATGCCCGGATGCCAGGTCAGCGCGGTCCATTCCAGTCCCTGTTTCTGCCACTGCGCCACAAGGGCTTTTTGCGCGTCGGTCAGCGGGTGACGCGGGTCCTCGAACGTGACGACATGAAACCGCACCGGCGCGACCGGGTCCTGCAGGTAGTTCTTGATGTAAAGCCAGAAATTTCCCTGGATCAGCGGGTCGAACAGGCGGTTGTAAAGAAAGATGATGATGGGGGTCTTCCGGGGCATCGGGGACTTTCAGTCAGGAAACGAAGTTTCTGGCCAGACGGGAAATCTGGCCTGCGATTTCAATGGGTTGGAGGTTTCAAAATCGTCCTCCGACAACTCGGGCACGGAATGTCCTGTTTCACACTTGCGACAGGCAGGTCTCCAGGCTGGAGACAACCGCCAGCAGGGTCTCCGTCCGCAGATAGGGATGAAATGGCAGGCTCATCACCTCGGCCGCGGCCCGGTCACTTTCAGGCAGAGCGCTTGTTGCATCCGCGACTGCTGGTTGACGGTTCAGGGGCAAGGGATAATGGACCGCGGTCGGAATCCCGGACAATTGCAACGCGGCCTGCAGCTCGGACCGGTTCTGGACACGAATTGTATATTGGGCCCAGACGCTGCTGCGCCCATCTGCGACACGGGGCGGTGTGACGCCGACGCGCGTCAAGGCCGTGGCATAGTCCCGCGCGATCCGCTGGCGGGCCTCGACCTCACTATCGAAGATATCCAGCTTTGCCAGAAGGATGGCGGCCTGAAGGGTATCCAGCCGCGAATTGATTCCCAGACGGGCGTGAAAATAGCGCCCGGTCTGCCCATGGCGGGCAATCTGGCGCAGGGCCTTGGCAAGGTCGGGGTCAGAAGTGAAGATCGCCCCGCCATCGCCATAACAGCCCAAGGGCTTGGACGGAAAGAAGCTGGTGCAAGCGATGGTGGACAGATTGCCGGACTTGCGCCCCTCGTAGAGGGCGCCGAAACTTTGCGCGGCATCCTCGATCACGCAGATGCTGTGGCACTTTGCGATCGCGTTGATGGTTTCGAAATCAGCAGGCTGGCCATAGAGGGAAACAGGAATGATGGCCCGTGTACGCGGGGTGATCGCGGCCTCCAGCAGCGCTGGATCAAGGTTGTAGCTGACCGGGTCAATATCGACATAGACAGGTTTCGCCCCCAGCAGCACGGCCGCCTCGGCGGTGGCGATATAGCTGAATCCCGGTGTAATGACCTCGTCCCCCGGACCGACACCCAGGGCCATCAGCGCGATCTGCAGCGCATCCGTGCCATTGGCGCAAGTGATGCAATGCGCGGCCCCGGTATAGGCGGAAAGCCTCTCCTCCAGTTCCGCCACTTCGGGACCGAGGATGTATTGACCATGCGCGAGAACGCGAGCGATGCCCGCCTCGATCCGGGGGCGTATGCGGTCCTGCTGGGCGACAAGGTCGATGAAGGAAATCATATCACTCCAATCTCCCGTACAAGTTGCCGTCCCGTCAGCCGGTAGCGCTCGCCCGTATGTGAGCAGGTGGCGACGTCTTCACCCTTGACGGGCAGGTCCAGCCGCTCGCCATAGGCGCTCATCCAGCCGATTTGGCGGGCGGGGACACCGACCATCAGCGCGAAATCGGGCACATCCTTGTGGATGACCGCCCCTGCGCCGACAAAGGCGAAAGAACCAATCGTCACGCCGCAGACGATGGTGCAATTGGCCCCAAGCGTGGCCCCGCGCATGACCAGCGTATCGCGGTATTCTGATTTGCGTTCGACCAATGCCCGTGGGTTATGGACATTGGTGAACACCATCGAAGGGCCGCAGAACACGCCCTCTTCCAGTGTCACATTGTCATAGACGCTGACATTGTTCTGGATCTTGCAGCGGTCGCCGATGACCACCTTGTTGCCGACAAAGGCATTCTGACCCAGCGAGACGCCGCACCCGATGCGCGCGCCTGCGCAGATATGGGCGAAGTGCCAGACGCGGCTGCCTTCGCCGATCTGGGCGCCCTCATCCACGATGGCGCTGGGGTGGACCATTATCGTCATGCCTTTGCCCTGCTTGCAAAGGGATGGTGCTCTCTGGTCGCGACCACCGGGGCGTTGCGGATCTCGCTGACGGTCTGGATGGCGACCCGGTTCTCGTCCAGGCCGAAACCACGTCCCGCCAGGATTTCCTGATATGACCGAGTGTGCAGATCCGTGAAACCGTCCGAAAACTCGATATCCGCGCCATCGACCGCGATCGCGCGAAAGGTGCGCTTGCCCCTGGCGCGCTCGGCTTCAGGCACATCCGCGACATCGATCGACAGGAACCAGCGCACCCGTGCGCGTTCGTATCGCAAGAACCCGGCTGCCTTGGTCGGCGTGTTCAGATGCACAATATTCTCTAGCACCGCACCGAAAACGAAATGCAGCATGTCAAAGAAGTGCACGCCGATATTGGTGGCGATACCGCCGGATTTCTTTTCCTCGCCCTTCCAGCTTTGCAGGTACCATTTCCCGCGCGAGGTGATGTAGGTGAGGTCCACATCGTAAACATGATCGCCGCTGGCCGCGACCTGCGCGCGCAGCGCGATGATGGCCGGGTGCAGACGCAATTGCAGGATGGTGTTGATCTTGCGGCCGGTTTCGGCCTCGATTTCCTTTAGAGCGTCAAGGTTCCATGGGTTGAGTACCGCCGGTTTCTCACAAATCGCATCGGCGCCGGCGCGCAGTGCAAAACGCATGTGGCTGTCATGCAGATAGTTGGGCGACGCGATCGAAACATAGTCGATACCCTGCCCCGCCCTGCGTAGCTTGTCGACATGTCGGTCGAAACGCTCAAATTCGGTGAAAAAATGCGCGTCCGGAAAATGGCTGTCGATGATCCCGACCGAGTCATTCGGATCGAGCGCCGCGACCAGGTCGTTTCCGGTTTCACGAATGGCCTTCATGTGCCGGGGGGCGATGTAGCCGGCAGCCCCAATCAGAGCAAAACGCTTCATGTCGCTTCCTGCTTTAGCGGTCTGACCGTCAGCGGCGCGCCGGGACAATGCGCCACGACAATCGCCTCTATCTGGTCGAGCTTTCCGGGATAGGTATGTTTGAGGGCATGGGCTCGGCGCATCTGCCTCCGTTCCGGGCTATTCAGAGAGTCGATTCGGGCGACAACGGAGGCGAAAAGATCGGCATATCGGCCCCCGAGCGGCGCCATCTCGATCAGCCCATCCTTGTCCTTGTAATCGAGCAGGAAGCTCGATGCCACAACAGCACCACTGTGGAGATATTCAAGTATCTTGTGAGAGTTCGAAATCTGCTCCATATCCATCTGGGTCCGGTAAAGGACCATGGTGATGTCCATCGCCTCCAGGTAACGATAGACGGTCTCTGGTGCCTGCCATCCATGCCAGACGACATTCTCCTGCCCTGCCAATGCCTGCCGCAAGGGCATGGTCTCGTCGAACTTACCAAAAAGATGGAAGACGACACGCGCGCAGTGCTGGCGGACGACTTCCGAGAAGGCATCGACGTCCAGATATTTGATACCGAGATTACCGATATAGGCCGCGTTGATCCGATCCTTCGGCAGATCGGGAGCACTGGTCGTCCCGGCATCCCCTTTGGCAACGAACAACCCGTGCGAAACCAGATGGACAGGCTTGTCCACACCCAGCGCGAGCAATCGTTTCCTCACAGGGACATTCAAGGCAATGGCGATATCCGCCGAATTTGCGGCCTGTGCCGGGTGGAAATCCTGGTTAAGATCCACCTGCTGATAAATCTTCAATCTTGGGCCTGCGAAGCGCATGTCGTAAAAACGTGAATTCTCGAACAACCAGATCACATCGACGGGCCTGCCCAGGGCCTTTTCCACCCGCGCCAGCCAGCGCGCTTCAAGCGACCGGCGCAGCGGGCCTGGCAGAAAGCGCAGGCCGGGGGCGACCTTGGGCGCGCGCAGCACCTGCAAGCGGCCCTGCGCGTCGGCCACGGGCTCCAGCCGGATGCCCGGTGAGGTGTCGGGCGGACCGTAAAACAGGACCTGATGCCCGCGTCGCGCCAGTTCCAGAGCATAGTGATGCTTGCTGACAAAATGCCCTTCCCAGGGTTCCGGCGAGATCAGAAGGATCGCGCTCATTGCCTTTCGCTTAATAGATATGCGGTACGGATCACTGGTGCTCTGGGACAGCCACGCGGCGCAGTGGGCACTATACTCAAGATGCAGATTCCAACCCGAGGGTCTGCATTGCCGCGCGATACCGTGCCCGCAGGACCGTTTCGGAAAACCGCCGCGCGGCGCGCTGGGCAATCGCCGCGCGGTTCCATCCGGTGGCGTTCCATTTTTCAACAAAGCCCAGGATCGCAGCGCTCCACCCGTCTGCACTGCGCGCGGGCACCTCGATCCAGTCTTCGGGTCCGGCATATTCGGCAATGCTGGAGATATATGGGCCGATCAGAGGCACGCCTGCACCAAGCGCTTCGGCGCAGGCGATTGAGAAGGTCTCGTAATCGGACGAAAACAGATAGCCGTCGCTTTGCGCTAGTTGCGCGGCGATCTGCGGCTTGGTCATTTTGCCAACGAATGTCGTGCGCCCGCGCAAGGCAGAGTTGTCCACAAGGGCAGTCATTGCGCCAATCATCTCGCCGTAGCCGCCGATCACCAGCTTGAAGTCATGCCCTGCCAAAGCCGCCTGGTTCAGCCCCTCCAGCATGGGCAGCGGGTTCTTGATGAGAACCCAACGGTTGACCGCGAAAAGGACAGGCACGTCCCGGCGGCTGGCGGCAGGTCCATGCAAGGGCACGACATTGGGAATGACGAAGCTCCTGAAACCATCGGTCTGCGCGAAGCGGCGGATATCGTCCAACAGCGATTGGGACACGGCAAAGACAGGATAACCGTGGCGAAACGGCTTGCGCAATGTGCGCAACGCGCGAGATGTATCCGGCAGGTGGAAATTGTAATGATAGGCTGACCAGTGCTCGCTGAGCATGATGGGCTTGCGGAACATCCAGCGCCAGAGCCGCGACTGCAGCAGCAGCGGATAGGCGATATGGAAATGCAGCGCCTCAAAGCGCCAGGCCTTTTCGCGCAGCAGCACGGCCACAAGCAGCAATGTGGACAGCCATTCCATCATCTTTCCGGGCCGGACCGGAGCCAGCAGGAAATAGCCGCGCGCGCCATCCTCCAGCGCGCGGCGCGCCAGCCGTGGCCAGCCCCCGTATGTGGGACGAACCTGCACGACAATCGTCTCGGCGGGCAAATCCTGCGCAAAGACCCGAATCTGGTCACGCACGAAATTGCCCTCGATACTGTCCCAGGGGTTCGGATACCAGTTGGCAATGTGCAGGATTGTCACGGCAATCTTTTCCTCAACTGGCTTGTCAAGATGACTTTCTGATCATGCACCACTGACGCAGACGAAGAATGTGGATTCAAGACACTTTCTTCTCGGATCTGTGGGCAAAGCATGGCTTTGCTCTTCATGCAAGGACATCTGCGACCAGCCCTTAAGATATCTTGTGCGGGCCTATGAAGCCGACTTTTTGAATGTATGGAAATCAGCGAACAAGGCTTCACCGGGATTCGCGGCATCCAACAGAAAGCAGAAAGAGTCGCGCGCCACTGAACTCACGTTGGTTCTCGTCTTTCCTGTTTCGGCTTGTGACAAACCGGCTTGGTCAGGAGTCAAGGCGCTGAGCGGACCATCGCCATCACCCGCGCCGCACGAGCCGCCGCAACCATCCTGCAACCGGATCGAAAAGGCTTACCTGAATCGGGCCGACGCGGCGGGTGATCGCAGTGCTGCCTTCGTTGAGACCGGGAATGCCGATCTTCCTGAAATCGGCGATCATGGCCAGATGAGCGCGCGACACGATCTCCAGCAGCTGGTCATTCGAAGGGCATCGATCCGCCCTGGCGTAGTAGCGGTCTGCTCCGATCTGCCAGAACCGGCGATAACCGCGTTCAACCAGAAAAGCATCAACCGGGCTTCTTGCGGTCTCCTGTTCATAGACTTCGATCTGCAGCACGCAGTCATTCTTCAGGAATTCGGAAGCCCCGATCAGTACAGACAATTCATGTCCTTCCACATCGATTTTCAGGAAACAGGGACCGTCGGGCGGGGGATTCCCGTCCAGCACTACATTGTCCAGGCTCCTGGCATCCACAGTGATTTTCTCAATGATGCTGGTCCGGTCGTGTAACAGGGTATCGACGATTCCATTCGCACCTGAATAGTTTCCAAGGATCGCGAATTCGACCGAGCCGCTTTTTTCCGATACGGCGATCTGGTGAGGCGTGATCTTTCTTGGAGGATCGTTCTTCAAGGCGTTTGCCACCAGCTCCTTGTAAAGGGTCGGCATCGGCTCGAATGAATGAACACGCTCGACGCTTTCCAACTGCGCCATCGTCATGGAGTAGCTGCCGATATTCGCGCCAATATCCCAGAAGCTTCGACATCCCATCCAATCCGCCAATTGGGTGAAAAAGTATATCTGCACGGGTTCATAAGCACGCTGAATAGCGTTCCTGACCTGTGAGATATCTGTGTATTCAAGGCTGGAATAGAACATGAATTCATTCATTTCTTTTGCCGCATCATCAGATGCAGATCATGTCGGCACTGTCACACGGAAAAGCGCGCAGGCGTGGCCAGGGAACGGGTCTTATGCCGCTTGCCCCAATCTGGCGATGCGCTGGAAGGCCGGATTCCCTGCCATCAGCGCATCCCAACTGTCGTAGCCGACCACTTCGCCGCGATCGAGCACGATGATCCGGTCACAGTGTTTCACGGTACTGAGCCGGTGGGCGATCATCAGCACGGTCTTGTCGCCGGGCAGCGCATCGATGGCGTCCATGACGTCCTGTTCAGTCAGGTTGTCCAGCGCGCTGGTGGCTTCGTCAAAGACGATCAGGTCGGCATCATGATAAAGCGCGCGCGCAATGCCAATGCGCTGCCTTTGGCCGCCCGACAGGCGCACGCCGCGCTCGCCGACATGGGTCCGATAGCCGTCGGGCAGGTCCTGCGTGATAAAGGTATCGATCCGGGCAATCCGGGCAGCGCGGCGCAGGCGGTCCATGTCGATGGCCTCGGGGGCGATGCCAAGGGCAATATTCTCGGCCACGGGCGCGTCGGTCAGAAAGATGTCCTGCGGCACATATCCGACACTTTGCATCCAGGCGCGCTGATTGCTTGCGTCGATCACGGTCTGATCGACCACCATCCGGCCCTGATCCGGTTCCAGCAGACCCAGAATGAGATCGGCCAACGTCGTCTTGCCCGCCCCGGTGCTGCCCACGATCCCGATCTTCTCGCCCGCCCGGATCGACAGCGAGATATTGCGCAGCCCCACATGGGCGGCATTCGGATAGCTGTAGAAGATCCCTTCCAGCGAGAGTGTTTTCGACAGCCCCAGCCCCGCAGACGGTTCTCCGGGAAGCTGATCCGGACGCCCCTTCAGGACAAGATCCTCGTAAACGACATTGACCGCTGCGGCGCCGGCCTGCATCTGGGTAAGCGCGCTGTAAAGCTTTGACAATTCCGGCAGCAAGCGCTGTCCGGCAAAGGCAAAGACACCCAGAATCGGCAGCAATCCCCCAAGGGCACCCCCCGATTCAATTCGTGTCGGATCGATCAGGATGGTGCAAAGCAGAATGACCCCGCCCAGACCCACGGCCTGAAGCACGAATTGCGGCACCTGAGACAGCACCTCGATCTTGATCTCGTTATGCGCCATTTCCGTCGATGGAACGGCAAATCGGCCCAGATAGGCCTTTTCCCGGCCAACCAGCTTGATGTCCTTGATGCCGGTCAGGGCCTCATTGGCGAAGCGATAGCGCTGCCGATTGGCGTTAACCCGGACATGACCCAGGCGATTGAGCACGCGCCGCGAGGCAAGATAGACCAGCGCATAGAACCCGCCCAGAACGGCAAAGGCCACCACGGCAACAACCGGGTCCACCCAAAGCAGCAGCGCGACAATCGCCACGGTCGTCAGGCTGGTCGCCACAAGATCAGCGACCGGGCGCAGGAAGCGGGTCACAACCTGCGCGGCTTCGACCAGCACACGCGACCCCATATCGCCCGAATGTCGGTTCAGAAAGAACGGATAGGGTTGCGCCAGATAGCTGGCCAGCAATCGGTGGCTGATGGCATGCGACCGCATATTTGTATAGCGCGCCACGGTCCAGGTCTTGGCGATCTGGACCAGGCTTGCCAGCACGATCACCCCGAAAGAGGCCGCCCCCAGGCCAACCAGAAAGTGATGAACCGAGGTGAAGCCGAAATAGGCATAGGCCCAGGCCAGGGCAGGTGTCGCTTCGATGCGCGCGGGATCTGCCAGCACCACCAGGAACGGCATGATCGAGCCCACCATGACTGCCGACGAAATCGCCGCAACCAGCATGATGCCCAGCACGATCCAGGCATTGCGCCGCTCTCGCGCATCCAGCAGCGCCCAGACCTTTTTCCATGTCGAAAGATCGATCATGCAAACCGGCTCTTCATGGCGCGTTCTTGCCGCGGATTTTTCCTAATTGTCCGACAATGCAAACTCTCGGCCTCAAGTAGTGAAGCGATTGCGTCAAAACAGCCTGACGCGACGCAGCCGTCGCGCTGGTGCCCTGTCCAAGCCCCGCAGGTTCAAAAGATCGCCACCCACTCACAGTCTAAGATCGCTCTCATCAGCGGCAAACACATGCTTGAGATCGTAAAGCACATGTCCGGCGCGCCCCAGCGCCCGGATCGTCGCAGCACCCATCTCGCGATATTGGGTATGCGCAACGGCCAGGACGATACCGTCATAATGCTCCGGCGCGGGGTGCGCGACAAGATCGAGCGCATATTCGTGGCGCGCTTCGGCCGGATCGGCCCAGGGGTCATGCACATCGACCGCAACGCCGTAATCACGCAGTTCCGAAATCACATCGACCACCCGGGTATTGCGCAGGTCCGGGCAATTCTCTTTGAAGGTCAGACCCAGGACCAAGACCCGCGCGCCGTCCACCTGAATACGCCGCTTCAGCATCGCCTTCACCATCTGGCTCGCAACATAGGCGCCCATGCCGTCATTGATCCGGCGTCCGGCCAGGATCACCTGCGGGTGATAACCCATGGCCTCCGCCTTGTGCGTCAGGTAGTAGGGATCGACGCCGATGCAGTGTCCGCCCACAAGCCCGGGCCGGAAGGGCAGGAAATTCCATTTGGTGCCGGCCGCCTTCAACACCGCTTCGGTGTCGATGCCCATCTTGTTGAAGATGATCGCAAGTTCGTTGACCAGCGCGATGTTGAGATCGCGCTGCGTGTTCTCGATTACCTTGGCGGCTTCGGCCACACGGATCGACTCCGCCTTGTAGGTGCCGGCCGTGATGATCGAGGCATAGAGCGCATCGATGAGTTCGGCCGCTCCCGGCGTCGAGCCCGACGTCACCTTGCGGATGTTCGGCAGCCGATGCGTCTTGTCGCCGGGATTGATCCGCTCGGGCGAATAACCGGCAAAGAAATCCACGTTGAACTTGAGTCCCGAAACACGCTCCAGCACCGGCACACAATCTTCTTCCGTCGCACCCGGATAGACGGTGGATTCGTAGATCACGATATCGCCGCGTTTGAGAACGGAGCCGACAGTCTCCGAAGCGCCGATCAGCGGCGTCAGGTCAGGCCGCTTGTGCGCGTCGATCGGCGTCGGTACCGTCACGATAAAAATGTTGCAACCGGCGACATCGGCGCGATCGGCCGTGAGCACCAGATGTTCGGCCTCTGCGAGTTCAGCCGCATCGACCTCGCGCGTAACATCGCGTCCGTCGTGCAGATCGGCGATGCGTCCTTCGTCGATATCGAACCCGACGACGGGGTACTTCTTGCCGAACTCGACCGCCAGCGGCAAACCCACATAGCCAAGCCCGATCACGGCGATCTTCAATTGATCGAGGGACGGCAATTTTTTCACTCTATCCGGCATTCCGTCTCACTTGCGGTAATAGTCGCGGAACCAGGCGACGAACTGAGCGATTCCATCGCGGAAATCGGTCTGCGGCTTGTAGCCGGTGAGACGTTGCAGAAGCGTCGCGTCCGCCCAGGTCGCCGGCACATCGCCTGTCTGCATGTCCATGTAGTTCCGCAGGGCCTTGATCCCGAGTTCCGCCTCGATCGCCTCGATGAAATCCAGCAGCCGCACCTTGTCGGAATTGCCGATATTGACAATACGATAGGGAGCCACCGGGCTGAGGCTGTCGCCATCCATGATGTCGCCGCGCGCCGCCGGCCGCACGGGCACAACATCGATCAGCAGTCGAATACCGCGCACCAGATCCTCGACATAGGTGAAGTCGCGCCACATCTCGCCATGATTGTAGATATCGATCGGCCGCCCATCGAGAATTGCATCGGTGAACTTGAACAGCGCCATGTCGGGCCGCCCCCAGGGGCCATAGACAGTGAAGAATCGGAACATTGTGGTCGGCAGATCGTGCAGATGCGCGTAAGAGTGACCCATCGCCTCGGTGGCCTTCTTGGTCGCCGCATAGATCGTCAACGGCGTGTCGGCCTTTTCGGTCTCGATGAAAGGCATGTCCTCATTCGCGCCGTAGACGGAGGATGTCGAAGCCATCAGCAGATGGGAGACCCGGTGCTGGCGGGCGCATTCCATCACATTGAAGGTGCCGACAATATTGGCGTCGATATAGGCACGCGGATTCTCGAGGCTGTAGCGCACACCGGCCTGAGCGGCGAGATGCACGATGACGTCGGGCTTGAACGCATCGACCGTCTCGTGAAGGCGGGGCTCATCTTCCAGCATGCCGATGGTTGCCGAAAACCGCGCATGCTGATGCAGCATCTGGTGCCGCCGTTCCTTCAGGCGCACATCGTAATAGTCGGTCAGCCCGTCATACCCGTGCACAATGAACCCGTCGTCGAGCAGAAGGCGGCAAAGATGGAAGCCGATGAAGCCGGCCGATCCGGTAACAAAAACGCGTGTCATCTATGCGGTCGTCTTTCTCTGCATGGCTGCATGGGCACCGCAATTCGCGTTCGGCCAATGCTACCGCACTCGAGGGTGAAAGCCCTTGAGTACAAAATCCGGAATGCGCCGGCGACGCGTCGGCGCGGCGGCTTGCCGTCAGGCGGCGGGCCAGAGCAGGTTTCGATCCATCGTCACGGGGCTTTCCCCGTTGAGCATGCCGAGCAGCACACGCACACGCCCGTTGCTGTCGAGCCTTTCGATCGTCCCGATGAAATCCGCGAATGGTCCGGTCAACACCTGCACGCGCTGCCCCGGTGTCAAATCCGGGCCCGCGTTCATGGTGCCCGACATATCTGTCAAGTCGATGAATGACTCGACCAACCCGCGCGGCACGGGGCTCGGTCGGTCACCCGCCGTCACGAGCGACCGCACGCCGAAAGTCCCGTTGACCGACCGCCAGCGCTGCAGATCGAGATCGAGCGAAACGAACACATAGCCGGGAAAGAGCGGCACCTTGCGCTCGGTCAGCCGCCGCGCATGCTTGACGGTCTTCAGGCGCCGGGGCGCGAAGGAGACGAACCCCTGGCGTGCGAGATGCACTTCGACGGCGTCTTCCCGGCCCGGCTGCACGGCAGCCACATACCAGCGACACCCCTGCATATGCGCAGCCGCATTTCCGGGTGCCTTGCCGCGGACCACCGCACCATCCGGCGCTCCTGCGAAAGACTTCAGCGCCACGCCCAATTCAGCCCCCAAAACCGCAAATTTCCTCGTCTTTAAAGCTACTCGGCTTATCTTGTGGCGGCAAGAATAGAGACACCCCGCACACGGCATGAGACATAAAACCGCAAGTCTTGCTTAATGGCTCGACCGGAAAACAAGCCACGCAGGATTTCGAACTTTCATCCGGATGTTAAAGAAATCTCGGTTGTGCCAATCTTCGCACGAGCAGTGGCAATCCCTATACTGTCGCCATCTGCCGGCCGGCCCCCGCGCCCGGCATTCATGCCCCGAGCAATGAGCGCGACGCCCATGAACCGTTTCGACGTCTCTCTTGATGCCTGGCTTTTCCGGGCCTTGATCGCGCTTGTCGCATTGGCGCCGCTACCGCTGGGCAGCAACCGGCCACTTCCTGCGGCCTTGATAGCACTCGCCTCGGGCTTGCTGTTGGCTCTCTGGGCGGCGCGGGCGGCTGTGCGCGGCCGGCTGGAAGTAACATCCGGTCTGATGCTGCGCCTGCATGTCCCCGTCACTCTTTATCTGTTGGTTGTCCTCTGGGTCCTGGTCCAGTGGCTCCCCTCCCCCTTCCCGTCATGGGCCCACCCGATCTGGGAGGAAGCTTCGGCCGCCCTGGGGCGCGAGCTTGCGCCGCGGATCACCGTCAACCCGGATGCCACCCTTGCGGCGCTTGGCGGCCTGCTGACTTACGGCGCAATCTTCTGGCTGACGCTTCAGCTTGCCGTCGATCCCGGCCGCGCCCGGCAAGCGCGCAACGCCGTCGTCGCGATAGGCGGTGCCTATGCGCTATATGGCCTCTTTGCGCATTTCGGCGGTATGGGCTGGATCGACGATCGGCTCGTGCAAACGCGGCCAAGCGATCTGTCTTCGAGCTTCGTCAACCGCAATTCATTCGCAACCTTCGCGGGGCTCGCGCTCCTCTGCACGGCCGCGATCTATATCGAACGCATTCGCCACATATTCTCGATCAAACGTCCAGTCCGGCAAAAATTGTCCTTGGCGATCGAGACAATGGTGCTCCATTCGGGCTGGATCACCGCCGCATTCGGGCTCACTGCCGTTGCGTTGCTGTTGACGGTTTCCCGAGGCGGAATCCTGGCATCGCTGGCAGGGCTCGCCGCGTTGGTTATGCTGCAGCTGAAATCCGCAGGCGGGCCGGCCCGCGGTCGTGCGGCCATCATCATGCTGATCCTCATTGTGACGGGCATTGTCATGATGGCCTCGGGGCGTGGTCTCATCGAACGGATAGGCCAGCGCGGGTTCGTTGAAGACGAACTGCGTCAAACCATTTTCACCACTACGATCGAGGCGATCCGATCTGCACCATGGACCGGGACCGGCTACGGCACCTATCCGGATGCGATCGAAGCCTGGCGCACGAACGACCCGGATATCTTCATGGTCTGGGAGAAGGCCCACAACACCTATCTGGAGAACGCGCTCGAGCTTGGACTGCCGGCCGCCGGCGCGCTGTGCCTTGCTGTTCTTTGGCTGGCCATGATTGCTTTCAGGGGCGTTGCGGAGCGGCGGCGCCACCGCGCCTTTCCGGCGCTCGGGGTTGCGGCGACGCTGCTGGTGGGCATACACGCGCTGGTCGACTTCAGCCTACAGATACCGGCGGTCGCCGTTCTCTACGCCTTCATCCTGGGTCTGGCCGTCGCACAGTCTGCCCCTCGGCACGGACATGACAACACAGCGCCCGCCCGTGGTCCGGCTTCAGCGGCGTCGCATATTCCTCAGAAGAACTAGGTCGAGATGTTCGAGCGAGCGCGGATATGCCGCCAGTTCCGCGCGGAAAGCAGCCCGCGCGGCATATCCAGCGTCATAGTAGCTTTCGAGAACGAAGGGGTGAGAGACAGGCCGGTGCCAGAAGACGGCCGCATCGCGCATGACATGAATGCGCATTTCGTCGGGCATCGCCGGCCAGTGACGCATAACGATCCCGTGTTGCAGCAACAGGGCAGATGCCTTGCGCGGCCCGGTCAATCGGGCGAGGCGCAGGGCCGGCAACACTGCTTCAATTGGCGTTCCGGCTATAATTTCGGCATCCGCCAGCAACGCCCAGTTGAACGCGTCGGCCGGTGCCGAAGCCGCCGCGATACGGAGATCGGCGACAGCCGAAAGGCGCAGGCCGTCGGCCGCGCGCCCATCCCCCGCGAGCACCGCCACCCGCCGCGCAACCCTTGCCCGGTCGCGCGCAATCGCCGCGTCGCCCGGCAACCATTCGCCAGCGCGCTCCAGCGCTTCGCGAGCCGCATCGAGCCGCGCCGCCTCGACGGCCACGCCCTCATCGAGCGCCGCGCGAACGGAACCGTAGGGGAGAAGCGCCGCATGGCCGGCAATGCGCGGCACGGCAATCACCGCCAACAATGCGCCCAAGCAGCCTGCGGCGAGGACCATCCCCCAAGGCCGGGCATGGCCTGCCTCAGTTGACATAGTACCGGCTGTATTTCCCGTAATAGTAGCCGCCGTCGCCATAGCCATATTTGGCCTGTGCGGCGGTGTCGACGACGGCGAGAACCGCGCCGGCAATATTGGCATCGTAAAGCCGGAGCTCGCGGATCGCGGCCTGGGCCGCATCGCGCGGCGTCTCGTTCCAGCGCACCACAAACACGGTCTCGTCGGCAATGCGCGACAGCACCCGGCTGTCCGACACCGGCAGCACCGGCGCGCTGTCGAGCACCACCAGATCATAGTCCACACGCAGCCGCTCGAGCAGCAGCTTCATCTGCGTCGAGCCCAGCACATCGGGCGGATTGGCAGTGCCGGTCGCGATCGGCAGGATGTCGAGATCGGATTTCGGATCCTTGACCATCACCTGCGCCAGATCGAGCCGTTCGGCCAGGAACTCGACCAGCCCCGCTTCCGGCCGTTTCAGGCCGAAGGCCTTGTGGACGTTAGGATGCCGCAGATCGCAATCGATCAACGCCACCTTGAGGCCTGAAGCGGCGGCGGCCCGCGCGAAACTCACCGAACTCGTCGTCTTGCCTTCATTGGGAAGGGCGGAAGTGAAGAGAATGATCTTGGGCGGATTGTCGACATTGGAAAGCTGCAATGCGCTGCGGAGGCTGCGGAGCGATTCCGAAAAGGCCGAGAGCGGCTTCACAAGCAGATAATCCGGCGGGCTCATCACTTTGCCATCCGCCCCCTTTTCGGCCGGCGTCGCCGGCAGCGACACGAGATGCGGCAGGCCCAGCGCCTGTTCGACATCACGGCCCGTCTGCAGGCCGTTGTCGAGATGCTCGAGCAAAAATGCCACGCCAACACCCAGCATGCCTGAAAGTCCAAGCGCCAGAACCAGCACCAGCCCCTTTCTCGGATATGAAGGACTTCCAGGGGGCGTCGCCGCCGAGATCACCCTGCTGTCCGGCGTCTGGAAATCTTCCTGCTGGCTTGTTTCCTTGAAGCGGTTGAGGAAACTCTCATACACAGCACGGTTTGCCGACGCCTCCCGCTCCAACTCGCGCAGTTGGATCAGAGCCTGGCCGCCTGCGCCAGTCTCGCCCCGCACCTCGCGCAGGTTTTCCTCGAGCGCGGAAACGCGGCTTTCGGCCACGGCAACATTGTTTTGAAGACTACCCATAATGCGCTCAATTTCGGCGCCGATCTGACGCTGAATATCGCGCCGCTGCGCCTCCGCATTGACGATCTCCGGATGCCGGGGACCATATTTCGACGATAGATTGGCAAGTTCGCGCGCAAGCTCGGCCTGCTTCTGACGCAAAGCGGTAATTGTCCCCGACTGGATCACGTCGGTAACGCTCTCGATGCTGCCGCCGGTGGCCCTGATCTGCCGGGCCCGACTGTATCTGGCCTGAACCTCGGCAAGGCTTGCCCGCGCGAGAATGAGCTGGGCGTTCAGTTCTGAAAGCTCCTGCTCGTTCAGGGTCACCCCGGATGGCGTCTCGAGCCCCTGTTCAGCGCGATAAATCTCGACGGCTCGTTCGGAATCCCGGACCTGCTGACGAAGTTCGGTCAGACGGCGCGACAGCCATTCGTTAGCCTGACGGGTCCCATCAAATTTGGCATCCAGTTGGTCGAGAATATAGGTCTCGGCAATCGCATTGGCGATCCGGGCAGCCTTGGCCGGATTCTCGGAAAGGAACCCGACCGCGATGACATAGCTGCCACGCTGACGGGTGACCGTGAGCCTCCCGAGAAGACCGTTGATGGCCCGGTTGAGCTCCGCCAGCGCTAGCTCTTCCACATTTTGCTGCAGCGGTTCAGGCTCGAGAAGCGACAGAACCGAACCGATCCAAACCCGCGGGTCGAGCCAGCGCAGCATGGACGGTTCGCGCAACGCACCATTGAATTCTGGATCCTCGGTAAGCTTCAGATTTTCGACCACGCGGGCGGCCAGCGTTCGCGAGCGCAATATTTGCACTTCGCTATCGACGCTCGCTGAGTCGGGTGAAAGACCCGACATCACAGCTTGCATGTCGACGATCTGCATTTTCTGGCGATCGAGCAGTATCTGGACCTCTGCAACATAGATTGGCGTTTGCTGGAAGACCCAGACCATCGCAAGCGCCGTCACGCCGATGGTAATGCCGACAATCACACCGAGGCGCTTTCTCAGCGTTCGGTAAAGCGCCTTGAGATCGAGATCGAGGAGCCCTTCATCGCCACCCTCCCGGCCGTCATAGGGAACGCCGGTCTCCGCTTTCGAGGTCGTACCCTTGACCGGTGCATTCATCTGTCATTTCCCAAACTCGACTTCGGCGAACAGCCGGCCGGCGTCCTTATGCCTCCCGCCGCCAGCCTTATTCAACACGGCAGGCGACCTCATCCTATCGAAAAAGCTGACACAAAGCGCAGGCAACAGAACAAAATAAGCCGTTCCGCCTTGCGGGCATGCCCTCAGCAAATCGTAAAGGGCAGGGACGCTGCAACGCCCCTGCCCAATCGCTATCCATGAACCCCTGTCCAGATTTCAGGCCTCAAGAGTCGAAACCGCAGCCCAAGGCCTCAAATCAGAGCTTGGCCTTCAGCGTCAGTCCCACCTCGTTCCGATCGAAATCGAGCCCGGGCACATTGGAACTGCGTTCCGTATAGTCATAGGCGAGACCGACCGAGAAATTGCGATTGATCAGATAGTCGACACCGACTCCGGCCCGGATGATGTCGTCCGACCGCCCCACACCTTCATAGTCGTTGTTGCCATAGGATGCCCGCGCGCCGACAGTCACGTCGCGCGTCAACTCGTGATCGACCCCGATACCGACAGACTGCGCCATGTAACCGGACGCACCGACCGTTGTCGTTTCCTCGATCGTAGCGGCCGCCTCAAGGCGAATCGTCGTCAACGGCGTGACAGACCAATCGAGATTCGCTCCATAGGAAAGGCCGGAAATCTCAGGCAATGTCGGATCGTCGTAGCTCTGTTCCTGATAGCCGGCATAGACCCCGCCACGCACAAGATTCGTCACCCGGAACTCCGCGCCGCCGACGACCGAATAGCCGTCCGAGTCGCGATCCGTCGCCACCACAGGTGGCTGCTGATCGTATTTGCGCTGATTCAAGGTGCCCCGGATATAGACATTTGTATCGGGCGAGACGTCATAGCCCAACTGCACAAACTGATTAAATCGTTCGTAGTCGCGATCATCCTGGACGAACACACCACCACCGATGAGCGGGACATTGTCATAGTCGTAATCGGCATAGCCCGCGCCGACCCGCGTCGTCACACGGTTGAAACGATGATCGAGACTGATCTCGGCTTGAAGCACCGAAAACTCGGTTGGCTCGGCAGCATTGGCGACCGCGTCCGGGAAATCACGATCCTCATGGGTTTGCGTGTAGGAAAGTCCGGCGCTGACACTTGTGTCGCGCGTGATATCGACACGCCCATCGCCGCCGATATTCCAGCCAAACCGGTCGTCGCCGGTATTGTCCTGATAGAATTTCTGCGACAGTCCGGCATTGAGATTCAGCGCGTGCCGGCTCCAGCCCGACTCGGCCGAAACACTGGCCGCCAGCGTGGTGATGAAATCGCTCTCTATCGAAGCGGGTGGCGGCGCTCCGACATCAGCGGCAAAGACATTGTCATTATAAACTGCCGTCACGGAGGCTTCGGGATAGACCATGAAGGCGCCGGCCCGGATGCCGCCCTCGCCATATCCCTGCGCCTCTGCAACGGACGTCGGAAGCGCATACAAGGCGGACGCGGCCACTGCGGCAATCAACGTCTTCGACAACAACGAAGCGGACATAGGGATCTCTCCGATTTAATCTGAAACTTTTTGGCCGGAACCAAAGCTGCCGCAATCCGACGCTGGATACACAATAAATACAAATACCGTACGAAAAATGCCGTACGAAACCTAGTTCGGGCTCGCGGGTGACTCCGGCGTCGAATCGCCACTGCCAGCACGGAAAACGACGGGTGCCGCCTGCGCGAGGAGCGATGCCGTCTTTGTCTCGGTGCCCTCAAGAACGGCGGCCTGCAGCACCGGATCGCCAGACGCCTCAACCAGTGCCTGCAATATTGCCGCAGCTTCGGGATTCGTCAGCCCCAGAACGGCAATCGCCGCCCCAAGCCCGCGCCCGCCCGCCTCCTTCAGAGCCGGATTTTCGGCCAGCAACAGCCGGACCGCATCGTCCTTCGGATTGGTCAGAACATTGATGACGGCCTGGCCAGCGGTAACCGGATCGGCCGAGCCCACGATATAGGCTTCGATCGCGGCTTCGAACGCCACAACATCGTCGGCGTACTGAACCACCAAGGCCTCGACCTCGGCTTCCATACCCGCAAGCAGATCGATGTTGACGCCCTGTGCAACCGCCGGCGTCGCCGCGAAAATCGCGGGCGTCAAGGCCATCGCGCCGGCGATGACCGCGGCTGAAAATAGCTTCTTCATCGTGATACTCCCTGTCTCTCTGGATCGGTCCCCGTCGCCGTAAAGCGGTCGGAGCCCGAATATGCCGATGTCGGTCCCGGACACCGGTCTTGTCGCGATCGACGGGCGACGCCACCCTTGGCACCGCAACGGGCAGCATGCAAGCTGCCTCCGAGCATCGCGTGACGATAAACTCCCACACAATCTACAAGCAAAGGCGTGAAGTTGAACATGTTTAATTGTTGGTTAATGCGGGCTTTTCTGTCGCAGTGATTCAAATACATCACTTCTGAAAACTGGATTCTGCCTTGATTCAGCTTTGACTCTGACAGACCGCGATCATGGCTCCACAACATGACCTTGCGACGACAGCAGCCAGCCTGCCCGCGCGCACGTCAAAAAGCACCGATCAGAAGAAACGCTCGGGGATGCGCACCACATCGCCGGGCAGCACCTTGACGGCCTGGCTTGCCGGATAGGCGACTTCGGCGCCCTCGCCGCGGGTGATGAAGGCGCGCTCCTGATTGGCTCTGTAGGTATAGCCACCCGCGACCGCCACGGCGTTCAACAGGGTCATGCCGCTGGTGTAGGGATACTGGCCCGGACTGCCGACCTCGCCATAGATATAGAAGGGGCGGTAATTCAGCACTTCGGCGCTGACGCGCGGATTGTTGAGATAGCCGTCCTGCAGCTTGGCGATGACCGCGGCCTCGAACTGGCTCAAGGTCAGGCCCTCGGCGTCGATCTGGCCGATCAGCGGCAGCGACACGCGGCCGCCGCCGGAAACGTCGAAATCGCCGGAAAGCTCGGATTCGCCGAAAACGATCAGCCGCAGCTTGTCGCCCGAACCCAGGCGGTAGTCGAGCGTGGCATCGGCGGGCAGCGCCACCTCACCGGATGTTGTGGTTGTATGGGTGACGGGGCCCGGCATGTTGGGCCGCGGGCCGTCGGAACAGGCCGCCAGCGTCAGCGCGCCTGCCAAGCCTGCCAGCGCCAGAAACCAGCGTCGCGCCATCGTCGATCCACTCATCGAATTGTCTCCTCGCTGGCCCCACCGGTATGCCGCTGCTTCTACCACGATTTTGGCCTTCGACGCAGCGTGATCGAGCCGGAAAGCCGCGCTTTTCTGCCGCGCTGGTTAATCCGCCGCGGCGGCCGGGTGTTCCCGGCCCGTCTGAATCAGCCGCCGCTCCTCGCCTTCCAGCACCAGTGCGGTCAGGACGCCGGTCATGTAGGCGCCGGTATCGAGGCCGATGCGGTTCGAGCGGAACTCGACCGCTTCGCGCGGCGTGTGGCCATGCACGACGACCTTGTCGTAAGTGCTTGAGGAATCGAGGAAATCCTCGCGGATCCACAAGAGATCTTCTTCGATCTGGCGATGCAGCGCGATGCCCGGCCGGACCCCGGCATGGACGAAGAAATAGTCGCCGAATTCGGCGCTGAGCAGCAGATTATCGAGGAATTCCCGATGCTTGTCGGGCAGCACTTCCTCGAAATGCACCCGCGCGCGCTCGAACTCGGCCGGGTCGTCCGACAGCGTCAGCTCGGTAATGCCATAGGAATGCAGCGTCTCGAGGCCGCCATAATATTTCCAGGTGCGGCCGAAAGCGGCGTCGTCGAGGAACTGCTTCAGCGCCAGCTCGTGATTGCCCTTGAGGAAGACGCGCTCGAAACCGGGCAGCGGATCGCCGGTCAGCCGCTCGATGACGGCCTTGGACTGCAGCCCGCGATCGACGTAATCTCCGAGAAAAATCAACACCTTGCGCAGATCGGGCGCGCTGGCGCCATCGGCGGCGACGGCCGCGAGCAGCTCGGCCAGCAGGTCGTCGCGGCCGTGAATATCGCCGACCGCATAGAGCCGCATGCCGTCGGGCGCGCGCGGCACCATGGCCGGCGCAGCCCCGAACCTCGCCCGCAATCGATCGAAGAACCCGCCCGGCACCCAGCACCTCATTGAAATCCGGCCCGACACTATCCGCTTTCCTTGCAGAAACAAGGAGATAGCGCGCCGCAATCCCGCCAGATCCCGGCCAATCCCGCCTGATCCCGCATAACGCCCGATAGGCGCGCGCGGCCCCATGATATATAGAAAGCCACAAATCAGGAGACGCCGCCTTGCCGCAAGACCCCAAATCCGCCGCCCGGCCCGACCACCTCGCCTCGGCGCAGCGCACGCTTTCCCTTGAAATAGAAGGACTTAAGGCGCTGATGGCGTCGCTCGACGGGCCCTTCACCGCGGCCGTCGAGATGCTCGGCAGCGCCACCGGCCGCGTCATCGTCACCGGCATGGGCAAGTCCGGCCACATCGCCCGCAAGATCGCCGCGACGCTGGCCTCGACCGGCACCCCGGCCCAGTTCGTCCATCCGGGCGAGGCGAGCCATGGCGATCTCGGTATGATCGTCAATGGCGACGCGATCCTCGCGATCTCGAAATCGGGTGAAGTTTCAGAGCTTTACAGCATCATTTCGCATTCGAAACGCTTCGCGATTCCGCTGGTCGCGATCACCCAGGAACAGGGCAGCGTGCTCGGCAGCGCCGCCGACATCGCGCTCTTGCTGCCGAAGGTCGAGGAGGCCTGCCCCAACAAGCTGGCGCCGACCACCTCGACCACCATGCAGCTGGCTTTGGGCGATGCGATCGCCATGGCGCTGATCGAGCGCAAGGGTTTTTCTGCCAAGGATTTCAAGGTCTTCCACCCCGGCGGCAAGCTCGGCGCCATGCTCAGCCATGTGCGCGAGATCATGGAGACAGGCGAGGCGATACCGCTCGCCCGCCCCGAGACGCCGATGAGCGAAGCGCTGGTGGTGATGTCGAAAAAGTCCAAGGGCTGCATAGGCTTGACCGACGAAAGCGGGCGCCTGGCGGGCATGATCACCGATGGCGACATCCGCCGTCACTCGGCCGAGGGCCTGTTGTCGAAGACCGCCGGCGAGATCATGAACCGCACCCCGGTGACGGTGAGCCCGGACATGCTCGCCTCCGAAGCGGTCAACCTGTTGAATCAAAAGAAGATTACCAGCCTGTTCGCGGTCGAGGATGGCATGCCCGTCGGCATCGTCCATATCCACGACTTCCTGAAGGCAGGCGTCGTCTAGGCAGCAGAGACGACAGCGACTGTCACAGCACTGTCATCCTTCTGTCACAAATCACCGGGATTCCGGAATCTTCCTGCAATTTCAGAGCGATAGAGGCTGGAACCGGCAATTGTGACAGCGACGCCGATTCCCGGACCCCCCCCTCTGTCACAAAACTGTCAAAAAACTGTCACAAAACCAGATGCGGGCATCCGGCGCGTCTCGCCGACAGACCCTCTTGCCGGAACGCGAACCCGGTTTGCCACAGTGGCAAAGCCACTCGGGCAAGAATGAGGCGGGGACAAGTTCGACTTATCCAGCGTCACGCTGCAAGCTGCGGCATACCCCTCCGATCCCGATGAGAATGCCGGCGGCAAAAAACTTATCCCCGGCCCCGGACCGCGCGCCCGGACCGCATCCGGCATCGCCCCCACCCCGGACGGCGGCCGGCACGCGCCGCCGGTCTTCGGCCCTACGTATTTTCCGAGCCTGACCCCGAATCGTACAAGTCCATAGCGTCGAAACCACCGGTTTCAGACAACGGGCCCTCGCCGGGGCGATGGTCGATGGCGGTTCGATGGTTGGCGTCTCGATCTCCCATCCGAACATCCCGAACCTCAGAAAAGGCGCGATTGCTCATGCAATACCCGTCGGACAAGGCCCATGACCGCGAAGCCCTGAGCGCCGACGACCCGGACATGCCGCCCGCCGATACTCCGGGACCCGAAAAGTCCGGCCTCGTCAGATACGACTATCTGAACGACTCGAAACTGAGCAAGGCGCTCGTCTACTGGAACGGGAAGCGCGGCACGCGGCGCATGCCGCAACGGTCCGACATCGTTCCCGGCGAGATCAAGGAGATATTGCCCAGCATCATGCTCGCCGACGCGCTGGCGGACGGCACGCGCTTTCGCTGCCGCCTGGTCGGCACGGCAGTCGTCACCGCCTTCGGCGCCGACCTGACCGGAAAATATATCGGCGAATATGAGGGAGACGCGGCGGCGCCCGGGCCGGACGAATTCACCCGGAGGCTTTATCAGACAGCCTGGAAAGAACGGCTGCCGGTGTTTTCGCGGGGAAAATATGTCGCATCGCGGGAAAGCAGCCTGACCGTCAATCGCCTGCTGCTGCCGCTGTCCGAGGACGGCGAACGGCCCAATATCATCATGGCGGTTCTGACTTTCGAATATGAAGGGATCGAACAGGCAACGCTCGGCTTCGGCGTCGAGATCGACCCGTCGGTCAGCTATATCGAGGTCATTGAAAACATCGAGGACCTTTTTCCCTGACAGGAAAAGGCGGCCGGCGCCGACGAGCCGGCGCTCAGCGGACGGCTCTCAGCTTCGGGATGCGCTGCAGAGGTTCCTCTGCATCCGCGCCCGCCGAAACACTGACAATGGTGTAACCAAGCGCCTGCAGACGGCGAATTTGCTTCACCGTCCCGGCCTCGGTCGGAACCATGATCCGGGAAACCGCGGCATGCGCTTCGGGCCGCTGATAATAGATGATCTGACTCAAGGGACATCTCCGGAGGCGATGTGAAGTCCTCGCTCAGCTCGGGGGGGCGGGGACTCTGAGCGAGGACTTCGGTCGCACTCTTCCCTTACGGGACGTCCAACTTCAATAATGGTCGCGCAATTCGACGGGCAAGGACAGAATCGGAATATACGTAGTGCAGGCGTCGGCGGCGGCGCGCTTTGCATCGCGTCGCGCGGATTTGCGCCGTTTGATTCAAAAAAGCGCCGGAGCACTTGAGGGGGGGGGACTGGAAAACGGGGTCCGCGCCCGCATGACGCAATTGGACGACAAGGGCGCGGAACACGCCCCACCTTCGTCCGAGGTCAGGAAAGCACCGTTCAGAATCGGCCGGATATCCGCAGATAGAAATCGCGATCCTCGCGCCGGCCGGGTGCGGCCGCCGGAACATCGATCTCTTCGCGCAGCCGGTAGCGGGCTTCAAAGGACCATTGCGGCGAAAAGCGCCACTGGTAGCGGACCTCCGACAATTCGTCATTGCCGCGAAAATCGCCGGAGAGCAGCCAGCCGGCATCGATGCGCGCATAGACAAGTCCGAGATTATGGCCGGGCGCGATGTCATAGAAGCTGACGGCTGCCTGCCAGGCGAGCCCGCCGGCATCGCCCGCGTCGCCCGAGCCGGTGACGGTGGCGCGCGGCCGGTTGGGCGCATAGCCGATCTCGAAGCCGGGCACGAGACGAAGGCCGTCATCGGTGAGTGTCCAGCTGGCGGCCATGCGGCCGACCAGCGTGATGTAATCCTCGCGACGCGAAAACGCCGTTCCGTCCGAAGCGAGCGCCTCGGGCATCCAGGTGACGCCGATCATCCGTTGCACGATCGGCCCCAGAGACTCTGTCGCCTCCAGGCCAGAGAAAACCGCAACGCGGCTGCCATTGTCGGAAAAATCGAGCGGTGCCCGCACGGCCGCGCCGGGCCCGTTGCGATGGTTGTGTTGCAGAACGACATGAGCGCGCCAGCCGGGCTGTATCCGATAGCGATAGTGAATGCCGTCCGTCCATGTGACATCGATATTGGGGCTGTCATTGCGGTCGAGCCCCTTCGACGCAACGCCTTCCAGCGCGAACTGGTTCTGGAAGCGACCGACACGGAGCGACCATGGACGGCTTTCGTCCGCGTAATCGAGATAGAACTCGTCAAGCGTCGTCTCGCCAAGCTCCATGCCGGTCGAGGTCGAGGCATAACCATGCAGGTGGAAACCATGGCCGGTCTGGTGCTGCCCGTAGCGGCCCGCCAGACGGGCGCGAAAATGAAAATCGGCGCCGATATCGCGCTCGGCCGCCAGCCGCAGCCGGCCGCGCAAGGCGTCGACCTCGGTGACCGTGCCGTTGCGGGCCTTGCTCTCGCTGGCGAAATAGCCGCCGCGCAGATCGCCGCTGAGCGTCCATGTTTCTTCGGCCGTGGCAGCCGGCACTCCGATCGCCGTCGCGATCACGCCGCCCAGCAAACGCCCGGCCCATGCGCTCATGTTCTTGATGATGAAAATTCCGGCCACCTGTTTCCCGGTCCGCAACGAAACCCTACGACGCCGGGGTGCCGTCCATCCGCTTCAGCAATTCCCAGACCGGCACCGCTGCCGCGCCGCCGACCAGCCCGCTGAGATAGCTCGGAATGTCGGCGTTGAACATCCAGTTCCACAAATAGCCGGCAACGACACTCGCAATCAGCATGGCCGCAAGCGTGATCAGCCATCTTGTCCAAAGCGCCATGACATCCTCCCGGTATAGTTCCGACGACAGCCATATAGAGGCAGTATGGACGCCTGCGGCGCTCAGACAAGCACGAATGACCGGGCGACCGTTTGCCGCCACCGGGGTTGCGGCAATTATGTGTAGAATGGCCGCAAACGGCAATCATGAAGGAGACAGGATGTTCGGCGCGCAATTGAGGCTTTTCCGGCTGGCGGGATTCGACGTCAAGCTCGATGTCAGCTGGATTTTCATCGCCCTGCTGATCTCCTGGACGTTGTCGACCGGCTATTTCCCCGAATTCTATCCGGGCCTCGATACCGCCACCTACTGGTCGATGGGCATTGTCGGCGCGATGGGACTGTTTCTCTCGATCGTCCTGCACGAGCTCTCGCATTCGGTGGTGGCGCGGCGCTACGACATTCCGATCTCGGGCATCACGCTTTTCATCTTCGGCGGTGTGGCGCAGATGGAAAAGGAACCGCCGACGCCGCGCGCGGAATTCATGATGGCCATCGCCGGTCCGATTGCGAGCCTCGGGCTGGCGGCGGGCTTCTATCTGATCGGCGCGGCGGCGCTGGCCGCGGCCTTGCCCGAAACCATATCGGGCGTGGCGCGCTATCTGGCGCTGATCAATCTGATCCTCGCCATTTTCAACATGGTGCCGGCCTTTCCGCTCGATGGCGGCCGCGTCTACCGCGCCTGGCTCTGGGGCCGATCGGGCGATATCGACGCGGCGACGAAGCGTGCCTCGCGCGTCGGCCAGGGCTTCGGGCTCGGCCTGATCGCGCTCGGCCTGTTCAGCCTGCTGTCGGGCAATCTGGTCGCCGGCATCTGGTGGGGCCTGATCGGGCTCTTTCTCAACACCGCCTCGCGCGCCTCCTACACGCAATTGCAGACCCATCAATTGCTGAAGTCGGAACCGGTGTCGCGCTTCATGACGGCCAATCCGCTGACCGTGCCGGCCGTCATCAACTTGCGGCGGCTGGTCGACGAGCACATCTACGGCTCCTTCCACGAAACCTTTCCGGTACTGGACGGCGACAGACTTGTCGGCTCGATCAGCGTCAGCGATCTGCGCAATATCGAGCGCGCCAACTGGGAACGCCTGAGCGTGCGCGAG
This sequence comes from Parvibaculum sp., assembly GCF_030651915.1. Taxonomy (GTDB): domain Bacteria; phylum Pseudomonadota; class Alphaproteobacteria; order Parvibaculales; family Parvibaculaceae; genus Parvibaculum. The sequence continues at coordinate 61,759 of NZ_JAUSBV010000001.1, read as the reverse complement.
GCGATGCATCCGCTGTCGCGTCTGACCGCCATCGGCGCCGATGAAAGCGGCGAGGCGGCGCTGAAGACGATGCGCGAGAGCGGCAACGGTCGGCTGCTGGTGGTCAGCGGCGGCAAGCTGGTCGGCATTGTCGCGCTGCGCGACATCATGCGGCTGTTGCGGCTGAAGGAAGAGCTGGGGCCGCGTACTGGCGGAACGGCGGCCAAGGGCCTATAAACGGGCCGGTTTCGAACGAAGAGGACCATCTTGGGCACGAGCGAGATTTTCCACGCGACTTTCGACGAACATCTGAAAGTGGCGCATGAGACGGCCAAGAAACTCGAGCATGATTTCACGAGCCTCGTGGCGGCCTGTTCGGAAGCGGTGGCCGGCGGCGGCAAGCTGATCCTGTTCGGCAATGGCGGCAGCGCCGCGGCCGCGCAGCAGATCGCCGCCGTGCTATCGGTGCGTTTCGTCAAGGACCGCCCGGCCATTCCGGCGCTGGCGCTGACGACCGACACCTCGGTGCTGACGGCGGCCGCCAACGACATGGGCTATGCGCATGTCTTCGAGCGCCAGGTGGAAGCGCTGGGACGGCGCGGCGATCTCGCCATCGGCATTTCGACGTCCGGCACGAGCCCCAACGTGGCGCTGGCGCTGGCCGCCGCCCGCCGCCAGGGCCTCGTCACCGCGGCGCTGACCGGCGCCGAGCCCGATGCGACGAGGGAATGGGCCGATCACCTGATCTGCGTGCCGTCGAAAACCACCGCACGCATCCAGGAAATGCATATCGTCATCGGCCACATGCTCTGCGCCGGCATCGAGAAAAATCTCGGCTACGTCTGAACCGCGCGGCGGCGCGCAAAAAGCCCTGTCACGCCTTCGGTCTTTCTGAAAATCATACGATTAAACGGCACAACGGAGGCCGGCCCCGGCCCGATCGAGGCGCAAAACCTGCTTGAGGGCTTCTTCCGACCGCCGCAGGGCCGGCCAACGCAAAAGGGCAAACCGCCAATGCCGATACTGACGCAAGGACATCTCGAGGTGGCGCTGGCACCCGAAACCGGCGGCTGCATTGCGCGTTTCAGCGCCACGCATACGAACGGCGTGCAGCAGATGCTGCGGCCGCTGCCGCCGGGCATCGCGGCACCGGGTCCGCTCGACATGGCCTGCTATCCGCTGGTGCCCTTTTCCGGGCGCATCACGAACGGCCGCTTCTCTTTCGCCGGCCGCCAGGTGCAATTGCCGCCCGATCACATTTGCGCGCCTCACGCCATCCATGGACGGGGCTGGCAGACGGCATGGGAGGTTGCGGAGGCACACCCCGCCCGGGCGCGCCTGCGCTTTCATCACGACGGGCATGACCCGCACTGGACATGGCCGTGGAGCTTCGAGGCCGAGCAGCATTTCGCGCTGGACGAGACGGGCCTTGCGGTCACGATGCGCCTGACCAATCGCGCCGGCGAGGCGATGCCGGCCGGTCTCGGTCTGCATCCCTTTTTCGAGGCGCGCGCGACGGCGCACCTCGCCGCGCATCTGCCGCGCGTCTGGGAGAGCGATGCGGACGGCATTCCGACCGGCCTCGCCGCGACGCCGAAGAAGTGGCGCTTCGACCCGCCGCAGGCGATGAAGGATGTCGAGGTCGATCATTGCTTCTCGGGATCGGACGGGCACATGCGCGTCGACTGGGACGACCGGCCCTTCGCGCTCAGGATCGAAGCGACGGGCGCACCGCATGCCATCGTCTATGCGCCGCCGGGTGAGGACTTCTTTTGCGCCGAGCCGGTCAGCCATGCGCCCGACGCCGTCAACCGGCCGGAAGCCGAAAGCGTCACCGGCCTCGTTGCGCTGGCGCCCGGCGAAACACTGGAATTGACCTGCCGCTTCGCCGTCGAGCCGCGCTGACACTCAGCCCCAGGGCCCGCGACGCTGGTTTCGGCTGTCGAAGACGCGCGGCGCCGGCTTGTGGAAAAACGGCACATCGCGGCGCTTGAAGAAAGGAATCAACAACCCGCCGGCGACAAAACCGCCGACATGCGCCCAGAAGGCGACGCCCGCCTCCTCGATGTCGCTGCCGAGACCGCTGACAACCTGAATGACAAACCAGAGACCGAGCACGATCAGCGCCGGGACATAAAAGGTGCGCAGCAGGATCAGCGGAAGCGGAATGAAGACAACCCGCACCCGGGCCCGCGGATAGAGCAGCAGATAAGCGCCAAGCACGCCGGAGATCGCACCGCTGGCGCCGACCAGCGGGATGGTGGAACCCGGCACCAGGAACGCATGCGTCAGCGCCGCCGCCGCACCGCAGACGACATAGAAGATAATGAAGCGCACGCGCCCCATCGCCAGTTCGACATTGTCGCCGAAAATCCAGAGATAAAGCATGTTGCCGGCGAGATGCATCAGGCTGCCATGCATGAACATCGAACTGATGACGGTGCCCCAGGCCGGCAGCGGCGCATCGGCCATCGCCACCGAACCGAACAGCACCCCGGGGATCAGCCCGTAATGATAGACGGCCAGCTCGTCGGCGCCCGGCGGCAGCGACATCTGCCAGAAAAACACCGCGACGCAGGCCGCGATCAGCGCCCAGGTCACAATCGGCGTGCCGGGTTCGGGATTGTCGTCGGAAACGGGAAACATGGGGCCTGCCGGGCTGGTGGCGAACTGCGAGCCTGAGCCTACAGGGTTTCGAGGTCCGGCCTAGCGGACATGCGGCGCCCGGATCGAAAATTCGGCCGTTTCGGCGATCGCAAGGTCCTGTTTCTGCCGCTCCGAGCCTTCGCGCAGCGAACGCGCCGAGGCGATGGCGTCTTCGTCGGAGGTCTGGCGGAAGAAAGTGTAGGAAAGCGTGATGGTACGAATGCCTTTCGCATCGACGTCGTCCAGCATCTCGGGATCGACGAAGAAAACGATCGGCATTTCGGCGCTTTCGCCCGGCGCCAGCTTCTGTTCGACGAAGCAGAAGCACTCGGTCTTGTTGAAGAAATAGCCGGCCGATTCGGGCGTTACATTGAAGGTGGCGCGACCGACCAGCGTCTCGTCGCTTGTATTGGTGGCGTGATAGTAAACGGTCGTCGGCAGCCCGATCCGCGTCTGCACGTCGCGTTGCGCGGGGCGGAAATCCCATTTCAGCCCCGGCGAAATATTGGCATCGAAGCGCACGGTGATGGGCGGCCCGGCCTCATTGAGATCGGCGCGAAGCGGCCGGTTGACGCTGACCGTGCCGCCATAGCCCGTCGCCGCGCAGAACATTTCGTACAGCGTCGGCGAATAGACGACGGCCGTCGTCATCATGGCGAGAATCGCACCCGAAAGCGCGACCGGCGGAATATGCGTCCCCAGTATCTTCATGGGGCCACACCCTAATTCCGGACCGTCCGCCGGGCAAGAAATAGCGCTCTCCCAAGCCGCGCGGCAGATGGCCGCGCCGGGGGTCGACCTGCACGCCGGTCATGGTAACAATGGGCCGGAAGCCGGCCGCAAGAGCCGGTCGCAGGGCGTGCGTAACGGACGGGGGGACCGATGTCGGGAATTCGGATTGCGTTGGGATTGGGCGCCGGGGCACTGGCCATGTCGCTGGCAGCAGGGGCACTCGCCGAAAACGAGCCGCCGGTGCTCGACGAGCTGATCGTCACCACCACGGGATTCGGAACCCCGCGGGCCAGCCATATCGGCAACATCTCGCGAATTTCAGGTGACGAGGCAGCATTCATCCTGCCGCTGCAGCCGGCCGAGGCGCTGAACCGCCTGCCCGGCCTCGGCATCCAGCAGGGCAGCGGCGCCGAACATCTGACGGCCATTCGCTCGCCCGTCTTGACGGCCGGCGCCGGTGCCGGCTCGTTCCTCTATCTGGAAGACGGCGTGCCGATGCGCGCGGCGGGCTTTGCCAATGTCAACGCGTTGATGGAGGCGATGGACGAGGTCTCGGGCGGCATCGAGGTGGTGCGCGGGCCCGGCAGCGCCCGCTTCGGCTCCAATGCCGAACATGGCCTGATCAATTTCCTCAGCCGTCCGCCCGCCATCGACGGCGACGCCGAACTGACCGCATGGGCCGGACCCTACGACCGCTGGAAAACGATCGGCACCGCAAGCCGCACATTGCGCGGCGAAGGCCTGACGACGCATGGCTTCCGCGGCAGTTTTTCGACTTACAGCGATGGCGGCTTCCGCGCCGATTCCGGCCTCGACCAGCAGAAGGCACGCCTGCGCTACGATTTTGCGACGCCGGACACGCGCGCGGTCGCCACGCTGACGGCCGTCAATGTCAATCAGGAAACGGCCGGCTTCGTCGTCGGTCTCAACGCCTACAAGGACCCGGCGCTCTACCGGACCAACCTCGATCCGGAGGCCTATCGCGATGCCTGGGCGGTGCGCGCGGCCGTTCGTGTCGAGCGCGACATCACCGACGATCTCATGCTGGTGCTGACACCCTATGCACGCAAGAACGAGATGAATTTCCTGATGCACTTCCTGCCCGGCAAGCCGGTCGAGGAAAACAGCCATTGGAGCGGTGGACTTCTGTCGAGTCTCGTTGCCGATCTCGAAGGCGGCCACCGGATCATCTTCGGCTTCGATAGCGAGTATACCGACGGTTCGCTGAGCGAGATCCAGTATGTCGTCGCACCGACGCCGCCGCCGCCGAACAACTCGCCTGTCGGCACACATTACGACTACACGGTAAAGGCGCTGGTGCTGGCGCCCTATATCCACAGCGAATGGAAACTGACGCCGGCGACATTGCTTACGGCGGGACTGCGCCTCGAATACACGCGCTATGACTACACCAATCATGCGCCGGTGGGTATTTTCGGACGCTTCCTGCGCATTCCGAGCCGCGACGACGAGTTCACCGACCTGACGCCCAAGATCGGTCTGCTGCACAAGTTCAACGACAATGTGACCGGTTACGTCAACCTCGCCCGCGGCGCCCGGGCGCCGCAGACGACGGATCTCTATCGCCTGCAGCGGCTGCAGGTGCCCGGCGAAGCCAAGTCGGAAGAACTCGACAGCATCGAGGTCGGCGCGCGGGGCGACTGGATGGGCGTGCGCTACGAAACCAACATCTTCTACATGGAGAAACGGAACTATTATTTCCGCGACGCCGCCGGCTTCAACGTCTCGGACGGCAAGACCAACCATGCCGGCATCGAAGTCGAGCTTGCAGCACCGCTCGGCGCCGGCTTCGACATTGCCGCGGCCGGCACCTGGGCTCGCCACACCTACGCTTTCGACCGCATCACCCCCAGCGAGACCATCCGGGACGGCGATGATGTGGACACCGCGCCGCGCACCATCGGCAATGTCCGCCTCGGCTACAATTTCCTCGATGGCGCGGCCCGTGCCGAGCTCGAATGGGTCCATATGGGCGCCTACTGGATGGATGCCGGCAACACCGTGGCGTATGACGGTCACGATCTCTTCAACCTGCGTCTCGACTATGCCGTGAGCGAGAATGTCGGCTTGTTCGGCAAGCTGACCAATATCCTCGATCGCCGCTATGCGGACCGGGGCGATGTCGGCTTCACGGGTCCGCGCTACTTTCCCGGCGAGGATCGCGGATTGATCCTTGGCGCGAGTTTGCGATTCTGATCCGGCCGGAACCGATATGAGGCGCGACCGCGCCCGCGTCATGCTCTAGTCTGAACGTCCATGCAGACCGGATTCTCAGATCTCTGGCCGATCCTCCTGGCCATCATCCAGTTCGGCGGCGCGATCGGCGCCGCGATCCATGTGATGCTCAACAAGAGCGACGAGCGCGCGGCGGCGGGCTGGGTTGGCTTCATCGTCCTGGTGCCCTTCATCGGCTGGGTCGTCTACCTGCTGTTCGGCATCAACCGTATCCAGCGCCGCGCCCGCGAATTGCGCGGGACGAAAAACGAGAGGCTGCTGCTGGCACCGCTGCCGCCGCGCCATGGCGGAACGGCCCTGATCGAAAAGGAGAGCGACGACCCGAAACTGAAGGCATTGGAAAGTCTCGCGCGCTTCGGCCAGAAGGTGCTGCCGGAAAGTTTCGAACATGGCAACACGATCGGCGTGCTGCAGAACGGCGACGAAGCCTATCCGGCAATGATCGCCGCCATCGACGGTGCCGAGCGTTCGATCGCGATTTCGACCTACATCTTCAACAACGATCCGGCCGGCCGGCGCTTCGTCGATGCGCTGACCGCCGCACTCAATCGCGGCGTCCGCGTCCGCCTGTTGATCGACGGTGTCGGCTCCTGGTATTCGCGCCCGTCGCTCATTCCGCTCCTGCAGGAACGCGGCATCGACTATGCGCGCTTCCTGCATTCGTTCATGCCCTGGCAGATGCCCTATCTCAACATGCGGAACCATCAGAAGATCATGGTGGTGGACGGCCGCCACGGCTTTACCGGCGGCATGAACATCGCCGCCGGCAACATTGCCGCCACCCAACCGGCCAAACCGATCCTCGATTATCATTTTCGTATCGAAGGCCCGGTTGTGGCCCATCTGATGCACACCTTCGCCTATGAGTGGAATTTTACCACCGGCGAGCTTCTCGACGGACCGGACTGGTTTCCGGACGTTGTCGAAGCAGGCGACCTGGTGGCGCGCGGCCTGCCGGCGGGCCCCGATATGGGGCTCAACCCGATCCGCTGGACGCTGCTCGGCGCATTGGCCGAAGCGCGTCGTAACATCCGCATCGTGACGCCGTATTTCCTGCCCGACGCAACGCTCCGTACCGCCATCTCGGTCGCCGCCATGCGCGGCGTCGTCGTCGACATCGTCCTGCCGCAAGCGAGCAACCTGCCTTTCATCGATTGGGCGGCGACACCGCAACTCGAATGGCTGGCCCGCGCCGGTTGCCGTATCTGGAAGTCGACCGGCCCCTTCGACCACACCAAGATCATGACGGTGGACGGCATGTGGTCGATGGTCGGTTCGGCCAACTGGGACGACCGCAGTCTTCGTCTCAATTTTGAGTTCAACCTCGAATGTTACGGCGCGAGCTTTGCCCGGACACTCGACACGATCGTCGAAGCAAAGATCGCCACCGCCCGCCCTGTGTCGCTGGCCGACCTGACCGGCCGCTCGCTGCCGGTCCGCATCCGCGATGCCTTCTTCCGCCTCGCCTCGCCCTATCTCTGAACGCGACCGCACAAACACCGGCCGGCCGCCCTGCCCGCCTTGTAACTGCCGGCAAGGGGGCTATGCTGAAAGGCCAGGCGGGGGTGCTGGCCCGAAGTGGAAGGTGCAGCCGATGAGCGACAAGAAGCCGGACGAGAAAGCATCAATCGAAGCCTTGCAGGCCGAGATCGAAGCGCTGAAAAAAGCGCTTGAGGAGGCCCGCGGCGAAGTCGCGTTCGGCATCGAGGATGCAGAAGCGATCGGAGAAAGATTGCAGGAAGGCCTCGGCGACATTCACAAACAGATCGACGCGCATCCGATACCGAGCGCGCTGCTCGCTTTTGGCCTCGGATTTCTCATCGGCCGACTGCTGGCGCGATAGGAGGCCGCGATGATCGATCCGACACCCCAAATCCGCAAACTCGCCGAGGCCGAGCTTTTTCGTGCCGAACTCGAAGCGCGCCGCCTCGCGCGCAAACTCTCGCTGATCGGTATGGCGGCCTTCATTGCGCTTTTCGCGCTGACGATGTTGGTGATCGCCGGCTTTCTGGCGCTGTCCGAAATCTACGGTTATCCGCTGGGCGCATTGATCACCGGCGGCGCGCTGGCGGCGCTGGCCTTCATCGCGCTGCTCCTCGCCGCCAAGGCCCCCGGCCGCGCCGACCGGCTGGAGATGGAACTGGCCAACAGTGCCATTCTTCAGGCCCGCAGCAATGTGAAGCGCGACTTCGACACCATCGAACGGACGCTCAACGAGTTGAGCCTCGGCCTGCTCGGCATCGTCAAGGGCTCGACCGGCAGCCTGCCGCTGATCACCATCATCATCGGCGCACTCGCCGCGATGAGCCCTGTGCTGCGACGTTTCCTGATGCCTTATCTGCGCAAGGAATGAAAATGCTGCGTATTGGTGCAAAGCGACTTGCCGCCGCATCGGCGTTTGCGGTTCTGATGCTTTCGGCCTGCGCGCAGGCGGTTCTGCCCCAGCCGGAAGTCACGATGAGAAAGGCTGAGCCGCTGATCGGCGGCGTCCCGGTCGACGATCGCGGCACAGGTCTGGTCGGACCGGCCGGCGGCGCGCTGCTCGGCATGGCGATCGGCGCCGGAAGCGGGACCGAGATTGCGGTCGCCGCCGGCGTTGCGATCGGCTATGCGGTCGGCGGCTCGGAGGGCCCGTCGCTGACCGGCCTTGCGGCACAGGCGCGTCGCGAGGCGCTGGCCAAAATGATGACGGTGCCGCTGCGCCAGCACGTGACCTGGTTCACCGCTTCCGAACGCGCCAGCGGCAAGATCACGCCCATCCGCGACTTCACCGATGAACGTGGACGCATCTGCCGCGATTTCGTCGAATGGCGCACGGTCCGCGCCATGAACGGCCACACCAGCGGCACCGCCTGCCTCTGACGGTCAGTCCGCCGGCTCCACGATCAGCGTCGAGCCGTCTGCACCGACGACCTTCACCCGGGCGCCGGCAGGCGCGTCAGCCCCTTGCGCCAGCCACAATCCGTCGCCAACGCGCAACTTGCCGCGCCCGTTGCGTATCTCCTGCTCAACGGTAAATATCTGACCGATATAGCCGGCGCCGCGCTGGTTGAGGGTCGGGTGATCGCTTTCCGCCAAATTCCGCGTCAGATAGCGCCGCGACGCCCAGACGAAAGCGACGGACAGCACGGCAAATATTGCGAGCTGCACCAGCAGCGGCGGATCCAGCAGAAGTGTCAGCACACCCACCGCGGCGGCCGCCGCCGCGATCCAGATGAAGAGCACACCAGGCGCGACCAGCTCGACGATCGCGAACACCGCGGCGGCAATGAACCACGCCCAATCGTCCACAAGGGTAAGGAAAAAATTGTCTGCATCCATCGCCTAGGCCCCACCCGTCCGCGGCACCGAACCCGCAGAACCCGGACGGCGCGGCGTCCCGCCGCCGTCACCCGCACCGAAAGCCTCGCGTGCGATTTCACTGATTCCGCCGATAGCACCGATCACGCTCGCCGCTTCAAGCGGCATCAGCACAAGCTTCTGATTTGGCGAGGTGGCGATCAACCTCAGCGCCTCGATATACTTTCCCGCGACGAAATAGTTGATTGCCTGCACATCGCCTTCCGCAATGGCCCGGCTCACCACCTGCGTTGCCTTCGCTTCGGCTTCCGCCTCGCGCTCGCGCGCTTCGGCATCGCGGAATGCCGCTTCGCGTCGCCCTTCGGCTTCGAGGATCGCCGCCTGCTTCTCGCCCTCGGCGGCAAGGATCGATGCCTGCCGCTTGCCTTCCGCTTCAAGGATCGACGCGCGCTTGTCGCGTTCCGCCTTCATCTGCCGCGCCATGCTGTCCACGATGTCACGCGGAGGCGCTATGTCCTTGATCTCGATGCGCGTCACCTTGACGCCCCAGGGATGCGTCGCCTCGTCGACGACACTGAGCAGCCGCGCATTGATCGCATCGCGCTGCGACAGCAATTCGTCGAGATCCATGCCGCCCATCACCGTCCTTATATTCGTCATGGTGAGATTGAGGATCGCATTTTCGAGAAAATTGACCTCATAGGAGGCCTTGGCCGCGTCGAGCACCTGGAAGAAGACAACGCCGTCCACGGTGACCATCGCATTGTCGCGCGTGATGATCTCCTGGCTCTGCACGTCGAGCACGGTCTCCATCACATTGACCTTGTTGCCGATCGAATCGACAAACGGAATGATGAGGCCGAGGCCCGGCGTCAGGCTGTGCGTGTAGCGCCCGAAACGCTCCACCGTGTAGATGTAGCCCTGCGGAACGATTTTCACCGCGCGCAGCAGGAAAATGAACGCAAGCAGAAGAATGACAAGAACGAAAATTGTGCCGCCGCCCATCTTCACGTCTCCTCCATGTTTGATCTTGCCACCCAGTCTAGACGAAATCGGAGCATCGCCAGTTTAAATATGGAAGATCAAGAACCGCGCAGGGGGCATACGGACTGTTCCGGCGGTCCGCGATCCGGCTTAGGATGCGCCGCATCGCAACAGGAGATACCGCCGATGAAGCTCTACCACTCGCCCACGTCGCCTTTCGCCCGCAAGGTCCGCGTCCTGATCCGTGAGAAAGGCGCATTGGCGCAGGTCACGGAGGAACTGGCCGCGGCGATGAGCGATCCGCAATCGCTCATTGAAGCCAATCCGCTCGGCAAGGTGCCGGCACTGATCCTGAAGGATGGCACCTCCTTTTTCGACAGTCCGCTGATCTGCGAATATCTGGACGCCGTGCTCGCCGGCCCGCCGCTCTTTCCGGCCGCGGGCCCGGAGCGCTGGCGGGCACTGCGCTTCCAGGCGCTGGCCGACGGCATCATGGACGCAGCCGTGTCGCTGGTCTTCGAGATGAACCGGCCAGAAACGGAGCGTTCGGAAATGTGGATGGGCCGCTGGCGCCGCGCCGTCACGCGCGGCATCGGCGTGCTCGAGCACGAGGTCAGCCTTCTCGACGGCCCGCTCGACATTGGCGGCATCGCAACGGGCGCGGCGCTCGGCTATCTCGACTTCCGCCACGCGGCGATGAACTGGCAGGCCGGCGCGCCGGAACTCGCCGGCTGGTGGCGCGACCTCGCGAAACGTCAATCCTTCGCCGAAACCGCCCCGCCGGTGTGAAGCCTAGCGCCAGGGTTCGACCAGAATCTTGGCGTGCTTTTCGGGATTACCGAGTTCGCTGAATGCTTCTTTCACGCCCTCGACGCCGACTTTGGCGGTGACGAGCGGCGCACCATCGATCTGGCCTTCGGCGAGATGATGCAGCGTCAAGGCAAATTCTTCCGGCGTGTAGCCGAGCACGAATTGGACGTTCAGTTCCTTGTTGATGCCGAAGAACGGCTCGAACCGGTCCTGCTCCATGCAGACGCCGACCACGACCACGCGGGCATGCCGCGTCGCGCCTTCGAAAATCTGCTGGATGATGCCGGGCACACCGACGCATTCGAAAATGACGCCGGGCCGGAGCTGCGGCCCCATGCCCAGCAGGGTCATCAGGTTCTTCGGATCGTAGCCCTCCGGCGTCGCTTCGTCGCTCCAGCGCTTGTAGGGCGAATGCGCGGCCGGATCGATGACGATGTCGGCGCCCATTTTCTCGGCCAGCTTGCGCCGCGCCGGGCTGAAATCGGCGGCGATGATCGGATGGATATTCTTGATCTTGAGGCCGGCAATGACGGCAAGCCCGACAGGCCCGCAGCCGACAACGAGCGGGATGTCATTGTCAGTGAGCCGCGCCTTCTCGACCGCATGCCAGCCCACCGCCATCGGTTCGGTCAGCGCCGCCTGCTCGGTCGGCAGCCCGTTCGGCACCTCCAGCAGCAACATCTCGTTCAGCACCATCTGCTCGGCAAAGCCGCCCGGCATTTCGTTGGAGTAGCCGACCGGCTGCATATCGGCCTTCTCGCCATTGAGCGTGACGGCGATCGGCATCGAGCAAACACGCGTACCGGGCTTGTGCTTCTTTTCCGTGCCCGGCCCATGGTCCAGAACCTCGGCACAGAACTCGTGCCCGAACACGATGTCGCGCTTGAGGTCCATGGTGAAGCTCGACCCCGAACGCTGTGCCGCTTCGACCATCTTGTCGGCATGGTGGAACGCATGCAGGTCCGACCCGCAAATGCCGCAGGCCAGTGTCTTGACCAGCACCTGGCCGGCTTGCGGGACGGGATCTGGAATGGTGTCGGCGACGAGATCGCCTTTGCGGAAAATGGCCGCGCGCATGGATTGAGCCTCCCGGTAGGATTTCTTGTTGGCGATATGCAAGCAGGCGGGAACGGCCGAGGCAAGCGATAAAATAGACTGGAGTCTATTTCTTTGCGCCGGAACGCCGCGCCGCCCGCTCATTGCCGAGAATGATCAGAAAAATCGGCAGCGCCAGCAGCAGCGTCACCGCATTGGCCCCGATCAGCGCATAGTCCTGCCGGTTGATGCCATGCAGCAGCCACAGAAAGATGCCGACCGTCAGCAGCCCGTACATGCCGAGCGACAGCCCTGCGGTGTCGCGGCTGCGGATCGTCTTCACCGCCTGCGGCACGAAGGCGAGCGTGGTCAGAAAGGCCGCGATATAGCCGAGTTCGCTCATGGGGCACCGGACAGGCGGGGTTGCGCGGAACGCGCGCATATGACGCCTGCTCCGATATTTTGGCAAGGGGACCCTTCGGCCGGACCGGTCCCGCCGCCACGCCGCCTTCAGACGCCGGCCGCCTGACGCGCCGCATGATAGGCATAGGCGATGCCGCCCGTGCAGAGCGTCAGCGCCGCCGGAACCAGGATGATCTGGATCAGGGCCTCGCGGCCGCCGATCGACCCGGTATGGGTGCCAACCTCGCCCGCCAGAAAGGCATCGAAATGCCCGTCGGCCTGCCGATGCGCCGTGAACCGTCCCGCCATGCGGATCATCAGGCCAGGCGTCACGAAATACATCAGCATGTAGACGGTGCTGATGGCGATCATGAAGGCGCTGTGGAGATCGGTCGCGAATCCGACCCAGAAGACCGCGATAAAGGCCAGCCAGGCAAGGCCGCCGGCGATATAGGTGCCTTTGTGCAGATCGGCGAAGGGCAAACTCGGAATATTTGCTGTCGAATTGTGATGAAAAAAACACTCGGCATTCATCGCTGCATTTCTCCCTCGTGGCGCGCGCGCCGGCATCTCTTCGGTCCGGCTGGATTAAAAGAAGTATTTAATATACCTCATATGATTCCCCCGTAAGCCCTCGCGCAATCGCGAATGCGGCCGGAGTGCTGCGACAAATTGTTTCGCCGGAAGGATCGCACGCGGAAATGCGGCGCGGCGCCGGATCGGTAGTTTGACCGGACGCATGTGCTATTCTGTACAGATCGACCTTGGGGAGTTGGACGGAATGCGCGTCACGCTACATACGGACTATGCCCTCCGGATGCTGATGCTGCTGGCCATGGAGCCAGACGAGCTCCACACCATCGAGGAGATCGCGGCGCGTTACGGTATTTCCAGAAACCACCTGATGAAGGTCGCGCAGACGCTGGCGCAGGGCGGTTTCATCGAGACCGTTCGCGGTCGCAGCGGCGGATTGCGCCTCGGCGGGAAGCCCGAGGACATCAATCTCGGCGCCGTACTGCGGACGACGGAGGACAGCTTCGCTCTGGTCGAATGTTTCGATCGGGAGGCGAACAGCTGCGTGATCAGTTCGGTCTGCGGCCTCCGCGGCCCGCTGGAAGAGGCGCTGGCCGCCTTTCTCGCAGTTCTCGACCGCTACAGCCTCGCCGATCTGGTCCGCAATCCCGGCAAACTCCGCCGCATGCGCAAGCTGCTGGAACCGGAGGCCCATGCCTGATGACGGAAGTACTGCTGGAAGGGCTGACCGCCTACAAACGCACGCCGGTCTTCGACCAGGACAGCATTCCCGCAGGCCTTCGCCGCGAACATCGCACCAGACCGGGCGTCTGGGCGCTGATCCATGTGCTGAAGGGAAAACTGCTCTATCGGCGCGACGGACCGTCCGGCACGCAGGTACTGATGTCGGCACAACCGGGCGTTGTCCATCCCGAAGAGCCGCATGACGTGCAGCCCATGGGACCAGTCAGCTTTTTCGTCGAGTTCCATGCGGCCAATCCGCCCGCCGGCTCGCCGCATGCCGGCCAGATAGTGCGCGGAAAATAAGGGCGCCGGCTCTCAATCCGCCGCCCAGCCCTGCAACACCGCCGCTTCGTGGCGCACCCGTTCCGGCCCGCCGAGCAATTGCCGATTGAGGCCGATCCGCTTGAACCAGTAATGCAACCCGACAAGATCGGTGAAACCCATGCCGCCATGAACCTCCGTCGCGGTGCGCGCGACAAAGCGTCCGGTTTCCGACGTCAGCGACTTTGCATGCGCCGCCATCAGGCTGGCCTCGTCCGGCATCGTGTCGAAGGCATGCGCCGCATACCAGACCAGCGACCGGCAGGGCTCGAGTTCGGCCGCCATCTCGGCACACATATGCTTGACCGCCTGGAACGAACCGATGACGCGGCCGAACTGCTTGCGCTCACCGGCATAGGCGACCGCCTTCTCGATCATCATACCGCCGGCGCCGAGCGTGTCGGCGGCCAGCATCACGCGGCCGGCATCGATCATGCGCCGAAGGGTCGCGCCGGCATCGCCGGCCGAAAGCGGTTCGGCTTCAACCTTGTTGAAGCGCAACTCGCCGAGCGGCCGCGTCAGGTCGATGCTGGTAAGCGCAATCCGCGTCAGCCCCTTTGCATCGCCCTTCACAAGATGAAGCCCGCCGATCTTGTCCGCGACGATAAAAACATCGGCGCCCGCCGCATCGAGGACGAACAGCGCCGTGCCGTCGAGCTTGGCCCCCGACGCGATGACGCCCGCACCCTCGCGCGCACCCGCCGCCCGCTCCGAAACGGCAACGCCGGCCACTGCTTCGCCGGATGCGAGCTTCGGCAGCCACGCCGCCTGCTGCGCCTTCGAGCCCGCGCCGGCAAGTGCGATCGGCGCCATCACGGCCGTGGCGACGAACGGCACCGGCGCGACATGGCGGCCAAGCATTTCGGATGCAAGCGCCGCATCGAGCAGCGTCATGCCCATGCCGCCATGTTCCTCGGCGACGAGCATGCCCGCAACACCGAGTTCGGTCAGCGCCGCACGGACATCCCCGGCGCAGGCCTCATGCGCTTCGGCCGCCTTGCGCACGCGCTCCAGCGGTGAAACCTTTTCGAGCGTCCGGCCGATGCTTTCCTGAAGCAGCTTCTGGTCTTCCGACAATCCGAATTCCATGGATCCGCTCCTTATGCTTTGGCCGGCTTCGGTTCGCGCGGCATACCGAGCCCGCGCTCCGAAATGATGTTCTTCTGGATTTGCGCCGTACCGCCGCCGATGATCAGGCCGAGGTCGAACATGTAGCGATGCTGCCACGCGCCTTGCGCCTTCAGGTGCGGACTGTCCTCGTAAAGAACGCCGATCTCGCCCAGCACGTCGATGGCGAGTGCCGCCAGTTGGTGATTGATCTCGCAGCCCTGCAGCTTGACGATCAGGCGCGCGATGCCGGCGTCTTCACCCTTGGCTGCAGAGGTGAGCAACCGGAGCCCGTGAAACTGCATCGCAAACACGCGGCCCTGCAGCGCGACAAGACGGTCGCGATAGAGCGGATGGTCGATCAGCCGCGTTCCGTCCACCGTCTCCTTGTGCATCAGGTCGGTGATTTCCTTCAGCCGCGTTCCGGCCTGGTTCGGATCGCCCAGCATGCCGCGCTCGTGCTTCAGCGTGGCATTGGCAACGAACCAGCCCTGCCCCCGCCCGGCCACAATGTCCTTCTGTGGCACCCGCACGTCGGTGAAGAAGACCTCGTTGAACTCGGCATGCCCCGTCATCGTCTTCAGCGGGCGCACCTCGATGCCCGGTGTTTGCATCGAGAAGATCAGGTAGGAAATGCCTTCATGCTTCTTCGCATCGGGCTCCGTCCGCACGAGGCAGAAGATCATGTCGGCCGCATGCGCCGTCGAGGTCCATATTTTCTGCCCGTTGATAACAAAGTCGTCGCCGTCTTCCACCGCCCTGGTCTGCAACGAGGCGAGATCGGAACCCGAGCCCGGCTCCGAATAGCCCTGGCACCAGACGACCTCGCCTCTGAGTGTCGGTGCAATCCACTTTTTCTTCTGCTCTTCGGTGCCGAGTTCGAGCAGCGTCGGCACCAGCATCGAAATACCCTGATTGGCAATGCCCATCGGCAGACCGGCCGCCGTGAACTCTTCCGCAATGATGCGCGACTGCAAAATGTCGGGCGCAGCGCCGTAGCCGCCATACTCTTTCGGAATGGTGCGCGCCGCATAGCCATACTCGATCAGCAGGCGCTGCCAGGCTTGCGTCTCCTCCGACGGACGTGAGACGCCAAAGCGGCGTGGCGCCTTGGCGCCATGTGCAGCGATAAAGGCGCGAACCTCGGCACGAAAAGCTTCGTATTGGGGCCCGTAAGCGAGATCCATGAAGGGCGTCTCCCGGCGCGGCGCGGGCGGCCCGTCAGGCGCCGGCGCTCATTGTTGCTATTGCGGAAGTCGGAGTGTAGCGCCCGCCGCGCGCGCGTAAAGCGCCGCGAACATGTGCAAGGCGCACGCTGCGTCAAGGATACCGACGACGGGAAGTTTCAGGCGGCCGAGCCCGCAACCGCGGGGGGACACAAGCCCCCGGCCGGCGAGTTGCGCAGGAAGATCTCGAATTCGGCGGCCGGCATCGGACGGCCGAGGAAATAGCCCTGCACCTCGTCGCAGCCAAGCTCACGCAACATGTCGAATTGATCGGCACTTTCGACACCTTCGGCGACCACCGACACGCCCAGCGCATGCGCAAGGTCGATAATGACCTTCGGAATCACATGCCCGTCGCGTCGGTCTGCAATGTCGTTGATGAAGCTGCGGTCGATCTTCAGCCGCTTGACCGGGAACCGCTTGAGATAGGCAAGCGACGAATAGCCGGTGCCGAAATCGTCGATGCCGATGCCGATACCAAGGCTCCGGAGGCGGCGCAGCGTGCCGATGACCGTGTCGACGTCCTGCATCACCATGCTTTCGGTGACTTCGAGTTCAAGATATTGCGGCGAAAGCCCGTGCGCAATCAGCGTATTGGCGATCGTATCGGTAAGGTCGGCACGCCGGAGATCGATCGCCGACACGTTGACCGCAACGGCGATCCGCAGCAAGCCGGCATCCTGCCATGCCCGATTCTGGCGACAGGCCTCGGCAAGAACCCATTTGGTGAGTTCGACGATGATCCCGCACCGCTCGGCCACCGGAATGAAAACCGAGGGTGGAATGAAACCGCGCTCTTCATGATGCCAGCGGATCAATGCTTCCGCGCCGGTCACTTGCCCGGTCGCGACATCGACTTTCGGCTGGTAATAGAGTTTGAGTTCCTGCCGCGCCACGACACTGCGCAGGTCGCGCTCGATCTGGTTGCGCTCGATGGCACGCAGATGCAGTTCATGGCGGTAGAGCACGCAAGCCCCCGCGCCCTCCTGCTGGGCCCGAGACAACGCCAGGTCGGCGTTCTTTATGAGCACGTCGGCGTCGCGGCCATCCTGCGGAAACAATGTCATACCGACGCAGGAAGCCTGTTGCAGCTCCTGCACGCCGAGACGGAACGGTGTTCCCACGGCCCGCACAAAACGGCTTGCCAGTTCGAGCGCTTCGTCGGCGCCGCGGACGTTGCGAAGCACGATCCCGAATTCGTCGCCGCCAATGCGCGCCACCACATCGCCTTCGCGCCGGCAACCCTTCAGAATATCGGCTGTCCGTTGCAACACGAGATCGCCTGAATCGTGACCCAGCGTATCGTTGATGCTCTTGAAGCCGCCGAGATTGAGGATCATCACGCCGACATAGCCGCCATGCCGTTCGGCGCCGGAAATCGCTTCGGCCAGCGCCGCCTTGAAGAAACCACGATTGCCGAGCCCGGTCAGTCCGTCGGTCGAGGCGAGGAGGGCCAACTGCGTTTCGCCATCCCGCCGCGCCTGAATGGAGGCCGTGAGCGCCCGCGACACCACACCGATCTCGTCGCCTTGTTCCGGCTTCGCCGCTTCGTCCTGCTGTTGGTCCTGCGCATAGTCGCGCAAGGCCTCGATCGGCGCCACGAGAATGCGGTGGATCAGCATCGAAACGGTGAGAATGGCGAGGATCGCCGTCATGGCAAGCCAGGTCATGGTGTTCCATGCCTGGCCCATCAGCCGTGCGGCCACCCGATCTGTGTCGATGCGTATAATGGCCACGGCACGCGCGCCGTCATCGACCAGGTCGAGCCACACGGCGTAGTCGCCGCCGCGGACATTTCCACCCGCCAGTTGCGTCTGTTGTTCAATCGAGATCGGACGTGGCGCTATGGTCCGCATGTCCGGATAGGCCGCCGCAATGGCGGCAATGCTCTTGCCGCGCCACGACGGATGGGACGACGCGACGATCCGCCCGTCGCTGCCGGCAATTGCCGCCTCCGCGATATAGGGCGCGTTGCCGATCGCCGAAAGGATCGGTTCCATTTCGTTCAGCGAGTCGGCGCGCCGTACCGCATAGGCCAGCACTTCGCCGGCCGCACCCGCGCGCAGTTCGGCCTCACGCGCAAGGTTCTGGTTGAACATGATGAAGACATAGATGCCGCTCATCGCCACCAGTACCGCGCCGATCAGCGTCAGAAGACCGACCACCCTGGCGCGCAGCGACAGGAATTGCACCGCAATGCTGCCGCGCAGCTCCGACACGAAGGAGCGGGCATGCGCCGGCCTGCCCTCCTGGCCGGACGGCAACACTTCGCGCTGCAGCGCATCACGCTCATACTCGATCGACACTTGCTTCCTCGCGCGGCGAACCCGGCAAGAGGCCGGATTGGCAGGAATCTCAAGTGTTTATAGAGGCTGGGAAACTAAGATTGCGTTACGCGCCCGGCATTGCCGCAGGGCCGTTGTCCCGGAACGGAACAATCGTCACCGGGCTCGACGGCGCCGCCGGCCGGTCGGCCAGCTTGATACCTTTGAGCCACAGCCGAAGCGCTTCCCAATGGATTCCGCCGACAACTTTCAGGGTCAGCAAAGGGTGCTGGAGGAAGGTGATGGCAAGCTGCCGGTCGGTAAACGGCCGCGCCGTGCCGGCAAAGGAAGCCGTCAGCATCGCGCCGCCCTCGTCGCTCTCGCGGATCGTCAGCGCCAGCCGCGCCCCCGGCCGCAACACCTTGAAATGATAGCGCCCGGCAACCGGGAGGAACGGCGATACATAAAACGCCTTGTCGCAGCCCTGCGACACGACGCCGGCCCCGGGCGTCTCCACGGGAATGAGATAGCTGTGTCGCTCGCCGAACGTGTTGTTGACCTCGTATAGCATCGCCACAAGTCCGCCATCGGTACGATGGCAGAAATAGACGGTCAGCGGATTGAAGACATGGCCGAGCACGCGCGGCAGGCACAGCACCGCGATGCGTCCACCACCGAGATCGATCCCGGCACGCGCCAGCTGCGCCTCGATCCAGCCTCGGAGCGGCCGTCCGGATCCGTCGCCATGATCCTTGTCGTGAAAGCCGAACAGTGAAAACCGGTTATGCGCGAAAAGGCGCAAGCGCCGCCCCAGCGACGGCAATTCGTCGAGATCGAGGAGCATGTAGAAAACACGATAGGAGAGCTTGTGAACGCGAGGGCGCAACCGCCGATGAAACACCGTGCCGGAATAGAGACGCGACATGGTGCTTGTGGTCACGTCGTCACCGCCAATGCCATCGGCGGCGGTGCAAGAGAAATGCGGCTGGACGGGTTGGCAACGGTCCATGGTCGCTGGACACCACCCAGTTGCTCGGCAACGGCAAGTCCCGCCTGCAAGCCATCCTCGTGGAACCCCGAGCCGAAATAGGCGCCGCAAAACCACGTTCGCCGCACGCCCTGAATATCCCAGAGTTGGCGCTGCGCAGCGAAGGCGCCCGTGTCGAACACCGGATGATCGTAGTCGATCCGCGCATGGACGCTGCCGGGCGCCGGATCGTGCGAAGGATTGAGTGTCACGAAAAGCGGCCGTTCCGTCGGCAACGGTTGCAACCGGTTCATCCAGTAGCTGACGCAGACCGGCGAGCCGGCGCCGCCGCCCATATAGTTCCAGCTCGACCAGACGCGTTTGTTGAGCGGCATGTAGGCAGGATCGGAATGCAGCCAGGCGACGTTGCGCTGATAGGGCATGGCACCGAGCAACGCCCGCTCACGCCGGTCGGCGTCTGCGAGGAGCGACAGGGCCTCGTCGCTATGCGCGGCGATGACGACATGATCGTAGCGCGCGACACCGCCCTTTGTGTCGCTGACCGTCACGCCGCTGGCATCGCGGCTGATCGAGGTAACGCCGCAGCCGGTGCGGATACGGGCACCGAACGGCATCGCGAGCTTCGACACATATTCGCGCGAACCGCCGGTCACCGTGCGCCAGGCCGGCCGGCCGCTCAAACCCATCAACCCGTGATTATCGAAAAAGCGCAGAAAGGCCAGCGCCGGAAATTGCTCCACGCGCTCGATCGGCAGCGACCAGATCGC
Organism: Parvibaculum sp.; assembly: GCF_030651915.1. GTDB lineage: Bacteria > Pseudomonadota > Alphaproteobacteria > Parvibaculales > Parvibaculaceae > Parvibaculum. Next base: position 41,685 of record NZ_JAUSBV010000001.1, on the reverse strand, counting down.
CGCGCACATGGGCAGCAGATGGTCGTCGCGCAGCGATGCCGAATAGCCCTGCTCGCGCAGGAATTCACCAAGCGGTTTTTCGTCGAGCCCGGCCTGCAAGGCAAGCCCCGGCGCCGAACGATAAAGCTTCAGAATGTCGCCGATCATGCGCCACATGCGCGGGCTGGCGATATTGCGCCGGTCGGCGAAAATGCCGTTGAGCCCGGAGCCCGAATACTCGAAGCGCCGCCCGCCGGCCGTTTCGAGCGAGGCGGCAAACGACATGTTGCTGGCGCTCGTCTTGACGTCGAGCACATTGAACATCGCGGTCAGATTGGGGTAGTTGCGCTCATTGTAAACGATGAACCCGGTATCGACCGGCACCGGCCCTTCCGGCAAATCGGCGACGACCGTGTTGGAATGACCGCCGATGCGCGCATTCTTTTCGTAAACGGTCACGTCGTGGCCCAACGAAAGCAGCCATGCGGCCGACAAGCCCGATATGCCGGTGCCGACAACGGCGATGCGCAGCCGCGGACGGTCGGGGCCGTTCCTGGTAAGGGAACGGGAAGCGCGGTCGTCGAAGGGGGCCATTATGTGCCTCGGAGAGGAAAAACTGTCATGCTCCATACGTCATGCCGCCGGCCCCGGATCACCATGCCACACGGGCAGCGCTGTTGATGCACCTTTCGCAAACGGCGCCCAACCCCTAGACTTGACGGGGCGGCGCCCCCCGAAGTGATCCGCCGGCGCTCAGGGCGCGTATCCGCCATATGTCATCAGCAACCGGCATATTGCAGATCAGCCCGGCCAGTGCCGGCCGCACGACGTGGCGGCCGAACCTGAGAAAGCTGGGCTTGATGGATCGGGACAGGACGCCCGCAACGGCATCGGACGGAGTGGCGGAAGAAATGGCGGCGCTGATCGCCGCCATCGCGCGCGATGCCGACCGCACGGCCTTTGCCCGTCTGTTCGGCCATTATGCGCCGCGCGTGAAATCCTATCTGCGCCGTCTGCGGGTCGAGGAGCGCCTCGCCGAGGACCTCGCCCAGGAGGTGATGCTGACGGTCTGGCGCAAGGCCGGCCAGTTCGATCCGTCGAAAGCCGCCGCCAGTACCTGGATTTTCACCATTGCGCGCAACCGCTTCATCGACACGGTGCGCCGCGAGCGCCGGCCGGATCTCGATCCGGCCGAGCCGATGCTGGTACCCGAAGCGCCGCGCCCGGCGGATGAAAGCATGGCGGCAACCCAGATTGGCGCCCGCATCCACGCGGCCATGTCGGACCTGCCGCCCGATCAGGCCGAAGTGGTGGCGCTCTCCTTTCTGGAGGGCCTGCCCCATTCGGCCATCGCCGAGCGCCTCGACATCCCGCTCGGCACCGTCAAATCGAGACTGCGACTTGCGTTCGGCCGCCTGCGGCCGGTGCTGGAGGATCTGAAATGAGTGCCGCCCTTGCCCATTCCTCGCCCGTCACCCATCGCCTCGGCGACGAGTGGCTGATGGCCTATGCGGCAGGCACGCTGTCGGAGGGTCAGTCGCTGCTGGTCGCCGCGCATCTGAGTTTCCTCGAAGATGCGGCCGAACGTCTGGCCGTCGCCGAAGCGGCGGGCGGTGCGTTGTTCGAAACAGTATCGCCCGATCTGATGGCCCCCGATGCGCTGGCGCGGACACTGGCCCGCCTCGATGCGCCGGCCCCGCCCGCGCCGGTTCCGGTCGCGCCGCGCGTCAGGACCGGCGACCCCCTGCCCGCGCCGCTGCGCGACTGGCTCGGCGGCGGCGTCGACGAACTGAAATGGAGTTTCCTCGGGCCGGGCATGAAGAAGGTCAAGCTCTGGCGCGGCGGTCCGGGCGACCAGCGCCTCTGGATGCTGCGCGCCCAGCCGGGCGTCAGCGTGCCCAAGCACGGCCATCGCGGCACCGAACTTGTGCTGGTGCTGAAAGGCAGCTTCAGCGATCCGCATGGCCGCTTCCGCCCCGGCGATGTCGAAGAGAGCGACGACAGCCGCATGCACGCCCTTGGCATCGACGAGGGCGAGGAATGCATCTGCCTCGCCCTCACCGAAGGCCCGATCCGCTTCGAAAGCTGGCCCGCGAGACTGGTCCAGCCTTTTATCGGGCTCTGAACATCAGAACCGCGCCGTCGCCACCAGCCGCACATTCCGCCCCGGTTGCAGCACGTCGTTCTTCTTGAACGAGCTGTGATGACGCATGTCGTGATCGAGCAGGTTCTCGCCGATCAGCGCCAGTTCGACCGGTGTCGTCCCGGTCACCGAGGTCGGCACGCGGTAGCGCAGCTCCGCCTTGAGATTGGTGTAGCTGCCGGTCTCGGTCTCGTTGGCATCGATCCGGTCCTGTGCGAAGGCGTGCAGGAAACCGAGCTTGCCCGACAGCGCCTCGCCCGCATAGAAGACCCCGGCGCCGGCCCGCATCGGCGGAATGCGCGGCACATTACCGCCCGCATCGAGCGTTGCCCGCACCATGTCGAACTGCCCGGTGATGCCGGCCCGCGCCGCGCCCCAGCGTGCCAGCGTCACGCTGCCCGCCGCTTCGAAGCCGCGAAACGTGGCGTCTTCCTGCGTGAAGAACACCTGGTCGAGCTCATTGCCGGCGCCATGCGGCGTACACGTATCGAAATCGTCGTCGCAGGTCTCGCCGGTCAGTCGCTTGTAGATGAAGTCGCTGAACGAGGTATGGAAGATCGCCGCCTCGAAAGAGAAATCGTCGCCCGCGCGCCGCGCATTGAATTCGATCGACCGCGCCTTCTCCTTGCCGAGCGTCGGATCGCCGACCTCGAACGTCTCGGTCGCTTCATGCGGTCCCTTCGAGAAGAGTTCGAGCGCGTCCGGCGCCCGCTCGACGCGCTGCACCGTGGCGCCGAGCACGACGCCGCCATCGAGCGACAGAACCAGCCCCGCCGAGCCACTGACCGGCGTGAATTGGCGCGACACCGCATAGTCGAACGGCGCCAGCGGCAGGGTGAAGTCAAGCGCCCGGCCCGACACATCGACATGTTCGGCGCGCCCGCCGAGCTGCAGCTTCAGCCGCTCGCCGAGCGGCATTTCCTCGAAGATGAAACCGGCCACGGCATCGGTCTCGGTCGGCGCCAGCAGCTCGCCGCCCTCGCCCGCCGCCTCGATCTGCCGGTTGCGGAGCTGCAGCCCGACCGCGCCGGTGAATGGCCCGACGGCGCGATGCAGCAATTCGCCCCGCACTTCCCATTCCTTGTTGTCGAAGCGCGAACCGGTCGCCCCCGTTGCGTCGATCTCGCCATGCGAATAGTCGCTGTAGCCGCCGGTGATATCCAGGCCGCTGAAAAAGCCGGATGCGAATTCCAGTTCGCTCGAGGCCTGCAGCTTGGTCTGCCGCATTTCGATATGGATCGGATTGCCCGGATTTTCCGGTGCCGGAATGCCATAGTCGCTGTCGTAATGGCTGACCGAGGCGCCGATATGGCCATTCTCCAGTAGCACCGACGCACCGCCTGCCACGCCCGCGCTCTCGGTCCATGTATGGTGTTGTCGCTTGGTCGGCTGATCCGGAATCTGGTAATTGCCGGTCTTGCGCGCGAACGTGTCGACATGCCAGACGACATTCCCGGTCGCGACATTGAGATCGGCATAACCCTGCCGTCCGTAATCGACGTGATTGTAGCTGGCCGACACCTCGCCCTCGATGCCGCCTTTGGGCATCGTGGTCGGAATGCGATTGTTGATGACATTGACGACGCCGCCAATCGCCTCGCTGCCATAGCGCAGCACCGCCGGCCCGCGCACCACCTCGACACGCCTGGCCGACAGGGGATCGATCGGCACGCCGTGATCCTCGCTGACCGTCGAGACGTCGCCGGCGCCGATGCCGTTTTCCTGCACCCGGACCCGCGTATTGTCGAGGCCGCGAATGATCGGCCGGCTGGCGCCCGCCGCGAAGGAGCTGGCGGCGATGCCGGGCTTGTCGGCCAGCAGCCCGCCAATGCTGGTCGCCGGCGAGGCGAGAATCTCCTCCCGCGTGACAACGGTCACCGGCGCCGCCAGTTCGTCCAGCGGCGAGGCCAGCGGCGAGGCCGTGACGAAGACCGTCGGCGCCACGGCCTCCTCGGCCAGCGCCGGCGAACCGGCGCCGAGCGCGATAACGGAAGCGGCCGCGTAAAGCGGTGAAGCAAAGCGTTTCATGGAAGAACCCCCCCGAACAGGAACAGACAGAAACAACCGGCGGAAGGCGCCGGACATGAGATGTTATACTATAACATTTCATAAAGCCTCCGGCCGCCGGGATCAACCCCTCGAAAGGGCGGTTGTGAAACCAGGGGCGGCGGCGCCATTCCGCCCCGGCCGCCGGCAGGCTAGGCTGCGGGCCGGGCCTGGGCATGGCAGCGGAAAGACGGCAGGGAATGGCAAAACAGAAGAAACCGGCAAGAACGCCGAAGCCGGCCGAGGCGCCGCCGGCGCCGGTCTCCGACAAGCGCTACCGCAAGGATCTCTACAACCTGCAGGTCGAGCTGGTGAAACTGCAGCGCGACATCATCGCCCATGACCGCCGCCTGCTGGTGATCTTCGAAGGCCGCGACGCCGCCGGCAAGGACGGCGTCATCAAGCGCATCGTCCAGCATCTGAGCCCGCGCGAAACCCGCGTGGTCGCGCTCGGCAAGCCGTCCGACCGCGAGCGCAGCCAGTGGTATTTCCAGCGCTTCACCGAACATCTGCCGGCCGCGCAGGAACTCGTGCTCTTCAACCGCAGCTGGTACAACCGCGCCGGCGTCGAACGTGTGATGGGCTTCTGCACCGATGAGGAACATGAGCGTTTCATGAACTCGGTGCCGCTCTACGAAAACATGCTGACGGGATCGGGCATCCAGCTGCTGAAATATTATCTCGACATCACCAAACCCGAACAGAAGACGCGTCTGGCCGCGCGCGCGAAGGACCCGCTGAAGCAATGGAAGATCTCGCCGATCGACCACGTGGCGCTGAAGCACTGGCGCGACTACAGCCGCGCCCGCGACGAAATGCTGGCCCGCTCCCACAGCCTGCAGGCGCCCTGGACGATCGTCCGCGCCGACGACAAGCGCCATGCCCGCCTCAACGTGATCCGCGATCTGCTGTCGCGCATCGACTATGACGGCAAGGACATCAAGGCGGTCGCGCCCGACCGCCACATCGTCATGCCCTTCGAACCGGCGCTGCTGAAATCGGGTGCGCTGGCGCCATGAATTACCGCCACGCCTATCATGCCGGCAATTTCGCCGATGTGATGAAACACAGCATCCTCGCCCTCGTCATCGAGCATCTGAAGCTGAAGGACAAACCCTTCTTCCTGCTCGACACCCATGCCGGCACCGGCGAGACCGATCTCTCCGGCATCGAGGCGCAGAAGACCGGCGAGTTCAATGCCGGCATCGCCCGCGTGCTGGCCGCCGAAAATCCGCATGCCGCGCTGGCGCCATATCTCGCTGCGCTGGGCGACCAGCCGCTCGCCACCTATCCGGGCTCGCCGCTGATCGCCGCCCGGCTTGCGCGCGAAACCGACCGCCTCGCCTTTTGCGAACTGCACCCCGACGACGCCGCCGAACTGAAACGCAATTTCGCCGGCGATGCCCGCGTCAGGACCCATGCGATCGACGGCTACGGCGCGCTGAAATCGATGCTGCCGCCGAAGGAGCGCCGCGGCCTCACGCTGATCGACCCGCCCTTCGAAAGCCGCGACGAATTTTCCCGCCTCTTCGAGGCGCTGATGGATGCGACGGCCCGCTTTGCAACCGGCACTTACATATTGTGGTATCCGGTCAAGGACCCCTCGGTCTCCGGCGCCTTTCTCGAACGCCTGGCCGAAGAGGGCCCGCCGAAAACCCTCTGCCTCGAACTCCACATCATGGCTGCCGACCCCGCCCGCATGACCGGCTGCGGCCTCGTCGTCGTCAACCCGCCCTGGACGCTCGCCGGAACCGCAAGAGACCTGCTCGACTGGCTGGCCGTTACCCTCGCCCAAGCCCCCGGCGCCCGCGCCCGCGAGGAATGGCTGCGCCCCTGACCCCACTTCCCTTGCGCCCGCCGCGCCAGCGGCGGGCAATCAAATCAAGTGCACGCATCCATCGCATCCTCAGCGCCCCCGCCCCGAAAAATCCTCACTGCGTTCGCATTTTTCGACCCGCCCCCCAGGGGCGGGTGGGAAATCGACACCAGCGCCCCCGCAGCCCCTCTGCGTCTCTGCGCCTCTGCGTGAGTCCTTCTTCTTTCTTCTTCCCCTTCGCGTCTTCGCGCCTTCGCGTGCCCCCTTCTCCGCGCCTCCGCGTCTCCGCGTGCAAAACTCTTCCTTCGCCAAGGAATCGAATGACCCGAACGCCGCTTCGAGTCTATAAAGACGCCCGACGCCAACCCTGACAAACAGTCAGGCAGAACAAGGACAAGGCGCGTGGACCGGGAAGACCCCCCGACAGACGAAGACGAACGCGCCGCCCGCCTGCGCGAGGCCGAAACCGCCTATGAGGCCGAGATCGAGGCCAATCTGCGCCGCAACTACGCCGCCAACCTCGCCCACGGCCTGCTCGGGCAAACCGGCTTCCGCCTCGTCAACGCGCCGACTTTCGTCCCGGCCTATATCTACCTGCTCTCGGGTTCGGAATTTCTGGTCGGCCTGGCGCTGGCCGCGCAATGGCTGGGCGCGTCGGCCTCTTCGATCTTCGGCGCCACCCTGATCGAACACCGGAAGCGCGTGCTGCCGATGGGCCTGCTGATCGGCTGGGGCATGCGCGCCGGCGTGCTCGGCCTGGCGCTCGGCGGCTTCTTCCTGCCCGACCGCTGGGCGCTGATCACCGCCATCGGCTTCCTCTGCCTGTTCGGCCTTTTCAACGGCATGCAGGCGGTGATCTTCAACACGCTGATGGCCAAGGTGATCCCGCTGCGCTTGCGCGGCCGCCTCACCGGCTTCCGCAATTTCGCGGCGGGTCTCACCGCCGCCGGCGTCTCCTGGATGGGCGGACATTATTTCGTCGAGGGCAATCTCTTCGGCAACGGCTATGCCTCGACCTTCATGATGGCCTTCATTCTGACTTCGATCGGCCTGTCGCTCTTGATGCTGGTGCGCGAGCCCGAACCGCCGACCATCCGCGCCCGCGCCACGCTGGGCGGCCGCTTGCACGACATCCCGATGATGCTGAAGGCCGATCCGGCGCTGGCCCGCTTCTATCTGGCGGCCGGCCTCGCCGCGCTCGGCACCATGGCGGTGCCCTTCTACATTCTCTATGCCGGCGAGCGCATCGGCCTCTCGGGCGCCACCATCGGCATCCTCTCGACCGCCTTCCTGCTCGCCCAGACCACCACCAATCTTCTCTGGGGCTCGCTGGCCGACCGCTTCGGCAACCGCCTGGTCTTCATCCTCTCGGTCGCCACCTGGGGTGCGGCCACCGTGCTGCTGCTGGCCGTCGACACGCTCTGGCCGCTGGCCATCGCTTTCGCCGGCCTCGGCGCCGGCCAGGGCGGTTTCCAGAACAGCAATCAGAACATCATCGTCGAATTCGGCGCCCGCGACGACCTGCCCATGCGCATCGCCATGCTCAACACCGCCACCTCGCTGATGCATGCGGCGGGCCCCTTGCTCGGCGGCGTCATCGCCTATGCGATCTCCTTCGACGCCCTCTTCGCCCTCTCGATCGCCGTCCTCCTCGCCGCCGTCCTCACCATGATCTTCCTGGTCGACGAACCGCGGAAGCGAAGAAAGACGCCTTAGAAACCCGCGAGATCCGTCACCGGCTTGGCAGGCAGCCCGCCCAGCATCCGCTCGATCGCGCGGTTCACCACGTCGAGATTATTGTCGAAGGAGCCGTGATTGGCGTCGATCGCCTCCCGCCGGCCGCCGGCAAGGCGGATCGGCACGTCGGCCGTGGCCACCGGCGGATCGTCCACCGTGTCCTTGCCGATCTGATCCCACGCCTTGAGCGCCGCCAGCGCCTGCGGATCGAAAATGCCGAAATCCCGGATCTGCTTGCGGAGCGCGGGCTGGCGCGCCTCCATGCCCAGAACGGGCGTGTTGTGTTCCGACTCCAGCGCCCGCGAGATGAGATAGAGCAGCGACTTCGAATAGAAGAGCGGCACGCAGCGGTCGCGCTTTTCGTTCTCGGTGCTGAGCGCGGAGAGGAACAGGCGACGCGGGTCCAGCGTCCCCGCCTTGAAGGCGTCGCCGAATTTCTCGTTGGCGAAGGCAACCGTGCAGGCCGGCGCCCAGAGATGCAGGCTCGCCGCGGCAAGCCCCCGCGCCTTCAGCACCGCCAGAAACTCGCCATGCAGCAGCGCCCCCGCCGAATGGCCGAGCAGGTGAAGCTTCACGTCCTTCGCCGGATTTTTCGACAGCGCCGCCGCCAGCCCGTCCGCGACCAGCGTCATCGTGCCCTGCCCGGCGCTTGCGGCGCGCGCCCGCGCCTTCATGCTGCTCCACATCGGCTTCACCGCGAAATCCCGTGCGAAGGCTTCAAAGCCGCCATCGATCGCCTCGATCTGCGCGCCCAGAAACCGCCCCTGGTCCCGCGCCACCAGAGAGCCGAGAAAACGGCTGGCCGCCGCGCCCGCAAGTTCCTGCATCGTTTCCAGAAAGCCGGTGCGCCAGACCACGAAGATCGGATGGATGCCGTTGGCCGCGAACCACGGCCCCATCAGCCGCGCCCGCTTCAGGCCGGCGGCCTGGCTGTTGAGCCCGCCATGCGCATAGACCGCGATATGCCGGCACCCCTTGGCGATCGCCGCCTCCACCGCCTCGCGCGCGACCTGCGCGACCCCGTCGGCGGCGTCCGCCGCGTCCACCAGTTGCCGGTCGGGCTTGCCATTGTCGCCGACAATCACGACATGCCGGCTCTCTTCCTGCGCCCGCCACACCGGCACGCCGGGCGCCGGGCGCTTCTGGCCGCGCCGCAGCGTCAGGCCCTTGCCGGCCAGTTCCTGCAGCGATGCGTCCGACTGCGCGCGCGGGCTTTTCGAAACGCGGATCGGCGCGCCGAGCGCCAGCACCCAGGCGTCGCTGCCATTCGCCACCCAGTCCTCGTAAGGCAGGAGGGCGAAGCCCTCATAGCCCCATTTCCGGCCCCAGGAATTCTGCACGATGAAGCCGTCTTCCGTGTAACCGACAAGGGCGAAGGCATGGCCGCCGCGCTCTTTTTTCCTTGGCGGCGCGATCGTCGCCTTGTCGAGGTTCGCGCAGACACCGAGGTCCCAGCCGTCATGCGTATCCGCCGACACATAGACCGCATGCGTCTCGACGATTGCCGCCTGCATCTCGACAAGCGATGTCGCATCGATGCGGTAATAGGCGCCGAGCGGCGTCAGCGCCGCATCCGTGTCCCATCCCGTCTTCGGCGTCCCCGGCTTTTTGGTCGTGCCGTAGGGCCATTTGCTTTCGCCGCACACCCCATGCTTGTGAAAGCCCTTCATCGCGCCGCGGCAGCTCGACCCTTCGTAATCGTCGCCGGGCCATTCGTCGTAGAGTCGCGCATTCTGGTAGAACATCCGTGGACTGACTTTCCGCACGGCGCCCTTCGCGCCCGCGCCCTTCTTTGGCGCATGCCGCCAGCGCAAATAATTGACGACGGCGGCAAGGCCGAAGCCGGTGCAGGCCCCTTCCTCGCCCTGGTTGAGCACCATGCCGGCCTTGGCATAGGCGGCGAAGAACCGTCCCGCCGCTTCCGGAAACCGGTCGGGCAGGCAGACAAGTGGCGGCCGGTAGGGCAGGTCGCGAAAATCGATCCTGTCCGCGCGCGCGTCGAATGTTCGATTGAAGAGTTTTCGCGTTCCCATGGCGCTTCTCCCTGTCCGGGCCATACGCATCGAACGCAACAGACTGTAGACGGAACATATCCTCGCCCCGCCCCCGCCCGCCGGTCAAGCCCGCTCACGCCGCGAACCGCCGCACCCTCAGCGCCCCCGCCCCCAGGGGCGGGTGGGAAATCGACGCCCGCGCCACCCGCAGCCCCTCTGCGTCTCCGCGCCGGAGCCTGTCCTCGGGATCGCCAACTTGTCCGCCGAAGCTGCGAAGCAGCCTAGGTGGAAGGCGATACCCGTGGGCGTGAGTCCTTGACTTCCTTCTTCTTCGCGTCTTCGCGCCTTCGCGTGCAAAACCTTTCTTCCTCTCCTCTCCGCGCCTCCGCGTCTCCGCGTGCCAAAATCTTCCTTTCTTCCTTCCTTCCCCCGAAACAAGCTTTCATTAGCATTCCCCCGCCATACTCCGGCTCACGCGCAAACCCGCGCGCCACTCCGGGGGCCTCGCCATGTTCCGTTTTGTTGCCAAGGCCCTCCTCGCCGCGCTGCTCGCCGCCCCGGCCACCCTGCCCGCGCAGGCGATGCCCTTCTTCGGCAAGGCGGAGGCCGACCAGCTGATCGCCGAACGCGCCGCCGCCGCCTATCGCAAGGTCGGCACCGGCGACCTCTATCGTTTCAACATGCTGCAGAAGGATCTGGTCGCCGGCGTCGCCACCGCCCGGACGCTGGAAGAGGGCCTGGCGCTCGGCCGCCGCTGGCTCGACAAGGAACCCTTCTTCGCCGGCTCGGTCTTCGGCCTGATCTCGAGGGCGCCGGCGGCGTCCGAGCGCCCGGCCCCGCCCGCCTACAGCGAAGCGCTCTACTGGAACGCGGTTGCCTATGACCGCATCTGCGAGCGCGACGGCGAACTCTGCCAGGCGCTGGCCGCCAGCATCCTCGCCAACGAGCCGGGCGCGGCATCGCTGAAGGCAAGTGCGCTGCGCTACATCAATTTCGCCAATGCCGCGACCGCCGGCGCCCTGCCGCCCGACCTTGCCGCCGACGCCACCGCCAAATGCCGCACCGCCCACGAAGTCTTCGCCATGCGCGCCGCCCGCGATGCCCGCGACAGCCACAGCTTCTACGCCGAGCAGCTGCGGACCGCCTGCGGCGGCACCCTCGCTGCCATGGTCGCGCCGTTCTGAGCGCCGCTCAACCGGCCGGCCATTTGCTGATGATCGTCGCCGCGTCGAAATAGTCGCGCCACAGCGCGATCTTGCCGTCCCTGACCTCGAAGACGCCGGTCACCGGCAGCTCCACCCAGCCATTGTCGAGGAGATGCCGGTCGAGCCTTTCGAGGATCACGGTCCCGCCGTCGGTCAAGGCGCGCAGCACCTTGTATTCATTGCTGACGGTCGGCCCGAAAAACGGTTCGAGCACGGCGCGGATGCCCGCCGGCCCCTGAACCTTGCCGATCGGCACATTGTCGTATTCGACATCGCCGGTCACATAGGCGAGCCCCTTGTCGTAATCCTTCTTCATCATCAGATCGAGAAAGGCCGCCACGGTTTCCGCCGGGCTCATGCTGTTCGTCATGCGCGATACGCCCTCACGCTGTCTGCCGCGCGCGCGACTTGAGCTCCCGCGCCACGAGGTAGAAGAGAATGCCGAAGGCGCCGGCCGCCAGCGTCAGCACCACGAAGGGCCAGGGATTGACCCCGCTCGTCTTCGCGTCGCCGATCATCCAGACGATGCCGAGCACGCAGACGATGACGAGATCGGTCAGCACCTGCATCCCGGCATAATTTTCGAAATGTTGCGCGAAGATGCCGATATAGCCGGCCTCCATCAGCGCCAGCGCCGATAAAGCGCCGAAGGCAAGAATGACGGCGACAAGCGCCAGAAGACGTCCAGACATGAAAAAGCTCCCCGTTGTTACCCGGAGAGCTTCACCCGCCACGCCTCGGCGCGGCAATTACCTCGGAGGTAGGCGAAGAGAAACAGCGGTGACACGCGCCCCGCCCGCGCCAACGGGAAGGCATCGCCTTTCACATTCCGCCTTATAGTATGGCGGCCCAGTGCGAGGCGGCAGCAATACCTTCGCGCCCCACGCGTCATTTGGACGAAAGCCAGCCCGGAGCGCTAGACCCATGTTCTTTTCTGTTCACGGCGGCGCCCAAGAGGGCCAGAAATGAGGCTGTTGGGGCCAGTTCTTGGGGCCCTGTCATTGCTTCTAGCTGCTTGCGGCGACGATGCCCCGAAGCATTACTACGCCTTGTGCGAGGATAAGGACGGCGCAGGCTGGAACCTTGTCGATTATGAGTATGACGAAAAGGGTTACTTGATCGCCTGTACCTATCAATCCCCGGATCACCAGCAGGCGTACACGGCGCGCTGCACTAGCGCAGGATGCGATTAGCCGTCACTGAACTCAACGCAAACACACCCCCAAAAACAAAAAAAGCCGGTGCGATTTCCCGCACCGGCTTTTCCGTGTCCGGACGAATCCGGTATTTCGTTACGCCGCGTTATACCCGAGCACTGCCTTGACCTCGAGGAACTCCTCGAAGCCGAACTCGCCCCATTCGCGGCCATTGCCCGACTGCTTGTAGCCGCCGAAGGGCGCGTTGAGGTCGGGGCCGGCAAGGTTCAAGTGCACATTGCCGGTGCGCAGCTTCGACGCGACCTTCTTGGCATGGGCCGGCTCGCCCTGCACATAGCCCGACAGGCCATAGACCGTGTCGTTGGCGATGCGCACCGCGTCTTCTTCGTCCTTGTAGGGCAGGATCGCCATCACCGGCCCGAAGATTTCCTCGCGCGCGATGGTCATGTCGTTGGTGACATTGGCGAAGATGGTCGGGCGCACATAATAGCCCTTGTTGAGGCCGTCCGGCCGGCCCGGGCCCCCGGTCACGAGTGTTGCGCCTTCCTCGATGCCCTTCTGGATCAGGCCCTGGATCTTGTTGTACTGCACTTCCGAAACCACCGGGCCGATGGTCGTGCCTTCGGCATTCGGGTCGCCCGCCTTGACGCTTTCGGCGGCGGCTTTGGCGATCGCGATCACCTCGTCCTGGCGCGCGGCCGGCACCAGCATGCGCGAGGGCGCGTTGCAGCTCTGGCCGGAGTTCGACATCATCCCGAACACCGAGCCGGCCACCGCCTTGTTGAAGTCGGCATCGTCGAGCACGATATTGGCCGACTTGCCGCCCAGTTCCAGCGCCACGCGCTTGACCGTGTCGGCCGCCGCCTTCGACACCAGAATGCCCGCCCGCGTCGAACCGGTGAACGACACCATGTCGACATCGGGGTGCGACGACAGCGGCGCGCCGACGCCCGGCCCGTCGCCATTGATAAGGTTGAACACGCCGGCGGGCACGCCGGCTTCATGCAGCACTTCGGCAAAGAGATAGGCGTTGATCGGCGCCACTTCCGAAGGCTTCAGCACCATGGTGCAGCCCACGGCCAGCGCCGGCGCCACCTTGCAGGCGATCTGGTTGATCGGCCAGTTCCACGGCGTGATGAAGGCGCACACGCCCACAGGCTCGCGCACGATCCGCGTCGGGCCCTTGTCTTCCTCGAATTCGTATTTCTTGAGGATTTCGAGATTGGTGTTGAAATGCGCGATGCCCATGGCGGCCTGCGCATGCTGCGAGAGCTTCTGCGGCGCGCCCATTTCCTCGGTGATCGCGGCGGCGATTTCGGCATAGCGCTTCTGATAGACCGCCATGATCGACTGCAAGAGCTCGATGCGCTCCTGCTTCGTCGTCGTCGAGAATTTCGGGAACGCGGCTTTCGCGGCGGCCACGGCCTTGTCGACATCCTTGGCCGAGCCCATGCTGATGCGGGCGAAAGGCTCTTCATTGGCCGGGTTGATGACGTCGAGCGTCTTCGGCGTCGCCGGGTCGACCCACTGGCCGTTGATATAGAATTTCAGATAGTCCTTCATGGGGGCAGTCCTCCTTGTTTGATGCCGTCCCTCGGCCGGTCGGGGCCCCCGCCGTCTCATGCGGCGTGCGGGGCCTTTTCAGGGGTCCGGGCCGGGCCCTTGTGCGGGCTCGGCCCCGATGCCGGAGAGGGGATTCCTGTTGGCAAGAAACCTCGCATGGGGCGACCCGCCCGGTCCAGCGTAAAAGGGCCTCGAAAACGGCCAAACCCACAGCGAAAATCCGGCCTTGCCGCCTCTTCCGCCCTATTCGAAGAGTTCCGCATGCGTCCCGGTTCGCTCGAAAACGACCGACTCGCTGTCGCAGGTGTAGATCAGGAGAAAATCGCCGCCGACATGGCATTCGCGATGGTCGGCCCATGCGCCCTTGAGCGGGTGGTCTTTCCACTCGGCCGGCAGAGGACCGTCATTCGCGATCAGCAGGAGCATGACCTCTTTCAGGCGGCCCATGTCGTAGCGGCCGGTGCGCGAGAGGCGGACCCAGTCTTTTTCGAACGCCCTTGTGTGGTCCGACGTGCGCGGCCGTGAAGCGCGTTTGCTGCTAGCGGGCTTTTCCGAGGGCATTCAGATGTTCGTCTCCATCGGAGAACCGCGCCCGGCGCGCCTTGATCAGCTTCCGGCCCTCCTTCATCGCCGCCTGCGTTTTTGCGTTGGGCGCGGTGAGGTCGAAAGGAACCGCCCGGTCCCTGGCCACGCGGGTCAGAGTCATGCGGATAATGTCGGACACGGTCAGCCCCAGCTCGCCGAGCACGGCCGCCGCATCTTCCTTCACATCGTCTTCGACGCGGGCGCGAACGACACTGGTGGACATATTCAAATCTCCTGTAAACTGAAACCCATATGTAGCCCAATTGGGCCACACTTTCAAGTATTGGGCGGCGCGGGGCCGGTGGCCAAAAAAATGAGGGTTTATGCCATTCCTTCAGGCAATATGGAGCCGATTCAGGCACCGTCGGCGGCGGCCGGATGATGGGGCGCGACAAAGGCCGGTCGCCGCCGCAATTCGGTCGCGATCCCGATAGACAAGAGCACGGCGGACCGGAATTGGTTCCGCAGGCCGAAAGAAACGAAGGACCGGCAATTCTCCATGTTCATTGACGGACGCAACGTTCCCGACGGAACGGTCATCGAAACCGACCTCGCCATCATCGGCGCCGGCGCCGCCGGCATCTCGATCGCCCGCGAGCTGGCCGGCTCCGGCATCTCGGTGGCGCTGATCGAAAGCGGCGGCTTCGAATTCGATGCCGACACCCAGGCCCTCTATGAAGGCGAGATGGGCGGCGTCGACTACCCGCTGACAAGTTCGAGGCTGCGCTATTTCGGCGGCACCACCAATCACTGGGGCGGCTGGACCCGGCCGCTCGAGCCCCTCGACTTCGAGGTCCGCGACTGGGTCCCCCATTCCGGCTGGCCGATGACGCGCGCCGATCTCGACCCCTTCTACGAACGCGCCGCCGAGCTCTGCCAGCTCCGCTCCACTGCCTTCGACGATGCCACCGCCTGGTCCGAGGGCGGCGAGCCGCTGCCGCTGGCCGGCGATGAGGTGATGACGCGCTTTTTCATCTACAGCCCGCCCACCCGCTTCGGCAAGAAATACCGGCCCGACATCGAGGCCGCGCCGAACGTCACCTGCTACCTCAACAGCAACGTGATGGAAATCGTGCCGGCCGAAAACGGCGCCCGCGTCGACACCTTGCGCATCGGCACGCTGTCCGGCGTCCGCTTCGAGGTGAAGCCGAAGGCCTGCATCCTGGCGGCCGGCGGCATCGAGAATGCGCGTATCCTGCTTTATTCCAACAGCGTCGAAACGGCCGGCCTCGGCAACCGCAACGGCAATGTCGGCCGCTACTTCATGGAGCATCCGCACATCCCCTCGCCGGCGACCTTCCTCGTCACCGACCCGGATCTGGTCGCGCGCTTCTACCGCACCTACACCAAGCTCAACAATTCGGTCGTGCGCGGCTGCTTCCTCTTCTCGCCCGATTATCTGCGCCGCACGCGGCGCATGGGCACCGTGCTGACCTTCGGCATGAGCTATGCGGTGACCGAGGCCACCGGCTCGGAAGAAGGCCAGCGCGATCCGGCCGCCTGGATCCAGCCGCTGGTGCTGAAGCTCGCCCGCGACACCACCTCGCGGCCCGCCGCAACCGAAGAGCTTGGCTGGCGCGTCGGCGTCGGCTGCGCCTCGGAGCAGGAACCGAACCCCGCCAGCCGCATCACGCTTGCCGACGACAAGGACGCGCTCGGCCTCAACCGCACGCGCCTGACCTGGCGTCTGAAGAAATCGGACGCCGACAGCCTGCGCGGCAATCTCGAAGCGCTGGCGCGTGCCTTTGGCGGCTGGGGTGAGGGCCGCGTCCGCGTGCTCTTCCCCGCCCGCGACGAATGGACCGAGGCCGAAGGCTGGGGCAACCATCATCTGGGCACCACGCGCATGGCGGTGGACCCGAAAAAGGGCGTCACCGACGGCAATTGCGCCGTACACGGAATGTCGAACCTCTATATCGCCGGCTCCTCGCTCTACCCGACCGGCGGCACCGTCAACCCGACGCTGACGCTGGTGGCGCTGGCGCTGCGTCTGGCCGATCATCTGAAAAACCGTTTTGCGGAAGGCTTGTTCAACCAATGACCCGGGACGTCGACCACAGCCACGCAGACCCCCATCCCGCCCCGCACCGGTCGGTGTCCCGCCGCGACATCGTCATCCTCGGCGCCACCGCCCTCCTCGCCGCCGCCATCCCGGCCATCCTCTTCCGGCGCGGCCCCGCCAGCCTTTCGATCGGCAACCGGGACTTCCTGAATTTGCTGGCCGATCCGGCCGCCGCCGCGAAGCTCGGCGAAATCTGGTTCGCCGAAAGCCGCCCCGCCGAGACGCGCGCCGTCTACGAAACCCGTCTCGCGCGCCGTCTGCGCAATTTCGGCTGGTCGCCCTCGGCCTCGCCCGAGCTCGCGCGCCGCGCGCTGGCCGCCAGCACCCGCGCCGACTATCTCGGCGACCGCATGGTCGCGATCGAGAAGTGGCATCTCGCCGAAACCGAGGCCGATCTCTGTGCGCTCGCCGCCCTGATCATGCGCACGCGCACACCCGCCGCCTGAGCACGCGCCGTTTGCGGGATAAACCCGGGGATAAACCCGGGGACAAGTTTCTGCCGCGGCGGTATGTGACAGTTTTATGACAGTTTTGTGACAGAGGGGGGGGTCAGCAGGGTCCGTCGCTGCCAAGTTGGACCGATCGCGCCCTGACTTCGATCGTGCCGGCGCGCCCGCCCGGCGACGGCCGCCAGTTGAGCGGCGAGGGCAAAACCGAAGCCAGTTGCGCCGCCTGCGACGGCGAAAGATCGGCCGCGCTGACCTTGAAATAATGCCGTGCCGCCGCCTCCGCGCCATAAAGGCCGGGGCCGAATTCGATCACGTTGAGATAGAGTTCGAGGATGCGGCGCTTGCTTAAAAGCGTTTCCAGCCAGACAGTTATATAGGCTTCGCCGCCCTTGCGGAAATAGGTGCGGGCCGGCCACAGAAAGAGATTCTTGGCCGTCTGCATACTGATCGTCGAGGCGCCGACCACGCGCCCGCCCTGGCGCCGCCGCTCGATCGCGCTGTCGACGGCCTGCCAGTCGAAGCCGCCATGCAGGCAGAACTTGCCATCCTCAGCTGCGATCACCGCGCGCTGCAGATGCGGCGAAATCTGCGTCAGCGGCACCCAGTCCTTCGACAACCCGTGCCCTTCCACTGCGCGAATGAGCATCAGCGGCGTCACCGGCGGCGGCACCACCGCATAGATGAGGATCACGACAGCCGGCGCGAAAAACAGAAACAGCACCGCCCGCGCCGCAATCAGCGCCACCCGCCGGAAATGGCGCAATGCCGCGCTTTCGGCAGCACTTTCGCGCAGCCTGTCGCCGCCGGGTCCTTCGGGTTTGATGTCCTCGCTCATCCGGCGATCATCTGCAAGGACGCCCGGCCGCACAAGCCCGCCCGGCCTCAATTGCCTTGATCGGGACACGCTCCGGCCCCGATCCCCTGCGACGCTCGCGGCGATCGTTTGCTTATTTGAAAGAATTCATACCGATGGAGACGAAAATGAAGAAAACGGCAACAGCCTTTGCCATGGCGGCCTTTCTGCTCACTGTCGGCTGCTCCAATCTCAACCAGACCGAAAGAGGCGCCCTGACCGGCGGCGCCATCGGTGCTGGCGTCGGCGCGGCCGCCGGTGCGGTCACCGGCGGTTCCGTTGGAACCGGCGCGGTCGTGGGCGGCGTTGTGGGTGCTGCCGCCGGCGCCTATATCGGCTGCCGCGACTCGGGCAAGTGCAAGCGCTAACATCTTGCCGCTCATAGACAAATCGGCCCGGCGAGCTGTCGCCGGGCCTTTTTATTTGCCGAACACCACCGCGCGTTCGGCCGCGTCGAACGAACCGGCGACGAGTGCCCCCGCCTCGTCGTGCCAGAGTTCGGGCGGCATCGCGCGATCGATCAGCACCGCCTGCATCCCGGCTGCCCGCGCCGCGGCAATCTCGCCCGCATGATCGGAGAGAAACAGCATCGCATCCGTCGGCATCGCGGCTGCCCGCGCAATCGCTTCATAGGACGACGCCTCGAGCTTGCCGCCGATCCGCGTATCGAAAAATCCCTCGAAAAGCGGCCTCAGATCGCCCTGATCGGAATAGCCGAAGATCAGTTTCTGCGCTTCTTCCGACCCCGAAGAATAAACGAAAAGCCGCAGCCCGCGCTCGTGCCAGCGCCTCAACATCGCCGCTGCATCCGCATAGACCGGCCCCTTCAGCACGCCCGCTTCATAGCCCTGCCGCCAGATCATGCCCTGCAGCAGTTTCAGCGGCCCGGCCTTTCGATCCTCGTCGATCCATGACAGCAGCAGCGCCACCGTTTCGTCCGTTGACGCCTCGGGAACGCCGCCCAGCACGCGCGCTTCCGCCAGCGCCAGCGCGACTTCCGTATCGCCGCCATGCGCGGCGACAAACGCCGCCAGTCGCTCGCGCGCATACGGAAACAGCACCTGATGCACAAAGACGATTGGTGTCGTCGTCCCTTCGATGTCGGTAACGATGGCGCGAATTTGGTTCACGCCGCCCGGCCCTCGAATTTCGGAAAGCGCGTCGCAATATCGTCGCCGGTGAAATGGCCGACCCAGCCTTCAGGCGAGGTGAATATGCGAATGGCACAGAAATGCGGCGCGGGGCCCGTATCGAACCAATGCGTCGTGCCGGCCGGCACCGAAATCAGATCGTTGCGTTCGCAGACGACGCGATAGACGCGCCCACCCTTGCGCAGATAGAACGCACCGGCGCCTTCGACGAAAAACCGCACCTCGTCATCGTCATGCGTGTGTTCGGCCAGAAACTTCTGCCTGAGCGCTTCACGGTCGGGATTGTCGGGTTTGACCCGCACCACATCGGCGCTTTTGTAGCCGCCTTCATTCATCAAGCGTTCGACCTGCGAACTGTAGGCGGCGAGCACCGCCGCCTGATCGGCGTCGTCGGAAAGCGCATGCGGTGCCGCCCAGCGCTCGAACGCCACGCCGATTTCGGCCAGCGACGTAGCAATGGCCGCGCCGTCGCTTGTCTCGAGCAGCACCTTGTCGGGATCCGTATCCGGATAAACGGTGAGCTGTGTCATCTTGCGCCCTCCTCATGCATCTGTGCGGTGAGCAGAAAATCGAAAGCCTCCATATGGCGGATCGTCTCTTTGACGTTCGCACCCCACACATATAGGCCGTGCCCGGCGATAAGGTAGCCCGGCGGCTGCGGCCCGTCTTTCAGCCGCGTTTCCACCAGCGCCGCCAGACGCACCGTGTCCTGGTCGTTGCCGACGATCGGTATGTCGAGCGTGGTCTCATGCGTCGTCACACCGGCAAAGGCCTTGAGCAGTTCCCAACCTTCGAGCCGGAGCACGCCCGCGCCCGCATGCCGCCGAGACAGCACCGTCGCCGCCACGCCATGCACATGTGCGATGGCATTGATCTCCGGCCGCGCCGCATAGCGCATGAGATGCAGCGGCGCTTCGGCCGAGGCGCGCGGATGCGCGGCGCCTTCGATCTCGACCTCGATGACGCCGCTCGCGTCGAGCTGCGCCTTGTCACCGCCCGTCGCCGTCAGCGCCGCGCGGGCCCCGTCGATCCGGACCGAAAAATTGCCGCTGGTGGCGGGCACCCAGCCGCGCGCGCCGGCAAATCGCGCCATGGCGATAACACCCTGCGCGGCTTCGGCAAAACTCGTTCCAACGGCGGACATCGGCAACTCCGGTGAACTCAAAATCGGCGCCACCATAGTGGAATTACGCGATGATGGAAGCCTTGGTGGACCGGTGCGCTAGGCCGACATATTCCACAGGATTGAGCCCCGCCGCAGCACATCTTCAACACCCGCCACACGCATGCCGCTTGAAACGACACTCAGGGCAAAGCCGCGCTCGATCGCATGGGCCAGCGTGCCGTCGAGCTGGCCGGCTTCCGGCTCGAAATCGGCCGCGTCGATCGCCAGGCTCATCAGCGGCGCCAACGCAGCAACCCGCGCGACGAACATCGAGCCCGCAAAGAACGTTCCATGCGTCACATCGCGTGCGGTGAGGCCGAGCCGCCGCGCCAGCCCGAAAACCCGCGCCTCATTGACCACGATGTTGTTGTGGAAGCCGGTGAGGTGCACATCCGGCCCCGTCATGCCGAGAGACGCATCCCTTTCGAAGGCGGCAAGAATGCGCGCAAAACCGCCCCGCCCGGCGATCTGAGCAACCAGCGCCCGCCGCCAGTCTTCGCCATCTCTGCGATGTGTCGATTTCTTGGTGTGAACCTTCGCCACCAGATCGAACCCTTCGGCACATATTTCGCCATAGATATTCATGAAAGGAAGAACGTCGCGGCCGCGATTGTCGAAGACATGCAAGGCATAGTCGCGGCCTGTCGCGGCCAGCAATCTTTCGATCGCCGCCTGACGATCGGCGGTCGTGGTAACGAAAAGCTTGTGCGCGGGCGGCACCTCCTGCAGCGTTGCAAGAATTTCGGCGAAAACGTCCGGATAGAAGGCGTGAACGGCGATCGCGGCACGAAGCGGATGCGACGGCTTGTGCGCTGCGGCCGCGTGGCGCGCCTGGGCAACGCGCAAACTCTCGACCCAGGCATCACCGTAGCGGCGGTCTTCCGCGAGCATGGAGCCACCATCGTCCTGCCGCGCAAGATCGACAAAAACAATGGCCGGCGCCGCGGAGCCGTCTGCGTCGGCTAGCGCCCTGCCGATCGCCGCATGCGCGGCGCGGCCAAATCGCGTGGGCGGCGTGTCGGGAAGCCGCGCGGCCGCGTCTGCCTCGCCCTCGGTGCCAGCCAGCAGCGTGCCAGCAGCCGCCCCGATACCGAGCGATCTCGGACCGTCGAGATAAGGCGCGATCGCAGCAGCGAAAGTCCGCTCGCCATCCATCTCGGCGTCGGACGCCGCGACTCGGTCGATCCGGCGAAAGAAAAACGGAAAGTCGCATTCCGCATCGCCGAGAAAGCGTTGCACCGGCGCGGGTAGCAGAGGCCGCGCACCGTCCCAGCCGCAAGGCAGGCAAAGGGCCGAAAAGCCGGCAAGGCGCATCTGCGCGAGCAGCGCATCGTCGATTGCCGGCATGGTCGCGCCGCGCGAAAAGTCGGCGACAAGGCACAATGACGGAACCAAAACTGGCGGCCGCACCGCCAAACCGACCTGCTCCGGATAATCGAGGGCGCGCCGGGTGAAGCCCGACGCAGGCGCCGAACGGGCAAGCGCCGCCTCCCAGTCGCCCCACAAGGCGACGCCGACACCGTTGAGCCCGTGCCGGCAGAAGGCCGTCCACATCATGGACAGGCTTTCCTTCCGCGCAACCACACGCCGCGCAAATCGCCACAACAGGACCGCGTAAAAGGCGGCATAGGTCTTGTGCTGCAGCCGCCAGTCGATACCGGCAAGCGCGTCGGCGGCGATGTCGGCCGCCACAACCAGCGCCGCCGTTTCCTCTCTGACAAAGACCGGCACCAGCGCTGTCGCCGCGCCACCGGACCGGATGCCGGCCCGCTCGAAGTCGAGCGCGGCTTCGCGCGCTGTCCCGGCGCCTTCCGGTGCAACACTGATCGTCAGCATCCGGTTGAGGCGCGTCGCCGGCATCGAAGCGTGCAACAGATAGCGCCCCGCCGGCAGCACCGCGTCATCCGCGCGCGTCAGACGGACGGCCGCCCGTCCCGATCGAACGGTCTGCACAACGGAAAGGCGCATCGGGCCGTTTCCCACACTCATTGCTCCGCCACCGTTGAGGCCGCGCCGTTGCGGCACCATCCAGCGTCGATAAGCCATTGTTGCAAAAGGCGCAACAGGCAGGCCGGCCAACTTATCCCCGCCCCCGCGCGCGGCCCCACAATCGCTTCACCCGGAAAAGCGGAGGGACCGCCCATGTCATTCGAAACGACCCATTTTCTCGGCCTGCCCCAGATCATGCCGAGCCAGGCGCAAAAACATGTCACACACAATGAAGCGCTGCGCATGCTCGACGCGCTGGTGCATCTGGCGGTGAAGGCCCGCGACCTCGCCGCGCCGCCACCCGCGCCGGCGCCCGGCGAGCGCCACATCGTCGCCGCAAGCGCATCGGAAACGTGGAGCGGACGCGATGGCGAGATCGCCGCCTGGCTCGACGGCGCATGGGCCTTCTTCGCCCCCCAGCCGGGCTGGCGGGCCTGGATCGAAGATGAGGAAAAGCTGGTGGTCTTTTCGGACGGCGGCTGGACCGATTTGACGGCTGCGGCAGAGCAAGCCGAAACATTCGGCATCAACACCGAGGCCGACACGACGAACCGCCTCGCCGTCAAATCCGACGCCGCCCTCTTCTCCCACGACGACCAGACCCCCGGCAGCGGCGACATGCGCGTGGTGCTCAACAAGGCCGCGGAAGAAAACACGGCCTCCATCCTGTTCCAGAACGACGCCGAAGGCCGCGCCGAATTCGGCCTCACCGGCAACGACAACTTCTCGATCAAGATGAGCGCCGATGGGGAGACGTGGAAGGAGGTTGTCGAAGTAACAAGCGATGGTGAAATCTCGCTCGGCGACCCGGTCGACCTCTCGCAAGCGACCCCAACATTGTCTGCCGCTCCAGCCGTGAGCATAGGCAATAACGACACCGGTCGCCCTACACTTGGAATGCAAGCAGCCACAGATGGCAACGCGGCCGGTACCCGTTTTGATTTCTTTCGTGCTCGCGGAACAATACTCTCTCCTGCAGCTGTTGCCGAAAACGACACGATCGGCGTTCTCAATTCCTTCGGCTATGACGGCACCTTTTATCGACAGGCTGGCGCAATTCGATTCTCTGTCGACGCGGCACCGACGAGTGGCACAGCTTGCCCCACTCGAATTTCATTTATTGCCGGGACAACCGGTGCGACCGAGCGCATGCGGATCACGAGCACAGGAATCGTTCAGCCCGGCGCAGACAATGTTCAGGATCTCGGTTCGGCAGCGCGAAGATGGAAGGACATCCACGCTAGCAATGGGACAATCCAGACATCAGACGCCCACGCGAAAACGCCGTTGAGATCGCTCCAGCAAGCGGAGTGCGCCGTTGCAAGGAGACTCTCTGAAATCATCGGAATCTACTGTTGGCTTTCGTCCATCGAGAGCAAAGGAGACGCTGCACGTCTCCACATAGGTGTGACGGCACAAGACGTGCTCACGATCTTCGAGACAGAAGGCCTCGACGGTCTCCAATATGGCGTCTTGTGTGTCGATCATTGGGAAGCACAGCCGACCGTCTTCAGCGACAATGGTATAGTTGATACCCCGGCCGAACCCGCTGGTAGACGATATGGAGTTCGCTACGATCAGCTCCTTATCTGGATGGCTGCGGGATTCGAGGAAAGACTATCAGCGCTTGAAAGCGCAGCGCGATGATATCGAGGCGCCCTCCCAACAGAAGCGCCTTCTTGCATCCTGAGTCGCGAAGACAATATTCACAAATCTATCCGGGGGATCTCAAGTATTCAGTTGACCAACTGAAAATGTAGGTCAATAGTTTTGCATTCAAGGCCGCGCCTTGCGTATCTGGATGCGCCACCACGTCCAAATTTGCTCGATGGTTCGCATATGATTTCCGCACATCCGCACTGGCCTACAAGATTCCCAGGTCCAAGAAAGTGCAGCTACCGACCAGGTGTGACCGTCATAGTCGCGGCCTGTGACAGGCCGGACGTGCTGCCGGCAGTTCTTAGGTGTGTAAAACGGCAGACCATCGTTAATTGGACGACCCTTGTCATTGGGGATTGCTGTGACGAGTCGATAGCGTCTTGCGTCAGCGCGATGGAAGACGAACGATTCCATTACATCAACTTAGCGAAGCGGAGTGGTGGCCAGCACGGCCCAAATACAGTCGGGCTGTACCTTGCGGACACGAAATTTGTGGCTTTCCTAAACCATGATGATTTGTGGCTTCCTGATCACCTCGAGAAATCCGTAGCGGCACTTGAGCGACAAGATGCCGATCTCTGTCTCGGCCGAGCGGCCTTTGCGGCGACAAGTGATGAACTGGTAGCCAAATTGGATCGTCCGGCCTTTGTCGAACTTAACGTTCCAAGCTCGCTCCGGCGTGCCTATGCCGGTGCAAACTACATTTTTGAGCCAGCAAGCTCATGGCTGTTGCGGACGGAGTTTGCATTCCGGATTGGACCGTGGCGCCCAGCATACATGTTGCACCGCACATCGCTCCAGGACTGGCTACTGCGAGCATGGAGACTTCGCCCGGTGACGATACTTGGCGAAGAACCAACAACGCTGAAGCTGAATATCCATCATGACCCACGCCGCACGTTCGCTGGGCAGTCACAGTACGCTGTTCCACAACCGCATTATGGCACCCTCGTCAATCTCATCGAGCAGCTGGGGTCCGAAGGCATACGCGTCCTTATTTATGATGATGTCAGCAAAGCCCATGAGCGTAATTTGCCCGTTCGTAATCCGGGCAGGTTGGAAGTTGTAGCAAGCGCACCGAGTTGGCTCAAACACAAGACAACTCTGAATCTCTTGGCGGAGATTTATCGATGGACAGGCTTCGATTTCGTCCATTGGTATCTCTGGCAACCGGACAAGAGGATTAAATACTTTCACGAATTGATCCGCGTTAGGACCGGGCAGACAATCGACACACTTCCGAACCTAACTGAAACGCTGCAATACGCCGACGAGCAGCTTGTACCAGTCCACCGTACGCCATGATGACATCACATCTACTTGCAGAACTTTCGGCACAGCGTAGGCGCGCACGGGATTCTGTCAGCTTAGTTCCGTTCTCGGAATGCTATGCTTGGAAATTTGACGGCGACCGCGTGAGCCATGAACGAGACGGATTTTTCTCTCTGGTTCTAGTCCGAGCTACGTCAAACGACGAAGTTCTGGATAGTTCCGAGGTGCTGCTGATCGACCAGCCGGAAGTAGGCATTTTAGGCTTCCTAGTCGCTCCGGATATCGATGGTTACAAATGGCTCATTCAGTTGAAGCCCGAACCGGGTAATATTCATCTAACTCAGGCCGCGCCCAGCGTACAGGCCACTGAATCGAACTTCACGCAGGTCCACGGTGGCCGACCAACATCCTTTCTCGAATACTTCACCACCATACGTTCCGACACCACGACGGTGACCAACACATTGCAGTCGGAACAGGGAGATCGTTTTCTCGGAAAATATAACCGTAACAGTGTCGTTCTGGTGAGGGACCTTGCTGATACTCCACCCCCTGAGGGCTGGATATGGGCCAATAGCACTGACTTGCGTGCAGCATTACTGGAAGACTTTTCTCTCAACACCGATGCGCGCTCTGTACTCTCCTGCTCCGACTGGGGTTTGATCAGCGAACTTCCGGGGCGACCTTTTGAAGGGCCATCAGGTCAAACGAACTTCGGTCGCCAGTTGCTCTATTCCTTCGGAACGGGACCGAGAACCGAACACACCTCAAAGCTGATGCGTCTCATTGAAACGGCCCGCGCTGCAGTGCAGCTACAGGTCGGCCTGTGTGCATTTAACCAATCGCAGTCATTCGTGTTTCGCGAGGATGGTGTCTTCCGGCGAAAACCCGGCATTCCCGAAGCGCAGTTCTTTTCGGTTCACATGCCGATGCGCGAAGTTGCTGACTGGTGTCAGCCGTTGCTCATTTCCCAAGAGATTCAGTCCGTTGTGCTGATCTGCGCCAATATTGCAGGAGTCTTGAAGTTTTTGGTACGCCCTTATACAGAACCGGGACATTTGACCGGTCTCCAGTTCGGCCCGTCGCTACAATCCGGCACAGGAAATGACAAGGACAATCAAGTTTCCATTTCTGAGCACCTCTCCCACTGTAAGCTAGTTGCCGAAGTGCTTCAGTCTGACGAAGGCGGCCGGTTCTTTCAATCGATATGCCGCTATCAAATTGTAGAATTGAATCCGTCGTCCGAACTTCCGACGCGCCACCATCATCAGGCATGGTTGACATTGGCCGAACTAAAAGCTGGTCTCGCGATACAGGGTTGCTTTACAAACGAACTTCGAAACGCAATCTCAATACTACTCGCATGGGCTTGATGAGAACCCGGCGCTGGTAGCAACCAGACGGCGAGCAGCACACCCCTCTTCAATGCAGGCTTGCTTGCCGCTCGATAAAACCCTATTTACACTGATCTCCAAAGTACAGGCGAGGGCGTCGTGGCGGACAGTGCAAATGGTCGGGAAGAAAACGCTTCTTCCGGGCGTGTCTGTCTGTTGATACTGGGCATGCACCGCTCGGGCACCAGCGCGCTGTCTCGCGTGCTGGCGCTGCTGGGCGCCGATCTGCCACGCGCACTCATGCCCGCCAACCAGGCCAACGAGACCGGCTACTGGGAGTCAACGCCTGTCGCCGGCCTGAACGACGAGCTTCTCGCCTCGGCCGGCTCGGTATGGGACGACTGGCTGGCTTTCGACCCCGGCTGGTATGCCTCGCCGAAGGCGGATGAATTCAAGGCCCGTGTCCGCGCCGCGCTGGAAGCTGAATTCGCCACCTCGTCCTTCTTTGTACTGAAGGATCCGCGCATCTGCCGCCTCGCGCCGTTCTGGTTCGATGTTCTCGAAACGGCCGGCATTCGGCCCCTCGTCCTGCTGCCCCTGCGCAATCCGCTGGAGGTCGCCGCCTCGCTGGAAAAGCGCGACGGCTTCCCGCCCGAACTCGGCCATCTGCTGTGGCTGCGCCATGTGCTCGAGGCGGAGGCCGCCTCGCGCGGCCGCCCGCGCCTTCATTGCAGCTATGACGAATTGATGACGGACTGGCCGCGCCTCGCCGCGCGGACAAGCGAAGCGCTGAATTTTTCCTGGCCGCGCGCGCCCGAACGCGCCGCCCCCGAAATCGACGCCTTCCTCGCCGAAGGCCTGCGCCATCACCGCGAGGCGCCACAGCGCGTCGCTGAAAACCCGGCGCTGTCGGCCTGGCTGCGCGAAACCCATGCCATTCTCGCCCGCTGGGCGGCCGAAGGCGAGGACCCGGCCGACTTCCCCGCGCTCGACCGCATCCGCGCGGCCTTCGACGAGGCAACGCCGGCGTTTGCGCGTCTGGTCGCGCATGGCCGCGACGACGCCCGGCGCGCCCGCGCGGCCGAACAGGCCGGGGCGGAAGCGCGGGCATCGCTGACCGAAATGCAGCACACCCTGCAGGAGACAATCAACCGGGCCGAGGCCGAGCGTGCCGCCCGAACCCGCGCCGAAGCTGGCCTGAAAACGGCACTGGCCGAACGGGACGCCGCCCATGCCGAGGCAGCCGCCGAAAAGACGGGCAGGCACCACGCCGAGATGGCGCTGGCCGCCCGCATCGAGGAGATCGTCACGCTGACCCGCCTGATGCGCGCGCGCGAATCCGGCGCGCGGGCATCAGGCGCCGTCAATTCCCTGCTCGACCGGCCGGGCCTGCGGTTGCTGCCGCGCGCCCTGCGCATCCGACAGCAGATGGCATGGCTCCGGCAGAGCGGCATTTTCGACGCCGAATGGTATGCCAGGGCCTATCCCGATGTCGCCGCCGCCGGCATCGACCCGCTGCGCCATTTCGTACAGCATGGCGCGGCCGAAGGCCGGGCGCCCAATGCGGCGGCGGCCGGCGGGTCCGTCGAAAAAGGGAACCAGACGGAATGACGGGCGTTCCGGCACATGAAATCGATGCGATCCGGCAGTCGGACCTCTTTGATGCCGCCTGGTATCTGGCGCAGTATCCCGATGTCGCCGCGCTCGGCATGGACCCCGCCGAACATTATCTCTGGCTCGGCGCGCAGCTCGGCCGCAAGCCCTCGTCCCGCTTCGACGGCCAGGCGTATCTCGCCGCCAATCCCGATATCGCCGTCACCGGCATCAACCCGCTGCTGCATTATACGACGACGGGCCAGCGCGAGGGCCGCTCGTTGACGCTATGCCCGACGCCTTCAGCACCTGTCGCCTCCCCAAGTCGCGACGAGAAGCATCAAGTTCCACCAACCCCTCGCGTCTTGCAGATAAATACCGGCGCGCGTCTGGTAAACGACCACGCTCTGTATGATCTGATTTTGTATCCGGAACGGCCAAGGAAGCCGGCAAGCAAAAAATTCGACCCCGACAGGTTGTCGATCCATTGGGTTATCCCCGAATTTTCGCGCGGCGGCGGAGGTCATATGACGATTTTCCGCATGGTCCGGTGGCTCGAATTTTTTGGACATGAATGCACAGTCTGGGTGAACCATCCCAACGCTGGTATGCACAGATTTTCATGGGCAGACGACGTCCTGAAAGATTTTCAAACCCTGCGTGCCGAGGTTCTGCCGCTCGACAGCTCTTTTTTTGCAGCGAAGGGAGATGTTGTCTTTGCAACAAGCTGGGACACCGTTGCCGTTGTTGGGCACGCGCAAGGCTTCAAAGAACGCTTCTATTTCATTCAAGACTACGAGCCATATTTCCATGCTCGCGGTGCGCGGGCGCTCGCCGCGGAACACACATATTCTCGGGATTTCGCTTGCATCTGTGCAAGCCCATGGCTTGAGCAGCTTATGCGCGAGAAACACGGTCGGTGGGCGCGCGCCTTTTGGCTTGCCTATAACCAGAGCATCTACACCCCGGAGGGGCGCCATATTGAGCCTGCTTCCAGCGCAAGTCGCATCGCCTTCTATAGTCGGGTTCACACGGAACGTCGATCTGTCGAATTGGGCTTGCTCGCGCTGGAGCAACTAGCGGCACGAAATATCGACATTCATGTCGATATGTTCGGTGGCCCAACGAACTTCACCGAAGCTCCTTTTTCCTGTACGGATCATGGAATACTGAAAAGCGACGAGTTGGCGGCGCTATATCGTTCAGCTGACATCGGCATTTGTTTTTCCAGTACAAACTATTCTCTCGCGCCTCAGGAAATGATGGCTTGTGGGTTACCGGTAGTCGAATTGGACGTTGAAAGCACGCGCGCCATTTTTCCTGACGGTGTCATTACCTTGGTCGAACCTGACCCGACCAAACTTGCTGATGCCATAGAAGCACTTCTGCGCAACGAAAATACTCGTCAGAAACAAATTGAAAATGCAAAAAAATGGGTCGGCCAGTTTTCCTGGGAACGCGCAGCACGGATTGTGGAATCTGGAATTCAGGAACGCTTGGTTGAGCGTGGCTGGCGGACACAAGCGGCAAAAGGGCGCCTGTCCGCGGAGTCCGCATCGTATCCGCATGCCAGCGTGATCATCCCGACATACAACGGCGGAGAATTATTCAAAAAAGTGATATCAACGCTGCGTCGTCAGCGAACCCCATGGCCATTTGAAATTGTCGTCGTCGATTCGACGTCGACTGACGGAACAGCTGAATTTTGTCTAGAGAGCGCAGATATCGTGTTTATGCAAATTCCGCAGTCAGAATTCAGCCACGGGCGAACGCGGAATCAGGCGGCAGCGAAAGCGAGAGGTGAGTTTATTGCGTTTTTGACACAAGACGCTGAGCCGGCGGATGAATTCTGGCTTTACAATCTTGTTACAACCCTTGAGCGATATCCCAATGCTGCGGGCGCATTTGGACGGCATGTTCCTTGGCCGGAACATTCGCCTTTCATCAAGCGTGATCTTTGTCTGCACTTTGTTCAGTTCGACGAGCAGCCGGTCGCCGTCTCGAAAGCAACGGATGGTCAACGCTGGAATGCCGGCGATATACACTGGAAGCAATTTCTTCACTTTTACAGCGACAACAACTCATGTTTGCGACGTTCTATTTGGCAACGGATTCCGTATCCGGACATTCCCTATGGCGAGGACCAGGTCTGGGCGCGTCAGATCATTGAAGCTGGATACGAGAAAGTCTACGCACGCGATGCTGTCGTCTATCATTCCCATGATTACGATGAGAATGAAACAAGGGACCGCGCCGAAGCCGAGTGCTTATTCTTCAAGGAAAGTTTTGGCTATGATCTGCTGCAGAAGCACCAGGATACCGACGCGCTCATCAGAAGCCTGAACGACCACGACCGAAGGTGGGGTATCGAGAACAACGTGCCCGATCACGAATTGGAACGACGCATGAGAACCAATCGCGCCCGAATTGAAGGGTATGAAAATGCAATCGCGCGACGCGCGCATTTCACCCCATCGTCGCACAAGACCAGCCACGCAGGTCGATCATGAAGACGGCAATGAAGCAGGAAATTATCCTGTGCGCAACGCAGCGATGCGGATCGACACTTGTTTGCGAGGACCTGCGCAATAACGGGCTGGGACTTGCGGAAGAGTATTTCGGTCAGTTCGTGGATCGGCCGGACGTCGAGGCGGAGCAAATGCTTGCCGCAGTCCGAAAACGTGGAACGGACGAGAACGGCGTCTTCTCCGTCAAGATCATGGCCAGTTACGCGGGAAAGGTCGTTGATATCCTTCGCGGCGATGCGCCGGCAGACACCACTCTTTGGCAACCGCTCGTAAAATCATATCCAGGCGCAACTTGGGTCTATATCAGCAGGCGATCCATTGTCCGGCAGGCAATATCGCGCGTAATCTCGCGCAAGTCCGGGATCAATCATGTTTTGAAGGAAGACGACGCCAAAATCCGTCCGGGACGTTCAATCGTGTCCGCCACTGGATTTGAGGCAAACGTGGCGGTCACACCGCAGGAGATATCCCGTGCCTGCATGAATATTGTTCGAGAGCACGAACTTTGGGAGCGCTTCTTTCGGGAGAACAACATTGAGCCCGTTCGGATCGAATATGAAGACGTGGCAGCTGGTATTTCCTACCTGGAAAGAATTGTTGAGCGCTTGGGAATGGATAAGCCACACCTGAATTCTGAGCGAGCGTTGCTGCGACTCTCGGGCAACTCAAATGAGGAGGCGTTTGATCTGTTTATGGCCGATACAAAACCGCGAGCACCCGCCGAACCCGCAAAGAGTGATGCATCGAAAAAGAGCTGGATCGAAAGCGTAAAAGACGTCGCGCGAAATCGATGGGTGACGACGCCCTACTACGATTCGGTCGAAAAAAGAGCGCTCACCCAATGGCAAAACATGATTATCCCCTTCATCGGGGACACCCCTGTTGATTTTTCAAGCACACTCGAACTTGCCGTCGGTCATGGGCGGTTGAGTGCCATCCTGATTGAAAAATCCAAGTCTTTCGTTGGGCTCGACATCCTCAGCGAGAACGTCGACATATGCAGGGATCGCTTTGGAGAGAGTGAAACGCGCCGGTTCGTTTTAAATGATGGGGTCCATCTCACCGGTGTCGACGACAGTTCAGTGACATTTGGGTTCTGTTTCGACTCCATGGTCCATTTTGATTCTGACGTGGTTCGCTCGTATCTCGAGGAATTCCGAAGAGTTCTTGTCCCGGGTGGAACAGCCTTTCTCCATCACTCGAACTACGGCAAGAATCCAACCGGAGATTTCAGCCGCGCGCCGCATGCCCGGAACTTCATGACAAAGGAATTGTTCCATCACTTGGCACACAAGTCGGGCCTCGTGATCGTGAAATCGAAGGTCATTGATTGGGGGGCCGGTGAGAAGCACCACAAGGACCATGATTGTCTGACCTTGATAAAGCGTCCGTAGTCCGCAAGGCGCAGGTCGAACCGGCCGTGCGTCGCTTCGAGTGGGGTCCGGATGGCGAACGCATCGACATCCTGCCGCCGGAATTCCACGGAAATCCGGTCAGCGCCGAAGGTTCGATCGTCACCATCGACTATGGCTACGACCTGCATCAGAAATTCGCCGAATGGGCGCCCTTCGACGTCCGCGTCTATCGCTTCGCCGACCGCACGGCCGGCATCCTCGGTGAGTACACCGAAGTCGTCATCTGCCGGAAGCCGCGCCGCCCGGCCTGAACGCCCCGGCTTTGCGCCACCAGCAACGTGAATCCACGAGGGCGCGCCCCGCATCCATATCATGACAGTGTTATGGTCATTCGGCCCCGCCCGGCCCGTCATCGAATGAACCGGGAAAGGCCGGTGACGACGATCTCGACCGGAGTCTCGACGGCATGCGCGCAAAATGCGAAACTTCCCGCCGAGACAATGGGGTCGGCGCCCGGCGGCGCCATCCCGCCCGGCCGCACCATGGCCGGGGGCAGGTTCAACACGTTCAAAGGCCCCGCGGCCCGTCCGCTCGGACGCCGGGCCACAGATCATCACCGAAGCTTTTTCCCGACGAGGACTCCCATGAGTGAGGATCTGATCCAGCAATATCGTGTCATCCATGGCCGCGAGGCCTATGGCAACACCAGCGTCAAGAACCTGCCCTACCTGCTGCCGCTCCTGGACGATCTGAAGCCGGCCTCGATTATCGATTTCGGCTGTGGCCAGAGCACCCTGGCCGACGAGCTGCAGCGCGCAACCGGCGCGCGCATCGCGCGCTATGATCCGGCGATCCCGAAATACAGTGTCCGGCCCGAAGGCAAGTTCGACCTGCTGGTCAATGTCGACGTGCTCGAGCACGTCCCGGAAGATGAGCTGGAGCCGATCATCGCGGACATGGCCGCCCTCGCCCGGAACGCGATCATCATCGTCGACATGGGCCCCGCCGTCCTCATCCTGCCGGACGGGCGCAACGCCCATGTAACGCAGCAGAATGAGGAATGGTGGAAGCAGCGGCTGGGGACGCACTTCCCCTATCTGGAGCCGATCCGCGTTCGCTCCCGGCGCCGCGCCGCCTTCAAGACCTGGAAAACCCGCGAGGCCCGCCCGCTGCGGCATTTCCTGATCTTCCTGAAGGCGGAGATCATCTACCGCCTCCGCAAGATCACCGGCCGGCGATAGGCCCGTCCGGCAAGCCGGATATGCGCATCCTCATCCTTTCCGATCGGCGCCCGGGACATTACCGTCAAAGCGAGGCGATCGCCGCCGCCGTCGCGCGCTTCAGGCCTGTCGATATCGCGCGCATGGATTTGACAATTCCGCGCCTGCTGCCCCGCGCATTGGTGACCCGGCTGGCGCGCCTGCTGCCGCCGCAGCTCTATCTGCGCCTCGTCCACGGACTGGCGCCCGAGGCCTTTCCACCCGCCGATCTGATCGTTTCGGCCGGCGCCCTCACCTTCGGCGCCAATATCGCGCTGCGCCGGTTGCGCGGAACGCCCAACGTCATCGCCGGCTCGCTGCGCGGCCTCGATCCCGGTCATGTCAGCCTCGTGCTGCTGCCTTATGAGCACGCGCGCAACCTTCCCAATCACGCCTGCCTGCCCAAGCCCGCGGCCATCGATCCGGGCGCCCTGCCCCGGCCCCGGCAATGGCCGGGCCTGGCGGCGGCGGGCGGTCTGTGCATCGGGGTTCTGATCGGCGGCACATCGCAAACGGCGACGTTCAAGCCGGCAGACTGGAACCGGCTCGCGGCGCTGCTGTCAAAGCTTGCCGCCGCCAATCTCGTCGTCAAGATCGCAACCTCGCCGCGCACGCCGGATGATGCCTATCGGGCGCTCGAAGACGTCGCCCGGCTTCCCGGCGTCGACTTCATCGACTTCCGAACGGCCGGCGCCGGCACCGCGGGCGAAATTTTCCGGGCCGATGTCATCCTGGTCACCATCGACAGCATGTCGATGATTTCCGA
Source organism: Parvibaculum sp. (assembly GCF_030651915.1). GTDB lineage: Bacteria > Pseudomonadota > Alphaproteobacteria > Parvibaculales > Parvibaculaceae > Parvibaculum. The sequence goes on along the minus strand of NZ_JAUSBV010000001.1, from coordinate 8,025 downwards.
AGCGGTCGCCGCCCAGCGGCCGACGGTCGCGCTGGCACCGGCCATGACGCAACGCTGGCGCGACACCGAAATCATCGAGACGCTCGAACGGCAGGATTTTCTGAGAACGCTCCCGCTCGAAACCGGCGATCTCCCGGCGCTCGATGTCTTTCTGAAGACCATCAAGCCGATGACCGAAAATCATCTGGACAAGCTCGCCACCACCGTCCTCGACAGAACCGGGCTCTAGAGCGTTTCTCGGAAAAGTGGAATCCGGTTTTCCGAAAAGAAGCGCGACCAAACAACAACTTGGAGTCTTTCAGTGTTTCCACGAAACACTGAAAGACTCCAAAGCGTTTCCGGACCGTGAACCGCCTCCTTGGATTGAAGGAGGCGGTTGGCCGGTCAATAATTATGTTTCATGCCGTTGTCATGGCCTTCTTCAGACATGAAGGAGACGATGATCGAGTCGCGAACGACGGTCTGACCCTCGATCAACTCGCGGCCATGCCAGCTCCGCCGGTCCGGGCGGTCGTTGACGACAAACGTGCCGACGCTGTTTGGCAGGAACGGAAAGCGCGCCACTTCCTCAAACCGTTTTCCCAACAGGCGATCGAGCAGCGGCCGTTCCCGATAGAGGGACGTACCGAGATCCGTGGGCGATCCCTCATCGGCGAGATAAATCATCATCGTCACGACGCGCGGCTTCCCGTCGGGATGCGGCTTCAGCCGGTAGTCGGCGAAGTCGCGCACCAGCAGAACATTGGTGAACGGTTCCCGGTCCACAACCTCGTCCGGCGCACAGCCAAGCCGCAGCGAAACATCGTCACGCATGGAAAAATAGATCGCCTGCTGAAGTTCGCGCGAGGTCAGCGCATCCGTGAGCTCGGACCAGAATTGCCGGTCCTCGGGCGCGATCCGGTCGATCTCGCCGGCGGAGAGGCAGAGCTTGTCACGCGTGGACTGGCCCTCGGCATTCTTCCAGCGCTTGAGGTTCAAGGGCAGATAGCGCTCGCGCGCCGGCAGGCGCCGCCGGATCTCGGCATAGACGTCATCCGGGAACACGCCGGTGAAATAGGAGTTCATGAAAGGCTCGCGCTCGACCGGGCTCGCATGGATCCGGGCAACGAAATGATCGATGACCCTTTGCGTCAGAGGCGCCCGTTCCGCCGTCGCTGTCTTCATGCTGATGTCGCTGGCCATTGAGACCCCCCATATTTGACGAGACGCCACTGATAATCAGGCTGCAGGCTCAAACAAGGCATTGAATGCCAGTTGGCTGAACGGCGTTCCCGCATCGTGCAGCCGTTTCCATTTCCCGACGGGATGTGTCGCCGACATGCGATACCCGCAGGATTCCAGATATTCCAGCTGCGGCTCATATTCGCCCTGCTGGATTTCGATGAGAAGGCCCCTTGGCCGTTTTTCCGAGCGCAGCAATTTTTCCATGCCCCGCGAAATAGGGATCTCGATGCCGTCGGTGTCGATCTTGACGAGGTTCGGCGGCCGGATGACGCCAAGGCTGACCATGGAATCGATCGTCAGAGCCGCCTTGAGTTCCGTTCCGACCGCGCGTTCCATTTTCGGGCTGCCATCGACCGACAATTGACTGCCCGATGCGCCCTGGCGCCAGCGCTTGTAGCGGAAGGGCGCATAGCCGTCCTGCCCCGACGCGGCGATGGAGAGCACCGACACGCGCTCCTGCAGATTGTTGGCGCCGACATTCTGCAGCAATTGCGCCGCCGTCGGCAGGTGCGGTTCGCAGGCATAGACATGCCCCTCGGGGCCCAGATGCATGCCGGCAAAGATCGAAAAAATGCCGATATTCGCACCGATATCCAGGAACACATCCGACGGACGCAGGCTCTCGCGCAACCAGGCGATCGTCTCCGGCTCTTTCCCGAGAAAGCCCCTGCCGCGCTGATAGGACTCGAAGGGGTCGCATTCGAACCGGTACCGCAATCCGTCGGCCGGATCGCGCACCCGGGCCGAAAGCCGCATCGCATTTCGAAGGTCGTACCAGTGCCGAACGGGCAGCCAACGCAGCTTCGTGATTTTGTGCAGAAGCTCCATCGTCATTTCCTGTCTCGCGGCAGCGGCACAAACCCGCCCTCAGTCCACCGGAGTGAACATCCAAACGGCCTTGTTTGGCAACGGCAATTGACGCGGCTGATCGCCGCTTCCCGCTGAGCGGTTCGGCCGGATGCTAGTTGAAGGACGTTAAGTTCGCCAGCACCTCGCCGCGCCATCGAGGCCGGCCCCGGGGACAATTTGCAGGATAAGTCGGGTTATCCCCGCCCCGGAAACACACTTGTCCCCGCCCCGGGAATCCCCCCGACGCCGCGCCGGAGTCATTTGTGACAGATTTATGACAGATTTGTGACAGAGGGGGGTGTTCACAGCCTCCGCTGTGCAAATACGATGAGGGAGCGGTCAACTCGCGAACAGGAGACGGGCGGCGGCGAGTGCCCTCAGCGCTCCTCGATCGAGATGCCGCCATCGCCGATCTGGATGTCGATGCCGGTCTTCTGTTCTTCCTTGTAGATCAGATAGCCGGCGATCACGGCGACAATCGCCAGCAGGCCGACCACGAGATAAAGTCCGTTCCGGTTCATGGCGCGTTTCCTTGTTCACAACTCAGATTGTTCGACCATACGCTGAAAACCCGCACAGCAAGGCGGAAACTTCGCGAAGATCCGTCCCCGGCCATTTATTTGCCGTCGCGCCGCGCTTGCCCCTGCTTCACAAATTGCGACACCCGCCCGGCCTCGCGCGGATCGGCGATCTGTTCGTTCCTTTCGCTCGCGCTTTTCTTCATGCCCTTGCCGGCCGTCTTCGACTTCGGGCGCGACGGCTTTTCCTTTGCCTCTTTCATCTCGAGCGCGCGGCGCATGTTGCCGACGAGCTGCGCCTTGGCGGCCTTGTTTTCGCGCCGTGTCGCCTCATTGTTCAACCGCTTCATTGCCTGCGCCAGCACGGCAACTTTCCGCTTCGAGCCGGCATCGGCGGAAGCGGGCGCCGCACCCTTCGGCGCGGCTTTGCCGCGCATCTCGCGGCGCTGGCGCTTGGAAATATCCTTGGCGCGATCGCGGCGCTCCCGCACCAGCTTGCGCAGTTTCGACAGCGCCTCGTCGGACAGCGCGGCGATTTCGGGTTGATGACTGGGAGCTACGAGCTCGAGTTCCTCGGCGGAGAGCGAGCGCTCTTCGTCCTTGCGTGTCAGTGTCATGAGAGATTTTCCTCCTTGGCGACAGGCAAGTCTGCCGATGTCTCATCGGCCGCCTGCGTCGCGGATTGATCGACGTGCCGGCGCCTTGTCGCAGCGCCATCCAGCGTCATGGCGTCATACTGCGGACCGATCTTGTTGAAATCGTGATGACGACGAAATCAAGCCAACAAAAAACCCGCCGAGCGGAAGCTCAGCGGGCTGATCGTTGGTTGCGGGGGCAGGATTTGAACCTGCGACCTTCAGGTTATGAGCCTGACGAGCTACCGGGCTGCTCCACCCCGCGTCAAATCATGGAGAGCGAGCGAAATCGGGAAGAAGGGAGAATGACGATATGCACTTGGCAGGCCTGGCAGCGACCTACTCTTCCATGCCTTAAGACATAGTACCATTGGCGCTGAGGAATTTAACGGCCGAGTTCGAGATGGGATCGGGTGTGGGCTCCTCGCAATAACCACCAGGCCGGCGAAGGGCATATCGTCAGGGTTCGAATGATTATCGTTTGTTGGTCTGTCGTCGTCGTTGTTGTCTCATCCGCTCACGGAATGAGCAGAGATAAATGAGAGTAATCAAGCCAATCGAGCGATTAGTACCAGTAAGCTCCATGCGTTGCCACACTTCCACACCTGGCCTATCAACGTGGTCGTCTACCACGGCTCTCAAGGGAAAACTGGTTTTGAGGTGGGTTTCCCGCTTAGATGCTTTCAGCGGTTATCCCGTCCATACATAGCTACCCGGCTGTGCCGCTGGCGCGACAACCGGTCCACCAGAGGTATGTCCATCCCGGTCCTCTCGTACTAGGGACAGATCCTCTCAATTTTCCTACACCCACGGCAGATAGGGACCGAACTGTCTCACGACGTTCTAAACCCAGCTCACGTACCACTTTAATCGGCGAACAGCCGAACCCTTGGGACCTGCTCCAGCCCCAGGATGTGATGAGCCGACATCGAGGTGCCAAACCTCCCCGTCGATATGGACTCTTGGGGGAGATCAGCCTGTTATCCCCGGCGTACCTTTTATCCGTTGAGCGATGGCCCTTCCACGTGGAACCACCGGATCACTATGACCGACTTTCGTCTCTGCTCGACATGTACGTCTCGCAGTCAGGCAGGCTTATGCCATTGCACTCGACAGCTGATTTCCGACCAGCCTGAGCCTACCATCGCGCGCCTCCGTTACTCTTTGGGAGGCGACCGCCCCAGTCAAACTACCCACCATGCAGGGTCCCGGATCCGGATAACGGACCGCGGTTAGACATCAGTAAAAATAAGGGTGGTATTTCAAGGACGGCTCCATCCGAGCTAGCGCCCGAACTTCAAAGCCTACCACCTATCCTACACATGCCGTCACTAATGCCACTGCAAAGCTATAGTAAAGGTGCACGGGGTCTTTCCGTCTAACCGCAGGAACCCCGCATCTTCACGGGGAATTCAATTTCACTGAGTCGATGCTGGAGACAGCGGGGAAGTCGTTACGCCATTCGTGCAGGTCGGAACTTACCCGACAAGGAATTTCGCTACCTTAGGACCGTTATAGTTACGGCCGCCGTTTACCGGGGCTTCGATTCAAAGCTTGCACCTCTCCTCTTAACCTTCCGGCACCGGGCAGGCGTCAGACCCTATACGTCATCTTGCGATTTCGCAGAGCCCTGTGTTTTTAGTAAACAGTCGCTACCCCCTAGTTTGTGCCCCCCACACCTGGTTGCCCAGATATGGGGCCTCCTTCTCCCGAAGTTACGGAGGCAATTTGCCGAGTTCCTTCAGCATCGTTCTCTCAAGCGCCTTGGTATGCTCTACCAGTCCACCTGTGTCGGTTTAGGGTACGGTCTCATGTGGGAGCTATTTCCTGGAACTCCTACGCGGCCAGGACAATCCAATAAGCCCTGACAACTTTCGGCGTTCGTCACTTCCCACTGGCCCACGAATATTAACGTGGTTCCCATCGACTACGGCTTTCGCCCTCGCCTTAGGGGCCGGCTAACCCTGCGCAGATTAACTTTACGCAGGAACCCTTGGACTTTCGGCGACAGTGTCTCTCACACTGTTTGTCGTTACTCATGTCAGCATTCTCACTTCCGATACCTCCAGGTGCTCTCACGAGTCACCCTTCACAGGCTTACGGAACGCTCCGCTACCGCGCATGCAAGCATGCACCCGCGTCTTCGGTATGTGGCTTTAGCCCCGGTACATCTTCGGCGCAGGGCCCCTTATTTAGACCAGTGAGCTGTTACGCTTTCTTTAAAGGATGGCTGCTTCTAAGCCAACCTCCTGGTTGTTTTGGGGACCCCACATCCTTTCCCACTTAGCCACAATTTAGGGACCTTAGACGGCGGTCAGGGTTTTTTCCCTCTCCACCACGGACGTTAGCACCCATGGTGTGTCTGCCGGGTAGTACTTCCAGGTATTCGGAGTTTGGTTAGGTTTGGTAATCCGGTAAGGACCCCTAGCCCATCCAGTGCTCTACCCCCTGGAGTATTCGCCCGACGCTCTACCTAAATAGATTTCGCGGAGAACCAGCTATTTCCGAGTTTGATTGGCCTTTCACCCCTAGCCACAAGTCATCCCCGTCTTTTTCAACAGACGTGGGTTCGGCCCTCCAGTAAGTGTTACCTCACCTTCAGCCTGCTCATGGCTAGATCACTCGGTTTCGGGTCTAATCCGACGAACTGAACGCCCTGTTCAGACTCGCTTTCGCTACGCTTACACCTATCGGCTTAGGCTTGCTCGCCAGATTAAGTCGCTGACCCATTATACAAAAGGTACGCTGTCACCCTTGCGGGCTCCAACTGTTTGTAGGCATCCGGTTTCAGGAACTGTTTCACTCCCCTCGTCGGGGTGCTTTTCACCTTTCCCTCACGGTACTTGTGCACTATCGGTCGCGCAGGAGTACTTAGGCTTGGAGGGTGGTCCCCCCATGTTCAGACAGGATTTCTCGTGTCCCGCCCTACTCGTATCCTCATGCCTTCAACACCTGTACGGGGCTATCACCCGCTAAGGCCCGACTTTCCAGACGGTTCCAGTTAGAAGACTTGAGGCATTGGCCTAGTCCGCGTTCGCTCGCCACTACTAACGGAGTCTCGGTTGATGTCCTTTCCTCCAGGTACTGAGATGTTTCAGTTCCCTGGGTTCGCTTCGTTACCCTATGTATTCAGGTAACGATAACCCTTGCGGGTTGGGTTTCCCCATTCGGAAATCCACGGATCAAAGCTTGCTCACAGCTCCCCGCGGCTTATCGCAGCGTGCCACGTCCTTCATCGCCTCTGCGCGCCAAGGCATCCACCGAATGCCCTTAAGACGCTTGATTACTCTCATTACCACTGCTCATTCCCGAACGCCCGAAGGCGGCCGGCAATGTAGATGATAACGAAAAGACCAGATAATCATTCGATTTACCCGACCGTGAACTTCAGTTGTATCAAGTTCTGTGGGTCGAAGTTCACTGCAGGACTCTGTGTGCACAGAGCTCTCCTGCTAACCAGCGAAACCGATCATCCCGCACGGATAGAGCCTTTTGACAGGCAATAACCGCTTGGTCCGATCGGCCGGCTACGCCGGCATCGGGCAAATCCCTTCTTCACGATGTAAATGAACCGGACACGGATAAATATCCGCGCCGAAACTTGTTCTGGACGAGAACCTTGTTCGATCGCCGCCTCCACGCCTGCTGCATTCGATGAATGCGCCTTGGTGGAGCCGGACGGGATCGAACCGACGACCTCAAGCTTGCAAAGCTAGCGCTCTCCCAACTGAGCTACGGCCCCGATAAGGCAGAGCGTGCTGTCGGAAGGCAATTAAGGTCGCGCCGGCCTGATAATGGTGGGCCTGGATAGACTCGAACTATCGACCTCACGCTTATCAGGCGTGCGCTCTAACCACCTGAGCTACAGGCCCCCGCTGTTAAGCGTGCGCTCGTCCAAGAACCCGGACGACCCGACGCCATATGCGCGGGGTCAACCAGGTTCGATGAGAAAGAGAAGCGAAGACGGCGGCATCCCGCGTTGGTCTTGATGATGCTGCAAGGAGAGGCTGAGTACCTCTCGCTTCAACACCGTGTCTATTGAGGATCCGATAGGAGCGAACTCCTGAAGGATCTTCCTTAGAAAGGAGGTGATCCAGCCCCAGGTTCCCCTAGGGCTACCTTGTTACGACTTCACCCCAGTCGCTGACCTTACCGTGGTCGGCTGCCTCCTTGCGGTTAGCGCACCGGCTTCGGGTAAAACCAACTCCCATGGTGTGACGGGCGGTGTGTACAAGGCCCGGGAACGTATTCACCGCGTCATGCTGTTACGCGATTACTAGCGATTCCACCTTCATGCTCTCGAGTTGCAGAGAACAATCCGAACTGAGACGGCTTTTTGGGATTTGCACCGGGTCGCCCCTTCGCTGCCCATTGTCGCCGCCATTGTAGCACGTGTGTAGCCCAACCCGTAAGGGCCATGAGGACTTGACGTCATCCCCACCTTCCTCCGGCTTATCACCGGCAGTCCCTCTAGAGTGCCCAACTTAATGATGGCAACTAAAGGCGAGGGTTGCGCTCGTTGCGGGACTTAACCCAACATCTCACGACACGAGCTGACGACAGCCATGCAGCACCTGTGTACGCTCCCACTCCGAAGAATGGGTCCTTCACCTTTCAGATCCGTACCACGTACATGTCAAACCCAGGTAAGGTTCTTCGGTTTGCATCGAATTAAACCACGTGCTCCACCGCTTGTGCGGGCCCCCGTCAATTCCTTTGAGTTTTAATCTTGCGACCGTACTCCCCAGGCGGGGTGCTTAATGCGTTAGCTGCGTCACCAAACAGCAAGCTGCCTGACA
>NZ_JAUSBV010000011.1:2500-82593 GCF_030651915.1 Parvibaculum sp. | reverse complement strand
GGGGCGGCGGGCGGCGCGGCCGGCGCGGCGGGCGCGGCCGGCGGCTTGCAGGCCGGCCTCGCGGCCGTGCCGGTGTGGGGCTGGATCGCGCTGGCCGCCATGACGGTCAAGGGCTTTGTCGAGGGCGCCGATCCGGGTTCGCCGAAAGGCGCCATCAACACGCTGCTGCTGCCCTCGATCGAGGAATGGCAGAAAGACCCCGGCCGCAGCTTCGCCAACGCCATCGATCCGATCGGCCTGGTGATGTCGGATTTCGGGCTGCCAAGCTTCCTGACGCCGGGCGGCCTGCTCGGCAGCCTGCTCGGCAAGAAAGAGCCGAGCGACAAAGCGGCGCGCACCAATATCGATATCGGTTCGGGCGATATCGGCGAGGCGACTTTCAGCAGCGGCAAGCGCAGCCAGAAGACCATCGACGCCTCGCAGCAAATGGCCCGCGTGTTCCTCGACGTCGCGCAGGCCATGGAGAAGGCGACCGGCGGTGTCGGCGCGCTGCACGCTTTCGTGATCGCCGGCGAGCGCGACGGCTTCCGCGCCTATGTCGGCGACCGCGACGACGTGAAGCACAAGGATGCCGACGTCATGAAGTTCAAGACCGCCGAGGCGGCGCTTGAATGGATGATCGAGACCTTCATCTCGAAGATCGAGGGCGGCAACCCCGAGGTGATGCGCGTTGCGGCTTTGAACAAGGGCAAGGGCGCGGAGGAAATGGTCAACGCCATGATGCAGGCGAAGGCGATCCTCGATGCGCTTGGCGCGCTGGCGGCCAACGACAATATCTCGCAAGGCGAACAGGCAGTGCGGCAGCTCACCGAGGAGATCGAGGCGCTTCGCATCGCGGCGCGCGACATCGGCCTGTCGGACGCCATCCAGGCCGAGATCGGCGCCGCCGAGCGCATGGCGCGCGATCGGCTCACCAAGGGCTTCGACGACGCGGTGGCGCGCGCCATCCTGTCGGCGCTCGACCCGGTGCGGCTTGCCTGGAACGACATGATGGACGTTCAGACAGAGCGCCTGCGCAACGTCGCGGCGCTGTCGGGCGATGTCGGCGAGACGCAGCGCCTCAACCTGATCGAGCAGCAGATGTTCCTCGCCAGCCTCTCGGCCGAGCAGCGCGCGGCGCTGGGCGAATTGATCGACCTTGCCGGCGAGCTCGGCTTCCGGCTCGGCGAGGCGCAGGCCGCCGCCCTGGCGCTGGCGACGACCGAGCTGCAGACCATGCAGGCGCGCGGCCGCGAGCTTGAAAACAACGCCGCGCAATTCACCCGCTTCGCAGCCGTCGCCGAACAGGCGCTGGTCAATTTGCGCGGCGGCGCGCTGTCGCCGCTGACGCCGGCGCAGAAGCTGGCCGAAGCGCGAACGCGCCTCGACGCGCTCTCCGCGCGCGCCTTCGACGAGGGCGACATGGAGGCGATGGGGCAGCTCCCGGCCGCCGTCCAGGCTTTTGTCGACGCCTCGCGCGGCTATCACGCCGATGCCGGGCAGTTCCTCGCCGACTTCGCTTTCGGTGAAAGCGTGCTCGAAGCGATGCACGCGGCCGGCATTGGCGGCGCGGAGGCCGCCAGTGCGGAACTCGAAGCGCTGGAGGCAAGCCGCGACCTGCTCGAAGAGATCCGCGACGCGCTCGCCTCGGCTTCGCCCGACGCCGAACTCCTGACCGCGCATATGACAGCGCTGGCGGCGCTCGAACTGGAAGGCGCGGCGGCGATCGCCGACAAGCTCGCCGAGCTGATCGCGTTGACACAGGAAGCGGCGGCGGCAATTGCATCGGCGCCGCCCGCGCCGGCGCCGGTCTACACCGATCCGCTTGAAGCGCGGCCGGAGGCGGCAGTGCCGCCGGCGACACCGCCACCGCCCGCGGCAACACCCCCCGCGGCGACACCCCCGCTGGGCAGCGGCGGCGGGCGTCCCGGCCGCAATTTGAACGGGCGCCGGTTCGATCCGCGCAACTTTGCGGGCCTCGACCTGCCGCGCTTTGCCACAGGCGGGCTGCATGTCGGGCCGGGCAGCGGCACGTCGGACAGTTTGCTCGGCCGTTTTTCGGCCGGCGAGTTCACGCTGCGCGCCTCGGCCGTCCGCACCTACGGCCTGCCCTTCGTGCAGGCGGTTAACGAGGGCACGCTGCGCACGGATGCCGCCAACGATCGCGAGAAGCTCGGGCCGCGGCTTGAAGCGATCGAGCGGCGGCTTGTCGAGCTCACTGGCATTGCCGCGGCGGGTGCCGAAGGCACGATCGGCGCGATCGAGGAGGGCAATGCCGTCGCCGAGCGCACTGCCAGGGCGCAGGAAGCGGCGGTCGGCCGGGCGGCGCGAGGGACGCGATGACAAAAATCATCCTCGCCGAGCTCGCCGTCATCGACCCGGAAGGCACGCCGCATGTGCTCCATTTTTCCGACGAACCGATGCTGCCCTTCGCACCGGACGATGCCGAGCGGCCGAACCAGGCGTATGACCCGCGCCTTATCGATGCCGCCAATATCTCGCTCGACGTCTTCACCGATTTCGACCGGCTGACATCGGCGGCCGGCGGCGGCGCTGTGACGCTGTCGAACAATGACGGCGCGCTCTCCTATCTGCGGCTCTTTGGCTTCGGGTCGATCGACCTCTACTGGGGCGAAGCCGGCGATCCCTTCAGCGCTTTCGTGCCGCTGCTGAAAGGGCGCGCCGCCTCGCCGCTCTGGCAAATCGCGGCGGCCGTGGCGGGGCGTCTGACACTGCCTGTCCACGACAAGCGCGCCGATCTCGACACGCTGATCCCCGCCAACCTCTATGCCGGCACCAATGCCGGCGGCGGCACCGGCTATGAGGGAACCGCCGACGGGTTGAAGGACACGCCCAAGCCGCTGGCACTGGGCGACCTGACCGCGGCGAACCTCGCCGCGCCCTGGGCCAATGCCGAAGACCGTGTCGCGCAGCTCAATGACGGCGCCTTCGAAGGCATCGCGGCGATCTATAATGGCGGCGGCGACGCGGCGCTGACGCTATCCGGCCTCTCGACCGGCGCGAGTTTCGACGCCGCGACGCCGGCGGCCGACGAATACGAGGAGGACCGCGTGCGCGGCCTCGTCAAGTTCGGCTCGGTGCTGGCGGGCGCCGTGACCTTCGACCTCAAAGGCGCAAGCGATGGCGGCTATGACGACACGCCGGCCCCGCTGATCCGCCGCCTGCTGAAGCTGGCGGGCGCCGACGACGCCGAAATCGGCGCCAGCTTCAGCGGGTTTGAAGCACCGGAAAAGGCCGGCCTTTGGGTCGACACCCGCCGCCCCGCCTGGGAGCCCGTCGAGGCGCTTGCCCGATCGATGGGCGGATGGTGCCTGCCCGACCGGTTGGGGCTCTGGCAATTGGGCCGCGCCCTGCCGCCCATTGGCGAGCCGGCATTCGAGCTCGCCGACGACGACATCGTCGACATCGCGGTCGACCCGGCGGCGCCGGTCGACCCCGTGTGGCGCGTCACCTGCCTCTATGCCCGCAACTACCGGGTGCTGTCGCGCGGCGAGATGCAGGGCGCCGTGCCCGGCACCGAGCGCGAGAGCGTCGTCGACCGCGAATGGCGCACAGCGACGCCGGCGGAAAACGCCGGCACGCGAGCGCGCTTTCCCGGTGCGCGCGAACTGACCGTCGAAACGGCGCTTCGCCACGAAGCCGACGCGGCGGCGCTGGCGGCGCGGCTGCTGGCGTTTTTCGGGCCGCGGCCTGACGGCGCGGCCAAGCGGCTGCTGCGCTGTGCGGTGCTGATGACAGCCGAGGCGCTGGCGCTGCCGCTCGGCGCGGAAGTCGCGCTGTCCTATGCACGCGACGGCATCGCCGCCAACGGCATCCTGCTCGGCATCCAGCCGACCTGGCCGCGCCGCAACCTCGTGACGCTGAAGGTCTGGATATGAGCTATATCGGAAAATTCGCGGGCACCAACCAGGCCGCCGGAGCGAGCTTCGAAGGCGGCGCATGGGCCGAGGCCCTGCCGCTCGAAAACCTTGTTGACACCCGCGTCGTCTCGCATCCGGCGCGCTGCGAAGATGCGACGGACCTTGAGGCGTCGCAATTCGACATCGTGCTGCCGCGCCGCCGCAAGATTTCGTTGCTGGCGCTGACAACGACCACGCTTTCGGCAGTCGCGAAAATCCGCCTGTCATTTTTCGACGAGGATGCCGCCGAGCCTTTCGACGGCACCGACTGGCGCGATTGTTTTCCGCGCATGTGGCCGAGCCTCGATCTCGACTGGGAGGCCGAGAATTTCTGGACCGGCCGCCCGAACGAGCGCGACCTCGACGCCTATTCGCGCAACGTGCTGGTGGAATTCCCGGTAACAAGCTGCGCGCGCGTCCGGGTCGAGATCGACGACGTGACGCATCCGCGCGGCCATATCGATCTCGGTTATCTGTTTCTCGCGTCGAGCTTCACGCCCGCTTTCAATTTCGAGTGGGACAGCCAATTCTCGATCGGCGCGCGCACCACGACCGACCTGACGCCGGGCGGGCGGCCGCTGCACGACCGCCGAAAGGCACAGCGGCAGCTGCGGATTGCCTATGAGCACCTGACGAAGAACGAAGCCATGCGCTTTGTCGACGCCGGTGCGCGCAACGATGTCGTCGATCCGGTGCTCTTCATTCCGGCGCCGGCCGACACGCGCAATGTCTTTCGCGAAACCTTCCTCGCCCGCTTCGTCGAGCTGCCGTCGCGATTGTCGCGCGTGCACGGTTCGGCCGTTCCCCTCACCTTCCGGGAGATCATCGCATGAGCATTCTCGATACGCTCGCCCGCCTGACCGGCGGCTATTACAACTCCAACGCCTTCGACGAAGAGGACAATCCGGGCGGGTTTGCGGCGGACGGGCATCAGCAGAATTTTCCGGCGGCGCTCGCCGATGTCGGCGATGCCGCGGAATACGCCGGCGGTGCGGCGGTGGCGACGGGCGAGGCGCTGGAAGACGCGCAGGCCGCGCGCGACAAGGCCGAGGCCTGGGCCGATGCCGGCGAGGACGTGCCGGTCGAGGAAGGCGCCTTTTCGGCCAAACATCAGCGCATCAAGACGGAAGCGCTCAAAGACGATGTTCAGGGCCTCAAGGAAGATGTCGAGGGGCTGAAGGGCGATACGCAAGGCCTCCGCGACGAAGCGGAGGGGTTTCGCGACGACGCCGAGAACATCCGCGACAGCCTGGTCAATGTCGTCGAGCTGAAGGGCAGCTTCGATGCCTCGACCGGCACCTTTCCGGCCGACCCGACGGTTGGCGACTACTGGATCGTCACGGTGTCGGGCACGGTCGACGCCGTCGACCTCATCCAGGGCGACGAAATCATCTATGGGCCGAGCGGCTGGATCATTGTCGGCCGCGTGCTTTCGGCGTCGCAAATCCTGACGCTGCTGCTCTCGGTCGACGGCGCGGGATCGGGGCTCGATGCCGACCTGCTGGACGGACAGCAGGGTAGCTACTATGCAACCGCGGCTGCTTTGGACACCAAGGTCACTGGCAACGGCCCCATCACCGGGGCGACGAAAACAAAGGTTACCTACGATGCCAAGGGATTGGTCACTGCGGGCGCGGACGCTGCAATCGCCGATATTACGGGCTTGCAGATTGCTCTCGACGCCAAGGCCGCCACCGCCACAACCATTTCGGCCGGCGCTGGTTTGACCGGAGGCGGCAGCCTTGCCGCCAACCGAACTTTGTCGATTGCGACAACCTCGAACGGCCATGGCACGCGCACCGTCTCGACCTCCGATCCGTCGGGCGGCGCGAACGGCGACATCTGGCTCAAGGTGTGAGATGCCCCAGCATGTGAGAGACGCCGGCGTGTGGAAGCAGGCTCTCGTGCCGTCGGTGCGCGACGGCGGCGTGTGGAAGGCCGCCAATCCCTGCTATGTGCGCGACGCCGGCGTCTGGAAGAGATTTCACGGCCAAGCCATCGCATACCAGGCCTCTTCGATGGCTCGGTCGAGTTCGACCCTGACCACCTATACTTTCACCGCGCGTCCCTTCGGCCCTGCCGCCGCCGACCGCAAGATCATCGCGGTTATTTACTGGGAGCAGGCGTCCAGCGTTCGGGACCTGGTCAGCGCGACCATCGGCGGGGTCGCAGCAACGCTTCATGTGAGCCGAACGCGCGTCGGCGCTTGCTCTGCGATCATTTCCGCCGACGTCCCGACCGGCACAAGCGGCACTATTGCGTTCACGCTCGATGGCGGTTGCAACAGCGCCGGCGTGGCGGGCGTCTACGCGGTCACCGGGCTGGCGAACGCCGCGCCTCACCACACTGCATCGACGGGCGGAACCGGCGCTTCATCCGCCTCGGTCACTCTCAACCTGCCCGGCGGCGGCTTCGCCATCATGGGGGGGATGAGCGCGAGCAACGCCAGCGCGCCGCATGACTGGAGCTTCGTGACAGAAAATGAAGAAGGTTCGGAGACCCGGCATACGGCGTCGTCCGGGCACAATCCGGAAACCGTACTGACCACAGGGCAGAGCATCGGGGTTTCGTGGAGCGGTAGCCGCATCTACTCCTTCGTTGCGCTCTCGTGGGCGTGACCGACAATCAGGAGAGCAGGAATGACAGACGAACAAGAGCAGCAGCTTCCCGAGGAACCGGCGCTTCCCGATCCCGAAACCGGCGCGCGCACATGGACGGCGTTGGTTCGGCGTGAAGACGGAGTGCGCGATGACAGGCCGCTCCTGTGGCGCACCGACAGCGGCGAGCGCCCGACCGATGAGTATCTCGCTGAAGTCGGCTATGCGGGGCTGATCGAGACTCCGGCGCCGGCGCATGACCCGCTGACGCACAGGGCGGTGAAGCGGCCGTGGCAGATTGACGGTGCCGAGATCGTCGAGGCTTGGGATGTTGTGGCACTCAACAGCCAGGAACAGGCCGATGCGCTGGCCGCACACAAAGAGATGCTGGCCGCCCATGCCGCCGACACGCGCTGGCAGGTCGAGTGTGGCGGCCTCGAAGCCGGCGGCGTGCAGATCGCCACGGATGACCGCTCGAAGATGATGATCGGCTTTGCACAGGCGCGCGCGCTGGCGAACCCGGCCTACATGACGGGCTGGAAAGGCGCGGACGGCGCATTCGTGATGCTCGATGCGTCGGTGGTCATTGCGATCGCCAATGCCGTCGCGGCGCATGTCGAGGCCTGTTTCGCATTGGAGGCGACGGTGCTGGCTGCGATCGCGGCCGGGACGATGACGACGACGGCCGAGATCGACGCGGCCTTCGCCCAGATGTAGAGGGCGGGGGGCCGCGGGCGCGACAACGCCCTCTTGTTCAGATGCTGGACAAGAAGCGCTGCAGCGACCTCTTGCTCGGGAGATAGCGGCCTGGAAACTGGGTCTCCAGGCGCGCCAGAACGCCAGTCGCCGACATACGGGGGTGCTCACGCAGCAACACGGCGATCGCCTCGCGGACATCCGGCGCGTTGTCGAAGGCGCCTGCGCCCCTGCGGTTGCCATAAGCCGGCACGAGGGCTTCCGCGCCCCCGCGATCGTAAGCGCTCCACCACCGCCCAATGGTTCCCCTGTCGACGGCCGGGTAGGCCTCTTTCACCCATGCCGGTACTTCCACTTTGCCGTCGGCATAGGCCGCCGCGAAAGCGCCGATCGAGCCCCATCCGAGACGCCCGTTCTGAACTTGCCAATCCCGGTGGGCCTCGAGGATTTCGACCCGCGCCTTTGCCCTCCGCGAAGAGGAATTCTCGGCCATGTCTATATCCTCCGGAGGGCCTTCCCCTCATCGTTAAGGTCGCGGGCGGCGCTGTATATTTCCCTGTGGATCAGCTCAAGCAGGGTCGCGAGGTTGTCGCCGCGCATGTTGTCCAGGGGCTGCGTCGACGCACTGAGAAGGTCGACGACGGCCTCAAGGGCGCTCAGGCCGGTCTCGGCGCGGTCGAAGGCGTCCGACGGCAGGGCGGGCAAAGCGTGGATGTTCGTCATGACTTTTGCTCCTACGTGTGGCTTTCTAGGCCATTCCCGCGTTCGGCGCGGGCACCGGGAGCTAGAAACCCGACGTAGGACGGGCGGGCTTATTCCCCTTTCGGGTCTTGTATTCGCCGCACTCCCGGCAGAATTCAGGCATGGAAAAGCCGCCAAGACTATCGGGGGCGGCTTCCGCCTACGTCTCAAGTGTTTCTAGCACCGGGGCCGATATTGGGGCACGGCGCGGCCCGCGTCAAGGAGGCCTGCACCCCCATTGAAGGGGTACTTCAGGCGAGATTAAGATGGCGCGCTAGCAAGGCATGAGAGGAGGGGAAGATGGGAAGAGTGATTTTTGGGATTGTGCTGGCGGCAGCGCTTGCCGCCGGTGGTTTAGTGTCGGCGGCAACGGTCCGGGGAAGTCATTTCGGCTGCCTCACTGAGGCGTCGCTGACAGAAATCCGGGACGCCGCCCGCCGCGAGGATATGCGCCAGGTCGATGCCCTCCTATCCGGATTTCATTGCGTCGTACTCAGTCCAGGGCAGGAGTTTTCCGTCGTCGACCGCGGGCGGCGGATGTCGAAGATTAGGGTCTATGGGGTCGGTGGCTCGGTCCTCCTTTATGTAGGTCCTGAGTTGCTGCGGGATGCGGGTTAGCTGTCCGAGTTTGCGCCTTTCCGGCCGATCCCCTCGGCGGCCCGTGCTCCATCTGAGCCCCTGTTAGAAAAACCCATCCATGTGGCGCCCCAATCCCAATCTATGTGGCGCGCTACAGGTTGGCGGCCCTTGCCGATGCCGTGCGGGAGAGGAAGATGGTGACCCCGGCGCGATTCGAACGCACGACCCTCAGATTAGGAATCTGATGCTCTATCCTGCTGAGCTACGGGGCCACATCGAGACGGATGCAGGCAAGGACGCAGGCCAGCCGTGTCCTTGCGTCGGGCAACCTACGTCAGCGACGGCGGCGCCGCAATCTCCCTGCGCGCGCGACCGGGCCGATGGCGTCCGATTCCGGGGCCGCACCCTTTGACCGCCCTGCCGGTTTGCGCCTAGATATTCGGGGCGCGCACGCACGGGCCGACGGTTCGGGGACGGGGGGTCTTTCATGCATATTCTGTCCTGCGGCCGTGCCCTCTGGCTGGCATCCGGGCTTCTCGGCGCCCTGCTTCTCGCCGTGCCGGTCGCGCATGCGGCTTGTGAGCTCGAACAGGGTGACATCTCGCGCGCAGTCGCGATTGTCGATGGCGATACAGTTGTTCTCGACAATGGCCGGCAGGTCCGCTTCACCGGCATCCAGGCGCCGAAGCTGCCGCTTGGACGAGCGAATTTTGAAACCTGGCCGTTGGCCGGCGACGCACATGCCGCCCTGTCGGCGTTGGCCCTGGGCAAGCCGGTCACGCTGCGACATGGCGGCCGCCGCGACGATCGGCATGGCCGCATCCTGGCTCATCTCTTCATCGCCGATGCGAATGGCCGGGAGGTGTGGCTGCAGCGTGAAATGCTGCGGGTCGGACTGGCGCGCGTCTATACGTTCCGCGACAACCGGGCCTGCGCCGCCGAGCTGCTCGCGGCCGAGCGCGAGGCACGTCAGGCGCAGCGCGGCATCTGGGCCGATCCCTTCTATGCGATCCGCGACGCTGCCGATGTGACGGCGCTTGAGCGGCTTTCCGGAAGCTTTGAACTGGTCGAGGGCCGGGTGGTTTCGGCCGCCGTCGTTCGCGACCGCATTTATTTCAATTTCGGCGCCGACTGGCGGACCGACTTCACGGTGACAGTTGCATCGCGGGACGCTAGGCTCTTTCTCGACGACCGGATCTGGGGCGCATTGCTCGACCAGGATGGCGGCCCATCGGGCATCGAGAACCGGCGGGTGCGGGTGCGCGGATGGCTTGGCCGCTACAACGGCCCTGAAATCACCGTCACACATCCCGAACAGATAGAACTGCTGGACGATACGCCATGAAAAACGAGATGACGGGACGTGGCGGACAGGCGGCGCGCGCGACATGGATCGTGCCCGTACTGGCGACACTGCTTTTCTCCGTTTCCGCCTGCACGACCAATCCGGCGACCGGCAAACGGCAGGTCGCCCCTCTGGTGTCGGTGGAGCAGGAATCGAAAATAGGTGCCGAGGCGCATCCGAAGATTCTCGAAGCCTTTGGCGGCGCCTATCCCGATGCGCGGCTCGGCGGTTATGTCGCCGGCATCGCGACGCGGGTGGCGCGTGCCACGAATGTTCCCAACGGACAGTACCGCGTCACGGTTCTGGACAGTCCGGTGATCAATGCCTTCGCGTTGCCCGGCGGCTATGTCTATGTGACGCGGGGACTGGTCGCGCTCGCCAATGACGAAGCGGAGCTTGCCGGCGTCATCGGTCATGAAATGGGTCACGTCGCGGCGCGTCATTCGGCGCAGCGCCAGACGGCCGCTATGGGTACGACGCTGCTCGGCGCCGTATTGGGCGCCGTGATCGGCAATCAGGCGGCGAGCCAGGCGATCGGTCTCGGCGGACAGGGCTTCCTTGCCGGCTATTCGCGCGATCAGGAATTCGAGTCCGACATGCTCGGTGTGCGCTATCTGACAAGCGCCGGATACGACGCCTATGGCGTTGCCGATTTTCTGACGACCATGGGCGCGCAGGATGCGCTTGAGGCGCGGCTTAGGAACGTGCCGGATGCGGCGCGAAGCAATTGGCTGGCCAGTCACCCGGCGACTGCCGCCCGCGTCGACGCCGCGAGATCCGCTGCCCGCGATGCGGGTGCTGCACCCGGCAAGGGTGAGCGCAATCGCGAGACTTATCTGAAGGCGCTCAACGGGATCCTTTATGGCGACCGTTCCGAAGACGGGATCGTGCGCGATCGCGATTTTGTGCATCCGAAACTCGGCTTTGCCTTCAAGGCCCCGACTGGGTTCGCCATCACCAATTCACCGGCCGCCGTGCTGCTGCAGGGGCCGGACCGAACAGTCGCGAAGTTCGACACGGGACAAAAGGATGCCAGCGTCGATATCGCACGTTATCTGACGAACCAGTGGGCCAGGGACACGCCACTCTCCGGATTGCAGAAATTCAAGGTCAACGGCATGAACGCAGCCACGGCCACAACGCGGATCAACGACTACAATGCGCGGCTGGTTGCCATCGAGTTTGCGCCCGACCGTGTCTATCGTTTCCTGACCGGCACCTTGCCGCAAACAGGCACGCGTCACGATGCGGCGCTGCAGGGGCTGGTGATGAGCTTCCGCAAGATATCGCCGGCCGAAGCGGCGGCGGTCAAACCGTTGCGGCTGCGCGTCGTTACCGTTCGGCCGGGCGACACGGCGGCTTCGCTTGGCCGTCGTATGGTCTATTCGGATTTTCAGGCCGAACGCTTTCGTGTCCTGAACGGTCTCGGTGCCGGCGACGAGCCGCGGCCCGGCACGCTTGTCAAACTTGTGACCGAGTAAGGTCCATCAACCAAGCAGGCCTGCGGCTTCCGGATCGGGCACCTTTTCGAGCAGTGCCGTCCGCATTTTCTTCAGTGCCAGATGTTCGATCTGACGCACGCGTTCCTTGGAAATTCCAAGTTGCGTGCCGAGTGTTTCGAGCGTCAGCGCTTCATCGCGCAGGCGCCGTTCGCGGATGATCAGCAACTCGCGCTCATTGAGCTTGCCGAGCGCCTCGGCAATCCAGCGGGAGCGATAGGCACCGTCGTGCTGCTCCATGACTTCCTCATCCGGCTGCGGCCGGTCGCAAGGCAGCATGTCCTGCCATTCGGTCGCGTTGTCGTCGGACGTACCGTCGGAAAGCATCGCGTTGAGCGACCGGTCGCCCGCCATCAAACGCGCATCCATGCTTTCAACGTCGTCGACGCCGACGCCCAAACGCTTGGCGATGAATATCCTGTCCTCCTGCCGCAGCGTCTGCCGTGTGCCGCTGTCGATCAGCGCGCGCAGGCGGCGCAGATTGAAGAACAGGGATTTGTGGGCGGCGGTGGTGCCCGTGCGCACGATCGACCAGTTGCGCAGGACGTAGTCCTGGATCGCGGCGCGTATCCACCAAGTGGCATAGGTCGAGAAGCGCACGCCACGTTCGGGCTCGAAGCGCGCGGCTGCCTGCATCAGACCGACATTTCCCTCCTGAACGAGATCGCCATAGGGAAGACCGTAATTACGGAAGCGCGTGGCCAATGAAATCACGAGGCGCATATAGGCGCAGGTCAATTGATGCAGCGCCTGATCGTCGCCGTCCTCTCGCCAGCGCCGGGCAAGTTCGAATTCGGTTTCCCTGTCGAGCAGCGGCACGGTCATGGCGCGCTGCATGAAACGGCGGTTGGCGCGCTGCGTTTCGGGCGTGTCTGTGTGCGGCATCTCAGTCACTCCTCCGTGCTGCGGTACGCTGTCGCGTCTCCGAAGTTTCGGCCGGCAACTTTCCTACGGCCTGCAAGCTGTTCCGGATCAATGCCGGATGCGCAGGCCGGTTTTCTTGTACCGGTATTTAATGGCCAGAAAGGGGCAGAGGTCGGCAAAAACAAAAAAAGGCCCGGCGTCAAGCCGGGCCTTTTCGATGTCTGCCGGTGGAAGGATCAGGCCGCTTCGCTGGCCTCGCCGTCCTTGGGTGTCTTGTCACCGCCGCGCGACGCGCCCTGCAGGGCCTGTTCGACGCGTTCGATTGCCGCGTCTTCGCCGATGCGCCCGACGGCCGCCACTTCCCGCGCCATCCGGTCGAGCGCGGCTTCGTATAGCTGGCGCTCGGAATAGGATTGCTCGGGCTGGCGTTCGGAGCGATAGAGATCGCGCACAACCTCGGCGATCGATATGAGATCGCCGGAGTTGATCTTTGCTTCGTACTCCTGCGCGCGGCGGCTCCACATGGTGCGCTTGATGCGTGCGCGGCCGCGCAGCGTCTCGATTGCGGAGTCGACGACGCCGGTGTCGGAGAGCTTGCGCATGCCCACGGCGCCCGCCTTATTGGTCGGGACGCGCAGCGTCATCTTTTCCTTGTCGAAGTTGATGACGAAGAGCTCAAGCCTGTGGCCGGCGACTTCCTTCTCTTCGATATCGAGGATCTGGCCGACGCCATGGGCCGGATAGACGACATATTCCTTGGCCTTGAAGTTGGCGCGTGGCGCTGCCGGCTTTGCGGGTTCCTTCGGCGCCTCAACTTTCGCGGGTCTGGCTGCCGCCTCCGCCCTGGCGCGCTTGGCCGCGGCTTCGCGCTCGGCCGCTTCGGTCTTGCGCGCTTTTTCGGCGCGGCCCTTTGCCGCCTCCATCAGCTTGCTGGCCGCGTTGGCCAGCTTGGGCGGCGTCTTGCGCGGCGGCGGCGCCTTGGCTGGTTCCGGCTTCGGCGCCTTGGCGGCTTTGGGCGCAGCCTTTTTCGCCGGTGCCTTGGCAGGCGCGGCTTTTGCCTTCGGCTTGGCCGCGGGTTTGGCCGGTACACTCTTTGGCTTCGGCTTGGCGGCGGGCTTGGCCGCTTTTGCGGCCGGCTTCGTCGCCGCCGCCGGCTTCGCCTTGGCGTCAGGCTTTGCCTTGACCGCCGGCTTGGCTTTCGCCTTGCTCGCCTTGGTCTTGGCGGTCGCGGCTTTCGCTGTGACCTTGGCCGTCGATTTGGACTTCGTGGACTTGGGGGATTTCGTCACTTTGCTCGCCATGGCCTTTCCTGTACCCAGCCTTTCATAACCGGGGCCGGAGGACAGACACGATGTCTTCCCTGCCGGGCCTTGAATTTCGAAGCGCTACGGACAGCCACCCCCATCCGGGGCTCATCGGCTCCCCGTGAAGAGGCCGTCAGACACTTCAGGCCGAAAGTCCCTTTCGGCCCCAACCTCCGACCGCCAAACAGGGCAGCCGACTCCTGTGGATGACACCTGTTTCCCGCCGGCGGGCCGATCACAGCCGAAACATATGCTGTCGGCAATTTGCCTACCTCAGACCGGCCATTGCGGGCCGGCAAAGCGGAGCGAGGTGACGAAATGCAGACACAACCCGTGCGTCTTCAACGTGTGGCTGTGCTGCCAGGGTATTTTCGCGTCCGTAATCGCAGCATTTTTACTGTGCGATATATATAACACAAAAACCGCCCTCTTGGAAGGCGGCGCGGCAAAAGGACAGTTAACACAGGGAGATAGAGCCCCGACCCACCTGATTGGTGTATGTTTCTGCGGTAAACGGCGGAGATTTCCTGCAGGACCACCGGCTTTGTGGCCGAGACGGTTGTTTCAAATCAGGACAAAATGGCGACTTGCCTGTCGGCGCCACTCAATCGCCTTCGCCGGGTTCCGGGCTGAAGTGATCATCGAACTTGCCAGCGACGCCTTGCCATTCCTCAGCATCGGCCGGGGGTTCGCGTTTGATGGTGATATTCGGCCATTTCGAAGCATATTCGGTGTTGAGTTCGAGCCATTTCTCGAGACCGGGCTCGGTGTCCGGTTTGATCGCTTCGGCCGGGCATTCCGGTTCGCAGACGCCGCAATCGATACATTCGTCGGGATGGATGACCAGCATGTTCTCGCCCTCGTAGAAACAGTCCACGGGGCAGACTTCGACGCAGTCCATGTATTTGCAGCGGATGCAGGCATCGGTCACGATATAGGTCATCGCAGTCTCCAGTCGCGCGGTCTTCGCGCGGTCCTTTCAAGTTTACGGGGAGCGGGTGGGCCGGTCCCGCAATCCGAGCCGCGCACGGACGCGCTGCCGCGCCTCGCCCGATTCGCGATCGGGAACGTATATCAAGCCTGCGACGCGTCGCAACAGGTTGGCTTCGTAATCGTCCAGGACTCCATCCGCATAGACGACCTCCCACATTTTCTCGACCAGCTTGAGGCGTTCGGCTTCGTCATAGCCGCGTTTTATCGCCTGTGCCCAACGGTGCAGATCGATCGTCCGGGCTTCTTCGCTCTCGGCTGTCGCCACGAGAGCGTCCAGATCTGACGGAGCGAGGCCAAAGGTATCGGTGGCAATCTGCCGGATCGTGCGCCGTTCGTCGTCGCTGAAATCGGCATCGGTCGTTGCGGCGCGCACCAGCAGTGCCATGACGGCGATCTGAAGATTGTCGAACTTCGGGGCGGCATCTTCGGCCGGACCCAGGAGGAACGATTTAATGTTGGAGAACATGTTATTTTACTTATACGGTTCGGAAGATATGTTCAAATACAATGATATTTGTAAAATTATTCATTTTTCTTCAATGCGTCGGTCTGGCGCCGTTCTTTTTTTGTCGGGCGGCCCATGCCGGGCGAGCGACCTGTGGCCAGTTCGGCCGTCGTTCTTGCCGCACCGGGCTCCGGTGGTGGTTCCAAGTCCCTATAAAGGGCCGCAGCCTCCGACGCGGGACCACGACGGAGCCCGAGCAGCACAATCTCGATGACCCTGATATGGGTGCCCAGCGGGAAAGTGAGAACGTCCCCGGGACGCACGTTTCGGCTTGCTTTCGAGATGCGCTCTCCGTTGACGCGCAACCGCCCGCTCTGAATGAGCGCCGCTGCAACAGAACGGCTCTTCGAAAAGCGTGCGCACCAGAGCCAGCGGTCGATGCGTTGACCAGGCCGTCCGGCCGCGTCTTCCATCGTCCTTGGGATCAGTTGCCGCCGGCGCGCTCTTTGAGCACGGCCAGCGCGGCAAAGGGCGAATCCGGGTCGGGTTCGCGTTCGCGCAACTTGCGCGGCTCGCGGTGTCCGCCATCCGGACGCGGACCCTTGGCTGGCCGCTCACCGTGATCGTCCGGTTTGCGTCTCGGTTTTCTGTGACGTTCGCCCCGCGCTTCGGCCGGCTTTTCCCCTGTCTCGGCTTTTGCCTTGTTCGGCTGCCGTCGCCGTGCCGGTTTGCCTTCCTGCTTGCGGCGGGCCGGTCGCCAGATTTCAAGCTCGACTGCGGCATTGGCTATTGCGGGCTCTGCAGGCATCGATATTTCGGGTTCGGCCTGGTCGGCGCCATCCAGTCCTGTCGTCGGTATTTCGACGGCTTTTGCCTCTGTCGTTGAGCCGGCTGCCGGTTCAATTGCAGGCGTTGCGATCGCGTCGACTATCGCCGCAAGCGCTGCCTCCGCAGCCGTCTGCTGCGCAGCGGCGTCGATCACCGCGGTCGAGACACCCGTTGCTTCCGAACCTGCCGTATCCGTCGGACGCGGGACGATGGTTTCGCGTTGCGAGCGATAACCGAGGCCTTGCAGCAGGCTTGCGAATTCCTCGCCCGAGCATCCAACCAGCGACATCATGTCGGGCGTCACCACAAAGCCGCCATTGTAGGTGCGGGCGGCAATTACCGGCCGGATCAGGTCGGCGATGCGTTCCAGCATGTCGAGCCGGACGGCGCGCGTGCCACAAACGCGGAAGCCCAGAGCCTCGTAAAAGCCTTGCGGGGCGGACGGGTCGGCCGTGACCGAGGTCAGGCCCGGTGCCGGCGGTTGGGGCAGGCCGGCAAATGGGTCGTTGTCATCTTTGCGTGTCAGCGCCCAGAGCATCATCAGCAAACGGGCCGGAGCCGGCTTCAGCAGTGCTGGCATGAAAATCGAATGAGCACCGAACCGGACGCCATGCTTGCGCAACTGGCCGCGCGCGGCCTGATCGAGTGTGCGAATGTCTTCAGCCACCCATTCGCGCTTCATCGATCCGAGATGTTCGATCAAACGAAAAGCGACACCGCGCGCAAGACCTTCGATTTCGATCGCATCGCGCAGCGCAACCAATGGCGCCAGGACATTTGCCATATGCATCGCGATCCAGCCATCAAGGCGGGTCTGTACCGCCTCGCGTGCCGCGCCGTTCAGCTCTTCGCCGGCAATCAGTTCCAAGCGCGGCTTCAGCGGTTCGATACCCGCCTTCAGTTCGGCAACCGGATGGCCTGTCCAGACGACCCGACCATGATCGGACAGGGAAATATCGGCGTCCGGTGCTGCAGCCAGTCTTTGGGCGCGATCTGCAATTTCACTTGTCAACGCCTGATCCGCCGCCGTGCGGAGCACACGCACTTGCTCACCATCGGCCCTCGGGTCGGGAACAAAGACGAACCCATGAAGGCGGCCGACATACTCGCCCTCCACCAAAACCTCGCCGTCATTGTTAACAGCCGCCATTAAATCCTCGTTCAGGCGCAGGCGCTTCATTAGCACGCTGGTGCGGCGGTCGATGAACCGCTGCGTCAGACGCTCGTGCAGCGCATCTGACAGCCTATCCTCTACCGCACGAGCGCGCTCCTGCCAATGAGAAGGATCATGAAGCCAGTCCGGACGGTTCGCCACATAGGTCCATGTGCGGATATGGGCGATACGGGCTGACAAGGTGTCGATCTCGCCATCTGCGCGGTCGAGGCGGCCAATCTGGCGCGCGATCCAGTCGTCGGGTATGCGAGCCGCGCCGCGTCCGGAAGGTTCCATAAGGAACAGATAGAGCCTTGTCAGAAGGTCCGCGTGTTCGCTTGCCAGTGTTTTGCGGAAGTCGGGAAGCTGGGCCACCTCCCATAGCCGCTCTATAGCTGAAGATGACCTTGCCGATGTCTGGACGTCGGCGTTGCGGGCCATGCGCGTCAGCGCCTCGAGGTCGTCGGCGATGGGCGCGCGGGCGAGCACCGGCCGTTCGGGCGGCCGCTGAAGGCTCTGGATCAGCGCGGCGAGGCTTGAGAACTCGAGATGCGGATTGCGCCACTGCAGGAATCGTGCGGGCTCGAAGCTATGGTTCTCAATGCGCGAAACGACTTCGTCGTCCAGCGGCTGAGTATCGCCGGTCACGCCAAAGGTGCCGTTGTTCATATGGCGGCCGGCGCGGCCGGCGATCTGGGCCAATTCAGCCACACGAAGGGAGCGATGCTGATGGCCGTCGAACTTCTGGGTCGATGCAAAGGCGACATGGTCCACATCCATGTTGAGCCCCATGCCGATTGCATCGGTCGCGACCAGAAAGTCGACCTCGCCAGATTGATAGAGCGCCACTTGAGCGTTGCGGGTGCGCGGCGAAAGGGCACCCATGACGACGGCCGCGCCGCCGCGCTGGCGACGGATCAACTCGGCGATTGCGTAAACCCGGTCAGCGGAGAAGGCGACCACGGCCGAACGGCGCGGCAGGCGTGTGAGTTTTTTCGAACCCGTCCATGTCAGTTCGGAAAAGCGCGGCCGGACGACAAAATTCGTCTCCGGCAACAATTTCTGGATCAGGCCCCGTACCGTTTCGGAACCGAGCATCATGGTTTCGGAAAGCCCGCGGGCGCGGAGGAGGCGGTCGGTAAAGGTGTGTCCGCGCTCCCGGTCGGCGGCGAGTTGGATTTCGTCGACGGCCAGAAATTCGACCGGCCGGTCGAGCGGCATCGCCTCGACGGTACAGACGAAATAGCGAGCGTTCGGCGGGAGTATTTTCTCTTCGCCGGTGATCAGCGCCACGTGGCGCGCGCCCTTCACTTTTGCAACACGGTCATAGACTTCGCGGGCAAGCAGACGCAACGGCAGCCCGATCATGCCGGTCTCGTAGCCCATCATCCGCTCGATGGCGAGATGGGTCTTGCCGGTATTGGTGGGGCCCAGCACAGCGGTGATGCGGCGGCGTTCGGCAAGGCCGTCGCGTGCATTGCGGCTGGGTGTGGGGACGGACAGGATACTCATGTTTCGAGGCGCACCATCGGGGCAAAAGGACGTGGAGGCAAGGGTACGCCGCGATTAACCGTGCGGGCATTAAGGACTGGAATATTGAGCGAACGAACCGGGTCCGAATCGCCGACCATTCCGTCTTCCGTCTTCGTTCACGGCTAAATGTTGTGGTTGGACAATATCTTAGGCGGACAATTCGTTAACAGAAAAATTTTCCTGTGCCTTCCGCAACGTCCTGGCGGCAGTTGGTTTGCGGCGCGCCTGTGGACCCTTTCCGATACTGGACCGCGGTCTATAGTGGCGAACATCGATATTTGCCATCAGGCCCGTCAGGGGCTGGCGACATCCGGAGGACGATATGGATTTCACGATCCCCAAAGAGATCACCGACTATCTCCATGTGCTGGACGATTTCATCGACAAGGAAATAAAACCGCTGCAGGCGCGGGACGACAATGAGCGTTTCTTCGATCACCGCCGCGAACATGCACGTACCGACTGGGACAATCAGGGCTTGCCGCGCCATGACTGGGAAGAACTGCTGGGCCAAATGCGCAAGATTGCCGACAAGGCGGGTCACCTGCGCTACGCCCTGCCGAAGGAGTATGGCGGCAAAGACGGTACCAATCTCGGTATGGCGGTTATCCGCGAACATCTGGCGGCCAAGGGGCTCGGTCTTCACAACGATCTTCAGAACGAAAATTCGATCGTCGGCAATTTCCCGACAGTCCTGATGTTCCGCGACTTCGGCACCGAGGCGCAAAGGAAGCAGTTCATTGCCGGTTCGCTCGACGGTTCCGTGCGTGTCGCCTTCGGCCTCACGGAACCCGAGCATGGTTCGGATGCAACCTGGATGGAGACACGCGGCCGCCGCGAGAAGCGCAACGGCAAGGACGGCTGGCTCATCAACGGGATGAAAATGTGGAACACGGGCATGCATGTTGCGACGCACGACTTTGTGTTCGCTCGCACCAGCGGCCAGGACGGCGATCCGCTCGGCATTACCTGCTTTATCGTTCCGACAGACACGCCCGGCGTCAAGGTCGAGGAGTATCTCTGGACGTTCAACATGCCCACCGACCATCCGCGTGTATCGTTCACGAATGTCTGGGTGCCGGACGATTCAATCCTTGGCGACCCCGAGCGCGGGCTCGAACTTGCGCAGCATTTCGTGCATGAGAACCGTATCCGTCAGGCGGCGTCGGGAGTTGGCGCGGCGCAGTTCTGTATCAACGAAAGCGTCAAATACGCCAAGCAGCGCAAGCCCTTCGGCAAACCGCTCGCCACCAATCAGGCGATCCAGTTCCCGCTAATCGAAGCGCACACCGAGTGCGAGATGATCCGCAATCTCGTCTACAAGACGGCGTGGCAGATGGATCAAATGTCGAAGAAGGATGTCGCGCGCCATCTCTCCGACAAGGTGTCGATGTGCAACTATCGTGCGAACCGGCTTGTCTGTCAGGCGGCCGATCTGGCGATCCAGGTGCATGGCGGCATGGGCTACTCGCGGCACAAGCCGTTCGAGCATATTTATCGCCATCACCGCCGCTACCGGATTACCGAAGGGTCGGAAGAAATTCAGATGCGAAAAGTCGGCGGGCATCTCTTCGGTTTTATCGGCGCCAGCGAGCGGCAGAAGAAGGCGGCGGAATAGCGGCTCCGCGCGCAGGGCGCCGCTTGCGCCTAACGCGCGGAGGCTTCGCCTTTTTTTGCCCATATCAAGCGTGAGGCGGGCAGCTTCATCGTTGCCGTTGTGCCGGCGCCGACGGTGCTTTCGAGGCAGAAGTGGCCGTCATGCATCTCGATCAGCGACTTTGTGATCGGCAAGCCGAGGCCGGTACCGCCGTGCTGACGGGCGTTGGTGTCGTCGACCTGACCGAAGGGTTCCATCACTTCGCCGAGTTTGTCGGCAGGGATGCCGATTCCTGTGTCGCGTACGACGACGCTGAGTTCGCCCGTCTCCGTCAGACCGACAGCAATGTCGATCCGTCCGCCCGGCGGCGTGAACTTCGCCGCATTCGATAGCAAATTCAGCATGATCTGTCTCATGGCGCGCTGGTCGGCGCAGACGCGTGGTATGGCGTCGGGAAGATCGAGAGACACTTTCTGCTGCTTGTCCATTGTCCGGGCGCGCATCATCTCGGCAGACCAGTGCAGGACATCCGCCAGGTCGATCTCCTGCTCCTCGATCGCATAGCGTCCGGCTTCAATCTTCGAGATATCAAGAATGTCGTCGATGACGTTGAGCAGGTGACGTCCGCTGTCGTGAATGTCGACGGCATATTCCCGATAACGCTCGCTGCCGAGCGGACCAAACATGCCGTCGCGCATGATTTCGGAGAAGCCGATGATCGCGTTCAGCGGTGTGCGCAGCTCGTGGCTCATATTGGCCAGGAATTTGCTCTTGGCGCGGTTGGCCAATTCGGCGCTTTCGGTCGCCTGTTTAAGCCCCTGTTCGGCACGGCGGCGTTCGATGGCAATGCCTGCCAGATGCGCGGCTCCGAGGAGGTAGGCATCCTCCCACTTGTCCGGTTCGCGGGCGTCGGACAGGTACATGGCGAAGGCGCCAACGACGCGATCGTTGCGCGACAGGATAGGCCGAAACCAGAGGGAGTTGACGTCGACCTTGCGCATATAGGGCGCGATGCCGGTGCCGTGGTGTTCGTTTTGCAGATCGGTGGCGACGATTCTCTGCCCGGCAAGTGCCATGCTGCCGAAGATGCCCGTCTTTTCCTCTTTCCAGAAGTCGGCGACCCACTGCGCGAAATCGCTCGGCAAGTGTGGCGCTGCGCAGGTGATCAGATTCTCCTCACCGTCGAGCAGGAAGACGGCAGCGCGTGTGCCGGGATTCGCTTCTTCTGCGCCCACGGCCAGAAGCGACATCACCTCGTCGAGTTCCATTCCGGTTGCGAGGGCCCGAAGAACGCGGAACTGACTTTTCTGCTCGTTCTCTGCGCGCTTGCGTTGCGTAATGTCGCGAAGATTGACGACGAAGCCCCGGACGTTTTCGTCTCTTAGCAGATTTGTGACGGTTGCCTCGATCCAGATCGCCTTGTTCTCATGTCGCGGTATCAAGAGTTCATAGTTGCGGCCGGCTGGCCGGATGCCATCGCTGGTTTCGAAAGCGTCCTGACGCAGTGTTTCCTGTTGTTCAGGCGATAGGAGTTCGAGTCCGTTGAGACCGACCAGCGCGTCGGGCGGGAGCCCGATTTTTTCGGCGGCCGGCGATGCATACTGAATGATGCCGTCTTGGTCAGTGACCAGCACAACGTCGAAGGCGTTTTCGACCAATGCGCGGAAATGGTGCTCGCGGCTGAGCAGTTGTGCATTGGCTTCTTCCGCATGAAGGCGCGCGGTCTCCGACATGTCGTGCGCGTGCTCCAGATCCTCTATGAGATCGGCTTTCCTGAAGCGCAGTGTGAGCGTTTCCGTTGCTGCCGCTCTCTGTTGTTGTGCGATGCGCACCAGATAGAGGTAGGTCGGGATGCAAGCGAGGCCGAGGGCCACGAATGTTGACTCGCCGGTGGCGATACCTGCGGAAACAACGCCGGTCATGATCGGCAATGTTGACGCAATCACCAGCGTTACGACGGGAAACGACGTTTGCGATGCCATGACGACGTGAACGATAAAAATCATCAGAATGGCAAGGTTCTGGATGCTGCCGTCCGCCTGCCAGAAAAGCGGAATGAGACCAACCCAGACAATATTCATGACCCAAAAGCGTACGGCCGTCGCAGTAACCCATGGCTTCGGATCGATTTCGTTTTCGTCTGACGCGAAGAAGCGCCGCTGGAACAGTGCATATTCGATGTGTATCGCCACGATGGCAAGCCACCACGCGACGATGACGGGAGCCGGATAGGCGGGAACGAAAGCAAAGGCAATTGCGCCCACGATGGCCGGAAAGTAAATCGGCAGTGTCCGGAAGGTTTTCATCACCGAGCGGTAGAGCTCGAGGCTGATGCGGCGCGCACGTGCATCTGCTCCTGGCACGCCGCCGCCGGGTATACTGGCGAACAATGGCTGCATGGGGCTTGCTCCGAGCCCTGTGGATGGTTTCATGTCCATTGGCGTGCCGGGCATCCGAGCGGGGCTCCTCCCCCAAATTAGAACCCCACGTGCTATGAGGTTTAGGGGAGGGAGGTAAAGTTTCCCTGAATGCAAGATTTTACCCCGAAAATGGCCAATCTTCGGGCTGGGTCGTCGCCGTTCTCGTCGAGCCGGGCAATGTCGTCAGCAGCGACGGGCCGGCGATGAGCGGTCGCTAGTAGATATCGGGTACCGTTATGAGCGGCGCATCCTGGCGCGCGCGGGGGGGGCGACGTCCCTCGACTTCGCAGCTTCGTTTTACGTTCTGGTCAACCTGGGAGGTCGGGGTCCAGTAGCGCGGAGCCCAAGCGGCAACACGCTGATCGGCCTCGGTGTTTTGTTCCACCGCAATCTCGCCCTGAAAGGCGAGAGCGAGATTCCGGTCAGGCTGTACGCCGAGCGAGAGAAGGGACGGATTGCGGCTGTACAGCTTGGCCCATTTGGCCGCTTCGACGCTGTCGCGCGTCGTTACATTTCCGGCTAGATATATCTGGGCGAGGAGTTTTTGAGCGTCGGGCCAACCGGCGTCTGCGGCGCGGTGCACCCAGTCAATCCCTTCGGTGTTGTCGCCGCCGGTAATCAGGCATTGGCCCAAGGCCGTTTGTGCGCCTTCATATCCATGTCCGCGATAGGAAAAGCAGGTCAGAACATCGAGAGTTCGTTCGTCGCATTCGCCGCGCCCGGCATCGCTGATCGACTTTGCATAAAGCGTCCCCGAGGGATCCTGCTCCGCCAGTGTTGGCAGCACGCGCCCCTCGGCGTCGCGTTTTCGGGCCGCCCCTCCTCCGGTGCAGGCTGTAATCGTAAAGGCGACCAGGCAAAGCGCGAAGACGGTCATCGCGGGCGCGCTCAGACGAACTCGGGTCACAGACATATTTCTCCCTCAATTTTCTTCCACTGCGCTGAAGCGGTGGCACAGCGTATCCGGCCAGCCACACCGTAAGGCATGTATTTGACGGCGGCCAGAGCGCGGACGCAATTTCGCGACCGATCTGACGCAACGGAATTGTGGCCCCGTCTCCGTATTTCCGGGCGGTTTGACCCTGCTCGGCGGTTCCTCGATACTCCAGCCGCATTTTGGGACCGGCAGCGCTATGTTACAGTGGCGACTGGGGAATTTCCGAAGAATTTCGAGCGAGTAGAGACGAGATGGCCGACAGGAAGACGCTTCACGACTGGGAAGTTGCAGTCAGCAAACAAACCAAGGGCGCCAGTTCAACGTCGCTCGTCTGGAAGACCCCGGAGGGCATCGACGTCAAGCCACTCTATACGGCTGAGGATCTGGAGCGGCTGGCCGCTGAAGGTTATGACGCCAATACGCTTCCCGGCTTTGCCCCCTATACGCGGGGGCCTCAGGCAACGATGTATGTCGGCCGCCCGTGGACCATCCGGCAATATGCCGGCTTTTCGACCGCCGAAGAGTCGAATGCTTTCTACCGGCGCAATCTTGCTGGCGGTCAGAAGGGGCTTTCGGTCGCTTTCGATCTCGCCACGCACCGTGGCTATGACAGCGACCATCCGCGCGTCGTCGGCGACGTCGGCAAGGCGGGCGTTGCGATCGACTCGGTTGAGGATATGAAAATTCTCTTCGACCGGATACCGCTCGAAGAGATGTCGGTGTCGATGACGATGAACGGTGCCGTTATCCCCATTCTTGCCAATTATATTGTGGCGGCCGAAGAGCAGGGCGTGAAACCGGAACAGCTTGCGGGCACGATTCAGAACGATATTCTGAAGGAGTTCATGGTCCGCAATACGTACATCTATCCGCCCGAACCCTCAATGCGGATCGTCGCTGACATTATTGGTTATTGCTCCCGGCACATGCCGAAGTTCAACACGATCTCGATTTCCGGCTATCATATGCAGGAAGCGGGTGCGACACAGGTTCAGGAACTTGCCTTCACGCTGGCCGACGGGCGCGAATATGTCCGCGCGGCACTGGCGGCCGGGCTGGATGTCGATGAGTTTGCGCCCCGGCTCTCATTCTTCTTTGCCATCGGCATGAATTTCTTCATGGAGATTGCCAAGCTTCGCGCGGCACGGCTTCTCTGGTCGAAAATCATGGCCGAGTTCAATCCGAAAGACGTCAAGTCGTCGATGCTGCGGACGCATTGCCAGACTTCGGGTGTCTCGCTCACCGAGCAGGATCCCTACAACAATGTCATTCGCACCACGATCGAGGCGATGGCGGCGGTGCTTGGCGGTACGCAGTCGCTGCACACGAATGCGCTCGATGAGGCGATTGCCCTGCCGACCGATTTTTCGGCCCGCATCGCGCGCAACACGCAGCTCGTCATCCAGCACGAGACCGGCATCACCAATGTGATCGATCCGATGGGCGGCTCCTACTACATGGAGAGCCTCACGCATTCTCTCGTCAGCGAAGCTTGGAAGCTGATCGAAGAAGTCGAAGAGCTTGGCGGTATGACCAAGGCCGTTGCCACCGGTATGCCGAAGCTGCGGATCGAAGAAGCGGCGGCGCGCAAGCAGGCACGCATCGATCGTGGCCAGGAAGTTATCGTGGGCGTCAACAAGTATCGTTTGTCGAAAGAGGATCCGCTCGAGATTCTCGACATCGACAACGCCATGGTGCGTGAGGCGCAAGTCGCACGTTTGAAGAAAGTGCGTGCGGAGCGCGATGAGGCGACGTGCGGGGCGGCGCTCACGGCGCTCACGGAAGGTGCGCGGGCCAAAGGGAATCTGCTCGCGCTTGCTGTCGATGCAGCGCGCGCGCGCGCGACCGTCGGCGAGATTTCGGACGCGATGGAAGAGGTGTTTGGCCGTCACCGTGCCGAGATCAAGTCGATATCGGGCGTCTATGCGCAGGCTTACGAAGGGGATGAGGGCTTCATGAAGATTTCAAAGGAAATCGAAGCGTTCGCCGAGGCCGAGGGCCGGCGCCCGCGGATGCTGGTCGTGAAGATGGGTCAGGATGGTCATGATCGCGGTGCGAAAGTGATTGCGACCGCCTTTGCCGATCTCGGCTTTGATGTCGATGTGGGACCGCTTTTCCAGACACCCGAAGAGGCGGCGCGCGATGCGATCGAGAACGACGTTCACGTTATTGGAATTTCGAGCCTCGCAGCCGGTCACAAGACGCTGGTGCCAGCGCTCGCCAAAGCGCTCAAGGATGAAGGCGCCGATGACATCCTCATTATCTGTGGTGGTGTCATTCCGGCACAGGATTACAACTTCCTGAAAGAGGCTGGGGCGTCGGCGATTTTCGGTCCGGGTACGAATATTCCCTCAGCGGCGCTCGAAATCCTGACACTTATTCGCGAAAAGCGACGGCATGCGGCATAATAGTGCCAACAGATACGGCATTTTTTTGCCTGCCTAGGAATAAGGCTCGGTCTGCGTCAAAAGCGCACGACGCGCTTTTTCGATATTGCAACTGCTCACACGCGTCGTTATCTCAGCGCTGAACGCCCGGACAAAGATTCGGGCAGGCGATGGTACGCGTGCGGCTCGAACGATCTCAGAGCTGCCGCCAATGGGCCATGCCAGGTGAGTTGTGCCCTCCCGGGTCCGGAAACCTCGGGAAAACATGACCGCCGACAGGTTTCAAATATGCGAGATCCCTGGAGGTGTGATGAGCACCGGAGAAGGCTTTGCACGCCCAAAGCGGCGTCGTCTTGTCGATTTGAGCGATCCCCGGATGAAGAATCCGGATGAGCAGCAGCGCGCCTATTACGACATGCTGTCGACAAGACTTGAGGGACTGTTGAAGGAAATCGAACAAGCGGGAACTTCGCCTGAAGATGACCTGGTGAAGCGCCTGCGGGCGCTTTATTCCGAAGTCACTCGTTCGTCTGAAACTGGAAAGACGGACGACCGCTGACGCCCGCCTATTTCGCCGCTGCAGCTGTTGCAGTCGGTTCTTTCGCCGCATACTGGCGAAGTCTCACGACATCCATGACAGCGCCGCCGATCGGTGTTCTTACCTGAATGCGCACGGGGATATAGATGTTCCCGCCGTTCATCGGGGCGAGCCAGATATGTGCATTGTCGCGCTGTTGAAGCATTCGGGTAAAGCTCGTTTGGCGCATCCCGCTGCGTGGCGTCATCTGAACCGAACAGCGGATTGCCTTGCCGCTATAGCCCTTGTCGCGCGTCGTCACCGTGCCCTCGCTGTCGAAGGCAAGTTGGAGGTCGTAGCGGTGCTTGCCATCGAAGACTGCCAAGCGGCGCGTGCACGGATTCCCGTTCGTCGTGACCGGCAACAGCAGGGCGCTGATCGGATCAAGCGTATTCTGGCGCTCAAACGGCAACACGCGAATCTCTTCGTGAGGCCGTAGCGGCGGTTCGAAAGTCATTTCCGGACGTCCGGCAGCGTCGTAGCTCATCTCTCGATACTTGATTTTCCCTTTTTCGCTTGAATGGAATGCAAACCAGTCAGGGCGCGGCACCGCCTCGTTAATGCGGCCGCTGCTTTCCATGGTCCATTTCGCATCGAAAAAGTTCTTCGGCACACCGGCGACACCGAGGAAGCTCCTCATCACATATGTATCATCGTGCAAGGTTGCACTGACCGTGCCTTCCGCGGCCATGAAACCGCCGATATACACTGTGTAGTCAGCCTGAATGCTGGGCTGCTCCGTTTCCAACTCTGGCGGAACGGGCGCCGCTGCAACATGAACCGGCATGGGTGCGAGCGCAAATATGGCTGCCGCGAGCGCCGTCCATGCCGGAACTGTTCGCCTGATTGCGTATTTGGATCGCGCCATTTTTCTCCTCGCTCGGTCAGGCCCGGTTTTACCGGGCGGATCGCCTCGTGGGACTTATGGTCGCCAAAACTGCATGAACCGGAGGTGAACGGGCCCCTGCTGGCTGCCCCGGGGGCTGGACGGAGCCCCATTTGACCAAGTATGCAACTGGAATGACGATTGGTGGCGAAAAAAAGCAGCGGCAACGACAAGCCCTGAATCGCGCTCTGCCCGATCCATCGGTACTGGCTGCCGATATTCGCGCCGGGAGCCGCGTTGCGTTGGCGCGCGGCATAACACTTGTCGAATCATCGCGCGCTGATCATCAGAAGATTGCTCAGGCGCTGCTGGCCGCGTTGCTTCCCGAGACGGGCAAAGCCGTCAGGTTGGGCCTGTCCGGGACGCCGGGCGTGGGTAAATCGACCTTTATCGAGGCCTTCGGCCGGCTTTTGACCGGCAAAGGCTTGCGCGTTGCCGTTCTGGCCGTCGATCCGTCATCGGCACGGACGGGTGGTTCGATCCTTGGCGACAAGACACGCATGGAATTGCTGGCGCGTGACCCCCGCGCCTTTATCCGGCCATCGCCCTCAGGCGGCACACTTGGCGGCGTCGCCCGGCGGACGCGCGAGGCCATGTTGCTCGCCGAGGCTGCCGGCTACGACGTTATCCTTGTCGAGACGGTAGGCGTCGGCCAATCCGAAACGTCGGTGGCCGATATGGTCGATATGTTCGTACTCCTGCTCGCGCCGGGCGGCGGTGATGAATTGCAGGGGATCAAGCGGGGTATTATGGAGCTTGCTGACCTTATTGTGGTTAACAAGGCCGATGGCGACCTTGCCCCGGCTGCACGGCGTGCGCAGAC
The DNA here is from genome assembly GCF_030651915.1 of Parvibaculum sp. GTDB lineage: Bacteria > Pseudomonadota > Alphaproteobacteria > Parvibaculales > Parvibaculaceae > Parvibaculum. Next base: position 54,490 of record NZ_JAUSBV010000011.1, on the reverse strand, counting down.
GGAATATCAGGCGGCGCTTCACCTGATGCGGCCTAAAACCGCGGCATGGACACCACACGTGCTTTTGGCGTCCGCCCTCAAGGGAGAAGGGCTCGACAAGGTCTGGGAGGCTGCGGAGGCCTACCGAACGGCGCTGACGAAATCTGGCGATCTGGACCGGCTGCGGGCCAATCAAGCGAAAGCCTGGTTCTGGACCGAGTTGCGGGAAGGCCTGATTGCGAGCCTCAAGACCGATCCGAAGGCGGCGGCGCTGGTGCCCCAACTGGAGCGAGAGGTGGGGGAGGGTGGGACGACCCCTACAGCGGCTGCACGGCGGCTGCTGGGTTTGGTGCTCGGGCGCGCAGAAGAAGCCTGAACGGGCCTTGACTGGTCCTTGCGGGCCTTTTATACGTGCCCGCCTGCAAGGGCTGCGCGGGAAACTGCGGCAGCCTGACGAATTTACAAAGGAAGTCCCCATGTCCCGCCGCTGCGAACTGTCCGGCAAGGCCGTGATGTCCGGCAACAATGTGAGCCACGCCAATCGCAAGACCCGACGCCGGTTCCTGCCGAATCTCTGCCAGGTAACGCTCATTAGCGATGCGTTGGGCCGGCAGGTCAGCCTGCGTATATCGGCGCATGCGCTGCGTTCGGTGGAACATAATGGTGGGCTTGACCCCTTCCTGTTGAAGGCTGCCGATGCGCAGCTCTCCTCGCGCGCGCTCAAGCTGAAGCGTGCGGTCGAGAAGGCACAGGTTGCTGCCGCCTGACGGGTGTCTGCAACTGCTACAATTAAAAACAAGTGGCTCTCAGCCACCTTTTTCCAATAAATTTTACCCAGTTTATCGAAAATCAGGTCGCGGTCTTTTCAGACTGCGGCCCGCGCCGCTAGACTTCACCCCGATGTTTTGGGGGTGTGCGGATGCTGGATAGCGGGGTTGATCGTGTGCCGGTCAGCCGGCCGGGTTTTCTTGCGCGGCTGGTTACGGCGTTGTTGCGGCTGATCGTGCCGGTTGCCGCCTTGTGCGCCACTCTTGCTGCTGCTTTTCTCCTGCGTGAGGTGCCTGTCGCGGAAGCCCGTTATCTCGCCTCTCTCGATCCGCGGCTCGACGCTGCGGAGTGGATGACGTGGGGTCTTGTCGTTCTGCCGGCTGTTTTCTTCATTCTTAACATCACCAGTCGCCGTTACGGGCCTGCGTTGACGCTCACAGCTGCCTTTGTCGCATGGCTCCTGATCGGCGGAGCGCTGATCCTGGTCTTATACGAAGGCCTCATCGTCGACTTCAGCGAGGAAGTTGTACCCTATCCCGAGGCTGCCGCCTTTGCGGGCGCGATGGCGCTGGCGCAGCTCGTCAACATATTGACCTTCGATTGGTTGCGCGGCATTCCCTGGTGGAAAGCGCCTTTTCTTGCGGCACTGATGGGCGGAATTGCGTTCGTTGTTACATTCAGTATGCGGCCGACCGCGCCGTGGGACAGTGCATTGATCGCTCGCCTCATTGTCGAGGCTGGATTGTATTTCAGTTGGGCGCTGCTTCAGCTTGTTCCGACCGGAATGTTGCGCCGGACAATTCGCCCGCTGTCGGGTTTCGGGGGAGCCTGACTGGGCCAACCGCCGCCGATATGTCCCCCTTCAGGCGGAACATCAACAGCAGCGTTCGTTGCAACATATTGAAGTTGTCGTCCGAGAGCATGTAGATCAGCAGATCGCCGTTCTTGTCCTCACGAACTGCCAAGCCCTCCATGTTGTCGATCGAATAGCGCTGCCCGACATCGATAAGCACCTCGCCGTCAACGACCGCTCCGGGGATGATGTCATCCTTGTCGATCAGACGCAGTTGCATGCCGACACCGGCGAGCATCGAGAAACGCCGTTCCAGAACGAGCAGATCGCCGTTTGGCAGTCGCGCTATATCGGTCGGTTTGTATGGTGCACGCGGGCGCAGGGCAAACCATGAAATATCATGACCGTCGGCCACGAAGGCTTTGATGTTTCCGCGCGGGTCTAACGTGTCTTCAGTGAATGCGAGGATGCGCGGCTCTCCGTCGGCGTCTGCTGGAGGAAGCAATTCAATCGATTCGATGCCGCCATTGGAATTGAGGCGGCCAAAATGACGCTGGGTCAGGAGCTGTTCGGGCCGCGCCATGAAACCGTCTGCACCGAGATCGTAACGCCAAATACGGTGCGCGCGTTCGAAGCTGACATAGGCCTGGCCAGCCAAGGGTTCATCTGTGTCGACCACCAGGCCTTCCGCATCGCCGAGCATCTTCCCGGCGACCGGTTCGCCGTCGAGGCCCAACATCGGCGCCATGCGACCTTCGGCGATCCCCGACAATCGGCCTCTTTCGTCATATAGAATCTTTGCGCTCAACCAGTGTCCCTCGTCGGAAACGGCGAGCATTGCGGTTCCATCCGGATTGATGGCGAGGCCCGACCACCCGCCGAACTCCTTTGTTGGTGACTTTATTTCGATGCCGCCGGCCCACTCCAGCTCGCCGGCGCGCGTTTCGCTGCGGTCCTCCGGGTTCCAGACAAGCGGGTTTGTCTTCAGTTCAATGCGCTGCACATCGGCATGGGCCGGCGCGCCGATGATAACGAGGGCGAGAAAAACCAACACACCGGTCGTCAGGTTCGAACAACGCAATTGACTCAACCCCCCGTTCCGGGTCATCGCGATTTCACAATGTGACTCCGGCCGGACCGCATCATATCGGTGTGCGATCTGCACACAAGCGATTCAGGTGCGACGTGCCCATGACGCTTCGTCCAGACGCAGTGTGGCGCGGTGAAACCAGCGGTAGAGCATCAGCGAAGAGGCGGCAGCCAGTCCCGTCGCCAGGCCGAGCCAAATCCCGAGCCCCTCCAATCCCAGCGGAAAAGCCAGCACGACGCCAGACGTCAGGCCGATCAGCCAATAACTGACACCGGCATAGATCATCGGAACGCGCGTGTCGTGCAGGCCGCGCAACATGCCGACGCCGATCGATTGCGCGCCATCGAAAACCTGGAATAGCGCGGCGACGGCGAGGAAAGTGACCGCAAGCTCGATCACGTGAGCGTTTTCCGGCGCGGTCCGGTCGAGAAAGGCGCCGATCAGTGGATAGGGGAAGAGGATCATCACCAGCGCCATAAGTCCCATAAAAACGACGCCCATGACGAATGGGGTCCAGCCGGCGCGGCGGATTGCACCGCGGTCGCCGGCGCCGTAGGCGCGGCCGACACGCACCGTGACGGCTTGCGAGAAGCCGAGCGGCACCATGAAGGAAATGGCCGCGATTTGCAGGGCGATGGCGTGAGCGGCCAGCGACGCGGCACCGAAAAGCCCAATCACGAAGACGGCGGCGTTGAAGACCGACACTTCAAGGCCGAGCGTCACGGCAATCGGCAGACCGAGTCGCCAGATTTCCCGGTAGCGCGTCCAGTCCGCGCGCCAGAAACGGCCAAACAAATGATAGCGGCGGAACTGCCGGTCGAAGAGCACGACGAGGCTCAGTGCGGCGAACATGAAGCTGCAGGAAAGTACGCTGCCGATACCCGCGCCGACCAGCCCCAGCGCCGGAAATCCGAAATTGCCGAACATCAGGCAGTAGTTGGCGAAAGCGTTGAACGGAACGGCGATGCCACTGATGACGAAGGCCCAGCGCGGCCGTTCGAGCGCCGCGATGAAGGCCCGCAACACGATATAGAAAAGCATTGGCAGCAACGACCACTGCATGGCGCGAACGTAGGATGCGCCTTCCGCGGCCAATGCCGGTTGCTGACCGAGTGCGACCAGTATCCACTCGGCATTCCAGAGCAACATCCAGAACGGAACGACGATCGTGAGCCCTGCCCAGAATGACTGGCGTACGGTGCGTCGCACGTCGCGCACGGAATGCTTTCGGCGGCCAAGCTCGGCGGCGATCATCGGCGAGGCGGCGGTCATCAGGCCGATGCCGAAGATGAAAACGGCGAAATAAAGGTTGGAGCCGAGCGTGCCGGCGGCGAGCGTGTCGGGGCCGAGCCAACCCATCATCAGCACGTCGGTGGCATTGATTGCGACCTGCGCCAGATTGGTGAAGATCAGCGGCCACGACAAGGCAAGCGTCGCCTTTGCCTCGTCGATCCAGAGACGGTGGTCCGAGCGGAATGTGGCGAGCGCGGCGCGCATGGCGTCAAAAGCCCTGAACGGAGAAAAGCCGCGCAGATTATCCGTATCCGTCGGAAGCTCAAGCGCAGATTTCAGGCGGCGCGCGATTTTTGTTGCCGCACCCAGGCGATGAACGGGAACGGCAGATAGGCCGCGAAGATCAGGATGACGGCCAGCACAAGGCCGTGCGGGTCCCAAAGTTGCATTGCGAAGCCCGAAAGCGGCGTTCCGATCAGCGCGCCTGTGCCCCACATGGCGGTTGTGAAGGCGCTGGCGCCCGCAAGCTCGGCACCACGAAAGCGCTCGCCGACCAGCACCATGCCGAGCGTGAAAATGCCGTTGGCAAGGCCAACGACCAGAAAGAGGACGATGCCGGTCGCAATCAACATGGGCACCGCGAAAGGCAGTAGCGCATAGCCGGCCATTGTCGCCAGCACCAGGCCGATCAAAAGGCCGAGCCGGTTCATCCGGTCGGCGGCCACGCCGACAATCGGTTGCATGACGATGGCGCCGATCGCGGCGACGGTCAGCAGCGCAAGGCTGCCGCTTTCGGCCATGCCGGAACGGATGGCGTAAAGCGGGAAGAATGTGACCAGTGACTCCTCGGCGGCGGCATAAAACACATTGACCAGCAGCGCCGCCGGCGCGACGAAGACCAGGCGCCACATGGGTGACGATTTTTCGGTCTTTTCGAAGTGATTGCGGCTCTTGTCGGCGGTGGTGACCAGAATGGCGGCTGCAATCATCAATGCGCCACCCAGATAGAAGGGCTCGACGCCCGTTCCAAGCACCACCAGCGTTGTCGGACCGAGCGCGAAGCCGGCCGCTGCTGAGGCGCCATAGATGCCGATGATCTTTCCGCGCTTGGCGTCCTCGGCAAGCGCGTTAATCCAGGCTTCGCTGGTTGCCCACAATAGGGTGCCTGCGACGCCGAGCAGGAAGCGGAGCGGAAACCAGGCAAAGAAATTGGCGTAGTAGCCGATCAGCAGGAAGGAGACACCGGCCAGCAACAGGCCGCCGATCATCACATTGGCCGGGCCAAAGCGACGCATGATCCAGGGCGCGATCGGCGAGATCAGAAACACCGGTGCGGCCTGCGCGGCGGCCGAAAGCCCGATCAGGCCGGGTTCCGCGCCCTGCCGGGCCATGATCAGCGCCGCGAGCGGGAAGGCAATGCCCATCGAAAGATTGACCATGCCCATGGAGACGATCGCAGCGGCAAGGCTGCGCTTGCGGCGGGGCTGGGTGGGAATGAAGCGCGACATTTGGCGGTCTCTGTGAAGGACGCTTCGCCGGGCGGGGCCCAGCACGCAAATTTGTAATCTATTTAGTTTATAAAAAGAAGATGTACCTGAATTTTTACTTAACCTATTGATTTCAATAATCTATTTTAAATACGAAGGAGTTGCTAAATTCTCCGGTTCTGGCAAGATACAGGCATGCATGAGACCGCGGACCGCATTCTCAACCTGCTGAAACGCCACGGCGCCCGGACGGCGGACCAGCTCGGCGCGGCGCTGTCGATGACGGGCATGGGCGCGCGGCGACATCTCGATATGTTGCTGCGCGAGGGGCTGGTCGAGAAATACGACCTCGTGGAAGGCGTCGGCCGCCCGAAAAAATTCTGGAAGCTGACCGACAAGGGCCATGCCCGCTTCCCTGATGCCCATGCCGAACTCACCACGAAAATGATCGGCGACATTCGCCGCCTGTTCGGCGAAGAGGGCCTCGGACGCTTGATCGCCGAGCGCGAGCGCGACATGCGCCTGACCTATGAAAGGGCGCTGCAGGGCAGGGCGCAGCTTTCCGAGCGCGTCGAGGCACTGGCGGCGATCCGCGCGGCCGAGGGCTACATGGCGCGGGTCGAGCGCGATGGCGCGGATTTCCTCCTGATCGAGGACCATTGCCCGATCTGCGCGGCGGCGACAGTGTGTCAGGGCTTCTGTCGTTCAGAGCTGGCGATGTTCCGGATGATGCTGGGCGAGGGCGCATGCATCGAGCGCGAGGAATATCTGCTCGAGGGCGGGCGGCGCTGCACCTACCGGATCCGCAAGGCGGAATGAGAGCCTAGCGCACGGCGGCGGGCTTGGGGCGCTTCTTGACGTCTTGACCGCGCGCCTTCAACTGGCCGCGGCGGAGCGTCGTTTCATCGTCGAAAAGCTCTGCGAGCTTTTCGGTCATCGCGCCGCCAAGCTGTTCGGCATCGACGATGGTGACGGCACGACGGTAGTAGCGCGTGACATCGTGACCGATGCCGATGGCGATCAGCTCAACCGGCGAGCGGGTTTCTATTTGTTCAATGACGGAGCGCAGGTGCTTTTCGAGATAGTTGCCGGCGTTGACCGACAGCGTCGAATCGTCGACCGGCGCGCCGTCAGAGATCACCATCATGATTCGGCGCTGCTCCGGTCGTGCCAGCAGCCGGTTGTAGGCCCAGATCAGGGCCTCGCCGTCGATGTTCTCCTTTAGCAAACCTTCCCGCATCATCAAGCCGAGATTGCGCCGCGCGCGGCGCCACGGGCTGTCGGCCGACTTGTAGACGATGTGGCGCAGATCGTTGAGACGCCCGGGCTGCGCGGGTTTGCCTTCCGCGAGCCAACGCTCGCGCGATTGGCCGCCTTTCCATGCGCGCGTCGTGAAGCCCAATATTTCGACTTTGACGCCGCAACGCTCAAGCGTACGCGCCAGAATGTCGGCGCACATCGCCGCAACCGTGATCGGCCGGCCGCGCATCGAGCCCGAATTGTCGAGCAGCAGCGTCACGATTGTGTCGCGGAAGTTCATGTCGTGCTCGACCTTGAAGGCGAGCGGCTGCATGGGATCGATTACGGCGCGGGTCAGGCGCGCGGCGTCGAGTATGCCTTCCTCGAGATCGAATTCCCAGGTGCGGTTCTGTTGCGCGAGCAGGCGGCGCTGAAGACGGTTGGCAAGACGCGAGACGACGCCCTGCATTTGCTGCAGCTGCTGGTCGAGATACTGGCGCAGGCGCGACAGCTCTTCGAGATCGCAAAGGTCCTCGGCCGCGATCACCTCGTCATATTGCGGGGTGAAGACTTTGTAGGCGGCGCGGTTCTTGTCGTCGCCCTGCTGGTTCGGGCGCCATGGTTGGTTGCCCTCACTCGTTTCGTCCGTATCGCCGTCGGACGGCATGTCGTCGGCGTCGACCTCGACGGTCTGCTCGTCGCCTTCCTCGCCCTCGCCGTCGGTGAATTCGACCTGGTCGGCTGACGAGCCTTCGGGCTGTTCGGCCTCGCCCGACTGGCTCTGCTCGGCGCTGTCCTGGCTGTCGCCATCCTGATCGTCGGCATCGTCGGAGGACTGGTCGGGTGCTTCACCGAGCTCGTCGCCCATGTCGAGATCGACCAGAATATCGCGTGTGGCGCGCGCAAAAGCCTTCTGGTCTTCAATCACCTCGTGCAGACGGTCGAGATCGCTACCGGCTTTTTCCTCGATCCATGGACGCCACTGATCGACCAGCTTGCGGGCCGAGGGCGGCGGCGCTTGTCCGGTCAGTTTTTCGCGCACCATCATGGCGACGGCCTCGGCGAGCGGCGCCTCTTCGCGCGAGGTGATACGATCATAGCCGCGTGACGCGCAGCGCTGTTCCAGTGCGGCGGTCAGGTTTTGCGACATGCCGGCCATCTGGTTGGCACCGATCGCCTCGACGCGTGCCTGTTCCACCGCATCGAAGACGGCAAGCGCATTGCCGCCTTCGGGCTGCAACGTCGCATTGATCTTTTCGTCGTGATGGGCGAGACGGAGCGCATAGGCATCGGAGACGCCACGCACCTGCGCCACTTCTTCCGGTGGCAGGGTGCGGCTCGGCAGGGGCAGCCGGGCGCGCAGGCCACGCAGGCCCGGCGCTTCGGTGCCGAAGGTGACGTTGAGCTCCGGCTCGGCCGCAATCGTGCGCATGGTTTGCGCCAGCGCACGCTTGAACGGTTCGACGGGGCCTTCTTTCGATTTCATGGGCCGTGTCGCTTTTTGCGTTTTCAGGCGACTTTGATGTTCGCCGCCGAATCCGGGAGATCCTCTCCGAAGGAGCGTTGGTAGAACTCGGCCACCGTTGCCCGCTCAAGCTCGTCGCATTTGTTGAGGAAGGTCACACGGAAAGCGAAGCCGATATCGCCGCCGAAAATCTTGGCGTTTTCGGCCCATGTCAGCACGGTACGCGGGCTCATCACGGTCGAGATGTCGCCATTGATGAAGGCCGAACGCGTGAGATCGGCAACGCGGACCATTGCCGCAATCTGTTTGCGGCCTTCTTCCGTGTCGTAGCTCTTCAGCTTGGAGAGCATAATATTCACTTCTTCGGCATGCGGCAGATAGTTCAACGTGGTGACGATGTTCCAGCGGTCCATCTGGCCCTGATTGATCTGCTGAGTGCCGTGATAGAGGCCTGAGGTGTCGCCGAGACCGACGGTGTTGGCTGTTGCGAAGAGTCGGAAAGCCGGGTGCGGACGGATGACGCGGTTCTGGTCGAGCAGCGTCAGCTTGCCCGAGGCTTCGAGAATGCGCTGGATCACGAACATCACGTCCGGCCGGCCGGCGTCGTACTCGTCAAAGACCAGCGCCACCGGGTGCTGTAGCGCCCAGGGCAGGATACCCTCGCGGAATTCGGTCACTTGTTTGCCGTCCTTCAGGACGATGGCATCCTTGCCGACAAGATCGATGCGGCTGATATGGCTGTCGAGATTGATACGGACGCAGGGCCAATTGAGGCGCGCCGCAACCTGTTCGATATGGGTCGACTTGCCGGTGCCGTGATAGCCCTGAACGATGACGCGGCGGTTGAAGGCGAAGCCCGCCAGCAGCGCAATCGTTGTGTCCCGATCAAACAGGTAGTCGGGATCGAAATCCGGCACATATTCGTTGGGCTCCGAGAAAGCCGGAACCTCCATGTCGAAGTCGATCTTGAAAGTCTCGCGGACGGAGACCTTCTTGTCCGGAAGATTCTCGGTCATGCCGTTTCGTGCTTCGAAGCTCATTCCTGGCCTACTTCCCTACGTGTCGTTCAAAACCCGATCATTCTTGCCCAAACCGGGGCGCCGCCCGGTGCAGGGCATTTCCTAGCCCGTCGCCGCCCGCCGCCGATCAGCGGTAGCCGCTCTTGCGGAGGTAATCGTAGGCCTGAATGACCTTGCGGAGACGCTCCTCGGCCGACCTGTCGCCGCCATTGGCGTCGGGATGGTGCCTTTTGACCAGTTCCTTATACCGTGCCTTGATCTCGTTCAAGGAGGCGGTCCCGTCGAGGTCCAGCGTCTCAAGCGCCTGTTGCTCCAGCGCCCGGGGCTTGCGCCGCGTTTGCGGTTCCTCAGGGCCGGTTGACCCTGCGGTATCCTCAAAAAAGCCAAAGGCATCGCGAAAAGGTGCTGCCCGGCCCATGCGGGGGCCGAAGCGGGGTCCGAAAGCCGTATTTGCGGCATTGACACCCAAATTCCAGGTCGGCCGGTGGCCGGTCAGTGCCTCGCGCTGAAAAGCAGCGACATCGGCGTCGCTCATGCCCCTGAAGAAGTCATAGTTGCCGTTGAATTCGCGGATATGGGTTTCGCAGAACCACGCATATTGTGCGTCGCCGTCAGCGTCGACACCAATCGTCGCGTGGGCGCGAGGTGCTCGATGGAGACCGGGCTCGCGGCAGCCGGCCCATTCGCAACGCCTGGATGCTTCGCGGGCGGCGGTACGGACATGCGGAGGCTGCTCCAGACCGCGCATCTTGCGCGGTGCGATCCGGATCGAATCAAAATATTTTGAGCTCAGTTTCACAGTTCAAATTATGGGTTGGCGCTGGACCTAAAACAAGGAAGCATGTCGTGCTGTGCCGTTACGTTGACCATCCATGCATTAACAAACAGGTTAACCGGAAATCCGTATGACTGTCGCCGAGACCATGCGCCGCAAGCTCGAAGCGGCGCTCGCACCGACCAGGCTCGAGATCGAGGACCAGTCGCATCTCCATAAAGGCCATGCCGGGCACCGGCCGGGCGGTGAAAGCCATTTCCGCGTCATCGTCGTGGCCACGGGCTTTGCAGGAAAGTCGCGGGTGGAGCGTCAGCGTGCGGTAACGGCGGCGCTGAAAGAAGAGATGGGCCATCCGATCCATGCCCTCAGCATCAAGGCGATGACGCCGGAAGAAGCGGCCACCGATCCGCGCTAGCCGCTAGCGGCGGCCTTGAGGCTGCGGACAGGCGCGATGCGGAGTTGAGCAATCTGGTTGCGCTGGCGACGCAGGATCTCGAAGCGGAAACCGTGGAAGGTGAAGGTCTGGCCGACTTCCGGAATGGTGCGCGCCTCGTGGATGACGAGACCGGCAACAGTGGTTGCTTCCTCGTCGGGCAGCGACCAGTCGAAGGCGCGATTGAGGTCGCGGATCGGCACGACGCCGTTGACGACGACCGAGCCGTCGGGCTGGAGGCGGACGCCAGCGACCTCGATATCGTGCTCATCGCGAATGTCGCCGACGATTTCCTCGAGAATGTCTTCCAGCGTGATCAGGCCCATCAGTGCGCCATACTCGTCGACGACAAGCGCGAAATGCGTCTTGCGGCGAAGGAACGCGTTGAGCTGGTCCTGCAACGCGGTCGTGTCGGGTACGAACCAGGGTTTGGTGGCGACGGAAAGAATGTCGATGCTGTCCGCCGTCCAGCCCGCGCCTGCGAGCGCGCGCAGCAGATCCTTGGCGTGCAGGACGCCGACGATATTTTCCGGATCGTCACGCCAAAGCGGAAAGCGCGTGTGCGGGCTTGCTAGCGCCTGGGAGATGATCTCGCTGTTGGGCTGTGACGTGTCGATCATCACGATGTTCTTGCGGTGAACCATGACGTCACTGACCTCGAGATCGCGCAGATCGAGGATGCCGCCCAGCATGTCCCGGTCGATCTTGACGACGCTGCCTTCGTGGTGATGCAGGTTGATCGCGCCGCGCAATTCCTCATGCGCAGAAAGAACCTGCTGGTTCTGACCGACATTGAGGCCGAAGGGGCGCAACGCAATGCGGACGATGAATTGCACGGCAGCCGTGATCGGCCCGAATACAAAGGTAACGACACGCAAGATCGGCGCGACGGCCAGCGCGACGCGATCGGTGTTGGTGATGGCCACTGTCTTGGGCGCGACTTCCGCAAAAACCAGGACGACGGCCGTCATGACCAATGTCGCATAAACGACGCCGGCGTCTCCGAACAGCGCGAGAAACAAACTGGTCGCAAGTGCCGAGGCCAGAATGTTGACAAGATTGTTGCCGAGCAGCACCGCACCGATCAGACGCTCGCGATCCTCGGTGAGGGTAAGGACCGTGCGTGCGCGCTTGCTTCCATCTTCGGCGAGGCGGTGCATGCGCGCGCGCGACGCGGCGGTGAGCGCCGTTTCAGAGCCCGAGAAGAAGGCCGAGAACAGCAACAGCAAGAGAATGGCGCCGAGAATGGCACTAAGGCCGAGGGATACCATGTCAGGCGGGCTCCCGTTCCCGCAGCAGATCGCGCAAGGAGGATAGTTCCACGTCGCGCGTGATAAATGCCTCGCCGATGCTGCGGGCCAGAATGAAAGTGAGCTTGCCGTCGACAACCTTCTTGTCCTGCGCCATCAGCGCAATCAGGCCATCGGCATCTGGCAGCGTGCCTGGCACGTCAGCAAGCCGGGCCGGCAAGCCGGCGTGCATGAGGTGGCGACGGACACGCAGGGCGTCCTGTCCAGGACAGAGACCGAGACGCGCCGACAGATCGAAAGCCAGCGCCATGCCGATGGCAACGCCCTCGCCGTGGATGAGGCGTTGCGAGAAACCGGTGGCAGCTTCCAGCGCGTGGCCGAAGGTGTGGCCGAGATTAAGCAGTGCCCGGACCCCGCTTTCACGTTCGTCGGCGGCGACGGTTGCCGCTTTCGCTTCGCAGCTTTTGACGATGGCGTGGATACGCGTGTCGCGGTCGCCTTGGGTCAGGCGGTCGAGATTTGTCTCCAGCCAATCGAAAAAGGCGCGGTCGCCAATCAGCCCGTATTTGACCACCTCGGCGTAACCGGCCAGAAATTCGCGCATCGGCAGGGTTTCGAGCGCGGCGACGTCGGCTAGTACCAGGCGTGGCTGGTGGAAGGCGCCGGCGAGGTTCTTGCCTTGCCGCGTGTTGATGCCGGTTTTGCCGCCGACGGAGCTGTCGACCTGCGAGAGCAGCGTCGTCGGAATTTGTGCGAAATCGACGCCACGGCGCAGGATCGCGGCGGCAAAGCCGGTCAGGTCGCCGATCACGCCGCCGCCCAGCGCGACGACGAGGTCTCCGCGTTCGATGCCGGTCTCAAGGAGCCATTCGGTCAGTTTTTCGAGTTGCGCGAACGACTTGGTGCTTTCGCCTGCCGGCAAGACGATCGTGTCGTGGCGGATGCCCGCCGCATCGAGGCTCTTTTGCAAGGTGGGCAAGTGGAGGCGCGCCACCGTCTCGTCGGTGACGACGGCAAGGCGCGCACGGCGCAGCAGCGGCTTCAGATGTATGCCCGCATCGGCGATAAGCCCGGGCCCGACCAGAATGTCGTAGGTGCGGCTGCCGAGATCGACGGCGACTCTTCGAATGGTGTCAGTCATTGTCTTCTCCGCCACTCCGACTGCGGAATTCCTTCAACTTGCCGATGATGGTTTCGACGACCGCTTCATGCGGACCTTCGACACTTTCGATCGCAATATCGGCCTCGGCATAGACCGGGTAGCGCTCGTCGATCAGGCGTCTCATGGTGGCGCGCGGGTTGCCATTGTCCAGCAACGGCCTGTCGCCGCGCTTGGCGACGCGCTTCATCAGCACATCGAGATCGGCCTTCAGCCAGATCGAAATACCGCGCGCGGCGATATTGGCACGCGTCACCGGGTCCATGAAGGCGCCGCCGCCCGTCGCCAGCACATGCGGCGGGCCCGCCAGCAGCCGGGTGATGACGCGGCGTTCGCCGGCGCGGAAAGCGGCCTCGCCATGGCGGGCGAAGATCTCGGGAACGGTCTCCCCGGCTGCCTGCTCGATTTCGGCGTCGGCATCTACAAAGTCGAGATCGAGCCGGCGGGCAAGACGGCGACCGACCGTCGTCTTGCCGGCACCCATCAGGCCGACCAAGACAATCGAACGCTCGTTGCGGGGCACCGGTGCGAGGGTCTCGCCCATGTCCGTGTCTGCCGCGCTAAGCTGTTCGTTCCTTGCCATTATTCCTGTCCGTCAGGCGGCGGCTTTCAATATGGGCCATGCTTGCCCGATATAGCGGCCTTAACCTTGCTGTTCTATTCTCCCGCCGATTCCCTAGCCGAGCCGGCCCAGCAGGGTGGCGAAAAGCAGCTATCCTACCGGATTGTTAGCACGGTTCCAGCGAAGGCGGGGTTGTAGATAAGGTAAGGGGGTGCTCCCGTCGCGCCCCATTTTCGCCGCAAGCGGGGCCTAAGGCTTTTTCTCCCGTTATGGCGATATGACAGCAACGGTCCGCCACGGGCCTTGAGAAGGAACAAACGATGAGCCGCGCAACCGGCCTCCTTGTCGTCGTCGCCGTGCTCGCGGCGGTATTCGCCGGCGGTCTCTTTTATCTTGATCGGGCTGTCGTGCCCGAGGTTCAGACAGTGGAGAAGGTTCTCCCAGATGGTCAGTTTCCGCGCTAGGCAAGGGTGTCGCGCCGTCGGCCTCGCGTTTCTCATTGCCGTCGCGATGCCCGCCACATTGGTGTTTGCCCAAGGGACGAATGTCCTGCAGGCCCCTGGGGGTATGGAGCCCGCGCCGGCCTCGTCGCCTGCCGGGCCGCAGAGCATCGTGCCGCCAGGCTATGGCGCGACGACGCCTGCTTCGGGCCTGTCTTCGCCCGATTTGCCGGCTGCGTCACGCAGCGCGCCTTCGCAACTTTTTCCGGCCGGTCTCCAGTCCAGCGAGCCAGCGGTTCGTATGCTCAGTGCCGTGCCCGGCGCGGCGCGGACGGATGTCCAGATCGGCTCCTTGTCCGGCGTCGATACGTCGAGTGTCGGCTTGCTCGGGATGCAGGACGGCGGCTTTGGACCGGCCATGTGGCGGGGCGCTTCACGTACCGATATCGAGATTTATTTGGTGCGGCTTCCCGTCGCAACCGGCTCGCCGGTGATGGCCGATCTGGCTCGACGGCTGCTGTTGACGGGTGCCCAACCTCCGGAAGGGGCGGGCAGCGGCGTGCCGCTGCTGGCGGCACGACTGAACAGGCTGCTGGCGGCCGGGCAGACGGATGCCGCACTGCAACTGGCGCTTGCGGGTGGCGCCGCCCGATCGCCGCAGATTGCGGTCGAGTTGGCGCGCGCGGCACTGGCGGCGGGTGACGACAATCGGGCTTGCGCGGCGCTGGCCGATATTCCACCCGGCAACGATCCGGCGCGGAATGACATGGCGGCCTTTGCGGTCAAACTCAGCGCTTATTGCCAGATTGTTGCCGGAAATCCCGAGATTGCCAATTTGACGCTCGACCTTGCGCGCGAGGAAGGGCTGAACGACGCGTTGTTTTTTTCGCTGGCGAGCGAAGCGGCCGCCGGGATTTTCCTGCGCGCGCCGGAGCCCAACAAGCTCAGCATCGTCGATGCCGCCTTCTACCGGCTCGCCGGCCGCGACCTGCCGGACAATGTTGCAGAGATTGCCGACCCGGCGCTGTTGCCGGGCTTGCTGCGCAACGGTGCATTGAGTGACGAAATTCGCATGGCGGTTGCCGAACGCGCAGCGCGGTACGATCTGATCGACGGGCGTGAGCTCGCGACCTACTACAAGATGCCGACCTTTACCGAAGAGCAGATGGCGGGCCTGCTGACCTCCGATATTCCGGAGGCGTCGCCACTGCGGCGCGCGATGATCCATCAGGCGATTGATGCAGCGGTTGCCGCCGACGACCGGATGCGGCTCTTCAAGCTTGCTTTCGCGACGTCGGAATCGGCCGGGCTCTATTATCCGACGGTCGAAGCATTGCACGAAGAACTCAGCAGTATGACGCCATCCGATGCCTTGCGTCCGATGGCGGCCAGCGCCACGCGCGCCTTCCTTGCTCTCGGTGAGCGGACCAGAGCGGCTGAATGGTTTGCACTGACGCAATCGACGCCGGGCCTTGGCCGCGACGGACGCGAACTCGCAGCGTTGATGCGAATTGCAGGTGGCACCGCAGCAGGCTTCGACAGCGAAAGTGTGTCGGCCGAGATCATCGCCGACCTGCGCTCCGGCGAACGCGCGGCACAGGCTTTTGCCGCCTGTGAAGCCATGCTCCTCGATGCCCTTGGCCACTCGCCGACGTCTGCCGTGTGGGAAGCTCTGCTCGACGCGCGTAGCGCTCTCTCGGGCGATGCGTCTTCCGAAGTGCTGCTCAGCCAATTGCAGATGGCAGGCCACAAGAAGGCCATTGGTGAAACGGTTTTGCTGTCGCTCGACGTGCTGGGCCTGGGTGGGCCTGGCGCCGTGCATCCCAGAGCGGTGGCGCAGGCGACAGCCAGTCTCAGGGCGGTCGAACTTGAAAGTGAGGCCCGGCGCCTTGCTCTCGAAGCGCTTTTTGCGCGCAGTTACGCCGGACGTGGTTGAGTAACATCGGGTGGTTGGAATGCCGAAAGTATCCGTGGAGCGCGGACTTCATCTCGAAGCCTTTCTCGAAATGCTGAGTGCCGAGCGTGGCGCGGCGCGCAACACGCTTGACGCCTATGAACGCGATCTGAAGGATTTTTCCAGCTTTCTCGCGACATCTGGAAAGTCACCGACCGAGGCGACGGCCAAGGACATTCGCGACTATCTGGAGCACGTCGCTGCACAAGGCTTGTCGGCATCCACAGCGGCACGACGGCTTTCCGCCATTCGTCAGTTCCACGGCTTTCTCTTTGCCGACGGCGTACGCAAGGACGACCCTTGCGGCTCGATCGAAGGGCCGCGCCGGGCGCGGCCGCTGCCGAAAACACTGACTGTCGAGGAAGTGGACGGATTGTTGGCCGCAGCCCGGCGCGCCGAGGACGGGCGCACGCATGAGGAGGCGGTTCTGGCCTACAAGCGCGCGCGGATCGTTGGTCTGATGGAAGTTCTTTATGCGACGGGCCTGCGTGTTTCGGAGTTGGTGGGACTGCCGCTTTCGGCGGTCAGAGGCGACGAGCGATTTCTTTCGGTGAGCGGCAAGGGTGGCCGCGAGCGGCTGGTGCCGCTGTCGGAGACGGCGCGCACTGCCATCGACACCTATCTGCCCTTGCGCGCGCTGCGGCTCGGCGACAAGTCCTCGCCTTGGCTCTTTCCATCGCGTGGCCGGCAAGGTCATCTGACGCGGCATCGCTTCGCGCAATTGCTGAAAGATCTCGCCACCTCCGCCGGTCTGGACCCGACGCGGGTGTCGCCGCATACGCTGCGGCATGCCTTTGCCAGCCATCTTCTGGCCAATGGCGCCGATTTGCGTGCCGTGCAGCAGATGCTGGGCCATGCCGACATCTCGACCACGCAGATTTACACGCATGTGCTGGACGAGCGGCTGAAGGAGCTGGTGCAGACGCACCACCCGCTCGCCAAGAAGGGCAAGGCGTCCTGACGCTTCCTGCTAGACCCTGACCCGCGCCAGCTTGTCTGGATTGCGCATTGCATAGACCGCCGCTATGCGGCCGTCGGCGATGCCGAAGGTCAGGACCGTGTCCAGCTTTCCGCCCGTTTCCAGAACGAAGCCCGGTCGACCATTGACCGTAACCGCACGCGCTTCTATCGCGCCTTGTGCTTTCTTCAATATCCCGAAGAAGAACCGTCTGACGCTGTCCGCTCCATGGATCGGATTGAGCGCTGCGATGGCCTTGCCGCCGCCATCCGAATAGAACACGACGTCTTCCGTGAAGCATTCGAGCAAGGCCTTTGGATCGGCGGCGGCGATTGCATTGCCGAATGCGGCGGCGAGGCGCGCATGTTCGCGGGCGCTGGTGTCGAAACGGGGATGCTCGTCATGCACGCGGCGGCGCGCGCGGCTCACCGTCTGGCGGCAGGCCGCTTCCGACTTGCCGAGAAGGGCTGCCAGCTCGCCATAGTCATAGTCAAATGCATCATGCAGAAGAAACGCCGCGCGCTCCTCCGGCGCGAGACGCTCCAGCACATGAAGCAGCGCCATCGACACGTCGTCGGCGAGCGCAAGGCGGTCCTCCGGCGTCGGCTCGGCGTCAGCGGCGGCCTCGACCATTGGCTCGGGCAGCCATGGTCCGACATAGGTTTCGCGGCGTGCCCGTGCGGCGCGCAAGGCGTCGATGCCGAGGCGCGCCGTGGTGGTAACGAGCCAGGCATCGGGGTTGCGGATCGTCGCGGGATCGATGCCACGCCAACGGAGCCACGCTTCCTGCACCACATCCTCGGCGTCGCTGACCGACCCGACAATTCGATAAGCGACCGAGAAGGCGCGGGCGCGATGGCGCTCGAACATCTCGTCGCTTCGCACCGATTTTGCCGTAGCGGTCATGCCGCTGCCTCCCTTGGCCGCGCGTCGGCCACCTCGCCTTCAATGACGACGCGCTGGCAGGTTTGAGCATAGCCCAAAGCGCGCTTCATTGCCGGATAGGCCCGCACGCTTGCGATTTCCAGAGCCAGTTCGGCAAGGCCGGCCTTGCCCCAGTTTCTTTCGACCATGGGCCGCAACTCCTCCGCGCGGAGGTCGCGCGTTGCGACTGCATAGGCAAATTCGTAGGCCAGCCGGTTTTCCTCGCTGAGCGATGCGACATCGCCCGTTGCGGCGGCGCGCACGACGGCGGTTGCGATGCCTTGCGCGAGGGCGAGGTTGACGCCGATCTGGACGCATGGGCCACAATCCTCGGCGCGCAGGGCACCGAATCCCGCGGCGCAGTAGGCTTCCGGAGGCAATGTCTTCACGTAGCGGGACGACATCATGGAAATTGTAAAGCGCCAGAAAGCGCCGGGCGAGCCGGCATAGAGGTCACGCGCATAATCGGCGCTCGATCCGGTCAACCGCTCTTGCGTATCGATGAGGCGGCGGGCAAGAAATCCAAACATGATTGTCTCCTTGGCGTGAGGGGTCAGTTGTGCTGCGGTGCGCACCACCATGTGAGCAATGCACCGACAAGGGCCGGGAGGAACACACCCGGTATGTCCATCAGGATGTGTTCGGCCGGCAGGCGGCCGGCGGCGATATCCCAGACGTGCAGGATCGCATGCAGCCCGAGGAAGAGGGTGCCGGCGCCGATGAGCGGCGTCGCCTGTGCTGTCCAGCGGATCGCCGCGAAGGCGAGCAAGGCGAGCGTCAGATAGGCCATGCCGATGTCGCGGACAAAATGCGGGTTGTAGGGACCGGTATTGGCGACGCCGTCGACGCCTGCGTACCAGCCGGCCGGATCTGCCAGCATCCAGAGGGCGTTGCCAAGCCAGAGCCCGCCCCAAAGGGCAAGGAAGGCAGGCTTCGGAATCCGTGCGGCGGGGTGCGGGGTCTTGAGGGCGGTCATGGCGGTGCTCCGATAGGGGGGTGTGTCATCATCAAGACGGGGCAGCGTGGGGACTTGTGACAGGCGGGTTCGCTGGCAGCGGAGAGGCGCAGGATTCCGCCATTTACCCTCATATGCGGCTGCGGTTGACAAGGGCGCGGGCGCGGGCCAGTGTGCCGCGCACTTGCAAAAGAGAGGGCCCGCGCCCGGGTTCTCCCGGCGCCTTTGTCGGGGCCGCGGATGGGCGGGAGTTGCCGGAGCGCGATGCACACCTACCTCGACTTCGAGAAACCGATCGCGGAACTGGAAGGCAAGGTGCAGGAGCTGAAGCTCCTCGCGCAGGACGACCCGTCCGTCAGCATCTCAGACGAAGTGGCGAAGCTTGAGCAGAAGGCCTCGCAACTGCTGCAGGATATTTACGCCTCGCTGACCCCCTGGCAAAAGGTGCAGGTGGCGCGGCATCCGGCGCGGCCGCATTTTCTGGATTACATTGAACGTCTGGTCGAGGACTTCACGCCTCTGGCGGGCGACCGGGTCTATGGCGAGGATGCCGCTATTGTTGGCGGGCTCGGGCGCTTTCGTGGCCGCACGGTGATGTTTATCGGCCATGAAAAGGGCTCGGATACGCAAGGCCGCATCAAGCACAATTTCGGCATGGCGCGTCCGGAAGGCTATCGCAAGGCGATCCGGCTGATGTCGCTGGCCGAGCGGTTCGGCATTCCGGTGGTGACGCTTGCCGATACGTCGGGCGCCTATCCGGGCATGGAAAGCGAGGAGCGCAGCGTCGCCGAGGCGATCGCCCGTTCGACTGACCGCTGCCTGTCGCTCGGTGTGCCGCTCATCTCGGTCATTATCGGTGAAGGCATGTCGGGTGGTGCCATCGGCATTGCCTGCGGCAACCGCGTACTGATGCTTGAGCATTCGGTCTACAGCGTCATTTCGCCCGAAGGTGCCTCGTCGATCCTGTGGCGTAGCTCCGACAAGGCGAAGGAAGCGGCAACGGCGATGAAGATCACGGCGCAGAACCTTCACGAGCTTGGCGTGATCGACCGGGTGCTGCCGGAACCCATCGGCGGCGCGCATCGCGAACGCAACCAGACGATCAAGGAAACGGGCGATGCCATCGCCGAGGAGTTGCGCGGTCTCGAAAAGCTCGATGCCGACTCGATCCGGCGCGTCAGGCGGGAAAAGTTTCTCGCAATGGGACGTTTAGGACTTTCGTAACCTTTGCCCCCCACCTTCATTTAATCTTTCCTGATTGCTAGCATCATTGCACCCTTGTGGACGGGGAGCGATTGTCGCTGCCTGATCGGACGGAGCTATCTGGATGCTGGCATTTCCGGACTTTCTGCGCACCGCAGGCGCCCGGCGCTTCTTCTCCTATTGGGATAGTCTTCCCAAGGATGGATTTGCGCCAGACCGCAAGGATTTCAGCCCGGTGCCGATCGCACCACTGATGCCGGCCATCACCATTCTCGAGATCGTGTCGGACGACCTCATCATGCAGCGGCTGGCGGGCACGGCGGTTTGTCGCGCGATGGGCTTCGATCCGACCGGGGGCAACGCGCTCGATCTCGTTGCGCCGGAAGCGCGTCCGCACTATCTCGATCTTCTTCGTGTGCAGACGGGTATACCCTGCGGCCGCTGGAATATGCTGCGCGTTCGCCGCGAAAATCTGGTCGAACGGGCCGAAGCGCTGACGCTGCCGATGCGTCACGGCCGCTCCGGGCATTGGATGATCCTGTCGTATTTCGGTTCGATTGAGACCGTGGCCTATGAGCACGGGCCTTACGAGATACTCGCATACGAGAACACGCAGTGGATCGATCTCGGTGCCGGTGCCCCCGATCCGGCCTGATCAGCGTTCGACACCCATCTCGGCAAAGGCCGCGCGGACATCGTCGGCAAACAGTTCCGGTTCCTCCATCGCCGCGAAGTGACCGCCCTTTTTCATGATCCGCCAGCGGACGATATTGTAGCCACGTTCGGCCCATGAGCGTGGTGTGTCGGGCAGCACGTCGATCGGATATTCGGAATAGGCGGTTGGCACCGTCACCTTTTCACCCGGCCTCAGCATTGCCGAGCCCTCGGCGGGCCCCGCCTTATAGAGCGTGTTGGCCGAATTGATGGTGCCGGTGAACCAGTAGATCGAGAACTGGGTCAGGATGTCGTCGAAGGGGAAACGCGCCACCATGCCGTCCATTGGCGTGCGTTTGTCGGTGTCGCCGAGGCGATAATATTTGTCGGCGAGCCAGCCGGCCAGGCCGGCCGGGCTGTCGGTCAGGGCGAAAGCGAGCGCCATCGGCTTTGTTGACTGGATCGAACGATAGCCTTCCTCGCGTCGCCACCATTTCTGCATGTCGGCGATCCAGCGGCCTTCGTCTTCGCTGACGGGCGGTTGGCTTTGATGTTTCAACGCCGGCCGGAGCGGCAGCATGGTCAGATGGATGCCGAGAAGCGCATCGGCGTGCTGAAGTGCCAGACGCGAGGTGACGAAGCTGCCCCAGTCGCCGGCCTGCGCCGCATAACGGTCGTAACCCAGCACCTCGGTCATCAGCCGGTGCCAGAGATCGGCAATAGCGGCGGGACCGACCGGCCTGCGCGGCAGCGAGGAGAAGCCATAACCGATCAGCGACGGCACGACGACGTCGAAGGCGGGACCTTTGCGACCGTATTTTTCCGGGTGCGCCAGCGGATCGACCACGTCGAGAAATTCGCGAAAGGTCGAGGGCCAGCCATGCGTCAGGATCAGCGGAATCGCGTTATCGCCCGAGCCGCGCTCATAGAGGAAATGGATCGTGTGGTCCTCATCGTCGGCGTCGGTGAGCGTCGCAAGAAACTGCGGAAAGCGGTTGAGATTTTCCTCCGCCTTCCGCCAGTCGAAATCGTCGCGCCAGTATTCGACCAGGCGTTCCATGTAGTCGAGGTTCGTTCCGTACTCCCAACTTTCGTTGCCGAGCGGTTCGTTTGGAAAGCGGGTGGCGCGCAGGCGCCGTTTCAAATCCGCGATTTCCGCTTCGGGGATACGGATCGTGAAAGGGTCCGCCGGTACGATGCGATGGGTCATGGCGTCCTCAGCCTTTGACCAGCTGCACGAAGGCGCGAACGTCGTCGGCAAAGACCGGGCCGGTCTCGAGCGCCGCGAAATGGCCACCATGCTCGAAGTCGGTCCAGTGGACGACATTGTAGCCCTTCTCGATCATGCTGCGTGGCGGGAACCGGAGAAATTCCTTCGGGAAGTTGGCGATGCCGGTGGGCACTTCGACTTTCGTTCCCGGCGCCATGGTGTTTCCACCCTCCTCGAACAGGCCGCGATAGAACCAGGTCGCGGTGTTGAAGGTCCCCGTGACCAGATAGATCATCAGGTTGGTAAGGATCTGGTCTTTCGAGAATGCGTTCTCGATGTGCTCGCTTCCGTCCTTGCCGCGCCGGTCGGACCAGCCATGAAATTTTTCGACAATCCATGCAGCGGTGCCCACCGGACTGTCCATCATGCCGTAGGAGAGTGTCTGGGGCTTTGTCATCTGCAGGCGCAGATAGGCGCTCTCGAGCTCGAAAACCATGGCCGCGCCTTGCGCCCACTGCTTTTCCTCGTCGGTCTCGGGAAGGACTGCGGGCCGCAGGCCGAACATGTTGAGATGTACGGCCTTGCAGCCGCCCTTCGGCACGCCGTGATCATAGGCGAGCCAGCCCGAAACGACGGCGCCCCAGTCACCGCCCTGTGCGATATAGCTCTGGTAGCCCAGCACGTCCCGCATCAGTTTGTCCCAGAGCGCGGCGGTGCCGCGCGGACCGATGGGCGTTTTCAGTTTGCCGCCGAAGGCGTAGCCGGGAAGCGACGGAATGACCAGATTGACACCGTCATCCGCCTTGCCGCCGCATGTCTCGGGATGGGCCAGCCGTTCGATCACATCGAGGAATTCGAACACCGAGCCCGGCCAACCATGGGTTAGCAACACGGTTTCGGGATTGGCGCCCGACCCTTTCACATGGATGAAATGGATATTGTGGCCGTCGACGTCGGCACGGAACTGCGGAAAGCGGTTGAGATTTTTCTCGGCCGCGCGCCAGTCGAACTTGTCGACCCAGTAGCCACACAGCTCCTTCATATAATCGATGTCGGTGCCGTAGGCCCAGCGGTCGGCGCCGGGAGCGATTTCGGGCATTTCGTGCCACTCATAGGCGCGGACCTTTTTCAGGATCGCCTCAATCTTTTCCTGAGGAACATTGATGGTGAAGGGTGTGGGCGATGGCATCGGGCTCGGCCTCCTCGGCGTCTCGTTTCTGATTTGAGGCGATTATGGCAGGGGCGCGCGCGGCCGCAAGCGATTGCCGGACGCGACGGACAAACGTAGTGTGATGTCACAAAAACACGAAGGGGGACCCGGAGGATGGCCGAAGCTGCAACGGCGAAGGGGGCGGCGCCCGCCGCCTTTTCGCCCGCCTACAGGCGCTATGCGCTGTTTGTTCTGGTGCTCGGCTATACGTCGAGCCATGTCGACCGCAACATTGTCGGCATTCTCGTGGAGCCGATCAAACGCGATCTGCTTCTGTCCGACACGCAGATCGGTTTTCTCTCGGGGATCGCCTTCGCCGTCTTCTATGCGACGCTTGGCATCCCGATCGCTCTCTGGGCCGATCGCGGCAATCGGCGCAACATCATTGCCTATGCCATTGCGATCTGGAGCGGCATGACCGCGCTTTGCGGATTTGCGCAGAACTTCTGGCAGATGGCCGCGGCGCGTATCGGCGTCGGCATCGGCGAAGCGGGATCGACGCCGCCCTCTCACTCGATGATCGCCGACATGTATCCGCCCGAAGAGCGCGCCAGCGCCATGGCGGTCTATTCGCTGGGCGTCTATTTCGGCGTGATGATTGGCTTTCTGGTCGGTGGCTGGGTCGCCGAGTGGTATGGCTGGCGCGCGGCCTTTTTCGTTGTCGGCCTGCCGGGCATTCTGCTGGCGCTGATCGTGCGCTACACACTGGTCGAGCCGCCGAGGGGACAGGCCGACGGCATGGCGCCGGCTCAGGTCGAGATCGCCGATTTCAAGGCGGCTGTTGCGGTCGTCAAGGATGGCTTCTCCCATCTCTGGCACACCGCGCCGACGCGGCATGTGGTGGCCGGCGTCACGCTCACTTCGTTCGTCGGCTATGGCGGCGTTATCTGGGGCCCCGCCTTCCTGATCCGCACCCACGGCATGTCGATCGGCGAGGTGTCGTCGTTTCTTGCGCCGCTGGTCGGCATTGTCGGCGGTCTCGGCGCCTATGTCGGCGGCCGGCTGACAGACCGCCTCGCCAAGAAGGACGTGCGCTGGAACAGCTGGGTCGTTGCCTGGGCCAAGGTCGCCGTCGTGCCCTTCATCATCGTCTTCTACCTCATGGATAACTGGCCGGCCTTTTATGCCTTCGGCTATCCGGTTTCGATCCTCTGGGTGGTCTATGTGCCCATCGCCTTTCTGGGCGCGTTCTATCTGGGGCCGAGCTTTGCGATGATCCAGACGCTGACGCCGCCGGCCAAGCGCGCCCTTGCCTCGGCCGTGATGCTTTTCATCATCAACATCATCGGTCTTGGCTTCGGTCCGCAATTCGTCGGCATCGTGTCGGACGTGTTGCGGGTCAATTTCGACTTCGGCAATGAGTCTTTGCGCTGGGCATTGTTCGGTACGGCGATGCTCAACCTCTGGGCCGCCGCGCATTACTTCCTTGCCGGGCATGCCCTGAAAGCCTCGAGCAAGGCGGGCATCCGCGCTTAGGACGTCCAGTCTTTCAAAACAAAGAGCCGCCCCTTCGGGGGCGGCTCTTTCAATTCGCGGGTCGCCGATCTCGGGTCAGATGGCGCCGTGGCAGTGCTTGTACTTCTTGCCCGAGCCGCAGGGACAGGGCGCGTTGCGCGACGTCTTGCCCCATGTCGCCGGGTCGTTGGGGTTGAGCGCGACACCCGGATCGTTGCGGACGGGTCGCTGCAGGGTTGCGGTGTCGCCGCCACCCAACTCGTCTTCGCCGGTCGTTGGATCTGCATGATGCGCATGCATCTCGGGTAGCGGCGCATCCTCGATGCGCGGTGCTTGCGCTTCGGTCACGAATTGTGCGACGGCGAGCTGCCGCGTTACATCCTCGCGCAGGCGACGCAGCAGGCTTTCGAAAAGTTCAAAGGCTTCCGACTTGTATTCGTTCAGCGGGTCGCGCTGGCCGTAGCCGCGCAAGCCCACCGCCTGACGCAGATGATCGAGCATCATCAAGTGCTCGCGCCAATGCATGTCGAGCGTCTGAAGCAGCACGGCCTTCTCGACCTGGCGCATCAGGTCGGGCCCGATCTGCGCGGACTTTGCCGCCATGTGACGGTCGGTCGCCGCATAGAGGCGTTCGCGGATCTCTTCCTCTGCAATGCCTTCTTCTTCGGCCCATGCTTCGACCGGCAGGTCGAGGCCGAGCGTCTTTTCGACTTCAACCTTGAGTTCCGCCATGTTCCATTGCTCGGCATAGGCCTTTTCCGGCACATGCAGCGTGACCATGTCGTCGATGACCTGACGGCGCATGTCGCCCACGGTCTCGGAAACATCCTCGGCTTTCATCAGCTCGATGCGCTGCTCGAAAATCGCACGGCGCTGATCGTTCATGACGTTGTCGAACTTCAGCAGGTTCTTGCGGATATCGAAATTGCGCGCTTCGACCTTCTGCTGTGCCTTTTCCAGCGCTTTGTTGATCCATGGATGGACGATCGCTTCGCCCTCCTGGAGCCCCAGCTTCTGCAGCATTCCGTCCATACGATCGGTGCCAAAAATGCGCATCAGGTCGTCTTCGAGCGAGAGATAGAATTTCGAACGGCCGGGATCGCCCTGACGACCGGAGCGGCCGCGCAGCTGGTTGTCGATGCGGCGGCTCTCATGGCGCTCGGTGCCAATGACGTATAGACCGCCGGCCTCGAGCGCGCGGTTCTTCTTGGCCGTGACATCGGCTCTCACTTCGTCGATCTTGCGGTCGCGTGCAGCTTCGTCCTCAATGCCCGCCGTTTCGTCGGCGATGCGCATGTCGAGATTGCCGCCGAGCTGGATGTCCGTGCCGCGGCCGGCCATGTTGGTGGCGATGGTGACGGCACCGGGAACGCCGGCTTGCGCGATGATGTGCGCTTCCTGTTCGTGATAGCGTGCGTTGAGAACGTTGTGCTTGACCTTTTTCTTTTTCAGAAGCTCGGCGAGTTGTTCCGACTTCTCGATCGACGTCGTGCCGACAAGCACCGGTTGGTCACGTGCAGCGCAATCCTCGATCTGCAGAATGATCGCGTCGTATTTCTCGCGCGCGCTGCGATAAACCTCGTCATCTTCGTCGACGCGGGCGAGATTCCTGTTGGTTGGGATCTCGAGCACATCAAGGTTGTAGATATCGCCGAATTCCGAGGCTTCCGTCAGCGCCGTACCCGTCATGCCGGCCAGCTTCTTGTACATCCGGAAGTAGTTCTGGAAGGTGATCGAGGCCAGTGTCTGGTTTTCGGGTTGGATCTGCACGCGCTCTTTTGCTTCAAGCGCCTGATGCAGACCGTCGGAATAACGCCTGCCCTCCATCATGCGGCCGGTGAACTCGTCGATGATGACAACCTTGCCGGCCTTGACGATGTAGTCCTTGTCCTTCTGGAACAGTTTGTGCGCGCGCAGGGCATTGTTGATGTGGTGGACGATGGTGATGTTTTCGATGTCGTAGAGATTGCCGTCGGTCAAGATGTTGCGGGCGCGCAGCAGCTCCTCGACATGCTCGTTGCCGTCGTCTGTGAGATTGACGGTGCGCGCCTTCTCGTCCATCTCGTAGTCGGCTTCGGCGATTTCCGGAATGATCTCGTCGACGGAAAGATAGAGATCTGACTTGTCGTCGAGCGGTCCTGAAATGATCAGCGGCGTGCGCGCTTCGTCGATCAGGATCGAGTCCACTTCGTCGACGATCGCAAAATGATGTCCGCGCTGAACCATCGACGCGAGCTGGTACTTCATGTTGTCGCGGAGATAGTCGAAGCCATATTCGTTGTTGGTGCCGTAGGTGATGTCGGCGGCATAGGCTTCGCGGCGCTGGTTGTCGTCGAGACCGTGCAGGATGACGCCGACGTCGAGGCCCAGGAAGCGGTAAACCTTGCCCATCCATTCGGAGTCGCGTTTGGCCAGGTAGTCGTTGACGGTGACAAGGTGGACGCCTTTAGCCGGCAGCGCGTTCAGATAGGCCGCCAGCGTCGAGACAAGTGTCTTGCCTTCGCCGGTCTTCATTTCCGAAATATTGCCTTCGTGCAGCACCATGCCGCCGATCAGCTGCACGTCGTAGTGGCGCTCGCCGAGGGTGCGCTTTGCTGCCTCGCGTACTGTGGCGAAGGCTTCGGGCAAGAGGTTGTCCAACGCCTCGCCGGCTTCGAGACGGGCGCGGAATTCGGCCGTCTTGCCACGCAGGGTTGCGTCGTCCAGTTGGGCCAGTTCCGGTTCGAGTGCGTTGATCGCCTCGACCCGGGTCTTGTAAGCCTTGATCCTTCGGTCGCTGGACGAGCCGAAAAGACGCTTGGCGAACGCGCCAAAGCTTGCCATCAGGTCAAAATCCTCTTGCGGTGCGCTCTCGATGTAAGGGGCAGCCGATGCCTTGTCAATGAAACCGGGGTCCCGCCCGCCACCCGGTTGAGGGCGGAAAGCGGCGGATTTTCTTTAATTTACTGTAATGGAGCGGTCCTTGTGCGGGTTGGGAGGCGGGCCCATTATGGCGCACCAAAATTCCGCCTCGAAGGCCCGGCTTATGGTATTCGACCGACGGTTGCCTCGTCGGCACCGCCGTCGCGGCCGGACAAATGACCGGGAAAGTCCAGATCACGTCACAGGAAGGTTCTCTGATGCTGTTTTCGCGCCGTTTGGCCGCTTTTGCGCTTGCCGTCCCGCTTCTTGCCGCCCCCTTCGCCGCCGGGGGTCTTGCGACGCCGGCGCGTGCCCAGGAAGACGCGCAGGATGCAATCATCGTGACGGTCCAAGGCACGCCGATCCGCTATTCGGATGTCGCAATGGCGGATGAGGAAATGGGCGCGGCGCTGGCGCGGCTCGAACCCGAGATGCGGTTCCAGTATCTGCTTGGCATGCTGATCGACCGGCGCGTTGTGGCTGAGGCTGCCCGGGCCGCCCAGGTCGAGGATCACCCCGAAGTCCGGCGCCGCCAGGTCTATTTGGCCGAGAAGGCATTGCGTGACTTCTACTGGTCGCAACTGATGCAGGACAAGGTCACCGATGCCACGATCGCGGCTTGGTACGAGGCCAACATCGTCAAGGCGCCGGCCGAAAAGGAAGCGAATGCCCGGCATATTCTGGTGCAGACAAAGGCCGAAGCCGAAAAAATCGCCGCTGAGATCGCGGGCGGTCTGAGTTTTGACGATGCCGTCACGCAATATGGCGGCAAGGCCGGAACGCCTGAAGACAGCGATCTCGGCTGGTTTCGCCGCGACGAAATGGTGCCGGCTTTCGGCGATGCCGTGTTCGCGTTGCAGCCGGGCGAGGTTTCGCCGCCTGTCCAGACCGACTTCGGCTGGCATGTGATCCAGCTGGCCGACACGCGCGACGTGCCGAAGCCGAGCCTTGAGGAGGCGCATGAGGAAATTGTCCGCACGATCGTGCGCGAGGAAGGACAAAAGCTCA
Source organism: Parvibaculum sp. (assembly GCF_030651915.1). Taxonomy (GTDB): domain Bacteria; phylum Pseudomonadota; class Alphaproteobacteria; order Parvibaculales; family Parvibaculaceae; genus Parvibaculum. The sequence continues at coordinate 26,366 of NZ_JAUSBV010000011.1, read as the reverse complement.
TGGCGAAATTGCGCGCCGATGCGAAGATAGACGTTGTTGGCGCCGAATCGGCGCCGCCCGCCGGGCGGCCGCAGATCGTGCCGCAGGCACAGTAAGAGCGGGTTCGGATCTCAGTTTCGGGGCAGGCGGCTATGGCGGTCAAAAAGAGTGCGCGCGCGAGCGTTCGGGCATCGGCAAAACCGAAGCGCAAGGTGAGCGGTAAGGCAAAGAGCAAGGCCAAGACCAAGGCAGGCCCGCGCAGCAAGGCCAGGCAGCCGCGTGCCCAACGTAAACTGGCGCGGCCGAAGAAGCCGGCGCGTCTCAAGCCCAAGGCCAAAGCCAAGACCAAAGCAGCACCGAAAGTCTCGCCGCTGGCGCCAAAAAGCTTTCCCGAATTGCCGGCCGTTGGCGGCGTCACGCTGGGTGTTGCCGCGGCCGGCATCAAGTACAAGGGCCGCACCGATCTTCTGGTTGCGAAGATGATCGAAGGTACGCAGGCCGCCGGTATTTTCACCACCTCGAAGACCGCGTCTGCGCCCGTCGACTGGTGCCGTGCCAATCTCACCGATGGCGGTGAGGGACGCATGCTGGTCGTCAATTCGGGCAACTCCAACGCCTTCACTGGCAAGGCTGGCGTCGCCACGGTCAAGGCGACCGCGTCGGCTGCGGCTGCGGCCGGAAATTGCCGTCAACGCGATGTTTTTGTCGCGTCGACCGGTGTCATCGGTCAGCCGATGGACCCGGTTCCTGTCGTCGCCGGCATCACGACGGCCCTTGCCACCGCCGCGCCTGACAGGTGGGACGAGGCGGCGCGCGCGATCATGACCACCGATACCTACCCCAAACTTGCGACGCGGCGCGTGCGGATCGGCGGCGCGGAGGTGAGGATCAATGGCATTGCCAAGGGATCGGGCATGATCGCGCCGGATCTCGCGACCATGCTGGTTTTCATTTTTACCGATGCGGCCATCCCGTCGAAAATCCTGCAAACGCTGCTGATGCTTGGTGCGCGGGACAGCTTCAATGCCATCACGGTCGACAGCGACACGTCGACCAGCGACACAGTGATGGTGTTCGCAACCGGGGCGGCAATGGTGGATGAGGCGCCGGTGACGCGGGCCAGCGATCCGCGATTGCGCGAATTTCGCCAGGCGTTCGACGCGCTGATGCTCGATCTTGCGCATCAGGTGGTGAAGGATGGCGAAGGCGCGACCAAATTTGTGCGCGTGGCCGTGTCGGGCGCGCAGAGCCATCAGGCGGCGCGGCGCATCGCCATGACGATCGCCAATTCGCCGCTGGTCAAGACGGCGATTGCCGGCGAGGACGCGAACTGGGGCCGCATCGTCATGGCGGTCGGGAAGTCCGGCGAAGCGGCCGATCGCGATCGGCTCGCGATCCGCATTGGCGGCGTCGATGTGGCGAAGAATGGCATGGCGGTGCGCGGCTATGACGAAACACCGGTGGCGAAACACATGAAGGGCCAGGAGATCGATATCGAGGTCGATGTCGGCGTCGGCAAGTCGTCGGCCGTCGTGTGGACCTGCGATCTCACCTATGACTACATCCGCATCAACGCCGACTACCGAAGCTGAGCGCCGGGCGCCTTACGCGATTTTAACTAAAATTCGAGCGATCGGTTGTTCCGGCACGCGTCGGACTACGAAACATTAACCCAACAGGCCCAGCATGGTGGAAGAGCGCGAAAGCAGGACGAGCGAGCTCAAGCGGCTTGTGCTCGTCGCGGCCTGCGCGCTTGTCGATGCCGACGGGCGGGTGCTGATTGCCCGCCGTCCCGAGGGCAAACCGCTCGCGGGACTTTGGGAATTTCCGGGTGGCAAGGTGGAGCCGGGCGAGACGCCCGAGGATACGCTGATCCGGGAACTTCACGAGGAACTTGGCATCGACGTTGCGAAGGCGTGTCTCGCGCCACTGAGTTTTGCGAGCCATGCCTATGAGGACTTCCACCTCCTGATGCCGCTTTATGTGTGCCGGCGCTGGGAGGGACAGGTCCAGCCCATCGAGGGCCAGGCGCTCGAATGGGTCAGGCCCGTCGGCTTGCGAGCCTATCCGATGCCACCCGCGGACGAACCGCTGGTGGCGGTGTTGCGCGATTTGCTGTGAGGGATGCGCCAGCGCGCCCCTCGCGAACGGTGAGAAGGACGAAGGCGATGATCGGCAAGCTGATGAACATGGCAAGATCGTTTGCAGCAGACGACAGCGGTGCGACCGCCATCGAGTACGGCCTCATCGCGGGCGGCCTCTCGATGGTCGTTGTCGCTGCTGTGACGCTGGTAGGCGATTCGATCCGCGATTTCCTGTTCGGTCCGGTCGTTGCGATGTTCACCGGCAGCTAGGTCCGGCCTTCCTCAAGCGTCAGCGCCCCGCTTTTTCGCCGGCCTTTCGTTCGCTCGTTCCCAAGGCTTCGGCAAGACGCGTTTCGGCGCTGCCGGGACGCAGCGGCTTCGGTTGGGTTTCATGCGGCGCCCAGCCTGTCGCCGTCACGATTTCGAAGGTGGCTGGCACGCGCCCATCCGGCAATCCGAATTTTTCGCGATAGATTTTGACCGTTCGCATCAGGGTTGTGCGACGCATCGGCACGCGGCGGCGCTCCGCCAGGGCGTTGGTCTCACCCATGCCGCGCAGTTCCGCCATCAGTCTGAGCGGATCGGCGTAGCGCACCACCACGCGGTCGGTGTCGACGACCGGCAGTGCAAAGCCGGCTCGCTGCAACAGGCTGCCCATGTCGCGTATGTCGGCAAAGGGCGAAACGCGGGGGCTGAGCCCGCCTTCGCATTCTATTTCGGCCTCTGCCAGTGACTGGCGCAACTCTGTCAGCGTGTCGCCGCCGAAAAGGGCCGCCATGAAAAGTCCGTCCGGCGTCAGCGCCCGGCGGATCTGGATCAAGGCACCCGGCAGGTCGTTGACCCAATGCAGCGAAAGCAGGCTGACCACGAGGTCGAGGCTCGCGTCGCGAAAGGGCAATGCTTCCTCGTCGGCGGCGACGCGCAGGCCCGGTGCATGCGCGAGCATGGCCGGTGCGAGGTCGGCCGATATGAGTCTGCCAGGCTTTCCTTCCATCCTCGCCTCGGCCAGCGCCGCAGCCAGCGCACCCTGGTGGCAGCCAAGATCGAGCGCCAGCGCAAAGTCGCGATTGATGCCGGCGATGCGTTCGGCGATGTCGGCGGCGGCGCGGCGCACCAGAAAGTCGTGGTTCGCGAAACCGGCGGCGGCGCGGGCGCGGTGTCTCGTATGGATCTTGCGGTCGAAGATGCGCATGGGGGCGGGGGCTGACATGGCGGCATCATGGTGGGCGCCGCCTTCGCCCGCAAGGCCTGCGCCGTGATAGGCTGGCGTCAAACCGGGGGCGTCATGGGGATCGCAGCGGATATTTCAGCGGGCTGGTCGGCGGGATTGCGGCGCGCCTTGCGGTTCACCGACATCGCCTTGCCGCCGCTTTGCCTGGGCTGCGGGCGTGGCGTCGATGCGCATGGCGCCCTTTGTGCGCGGTGCTGGAGCGAGGCCGATTTTATCGAACGGCCCTTTTGTGCGGTGACGGGGCTGCCGTTTGCTTTCGACACCGGCCCGGAGACGGTCAGTGCGGTGGCGCTGGCGCAGCCGCCCGCTTATGCACGGGCACGTGCCGTGATGCGCTACAATGATCGCAGTGCCGCGCTTCTCCATCGTTTCAAATATGGCGACCGCATGGAGGTCGGTCCCGCCTTTGCGCGCTGGCTGGCGCGCAGCGGGGCGGAGTTGCTGGCCGACGCCGACCTGCTGGTGCCTGTGCCGCTGCACCGACGGCGGCTCTTTTTGCGCCGCTTCAATCAGTCGGCCGAACTTTCGCGGCGGCTGGCGGCGCTGACCGGTCTGCTGCACATGCCGGAACTGCTGCAGCGCGTGCGGGCGACGCGACCGCAGGTCGGGCTTACGGCTGATGCCAGGCGGCGCAATGTCGCTGGCGCCTTCCAACTCGCCGAAGGTGCGGCGGCGCAGGTCCGGGGCCGCAAGGTGCTGCTGGTCGACGATGTGATGACGACCGGCGCCACGGCGGAGGCCTGTGCGCGGGCCCTGAAGCGCGGCGGGGCGGCCGAGGTCTCGGTGCTCTGCGTGGCTCGGGTTGTCCCGGGCGGTGGCATATCTATATGATATATAGTCGTTTTTCGGGCCGCCCTTGTTCGGGCCCCGTTTTCGGAGTGCCGCGATGGCGGATGTGACGATCTACACGACCATGATGTGCCCCTATTGCTACCGGGCCAAGGAATTGCTCGGGCGGAAGGGCGTTGCCTTCACCGAGATCGATGTCGGCATGGATGTCGACAAGCGCCGCGAAATGATGGCGCGTGCCCATGGCCGGCATACGGTGCCGCAGATTTTCATCGGCGATGCCCATGTCGGCGGATGCGACGATCTGCAGGCGCTCGAAGCTGCCGGCAAGCTCGACGCCCTGCTGGCCGCATAGGGTCATGACCGCTTCCGGAAAATTCACCGCCGCTTGCGTGCAGATGCGCGCCGGATGCGATGTTGCGGCCAATATCGCCGCTGTCTCGGCGCTGGTGTCGGAGGCGGCCGCGGGCGGCGCCGATCTGGTCATGACGCCGGAAATGACCTCGCTGCTCGAAACGAAGAGCGAGGCGCTGTTTGCCAATACGCATGACGAAAAGGACGACGCGATGCTCGCGGCGCTTCGCGGGCTGGCGGCGGAGTGGAAGATCTGGCTGCTGATCGGTTCGCTGCCGGTTAAGCTTTCGGCAACGAAGCTTGCCAACCGCTCGTTCCTGATTGCGCCTGACGGCGTCGTCGCGGCGCGGTACGACAAGATCCATATGTTCGATGTCGATCTGGCCGGCGGCGAGAGTTATCGCGAGAGCCGGAATTTCGAACCCGGCAAGCAGGCGGTTGTGGCCGACCTGCCCTGGGGACGTCTCGGCATGACCATTTGCTACGATCTGCGCTTCCCGCATCTTTACCGGGCGCTGGCGAAAGCGGGGGCGGATTTCCTGACCGTGCCTGCCGCCTTCACGCGTCAGACCGGGGCGGCGCATTGGCATATGCTGCTGCAGGCGCGCGCCATCGAGACCGGCTGCTATGTCTTCGCGCCGGCGCAGGGCGGCAAACATCAATGCGGCCGCGAAACCTTCGGCCACAGCCTCATCGTCGCACCCTGGGGCGAGATCGTCGCCGAAGCGGCGCATGACACGCCCTGCGTTCTGCTGGCCGAAATCGACACAACCCGCATCGCCGAGGCGCGCGGCCGGGTGCCAAGCCTCGGCCATGACCGCGCTTTTGCGCTGCCGGCGATCAAGCCGGCGAGGCAGTCATCATGATCCGCTATGCGCTTCTCTGTGAACATCAACATGAGTTCGACGGCTGGTTTCCCTCGTCCGCCGGCTTCGAGGCGCAGGCGGCATCCGGCGATGTCGTCTGTCCGGTCTGCGGCAGTGCCGAGGTGCGCAAGGCGCTGATGGCGCCCGGGCTCGGACGCGGTACAAAAAAGGGCGCGAAGCGCAGCGATATTTCCACTGTGCCCGACGCCGCGCAGAAGATGAGCATGATGATGCTGGCGCTCAGAAAGCATGTCGAAGAAAACTGCGACTATGTCGGCGACAAATTCGCCGAGGAAGCGCGTCGCATCCATTACGGCGAGACCGAGCAACACGACATTTATGGCGAGGCGACGCCGGACGAAGCGCTTGAGTTGATCGAAGAAGGCGTCGAGGTGGCACCGTTGCCTGTTGGACCGCCGCGTCGGGCGAATTGAGCGCGGGGCCTAAGCGTCGATCCCGAACACCGTCCTCAAATAGGGATTGAGAAATTTTCCTTCCGGGTCGATGTCCTCGCGCAACTCGAGAAATTCCTGCCACTTCGGATAGAGCGCTGCGAAGTCCTTCGCGGTCAGCGTGTTGAGTTTGCCCCAATGCGGACGGCCGTCATGCCGGCGGAAGATCGGCTCTATGGCGCTGAAATAGGGTTCGTAGTCCGCTTCATGAAAGCGATGCACGGCGATCGAACAGCTGTCGCGCCGGTAGAACGGGCTCAGCCAGATATCGTCCGGCGCGGTGGTCCGGAGCTCGATCGGAAAGAAGACTTCGATATTGTTGTCTTCGATCGCTGCAATGATTTCGCGCAGCGCCTGCGGACCCGCCTCGCGGGGCAGGTGATACTCCATTTCGTTGAAACGCACATTGCGCTCGGCCGACAATGTCTTGTGTGAATAGTCGACGCGCTCCTCGGGGTCCATTCCGCCCATGATTGTCTGGATGACCCAGCGCCGCACCGCAGGCGACCATCCCAGCCAGTCCTGCAACTGCTTCAGTTGCATCAGCCCGTCATCGTCCTCGTTCACAGGCTCCGGCGTTTCGGCTTCGTCCGTCTCGTCATTCGTGATGCCGATCGCCATGCCGGAATAGGGCACGTAATAGAACTCGAAATTGCGGTGCTTTGCCCAGAGCTCGGGCGCCTGTTCCAGCATCTCCTCCACGGGCGCAATCCAGGTGCGGCGCTTCAGCTTGTAGAGCGGTCGGGCCTGCATCGTCGTTTCCGTCACGATGCCCAGGGCGCCGAGTGAAACCCGCGCGGCGTTGAAGAGGACGGAACTTGTCGTCTCGTCGCCCGTGACAAGTTCGCCCGACGCCGTCATCAGTTTCAGGCCGGTCACGAAGGTCGAGAGCGAGCCGAGCTCGATGCCCGTGCCATGTGTCGCCGTTGCGATCGCGCCGGCAATCGTCTGCTTGTTGATGTCCGGCATGTTGTCGAGCGCAAGGTCGCGTTCGGCAAGCGCCGAGGCCATGGCGCCGAGCCGGGTGCCGGCCTTGAAGGTTGCGCGATGCGCTGCCGCGTCGTGAGAGACGAAGCCGCTCAGGCGATCGAGGGAAACGAGCGTTCCTTCTGTCGGCACGAGCGGCGAAAAGGAATGTCCGGCGCCGACCGCGCGGATGGGCGCCGCGCTTTTTTGAACGATGTCGGCAAGCTCCGCCTCGCTTGCGGGTGCGATGCGGATAGCGGGCGTGCAACTCTGCCCGCCGGACCAGTTCTTCCAGGGGATGACGCGGCGGGGTTCTTCCGCGAAGGCACGGGTCAACAGGGGCGGGATATGACCGGTCACCGCCAGCGCCGAAGCGCTGGCCGCGAATTGGAGCATGTTGCGGCGCGAGATTTTCATTCGTTCGTCTCCCCGCCGGCGGGCGCGGCCATGAAATGTGTCAGCCGGATGAATTCCTCGGCCGTGCATTCGATGCACTGGCCGAGCGGCGGCATGCCGTTGAAGCCATCGATGATGTTGGCGAGCAATTGCGCGTCGCCCTTGGCGATGCGGGGTGTCCAGGCCTCGATATCGTGCGTCCGCGGTGCGCCGGTCGCCGGGTCTTCGTGGCAGGTGCTGCAGCTATGCGCGTAGAGCGTTGCTTCATGGGCGTTGAGGGTCACGGGCGCTACCGCTTCCTCGTTCCGGTCGCAACCTGCCAGCGCAAGCAGCGCCAGTCCCGCAAACGCGGCCGCGAACCGCCCCGTTCGATATGTCATATTGCCCCCTGGCCCTGCTTCACGTCTTGTTCTGTGCCCGCGCTGCCAGCACCATGTAGTTGACATCGGTGTCTTCCGACAGCGACCAGCTGTCGAAGAGCGGGTTGTAGCTGACGCCGGCAATTTCCCTGACATCGAGCCCGGCGGCGGCGAGGCCCGCTTCCATTTCATTGACGGTCACGAATTTCTTCCAGTCATGGGTGCCGCGCGGCAGCCAGCCCAGCACATATTCCGCGCCGATGATGGCGAAGGCATGCGCCTTCAGCGTGCGGTTGAGCGTGGCGACGAACATCAGCCCGCCGGGTTTCACCATCCGCCCGCAATCCTTCAGGAACATGTCGCGGTCGGCCACATGCTCGATCACCTCCATGTTGAGGATGACGTCGAAGCTCTCGCCTTGCGCGGCCAGCGCTTCGGCCGTGGTGCAGCGATAGTCGATGGCGAGGCCCTGTTCCTGGGCATGGACAGACGCCGTCTTGATGTTCTTCTCCGCGGCGTCGGCGGCGGTCACCTCGGCGCCCAGCCGCGCCATCGGCTCGGCGAGCAAGCCGCCGCCGCAGCCGATGTCGAGAAAACGCAACCCCTCGAAAGGACGCCGCGCCCGGGCGTCGAGGCCGAAATGGGCGCTCACCTGCGCGCGGATATAGGCGAGGCGCACCGGATTGAACTTGTGCAGCGGGCGGAACTTGCCGGCCGGGTCCCACCATTCGGCGGCCATGGCCGAAAAGCGGGCAATCTCCGCCGGATCGACGCTGCTTGCCGCATCCTTCGGGGTCTTGTCGGCGGCCGGCTCGGCCATATGGCTCATTCCCTTGCGTCGCTGTGGCATTTCCGGCCGTTTCCGCCGGTTGCGGGGTTCGGGCGAGGCTTGTATGTATGGCCGCGCCCGGCGGGCACGGGTCTGCCTTCCCTCTGGATATGATATAGGGCGTTCCGGCCGGATCGGTCCAGTGGACCGTCGGGCCGGCGAACGGTGACAGCCGCCGGCATGGCTCGGCGGCGCGGAATTATGGAAGCGAAAATGGCCAGACTGGTCATGAAATTCGGCGGCACGTCCGTTGGCGATATCGAACGCATTCGCAACGTGGCGCAACACGTCAAGCGCGAGATCGATGCCGGCCACGAGGTTGCCGTCGTCGTCTCGGCGATGGCGGGCACCACCAACCAGCTGGTTGCCTGGGCGCGCGAGATGGCGCCGCTGCATGACGCGCGCGAATATGACGCTATTGTTGCAACCGGCGAGCAGGTGACGGTCGGCTTGCTGTCGATCGAACTGCAGCGCATCGGTGTGTCGGCGCGCTCCTGGCTCGGCTGGCAGATTCCGATTCGCACCGACAACGCCCATGGCGCGGCCCGCATTCAGGAAATCGACGGCACGGCGCTGATCGAGCGCCTCGCGCGCCAGGAAGTCGCGGTCATTGCCGGCTTTCAGGGACTGGCACCCGACAACCGAATCACGACGCTCGGGCGCGGCGGTTCCGACACCAGCGCGGTCGCCATTGCGGCGGCGATCCATGCCGACCGCTGCGACATCTACACCGATGTCGACGGTGTCTACACGACCGATCCGCGCATCGTTGCGAAGGCGCGAAAGCTTGATAAGATCAGTTATGAGGAAATGCTGGAGATGGCGTCGCTCGGCGCCAAGGTTCTCCAGACCCGCTCCGTCGAACTCGCTATGGTCCATCGCGTCCGCCTTCAGGTTCGCTCGAGCTTCGATGCGCCCGATGCAGCACAGGGCAATGGGCCCGAGGCCACCGGACCGGGGACTCTTGTTTGCGACGAGGATGAAATCTTGGAACAGCAGGTCGTAAGCGGCATCGCCTATTCGAAGGACGAAGCCAAGGTCACACTCGTCAAGGTCGAGGACAAGCCGGGCGTTGCCGCGCGCGTGTTCGGACCGCTGGCGGATGCCGCCATCAATGTCGACATGATCATTCAGAACGTCTCGGATGACGGCCGCAGCACCGACATCACCTTCACGGTGCCGCAGGCCGAGTTGACGCGCGCCGAAGATGTGATCCGCAAGCTGCAGGCCGGTATCGGCTGCCGGGAAATCAAGACCGACCTCAATGTCGTCAAGGTGTCGATCATCGGCATCGGCATGCGCAGCCATGCCGGCGTTGCCAAGACGATGTTCCAGACGCTGGCCGAAAAGGGCATCAACATCCTTGCGATCACCACCTCGGAGATCAAGGTCAGTGTGCTGATCTCGTCGGAATATACCGAGCTTGCCGTGCGCGCCCTGCACACGGCCTATGATCTCGACGCCGGCTAACGGAGGCCAGAAAGTTGACGCTTTTGCGCGCTCACATCCGCAGCGAACGGGATCCGGACTGATGCCGGGTTCCGTCGGCGGTCCGCGCATTCTGCTCCGCCGGCTGCGTGAAGTCATGGCCGAGCCGGAAAGCGCGCAAAAGCGGTTGGACAAGATCGTCGTCCTGATCGCCTCCAACATGGTCGCCGAGGTGTGCTCGGTCTATCTGGTCAACAAGACGCGCGAACTCGAATTGTCGGCGACCGAAGGTCTGAAGCCGACCGCCGTTCACAGCACGCGGCTGAAATCCGGCGAAGGCCTGATCGGCGACATTGCCCAGCATGCCCGGCCGCTCAATCTGGCCGACGCGCAATCGCATCCGGGTTTCGCCTACCGGCCGGAAACGGGCGAAGAAATCTACAAGTCGCTGATGGGCGTGCCGATCCTCAGGAGCGGCAAGGTGGTCGGCGTGCTGGCGGTGCAGAACCGCACCAAGCGTCACTACACCGAAGAAGAAGTCGAAGCGCTGCAAACGGTGGCGATGGTGCTGGCCGAAGTCGTCGCGGCCGGCGAAATGGTCGACCCGCAGGCCTTCGAGACGCCGGAACAGGCGCGCCAGGTGCCGTACCACATCCAGGCGACGGCCTTTTGCGAAGGCATCGCGCTCGGCCATGCGGTGCTGCACGAGCCGCGCGTCCATGTGACGAAGCTGATCGCCGAAGACACCGAGCTCGAATTGAAGCGGCTCGAGCAGGCCGTCTATGCGCTGCGCGGTTCGATCGACGACATGCTTGAAACGGCCGATCTCAGCCATGCGGGCGAGCATCGCGAGGTGCTGCAGGCCTATCGGATGTTCGCCAACGACCGCGGCTGGCTGACGCGGATGCTCGAGGCGGTGCGCACGGGCCTGACGGCCGAGGCCGCGGTCGAGCGCGTGCAGAACGACACGCGGGCGCGGCTGCAGCGCGCCGCCGATCCCTACATCCGCGACCGGCTGCATGATTTCGACGATCTGGCCAACCGGCTGCTGCGCCAGCTCACCGGCGTGACGCTGGCCTCGCTGTCGGCCAATCTGCCCAACGATGCCATCATCATCGCCCGCAACATGGGCCCGGCCGAGCTTCTCGACTATGACAAGACGCGGCTTCGGGGCCTCGTGCTCGAAGAGGGCGCGGCCAATGCCCATGTCTCCATCGTCGCGCGCGCCTTCGGCATCGCCACCGTCGGCCGTGCCGCCGACATCCTCGATCATATCGAGCCGGGCGACGCGATCATCGTCGACGGCGACACCGGCGAGGTCTATCTGCGCCCGTCGCAGGAAATCATCGCTTCCTACTCCGAGAAGGCGCGGTTCCGCGCCCGCAAGCAGGAACAATACAAGGCGATCCGCAACGAGCCGGCGATCACGCGCGACGGCGCGCATGTCGCGCTCTACGTCAATGCCGGCCTGCAGGTCGATCTGCCGCATCTCGATGAGTCCGGGGCGGAGGGCATCGGTCTCTTCCGCACCGAGCTCCAGTTCATGATCGCCTCGACGCTGCCCTCCCTGCGCGACCAGATCGAGCTCTACAGCGCCGTGCTCGATACGGCCGGCGACAGTCCGGTCGTCTTCCGCACGCTCGACATTGGCGGCGACAAGATGCTGCCTTACATGAATTTCGCGGCGCTGAAGGAAGAGAACCCGGCGCTGGGCTGGCGCGCGATCCGCATCAGCCTCGACCGGCCGGGCCTGTTGCGCCATCAGGTCAGGGCGCTGCTGACGGCGGCGGCCGGGCGCTCGCTCCGGATCATGTTTCCGATGATCGCCGAGGTGGGCGAGTTCCAGCGCGCCCGGGCGCTTGTCGACAAGGAGCTGGCCCGGCTCGACAAATTCGGCAAGGAAAGGCCGGCGCTGCTCGAAATCGGCACCATGCTTGAAGTGCCGTCGCTGGCCTGGCAGCTCGACTCGCTGCTGCCGCTGGTCGATTTTGTCTCGGTCGGCTCGAACGATCTGCTGCAGTTCCTCTTTGCCTCCGACCGGGGCAACGCCCGCGTTGCCAGCCGGTACGATTTTCTGAGCCCGGCCGTGCTGAGCTTCCTCAGGCACATTGTCGTCAAATGCCGGCAGCATGGGACGCCGCTGACGCTGTGTGGCGAAATGTCCGGCAAGCCGCTCGAGGCCATGGCCCTTCTGGGCCTCGGTTTTCGCCGTATTTCGATGTCGCCGGCCGCCGTCGGCCCGGTCAAGATGATGGTCCGCTCGCTCGATACCGGCCTGCTCGAGACCTTTATGGACGGGCTTTTCGATCTGCCCGACCGGAGCGTCCGCGAGCGGCTTGCCGGCTTTGCCGAAGCGCATGGCGTGACCATCTGAGGCGCGCGGGCGCCCGCGGGCGCCCCGGTCCGGGCTCGAAGGCCGAAATCCAAGGCCGGAAAAGGGGTTTGGCGCATTCCGTGGTTGCAGTTTGTCAACAGTTTTGTTCTATTCTGGGCTATCAGACGCATTGGGTGGATGTTGTCGGACCGGCTCGGGGGCCGGTGTGTCGTTTTCAAGCGCCGACGGTCATTCGCAGTACCCTTTGACGAGAAAATTGCGGTTCGGGATGGCTCCGTTCGGGGAAGAAGAGCCTAAACAGATGAACAAGGTCACGATGCTGCCCACCGAAGAGCGGCCGGACGCACGACGCAGATTGCATCTGCGCGACATCACCAATGAATTGCCGGACACGGCCGACACGGTGGGTGCCGAACTGCGCAATGTGCGCTTGCGCCGCGGTGAGGATCTGCGCTCGATCTCACAATTCCTTCGCATCAGCCGCAGCCAGCTTGAGGCCATCGAGGAAGGCCGCAACGCGGATTTGCCGGCGCGCGCCTATGCCATCGGCTTCGTTCGTTCCTATGCGGAATATCTCGGTCTCGACAGCCGCCTTGTCGTCGAACGCTACAAGGCTGAACTGGACGATGTGGCGGCGATCATCGCCGATCCGGGATTCCCCGACATGGCCGAAGAGCGGCGTCTGCCGAAAGGCATGTTCCTGATCGTGCTGGCCGTCGTCACGGCCGGTGCCTATGGCGGCTGGCTGTTGACGAAATCGACCGACGAAATGATGGCCGTGCGTGGACCGGCGACGCTTGAGCGCCCGGTCGCGGAAACCGTGCCGGCCGGTCCGGGCAGTGCCGTTTCACCGCGCGGCGACAGCGCTTCGGCATCGACGCCGGGCGTGGGCGATGTGCCGGCGGTGCGTGTTTCAGGCATTGCGCCGGCGCCGTCCGCCGATGCGGTGCTTGCGCCTGAAAGCGTATACGAGCCGGCGCGCATCAGCGGCGAGGAAGCCGAGGCCGAGGCCGCCGAAGCGGCGGTCGAGGAGATGGAACTGGCGGCGCTTTCCGAGGAAATTTCGACCGTGTTGCCGCCCTTGCCGGACGGCACGCCTTATGGCGCCGAGAATGTCGATGGCCGTGTCGTCGTGCGTGCGCGGCGCAGCGGCGCGTGGATTCGGGTCGAGGATGCGGCGGGCAAGGTGCTGATCGAGCGGGTTTTCCAGGCCGGCGACAGCTATCGCGCGCCGAGCCAGCCGGGCGTCATTCTCGTGGCGCGCGATGCCAGCGCCTTCGAACTGATGGTCGATGGCCAGTCGCTGGGCCTTGCCGGCCCGCCGACACTGGTCCTGACCGGCAAGTCGCTCTATGTGGCCGATCTGCTGGCGGGGATGCCGAAACCCGCGGTCGCGGACACCGTTACGGGTGATACGGCGGTCGAATAGACGGCTTTCACGGAAACGCCGCATTTCTGATATTCTGATATGAGGATGAGCAAGGCGGCGTCATGCGCGGCGCCTTGCAGGTTTTTTTCGGCATAACGTCCAGTGAACGGACGGATCGTGAAGTCATGAGCAGCATCAGACCCTGGCGCGACATCGCGCGCCGTCCCAGCCGGCAGATCCATGTGGGATCGGTGCCGGTGGGGGGCGATGCGCCGATTTCCGTCCAGACCATGACCAACACGCTGACCTCGGATGCAAAGGCGACGATCGAACAGATCCGCCGCATCGAGGAAGCGGGCTGCGACATCGTGCGTGTTTCCTGTCCCGACGAGGCCTCGACCGCGGCGCTTGGCGAAATCGTCCGCGCCACCAAAATCCCGATCGTCGCCGATATTCATTTCCACTACCGCCGCGCCATCGAGGCGGCGCAGGCGGGTGCCGCCTGCCTGCGCATCAATCCGGGCAATATCGGTTCGGAAGCGCGGGTGCGCGATGTCATCCAGGCGGCCAAGGATCATGGCTGCTCCATGCGCATCGGCGTCAATGCCGGTTCGCTGGAACGTGACCTGCTGGAGAAGTATGGCGAGCCTTGTCCCGAGGCGATGGTCGAAAGCGCGCTCGACCACGCGCGCATCCTGCAGGATCACGATTTCCACGAATTCAAGATCAGCGTCAAAGCCTCCGATCCGTTCCTGACGGTCGCCGCCTATCAGCAATTGGCCGAGGCCATCGACTGCCCGCTCCATATCGGCGTCACCGAGGCGGGCGGGCTGATGACCGGCACGGTCAAATCCGCCATCGGCCTCGGCATGCTGCTCTGGAGCGGCATCGGCGACACGATCCGCGTTTCGCTCTCGGCCGATCCGGTCGAGGAGGTCAAGGTCGGCTTCGACATTCTGAAATCGCTTGGCCTGCGCCATCGCGGCGTCACCATCATTTCCTGCCCCTCCTGCGCGCGGCAGGGCTTCGACGTTATCGGCACGGTCAAGGTGCTCGAGGAGCGTCTTGCCCATATCGCGACGCCGATGACGCTGTCGGTGATCGGCTGCGTCGTCAACGGGCCCGGCGAGGCCGAGCAGACCGATATCGGTTTCACCGGCGGCGGCGCGGGCGCGGGCATGGTCTATCTCGCAGGCCTCACCGACCACAAGATTCGCAACGAGGAGATCGTCGAACATCTCGTCGAACTGGTTGAGGCCAAGGCGAAGGAAATAGACGCCGAGCGCGAAGCGGCCGAAGCGGCCGCCGAGCCGAAGGCGCTGGCCGGCGCCTAGCGAGGCCGGTTTTCGTTCCCGTCTTTTGCCTCCTCATTCGCCAGGTTCCTTGTCCGACATGATTCCCGAAGAAAAACTCCAGAGCGTCATTGCCCGTTTCGAGGCGGTGCAGTCGGAAATGAATTCCGATCTGCCGCGCGACCGCTTCGTCGCGCTGTCGAAAGAGTTTGCGGAGCTGGCGCCCATCGCGGCGGCGATCGGCAAACTCAACGCCGCGCAGCGCGAATATGAAGATGCCGAGGCACTTCTGCGCGTGCGCGACATGGCCGAGATGGCGCGTGAGGAAGTCATGCGTCTCAATGAGGAGCTGCCGCGCCTGGAGCATGAATTGCATCTGATGCTGCTGCCGAAGGACGCCGCCGACGAACGCAACGTCATTCTCGAAGTGCGTGCCGGGACCGGCGGCGATGAGGCGGCGCTTTTCGCCGGCGATCTCTTCCGCATGTATGAGCGTTATGCGCAGCTGCAGGGCTGGAAGGTCGAGATCATTTCAGTCTCGGAGGGCGAAATGGGCGGCTACAAGGAAATCATCGCCGGCATTTCGGGACGTGGCGTCTATGCGAAGCTGAAATTCGAATCCGGTGTTCACCGCGTCCAGCGCGTACCGGCGACCGAGGGTAGCGGACGCATCCACACATCGGCGGCCACCGTTGCGGTGCTGCCGGAGGCCGAGGAGGTCGATGTCGAGATCGAGGACAAGGATTTGCGCATCGACGTGTTCCGCGCTTCCGGAGCCGGCGGTCAGCATGTCAACAAGACCGAAAGCGCCGTGCGCATCACTCACTTGCCCACCGGCATTGTCGTTGCGCAGCAGGACGAGAAGTCGCAGCACAAGAACAAGGCGCGGGCGATGCAGATCCTGCGGGCCCGTATTTATGATGCCGCGCGCGAACGTCTCGACCGCGAACGGGCGGCGCAGCGCAAGGGCCAGGTCGGTTCCGGCGACCGCTCGGAGCGCATCCGCACCTACAATTTTCCGCAAAGCCGGGTCACCGATCACCGCATCAATCTGACGCTGCACAAGCTCGACCAGATCGTCGCCGGCGACGCGCTGGACGAACTCATCTCGGCGCTGGTGGCCGAGGACCAGGCCGCACGTCTGGCCGCGCTTGGTGACGAGGCGTGAATACGCGCGACCATGCGGCCCGGATGCTGGGTTGGCGGTTGAAGCAGGCGGGGCTTCCGACGCCTGAGCTCGATGCGCGGCTGCTGATGCGCGGCGTAACGGGGGCGAGCGAAATCGAGATGATCCGCGAACCCGGCGCCTTCATCACCGCGGCGGAAGAGGCGGTACTTGCCTCCTTCGAGGCGCGGCGTCTCGCCGGCGAGCCGGTCGCGCGCATTCTGGGCCGGCGCGAATTCTGGGGTCTCGAATTTGCGGTCACGCCCGCCGTGCTCGATCCGCGCCCCGACAGCGAAACGCTGGTTGCCGCCGCGCTCGATCTGCTGCGCGGGATCGAGGCGCCGCGCATCCTCGATCTCGGCACGGGCTCGGGTTGCCTGCTGCTGGCCGTGCTTCACGAGCGCGCCGATGCGCGCGGTCTCGGCGTCGATATTTCGGCCGATGCGCTCGCCGTCGCACAGCGCAATGCGGTGGATCTCGGTCTGGTGCCGCGCGCCGAATTTCTGCAGGCCGACTGGACGGCCGGCGTCGCGGGTCTGTTCGATCTGGTGATTTCCAATCCGCCTTATATCGCCAGCGCCGACATCGCCGCGCTCGACCGGGATGTGCGCGACCACGATCCGCGTCGCGCGCTCGATGGCGGCGCCGACGGGCTCGATGCCTATCGCGCGCTCGCCCTTGCCCTGCCGCCGGTTCTGAAACCGGGCGGTCATGCCGTAATCGAGCTCGGCATCGGCCAAGCGGCGGCAGTGGCGGCGCTTTTCGAAGCGGCCGGATTCGCGACAACGCGCACCGTTGCGGACCTGGCCGGTGTGCCGCGCGTCCTTGTCGCAGGGTTGGCGCCCGCAAAACGGCGCAAAGGCTGAAATTTCCTTTATCGGGACGGAAAGAAATCGTTTGGAATCCGGCGTCTCAGCGGCTAGGTTTGTTACAGGGACAATGAGCCGAGCCGGTATCGCCTCGCTCTTCGAACCCCCTCCTCCGATATGAAGACCGTCTTCCGAGAAGAGGGATATGCCCGGGGCGGAAAATCCGTTGATCGGGCAGGGTTCGGTGGCGCTTGAGGTGGCCCGGACAAGGTAGTCGCCCGAACGTATCCGTCGGTGCCCAGGGGCTGGGCAAGGATACCGGGCCAGAACTTCTTAGCATCCAAACGGGCCGCGCCGATCAGGCCGGAAGTCTGTGTGTGCTGGGGAAGTCCACTCGCGCGGGCGCGCGGTTCGGAAACGGACCCTGCGGCCGGAGTGGCGGACGGGCTTTGAACAGGATTCCGGCGTAACCAATGACGAGAAATCAGATCATATGAGGCAAGGGCAAAACAACGCCAAGCGCTCGCGCGGACGCGGTGGACGCAGCAATAATGGCAGGCCGCAACATTCGGCCAACCGCGCCTATGACAGCAACGGGCCGGATGTGAAGGTCCGCGGTACGGCCGCGACGGTCTGTGAGAAGTATCAGCAGCTTGCGCGCGATGCGATCTCGGCCGGCGACCGCGTGATGGCCGAAAACTACTTTCAGCATGCAGAGCACTATTACCGGCTGCTGATGGCTGCCCAGACGGGGCAGGAGGGGCAGACCCGGTCGCCGAGCAGTCTGGCCTATCGTCCGCCGGAGGACGAGGAGGAAGAGACCGATTTCACGGCCGACAATCAGCCGCAACCGCGTCATCCGGGCCAGCCTTGGCACCAGCCGGCTGGCAACGGCAATGGGCAGCAGGGTGGCGGTCAGGTGAATGGCGGTCAGCACCGGCAGAATCCCGACATCGGCGATGACGACGAGGGTGACGACCGGCAGCCGGATCGTCAGCTGGCGGACCGGCAGGGCGAGCAGCCGCAAGGCGAGCAGGGCGAAGGCCAGCAGCCGCGCCGCCGTCAGGGCCGCCGCCGCCGTCCGCGTGGCGAAGGGCAGGGCGAGCCCCGCAACGACGAAGCGCGGGCCGAAGGCGGTGGCAGCGATGCACCCGTCACGACGCCCGAGGTCGCACCGGGCGACTGACTTTCGGGCTATGCGTCTTCCAACATGAGTTTGTCGCCGGGCCGGATCGTGCCCGGCGATTTCACATGGGCATAAAGGCCGAGATCGGCATGGCCCCAGTGGCGCATCAGCGCGGCCGGGATTTCCATGTCGCGGGCGCCGCTCACCGGATCGACATTGGTCGCCGCGCAGCGCACCGTCTTGTGAACGCCCTTGAAGCCCGCCTCGCCGATCCGGAAGCGCCGCTCCACCCAGTCGTGATCCTCGAAGGGGGCGAGCCCCTCCAGATAGACATTGCCGCGAAAACGCAGCGGATCGATCTTGCGGCCGATTTTCTCCTCCAGCGCCCGCACGCTGGCGAGATTGATGATCGAGACCAGTTTCGCCGGTGCGTCGGAATGCGAAAAACCCGGTGCATGGGCAAGGCGCGGCGGTCCGCGCAATTCGTCCGCCATATAGTCGGCCATGAAAGCCTCCAGCGCCGCGCGGCCCTCCGCCGTCATCAGATTGGCGGCCAGGCGTTCGCGGCCCTCCAGCGTCACATGCAGCGTCGTCGTGGCGTCGTCGAAACGGGTCTTCAGCTTCGCCAACCGCTCGTTTTTCATCAGCATCAGGAACTTGATCTTCGGGAAGTGCTTCGGCGCCGCGGGATCGAAGTCGGCCGAGCCGTTCTCGATGGCGAAGGCGCGGTCGAACGGGAAGGTCTCGCCTTTTTCGAGCCGGACCCGGTCGAGCGGCTCCGGCGAAAGCCCTTTGACCGGGTAGCGATAGAGGTTCACGATCGCCGCACCGTCTCCCATGCCTCGCCCGCCCTGTTTTTCCGCTGCCTTTGTTCACGAATTCGGCAGGTTTCTGCGACAAACTGGCAGGAGATTGCCTCTTGTGTGACCGATAAGCAACACCAATATCCGGTTGGGGCCGGTGCCTTTCGAGGGCCGGGCCGGGATTGGGATAAGGCGCACGGATTTCGTCCGGGGCGTGCTTGAAAGGACGACACATGGATCTCGAAAAATACACGGACCGGAGCCGCGGCTTCATTCAGTCCGCACAAGGGCTCGCGCTGCGCTCGGGCCATCAGCGTTTCACCCCCGAACATGTCCTGAAAGTGTTGCTCGACGACGAGGAGGGCCTTGCGGCCGGTCTCATTCGTTCCGCTGGCGGCCGCCCCGACCAGGCGCTGACCGGCGTCGAGACGGCGCTGGCGAAGATGCCCAAGGTTGAAGGCTCGGGCGCCGGCCAGCTCTATCTCGCGCCCGAAACGGCACGCCTCTTCGAGCAGGCCGAGCAGCTTGCGAAGAAATCGGGCGACAGTTTCGTCACCGCCGAGCGCCTGTTGCTGGCGATCGCGCTGACGCCCGGCTCGGAAGCCGAGAAAATCCTGAAGACCGCCGGCCTCACCGCGCAGGCGCTCAACGCCGCCATCGAGCAGGTGCGCAAGGGCCGCAGCGCCGACAGCGCCTCGGCCGAGGATTCCTATGACGCCCTGAAAAAATATGCGCGCGACCTCACGGCGGAGGCACGTGCGGGCAAGCTCGATCCGGTGATCGGCCGCGATGAGGAAATCCGCCGCACCATCCAGGTGCTGTCGCGCCGCACCAAGAACAATCCGGTGCTGATCGGCGAGCCGGGCGTCGGCAAGACGGCGATTGCCGAGGGCCTGGCGCTGCGCATCGTCAATGGTGACGTGCCCGAAAGCCTCAAGCAGAAGCAGCTGATGGCGCTCGATCTCGGTGCCTTGATCGCCGGCGCCAAATATCGTGGCGAGTTCGAGGAGCGCCTGAAGGCCGTGCTGCAGGAAATCTCGGCCTCCGACGGCGGCATCGTGCTCTTCATCGACGAAATGCATCAGCTTGTCGGTGCCGGCAAGACCGACGGCGCGATGGATGCCTCGAACCTGTTGAAGCCGGCGCTGGCGCGCGGCGATCTTCACTGCGTCGGCGCCACCACGCTCGATGAATACCGCAAATATGTCGAGAAGGACGCCGCACTCGCGCGGCGCTTCCAGCCGATCTTCGTCGACGAACCCACGGTCGAGGACACGATCTCGATCCTGCGCGGCCTCAAGGAAAAATACGAGCTGCATCACGGCGTGCGCATATCCGATGCGGCGCTGGTTGCTTCGGCAACGCTGTCGGATCGCTATATCGCCGATCGCTTCCTGCCCGACAAGGCGATCGACCTGATGGACGAAGCGGCGTCGCGCCTGCGCATGCAGGTCGATTCGAAGCCCGAAGAGCTCGACGAGATCGATCGCCGCGTCATCCAGCTCAAGATCGAGCGTGAGGCGCTGAAAAAGGAAAAGGATGCGGCCTCGCAGGACCGCTTGGCGAAGATCGAAGCCGAACTTGCCGATCTCGAAGGGAAGTCGGCCGATCTCGCTTCTTCATGGCAGGCCGAGAAGTCGAAGCTCGCCAGCGCGCAGAAGATCAAGGAAGAGCTGGAGGGCGCGCGTCACGAGTTGGCGCAGGCGCAGCGCGCCGGCCGTCTCGAGCGTGCGTCGGAACTCGCCTATGGCGTGATCCCCGAACTCGAAAAGAAGCTGGTCGAAACCGAAAAGCAGGCGCAGGGCGCGATGCTCGAAGAAGCGGTGACGGAAGCGCATATCGCCCAGGTCGTGTCGCGCTGGACCGGTATTCCGGTCGACAAGATGCTCGAAGGCGAGCGCGAGAAACTGCTGCACATGGAAGCGGCGCTGGGTGCGCGCGTCATCGGGCAGGAAGAAGCGGTCTCGGCCGTGTCGCGCGCGGTGCGCCGGGCGCGGGCGGGTTTGCAGGATCCCAACCGTCCGATCGGCTCCTTCCTGTTTCTGGGGCCCACCGGCGTCGGCAAGACCGAGCTGACCAAGGCGCTGGCGGGCTTCCTCTTCGATGACGATCAGGCGATCTGCCGCCTCGACATGTCGGAATATATGGAAAAGCACTCGGTCGCGCGCCTCATCGGCGCGCC
The DNA here is from genome assembly GCF_030651915.1 of Parvibaculum sp. Lineage (GTDB taxonomy): Bacteria > Pseudomonadota > Alphaproteobacteria > Parvibaculales > Parvibaculaceae > Parvibaculum. The sequence goes on along the minus strand of NZ_JAUSBV010000011.1, from coordinate 5,552 downwards.
GCCCGGTTATGTCGGCTACGAGGAAGGCGGCGCGCTGACCGAAGCGATCCGGCGGCGGCCCTATCAGGTCGTTCTTTTCGACGAGATCGAGAAGGCGCATCCCGATGTCTTCAACGTGCTGCTGCAGGTGCTCGACGATGGCCGCCTGACCGACGGACAGGGCCGCACGGTCGATTTCAAGAATGTGATGATCGTGATGACCTCCAATCTTGGCGCCGAATATCTGGCCGAGGGCGGCGATGTCGAGGCCGTGCGCGAACAGGTGATGGATACGGTGCGTTCGCGCTTCCGGCCTGAGTTCGTCAACCGTCTCGACGAGATCCTGCTCTTCCACCGCCTGACGCGCGAACAGATGGACGCGATCGTCGACATTCAGCTCGGTCGGCTGCGGAAGCTCCTGGCCGATCGCAAGATCGACGTCAGGCTCGACGCCGAGGCGCGCACCTGGCTCGCCGATGCCGGCTACGATCCCGTCTATGGCGCTAGGCCGCTGAAGCGCGTCATCCAGCGTCAGCTGCAGGACCCGCTCGCCGAGCTGATCCTGCAGGGCCGGATCGCCGATGGCGAGACCGTCACCGTCTCGGCCGGTATCGATGGCCTGGTCATCGCTGGCCATGAAGTCGGCCGCGACGGCAGCTTGCGCGACAGCGGCGAACCGGGATTGCGCGCCGTGCACTGACGCTCCCACGCCCCTACAAAACAAAGGCCGCCGGATTTCCGGCGGCCTTTTTGTTTCTGCGTTCGGTGCGGCGTCCGTTTCCGGCCAGACAACATCTCGCTGCCGCCTCACCTTCGCCGTCCCCACACGGACACGCGAAGGAGAAAATCATGAGTGCTCTTGAAGGCAAGGTTGCCATCGTCACGGGTGCAAGTTCGGGCATCGGCCGCGCGGCGGCGCTTCTGTTTGCATGCCAGGGGGCGAAACTCGTCGTCACCGCGCGGCGCGCGGTGGAACTCGACGCGCTCGTCGCCGAGATAGAAGGGCATGGCGGCCAGGCCGTTGCGTGTCCGGGCGACATCGCCGACGAAAGCCTTGCCCGCGCGCTCACCGAAACCGCCGTCGGGCGTTTCGGCGGTCTCGATATCGCGCTCAACAATGCCGGGCAGCTCGGCGAGACGGCGCCGGCATCCGACATCTCGCTCGCCGGCTGGCGCGAGACGGTCGAGGTCAACCTGACCGCGGCTTTCGCCTGCGCCAAATATCAGCTCCCGGCCATGCTGGCGCGCGGCGGCGGCTCGATCGTCTTCACCTCGACGATCGTGGGCCATGAAGTCGGGCTTCCCGGCATGGCGGCCTATGCGGCGAGCAAGGCGGGTCTGGTCGGTCTCACACGCGTCATCGCCGCCGAATATGGCGTGCAGCGCATTCGCGCCAATGCGCTGGTCGTCGGCGGCACGGACACGCCGATGGGACGCGCGGCCGCTCAGACGCCGGAAGCCCATGCATTTGTCGAGAGCCTGCATGCGCTGAAGCGCATCGCCGTGCCGGAGGAGATTGCCCAGGCCGCGCTCTTTCTCGCCTCGGACGCATCGAGCTTCGTCACCGGTGCGGCGATGCCGGTCGATGGCGGGGTATCGATCAACCGGGCGTGAGGGGAGGGCGGCGGGTGTGACAAAAAACGTGCGAAATTTGTCTCTGTCCCCGTCCCCGAATTTGTCTCCTTCCGCGTCGCCGAATTGGTCTCCTCGTATATCTACGCGCAGGTCTCCGGGATCGTCTCCGAATTCGGTGCCGATGCGGGGATAAGTCGGCCGTCGCGCGGGGATAAATGCGCCGCGCGGACCTTTGTGACAGTTTTATGACAGTTTCGTGACAGAGGGGGGTCTGCTGCCGATTCCGCTGTCAAAAACGGGGAAAAAGGGCCCTGCCGTGGATCATCCGTGTCCGGATGGTCTGCTCAGTTGGCGGTGTCGGAATCGGCGCCGGCCCGAGCCATGCGGGTCGTGGTCGGGGCTTCGGCCATCTGCGTGGCGAGCGTCTCGCGCTGTGCCTTGAAGGCGGCGAGCTGCGCCCCTTCGAGCTTGCGTCCGGTCGGCACCTTCAGCGCCAGCGGATTGGCCTTCTTGCCATTCAGATGCACTTCGTAGTGAAGATGCGGGCCGGTCGAGGCGCCGGTCGAGCCGACATAGCCGATCACCTGGCCCTGCCGCACGCGCGTTCCGGCGCGGACGCCGCGCGCGAAACCGTTGAGATGCGCGTAGGCCGTTTCGTAGCCGTTGGCGTGACGAATCGAGATGTAGTTGCCATATCCGCCGAAGCGGTTGGCGCGCGTCACGGTGCCGTCGCCGGCCGCATAGATCGGCGTGCCGGTCGGCGCGGCGAAGTCGACGCCGCCATGCAGGCGCGAATAGCCGAGGATCGGATGCTTGCGCATGCCGAAGCCCGACGAGAGACGCGCGCCATCGATCGGCGTCTTCATCAGGAACTTCTTCATGCTCTGGCCGTTCTCGTCGAAATAGTCCCAGACGCCGTCGCCCGGATCGAAGCGCCAGAGTTTGTGCGTCTTGCCGCCGACCGAAAGCGAGGCAAAGTGCACGTCGCCGGCTTTCACGGGGGTGTTGTTTTCGTCGAACTTGCGGCTGAAATAGACCTCGAACTTGTCGCCGGGCTGGATTTCGCGCTGGAAGTCGACGCTGTAGGAATACATGCGGATCATCTCGACGATGATCTGGGGCGGCAGGCCGGCGCGCTCGCCATCGAGGAAGAGCGAGTTGTCGATGGTGCCGGCGGCGCGGGCGAAGCCTTCGGTGAATTCGCGCATGGTCTCGCGGCCGCTGAAGCTGCCATCGGCGTCGCGGGTTACCTCGATCGCGCGTTCGATGTCGGGCTGGAGCGTGATCGCGGTCAGATATTTTGCGGGCGCCTCGCCGTCGAGTGCCGCGGCGTCTTCCGGGAGCTCCATGAAGCTCAGCGAGATTTCCTGGCCGGCGCGCAGCTTGCGCGGGCTGTAATGCGCGCTTATCGCGGCGACCGCGTGATAGGCGTCGATGCGGTCGGCGCCGGCTTTGGCCAGCACTTCCGTCAGCGTTTCGCCGCTGGCCAGCGCGACCT
>NZ_JAUSBV010000004.1 GCF_030651915.1 Parvibaculum sp. | reverse complement strand
TCGGCAACAAAGGCTTGATTAAAGCCCATTCCGCATCGCTCAGATCGAACCGTCCCATCTCTCCCTCCCAGAAAACCGAGAGAGAAAGTGAATCACGCTTCGCCTGTCAGCGGAATCCCTTTATGAGTACAGAACCTAGTCGACCTCTATCCTGAGTATCAGCGTGTACTTGTCGAGGAACCCTCCGGTGAACGGGTCAACTATGTGATGCACCGCTATGACAAGGAGGTAAGAGATAAACCATTTCCGGCGCACGGACCGAAACTCTTGCTAATTGGCGATAGCTTTTCGCAGGACTTTTATAACGTCATTCGTGAATCGAAAGCTTTTCCCGGCTACGCGATTTCAGCGATTTTTGTCTCCGGTCCTTGCCAAATGGCATGGGAACTTTCTGACCTTTCCAGAGATATTGGAAAGATGGGCCTCAAAAAATGCCAATCCCAGTTGCTAAACGAGCGCATCAGGCGGCAAGTATTGAAAGCAGACATCATCATATTTGCGTTTAACTGGCAAGAACACGCCGTAAGTTCATTGTCGAATAGGATAGCGAAATTCGGCTTTCGAAAAGACCAGACAGTTCTTGTTCTGGGTCGGAAGCAGTTTGGTAATGGACGCCTCTCGATAGGGAGACTGCTTCGCCTGTCTGAGGACGAACTTTCCGGACTTTCTTTGCATTCCAGCGACGAACATCTGCGCATAAATCAAGCAATGCGCGAATCTCTGCCAAAGTCCATGTTTGTGGATGTCCATGACGTTGTTTGCGACAAGTCGGGCGCCTGTCCTATCTTCACACCTTCGAGCAATGAGTTGATTTCTCACGATGGTGGACATTTAACTCCTGCTGGAGCGCGATATTTGGGGATGCTTCTCTTCAGGCACGAACTTCTGAAACACTACACTGGCGATCTGATAGGCATTCCGCAGGATGGATATGACGGCGGCCGGCGAAAAAATAGATGACCAATTTGTGATCTTAGGAGTTCGAATGACCGAGTCCTATGCCGAAGCCTTGCCGAAACATTCGGCTGAAATGGGTGCGTGACTCCCTTTGTGTGGCTCGGCACGGGTTTGAAAACCCAATGAACTGAATTCGAGAGTCTTGGGGGTCATATAGCCTGCAGATGTCGAAGTAGCTGGTGATGCAGTGTTGACGATCACCGGCACCGGAGACTCACTCAAAGTGTGGATGATCAAGCCGGACCACTGATCCGGAAGATCACCTAGTATGCGGCTATACAGCAAGCGCTGCGTCGAATTCAGGGGCCGACGGATCGTGAGGCTGAACCGACCATTCCTTGATGGCATGTCTGGACGGGGTCGAGAGTGGCTATATGAGCTTGCTGCGCGCGGCTGAAAACATGCATCGGATTGGACCGCAGCAAATGTCCTATCTGCGGCGCAGGATCTCCTCGATTCTTCTGAAGTCCTGGCTTCGAAAGGGCAATGTGTGGAAAGCCATCAGGGCGGTGCTGACCGTTCATAGCAGGAGGTGGAATGCACGGCGAGAATGAACCGAGCGAGGGCGTGGTCCGGTTTCGGCGGTGTCCGAACTGCCAATCGGGCAGCATCTGTCCGTTGTCGGGATTCGAAGAGAAGAACCTGTTCGTTTGTGGCGGCTGTCATTTTATCTTCGACGTGCGAATCCCCTCCGCCGAGGTTCTTGACGCCTTTTACGCAAACTACGCCTACTCCGTTCGGAAAAATTGCCCCGCGCCCACGCGCGTGAGCTATAACCGGCTTCTCGACAAGTTCGAGAAATACCGAAAGACCAATCGTATTCTGGACGTGGGTTGCGGACAGGGAGATTTCCTGATCGAAGCGAAAAAGCGAGACTGGGAGGTCCATGGCACAGAGTATTCGCCTGCCGCCGTTGCGCTTTGCGAAGCAGCGGAAATCTCCGTTTCGACTGGAGCGTTGAAAGCTGCAACCTTCGGCCCCCTGAAGTTTGATGTGGTCACTTCTTTCGAAGTGTTCGAGCACATCAACAACGGATTTGAGGAAATATCCACGATCACCGAAATGCTTCGTGGAGGCGGGCTGTTTTACCTCACGACGCCTAATTTCAATTCGGTGCTGCGCTATCTCGAAGGACAGGAGTTCAGGATGATCGCCTATCCGGAACATATCAGCTTCTACACAAGCCGGTCTGTCGCCAATCTCGGGACGTCGGCGGGCCTGGAAATCCTCAAGACGGAAACAACCGGGCTCGATCTCGGACGGTTGAAAGCAGTCTTGAGCTGCGGATCAGGGGCGCCGCGTCAGCTCACAAGCGGTTCGGTGCGGGTTCAAGAGTCCAACGAGCTGCGGTCGAGAATCTCAGGGTCGTACAGCTTGCGGGCGGCGAAGTGGCTGGTGAATGCAGCGTTGACGATCACCGGCACCGGAGACACGCTCAAAGCGTGGATGATCAAGCCGGACATCGACTGACCCGGAGGTTCGCCTGGTGGCTTCCCCAAAAATATTTGCTCTCGAAAAGAACAGCGACACGGCTGCGAGTAAGCGATGGCGGTTCTTGCCGTTTCCACTTTCGGTCGAGGCGGGAAGTGGCCCGAGTGCCGCGGGTTCCGGGCACAAGAGTTTCTATGACACCGATCCGATTCCGTTCTACGGGTTTGCTGTCAAATCTCACAACTGCGAGTAGTTCAATGACCCGAAGCACCGTTGCGGATTTCTTCAACAGCATAGCGAGCACGTACAACTTCAAGTATGACAAACAGAAAAACAGCTTTCTGGCGCATTTTTTTGAGGAGCGTCTGAAGGCCGCCGTGCAAAATGCGAGACAGCCGATGGGTATCGTGCTCGACATTGGCGCCGGCACCGGTCAGCTTTATAATTATCTGATCGACAAAAAAATATCGTTCGACGATTTTTGGGCCGTCGATATCTCCAGTTCCATGCTGAACAATTCAAGCATACCGGAAGACCGTAGGATTGTAGGTACGGTGAGCGCCTCGGCTCTGAGTCCCCTCGACGGAACAATCGAACAATTTTTTATGCTGGGCGTGACGACCTATATGAGCATCCCGGATATACAGGAAGCGCTGCGTCGAATTCAGGAGCTGGCGGATCGTGACGCGGAACTGTCCATAACGTTCACAAACAGCCGCAGTGTCGAGTCCAGGCTCCAGCGACTGATCGCGAGTGCGCTGAAGATGTCAAAGCGACTAAATCGAGATTGGTCCAATCGTTATGTGGCATCGCAGACTTTTGACAGGACAACGCTATGCGAAAGTGAGATGAGATCGTTGCTCTCTCCGCATGGGGAGATCGTTGAAGTCAACTACCAGAACCAGACGTTCACACCTCTGAACCGTATCGCTCCGAAATTTTCCATTTGTGTCGAACGTCAGATACAAAAAGTTTTTGGTTCAAACCCAAGAATGATGGCGGCTTTCAGCTCCGATATTCACTTCAGACTTCGTATCGCCGTCATGGGCGTCACTCCAGAGTAGAAGTGCGAATTTATCCATTATGTCTCGAAAGATTCTTGCGCTCACCAAATACGGTGACCTCGCCGCCAGCACTCGACAAAGATTTGTTCAGTATAAACCATACCTGAAAGTATGCGGGCTGGATCTTTGCATATCTCCGTTGTTCCCCAATGCATACCTGAAAAGCATATTCTCCAACGAAAGACCAAGTTCGAAAGTTGTATTATCGAGCTATATAAATCGCCTTAGAGTACTTTTAACGTATAAGGACTGCGACGCAATCTGGCTTCACTACGAAACGTTTCCGTTCCTTCCCTCAGTGTTCGAGCTCCTTCCGACTTTGAGAAATATCCCGCTGATCTATGATCTTGATGATGCGGTTTTCCACAACTACGACCTCCACAGATACAAGCCGGTCAGGTTGGTGTTGTCCGAGAAACTTGGGCCCGTCGTCCGGCGTGCGCATCTGAACATGTGTGGCAATGCCTATCTCCTGGATTGGGCGCGTCAGTACAATCAAAATTCGACAATCGTCCCGACGGTTGTCGACATTGAAGCGTACTGTCCAGCAACGCCCGCCAAAGAAGGCGCGCGGCCGGTCGTGGGTTGGATCGGTTCGCCGTCAACATGGAAATTTGTCGAGCCGCATCTGAAGGGCCTCAGGGAGGCGGTTGGAGAGTTCTCGGGCCGGGTTCTCGTTGTTGGGTCCGGCGAGCAGATTCCAGAATTGCCCGACCTTGAGTACCGGAAGTGGAATGAGCAGGCGGAACTGCGTGATCTGCACGAGATGACCATCGGCGTCATGCCACTCCCGGACACACCCTGGACGCGCGGCAAGTGCGGCTACAAATTGATTCAGTATATGGCATGTGGCCTTCCCGTCATTGCCTCTCCGGTCGGTGTGAACTGCGAGATTGTCGAGCATGGCGTCAATGGATTCCTGGCGACAACGGAGGCCGAGTGGCGCCAAGCATTGACGATACTTTTGAGTGACCCGGAACTGAGACGACGTATGGGAGCCGCCGGGCGCCGCAAGATCGAGGAACACTATTCCCTACAGAAATGGGGCCCAAAGGTGGCCGAGATGCTGTGCAAGATCGCGGAGAGGGGGCGTCCCTAAGCCATGTTGTATGTCGTGATCATGGGCGCTCTCTTCCTTGTCGGCTACCGGGCGATCGGGAATTCCACGCTGCAACACCAGCTCTATTTTCCCGTTCTTCTTGGATTGTTCCTGTTTTCCGCGTTCCGATTCGAGGTTGGTTGCGACTGGTGGGGCTATCTACATCAGTATCGACTTTTCAGCTCCACGACTGGCGGCGAAATTCTCGATGTACAAGATCCGCTCTGGATTGGAATCATCGGTCTGCTCAACGGATTTGATCTGCCGTATCCGTGGCTAAACGTTATCTCATCGGCTTTGTTTTTTGCAGGCATGCATGCTCTCGCAAAACGGCAACCGGACCCGCTCAGCTTCCTGATCCTGCTCTTTCCCATTCTGATCATCAATATGCCGATGTCGGGCATTCGTCAGGCTGCCGCAATCGGGATCATGGGGTTCGCTTTCGCCGCCTTTCTCGACAGGCGTTTAGCAGCGTTCCTCTTCTGGACGGTTATCGCCAGCCTTTTTCATACAAGCGCGATCGTCTTCCTGTTACTTGCGCCGCTGGTTGGCGGCCGATACACAACGCGACGTCTTGTGGCCGCCGGTATTCTTGCAATTCCCGGCGTTTTTGCGCTCTTGCTCGGGAGCGGCGCCGAGCTGGCGATCGGACGCTATGTCGGTAGCGGCGTCGACGCCGTCGGTGCGTTGTTTCGGCTCGGCTTGTTGCTCGTCACCGGTATCTTCTTCGTTCTTCTGGCGGCTCGACATTGGGCGCGCCTGTATCCCAGGGACTATCGGCTCGTCAGTATCGGATCTTTAATGATGCTGACAATCTTTCCGCTCGTTTTCGTCTCGACCGTGATCGCCGATCGTTACGGCTATTATCTGGTTCCAATCCAGACGATAATCCTCGCCCGACTCCCCTATCTTTTTCCGGGCCAGCAGAATCGGCTATTACAGGCGGCGCCTTATCTCGCACTTGCCTTGACGTTCGTGGTGTGGACGTTCATGTCGTGGCACTTCAATTCGTGCTATCTGCCCTATCGGACATGGATTTTCGGCTTTCCCTCGGATTCATTCTACTTCCTATGACGACGGCGTCTTTTCCGCAGTGTGAATCGCCAAGGTCTCGATGCATATCCTGATGACCGTCAATGCGGCATGGAATATCTCGAACTTCCGCCGTCCGCTGGTTGCGGCTTTTGTCGCCGATGGACATTGCGTCACGGTTCTCGCTCCGCCCGACGATAGTGTCGCAGATATCGAAGCTGCGGGCTGCCGCTTCGTTCCGCTGGCCATGAATGCAAAGGGTTTGAATCCGTTTCGAGACCCGATGCTCGCGAGGCGTTTGAAGAATGTCATTCGCACCGAACAGCCCGATGCCGTCCTTGGCTACACAATCAAGAACAACATATTCGGCGCCATCGCCGCGCGGCGAGCCGGGGTGCCGTTCATTCCGAACGTCACCGGGCTCGGAACGGCGTTCCTGTCCGGCGGGACGCTGCAACGTGTTGCCGAGATGCTCTACCGCTACGCCTTTCGCGATCTTCCCGTCGTGTTCTTTCAGAACGAGGACGATCTCGCCCTTTTTCTCGATCGGAAACTCGTCAGGGAAAGTCAGGCGCGACTTCTGCCGGGATCGGGGATCGATCTCGCACATTTTTCTGCCGGTCCGTTTTCGGAGCGCGCCGACGGGCCGGTGTTCCTGATGATTGCGCGATTGCTGCACGACAAGGGCGTTGTCGAATATGTTGAAGCAGCGCGCCTACTGAAATCGACTATGCCACGCGCCCGGTTCCAGTTGCTTGGCCCGCCCGGTGCCGAAAATCGTACGGCCATCGACCTGAAAACAGTCGAGGCGTGGGGCGCCGAGGGAGCGATCGAGTATCTCGGCGAAACGGATGATGTGCGCCCGTTTATTGCCGAGGCCGATTGCGTCGTTCTTCCCTCCTATCGCGAAGGCGCACCGCGCACGCTGATCGAAGCCGCCGCCATGGCGCGCCCGACGATCGCCACCGATGTTCCAGGTTGCCGTGCCGTCGTCGAGGATGGTGTCACCGGTTTTCTTTGCGCGGCGCGGAGCGGCGAAAGCCTTGCTGCGGCGTGCCAGCGGTTTGTAGCGCTCCCAATCGGTCAGCGTGAGATCATGGGGCTGGCCGGGCGCCGAAAGATGGAGCGCGAGTTCGATCAGGAAATCGTTGTCGCCGCCTATCGCAAGGCCTTGCAAGACGTTCTCGAAGGAGGCTGACGCCGATGGACACATTGTTCTTCATCGGTGCGAAATTGGTCGGCTTGGCAATCCGGCCCGAGACATGGATCGTTTTGGCGCTCTGTCTGACCTTGGTCGCCATGCTTCGCGGCTGGATGCGAAGCGCCCGCGCGACACTTGGTGGTTCGCTTGCCCTTCTTGTTCTGCTCGCGGTGCTGCCGGTTGGCGATTTGCTGCTGCGGCCACTCGAAACACAATTCCCGCCAGCGCCGGTGCTGGAGCGGGTCGACGGCATCGTCGTTCTCGGCGGCGCAGAGGATGCGCGCAAGACGTCGCTTTGGGGTCAGACACAACTCAACGAAAGCGCCGAACGCCTGACCAGCGCCGTCGTATTGGCCCGGCGCTACCCGCAAGCCCGGATCCTCTTCGCCGGCGGCAGCGGGGCCCTGCGCGACGTCGCCGGCAGCGCGTATTCCGAAGCCGCCGTCGCGCGGCAGTTCTTCATCGATCAAGGGTTGCCGTCGTCGCGCCTTCTGTTCGAGAGCCGGTCGCGCAATACGGCCGAGAATGCCCGCCACAGTTTCGAACTCGCTGCGCCGGGCGTCGACGAAACATGGGTGCTGATCACCAGCGCCTTTCACATGCCCCGCGCCATGCGCAGCTTCGAGGCGGCCGGCTGGCCCGAAATAGTCGCCTATCCTGTCGATTACAGGACCGGCCGTTTCGCGGACGGTATTGGCTGGGACCTGCCGCGCAACCTCGCGCTGGTCAATACCGCGATCAAGGAGTATGCGGGGCTCATCGCCTATCGTATTACCGGTCGCTAAATTGCGAATTGCGCCGGCGGCTGCCCCAGCTAGCGCGCCCCGAAGCCCGTCAGCATGGTGCGGATCGTCTTCAGCACGATCAAGAGGTCGAGCCAGGGCGAGAAATTCTTGATGTAGTAGAAATCGTAGTGGAGCTTGCCGAGGACCTGGTCCGGCGAGGCGACATGGCCCTGCATCACCTGCGCCCAGCCTGAAATCCCCGGCCGGACGATATGGCGGTAGCGGTAAAAGGGCAGTTCCTTTTCATACCATTCCGATAGCGGCACCGCTTCGGGGCGCGGGCCGATCCAGCTCATTTCGCCGCGCAGGATGTTGATCATCTGCGGCAGTTCGTCGAGCCGCGTGCGGCGCAGGAAGCGGCCGAACCGCGTGATGCGCCGGTCGTCGTCCTGCGTCATCGCCTGCTCGCGCGCCGACTGCGCGCCATCGCGCTCCGTCGTCATGGTGCGGAACTTGTAGAGCGTGAAGACATTGCCGCGATAACCCATGCGGGCCTGGCTGAAGAGAGCCGGGCCTTTCGATTCGAGGCGGATCACAACAGCAATAGCCACCAGAAACGGCAGGGTGAGCAGGAGGGCGAGGAGGGCGCCCAGCCAGTCGATTGCCTGCTTGATCTTCAGATAGAGATCGTCGGGGTTGAGCGCGCCCAGCGTGTTTTCGGAGAGATGCTCGATCTCGACGCGGCCGGTCAGCCTTTCCTGCAGCTGCTTGACGTGGAAGACCGGCGTTCCGGCGATCGCCGTTTCGGCGATGAAGCGTTCCCATTCCGGCGAAAAATCGCTGCGCAGATCAGCAACGACGGCATTGAGGCCGCGCGGCAGGGCGCGGGATTCGCTCAGCCTTTCCCAGCGGACCGAACCGGGATCGGCCAGAGTGGCGACGCTGCCGCCCGGCACGATGCCGATCCGGTAGGTCCGGAGCCTCACCACGGCGATCGACAGGGCGGTAAACCAGATGACCGCCATCAGATAGCTCGCGCCGAAGAGATAGCGGCTGTAGTCGAGGCGCAGGAAGACAAAGAGAACCAGCACGGCGCCATAGGCCAGTGCGAAGACCGGAACCGCATAGGAAATGCCTTCCGTGCCTGGATAGTCCGTCAACCGCCGATAGAAAAAGAAACCGAGCGTCAAGGCGATGGTCGCGCCAATAATCGTGTTGGCCAGGGAGGATTGCGTCAGCGGAACATCGGCCAGGTCAAAACGGAAAGCGAGCGGCAGCAGGACGGCAAAGAGAACGCCGCCGAGAAGCTGGACGCGGTTTCTGAAGAGGGCACGCCGCAGAAAACCCGCAAGCGTCCGATCCCGCCGGTCGACCTCTGCTTGAGCCGCCGCGCTGATGCCGTCGCCTGTCGTGTCGGCACTGTCCGGCATTTTCCCCGTTCCCTTATCGCCATTTGGTCTTTCGAGATGACGATCAATATTGCAGTTGTTCATTCTAACGCGGCAGTTCTTTGTAACAATGATTACCGTTCGATTGCGCCCGACAGGCGGGTGCCATTTCGCCGCAGAGGGCAAACAGCGGTTCGTCGGCGAGGCCTGCCGGCGCTTTCCTGCCATCTCATCTAGACTGCTGAAATACGGAGTTCGACAACGCAAGGTGTTGTGTTGCTGCCCCCATCGGGGCCGTTCCTGGCGGTGAGGCTGGGCTTTGCAAGATCCCGCGGGCGGGGAGCAAGCACCGACGGTGTTTCAGGCGTCGCCGGTTTACTGCCGTTGCGACGGCCGCCCGACCGAATGATATTCAAACCCCGCCTGCGCCATTTCATCGGGCGTGTAGATGTTGCGCAGGTCGATCATCAACGGTGTCGTCAGCAGCGATTTCACGCGGTCGAGATCGAGGGCGCGGAATTCGTTCCACTCGGTCAGGATCACGACGCCATCGGCGCCTTGCATCGTTTGATAAGCATCATTTGTCCATTCGACACCTTCAAGCAGCTTCGCCGCCTCCTTCATGCCTTCCGGATCGAAGGCGATGACGCGGGCGCCGGCCTGCTGCAGCGCCGGCAGGATGTCGAGGCTTGGCGCATCGCGCATGTCGTCGGTATTGGGCTTGAAGGTGACGCCGAGGACGGCGATGCGCTTGCCCGTGACCGCGCCGCCGAAGGCCGCAATGATCTTTTCGGCCATGCGCTTCTTGCGGCGGTCATTGGCGCCGACGACCGCCTCGACGATACTGACCGGCGTTGCGAATTCACGCGCGGTCTGCAGTAAGGCCTTGGTGTCTTTCGGAAAGCAGGAGCCGCCATAGCCGGGACCGGCATGCAGGAATTTCTTGCCGATGCGGCCGTCAAGCCCGATACCGCGGGCGACATCCTGCACATTGGCGCCTGCCGCCTCGCAGAGATCGGCCATCTCGTTGATGAAGGTGATCTTGGTGGCCAGGAATGCATTGGCCGCGTATTTGGTTAGCTCCGATGTGCGCCGGTCGGTGAAGACGACCGGCGTTTCGTTGAGGAAAAGCGGCCGGTAGATGCGGCGCATCACCTCGCGCGCGCGTTCCGCGCTCGCACCGACGACGATACGGTCGGGCCGCATGAAATCGTCGATCGCCGCGCCCTCGCGCAGGAATTCAGGGTTGGAGGCGACATCGAAATCAAGGTCCTTGCGGCGGGTGCGGATCAGCGCCTCGATCCGGTCGCCGGTACCGACCGGGACGGTCGATTTGGTGACGATGACCGCGTAATGATCGAGCACATCGGCAATCTCCTCGGCGGCGGCAAATACATAGGTCAGGTCGGCATGGCCGTCGCCGCGGCGGCTCGGCGTGCCGACGGCGATGAAGACGGCATCCGCATCCTTCAGCGCCGGCGCGAGTTCGGTGGTGAAACTCAGCCGGCCCGATTCCACGTTGCTTGCCACAAGCGTTTCAAGACCCGGCTCGAAGATCGGAATTTCGCCCTTGCGCAGGCGATCGATCTTGGCCGCGTCCTTGTCGACGCAGACGACGTTGTGGCCAAATTCGGCAAAGCAGGTCCCTGAAACGAGGCCCACATAGCCGGTGCCGATCATCGCCACTTTCATCGTTCACCCCTGACTGTCATCGGCCGGATGCCGGTCTGTCCCGCACCCGGCTGGACAGGCGTCATTGCGATATCTATCTGTTTTTGACCAGCGCGCGCAAATAGCTGCCATAGCTGCTCTTGCCGACGCTGCGGGCGGCCGCCAGCAATTGTTCGGCGTCGATATAGCCCATGCGGTAGGCGACTTCTTCCGGGCTGCCGATCTTCAGGTTCTGGCGCTCCTCGATCGTCTCGACGAATTGCGCGGCCTGCAGCAGCGACTGGTGGGTGCCGGTGTCGAGCCAGGTGAAGCCCCGGCCCAGCAGCTCGACCGTCAATTCGCCGCGCTTCAGATACATCTCGTTCAGTGTCGTGATTTCGAGCTCGCCGCGCGCGGAAGGCCGGACCTCGGCCGCCATGTCGCAGACATGGGAATCGTAGAAATAGAGCCCGGTCACCGCATGGTTCGATTTCGGTTTTTCGGGCTTTTCCTCGATCGAGATCGCCTTGCCGGCCTCATCGAAGGCGACAACGCCGTAGCGTTCCGGATCGCGGACCCAATAGCCGAAGACCGTCGCGCCCTTGCCCGGCCGCGCCGCACGTTGAAGGATCGCCGAGAGGCCATTGCCGTAGAAAATATTGTCGCCCAGCACCAGCGCGCAGCGCCCGCCACCGACGAAATCGCGACCAATGATGAAGGCCTGGGCAAGGCCTTCGGGTTTGGGCTGCACGGCATAGGAAATCGAAATGCCCCATTGGCTGCCGTCCTCCAGCAGATGTTCGAAGGCGGCGGCATCCTGCGGTGTCGTGATCACCAGAATATCGCGAATGCCGGCCAGCATCAGGGTCGTCAGCGGATAATAGATCATCGGCTTGTCATAGACCGGCAGCAATTGCTTCGACACGGCCCTGGTCACGGGGTAAAGCCGCGTGCCGCTTCCGCCCGCCAGGATGATGCCCTTCATATGTCTCGTACCTTTTGCTGTCTCATGTTCAGTGGTCCGGCGTCAGGAGCCTGTCGAGCACGTCGTCGAGGGCTTCCGTCCAGGGCCGCGGGACGATCCCGAAATCATGGGTGAGCTTCGTGCAATCGAGCGCCGAATTTTCCGGACGCCGTGCCGGGGTCGGATAGGCGGATGTCGGGATCGGCCGCACGCGGGCCGAAGGCGCGCCCCGCGCGGCGGCGCCGGCCATGATCGCGCGGGCGAATTCATACCAGCTGGTCACGCCGGCGTTACAGAAATGCCAGGTGCCGCGCGGCGGCGCTTCGCCGGCCACCTGCCTGTCGAGCGACAGACGGGCCAGCGTCAGCAGAACGCGCGCGATATCGATCGCCGAGGAGGGAGACCCCTTCTGGTCGTCGACCACGGTCAGTTCGTCCCGTTCGGCGGCAAGGCGCAGCATCGTCTTGACGAAATTGCTGCCACAGGGGCTAAAGACCCAGGCCGTGCGCAGGATGATGTGGTTCTCGGTGGCGCGACGGAGTGCCGCTTCGCCCTCGGCCTTGCTCTTGCCATAGACGCCGAGCGGGGCCAGCGGATCTTCTTCCCGCCAGGGACGGGCGGCCGAGCCGTCGAAGACATAATCGGTCGAGATATGAAGCAGCGGTATGCCGGCCCGATCGCAGGCGGCACCCAGAAGGCCCGGCGCATGGGCGTTGATTTCATGCGCGAGGTCCGGCTCGCTTTCGGCGCGGTCGACGGCCGTCCAGGCGGCTGCATTGATGACGATGTCGGGTTTCAGCGATGCGATTGCAGCATCGATCGCGGCCCGGTCAGTGATGTCGAGTTCGGCGCGCGTGGTTCCGATGGCCGCAAAGCCATGGGCTGCGGCTCGCGCGATCAGCTTCGTTCCAATCTGGCCGCCGGCGCCGGTCACCAGCAGGCGTCTTGTGCGCGGTTCGGTCATGTTTCTTTAATCCGCGTCGATCAGGCCAAGACGCTCGCCGCGATAGAGGCCGGAGCGAACGCGTTCCCACCAGTCCCGGTTCTGCAAATACCACTCGACGGTCTTGCGCAGCCCGCTTTCGAAATTTTCCTGCGGTTGCCAGCCGAGCTCGCGGGCGATTTTCGAGGCGTCGATCGCGTAACGCGCATCATGGCCCGGCCGATCGGTGACATGAGCGATCAGCTTCTCATGCGGGCCATGCGGCGATCCCGGCTGCAGCTCGTCGAGCAGGCGGCAGATCGTTCGCACGACATCGATATTGGTGCGTTCGGCATTTCCGCCGACATTGTAGCTCTCGCCGATGATTCCTCTCGTTGCAATGGCGATCAGCGCCTCCGCGTGATCGTCGACATGCAGCCAGTCGCGTATCTGCAGACCGCTGCCATAGACCGGGAGTGGCTTTCCCTCGAGCGCGTTCAGGATGACGAGCGGGATCAGTTTTTCGGGGAACTGACAGGGACCGTAATTGTTCGAGCAATTGCTGACCACGGTCGGCAGACCGAAGGTTTCGCGCCAGGCGCGCACCAGATGATCCGAGCCCGCTTTCGAGGCGGAGTAAGGCGAGTTCGGCGCGTAGTGACTTTCCTCGGTGAAGGCGCCTGTCGGTCCCAGCGAGCCGAAGACCTCGTCGGTCGAGATGTGATGAAAGCGGAAGCGGGCCTTCGCCGCGCCCTCCAGACCTTCCCACCAGGCTCGTGCGACTTCCAGCAGATTGGCGGTGCCGACGACATTGGTTTCGATGAAGGCGGCCGGGCCATCGATCGAGCGATCGACATGGGTTTCGGCGGCCAGATGCATGATGATGTCGGGACGGAAGTCTTCGACGGCCCGGCGCAGTGCTGGCAGATCGCGAATGTCGGTCGGCGAGAAATGGTAGCGGATGTTCCGCGATACGCCGGCCAGCGAATCGAGATTGCCCGCATAGGTCAGGCAATCGATGTTCAGCACTTCATGCCCAGTTTGACCGATCAGCCGGCGGATAACCGCCGAACCGATGAACCCCGCACCACCCGTCACTGCAAAACGCATCGAACAATCCCCGTTTATCTCTCGCCCGTTCCGGTCCCGATCAGTCCGCCCCATAGACGAAAGGCGGGTTGATATCGGCCAGGCGCGGAAGCCGGAGGTCCTTTTCCGACAGTGTGGCCTTGTCCGGCGCGACCGGCCAGTCGATCGCAATATCCGGATCGTTCCATACTATCCCCGCATCATGGGATTGCGAATAATACGCATCCACCTTGTAAAAAACGCGGGTATCCGGCGCAAGCGTGCAGAAACCATGGGCAAAGCCCTTCGGCACCAGAAGCTGCCGCCCGTCCACGGCGCTGAGCGTCGCGGCGACATGGCGGCCGTAGGTCGGCGATCCGCGCCTGAGATCGACGGCGACGTCGAGGACGGCACCGGTCAGAACGCGCACCAGTTTCGTCTGCGCGAAATCCGGTGCCTGGAAATGCAGGGCGCGGACGGTGCCGGGCGCGGCCGAGAGCGACTCATTGTCCTGAATGAAGTCGATGTCGATGCCGGCCTCCGCCATTGCGCGGCGGTTGAAGGTTTCCGAAAACCAGCCGCGTGCATCGCCGAAACGGCGCGGCTTCAGGATCCGTACTCCGGGAATGGCGGTTTCTTCGACTTCGATCACGTCTTGCTTTTTCCCCTGATTTCTTGCCCGGCCTTTTTATGGTCGGGAAAAACTCCCCCGTCCTTAACGGCTGACCAGCCCATCCAGAATAGGGCGGAAGGCCGGCGCAATGTCCGGACGTGCCAGCGCCAGCGCCACATTGGCGGTCAGAAAGCCGATCTTGTCACCGCAATCATAGGTCGTACCTTCGAAGCGATAGGCGTGGAAAGCTTGTTCGGCCACCAGTGCAATCATTGCGTCGGTCAGCTGGATTTCGCCACCGGCACCGGGCTTCTGGGTCGCCAGTTTTTCGAAGATTTCAGGCTGCAGTATATAGCGTCCGGAAATGATCAGATTGGACGGGGCCTCTTCCCGTTTCGGTTTCTCGACCATGCCAGCGATGCGATGGGTGCGTTCGTCGAGCTTCTGCTCGAGCGCCACGACACCATAGCGATGGACATGTTCATGCGGCACTTCCTCAACCGCGATCACATTGCCGCCATGGATGCGATAGACATCCATCATCTGGGCGAAGCAACCACGCGGTGCGTGGATCAGCATGTCGGGGAGAGCCAGGGCGAAAGGCTCGTCGCCGACAATGTCGCGCGCGCACCAGACGGCGTGGCCGAGGCCCAGCGGCTCCTGCTGGCGGACGAAGCTGGCGGCACCGGCGGTCGGTCTTGATGCCTCGAGCTGGGCGATTTCGGCCGTCTTGCCGCGTGCCTTCAACGTCGCTTCAAGCTCGTAGGCGACGTCGAAATGATCCTCGATTGCGCCCTTGCCGCGCCCGGTCACGAAGACGAAATGCTCGATGCCGGCCTCGATCGCTTCCTCGACCGCATACTGGATCACCGGCTTGTCGACGACGGTCAGCATTTCCTTCGGGACCGCCTTGGTCGCGGGCAGGAAGCGGGTGCCGAGACCGGCGACCGGGAAAACGGCTTTTCGGGGCATCTGGGTCATGAGCGGGGAATCCAGGCGGGGTTGTCGTCTAAGTACTTAATATCAGTACCTTATTTGAAAGTCTCGGGTCTCTTCTGGCATGGCGGGGCGGCAGCGGCAAGCGCCGAAGCCGCCGACTGTTCCCGTTCCGGCAAAATCCATGTATCTAGAGCCCGTTACGGGTCGGGGCCAGGGCACAAGGGCACCGCGGATTTCAGTATTGGCCGGTCAGGATTGGCCGGCCGCGGACGGTATTTGCAGGAGACAGTCGGGCATGACCAAGCGGGTCGCGTTAATCACGGGCATTACAGGCCAGGACGGGAGCTACCTGGCCGATCTCCTGATCGACAAGGGCTATGACGTGCATGGGCTGATGCGCCGCTCTTCTTCCTTCAACACCGACCGGATCAACCATCTCTATGGCGAGGAGCGGGGCGCCAATTCCGATCTCAAGATGCATTTCGGCGACATGACCGATGGATCGAGCCTGTTCCGCGTCCTGAAGGAAGTGAAACCCGACGAGGTCTACAATCTTGCCGCCCAGAGCCATGTGAAGGTCAGTTTCGACAAACCCGAATACACCACCGACGTCAATGCAACCGGTGTGCTGCGGATTCTCGAGGCGATCCGCCTGCTCGATATGGGCGAGAGCGTGCGCTTCTACCAGGCGTCGACGTCCGAGCTTTTCGGCAATGTGCAGGAGACGCCGCAGAGCGAGACGACGCCGTTCCGGCCGCGCAGCCCTTATGCGATCTCGAAGCATTTCGCCTTCCAGACGGTCGTCAATTATCGCGAGGCCTATGGCTTCCACGCCTCGAACGGGATCCTTTTCAATCATGAAGGCCCCAATCGTGGCGAAACCTTTGTCAGCCGCAAGATCACGCGCGCGGCGGCGGCCATTCATCACGGCCTGCAGGACCGGCTCTATCTCGGCAACATCAATTCGCGGCGCGACTGGGGTCATGCGCGCGATTATGTCGAGGGCATGTGGCGGATGCTGCAGCGGGAGCGGGCCGGCGATTATGTGCTGGCGACCGGTGAGGAACATTCGGTGCGCGATTTCGTCGAGCTCGCCTTCGACATGGTCGGGCGTCCGCTCGAATGGGACGGTGCCGGCATCGAGGAAAAGGGGATCGATCGCAAGACGGGCAAGACGCTGATCGAGGTCGATCCGTCCTTCTACCGTCCGGCCGAAGTCAATTCGCTGGTCGGCAATGCCGCGAAAGCACGCGACGAGCTCGGCTGGGTTCACAAGACCAGCTTTGCCGAGCTTGTGACCGAGATGGTCGAGGCTGACATGCGCCGTGCGGCCGGCAGCGTTGCGTTCAACGGGGCGGTCCGGGCCTGACACCGGCGCCGTTAACCAGAATGGCGGCGTTGCGTGGAATTTCCTGTCCGGGCGCCGTAGTCTTGGGCACAGGGACCCGGGATCCGGGTTCGCAATTGACGCGGCTGTTGGCGCCGCAAGGACAAAGGCGGCGGCGATGAGCAGTATCACCCTCTATCCGGTGATCCTTTCAGGCGGCGTCGGCTCGCGGCTCTGGCCGACCTCGCGCGCGCTCTACCCCAAGCAGTTGCTGCCGCTTGTCTCCGCGCATTCCATGCTGGTCGAAACGGTGCTCCGTGTGACGGGGCCGTCGCCGTTTGCCGCGCCCCTCATCGTCTCCAATGATGCGCAGCGTTTCATCATCGCCCAGCAGATGCAGGAGGCGGGCCTCAAGCCTCTGGCGCATATCCTGGAACCGGAAGGCCGCAACACCGCGCCTGCCGCGGCTGCGGCCGCGGCCTTCGTTCAGGGCCTTGATCCGCAGGGTATTCTGCTACTTCTGCCGGCCGATCATCATATCGGCGATGTTGCGGGTTTTCATCGCGCGGTTGCGGCGGGTGCTGAACTCGCGCAGGCCGGCAAGCTCGTCACTTTCGGCGTCGTTCCTTCGGCGCCTGAGACCGGTTACGGCTATATCAAGCGCGGGAAAGCGATCGAGGGCAGTACGGGCTTTGCGGTCGCACGTTTCGTCGAGAAACCCGATCAGGCGACCGCCGAACGTTATCTCGCCGAAGGTGGCTATGACTGGAATGCCGGCATCTTCATGTTCCGTGCCGACCGGATTCTCGATGAGATGCGGATGCATTGCCCCGAGATTGCCGCGCATGCCGGAGAAGCGGTTGCGCGAGCCGCTTGCGATCTCGATTTCCTGCGCCTCGATGCCGCGGCTTTTGCCGCCTGTCCGTCCGACTCCATCGACTATGCGGTGATGGAACGGACGGCCGAAGCGGCGGTCATCCCCGTCGAGATGGGCTGGAGCGATATCGGCTCATGGGGCGCACTGTGGGAGATCGGCGCGAAGGATGCGGCCGGCAATGTGACGGTCGGCGATGTGATCGCAGAAGAGACGCGCGACAGTTATATCCGGTCCGAACACGGACTGGTCGCGACGCTCGGCGTTGACAATCTCGTCATTGTCGATACGGGCGATGTGTTGCTGGTCGCGGCGCGCGACCGTGTGCAGGACGTCAAGAAAATCGTCGAACGCGTCGCCGGTGCCGGACGGAGCGAGCACAACGCGCATCGCCGCGTTCACCGGCCCTGGGGGTTCTATGAAAGCCTCGATGCCGGCGAGCGGCACCAGGTCAAGCATCTGATGGTGCATCCGGGTGCGGCGCTTTCGTTGCAGATGCATCACCAGCGCGCCGAGCACTGGGTTGTCGTCAAGGGCCGCGCGCAGGTGACGGTCGGCGAGGAGACCCGGATGCTTGAAGAGAACCAATCAGTCTATATTCCGGTTGGAACGAAGCACCGCCTCGAGAATCCCGGCAGCGCACCGCTCTCGATCATCGAGGTGCAGTCGGGCGCCTATCTCGGCGAGGACGATATTGTCCGTTTCGACGATGTCTATGGTCGTGAGGTGAACAAGCCCGCCGCGGAGTAGAGCGACCACCCGTCCATGTTGCAGGTCTTTCCATCTCTTGCGCCTGACTTTTGCGCCTGACTTTTGCGCCCGGCCGGCACCGACCCTTTCGACCGATGCGATCCCGTTACGAGAGAGCCTTATGCGCTTGAGCGATCCCCATAGTCTTCGCCGCATCCGGATGCTGCTCGCGCTTGTCTGGCTGGCGCTCGGGCTTGCTGTTCTGGCCGGCTCGCTGATCCCGGATCTCGGGCCGTCATCCCTGAAAATTCCGCTTCCCCATGCCGACAAGCTTGTGCATTTTTTAGCCTGGGCGCTGCTGGCGGGCTTCGCGCCACCGCTGCTTGTGCGTGTGGCATCGCGGGCGGCTGCGGCCTCGGGTCTTTTCCTGCTGAGCGGTGCTATCGAGCTTGTCCAGGCCTTCCTTCCGACGCGGTCGGCCTCTTTCGGCGATCTTGCCGCGAACGGGCTCGGCATCGCGGTCGGGACCATTGCCGGGGTCCTTGTCGCGATGCTGCTGGCACGCCG
This sequence comes from Parvibaculum sp., assembly GCF_030651915.1. Classification (GTDB taxonomy): domain Bacteria; phylum Pseudomonadota; class Alphaproteobacteria; order Parvibaculales; family Parvibaculaceae; genus Parvibaculum. Next base: position 133,793 of record NZ_JAUSBV010000004.1, on the reverse strand, counting down.
GTCCCGTCCGGTGGCGACCGGGCTTGCATTCGATGCAGGCGACGGTCTGTTCGCTCCGGGCAAGGCCCGCTGAAGGCGCCGCTCAGACCGGCGCGGCATCCCCTTGCGTATCGGCTCTGCGCCCTACCGGCGTCCATCCGGCTCTGTCGTTGGCTGTCCCGGTGCGTGGGATTTTGGCCGGATATCGTCACGGATCAACCGCCAGCACGCCTTGAGAATGCGCCAGTTTGCGCGCCAGCGCCGGTCGAAGCGGGGGGCGTCCCGGCGCGGCGTGCCGCTTACCGGCAGCTGGCGAAATGAAGCGCCGCGCCGCAGCGAATTGAGGGCGAGTTCCGTGCCGATCGATCCGTTGCGATCGAAGCCGCCATTGTCCGAGTAGAGGCGCAGGTCGTACCCCTTCATGCCGCAGAGTATGTCGTCAACGCCGAAGCGGGCCTTGACATAGAGACCCATGATCGTCTCGGCCAGGCGCTGCTTGCGCGGTCTGACGCCGAGGACGAGCGGCACCTGCCCTGTTTCGAGAATGTCCCGGAAGTCTGCGATCAGGCCCGGATCGTGTTCGCCATCCGCGTCCATGGTGATCGCAAACTCGAAGCCCATCCCCATCGCCTTCTCGAAGGCCCGGTTCAATGATCCTTCGTATCCAAGATTCACGATGTTGTGCACCACGACAGCGCCGGCGGCGGTCGCGCGCGCGGCCGTATCGTCGGGCGAACAGTCGTCGACCACGATAACCCGCGCCTGCCTGACGGCCGCCGCGACGACGGTAGAGATTGTTCCGCCTTCCCGATGGGCCGGGATCAGGACCGCGGTTCGATGTCGCTCCACAGCAACTCCTTTCCCGCGTCCTTGGCCGTTGTGAGGCGTTTGCCAAGCACGCTGGAAATTGCACTGGGGGGGATGGCGCCTTCAGGACAAGGCCGCAAGGCTTCCAGATGGTCTTCCGAAAGAACGGTTCCTGCCGGCAAGGCGTTCCGCAACCGCAGGGCGCGCCGCTGGATGACGACCGTTTCCATCTCATTGGCCTCGACCCGCTTGACGCCGTCGCCAAGCGCGGCCTCGAGTTCACGCGTCGCGTCGACCATGGTTCGCCAGGTGACCGGATCGAGCGCAAAGGCGTGATCGGGCCCCTCGCGCGCGGTGTCGTCGGTGAAATGCTTCTCGACGACGCGCGCGCCGAGCGCCACGGCGCCCAGCACAGCCGAATGGCCGGATGTGTGATCGGAGAAACCCAGAACCAGACCCGGCCAGCGCGCGGCGAAAGTCTGCAGAACGCGCAAATTGACATACCGGAAATTCTCGGCGCTTCCCGTGTAGTTCGTGTTGCATTGCATGAGGCAAAGCGCGTCGTTGTGCTTCAACACCAGTGCGACGGCTTCCTCGACTTCCGGCATGGCTGCTGCCCCGCAGGCAAGGAGCACGGGCCTTCCCGTCCGCGCCATCTGCTCGATGGCGCCATGGTGGGTAATATCGCCCGATCCAACCTTGAAGGCGGGCACGATGTCGCGAAACATTTCGATTGCTTCGGCGTCGTAGGGTGTGGTCATGAAATCAATGTCCGCCTGCCGGCAAGCTTCGACAAGCTCCTGTGTCCACTCGCGACGCGTGTGATACTGGTCATAGACTTCGGTCACGGACTTGCTCCATTTCGCCTGATGCGAAACCTGACCGGCCGGCCCTTCGAAGCCGACCTTGCTGACGATCTTGTCGGCAAGGAAATGCTGGAACTTGGCGCAATCGGCACCAGCCTCCTTCGCGCGCCAGATCAGGTCTTTTGCCCGCCCCAGATCGCCATCGTGGTTGGCGGCAATATCGGCGATGAAATAGGTCGGCGACTCGAGGGAAATCTCGCGGGTGCCGATGCGAAGCGAGGTCCGATAGTTCATGGGTGGCCTTCCCCGTGCTGTTTCAGGACTGAGGCAACGACTTCTTCAAGCGTCGGCAAATGATAACCGAGAACCTGTTCGGCGCGCCCGACGTCAAGTCCGAGCTGGCTGGCGCGCCGTGTTGCAAGTTCGCCGATGGAACCGGCAACCGCGGATGTCAGCGTAACATCGAGTTGGCGCGCGATCTCGCGAAGAAACGTCTCTTTTGTGTAGACTTCGCCGGCGGCGAGGTTGAAGAGCCCCGTTGCTCCAGCCTCGATCATGTCGAGCGCCGCCCCCGCAAATGTCCGGACATCGATGGATGATGACCATGCATCGTTGAAGAGCGTGGCGGGGCGGTCATGCACCGCCACGTCGATTGCCCATTCGGCGAAAGTCGGCCGTTCCCATCGACGAATGCCAACGATGCTGGTGCGCAGGACCAGCGCAAGTGGCGCGGTCAGGGCGAGGGCTTCGCCGGCATATTTCGTGCGCGCATACTCGTTCACGAGCATGACGGGTGCCCGCTCGTCATGTGCTGCGGCACGGCCGTCCAGATAATAATGGTCGGTCGAAATGTGGACCAGCCTGCCCCCGGTTCGTGACGACCAGTCCGCCAGAAAGGCAAGCGGGCGGGCATTGATGCGCCAGGCAGCTGCCGGGTCGTGTTCGCAGGCGTCGATATCCGTGAGGGCAGCGGTGTTGACGACGATTTCGGGCGCTTCGGCCGCAAGCGTCGAGGCCAGAGCGGCCTCGTCGGCAATATCGAGCACGATCGGCGCATCACGCCGGGCCGCCTCTAGAATTGTGTGGCCGCGACGGCGCCATTCGGGCGCGATGGCCTGACCGAGAAGCCCTGTGCTGCCGAGCAGGAGCACTTTCATTGCTGCTTGTCCCGCATCGCGGAACACGGAACATATGCCGAAGCGTGCCGATGGCCGCTTATTTCTCCAGCAAAAACCATGTTATGTCATCTTGTGGAAAATAATTATCCCGATGGTAGACAAAGCCATAGTCAAGCAGTCGCATTCCGAACTTGTCCATGATCTCGCCAGCGAAATCCCGCTTGAACAACCGGTCTTCGTTGCCCCGGTAGGTCACAACCATGGGGCTGGGATTGTAGTACTCGCACACCAGGACATAGCGCGACGACAATGCGTGAAGATTGCGATAGACCTGATCCAGCTTTCCCGGATTGATGTGGATCAGTACGGTCTTGGTGAAGGCGAGGTCATAGGTTCGACCGGCAGCCAGATCTTCGAGTATTGTACCTTGGACAATATTGGCAATTTCGAGCGCCCGTGCAGTCGATGCAGCTGTTTCGTTGATTTCGTAGCCGCAAAGCTCAAAACCCGCATTTATCCGTTTCAGCGCTTGCAGATTCAGGCCGATATTGCACCCGAGTTCGACGATGGATTTTACATCGGGCGCTGATTTCAGTATGCGCGCAAAGAGCGCCAAATTCGACGTGACAATATGCTCGCCCTGATTGCGGTCGATATATTCGTCGCCGAACGAGCCTGTCCAGAAGCGTTCCTGTTCGGTTTGAAATGCCATCGTCATACCTTTGTTATGCGTTTTCCGGCAGATCGTTCATCGCTGACGGCGTATCGCATTGATTGCGTTCAGATCCTGATGTTCCCTGGAGATTCGCAGGGTCTCCCGCCATGGCGGCGTGTCTCTGCCCAGCAGCGGAAACAAGGCACGACAGAACTCCAGATCCTCCGGATAGTCGAGCGTCCAGCGAAGCTTGCCGAGCTCGGGGTCCGGGCCGTCGAGCGACAGGCGGCGAATGCCTGGCGCGCGGCGCAGCCATGGCGTCACATGTTCGCGGTCATATTCCTCGGTCGCTTCCTTCCAGGCGCGTGCCAAGGCATCGAACCTGAAGGCTTCGCAGTCGAGGCCGTGCGGATAGCGATGCGAAAAATTATTGGCGGCATAGTCGGCGCTGTCGTCGGCGAGCAACATTGCCAGAACCTCGCCGCAAAGTCCGGGATCGATCAGTGGGCAATCGCTGGTGACTCGCATGACGATATCGGCCTTAAGGCTCTGCGCGGCCTGATGATAGCGGTCGAGCACGTCGAGCTCGGCGCCGCGAACCACAACGGCGCCACAACGCTCCGCCTCGGCGGCGACGGCATCATGGCGATCGCCTTCCGGAATGGCGCAACAGACCTTGTCGGTGCCCGGAATGGCGGCGCATCTTGTCAGGACATGGTCGAGGACGGTCGTTCCGCCAAGCTCCATCAACACTTTTCCGGGCAAGCGCGTCGATGTCATGCGCGCCTGAACGATCACTGCCTTTGTCATTCCGCGGCCCGAGCGTTGTAGGTCGCGATCTCCTCGGCAGTGAGAAAGCGATGGTTCGTGCCCGAATTGTACTCAAAGCCCTGCTCGACAATTTTACCTTTTTCGCCGCGCCGGTTCATCTGGTAGTCGGCGTCGCCGTTGAAGAACTTGATGGTCGGGCGGATGACATAGTGATCGTCGAATTCGACGGTGAGATGTGAATCGTCGGCCGGGCACATGATTTCATGCAGTTTCTCGCCGGGGCGTATGCCGATAGTTCTGGTCGGCATTCCCGGGGCCATGGCGGCCGCCAGATCGGTGATCCGGATCGACGGGATCTTGGGTACAAAGATCTCACCGCCATGCATGCGCTGAAGATTGTCGAGCACGAAATCGACGCCCTCCTGCAGCGTGATCCAGAAACGCGTCATCCGTTCGTCGGTGATCGGCAACTCCTTTGCGCCGTCCTGGATAAGCTTGGCGAAGAAGGGAACCACCGAGCCGCGCGAGCCGACGACATTGCCGTAGCGGACAACCGAAAACCGTGTCGGCGCGTTGCCGACCATGTTGTTGGCCGCCACGAAGAGCTTGTCGGAAGCAAGTTTGGTTGCGCCGTAGAGATTGATCGGGTTGGCGGCCTTGTCGGTCGACAGGGCCATGACATGCCCAACCCCGTTCTCGATCGCGGCCTTGATCACGTTTTCGGCGCCGTGAATGTTGGTCTTGATACATTCCATCGGGTTGTATTCGGCGGCCGGGACCTGCTTCAGGGCTGCCGCATGGATCACGATGTCGACACCCTGCATGGCCTGACGCAACCGCTCGCCGTCCCGTACGTCACCGATGAAGTAACGCATTTCCGGTCCGTCGAATTGCTGAGCCATCTCGAACTGCTTCAGCTCGTCGCGGGAGTAGATCACGAGGCGTCGTGGTCCATGCCGCTCGATCAACGTGCGGGTAAACTTCTTCCCGAACGATCCCGTTCCGCCCGTAATCAGGATCGATTTTTTTGCAATCATGGCTTCGGCTCTGCCTTTTCCCGAATGATTCGCGCTTTGGCACCCGCCCATAGTCGCACGGCGTGCCCCAACGGACCCTTCATTCTTGCCTTAATTAGCCTTTCCGAAAGGTTACCAGCCGCCGATCGCATGCGCCGCGTGCGGTCGATGGTCGCTGACGGGCGGGACTAACCCACTGATTTTATTGTTTGGAGAGCGGAATGGAAAAGCCGGCGACCTTTCGGTCGCCGGCGCTGTCATTGTTATGGCCGTTCGGCAGGTTCCGGTGCTTCAGCAGGCTCCCTGGCGCAGCAGCACGGCGGGCAGCGTCTTGAACATGATCGCGATGTCCTGCCAGAGCGACCAGTTCTTCACATACCAGGCGTCGAGCTGGACGCGGCGCAGATAGGTCGTGTCGTTGCGGCCGCTGACCTGCCAGAGGCCGGTGATGCCGGGTTTGGCCGAGAGGTAATATTCCGCGTCCTCGCCGTAGCGCAGCACTTCCGGGTAGGTGACCGGGCGCGGACCGACAAGGCTCATCTCGCCGCGGATCACGTTCAGGAGCTGCGGCAGCTCGTCGAGGCTCGTCTTGCGCAGGAAGGCGCCGACCGGCGTGATGCGCGGGTCGTCGCGGAGCTTCTGGTCGCGGGCCCACTCGGCCGCGCGCAGCGGATCGCTTTCGAGTATTTCCTTCAGGATCGCATCGCCATCGACATGCATGGTGCGGAATTTCCGGCACAGGAACTCACGGCCTTTCTCGCCGACGCGGCGGTGACCGAAGAAGGCCGGCCCACCATCGAGGCGGATCAGCGCCGAAACAGCCCAGAAGAAGGGCGACAGCGCCATCAGCGCCAGCGAGGCAACGATAAGATCGAAGCTGCGCTTGACGAGGCGCGCCATCGGCCGATTCAGATTGTCGGCCAATGTCAGCATGACGAGGTCGTGGCTGAAGAAATTGCCGGTTTCGAGCGCCATCACGCCGATGCCCTTGACCGGCGGAATGATTGAAAAGGCGATGCGGGCGCGGTGCAGCGCGCGCAGGATGTGGTCGAGTCTGGCCATTTCCTCGGGCGAGGGCGCCAACACCACGAACCGGGCGCCATAGCCGTTGCAGGCAAGGCTCAGCGCCGCCGAGAGCTGGCCGCCGGCGCGGTAGAGCAAGCTGCCGGGATTGACGGCATTGGTCTCCGACGTCAATTCGGCGAGGTCGACCGTGCCGGCAATTTCGTAGCCCAGATAGGGCTCCGATTCGAGTACCTGCGCGGCTTCATCGGTGTTCTCTTTCGAGCCGATCAGCAGCACCGGCGCGGTCCAGCCGCCGTACCGCTTCAGCACATGTCTCATTGCGATACGCGCAACCGGCACCAGGATCAGCGCCCAGAACCATGCCTGGAGCATCCAGAGGCGGGAGAAGTAGTCCTTGGTCAGATAAAGCAGGAAACCATCGACCAGCGCGACCAGGGCAATCGCCTTGACGATTTCCTTGGCTTCCGCCCAGAAGGGGGTGCGCTTCGAATAATGGCCTTTTGCGGCCCACCAGAGGACCGGCAGCATCAGAAGGAAGCCGATACGGACCAGGCGGCTTGTCAGTTCCTCGGCGCCCAAGGCACCGAATTCAGTGTTAAAGAGCTGAATATTGACGCCAAAAGCGACGAGGCCAGCAATCAGTTGCGCCAGCACCAGGGCGCCCATGTCGCCCAGCAGCAGCATGAAGCGGTCGGCCAGCGGCGTCAGGCGCGAGCCTGCGGCCTCAGCGCGCGCGGTGGCATCCGCGATGGCCGGAAAAGGCGGGGCAACGGGGGTTGCGGCCTCGAAAGCGGAAATCTGTTTGTTCAGTGCGGTCACGATACTCACGCCAACAATGTGTCCGAATGCGACAATTGCTTCGTGAGTGCGCAAGTTGTGCGCCAGAATAGCCCCGTACCGATTTGAGCTTTCGTTTCCGGTTAATGCCGGGTTAATGCAAGGGCGGAGCCCCCGATTGTTTACGTTCAGACGACATGCGATGCCGGGCGGGCGGGAGCTTTTGCTCTATGGCCGCCAGCCACACGACATGCAGCCTCTTGCCGCCCTGCCGGCCGAACCGCCAGCCAGCGCACCCTATCTGCGCTGGCATCCGCTTCTCGGCGAGTGGGTTGCCTATGCCGGCGCGCGGCAGGGACGAACATTTCTGCCCGACGCGTCGGCCTGTCCGTTATGTCCGGCGGATGCCGGGCGCCTCGGCGAAATTCCCTTTGCCGATTTTGAGATCGCCGTCTTCGAGAACCGGTTTCCGGCGCTGACCGCAGGAGAGGGCGGCGTTGCGCCCATTGATGGGATTTCTGTATCGGCGGCAAAGGGGCGCTGTGAGGTTGTGGTGTTTTCGGCCGATCACGGGTCGGGGTTGGGGGCGCTGCCGCTTGATCGGCTGGCGCTGTTAATCGAGGTTTGGGGCGCACGGGTCAAGGCGCTGCGCGACGAAGCGGGATTTGCCTTCGTACTGCCGTTCGAGAACCGGGGCGAGGAAATCGGTGTCACGCTGCATCATCCGCATGGGCAGATTTATGCCTTCTCCTTCGTGCCCCAGCGTGCCTTGATGGCCGCCAAAGCGCAGGTAGAAGCGCCGGTCGTCGTCCGTCTCATCGACGAACTACCGCGCGCGTTGTTGCTCGACGAAGAAGAGGCGGCTCTGTCTTTCGTGCCGCCTTTTGCCATGTATCCGTTCGAGACCTGGCTGGCGCCGCGCCGTCGCGTCGCGGGTCCGGATGCGCTTTCAGCGATCGAAACGGAATCGCTGGCGCGTCTTTTGGGTCGTGCCGTGCGGCGGCTTGATGGGCTCTTCGGGCGGCCCATGCCCTATATTCTGACGGTGCAAGCCGCGCCGCGTGGTTTTGAAGACAGCTTCCACATGACCATCGAGATCCGGCCATTCCGGCGCGACAGCAACAAGCTGAAATTTCTTGCCGGCGTTGAACTCGGCGCCGGGGTCTTTCTCGTCGATGTTTCGCCGGAGCAGGCGGCCGCGCGATTGAAAGCCGTCGATCCGGAGGCTGGCCGATGAGGGAAGCGTTCGACCGCGCGTTCGGCCATTCGCCCGCCGTGGCGGCGTCGGCGCCCGGCCGGGTCAATCTGATCGGCGACCACACGGACTATGCGGAGGGTTTCTGCCTGCCGATGCCGCTGCCGCTCGAAACCCATGTGGCGTTGGCGCCCGCCGCAAGCTTTCGCGCCCGGAGCGAGGCGATGGCTGCGACACTTGCCTTCGATCCCTATGGCCCGCCGCGCGGCGACTGGACCGATTATATTGCCGGCCCGCTGGCTGAACTGGCAAAGACCGGTTTTGAGGTGCCTCCGGTCGAGATCCTTGTGCGCTCGTCGGTTCCGGCGGGCGCCGGTCTTTCGTCCTCGGCGGCACTTGAGGTTGCCACCCTGCGCGCTGTGCTGGCACTGACCGGTCAGCGTCTTTCCGATGGTGAGATCGCGCGCCTCGCGCAGGCGGGCGAGAACAATTATTGCGGTGTCCAATGTGGCATTCTCGACCAGATGGCGAGCGCTGCGGGACGGCGCGGGCATGCATTGCTGCTCGATTGCAGGACAAATACCGGCCGGCGAGTGCCGGTGCCGTCGGCGTTCCATTTCAACATCGTGCATTGCGGCGCGCCACGGCGTCTCGTCGATGGCGCCTACAACGCGCGACGCAAGGCGACGGCCGATGCCGCCCGTCATCTCGGTCTGCCGATGTTGCGCGATGCGGATGCGTCAGGCCTTGCGGCGCTGACCGATGGCGAGATGCTGAAGCGCGCACGTCATGTCGTGACCGAGAATGCGCGGGTACTTGCCGCGGTCGCGGCGCTGGAGGCCGCGGATCTTCACAGCTTCGGTGCACTGATGAACGAAAGTCATGCTTCTCTGGCGGGCGATTTCGATGTGTCGACGCCGGCACTCGACCGGCTGGTCGAAAGCGCGCGTCGCGCTGGCGCCATCGGTGCGCGCCTCACGGGCGCAGGTTTTGGCGGTTGCATCGTTGCTTTGGTGCCGGCCGGTCTACCTGAATGGTGGCCCGGCGTGGCGGCTGCAAATCCTCACGCATGGCTTGTTTGATTGGATGGTCGATCGCGATCCGATCATCTTATGGCGTGGATTTTCGCCGGGTCTTTTACCGAGATTCTTTCTTCGGGGAAGCGCAGGCTGACCGTGGTTCCGCCGCCGGGTTCGCTTGCGATTTCGAGTGTGCCGCCGTGATGTTCCATCAGACATTTCGACAAGGGCAGTCCGAGGCCGGTGCCTTCGTATTTGCGGGCAAGATCGGAGTCGATCTGACCGAATCGTGCGAGTGCGATGGGAATGTCTTCAGTTGCGATGCCAATGCCGGTATCGACAACGCGGATCACGAGCCATCCATCTTCGATCGCGGTCGTGACGTGAACAATGCCGCCGGGCGGCGTGAATTTCACCGCGTTTGACAGCAAATTCAACAGCACTTGACGGATGCGCCGATGGTCGGCGCGAATATGCAGCAATAGACCATCCGTTTCGATGTCGAGGGTAATGTCGCCGCTTTTGGCCTGTGCCTCGACCATGTGGGCGGCGTCGTCGATTGTCTCGACGAGATCAACATTTTCTTCATTGAGCAGGAGAGCGCCCGCATCGACGCGCGTAAAGTCGAGGACATCGTTGATCAGCGACAGGAGGTGTCTTCCACTCTTGAGAATGTCGTCCGAGTAGTTTTTGTAGCGCGTGCTCCCGAGTGGGCCGAACGTTTCGGATGCCATGATTTCCGAGAAACCGAGAATTGCGCTGAGAGGCGTCCGCAGCTCGTGGCTCATCGTCGCCAGAAACTGAGACTTTGCCTGGTCGGCGGATGCGGCGGCGCCAAGTGCGACCAGAAGTTCGCGTGACGTAACCTCAAGCCTTTCCTTCGTGTCTTCGAGTTCGGCGACGTAAGCGCGCAAGCGTTCTGCTTCTTTCACCGAGCGATCGGCCAGATGACGGTCGACCGCCGATCCGATAAAGGCAAGCGCGATGATCAGCACAGTTATTGCTGCGACCGAGATCGCCACGGAATGCGCGTCCACCGCACTTTCGACAAGCGCGATGGACGGATCGGGCACGATGGAGACAGCCGTCATGCCGGTGAAGTGGAGCGTACAGATTGCAAGTGTCAGCAACGTCGCGCCGGCGATGCGTCCCTTGAGGCCGGGCACGGCGAAGAGTGTTTGCAGCGACGCTGCGCCGAGAACAACACCAAGGATGATCGAGGCGAGGACAAAATCGCGGTCCCAGACAAGATGGCCCTGGATGCTGACGGCGGCCATGCCGACATAGTGCATGGCAACGATGGCGAGACCGAGCACTGCGCCGCCGACGCCGGCGGACCGGGCGCGCGCGGCGAAGTAGAGTCCGGCTGTTGAAAGTGCCAGTGCGATGACGAGTGAGGCAAATGTCAGGCCGGGCGCATAGTTTACGAGCTCGTCCGGGCGGAAGGCCAGCATGGCGATGAAATGCGTCGCCCAGATGCCACAGCCGGCCACAACACCGGCGCCGAGAATCCAGAGCGCACGACGTCCTGGCCCGGCTTCCGCCGCATGGGCGAGAAGGCTGACCGCCGAAAAACTGGCGAGCACGCAAATGAGGCCGGCGAGGACAACCAGGCTCAGATCGTGTTCAACCGTTATGCAGTTATAAATTGTTAACATGCCCCCGCATTGGAGCACGCGCGCACTTAAGCGCCCCTTAACCTCGACTGAAACCCATGTCTTTCAACACGGGAGCAGCTAGCGAACCTGCCCTTTGCCGGGCTCGTCCGATTTCTGAGCCAGACGATCAAGCAGCTGGAAGAGCAAGGCGCCCACGACCATGGAGGCGAGGCCCAAGGCGACGCCACCGTCGAACTGAGCGGGAAAATAGGGGTGTGAGGCAACCAGTCGCATCTTCTCGTCGATCAGGGCGTATTCACGTTCCTTGAACGGCCAGACCGCCAGCAGTGAGCCGGCCAGTACGCCGATTACCGTCAGCATCGTCTGGCGTTGATAGTGCGTCAGGAGCCAGGAGATGGCTCTTGAAAAAGCCAGCGCGCCGGCAACAATGCCGGCCGCAAGCGGTACGAGAAACGAAAAATCGAGCCGGCCCAAGGCGTCGATCGTATCTGTGTACTTACCGAGAATCAGCAGCACGAAGGAGCCTGAGATTCCGGGCACCAGCATGGCGGCAATTGCGATCATGCCGCAGAGGAAGACGAACCAGATGTCGTCGGGGGTGCGAACTGGCACGAGGATCGATACGGCAAGGCCGAACGCGACGCCAATGACCAGCCAGGCCCAATGCAGCCTGCTGCCGGTACCGACATGCGATAGCAGTCCGATGATCGAAGCCGCGATCAGGCCAAAAAAGAAACCGAACATCGCTTCCGGAAATTCCGTGACCAGAACCGAAAGCGGTACGATGCGGGTAAAGATGACGATGGCGAGAATTGCGCCAATCCCCAGCGGCAGCAGAAAGAGAAAGTCGATCCGCCGCATCGCGGCGGCGATCTCACGGCGCCAAAGATGCCGGAGGAACGCCATATCGATATGCGCGATAGCGGCGATCAGCCGCTTGTAGACGCCGAGGATCAGCGCCATGGTGCCGCCGCTGACGCCGGGCACCAGATCGGCGGTGCCGATGCACATGCCGCGGAGAATCTGCCGTGTCGGATTGACGTTGTCCCGATCGGTGACGCTCATTCTCTCGACGATGCCGATCCATATGGCGAGGGCGGCATCGGTCTGCCGGACAGCGAAGCTGTAGGCCCACCAGCCGAGGGGTGTCCCGCGCACAAGGCCGATCGTCAATAGGGTCACAAAGCCGCCGCCGATCACCACATCGGTGGCCCAATGAGCGCCGGCCACGATGCGCGGCATGGCAAAAAGAAATCCGAGAACGAAGCCGAGCAGGCCGAAGCGCCAGTTGAAACCGAGCCACCACAGCACCGCGATGATCAACGTCACTGTGGCGTGGTCGCCGGGAAAGCTCGAATTGGAGCCTTCCTTGGCCAGCGACCACGGCACAATGGCCTGGATCGAATGATAGCTGTCGAGCGCGAGCGAGGGCGACAGGCGCGGAAAGGCAATGATCTCGCGCTGAAGTACAATCACGACCAAAAGGATCACCGCCGTCATGATGCCGAAGGCAACGCCGTCGCGAAAACGCGCCAGATCGCCGCGTGAGATATAGGCGAGATAGATGCCGAAGATGATCAGTGCCGAAAAATAGTCGAAACGGCGGTCGCCTGAGAGCGCCCAGATGATTGCCATCGGCTCCCAGGTGACGGTTGCATTCGAGGTGCGGAACACCCAGAGGTCGACAGCGTCCCAAAGTTCACGTGTAGCGGCGATCGGCCACCAGCTTGCGAAGAGGAGTGCCGACAGCGCCGTCCAGATCAGCAGTGTCTTCCATTGCCATGTCCTGGAAAGCGCAAATTCCATATCGGTCCCCTCGTGTCGCGAATCAATGCAGCCCCCGCCGCAATCCGGTCCGGGATTTTATATTCAGGTCGCTGAAATGACACAAAAATCGAGAATTTCCATGCTGTGGACGGCGCTTTCCCCTCGAAGTGTGTCAGTGGAAGCGCGGTAGCCACTCCCCATGTGCTTCGATCAGGTCGTCGACTAGTCCCCATATCTGATCTAGGGACAGTTCAGCGGCCGTATGAGGGTCAAGCATGGCGGCGTGGTAGATATGCTCGCGCTTGCCTGTGGCCAGTGCCTCAAGCGTCAAGGCCTGGACATTGATGTTGGTCTGCATCAGCGCTGCAAGGTGCGGTGGCAGGGCGCCGACCCGGGTTGGCGTCACGCCATTCGCATCGACAAGGCAAGGCACCTCGACACAGGCGCCCGCCGGCAGATTGTCGATCAGGCCGGCATTGGCAACGTTGCCGTTGATGACCGCTGGTTTGCCCGAAACCACCGCGCGCATGATCTTTGCACCATATTCGCCCGAAAACTTCACCTCCAGGCGGTTGGCGGATACGAGATCGCGCTCCTGCGTCTCCCATGCCGCAATCTGTTCCTCGCAGCGGCGGATATATTCGTCGAGCGGAATGTTGAACTTCTCGATCAGGTCCGGTCGGTCGCGCTTGATGAACCAGGATACATACTCGGCAAAGTGCTCGCTCGACTCGGTAACGAAAAAGCCGGTGCGGCGCAGGACTTCGTAGCGCACCCTGTTCCATGCGGGCTCAGCATTCGTCGCCGCGATTTCCTTGAGGCGCGGGTAAAGGTCTTCGCGCGTGCCATCGGGAAGTTCGCGTTCGAATTTCGTGTAGAAGGCCATGTGGTTGATGCCCGCGCACTGGTAGCGCAGCGACTTGTAGTCGACATCGAGGTCCTTCGAGAGTTCAAAGGCTGTGCCCTGCACCGAATGGCAGAGGCCGACATGGCGGATGTCGGGAGCGAGACGGTTCAGCGCCCAGCAATTGATAGCCATCGGATTGACATATTGCAGCATCAGCGCTCTCGGGCAGAGATCGCGCATGTCGTTTGCAATCTCGAGAAGCACCGGCACCGTGCGAAGCCCGCGCATGATCCCGCCGACGCCCAGCGTGTCGGCGATGGTCTGCCTGAGCCCGTACTGTTTCGGGATTTCGAAATCGGTGACGGTGCCGGGCTTGTAGCCGGCCACCTGGATCATCACGATCACGAAATCGGCGCCCTTCAATGCTTCGCGCCGATCAGTCGTCGCGGTGATGACGGGCGACACCGAGAGTGCGTCGGCGATCTTGGCCGCAACGATGACCGAGGTCTTCAGACGGTCTTCATCGATGTCGTGCAGCGCGATTTCGCAGTCAGCGAAAATTTCGTTCAGCAGAATGTCGCCGACGAGGTTTTTCATGAAGACGGTGCTGCCGGCGCCGATCAAGCAAACCCTGGTCATGTCCGATCCTTTTGTGTCGTCCTAAGGGCGCTTGCAAGCGCCGCCAATTCCGGCAAGTTAGAGAGAATCGGGGAGGGAATCCATGGCAGAGCCGCACGCCACCGACGTCACGATCGGTGTCTGTTACTATCCGGAGCATTGGCCTGAGGCGATGTGGGCGGACGATGCACGTCGTATGCGGGCGGCGGGCATCACGCGGGTTCGGATTGGCGAGTTCGCCTGGTCGCGGCTCGAGCCGCGCCCCGGCCATTTCGATTTCGACTGGCTGGGGCGCGCCATCGATACGCTACATGGGGCCGGGCTTGAGGTGGTGCTTGGCACGCCGACGGCGACGCCACCCAAATGGCTGGTCGACCGGATGCCCGACATGCTGCCGGTCGATGCCCGCGGCCGCACACGCGGTTTTTCTTCGCGCCGGCACTATTGCTTCTCCCATGCGGGCTATCGGCATGAATGCGCGCGCATCGTGACCGCGCTGGCCGAGCGTTTCGGACGGCATCCGGGCATTGTCGCTTGGCAGACCGACAATGAGTATGGCTGCCACGACACGGTGCTTTCATATTCGCATGAGGCACTGGTTGGCTTTCGCCACTGGTTGAAGGAACGCTATGGCGACATCCATGCGCTCAACGAAGCCTGGGGCAATGTCTTCTGGAGCATGGAGTATCGCGACTTCGCCGAGATCGATCTGCCGGCCGGCGCTGTTACCGAAACCAATCCCGCGCATCGCGCCGATTTCCATCGCTATGCGTCCGATCAGGTCGCGGCCTTCAACCGCGTGCAGACCGCGATCATTCGAACGCTCTCGCCGGGGCGCGACATCCTGCACAATTTCATGACCTTTTTTCTCGATTTCGATCATTACGCGGTGATGAAGGATCTCGATATTGCGACCTGGGATTCCTATCCGCTCGGCAGTCTCGACGTCTTTCCGGGTGAGGCGGCGCACAAGGCGGCCTTCGCGCGCACCGGCGATCCCGATTTGCAGGCCTTCCATCACGATCTTTATCGCGGTGCAGGCCGAGGGCGCTTCTGGGTCATGGAACAGCAACCGGGCCCGGTCAATTGGGCGCAATACAACACGGACGCCGCACCCGGGCTCGTCCGTCTATGGGGCCTTGAAGGCTTCGCGCATGGTGCCGAGACGATCTCCTATTTCCGCTGGCGGCAGGCACCGTTTGCGCAGGAGCAGTTTCATGCCGGCCTCAACCTTCCGGACAACACACCCGACCGCGCGTTTTTCGAGGTCGAGCATTTATCGGCCGATCTTGCCGCGCTCGGGCCGCTGGGCGTGCCTGTGGCGGCGAAAGCGGCGCTGGTCTTTTCCTATGAGGCGGCGTGGTTCCTTCGTGTGCAGCCGCAGGGGCGCAACTTCACTTATATCGAACAGGCTTTTGCGATGTATCGGGCGCTCCGGCGCCTGGGTCTCGATATTGATATTGTCGGGCCGCAAGCCGATCTGGCGCCCTACACGCTGGTGCTGGTGCCGCCGATGCCGCACGTGCCCGACGTGCTGGCGGCGGCGCTTTCGACCTTCAAGGGCACCTTGCTGGTTGGCACCCGCACCGGCAGCCGCACCGCCTCGCACCGCATCCCCGACAATCTGGCGCCGGGGCCGCTCGCGGCCGTTCTCGGCGTCAAGGTCACGCGTGCCGAGAGCTTCCGGCCCGGGTCGGCGGTGCCGGTGCGCTTCGACAATGAGACCTTCGCTTTCGACCGCTGGCGCGAATTCGTTGTGACGGCGCCGGGCACGGAGGTGCTGGCCGAAACGGAAGACGGTCATCCAGCGCTGACGCGGCGGGCCCGCGCGCATTACCTGGCGGGCGCACCCGACCCGGCGCTGCTGGAGCGGATCGTCGAGCGGCTGGCGCGCGAAGCGGGGCTTGCGGTCATGACCTTGCCGGCCGGCCTGCGGACGCGGCGGCGCGGGGCCTTCCGTTTCGTTTTCAACTATGGGCCGGGCCCGGTCGACATCTCGCCTTATTTCCCGGATAGGGATTTTGTGCTCGGGGCGCTGGCGCTCGATGTTGGCGGCGTGGCGGTTTCTCGATTTTTGGCAGGGCCGTGATAGCGTCTGTCGAACCAAATGCGTTGGAGTTCTCGATGTCGCTTTCTGTTTGTCCGGATCGTTGTCCCCGGCCCCGGCTCCTGTTGCGGTCGGCGGCCGTCGCTGTCGCCTTGCTCGGCCTGTCGATGACCGGCTGTGCGGCCGGCGCGCAGCCCGGCCTGCCGCTGCCACCGCCCGGCAGTCCGGCCGCCATGGCCGACGACACGCAGTTCGCCGACTGGCTGACGGGCTTCCGCGACGCGGCGCTCAAGGCCGGCATCGCACCGCAGACCTTCGATCGTTCGCTGCGCGGCGTCCGACCCGATCAGCGCGTCGTCGATGCCAATGAGAGCCAGCCCGAGTTCACCCGGCCGGTCTGGGAGTATCTCGAAGGCGCGCTGTCGGATACGCGCGTTGCGCGGGGCAAGGCGCTGCTCGCCGAAAACAAGGCGCTGCTCGACCGCATCGAGACGGCTTACGGTGTCGACCGGCATGTGCTGGTCGCGATCTGGGGGCTTGAATCGAACTACGGCACCTTCCAGGGGACGATGAGCGTCGTCCGCTCGCTGGCGACGCTCGGTTATCAGGGCCGCCGCCAGGAATATGGCCGCACCCAGCTCATCGCCGCCCTGCAGATCATCCAGAAGGGCGATGTCGAACCCGGCAAGATGCTCGGTTCGTGGGCCGGCGCCATGGGTCAGACGCAATTCATTCCGACCACCTACAATGTTCATGCGGTCGACTTCGACGGCAATGGCAAGCGCGACATCTGGAACTCGCATGCCGATGCGCTGGCCTCGGCCGGCCATTACCTGCAGAACTCCGGCTGGCGGCGCGGTGGCGTCTGGGGGTATGAGGTCAAGCTTCCGCAGGGCTTTGATTTTTCCGAGGCCGATATGTCGATCACGAAGGGGCAAGCCGAGTGGTCGAAAGCAGGTGTCGCCCGCATCGACGGCCGGCCATTCCCCGGCGGCGAGGCTGACGAAAAGGCATCGATCTTCCTGCCTTCGGGCCACAAGGGTCCGGCCTTTCTGGTCATGCACAATTTCCGTACGGTGCTCTCCTACAACGCGTCGACCTCCTATGCGCTGGCCGTGCATCTGCTTGCCGACCGCTTCAAGGGGCGCGGCGAGATCGTCGGCTCCTGGCCGCGCAGCGACAGACCGCTGGGGCGGACCGAGCGCATGGACCTGCAACGCCTGCTGTCCGAGCGCGGCTATGATACCGGCGGCGTCGACGGCATCATCGGCTTCAACACGCGCAAGGCGATCCGTGAGTTCCAGATTTCGGTCGGCATGCCTGCCGACGGCTATCCGACGCCCGCCCTGCTGGAACGGCTGCGCCGCCGTTGATCCCGGCGCGGTGGCGCCGGGTGGATTGCCTCTTTTGACGGCGGCCGTGTCTGCGATCGCCCGAAAATCGGTCAACGTTCGGACGATCCGGCCCGCATACCTTGCAAACGCCGCATTTCCGGGCATGGCATCGCTCTTGCTCTCCCTGTAGGGTCAACAGGCGAAGAAATTCGCTGCAAACGACAGGAGCGTCATGGCCTCGGCCTTCTTTGATGAAATGGGACCTCGCGGGGCGGAGGTCCGGCAGGCCTATCGAATATTGCAGGCCTGGCTTGACGAGACGCCAACCGAGATTCTGACGCTGCGCCGCGAGGAGGCGGAAACCTTCTTCCGCCGCGCCGGCATCACCTTTGCCGTCTATGGCGAGGGCGGCGATCCGGAGCGCATCATTCCCTTCGACATCATTCCGCGCATTCTCGAAGCGGCCGAGTGGAAACAGATTTCGGATGGGCTCGTCCAGCGCGTCAAGGCGCTCAATGCCTTCATAGCCGATGTCTATGGCGCGCAGGACATTCTCGCCGCCGGTCTCGTGCCGCGCGAACAGGTGCTGCTCAACGAGGCCTGGTACTGCCAGATGCAGGGCGTTGCGCTGCCGCACAACATCTACACGCATATCGCCGGCATCGACATGGTGCGCGTCGGGCCGGACGAGTTCTATGTGCTTGAGGACAATTGCCGCACGCCGTCCGGCGTCTCCTACATGCTGGAGAACCGCGAGATCACGATGCGACTCTTTCCCGACCTCTTCTCGCGCTACAACGTGGCGCCGGTCGATCACTATTGCGACGAGCTGATGCGGACGTTGACATCGATCGCGCCGCGCAACTGTGTCGGCGAGCCGACCGTCGCCGTGCTGACGCCTGGCATCTACAACAGCGCCTATTACGAGCATTCCTTCCTGGCCGATCAGATGGGCGTCGAACTGGTCGAAGGCCCCGACCTCTATGTGATGGACGACATCGTCTATATGCGCACCACGCAGGGGCCGAAGCGCGTCGATGTCATCTATCGCCGTGTCGACGACGCGTTTCTCGATCCGCTGACCTTCCGACCGGATTCGGCGCTCGGCGTTGCCGGATTGATGAGCGCCTATCGGGCCGGCAACGTCAATCTGACCAATGCGGTCGGCGCTGGCATCGCCGACGACAAGTCGATCTACACCTATGTGCCGAAGATGATCGAATTCTATCTCGGCGAGCAGCCGATCCTGAAGAACGTGCCGACATGGCGCTGCAGCGATCCCGACGATGCCGCCTATGTGCTCGATCGTCTCGGTGAGCTGGTGGTCAAGGAGATTCATGGGTCGGGCGGCTATGGCATGCTGGTAGGGCCGAAGGCAACGAAGGCCGAGATCGCCGAATTCGCGCTGCGCATCAAGGCCAAGCCCGGCAAGTATATCGCCCAGCCGACGCTGGCGCTTTCGACCTGCCCGACCTTTGTCGATGATGGCGTCGCGCCGCGCCATGTCGATATTCGTCCCTTCATCCTTTCCGGCGCCGAAATTCGCGTCGTTCCAGGTGGTCTCACGCGCGTCGCCATGCGCGAGGGCTCGCTGGTCGTCAATTCGAGCCAGGGCGGCGGTACCAAGGACACCTGGGTGCTCAAGGGATGACGCCATGCTGAGCCGCACTGCCGACAGTCTCTACTGGCTTGCCCGCTATATGGAGCGCGCCGAAAGCCTCGCCCGCATCCTGCGCGTGACCGACCGTTTGTCGTTGATGCCGTCGGGTACCGATGCCGACGGCAGCGAGTGGCATTCGGCCGTTGTCGTTTCGGGTTGCGAGGAAGAATTCTATGCCAAGCACGAGGAGGCGACGCCCGAGAACGTCATTTCCTATCTCGCCTTCGACCCTGAAAATCCGTCAAGCATCCGGTCCTGCATCGAGACCGCGCGGCGCAACGCGCGCGGCGTGCGTACCTCGCTCACGACCGAGCAATGGGAAAGCCTCAATGCGACCTGGCTCGAACTGCCCGGCTGGAACGAGGCGCGGGTGCGCGGCGGCAGCCTGCACCGCTTTCTCGATTGGGTGAAGGATCGCTCGCTGCTCTTTTATGGCGGCACCGTCGCCACCATGTTGCGCCGCGATCGCTACCACTTCACCCGGCTCGGGACCTTCATCGAACGCAGCGACAACACCGCGCGCATTCTCGACGTCAAGTATCACCTGCTGCTGCCCGAGCATGCCGAGATTGGCGGCGGCGTCGACTATTATCAATGGGCCTCGATCCTGCGCGCTGTTTCGGGCTATCGCAGCTACAATGCGGTCTATCGCGAAGGGCTCAAGCCCTGGTTGATCGCCGAATTTCTGATTATGCGCGAGGAAATGCCGCGCTCGCTGATCAGCTGTTCAGCCGAAATCAAGGACTGCCTCGACCGGCTCGGTGAGGAATACGGCCAGCGCAACGAGGCGCATCGCGTCGCCGGACAGATCTATTCGCGGCTGCGCTTCGGCCGGGTCGACGATGTGTTCCGCCAGGGCCTGCACGAGTTCCTCAGCGAGCATATCGAGCAGAATGACAGGCTCGGTGCCGAAATCAGCCGCGTCTACCTCATGTGATAGGCTGTCGCCGATGCGTATTCTGATCCGCCAGGACACCACCTATCGCTACGAGGGCCCTGCCAATTATTCGGTGCAGGCGCTTCGGCTCGTGCCGCTCGGCCATGCCGGACAGAAGGTCCTGTCCTGGCGCGTCGTTGCCATGCCCGCCGGCCGGGTCCGTGAAAGCCGCGATGCCTATGGCAACGTTCTGCAGATGCTCTATCTCGACGGCCTGCACGAGGCGCTGACGATCAGCGTCGCCGGCGAGGTCGAGACGTCGGATACAGGCGGCATCATTGCCGACACGGCCGAGCCGCTGCCGCCGCTCTTTTTTTTGCGCCAGACCGAGCTGACGGCGCCCGATGCCGCGATCCGCGCGCTGGCGGCCGCCGCGCGGGCTGCCTCGGACGGCACACCCATCGACCTCGCTCACCGGCTGATGGATACGGTGCGCGATGCGGTCGACTACCGGATTGGCGAAACCCACGCGGCGACGACGGCGGCGGAAGCGCTGGCGCATGGCTATGGCGTCTGCCAGGACCATACCCATGTCTTCCTCTCGGCGGCGCGCGATCTCGGCCTGCCGGCGCGCTATGTCAGCGGCTATCTCTGGTTCGAGGGCGACAGCCAATATGAGGCTAGCCATGCCTGGGTCGAGGCCTATATTGAGCATCTCGGCTGGGTGGGATTCGATGTTGCCAACCGCATCTGTCCGACCTCGGCGCATGTCCGGGTCGCTTGCGGGCTCGACTATCTGGAGGCGTCGCCCGTCCGGGGGCGCCGGCGCGGCGGCGGCGAGGAAACGCTCGAAGTCCGCCTCAAGGTGGAAAGCGGCGCGGCGCAGCAGTAGCGACAAAAATCAACAGGGGGTCCGGCCGTTGCCGGACGAGACCGGGAGACTTCGATGACCTATTGCGTCGCGCTTCGGCTTGAAGGCGGCCTTGTGATGCTGGCGGACACCCGCACCAATGCGGGCGTCGACAATATCTCCACCTTTCGCAAACTGACCGTCATCGAGCATCCGGGCGATCGGGTGATCGGGCTGATGACGGCCGGCAATCTTGCGGTCAGCCAGGCCGCCATCAACCGGGCGGTCGAGCAGGGCGTGCGGCTCGGCGACAGCGAGGAACTTGAAACGCTGCACACGGTACCGACCATGGTGCGTGCCGCGCAGCTGATGGGGCAGGCGGTGCGCGATGTCTACCGCAACGATGGGCCCTCGCTCGAGGCACAGGCCGGCGACTTCAACGTCTCGATCCTGCTCGGCGGGCAGGTCGGCAATGGCGAGCTGCGGCTCTTCCAGATTTATTCGGCCGGCAATTACATCGAGGCGACCGAGGACACGCCCTATCTGCAGATCGGCGAGCACAAATACGGCAAGCCGATTATCGACCGGGCGCTCAACTACGACACCGATCTCGGCGACGGGCTGAAGCTCGCGCTGATCTCGATGGATTCGACCATGCGCTCGAACCTTTCGGTCGGCATGCCGATCGACCTGATGGTCTATCGCCGCAAGGCGCTGAAGGTCGCGCTGCAGCGGCGCATCAAGGACGACGACGCCTATTTCGCCGGGCTCAGGCGTTCATGGTCGGATGCGCTGACGCAGGCCTACCGGGCCATTCCAGGCCCCGGCTGGGATTTCTAGGCGGCCAGCGGGTCGGTCTTGGCGCTGCGGCCGAGGCCGCCATAAAGGTCGAAGCCGCGGGCGAGCCAGTCATGCAGCATGTCGTCTTTTTCGAGTGGCGGCAGGGTCGCCACCGATGCCGCCCAGAGGAAGCCGCCCAGCGCGATATAGTCCATATAGTTTGGCGTCGCGCCGCCAAGCCAGGGCTGCTTCGCCAGCACCATGCGCATCGGCCGCAAGGCGTCGCGGGTTTCCGGCAGCAGGGCCTCGCGGTTGGCAACGAAATCCTCGAGCTTGGTGCCGCCCAACCGTTTTTCGCGGCTTTCGCGCACATAGGGCTGGTCTTCGGGCCGGGCGCGGTTGTGGATGTCGAGCACATACATGCGAAACAGGCGCAGCATGATTTCCGGGCCGAACCAGTTGTCGAAAAATACCGCGCCCGCGCGCTCGCCGGGCGAGGCAAACAGCATCGGCCGCTCGGGATAGGTCCGGTCGAGATAATCGGCGATATCCCAGCTTTCGTTCATCGCCGTCGCCCCGTCTTCGATGATCGGAACGGTCTTGAACTTGCCGCCGCAGATGTTCGGGATTTCGCCGAAGCCCACCGGCACCGCCTCGAACTCGAGCCCCTTATGCGCCAGCGCATATTTGGTGCGCCAGCAGAAGGGGCTCAGGCGCCGGTCTTCGGTCGCGGCGAGATCGTAGAGGCGGATGGTCATGGGGCGCTCCGGTGTCAGCTGGCGGCCTTCGAGAAGGTCGCGAGATCGAAATAGTCGCGCCAGACCTTGATCTTGCCGCCTTCCATTTCGAAGACGCCGCAGCAGGGCAGGGCCACCGGCTTGCCGCCGGCCTTGGTGCGGTCGACGCGCTCGGCGATCACAATGTCGCCCTTCGAGAGAATGTTCAGGAGTTCCCACTCCGTGTCCGACCAGTTGGCAATGAAGGCGCCGATAAAGCCCTTCAGCGCCGCGCGGCCCTTCACCGGGTCGAGCATCATGTTGTGATAGACGCCGTCCTCGGCGAAGTAGCCCACGATCTCGTCCGCATCGAGGCGCGACCAGGCCTTCACGAAGTCGCGGATGATTTTTTCATTGTCGCTCATAGGCGTGTTCCTCCCGAAAACATGTCGGGGCGGCGTTGGCCGCCGCCCCTTTTTCCTTCTCAGAAATCCGAGAACTTCTTGCCCTCGGCGACGATCTTTTCCAGCAGCTTGGCGGGCTTGAAGTCGTCGCCCATCGTCGCCTGGAATTCCTTCATCTTGGCCAGCACCTTGGCGGCGCCCACCGTGTCGCCATAGAACATCGGGCCGCCGCGATAGACCGGGAAGCCGTAGCCGTTGATCCATACGATGTCGATGTCGGACGAACGGATGGCCTTGCCCTCCTCGAGGATTTTCGCGCCCTCGTTGATCATCGGATAGATGCAGCGCTCCAGAATCTCGTCGTCCGAAATCTTGCGGCGGTTGATGCCCTTCTTCTGGGCGAAGTCGAGGATGATCTTTTCGACGACCGGCGAGGGCTTCGCGTTGCGGTTCTCGTCGTAGTCGTAGAAGCCGGCGCCCGTCTTCTGGCCGCGGCGGTCCATCTCGCACAGCACGTCGCGGATGGTGGCGCCCTGCGACTTCTCCTTCGACCAGCCGATATCGAGGCCGGCGAGATCGGACATGGCGAAGGGGCCCATCGGCAGGCCGAAATCGTAGAGCACGCGATCGACATCCCAGGGCATCGCGCCTTCGAGGATCAGCTTCTGCGCCTCGCGCTGGCGCTGGGCCAGAATGCGGTTGCCGACGAAGCCGGGGCAGACGCCGACCAGCGCGGCGATCTTGCCGATCTTCTTGGCAAGCTGCATCGAGGTGGCGATGACGGGCTTCGAGGTCTTGTCGGCGCGCACCACTTCAAGGAGCCGCATCACATTGGCCGGCGAGAAGAAGTGCAGGCCGATCACCGCTTCCGGCCGCTTCACGGCGGTGGCGATCTCGTCGATGTTCAAGGCCGAGGTATTTGTTGCCAGGATCGCGCCCGGCTTGACGATGGCGTCGAGCTTCGTGAACACCTGTTTCTTGACATCCATGTTCTCGAACACGGCCTCGATCACGAGGTCGCTGTCGGCGAGATCGTTCATGTCGAGCGAGCCCTTGAGCAGGCCCATGCGCTTTTCGACTTCTTCCATGGAGAAGCGGCCCTTCTTGGCCGAGTTCTCGTAGTTCTTGCGGATGACGCCGAGGCCGCGGTCGAGCGCGTCCTGCTTGGTTTCGACGATCGTCACCGGCAAACCGACATTGAGGAAGTTCATGGCGATGCCGCCGCCCATGGTGCCGGCGCCGATGATGCCGACCTTGTTGACCGGGATCGTCGGCGTATCGGCCGGCACGTCCGGCAGCTTCCAGACCTGGCGTTCGGCGAAGAAGACATGGCGCTGCGCGGCCGACTGCGTGCCGGTTACCAGTTCGCGGAAGAGCTTCTGCTCGACCTTGATGCCTTCGTCGAAGGGCAGGTTCACCGCCGCCTCGATGCACTGGATGTTGTATTCGGGCGCCAGGAAGCCGCGGAACTTGCGCGCATTGGCCTTGCGGAATTCGGCGAAGATTTCCGGCTTGCCGCGGGCGGCTTCGACCTTGTCGTTGAGGTCGCGCACTTTCTTCAGCGGCCGCTTCTCGGCGACGATCTTTTTCGCGAAGGCCACCGCGCCCTCGCGCAGCTTGCCTTCCTCGGCCAGCTCGTCGACGAGGCCCATTTCGAGGCACTTCTTCGCGCCCACATGTTGCCCGCTCGTCACCATTTCGAGCGCCTTTTCAGGGCCGACGATGCGCGGCAGGCGCTGCGTGCCACCGGCGCCCGGCAGCAGGCCGAGATTGACTTCCGGCAGCCCGCATTTGGCCGACGGCACCGCCACGCGGTAATGGCAGGTCAGCGCCACTTCGAGGCCGCCGCCCAGTGCCGTGCCGTGGATCGCGGCGACAACCGGCTTCGGCCCGTGTTCGATCATGGCCAGCGCATCGAACAGGCTCGGGCCCGACGGCGCCTTGCCGAATTCGGTGATGTCGGCGCCGGCGATGAAGGTGCGGCCCTCGCAGATCAACACGATGGCCTTCACATCCGCGTCGTCGATCGCCTGTTTGATGCCGTTATTGATGCCCTCGCGCACCGGCCCGGACAGCGCGTTCACCGGCGGCGAATTCAGCGTCAGGACGGCGATCTCGCCGTCTTTTTCCAGCGTGGCGACATCGTTGATCTTGGTCATGGAGGGGCCTCCCTTGCGGCTTTTATGGCTATTGGTTGCGCGGGATTATAGCGACGGGGGCCGCCCGCGCCAGCGCCGGGGCAAGCGCACCCTGTGCAGGGTTGATGGAGGCCGGTCAGGTGCTGAACAGGCGCTGCCGCCTGTGCTATCTTGCGCCCCGCTTCGGCAGGCGGAAACCGACATGGAAATCGACGGTGGCAAAAAGCGATGACAAATCCGGGCCTGCGTCGCGGGGCCGCGCCGTCGGGCGTCCGCGTGCCAGCGCCGCGCCCGCTTCCGCCGATGCCCGCGCCGACATCATTGCGGCCGCCGCGAAGCTTTTCCGCCTGCATGGCATTGCCGGCGCCTCGGTGCGCGAAATCGCCGCCGATGCGGGGCTGAAAAAGGCCTCGCTCTACTATTACTTCACGTCCAAGGACGAGATCGTCTATGCGATGATCGAGGACGTGCTCGGTCCGGCGCTGGCGACACAGAAGAAGCTCGGCATGGCGCCGCTTTCGGAAGCGGCGCGGCTCTTTCTCTATCTGCGCGCCGACATCGAGCTGCTCTGCGCGGCGTCCTACGACTGCACCTGGCTTCTCAATCACGGCGATCTCGGCGATGCGCGGATGAAAGCCTATGCGCGGCAGCGCAAGAAGCTCGTGTCCTGGCTCGTGGCGCGGCTGAAAGAGGGCATGGCAAAGGGCGAGTTCGCGCCTTGCGACGCCACCACCGCCGCGCAGGCGCTGCTGGCCGCCACCGAATATTCGGTCACTTGGGCCGAACGCCACGACCGCGGCCGTATTGCCGCGACTGCCGCAGAAGTCGCAACCCTGCTCACGCGCGGCGTTCTGGCGGGTGGACGCAGCGTCGAGGCCGTGAAAGCGGAAGTGGCGGCTTTCCCCCGATCCTGACGTCGGGGCTCGATTCCCCTTTTCCGCGCACTAGATGTAAAAGAAAGGCGGAAAATTCAGGGAGAGAGCCCATGAGCGAAGCGGATGCAGGAACCACCGGCCGGGACTACACGCGCAAGAACGCCGACATGGCGGCCAAATGGAAGATCGATGTCGAACGCGATCCCTGGTCGATCCCGCTCGCCGAGCTCGATCCCGCCCATGACGATCTCTTTGCCGCCAACAAGACCTTGCCTTATTTCGAACGGCTGCGGCAGGAAGACCCCGTTCATCTGAACGAGACCGGGCCTTACGGCCGCTACTGGTCGGTGACGAAATACGAAGACATCATGCATGTCGACACCAACCACAAGATTTTCTCCTCCGACATCCGCAATGGCGGCATCCGCCTTGGCGGCCTGCGCGTCGAGGGCGAGCCCGATCCCTTGACCCATCTGCCGATGTTCATCATGGAAGATCCGCCCAAGCATGATGAGCAGCGCAAGGTCGTGCAGCCGATGTTCACGCCACAGAACCTCGCCGCTCTCGAACCGCTGATCCGCGAACGCGCCGGGCTCATTCTCGACGAGCTGCCGCGCGGCGAGGAATTCAACTGGGTGCGCCAGGTCTCGGTCGAGCTGACCGGCCGCACGCTGGCGACGCTTTTCAACGTGCCGCAGGAAGACCGCCACAAACTCATCCACTGGTCCGACACGGTCGAGCGGATCGGCGACCCCGAATATTTCGAGACGCCGGAAGATGCCTTCAAGGAGCTGTGGAGCTGCTGGGAATATTTCGACGGCGTCTGGAAGGACCGGCTGGCCAATCCGGGCTCGGACCTGATTTCGCTGCTGGCGCATGGCGAGTCGACCAAGAACATGTCGCCCAACGAATATCTCGGCAACATGCTGCTGCTGATCGTCGGCGGCAACGACACGACGCGCAATTCGATCACCGGCGGCGTGCTGGCGCTCAATCAGTTTCCGGATGAATACCGCAAGCTGCAGCAGGACCCGGACATCATCCCCAACATGGTCTCCGAAATCATCCGCTGGCAGAGCCCGGTCGCCCATATGTGCCGCACGGCGCTGGAAGATACCGAGCTCGGCGGCAAGCAGATCAAGAAATGGGACAAGGTCGCCATGTGGTATGTCTCGGGCAACCGCGACGACAGCAAGATCGAGCGCGCCAACGAGTTCCTGATCGACCGCGAAGGCGCGCGGCACCATCTTTCCTTCGGTTTCGGCATTCACCGCTGCATCGGCAATCGTGTCGGCGAAATGCAGCTGCGCGTGCTCTGGGAAGAGATCCTGAAGCGCTTCAAGAAAGTCGAAGTTGTCGGCGAACCGAAATATCTGCGCTCCAACTTCATTCGCGGCATCACCGAGCTGCCTGTGATCGTCCGGGCATAGCGTCAGCGGCCCTGACCGGTCCCCGGCGGCGCGCCGGGCGCCAGCCGGACAGGGCCCGCCGCTTCCGGCGCAAGGGTGCGGCCGATGCGGAGCGCGGCGCCGCGGCGCCGAAGGGCTCGACGACGATATAGATATCGTGGCCGGTCTCGATCGCCTCATTGGGCGAGACGCCATAGCGGGCGAGGAACTCCATCGGCGATTCCTTGGCCTTGAAGAAATTGCCTTCCACCATGCCGCGCGCATTCATCCGCAGCGGCCGTTCGCCGCCCAGCCTCACTTCCTTGATGCGGAAGCCGGCCTGGTTGAGCGCCGACTCGGCATAGCGCACCGAATGGGTGTTGGGCAGATATTTGGTCCAGTCGGCGCCATAGACGCGTTTCATCCAGGCGATCTGAACGCTGGTATTGGCATTCTCGACATTCGACATCTTGATCAGCTTCAGCGACGGGTCGCCATAGGGGATGTCGAGATTGTGGAAGGCGCGCATGTTGAGCATCGCCGCCGAACTTGTTCCGCGCTCGCCGATCATCGGCACTTTGACATTGTCGAAGAAGTCCGGCAGCAGCTTGGCTTCCATATAGGACCAGGTCATCTGTTTCGAACCGGCAAATTCCGGCAGCTCGGCAAGGCCGAGCTCGCGCTCGACGACGGCGACGTCGTCGCCGCCATTGAGGAACTTGTCGGTGCTGAATTTCTTGCCGTCGCCTTCCAGGACTTCATGCCTGAAGGCGACCGGTTGCTCCTTGCCGTCCTTCATCACCTGTTTGGGCAGCCAGTGGTCCTCGGCCGCCTCGTCGAAGGCGCCGGGCAGCGGGCGCTTGACGCGTTTGCGTTCGTTGGCCAGCGCCTTCTGGAATTCGGCCGGATCGCGATAGGGCTGCAATTCGATCACCGCGCGAACATCGGGGTCGGCAGCGGCCTGGCGCAGGATCGACGGATCGGCTTCGATCAGTTTCTGAAAATCCGCCCGGCCGCCCAGATGCGCGATCTTTTCGTAGGACGTCCTGTCGAGGCCGCGTGCCCAGGCCGGCACACCGCCGGCATCGCCGACGACCCCGTCGGCGATGCGCAGCGCCGCTTTCTCGGTCGCGTCAAGCGCCTTGAGGCCCGCCTCGGCGGCGAGGCGGCGCGCATCGAAGATCGCGTTGGCCACGTCGACGCGCTGCGGCTCGGGCAGGTTGCGGACCTTGCCGATCGAGCTTTCGGCCAGCCGCTCGCTCGCCGTCAGCGCCTGGGTTTCGAGCAGGCCCATCGGCAGCAGGTCGTTGTCGGCGGCGAGCTTCCGCAAGCTGGCAATGCCGTCGGCATCGGCAAGATGCTCGAAGCCGTCGAGATCGGTATAGGTGCCCTGCCGCTGAAGACGCGAGAAGAAATCCTCGCCGGCATCGGCGGCGCGGTCGATCCAGACTTTCAGCCGCGCGAGATCCGCCGGTGTCGCTGCGCCGGTATAGCTCCGCGTTACCAGCTCCATCACGTCCAGCGCGTAGAATTCGTCGACCAGTTCATAACCGAGACGCTGGACGGACACGCGCTGCAACTCGTCGACCAGCGCAAAGCGCATCAGGTCGCCGCGCCCGCTCGTCACATCGTATTTTGAAATGATCGCGTGAATTTCGGATTCGGTCAGGCCGGCGCGGCGCGCCTGATCGACCGCGGTTTCCACAACCTCCTGTGCCGCCGCCGTGTGGGCACCCTTCAGAAGTTCGTTGCCTTCCGCGGCATCGATCGCGCGGTTCTGCGCGAAAGCTTCCTGCGCAAGCTGCTGCGAGCGTTCATAGGCGGCGTCGGCATCGCGGCGCAGACGGTCGAGTTGATCGGCGTTGGCGCTGGCGGCCTCGGCTTCTGGAAGCCGCTGAGGCTCGGCGCCCGTGGCCGGCGATGCGCCATCGCCGGGCTGGCCGACGCGGATCGTGTCGTCGGCGCTGGTGCTGCGCGGCGCGGGCGTGGCCGGTGTGCCCAGTCGAACTGTGTCGTCGCCGCTGCCGGTCGCAGGGTCCGGCGGCCCGCGCGGCTGCGATGGCGGCGTGGCCTGCGTCTTGGTCAGGTCTTCGATATCCGGCAGCTTGCCGGGATTGGCCGGATCGATCAGATCGTCGAGTTCAAGGTTCGAGGCGCGCTGCACATCCTTGCCGTCGGGAAAGTTCTTCGCAAAATCCTCGGCCGGAACTTTCGGTGGTTCGAGCTGCACCAGTTTCGGCGGCGCGGCCTGGCCGACGCCGGTGCCGATGCTCACTTCGCCCAGCAGTTTGCGCCCGCGTTCGATGGAGCGTGCCTGCGAGACAAGGCGCTTGCCGCCGCGATAGACGGCCGCCGAAGTCCCGCCAATATCCTTCAACCCCTTGAGGAAATCGGCGCCCGAGTTGAAAGCGACGCTCGGCAGCACGTCGAGATAGAGCCCGGCCGAAATTTCCGCCCAATGGCGGTCTTCGGCGAGCGCCTGTTCGAGACGCGCATCGCCGAGTACGGCATGGGCGCCGCGCGCGAAGCGGACTTCCGCCGTGGTGTTCAGCTTGTGGCCGATCTCGGTGTAGAGCACATGGGCGGCATTGGCGACATCGGCCATCGTCGCCACGGTGCTGAAGAAAAGCGCTTCGTAAGCGACTGCCCAGCCGAGGAGACCGCCGCCCGCCGCCGCGGCCGATGTGCCGATGGTCACGGCAATAACGAGGACTTTCGTGTCCTGCGCCGAAAGCGATTGCTGATCGGCCAGCGCCTCGGCAAAGACCGGCACGCCCGCCATCCAGGCCCGCGCCACGCGGTCGGCCTTCCAGGCATCGTCGCGTTCGCCGCGAATGGATTGCGCGGTCATCAACCGGCTGCGCGCATAGCGATTGACGGCGGCAAAGCCGCGCCCGGTCAGCTCGACCAGTTTCTGGTGCTCGCCGCAGGTCTTGATCCCCTGCGCCACGCCAAGCGCGGCGCGCAGCGAGGCCAGATATTCGCGCAGCATCTGCCGCGTCGCGTCGAGGCGCCATGCCTCGGCGGCGGCCGCGTCGAGGCCGAGTTCCTGTTTCAGCAGATCGTCGCTTGCATAGCTGAAGCTGAAGGAGACGGTCTTGCCGTTCGGCGCTTTGACGTCGATCGTCGAGAAGGGATGGTTCGGCGCATAGGACGAGGGGATTTCGGCGCTGGCGCGGAACCCGTATATGGCGGCGTCCGAGCGGATTGCGCTGACTTCCTCGATCTGGCGCGTCATCATTTCGATGAAGGCTTCGCGCAGGATCAGCATGGCGGCGTGATCGCCGACCAGCATGTCGAGCGAATAGGTTTCGCCGCCGCTGAAGGCGGTCGGGCTCTGGATGACGCCGGCGGCGGCGTCGCGGCCGAGCCGGGCGCTGCCCTCAAGCCACCCCTCACCGGGGATCGCGCCAAGAAGCTCCTTGCCCGTGGCGCGCTTTGCCGCGTCTGCGAGATAGACCTTGCTTTTGAATGTTGTCGCCTTGCGCCGGGCCAGCGCATCGAAATCGACAGGCGTGTCGATCGGCGCTCCGGTGCAACGTGCCGCTTCCATCACGGCGCGCGTCCATGTCAGGTTCTGCGCCG
This sequence comes from Parvibaculum sp., assembly GCF_030651915.1. Taxonomy (GTDB): domain Bacteria; phylum Pseudomonadota; class Alphaproteobacteria; order Parvibaculales; family Parvibaculaceae; genus Parvibaculum. Next base: position 103,119 of record NZ_JAUSBV010000004.1, on the reverse strand, counting down.
CGCCGAGGCCCGGCGTCGTGTGCCGCACAATCTCGGCCGGCGAATTGACGACCATTGCCTGGGCGTGGAACGGCTCGGTGCGCAAAATGTCGGTGGCGATGCTGACGCCGCGGATCGTGTCGCCGTCCTTCACCGTCACGCGCCAATCGTCGCCGACCTCCGGCAGGTCCATGGCGCCGCCGGACGCCTCCTGTCCCTTGTCGACAAGGCCGATGGGCGGCGTCCGGTAAATATGGATCGGCTTGACGTTTTCGACATCGCCGCCGGCGAAGCGCACAGCCTCGCGCAGTTCGGCCAGCGCCTCGTCGTCTTCCTTCGTGCGCGGCAACCGCTTGGCCATGATCGTGCGGTTGCCGGCAAAGACATGCACGTCGTCATTGACCCAGAGCTGAACCGGCAACTCATCGGCAAGCAGCGGCGCCGCCGTGCGAAACTCTAGATAGATTTTCTCAGGCATCAGCACATGGTCGGTGCCTTCGGTCTCGCCGCCGACCGGCCGCGTCACCGCGAAATCGGCGACGAAGTCGCCATAGCGCAACACCCAGCTTCCCTCGGCGCCGTTCAGCGTGAAGCCCTTGCGGCCCGGCTCGGCCGGGCGCTTCAGCTCGGCGCGGATCAGGATCCAGTCCTTCTCGTAGATCGCATCCATCGTCGCTTGAAGGAGCGCCTCGTTGCCGAAGCCCTCGGCCAGCATCTGCTGCTTCAGGTTCCGCCGGATATGTGTGAATGCGTTGTCGAGGATCAGCTGCGCCGTCGGGCGGTCGCCATATTGCGAGCGTTTGGCCTCGACGAAATATTCGACATCCGCATCGAGCGACTTCAGTTCGGCCGTTTCGCCGGGCTCGGTCGGCAGCTCGTCGCCGACGACCAGCAGGTAGCGGCGATCGATCAGAATGCCGGCCGATGAACCATCCGCCTTCCAGGGATAGGGAAACTTTGCGCCGAGATATTCGCGGATGGCGAGCTGGTCCTCGCTCGGCGCCACGATGTGAATGACCGGGCGCGGGCGATACCAGGTTTCGATGCCGGTCTGGTAGGCGCGGCCGGTGCCGTCGCCCGCAAAGCGGAAATCGGCGATGCGGCCGCCTTCGGCCTCGTCGCGGCCCGTGACCGCGTTCGCCCATTGCTTCCAGGCGCCGGTCATCGCCTCGTCGCCGATGTAAAGCTCCAGTTCGACCTTGTGCTTGCCGACGGGCTCGTCCTTCAGAACCTTGAATGTCTCTTCGGAATCGCCATGGGCCAGCGTGATCTTTGCCGGCCCTTGCCATTCATAGGGCGAGCCTGCGCCGACGGATTGCTCCTCGCCGAGTGGCGGCTCGACATATCCTTCCGCGCCCGGCCATTGGCCTTCGAGCGTCACATTCAGCGTATCGCCCGAACGGGCGAAGCGGGTTGAACGCAGCGTGTATTCCTGTTTGGTCTTCGGATGCGTCAGCACGACTTCGGCGCTGCCTTCGCCGTCCGCCACCGTCGCTTTGCCCCGCACCCGGCCGAGAATGCGGTCGTGATAGGCGACCTCCCATTTCCCGGCGAGTTCGACCGGCGGCGGGTCATCGTCGCCGAAAGCCCCCATCGCCAGCATGGCCGCCCCGGCCAGCGCCGCCGCGCCGCCGACACGGGCCACGGCCATGCCCGCCGGCGTGCCGAGCGCCGACAGCTTCAAGGCACCGAGATCGGGCAGCGGAATGTCGAAGCCGAAAAGTTTCATCGCCCGCCTCCATAGGTGACGCCGGCATGGGTCAGGACCAGCGTGGCGCTGCGATAGAGTCTCGGATTTTCCTCGGTCCGCTGAACGATGGCCGAATATGTGCCGTTGATGCGCACACTGTAGGTGTCGCCCGGACGATCCTCCTCGAACAGCGCCTCGACATGGAAGGGATGACCGAAATGAATGCCGTCCACGGGCTCGAAGACATATTTCGGCATCGCCGCCGCGAGATCGTCCTCGTCGAGCCGTTCGGGCGGCTCGGGCGCGTCGAAGCGCGGCACAACGAGTGAAAGCCGCGCCGGAATTTCATCGGGCGGTGTCGCCGTGCCGCATGGATCGTCGATCTTTAGATGTTCGTTCAGATCCGGCATCATTGCATCCGTCTCGTAAGCGCGAAAGAAAGCGCGCCCGCCGAGATGGGTGACGGCGTGTTGTGGTGCGTAGTAAATCGAAACGGGCGGCGATACGCGCGGCCTTCCTGCCAGTTCGTTGCTCCAGGTGCCGAGCGACAGAGAGCAGTTGTAAAATCGCTCGGCGTCGTTTGCCTCGTTCATCGCAGCGGCTTTGATGCGCTCGTTGAGAACTTCCATCTCGGCTTCGAGTTCGCGTATGCGTGCGATATTGTCGTTTCCCAGACCGCTGCCGGGCGGATAGCTTTCCAGAATCGCGACCTGACGCTCACGCTCGGCGTGGGTGGCGACGAAATCCACTTCCAGGTCGTAAATGGCGTTCTCACGCCTGTCGATCAGCTCCGCGAAGCGCTGGGTGTAGCTTGCGTGGCGCCCGAGAACGTCGAGAAGACGCTTCTGGTATTGCGGCAGAAATGTTTCCCTCAGTTCCGCTTCGGCGCTCTTCCAGAGGTCATGTCCGCCCTGCAGATATTTCAGGTCGGCTTCGAGGCCGTCCCGGACTTTCCCGGTCATCGACGGCGGCGTCACGCCGATCTGCTGGGCGATCGTTGCCGGCCGCGCGGCGAGGCCGTCCTTTGTTTCGTTCAGTCTTGCGATGTACCGGTCGTAGAAAACTTCCGCGATATTCCGCACCATTTCGTCATTGAGCCTTTCGGCGCCCGGACCGTAGTCGATGCTTCGGGACAGTCGAGGCGGGCGCGCCACCTGCCATGCATCGGAAGCCCGCAGGTGGTTCAGAGCGGCGGAATCATCGATGCTTTTCACCGGACCGACGATGCGCGCATTTTCCCGCTTGAAAGATTCCGCAATCGCGGTCTGCGCGCCGCCATCCGCGAATGCCGCCATCGTCCGCGCGCGGGCTTCGCCGACCTCCGCGATCATGCGGTCGATTTTTTCGCTCAGCTCGGCGAGAAGGCGGCGATCGTTCTGGCTCAGGGTAAGCGCCGGCGCCGGCGCGGCGCTGGGCACACCCGTCACCGGTCCCGGCATCACGGGGACCGGCAACGCCGGCTGCTGGAAGGTCTGCGCCAGCGCCGGTCCGCACAGCATCGCCGTCAGGGTCAGTCCCGCCGTCAGCGATCGTGCGACTGAGTGGTTCATGCCGACCTCCGGGCCGTGAGCCTATTGCCGCACCAGTTCCACGCGCCGGTTGAGCGCGCGGCCGTCTTCGCTTTCATTTGTCGCAACCGGCGCCAGCAAGCCGACGCCGGCCGCTTTCAGCCGCGCCGCCGCGATGCCGTGTTTTCCGGTCAATGCCGCAACGACGCTTTCGGCGCGGCGTGCCGAGAGCGACATGTTGTGGTCGTAAGCGCCCTTGCTGTCGGTATGGCCGACGACATAGAGCTTCAGGCTCCCGTCATCCGTCAGCAGCTTGGCGATCTCTTCAAGCGTTGCGCCGGATTCCGGTTTGATGGTCGCGCTGTCGGTGTCGAAATAGACGCCGTAAAGCGCGATGCGGCCGGTCTCGGCAATGGCCTTGGCCATGGCGGCCGCCTCGACCAGCACCATGCGCTGTTCCATTTCGCCGGTCTCGATCACATCGAGCAACACCAGCGGTTTCTTCGCCGTCATCCGGAACTGGTCGAAACCTTCGATGGCGATGGCGAGCGACACATAGATCGCGCCTTCGGGCCGGTCGAGCTTTGCCGTCAGCGCGCGCACATCGTTCGGCTGCGAAAATGCATATTGCGTCACCTGACCCATATTGTTCAGCGGCACGCGCTTCAGCAGGGCGCTGGTAATCAGATAGGAGCCGGCGCGGGGCGCATCGGGACCGTTTCCGCATTCCGCGCCGCCGCATTCGAAGATGGTTTCAAAGCCGGCGTCGGCCAGTTCCTTCCGGTAGTTGCGCATCACCTCAAGCGTCGAACGTCCCTCCGGCGCCACATAGAGAATGCGGGTATGCGCGCCTTCGACGGTCTGGGCCTCGGTGAGTTTCGGGGCGAAACTCCGGTGGGGGCCGGTTGCAATGTCGAATTCGTCATAGGCGCGCGTGTGGTAGCCGATGATGACGGAGTCTTCGTAGCGCTTGAGCAGCGGGTGGTCGCTGGCGCCGTCGACATCGTTGGCCGCTGCGGTGCCGGCCAGCGCCAGGCCGATAATGACCGCCAGAGCTGCGCTGCGATGCCAGACCCCTGCGCGCCGCGCCCGGGTGTTTTCCTCGCTCCGCAATGTCATCGGTCTGCCCTCCCTGCTGCGCCGGTGGCGAAACCGCCCCTTTTCACAAGGGGTAAGGCCGGTTTGCCTGTTCTGTCCTCATCAAAAGTGATGATAGGGTAGGGCCGCGGGACAACGGGTCCCTGCTGGCCGGGGCGCCGATGGAAAACGCAGTCGAGACCATTCCTCTTGCCGAGGCGGCGGGCTTCCCGCGGCCGGCTGTCTGGTGCGGCGAGGCGGAAGCCGAGGGCCCGACGGTCCTGTATGTCTATGGCGGCACCTTCGCGATGAACCGGGGGCCGATGCACAGCGTCGTTGCCGATCAGATCGCCCGCAATGCGCGCGGCCGGGTGCTGATGGTCGATTACAGGCTGGCGCCCGAACATCCCTTTCCGCTTGCCATCGAGGATGTGGTTGCGACCTACAAGGCGCTGCTGGCACGCGGCGTTGCGCCTTCGAAACTCGTCGTGATGGGCGACACCGCCGGCGCCGGTATCGCGCTGGCCGCTCTCATCGCGCTGCGCGGCGAGGGTGCGCCGCTGCCGGCGGGCTTTGTCGCGCTCTCGCCCTGGGTCGATCTCACAATGTCGGGCGGTTCCTATGTCGAGAACATCCGCACCGGTCGCTTTGCCTCCGACGTCGAGGTTCTGGCCATGCTGACGATCGACTATCTGCAGGGCGCCGATCCGCGCCATCCGCTGGCCTCGCCGGTCTTTGGCGAGCTAACGGGCCTGCCCGAAACGCTGATCCATGCCGGTGCCGACGACATTCTGCTCGACGATGCGCGGCTGCTTGTCGAGGGGCTGCGCCGCGTCGGCGGGCGGGCGCATCTCCATGTCTGGCAGGGACTTCCCGACACCTGGCAGCGCCTCCAGCCGCTTTCGCCGCAGGCCGCGGCGGCGCTTGCCAGCATTGGCCAGTTCGTGCGCCGGCGCACCGGCGCGACGGTTCGCAGCGCGGCCGAAAAGCAGCAGCTCAGCGACGCCTATGCGCGCGGGATGTCGGAATTCGTGCAGCCGCACATGGAGGAACGCTTCGACCAGCTCTTCGAATGGGCGCGCGACCACGATCCCGACTGGGTCTGGCATTTCATGGAACGGCGGCTCGAATTCGGCGCGCTGGTCACGCAGGAGCAGATCGAGCATGACTGGCTGGCGCTTCTCTTTGCCGACGCGCCGGAGGCGATGCTGCTGCTGAGCGCCAGCCGCCATGTCATTCTCGCCAATCGCCGGGCGCGCCGGGTGCTGGAGAGCGGCGACGTCTTCATCCACAAGAACGGACGGCTCACCGGGGCCGACGCGCAGAGCGAGGCGGCGCTTGCGATCCTGATGGATCAGGCCTTCGGACTGGTCAGTACAGGGAGTAATTTCGGACCCGCCGACCGCTACGGGCGCGCCGTCAGCGGCAAGGGCGAGGTCTTTCTGCTGCGCTGCGAGCGCATCCAGCCGCCGGCCGACGGCTCCGGCGCGCCGCCGATCGCGCTTGTCCGGATTTTCGAGGAAGGGCGCCGCCGCCGGGTCGACCGCGATGCGCTTTCGGCCTGGTACGGCCTTTCGCCGCGCGAGGCGGAGCTTGCGGCCGCCTTTGCCGAAGGCGCGAGCCTGGCCGACTTCGCGCGCGCGCAGGGCCTTTCGATGGCGACCGTCCGCACGCATTTCGCGCATATCAAGTCGAAACTCGGCGCGGCGGATCAGGCCGCCGTCGTCGGCAAGGTCATGCGCGCGGCCTTTGGGTGAGCCGCGGGGCGTGTGCAGGCCCGTTCGACGCCGCTCGCGCGGTGAACAGGGCGTCACCTCTTTGGCATTGCCCGTGTCTCGCGCGCCTGTGCTACGCTTGTGGTAATCGCAACAGGTTAACGCAGGGAAGGGGTGGCTTTCCGCCCCCCGCAATTCGCTTGAGCACAGAGAAAAAAAACGCCGTCGCCGAAATCGAAGCCGTCCGCAAGGGCTTCGAGACACGCGGCTATATCTGCAACGCCCATATCGCCACCTCGATCTTCCTCGCCGAGCAGCTGCAAAAGCCGCTGCTGGTCGAAGGTCCGCCCGGCGTCGGCAAGACCGAACTGGCCAAGGCCACCGCCGAGCTTGTCGGCAAGCCGCTGATCCGCCTGCAATGCTATGAGGGCCTCGACGAGGCCAAGGCGCTTTACGAGTGGAAATACGGCAAGCAGCTTCTCTACACCCAGGTGCTGAAGGAAAAGCTCGGCGATCTGATGGCCGGCGCGAACGGTCTCAAGGAGTCCATGACGCGGCTGCATGATTTCGACGACACGTTTTTCTCGGAAGAATTTCTCGAGCCGCGGCCGCTGCTGAAAGCGCTGTGGCAGCCGGGCGGGGCGGTGCTGCTGATCGACGAAATCGACAAGTCGGACGATGAATTCGAGGCCTTCCTGCTCGAGCTTCTTTCCGACTATCAGATTTCGGTGCCCGAGCTCGGCACCATCAAGGCGCGCACCACGCCCATCGTCTTTCTGACGTCGAACAATACGCGCGAAATTGGCGACGCCCTGAAGCGCCGTTGCCTGCATCTCTATATCCCCTTCCCCGACACCGATCTCGAGCAGCGCATCATCCGCTCGCGCGTACCGGAAGTCGAAGAGGAGCTGCGGCGTCAACTCGTCGCCTTCGTGCAGGGCTTGCGCAAGCTCGACCTGAAAAAGCTTCCGGCGGTCAGCGAAACCATCGACTGGGCGCGCACGCTGGTGCTGCTGCATGCCCGCGAACTCGACGCCGATCTCGTCCGCAACACGCTTAACGTGCTGCTGAAATTCCAGGACGATATCGACAATGTCGATGGCGAGATCAATGCACTGGTGTCGAAGGCCGTGCAGGCGGGGTAGGGGGCGCCCATGACCGAAGTCCTCGGCGATTTCATCCGCGCGCTGCGCTCGGCCGATGTCCGTGTCTCGACCTCGGAATCGATCGATGCCGGCCGCGTTGTCGGTCTTGTCGGCCTCGACGACCGGCGGACGCTGCGGGATGCACTGGCGCAGGTGCTGGCCAAAAGCGAAGACGAAAAAGCCGCCTTCGAGGAAACCTTCGACGCCTTCTTCGCCTTCGACCAGTTCAAGAGCCGTCCGCCCGCTGCCAATGACGACCGCGCGGACGCCGCCGACAGCGCCGAGGCCGATGGTGGCGAAGGCGATGACGGCGAGGGCGAAGACGGCGCGCCGCAGCAATCGGGCAGTCCGTCGGCGCCGGGTTCGGGCGGCATGGGCGGCGAGCCGCAGGGCGAGGCGACGCCTGCCACCGATCTGGCCTCGCTGCTTGAACGCGGCGATCAGGCCGAACTGCAGATGGCGCTGGCCGAGGGCGCGCGCCGGGCGCAGCTCAATCGCATCCGCCTCTTCACCCAGCGCGGCATGTTCACGCGCCGCATCATGGAGCTGATGGGGCTCGACGGCCTCAACGACGAGATCGAACGGCGCGAGCGCGATGGCAATGCGCCGGGCGCTGAACGTCTCGCGGAGTTGCGTGAAGACCTGCGCGGTCAGGTCCGCGACTATGTCGAAAAGCAGCTTGAAATCTTTACCGCTAATTCGGGCCGTCAGTTGCGCGAGGAGGTGCTGGCCAAGGTCCGCCTGTCCAATATCGATCGCAGCGACATGCGCTTCATGCGCGAGCTGGTGCGCAAGATGGCCAAGCGTCTGATCGCGCTGCATTCGCGCCGCAAGAAAGTGTCGCGGCGCGGCCAGCTCGATATTCGCCGTACCATCCGCGCCAATATCGAATTTGACGGGCTGATGTTCCACACGGTCTGGAAGCGGACGAAAATCGACCGCCCCAAGGTGATGGCGATCTGCGACGTTTCGGGCTCGGTGGCACAGGTCGCGCGCTTCCTGCTGATGTTTCTCTATTCGCTGCAGGAAGTGCTGCCGGGTGTGCGCAGCTTCGCCTTTTCGGGCCGGCTCGGCGAGACGACCGATCTCTTCGATCGCGAGAAACTCGAAGATGCCCTTGTCGACGTGTTACGCGATTTCGGCGGCGGCTCGACCGATTACGGTCAGGCCTTCATGGATTTCGAGGAGATCGCGCTCGACGATGTCGATCATCGCACCACCGTTCTGATCCTCGGCGATGCGCGCTCCAACTATGGCGATCCGGGCGGCGACATTCTGAAAAAGATCCATGCCCGCGCGCGCCGCGTCGTCTGGCTCAATCCCGAACCGCGCACGATGTGGAATTCGGGCGACAGCGAGATGCGGAGGCTCCAGCCCTATTGCGACAAGGCGGTCACCTGCGCCTCGCTGAAAGACCTCGAGCGTGTCGTCTCGGAGCTCTTGCGCAGCGCCGTTTGAGGCCCGCCGATCGGCGTCAGATCGCAAACCGGGGATAAAATATTTTTTGTGGCACTTGTCCCCGGGGGATAAGTGTCGGCCGCGCGGCCCCGTCGCGCATATGTGACAGTTTCTTGACAGTTTTGTGACAGAGGGGGGGTCTTTGCTCTTTTCGCGCTGTCGCATCGCTGTGCCGCGCTCTAGGCAATGGTGCCCCCGGCGACTAGACTTTGTCCCGTTTTGAGGCGCGGATCGGGGCACGAGCTCTGCACGACAAGAGGCGAAGCGCCGCCGCTCGGTGGCGCAAAATGGCTTGTTCCGGGACGTTTTCGGGGTTTTCGGGGAATTGGATGCAAGCGCGCGCCGCAAAAGCGCAGGAAAATCAGACTTGGCGCCTCGTGCGGCTGACGGCGCTCGTGCTGCCGCTGGTGCTGTTCTGGTGGGTGTCGGCTGCCGCCGAACCGCTGCAGCTGACGCCCGTCCGCGTCGAGAGCGCGGCCCTGATCGAAAGCGAGACGCCGGCGCCGGTCGCTGAAAAGCCCGCTGAATCAAGGCGTTACAACGTCGTCGTCATGGGCGACTCGCTGGGTGACGGGACCTGGGCCGGGCTCTATCACGTGCTGCGCCAGGACAAGCGGTTCACCGTCATCAAGAAATCGCGCGTCGCCACCGGCTTCTCGCGCGCGGATTATTACGACTGGAACGCGGCCGTGCGCGACATCGCGGCCGAGACGCGGATCGACGTCGCCGTCGTCGTGATGGGTACCAACGATCGTCAGCCGATCGTCGAAAACGGCAGGCGCCATGCGCTTTTCGATGCGGGCTGGCGCGAGATTTACGAACGCCGCGTCGACGCGTTCACGGCGACGCTGCAAGCAACGGGTGCCCGTATTTACTGGCTCGAATTGCCGGTGATGCGCAGCCCGCGCTTCGGCGGCGACATGGCGCAGTTCAATGAAATCTTCGAAAACCGCGCCCGCATGAACGGCGTCGCCTTCGTCCGCACCGCAGGGCTCGCCACCGACGAGAACGGCGATTACACGGCCTATGGTGCCGATCGCTTCGGCCGCACGCGGCTGTTGCGTGCCGAGGACGGCATTCATTTCACGATGCCGGGCTACGAATTGCTGGGCGAGCGCATGGCAAACGCCATCGTCGCCGACATCGAAAGTGGTGGCATGGCGGTCCGTGTTGCCGAGGCGGTGCCGCAATTGCGCGCCGGAATCACGGCGCCCTCCGAGCCGGAAGTGCCTGCGGCCGTTCGATCCGCCGCGCAGGAGCCCTTTGTCTATGACACCTCCGGCAGACGTCCCGGCAGATCCGATGACTGGCGCTGGACCGGCCCCGTCAACTGACGCGCCCCGCCTTCATGCCCTTCGCCTTGCGGCGGCGGTTCTTGTCGGTGCTTGCCTCTTGCCGCTCCCGCTCCGTGCCGATGATTGTCCGCCCGCGCCCGTGGGCCTTGAATCCTTTCACGCAGCGCTCGATGCCGTCGAAGCCGGAACCCGTACGCGTCCACTGACGGTGCTTCATCTCGGCGACAGTCATATTTCCCTCGATCATTTGCCGCGTGCGCTTCGTCAGCGCTGGCAGGCGCGTTTTGACGATGCGGGCCGCGGGCTGATGCCCGGCGTGCCTTTCCGTTACTACGCGCCGGACGGCTTTGCGCTTTCGATGCGCGGGCCCTGGTCCGTCGTCTCAAGCCTGCCGCAGACGACCGAAGGACCTTTCGGGTTGCAGGGATTCCGGGCCACGGCCGACGGGCATGATGCCGTGATGACACTCGCGGCGGACGCACCCTTTGCCGCCGTGACGCTGGAAGTTGCCGGCGGTCCCGATACCGGCGCCGTCATGCTGAAGCTCGGCGATGCGGCGCCCTTCCGCCTGTCGACGCGCCGCGCCGCGCCGGGCCTCGTGCGGCTGACGGTTCCGGCCGCCGCCAGCCGCGCCGCGCTCTGGCCGGCCGGCAACGGGCCCGTTCATCTGCTCGGCTGGTCGGTGGCCTTTGCGCCGCACAAGGGCCGTCCGGGCGTTCGCTATGACAGCCACGGCATTGTCGCGGCGACGGCCGCTATTACCGCGCGCTGGGACGAAGGCATCGTCGCGGCGCAGCTTGCGGCGTTGCAGCCCGATCTCGTCATTCTCGGCTATGGCACCAATGAGGGCTTCAACGACGGCCTCGACAGGGCCGCCTACAAGGCGCTCGTGGCCGGTTTGATGGATCGCATAGGCACAGCCGCCCCGGAGGCCTCCTTCGCGCTTCTGGGGCCTTTTGACGGCGCCCGGAAGGGCACCGGTGAGGCTTGCGGCGACGGTTGGGCGACACCGCCAAAGCTCGCGGTTCTGCGCGCGGTCATGGGGGAACTCGCTGCCGAGAAGGGTGCCTTTTTCTGGGATGGCTCGGCGGCGATGGGCGGGCGCTGCAGCGTGCATCGCTGGGCCATCGCGAAGGTGCCTCTTGCGTATGCCGACCGGGTACATTTGCGGTCTGCCGGCGCCGCACATCTTGGTGAGGCGCTCTGGACCGCGCTGATGGACGGTCGTGCCGCGGCGGAGCGACCTGCCTGCCGGCCGTCCGCCCGTCCACGTGGTTAACCATAAGTTAAGGCAATCATTGAGCTTTTCGGCTCGGACAGGGATGATGCATCTGGTTCCGTCATGCCCCCCTGATGGTTGGCTGGGCGAGATGTATTCGGGCGTAAGCGACGGGGCGGCATGTTATTTCCGACCATAGAGTTCGGGATCTTCTTCCTGATCGCCTTCACGGTCAGCTGGGCTGCGCGCTGGACGCCGCACTGGCGCAAGCTGGTGCTGCTTGCCGCCAGCTATTTCTTCTATGGCTGGTGGGACTGGCGGTTCATGGGGCTGCTGCTGGTCTCCACCCTGATCAATTATGCGGCAGGCCGCGCACTGGCGCGCACCGCGCATCCGGTGCTGCGCAAGCTCGTGGTCACCTGTGCCGTTGCGGGCGGTCTTTCGATCCTCGGATTCTTCAAATACTACGGCTTCTTTCTCACCTCTCTCGCGACGCTGCTCGAAATGGCCGGGCTCGAGCGCGATCTGCCTTTCATGCAGGTAATCCTGCCTGTCGGCATTTCCTTTTTTACCTTTCAGGGCATTTCCTACGTCGTCGATGTCTATCGCGGTCATGTGCGGCCGGAGCGCTCGCTTGCCAATCTGATGCTCTACATCTCCTTCTTTCCGCAGCTGGTGGCAGGTCCGATTGTGCGCGCGGCCGATTTCCTGCCGCAACTGCACCGCGCGCCGGTCTTGACGCGCGCCCATGTCGGCGTCGGTACGGTGCTGATCCTGTCGGGTCTTGCCAAGAAAATGCTGATTGCCAATTACCTGGCGACCGAGCTTGTCGACCCGGTCTTCTTCGACCCGACGGCCGTCGGCGCGCTTGATCTCCTGATCGGCGTCTATGGCTATGCGATCCAGATCTATTGCGACTTTTCGGGCTATAGCGACATTGCCATCGGCGTTGCGGCGCTGCTCGGCTATCGCTTTCTCGAAAATTTCAATCAGCCCTACCGCGCCTCAAGCCTGCAGGATTTCTGGCGGCGCTGGCACATTTCGCTGTCGACCTGGCTGCGCGACTATCTCTACAAGCCGCTGGGCGGCAGCCGGCATGGCGAGGCCAGGACCTATCGCAATCTTTTCCTGACCATGTTCCTTGGCGGTATCTGGCACGGCGCGGCCTGGACCTTTGTTTTCTGGGGTGCCTTTCACGGCACGATGCTGGCCGTCGAGCGCTATGCGCGGCGCAAACTCGACGAGTTCGCGCCGCCGAACAGCGATCCCGGCGGCTTGTTCAGCGTCATCGGCCACGGCGCGCAGCATGTTGTGGGCGTCATCTGGACGTTTCATCTGGTCTGCTTCGCCTGGATTTTCTTCCGGGCCGACAGTTTCTCGACGGCCGGCAGCTATCTCGCCGGCTTCGCACGCTGGTCCGAACCGAGCCTCCATGCGACCCCATTTCTTGTCGGATTGATTGCGGTTGCCATGGTTTTCCAGTTCACGCCGCGCGATCTCGGGCGCTGGTTGGCGCAGGGGCTTCAATGGCTGCCGTCGCCGGCGCTCGGGCTTATTCTTGGCGGCGGCGTCTGGCTGATCTGGGCGATTGCGCCCGAAGGCGTTGCGCCTTTCATCTATTTCCAGTTCTGAGGCCGAAACATGTTGGACCTCATTCGCGAAATCGAAACGGATCTGGAAGATGGCTGGGAAGCGGCCTCGCGCGTCGAATTGCAGACGGCCGAACACACGCGCCGTGCGGTGGCGCGCTTCGCTCGCGCGCTCTGGATTGCGACGGCGCTACTTCTGGTTCTCAACAGCGAGCGCCTCGTCACATGGACCAATGGCTTCGGTGTCGGACCGGTGCAGAATGCCGTTGTTGCGCTGTCTGCGGCCTGGGACGAGCAGATGCAGCAGACAGGGTTCGGGGCGTTCTCCGCAGCGGCCCGCGACCGGATCGATGAATGGCGGATGAAGCGCTGGAGCGATGTCGAGATCAGGCTCGACAAGCAGGATGTGCGTGATGGCGCGAGACTGCTGCGGGGCATGCTCGGCGAGGAGACCGGCTAGAGCAGGGCCTGCAACAGCCACAGCGTTCCCATGCCGACAGCCAGGGTCGCCAGCACGCTTTTGGTCATCCAGGCGATGCCGGCTGCCACGAGGCAGGCGATCAAGCGCGGATTGTCGAGGGAAGGATCAATGCCCCCGCCCGGCATGCGCAGCGCCGCCGGCAGGATGATGGCGCTCAGGACGGCGGCCGGCACGAAACGCAAGGCGCGCGTCATGGCAACGGGCAGCGCCATGCGGCCCGATAGGCCGATGAAGGAAAACCGGAGGACGAAGGTGCCAATGCCGATGGCGACGATCGTCAACCAGAGCGCTGCCGTGCTCATCGGGCATCCTCCTTTTTCTTGCACCACGTTTCAGCAAGGTAACCGGCGGCGATGCCACATGCAGCGGCAACAAAGAGCCCCAGATTGAAGGCGAGGCTTGTGGCGACAACGGCGATGATCGCGCCTGTCGCAGCGGCGGTGGCGGTGGCGCGGTCACGAATTCCGGGCACCAGCAGCGCCAGAAAACTCAGCGGCACGAAGAAGTCGAGCGACCAGCTCGGCGGGACGCGGCTTCCAAGCATGAAGCCGGCGGCTGTCGCTCCCAGCCAGACAATCCACATGGCGATGCCACCGCCCAGGTAGAAGCGGGCCTTCGTGGCCGCGTCCGCTGTTCCATCCGCGCCATATCGTGAGACCGTCAGCGCATAGGACTGGTCGGTCATCAGATAGGCCAGCAAGGCGCGCCGGCGCAATGTGAGACCGGCAAAGTGCGGAGCGAGCGAGGCGCTATACATCGCAAAGCGCAAATTGATGACGAGGCCGGTCAAGACAATGATCAAGGCCGGGGCGGCTTCGGCAACCAACTGCGTTGCTGCAAGTTGGGAGGCGCCGGCATAGATCAACACGGATTGGCCGATACCGGCAGCGGCGCCGAATTTGGCTTCGGCCGCAACCGCGCCCGCGATCATGCCGAAGGGCACGGCACCTGGCAGCAGCGGCAGCATGGCGCGAAGGCCATCGATATAGTCGCCGATTGCGGGTTTCATGTTCTCCGGCTCCCATTCCGGCATCGGATATCGAAAGGCCCCTGTGAGAATGCTCACAGGGGCCTTTCCGTTTTGAACTGCGCTCGCTATCAGCGCGGCAATACGGTTTCCCCCATAAGGAAAAGGTCTACTTCGCGTGCAGCCTGGCGACCCTCGCGGATGGCCCAGACGACAAGCGACTGGCCGCGGCGCATGTCGCCGGCGGCAAAGACCTTGTCGAGCGAGGCTTTATAGGTCGCTGTATCGGCGGCCACGTTGCCGCGCTGGTCGAGGGCGACGCCCAGTTCCTTCAGCATGCCTTCATGCACCGGATGCACAAAGCCCATGGCCAGCAAGACCAGATCGGCCTTGATTTCGAATTCGGAGCCGGCGATGGCTTGCATCTTCTCGTCGACGCGGGTGCATTCGATGGCACGGACATGACCGTCCTTGCCGAGGATGCGCCGCGTCATCACCGCAAAGTCGCGCACCGCGCCTTCAGCCTGACTCGACGATGTCCGCATTTTCATCGGCCAATCCGGCCAGGTCAGAAGCTTGTTTTCCTTCTCCGGCGGCGCGGGCATGATTTCGAGTTGCGTCACCGACACGGCACCCTGACGGAACGAGGTGCCGATGCAGTCGGAACCTGTGTCGCCGCCGCCAATGACAACGACATGCTTGCCGCCCGCAAGGATCGGCTCCACCTGACCGATAGGTTCATCGGAGACGCGGCGGTTCTGCTGCGGCAGGAATTCCATTGCGAAGTGAACGCCGGAGAGTTCGCGTCCCTCGACATCGAGGTCGCGCGGCTTTTCCGCGCCACCCGTCAGCAGTATGGCGTCGAATTCACGATCGATATCCGTCACGCTCTTGTTGACGCCGATATGAACGCCGTAGTGGAAGATCGTGCCTTCAGCTTCCATCTGCCCGATACGGCGATCGATATGGTGCTTTTCCATTTTGAAGTCGGGGATGCCGTAGCGCAGGAGGCCGCCGGCCTTTGCCTGCCGTTCGAACACATGCACCTCGTGACCCCGGCGCGAAAGCTGTTGTGCCGCAGCGAGGCCGGCCGGGCCCGCCCCGACAATGGCGATCTTCTTGCCCGTCTTCGATGCCGGCATTTGAGGCTTTAACCAGCCTTCCTTCCAGCCGCGGTCGACAATGGCGCATTCGATCGTCTTGATCGTCACCGGTGCTTCGCTGAGGTTCAGCGTGCAGCTCGCCTCGCAGGGCGCGGGGCAGATGCGACCGGTGAATTCGGGGAAGTTGTTGGTCGAATGAAGGTTGCGGCAGGCTTCTTCCCAATCGGCGTGATAGACGAGGTCGTTCCAGTCCGGAATCTGGTTGTTGACCGGACAGCCATTGTGACAATAGGGGATGCCGCAATCCATGCAGCGCGCCGCCTGGTCGCGCACGGCCTCTTCGGCCAGCGGGATGACGAATTCGCTGTAATTTCTGACGCGGTCGGCGGCCGGCAGGTACTTTCGGTCCTGCCGGTCGATTTCCAGGAAACCGGTGATCTTGCCCACGACTCTTACTCTCCTGCTGCGGCCATTGCCTGCGCGGTGTCCTGTGCCTGCTGCATTTCCCTGAGTGCGCGGCGATATTCGACCGGCATCACCTTGCGGAACCTGGGCAGCATGGCCTCCCAATCGTTCAGAATTTCGCGCGCGCGCGACGAATTGGTGTAGCGCGCATGGTTCTCGATCAACTGACGCAGACGTTCGGCGTCGAAGCGGGTCATGTCGCTCATCACGTCGACGCGGCCGTGGCTTTCGAGATCGCCGGTCTGGTGGCGGCGGCGCTCCATGATGTCGTGCTCTTCCTTCACCGGTTCGAGATCGACCATGGCAAGGTTGCAGCGCCGCTCGAACATGCCATGCTCGTCCAGCACATAGGCGATGCCGCCCGACATGCCGGCCGCGAAGTTGCGTCCCGTTTCACCGAGCACGACAACGATTCCGCCGGTCATGTATTCGCAGCCATGGTCGCCGGTACCCTCGACAACAGCGATGGCGCCCGAATTGCGCACGGCGAAACGTTCGCCGGCGACACCGCGAAAGTAGCATTCGCCTGCAATTGCGCCGTAGAGAACGGTGTTGCCGACAATGATGCTCTTTTCCGGCACGATGCGCGCATTGGCCGGCGGATAGACGATCAGACGTCCGCCCGACAGACCTTTGCCGACATAGTCGTTGGCCTCGCCCTCAAGCTCGAGTGTCACACCGGCCGCGACCCAGGCGCCGAAGCTCTGACCGGCCGTGCCCGTGAACTTCACATGGATGGTGTCGTCGGGCAGGCCGGCATGGCCGTGACGCTTTGCGATCTCGCCGGAAAGCATGGCGCCGGTCGTGCGGTCGGTGTTGCGGATCGGCATCTCGATCTGCACGGGCTTATGCGCTTCGATCGCATCCTTCGCCGCTGCGATCAGCTGGCGATCCAGAACATCGGCGACCTTGTGGTCCTGCGCCTCGCAATGGTGGATTGCGACGCCCGCCGGTGCTTCGGGCTTGTGGAAGAGCTTCGAGAAGTCGAGCCCTTTGGCCTTCCAGTGCTCGACGATCTTGCGCTTGTCGAGCATCTGCATCTGCCCGATCATTTCTTCGAACCGGCGGTAGCCCATCTCCGCCATCAGCTCCCGGACTTCCTCCGCGACGAAGAAGAAGTAATTGATGACATGCTCGGGCGTGCCGACGAAACGCTTGCGCAGTTCCGGATCCTGCGTGGCGACCCCGACGGGGCAGGTGTTGAGGTGGCACTTGCGCATCATGATACAGCCGGCCGCGATCAGCGGCGCGGTTGCGAAGCCGAATTCGTCGGCGCCGAGAAGAGCGGCGATGACGACGTCGCGGCCGGTGCGCAACCCACCATCGGCCTGCACCGCAATGCGGCCGCGCAGATGGTTCATCACCAGCGTCTGGTGCGTTTCGGCGAGGCCGATTTCCCAAGGGGAGCCGGCATGCTTGATCGAGGTCAGCGGCGAGGCGCCCGTGCCGCCCTCGAAGCCCGAAATCGTCACGTGATCGGCGCGCGCCTTCGACACGCCGGCGGCGACCGTGCCGACACCGACTTCCGAAACCAGTTTCACCGAAATGAGTGCGGCGGGATTGGTGTTCTTCAGGTCGAAGATGAGCTGCGCCAGATCCTCGATCGAATAGATGTCATGGTGCGGCGGCGGTGAGATCAGGCCGACGCCGGGCGTCGAATGACGGACCTTGGCAATCACCGCGTCGACCTTGTGGCCGGGCAGCTGGCCGCCTTCGCCGGGCTTCGCGCCCTGCGCCATCTTGATCTGGATCATGTCGGAATTGACCAGATACTCGGTCGTCACGCCGAAGCGGCCGGAGGCCACCTGCTTGATGGCCGAGCGCATGCTGTCGCCATTGGCGAGCGGCGTGAAACGATCGACCTCTTCGCCGCCCTCGCCGGTGTTCGACTTGCCGCCGATGCGGTTCATGGCGAGCGCCAGCGTTGTGTGGGCCTCGCGGCTGATCGATCCATATGACATGGCGCCGGTCGCAAAACGCTTCACGATGTCGGCGGCGGGTTCCACATCGTCCAGCGACACGGGATCGCGCCCTGCCTCCTCGGCCTTTTTGATCTCGAACAGGCCACGGATCGTCAACAGGCGTTCGTTCTGCTCATTGATCTGCCGGGCGAAGGCGCGGTATTTGTCCTGACTGTTGCCGCGCACCGCATGTTGCAGGTCGCGCACGCTGTCGGACGTCCATGCGTGGTCCTCGCCGCGCACGCGATAGGCATACTCGCCCCCGACTTCGAGCGCGTTTCGCAGAACCGGCGCATCCGAGAAGGCCAGCTTGTGCCGACGGTGGGTCTCTTCGGAAATTTCCTCGATACCGACGCCCTCGATCATCGAGATCGTGCCGGTGAAATACTTCTGCGCGAAGTCCGACTTCAGGCCGATGGCGTCGAAAATCTGTGCGCCGCAATAGGACTGATAGGTCGAAATGCCCATCTTCGACATGACCTTCAGCAGGCCCTTGTCGACAGCCTTGATGTATCGCTTCTCGGCGTCCTGGCGGGTCAGCCCTTCGTCGAGATGAGGCAGCATATCGGCCAGCGTCTCGAAGGCGAGGTAGGGATTGATCGCTTCGGCGCCGTAGCCGGCAAGGCAAGCGAAATGATGTACCTCACGCGCCTCGCCGGTCTCAACGACAAGGCCGACCGACGTGCGAAGGCCATGTCGGATCAGATGGTGATGCACAGCCGAGGTTGCGAGCAACGCCGGAATGGCGACGCGTTCGGCGGAAACCAGCCTGTCCGACAGGATGACGATGTTGTAGCCCTGTGCGACCGCCTCTTCGGCACGCGCGCAAAGCCGGTCCAGCATGTCGATCATTTCGCCGGCGCCACGGTTCACGTCGTATGTGATGTCGAGCGTCTGGGTGCGGAAGTGATTGTCGGCAACTTCGCCGATCATGCGGATCTTTTCGAGGTCTTCATTGGTCAGGATTGGCTGGCGCACTTCGAGACGCTTCACCCGCGACATGCCCTTGAGATCGAGCAGGTTCGGGCGCGGTCCGATGAAAGACACGAGCGACATGACCAGTTCCTCGCGGATCGGGTCGATCGGAGGGTTGGTCACTTGCGCGAAGTTCTGCTTGAAATAGGTGTAGAGCAGCTTCGACCTGGAGGAGAGGGCCGAAATCGGCGTGTCCGTGCCCATGGAGCCGACAGCTTCCTGTCCTTCCGTCGCCATCGGCGCCATCAGGAACTTCAGGTCTTCCTGGGTGTAGCCGAAAGCCTGCTGCCTATCGAGCAGCGAGGCGTAGCTCGGCTGCTTTGCCGGATGCAGCGGTGCCGGCATGTCCTCGATCTGGATTTGCGTTGCATTCAGCCACTGCTGATAGGGGTGCAATTTCGCCAGCTGCGCCTTGATCTCGTCGTCGGAAATGATGCGGCCCTGTTCAAGGTCGATGAGCAGCATGCGGCCCGGCTGCAGGCGCCACTTCTCGATGATCTTCTCCTCCGGCGCAGGCAGGACGCCCATTTCGGAAGCCATCATCACCAGCCCGTCGTCGGTGACGTAGTAACGCGCGGGCCGCAGACCATTGCGGTCGAGCGTTGCGCCGATCTGGCGTCCGTCGGTGAAGGCAACGGCGGCCGGACCGTCCCACGGTTCCATCAGCGCGGCGTGATATTCGTAGAAAGCGCGACGGTCGGCATCCATCAGCGGATTGCCGGCCCATGCTTCCGGAATGAGCATCATCATCGCATGGGCCAGCGAGTAGCCGCCCATGACCAGAAGTTCGAGCGCATTGTCGAAACAGGCCGTGTCCGACTGTCCTTCGACAGCGATCGGCCACAGCTTCTTCAGGTCGTCGCCGAGCAGGTCCGACTGCATCGACGAGTAACGGGCCTGAATCCAGTTGACGTTGCCGCGCTTGGTGTTGATTTCGCCATTGTGGCAGATCATCCGGAATGGATGCGCGAGGCTCCATGTCGGGAAGGTGTTGGTGGAGAAGCGTTGATGCACAAGCGTCAGTGCCGTCACCATCTCGGGGTCCGAGAGGTCCTTGTAGTACCGTCCGACCTGCGCGGCGAGCAGCATGCCCTTGTAGACGAGCGTGCGCGAGGACAGGGACGCAATGTAGAGCCCCTTGGGGATCGCCTTCATCTCGTGAAACAAGGTGTTGAAGATGCGCTTGCGGATAACGAAAAGCTTGCGTTCGAACGCATCCTGATCGGCGCAAGCCGGTCCGCGTCCGACAAAAATATGACGATGGAAGGGTTCGGTCGGCTTCACCGAGTAGCCAAGATCGGAATTGTCGACCGGTACGTCGCGCCAGCCGAGGAAAACCTGTCCCTCTTCGGCAATGACCTTCTCGGTCAAAGCGCAGATCTTGGCGCGCTCGCTATCGTCCCTCGGCAGGAACATGTGGCCGACGGCGTAGTGTCCCTCGGCCGGCAATTCGAAGCCGAGCTTCTTCGCTTCGCGACGGAAGAAGGCGTCGGGAATCTGGATCAGGATACCGGCGCCGTCGCCGGCCTTCGGATCGGCACCGACCGCGCCGCGATGCTCGAGGTTTTCGAGAATCCGGAGGCCATCCTCGACCATCTTGTGTGATTTGAGGTTGTGGATGTTCGCAACGAATCCGATGCCGCAGGCATCGTGTTCGTTGCGGGGATCATAGAGCCCTTGCGCGGCCGGAAGCCCGGCATGCGTTGCCGCAGCCCGTCCGTCCATCTGTTCCCGCTCCTGCGTCATACCCGTCCACCCTTCACCCGGACCCGCCGCCCGGGGACCACGTCCCGGCTCCGAGGCGGGTCGCCTCGATCGTCGTCAATTCTTCGGTCGCGCACTGTGCCTTGCCCCCCGGCGCCCGTTTCAGGCCGGAGCCCCGGTTTGCCGGGGCGGGGGACGCTAGCGGATCGCACGCGCTATCGCAAAAAGCCCAACCGAACCCGGCGAGGCACATCATTGCCGGATCGCTCCTCGCGATCCGATGTCCGGTGCGCGCCGGGGTTCGGCTCAAGGCCAACACACTCCCATCGCGTACCCTTGCAGTGCCGCCATCTCTGACGGAGCTTTCTGCTGGGTGCTCCCTATTGCCTGGAGCGGAGGCTACTGACCGGCGTGCCGCATCTGTTTCGGTCAACCGATTGGGCCAGAAAAGCAGAGCTTTCCCAGCAGCGGGATCATGCCAGACGGGGATGCGTGAATCAAGCAAATAAGACAGGGATGCTGACCTATAACTTATCTTGTGGAATCAATATGTTAGTGCCGAAATCGTCCGGCGGGGCGGTTCCGGCGGTTCCTTTTGATCTGCCGGCGGCTACGATCCGGTGCTGATCGGACGAGAGGAACATGGACTTCACGAGTGACAATGCAGCGGGCGCCGCGCCGGAAATTCTGGAAGCGGTGGCGCGGGCCAATAGCGGAACGGCCGCTTCCTACGGCGCCGACGCGGTGACGGCGCGGCTGGTCCGGCGGCTTTCGGAGGTATTCGAACGCGACGTTGCGGTCTTTCCGGTCGTCACCGGCACGGCCGCCAATGCATTGGCGCTGGCGACGCTGACGCCGCCGCATGGTGCGGTGATGTGTCATGAGCTGGCGCATGTGCATGTCGATGAATGCGGCGCGCCGGAAATGTTTTCCGGCGGTGCGAAGCTGGTGCCGCTCTCGGGATCTGCTGCGAAGATCGATCCGGCCGCGCTCGCAGCCGCGCTGGCATCACTTCCGGCCGGCATCGTGCATCACGTGCAGCCTGCTGTGCTGACAGTTACGCAATCGACCGAACTTGGCGCTGTCTATACGTCTGAAGAGCTTGGCGCGCTTGTCGACGTTGCGCGCGGGCGTGGCTTGCGTGTTCACATGGATGGTGCGCGATTTGCCAATGCGCTGGTGGCACTCGGATGTTCGCCGGCCGAGGCGACCTGGAAAGCAGGCGTCGACATCATGTCCTTCGGTGCGACCAAGAACGGCGCGCTGGCGGCCGAGGCCGTCATCGTCTTCGATCCGGAACTGGTGCGCGATCTTGCGTTCCGACGCAAGCGGGCGGGACATCTGCTCTCGAAGATGCGTTTTCTGTCGGCGCAACTGGAGGCCTATATCGAAGACGGATTGTGGCTCAGGCTGGCTGCCCACGCCAATGAGATGGCGATCCGGCTCGGCGCGGGTCTTTCGGCGGTGCCGGATGCGGCGCTTCATTTTGAACCCCAGGCGAACGAATTGTTCGTCCGATTGCCGAACACCACCATCGCCCGTCTCAAGGCCGGCGGGGCGCGCTTCCACCCCTGGCCGATGCCAGGCGATGACGCACAGGCCCGTACCGTCCGCCTCGTCACGTCTTTTCAATCACAACCGTCCGAAATAGACGCATTTCTGGTTTTGGCGGCCGGCTGATGTCGCCTCCCGCAAGATTTCCTTAACGCTCCGCCGTTACTTTTTACATCAGGCCGCGATCCTTTCCGGCAGGCGTGGGTGGAGCAATGGGATTTTCCAAGGATGAGGCGACAGGCGACTATGAGTCGCTGATCGCGCAGGCCGAGGCCGCGGTCGAGGCGCTGCGCGACACCTATCGCGAGCAGCTTGCCCATGATGTTGCTGCGCTTGAGGAGGTCTGGGCCCGCTTCGAAGGCGGCGCGCCGGCCGATGAATCGCTCCGGGAGCTGCACGGCATTGCCCATAACATCAAAGGGCAAGGTGGGTCGTTCGGTTACGACCTCGTCACAGACATTGGTGCTTCCTTCTGCGACTATCTGCGCAGCGGCTCGCGGGTTTTGCCCGACGAGCGCAATATCGTCCACATGCATATCCGTATGCTGAAGACGGTTTCGGAGAACAACATCTCCGGCGATGGTGGTGAGACTGGCCGCCGCATTGCCGAGAAGCTTGACGCGCTGACGGGTCGAAGCGCGACCTAGCCGGTCATCCGTTCCAGTTCATTCAGCATATCCGCCAAGGGATCCGGCACGTCGGCTGCGGCCTGCGGCACGGGCGCGGCCGGTGTTTTTTCATTGCTCGGCGGTACAGCCCCGCGACGTTGCGTTGCGCGCTCCATTTCCGCCACCAGCAGATCGATCTTGAAGGGTTTCGACACAAATCCGTTCATGCCGGCCGCCATGTAAACCTCGCGATGACCGTCCATGGCATGCGCGGTGACCGCGACGATCGGAATGTCATGCCAGGGTTCGTCAAAACTGCGGATGACTTTCGTGGCCTGAATGCCGTCCATCAGCGGCATCTGGATGTCCATCAGGATCAGGTCGAAGCGGCCCTCGCGCAATCGGCGAATGGCTTCGACGCCATTCTCCGCAATGGTCAGATCGTGCCCAAGGCGCTCCATCACGGCCATCATCAACTTCTGATTGACCGGCTGGTCTTCGGCAAGGAGAACCTTCAGGTGGCGCTGTTCGCCGGGTGCGGGCGCCGGCAGTTGTGGCTGCGGCCGGGCTGCTGCCGTTGTGCCTTCTACAATCTGAACCGGCAGGCGCACACGGAATGTGCTGCCCTGACCTTCCTTGCTTTCGACGGCGATTGTGCCGTTCATCAGCGTTGCGAGCTCGCGCGCGATCGCAAGACCGAGGCCGGTGCCGCCATAGGTACGGGAGATCGACGAGTCGGCTTGCTGAAAGCGCGTGAACAGGCGGGGCAACATCGCGTCGGGAATGCCGATACCGGTGTCACTTATCGTGAAAAGCAGTTCCACTGTATTGGCTTCGCCGTCGGGTGTTGCGTCGAGGATCACATCGATGCTGCCATCGGGTGTAAACTTGATCGCGTTGCCGATCAGATTGAACAAAATCTGGCGCAGCCGTGTGGCGTCCCCGACGATGCGCGCAGGCACGTTGTTGCTGATCTCGACGTTCAGCGACAGGTGCTTTTCCCCGGCGTTGGGGCGCATCACTTCGACCACCGTTTCGACGATCTCGCGCGTTTCCACCGGTTCGCGCTCAAGGATCATTCGGCCGGCCTCGAGCTTCGACAGATCGAGAATGTCGTTGAGAATCGTGAGCAGGCATTCGCCCGACTCGCGGATCATTTCAATCCGCTCGCGCTGCGTGGATGGCAGCTCGCCGGACAAGAGAAGTTCCGCCAGACCGATAACGCCGTTCATCGGCGTCCTCAGCTCATGACTCATCGTGGCGAGAAACGCCGACTTGGCACGGTTGGCGTTTTCGGCCGCTTCTTTGGCGCTGGAGAGATCGTGTGCGGAACGCGTCAGATTGGCGCGCTCCTGCTCGAGCTGTTCAGAAGTGACCTGAAGATCGAGCACGCGGTCTTGCAGTTCCTGGCGGCTACGCTTCAGTGCGATCTCGGTTTCCTTGGCCGCCGTGATGTCATTTTCGATGACAATGAAGTTGCGGATCTCGCCAAGGGGATCGCGAATAGGGCGTACTTCGATGGCAGCCCAGTACTGCCTGCCGTCACGCTTCAGGCAGGTCGCTTCGACGTTGCGTGCTTCGCCGCTGCCAACGCTTTCGGCAAGGACCATCGGGGCGCCGGCACAGGCATGTTCTGTCAGAATGTCCTGTGGCGTCCGGTTTTCAAGTTCGCTTTGTGAAAAACCGGTCATGCGGGTATAGCCGGTATTGACCCAGACAATGCGTCCGTCCTTGCCGGCGATCAGAACGCCGGCGTCGGTGCCGTTGGCGACCAATGCCAATTGCTCATTCTCGCGGCGGCTCATTTGCAGGTGTCCAAAGACGTGAGCAAAGAGATCGGCGAAGTCGCCCAACTCGCCTTTCGGGATATCGGCGGGCGGCTCGAAGTGACCTGTCGCGCTGCTGGCGCGAACGGCGCCGGCGAGCCGGGCGATCGGGCCGATGACGGCGCGGTGCAGCAGGACGAAGAGTGCGATGGTAATGAGGGCGGCGGTGACGGCGCGCCGCAGAGTGGCGTCGATGATCGAGGCGGCAAGCTTGGCCCGGGCCGGCCGCAAGTCGACAACGGTGACCGTGCCGATGCCTTCCTCGGGCAATGCCGCGACATGCCCCCAGCCGTCGATGCCGCCGGTCGTCACCTCGAAGCTGGAGGCGCGGCCTTCGGCGAAGCTCAGGCGGACGGCCTCGCGAATGGCCGGATCGGCAAGGAAGGCGGCTGTATCCTCGATGCGTGCAACGCTCTGGCCTGCAAGCGGAAGGGCGGCCGGATCGACCAGATAGACGGCCAGCAGATCGGAATGCCAGCGCACTTCCCGCGTGACGGCCTGGCTTGCTTCGGCGATGCCAAAGTCGTGATCCAGGATCGACCGCATCGCAAGGTGATCGCTCACCGAGGATGCGCGCTGCGAGACATGGTCGAACATCATGTCGCGGAGATGGCGGTAGTCGAGGATCGACTGCACCGCGCTGATCAGCACCAGCAACAAGAACATCTTCAGCGCCAGGTCGCGCGCCGTCGGCCCGATCAACGAGCGAAGCGAAGTGGCTCCAATGGCGGGATTAATGCGGTCGCCCATGTCCCCATCGGTATTCGTGCTTGCCGAGAACGCATCGGCACAGTTGATCGACGGGCCATACCGCCCGCTCCGCATCCGTCGGATACGGTAGAATGTTCATAGCAGGGAGTGGGTTAAGACAGCGCTAAAACCGCGCCCGTTCCGGCTTGAATGCGGAACTATTTTCCTTTTAATTTTCAATAACTTACAGATATTCAGCCTGGCCTATTCAGCGGCGTTCCGGGTTGGGCGTCCTGCATGCATCCGCAGATTGAGAAATGCGCCGAGCTCGGCCATCGAGGCGCGCGCTTCGGGCAGTTGCGGAAAGGCCTGGAACACGTGCGGGACGCCCGGCCAGACGCGCAGGTCCACCTTGACGCCGGCAGCAAGCGCCTTCGCGGCAACGCGGCGGCTGTCGTCGAGCAGAATTTCGTTGGCACCGACATGGATCAGCAGGGGCGACAGATGCTCGAACGTACCGTAAAGCGGCGAAGCAAGCGGCTCGGTTGGCGCAGTGTCTTGCAGATAGTGCCGGGCGGCCATCAACGCGCCCTCGACGCTCAGCATTGGATCGAGCCTGCCATGCGTTACATGCGACCAGCCGGACATCGCCAGATCGGTCCACGGCGAGAGCAGCGCCGCGCCGGCGGGAAGGGGATCGCCCCCATCGCGCAATTTCATCAGCAGCGCCAGCGCGAGGCCGCCACCGGCCGAATCGCCCGCCAGTGTCAGTCTGGATGGATCGACGTTTTCCGCCAGCAGCCACTTGTAGGCCGCATATGCGTCTTCGACCGCGGCCGGGAACGGGTGTTCGGGCGCCAGGCGATAGTCGAGCAGCAGCGCTCGCGACTTCGCGGCGCCAGCGAGCCGCGCCACCAGTCCGCGATGCGTGTCCGGCCCGCAAATCGCATAACCGCCACCGTGCAGATAGAGGAGCGTATTTCCTTCTTCCAGTACTTGTGGATGAACCCACTCTGCCGGAATGCCGGCGACGTCCACCTGCTCGATCCGCACGCCCGCCGGCGTGGCGCCGAAACGTTGCGCAAGCCTTGTCGTGCGGGCGCGGATCGCCTTTGGATCGGCTTTGGGATCGAAGCGGCTTTTGACGAGAAGGCGGAGCATCCGGTCTGTCAACCGAGCCTGCAAACTGGCCATGATGTTGTCTCTTCCTGGAGGTGCGGACGCGGCGAAATGCGATCCTGCGCCGAATTCGCAATTGCGCCATACTTTACGTACATCATTACCGCACCGCCAGACGCTCAATCTTCACCGGGAAAGCAGGCATTATGTCGATCCGCAATCTCGATTGCATGTTCGCGCCACGCTCGGTTGCCCTTGTCGGCGCCAGCGCCCGGAAGGGATCGGTCGGGTATGTGCTTCTCGACAATCTCGTGGGCGCTCGTCTTGAGGGCCCCATCTGGGCGGTCAATCCGCGTGGTGGGCACATTGGCGGGGTCGAACTCTTCCGCGATGTCGCCAGTCTGCCGGAGGCGCCCGACCTCGCCGTCATTGCGACGCCGCCGCAAACGGTGCCGGGCCTCATCGCCGAACTTGGCGCGCGCGGCACGAAAGCGGCGGTCGTCATCACCGCCGGGTTCGGTGAGCTGGGCGACGAAGGACGGGCGCTGCAACAGAAGATGCTCGAGGCGGCGCGGCCATATCTGCTGCGCATTGCGGGCCCGAACTGTCTCGGCCTGATGGCGCCCGGTAACGGTCTTAATGCGTCGTTCGGTCATGTGCAGCCGCTGAAAGGCAATGTTGCCTTTGTCTCGCAGTCCGGCGCCGTCGTCACCGCCGTGCTCGATTGGGCGACGAGCCGCGGCATCGGCTTTTCATCCATTGCCTCGCTTGGCGGTATGTCGGATGTCGATTTCGGCGACATGCTCGACTATCTCGCGGCCGATCCGCAGACGAAAAGCATCCTGCTCTATATCGAATCCATCACCGACGCGCGCAAGTTCATGTCGGCCGGGCGGCAGGCGTCGCGGTTGAAGCCCGTCATCGTCATCAAATCGGGCCGGCATGAAGCCGGTGCCCGGGCGGCGGCGTCCCATACGGGCGCTTTGGCGGGTTCCGATGCTGTCTATCACGCCGCCTTCCGCCGCGCTGGCATGTTGCGCGAGCTTGGCATCGAAGACCTGTTCGAGGCGGTCGAGACCCTGTCGACACGCTCCGAGCGGCGGCCCATTCTCGGCGACCGCCTCGGCATTCTGACCAATGGCGGCGGTGTCGGCGTTCTTGCGACCGATTTCGTCATCGATCAGGGCGGCCGCCTTGCCGAGATTTCGCCGGAGACGGTTGCCGCCCTCGACAAGGTGTTGCCGCGCACCTGGAGCCGCGCCAATCCGGTCGACATCATCGGCGATGCTGACGCTGCGCGTTATACGCATGCGATGGCGGCCCTTCTGGAGGACCCCGGCACCGATGCGCTGCTTGTGATGAATTGTCCGACCGCCGTCGTCAACAACCTCTCGGCGGCACAGGCGGTGATCGCCGCAGCGGAGGCGAGCAGCAAGCCCGTCTTCACCAACTGGCTCGGCGACAAGGGCGCGCAGGCGGCGCGTGAGGCCTTCATGGCCAGCAAGATTCCAACCTATGACACGCCAACAGGTGCGGTGCGCGCTTTCATGCTGCATGTCCGGCACAACCGAAACCAGCGCCTGTTGATGGAGATCCCGCCGGCGGGTCCGGCGATGCCGCAACGTGATCTCGATGCGGCGCGCAAGCTCGTCGAGGCCGCCCTTGCCGCCGGCCGCGAATGGCTGAGCGAGGTGGAGGCAAAGTCGTTGCTTGCCGCCTATGGCATTCCGGTGGTCGAGACAAGGATTGCGCGTTCGGCGTCGGAGGCGGCGCGGATTGCCAATGAACTCGGCTATCCGGCGGCCCTCAAAATTCTTTCGCCCGACATCACGCACAAGTCCGATGTCGGCGGTGTTGCGCTGGCGCTTGAGGATGCGGCGGCGGTCGAGGAGGCCGCGTCGCGCATGCTGGCGCGCGTGGCACATCTTCGTCCCGGTGCCGAGATCGACGGTTTCACAGTGCAGCGCATGGCGTCGAAACCGGATGCATTCGAGCTCATTCTGGGTCTTGTCGACGACGCCACTTTCGGTCCGGTTATCCTGTTTGGGCAGGGCGGTACGGCGGTCGAGGTGGTGCGTGACAAGGCGATGGCGCTGCCGCCGCTCAATCCTGTGTTGGCCGATGACCTCATTTCGCGCACCCGCATCTCACGGCTGCTCGACGGCTATCGCGGCCGGCCGCCGGCCGACCGAGCGGCGATAGCAGGTGTTCTGATGGCGCTGGGCGATCTTGCCGCCGACAATCCTGAAGTTGCCGAACTCGATATCAACCCGCTCTGGGCCGATCATGAGGGCGTTATTGCGCTCGATGCGCGCGTGCGCATTCAACCGGCCAAGGGCCGGGGGACGTCGCGCTTTGCCATCCGACCCTATCCCTCGGCGCTTGAAAGCACACTGGCCGGACGCGAGGGGCAGGTTTTTCCCTTGCGCCCGGTACGCCCGGAGGATGCACCGCTGATTGACGATCTCCTTGTGCACACTGACCCTGAGGATTTGCGTCTGCGCTTTCTGTCGCCCCTGAAACGCCTTCCGCGCCAGCTCGCGGCGCGACTGACGCAGATCGACTACGATCGCGAGATGGCCTTCGTCGTCTTTACCGATGAGACGTGCGCGCATCTTGCGGCGGTCGGGCGTCTCTCCGAAGACCCCAATCGGGAGCGCGCTGAGTACGCGATCCTCGTGCGCAGTGACATGCAGGGCCACGGGCTTGGCTATGCGCTGATGCAGCACCTCATTGCCTATGCACGGACGCGCGGTATCGGCGAGATATTCGGTCATGTGCTGCGCGAGAACCGCGGCATGCTCGATATGTGCGACGATCTCGGTTTCACGCGCCAGCGCATGGAGGGCGACCCCAGTCTTGTCGAGACACGGCTTACCTTCGAGAGCTGACCAACAAAAAGGGACGCCCTTTCGGGGCGTCCCTCGCATTTCAAACGGCGCAGACCTTAGTCGGCGGCCGCCGCCAGGTTGCCCTCGATCGTCTTGCGGCTTGCAGGCGCGCTCGAGATCTCGATCCGGCGCGGTTTCAGCTCCTCGGGTACGCGGCGCACGAGATCGACATGCAGCAATCCGTTTTCGAGGTGGGCGCCTTTCACTTCCACATGGTCGGCAAGCTGAAAGCGGCGCTCGAAGCTGCGACCGGCAATGCCTTGATAGAGATAACTTGCCTGTTCGGGCTCGGCGCGTTGGCCGGCAATGGTGAGCACGTTCTGCTTCACCTCAATCGACAGGTCGCTCTCGGCAAAGCCTGCGACCGCCATGCTGATGCGGTACTCGTGTTCGCCGGTGCGTTCGATGTTGTAGGGGGGATAGCTCGGCTGGCTGGCTTCGCGGGTCACCGAATCGAGCAGCGACTGAAGCTGGTCGAAGCCGACGGTCGAGCGGTAGAGCGGGGAAAAATCGTAGCTGCGCATAGGTACATCCTTATTCAAGCGATGTTGTCGATGAAGGAAAACGCTCTGCCGCCGCCATCATGGCCGGTGGCCGTTTTCCCGGCCGGACCCGCGATCCGCGGCGTCCGGTGTTGTTTATTTGGGAATTTCACATGCGGGCGTCAAGACGGGTATAAGGGTCCCGGTTCGGTTGGTTCGCGGGGGGAGAGGGCGATGCGGAAGGGGCTGTTTTCCGGGATTTTTCTGGGTCTGACGTTGCTTGTGGCGCCCGCGGTGGCCGAAGAGCCCGGCGTCATCCGTCTCGGCGCTGCCGTTTCGCTTACGGGAAAATATTCGTCGAACGGCGCCTTCACCCGCAAGGGCTACGACCTCGCCGTCAACAAGATCAACGCGGCGGGCGGCGTCACCGTGGCCGGCAAGCCCTACCGGCTTGAAGTCATCTATTACGACGACGAGTCGACGCCGGCGCGCGGCGCGCAGCTTGTCGAGCGGCTGATCCAGCAGGACAAGGTGCAATATGTGCTCGGGCCCTATTCCTCGGGGCTGACGGAAGCCATCGCGCCGGTGACCGAGAAATACGGCATCCCGATGGTCGAGGCGAACGGCGCGGCCATATCGCTCTTCCGCAAGGGCTATCGCTACCTCTTCGCAGTGCTGTCGACCACCGACGAATATCTGCGCGGCGCCGTCGACATCGCGGCACGGCTCTCGGACGATCCGTCGAAGCTGCGCGTTGCGATGGCGTTCGAGAACGATCCCTTCTCACAGGATGTGCGCGAGGGTGTTCTGGCCGACATGAAGCGGCACGGCATGAAAGTGGTCGTCGACGACAAGCTGCCGCCGGAGCTTAACGACATGTCGGCGACGCTGTCGAAGGTCAAGGCGCTCCGACCTGACCTGATGCTGATTTCCGGTCACGACAAGGGCGCCTCGCTCGCCATCCGGCAGTTCGCCGATCAGCGCGTCAATGTGCCGATGCTGGCGCTGACGCATTGCGATTCGGCGCGCATCGCCGAAAATTTCGGGCTGGCGGCCGAATATGCGCTCTGCGCCGCGCAATGGGCTTCGACGCTGACCTATGCCGACGCGCTCTTCGGCAGCGCGTCGGACTATGCCCGCCTCTATGAGGAGACCTATGGCGAGGTCGCGCCCTATCAGGCGGCCGAATCGAGTGCCGCGGTGCAGGTCTATGCCGATGCTTTCGAACGTACGAAATCGCTCGATCCCGAAGATGTGCGCGATGCGCTGGCCGAAACGCGGATGATGACGTTCTACGGCAAGATCGAATTCGACGAGACCGGCAAGAACATCGCCAAGCCGACCGTGCTGTTCCAGGTGCAGGACGGCAAATATGTCGTCGTCTATCCGGAGGAGTTCGCCGAGGCGAAAATCCGCTGGCCGACGCCGCCCTGGTCCGAACGCTGAGAGCGGAAGAGGTCTCGTGCTCGACAATCTTGCGCTGCTTGTCCAGTTTCCGGCCGTCACCGTCGATGTTGTCGTCAACGGGTTGCTGATCGGTGCGATCTTCGCGCTCGCGGCCTATGGCATGGCACTCGTTTGGGGCGTGCTCAACATCGTCAATGTGGTGCAGGGCGAGCTTGTCGTGCTCGGCGGCTATGTGACCTTTCTGCTGGTGCAGGCCGGTATGCCGCCGCTCATCGGTGTGCCGGTGTCGGCGATCGTCATGTTCGGCGTGGGCTGGGTGCTCTACCGCGCCATTGTCTTTCGCGTCGTTGACAAGGACATCTTCATTTCGATCCTTGCGACCTTCGGTCTCGCCATCCTGATCCAGCAGCTTGCCAATCTCTCCTTCGGGGCCGATGTGCGCTCGGTCGATGCCGGGCTCGGCTCGCTGCATTTTCTCGACGGGATGGTGACGGTCGCCTGGGTCAAGATGATCGCCTTCGTGCTGGCGCTCGCCGCCGGCGCGTCGCTCTGGCTGTTCCTGCGCCATGCGCGGCTCGGGCAGGCGATCCGCGCCACGGCGCAAAATCCGCGCGCGGCACGCATCCTCGGCATCGACACGGGCCGCGTCTATGCGGCGACCTATGCGCTCAACGCGGCGCTGTGCGGCGCGGCCGGCAGTCTCGCGGTCATGGCCTGGACCATCCATCCCTATATGGGCCTGCCTTATACGGTCCGTTCTTTCATGGTCGTCGTCGTCGCCGGTGTCGGCAATGTCGGCGCGGTGGTTGCCGCCGGTCTCGGTCTCGGTGCGCTTGAAAATCTTGCCGGTTTCGTCCTCGGCACCGAATTCCAGATCGCCTTCGTCTTCGCGCTGATGGTTGCAATTCTTGTCTGGCGTCATTGGCGCGCCGCCCGGCGCCGGGAGCACCTCAAATGAACCGGCTTTCCGACTGGCACATCATGGGCGCGCTTGTCGTGCTTGGTCTCGGCCTGCCCTTCGTTGCACCGAGCCTGATCACGCAGCTCTCCTTTCTCTGGCTGATGGTCGTCTTTGCAATGACCTGGGACATGCTGGGCGGACGGATGGGCTACAATTCCTTCGGTAACATCGTCTTCTTCGGCATCGGCTGCTATGCGGCGGCCGTTGTGCAGCGCGATGCGGGGTTGCCTTATTTCGAGGCGCTGGCGCTTGGTCTGGCACTCGGTGCGGTGCTTGCCGTTGCAGCGGCGCTGCTGTTCGGCGCGGCGCTGCTCGGCATTCGCGGTCACTATTTTGCTATCGGCACGCTCGGCCTCGGTATCACGGCGGCCGAGATCGCCGCCGGCTGGGACTATGTCGGCGCCGGCTCCGGCATGGCGCTGCCGCTCTATCCCGGCGCGCTCGGGGCGCGCGAGTTCTTTTTCTGCTTCTCGCTGTTCGCCGTCGCCGTCGTCTGCTTCCTGTGTCTGCGCTGGCTCTATGGCACGCGTTTCGGCCTCGCGCTCAACGCCATTCGCGACGATCAGGACAAGGCCGATGCGATGGGCCTGCGCACGACCCGGATCAAGGTCTTCGCCTGGTGCATCTCGGCCTTCTTCCTGGCGATCTCGGGTGGGCTCGCGGCCAACATGATCGGCTTCATCGATCCGCGCGATGTTGCCTTTGCCGGCGCCACCTTCGGTGTCTGGATGGTGCTGATGGCGATACTCGGCGGCAAGGGCACGCTATGGGGGCCGGTGCTCGGCGCCATTGTTTTCCACGTCACGCAGGAACTTTTCTGGACCTATCTGCTCGGCTGGCAACGTGTCGCGCTCGGGCTTCTGATTGTCGTCATCGTCGTCTTCTTCCCGCAAGGCATCATGGGCTGGATCGCCGAGCGCCGCGCGGCGCGTGAAGGAGCCGCCCCATGACAGCGATGCTCGAAGTGCGCGATGTCACCAAGCGCTTTGGCGGCGTCGTCGCCAATGACCGCATTTCGCTCACGGTGAAACAAGGCGAGATCGCCGGGTTGATCGGCCCCAATGGTTCGGGCAAGACGACGCTGTTCGGCTGCATCACTGGAACGCTACCGGTCGATGGCGGCGAGGTTTATTTCGAAGGCCAGCCGATTTCGCATCTCCGCGCGGGCCCCATCGCGCGGCTCGGGTTGTTGCGCACCTGGCAGCAGACGCGCATCTATGGCGAGATGAGCTGCGCCGAGAACATGGCGATCAGCGCCCGCGAGGCGCATGGCGGCCTGCTGTCGCTGCTGAAGCCGGTGCCGGTTGCGACGCGCGTTCGCGCGAACGACCTGCTGGCTTTTGTCGGCCTGCATGAAAAGCGCGACGAGCGCGGGGGACGCCTGAGCTTCGGCCAGCAGAAGCTGCTCGAATTCGCGATGGCGCTGATGAACGAACCGAAGCTTCTTCTGCTCGACGAGCCGACCGCCGGCATCAATCCGACGCTGATCAATGGGCTGATCGACCGCTTGCGCCGCGCCAATGCCGAGTTGGGTGTGACGCTGCTTGTCATCGAACACAATATGCGCGTCATCATGAATCTCGCGCATCGTATCACCTGTCTGGCGCATGGCGAGGTGCTGGCCGAGGGCACGCCGGCCGAAATCCGCGACGATGCCCGCGTGCTCGACGCCTATCTCGGGGTGGCGTGATGGCGGAGAACGACAAGACGCTGGCGGGCGGTTACGGGCAGGGCGGCGTCGACACGGTGCTGTCGGTTGGCGATGTCGCGCGCGAGGCCGAAGCAATGGCGCGTGCCGTGCCGCGCGAGGAGATCCTTTCGCTGGTCGCGGGCGCGCCGTTGCTGACGCTCGAAGGCTTGCATGCCGGCTACGGCACCATGGAAATCCTGCACGGCATCGACCTCGCGGTCGGCAAAGGACAGAGCCTTTGTCTGGTCGGCCCCAATGGCGCCGGCAAGTCGACCGTGCTGCATTCGATTTTCGGCTTCACCAAAATCACCGCCGGCCGCATCGCCTCCGGTGCGCGCGACATCACGCGGCTCACGCCGAGCGAGAAGCTGAAAGACGCCGGCATCGCCTATATCCTGCAGGACAATTCGGTCTTTCCGGACATGACGGTCGAGGAAAACCTGCTGATGGGCGGTTATCTGCTGGCCGACCGCACGAAGGCGCAAGCGGCGGCCGAACGCGTGTTCGCGCATTACGACCGTCTCGCCAAGCGCCGCAACGAACGGGCGGGCGTTTTGTCGGGCGGCGAGCGGCGGTTGCTCGAAATCAGCCGCGCGCTGATCATGGACCCGCAGGTGCTGCTGGTGGATGAGCCCTCCATCGGTCTCGAACCGCGCATGATCGACATGGTGTTCGAGATTCTCGGCGAGTTGCAGCGCGGGCAGGGCAAGACCATCATCATGGTCGAGCAGAATGCCCGGCGCGGGCTCGATTTCTGCGATATCGGCTATGTGCTGGTCGCTGGCCGCGTCGCGCTTGCGGGCGAGGGCCGCCATCTTCTGGAGAATCCGGATGTCGGCCGCCTCTTCCTCGGCGGCTGAGCCGTTTTACAACGCGAAATTTCCGCGGAAAACCGTGTGCTTGGTTGAAATCGCCGTGGCAGTGCCGTTCATCTGCCGTTCAGGCGCGCCCGTTCATTCTTGTCTGCGTACGGGGTACGAACGGATTATGAAAGGACAGGGAGATGAGAAAAACTCTCGCTCTTGCCGGTCTCGCCGTCGCACTCGGTTTCGGCGCACCGGCCATGGCTCAGGCGGCGGTGACGTTGCCGGCCTCCGTCGCGCTGCAGGGCGATGCGACGCTGCATCTCGTAGGCGGCAACAAGCATCATCAGAGCTATCGCGGGCGCGGCGATCATCGCGGCTATCACGACGACGACCGTCACGACGGTCATGCGTATCATCACCGGCCGCCCAAAGTGGTTCATCGTCACCACCACAGGCCATGGTCCCACTGGCAGCCGCATGTGGTGCATACCTATCACTACCACTCGTTCGGCGCGCCGGTTTACTACCAGGCCCATCCGCAATATGGCGCCTACTATCATGTGCGCGCGCGCGACCGGAACAATGTGGCCCTTTGGCTCGGCATCAGCGCCATCACCGGCGCGATCCTCTTTTCGTCCTATTGATCGCCCGGCGACGGCAATGAAAAGGCCCCGTCACCGGGGCCTTTTTTCGTCAGGGTCGCATCGTCGTCAGATAAGGCCCGAGCGCCAGCGCGCGGCGCGGTTCCACCCAGTCGAGCCAATCGCAGAGCCTTGCCCGCGTCTCGCGCGGGTCGATCAGCTCATGCACCGAAAAGCCCTCGGCGCGCGGGAAGGGCGACTGGCCGGCGGCGAGTTTCGCTTCCAGTTCGGCGCGTAGCGCTTCGGGGTCTGCGGCCTCGGCGATCTGGCGCGCGAATGCGACCGCGACGCCGCCTTCGACCGGCAGCGCGCCGGTCGCGGCGCTCGGCCATGAGAGCACGAAGCCGTCGGGGCCGAAATGCGCCGCGCCGGCCACGCCGAAAACCTTGTGGACGATGATGCTGGCCCAGGGCACGCGGCTCTGCATCACCGCCGCAATCGCCGCGGTGCCGTGGCGGATGGTGGCGGCCTTTTCCGAAGCCGAGCCGATCATGAAGCCCGGCTCGTCGACGAAGGAAACGATCGGCAAATGGAAGGTGTTGCACATGTCGGCGAAGCGCCGAAGTTTCTGCGCCGCCGCCGCCGTCATCGCGCCGGCATAGAAATGGCAATCATTGGCGATCACGCCAACGCTCGCGCCGTTGAGCCGCGCCAGACCGGTGATCAGCGAAGGCCCGAAGCGCTTCGTCATTTCGAAGAAGCTTCCCTCGTCCATCACCGCCTTGACGATCTTGCGCATGTTGAACGGCTTGCGGCGATCCTTCGGCACGATCGAGAGCAGGCTTTCCTCGGCGCGGTCGCGCGGGTCGCTGCAATCCATGCGCGGCGGCAATTGCCAGACATTGTCGGGCAGATAGGCGAGGAAACGGGCGATCTCGGCCAGCGCTTCCTCTTCCGTCTTCGTTACATTGTCGATCACGCCCGAACGCGCATGCACGTCCGGGCCGCCCAGTTCTTCCTTGGTCAGATCCTCGTTGAGCGCGCGTGCGACCACCTTCGGCCCGGCGATCAGCACCTGCGCATTCTCGACCATCACCGAAAAATGCGAAGCGACGAGGCGGGCGGCCGGCATGCCGGCCACGGGGCCCAGCGCGGCGGCTGCCACCGGCACTTCGCCCAGCACCTGCGCAATCGAGCGGAAGCGCGGATTGGCGAAGACCGGCTCGCCCAGCGGCCGGGCATTGCCCTTGCCCGCCGAGCCGGCCACGCTGCCGCCGCCACCCTCATGCAGGCGGATCAGCGGTACCTTGTAGGTCAGCGCCAGTTCCTCGGCATAGACGCTTTTCCTGAGGCCCGCCGGATTGGGCGAGCCGCCTTTCAGCGTGAAATCCTCGCCGCCGATGACGACGCGGCGTCCGCCCACGGTTGCGAAGCCCAGCACATAGTTTGCCGGCTCGAAATCGACGAGGTTTCCCTCGGCGTCGAATTGGGGAACGCCGGCGCCTTCGCCGAGCTCGCGGAAGCTGTCGCCGTCGGCGAGGCCGGCGATCCGCTCGCGCAGCGTCAACCGGCCCTTGGCGTGCTGGCGGGCGACGGCCTCGGCGCCGCCCTGGCGTTTGGCCAGCGCCCGGCGGCGTCTGATTTCGTCGCTTTCCTTTTCCCAGCTCATGCGTCCCGCCGCCTTCCCGTTTGCGAAGCTCGCAAACCCTAATGTATATCGGCGGCACCGCCAAAATCGGCAATGCGCCGTTGTGCGGGCGGGCGCGGCCGGTGATAGGATGCGGCGGGGAAAGCGGATGG
Organism: Parvibaculum sp.; assembly: GCF_030651915.1. Classification (GTDB taxonomy): domain Bacteria; phylum Pseudomonadota; class Alphaproteobacteria; order Parvibaculales; family Parvibaculaceae; genus Parvibaculum. The sequence continues at coordinate 66,373 of NZ_JAUSBV010000004.1, read as the reverse complement.
ACGCGTGATGATCGAAACGACGAAATTGTCCGCCGGGCGTTTGGCGGAAGCCGCGGCCCAGGCGGTCGACGAGATCGAGGCCCTGTTGCGGGCCTCGCTGACCGGCGATGTGTCGCTCGGCGCGACGCTCAAATTTGTGCATCCGGGCGCCGATGCGCTGGTGATCGACGGTCGGAAGACGCCCAACGAGGTGCATCGCCGCGACGTCCCGGCCGATTGCACGGTGCATATCGATCCCGTGCTCAATCTCGACATCCTGCAGGGCCATGTCGACCAGAATGTCGCCTTCCGTCAGGGCCGGATCCGGATCGTCGGCGATCTTTCGGTGGTGACCCGGTTGCGGCCGATCATGGCGCGGCGGAGCGGCGCGGTGAACGAGTGAGCGCGCCGGTCGTTCTGATCCCGGAAAATCCGATGCCCGAAGGTGGGCAGGTGCGCTGGATGACGATGCCCGACGGTGCGCGGCTGCGCGTCTTCACCTGGGCAGGCGGCCACCGCGGCACCGTGTTCCTGTTCAACGGCCGCACCGAATTCGTCGAGAAATATTTCGAGGTCGTCGGTGAACTTCGCGCGCGCGGTTTCGCCGTCGTCTCGCTCGACTGGCGGGGCCAGGGCCTGTCGACACGCCTGCTTGCCGATCCGCGCAAGGGCCATATCGATGATTTCTCGACCTTCGACCGCGACCTCGCGCAAGTCATGGCCGAAGTCGCACCGGGTTTCCCGAAGCCCTGGTTTGCGCTGGCGCATTCGATGGGCGGCAACATCCTGATGCGCGCCGCGCATGACCATCCCGACTGGTTTGCGGGCGTCGTGCTGTCGGCGCCGATGCTGGGGCTGAATTTTCCGGGCAAGGCCATGGCGCTGGCGGTGCGCGGGCTTGCGGTCGGGCTCGACCGCCTCGGTCTCGGCGCGCGCTATCTGCCGGGCGGAACGCCGAAGGCCAATGACGAGACGCCCTTTGCCGAAAACATCCTGACCCATGACGAACGGCGCTATGCGCTGCTGCAGGCGCTGACCCGCGCGGAGCCGGGGCTTGGTCTCGGTTCGGCGACCGTCGGCTGGCTTCATGCCGCCTTCCGCTCCGTCGACACGGTCTCGGCGCCCGGCTGGCTTGCGGAAGTGGAAACCCCGGTCCTGATCTGTCTGGCCGCGCAGGACAGCCTGATCGACGGCGCAGCGTTGCGCCATGCAGCGGTCCACCTGCCGGGGGGCGAACTTGTCGAGATCGCCGGTGCGCGACACGAAATCCTGATTGAGATTGATGCCTGCCGCGCCGCCTTCTGGGGCGCATTCGACGCCTTCACCGGCAAGCTCGAAAAGAGCTAGGCGTTTGCCGCCGGCGACAGGATTTCGAGCGCCGCTGCGTGCAGTTCGGCGTTTGCGGCGGCCACAACCTGTCCGCCCTGTTGCGCATCGCCGCCCTTCCAGTCGGTCACGACGCCGCCGGCATTCTCGATGATCGGCATCAGCGCCTGGATGTCATAGGGCTGAAGCGAACTTTCGACCACGAGGTCGAGCGTGCCGGCCGCCAGCAGGCAATAGAAATAGCAATCGCCGCCGAAGCGCCGCAGCTTGACCTTCGAGGTCAGTTCGCGAAAGGCCGCTTTCTCGTCGTCGCGGCGGAACATGCCGGGATCGGTATTGCCGAGCAGCGCGTCCTCGAGCTTCGTGCAGGCGCTGGTCTTCAGCGGCGTTGTGCCCTGCGGGCCGATCAGGACGCTGCTGCCCGGACGGCCCAGAAACTTCTCGCCGATATAGGGCTGTTCCATCAACCCGATCACCGGCCGCGTGCCGTCATTGAGCGCGATCAGCGTTCCCCACAAGGGCACGCCCGCAATGAACGAGCGCGTGCCGTCGATCGGGTCGATCACCCAGGTCAGGCCGCTGGTGCCGTCATGATTGTCATGTTCCTCGCCCAGAACCCCGTGATCGGGATAGCGTTCGCCGATCAGGCGGCGGATTGCCGTCTCGGCGTCGCGGTCGGCCGCCGTGACGGGATCGAAGGCGAAGTTGCCGCGCTTGTTGTCCACGCTCAGGCCCGAGCGGAAATGCGGCAGCGTCACCCTGGCCGCCGCATCGCCCAGTTCGAGCGCGAAGGCGGCGAGTTCGTCGATTTGCTGCGGAGAAAGCATGAAGGGCCCCGGGTTGGAAGGCCCGCATCATGGAGCGGGCCTCGGCGCTAGTCCAGTCGGTAAACCCGTGCCGCCGTGTCATGGAACAGCCAGGTCTTCTCGGCGGCGCTCATGCCGCCGGCGATCTTCTTGAAGGCGTTCCACAAGACGCCGTAGGAGCAGGAAAGTTTGTCGACCGGGAAATTGCTTTCGAACATGCAACGTTCGGGACCGAAGACGTCGATCGAATGCAGATACCAGTCGCGTGTCGCGGCCACCAACTCGTCCGAGGTCGGCGGCTTGGTGCGCTTGTGCCAGCCAAAGCCGTTGACGGCCATGTTGATGCCACCGATCTTGGCGACGACATTCGGGCAGGCGGCCAGGTCCGCCACATCTTTCTTCCATTGCGCGAAAATTTCGGCGCGCTTGCCTTCATAGGGGCCGATGCCGATCGGTCCGCCGAAATGATCGAAGATGATCGTCGTTTCGGGATGCGCGCGGGCCAGTGCCGTCAGTTCCGGGATCTGGTGGTGATAGTGCCAGGCGTCGAAACTGAGGCCATATTTCTTCAGCCGCGCAAAACCTTCGCGAAACGTCTCGAGGCCGAGCAGCCCCTTGGGCGGCAGCGTGTGCGAGGCGCGCACATCGGGGCTCGGATCGAAGGCGGACGCATGGCGGATGCCGCGAAAGCGCTCGGGCGCGCGGGCGAGATGCGCTTCCAGCACGTCGTCCACCTTGCCGCCGAGCCGCAAATCGGCAAAGCCGACAATGCCGGCGCAGGCGCGCATCGGTCCATATTGCCCGCTCGCCGACTTGGCGGCGATGCCGTTGACATATTCGGTCTCGCCGACGGGCTTCAGGTTTTCCGGGCCCTCGGCGCGATACATCGCCTTGCATTCGACGAAAACCGTGGCGCGGATATTGTGGCCCTGGCCGGTGTCGGCCAACAGTTCATCGAGCTCGTAGCGCGAGCCCGGATGGTCCCAGAGATGATGGTGCGGGTCGATGATCGGCAGCGCAGGCTCGAGCGCCGCTTCCGTCACCTGCGCCAGCCATTCGGCGTTGCCTGCCATGATCGCCTCCCGTCATTTCTTTCGGGGAAGAGTGGCATTGGGGAGGGGGCGAGGCAAACGGGATGGTGCATCGCCGCTCAAACCAAACCGTCATGGCCCGTTTTAGGCGGGCCATGACGTATTTAATTCGAGAGTCTCAACTTTCCGCGCCTCACCCCGCCCGGGCGAACTTCTTGCGTTCGTTGGGGTCGAGCCAGCGCTTGCGCAGGCGGATCGACTTCGGGGTCACTTCCACCAGCTCGTCGGCCTCGATATAGGCGATTGCCTGTTCGAGCGTCAGCGGCCGCGGCGGCGTCAAGCGCACCGCCTCGTCCTTCGAGGTGGTGCGGATGTTGGTCAGCTGCTTGGCCTTCAGCGGATTGACGATCAGGTCGTCGGGGCGGGCGTTCTCGCCGATGATCATGCCCTCATAGACCTTGACGCCCGGCTGGACGAAGAGCGTACCGCGCTCCTCGATATACCAGAGCGCGTAAGGCACGGCGTCGCCGGCGCCGTTGGAGATCAGCACGCCGTTGCGCCGGCCTTCGATTTCGCCGCGATAGGGCTCATAGGCGTGGAACATGCGGTTCATCACGCCGGTGCCGCGCGTATCGGTCAGGAATTCGCCGTGATAGCCGATCAGCCCGCGCGACGGGCAATGGAAGATGATGCGGGTCTTGCCGGCGCCGGTCGGACGCATGTCGATCATCTCGCCCTTGCGGTTCGAGACCTTCTCGATCACGACGCCGGTATATTCGTCGTCGACGTCGATGGTCGCTTCCTCGATCGGCTCGAGGCGGCCGCCCTTGTCGTCCTCGCGATAAAGCACGCGCGGGCGCGAAATCGAAACCTCGAAGCCTTCGCGGCGCATGTTCTCGATCAGCACGCCAAGCTGCAATTCGCCGCGCCCGGCCACTTCGAAGGCGTCGCGGTTTTCGCTGTCCGACACGCGGATCGCGACATTGCTTTCGGCTTCCTTCATCAGCCGCTCGCGGATGACGCGCGACTGCACCTTGGTGCCTTCGCGGCCGGCCAGCGGGCTGTCATTGATCGAAACGGTGATCGACAGCGTCGGCGGATCGATCGGCAGCGCGTCGATGGCGTCGGTGACGACCGGATCGCAGATCGTATCGGCGACGGTGCCTTCCTGCAGACCGGCAATGGCGACGATGTCGCCGGCTTTCGCCTCGTCGACCGGAATGCGCTGGATGCCGCGGAACGCCATCACGCGGGTGATGCGGCCCTTTTCGACGGTTGCCGCTTCACCGCCCTTGGGCTTGCGCAACACCTGCACCGGCAGGTTCGGCTTCACGATGCCCTTTTCGATGCGGCCGGTCAGGATGCGGCCCAGATAAGGGTCGCTTTCGATGGTCGTCACCAGCATCGCAAAGGGTTCCTGCTGCGAACCGTCGGTCAGCGCAGCGGGAGCGTGGAAATGGGTCAGGACCTTGGCGAAGAGCGGCGCCATGCCGTGTTCCTTCGCGTCGGGCGCGTTGAGGTCTTCGGTCGCCCAGCCTTCCTTGGCGGAGGCGAAGATGGTCGGGAAGTCGAGCTGCTCGTCGGTCGCGCCCAGCGCGGCGAAAAGATCGAAGGCCTCGATATGCACTTCGTCGGCGCGCGCATCGGGGCGGTCGACCTTGTTGATCAGCACGATGGGGCGCAGGCCCAGCGCCAGCGCCTTCGAGGTCACGAACTTGGTCTGCGGCAGCGGGCCTTCGGCCGCGTCCACCAGCAGTACCACGCCGTCGACCATCGACAGGATGCGTTCCACCTCGCCGCCGAAATCGGCATGGCCCGGCGTGTCGATGATGTTGATGCGGGTGTGGACGCCATCCTGCTCCCAGTCGACGCTGGTGCATTTGGCGAGAATGGTGATGCCACGCTCTTTTTCGATGTCGTTTGAATCCATCACCCGCTCGGCAACCTGCTGGTTGTCGCGGAAGGTGCCGGACTGGCGAAGCAACTGATCGACCAGCGTCGTCTTCCCATGGTCAACATGGGCGATGATCGCGATATTCCGAATGGACATGTAACCGCCGGGTAAAAAGGCGGCCTGCCGCACGAAACCAAAGCGTGCGGGGGCGGCCGAAATGTGCCGCCTTATATAACGGGGAGGGGGGTCGCCACAAGGCTTGCTTCGCATGTGCGAAAAAGGGCGGGTTGCCTTGCTTTTTCGGCGGTTTGACAGCGCCCGGTCGGGCCGTGCTAGCACTTGGCGCCATTCAACCGCGCCGGGGGCCTGCTCCGGCCTTCAGGGAGAGCCGCCCAATGTCCGCCCCGCGCGCCTCCCGCCTTTATGTCGTGGGCCTCGTCACCATTCTCTGCCTCGTCTACACGGTGAGCCAGTTCCTGCGCTCCTCGACCGGCGTCATCGCGCCCAACCTGACCGCCGATCTCGGGCTCCGTCCGGAAGAACTCGGTATTCTTTCCGGCGCCTTCTTCCTCTCCTTTGCGCTGATGCAGATCCCGGTCGGCATCCTGCTCGACCGCTATGGCGCGCGCCTGACCATGATCGGCTCGGTCGGCGTCGCCGTTCTCGGCTGCCTGGTCTTTGCCATGGCGGAAGGTCGCATGGGCCTCACCGTCGCCCGCATCCTGATGGGCATCGGTTGCTCCGTCATGCTGATGGGCCCCTTGATGATCTATCGCCGCTGGTTTCCGGCCGACCGTTTCGCGGCGCTGACGGGGTTGCAGATTTCGATCGGCACGCTCGGCGCGCTGATGGCGACCGCGCCGCTCGCCTTCGCGGTGGAGGCGATCGGCTGGCGCGCCAGCTTCGTTCTCGCCGCCGTCTTCACCGGCGTCCTCGCGATCATCATGGGCGTCATCGTGCGCGATGCGCCGGCAGGGCATCCTGCGGCATCGGGTCCGCGCGAAACGCTGGGCCAGAGCCTTCGGGGCCTCGGCGAGGTTGTCCGCCATCCGGCGGTGCCGCCGCTCTTCGTGATGATCTCGACCGGCTATGCGGTCTTTGCCGCCGTGCAGACGCTCTGGGCCTCGCCCTATCTGGCCGATGTGCACGGCCTCGATCTGACCGGCCGCGGCAATGTGCTGCTGCTGCTGACGGCCGGCCAGGTTGTCGGCCTGCTCGTCTGGGGCTATGCCGAGCGCGTTTTCGGCAGCATCAAGAAACCGATCATGGCCGGTGCCGCCTTGTCGGCGGCCATCCTCGCGCTCCTCGCCGCGCTCGATGCGCCGCCGCTCTGGCTCGTGACCGCGCTCTTCGTGATTTTCGGCCTCAATGCCGGCTACACGCCGCTGCTGCTCGCGCATGGAAGGCTGATCTTCCCGGACCGTCTTGCCGGGCGCGGTATCACCATTCTCAATTTCGGCAACATGGCCGGCGTCTTCGTGCTGAGCGCGCTGTCGGGCGTGCTGATCGGCCAGTTACTGCGGATGGATTTCGGTTTCGACATCACCTACCGCGCCACCTTCGGCTTCCTCGCCGCGGTGCTGGTCGCGGCGGCGGCCTATTATTCGACGATCCCCGACACCAGTTCCCGCGCGCTTGTCGAGGGCGATTGAGAAGGAGAGAAATATGGCCAAACAGTTCCCGAGCCTCACACCGGAGCTCAAATCCTTCATCGAGCGCCAGCACATCTTCTTCACCGCCAGCGCCACGGCCGAGAGCCGCATCAACCTCTCGCCCAAGGGGCTCGACGGTTTCCGCGTCACCGGCGACAACGAGGTCTGCTATCTCGATCACACCGGCAGCGGCAACGAGGCGGCGGCGCATCTCAAGGCCGATGGCCGCATGACCATCATGTTCTGCGCCTTTGACGGTCCGCCGATGATCCTGCGGCTCTACGGCCGCGGCCGCGTCGCGCGCAAGGGCACGGCGGACTATGCGCGTTATCTCGAAAGTTTCTTCGACGGCAACGAGCCTGCCGGCGCACGTCAGATCGTCGTCCTCGATGTCGAACTGGTGCAGACAAGCTGCGGCTTCGGCGTGCCGCTCTACGGCTACAAGGAAGAGCGCCCCTCGCTTGTCCGCTGGGCCGAAGCGAAAGGCGAGGCCGGCATCGCCGATTACTGGCAGGAAAAGAACCGCGTCAGCATCGACGGGTTGCCGACGGGGGTGGAGTAGAGCGAACTCTCAACTCCCCCGGACCTTCGGTCGGTACTCCGTATCATCTGCTATTAAGCCCCAGTTTAAAAGATATTCGCTGTATGGCCTTGCCTCGTCGTGTGATCTTATAAGCCAGAATCCAGGGGCATGCATTGCGAGCTCAGCTTCCCACAACACTGACGCAGTCGCATCTATAACAACGTGTGCAGATATGCGTTGCTGCGACTTGTCGAGATGATTTTGCGACGAGAATTCTCCGAATTCTGTTACCCAAACGTATCTCGGAAGATTTGCTTGGATGACCTCGTTCTTGAACGTTGATGATATGCTGTTTCTGATTATCCGTTCTTTGTAGCGATACCCAAACGTGAGGTATGTTCGAGCGATCAGCTTCGAATTATTCTTTGAATCAATGAACCGCGCCGCGGCGTCAATGGACGTGCCCAGTCCGGGCTGATTCTGTAATTGGGTCCAATGACGTTCGTAGTTGTCCAGTGAGTTACGGGCAAGAAGCTCCGCCTGTTCTGCCGACATGTAGACTTTGTCGGGCAGAGGTATAATAAGATACTGAAGCCTGTCTTCAATGGACCAGCCAACCTCTCCGTAGACAGAGTTTTTATCGATCGAGGCTTTGAGATTTGCACCGCCTTGGTCGTCGTTGATGAGAATTGAATCGACGAAGACAGAGCGTGTTGGCTGTATCGGAAGATGATAGTTCTGCGGACGTTGTACGTTGATGATGCCTGTCGCCACGACCGCATGGCCAATAGCACCCATATTAGGCCCCAGCCCTAAAATAACTGGAATACCCGAATCCACATAGCGGTGAATCACATCTGCTGGTTTGAGATTCTGTGACCAGACTTTCGGTGTAGCTTTCGGATCGTCAGCTACATAGAAGAATGCTTGGCGTCCCATCTTTCTCAGCGCTATCGTCATATGCGAGGGCGTCAAGAATGCGGAGCCGGCGGGCAACTGTCTTGCCAGTTCGAGATCGTGTGACGTCGAAGCAGACTCCGTAATAGAGACAGTGGATATCCATGGTCCTCTATGACGCATGTGCATGTGGCGCCCCACTGTCCAGAGGGACGCTTGAGCGCAAGCGCCCACGCGAGAGTCCTGCTGGGTCAGCGGGGTTCCGGATATCCGCAGATTTGCTCCCAGAAGATGAACGTCATAGTCGGCATGAACCAGCAGGTCAGTTTGGTAGCCCGGCTCGCTAGGTATAGGTTTAATCACTGCATGGCTTAGCGGGGCGTGAGGCACAGGCCTAGCTACGACAAATCCAAGATAGTTGTCTGCGGCGTCGTTGACGGCCTTTGATCTAGTCTGAGCGTCTAATGATGTTGCAAGGGCATCTAGGCCGCAGTTAAAAAAATGGAACCTCCGACATGTGCGGTTGTGTCGCCGATAAACCTTTGAATAGAAGGCGGAATACGAATCTGAATAATCCCTATCAAGGTACTCGGACTCGATGAGGACGACCTTAGCATTGAGAATTTTCAGTTGTAGAATCAATTTGTCGGCAACTGGATGAGAGTGAGGGAATATCTGTTTGTGCAGAGAATCCCACTCGGCGTCAGTGTCGAGAGATTGGTAAGTAATCATCCTAAAAGAAAAGCAGCCTTTCGGCTGCTCGTCTAGTTAGTTCAAAGCTTTTTTCTCAGCACTCGGATTAATCCAAGAGCGCGAACCCCATCGACACTTCGGGTATGCGGGCCTGTCGCTCGATTTCGCGCACAGCCTGAAGGGTCTGCTCCGAAACTTCCCAGCTAAGCTTGGGAGCGTTGCTCGATCTGCTATCGAATACGGAATCACGAGCCTCCAGCCTTGGAAGGCTGCGTCCAAACTCTTCCGCCATATGAACCTCCTGCCACTGCCCCAGAGATCGGCCGAACCTCTCCGATCCGACCCTGCCTGCGTTACAGGCAGAGAATTAGGGCATACCTAGCCACAGTTAAAGCGTTCCAGTCACTAATATTCTTTTAACTCGGGTCCATGAGTGCGGCCTTTCGGCGCGGGGTCCGGTGCATGGATTGCGTCATTCCAAATAGGAGAGTCGGATCAATGCGTTAGATGAGCGGGCAAGATCAACCCATAGTGGGGTCGATATCTCAGTAGCACCACTTCTTGTAGTTGAAATGAGACTTTCGAATCGCTGGCGAGCACTAAGGCTGATTCGGTGCATGGTGATTCGTTAACATATGGACCATTTTTGGCTCGGACACCTTTGCGTCTCAATCGCCGACGGGGACATTGGGAGAATGCGATGGTTTTTGTACTGAGCAATTTTCTCAGGGCATAACAATGGCGCAAGCATCGACGGTCTGCCGACGGGGGTTGAGTAGGGCGTAGTGGTGGAAATGGTCCTTATATGGGGATCAAGCGCCGCGCTGACAATTGGGGATATCTTTTCGGGTGTTTTCATCCACCCCAAGCGATCACGGACCACCTGTCTCCCAGTGAGGCTTATTTGCTTCTTCTTGAAGCTTCGGGAGAATCCGTTGGGCTTCGTTTATAATGTTTTTAATGTTGAAGTCCTCGCTCCAGAACGTCACCTCCGCGGTTTGGGGGTCGAAATTTCGGAACCAGCCCAAGCTCTCGATGCCCGAGATGCTTTGACGCGAGGCAATGTTCATGTCGCAGATGTTGTGCGATTGAGATTCGCTCCACCAGCGCTCAAGGCGCTCATCCAAGTGCTCAAAATTGTTGCGCATGGCCACTTCGCAAAAGGGGCTGTTGTCATCAACGCCGACGCTATCCCGGAGGGGCTTTCTGTTTGCGGCCTTTTTAGCCCCTGAGCCATAGAGTGCCTTGGAGACGTTAGCGGCAGCATTCAATAGGTTCTGGATGCCGTAGAATGTTTGCTGGACGTTGTGTTTCTGTAGACCGGCATCGATATCGGTCGCTGCTGCAAGAAGGAACTGGCACTGTAGCTCGACCTGTCGTTGAAATGCGCGCAGTAACATCAGATCCATAAGCCCTCCAATTTCCTCTTTCGAAGGAGAAGGAGCTTACGGATTTTCCGCTTCAGAGTCTTCGCTCTAGTGAGCGCTTCAATGGGTGCGAGGCGAGGCCGGCATCGCCGATTACTGGCAGGAAAAGAACCGCGTCAGCATCGACGGGTTGCCGACGGGGGTGGAGTAGGGACCAGCGGGCGCATTTCCGAAGATAGTCCCTATATGGGGATCGAGCGCCGCGCTGACAATTGGGGATATCTTTTCGGACGCATTCCGCGGCTTTCCACCCACCCCCTGTGGGAGGGTCAAACCGCTGCAAGCGGTTTGGGGAGGGATTGCGGCCGAACAGCCATGTACATCCGATGGCGTGTTCGTTGCGTCGGAGGGGTCCGTCCCTCCCCGAAACCTGCGCTGCACATGTGCCGCAGATTTCGGCCCTTCCACAGGGGGAAGATTTCCTGCGTCGTCGTTGCTAGCCCACCACTTCCATCGCCGCCCGCATTTCGGCCATTTCCTCGGCGCCCGGCATCTCTTCCAGCGCGAGGTTCGAAATGAACTGACGCGCGCAGGCATCCCAGGAGAAGTTCATCGCATAGGCGCGCGCATCGTCGCGGTTGAGGCGCAGCGCCTTGATGCAGGCGGTTTTCAGGTCCTCGCCCAGCGCGCCGGCTTTCGCGCCGTCGGGCGTGAAAGCCAGTACATCGGCCGGGCCCTGCACCGGGTAGCCGGCAACCGGCGTTCCCGCCGCCATCGCCTCGATCAGCACCAGGCCGAATGTGTCGGTCTTGCTCGGAAAGACGAACACATCGGCCGCCGCATAGGCCGCCGCCAGTTCTTCGCCAAACAGCGGCCCGGTGAAATGCGCCTCCGGATAGCGCTTCTTCAGATGTTCGAGGCGCGGGCCTTCGCCGACGATCATTTTTGTGCCCGGCAGGTCGAGATCGAGAAAGGCCTCGATGTTTTTCTCGACCGCGATGCGGCCGACATTAAGCCAGACCGGCCGTGCAAGGCCCAGTGGATGCGCATCGCGCAGATTTGCCTGCGGTTTGTAGCGTTCGACATCGACGCCGCGCGACCAGATCACCGGTTCGCCGAAGCCGCGTTCTTTCAGTTCTGCCTGCAAGGACGGCGTCGCCACCATCAGGCTTGCCGATTTCGCGTGGAAGCGGCGCAGGAAGGCATAGCCCCAGGAGAGCGGAATGCCGGTGCGGGCGTTCAGATATTCGGCGAAGCGCGTATGGAACGAAGTCGAGAAGGGAATGTTCTTGCGCAGGCAGAAACGCCGCGCCGCAAGCCCGAGGGGCCCTTCCGTGGCGATATGGACGGCGTTGGGATTGGCATCGCGGATCAGGCGCGCGATCTTGCGCGTCGGGAAAAGCGCCAGCCGGATTTCCTTGTAGGTCGGCAGTGGAACCGTGCGGAAGAGATCGGGCGTGATGAAGGTCACTTCATGCCCCATGCCTTCGAGATGCTGCGTCAGCTGCTGCAGCGTGCGCACGACGCCGTTGACCTGCGGCGGTGCGGCGTCCGAGACGATGACGATGCGCAAGGGTTCCGAAAAGCGGCCGACATCGGTCGGCAGCGGTTTGCCGCGCAGCCGGCTCAAAAGCCTTGCGACGCGCCGCTTCTTTCTCGGCGCGAGCGGAGCGAGGGGCGCGAGCACTGTCCTGCGGGGCATCAGGCGGCGTTCAATGCCGGCATGGCGTCTTCGTCATGCGGTTCAGTTTCGAGATGGCCCAGACCGTTCTCCCAGGAAAATTTCTGCCAGGCGATCAACGACAGGGTGCCCGTCTCGTCTTCCGACAGTGCGGTGCAGCTTTCGACCCAGTCGCCGTCATTGCAGTAGAGCACGCCGTCCATGTCGCGCATTTCGGCATGGTGGATATGGCCGCAGACCACGCCGTCGACGCCACGTTCGCGCGCCTCGCGGGCGACGGCCTGTTCGTAGCTCGAGATATACTCGACCGCGTTCTTGACGCGGTTCTTCAGATAGGAGGAGAGCGACCAGTAGGGGAGGCCGAAGAAGCGGCGCACTTCGTGCAGCCAGTTGTTGAGTACCAGCGCCAGGCCATAGGCGCGGTCGCCGAGATGGGCGAGCCATTTGGCATATTTCACCACGCTGTCGAACTGGTCTCCATGCAGCACCAGCAGGCGCCTTCCGTCGGCCGTTTCGTGGATCGCTTCGCCGATCACGTCGATCCCGCCGAAATTGAGACCGGTATAGTCGCGCAGCGCCTCGTCGTGATTGCCGGGCACATAGATGATCGTCGCGCCCTTGCGCGCCTTGCGCAGGAATTCCTGTACCACCGCGTTATGCGCGGCGTTCCAGTACCAGGAGCGCTTGATGCGCCAGCCGTCGACGATGTCACCGACCAGGTAGTAGGTCTCGGCGTCGTTGTGGCGCAGAAAGTCGAGCAACAGTTCGGCCTTGCAGCCGGGTGTGCCCAGATGAATGTCGGAAAGAAAAAGCGTGCGGTGCTGTTTGCAGTGTTTGGGGCGGGGCCCAAGCAATCTCTCGTCGAGCCCGCCGCGTCGCGCCTTGGCGCGGGCCGCGTCCTTGCGGGATTTTTTTGCCGATTTCGGCGGCGGCGCGGTCGCCGCATCTTGAAGTCGTCTCGGCAGGCCCGTCTCGATCACTGTCATATTTGTGTCGATCGCCTTGTTGCACTCATCTTGCGTCGGTCGCTTCATCCTTCGACGGAGGGTTGGAACACCGATTCGTCCCGCTCCGATGCCGGGAATATGAGGGCTGCCCAACAAGGTTTTGTGACAGATTGATGACGTTTATGTGACAGTCTGCCGCCCCCGGCGCCCCGGGTCCGGCATGCTAGAGTGTTGCTGTTTGGCGCATTTCCGGGATTTTCATGCGGCTTCTCGTCATCGAGGACAATCGCCGTCTGGCGGCGCATATCGCCAAGGGCTGCCATAAGGCGGGCTTTGCCGTCGATGCCTGCCACGACCTCGAAAGCGCGCGGGCTGCCGTCGAAGCGGTCAATTATGACGCCGTCATTCTCGATCTGGCGCTGCCGGATGGCGACGGCCTCGATTTTCTGACGCATCTGCGCCGGTCGGGCAGCGATCTGCCTGTCCTCGTTCTGACCGCCCGCGACCGCATCGAGGACCGCGTGGCGGGCCTCGACAGGGGGGCGGATGATTACCTCCTCAAGCCTTTCGCGATGGAAGAACTGGTCGCGCGTCTCAGGGCGCTGATGCGCCGTCCGGGGCAGGCGCTGGGTCTGCGGCTGGCCGCCGGTAACATCGAATTCGACACCGTGGCGCGCGAGGTTTCGATCGCCGGCGCGCCGGTTGCCTTCACCCGGCGCGAAACCGACCTGCTCGAAATCCTGCTCCGCCGGCAGGGACGGGTCGTGCCGAAGGAATCGATCGAAGAAAAGCTCTACGCTTTCGGTGAGGAGGTTGCGTCCAATTCCGTCGAGGTCGCGGTGCATCGCCTGCGCAAACACCTTCTGGAAACAGGGGCTACCGTCGAGGTTCACACCTTGCGCGGGATCGGCTATCTGCTGAGCGAGACATGAGCATGTTCTCCAATTCTCTCGCCGCCCGCCTCATTCGCCGCATGCTGGCGATCGTCGCGCTGGGCTTCGTGCTGCTGCTGGTCATTCTCAGCGTTCAATATGCGATGGAGCGGGATTCGCTGCGTGACCGGACGCTCCTTGCACAGGCAGGCGATATCGCGGCGCATATTTCATTTGGAGAGGGCGGCATGCCCGTGTTGTCGCTGCCGAAGTCGCTTGAGGAGGCCTATGGCCGTCCCGACCGGCAATACATGTTCGCGCTGCTCGACGGCAGGGGACGGGTTCTCGATGCTTCGCACGGACTTGCATCGCCGCTTGCGCCGTTGCCGGGACCCGGTGACGACGCCTACTTCGCCTTTGCCGATCTGTCCGGCCGCGGCGACTATTACGGCGTCACCATGCAGGTGCCGAACACATCGCCGCCGCTCTATCTCCAGGTCGCCCAGGGCTCCGTCCATCCCGATGTTCTGGCGGATTCGCTGGTCTCGGAGTTTCTCGAACAGTCCTGGGTTTTTCTGCTGGTTCTTGCCGCGCTCATCGTCGCCGTCACCGTCTGGACCGTGCGTCAATCGCTGGCGCCGCTGACGCGGCTTTCGGCGCTTGCGCGCGGCATCGGCCCGGGTTCGCTCGACCGCCGGCTGCCCGAGAATGGATTGCCCGAGGAAGTGCGGCCGCTTGTCGGTGCGTTCAATGCGGCGCTCGACCGGATCGAGCGGGGATATGCGCGCGAACGCGAATTCACGGCCAATGCCGCGCATGAACTCCGGACACCGCTTGCCGTGCTCAAGGCGCATATCGAAACGCTTTCGGCGCTTGACGAGGTGCCGCAACTTGTCGAGGAACTGGACGGCATCGAGCGTCTCGTCGCGCAGCTTCTCTGGCTCGCCCAGGCCGATGCCCTCGAGTTGCGGCCGGACGAGTGGGCCGGTCTGCAGGATGTGGCGCTTGACGTTACGCGGCTGCTGGCCCCGGTGGCGGTCCGTGCGGGCAAGTCGCTTGAGCTCACCGGCGCCGATGACGGGCCTGTCCGCGTGCGCGGCAATGCCGGCTTTCTGGCTCTCGCGCTGCGCAATCTTGTCGAGAATGCTCTTGCCCACAGTCCGCCCGGCGGCACCGTCGAGGTGCGGCTCCGGCGTGCCGGTCGTATCGACGTCATCGACGAGGGCCCCGGTGTGGCACCCGGCGACGAGGCCCGCATCTTCGAACGTTTCGTCCGGCTGCAGCCGCATGCCTATGGCGGCGCCGGTCTCGGCCTTTCGATTGCCCGCCGCATCGCCGAGGTTCATGGCGGTCGCATCGAGGTTACGCGTGAACCCGGCCGGGGTGCGGCATTTTCACTGGTCCTGCCGTCCGGTTCCGGTTGAGGCCGCGCCGTAAGGCGCTTGTAAGCAAACTCGGATGAATTTCCTGAAACCGTGCTCGAAAAGCCACACCGGCCTGTGCCGGACGCGGTTGCACGCCGTCGGGGCTTCCGAATCAGATGGATTTATATCGTTCGTTTCGGCGTGTTGTTGCCGATGTTCCTCGCCTGCCGGCAATTCACCCGGTCTGGCTGGCGCTGCTGGTCTCGGCGGCTCTGGTCCTTTTCTATAACGGGCAGCTCTGGTCGATGGTTCTGGCTGTCTGGCCGGGCCGGTCGTTTCACGACATCGCCTTTATTGTCTCCATCGCCGTCCTGTTGACCGTCGCCTTCAATCTTGTCCTGCAGCCGGTGGCGATGCCGCGTGTACTGAAGCCGGTGCTTGCTCTTCTTCTCGTGACGGCGGCGGCGATCTCGTATTTCGCGTCGAGCTACGGCGCGATGGTCGACAAGACCATGATCGCCAATGTGATCGAGACCGACGCGCGCGAAGTCGGCGATCTGCTGTCCTTGCGTCTGGTCGCGCAGCTCGTTTTGTTCGGCATCGTTCCGGCGCTGCTGTTGTGGTTCGTGCCGCTCGCCCTTCGCCCCTGGCGGCAGGAGGTCCTGATCCGCGGCGGCGTCATTCTTGGCAGTTTTGTACTTGTTGCTCTCATCGCCGCGATGTTCTTTCAGGATTATGCGTCGTTTCTCCGCAACAATCGCGAAGTGCGCTTCATGATCAACCCGTCGGCGGCAATTTATGCCACGGTCCGTTACGCCACCGCGGTGCCATCGGCGATGGCTGCGACCTATACGCCGATCGCCGAGAGCGTCGCGCGGGGCCGCGCGCTGGATGCGCCGCACAGCA
Organism: Parvibaculum sp.; assembly: GCF_030651915.1. Taxonomy (GTDB): domain Bacteria; phylum Pseudomonadota; class Alphaproteobacteria; order Parvibaculales; family Parvibaculaceae; genus Parvibaculum. Next base: position 50,435 of record NZ_JAUSBV010000004.1, on the reverse strand, counting down.
AGAAAACACTGGTCGTTTTCGTCGTCGGCGAGACCGCGCGGGCCGATCATTTCGCGCTTAACGGCTATGAACGGCAGACCAATCCCGAATTGTCGAAACTCGATATCGTCAATTTCGGCGAGGTGAGATCCTGCGGTACTTCGACTGCCGAGTCGGTTCCTTGCATGTTTTCCGATCTCGTCCGTGCCGACTATTCCGCGGCGAAGGCGCTGATGCGCGAAAATGTGCTCGATATTCTCGTCCGCGCCGACGTCGACGTGCTCTGGCTCGAAAACAATTCAAGCTGCAAGGGTGTTTGCGCGCGCGTGCCGAGCGAGACGACGTGGAGTCTCGGCGATACCGAGTTTTGCGAAGGTGGCGACTGCCGCGACGATCTTCTGGTCCGGCAGCTCAGTTCGGCTCTTGCTGCGGCCGACAATGACATGATTGTGGTGATGCACCAGATCGGCAGTCACGGGCCGTCCTACTTCAAGCGCTTCACCGAGGCCTTCCGCGTGTTCACGCCGACTTGCGATACCAACCAGCTTCAGTCTTGCAGTCAGGAAGAGATCGTCAACAGTTACGACAACGGCATTCTCTATACCGACAACATACTCGCCGAGACCATCGGTTTGCTTGAGGATGTGTCCGACCGCTTCGACACCGCGATGATCTATGTCTCCGACCATGGCGAGTCGCTCGGCGAGAACGGTATCTATCTTCATGGCATGCCCTACATGTTTGCGCCTGACGTGCAGAAGCATGTGCCGATGGTGGTTTGGGCGTCGGCGGGATACCGAAAGAAGATGGCGCTGGACATGGCCTGTCTGGCAGCGGAGAGCGGCGCGGCGTTCAGCCACGACAATCTCTTCCATTCGGTGCTTGGCATGTTCGGCGTGCGCAGCGATGTCTACTTGAAGGATCTCGATATTTTTGCGCCCTGTCGCCGGCCGGCGTCCGTGGCTCAACAGTCTGCGGGCAATACTGGTTTCGCGCTTCCATGAGTTACTTCACAGGGATCGCCGGCCGTCCGGCGCGGCCGCGCTTCGGCGTGGAAATCGGCATCGGCCTTGGCGCCATCGCGTTGCTGACGGTGTGGCCGTCGGTCCATGCAGTCGACATTGCGGTCCAGGCGCATTTTTTCGACACCGGCGCGGCGCATTGGCTGATCCCGCCGGATGATCGCGGATGGCAATTCCGGATTTTCTACAAGGGCCTGAAAATCGCCGTCGGCCTGGTGGGGGGTGGAGCGGTTCTCTGGCTGATTGCCCGGGCGACGATGCGGCGCTGGACCGCCTTCGATACGTGCCTTGTCGGCGCGCTATGCGTGCTCGGTCTGACGCCGCTGATCGTCGGTCTGCTGAAGAAGGTAACCGGCGTCTCCTGTCCGGCGCAGGAATTGTTCTTCGGCGGTCCTTATGCGCATGTCGCGATATGGGATCGTCTGCTCTCGCTCGTGCCCTACAATACGCATTTGCGATGCTGGCCGGCCGGCCATGCCTCGGCCGGATTCGGTCTGATGGGGGTGCGCGTGCTGGCGCCGCTGGGGGAGCGTCTGTTGCTGCGCTACTGGGCGCCAGGCCTTGTCGCCGGTTGGGGGCTGGGCCTTTATCAAATGGCGCGCGGTCAACACTACCTGTCCCACACCGTCGTCACCATGGCATTGGCGATCGTGCTGTCGAGTCTCGTCCTGATGATTCTCGATCGGGCGATGATGCAAGTTGACCGGGGATAAGTTTCTTCGGCTAATTCGCTCGTGCAAAAATTCGAGCCGTGCCTGTTCGCGGGGCGAGCCGACTTTGGGCTTTGTGACAGTTTCGTGACAGTTTTGTGACAGAGGGGGGGTAAGGGCCTGTTTTGCTGCTGCGCCGTTTGATCCACATCATCGTCAATCCGACGGCCGGGAACCGTAACAGGGCCTTGCTCGATCGCGTTGTCGCGCGGCTGCGCAGCGGTGGCGCCGAGGTGACAATCGAGGAAACGCGCGCTGCCGGACATGCGACCGAGCTTGCGCGCGCGGCCGCGCGACGCGGCGAGGCCGATGTGATCGTTGCGGCCGGCGGCGACGGCACCATCAACGAAGTGGCGCGCGGCCTTGTCGGTCAGGGTGTGCCGCTCGGTATTCTGCCGCTCGGCACGGCAAATGTGCTGGCCATCGAGATCGGTCTTCGTCCGCAGCCGGAGGAAATTGCATCGATGTTGCTGGGCGGTCCAGCGGAGTTGATCGGAACCGGGCTGATCGATGGCGAGATTTTCCTGCTGATGGTCGGTATCGGTTTCGACGGCATCGTGGTTCACGGCATCGACCCGCGCCTGAAACGCCTGTGGGGAAAGGGTGCGTTCGTCTGGTCGGGGCTGAAGGAATGGGCGCGCGGCCCGGGTCGCGACATCCGCCTTGTCGTTGATGGCCGGGAGAAGCGCGCCGCCTGGGCCATCGTCACCAATGCGCGCAACTATGCGGGTCCCTTCGTTCTCGCGCCGCAGTCCGACATCACATCACCCGGCCTGACACTGTTTCTTCTGCATGACGGAAGCCGCTTCGGCTTTGTCCGGTTTCTTGTCGCGCTGGCGCTTGGCTGCGCCGCGAAGTTGCGCAGCGTCGAGGCGCTGCCGGCGCGGCACATCGACGTGACGGGCCCAGCCGGTCTTGCCGTCGAAGTCGATGGCGATGCGCGCGGCCACCTGCCGCAAACGATCGAACAGGGCACGCAGTTTTTGCGGCTGGTGATTCCGGGTTAAGCGGCGTCGGCACCGAAGCGCGGGCGGCTGATGCCATTGCGCGAGGGGAGCGCGGCGGCGTCGGCCCAACGGCCATAATAGTCGGCCAGCGACACCGACACACCGTCCGGCCCCATGATGCGCGCATGCTCGCGATTCAGGCGGCGCGGTTCGGTAACACCGCAGGAATGGGCGATGACGCAAACTTCCTGCGTCACGCGCTCGGCATAGCGGCGCACGCGTTCGCCCTTGTCGGTCACATCGAGGCCGCGCTGCAGGCGCTTGTTGTGTGTGGTGATGCCGGTCGGGCAGGTGTTCTTGTTGCACTGAAGCGCCTGGATGCATCCAAGCGAAAACATGAAGCCGCGCGCCGAGCAGACGAAATCGGCGCCGACGCAGAGCGCCCAGGCGACTTCGGCGGGCGTGATTAGTTTACCGCTCGCCGTCACGCGGATGCGCGACTTGAGCTTGTGGCGTTCCAGTGTGTCGCAGAGCACGGGCAGGCTTTCCCAGATCGGCAGGCCGACATAGTCGATCAGCGGCATTGGTGCTGCACCCGTGCCGCCATCGGCACTGTCGAGCGAAATGAAGTCGGGCGCGTTCTGGATTCCGCGGCGGTTGATTTCGGCGCAAAGCTCGTCGAGCCAGTCATAGGCGCCGAGCACCAGCTTGAAGCCCGTCGGCTTGCCGGTGATCTCGCGCACATGGCTGACGAAGTCCAGCAACTCGCCGATGCTGTCGACTTCCGGGTGGCGGTTCGGACTGATCGAGTCGTGGCCGGCGGGAATGCCGCGAATGGCCGCGATTTCCGGCGTCACCTTCGAGCCCGGCAGAATGCCGCCCTTGCCAGGCTTGGCGCCCTGGCTCAGCTTGATCTCGAACATGCGGATTTGTTCGTGCGCGGCGAGCGCCGCGAGTTTTTCATCCGACAATGCGCCGTCTGCGTCGCGGCAGCCGTATTTTGCGGTACCGATCTGGAAGACGATGTCGGCGCCGCCTTCGAGATGGTATGGCGACAATCCACCTTCGCCGGTGTTGAGCCAGATGCCGGCCATGCGCGCGCCTTTTGAAAGCGCCAGCACGGCCGGTTTCGAGATCGCGCCATAGCTCATGCCGGAGATATTGTAGATCGATGCCGTGCGAAAGGGCTTGCGCGCATAGGGCCCGATTTCGATCAACGCCGTCTCTGCGGCGTTCCGGTCGAGTGTCGGAAAGGGGCAGTTGGCAAAAGTGACGGTACCGGCGGGGCGGAGGTCGCGTGTCGAACCGAAGGCCACTGTCGTGTCGACGCCTTTCGCCGCGCGGTAGACCCAGGCGCGCTGGGCGCGGTTGAAGGGCAGTTCTTCGCGGTCCATTGCAAAGAAGTACTGGCGGAAATACTCGCCGAGCGCTTCGAAGATGTAGCGGAAGCGACCGATGACGGGATAGTTGCGTCGTACCGCGTGTTTCGTCTGTGTGCTGTCGATAATGAAGAGCACAGCAATCGCAAGAACGCCGCAGCCGATGCCGACGATAAAGAGCGCCGACATGATGTCGACGATCTGCCAGATGACGGAATCGTTCAGTACGTCCGCCAGATTCTTCATCGCCCCACCAAACGTGCCCACGCCGTATTCCCCCGAATGTATGGTTTTCCGCGCCGGATCTAGATGCCGGGTATGTCCGCTTCGGCAATGCGTGTCGGCTGCGCCGGGTCAAGGACGCGCGGCGGCTGCTGAACGACCGTGTCGCCGGCGGCTCCGAAGTCGCCATCGGCGATCGACAGGCGCAAGCCGACGGTCGCGATCGCCGTTTCGCGGACCTTCTGGTCCGGCATCCGATCGAGCACCTTCGGCGCCGGGCGCACGATGCTCGCGGTCACGATTTCGCTACCTGAATGTTTCCCCGCAAGCCGCTCCGAAGCAGGCCCGATAGCTGGCTTCAGCTCGCCCGAAATGTCGATCCGCGGTTCACGATACGGCGCCGGAGCGACATAGGAAGCGTTGGCGATACGGGTGCGTTCGTTTTCCCAGATACGGATGACGCGGGCAAAATAAGGGCCGCCACGCGCGGTGGTCTGCGAATGATAGTGCGCGACTGCCTTCGGCCAGCTTCCCGTCTGCGCGCGAAGGCGCTTCAGAAAATCGGCGCTGTAGGCGACATTGATCATTGGATCGAAGCCGTCTTCGAGGCTTGCGAAGGCGTCGGGGTGATAGCGGAGATTGATCTGCATACAGCCGATGTCGATCGAACGCATGCCGCTGTCGAGCAGGCGCTGCGTTGCGCGCACGGCTTCTTCCTTGGTCTTGAAATAGTAGCCGCGGCCTTCGGCATTGATGGTCCATGGCCAGGCGCGCGACTGGCGGGTCCGGGCATCGAAGCGACCGGATTCTGCTAGCGAAACCGCGGTCAGCAGCGCACGGGGAAAGGCGCTTGCTGTTTCGTGGTGACGCGTGGCGCTCTCACAGAGCGAGGCCGGGTCGTGTGCGGCCTCGCCGTTGCTGGCCTGAACGATACCTGCCAACAGAAATGAAACCGCCAGCACCGTCGCCGTAGCGACACCGCGTGTCCCGAATTTGATAAGACGCGCCTTGGCGACCATCCGTCCCAGCCCTTTGCCTTGAGGTCACAAGGCCCGCAGGCATTGCGACAGTTCAGGCGGTCATCATGGGACATGGGCGTTAAGGAACGTTTGCAATGCAGCCCGCTGCGGGCCAAGGAGCGTTTGACGGCCCTTGGGCCGATATGTGGTGCACTGCACATGTGACATTGAGGGTCGAAAAAAGAGGCTTCTTGCCACAAAAAATGGCAGATTTGGGCGACTTATCCAGAAAATATTTTTCTCTTTGGTTCTTGATTTTTGTGCAGTGCAATGTCACCTTGTGCATTGCGGCATCGGTTGAGGTTTCTCCCGTTGCCGTAGCCCTTCCTGGGCGTTTCCTCCCTAAACTTGGGCCCTGGTTCGCCAGGGCCCCTTTTTTTGTCGAAATGACCGGCTATGGCGGGTGTCTGGCGGCGCGCTCAGAACGCCGCGCCGCGCGCGCCAAGTGCGAGGGCCGACCAATCCCAAGCTGACAGCTCATCGATGAAGGCGGTCATGTCCTTCCGCACCTCGACAAAGCCCGGCATCGGCTCGAGCCGCGCCTCATCCATGTAAAGGGCGCGGTTGATCTCGATCTGCAGGGCGTGAAGGCCGCTTCGCGGGCGGCCGTAATGTTCGGTGTTGAAGCCGCCGGCATAGGGATTGTTGCGGGCGACACTGTAGCCTTGGCGCCGCAGGATGCGCTCCGCCTCGGCCGTTATGGCGCCGGCGCAGGAGGTGCCATAGCGGTCGCCCAGCACAATGTCCGGACGGTCGGCGCCGCTGTCGTCGTCGGTCGGGCCGCCGACTGACGGCATTGAGTGGCAATCGATCAGAATGGCGCAGCCGAAGCTCTTCAGCGTGTCCTCCAACAGGTGTTTCAGCGTGTCATGAAAGGGCATGTAGAGGCGCCGGATACGTTCCTCGGCGACCGCATAGGACAAGGGCTCGCGATAGATTTCGGTCGTGTCCGAGACGACGCGCGCGATGGTGCCGAGGCCGCCGGCAACGCGGAGCGAACGCGTGTTGACATGTGGCGGCAGGGGCTCTGCGAACATCGAGGGGTCGAGCTCGTAGGGCTCGCGATTCGCATCGAGATAGGCGCGGGGAAAGCGGGCATGAAGCAGCGGTGCCCCAAGTTCGACCGCGCCGGCAAAGAGTTCGTCGACAAAGCTGTCTTCGCTCCGGCGCAGCGTCAGGGCGTCGAGGTTGGAGGCGTCGACAAACGATGCGGGGTAGCACCGTCCGCTATGGGGCGAAGTGAAAACAAAGGGAATCCGCTGACTGGCAGGTCTTTCGACAATGATCGGGCGCTCAAACAGCCCGGCTTCGGTCGCGTCCCGGCCTTCGGTGCCCGACGTTGCGCTTATTGTTTCTGGAGACAGGTCCATCTGGAGACGTACCGAAATGCCTGTTTTGCCGTTGCGGGTCGCGGGCACCCGAGCACCCGCAGCTAAGCGTAGCACGACTGTCTTGCCGAGCGCGAACCGCCGGACCAGGTACCGAAAATGGCGGACGAAAACGGATATGGCGTGCCCGGCTTCATATCCTGTTTACTATTGGAATCCTAAACTGGGCCTCATATGGGAAGAGGGGCCGGCCGTCAGGTTGCACACCCGCTTCCGCAATGGGGCATCAACGTACGGATCGGGCTGGACCTATGGCACGCATTCTGCTCGCGGAGGACGACGAATCCATGCGCCGCTTTCTGGCCAAGGCGCTGGAAAATGCCGGCCATGAAGTCGTTTCCTATGGCCAGGGCGACGAGGCCCATCGGCGCCTCAAGAACGATGTTTTCGATATTCTGCTGACCGACATCGTGATGCCGGAGATGGATGGCATCGAGCTGGCCCGGCTTGCCGCGGAACTCGATCCGACGCTCAAGATCATGTTTATCACCGGCTTTGCCGCCGTCGCGCTCAATCCCGAGGTGGCGACACCCAAGGATGCCAAGGTACTTTCCAAGCCCTTCCACCTGCGCGACCTCGTGGCCGAAGTCGAACGGCTGATGGTCGCCGCCTGAGCGACCCGGCGCCGGCCTCCGCGCTCGCGTTTCCGGCTTGTCTTTAAAGGGTATCCTCGTTATAGGAACGGCCTTCGGGGCTGGATCAGGCCCCCGCCGGCGCCCGCCGCCGGCGCTCGGGAATGGCAATGGGCGTGTAGCTCAGCGGGAGAGCACTTCGTTGACATCGAAGGGGTCACAGGTTCAATCCCTGTCACGCCCACCATTGCCCCCCGCAGACCGTTCATGGCGCCCGCATTGTGGGCAATGCTGGCAAATTGCCATTTTCCTGCCCGTGTAAATGACCTATTCCAGAATGCCCAAGCCGGCTCGCTGGGCGCGCCGACCGATTACTTTCATCTGTCGACATGGCTCGTTCCAATTCGAGGGGCGGCCCAACAAGCGATAATTCATGCCACCTCTGAAGCAGCTTTCCCTGAAACAGCTTTCGCCCCGCACGATCATCGTCGGGATTTTGGCTGTGCTTGCGGCCTTGCTCGTCATCCTCTTCCTCTACCGCCTCTATGACCGTTTTGCGGGACAGCAATGGGGCGGTTTTCCGCCACCGGTCGTCGAGGTCGTCGAAGCGCGCCTTGCGCCGATCGAGGTTCGCGTTTCCGCTCTTGGTACGCTGCAGGCCGATCAATCGATCGTGCTGACACCGGAAATCCAGGGCGTCGTTACCAGCATCGATTTTACCGACGGGCAGCGAATCGAAGCCGGCGAGGTCGTGCTCCGGCTCAATGATGACGACCTCAAGGCGCGGCTGGCGCAGGCCGAGGCGCGGTTGACGCTGACGCGCGCCAACTATCAGCGCGCGGAGCAACTTGTCCGGCAGGGTTCGGGAACGGCGCGGGCACGCGACGAAGCGCTCAATGACTTCAAGTCGGCGGAAGCCGAGCTTGCAACCGCGCAGACGGCGCTCGACAAGGCGACCATCAAGGCGCCTTTTTCAGGCATCGCCGGGCTGAGGCAGGTAAGCCTCGGGCAGTATCTCACCGCCGGAGAGCCCATCGCGACGCTTGCCGATATCGACAATCTGCGCATCGATTTTCGCGTGTCCGAAGTTTTCCTGACGCGGATTCGCAAGGGTCAGAAGGTCGGGATCATCTTCGATGCGCTTCCGGGCACAGCCTATGAAGGCGTGGTCAGCGCCGTCGATCCCGTCGTCAGCATCGACGGGCGCGCGGTCAGCGTTCGCGCCTTGCTTGCGAATGAAGGCGGCGAGTTGCGGCCCGGCCTTTTCGGACGCGTCGACATCGTCACCGAGACGCGGGAGTCGATCATGGTACCTGAATCCGCGATCGTGACCGACCAGACCGGCCGCAGGGCCGTTTTCGTCGTGGTTGACGGGCGTGCCAGTCTGCGTCCGGTTGAGACGGGCGAGCGGCGGCCGGGGCAGGTCGAGATCGCATCGGGGGTTGAGCCGGGCGAGACGGTGATTGTCGCCGGTCAACTCAAGGTGCAGGACGGCGAGCCGGTCGAACCGATCTCCGCGACCGATGAGCAACCTCGCCCCGACCCGGCCGGTTAGCGGGGACCCGGGGCATGCATATTTCCGAACTGTTCATTCGCCGCCCGGTTTTCGCCACTGTCGTCAGCCTCATCCTGATGTTGATCGGGGTCGTGTCCTATGACCGGCTGTCGGTGCGTGAATATCCCGAAATCGACGAGCCGGTGGTGACGGTGACGACCGTCTATCGCGGTGCCAGCGCCTCGGTCGTCGAGCGCGAGGTGACGCAGCCGCTCGAGGATTCGATGGCGGGTATCGAAGGTATCGAAGTGCTGTCGTCGGCCAGTCGGCCCGAGGAAAGCCAGGTCACCGCGCGCTTCACGCTGGCGACCGATCCGGATGTCGCAGCCAGCGATGTGCGCGATCGCGTCGGACGCGCGCGCGGGCTTCTCCCGACCGACGTCGACGAGCCGATTATCGCCAAGGTCGAGGCCGACGCACAGCCGATCATGTATATCGCCTTCAAAAGCGATCGCATGACGTCGCTGGAAATCACCGACTATCTGGACCGCATCGTTCGCGATCGACTGCAAAATCAGCCGGGCGTCGCGCAGGTCAGCATTTTCGGCGGTCGCGAATATTCGATGCGCATCTGGGTCGATCGTGCGCGTCTCGCAGCCTACAGCCTTACCGTACAGGATGTTGAAAACGCCATCCGGGCTCAGAACACGGAGATTCCATCCGGCCGCATTGAAAGCCTCGATCGGGAATTTACGGTGCTTGCCAAGACGGCACTGCAAACACCCGAAGAGTTCGAGAACATCGTCGTCAAGGAGAGCGACGGATTTCAGGTCCGGCTTTCGCAGGTGGCGCGGGTCGAGGTTGCGGCGGCGAATGTCCGGCGCTCCGCGACGTATAACGGGGAAACCTCGATCTCGCTCGGTGTGGTCAAACAGGCGACAGCCAATCCACTCGAGGTTGCTGCGGGCGTGCGCAGGACGCTGGACGATCTGGCACCGTCGCTGCCGGAGGGCATGGCGTCGTTCGTGGGCTACGATACGTCCGTGTTCATCGCCGAATCCATCCGTTCGGTTTACGAGACCATCATCGAGGCCATCGTTCTGGTCGTTCTGGTGATCTTTGTCTTCTTGCGGACGGTGCGGGCTTCCTTCATTCCGGTCGTTACCATTCCGATCGCGTTGATCACCAGTTTCGCGATCATGTTGATGTTCGGGTTCAGCATCAACACGCTGACGCTGCTTGCGATGGTTCTCGCAATCGGCCTCGTCGTCGACGATGCCATCGTCATGCTTGAAAATATCTACCGGCATATCGAAATGGGGAAGACGCCGTTCCAGGCCGCCATCGACGGTTCGCGCGAGATTACATTTGCCGTCATTGCGATGACGCTGACACTCGTCGCCGTTTATGCGCCGGTCAGCTTTGCCGAAGGGCGCACGGGCAAGCTCTTTCTCGAATTCGCGTTGACGCTGGCGGGTGCGGTGGTTGTGTCGGGATTTGTGGCGCTCACCCTCACGCCGATGCTCTGTTCGAAGCTGTTGCGTCATGAAGTGAGTCCGGGCCGTATCCAGCGCTGGCTCGGCGACAAGCTCGATGAACTCGATACGGGTTACAAGAAGCTCTTGCACCGCGCGCTCGAAAAGCAGCGTGTGGTGGTGGCCGTCGCGGTTATCGTCGGCGTCTCCTGTGCCGGCTTGATGATGTTGTTGCAGCGTGAACTGGCGCCGCTGGAGGACCGCGGTACATTGCTCGTCGTCGGGCAGGCGCCGCAAGGTGCAACGCTTGAATTTTCAGCCCGCTATGCGCGGCAGATCGAGCAGATATATACCGATATTCCCGAAGTTGCCGGCTATCTGGTCGTCTCCGGATTTCCGCAGATCACCGATCTCGTGTCCTTTTCGCGCCTCATTCACTGGAGCGAGCGCAGCCGCACGCAGCAGGAGATCGTCAATGAAATTCAGCCAAAGCTGGGCCGCATCCCCGGTATCCGCGCCTTTGCGATCAACCCGCCATCGCTGGGACAAAGCGGACGTTCGTTGCCGGTCGAATATGTGATCCAGGCATCCGGCACCTATGAGGAGCTGGACCAGTACGCGAACCTGATCATGCAGGAGGTCCGCCTCAATCCGGGCTTCGTCAATCCGGATACGAATCTCAAATTGCAGAAGCCGCAACTCGACATTGCGGTCAATCGCGACAAGGTCGTGGACGCGGGGATCGATGTGGCGACCGTCGGCCGGACGCTTGAAACCCTGCTCGGCGGACGCCGCGTGACGCGCTATGAGCAGGGCGGCAAGCAATATGATGTGATCGTGCAGGTTGCCGATGAGGAGCGCCAGACGCCGAACGACATCAGCAATATCTATGTCCGTGGCGGCGCCGGCGAAATGGTGCAGCTCTCCAATCTCATATCGGTGACGGAGACCGTCGCGCCCAACGCGCTCAACCGCTTCAATCAACTTCGTGCCGCAACGATTTCCGCCAATCTTGCGCCCGGCTATTCGATGGGCGAGGCGCAGGCATTTCTCGACGAGGCAGCACGAAGATTGTTGCCGGCGACCGCACAGACGGATGTCGACGGCCAGCTTCGCGAGTTCGTCAAATCGTCCAACACCATCGCCGTTACGTTCGTTCTGGCGCTGCTATTTATCTACCTGGTTCTTTCGGCGCAGTTCGAAAGTTTTCTCGATCCGCTGATCATTCTGGTCAGCGTGCCGTTGTCGATTGCGGGCGCGCTGCTGCTTCTGTTTCTGACGGGCACGACGCTCAACATCTACAGCCAGGTCGGATTGATTACGCTTGTCGGCCTGATCAGCAAGCACGGGATTCTGATTGTCGAATTCTCCAATCAGTTGCGCGAACGCGGCCATCCGGTTTACGAGGCGGTGGTGGAAGCGGCGGGCCTCAGACTGCGGCCGATCCTGATGACGACGGGTGCGATGGTGCTCGGTGCGATGCCGCTGGCGCTTGCCGGCGGCGCCGGCGCGGAAAGCCGGCGCTCCATCGGTCTCGTCATTGTGGGCGGGATCAGTTTCGGTACCGTGTTGACGCTGTTCGTCGTGCCGACGGTCTATCTGATCCTGGCCGGCTGGCGGGAGCGGCGGGTCGCGGCGAAGGCGGGACGCGAGGTCCACGCGCCGGCCGAATAGGCGGAAATATTTGCTCCGTGTACGGATTCGGACAGCAAAAAGGGGCTGAAACACCCCCCTCTGTCACAAAACTGTCATAAAACTGTCACAAAAGACTTTCGGGCCGACTTATCCCGCATCCGGCAGCGAATTTCGTGCTTTTTTTGGTGCTCTCCAAAGCACGCTCAAAGGGGCTCTGGATGGTGCACCGGCCTCTCCTTCGCAGATGCATGAGGGGATATATTGCGGCGCCGAGGCGAAAAAACTTATCCCCGCCCGCCGGCGGTGGCCGCAACGCTTTTCGAAGCGCTCAACCGTTGCGTGCGCAGACCGCGAATGAGCGGACCGAGTTTTTCTTCGTGGAAGCGGTCGCAGCCGATGCAGAGATTGGCGTAAGGGGCGCCTTGCGGCGTCGTCGTGTGCGAGGCCTCGACAAAATCATCGGCGCTCCATCCGAGGCTCTCGCCCATGTGCAGCGGATCGCCGGCGTTCAGGGCCTCGAAGACCGGATGGCCTTTCAGGCTGTCGAGAATGTCGACGAGGCGTTCCTCGGTCAGATTGCCGATCGGCAGTTTCGTTTTCAGGCAGCAGGGGAAGACGTCGCCATTGGGTTCGATGGCGACTTCCGATCCCGCCCAGCCGTGATTGAGAAAATTCTTCGCGCCTGACCAGCGGGCGCAGAAATTGGTTTCCATGGTTGCCTTCGACAGGCCGTTCTCCCAGGCGCGTCCGCGCGGCCAGAGCTCGGCGATCCACTGGCCGGGCTGCGCGCCGAAGAAAACATAAAAGGGACCGTCCTCAAGGAGATGGTCGCGGGTGCTTGCCGCGTCGGGCACGGGATTGAAGCCCGCGGCCTCGAACATCGATTTCAGCTTTTCCATGAAGGGCAGGCGCTTCTCGCCTTCCATGCCGACGTGATAGTCGTCCATGCTGGCAACCGCGATCATCCAGACGCCGCGGGCGCGCAATTCGTCGAGCATTTTCGGGGTCACGATGTCGCCGGTCGTCTGCATGCTGACGCGGGCGCCGCGGGCCCCATATTTCTCGCGGACGGCGTCGAGCGCCGGATAGAGCAGGGCTTCGCGTACCGGGTCGATCAGCAATTCGCCGCCGGCCATGATGATGCGGCCGATGCGCTCCGATGGCGTTCCATCGGCACCGGGCTTTCCGGGGTCGCGATAGACCATGCTGTCGGGCAGGTTGGCGATGATGCGGCGATAATTGTCGACGCCTTCGCCGACGACCGCCTTCAAGCCGTCGCGGACATAGGGGCGGAAGCGCGTGTCGTAACAATGACGGCACTTGCGGTGACAGGCATAGGTGAGGACGTAATAGACCGATTCCATGACGGGTTCGCGCGGCTCCTGTTCGACGCGGCCGAGCATAGCCCGGCCGGCCGATGACGGCGCATCACAAGCGCGCGAGGCCTGGAAAGGCTCTAGACCGGGCGGTCGCCGTCCACCGTCACGCGTTCCATGTGGCGGCGATAGCCGTGATAATCGTTGAGCGCGAAATGCTGGGCGGCGCGGTTGTCCCAGAAGGCGATGGCGTTTTTCGTCCAGCGGAAGCGGCAGGTGAAAGGCTCCTGCGTGCAATGCTCGAAGAGAAAGTTCAGCAAGGGCCGGCTTTCGCGGCGGGTCATGCCGACGAATTTTTCGGTGAAGGCCGGATTGACATAGAGCGCCTTGCGGCCGGTTTCGGGATGGGTGCGCACCACCGGATGCTCGTAGAAGGGCGTGTCGTCGCCGGCGGTGGCGACTTCCATGCCCTTGCGTTTCTGCGCCGAGTGGCCGCGCTCGCTGTATTCGCCTTTCGCCGTGTGGACGGCCTTCAGGCCTTCGAGCATTTTCTTCATGCCGTCCGACAGCGTTTCGTAAGCGAGATACTGGTTGGCCCAGAGCGTGTCGCCGCCATAAGGCGGGACTTCGCGCGCATAGAGGATCGAGCCCAGGGCCGGCTCTTCCAGAAACGACATGTCGGAATGCCAGCCACCGCCGAAATTGATGCGGTCTTCGGGTTCCTTGACGATCTGCATGATCTCGGGATGGCCGTCCATGCCCTTCACGTAAGGATGGATGTTCAGTGTGCCGAAGCGGCGGCCGAAGGCCTTGTGCTGGTCATGGCTGATGTGCTGGTCGCGGAAGAAGATCACTACATGATCGAGAAAGGCCTGGTGGATGGCGTCGAAGGTCTCGTTGGAGAGATCCTTCGACAGGTCCACGCCCTCGATCTCGGCGCCGAGGGCGCCGGAGATCGGTTTGACGTCGATAGCTTTGCTTGGCATCGCTTCTTCTCCCCGCGTTCAGGCGGTTGCTTTCTGGAAGCCCGGCCGCGACGACAGCCGCGCGAAATAGGCGACGGCATTCGGGTAATCGTCGGTCAGCAGGCCGAAGAGTTTGCACAGGTGCAGGCTGTAACCCATCATCGTGTCGGCGGCGGTGAAATCCTTGCCGCAGATAAAGTCCTTGCCGGCCAGTTCGCGGTCGACGATCGAGAGCATCTTCTTCGCCGCGACCTGGCTTTCGGCCGCCACCTGCGGAATGCGATCGGCTTCCGGACGGAGAAACGCATGCTGGGCAATATTGCCGAGCGGCACCATGAAGGTCGCTTCGGCGAAGTGCAGCCAGTGCAGGAAGTGCCCGTGCTCCGGCGTGCCCGGCTTCGGCTCAAGGCGGCCGCGCCCGTGTTTGGCGAGCAGATATTGCGTGATGGCGCCCGACTCGTTGAGGATCAGTCCGTCGTCGTCGACCGACGGCACCTTGCCGAGCGGATGCACCGCCAGATAGGCCTCGGACTGAAGGTCCGCCGGCGCAAAATTGAGCGTCTTCAGCTCATAGGGAATGCCCAGTTCCTCGCAGAGCCAGACGATACGAACCGAACGCGTGTTTTTGGCGTGGTAGATTTTCAGCATGACGTCTCCTGATGGGCGCCTTTTGCCGGCGCCGCTCGTTTTCCATTGGCCACAGTCTAGCGAAACGGGCGGCGGGCGCAAAATGCCCCTCTTCCCACCCTCCCCCTGTGGGAGGGTCAAACGGGCGCAGCCCGTTTGGGGAGGGGTGCTCCGTTTTCGGTATGCGCAGGCATTTCGATTATGCGCGGAGGTTCCTCGCTTACGTTCGGGGTTCAAAAAGGTCCACTGGACCTTTTTGTTCGCTTCGCGAAACGCCCCTCACCCCCAAAATTCGCGTTGCGAATTTTGACCCTCCCACAGGGGGAGGGTGGGAAGAGGGGCGAGTCCCGCAACGCCTCAGCGCGGGCGGCGGGCGCGGGGGAAGAGGCGTTCCAGCGTTGCGGCGAAGGCGGGGAGGAAGACGATGGCGGCGATCATGTTGGCGAGGAACATGAAAGACAAGAGGATGCCCATATCGGCCTGCAGCTTGAGACCCGAGAAACCCCAAGTGGAGACGCCGACCGAAAGCGTCAGGCCGGTGAAGATGACGGCAACGCCGATCTGTTTCAGCGCCAGCGGATAGGCCTCGCCGATCGGCATGCCCTCGTCGAGAAAGACCTGCAGGCGGCTGTAAATGTAGAAGGCATAGTCGACGCCAATGCCGGTCGCCAGCACCAGCACCGGCAGCGTCGAGACCTTCAGGCCGATGCCGAGCGCCGTCATCAGCCAGTAGCCGAGGAAGGTCGCCATCAAGAGCGGCATGCAGCAGCAGATGATGGCGCGCCAGTCGCGATAGGCGAAATAGACCAGCGCCACGATGACCGCATAGACCCAGGCCAGCATCGGCATTTCGTTGGCCTCGATCACATCATTGGTCGCGGCCATCACGCCGACCCCGCCCATGCCGAGGCGGAAATTGACGTCGGGCCGTGCCAGCGCGCCGGGATCGGTGGTGCGGAAATTTATCACCGCGGCGATCACGTCTTCGATGGTGGCGGCCTTGTGGTCGTCGAGATAGACGATCACCGGCAGGATGGTGCAGGCCTCGTTCAGAAGCCCGCTCGAGGGTTCGTAAAGCGATGTGGTGCGGATCAGGTCGGTTTCGGTGCGCGGCAGGGCGATCCATTTGAGATTGCCCTCGCGCCAGATCGCCGCCGTGTCGCGGGCCGAAAACGCCAGCGACTGCACCGAATTGACGCCCGGTACATTGCGCATCCGCCACGAGAAACGGTCGATCAACTGCATGGTCGGGTAGTGGATGCAAGCGTCGGGCGGCGTCTCGACGACGATGATCAGCGCGTCGGCGGAAATCGAGAAACGGTCGACGATTTCGGCAATGTCGCGATTGTAGCGCGATGACGGCCAGAGCTCGGAGAAGCCTTCGGTCAGATCGCCGATATGGCGGTGGCGGGTTTCGGTGACGGCGGCGGCAAGCAGCACGGCGAAGACGACCAGGGCAACGGCCGCCGGGCCCGGCCGGGCGATGCCGCCGATGATGCCCATCAGGCGCTCGCGCGAGCGGCGCAGGCGCGCATAGGTTTCGGCATAGCCGGGGCGCGCCGGCAGGTAGGAGGCCAGCAGCGGCAGCATGATCAGGTTGGTGACGATTTTCAGCGCCACGCCGAGCGCGGCCATCACGGCCAGATCCTGAATGACCTCGATCGGGATCAGATAGAGGGTGCCGAAACCGACGAGATCGGTGACCAGCGCCAGCGAGCCCGGCACCAGCAGACGGCGGAAGGTCGTGCGCGCCGCTTCGTCGGCCGTCCGGCCCTCGCTGAGTTCGGAGGCGATCAGATTGATCTGCTGGACGCCATGGCTGACGCCGATGGCGTAGACCAGGAACGGCACCAGCACGGCCAGCGGGTCGAGGCTTCGATCCATCATGTGCAGCAGGCCGAACTGCCAGACGACCGAGACCAGCGAACAGAAGACCGCGAGGAACGTCAGTTGCACCGAACGCGCATAGACAAAGACGGCGAGCGTGGTCAGCACGAAGGCCAGCGCGAAGAAGATGATGACGTCGCTGGCGCCATCGGCGATGTCGCCGACGAATTTGGCGAAGCCGACGATCTGTATTTCGACATCGGCATCTTCGTAGCGGGCGCGGACCTGCGTTTCGAGACGCTCGGCGAGATCGAGATAGTCGAGCTTTTCGCGCGTCAGCGGGTCGATTTCCTGCAACTCGGCGATGACCAGCGCGGCGCGGTGATCGTTCGAAATCAGGAAGCCCTTGTGCTTGCCGTTGAGGGCGCGGTCGCGGATCGTGTCGACATCGGCGTCTGAAATGTTGCCGGCGGTGACGCCGCCGGGGATCACCGGATAGGCATTGATGCCTTCCTCGGTGTTTTCGGTCACCCGCGTCGTTGTCGACCAGAGCGAGCGCACGGTGGAGCGGCGCACGCCGGGCAGGAAGGTCACTTCCTCGGCGACCTCGTGGAGCCGCTTCAGGAAGTCGGCATTCCAGATGGTGCCCTCGCGCGCCTTGACGGCGACCAGCACCAGATTGGCGCCGGGGACCTCGTTTTCATATTCGAGGAAGGTCTGGACGTATTCGTGCTCGGTCGGCACCTGTTTCAGGAAGCCGGCCTCCATGCGCAGCTGGACGGCATAAAAGCCGGTCAGCAGGGTAAATGCCGCCAGCAAGACAAGGATGACGGCCCTCGACTTGAAAACAATGAACTCAACAAATTTCACGCCAACTCCCCCCGAACCGCCTCCCCCAGAAAGACGCGGCTGTCTTCTTCCGTGAATTCTTGCCGGCGATCCTTTGCGATTCCGACCCAAAAAGGTGGCCATGACCGCTCAATTGGGCCAAGGTTAGTAAAATGACGTTATCAATGGGGAGGGTTTTCGATGCGTTTGTCAAAGTCTATCTGGGCAGCGGCCACGGCGTGCTTCGTGTTGGCCAGCCCGGCGGGTGCCGGCGTGCCGGGGGAACAGGCGGCGCGGCTCGCGCGCGACCTGACGCCGCTCGGTTCGGAAAGGGCCGGCAATGCCGATGGCTCGATCCCGGCCTGGGATGGCGGCCTGGCAATGGTGCCGGCCAATGTCTCCCATCAGGGCGGCCATTATGCCGACCCCTTTGCCGACGATCCCGTGTTGCTGACGATCGACAAGAGCAATCTGGGCGCGCATCAAGATGCCCTGACGGCCGGCCAGCGGGCGATGATCGAGACCTATCCCGGCTACAAGCTCAATATCTATCCATCGCGGCGGAGCTGCGCGCTGCCGGAAAGCATTTACGAGGCGACGCGGCAGAACGCCGTGTCGGGTGCGCTGGGCGGCGACGGCGACACGCTTTCGGATGTGCTGAAAGGCATTCCGTTTCCGATCCCTTCCAATGCCTATGAGATCGTCTGGAACCACAATCTGCGCTATCGCGGCTACAAGGTGCGCCGCACCTTCGTGTCGGCGGCGCCGACGCGCGAGGGGAGTTTCACGCCGGTCAAGGTGCGCGACGAGCTGATGTTCGACTATTCCTCGCCGCGTGTTTCGTCGTTCGCGCAGCTCAACAATACCTCGTTCCGCTATTTGCAGGAAACGCTGGCGCCGGCGCGGCGCGCCGGCCAGTTGCTGCTGGTGCATGAGGTTGTCGATCCGGCCAAGGGCGATCGCCGTTCCTGGCAATATACGGTCGGCCACAGCAATTCGACGCCGCGCGTGCAGCGCACCAGCGCCATTGCCTATGACACGCCGCAAATCTATTCCGACGCGATGTCGACGGCCGACAGTTTCGACGTCTTCAGCGGGCCGCTCGACCGCTTCAACTGGACGGTGCGCGGGCGGGAAGAGCGCTATATCGCCTATAATTCCTACAAGTTGAGTTCGCCGACGCTTCGATATGCCGAGATCATCGAGCCCGGCCATATCAATCAGGATCTCGTGCGCTATGAAAAGCACCGGGTCTGGGCCGTCGAGGCGGTGCTGAAGCCCAATCAGCGGCATATCTATCAGCGCCGGACCGCCTATTTCGACGAGGACGGCTACAACATGGTGGCGGGCGAACTGCATGATGCGCGTGGCGGCTTGTGGCGGGTGCAGGAAGCGCATCTGATGCAGTATTACGACGCGCCGACCTGCTTCAATGCGTCGGACGTCGTCTACGATCTGGTCGAAGGGCGCTATGTGATCCAGAACCTCAAGAACGAGGAAGACGGGATCGACTTCAACGCCAGTGACATCAACGACAATACGTTCCTGCCGGAAGAAATGCGCCGGCGCATCGTGCGGCGGTAAAGGCGGTAGCGGGAGTACATGGACCGCTGCGGTCAATGGTGAGGTGAAGAAGGGTTCACGCGGAGACGCGGAGCCGCGGAGAAGAGAAGGAAGATAAGGACTCACGCAGAGACGCAGAGAAGGGGTGGTGGCGCTTCGCGCCGGAAAACTTTTCAAAACCCAAAGCGTCGTCATTGCGAGCGAAGCGAAGCAATCCAGAAGCCGCGCGCTGAGTTTTCCGCGTCTGGATTGCTCGTGTAATGGGCTTGCCCTTCGCTTCGCTCCGGGCGTTCTGGGTTCGAAAAGGTCCACCGGACCTTTTCGCTCGCGTTCCGCAAACCGCCTCTCACCCCCCAAGGGGAGGGTGGGAAGATAGGAGCAGACCGCTCGCGAGGTCTGTGAATGCCGCAATCAGTCGAGCGCGCCGGTCAGAGAGGCGCGCACCTTTGAAATTATTCCAGCGCGCCGACAAGTGAGGCGCGCTGGGACATCTCGATCCAGTTGCCGTCGGGATCGCGCAGAAAGGAAATGCGCGCGACCTTGCCGAGCGTTTGCGGGGCGCGGCCTTCGGCGCCGCCGCGGGCGAGGATGGCGGCATGCTCGGCGTCGACATTGCGGATCTGGATGGTGATGTAGCGGAAGCCCTTGCCTTCGAGCGTGGTGCTTTCCGGCGTGCCGGGCGTTTCGTCGAAAAGGATCACGCTGTCGCCGCAGAGAAAGCTCAAGCCGCCGCGTTCGGGCACATCGGGCAGGCCGAGCGCCACCGCATAGAAGCGGCGATGGGCAGCGGCGTCGCGGACGGCGAGGCGGATGCCGATGCGCTCGATGCCGTCGCTGCCCGGCGGCACCAAAGTGACGCGGTTGCCGTCGGGATCGGTCAGACGCTTCGGCCCGAGAAGTCCCTCGCGGGCGATCAGGAGTTCGCGGTAGCCGGCGGGCGGCGAGGCCGGCAGCGGGTTTTTCGCGTGATTGATCTTCAGCACCGAGCCCAGAAGCTCGTGGCGGTGCTGCTGCAGGCCGCCGCCCAGCGGCAGGACGTGATCGAGCGCGAGCCCAATCTCGTTCTGCCAGAAATCGAGCATCGGTTCGAGATTGTCGGTGAAGAGGCCGATATCGATGCGCGGTTTCGCGAGTTCCATCTTCGTCTCCGTTGTCGCCACATTGCCGTCATTGCGAGGAGCGTCAGCGACGAAGCAATACAGAAGCGGCAGACTCGGTGCGCGTGGCTTCTGGATTGCTTCGCGTTCGGGGTTCGAAAAGGTCCACCGGACCTTTTCGTTTGCGTGCGCAAAACACCCCTCACCTCGCAATGACGAGATTGTCTTATGGCGCTTCGTTCGAAAAGACGATGGTGCCGGAGGCGGCGAACATGCCGCCGACGCCATGGGCGATCGAGATTTTTGCGTTCGGTACCTGGGCCGGCGCGATGCCCCGCATCTGGCGGATGCTTTCCTGCAGCGCATACATGCCGTACATGCCCGAATGCATGTAGGAGAGACCGCCGCCATTGGTGTTGAGCGGTAGCTTGCCGCCGGGCCGTGTGTTGCCTTCGCGGATGAAGGCGGCGCCTTCGCCCTTGTCGCAGAAGCCGAGATCTTCGAGGCCGTAGACCGGCAGATGGGCGAAGGCGTCGTAGATCATCAGATGGTCGACATCGCCGTGCTTGATGCCAGCCTCGTCGAAGGCCTTTTTGCCCGAGACGCGGAAGGCCTTCGAACTGGTGAAGTCTTCCATCTGGGAGAGCATCGGCGTCTCGCAGCTTTCGCCGGTGCCGAGGATATAGACCGGCTTTTGGGGGAAGTCCTTTGCGCGTTCGGCGCTGGTCAGGATCAGCGCGCCGCCGCCATCCGTCACCAGACAGCACATCAGCAGGCGGAAGGGCCAGGCGATCATCTTCGAGTTCAGCACGTCGTCGACGGTGATCGGATCGCGGAAGGTGGCGCGCGGATTTTGCGCGGCCCATTCGCGCTGGACGACGGCGACATGGGCAAGGTCTTCCTCGGTGACGCCATACTGCTTCATGTAGCGCAAAGCCGGAATGGTGAAGATGGTCGGCGGGCCGGAAATGCCGAAGGGGACTTCGAACTGGCCGGCCTGGCTTGCCGGATCGCGGGAGAAGCGGCGTGCGCCGACGCGGGAGCGGCCGGACTCGGCATGCGTAATCAGCACCGTGTTGCAGAGGCCTTCGTTGATGGCGGCCGCCGCGTGGCGGACATGCAGCATGAAGGAGCAGCCGCCGACGCTGGTGCCGTCGACCCAGGTGGGGGTGATGCCGAGATAATGCGCGACCTCGACCGGGCTGTCGCCGGCGGTGGCGATGCCGTCGATGTCCCTGGCGGTCAGGCCGGCGTCCTTCATCGCGTTCAAGGCCGCATCGGCATGCAGCATCAGTTGCGAGGTGTCGGGGATCTTGCCCAGTTCCGTCGTTTCGGCGGCGCCGACGACGGCGATCGATTTCCGTTTCATCGCTTTATCCTTTCGCCGGGCGGAATTTCGGCAGGCTGATGTCCTCGCTTGCCTTCTCGAAGGTGACTTCGAGGGGCATGTCGAGGATCAGCGCTTCCGGCGTTTGCGGGCAGTCGACAATGTTGGTCATCAGGCGCGGGCCTTCGGCCAGCGTGACGACGGCGATCGAATGCGGCTCGGTGCCGAAATCGGGGCGCGGGCGATGATTGATGATGTAGCTGTAGAGCGTCGCCTTGCCGCTGGCCTTGTAGACTTCCACCGCACGCGAACCGCAATTGGGGCAGAAGGGGCGGGGCGGGAAGTAGCTCTCCTTGCAGGCCGTGCAGCGCTGCAGCCGCAGCTCGCCGTTTTTCGTGCCGTCCCAGAAATGCCGCGTCTCGGGCGTCGGCAAGGGCAGCGGGCGATTGTAGTCCGCCATGAAACTCTCCCTCGTTTGCGTGAATTCAGTTTCGATGGCGGCGAGGATAGCGGCGCGCCGGGTTTTGGCAAAGCGGCGGGATTCTGCGGGTTTTCCTTGTTGATTCCGCAGCGTCAGGGTCTATATGTATCAGTATGAAACAGTTTTCGGGGCTCTTGTTTGTGCTTCTGACCGCGGGCCTTGCCGGGCCGGCGATGGCGGACGCGCGCGTGCAGTGGATCGATCCCTGGGCGGTAGGTGAGCTTGCCGGCGGCGAAGAGGCCGATGGGCGGATCGAGATTACCGGCCAGGTACAGAGCTTCGGTTTCACCGGCGGTGTCGAGCGGCGCTTCATCTTCATTCCGGCATCGGCCGGCTTTGCACCGGGCCATGCGCTGCCGGCCGGGCAGCGCGCCGTCAGCGGCGACAGCGTGCAGATGGTCCGGCCGCGGCCGCGTTTCTGATTTCAATCGAAGCCGTGAAAGCGTGCGAAGCTTGTCAGCGGTTCGCGCTCGGAGACCAGCGTGTTGACCGGTGCGGTTTCATCGGCATAGCCCAATGACATGCCGCAGATGATGTATTCGTCGTCGGGCACATTCAGCACACGCCGCGTGACGCTCCAGAAATTGTTCCAGGCGCCTTGCGAGCAGGTGTCGAGGCCGCGGGCTTTCGCCGCCAGCATGATCGTCTGCATGAAAATGCCGATATCGAGGAAGCTCATCGCATCGAGATCCTTGTCGATGGTGAAGATGAGACCCACCGGCGCGTCGAAGAACCGGTAATTGCGGCCCCATTGGCGCCAGTTGGCGGCCTGATCGCCCTTGGGGATGCCGATCAATCCGTACATTTCCTTGCCGAGGGTGCGCATGCGCGTCGTGTAGGGTTCCTTGCGCTTCGAGGTGCGCGGGAATTCGGCGCTCTTGTCGGCGGGGTCGGTTTCGCGATGGGCCAGCACTTCGGCCTCGAGACGGGCCCGCGTTTCGCCGGCGACCACGTGCAGCTTCCAGGGCTGGATGTTGGTACCCGACGGCGCGAAACGCGCCAGTTCGAGGATTTCGGTCAGCAGCGAAAGCGGCACGGGATCGGGCTTGAAGGCGCGCACGGATTTCCGCGCCTTGATCGCATCGTCGACTTGCATGAAGGTCGCTCCGGAGAAGATGATTTCGATGCGCGGAGTGTTAGCACAAGGGCTTGTCCGGCGCGATGGCGCCGGTATATTGACATATATAATGTCATAATAGAGTGGCGCGCGCGGTCGCGAGAGGGCGGAGCGGATGAAGCTATCTGAAATTGCGACACTGGCGGCGGTTGCGCTGTCGCTTGCCGTTGCCTCGCCCGCCCTGGCGCAGGAGGCGCGGCCCAATATCGTCATCATCCTTGCCGACGATGCCGGCTTCAGCGATTTCGGCGCCTATGGCAGCGAGATCGCGACGCCGAATATCGATGCGCTGGCGGCCAGGGGTACGCTTTTTTCCAATTTCCACGCCTCGCCGATCTGCGCGCCGTCGCGCGCCATGCTGATGACCGGCGTCGACAGCCATCTGGCGGGGATCGGCAATCTGCCGGAATCGGCGCCGCTCGAACATCGCGGCCGGCCCGGCTATCTCGGACGGCTTGCCGACGATGTGGTGACGGTTGCCAGCCGGCTCAGTGCCGCCGGCTACCGCACGACGATGACCGGCAAATGGCATCTGGGTCACGGCGAGGGGTCGCATCCGGCGGCGCGCGGCTTCGACCGCTCCTTCGCGCTTGAAGCCTCGGGCGCCGACAATTGGGAAAAGAAATCCTATCTGCCGATCTATGATGACGCGCCCTGGTATGAGGACGGCAAGCCCGCCGATCTGCCGGCGGATTTCTATTCGTCGGCTTTCATTGTCGACAAGACGATCGAATATCTGGAAGAGAGCCGGGACGAAGGGCGGCCGTTCTTTTCCTATCTGGCCTTTCAGGCGATCCATATTCCGCTGCAGGCGCCGCGCGCATTCGTCGAAAAATATGACGGCGTCTATGACGCGGGCTGGGATGCGCTGCGCGAGGCGCGTTTCCGCGCCGTCATCGAGCGCGGGCTCCTGCCGGCCGATATGGAACTCGGGCCGATGCCCGGCGGGCTTCGCGACTGGGCGGAACGCAGCGAAGACGAGAAGCGGATGCTGGCAAAAAGCATGGCCGTCAATGCGGCGATGCTGGAGGCGATGGATTTTCATGTCGGGCGGCTGATCGACCATCTGAAAGAGAGCGGGCAATACGACAACACCGTCTTCATCGTGCTGTCGGATAACGGGCCGGAGCCCGGCGATCCGCTGGCGACGCCGGGCTTCCGGCAATGGTTGTGGTGGAGCGGCTACAATCGCGACATCGAAACGCTGGGCGAGAAGGGCTCCTATGTTTTTATCGGGCCGGAATTTGCCAGCGCCGCGGCCTCGCCCGGGGCCTTCTTCAAGTTCCAGGCCGGCGAGGGCGGCTTGCGCGTGCCGCTGATCTTTGCCGGGCGCGGGGTCGCGCGCGCGGGCACCACGGATGCCTTCAGCTATATCACCGACATCGCGCCGACCATTCTCGAACTGGCGGGGGTCGCGGCGACACCGGAATTCGAAGGCACGGCGGTGCAGGCGATGACGGGCAGGTCGCTGGCGCCGCTCTTGCGCGGTGCGGCGACGCGCGTCTATGGCGAAACGGATGCGGTCGGCATCGAGGCGGCGGGCAATGCGGCGCTCTTCCGCGGCGATTACAAGCTGGTGCGCAATGCCAAGCCCTATGGCGACGGGCAGTGGTATCTCTACAATCTTGCGCGCGATCCCGGCGAGACGCAGGATCTTTCGCAGGCCGAGCCCGATCTCCTTGCCGTCATGATGGCGGAATATGATGCCTATGCGGCGCGCGTGGGCGCGCTCGATGTGCCGGCGGGCTACAACCAGATCGCGCAGCTGACGACCAACAGCGTTCACGATCAGGTGCGGGCCAACTGGCCGGGCCTGACGGTGCTGGCACTTCTGCTGTTGGGGGCGGCGTTCTGGGGTTGTCACCGCGCCAGCCCGCGCGCCTGGCGGGCCTTGCACGGATAGGCGTCAGACGATTTTCATCAGCTCGCGCAGCACATCGGTCTGCTTGCTCTTGCCGAGCTTGTCCTTGATGTGGGTGAAATGCGTGCGCACGGTGTTGATGCTGCAGCCGCGCGTTGCCGCAATTGCCGTCAGTTTGTGACCGGCGGCGAAGGCGGCGGCGATTTCGGCCTCGACGCGGGTCAGGCCGAACGCGAGTTCGAAATCCTCCGGTATCGGATCGCGGCCGACTTCGGGGATCGCCCATTCGAGGCGCGGATTGGCGTTCAGCAGGTCTTCGACGAAAGGCCGGTCGTTGCGCTCGCCCCATTTCCTGATCTCGGCGATGCGTTTGCGGATGGCGGCGCTGTCATGACCAAGCGTGCCGGCATAGAGATTGCGCCGTTCGTCCCTGTCAGACATGGAGGGTTTCCACCTGGCGTTTACCGGCGTCGGTGCGGTCGCCGTAGCGGCGGGCGATGAAGTCGCCGATCTCCTCGATGGCGCGGCGCGATTCCGGCAGCAGCGTGCCGAGGCGCTGCCAGCCATGCGGCATCGGCGGATAGAGGCTCAGTTCGCTGTCGATGCCGGCGCGGCGCAACGCCTCGTCGATGCGCGTGGCGTCGTCGAGCAGAATGTCGACAGTGCTGGCCTGGATCAGCGTCGGCGGCAGGCCTTCGAGATCGGCAAAGACCGGCGAGGCCAGCGGATCGCCCGGCGCATGGCCCTGCAAATAGAGTTCGCGGCAGACCATCATGATTTCGATGTTGTTGGCGAGCGTCGCCTTGCGCGCATTGGTGAGCACCGAGCGGCCCGACAGCGTCATGTCGGCCCAGGGCGCCAGCAGCACCAGGCCTGCCGGCATCGGTATGCCGCGGTCGCGCAGCATTAGCAGCGCGCCAAGCGCGATGCCGCCGCCGGCGCTGTCGCCGACGAACTGGATCCGCGCCGGATCGGTGCCTTCGGCCAGCAGCCATTCATAAGCGGCGGCGACATCGGCGATTGCCGCCGGAAAGGGATGTTCGGGCGCGAGGCCGTAGTCGACCGACAGCGCCGTTGCATGCGCCTGCTTGCAGATGCGCGCGGCCAGCGACTGATAGAGCCGCGACTGGCCGAAGATGAAGGAGCCGCTGTGAACGAAGACGAGAACCCTGTCGGCCTGCGATTCCGGCATGACGATCCAGTCGCATGCGACTGGTGCCCCCGATGCAGGCTCCACCTGCATGCCGGCCGGCGCCGAGGTCATCAGGTCTTCGGTGCGTTGCAGGCGCTGCCGCGCTGTTTCGAAATCGAATTCGGCAACGGCCGGCGGTTGCGACGGGACGAAGATGCGTCCGGCAAGGCCGAAGAGAAGATTGAAAATCCGCCCGCGCCAGCTCAGGCCCGGCACGATGCGCCGCAGCGCGCCCAATGAAGCGCTGGAATCGAGAACCCGTGTCGTCATTTGCGAACCCCTGACCTGTGGATCGTCAAACGCCTGTTCGGCGGCCTCATCCTCAATATGCCGGGAAAATGATCCCGGCATCACCAGTTTTGATGATTTTTGAAATCCGGCTTTCGCCAAACCTTGTTCAAACCATGCCCGGAGGGCCGGGTGCGAGGCGATGGAGGGGTGAAATGAACGGGACCGATTTGACGCATAACAGCCTGTTGCGGCTTTCTTTTCTGCCGATTCTGGCGGTCATGCTGCTGGCGTTGCCGGGTTGTTCGATCTTCGACGAAAACTACAGGAAGACAATCATTACGGGCGGTGAGATCTATGCCGGGACCTCGATCTCCGCGAACAACCAGCCTGCCCAGGAGGGCGGCGGCATGGCTTCGGTCAATGCGCCCAGCTTCGATGCCGAAGGCAATGTGGTCGAGGCTGCGCCGCGTGCGGACTATCCGGACAAGGCGACAAGCCGGCCCGGCGGATATGAGCCCGCTAACGACGCCAGCGTCCATGCCTATCTCGCCGCGGCGCAGGTTCGCCTGCCGACCTATAAATATCTCGGCACCGAGTTCGGCGGCACCATCAATCTCGACAATGGCTACCGCCTGCAGGACGACGAGCGCAGCCTCGGCGGCGGCATTGGCGGCAGCGTCGGTATCGGCACGTATGGCGGCCAGCGGCTGCGCTTCAACCTCAATATCGGGCGTACCGAAGTCGATGTCGCGGGGCCGCGCGGCGGCTTCGACCCGGGCCCGGGCACATTTCTGCTCATTCCGGGCACGGGCGACGGCCCCTTCGGCGCCGGCTTTGCGCTGGCGCCCGGTGCGCCCGGCGTCAATGCGGTAACGACATCCGACTACAGTCTCGACTACAAGCAGACATCGTTCACCGGCAAGTTCTCGACCGATTACTGGTGCGATGATGACGAGGACGAGGAGGGCTTTTTCACCGGTCTCGGCTTTACGCCCTATGTCGGCCTCACCTATGCGCGCTCACGTTTCGACCAGCGCTTCGGCGGTGCGATTCCGGGCTTCGGCGTCGACTTCCAGTACGACACCAGCGTCCGAAACAATTCCTGGGGCGTGATGTTCGGTGGGCAAGCGATGATGCCGATCCGGAATTCGCCGGTCATGCTGCGCGCCGGCGCGACCGGGCAGATCGACTTCAACCGCGCCAAGGGGACCGACAGTCTCGACTTTACGGGCTTCGGCAGCCAGACCATGGCAATCAGGAACAGCGACACGACGTTCAGCTATTCGGCCAATGCCGGCGTGACGGTCGGCGCGCAGGCGCCGATCCGTTTCGATGTCGACCTGTTCTATGGCGGGATCGGCAACACGCCGTCGATCTCGCGCGACGGTGTAGGGCCGTCGAGGCTCAAAATGGAGGATTCCGACTACTTTGGCGGCATGCTCAGAACGACATTTACGTTCTAGGCGTGGCGGTCAGAGTCCCAGCACGGCCTTGGCCATGATGTTGCGCTGGATCTCGTTGGTGCCGGCATAGATCGAACCGGCGCGGTCGTTGAGATATTTCGGCATAACGGGCCATGAATAATCGGGGCCGACGGGCTGCTCGTTGCCTGTCGGCTTCGGCACGCCGGGCACCGGGCCGCCCGGCCGCGTCGCATGCGGCTGGAAGGGCAGGGCGTAGTGGGCAATCGCCTCCAGCGCCAGTTCGGTCAGGTGCTGGCCGAGCTCCGTGCCGCGCGTTTTCAGCAGCGACGATTCAGCGCCTGGCGCTTGCCCGTGGCTCAGCGCCGACATGATGCGGTGCTCGGTGAATTCAAGGGCCGTGATTTCGACCGCGGCGGCGGCGAGCTTCGCGGCGAAATCCGTATTGTCGATCAATCGGGCGCCGTCTCCACCGCGCTCCTGTTCGGCGATGTGTCGGATGCGGCCGTGGCGTGTGTAGAGGATCGGCGCATAGGCATGGCCGCCGCGCTCGAACTGCATCAGATATTTCGCCACCGTCCAGCCATCGCCGACCTTGCCGACGACATTCCTTTTCGGCACGCGCACATCGGTGAAGAAAATCTGGTTCTGGATGTGCTCACCCGACAGCATCACCAGCGGCTCGACCTTGATGCCGGGCGTGTCCATGTCGATCAGGATGAAGGTGATGCCGCGCTGGGGGATGTCTTCCTTCGAGGTGCGCACCAGATTGAAAATGCGGTTGGCGTAATTGGCATGCGTCGTCCAGATTTTCTGGCCGTTGCAGATGAAGTCGTCGCCGTCCTCGACCGCGCTCATCTGCAGGCTGGCAAGGTCGGAACCCGAGCCCGGTTCCGAATAGCCCTGACACCAGAAATCGGCGCCGTTGAGGATGCGCGGCAGGTAATGCGCCTTCTGTTCGGGCGTGCCGTAGCCGATCAGCACCGGGCCGCACATGCCGAGACCCATCGGCGACAGCGACGGCGCGCCGGCGGCCGACAGTTCGCTCGAAAAAATATAATGCTGCGTCACCGACCAGTCGCAGCCGCCATATTCGCCCGGCCAGGCCGGCGCCACCCATCCCTTTTCGTAGAGCGCCTTGTGCCAGGTCATGGTGGTTTCGTAATCGGCGTAGACGCTGGTCATCAGCTTGCCGGTTTCGCGCAGTTCCGGCGTCAGCTTGTCGTCCAGAAAGTGCCTGACCTCGTCCCTGAAGGCCGTATCCTTCGCGCTCAGTCCCAGTTCCATTCCGTTTCTCCCCGCGTTCCTCAATGCCTGTTGCGCAAAGTAGGCGCCGGGCGGCGCAGGCCTGTCAAATTCTTCGGCCAAAATTTGGGGGCGGGCATTGGCGGCGGCGCGGGTTTGACGTAAAGGAAGGGCCGCGCGCCCGGCGCCCCGGTGGCGCGTGTTTCTCCGGAAGGCCCTCCCGATGTCCGATGACGGCATGCCGACCCCCGCCGACCGCAAGACGACGCCGAAAGAGCGCCAGCGCGCTTTCGCCATTCTCTTTGTCTGCCTGTTGTCGGTCGGCATGGGGCAGACGCTGGTGTTTGCGGTGTTGCCGCCGATCGCCGCCGATCTCGGCATGAGCGAGTTCGAGACGACGATGATCTTCTCGCTGTCGGCGTTCTTGTGGATCCTCACCAGCACCTTCTGGGGCAAGCGCAGCGATTTCATGGGCCGCAAGCCCGTCATCCTGATCGGTGTGTTCGGTTTCGCGATTTCGACGTCGCTTGTCGGCGTCGTGTTACTGGCCGGCTACTGGATGTGGATTTCGATGGCGCTGATGTTTCCGCTGGTCATGGGGGCGCGGGCGATTTTCGGTATTTTCGGCTCGGGCGCGATGCCGGCGTCGCAGGCTTATGTGGCCGACCGCACGACACGGGCCGAGCGCGCCGGCTCGATCGCCCAGATCGGCGCGGCCTTCGGTCTCGGCACGGTGGTCGGGCCGGGCGTCGCGGCGGCCTTTGCCGAAATCCACATTCTGGCGCCTTTCTTCGCCGTCGGGGCGCTTGCCTTCATCAGCGGCATCGCGATCTGGATCCTGCTGCCCGAGCGCACGGCGCCGAAAAAGATGCTGGGCGAGAAGCAGGAAAAGCGCGCCGAACTCAAATGGTCGGCGCCGAATGTCCGGCCCTGGCTGGTCACCGGCGTTGTGCTCAGCCTCATGCAGTCGATCATGATGCAGCTTTTCGCCTTCTACCTGATGGCCGAGCTCGACATGAAGGGATCGGCGGCGACGCAGCTCGTGTCAGTTGGCATGATGGCGATGGCCATGGCGACGCTGGTGGCGCAACTCGGCCTCATTCAGCGCTTCAACCTCTCGGTACCGTTCCTGCTGCGCTGGGGGGCGGTGACGATGATCCTCTCCTTCGGCATGCTGGTGTTCGGCGGTTCTTACGGCGTGCTGGTCTCGGCGCTGGCGCTGGCGGGGCTCGGTTTCGGCTTCCTGCGCGCCGGGCTTTCGGCTGGCGCCTCGCTTTCCGTTTCGCTGAAGGATCAGGGCGCGGTGGCCGGCCTTATCGGTTCAACGGCGGCGACCGGCCACATCCTCAATCCGGCCATCGGCATTCCGCTTTTCTATATGCTGCATTCGGCACCGTTCATGCTCGGCATGGCGCTTTCGGTGCTGGTGCTGCTGTTCGCGATCTTCCACCCGATCCTGAAAAGCTTGCGCGAAACCGATGACGGCTTCGATGAGGAAGACGAGGAAATCGGGCTGCACTAACGCTGACGAAAGCGGAAGCGGCCGAGCGTTTGCGGACCCCAAAGCCAGAGGATGGCGACGACAGCGATGCCGAGAATGACGAAGGTCGAGACGGGGTCGTAGTGCGATCCGTAGACCGGGTAGAGGAAGAAGGCGACGTTGCACATGGCGTGAAAAAGCGCGGCGATGAAAACGCTGCGGCCGCCATTGACATAGAGCCAGACCGTCACGATCCGCAGCAATATCGTGACGCCGCAATGCCAGACGACCCATTCGGTGCTGCGCCCGGTCTGGAAGAACGGAATGATGTGCCAGACCATCCAGACCGTGCCGATAACGAGCGCGACCTTGAGGGCGCTTCCCTTCATGCGGTCATAGGCATAACCCTGCCAGCCGATTTCCTCACCGAGTCCGGCGACGAAGAACATCGCGAAAAAAATCGGGATCACCAGAAGCTCGATGCGGGGCGCGGGAAGTTCGACGCCCATCGACGTCTGGACGGCATAGCCGATTGCGAGTGTCGCCGGCATGAAGAGGACCGCGGGCAGATACCAGACTTTGTTGGTGGTCCGGCGCCAGTCGAAAGAGCGGGCGAAGAGGCGCTTTGCCGCGCTCGCGCCGCCCTCGCGCCAGACGAATATCAAGGCCAGCGCCGCCGGCAGGAAGGCCATCAAGGCGCTGACGGGCAGGGCGATCGGCAGATGCGGCGCGGTGTCGATGAAGTGACCGGCGATCCAGAGCGGCACCGTCAGCAGGATCACGAGCGCGAAATAACGGTAAACCAATCGAGCACCTTTGCGTGTGCCGGCCGGTCCGCGGTCAGAAAGGCCGCCGCCCGCCGCCGGTTTCGGCCCCCATCAGCGTCAACAGATGCACAATCATCACGACAGCGACGAGCAGCGCGATGAAAATCAGCGGTGTGGTTGGAAACAGGCGCAGCCGGCCAGGTTCGACCGGTCTTTTCTCAAGCCAGACAAGCCCGCCCGCGCCGGCAAGACTCAATGCCAGCACGATCAGCGTCACGGTGAGCGAAAGTCCCTGTCCCATCGGCGTATCTTACGCGAATGCGCCCTCGGCGCGCCATTGGGCCATCAGTGCGGCCACAGCCGCGGCGAAGGCGTGCGGCTGGTCGAGCATGATGTGATGCTGGGCGCCGGGGATGGTGAAGACGGGCTTCTCCGGCGCAAGGCGGCGCAGGAAGTCGAGGCTTGCGGGCTCGTAGTCCTTGCTTTCGATGCCGAACATGGTGGCGCCGCGGCAGGCGAGGTTGGCATAGATGTCGGCGTGGTCGCTGCCCATGCGCAGACCATCGAAGATCGAATGGTCGAATTTCCAGGTCCAGCCCGTCTCCTCGAAGGTGCGCTTGCCGCGGGTTTCGCCTTCCGTCACTTCGCGCAGGCTCAATGCCCCGATGTAGTCGAGGATGAAGCCGTTGGCGCAGGGTTGCAGCGGGGCGAGGCGGAAGCGCGCCTTCGCGGTTTCGAGGTCGGGGTAGATGCGGGTCGGCTTGCGTTCGGGGCCGTCGAGGAACCATTCGCGGACTTCCTCGGGCGGCCGCACCGTGAAGTCGCAAAGGATCAACCCGCCGAGCCTGTCGCCATAGTGTTTGGCCGCGATCAGCGAAACGAAGCCGCCGAAGGAATGGCCGACAATGACGGGCTTGGGTCCGAGGCCGGCGGCGAGCGCCACCTCGCCGATCTCGCGGGCGAAGCTGTCGCGCGAATAGGCAAGGCGCCAGTCGCTGTCGCCCATGCCGCCGAGATCCATCGAGGCGACGTTGTAGTGCTCGGCGAGCAGCGGTGCGATGAAGGCAAACCAGTATGCGTGAGCGCCGTTGCCATGGACGAACAACAGGCCCGGCCGCGTCGGATCGTCATTTCCCCAGCGCAGATAATGGATGTCGGCGCCGTCCACCGTCAGGCGGCGGCTTTCGGGCGCATGGGCCAGCGCCGCGCGGAACCATTGCGGGCGGTGGCGGATCACGTCCTCGTCGGGGATCGTGCGCGCGGCCGGTTCCTTCAGATAGTCGGCTTTTTCCGCCGAATTTCCGCTTTGGGTGCCGCTTTGGGGCTTGTCATACGCCATGAAACTGTCCGTCAAACTCGGGATTCCGGGCCAAAAGTGACGCCAGCGCCATGTTTCGACCCGGGCATGGTCTAGCCCGATTTGGGCAAGGTGAAAAGGCGGCTGAAAAGAGAGCCGGAAAGGGGCGGTTTGGCGAGGTCTCGCCGGTTGACAGGCCGGGTTCCGCCGCTTAGGTTCCGCGCCAACTTAAGGGCATTTTCCGGCATCGGGCCGGAGGCGGGGCGGCGATCGTTGCCCGCCGCAGAGCCCGGTCCGAGGTAGAACCATGAAAGTCCGCAATTCCCTGAGGTCGCTCCGTGGCCGGCACCGCGACAATCGTCTGGTGCGCCGCAAGGGCCGCGTCTACATCATCAACAAGACCAACCGCCGCTTCAAGGCGCGCCAGGGCTGAGTTCGGCTCATGCGCTTCGGCGATGAAATCCAAAGGCCGCGCTTCATCAGCGCGGCCTTTTTCGTTGAGGCGCGCCGGTGATCCGGATCGACACCGTCGTATTCGATATCGGCAATGTGCTGATCCGCTGGGATCCCCGCCATCTCTACCGTTCGGTCTTCACCGACGAGGCGGAGATGGAGCATTTCCTGGCCCATGTCTGCACGATGGCGTGGCATGTCGAGCATGACCGGGGGGTGTCGTTTGCCGAGAACGCGGCGCGGCTGAAGGCGGTTCACCCCGATCAGGCGGCGCTGATCGATCTCTGGGGGGCGCGTTACCCCGAGATGACGCCGGCCCGCGTACCGGGCACGGAGACGCTGCTGCGCGGGCTGAAAGCGGCCGGCCACGCCGTTCACGGGCTCACCAACATGCCCTCGGACTTCTTGCCGGTGCTTGCGGGGGTTTACCCGGAGCTTGAATTGCTGGAGGAAATGGTCGTATCCGGCGACGAAGGCGTCATCAAACCCGACCCGCGGATCTACGAGATCCTGATCGCCCGCACCGGGCTCGATCCGGCGCGGACGCTCTTTATCGACGATTCACAGGCGAATGTGGCGACGGCGGCGGCGCTCGGCTTTGCCGTGCATCGCTTTGTGCATGCCGAGGGCCTGGGTGACGAATTGCGGCAGCTGGGCCTTCTTTCTCCGCCATGATCCCGTCTGCCGGGTTTCGGGACCGGGTGGCGCGCTATAGTGTAAGAGTGGACACGGCCAAGCGGAGGCAGGCGGCATGAGCGACCGGTTTATGATCTACGGCGCCACGGGCTATACGGGCAAGCTCGTCGCGCGGACGGCCAAGGCGCTGGGCATGAAGCCGCTGCTGGCGGGACGCAACGAAGCGCGCTTGAAATCGATCGCCGCGCAACACGGTTTCGAATACCAGGCCATCGCCCTCGACGATGAGGCGACGCTCGATGCGGGGCTGGCGCAGGTCGACGTGGTGCTCCACATTGCCGGACCCTTTTCGCAGACCTCGCGACCGATGGTCGATGCCTGCATGCGCACCGGCACGCATTATCTCGACATTACCGGCGAGATCGACGTCTTCGAGGCATGTGCCGCGCGCGATGCCGAAGCGAAAGACGCCAAAATCATGCTGATGCCGGGCGTCGGCTTCGATGTGGTGCCGAGCGACTGTCTGGCCGCCCACATGAAGCGGCGGATGCCTGATGCGACCGAACTCACGCTCGGCATTTCGGGACTCGGCCAGATGTCGCATGGCACGGCGAAAACCGGCGTCGAGAGCATCGGCAAGGGAACGCGCGTGCGACGCGAGAGCCACATCATCGCCTTGCGCAAACCGCCGCGCCGCGAAATCGATTTCGGCGGCGGCGCGAAGACCGCCGTTGCGATCGGCTGGGGCGACGTCGCCACGGCCTGGCATTCTACGCATATTCCCGACATCACCGTTTATTTCGAAAGCAACCCGCAACTCGAGCAGATGGCCAACATGGGCGGCCTCATGCGCTGGATCATGAGCCTCGGGCCGGCGCAGCGCGCCTTGAAAAAGCGCATCGAGAAAATGCCCGAAGGGCCGACCGACGCGCAGCGTCAGGAGGGCTGGTCGGTGCTCTATGGCGAAGCGATCAATGCGTCCGGCGAAAAGGCGGTGTCACGCCTGAGAACGCCGGAGGGCTACTCGCTGACCGCCATGACCGGCCTCGAAATCGTGCGCCGGGTGCTGGCGGGGGAGGCGATACCTGGCTACCAGACGCCGTCGTCGCTTTTCGGGGCTGACTTCATCACCGAGTTCGACGGCTGCGTCCGGACCGATATCAACAGTTGAGACCGGCGCCATGAGGCTTTGTCCGCTTGCCGCTCTGCTCGCCGCCGCGCTTCTCGCGGCAACCGGCGCGCGCGCCGAAACGGAGATGCGGAACTATGACCTTCCGGACGCCGATGGCGAAAGCGCCGACGCGCCGGACAGCCGCGAGGCAGCGCTCGATTTGCTCTTTGAGCGGCTGGCATCGGCGAAAAGCGAGGTTGAGAGCCGCGCCTTCGAGGAGGCGATCCGCGATATCTGGCTCGATTCTGGAAGTCCCGGCATCGATCTCCTGATGGCGCGCGGTTTCGATGCGCTGCGCGAAGAAGACTACGATCGTGCCTATTTCTATTTTGACGAGGTGGTGACCCTGGCGCCGGCTTTCGCCGAAGGCTGGGACAAGCGCGCGGCCGTGCACTACATCCGCGAGGATTATGCCGAGGCGTTGCGCGACATCGAGCAGGTGCTGCGCCTGGAGCCGCGCCACTACCAGGCGATGGCCGGTCTCGGCGTCATTCTGGAAGAACTCGGCGACAAGAAGGGCGCGCTTGAAGCCTTTCGCCGCGCCCTGGCGCTCAATCCATGGTTGACGAACATCACCGAGCGCATCGGCCCGCTCGAGATCGAGGTCGAAGGGCGCGGCATCTGACGATGGTTCTTTTTCTTCTTCTTGCGTCGTTTCTTGCCGGTCTCGCGCTCTGGTCGGCTGTCGCCGCTGCGCGTGCCGCGCGTGCCTTTCCGCCACTGGGGGATTTTGTCGAACTCGACGATGCCTTCGGGCCGGCGCGGCTTCACTATGTCGATCGGGGCACGGCGTGGACGGGCGTCGCGCCCGTCGTTCTCATTCACGGCGCCAGCGGCAATCTGCGCGACATGACCGCAAGCCTGATGCCGGCGCTCGAACGCCACACGCGCGTCATCGCCGTCGACAGGCCCGGACATGGCTGGAGCGCGCGCGGGTCGCATCCGGAGATGTCCGATCCCGTAACGCAGGCACATGCCATTCGTGCGGCCCTGCGTCGGCTCGGTGTCGAACGGCCGGTCGTGCTCGGCCACAGCTGGGGGGCGTCGGTTGCGGCGGCCTGGGCGCTCGAATTTCCGGATGAGATTTCAGGCCTCTTGCTGCTTTCGGGCGCGCTCTATCCCTGGCCCGGCGATATCGCCTGGTATCACCGCATCGTCGGCACGCCGCTTGCCGGGACTGTTTTCATCCGTACCATGACGGTTCCGGGCGGCGTGCTGCTGGGGCCGGCCGGCGTCAAGGGCAATTTTCATCCCGACCCGGCGCCGGAAAACTATGCCGAGACGATCGGCCTGCCGCTGCTGTTCCGGCCGTCGCATTTCCGCGCCAACAGCGCCGACACGTCGGGGCTGAAGGCGCGGCTGGCCGCCCAGAGCCGCCGCTACGGCGCGATTGCCGTTCCCGCCATCGTCGTCACCGGCAATGCCGACTACACGGTGTCGCCGAAAATCCATTCCTATGCGTTTCATGGCGCGGTCAAGGGCTCGGAGCTCATCAAGCTCAAGGGTACCGGCCACATGCCGCATCATGCGCGGCGCGAGATCGTGGTGGATGCGGTGCTGCGACTGGCGCGGGGCGAGGCGCCCTTCGACGGCATGGTGACGATTCACGATGATGGTCGCGTGGAGCGGGAAGCGCGCGTGAGCCTTCAATCGCCGCGCTGACGGCCGACATAGGAAACGCGCAGCATGTTGGTTGCCCCCGGCGTGCCGAGCGGCACGCCCGCGGTCACCACAATGCGCTGGCCCGGTTGCGCGAAGCCCTCGCTGAAGGCGATGCGGCCGGCGCGATCCGACAGATCTTCGAGGTCGCGCGCATCCTCGGTGACCACGCAATGCAGGCCCCAAACCAGCGCCAGCCGGCGCGCCGTCGCGGTGACCGGCGTCAGCACGATGATCGGCAGCAGCGGCCGTTCGCGCGCGGCGCGCAGGCCCGTCGAGCCCGAATTGGTCCAGCAGACGATGGCGGCGGCCTTCAGCGTGTCGGCAACCGAATGGGCGGCGGCACTGATTGCGTCGGCGCCGGTCGCTTCGGGCTCATTGCGCTGGGCATAGATGATGCCGGGATAGGTCGGGTCGGCCTCCACCGATTGCGCGACGCGGTTCATCATGCGCACCGACTCGACCGGATATTGGCCGGCCGCCGATTCCGCCGACAGCATGATCGCATCGGCGCCTTCGAAGACGGCGGTGGCGACGTCGGAAACCTCGGCGCGGGTCGGCACCGGTGCGGAAATCATCGATTCCAGCATCTGCGTTGCGACGACCACGGGCTTGCCGGCGCGGCGCGCGGCGCGGATCAGCCGCTTCTGCCAGCCCGGCACCTGTTCGAGCGGCAATTCGACGCCTAGATCGCCGCGCGCCACCATGATCGCATCGGCGATGTCGATGATCTCGTTCAGGTGCTCCAGCGCCTGCGGCTTTTCGATTTTCGCCAGCACGGCGGCGCGGCCACGCGCGATCTTGCGGGCCTCGGCCACGTCGTCGGCGCGCTGGACGAAGGAGAGCGCCACCCAGTCGACGCCGAGATCGAGCGCGGCGTCGAAATCGCGGCGGTCCTTTTCGGTCATCGCTTTCACCGGCAGCAGCGTGTCCGGCAGGCTGATGCCCTTGCGGCTGGTCAGCGTGCCGCCCACCAGAACCTCGGTGTCGGCGAAATCGTCGCCGCGGGCGACGACGCGCAGCCGGATGCGGCCGTCATCGAGCAGCAGCATCTGTCCTTCGGCAAGCGCCGCGAAAATTTCGGGATGCGGCAGCGGTGCGCGCGTCCGGGTGCCGGGTACGGTCTCCATGTCGAGACGGAAGCGGTCGCCCGGCTTCAGCACCGCGCCGCCGCCCGTCATTTCGGCGATTCTGAGCTTCGGTCCCTGCAGGTCAACCAGAATGCCGATCGGCCGGCCGATATCGGCCTCGACTTCGCGCACCGCCGCATGGACGCGGCGCAGGCCCGGATGGTCGAGATGGCTCATATTGAGGCGGAACACGTCGGCGCCCGCGTCGGAGAGCGCGCGGATCATTTCCGGCGTGTCGGAAGCCGGGCCGAGCGTGGCGATGATTTTGACGTTGCGGCGGCGAATCAAGACGGGCTTTCCTCTTCGGGCGGGGCATTGTCGACCAGTATGACCCGGAAGTCGTTGACATTCGTGTAACTCGGCCCGGTGACCAGCAGATCGCCAAGGGCGGCAAAGCAGGTGCCGCTGTCGTGCCGTTCCAGCGCGGTCAGCAGGTCGAGGCCGGCGGCTTCGGCGCGCCTGATCGCGTCGGGCAGGACGAAGGCGCCGGCCGGATCGTCGTCCGCGCCCGAGCCGCCGTCGATGCCGTCGGTATCGCCCGCCAGTGCGGCGACGCCCGGCGTGCCCTTCAGCGCCAGCATCAGCGCCAACGCATATTCCTGGTTCGGTCCGCCTTTTCCGCGCACCGCCCCCTCGCCGAAGGTGACGCCCGCCTCGCCGCCCGAAATGATGGCGAGGCGGCGGCCTTCGCCTTGCGCCATGCGGACGAGACCGGCGTGCTCGCGCGCGAGAAGGCGCGCCTCGCCTTCGATGTCGTCGCCGAGCACCAGCGTCTCGTAGCCTTCGCTGCGGGCGAGCTTTGCGGCGGCGATCAGCGATTCCGAACCGCTTGCCACCCGCTTGTAGGTTGCATGGAGGAAAAATTCGGCGCCCGGCTTCGGCGTTTCGGGTGCCGCTTCGATGGCGGCGCGGATATGCGGGTCAAGATCGGCGCCGAGCCCGTCGAGGATCGCCAGCGCGCGTTCCTTGCTTGTGGTGTCGGGCACGGTCGGACCGGAAGCAATGGTCGAGGGGTCGTCGCCGGCCACGTCCGAGATCGCCAGCGTCACCGAGCGGGCGGGGTGCATCGCCTCCGCGAGCCGGCCGCCCTTGATGCGCGAGATGTGCTTGCGCAGGCAATTTATGTCGGCGATCGGCAGCCCGGAGGCGAGCAGCGCGCGGGTGAGCTTTTTCTCGTCGGCGAGCTTGATGCCCGGAATCGGCAGCGCCGTCAGCGCCGAGCCGCCGCCCGACAGCAGCACCAGGGCCAGGTCGTGGGGCCCGAGCCACTCGGCCATGCGCATCAGGCGAATGCTGGCCGCGGCGCCTGCCACGTCGGGCACGGGGTGGGCCGCCTCCACCACCTCGACATGGCGAGTCGGCCGGGCATGACCGTAGCGCGTCAGCGCCATGCCCTCGATATGCGTGCCCGGCCAGTGGCGGTCGTAGTGATCTTCCGCTACGGCTGCCATGGCGGCGGCCGCCTTGCCGATGGCAAAGATGACGAGGCGGCCCTCGCCGGCTTCGGGCGGGTCCGGCAGGTGCGGCGGCAGGCAGTGGATCGGCAACGCGGCCGCAACGGCCGTGTCGTAGAAGCGGCGCAGCCGGGCTCGGGTTTCGTCATGGGCGCGCGTCATGGCCGGACCGTTCTCCCCTCTCCCCGCCTCCGGTATAGTGCGCCGATGGATGATTTTCCACCAGCCGCCCGGCCGGATGCCGCCGCGTTTTGTCCCTGTGAGCTTGTCGCGGCCGGGGGCGACCCTGCCTTTCTGGTGATCTGCGACCACGCGGCCAACGCGCTGCCGCCGGGTTATGGCACGCTCGGCCTGCCCGATACGGAATTCGCGCGTCACATTGCATACGACATCGGCGCGGCCGGTGTTGCCCGGGCGCTGGCGCGGGCGCTTGGCGCCCCGGCGGTGTTGGCGCGCTTTTCGCGGCTTCTCGTCGATCTCAATCGCGGGGAAGACGATCCGACCATCGTGATGAAACTGTCGGACGGCGCGGTCGTGCCGGCCAATCGCGATGTCGATGCGAGCCGTGGCGCCGAAGAATTCGGGCGTCGCATCGCGATGTTTCATGCGCCCTATCACGCGGCCGTCGCCGCGGCGCTCGACCGCGCGCTGGCGGCGGGCGTCGTGCCGGTCGTCATTTCGGTTCACAGTTTCACGCCCGCCTGGCGCGGCCGCGCGCGGCCCTGGCATAGCGGCATTCTCTGGGACCGCGACGATCGTCTCGCCGCACCGCTGATTGCGGGCTTGCGCGCCGAGCCCGGCCTCGTCGTCGGCGACAACGAACCCTACACAGGCCGCCTCAAGAACGACTGCCTCTACCGGCACGGCACGGCGCGCGGGCTTCCGCATGCGCTGATCGAAATCCGGCAGGACCTGATCGAAAGCGAAGCGGGCCAGATCGAATGGGCGGAACGCTATGCGCAACTGCTGCGCGCTATTGCAGCCGGGCCGGGCATTCGCGAAATCCGTCATTTCGGCTCGCATAGCGGCGCTGTCGCGCCTATATCGGTCGGATGACACCGGTGCGGGAGACCATCATGGACGAGGCGACCAGAACCGAACTCGAAGCCGCGGCCTTTCGCCGGCTGCGCGATCATCTGATGGCGCGCACGGATGTGCAGAATATCGACCTGATGATCCTTGCCGGCTTCTGCCGCAACTGTCTGGCCGACTGGTATCGCGAGGCGGCCGAGACCAAAGGCCAGTCATTGTCGAAGGACGCGGCGCGCGAAATCATCTATGGCGAGCCCTTCGCGCAATGGAAAGCCAGACATCAGCCCGAAGCGACGCCCGAACAGCTCGCCGCCTTCGAGGCCGCGCAGAAAAAATCGCATGGGTAGCGGCCGGTCGCGCCGACTATCCACAGCTTTCTTGGGCCGCGATATTGCCCACGGACGCGCGCGCAGATAGGGTCGCGGCCTTCAATTTATCGTTACCGAACGGAGCGGCGCATCATGGCGGACGGCAATACACCGGCGAGCAGCAACGGCATCGCGCGGGATCAGCTGCGCTCCATCGTCGAGCGCATCGAGCGCCTCGAAGAAGAAAAGGCCGCGCTCGCCAACGACATCAAGGAAGTCTATGCCGAGGCCAAGGGCAATGGTTTCGACACCAAGACGCTGCGCCAGGTCGTGCGCATCCGCAAGCAGGACAAGGCCGAGCGGCAGGAGCAGGAAGCCATCCTCGATCTTTATCTCAGCGCGCTGGGTATGGTCTGACGCCGCTGGCGGCCGGGCTTAAGGGCTTCGACTAGTTATCGATTCCGGTTCCCCCCCGGTCGACGAACCGGCCTAGACTGGCCGCTGCCGCAATCATGGTGCATTCGGCAGTCCGTCAGGGTGGCGTGTGGCTGAGTCCGGGTCGGGGATCGACAATCTTTCGCGCGACGGCAATCCGCTTCCGGCAACGGAAGACGGCGCCGCGCGTCCGGAAATTCGCCGTCCTGACCTCGCCCGTCCCGACCTCGCCATGGCGCTCGACGCCATCTATGCCTATGCGACCGATCCCGAAAACTGGGAAGAGATGACGAGCCTGCTCGCCCATCTCGATGCAGATGAGGAGGACGGCGCGCTCGGCATCGTCATCGAGGGCGTGCGGCAACATCTGGCGCGCGCCGAGATGCTGGCGCAACGTCTTCACGATACGCCGGCCGCCGGCGAACCGGCGCCGAGCTATTGCCATATGGTCGTCGGCCGCGATTTGCGCATCCTCGACATTTCGGATGCCGCGGCGGCGATTCTTGCGCCTTATTGCGGCAAGCTCGACGCGGGCGGCCGGCTTACCTTCACTGTTGCCGAAAACGCGGCGCGCTTCCGGGCGCTTGCCGCCGAGATCGGGAAAGCGGGCGCGCGCGAAGGACCGGCGCTGCTCCGGCTCGTTGCGGAAACGGGCGAGGAAGCGGTTTTCGGCTATGTCGTCGCCGAGACGCAGGTGCCCGACGCGCTGCGCCGCCGGCTTGGACTTGCCGCGCCGGCGCGCAAGGGCGCGCTGGTTTTCGTCGCGCCCGACCGCGAGGCGGCGGCGGACGAGGCGCGCATGTATCGCGAAACCTTCGGCCTCACGCCCGCCGAAGCGCGTCTGGCGGCGCGGCTGAAGGACGGCTTGTCGCTGAAGGAAGCGGCCGTCGAACTCAACATCGCGGTCAACACGGCGCGCAACCAGATCAAGGGCGTGTTCGAGAAGCTCGGCGTCAACCGCCAGAGCGATTTGATCCGCCATCTGACGGAATTGTCGCAGCTCGCGGCCTTCATCCAGGTCGACCAGCCGGGGCCGGCCCTGGAGGCCCTGCCGGCCGGGTCGGGGCTGGCCGCCGTGCCGCGGCGTTTCGTGACGCTCGGCGACGGGCGGCGCCTCTGCTACCGCGAATATGGCGATCCGGCGGGCCCCGCCATCCTGATGCTCCGAAGCGCGCTGGCAAGCTCGCTGGTCCGGCCGCAGGAAATGGAAGTCGCGGCGGCGCGCCGCGTCAGGCTGGTCGTCGTCGAGCGGCCGGGCTGCGGATTGTCGACGCCCGATCCGGCGCTCACCCATGAGAGTTTCGCGCGCGACATCGAGGCGTTCACCGCCGCCATCGGTATGGACAGCTTCGTCCTCACCGCCAATTCGTCTGGTGTGCCGCTGGCGCTTGCTGCCGCGGCGCGGCTCGGGCCCCGCGTTCGCCGCATCATGCTGACGACGGCGCGCTTCGAACCGCCGCTGCCGCGCAAGGGCCGGCCCGGCATGGTCAATTACTTCTTCAGCAATCTGCGCCGCCACCCCTGGCTGCTCGACTCGACGCTGTTCATCCTGCGCACCAAAATGTCGCGGCCGTTGATGCGCTCGCTAGTGTTTCATTTCTTCGAGAAGTCGCCGGTCGATTTCGTGCTGCTGGAACGCGATCCCGGCCTCGTCACATCGCTGATCGACCAGACGATGGAGTCGGTCGGCCAGACGGTCGCCGGTTTCCTTCACGAAGCGCAACTGATGCTGCGTGCGGCGCGGCCCGATTTTCCGGGCATCGCGGCGCCGGTTATTCTCTGGCACGGCGAGGCCGACGGCATCATTCCGCTGGAGGAGATGCAGGCGCAACTTGCCCGCATCGATCTCGTGCCGGCCGAAATCCGTACCTTCCCCGGTGTCGGCCATCTCTTCCTCGAGCATGTGCGCGAAGAATTCTACGACGCCCTGCTCAATTAACGCCGTCGCCCCCTTTCCGGGTCCATTTGCCTTTAGTCCATTTGCGCTATTCAGGCGGCCGCCGCCGCCCGCTAGGACTCCGCCCTGGGGCGATCCGGTCGGGACATGGGGTGCCGGGCCGACGCCCCTTCCGGAGGGAAATCCAATGAAATTCCCAACCGCGGGCGCCGTCGCGGCGACCCGGGCCGACGGGTACGGCCAGGTGCGGACCGGCATCGACCAGGGCAAGGGCTGCTGAATTTCATGGCAGCCCCAGGCGTCAACCCGGACGCACACCCCTGGGCGGCCATGAAGGCCGGGGGAACCCGCAAGGGTTCCCCCGCGCCGTGGCCCCGCGCTTTCCGGATAATTGCGGCCATCTAGACCATTCGCTATAGACTGTCGCGGAGGAAGCGGCAGCAGGACGAGGCGATGGGCGCGGCGGCACGGCACAGGGAAAAGCTGATCGGCAGCGCCATAACGCTGTTCCGGCAGAAGGGTTATGCGGCCACCGGCCTCAACGAGATCCTGGCCTTTAGCGGCGCTCCCAAGGGCTCGCTCTACCACTATTTCCCCAGGGGCAAGGAGGAGCTCGGCGCCGAGGCCGTCCGGCAGGCCGGCGCGGTTGTGAGTGCGACGCTTGCCCAGCTCCGCGACAGCACGACGAGCGCGCCGCAATTCATCGAGGCCTATTGCACGATGCTTGGCGGCTGGGTCGAGAAATCGGGCTATCGCGAGGGCTGCCCGATCGCCACCACGCTGCTCGAGACGGTACCGCAATCGGAACGGATCGGTGCGGCCGGCCGCGCCGCCTTTGCCGAATGGACCGCAATCATCGCCTCGGTGCATCAGCGCGACGGCATGGCGCCCGAAGCGGCACGGGCGCGGGCCGGGCTCGATCTCGCCGCCATCGAGGGCGCGCTGCTGCTGATGCGCGTGCAGCAATCGACGGCGCCGCTACAGAATGTCGCCCGCGCGCTTTCGGCGCTTTGAGCCTGCCGCTTTGTGCTAGCGTCGCCCCGCAAAAAAGGCGGAGGCGAAGATGACGGTCATGAATGCGGCGACGGTGACACTGGCGGAAGCCGAGCCCGCCGAGGAAGAGACGGCGGCGCGGCTGATCTACGACACCGGTTCCTACGTCTTCGACTGTCTTTACGATCGCGATTTCGACGCCTTCCTTCGCATCACCTCGGCGCTCTGGCTGCAGCAGGGCGGGGCCTTTTCGCATGTCCATGCCAGGGCGGCGCTGCATGACGGGCATCTCGCCGGCATCGCGCTCGGTTTCCCGCAGGCACTCTACGAACAGGAATTCGGCACCGGCATGATGGCGATGGCCGAAATGGGCTCGCCCGAACTGCTGGCGCATCTCCCTTCCGTCGCCGGCCACATCCCCTGGCTCTTTCCCGAAGTGCCGGACGATGCCTGGTATCTGCTGTTTCTTTCCGCCCACCCGGACGCGCGCGGCCGCGGCATCGGCGAATTGCTGCTCAACGATTGTTTCGAACGGGCGCGCCAGGCCGGCTGCGCCGCGCTGCATCTCGATGTCGCCAGCGTCAACCCGGCGGTGCGCTTCTACGAGCGCATGGGGCTTGAGCGGATTGCCGAAACCAGCGTCCCCAAAATTGCCGCCTCCCACGGTGTGCCGCCGCATATCCGCATGGTCAAGCATCTGGTGTGAACCCCATGACGACGATCGAACCCGAAGCGGCGACCTTCCGCGCCCGCGTCGCGGCGCTAACCGAGCGCCCGCTCTTCCAGCATTTCGTCACCGCCGTCATCCTCGTCAATGCGGTGACGCTCGGCCTTGAAACCTCGGCGAGTGCGATGGCGGCGGCCGGGCCCGTCCTGATCGCGCTCGACCGCATCGC
This sequence comes from Parvibaculum sp., assembly GCF_030651915.1. Taxonomy (GTDB): domain Bacteria; phylum Pseudomonadota; class Alphaproteobacteria; order Parvibaculales; family Parvibaculaceae; genus Parvibaculum. The sequence continues at coordinate 5,886 of NZ_JAUSBV010000004.1, read as the reverse complement.
GCTTTCGATCTTCGTCGTCGAGCTGGCGCTGAAGCTCTTTGCCAGCCGCGCGCGCTTCTTCCGCGACGGCTGGAACATTTTCGACTTCATCATTGTCGGCATCGCGCTGGTGCCGGCGGCCGGCCCGTTCTCGGTCTTGCGGGCGCTGCGCATCCTGCGCGTCTTGCGCCTGCTGTCGGTGGTGCCGTCGCTCCGCAAGGTTATCGCCTCGCTGATCGGGGCGCTGCCCGGCATGGGCTCGATCATCGCGGTGCTGTTCCTGGTCTTCTATGTCGGCGCCGTGCTGGCGACCAAGCTTTTCGGCCAGAGCTTCCCCGACTGGTTCGGCACCATCGGCGGCTCGATGTATTCGCTGTTCCAGATCATGACGCTCGAAAGCTGGTCGATGGGCATCGTCCGCCCGGTGATGGAAATCTATCCTTACGCCTGGATCTTCTTCGTCCCCTTCATCGTGATGACCAGCTTCATGGTGCTCAACCTCTTCATCGCCATCATCGTCAATTCGATGCAGGCGCTGCACGAGGAGGAACACACCCGCGCCCAGGACGAACGCGACCGCCTCGCCCGCGCCGAACGCGCCGCGATCGAAAAGCGCGCCCATGCCGAGCGCGAGGCGACGCTTGAGGGCGTGCACGCCCTGCGCCGGGAACTGGCCGAACTGCGCGCGCATCTCGAAACGCGGCCGCGCTGAGAGGGCCCCTTGCCGCCCGCCGGGCCCGGCCCTATATAACGGTAATTCTGGTTATTTCGTCAGAAGGCGCGCCCCCATGACCCAACCTGGCATGACCCGACCTGCGGATTTCCCGCTCGCCAGCCTCAACGAGAGCTGTTTCTGCCTGCCGCTGGCGCGCCCGGCGCTGGAGGCCGCTGCCGCTGCGCGTCTGGGGCCGGCGGCGGCCGAAGCTGCCGGCGCCGCGCTTGAGGATCTGTCGGCCGGCCAGCCGCTCTTCCTGCCGGCCGCGCTGAGGCGCGATCTCTTTGCGCGGGCAGGCGCGGTAGGCGCGGCGCTGCTGGCGCTGGCGCGGGCACGCGCCGCTTCCGATCGCCATCCTTTCGACGGCGCGGCGCTGCTGGCCGCCGGCACCTTCAACAGTTTCGATTTTCATCTGGCCGAAGACGGGCCGAAGCTGATCGAGGTCAACACCAATGCCGGCGGCGCCTTTCTGCAGCCGCTCTTTCTCGAGGCGCTCGCCTTGCCCGGCCTCGCGCCGCCCGGCCCGCCCGCTTTCGCGCCCGAGCAACTGCTGATCGACGCCTTTGCCCAGCTGGCGCCCGGCCGCGCGCTTCGCCGCCTCGCCATTGTCGATATCGCGCCCGCGGCGCAACCGCTCCATCTCGACATGCGCCTTGCCGCCGCCGCGCTCGCGGCGCGCGGCATCGCCGTCGACATTCTCGATCTCGGCGCGCTCCGCCGCGACGCCGGCCGGCTGACAGGTCCCAACGGCCCGATCGACATGGTCTATAACCGGCTGGTCGATTTCGATCTCGCGGCGCCCGAAAGCCGCGTGTTGCGCGACGCCTGGACGGCGGGCGCGGCCGTGGTCGCGCCCAACCCTGATGTCTATCGCGCCTTTGCCGACAAGCATCTGCTGGTGGCGCTGAGCGACCCGGCAACCGTCGCGGCGCTGGCCGCCGAAGCGGGCGTCGATCCGGCCCTCATTCTCGCCACCGTTCCGCATACGGAGCGTATCGGCCCCGCCAATGCCGAACGCCTGTGGGCGGCGCGCGCGCTTTATGTCTTCAAGCCGGCGACCGGCTATGGCTCGCGCGGCGTCTATCGCGGCGACAAGATCAGCCGCCGGAAGTGGGACGAAATTCAGGGCGAGGCCTATCTGGCGCAGCGTTTCGCCGCGCCCTCGCAGCGCATGCTGAAGCTTGCCGCCGGCCCCGCCGCGCACAAGGCCGATATCCGCGTCTGGACGCATGGGGTGACGCCGGTCTTCGCCGCGGCGCGGCTTTATGGCGGCCAGGTCACCGGCTTTCGCGGGGAAGGTGCGGGCTTTGCGCCGATCCTCTGGCTCGAAAGCGCCTCGGCCGAAACCGGCTGCGCCGAAGCCGGCTGCGGGGTCGCGCCATGAGCCCGCGCCTGGCCGCAAAACCCGCCACCGAAGCGGCGCTGGCGCAGACCGCGCGCCGCCTCGAGGCGCTGGGCCAGCCGGTCCGGCTCGGCGTCTATCGCGCGCTGGTGCGCGCCGGGCCGCAAGGCCGCTCGGTCGGCGCGCTGCAGGAGATGCTGGCCATTCCGCGCTCGACGCTCTCCTTCCATCTCCGGCGCCTGATCGAGACCGGCCTCGTCATCCAGGAACGCCGCGGCACCACGCTGATCTGCCGCGCCGATTGCGCCACCATGGACGCCACGCTCGGCTTCCTCGCGCGCGAATGTTGCGCCGACGCCTGATCCCCCGCGGCGGCGAATTTCTGTATCATGCAGGCCGGACGGAACCGCGCGCGTTCCGGCGGACCCTGGAGGAATAATGTCGGCAGGTGAGAAGGAGCGGGCGGCGCCCGGCACAAGGCTGAGCTTGCGCCGGCCCGACGACTGGCATGTGCATCTGCGCGACGGCGCCATGCTGCAGGCGGTCGCCGGCCACACCGCCCGGCAATTCGCCCGGGCGATCGTGATGCCCAATCTCGCCCCGCCGGTCGTCAGCGTCGCCGCGGCGCGCGACTATCGCACCCGCATCGTCGCGGCGGCCGGGCCCGGCTTCACGCCGCTGATGACGGCCTATCTGACCGACGACACGGCGCCTTCCGAAATCGAACGCGGCCACGCCGAGGGCGTCTTCACCGCCGCCAAGCTCTATCCGGCCCATGCCACCACCAATGCCGCCCATGGCGTGCGCGACGTGGCGGGCCTTGCGCCGGTCTTCGAGGCGATGCAGCGCATCGGCATGCCGCTCTTGATCCATGGCGAGGTGACCGACCATGATGTCGACATTTTCGACCGCGAAGCCGTCTTCATCGAGCGCGTGCTGACGAAGATCGTCGCGCAATTCCCCGGCCTCAAGATCGTCTTCGAGCACATCACCACCGAAGAGGCGGTGGCTTTCGTCGCGGCGGCCGGCCCCGGCCTGGCGGCGACGATCACGCCGCATCACCTGATGATCAACCGCAATGCGATGTTCGAAGGCGGCATCCGGCCGCATCTTTATTGCCTGCCGGTCGCCAAGCGCGAGCGCCACCGGCTGGCGCTGCGCCGCGCCGCCGTGTCCGGCAGTCCGAAATTCTTCCTCGGCACCGACTCGGCGCCGCACGCCATCGGCGACAAGGAATCGGCCTGCGGCTGCGCCGGCATCTTCAACGCGCCGGTGGCGCTCGAAGCCTATGCGACCGTGTTCGAGGAAGAAGCCGCGCTCGACCGGCTCGAAGCTTTCGCCAGCGAACACGGCCCGGCTTTTTACGGCCTGCCGCTCAACAGCGGAAGCGTCCTGCTCGAACGCGCCGGCCTCGACGTGCCGGCCGAAATCGCCGCCGGCGACGCGCGGATCAAACCCTTCCTCGCCGGCCAGACCTTGCGCTGGCGCTATCTCGGCGCCGCCGACGACGCCTGAGGCGCGCCCGCGATTTCCGGCCGGCGCATCGCCCGGACGGCCCCCTCACCCTTCCCAACACAGCGTTGCTGTGTCGGCGGGCGTTCGAGGACGAAAAGGTCCACTGGACCTTTTCTTGTGTCCTCTCACCCCTCTCCCCGTCGGGGAGAGGGATTGAAGTGGCGACTTTTCTTTCCCTCTCCCCAGCGGGGAGAGGGAGGGAGCGGGCGTCAGCCCGCGGAAGGGTGAGGGGCCCGTCCAGGCGATGCGCGGCGCCGCACCCGCCTCAACCCGTCCGCGCCCGGCGGTCGAGCGCGACGGCGGCGGCAAACAGCGCCATCGCCATGAGCGGAATGACGACGCCGAAGGGCAGGCCGGCCAGCGCCAGCTCGGTGCCGCCCTCATAGGTCACGGCGCCGTCATAGACCGGCCCCAGCCCATGCGCGAGGACGACGCTCGCCATCACCCAGCCGCCGATGATGGCCGCGAGGCCGATCTGCCCGCGCGCCCACACCAGCCAGAGGCAGAGCAGGGCAAGCCCCGTATTGGTCAGCAATTGCCAGACATTGTGGAAACGCGCGTGTTGCGGCCAGTCCGGGTTGAAGACATGCGTGGGGTTGACCTCGAGCAGCGGGATCAGCAGGCCGAAGACCATCAGGCCGATCGTGGTGAGTATTCGGGCGGTCATGCGGGGCGTCCCTTCCCTCGTTGGCGAATGGCCGTATATTGACGGCGTCAATTTAGGGGCAATATGGACAGTGTCAACATGAAAAAGCCGAAACCGGCCCCCGCCTATCATCACGGCAATCTGCGCGCCGGGCTCATCGAGGCGGCGCTGGCGCTGCTCGACGAGGCCGGCGTCGAGGCCGTCACCATCCGCGCCGTGGCGCGCCGCGCCGGCGTCACCCATGCCGCGCCCGCCAATCATTTCCGCGACCGCAAGGCGCTGTTGACGGCGCTGGCCACCGGCATTTTCGCAAAGCTTGCCGGCCGCATCGCGGCGAAGCTTGCCGCGGCCCGGGGCGGCCGCGCGGCGCGCCTCCAGGTCTTTGCCGATGCGGTGACGGGCTTTGCGCTCGCCCATCCGCATCGCTACCGCCTGCTCTGGCGGCGCGACAGCCTCGACGACGGCGACGCCGGGCTGCAACAGGCGATGGACGCGATCTATGACCGCCTGGTCGCCGAATTGTCCGAGGACGGAGCGTCCAGCGTCTCGGCCGACAGCCGCGCCGTCGCGCTCTGGTCGATGGTGCATGGCTATGTCGCGTTGCGCCTCGACGGCAATTTCGTCGCCCTGCGCGACGCCCGCACCCGCGCGCCCCGCCAGGCGGCCATCGTCACGGCGCTGATCGAGGGCATCGGCGGGGAGGCGAAGGCGAAGCGCAAACGCTAGAGGGGGCGGCTCTTCTTCCCTCTCCCCATCGGGGAGAGGGAAGGGGCCCAACACAGCAACGCTGTGTTGGGAAGGGTGAGGGGGCCGTCCGGGCGATGCATCGCGCCGCGCTTTGCCACCCGCCAACCCACATCCGTCATGGCCCGATTTATTCGGGCCATCCACGCCTTCCTTCTTTCCACCCGCCCCTGGGGGCGGGTCGAAATTCGCATGGCGAATTTCGGGGCGGGGGTCTTTCTTCCTTCTTTCCCGTCAATCCCGCCCCCGGCGTTGCACCCGCGCTGATATTGGGCAAACTGCGGTCAGGGCAGGGAGCGGGCAGGCGCGTCGGAACGGCGCAAACGCGCCCGTTTCGACCGGAAGATAACGAGGCGAGGCTGAATGGCGAAAACACCGAAAAAGCAGGCAAAGCCGCCCCGCGCCAAGGGCAATGGCGGCGATCTCGGCTTCGAGGCGGAGCTCTTCAAGGCCGCCGACAAGCTGCGCGGCAACATGGAGCCGTCGGACTACAAGCATGTCGCGCTGGGCCTGATCTTCCTGAAGCACATCTCCGACAGTTTCGAGGCGAAGCGCGCCGAACTGCTGGCGGACTATCCGGAAGGCGCCGAAGACCCCGACGAATACGCCGCCGACAACATCTTCTGGGTGCCGAAGGAGGCGCGCTGGTCGCATCTGCAGGCAAGCGCGAAACAGCCCGGCATCGGCAAGCTGATCGACGAGGCGATGATCGCCATCGAAAAGCGCAATGAAAGCCTGAAGGGCGTGCTGCCGAAGGAATATGCGCGCCCCGCGCTCAACGCCGTCATGCTGGGCGAACTGATTGATCTCATTTCCGGTATTACGCTGGGTCAGGAAAAGGGCCAGTCGCGCGACGTGCTCGGCCGCGTCTATGAATATTTCCTCGGCCAGTTCGCGGGCTCGGAAGGCAAGCGCGGCGGCGAGTTCTACACGCCGCGCTCCGTC
>NZ_JAUSBV010000003.1 GCF_030651915.1 Parvibaculum sp. | reverse complement strand
CTGGTGAAATCCGCCGATCCAACGGGGCTCGCCGGTGCAGATCGCGAATTCGCCATCCAGCAGATTCTCGACCGTGCCGTCGTCTCGACCGAGATCGTCGACATCCTCGCTGCCGCCGGGATCACGACGCCCGATATTTCGATCCTGTCGGACGAGTTCCTTGCCGAGGTTCAGCAGCTCGAAAAGAAGAACTTGGCGCTTGAAGCCTTGCGCAAGCTTCTCAACGACGAAATCCGTTCGCGCAGCAAGACCAACATCGTCGAGACCAAACGCTTTTCCGAACGCCTCGAAGCCGCCATCGCCCGCTATCACACCAATGCGATCAGCACGGTCGAAGTGATGCAGGAATTGATCGACCTTGCCAAAGAGGTTCGCGCCGCCCGGCGGCGCGGCGAGGAGGAGGGGCTCTCGCAGGACGAAATCGCCTTCTACGACGCGCTCGCCGAAAACGAGAGCGCGGTCGAGGCGATGGGCAACGACTCCCTCAAGCTGATCGCGCATGAACTTCTCGAAAGTCTCAAGGGCAGCGTTTCGGTGGACTGGTCGCATCGCGAAAGTGCGCGGGCACGCATGCGCGTGCTGGTGAAGCGAATCCTGCGCAAGCACGGGTACCCGCCCGATCTTCAGGACGCGGCGGTGCAAACGGTGCTTCGGCAAGCAGAAGCGCTCTCCGCCAACTGGGCGCAGTGAGCGGAAGGGCGGTCCTCTCCCCCCTCACTCCCCCTCCGCCTCCAGCAAGCCGATCAACCTTCTCAGCCCCTTTGCCGCGCGGTCGATGTCGGTGCCGGGAAAGGCCTCGTCGATCAGCGCGTTGATGCCGGCAAAGGCGGCGCCCATGGCGTCGAAGGCGCGCCGGCCGGCGCGTGTCGGCGCCAGCGTCCAGGCGCGCTTGTCGCTCGCCGAGCGGGTCCTGGTGATGTAGCCCGCCTTCAGCAGCCGTTCGGCCATCGCGCCCACGGCGCTTTCGCGCTGCTTGAGGCGGCTGGCGATCTCGCGCTGCGACACGCGGCCTTCGGCGCAGACGATCGCCATCACGGCCGCCTGCGATGTCGTCAGGCCCCCCGCCGCCAGCATTTCGGCGTCGGCCCGCATTTTCAGCCGGTGGGCGGCGGTCTGAATCAAAAAGAAGAAGCGCTGCTCTTTTGCCGGCATGGGTGCCCGAGCCTTTCCAATGCGGGTTGACGGCCCGTCGCTTTCCATGAATATACTACACTAGTGTAGTAATTGACAGGAGCGAAACATGGGCCGGGTCGATGGTGCGATCGGGGGCGCAATAGACGTCTGGGCGCAGGTTACAACAGAGCGCATGGCCGCCCAGCCCTGGCTGGCGACGCTGCTGCGCTGGACGGGGCAGGAGGGCAAGCCGCTGGTGCCCAGCGTCGAACAAACGCTGGCGGCGATGGATGCCGGCGGCGTCGGCATTTCGCTGCTTTCGGCCTGGTACGGGCCGCAAGGGCCGCTGATTACGAATGAAGAAGTGGCGGCGCAGATCGACGTCGCGCCGGCGCGGCTGCGCGGCCTTGCCAGCGCCGATATCCGCAATCCGGCCGAGGCCGCGCGCGAGATCCGCCGCTGGGTCGATGGCGAGCGTTTCGTCGGCGTGCGCGTCGTGCCCTGGCTCTGGGACCTGCCGCCCAACGACCGGCGCTACTATCCGCTTTATGCGGCCTGCGTCGAGCTCGGCGTGCCGCTCTGCACGCAGATCGGGCACACGGGGCCGTTGCTGCGCTCCGAAACCGGAAGGCTGATCCCCTATCTCGAAGACGTGCTGCTCGACTTCCCGGAGCTTGTCGTCGTCGGCGGCCATGTCGGCTTTCCCTGGATCGACGAATTGATCACCCTGACGATCAAGTTCCGCAATTTCCATGTCGACACGTCCGCCTATGCGGTGCACCGCCTGCCGGCTTCCTTCGTCGACTACATGAAAACCGTCGGCGCTTCCCGCGTCATGTTCGGCACCAACTGGCCGATGCTGTCGCCGAAAAAATGCCTGGCGGAATTGGATGCGCTCGGGCTCGACGAAGCGCAGGCGGACGCCTTCCTCGCCGGCAATGCAAGGCGCGTGTTCAAGCTCTGAAGGCCCCTCACCCTTCCGCCGTCTGACGACGGCTCCCTCCCTCTCCCCGGAGGGGAGAGGGAAAGAAAACTCGCCACTTCAATCCCTCTCCCCATCGGGGAGAGGGAAGGGGCCCGCCGATGCGGCGAAGCCGCGTCGGTGGGAAGGGTGAGGGGGCCGTCCGGATTCAGCGCTCCGACCATGACTCCTCAAGCGCCGTCACCGGCGCAGCGGCACAAGGCGCGCGCCTCGCTCCATCTCCCGAACGAGGGTTGCGATTGCGCGCCGCGCTGTGGCAGTTTGCGCGGCCACAAGGGAGAGCGTCGTGAAAAAGAACCTTATCTTTGCTGCCATATTCGGTCTTGTCTTCGGTCTGCCGCTTGCGGCGCTGCTGGTGTCCTGGGGCATGATCGGCATTCTCGAAAGCATTCCCTATGTGCTGCTGCCGGTCATGGCGGTGCTGCTGGCGCTGCGCTACCTGACGCTCATGGTCCGCAAGGCGGGTGCCGCCGGCGGGCGCGCGATGGCCGGTGTTGCCGGCCGCATCGAAGGCGCGGAGGCCGCCAGGGCGGCGCAGGCGCAGCTCGCGGCCGAACAGGCGGCGCTGGCGCAGGAGACCTATCTGCAAATGCTGCTGTCGCTGACCGCCGGTGTCGGCGGCGTGCTGGCGACGGTCCTTGCCGCGATCGGCCCCGTCGTCACCTTCCTGCTGCTGACCTGGCTGCTCGGCGGGCTTGCAGACGGCGTGATGTGGGCCTTCGCCCTCATCGTCATCGCCTCCGGCATTGCCGGCATCTTCTGGCTGCGTCTGCTCGAGAGATATTTCGCCGTCCGCATCCTGCTGCCGCTCATTCCGCTCAGCGTGGTCTGGCTCGCCTACGCGATCATCGCCTTCGGCGTCTTCGGGCTGGTCCTGTCGATTTTCGAATGAGGTGAAACCGGCCCGGCGGAGGCCGGAGCCTTTCTTCCTTCTTTCCACCCGCCCCTGGGGGGCGGGTCAAACGGGCGAAGCCCGTTTGGGGCGGGGGCGCTGAAGCGCGTCAACGCACCTCCTGTCGTTCTACGATGCCGTCACCGCCGCGACCCCGCCCCGAAATTTGTTCGCTGACGCTCACAAATTGTCGACCCGCCCCCAAGGGGCGGGTGGGAGGAAAGGAGCTGGCCGCACTTTTCCGGCCAATCCCCCTCCCGCCGTTGCGCCCGCGCTCATATTGGTCAAACTGCGGTCAGGGCAGGGAGCGGGCATGCGCGTCGGAACGGCGCGCGAACGCGCCCGTTCCGACGAATGGAAACGAGGCGGGGCGGAATGGCGAAAACACCGAAAAAGCAGGCAAAGCCGGCCCGCGCCAATGGCAATGGCGGCGATCTCGGCTTCGAGGCGGAGCTTTTCAAGACTGCCGACAAGCTGCGCGGCAACATGGAGCCGTCGGACTACAAGCATGTCGCGCTGGGCCTGATCTTCCTGAAGCACATTTCTGACAGCTTTGAAGCCCGCCGTTTGGTCTTGCTTGAGGACGACAAGGGGGTTCCCGAAAACACCCCGATCAAGCCATCGGAAGACCCCGACGAATACGCCGCCGACAACATCTTCTGGGTGCCGAAGGAAGCGCGCTGGTCGCATCTGCAGTCGAACGCGAAACAGCCCGGCATCGGCAAGCTGATCGACGAGGCGATGATCGCCATCGAAAAGCGCAATGAGAGCCTGAAGGGCGTGCTGCCGAAGGAATATGCGCGCCCCGCGCTCAACGCCGTCATGCTCGGCGAGCTGATCGATCTCATTTCCGGTATTACGCTGGGTCAGGAAAAGGGCCAGTCGCGCGACGTGCTCGGCCGCGTCTATGAATATTTCCTCGGCCAGTTCGCGGGCTCGGAAGGCAAGCGCGGCGGCGAGTTCTACACGCCGCGCTCCGTC